>NZ_CP030880.1:0-3441166 GCF_003323815.1 Acinetobacter haemolyticus
ATGCTCTGGACAGACTGCTTAACTCGCTTGCGACAAGAGCTATCTGATAACGTCTTTGCGATGTGGATTCGTCCTTTGGTTGCGGAAGAAGTTGATGATGTGATGCGGTTATACGCACCTAACCCCTATTGGACGCGTTATATCCAAGATAATCATCTTGAGTTGATTTCTATTTTGGCTGAGCAATTGTCGGAAGGTCGAGTACGCCAAGTCGAGATTTTGGTTGATTCGCGTCCTGGTACTATTCTAGCGAGTAGTGAACAACCTGCGACCACAACTGCTGCATTGAATACAAGTACTCCAATTCCGACAAAAATAAAGAAAGAGGCTGATTTGGTACAGCCGAGCCAAAATGCCAACAAGATTCCTAAGAAAAGACAACTCAATCCATTATTTACTTTTTCACTATTTGTTGAAGGTCGCTCTAACCAAATGGCAGCAGAAACCTGCCGTAAGGTTTTAACCCAGTTGGGAGCTTCACAACATAATCCATTATTTTTATATGGACCGACAGGTCTTGGTAAAACGCATCTTATGCAAGCTGTAGGTAATGCTTTACTGCAAGCTAAACCCAACGCTCGTGTGATGTATATGACTTCTGAAAGTTTTGTGCAGGACTTTGTTAGTTCATTGCAAAAAGGAAAAGTTGAAGAGTTTAAAAAGAATTGCCGTTCTTTAGATTTATTATTGGTTGATGATATTCATTTATTAGCAGGTAAAGAAGCGAGCTTGGTTGAGTTCTTTTACACCTTCAATGCTTTACTGGATGAATCAAAGCAAATCATTTTAACTTCAGACCGTTATCCAAAAGAGTTAACGGAATTAGACCCGCGTTTAGTTTCCCGTTTTTCTTGGGGATTGTCAGTGGGAGTTGAACCACCAGACATCGAAACTCGTATCGAGATTTTGTTAAAAAAAGCTGAAAATAGTGGTGTAGATTTACCTCGAAATTGTGCTTTATTTATTGCCCAACAAGTGGTTGCCAATGTACGAGAGCTTGAAGGTGCACTGAATAAAGTCGTGGCGATCTCGCGTTTTAAAGGGACTGCAATCGATTTGGATGTGGTGCGAGAATCGTTGAAAGATGTCTTGGCAATTCGTGCGAGAACCATTAGTGTGGAAAATATCCAACGTGTGGTCAGTGAATATTTCCGTATTCCATTAAAAGAATTGATTGGACCGAAGCGTACGCGTATTTACGCACGACCTCGTCAACTGGCGATGGGTTTGGCACGTGAGTTAACAGGCGATAGTTTTCCTGAAATCGGCATGGCATTTGGTGGCCGTGATCATAGTACCGTGATGCATGCTTGCGAGAAAGTGGTGAGTTTGCGCGAAGAAGATCCAATTTTTAATGAAGACTATAAAAATTTACTACGTTTGTTGCAAAGTTAGTTTTGAGCATTATTGCAACTGACTCTATTTTCCTAGTTGCAAACTATTTTTAAGTGCAGCATAGTACACTGCTAATATTCGTAATCAGCTTCCGTTGTAAGAGGAATAAACCGTGCGTTTGAAAATCGCTAAAGAAAGTTTAGTCAATGTTTTATCTCATGTGGTGGGGGCTGTAGAACGTCGTCATACATTGAATATTCTTTCGAATGTCAAAATTCAAACTACACCGCATGCGTTAACCATTACAGGTTCTGATTTGGAAGTTGAGTTAGTGGCAAGCACAAATTTAGCCGAAGGTGCGTGTTTGGAGCCGGGTGAAACCACTGTTCCTGCGCGTAAATTGGTCGAAATTTGTAAATCTCTACCTACAGCAGCCTTGATTGATCTACAAATTACGGAAGATCAGCGCTGTATTTTAAAATCAGGTAATAGTCGTTTCGTTTTGGGCACCTTGCCTGCTGAAGATTATCCTTTGCTCACCACTGAAAATAGTCAGGGGACACAAGTTCAAGTGACCCAACGTGAGTTAAAACGCTTATTTGAAAAAACAGCGTTTGCTATGGCGGTTCAGGATGTACGTTTTTATCTCACAGGTACTTTGCTAGAAATTGATCAGAATCAATTGCGAACTGTAACAACAGATGGGCACCGTTTGGCATTGTGTGAAGTTTTAGCTTCTTCGACCGCCTCTGCTCCAATGCAAGCAATTGTGCCACGTAAGGCCGTTGGTGAATTACAACGTTTGCTGAGTATTGAAGATGAACAGTTGACCCTGTTGATTGGTCGTGAATTATTAAATGTGACCATCAACACGCCGAGCCGAGACAAAGAGCAGAGCGATATCACAGTACGTTTTACCACGAAGCTGATTGATGGTAAGTTCCCAGACTATCGTCGTGTGATTCCAAGAGGTGGCGATAAGCATGTTCTCATCGCACATGATGTTTTCAAGCAATCCTTACAGCGTGTGGCGATTTTGAGTAATGAAAAACTGAGAGGAGTTTTCTTAAACTTCAATCAAGATTCATTACAGTTACGCGCCAATAACCCAGAACAAGATGAAGCTGTTGAAGATTTGGCTATCCAGTATCAAGATGCGCCTTTAGAGATGTCCTTTAATGCCCAATATATTTTGGATGTATTGAGTGTTCTTGATGGGGATGATGTAAGAATGAGCATGACCGAAGCAAATCAATCGGTGCTTGTACAAGATCCTGCTCATCCTGATCAAACTTATGTTGTGATGCCAATGCGTGTTTAATCAACATTGATCATTTGAGTTTAAAGCATGCAAATTACGCGTTTAAATATCGAGCGTGTACGAAATTTAAAAACGGTTGCACTCACTGAGTTGCAACCGTTTAATATTTTTTACGGAGCTAATGGTTCTGGAAAGACCTCAATTTTGGAATCGATCCATTTGTTGGCTACTGGTCGTTCATTTCGCACTCATATTCCAAAGCATTACATTCAGTATGAGGCTGATGATGCGATTGTCTTTGCACAATCAGTTCATGAGCGGATGGGGATGCGAAAACTGGCTTCTGGTGAACAGTTGATTAAAATCAATGGAGATACCATTGCAACACAAGGACAATTGGCCAAGCGATTACCATTGCAACATTTAGATCCACAAAGTACCGATATTATTGATCAAGGTGCCAAGCCTAGGCGACAGTTGTTAGATTGGTTGATGTTCCACGTGGAACCTGAGTTTTACTTTGCTTGGCAATATTATTCTCGTGCACTTAAGCAGCGTAATAGCTTACTTAAAACACGGCGGAATTTGACCTTGGCTGATTTGGAGCCATGGAACAAAATGTTGAGCGATTATGGTGAAATTTTGCACTCGCAGCGGGTCGGTATTTTAGAGCAATGGAATTTATTTTTTAAGGAAGATTTAAAGCAACTTTTGCCTGATATCGAAATCGAATTGGAATACCATGCAGGGTTTCATACTGAGCAAGGGCTATTGCAAGATTTAGTACAGCAACATCAAAAAGATTTGGATCGACGCTATACTGAGTATGGGCCGCATCGTGCTGATTTACGCTTAAAAATCAAGGGCGATGCCATGCGCAGTGATGCTGCTCATGTGTTATCACGAGGACAAAAAAAGTTGTTAATCATGGCATTAAAACTGTCACAAATTGCAATGCTACATGCGAGTAATAAGGAAACTGTGGTATTATTAGATGATCTGACAGCAGAGTTAGATTTAGCTGCACAACAACGCTTAATGGAGCGATTGAGTCAATTAGGAAGTCAGGTTTTTATGACCACCTTAGACCATACGTCGGTATTAAAACACTTACATGATTTGTCGATTTCTTTTCAATTGTTCCATGTTGTTCACGGTCAAGTCAGTCCTGCTGCGCCATAATTTTATTTCCTCATTTTTGGATAGATTCGATATTTACTAGGGAGTAACCATGAGTTCAGAGTCTCAATCAGTCTCTCAAACAGAACAAACAAATGAAAAGGCTTATGATTCCTCTAGTATTAAAGTATTACGTGGATTAGATGCGGTTCGTAAACGTCCTGGCATGTACATCGGAGATACTGATGACGGTACAGGTTTACATCACATGGTATTCGAGGTAGTGGACAACGCCATCGATGAAGCATTGGCAGGGCACTGTGATGAAATTTTAGTCACGATTCATGAAGATGAATCAGTGAGTGTTTCGGATAATGGTCGTGGTATCCCAACCGATATTCACCCTGAAGAAGGGGTTTCTGCTGCAGAGGTGATTCTTACGATTCTGCATGCAGGCGGTAAATTTGATGACAATAGTTATAAAGTTTCAGGCGGTTTGCATGGTGTTGGTGTTTCAGTCGTAAATGCCTTATCCAGTAAATTGCAATTGACGATCCATCGCGCTGGGCAGGAACACCAGCAAGAATATCATCATGGTGATCCACAATACCCATTACGCGTGATTGGTGAAACTGATCGTACGGGTACGATTGTGCGTTTTTGGCCAAGTGCTGAAACCTTTAGTCAAACCATTTTCAATGTCGATATTTTGGCGCGTCGTTTGCGTGAGTTATCATTTTTGAATGCGGGTGTCCGCATTGTATTGCGTGATGAACGTGTCAATCTTGAAAATGTCTATGACTACGAAGGTGGTCTATCTGAGTTTGTTCGATATATCAACGAAGGTAAAACGCATCTCAATGAAATCTTTCATTTCACTACCGATGCAGATAATGGCATCAGTGTGGAAGTGGCGTTGCAATGGAATGATAGCTATCAAGAAAATGTACGTTGTTTTACCAACAACATTCCACAAAAAGATGGTGGTACACATTTAGCTGGTTTCCGTGCAGCATTAACCCGTGGCTTAAATAGCTACATGGAAAATGAAAACCTGCTCAAAAAAGAAAAAGTTGTGGTGTCTGGGGATGATGCCCGTGAAGGCTTGACGGCAATTATCTCTGTTAAAGTCCCTGATCCTAAATTCTCTTCACAAACCAAAGAAAAGTTGGTGTCGAGTGAAGTGAAACCTGCGGTTGAGCAGGCGATGAACAAAGAGTTTTCTGCCTATTTGTTAGAAAACCCGCAAGCTGCGAAATCAATCGCTGGCAAGATTATCGATGCTGCTCGTGCTCGTGATGCCGCGCGTAAAGCACGTGAAATGACTCGTCGTAAGAGTGCTTTGGATATTGCAGGTTTACCAGGTAAATTGGCAGATTGTCAGGAAAAAGATCCAGCTTTGTCTGAACTATATCTGGTCGAGGGTGACTCTGCGGGCGGGAGCGCTAAACAAGGTCGTAACCGTAAAATGCAGGCAATTTTACCGCTGAAAGGTAAAATTCTAAACGTTGAACGTGCGCGTTTTGACAAGATGATTTCAAGTCAAGAAGTGGGCACTTTAATCACGGCGTTAGGCTGTGGTATTGGTCGTGAAGAATACAATCCTGACAAATTACGTTATCACAAAATCATTATCATGACCGATGCGGACGTGGATGGTTCACATATTCGTACTTTGTTGTTGACCTTCTTCTTCCGCCAAATGCCTGAGTTGGTAGAACGCGGTTATATTTATATTGCTCAACCGCCATTGTATAAATTGAAAAAAGGCAAGCAAGAGCAATATCTTCAAGATAATGAAGCGCTTGAAACCTTCCTTATTTCAAATGCAATTGATGAATTGGCGTTACATGTGAGTGCGGATGCACCTGCGATTAGTGGGGAAGCATTGGCGAGTGTGATCGCAGATTATCAAGTTTCACAAAAGAGCTTACAGCGTTTAACACAACGTTATCCAGCAAGTTTGTTAGATGGTCTGTTAGAACTAGATGCATTTAAAATCGATCATAACCACGAACGTGAGTATGTTGAAACTTGGGCAGAGCAATTGCGTTCAGCCATTGAAGCATTGCAGCCGAACCTTCGTCCTGAAATCAGTTTAGAAGCATTTGAGCGTGAAAATGCTCAAGGTGAGAAATCAGCACATTATTGGCCACGTGTCACGGTGTACGTCCATAACTTACCGCATGCTTATTTATTAGATGCTGGATTATTAAATTCAGCAGAATATGCGCGCTTACTTAAAAACTCAAAGAGCTGGTTTAAGTTACTTGAAGAAGGGGCTTACTTACAGAAAGGTGAGCGTCGTATCCAAGTGGCAAGTTTCCATCAGGTTTGGCAGCATATTTTACAAGACTCTCGCCGTGGCATGATGATTCAACGCTATAAAGGTTTGGGTGAAATGAATGCTGAGCAACTTTGGGAAACCACGATGGATCCTGAAAATCGCAATATGTTGCAAGTGACCATTGATGATGCGATTGAGGCGGATCGTATGTTCTCATGTCTCATGGGTGATGATGTTGAACCTCGTCGTGCCTTCATTGAAGAAAACGCACTCAATGCAGATATTGACGCTTAAATTCTGAATGTAAAAAAAGACGATGCCTTGGAGCATCGTCTTTTTTTTTGAAAACTAGCAGGGAAGGTTTCACGTGGAACACTAAAGGATTAACTATCTACCAAATCACTCACTTGAATAATCGCGTGACCAAATAAATAACCTGCAGTAACTAGAACACTGATCCACAGCAACGCACCTAGGATATTGTAAACTACAAAGTGCGTATAATTCATATTGCTTGAACCTGCTGCTAGCGGTGCAAATGAGCGTGCAAAAGGAATGAAGCGGGCAAGAAGGATAGTTTTCCCACCATGCTTTAAGAAAAACACATTGGTTTTTTGTAGGTATTCTTGTTTGATGAAGCGAGATTCTGTATTGAAAATTCGATCACCAAAATGGCGACCAATATGGAAATTCACCATATAACCCAATGCAGCAGCGAAAAAAAGCAGTGTAATCATATAGCCAAGATGCATAATTTCGACTACTGAACACAAAGCGCCAACAGCAAGTAATAGGCTATCACCGGGTAAGAAGAACATGAAAACAAAAGCTGTTTCAGAAAAAATAATCAGAAAGAGAATAGCGTAAATCCATAAACCATATTCTTGAACTAGGATTGGCAGGAAGTGTTCGAAATTAAAAAGAAAGTCTAAAGAGTTCATTCAGTTTGTAGTGTCCCAAATAACGTACTCAGCAAATTGCAGTACAAAAAATATTAAACGAATCTAACCCTCAAGATTCATTCGTAGGTGATAACATTACAATAATGGGGCTTGAGTATATCTAGCCTGAAGCCAAAGCTCAATTTTTTGAGAAAATTCAAATTTTAATCGAGATTAAAAAGTGAGATAAAAGAATAACATTATTCAATACAGATTTATGTTACGGGGATGTTGATTTGAGCTTGGGAACAGGCTTAAAGGTTTTTAAATATCTACATGAATCTAAGATCCATATATTTCTATGCAGTAAATATATGGATCTATATTTTTTAATTAATGCGTAAATGACGCTTCTAATTCTTCTAACTCCATCATGAAGGTGAGCAATTGTTCTTCATATTGCTCTAGTTTGTTTTTTAATTCACTTTGTTCATTCATGAGCTTGATTAGATCATCTTTGCGATTAGCTTCGTACAATGCACTATCAGCCAACGAATGTTCAATATCGACTAAACGAGGCTGAATCTTTTCAATTTGAGCTTCGACTTTTTCAATATTTTTACGCAAAGGACGGGTGACTTCACGACGTCGAGCAGCTTCTTTACGTTGTGCTTCTTTATCAACTTTCACGCTGTTTACTTGTTGATTGGTCGCTTGTTGTTGTAATGCATTTTGGGCATTGATTTGTTGTTGACGTGCTTCTCGTAACCATTTTGCATAGTCTTGTAGGTCACCATCAAACTCAGTACAACGCCCTGCATGTACTAACAATAATTCATCACAGACACTGGCAATGAGTTGGCGTTCATGTGAAACCAGTACCACAGCGCCTTCGAAATCTTGTAAGGCCATACTGAGTGCATGACGCATATCTAAATCTAAATGGTTGGTGGGTTCATCCAAAATTAAAACATTTGGACGTTGCCAAACGATGAGTGCTAAAGCCAAGCGCGCACGTTCGCCACCAGAGAAGCTTTCACATGGTGTATCCATACGTTCGCCACTAAAACCAAACCCACCCAGAAAAGCTCGTAATGATGCTTCACTGATTTGTTTATCCGCAATCCGTGCAAGTTGCAACATCGGACTGGCATTGGCATCTAAAGCATCCATTTGATGCTGCGCAAAGTAACCAATATTGAGTAGTTCAGATGCTTTACGTTCACCAGACAATAATGCTAAATCACCCACTAAAGTTTTGATCAGTGTTGATTTACCAGCACCGTTCATTCCTAATAAGCCAATACGTGAGCTTGGCGTGATTTGTAAGCGAATTTTTTCTGCAATGATTTTGTCGCTATAACCAATACTGGCTGCATCTAAACTTAATAGCGGAGAACTCATTTTGGTTGGTTCTCGGAAGCTAAATGTAAAGGGCGTATCTACATGGGCTGGAGCAAGTTGTTGCATTCGTTCTAGTTGTTTGATTCGGCTTTGCGCTTGACGTGCTTTGGTGGCTTTCGCTTTAAATCGATCAATAAATTTTTGTAAATGTGCACGAGTTTCTTGCTGTTTCTCAAAAGCTTGTTGTTGTTGTGCTAAACGTTCACTGCGGGTGGTTTCAAAAGTTGAATAATTACCTGTGTACAGTGTCAATTCTTGGTTTTCGATATGAAGGATATGATCAGTAATTGCGTCAAGAAAATCACGGTCATGAGAAATAAGAACCAGTGTCCCCTCATAAGCTTTGAGCCAGTCTTCTAACCACAAGATAGCATCTAAATCTAAATGGTTGGTCGGTTCATCTAGTAGTAAGAGATCTGAACGACTCATCAAAGTACGTGCTAAGTTTAAACGCATGCGCCAACCACCAGAGAAACTGGCGACATTTAAACTTAATTGATGATCTAAAAAGCCTAAACCAGCCATCAATTGAGCCGCTTTTGCAGGAGCGACATAACCATGAATCTCATCAAAACGCCCATGCAGTTTGGCTAGATCATCGTTACTCAATTGATCGGGGTGAGCTAATCTTTCTTTGATATTCCAGTATTCCTCATCGCCTGAAAGAACAAAGTCAAGCGCAGGCATTTCCAAGGCCTTAATTTCTTGTGCCATGTGCGCAACTGTCCATACCGCAGGGCGGATTAAGTTACCTTCGTCAGCAACCAAATCACCCAAGAGCGCTGCGAATAAGGTCGATTTGCCAGCACCGTTTACACCCGTTAAGCCAATTTTCCAACCTGGATGAAGTTGCATAGAGGCCTTTTGAAATAAAATTCGGCCACCACGGCGTAGTGAAACTTGGTCAAACTGGATCATAAGTATGCAGCATAGCGAATAGATAGCAGCATTTTAAGGGCTATCCCAATGAATGCAAACTTTTCTATAGCAATCGAAAAAGAGCTTTAAAAAAGTGTGATGAATATGATTAAAACTGATAATAATCCGATGTATGTATATAAAAATACTGTTAATTTGATCAAAATTTGACTATATTGATTTTGCATTGATGGAAAAACATGCAGAACAGTACAGAAGGGAAAACAAGATGAAAAATGGACTTTGGTTATTGGGGGCTGCGGCTTTATTTGCGATGAGCTCACAAGTACAAGCAAAACAAAAAGTTTGTGTATTCGATTTATTAGGAAGAGCAGGTGAGTCTTATAAACTTCTTGAAGAATGGCGTCTTTCTGCACAAACATGGAAAGCAAATATTGAACTAATTCCTTATCAAGATGAGGAAAAAGCGGAACGCGATTTTGACCAAGGACGCTGTGATGCAGTGTATATGACCTCTATGCGTGCGCGAAAATACAATAAATTTGCGGGTTCGATTGATGCTGTAGGTGCAGTCACCAGTAATGCAATTGCACAAAAAGCGATTTCATTTGTGCTCGATAAACGTAATCAACATCGTTTAGTGGCGACTTTCAATGGTGAGAAATTTGAAGTTGCAGGGATTATTCAAGTTGGTTTAGCTTATATTTTTGTGCGTGATAAAAATATTAATACCATTGAAAAGGCCAAAGGCAAGAAATTCGCATATTTACATTATGATCAAGCGCAAAAAGCCATCGTGGAAAGTATTGATCTGGTTGCAGTACCCTCTAATATCTCAGATTTCGTGCAAAAATTTAACCGTGGCCAAGTGGATGTAATTGCTGCACCTGCTTATGCTTATAAACCTTTAGAGATTAACAAAGGTTTAGCAAATGGTGCTTTATTTAATTTTCCAGTCGTAAATATCACAGGAGATTTGATTATTCGCCCAGAAAAATTTCCTAGTTCTTTTGGCGCGCAATCACGTCAGTGGTTTGTTGGAAAATTACCAAGTAACTTTGCGATGGTACAACGTTTAGAAGCGGGTATGGATGCAGCTCGTATCAATTTATCGAATGAAGATAAAGTTCGTTACCAAAAAATGTTACGTGATGGGCGAATGAATTTGACCAAAGAAGGTGTATACGATGCAACCATGATGAATGTGTTGAAACGTGCGCGGTGTACGGTTGAACGAACAAATTTTGAATGTTCTTTAAGCGGTGAATAAACCATAAACTGGTTAAAAAATGACAAAATGTAGCAATATTGACACAAAAAATAGAGTACTAACTCTATTTTTTTCCATAAAACATGATTAATATTTGCCTTGTACAAGGAGACAGACATAAGTTTGTAGAAGGAAGAAAAAATGAAAAAAATTGCGTTCGCTGCGATCACCGCATCTATCATGGGTTTTTCTGCGTCAGCTCAAGCAAACAAAGTAGACGTATGTGTATTTGACTTATTGGGTAGATCTGGTGAGTCATTCAAAATGATGCAGGATTGGGCATTGGCTGCTAAGGGTTGGGGCGCTGATGTAAATTTGGTTGCATTGACTGATGAAGCTGTTGCAGATAACAACTTCAAAGCTGGTAAGTGTGACGCTGTAGCAATGACTTCAATGCGTGCACGTCCATACAATAAATTTGCTGGTTCAATTGACTCATTAGGTGGTGTAACGAGCAATGAAATTGCGCAACGTGCAATTACGTTTGTATTAGATGCACGTAATGCTGCTAAAATGACCACCAACTTAGGAAACAATAAATACGAAATCGCTGGTATTGCACCTTTAGGTTCTGCGTATATCTTTGTGCGTGATAAGAGTATCAACTCAATTGAAAAAGCCGCAGGCAAGAAATTTGCTGTGCTTGGTTATGATGATGCACAAAAAATCATGGTACAACGCGTAGGTGCGCAAGCAGTACTTTCAGATATTTCTAACTTTGCTGCTAAGTTTAACAATGGTCAGGTAGATATGGTGGGTGCGCCTGCTTATGCTTATAAACCATTAGAATTAAGCAAAGGTCTAGGTACCAATGGTGCGATGTTTAACTTCCCTGTCTTACACGTAACTGCAGATTTAGTGATTCGTCCTGAGAAATTCCCAGCAGGTTTTGGTCAAAAGTCACGTGATTGGCATGTAAAACAATTGCCGAAAGCATTTGCAATGATCAAGCGTTTAGAAGCGGAAATTCCTGCAAAATACAGAATGGATTTAAGTGCTGAAGACAAACTTAAATATCAAAAACTATTACGTGATGGTCGTATGGATTTAACCAAGCGTGGTATTTATGATGCCAGCATGATGTCTGTTTTAAAGAAAGCACGTTGTTCTGTTGATAAAGCGAACTTCGAATGTGCATTACCTGGTGAATAATCCAGAATTGCAAAAAAGCATACTTAAAGCCTAGATTTATCTAGGCTTTTTGTTTTTTTGATTATGTCATTAAGGTCATTGTCTTCATGACGAAACATCGTGATGATAGAAGCATAAAAATCAGATGAAATCGTGATGATTTAAAAATATGTTTGATCAGGATGATGAAACAATACCGAATTTAAACATATATTCATTTGAAAGCCTTTATCTGAGGGACTTCATTTGTTCTTCACAAGCTTAAGGTTATGCAACAACACTCAAACTAGATGCAAAGGAAAAAATAACATGCAATGGTTTAAAACAATTTTACTTGCGTCAAGCATCGCCACTGTTTCTGCCGTTACACAAGCAAAGCAAACCCTTTGTGTATTTGATTTAGTGGGTCGAAATGGTGATGTCTATGCTTTGATGAAAGACTATCAGATTGCTGCGAAATCGTGGGGTGCGGACATTGAGTTGCGTGTGGGACAAAATGAAGCCGTACTTGCAGAAGATTTTAAGGCTGGCAAATGTGATGCTGTCAGTATCACAGGCATGCGTGGTCGTCAGTTTAACAAATTTACAGGATCACTCGACGCGATTGGCGCGATTACAGACCTAAAATTTGCAGTCAAAGTCATGCAAGGCCTAGCCAGTCCAACCTTTGCTAAAGCAATGGTGAACGGTCAATATGAAGTGGTGGGCGTTATTCCTGTCGGAGATGCGTACTTGATGGTCAATGATCGTAATATTAATACGGTCGCGAAGGCTGCAGGCAAGAAAATCGCTGTACTAGATTATGATGATGCTCAAAAAATTATGGCAGCTCAAGTGGGTGCGCAAGCGGTAAGTTCAGATGTGACTAACTTCGGGGCAAAATTTAACAATGGTCAGGTTGATATCATTGGTGCACCAGCTGCTGCATTTAAACCACTAGAGTTACATAAAGGCTTAGGTACAAAAGGTGCGATTGTAAATTATCCAATTTTGCAAGTAACGGGAAATATTATTATTCGTTCCGATAAATTCCCAGAAGGTTTTGGGCAAAAATCCAGACAATGGGTGAGTTCTCAATTACCACGGGCCTTTGATATTTTAGGCAAAATGAAAGCTGACATTCCACAAAAATATTGGATGGAAATACCAGCTTCTGACAAACCTGGATATCAGAAATTAATGCGTGAGGCACGTATTGATTTAACCAAACGCGGTATCTACGATAAGCGTATGATGAAGTTATTATGGCAATTCCGTTGCCGTGAAGATGCCAAGAATTTTGAGTGCGCTTTACAGGACGAAAATTACAAATAATCTTGTGAAAAAGTCTGTAACGACACTTTAAAAGTTCAAAGACCGACCCGATATTAGGTATGCTATACTAAATATTGGGTCTTTTATTTATGAAAGACATATTGAAGTCGGAGGAACATCCATGACCGCCCAAGCTCTCGAATTGTCAGATAATGCTGCTAAAAAAGTTCGCCAACTGCGCGAAAGTGAAGGTAATAATGACCTGATGTTACGTGTTTACGTCACGGGTGGAGGTTGTTCTGGTTTTTCGTATGGTTTTAACTTTGCTGAAACGGTCAACGAAGATGATGCGGAATTCAGCAATGGCGATGTCAAAGTTTTGGTTGATTCTTTAAGTTATCAATACTTAGTGGGTTCAGTGGTTGATTATTTAGAAGGTCTGGAAGGCTCGCGTTTTGTGGTGCAAAACCCGAATGCAACGACCACTTGTGGTTGCGGTTCGTCATTTTCAATCTAAGATAGATTTGTTTAAAAGCCTCTCGATGAGAAAGTCTGAGAGGCTTTTTTATGCTTAGACCGCCGTAATTGTTCCTAAAATACGATCACCTGATGCACCTGTAACTGTAGCTAAATTACCACTCAGTTGTTGAATAAAGCGCATTGCTAGCCAAGCAAATGCTGTTGCTTCTACCCATGTTGGGGCTAAACCTAAAGCATCCGTCGTTTGGACTGACCAATTATGCTTACGTAAACGCCAACGTAGTTGTTCTAGCAAATGAGAGTTATATGCGCCACCACCACAGACATAAACTTCACCTGTTGGCATTAAATCCTTGCTTCTATAAATGGCTTTTTTAATGGCACGTGTGGTGAGTTTCATTAGCGTTGCTTGCACATTCTCTGGGGTATCTTCCAGTTCATCATAGTCGAGATCATTGCGCCAATCACTTATTTGGTCATCGAGCCATTCTAAATTAAAGTCCTCTCGGCCTGTGCTTTTAGGTGGTTCTTTAGCAAAAAATTCATGATTTTGTAAGCGATCTAAAAGTGAACGAATCGGTTGTCCGTAAGCTGCCCAATCGCCATTCTCATCATAAGCATTTCCAGTATGGCGTTGGCACCATGCATCCATCAGAATATTGGCTGGGCCAGTATCGAAACCATAAACGGCATTTGGATTGTTTGCAGGCAGCATACTGACATTGGCAATACCACCTAGATTGAGAATGACACGGTGAATGCTGTCATGTTGGAACAATGCTTGGTGGAATGCTGGAACCAAAGGTGCGCCTTGCCCACCTGCCGCCATATCGCGACGACGGAAATCTGAAATGACAGGAAGTTGAGTAATTTCAGTAATGATGTTGGGATCACCAATTTGTAAGGTAAAACCATATTCAGGACGATGGCGAATAGTTTGCCCATGTGAACCAATGGCTTTAATTCGTGATCGGTCTAAACCGTTCATTTCAATCAGTTGATTGACACCCTGTCCAATCATTTGTGCCAATGCAACATCTGCTTTTCCCATACGATCAATTTCATTATCGTCTGGTAGCGTTAATGCCATCAACTCATCACGTAATTCTGGATCAAATGGGACTGTGAGTGTCGCGTGCAAAGTTAAAGGTTCGAATGAAGTTGCAACAATATCAACACCATCCATGCTCGTGCCAGTCATTACACCAATATAGATTGCGCTCATAAACAACTTCCCCTGCAAGATGCTGAAAAAATGTTAGTATATCGCACAAATTGAATAACTGATGTGTTTAGGTTTTGTGATGTCAAATTTCTTGCCCGCCGAAGAACAGCTTGCTCTCATCCAACGAGGCACGCATGAGATTATTTCTGAAGAAGATTTACTGAAGAAACTCAAAGAGAATCGTCCACTGCGTGTAAAAGCAGGTTTTGACCCTACGGCACCTGATTTGCACTTAGGACATACGGTTCTCATCAATAAATTAAAAACCTTCCAAGATTTAGGGCATGAAGTCACTTTCTTGATTGGTGATTATACTGCGATGATTGGCGATCCATCTGGGAAAAGTGCAACGCGTCCGCCTTTGTCTAAAGAACAAGTTCTTGCTAACGCGAAAACCTATCAAGAACAGGTCTTTAAAATCTTAGATCCAAATAAAACCAAAGTTCGTTTTAACTCAGAATGGTTTAATCAAAGAACGGCAGCTGATTTGATTCAATTGGCGAGCCAACAAACCGTATCGCGTATGTTAGAGCGTGATGACTTCACCAAGCGTTATAACAATCATCAACCGATCGCAATTCATGAGTTTTTATATCCATTAGTACAAGGTTATGATTCAATTGCGCTTGAAGCAGACGTCGAGTTAGGCGGAACAGACCAAACTTTTAATTTGCTGATGGGGCGTACCTTACAAGGTCGTTATGGTCAAGAATCACAAGTGTGTATTACTGTGCCAATTCTTGAAGGTTTAGATGGCGTCAATAAGATGTCTAAATCTTTAGGCAACTATATTGGTGTATTTGACACACCAGGTGCGATGTACCAAAAAATCTTGTCGATGCCAGATAGCTTGATTGAACGTTACTTTGATCTACTTAGCTTTAAGTCACTCGATGAAATCAAAGTCTTGCTTGATGAAATGGCTGCTGGTCGTAACCCACAAGAAATTAAACGTATTTTGGCGCTTGAGCTGGTTGAGCGTTTCCATGATGCAGAAGCGGCTGAAAATGCACATAAGAGCGCAGGCAACCGTGTAACAGAAGGCGAAGTACCCGAAGACACGCCAGAAGTAATCATTTCTCGTGGTGAGTTTGGTGGTGAGTTATTTATTGCAACCATTCTTCGTGTTGCAGGTTTAAACCCAAATGCAGCATCAGCTAAAGATGCGGTGGGTCGTGGTGCTGTTAAAGTCGATTGGAATGTGGTCGATATGAGCTATTCTGTAAAAGAGAATGTCACTTTAATCATCCAATCTGGTAAAAAAGCCATTGCACGTGTGACTTTCACCGATTAAATCATAAAGAAAAAAATAAAAAGCAGGCCATGAGCCTGCTTTTTATACATAAATAGATGATAAAAACAACGAAAACACTAGTTTTGTAGAAAAAAGAAACATGCAAAAGGAAATAATAAGAAAAGGGGTTGTGTTGGGTTGTGAATGCTGTAGAATGCACATCCATCGGCGGTGATGCAGATAAAAACTTGTTGATAAACAAGGATTTGGCTTTAGTGGTTAGATTTTTGGGTTGTTTGATAAGTTTTAAAAATATCTAAATTACCTGTTGACTTTTAAGAGATTGAGAGTAATATAGCCGACCTAGCTTGATGATGACGAATCATCGAGAAGATCATTAAGAGAATAGAAGAACAACTTGTGTGGATTTTTACTGGTTGATCAATCGAAAATATTTCATTGATTAGATGGTAGAAATTACTCGAAGTTTATTTGAGAAATTAATGTCAGAAAATTGATGAGCCAAGATTTGTAGCCATAAGCTACTAATGATTTTAAACTGAAGAGTTTGATCATGGCTCAGATTGAACGCTGGCGGCAGGCTTAACACATGCAAGTCGAGCGGGGAAGTGTAGCTTGCTACATTACCTAGCGGCGGACGGGTGAGTAATGCTTAGGAATCTGCCTATTAGTGGGGGACAACATTCCGAAAGGAATGCTAATACCGCATACGTCCTACGGGAGAAAGCAGGGGATCTTCGGACCTTGCGCTAATAGATGAGCCTAAGTCGGATTAGCTAGTTGGTGGGGTAAAGGCCTACCAAGGCGACGATCTGTAGCGGGTCTGAGAGGATGATCCGCCACACTGGGACTGAGACACGGCCCAGACTCCTACGGGAGGCAGCAGTGGGGAATATTGGACAATGGGCGGAAGCCTGATCCAGCCATGCCGCGTGTGTGAAGAAGGCCTTTTGGTTGTAAAGCACTTTAAGCGAGGAGGAGGCTACTCTAGTTAATACCTAGAGATAGTGGACGTTACTCGCAGAATAAGCACCGGCTAACTCTGTGCCAGCAGCCGCGGTAATACAGAGGGTGCGAGCGTTAATCGGATTTACTGGGCGTAAAGCGTGCGTAGGCGGCTGATTAAGTCGGATGTGAAATCCCTGAGCTTAACTTAGGAATTGCATTCGATACTGGTCAGCTAGAGTATGGGAGAGGATGGTAGAATTCCAGGTGTAGCGGTGAAATGCGTAGAGATCTGGAGGAATACCGATGGCGAAGGCAGCCATCTGGCCTAATACTGACGCTGAGGTACGAAAGCATGGGGAGCAAACAGGATTAGATACCCTGGTAGTCCATGCCGTAAACGATGTCTACTAGCCGTTGGGGCCTTTGAGGCTTTAGTGGCGCAGCTAACGCGATAAGTAGACCGCCTGGGGAGTACGGTCGCAAGACTAAAACTCAAATGAATTGACGGGGGCCCGCACAAGCGGTGGAGCATGTGGTTTAATTCGATGCAACGCGAAGAACCTTACCTGGTCTTGACATAGTAAGAACTTTCCAGAGATGGATTGGTACCTTCGGGAACTTACATACAGGTGCTGCATGGCTGTCGTCAGCTCGTGTCGTGAGATGTTGGGTTAAGTCCCGCAACGAGCGCAACCCTTTTCCTTATTTGCCAGCGGGTTAAGCCGGGAACTTTAAGGATACTGCCAGTGACAAACTGGAGGAAGGCGGGGACGACGTCAAGTCATCATGGCCCTTACGACCAGGGCTACACACGTGCTACAATGGTCGGTACAAAGGGTTGCTACCTAGCGATAGGATGCTAATCTCAAAAAGCCGATCGTAGTCCGGATTGGAGTCTGCAACTCGACTCCATGAAGTCGGAATCGCTAGTAATCGCGGATCAGAATGCCGCGGTGAATACGTTCCCGGGCCTTGTACACACCGCCCGTCACACCATGGGAGTTTGTTGCACCAGAAGTAGGTAGTCTAACCGTAAGGAGGACGCTTACCACGGTGTGGCCGATGACTGGGGTGAAGTCGTAACAAGGTAGCCGTAGGGGAACCTGCGGCTGGATCACCTCCTTAACGAAAGATTGATGGCCGGTAAGAATCCACAACAAGTTGTTCTTCGAAGATGTATCTGAGGGTCTGTAGCTCAGTTGGTTAGAGCACACGCTTGATAAGCGTGGGGTCACAAGTTCAAGTCTTGTCAGACCCACCACTACTGACGAAGTGATGAATAATCACAAGCTGCTAGATGAGAAGATATATCGTTCATTATGATTAAAGCTGGGGACTTAGCTTAGTTGGTAGAGCGCCTGCTTTGCACGCAGGAGGTCAGGAGTTCGACTCTCCTAGTCTCCACCACGTACTTTACGAAGTACGAGCTAAAGTAAATTATAGAAATTAATAAATATCTAAATAAATCAAAAGAGATTTTGATTTGAGTTTATTAACTTCTGTGATTTATCACAGTTTACTGCAAGCTGACGAGGCTGTAGTTAATCATTAACAGATTAGTAGAATTGAGTCTGAAATAAATTGTTCACTCAATTCATTCGAAAGAATGAAATTGAGAACTAGCAAAAACACTGAATCAAGCGTTTTGGTATATGAATTTAGATTGAAGCTGTACGGTGCTTAAGTGCACGAGGCAACAAACTGGATGAGAGCGATGTGAGTTGAAAAACAAACATAGCAATCTGTCCTAACCTTACTTGTAAGGGTTAGCGACTGTTTGGGGTTGTATAGTCAAGTAATTAAGTGCATGTGGTGGATGCCTTGGCAGTCAGAGGCGATGAAAGACGTGATAGCCTGCGAAAAGCTCCGGGGAGGCGGCAAATATCCTTTGATCCGGAGATATCTGAATGGGGGAACCCACCCGCTATAAGGCGGGTATCATAAGCTGAATACATAGGCTTATGAAGCGAACGAGGGGAAGTGAAACATCTCAGTACCCTTAGGAAAAGAAATCAATTGAGATTCCCTTAGTAGCGGCGAGCGAACGGGGATCAGCCCATTAAGTTGTGTGTGTTCTAGTGGAACGCTCTGGGAAGTGCGAACGTAGAGGGTGATATTCCCGTACACGAAAGGGCACACACAATGATGACGAGTAGGGCGAGGCACGTGAAACCTTGTCTGAATATGGGGGGACCATCCTCCAAGGCTAAATACTCCTGACTGACCGATAGTGAACCAGTACCGTGAGGGAAAGGCGAAAAGAACCCCTGTGAGGGGAGTGAAATAGATCCTGAAACCGCATGCATACAAGCAGTGGGAGCACCTTCGTGGTGTGACTGCGTACCTTTTGTATAATGGGTCAGCGACTTATATTCAGTAGCGAGGTTAACCGCATAGGGGAGCCGTAGAGAAATCGAGTCTTAATAGGGCGTATAGTTGCTGGGTATAGACCCGAAACCAGGCGATCTATCCATGAGCAGGTTGAAGGTTGGGTAACACTAACTGGAGGACCGAACCCACTGTCGTTGAAAAGCCAGGGGATGACTTGTGGATAGGGGTGAAAGGCTAATCAAGCCTGGTGATAGCTGGTTCTCCCCGAAAGCTATTTAGGTAGCGCCTCGGACGAATACCATTGGGGGTAGAGCACTGTTTCGGCTAGGGGGTCATCCCGACTTACCAAACCGATGCAAACTCCGAATACCAATGAGTACTATCCGGGAGACAGACTGCGGGTGCTAACGTCCGTAGTCAAGAGGAAAACAATCCAGACCGCCAGCTAAGGCCCCAAAATCATAGTTAAGTGGGAAACGATGTGGGAAGGCATAGACAGCTAGGAGGTTGGCTTAGAAGCAGCCACCCTTTAAAGAAAGCGTAATAGCTCACTAGTCGAGTCGGCCTGCGCGGAAGATGTAACGGGGCTAAAACTATGTGCCGAAGCTGCGGATTTGACTTTAAGTCAAGTGGTAGGGGAGCGTTCTGTAAGCCGATGAAGGTGTATTGAGAAGTATGCTGGAGGTATCAGAAGTGCGAATGCTGACGTGAGTAACGACAAAACGGGTGAAAAACCCGTTCGCTGAAAGACCAAGGGTTCCAGTCCAACGTTAATCGGGGCTGGGTGAGTCGACCCCTAAGGCGAGGCCGAGAGGCGTAGTCGATGGGAAATTGGTTAATATTCCAATACTTCTGTGTAATGCGATGAGAGGACGGAGAAGGTTAAGTCAGCCTGGCGTTGGTTGTCCAGGTGGAAGACAGTAGGCATGCATCTTAGGCAAATCCGGGGTGCTCTATGCTGAGAGTCGATAGCAAGCTGTACTTGTACAGTGAAGTGGCTGATACCATGCTTCCAGGAAAAGTCTCTAAGCTTCAGTTACACAGGAATCGTACCCGAAACCGACACAGGTGGTCAGGTCGAGTAGACCAAAGCGCTTGAGAGAACTCTGCTGAAGGAACTAGGCAAAATGGTACCGTAACTTCGGGAGAAGGTACGCTGCTGACGGTGATGGGACTTGCTCCCTGAGCTATTGGCAGCCACAGAAACCAGGCCGCTGCAACTGTTTATTAAAAACATAGCACTCTGCAAACACGAAAGTGGACGTATAGGGTGTGATGCCTGCCCGGTGCTGGAAGGTTAATTGATGGGGTTAGCGTAAGCGAAGCTCTTGATCGAAGCCCCAGTAAACGGCGGCCGTAACTATAACGGTCCTAAGGTAGCGAAATTCCTTGTCGGGTAAGTTCCGACCTGCACGAATGGCATAATGATGGCGGCGCTGTCTCCAGCAGAGGCTCAGTGAAATCGAAATCGCTGTGAAGATGCAGTGTACCCGCGGCTAGACGGAAAGACCCCGTGAACCTTTACTGCAGCTTGACATTGAACTTTGACCTTACTTGTGTAGGATAGGTGGGAGGCTTTGAAGTTGGAACGCTAGTTCCAATGGAGCCGTCCTTGAAATACCACCCTGGTAATGTTGAGGTTCTAACTCTGTCCCGTTATCCGGGACGAGGACCATGTCTGGTGGGTAGTTTGACTGGGGCGGTCTCCTCCTAAAGAGTAACGGAGGAGTACGAAGGTGCGCTCAGCGTGGTCGGAAATCACGCGTAGAGTATAAAGGCAAAAGCGCGCTTAACTGCGAGACCCACAAGTCGAGCAGGTACGAAAGTAGGTCTTAGTGATCCGGTGGTTCTGTATGGAAGGGCCATCGCTCAACGGATAAAAGGTACTCTGGGGATAACAGGCTGATACCGCCCAAGAGTTCATATCGACGGCGGTGTTTGGCACCTCGATGTCGGCTCATCTCATCCTGGGGCTGAAGCAGGTCCCAAGGGTATGGCTGTTCGCCATTTAAAGAGGTACGCGAGCTGGGTTTAGAACGTCGTGAGACAGTTCGGTCCCTATCTACCGTGGGCGCTGGAAATTTGAGAGGATCTGCTCCTAGTACGAGAGGACCAGAGTGGACGAACCTCTGGTGTACCGGTTGTGACGCCAGTCGCATCGCCGGGTAGCTATGTTCGGAAGGGATAACCGCTGAAAGCATCTAAGCGGGAAGCCTACCTCAAGATAAGATTTCCCTAGGAATTTATTCCTCTAAAGAGCCGTTCGAGACTAGGACGTTGATAGGTTGGGTGTGGAAGCACGGTGACGTGTGAAGCTGACCAATACTAATTGCTCGTGAGGCTTGACTATACAACACCCAAACAGTTGTTGTATTCAAGATAAATTCAATACATAACTTGATTTAGTGTCAAAACTAGTTACAATACGACTCGATTAACTAATCCGTTAATAACTCTTTCGGTACTAAGTGGCATGAACTTAATAATAAGTTCAAAAGTAAGACCACCCAAAGCCAAAACAGTTTGCTGGCGACAATAGCAAGAGTGAACCACCTGATCCCTTCCCGAACTCAGAAGTGAAACCTCTTCGCGCTGATGGTAGTGTGGCACTTGCCATGTGAGAGTAAGTCATCGCCAGCTTTTAAATTCAAACACCCCAATCTCGAGAGAGGTTGGGGTGTTTTTTATTGGGCGGAATTTTATATACTTACCTATTTAGTTTAAGAGCTTTATGCAATGACTTGGATCGTCGTAAAAAGCTTCTCTTTTCCATATGAAGCGCAAATTGCAAAAACACAATTAGAAGCTGCTGGCATTCCTGCCCAAATTGAAAATGAACATACGATTAACATGAATTGGCTTTATTCTAATGCTTTAGGTGGTGTGCGTTTACTGGTACCTAATGCTTATGAAGATGAAGCAAAAATGATTCTTACCCAAGATTTTAGTGAGTTACTAGAGCAAGAGTTTGAAGGAGAGAAAGACTGTTGTCCTCAGTGTGGAAGCCATGATATAGAGGTTTATATTAAGGGTAAAAAGCCAGCTTATTTGCTATTTTTATTAATAGGTTTTCCTTTGTTTTCTTATACAAGTGGTTATAAATGTCAGCAGTGTCAGTATTTTTGGAGTAAATAATTAAGCTTAAACTCCAATTTATTAGAGTAAATATTTAGAGAATTAAAATGACGAAAAAAGAAGATTTAAATGCAGAGCAAATCAATACGTTGATGATGGGTTTAAAACAACGATTTGAGCAAAATATGCATCGACATCAAGGGCTAGATTGGGTGGATGTAGCAGATCAATTAAAACAACAGCCAAAGAAATTATGGTCCTTGAATCAAATGGAAATGACAGGTGGTGAACCCGATGTTGTTTGCTTTGATTCAAAAACATCGACTATTGTGTTTTATGATTGTGCTGTTGAGTCCCCTAAAGGGCGGAGAAGTTTGTGTTATGATCGAGCTGCCTTAGATGCACGTAAAGAACATAAACCCAAAAATAACGCACTTGATGTCGCTGAAGAAATGGGCGTTGAGTTATTAACGGAAGACCAATATAGACAACTGCAAACTATTGAGGGTTTTGATTTAAAGACATCGAGTTGGGTAAAAACACCGGATGATATTCGGGAACTAGGCGGGGCGATATTTTGTGATAGCCGCTATGGTCGAGTATTTACTTATCATAATGGTGCGCAATCTTATTATGCGACGCGGGGATTTCGTAGTCGTCTAAAAGTTTGAAATAAGGAAACAGAGACTATTCAATATTTAAAAAGCCAAACATAAAAAGAAGCCCCATCATCCTGATGGGGCTTCTTCATATTCAGTTTATTGTTGTTTACTTCCTATAAACAACCACTTCCTGTGGGTCTTGTTATTTTCAATGAGACTTCCTGTCTCTGTATGATTTATATATTAAGATGAATCAGAGGCGTTGTATATTCGTCAATTTCCCCGATTAATGTAGGCTTAGGCTTACATTATGCTTAGATTGGATTGTGTGATTTTTACCAGATAAATCGATATAGATGCATCTTCTTATCACAATTTTAGCTAAGGTTAGCTGTAAATCGCATTTGTATATCATCTTTAACTATATAAAATTCGGAAAATTATATAGTTGTGGAAAGACTGCCTCATGGGTTGGGAAGGTTGGTTATCGTTAGCATTGACGCTAGCAGGACTGCTTACGCTGATTTTTTCAAGAATTGCCCCACATATCGTGATGTTGGCAATTTTGACGATATTAAGCGTGTTGGGCATATTAACTGCGCAAGAGGCATTGGCTGGTTTTAGTAATTCAGGTTTGATTACTGTGGCTGCGATGTTTGTGGTGGCTGCAGGAATTTCCAACTCCGGTGGCATCGACCTTTTTGTGAATAAACTATTGGGCACACCTAAAACAGAACGTATGGCACTGTTGCGAATCTTTTTGCCGATTGCGCCACTGAGTGCTTTTTTAAATAATACGCCTGTTGTTGCTACGATGATTCCCGCTTTAAATAGTTGGTCGAAGAAAATTGGGATTGCACCTTCCAAGTTAATGATTCCATTAAGTTATACCGCGATTTTAGGTGGGACAATTACGTTAATTGGAACCAGTACTAATTTGGTGGTTAATGGTCAGTACCAAGCGCTTACAGGCGAAGTGGGTTTTGGGATATTTGATATCACGATTATTGGCTTACCTGTTGCGATCATTGGTATGTTTATCATGTATTGGTTTGCACCCAAGTTATTGCCAAATCATCAAGAGCAAAATGTATTTTCCAATCTGCGAGAGTTTACTTTAGAAGTGATTGTAAGCCCGAATGGGCCATTGGTGGGGCAATCGGTTGCAGCAGCAGGTCTCAGAAGTTTAAAACGGGTCTATCTGGTTGAAATTGAACGCCAACAAACGGTTTTATCAGCAGTTTCTTCAGATGAAATTTTATTTGGCAATGATCGTCTAGTTTTCGCGGGAGACACTGAAGCAATTACTGAGTTGTTAAAAATTCATGGTTTAGTGGCGCCAGATAGTATTGATGAAAAATCGGCCTTAGAAGAAACACATGCAGGGCGCCGATTGGTTGAAGCTGTGGTATCTCCTCACTGTGATGCGATCGGAAGCGCCATTCGTGATTCCAAGTTCCGTAATCGTTATGGTGCAGTTGTATTGGCTGTAGCACGTAATGGTGAACGTTTAAAAGGTGGATTGGGTAACATCAAATTACAGGCCGGTGATACGCTGCTATTGGAAGCTCGTCCAGCCTTTGTTACACGTCAAAAATACAATAAAGATTTTCTATTGGTAAATGAGTTAGATCATGAACCATTGCAACATGACAAAGCATTATTGTCTTGGGGGATTTTACTTGCGGCTGTAACTGCAGCAGGTTTTGGTGTGTTGAGTATGCTAAATGCAGCATTATTGGCTGCAGGTGCGATGCTCGCTTGCCGTTGTTTGACGGTGAAACAAGCTGAGAAAAGTTTAGATTTGACTGTTATTTTAACTATTGCGGCGTCATTTGCTTTAGGTACTGCTTTAGAGAAGACAGGCGTTGCTGAGATGCTGGCACAATTCATCGTGCATTTTAGTGCAGGTGAAGCGATTTTATTGCTGATTTTGACGTATTTCTTTGTCTCCTTATTAACTGAAGTGATCACCAATAACGCAGCCGCTTTGCTGACTTTGCCGATTGTACTAGCGATTACGGAACAGGCGAATTTAAATCCGATTCCGTTTGTATTCGCGATTATGATGGCAGCTTCGGCAAGTTTTGCGACACCACTAGGTTATCAAACCAATTTGATGGTATTGGGACCGGGAAATTATCGTTTTAGTGATTTTATCAAGGTGGGCTTACCGATGAATATCTTTATCGGGTGTATTACGGTGATACTGTTGCTGTTGGTATTTCCAATTCAACTATAAATAAAAAAAGCCCTGAGTGATTCAGGGCTTTTTATGTGATATTCAGATGTTAGAAGTGAATGTCGATTCCGATATAAGGTCCCTTGAAATCAAATTTAAGATCATTTTTCTTGTAGTCATCCAATTTAATATCTAAGATTCGATAGCCTGCTTTTAAGCCGACATCGACCAGCAGATTATCAATAAAGTTATATTGTAACTCGGCTAGCGCATCAGTGATCTTGGTATCATTGAAGTTGCTATATAACAGTTCGCCTTTGGCACTGAGACCTGTAAATGGTAGCTTGACCCCAGCAGATCCATAGATCACAGGAACGGTTTTATCAATGTCAGTATTGCTTGCAGATAAGGTTTTGACATGGCCATTTAGAGTGGTTGCACCTAAACCAACATCTGCATCGATGATATTGTCTAAGATCTCATAATATAAAATAAAATCGGTATGATCGATATCAAGATCATAAATCGGTTGGCCCGCGACTTCTTTTTCAGTTTGTGATTTTAAATTTACATAGCGAATTTTAGCATTGGGTAGTAAAGGGATAGGGTGTTCAAATGCAAGAGAGATCTGAGCTGAACCTTTACGTTCTAAATCATATTCTCTATAACCCGCATATGGATCTAACAAAAGGTTATCTGCACCTGTGTGATTGGATAGAGAGCTTATATTATTTGGCTTAACTTGAGCTTTTCCATCATAAAACCAATAACTGGCATCAGCTTTTACACCAATCACATCCGCTTGTGCTAGCCCACAAAGGCTTATTCCTAAAGCCAAGATTGATATTTTTAATTCTTTCATCGTATTGTCCTAATTCATATCAAAAGCGTAATGAATTGTTGTGAATTCATCTGTGATTGGGCGCATCATATAGTGAACTAGGCAAAGATGCAGTAGTCTATTTTTAATTTTTTGCAAAGAGACAACAACAATGACAGAGCTAGAAAATGTGAAGGATTATCCACTGTATGTGGCGGGTAAAGCGGTCAGTACAGGACAGTGGCTGGAGGTTCAGAATAAATATCAGCAGACCGTTTTTGCTCGTGTTGCTGTGGCAGATGACAAAGTGCTAGAAAAAGCAATCGTAGCCTCAGTCAAAGCTGAAGTAGAGATGGCCGCATTAAAACCGTATCAAAAGCAAAAAATCTTACTGCATTGTGTGAAACGATTTAATGAATTACGTGATGAATTGACCGAAATTTTAATTGCTGAAGGCGGCAAACCACGCAATGCTGCGAGTGCAGAAGTTGAGCGTTTGATTAATACCTTTCAGTTGGCGGCAGATGCAGTCACTCAAATCGATGAAGGTCGTGTGTTACCTTTGGCAGTTACGCCTGCAGCAGCACGCTATCGTGGCATGGTCAAGCAAGTACCGATTGGTGCTGTATCTCTCATTAGTCCGTTTAATTTTCCACTGAATTTAGTTGCCCATAAAATTGCCCCTGCGATTGCCGCGGGTTGTCCATTCGTACTGAAACCAGCGAGTTTAACGCCGATTAGTGCGTTGAAAATTGCCGAAGTACTGGCAGAGACGGACTTACCGAAAGGCGCTTGGTCTATATTGCCTTGCGAACGACAAGCTGCGGATATTCTCGTGACAGATGACCGTTTTAAATTGCTGAGCTTTACAGGTTCTGATCAAGTTGGTTGGGATATGAAAGCACGTGCAGGTCGCAAGAAAGTAACTTTAGAGTTAGGAGGCAATGCTGCGGTACTCATCGATGCCGATACTGTAGTCGATGATGCTTTGATTGACCGTTTGATTGGTGCTGCATATGGGCATGCGGGTCAGATTTGTATTAGTGTGCAGCGTATCTTAATACATGCTGATATTTATGCTGAAGTGAAAAAGAAACTCTTGGCAAAGCTGAAAAAGATCAAAGCGGATGATCCAACATTATCCACTACATTGGTGGGCCCAATGATCAAATCAGCGGAAGCAACGCGTCTCAAAAAGTGGATCGATAAGGCAGAAAAGAAAGGTGCAAAAATACTGATCGGCGGAAATCTACACGGTGTTTTACTGGAACCTACATTGCTAGAAAATGTTGATGCCAAGCTTGAGGTTTATAAAGATGAAGCATTTGGCCCAGTCGCAATTTTAGAAAAATTTAAAAACTTTGAGCAGGGCATTGCGACAATTAATCAAAGCCGTTTCGGGTTACAAGCAGGAGTATATACCCAAAGCCTAAATCATATGCTGTATGCATGGGATCATTTGCATGTGGGTGGGGTGATTATCAATGATGTTCCAACCTTCCGCGTTGACAATATGCCGTATGGCGGCGTGAAAGATTCTGGTTTGGGGCGTGAGGGAATTCATGCTGCGATTCGTGATATGCAGGAAGAACGCTTATTGGTGATTAAAGAGATATCATGATGAGATGGCGTAAACCAATTTTACTGGCTGTTTGTTTTGCATGGACGATGTCTGTATCGGCATTTTCTTCACAACAGCTGGTAACCGATGCCAGAAAGCAAATCGGTGTGACCAAATATTATGATCCTGCTTACACACGTTTAGCGTACCCGATGGGAGATGTTCCGTTGATTAAAGGCGTATGTACAGATGTGGTCGTACGGGCACTTCGCCAGCAAGGCATCGATTTACAACAAGGGATCCATGAGGACATGCGTAAGCATTTCAGCCTGTATCCAAATAAATGGGGACTCAAAGCACCTGATAAAAATATCGATCATCGGCGAGTGCCCAACATTGCGACCTATTTCCAGCGAAAAGGTTATCGAGTCACTGACCAACAATATCGTGCTGGAGATATTGTCACGTGGGATTTAGGAAAAGGGTTGGTACACATCGGTATTGTTTCGGATAAAAAAAGCTTTCTGCAGAAAACACCGTTAATTTTGCATAACATTGGTCGTGGTACAGAAGAATCCGATATTTTATTTCAGTATAAGATCACAGGGCATTATCGAATCAAAAACTAAATGCTTGTATATCAGGATCAACAGGCTTAATTTTTGGAGCAATTGATAAATTTAAACGGCACCTCCTCGATTGAGTTGAAAAATAATCAATTGTGTTGGAATTAGCGATGAACGGCAGATTTTTTTTGCAGAATTTACAGTAAAAATAAATAAAAAAGGGTATTGTTCAATCATCAACGGGCAAAAATTAGCGAAATTTTTTAAGGAAAGATTTTCTAATTTTTGCTGGTTTGGATATAAGAAAATAAAACTCAAAAGGTTTTTTCTAGTTCAAACAATAATAGGATTTGCATTGGTACTTTTTTTGCTAGCAGTACAACAAACAGATAACAGCAGCATCAAAAGTTGCCTTAGGATTAGGTTATTTTATGACAGATACTCGTGAGCACTGGTCGGCACGATCAGGTTTTATTATTGCCGCAATCGGTTCGGCGATCGGATTAGGAAACATTTGGCGCTTCCCTTATGTTGCATATGAGAACGGCGGTGGTGCGTTCTTAATCCCTTATTTGGTTGCATTATTAACAGCGGGTTTACCGTTGTTATTTTTAGACTATGCCGTGGGACATCGTAGTAACGGTGCACCACCAAAAGCGTATCAACAGCTCAGCAAGCCAGCAGAACCTTTAGGGTGGTGGCAAGCTTGTGTGTGTATCGTGATTGCCTTGTATTACGCCAGTGTATTGACGTGGGCAGGCAGTTATATTTATTTCTCTTTTGGTCAAAGTTGGGGCACAGACCCAGAAAGCTTTTTCTTTAGTAACTTTTTAGCCACTTCACAATCCTCTGGCTTTGATATGACCTTTATCAGTCATTTATTTTGGCCGTTGATCGGGGTGTGGGCTTTAGTACTGTTCATCTTGTATGGCGGTGTGCGAAAAGGGGTTGAACTTGCAAACCGTATTTTCATGCCGATCTTATTGGTACTGTTTGGTATTTTAGTCATTCAGGCTTTACGTTTACCTGGTGCGGTAGATGGTTTGAATGCCTTCTTCACCCCAAACTGGGAAGCGATGAAGAACTATAAAGTTTGGTTGGCTGCTTATGGTCATATCTTCTTTTCCTTGTCGATTGGATTTGGGATCATGGTGACCTACGCCTCTTATCTGAAGCCAAAAACCAATTTAACCGGCTCAGGCCTCGTGATTGGTTTTGCCAACTCATCGTTTGAAATTTTAGCGGGTATTGGTGTCTTCGCGGCTTTAGGTTTTATGGCACATGCGGCAGGAACTAGCGTTCAGGATGTCGTGAGTGGTGGGATTGGCTTAGCATTTATTGCGTTTCCAAAGATTATTTCAAGCTTGGGTGCAGGGGCTGAGTTGTTCGGCATCTTGTTCTTTGCCTCGCTGTTTGTAGCAGGCGTATCCTCGATGGTGAGTATCTTACAGGTGCCGATTTCTGCGATGCAGGACAAGTTGAGTTGGAGTCGTGCAAAAGCCGTTACGATCATTGGTGGTGGTACAGGTGCTGTTTCGATCTTCTTATTCTCAAGTGCCAATGCGATTAAGCTCGTCGATATTATTGATCACTTTATCAACAACTTGGGTATTGTTTCAGGTGCATTAGTGTCAATCATCATGGTGTCATGGTTCAAGCGCTCATTGATGAAACAATTGGAACAGCATGTTAATCGTGTTTCAACAGTGCAACTGGGTCCAGTCTGGGAGATCACATTAACCATCGTGACACCTGTTGTTTTGATTTCCACACTGGGTCTTGCATTAAGTGCTTTATTGCAAAAAGGCTATGGTGATTATGCAATGAGCTTACAGCTTTGGTTTGGTTGGGGTTGTATCTTATTCTGCGCAATCGGTGCGTTGTTTATGAGCAGCTTAAAGAATCGTTAGGAGATTAGGATGAATAGTTCAGCTTTAATCATGATGATCGTTGCAATCACCTTGTTGTGGGGCGGATTGGCACTTTCAATTATACATTTGATGCGTCATCCCGAACAAAAGGACGATAGCGTATAAAAATACGTAGATCAGAATTCAGAAAGCCATACATCGATGTATGGCTTTCTTGTTTGTGTTAGGCAATCTTCTGGATACGACAATAATAAAAACCATCACCTGATTGATCAGAAGGTAAAAGCTGACGACCATGCATCTGTTCAATGCCCCAATCCGCAGTGATTTTAATCTCTTTGGCATTTGGATGTTCAGCAAAGAATTTGACCATTTGCTGTTCATTCTCTGTTTTTAAAATTGAGCAGGTGATGTAGAGCAATGTGCCACCGACTTTAAGCTGTTGCCACATCTGTTGCAAAATTTGTTGCTGTAGCGCAACCGTTTGAGCAATGTCTGTAGATTGTCTGAGTAGGCGAATATCTGGATGGCGACGAATGACACCTGTTGCAGAACACGGCGCATCCAGCACGATGCAATCGACAGGTTCTTGCGCCTGCCACGTGGTGGCATCAGCAACTAAAATCTCAACATTATCTAGATTTAAAGCCAAGCGCTCTAGGTTCTCACCAATACGAACAATACGTTTAGGGTCTTGGTCGATCGCAATCAGCTTTTTAGGATTAAACCGTTCTAGAATATGTGCGGTTTTACCCCCTGGCGCAGCACATGCATCGACCACAACTTTGCCATCTAAATCGGGTAACAGAGTGGCACACAACTGCGCATGTTCATCCTGAACTGAAAATCCGCCTGCTTCGAAACCAGGTAAAAGCGTTATATTGCCAGTTTGCCTAAGAACAATACCGACATCAGAAAATTCGCATTCACGAGCATCGATTTGCTCTTCATCCAAAATATCTAGATATTCGTCACGACTGACTTGGCGTTCATTGACGCGCAAAGTCAGTGGCGCGACTTGTTTTAAGGCTTGGCAGAGTGGCTCTACTTGCTCAGGCCAATCTTTTTTGAGTCGTTTGAATAACCAACTTGGTAAACCATGGGTATTATTCAAAGCTGTTTCAAATTCATCTGTTTCACGTGAAACACGACGCAGAATCGCATTGACCAAACCACTCATTGGCTCGAAACCGAGTTGCTTAGCAGCATTTACCGTTTCTGAAATTGCAGCATGTACAGGAATACGTGTACATAAAATTTGATATAAACCAAGATATAAACAACTTTCTAGGGCTTCATTGTCTAACGGTTTTGTGAGCAATGGTAAGGTAATGGCTTTTAAAGAATACCATTGGCGTAAACAACCTAAAGTAAGCTCGTGATATAAACCACGGTCACGTTCAGACACCATATTGATATGTTGATTCAAAACGGAAGACAAAGATTGCCCATTTTGAACAGCCAAAAGTGTTTTGATCACCTGCGCACGCAGATTCAAATTTTTTGCAGATGATTGATTTGATGGGTTCATGGGAGAATTTGTCCAATGTTCAATTTTTGTGTTTGGGCAATTTGTACAGGATTAAGCGCTTTACCCCCTGACCACTGTAAACTGGTTAAGCACACGGTACTGTTATCACCACAAGCGACATGTACACCTTGTTTATCAATCGCCAAGATTTCACCGATTTGCGCATCTGCTTTGCTATGTTGAGAGAGCATTGATCCCCAAACACGTAGCGCATTATTTTCATCAAGCTGGATAAAAGCCACAGGCCAAGGATTGAAGGCACGAATATTGCGATCGATTTGGATTGCCGTTTGTGTCCAGTCGATGCGTGCTTCTGTTTTGACTAATTTGTGTGCGTAAACAGTGTGTGTTTCATCTTGCACTTCACGTTTGGCAATGAAGTCCTGTAGGCTTTGTTCTGATTCAAGCACGGTACAAATCGCTTCAGCACCTTGCGTTGCCAGTTTGTCATGCAATGTTGCAGAGGTATCTGCTGCAGTGATTGGGCAATAGGTTTTATACATCATATCGCCTGTGTCCAAGCCTGCTGCCATTTGCATGATGGTAATCCCTGTTTCATCGTCACCAGTGGCAATGGCACGTTGAATCGGTGCAGCACCACGCCAACGAGGTAACAGAGAGCCGTGAATATTTAAGCAACCGTATTTGGGTGTATCTAATACGGTTTGTGGCAAGATTAAACCATAAGCAGCGACCACCATGACATCCGCGCCTAAAGCTGCCAACTCTTGTTGGGCAGCTAAACCTTCTTCAGTCGACGCTTTAAAATGCAGGGGTTGAAAAACAGGTAAGCCATGTTCAAGTGCGAGTTGCTTTACAGGAGAGGGTGTTAGTTTTTGCCCACGTCCTGATTTACGATCAGGCTGAGTATAAACCGCTATAATCTGGTGGGATGTTTTTAATAATGCCGCCAATGCGGTTGCCGCAAATTCGGGCGTACCAGCAAAAATGATTTTCACGAAGATAATCCAAAGAAAACTTACCGCAAATTATAAGCCAAAAAGCCCATAGCCCCTAATTGAACGGAAGGAATAGCTTTTGAGCAAAAAAGATAGTTTCTGTGGTCATCAGTTAAGCGATAACTTGTAGTATGATGGGTTTAGCTCAGTATCATTTCGCCAGAGAGAATGTCCCATTCATCTCGAGCACAAACTTGTTGGGAATACAAAATGCCTGATTATCGTTCGAAAACATCAACACATGGAAGAAATATGGCTGGCGCGCGCGGTTTATGGCGTGCGACAGGTATGAAAGATGAAGATTTTGGCAAACCTATTATTGCGGTGGTCAACTCATTTACCCAATTTGTTCCAGGCCACGTGCATCTTAAAGATCTAGGGCAACTGGTTGCGCGAGAAATTGAAGCATCGGGTGGCGTTGCAAAAGAATTTAATACCATTGCTGTTGATGATGGCATTGCGATGGGTCATGACGGCATGTTGTATTCATTGCCTTCGCGTGATTTGATCGCGGACTCTGTGGAATATATGGTCAATGCACACTGTGCAGATGCGATGGTATGTATCTCGAACTGTGACAAGATCACACCAGGAATGCTCATGGCGGCTATGCGTTTGAACATTCCAGTGGTGTTCGTATCTGGCGGCCCAATGGAAGCGGGTAAAGTTAAATTCCGTGGCGATGAGAAAGCGATTGACCTTGTCGATGCGATGGTGGTTGCGGCAGACGAAAGCTATACCGATGAAGAAGTTGCTGCTTTCGAACGCTCTGCATGTCCTACTTGTGGTTCATGTTCAGGTATGTTCACTGCCAACTCAATGAACTGTTTAACGGAAGCACTTGGTTTATCGCTTCCAGGTAATGGTTCCATCGTGGCAACCCATGCCAATCGTGAAAAATTGTTCTTAAGAGCAGGTCGCTTAGTGGTTGAACTTGCGAAACGTTATTACGAACAGAATGATGACAGCATTTTGCCACGCTCAATTGCAACCAAAGCGGCTTTTGAAAATGCCATGACGCTTGATATTGCGATGGGTGGATCAACCAATACGGTCTTGCATCTACTTGCTGCTGCACACGAAGCAGAAGTTGATTTCACCATGGATGATATCGACCGTTTATCACGTCAGGTACCTGTACTGTCTAAAGTTGCCCCTGCTAAATCAGATGTGCATATGGAAGATGTGCACCGTGCTGGTGGCATCATGGCGATCTTAGGTGAGCTTGATCGTGCCAATCTATTGAATACCTCATGCCCAACTGTACATGAAAAAACACTGAAAGATGCTTTAGACAAGTGGGATATTATTCGCACTGAAGATGTGGATGTATATGAGTTCTACCGCTCTTCACCGGGTGGTATTCCTACGCAAGTGGCATTCTCACAAAACCGTTATTACTCAACACTTGATGGTGACCGTGAAAAAGGTGTGATTCGTAATGCGGAACATGCCTTCTCTAAAGATGGTGGCTTGGCGGTGCTTTACGGCAACATTGCCTTAGATGGGTGTATCGTAAAAACTGCAGGTGTGGATGAATCAATCCTGAAATTCACAGGCACAGCACGTGTTTTTGAAAGCCAAGATTCTGCTGTTGAAGCGATTTTGGATCATAAAATAGTGGCAGGTGACATTGTTGTGATTCGCTACGAAGGCCCACGTGGTGGTCCGGGTATGCAAGAAATGTTGTATCCGACCAGTTACTTGAAGTCGAAAGGCTTAGGTAAGGATTGTGCCTTGATTACCGATGGTCGTTTCTCAGGTGGTTCTTCAGGTTTGTCAATTGGTCACGTATCACCAGAAGCGGCTGAAGGTGGTGCAATTGGTTTGGTTGAAGATGGCGATACTATTCAAATCGATATTCCAAACCGTACCATTCACCTCGATGTTGATGATGCAACCATGGCGCATCGTCGTACCGTTCAAGAGGCAAAAGGTTGGCATCCTGCCGAAGAACGTAAACGTAAAGTTTCTAAGTCATTGAAGATTTACGCGTTGCATTCAACTAGTGCAGCCAAAGGTGCAGTACGAGTTTTGTAAGCCAACTCAGTCCCTCTTACTTGCGATGCTATAATCGCATCTCAGGGGGACTTTTTTTTCATTTTATAAGATACTGAATAGCCTTATTTACTCACTTGTTTGATTGCAAGTCTGAGTACAACCTACCCATCATCTATTTGAGACCATTAGAGGCGATCGACATGTCTTTGTTACGTCGTTGGTTTGATCCCATCCGATCGAGTTGGTTTTACCAAAAACCTTCGCGTCAGGCGGTACTACCTACGGAGCAGGGTTTAAGCATTTACCTACGTTTAGACGATGTCTATAGCTATCTAGCTGTACAGCAATTGGCTCAACTGAATGAGATCTTGAGTGATGAGCTGAAGCCATTAAAGGTCATCATTTCCAAACAAGATGCTGAACCACCAAATGGAATGTCACCACAGGACTGGCAGCGTTACTGTTTAAATGACGCTAAGATTTTGGCGAAACAACATCGTTTTGGCTTTGATGAAACACCCGAAATTCCTCGTCCAGAAGCATTACAACAAGCAGAAACGATTCTAAGAAATACACCGTTAAGAGAACAGAATTTTTTGCACTTGCTGGAAGATGTTTTTCATATGTTATGGCAACAGCAATATGGAAAACTACGTACCTTATATGCAATGGCGAGTCGACATCAAAAGCCACAGGATTATCCTGAGCGGATTTTTAAAGATGTTCCTGTCGCTGCTAGCTATTTCGAATTGAGTGAGCGGAAGTACCACGCGGTTGATGATTTATTGCGTTTAACACGACGGTTAAAACAACAAAAATTATTAACGGGAACACCTATTTTTCTGATTAATCATATCGAATGGCGTGAGCATTTAATTAACGATACCGAATCCTTAACAGAAATTCAGGCCATGCATGCTGAATTAGATTTGTATATCGCGCTTGAAGATCCAATGAGTTGGTTATTATTGGCGTATATCAAAGAAGAGCTTGCAGATTATTACAATATTCAGCTCACGATTTATCCATTGAGTTATCAAGGGCGTGATTGGTTTGACTGGAGCTTGGCGACGCGTGTTTCAAAACGAACAGAGGTGATGTTTACGCCGTTTTGTCGTCCAACCAAAGAAGCCACCTATGATATGGCGAAGTTATTCTATAGTGTGCCGAAAGACGAGCAAGTGGATTGTATTCATCAAATTTTGGAGGCAGTTTGGACGAGAGGTAAAGATCTTTCGTTCAAAGCACACTTCCAACGCATGCAGCGGCACTTGGGTATCAAGGAGTTGACAGAGCAGGATGTTGAGTTGCTATTAAAACAAAATGATGAACTTTGTCAGCAGAAACATCAACCTGATTTTCCTGTTTTAGAACTACGTATTGATGAGCAAAGCTATGTGTTTAATAGTTTGTATCGAGTTTGGATGATTGAAAGTATTTTAAGTAATGTACTCGAAGAAAAATACAAAATGGCCTCAAGCTCTCATTGAGGCCTCCTTCCAAAATAAAGAATAGGGTAAGTTTCTGTTTTTGCTTAACATGATTTCGATAACAGATCGGAGTTAAGCAGTGACTTTTTTAGCCATTATCGTGTTGGTTTTTGCTTTTGCGGGCATGATTAAAGGCATGATTGGTCTAGGTCTACCCGCGGTTTCAATGGGATTGCTCACCATTGCCATGAGTCCATTTCAAGCAGCAGCGTTGCTCATCGTGCCTTCTATGGTCACTAATATCTGGCAACTTTTTGCTGAAGGACAAGTGTGGGCGTTTATTCGCCGTTTTTGGTCTTTGTTGCTCGGGATCGTGATTGGTTCGGTTTGGAGTTTTCTACCCACATTGAATCAAAGTCATGGTCAAAGTAGTGAGTTACTTCTAGGCAGTATGTTGGCGATTTATGGGCTTTATGGTTTATGTGTGAATAAACTTCCACAATTGACTGCGCATGAACGCTGGTTATCTCCTGTGATTGGGTATTTGGGAGGGGCTGTGACAGTAGCAACAGGGGTGATTATTATTCCTGTTGTGCCGTATTTACAATCCTTACAGCTTAAACGAGATGAGTTGGTACAAGCACTTGGGCTTACTTTTACGGTTTCTACGATTTGTTTGGCGGTTTTTTTACATCATAACCCGATGTCGGGCGTAGTCTTAGATTATCGATTGTCTATTTTAGCGTTGTTGGCTGCATTGATCGGAATGTGGTTTGGTAAAAAAATACGTTATCAGTTAGATGAACAGAAGTTTCGCCGTATTTTTTTTATGGGTTTAGTGACGCTAGGCGGCTATATGTTTTTACATTGAGCGATCTCTAAGGGCGATGTTGCAATAAAAAATCTGCAAATTGTTGATAACATAATGGAAGTTGCTTGAAGTCCTGTGTTGCCAAAAGCAGCTTACGATTTGCCCATGCACCGAGTAATTGCACCGAATGAAAATGATAATTTGCATGTAAGCGCTGTGCAGCACGTGCAGGCATGATGGCAATCCCGACGCCTTTGGTAACCACCTCAGCAATCGCAGAAAAGTTGGGGAGTCGTAGACGATATTGGATGTCAAAACCTAACAATTTAGCTTGGGTGTCAATCGATTGCTGCAAAGAGTGGTGTGGCATCAAACCAATAAAGCTATAGTTCAATGTATCCAGTAGATTGATATGATCATGTTGTGCTAAAGCATGTGAGATCGGACAAATCAACACCAAAGGATCACTGGCAAAGTCTTTGGTTTGTAAGTGTCGGGTGTCAAAAAAACTGGACACTAGACCTAATTTAGCGATGCCTTGGGTGAGCGCATCAACAATTTCTGAGCTTTCCGCTTCATGCAGGTCTAGATTGATTTCGGGATGATGGACAAGGTACTGTGGCAAAAGTTTAGGTAAATATTCACTCTGTGCAGAAGAATTACACCACAATGTCAAGGATTGAGGTGTGATGTCCCGAAAACGTTGCATGTCTTGCTCTAATTGATTTTTTTGTAACATAAGACATTGAGCATGCTCAACGAAAGCGTGTCCTGCGGTAGTCAACTCAACCCCTGTCGTATGCCGAATAAATAACGGGATTTCAAAATATTGTTCCAGTTTTTTTATCCGCTCACTGGCGGCTTGTAGCGAGATTGCGGAACGCTCAGCACCTTTGGTCAAACTCCCTGTGCTGACGATATGAAGAACCAGTTGCAAATCAAAAAAATCAAAACGCATGAGCGAATGTATTGAAAGTTAAAAATTCATCATACCTTAGATTAATGCAAGATAGCGGGATAATGATATGAATAAAAAAGGCAGCTTAGCGCTGCCTTGAAGTTTAGTTTTTATCTTTTATGCTAAACAATAAGTTTAATAAAATGGCTGCAAAAGTAGCGGTACCAATTCCGCCTAAATTAAAGTTACCGAACAGTAATTCAAAGTTTCCTGCACCAAGAATCACCGTCACAGAGGCAACAATTAGATTTTTATTATTGGAGAAATCAACTTTATTTTCGATCCAGATTTTAGCCCCAGCAATGGTAATCAAACCAAATACCACGATCGAAGCACCCGTCAATACGGCAGTTGGAATGGTACTGATCACGGCACCAAACTTAGGCGAAAGCCCGAGGAAAATCGCGAATACACCAGCGATGACAAAAATAATGGTGGAATAAACACGCGTGACAGCCATGACCCCAATATTTTCGCCATAGGTGGTCATACCTGGTGCACCGACACTTCCTGATAAGGTGGTCGCAACGCCATCCGCGACGAAAGCTTTACCCAGATGAGGCGTAAGATTTTCTCCAGTCATCGCACCGACAGCTTTGATATGACCCAAATTTTCAGCGACTAAAATTAAGGCAACAGGGGCAATGATCAACATTGCATTCAACTCAAAGGTCGGATGTGAAAAACTTGGAATACCGAACCAAGGTGCCTCTGCGATTTGCGAGAAATCAATGGCTTTGCCGAGTCCCAAAACATTAGTGGCAATCGCATAAATTGCATATGCAGCCAATAAACCGACGAGCAGGAGTAAACGCTGTAATAAGCCTTTGGTAAAGACAGCAATCAGTCCCATACTCAAGACCGTGATCAATGCCATCCACATTTCAAAAGGTTGTCCTGCAACGCTTTTGATGGTGATTGGTGCGAGATTTAAACCGATAATCATCACCACAGCACCTGTTACTACAGGTGGCATTAATTTTTCAATCCAGCGTGTTCCTGTCAGCATCACCGCAAAACCAATCAGTGTATACAGTACACCACATGCAATGATGCCACCTAAAGCGACCGATAAATTGGGGTTGGCTCCTGAGCCCGTAATGTGTCCTGTTGCGGCTGCGACTACACCAATAAAAGCAAAGCTTGAGCCTAAATAACTGGGAACACGTCCACCTGTCATGAAGAAGAATAGGATGGTACAAATCCCTGACATGAGAATGGCCAGATTTGGGCTAAAACCCATGAGTAACGGTGCCAATACCGTTGCTCCGAACATTGCAAATGCGTGTTGAACCCCTAGCACCGCACTTTGTAAGGGCGGTAAATATTCATTGGTCGCAACAGGGCGATGATCAATCTTTCCCTGATACGGTTGCCATTTTGGAAACCAACTGGACATAAATTAGACTCATGATGTGATATCAGCGCGTATCATACTCTTTATTAAAACCAGCTTTAACCTATTGATCTGGGAGAGGTGGAGAAGATCAGGCTTTGAAGTTTGATTTTTTTACCTTTTGGTAAAATATGTTTCAAAATAACTTATCGGATTTATTCTTTATTTTGCTTAGATTGCTTGAAAAGTTAACTATCTTATTTTCAAAATAATTTTTTAAATTTTTTCTAAAAATTTTCATAGAAATGGAATATTTTGCCAATGCTGCCATCAACAGCGATGATTTCTGTTGATGGCGACCTTGTGTATAAGGGCTTAGCCTGTGTTGCGTAAACCCGCTGCAATCCCCGCGATGCTCACCATCAAGGCATGATCAACAGGGCTATGTTCGGTCTGATGCTCAGCCAGATAAACACGACGACGTTTCATCAATTCTGCTTGTAGCAAATGCAAGGGAAGTAAATAAGGTTTGCGCACCTGCATTGATTGATCCAATACCTCATTGTTGCTCAGTAGTTTTGATTCACCTTTGAGTCTCAATAAGGTATCCACCGCATTTTGCAAGCGTTGGCGCAGTTCTACGCCCAATACTTTGAGATCCTGATCCTGTGTGAGATGAGATTCGTAATACAAGGCAATATCAGCATCGGATTTGGACAACACCATTTCCAACATATCAATCAACGTTTGGAAATAAGGCCACTGCTCCAGCATCTCATCCAAGGTTTTCTTGTGTTGTTCGTGAACTTGATTAATCGCCGTGCCTGTACCGAGCCAAGCGGGAAGCATCAAGCGAATCTGTGTCCATGCGAATACCCATGGAATTGCACGAAGTGATTCGATTCCACCACTGACTTTACGTTTCGCTGGACGAGAACCGAGAGGTAACATTTGCAACTCTAATTCTGGTGTGACCGTCCGCAGATAACGTACAAAGTTTGGATTTTCACGTACGGTCTGACGATAGACTTGAACCGATAAATCCGTCATTTGATTCATCAAGGCGCGCCACTCTTGCTTTGGTACAGGAGGGGGAAGCAAGGTCGCTTCAAGTGTCGCAGCGGTATAAATCTCTAAGTTTTGTAAGGCAATTCCTTCTAACCCGAACTTAAAGCGAATCATTTCACCTTGTTCAGTCACCCGAATCGCCCCTGAGATCGACCCCGGTGGCTGAGAGAATAAAGCTTGTTGGGTTGGAGCACCACCACGACTGATCGAGCCGCCTCGACCATGGAATAAGGTCAGTTGTACGCCATGTTTTTTGGCAATTGCAGTCAATTCTTCTTGTGCACGATATTGTGCCCAGTTGGCAGACATAAAACCTGCATCTTTAGCAGAATCCGAATAACCAATCATGACTTCATGTTTAGCTTGAATATGCTGTTTGTACCAATGCATATTGAACAAGGTATCCATGGTTTTGGCTGCGCCGTCGAGATCTTTTAACGTTTCAAATAAAGGCACTACACGAAGCGGATGTTGAATGCCGGCCTCTTTTTGCAGTAATAAAACTGCCAATACATCGCTTGGATATTCTGCCATGGAGATAATATAGGCACCTAAGCTCTCTGCTGGTTGTTCAGCTAAAGTACGCATGGTGGCAAACACTTCCAATACATCAGGATGCTGAATGAGGCTGCCTTCAGGCTCATTAAAAAATTTTGGAAGTAATGGACGCTTACTTTGAAGTTCTTGAATCAAGAAGTTTTGTCGTGCCTGTTCTGTCCATGATTCAAAATTACCTAAGCCTAAATATTCAGTAATGGCTGAAACAGCTTGGCGATGACGTCCTGATTCTTGGCGAATATCGAGTTTTAGCAGCTCAATACCAAAGCAGTTCACACGGTAAATAAAATCCAGCAATTGTCCATTGGCAATCTCGGCGAGATTACGGTCCATCAGTGAGCGGTAGCAAAGCAATAAGGGCGCTAACAGTTCATCCTTGGTTCGGATAATATTGCTGTCATCCGCTTCAATGCCCTGAAGACGCTGTCCTAACCAAGTTCTGGTGGCTTTTAAACGTTCACGGGTGTCACGCAAATATTCTCGATAAGGCTCAGGATGGGCATAACCCAGCGCATCGGTTAATTCTTGCGAGCAACTTTGGATGGAGAGTTCCCAGCGTAAATTTTCGATATCACGGAGATATAAATCAGCCGCTTGCCAGCGTGACAACCACAGCACCTCTTGAGTCACTTGATGCGTGACATTTGGATTACCATCACGATCTCCACCCATCCAAGATGCAAAACGGATTGGGGCGATGTCGAGTGGTAGCTCCTTTTGACAATGTTGCTGAGTAAGTTCATTCAGCTCACGGATAAATTTAGGAACTGCATTCCATAACGATTGCTCAATGGTTGCAAAGCCCCATTTGGCCTCATCTACTGGGGTTGGGCGGTGTTGTCGAATCTCATCCGTTTGCCAAGCAGAACTGATAAGCTGCTTGAGTACCGCAATGGCTTGCTGACGCTCTTTTGGCGTTAACTTTTGTTGATCCAGTCGAGAAAGACAATCGGTAATATCATCATATTTTTGAATCAAGGTGCGACGGCTAATCTCCGTTGGATGAGCGGTCAATACCAATTCAATGTTCAGGTCACAAATTTGTTGGAATAGTTGTTGTGCCGAAATTTGTTGTGTTTTGAACTTTTCGAATAGTGGTGCGAGAGGGTTAGGGTTGGGGACTTGCTCGTCAAACTCAGCCTGACGACGATTGCGTACCACATGGTACTGCTCGGCAATATTTGCAAAGTTTAAAAAATGTGAGAATGCACGCGTCAGTGGCAAGATTTCTTCATCTTTTAAACCAAGGAAAAGTTGTTCTAATTGCTTTTCTGCTTCGATTTGACCGTCACGAGCGCCTTTGGCTAATGCGCGAATTTGTTCGATTTGATTAAACAAATCTTGCCCTGCATGTTGTTTTAGGGTCTCACCGAGTAGATTGCCCAATAAGCGGACATCTTCACGTAATGGAGCAGTGATTTGCTGAATCATTCTATTTCTCCTGATGTTCTCATTTGACTATAGCGTGATTGAGCAACAATCCAAGAGCAGAACGTAAAAAAATGTGAAAATTCTCTAACTTTTAGTTTGATATTTAAGCAAAAATATCTCGATTGCTTGTTGGATCACCTGATCTAATTCATCGGCTGAAGGAACCGTATCTAGCCCGAGTAAAACGCTGTGATGACGTACCCCTAGCATCAACGATATGATGAGTGATGTCTGCTTGAGTGGATCATCTGCTTGAATAAATTTCAGCTTAATTGCTTGCTCAAAAAAATCACACCACACATGGCTCATACGCGTGTGTGATGCATCAAAAAATTGTTGCGTTAATGGACTACTTTCGGCAGCTAACTCAAATAGGACGCGGTCTAACTTAATCGCTTCAGGTAAATAAATAATACTGAGGGCACGATGACACATCAGATAAAGCGCTTGTTCAAAATTGGTTTCAGCTGTGAGTACAAACTCTTTTGCACAAATTGATTCTTCACAGGTTTCCTCAATCGCACAAATAAACAAATTGGCTTTATCTTGGAAGTGGTTATACACCGTCAGTTTAGTCACACCTGCTTCTTGGGCAATTTGATTCATATTGGCAGCGTGATAGCCCATCTTTAAGAAAATAGCTTTTGCAGCCTGCAAGATTTTGGCTCTTTTCTCTAAATCTTTGGGACGACCACTTTGAATTTGCACGTTATCTTTCTCTTTAAATTTAACCAAAAATCATAAATCTAGATTTAATTTTTAATTAATGTACTTACGGGTATATTAATTAAAAATTAAACAATTTATGATGGTAACTGTCAATAAACTTATTGTGCCTTAAAAAATCTATTTGAATAAGAGCGAAAAAAGATGAATTTGCTAAATCATGTCATTGTGGGGTTGCTCGTACTCAGCAGTGTCACTTTATCAGCATGCCAAAAAGAGCTTCCTAAAACCGAGGAAATTCCTTATGTCATGGTGACGCAACCGAGTCGTAATCACACAGATCAAAAAAGTTATGCAGGTGATGTACAAGCAAGACAGCAAACTGCTTTGGCGTTTCGTGTCGGGGGACAGGTGACGGAGCGGTATGTTGAGGTGGGTGATCGAGTCAATGTTGGGCAAGTCTTGGCTAAACTTGATGTAAAAGATGCTCAATTGCAAATGAATGCAGCGAAGGCACAATTACAAAGTGCTGAGGCGGCAGCCAAAATTGCTACGGAAGAATACCAACGATATCAGCAATTGTTACCTGTCAATGCGGTGAGCCGTTCACAGTTTGATGCCGTGAAAAATCAATATGAATCTGCTCAAGCAAATCTACAGCAAGCACGCTCTAACTACCAAGTTTCTGCAAATCAAACCGGTTATAACCAGCTAATCTCCAATAAGAAAGGGGTGATTACTCAGCGTCAAATTGAGGTTGGGCAAGTGGTGGCTGCAGGACAAGCAGCATATCAATTGGCAATTGATGGCGAACGAGAAGTTGTCTTTGGCGTGCCTGAGCAAGCGGTCAGTGCAATCAAAGTTGGGCAACCTGCATGGGTAACTTTATGGTCACAACCCGATGCTCGTTTTGCTGCAAAGGTGCGTGAAGTATCACCAGCAGCAGATCAATCTCGTACTTTCACTGTTAAAGTTTCCTTACTCGAAGGTCAGTCCAGTATCCAGTTAGGTCAAAGTGCTCGCGTATTCTTTGTATCGAATGAAAATGATGTATTGAGTGTACCTTTATCGAGTGTTACTGCGACGGATCAACAAGCCTATGTCTGGGTGGTCAATACAGATAAAACATTACGTAAAGTTCCTGTGACTTTAGGTGCTTATGCACGTGACAGGGTGCCCGTTATTTCTGGTTTAAAGGCAACCGATTGGGTTGTCGTTGGAGGGGTACATTTGTTACGTGAGCAACAAAAAATCCATCCAATTGACCGTGAAAATCGTGAAGTTCTTGTCAAAACGGGAGGTTAAGCATGAAATTTAACCTTTCAGAATGGGCACTCAACAATAAAGGTATTGTGCTGTACTTCATGTTGATATTGGGCATTATTGGCATAATGTCTTATTCAAAACTCTCTCAAAGTGAAGATCCTCCATTCACGTTTAAAGTGATGGTGGTGCAAACTTTCTGGCCAGGGGCAACCGCAAAAGAAGTTTCGACGCTAGTTACAGATCGAATCGAAAAAGAGCTGATGACCACAGGTCAATATGACCGCATTATGGCGTACTCACGTCCAGGAGAGTCATTGGTCACCTTTGTGGCAAAAGACTCTTTGCCATCAAAACAAATTCCTGACGTTTGGTATAACGTCCGTAAAAAGGTTAATGATATTCGCGCTGAGTTGCCAAATGGGGTGCAAGGACCATTTTTCAATGATGAGTTCGGCGATACGTTTGGCAATATTTATGTGCTGACAGGCAAGGATTTTGACTATGCGGTGATGAAAGAATATGCCGATCGTTTGCAATTACAACTGCAACGCGTCAAAGATGTGAGCAAAGTCAACTTAGTCGGCTTGCAAGATCAAAAGATTTGGATTGAGCTGTCAAATACTAAGGCAGTGCAGCTGGGGGTTCCAGTTACCGCCATACAAGAAGCGATACAAAAACAAAATGACATGGCCAGTGCTGGTTTCTTTGAAACAGGCACAGATCGTATTCAGATTCGTGTCAGTGGGCATCTACATAGTGTGGATGAACTAAGAAAAATGCCGTTGTTGGTCGGGGACAAAACCATTCAATTGGGTGATGTCGCCGAGGTATATCGTGGTTTTAGCGAACCTGCCCAGCCACGTATGCGCTTTATGGGTGAAAATGGGATCGGTATTGCTGTCTCGATGCGTAAAGGCGGAGACATTATTGCTCTGGGCAAAAATCTTGAAACCGAATTTACCCGCCTCCAAAAAAGTTTACCCCTCGGGATGAAACTGCAAAAAGTCTCTGATCAACCTGTCGCAGTAAAACGCAGTATCCAAGAGTTTTTAAAAGTATTGGCCGAAGCGGTGATTATCGTTTTATTGGTGAGCTTTTTCTCTTTGGGTTTTCGCACTGGACTGGTGGTGGCGTTGTCAATTCCGCTGGTGTTGGCCATGACATTTGCGGGCATGAGCCTATTTGATGTCGGGTTGCATAAGATCTCGCTAGGGGCGCTGATTCTCGCGCTTGGCTTGTTGGTCGATGATGCCATTATCGCCGTTGAAATGATGGCGATTAAGATGGAGCAGGGCTACAGCAGACTCAAAGCAGCGGGTTTTGCATGGCAGACCACCGCCTTTCCGATGCTAACGGGGACATTGATTACCGCAGCAGGTTTTTTACCGATTGCAACTGCACAATCGGGAACAGGTGAATATACTCGTTCGATTTTCCAAGTGGTGACGATTGCCTTAGTGGTGTCTTGGATTGCAGCGGTATTATTTGTACCGTACTTGGGTGAAAAACTACTACCTGATTTTAGCAAGCAACAGCAAAAGGCTGCATGGTATCTACGTTTGTGGGCACGACTACGTAAGCAGCCAGCACCAGTCGTACAGGCACATGGTGCACATCATGATCCCTATCAAACCAAATTTTATCAGTCTTTCCGTCGGGCTGTAGAAATCTGTATTACCTATCGCAAGACGGTCATTGCGACGACGGTTGGCATATTCGTACTTTCAGTGATGATGTTTAAGTTTGTGCCACAGCAATTCTTTCCACCCTCTAACCGCGCTGAAATTTTAGTGGATTTAAAACTTGAAGAAGGTGCATCTCTGACTGCGACTGAGCAAGCTGTACAAAAAGTAGAGCAGTTCTTGGCCAAGCAAGAGGGAATTGATAATTATGTGGCTTATGTGGGAACAGGCTCACCTCGTTTCTATTTGCCTTTAGATCAACAACTCCCGCAGGCGAGCTTTGCGCAATTTGTCGTTTTGGCTTCATCTTTGGATGATCGAGATGAAATTCGTCGTTCTTTAGAGCAACAGATTAAGCAATTGCTGCCACAAGTGCGGACGCGTGTTTCATTGTTAGAAAATGGTCCACCTGTGGGGTATCCATTGCAATATCGAGTTTCAGGTGAGGATTTAGCAACCGTACGTCAATGGGCACAAAAAGTTGCACGAGTGGTGGGTGAGGACCCAAATACCACCAACGTGCATCTGGATTGGGGAGAGCCGAGTAAGATTATTGCAATCGAGATTGATCAAGATCGTGCGCGTCAGATGGGAGTGAGTAGTGTCGATTTGGCAAACTTCCTCAATGCTTCGGTGACTGGGGCTGTCATGAATCAGTATCGTGAAAAACGTGAATTGATTGAAATCCGTTTACGTGGTGATGAGACGGAGCGTGCTGAAGTTGCCTCTTTAGCCAGTTTAGCCGTACCAACCAGCAAAGGGACGACGGTACCATTGGCACAAATTGCACAAATTGAGTCGCGTTTTGAAGAGGGATTGATTTGGCATAGGAACCGTTTACCCACCATTACTGTGAGAGCAGATATCCGCACACAACTTCAACCAGCCACCGTGGTTCAACAATTGGCGGATCAGATGCAAACTTTGCGTGAGGATCTTCCAAGTGGTTATCTACTTGAAGTGGGCGGAACGGTTGAAGAGTCGGCACGAGGTCAGAGTTCTGTCAATGCCGGTATGCCATTATTCTTAGTCGTGGTGATGACGTTGTTAATGATCCAACTCCGTAGTATGTCTCGAGCAACGATTGTATTGCTGACAGCACCTCTGGGTTTAATCGGTGTCGTAGCGTTCTTATTATTGTTCAATAAACCTTTTGGTTTTGTGGCCATGCTAGGAACAATTGCGCTGTCTGGTATGATTATGCGTAACTCGCTGATTCTGATTGACCAAATTGAACAGGATATTCGAGCAGGACAAGCAGCTTGGGACGCAGTGATTGATGCAACTATGCGTCGTTTTCGTCCAATTGTGTTAACCGCACTTGCCGCAGTGTTAGCAATGATTCCGCTCTCCCGCAGTATTTTCTTCGGGCCGATGGCGGTGGCGATTATGGGGGGATTGATTGTTGCAACATTACTCACCTTATTTTTCCTTCCTGCACTCTATGCAACATGGTTTAAGGTTAAGAAAGCAACACCTAGCACATAATTTTTTTGCGAATAGAGGTGCGAAATATTGAAAATTTCAATATAGTAGCACCTATATTTTAATATTAAAAAATAATGGAATCCCATTGCATAGTCGATTTGGCAAAATGTGATGAATGAGGTGATATCAAGCATGGGGCAAGATAAGGTTGAGCAGCATCGCCGTTACGTGGCGATTTCTTACGTGTTCATGTTTCTTGCATTGTTTACAATCGTATTTGCGGCCTTCGCCTATGTATTAGCGCGAAAAGTTGCTGTTGTGGATGATGCAGAGGTATGGATTCATGCGCACGCACTCTGGATTATGCGTAATGTGCTGTTATTCATCATAATGGCTTTTTTTGCTGCTTTGTGGTTTATTCCATTGTTCTTCTTTGCATGGGACAGCACACTTTGGGTAACTGCCTTGACGGTTGCTGGTGTGGTATTTAGTGCAATTGCATGGCTATTTTTACTCAATGCGTGGTTAAAAGGCATCGCTAAGTATTTTAGAAACAAGGCAGTTTTCTAAATTTATTGTTTTTTTATCGGAATTACCCTTGTAAATAGATAAGATCGTCCTTATTAAGGCTCTGTTGGCTTTTATAAATAAAATGCCAGCAGAGCCTATTTTATGTTTTTTTAGATTTAAATACATTCCGTGAGGAGCATCGCCAACCATGGCTAAACGTGATTATTATGAGGTTTTAGGCGTTTCGAAAACCGCAAGTGATGATGAGATCAAGAAAGCCTATCGTAAGTTGGCGATGAAGTATCATCCAGATCGAAATCCTGACAATGCTGAAGCAGAAGAAAAATTCAAAGAAGCATCGGAAGCTTACGAAGTACTTTCGGATAGCGAAAAGCGTAGTATGTACGATCGTGCTGGGCACAGTGCTTTTGAGGGCGGCTTTGGTGGCGGCGGTGGCTTCGGTGGCGGTTTTAGCGCAGAAGATATTTTTAGCCAGTTTGGTGATATTTTCGGTGGTGCTTTCGGTGGTGGCGGTCGTCAACAACAACGTCAACGTCGTGGTTCAGATCTCCGCTATGTGATGGAACTGACGCTCGAAGAAGCGGTAAAAGGGGTGAAAAAGACCATTACCTTTACTGCACCTGCACCATGCGAAACCTGTGATGGTAAAGGTTCGAAAAATCCAAATGACGTTGAAACCTGTCGTACTTGTCACGGTACGGGTCAAATCCGTATGCAACAGGGTTTCTTCTCGGTTCAGCAAACTTGTAGTACTTGTCGTGGACAAGGAAAAATCATTAAGAACCCATGTAATACCTGTCATGGTTCAGGGGTAGCAGACCGTCAACAAACACTTGAAGTCACCATTCCAGCGGGTGTGGATAATGGAGATCGCGTACGCTTAACGGGTAAAGGTGAGGCGATTCGCGATGGTCAGTCTGGTGATTTATATGTAGAAGTTGTCGTGCGTGAACACGAAATCTTCCAGCGTGATGGTGCAGATCTTTATATGGATGTGCCTGTTAGTATTGCCGATGCTGCTTTAGGTAAAGAAATTGAAATTCCAACGCTTGAAGGGCGTGTCAGCCTGAAGATTCCTGAAGGTACGCAAACAGGTAAACTGTTCCGCCTACGTGGTAAAGGTGTCCGTCCAGTACGTAGTAGCATGGTTGGTGATTTACTATGTCGTATCGTTATTGAAACGCCTGTGAATTTAACCAGTCGTCAGCGTGAGTTATTAAAAGAATTACAAGCATCTTTGGATGGAGATGGTCATGCATCGTCGCCAAAGAAAAAATCATTCTTTGATCGCCTATTTGATTAATCGGCATCAACAAAAAACCTGCTTCGGCAGGTTTTTTTATGGGAATTTTTTAGCGGAATGTGAGAGTTTTGCTATAGTAGCAGGATTGTTTAAATAAAAGACTGGGAAATATTATGTCAACTTCTCCACGCATTGGGATCTTGGGTGCAGGCGGACGCATGGGGCGTATTCTGATTCAAGCAGTACAACAGGCTGGCTATCAACTTGCCGCAGCAGTAGAGCGTCCTGAAAGCAGCTTGGTTGGTGCAGATGCGGGTGAGCTTGCAGGCATTGGCAACATCGGTGTCAAAGTTGTGGGAAGTTTGAGTGAAGTGCTGAAAGACTGTGATGTGGTGATTGACTTTACCGCACCTGTTGCGACTGAACAGCATTTAAAGCTTTGTCGTGAAGCCGGTGTGGCGATGGTGATTGGGACCACAGGCATGTCGGATGAGCAAAAGGCATTTTTAGATGAAACTGCAACACATACCCCAGTCGTATATGCTGCAAATTATTCAGTGGGTGTAAATGTATCAATTAAATTACTTGAGTTGGCTGCAAAGGTATTCGGTGATACGGTTGATATCGAAATTATTGAAGCGCATCACCGTCACAAAGTAGATGCACCATCAGGCACAGCCTTTATGATGGGTGAGGCGATTGCGGATACTTTAGGTCGTAACTTAAAAGAAGTAGCGGTTTATGGCCGTGAAGGTTATACAGGACCTCGTGATCGTCAAACGATTGGCTTTGAAACCATTCGTGGTGGTGATATCGTGGGTGAGCATACGGTGATGTTTATTGGCGAGGGTGAGCGTGTTGAAGTGACACACAAAGCTACAAATCGTATGAACTTTGCTTCAGGTGCGGTACGTGCTGCTGCATGGGTAGTAGGACGTAAAGCTCAAAAATATGATATGAAGGATGTTTTGGGTTTTAATGAAATTGAAGTATAAAACCTTAAATATTACGTGATAAAAGAGCTTGTAATGTCGATCTAGAGGATATACAAGCTCTGATAATGATTAAAAGAATTGAGCATGACATGAAAAAAAAACATATCGTTCTTGCTGCGTTACTTAGTACCGCAAGTCTAGTCGCCAGTGCTGCAACAGCGCCTAAACTCAGTTTACACCGTAATGACATTAAAGTTTGGACCTATCAAACAGAAAATAATCCAGTCATTCAATACAAAGCAGAAACCACTTTTGATGTGCCATTAGAACGTGCTGTGGCTGTGGTATTGGATGTTGAACGCACACCACAATGGGTACCCTACGTAGGCAAAGTGCAATTGTTATCACGAGACGATCAAAAAGGTGAGTTCATCTTATATATGGTTTTGGATTTTCCATTTCCGCTAAAAGATCGTGATGTGGTGATTAAAGGAAAAATGAATAAGAATGGGGATGGCAGTATTAGTATCAAAAATCAGGCAATTAAGCATGATTATCCAGTGCAACCCGATATTATTCGTTTGAGTCGTTATGAAGGGGATTGGACTTTCCAAAAAGTGGCTGACAACAAAGTGAAAGTTTCAACCCGTGGTTATGCTGATCCAGCAGGTGCAATTCCATTAAGTTTTGTGAATATGTTTGTACAACAGCAGCCTTATCAGATGCTGATGAAAATGAAAAAAGAAGTACAAAACCCTTTATATAAGCAACCGACATTACCGGATTTGCTAAAATAATCATAATAAAAAGCCTGATTTTACATCAGGCTTTTACTTGTTTAAGTTTGAGAACACTGTTGATACGGCGTATTGGGTTTAGTGGTTAACTTTATTTGGATGAAAACTAAAACTAATCCAATCGCAGCTAGTACTGCTCCAATCATTGAAACTGCAGCATAATTTAAACCCAAACTTAAGACGGCACCTCCTGCTGCTGCACCGATGGCGTTGCCCAAGTTAAATGCGCCGATATTGACTGAGGAAGCGAGTCCAGAAGCCTCTCGTGCAACAGACATCACACGCATTTGAAGCGGTGGTACGATTGCAAAGGCTGCAGTACCCCAAAGTACTAAACCAATCGCTGCCCCTAACTGTGTTTGAGCCAAGATTGGGAAAATCACCATTAAGCCAATCAGTAATCCTAAGAATCCGATCAGCGTTTTATCCATCGATAAATCTGCAAATTTTCCTCCAAAATGATTGCCAAGAGAGAAACCAATTCCAATCAAGACCAACATCATGGTGATAAAGCTCGGTGACGCATGGGTAAATTCGACCAAGCTCGGGGCAATGTAAGTGTAGAGGGTAAACATTGCTGAAGCCCCGAATACAGTGGTGAGCAGTGCTAATACCACAGGTAAACGGGTGAGGACTTTCAGTTCCATTTTTATATTGGGCTTTTGCCCGACCGAACCGACGGGTAGGGCTTTCCACAGCGCCAGCATGGTAATCAGACCGAGCGCTGAAATCGCAAGAAATGACATGCGCCAACCAATATTCTGTCCTACCCATGTGGCAAGTGGTACACCGCCGATATTTGCAATGGTCAGCCCCATAAACATACTTGCAACCGCACTGGCTTGTTTATTTGCAGGAACGACACTAGCGGCAACCACTGATCCAATTCCAAAAAATGCACCGTGGTTCAAGCTGGTAATCAACCGCGCCCCCATTAAACTCATATAGCTGGGTGCAAAGGCTGCTATAAGATTTCCAATGGTAAAAATCGCCATCAACAGAATGAGTGCATTGCGGCGCGCATAGCCACCAAACCAGAGTGTCATGATTGGAGCGCCTATCATGACACCTAATGCATAACCTGTGATGAGTAGACCTGCACTGGGGATGGATACCCCTAGATCGTTGGCAATATTAGGCAATAGTCCCATAGGGGAGAATTCGGTTGTACCTATTGCAAATGCACCAATCGCTAGCGCGAGCAAAGTAAAATGAACGTCACGGTTCATATTATTGATCCCATTCAGGTGCCCATTGTTCAGGATTGACTTCACGACCATTACGTTCAAGCTGAGCAATCAATTGCATTTCTTCAGAACTCAGCGTTAGATCTTGTGCTTTTAAGTTACTGATTAAATTTTCACGTTTGGTTGAAGAAGGGATCACGGCATAACCCTGCTGTAAAGCCCAAGCCAATGCAATTTGCGCGGTAGTTGCCTGATGTTGCGCGGCGATTTCAAGCAAGGTTGGATCATTCAGGACTTTGCCATAAGCAAGCGTCATGTAAGAAGTCACATCAATGTGTTGCTGAGTTAGATAATTCGCAAGCTTCAGATTTTGTAGATAAGGACTTAATTCAATTTGATTGGTCGCAATGTGTTCGGCACCAATGGTGTCAATCGCTTGCTGGGTTAAGGCAATATTAAAGTTCGAGATCCCTATTTGCTGGGTCAAACCTTGTTGTTTTGCTTCTAATAGCAACTGCATCACTGCTGGAATGGATACACCCAATTGTGGTGCGGGCCAGTGAATCAAGGTAAGGTCGACCGCATCAGTGCGAAGTTTCTGTAAGCTGTCTTTTAAGCTTGGGATCAATTTATCTTCTGCAAAGTGATCAACCCAAATTTTTGTGGTTAAAAATAAATCTTGGCGTGCAACACCACTTTCGGCAATCGCTTGTCCGACTGCAGCTTCATTCTCATAAATTTGTGCTGTATCAATTGCACGATAACCGACTTCCAACGCCGTTTTAACAGAATCAATCACCACTTGATCTTTAAGACGGAAAGTACCTAAACCAAATTGTGGGATATGCATGCTTCACCTCATCTTGTTGTGCTCGATTGAGCCTATTTTGTTGATGATGTGATTGTGCGACGATTATTGTTGCTAAAAAATAGATGAATTTGCAAAATATAGTTGACTCAATATCAATAATGATCCGCTATGAAATCAAGTATTGAAGAACTACTGGCTTTTATTACCATTGTCGATACAGGTTCTTTTGTTGCTGCAGCAGAGCGGTTAGGACAAACTGCATCCGGACTCAGTCGTTCGCTCAGTCGTTTAGAATCAAAATTAGATGTTACTTTACTCGAGCGTACGACGCGGAAATTAAAATTAACGCAGGAAGGTCAACAGTTTTTAAATCACGCGCGTAAAATTCTCAATGATCTCAACGCAGCCGAAGAAGCCTTACTTCGATCTGATCAGGATACGTCTGGCATCATTCGGGTAGACTCAGCCGTACCCTTTATCTTGCATGTGATTGCACCGTTAATGCAGTTATTTCATCAACGCTACCCAAATATCGAGATTGAGTTAAATAGTAATGATCAGGTGATTGATTTACTTGAACATAAAACCGATGTCGCATTTCGTTTCGGTGAGTTGCATGATTCAAGTTTGCATGCCAAATTGCTGTGTCAAAGCCGTTTATATCTTGTTGCTAGCCCTGCATACCTTACTCAGCGTGGTACGCCACAACATCCGCAACAACTGGCGATGCATGATGTGATTGGTTTTACTCGTCCACTTTATATCAATAAATGGCCGATAAAAGTCGATGGTGAATACTTTGTGGCGCAATCGAGTATTAAAGCGTCGAGTGGAGAAACGGTACGACAATTATGTTTACGTGGTTTAGGTATCGCCCGATTATCTGAGTTTGAAATCTGGAAAGATTTAGAAGAGGGTCGCTTGGTGGCTTTGTTTGAAGACCAAATCGAACATTCTTATCAACGCATCCATGCGGTTTATTATCAACAAGAACATTTACCCAAACGAGTCCGCCTATTTATCGAATTTTTGACTGAGCAACTTGAACAAGGTTTCTCGGTATGTCGTTAGTTGCATCAGGTAGTTGAACCTCTAAAACACGAACCTGTTTACCTGCTGCCTGAATGAGTGACACCATAATCTGTTGCTGTTCTAAAGTACACTCCAACTCAACGGTTGGCAAAAGCAGACCTGATAAAATCAGTCCATTTTCATTGGGTTTTTTATAGGTCAACTTGATTGTATGTTGCTGCCCTTGTGTTGGGCTTTGTTCAAGTTTCCAAAACTCATACATTTGTTGGTTTTGAGTGGTTAAATATCCCTCAGCAAGTCTTTTACAGATCTGTTGCTGTTGATAAACGGTCTGGTCGGTAAATTGGCAGCCAGTAAATAGGACGCTACATATTATAAATAAGAGTTTATTTTTCATTGCCTTATCCTCCTGTAGTTGATTTTTATAGCTTAATAGTGTTGTATAAACCAATACAGATACAGAAATTTTTAAAAAAGCAGTACAGAATGACTTTTCAATATCAGCGTCTCGCCGAACAGTTGGCACATAAGATTTATCACCATGAGCTGCAACCACAGCAGAAGCTCAGCTCTTTACGTGAGTTTGCACGTCAGCAAGAGATCAGTTTGAGTACGGCACAACAATGCTATGAGTTGTTGGAAGCAAAAGGGCTGATTTATGTCAAAGCCAAGTCAGGTTATTTTGTTAGCTCTAGACAGTATCAAAGTCCTGCTCCTGACAGTCCTCAGTTTGAATCGATGCCACGACAAGTTTCCAATTTTGATCTACAAAATCAGATTCAAACTGCCTCCATTCAAAGCCATTTGACACCACTCGGGGCAATACAACTTTCACCTCATCTCATTCCTGTTGATGGGTTGCGCCGTTCTTTGCAACGGGCGTTGAAGCATTGCCAGCCTGAAGATTTTCTGTATTGCAATAAACAAGGGCATCACGTGTTGAGACAGGCGCTTGCGGATCATTGGCGTGAGGATGGGATTTATATTGCGGCAGAGGATATTTTTATTACCAATGGCTGTTTGCCTGCGATTTCGCTACTGATCCAGCAAATGAGCAAAGAGGGCGATAGTATTCTGATTCCGACCCCGACCTTTAATGGTCAGCTACAAATGCTGGCCAGTTTAAAACGTAAAATTATTGAAATCCCCGCAGACCATCAGGGAATAGATCTGGAACGCTTAGAGCATTTTATGCAGCAGGGCAGTGCCAAACTGTGTTTATTGACGGCAAACTTTCAAAATCCGTTAGGATATTGTCTCAGTAACCAGCAGAAACAACGGATTGCTGAACTGGCGCAGCAGTATCAATGTTTCATTATTGAAGATGATATTTATGCGGAGTGTAGTTTCCAAAATGAGCGCCCATTACCGATTCGTTATTGGGATCAACAGGGCTATGTGGTCTGGTGTGCATCAGTTTCAAAGTCATTATCCAGTGCTTATCGAGTTGGTTGGTTCTGTTTGGGGCAAAAACTTGAATCCTTACGCCCCCAATTATTGGCAAATAACGTTGGTGTGAATACGCCTTTACAGCTTGGTTTGGCTGATTTTATCTATAGTCGTGGTTATAGAGAACATTTAGATCAATTAAGACCCAAGCTCATGCAGCAGGTGGAACAGTATCGTGCCTGTATTTTAGAAACTTTTCAGGGGATTCCGATTGCATTAAGTCAATCACAAGGAGGCTATGCTTTATGGATGCAGCTGCCTGACACGATTACAGGGCTTGATCTATATTATCTCGCACAAGCTAAAGGTATCAATATTGTACCGGGTGAAGTATTTGGTGAAGATCAGCGCTATCGGCATTTTATCCGTTTAAATGCGGGGCATGCTTTTACACAAGAAATCCGCCAAGCGATTCAGCAATTGGCGGATTGGGTAAAACAGAGCTTAGACTCGTCTTCAGCCTAATCAAAATCAGCTTTGAGAACAATTCGATAGCGGGCTTGACCAGAATGAAGTCGCTCAATGGCTTCATTAAGTTGTGACATAGGATATAGTTCAATTTGTGGTGCAATATTTTTACGTGCAGCAAACTTTAAAAGCTGACGTAATGCCAAAGGAGAACCTGTTGGAGAGCCTGTGACAGATTTGGCACCATCAATGAGCGCACCGACTGAAACAGGAACTGGCTCTAAAGTAAGACCTAAGAAATGGAGACTGCCATGGGGTGCAAGGGTACTCAAATAGGCTTGCCAATTCAGTGTGACATTGACGGTACTTAATAATAAATCAAACTTACCACGTTGTGCTTTAATCGCTTGAACATCACGACTATTCACGACATGATCTGCGCCCATCGCTTTAAGTTCTTCCGTTTTTTCTGGATTAGAACTAAACGCGGTGATTTCACAACCCCAAGCTTTGAGCAGTTTAATTGCGATATGACCTAAGCCACCAATACCGATCACACCGACATGATGTGTGGCTTGGATTTTATGTTTAAGTAATGGATCAAATACGGTAATCCCACCACAAAGGAGTGGACCCGCACTTTCAGGCGCTAAATCATCGGGTAGAGGAATAACCCATTGCCAACCAGCCCGTACTTTTTCTGCAAAGCCCCCCGCATGACCCACGATGGTTGCCACGTTTTCACCTGTACAGAGCACCTGATTGCCTCCAATACACGGATCACATGCTTGGCAACTTTCAGCTGTCCAACCGATCCCAACACGTTGACCCAGTTTGAGCCCCTTTGCTTCCGTGCCGAGCGCTGTGATTGTGCCAATGATTTCGTGACCAGCAATGACAGGGTAGGTTGAAGAACGCCAATCATTGTTGATGACTGAAAGATCAGAATGACATAAACCACAGTATTCAACTTTGACTTCCACCTGATGGGCTTGTAATTCACCTGCATCAAATTGGTAAGGAACCAGCTGTTCACCTGCTTGCATCGCTGCATAAGCGCGAATTTGATTATTGCTCATGAAAGGACTCCTTTGAGGGGATCGTTTTATTTAAAATGACAATGGTTTTCATGGTCATTGACCATACCTACCGCTTGCATGAAGGCATAGCAGGTGGTTGGCCCAACAAATTTGAAACCACGCTTTTTTAATGTTTTGGAAAGTATTTGACTGATTTCAGTTTGGGCGGGTGCTTCACGATAATGCATCACATCGTTGTTTGGTGCTTGATGATTGACGAAGTTCCAAAACCAAGCTGAGACATCTTGAACTTCATCTTTGAGTTTTTGCCATGCGATCGCATTGTCTCGAATGGCTTTGAGTTTACCGATATGACGGATTAACCCTGAATCATTGAGCTTATTTTCTAGTTGATCATCGGTGAGTGCTGCGATGTGTGCAACTGGATATTGAAAGAAATGAGTACGATAACATTCACGTTTTTTTAGAACAGTAATCCATGATAAGCCAGCTTGTTGACCTTCAAGGCAAAGCATTTCAAATAAACGTGCTTCATCATGTTCAGCCTTGCCCCATTCTTCATCATGGTAAGCTATATACAAAGGGTCGTTAGAGCACCAACCACAGCGTTGAATCGTCATATCTGTTGCTCCTGAATACTGTGAATTTTAGAGTTTGAATTCAACCCACTCATCACTATGATTATCCCAATAATACAGTGCGGCACTATCCAAATCATCAAACTTTAGCCAAAAGTCTTTACCTGATTTATCTGCAAAACCTGTACTGATTAGCAGTGCATCTTCGGTAATCTCCATGATCCAGCCTTGATAACTGGTTCCATTGAGAATGATTTTTTGTTGATTCCCTGACTCTGCAAATTCAACCAGTCGTTCAATCAATGCTTCTGACATTGTGTGTTCCTAACGTAAATAAGGGAATGGATTGACTGCGCCACGCCCTTTGCCATTTAAATAAATACCATAGTGTAGATGTGGAGCTGTATGGCGTGCATTGCCTGTATTTCCCACATATCCAATGTGCTCGCCTTTGAGAACATAATCACCGACATTGAGCCCACGTTTATGACGATCTAGATGTGCATAGTAATGCCATGATCCTGATGGTCCCAAAATCCAGACCACTTTTCCACCCAGATTGTTGTTGCGTAAGTCTGCGACGAGCCCGTCAGTTGCACTATACACTTTCGTTCCTCGTGCTGCCATGATGTCAATTCCTTCGTGACGACGACCTTGGCTACGAGCAGCTCCCCACGTGTCGCTCAACTCACTTCGACTAACACCTTTGACCGGTATTGGTAATCGGCTATCGAGGCGCATATTTTGTAGTTTGTTGACTTGGGTATTTGGTAGTGGTGTTGGTTTTTGAGGTGTGCTGGCACATGCTGAGAGTAAGATCGTCAATACACCGAGAAGGGCATAGCGGATTGAATGATGCATACTGGCTCCTTGCATTTTTATAGAAAGTTGGAACGACTAAACACAGCGCTAACACTCATAATGACTTAATCATATTTAGGCATCTGCGGCCTTGATCATTTTCTTCATTGCAGTAGGGATCCCTTTGGCTATGGCTTGATCTGGGCTAAGCCAGTGTCCATTCAACTCAATACAGAGTTGTTCTTTTTGGTCATGTTCCACGTGGAACACTTTTCCGTCAAGCAACCATGTAAAGTGGGTAAAGCTATGGCTAATCTGCAATGATGATACTTGAGCTTGTAGTTTAAAGTGTTGCTCAATCTGTTGTAATTCGGTTGCTTGCTCAATAATAGGTAGGCAGTATAATCCTCCCCACAAACCTTGTGCTTCTCTTTGCTGCCATAGCCATTGATCGCCTGATTGTATGAGCAAAACATGGGCTGTTTTAATCGGAACAGGCTTTTTAGCTTTCTTAAATGGAAGCTCTTGTTCTAATCCTTGTTGATAGGCCTGACAGTGTTGTTGCATTGGACAATATAAACATAATGGTTTTTTGGGCGTACAAACAGTCGCACCTAAATCCATGATGGCTTGTGTGTAGTCATGATTGCGTTGTTGAGGGCATAGATCCTCTGCAATTTGCCATAAAGCACGTTCATGTTGTGGTTTAGATAGATCATCTTCAATCGCAAAAAAACGTGCTAAAACACGTTTCACATTGCCATCCATAATGACGCCATATTGACGTAAGCCGAGTGACATCAGTGCGCCAGCTGTGGAACGTCCAATCCCTGGAAGTTCAATCCATTGTTCTAATGTTTCAGGGAATTTGCCTTGCTGACTGACGATACCTGCTGCTTTATGTAAGTTTCTTGCTCTTGCGTAATACCCAAGTCCTGCCCAATAAGGTGCAACCTCATCCCAACTGGCTTGTCCTAAGTCTTGTACGGTAGGAAAGCGTTCGATAAAACGATCAAAATATTGCAATACCGTTTTGACTTGTGTCTGCTGCAACATGATTTCTGATACCCAGACTTTATAAGGATCATCTGCAATTTGCCAAGGTAGATCATGGCGACCATGTTGGTCGTACCAAGTGAGCAGTGCATCAGAAAATGAAAAATCAGACATGAATCAGAACAATCAAAAGCAGAGGGCTAGTATAGCGGAAAAGCAGAGAGGAGTTGGTGCATAGAAACAAATTTGTTATTCAATCCTTATTCATATTTGCTCGTGCAAAGGCGACATCCTTGTCGCCTTGCACTAGTCGAAATTGTTAGGAATTAAACAAACGAGATATTCATTTAATTCCATATTTATGGATTTTAGAGATAGTTTTTTTAATCACTTTAAATGTTTATCTAATAACTCATACATGGCTTCAAGGCCTTGGCGTTCTGCTTCTGCATTATAACCGAGGTCAACATTATTCGCCTTCGCACGTTCATCCGCGAGAGGATTGCTGAATCCATGTTTAGCATCTTCGAAAATGATGACTTCATGGCTGACCTCAGCATCATGCATTTCTTGACGGAAACTCGTGACGTTATCTAAGGTGACCATACTATCAAGCTCACCATGTAAAACTAAAATTTCAGCTTTGATCTGATCTTTTTGTGCTGGTGTACTTGTTGCTAATACGGCATGGAAGGTGGCAACTGCTTTGATATCTGCACCAGAGCGAGCTAAATCAAGTACAACCTTACCACCATAGCAAAAGCCAATAGCTGCTAGTTTTTCGGCATTGACTTCGGGTTGAGCTGCTAAGGTTGCTAACCCCGCTTTCGCACGATTGACAATCGTATCTGGTTGTTCAAAGGTCTGATTCATCCACTCTGAGGCTTGCGGTACAGCAGTGGTGACTTTTTTATCACCATACATATCGATTGCTAAGGCAGCAAAACCATGTTCTGCAAGCTCACGTGCGCGTTGTTCAGTATATTCGTTACGACCCCACCATTCAGGTGCAACAATGACACCTGCAATCGGCTGATCTGTATGTGGTGTTGCAAAATAACCAATTAAGCGTTGACCATCTGGAGCGGTATATTCAATTTCACGAGTTATAATTTGAGAGCTCATTTTAAAGTCCTAGTCTTTTTAAAACGTATCGATTAAAACATAAAATATTGTAATTGATGGCATCTTAAAACAACAAAAATGAGTCTCTTGGTAACTGGATTTTTAGTGATAAAAAAAGAAGAATCTTTCGATTCTTCTTTTGATTGCAGGATGAATAAACTTAAACCTTACCGCGAGATAAAAAACCCACCACTGCTAGGATTGCTGCGATAATCAACAAGATAACGGCAAAGTCTTTGGATAAACCTGCAACACCACCAAAGCCAAGTAAACTCGCAATTAATGCAATCACAGCAAAAATAATTGCCCAACGGAACATGTTGTATTCTCCTATTTTTAGTTATTTCTCTATCTATCCTATTGTATATTTTTTAATCCTTATATTGTTTTTCTGTGGTGCTAATGTTCGATCACGCGCTGTTCAATAGGTGAAATGTGTTGTTTAAATAAAGAATGTGACACAAAAATGCTATAATGGATTGCTCGTTTGAAATTGAAAACATCATGATGTCCACTGTGCTACGCCCCAACTTTTGGAAACAATATTCGCTTGATCAGCTGAACCAAGCGGAATGGGAAGCTTTGTGCGATGGCTGTGGATTGTGCTGCCTAATTAAGCTGGAAGATGAAGACACAGCTGAGGTGGCATACACCAAGGTGGCATGTAAGTTATTAGATTGTAAAACAGCTCAATGCTCAGATTATGCTCATCGGCAACAACAAGTTCCTGATTGTATCCAACTCACCTTTGAACAATTACAAAATATTTCATGGTTGCCATCAAGTTGTGCCTATCGTCGTTTAAGCGAGGGTAAAAATCTACCCTCATGGCATTATTTGGTGACAGGCTCACGCAAAAGTGTGATCAATGCGAAAAAATCAGTCGCAGGTCGTTGTATTTCAGAAACTGAAATCGATGAAGAGCAAATCGAAGAATATATTGTGCGCTGGGTTCGTTAGTGGTGTTGATCATTTGTAGTTGAATGGGCACGTATAATAAAAACAACACTTTTATAGCAGTTTTTCAGATAAATCCCCGTACTATGAGAAAAGACAATAAGAGGGAGAAAAGGAATGATCAAGCACATCGTCACCCCACTTTTATGTAGTGGTTTTATATTTTTACAAGCCTGCGGTACAAACAATAGCAATCCTAAAACCACAGATCAAAGTACAGCGCAACATAGCAGACAAGCGAGTCTTCAGACTTACCATATAGAAAACATTGCACAATTTAATGAACCTTGGGCAATCACATCATTACCTGATCAACGCTTGCTCATTACAGAACGCAGAGGTCAGTTAAAGATATTCGATCCTAAGACCAAACAAAGCTTGAGTGTTGAGGGGATCCCTGCGGTTAGTTATGGGGGACAAGGTGGTTTAGGAGATGTCATTCTGCACCCTGATTTTCAGAATAATCACTGGATTTATCTGAGTTATGCTGTAAAAGGACAAGGTGGCTATGGAGCTGTTATTTCACGCGCCAAACTCGATTTGTCCAGTGCCACACAACCTAAACTCAGTGATGTAAAGGTAATTTGGCATCAAGTTCCAAAGGTATCAGGACAGGGACACTATGGACATCGCATGGTATTTGGTGCCGATGGAAAATTATGGGTGAGTTCAGGAGAGAGACAGAAATTTGATCCTGCCCAAGATATGAAAAGCAATTTGGGTAAAGTATTGCGATTAAATGAAGACGGTACACCTGCTGAGGGAAATCCATTTAGTCAACAAGGTGGAGTAAGCGCTGAAATTTGGTCATTAGGACATCGTAATCCGCTTGGTATCGCATTTGATACCCAAGGACAACTTTGGGTCGTTGAAATGGGTCCAGAGGGTGGTGATGAGCTAAATCTGATTGTCAAAGGTGCAAATTATGGTTATCCAATTGTTTCAAATGGCAATCACTATTCAGGCCTACCGATCCCAGACCATAGCACCCGACCCGAATTTAAAGCGCCTGAAATTGATTGGACTCCAGTAATCTCACCTTCAAGCATGATCGTTTATACCGGTGATCAATTTCCGCTATGGCGACAAAAGGCTCTGATTGGAGGTTTATCATCTAAATCTATTGTTGTGGTAGATCTCAATGCACAGCCTGTTAAAGAAGTGCAACGTTTAGATATGAAACAACGAATCCGTGGTCTACATCAGGCCCAAGATGGATCGATTTGGGTCATTGAAGATGGACCACAGGCAAAACTACTTAAGCTCAATGCAAATTAAATCTTAACTTAAAGTGAAATGATGAATGACTAAGCCGAATGACTTTTCGAGAACTTTTAAAAAATTGCTGATGGTGGCAGGACTAATATCTTTCAGTTCAGCGCTTTGGGCTGAAAACCTGACTGAGCAACAGGTAAAAGCTGTGATTGATCAGCAATTTAAGCCTTTATTGACGCAATATAAAGTACCGGGAATGGCGGTAGCAGTGACCTTGAATGGTAAACACTATTTTGTCAATTATGGGCTAGCCTCTAAACAAAGCCAGCAAGCTGTGAGCAATAAGACCTTATTTGAACTTGGCTCGGTGAGTAAGGTCTTCAATGCGACTTTGGCCGGCTATGCACAGGCACAAGGGCAGTTGTCATTTTCTGATCATCCAGCCAAATACTTTCCTGAACTTAAAAATACAGCCGTAAATCAAGCGACATTATTGAATTTAGGCACATACAACGCTGGAAGCTTTCCACTGCAATTTCCTGATCATGTTGTGAAACAGCAGGATATGATTCGATATTTTCAAGAATGGCAATCAAAAACAAAAATCGGTGCTGCACGTCAATATTCTAATCCGAGTATTGGTTTGATGGGCTATGTGACTGCTTTAGCCATGAAAAAACCTTATGTAGAATTGATCGAGCAAACGCTTTTTCCTCAACTGAGCATGACGCAAAGTTTTATCAATGTACCTAAGCCATATATGTCGCAATATGCATGGGGGTACAAAGCTGATCAAGCCATGCGTGTATCACCAGGTATGTTTGATGCAGAAGCATATGGTGTGAAAAGTAGCAGTGCAGATATGTTGAAGTTTCTAGATGCGCAGATCAATGTGCAACAGTTGCAACAGCCTATCCGTAAAGCCATTGAACATACCCATGTGGGCTATTTTGAACTGGGTGCTATGACACAAGGTTTGGGTTGGGAGCAATATGCTTATCCTGTGAAATTAGAAACCTTGTTAGAAGGCAATTCGAGCAAAATGGCACTGGAAAGTCATGCGATTACTCCAATCAAACAACCGAAGATTGCTTCACCAGCAACCTATTTTAATAAAACAGGGGCGACCAATGGCTTTGGAGCGTATGCTGCTTTTATTCCACAGCAAAAAATCGGTATGGTGATGCTCGCCAATACCAATTTCCCGAATGAAGCACGTATTACCGCAACCTATCAAGCGATGCAGCAAATTCTCAAACAGAATGCAGCTCAATAGCCTGATCATTTGTTTTGCAGATTCAAATTGTAGATTTGTGTCAGACACAATAGACTAGGACAAAACAGCATAAAGCCAGTGATGATGTCAGATACGCATATTCCTTTACCTGAACGTTTACGCCCTCGTGATTTGTCTGAAATTATTGGACAAGATCATTTGCTGGGTGACAATGCACCTTTGCGTCAGATGATTGATCAAGGGCATTTGCCTTCGATTATCTTTTGGGGCCCACCAGGGGTAGGGAAAACCACGATCGCATTGTTATTGGCCCAAGCTGTGGATCGTCCATTCATTAGCTTATCTGCGCTCAATACAGGGGTGAAAGAGCTGCGTGAGGTGATTGCTGAAAGCGGTGATCTACTTACACCCGTGGTCTTCATTGATGAGATCCACCGTTTTAATAAATCGCAGCAAGACGCCTTACTCAATGCAGTTGAAAAAGGCAAAATCACCCTGATTGGGGCAACCACAGAAAATCCATCTTTTGAAGTTAATAGTGCATTACTGTCACGGTGTCAGGTCTATACATTGAATAGTTTGGATGCGGAAGCCATTCAAACCTTACTCAATAAAGCCATTCAAACGGATAAGTTTCTAAAAGAGCGTTTTATCCAGATTGAGGAATATGATGCACTGATTCAATTCGCTGCTGGAGATGCACGTAAGGCACTCAATCTGATTGATTTAATTGCCAGCACCTTTGAGGCAGATGTTGAAAATGTTGTCACCAATGCGATTGTGGTCAAAGTGGCGCAACAGAATATTGCCCGTTATGATAAATCGGGTGAGCAGCATTATGATTTGGTTTCAGCATTTATCAAATCGATCCGCGGTAGTGATCCAGACGCGACCTTGTACTGGATGGCACGTATGCTCAAAGGCGGCGAAGATCCTGTGTTTATCGCGCGTCGGATGTTGATTGCGGCATCGGAAGATATCGGCAACTCTAATCCAAATGCATTATTGTTAGCAGGTGAATGTTTCCGCTCGGTGCAAGCCGTAGGTATGCCTGAGGCGCGTATTATCTTGGGACAGTGTGCGGTTTATTTGGCAACCAGCCCAAAAAGTAACAGCACTTATTTAGCAATTAATCGTGCTTTAGAACTGGCAGAAAAAACAGCGAATTTACCTGTGCCGTTACATTTACGTAATGCGCCAACCAAACTCATGAAGCAGCAGGGTTATGGCGTAGATTATTTGTATCCTCATAATTACCCTGAACATTTCGTGTTACAAGCGTATTTGCCGCCAGAACTACAAGGAACCAAGCTCTATGAGCGGGCTTTAAATAAGCGAGAGGTTGAGGCTGAACGCTTGCAGCAACGACGTTGGCATCAAGAGCAACAACAGCAACAATAATGAACTCAAAAAAAGCCACACTCATTGGATTAGTTGCGATCTTGCTTTGGAGTTTGATTGTTGCGCTGATTAAAGATGTCAGTACTCACTTTGGTGCAGTAGGGGGTGCAGCGCTGATTTATACACTTGCATCAGTATTTTTATTCTTTTCTGTGGGCTGGGTTCAACTAAAAAGTTTTCCAAAGACGTATCTAATTTGGGGAAGTTTTTTATTTGTTGCCTATGAAATATGTTTATCACTTTCAATTGGATATAGCCAAAATAACAGGCAAGCGATTGAAGTGGGAATGGTGAACTATCTCTGGCCGACCTTTACCATGGTTGCTGCAATTTTGTTTAATCAGCAGAAAGCCAATGTCTTAATTATTCCTGGTTTTGCTATTTCTTTATTGGGGATTGGCTGGGTGCTGGGTGGCGAGCAAGGTTTTGATTTACCGAATATGTGGGGCAATATTCAAAGCAACCCACTGAGCTATGGTCTGGCCTTTGTTGGAACACTGTTATGGGCGGCTTATTGCACATTGACAGCCAGAATTGCACAGGGTGCGAATGGCATCACTTTGTTTTTTGTTCTGGTGGCAGTTGTACTTTGGATTAAGTATTTCTTGATGGGCGGAGGCGGATTAAATTTTGATTGGTCATCTTCTGTTTCCTTGGTTATGGCGGCTGCAGCTATGGGCCTTGGCTATGCAGCTTGGAATGTCGGGATTTTACATGGCAATGTAACTTTATTGGCAGGTGCGTCTTATTTTATTCCAGTACTGTCAGCATTTTTTGCGGCACTTATATTGAGTACACCACTCGGGCTGTCGTTTTGGTATGGTGCATTTATGGTTTGTGTTGGTTCAATTTTATGTTGGTTTTCGACTAGGGCTTCGTAGTAGATTTTTTTTATTTTTAATAGATTTAAATGAATGACACCAGTATGTTTTTAAAAATAAAGCTGTTTGCAGATCTTAGAATTTATCAAACATTACAAAAATAACGAGTTAAGGCTTTTTATATTGACAACAATACGGTTTAATTCAAAAAGGCATAATAAAAATATGGTTTTAAGTAATGACTTTTAAAAATCTAAATAAACTGACTTTGGCAACGATCATTGGACTCACTTTATCAGGCTGTGTTACGACCCCAAATGAGACTGTAAGCGCTGAAAAATTGTTTTATGGTGGTCCGATTTTAACAATGGAAGGTATGACACCTGAGTATGTGGACGCATTGCTGGTTAAGGATGGGAAGATTATTTTTGCAGGCCCTAAAAAACAAGCAGAAAGCTTAATTGAGGCTCGAGCTCAATATATTGATTTAAATAATCGAACACTTTTACCGAGTTTTATTGATGCACATAGTCACGTAAACATGGTCGGTTTTCATCAGATGGTCGCCAATTTATACCCAGCGCCAGATGGTCAGGTTTCTGATATTGATTCATTGGTTCAGGTCTTAACGCAATGGAAAAAACAAAATCCTAAAGTCATTGAAACCATGGGGGGATGGATTTTAGGAAATGGCTATGATGATGCACAATTAAGCGAACAGCGACATCCTACTGCAACTGATTTAGATCGAGTCTCAAAAGATCAACCTGTAATGGTCTTACATCAATCTGGACACTTGGCTTCTGTGAATCACAAGGCATTAGCGTTATTAAAAATTGATCAAAATACGACAAATCCAGCAGGTGGCGTGATTCGTCGGGAAGCCAACTCGAATGTACCTAATGGAGTATTAGAGGAGTCTGCATTATTTACCGCGATTGGTTCTATCTTTAAAGATGTACCCGCTGAAGTCATGTTTGAAATTGCTCGTAAAGGTCTTGATGCTTATGTCAAGAATGGTTTCACGACAGTGCAAGAGGGGCGTGCTGATCAGGGTACAACAGAAATGTGGCAGGCTCTTGCCAAGCAAAATCAACTTCCGATAGATGTCGTGTCTTATCCTGATATCACCACTAGCCAAGACTATATGCTGAAACAAGGAAGTAGCCGACAATACGATCAGCACTTTCGTATTGGTGGCGTTAAAATCAGTCTTGATGGTTCACCACAAGGCAAAACGGCATGGTTGACTCAAGCTTATGTTATTCCTCCAGAGGGTAAAGATCAAAATTACAAAGGTTATCCTGCGATAAAGGATGATCAACAGGTCAATCAATATATTAATTTGGCCTTTGAACAGGGATGGCAAGTGCTTGCTCATGCAAATGGTGATGCTGCGATTGATCAGTTTATTAGTGCTGTCAAAGATGCTACGACAAAACAAGGTAAAGCAGACCGCAGAAGTGTATTGATTCACTCGCAAACGATTCGAGATGATCAACTAGACCAATTGAAGGCTTTAGATATTATTCCTTCGTTTTTCTCATTACATACCTATTATTGGGGTGATTGGCATCGCCAACAAACACTAGGCGAGACGCGAGCAGCACATATTTCCCCAACAGCAACTGCACTAAAGAAAAATTTAATCTTTACCGAACACCATGATGCACCCGTGGTACCACCACACAGCATGATGATGATTGATGCTACAGTGAATCGATTAACTAGAACTAATTATGTGTTAGGCAAAAATGAGCGAGTCAGTCCTTATTTTGCTTTGAAATCAATAACGGATTGGGCCGCTTATCAATATTTTGAAGAACAGACCAAAGGTACACTGACGAAAGGAAAGTTAGCCGATTTAGTTATTCTTGAGCACAATCCGCTGACGGTTCCGAACCGAAATATTAAAGATATCCAGATTTTGGCAACTTATAAAGAAGGCCAATTAATTTATACAAATTCAAAGAATTAAGGGACATAAAAAAACCAGCAAATGCTGGTTTTTTTACTTTAGCGTTGTTTAAAGGTCATCTAAGTTAATGCCTAAACGTGCTGCAACTTCTTCATAAGCTTCAACCACACCACCTAGACCTTGGCGGAAACGGTCTTTATCTAATTTCTTCTTGGTGTCTTTATCCCATAAACGGCAACCGTCTGGAGAAAATTCATCACCCAGTACGATGCGGTCATGGAACACACCAAATTCAAGTTTGAAATCAACAAGGATCATATTACCCGCGTCGAATAATGCTTTAAGCACATCATTTACTTGGTAAGTAAGTTCTTTCATTTTTTCAAGTTGATCAGCAGTGGCCCAGCCTAAAGCGATTGCTTGAGACTCATTGACCATCGGATCGCCAAGAGCGTCATCTTTGAAGAACAACTCAAATGTAGGAGGTGTAAGCTCTTTACCTTCTTCAACACCTAGACGACGGCAGAGTGAACCAGCAGCATAGTTGCGGATCACACACTCAACAGGGATCATCTGAAGCTTTTTAACTAAGACTTCAGTAGGAGAAAGTAATTTTTCGAAGTGGGTTTCGATTCCTGCTTCAGCCAACTTTTCCATGATAAAGGCGTTAAAACGGTTGTTGACCTTGCCTTTACGATCTAGCTGCTCGATTTTTTCGCCATTAAATGCCGAGGCATCATCACGAAAGACTAAAATCAGATGATCAGCGTTATCTGTCTCATATACAGATTTTGCTTTACCAGTATAGAGCAAGGTTTGTTTTAACATGGGGGAACCTTTTGAAAAATATGCCTAGTAAACGACTAGGCTGGCCAATTTTGGTAAATCTGGGCTAACACCTCAGTTGCAATCGCTTGGTCTGCAAAGGTGGCGTCAGGTTTAAATAGAGCGATGGTATTGTTTGAACCAACAGCAGAAAGCTTTAACACATAGGTTTGATTGTCAACTTGGATTGTTGCCTCATAGCCGTTATTGGCTTGAGAAATCACTTTGTAGTTAAGACTATTCAATGTAGCAAAGGTATATTGCCATGCTTCAGCAGTTGGACCTTCCACTTTCAGTAATGGATTGCGGTTTCCATCCATAACCAGTTGTGGTCGACCTAGCGTCACCACGTTATCATCTGGATTACTTGCTGTCGTTTGCATCGACTCAGGACGTGGTAAGGCGTAGCGGTTGCCTGTCTTATTCTCAAAAGTCGGTGCGTGTTGAATCGCTAATGGATCCACTGTTGGAGCTGGATACAAAGGTGTAAATGGTCTGACCGTTGCTCCTTCAGGGAATTTGAGTGGTTCAAGTGCTTCCGCTTTTTTATAATCTAAAGAGTGATTATTTAAGGCAAAGCGACCACAACCAGCCAAGCTCAATGCTGAAATGACTAGGACTATACCAACACGTAATTGCATCATAAATTGCTCGTATTAAATAATTCCCGCAACTTTTAAGTCAGCGCGGAGAGGTTCACGATATTGTTCTGCCAAAGTGGTTAATGGAAGGCGTACACCCGTTCCAATATATCCCATCTCATGCAATGCCCATTTCACAGGAATTGGGTTTGATTCGCAAAACAAAATATTGTGTAGATTTGCAATTTGTTGATTCAAAACTTGCGCTTTTTCTTTATCGCCAGCGAGTGCTGCTTCACAAACGTCGCTCATTTGTTTAGGTGCAACATTGGCAGTAACGGAAATATTACCTTTTGCGCCGAGCAAGATTAATTCCCAAGCGGTTTCATCATCGCCAGAGTAAACAGCGATTTTACCATTTAAGCCATCGATCAGTGCTTTACCACGTGGCACATCACCCGTTGCGTCTTTAATACCAACAATGTTTTTCACATCAGCAAGACGAATTACGGTTTCGTTTTGCATATCAACACCAGTACGACCTGGAACATTATAAAGAATTTGTGGAATATCAACAGCTTCAGCAATCGCTTTGTAGTGTTGATATAAGCCTTCTTGAGTTGGTTTGTTATAATAGGGTGTCACGAGCAAAGCTGCATCAGCACCAAGTTCTTTGGCTGCTTTGGTCAGTTCAATCGCTTCGTGAGTTGAGTTTGCACCTGTACCTGCAATAATCGGGATGCGTTTATTGGCAACACGAATCACTTCTTTGATGACTTGTGTATGTTCTTCCATGCTTAATGTAGACGCTTCGCCCGTTGTGCCAACAGCAACAATACTATGTGTACCTTGTTGGATGTGCCACTCAACGAGCTTCTCAAGGCTCTTCCAATCTACGCGACCATCTTCAAACATAGGGGTGACGAGTGCGACAATTGAGCCTTGAATATTCTGTGCTAGCTGAGTCATTTTAAAAAAATATCCTATTTTTCCATCCGAGATTGAGATAATTAAAAACGAATATGGGATGGATGCAGTATTTTGATTCGTCGTTCAACAATAGAGTAGAAGTTGAATGACAATTATGCAAATTATGACTGATCGGAGACATAAGAACAATATGCTTTGGTGAAACTGTCGAAAACTTTAAGTCATCTTTCCACGAATTTCGTTTTGATCAATGCGATGATCGGTGTAGTCTGATCTATAAGCAGGGTTATAATTCACGTAAGGGGTTGAGGGTGAGTCATCAAACATCAAAATTATTGAAAAATGCTGCATTGATTGTGGTGGATGTCCAAAATGGTTTCACACCCGGCGGGAACTTAGCAGTTGCCGATGCGGATCAAATTATTCCCTTGATTAATCGACTTGCTCCTCAGTTTGAACATGTCGTACTGACCCAAGATTGGCATCCAGATCAGCATATTTCTTTTGCGGAAAATCATGAAAACAAGCAGCCTTTTGAGACAATTGAATTGAGCTATGGGACTCAAGTGCTATGGCCAAAACATTGTGTTCAAGGGACACATGATGCTGAATTTCATTCTGAACTACAGATCCCAACGGCACAGTTGATCATTCGAAAAGGTGTTCATCAGCATATCGATAGTTACTCTGCATTTATGGAAGCAGATCGTCAAACACCAACGGGATTGAATGGCTATCTCAAAGAGCATCAGATCGATACAGTGTATATTGTAGGAATTGCCACAGATTTTTGTGTAGCGTGGACAGCAATTGATGCTGCGGATTTGGGCTTTAAAACCTATGTGATTGAAGATGCCTGTAAAGCGATTGATTTGAATGGCTCTTTATCCGAGGCATGGCAGCAGATGTTAGCGAAAGGCGTTATTCGTATCCAGTCGGGACCAATTTTTAACGAAACTCGTGACAACTAGGCTCAAAAGGTTAAACTTTTGAGAAGTGTTGAATATCGCCTATACACTTTACCCCCATGCCTATCTAGATTTGAAAATTGAGAATTTTATGATTGAAGAGCTGGATGAATTTGACCGAAAAATTATTCATCATTTACAGTTAAATGGACGTTTGGCTAATCAAGAGTTAGCTGAATTGGTGGGATTATCTACCTCTCAATGCTCACGTCGCCGTATTCAACTTGAACAGAAAAAAATTATTACCGGTTATTATGCTCAGGTTGCTTTGAGTGCCGACCCGACGCCTATCATGGGAATTATTGAAGTGAAGTTGCAGAATTATAATGATGCAACCCATGACCGCTTTGTTGATTTCCTTTTACACGAGCCTGCAGTTAAAGATATTCATAAATTAACAGGCAGTTATGACTTCGCACTTAAAGTTGCAGTCCGAAATCTGGATGACATGGTCCAGTTAATCGGAACATTATCTTCAAGTGACTTTGGGGTGAGTAATTTAAACACCTCGATTGTCTTAGAAAAGCTTAAAGAGAACGGAATTGCCACGAAGTAACTACATTATCATACGTGCAACTCGGATGGCTAGATAGGCCGTAAAGCACCATTGCATTAAAATGGGGCGGTACATACCCAATCTATTATTATGAACATAAATTGCATTTATGATAAAAATATAAGAATAAATTGCGAAAATTAAATAAAAATGATCAAATATGCCACATCTTTCTTTGAAAGATGTCTCTCCCTGTGTTGTTCTCCTATTGAGTTTTTCCCGTATGAATACCGAGCAAAATATATCTTTGGTAAGTGCCGTCACGCCTGTGGTTGAGCAGCATTCCAAGATAGAAGATGCACTTGCGATGTTAATTGGTACATTTATTCTTTCTTTTGCCATGATCTTGTTGAAACAAGCAGGAATCATGACAGGTGGAACTGCGGGTTTATCATTGTTAATTCATTACATTACTGATGTTCAGTTCGGAATTTTATTTTTCTTGATTAATATCCCTTTTTATTATTTTGCGTATAAAAAAATGGGACTGGCTTTGGTGGTCAAGACCTTTATCGCAGTCGCTTTATTGGCAGGTTTTACTGAAATCATTCCTCACTTTGTACAGCTTTCGACTGTACATCCGATCTATGCAACCGTTTTCGCGAATGTGTTGATGGGCGTCAGTTTTTTAATTCTATTTAGACATCGTTCTAGCTTAGGTGGAATTAATTTGTTGGTGCTGTATTTGCAAGAGCGCTTTCAGTTGCCTGCTGGAAAGGTACAAATGGGAATAGATGTTGCCATTTTATTAACGTCTTTATTTTTTGTGGAATGGCATCTAATTTTAATTTCAATATTGGGTGTAGTGATCTTAAATTCGATTATTTTATTGAATCATAAAGCCACACGCTATGTGGCTTAAAAGCTGGGCAGCATAGATAAAAAAAGATAAAAGGAGGTGTTGAAACCTCCTTTTATCTATCTGATTATTCTACAGTAACGCTCTTGGCGAGATTGCGTGGTTGATCGACATCCGTCCCACGTAAGACCGCAACATGATAAGACAATAATTGCACAGGAATACTGTAAACAATTGGTGCTAACCATTCGCAAACTGCTGGAATATGAACGACATGTTGGCGATCTTTCGCATGCACGCCGCTATGCTGATCTGCAAATACAAATAGTTCACCGCCACGTGCTTGAACTTCTTCCATATTTGATTTTAATTTGTCCAACATGTCATCTTGAGGCGCTAAAATGACTACTGGCATTTCGTTATCCACCAATGCCAATGGACCATGCTTTAGCTCACCTGCTGCATAACCTTCAGCATGAATATAAGAAATTTCTTTAAGTTTTAAAGCACCTTCTAATGCGATTGGGAAATGTGTGCCACGACCCAAGAATAGACAGTGGTTTTTCTCAACGAATAGCGTAGATAAGCGTAGAATTTCAGTATCGCATTGTAAGGTATCTAAAATGACTTTAGGGCAATGCCACAATCCACTGATAATCTCGGTTAATTGTGTTTCAGTAATTTGCTGTTTGACTTGACCGATCTTTAGAATTAAAAGCATTAATGCAGCTAACTGCGTGGTAAACGCTTTGGTGGATGCAACCCCGATTTCAGGGCCAGCCAAGGTGAGCAAATGATGATCTGTTTCACGCACCATTGATGAAGTTGCAACGTTACAGATGGTCATCGTGCTAATGCAAATCTCTTGTGCTTTGGCGCGTTTCTGAACTTCGCGCAACGCAGCTAAGGTATCCGCAGTTTCACCTGATTGAGAAATACAGATATATAGTGTATTCGCCACAATCACAGGGTTACGATAACGGAACTCACTTGCAATCTCGACTTGGCAAGAGACACCGATTAATTGTTCAAACCAATATTTGGCAATCATGCCTGCGTGATAACTGGTACCACAAGCAATAATTTGCACTTGCTGGATTTTACTAAAATCCGCATTCGCATGGTTAAGGAAATCTTCGCGTAGCGCATTACCATTAAGCGCTTGGGAGATGGTTTGCTGAATTGCTTCAGGCTGCTCATAAATTTCTTTGAGCATAAAGTGTTTATATTCACCTTTTGAGGCATTACTCACTGTTGCATCTAGTTCCTTCACTGGACGTTCAACACGTTCACCATTGACAAACACTTCAATGCTAGTACGAGTTAAGCGTGCAATATCACCTTCTTCTAAATACACAAAGCGGTTGGTGACAGGAAGTAATGCTAATTGATCCGAGCTAATAAAGTTTTCACCAATGCCCACACCAATCACTAGAGGTGAACCTTCACGGACGGTAATTAACTCATCTGGATGTTCAGTATGGATGATACCAAGTGCATAGGCACCTTTTAGCTGTGGAACAACTTGTTGAACTGCCTCAAGTAAGCTATCCGTGTTCTTGAGCGCATCATTGACGAGGTGGGCAACAACTTCAGTATCTGTTTGTGACGTAAATACATAGCCTTGCGCTTGTAATGCATCTTTGAGTTCTTGATAGTTCTCAATAATACCATTGTGAACGACAGCCACATTGCCTGAGATATGAGGATGTGCATTGTCTTCGGTTGGTTTGCCATGTGTTGCCCAACGGGTATGTGCAATCCCGATATTACCAGTCAATTGTTGTTCTGATACGGCTTCATCTAGATTTGCAACTTTACCAACACGACGTTCGCGTAGAATTTTTTGATTATTTAATAACGCGAGACCAGCGGAATCATAGCCGCGATATTCTAGTCGTTTGAGTCCTTCAATCAGGATATCGGTTACACAACGTTCTGCTACGCCACCAACAATACCACACATATAATTACCCTCTTATTTTTTCAGCTTTTGGGGACGTTGATAATTTGCTTTTTCGAACTGTTTTGATCGTTCGACAGCCAAACTATGCTCAGTCACATTGCGAGTCAGCGTCGAGCCCGCACCGGTTGTTGCACCCTGACCAATTTTGATCGGTGCAACCAATGAGTTGTTTGTCCCAATAAAAACATGATCTTCAATAATTGTTCTGTGCTTATTTGCACCGTCATAATTACAAGTAATGGTACCTGCACCGATATTACAATCTGCGCCGATATCTGCATCACCTAAATACGTAAAATGGTTGGCTTTAGAACCCTGACCAATATTCGTGTTTTTGACTTCAACAAAGTTACCAATATGTACGTCATCGGCTAGGTTTGCACCTGGACGTAAGCGAGCAAACGGACCAATCTGAGTGTTCTCACCTACGACTGCATTTTCGAAAATACTATAGGCTTGAATCTTGGTGCCAGCAGCAATACGGGTATTTTTTAAGATACAACCTGCGCCGATCTGTACGTTATCACCCAGTTCACAGTCACCTTCAATGATGACATTGATATCAATTTGCACGTCTTGACCGCACTTGAGACTACCACGTAAATCAAAACGATTCGGGTCAATCAAATGCACGCCCTGTTCCATCAATTCTTTGGCCTGCTGTTGCTGGAATTGACGTTCCAGAGTCGCCAGTTGGAGGCGGTTATTGACACCATCCACCTCAAATGCCAGCTCTGGTTCAACAGAGGCAACTTCCATACCATCCGCAATCGCCATTGCAACAATATCGGTCAGGTAATATTCGCCTTGTGCATTTTCATTCGATAGTTTAGGCAACCACTCATGTAGTTTTGCGTTGCTGACACAATAAATACCAGTATTAAATTCTTTAATTTGGCGTTGTGCCTCGCTGGCATCTTTATGTTCAACAATGGCCTGAATTTTACCGTCTTGACGAACAATGCGACCATAGCCTGTTGCATCTTCTACGGTAAGTGTCACCAAACCAATCCCTGTCTGAGTAGATGCATCTAATAATTTTTGTAGGGTATTTGCATGAATACAAGGTACATCACCCGATAAAATCAGCGAAGTACCGTCTTGTGGTAATACAGGCAGTGTCATTTGAACCGCATGACCAGTACCGAGTTGTTCAGCTTGTTCAACCCAGTCAATGTGTTCTTCAGCAAAACTTTGTTTAACCAGCTCTCCGCCATGCCCATAAATGGTAATAATATTTTGAGCATTCAGTTTTTTAGCAGTTTGGATCACATGGCCGAGTAGGGGACGACCAGCGAGAGGTTGTAATACTTTTGGTCGTTGTGAACGCATTCGCGTTCCTTTCCCTGCAGCAAGAATAATAACTGTTGTTGACATGCCTAACTCTAGTATCAATTGTTTAAGGTAAAAAATAAAAATGAATGATCCAAATACAAAGTGCTGCCCATAACCCTGCGATAATATCATCGAGCATAATCCCTAAACCACCAGATACTTTCTGATCGGCCCAACTAATTGGAAAGGGTTTCCAGACATCAAAGATACGGAATAATATGAAACCAGTAATGATCCATAACCAGTTCACTTGTTGTAAATAAATTAAAGGCAGCAGAGTAATGGATTGTCCTGCAAATTCATCCCAAACGATTCGACCATCATCGTGAACATGAATCACTTTTGCGGTATGTCCACAAATATAAATACCGACCAATGACATGAGAACAATTGCAATGATGCTGCCCATGAATCCAAGCTGTAGCCAAATTGGAATAAAAAGCAAGGCAAATGCAGAACCAAAAGTCCCTGGTGCTTTGGGTGCTAAACCAGAACCAAAACCGACACCGCAGAAAACGATGAATCGATCAAACCAAGTCATTTGATTAAAGTGAATGGGTGGCTTATGCAAAGTGTTGGTATCCATGAACATGTAATGGGTAAGTTTCACCCATATACTCAAATAACAATCCAGTTTGTTGGGTAATTTCGCCGATTATTGTAAGCGGAACATCTAAAGGTTGTCGCAATAGTTTTTCATAGTTTTGCGGTGATATTGTAAAGCATAATTCGTAATCATCACCGCCAGCCAGCGCATAATGCCAAGCCTTTTGCATTTCAAGTGATTTTAGTGATTCATCTATCGGAAGCTGGTCAAGTTGTAATGTGGCACCTTTATTTGATGCTTTTAAAATATGTCCGAGATCTTGGGCGAGACCATCTGAAACATCAATCATACTCGATGCCAAACCCTTCAACTGTTGTCCTAATTGACAACGTGGTGTTGGATAATCCAAACGTTGCTGTAAGGGATGCCCTAAATGCTGTAATCCAAATGCAGCATCTCCAACTTGTCCGCTGACACAAATATAATCACCCACTTGTGCACCAGCCCGTGTAACGGCTTGACCTTGTTCAATCCAACCAAGTGCAGTGACACTCATCGTGAGTTGTGTGCTTTGGGTGGTATCACCACCAATTAAACTGACACTAAATTGATCGCAGCATTCAAATAGTCCGCGACTAAATTCGGCTAACCACTCGTGATCAATCGTTGGTAGACTCAGTGCCAATAAAATACTGTGTGGCTTTGCACCCATAGCTGCGAGGTCGGATAAATTAACCGCGACACTTTTCCAGCCAATGGCATGGGCAGAAGTATTTAAGGGGAAATGTCGGCCAGCAATTAATGTGTCTGTACAGATCACCAGTTGTTGTGCGGGAGGAGGGGTAACAATGGCTGAGTCATCGCCAATTCCTAAACTCACATCAACGTTTGATGGGCGTTTAAAGTATTGTTCAATAATGGAAAACTCAGCCATAGTACACAAGCCTATTATTTTGCTTGTTGTTTTTCAGCTTCACGAAGCTTTGATGAAAGACGGTCTAATACACCATTGATATATTTATGACTGTCTGCACCACCAAAGTGTTTTGCTAGCTCAATTGCTTCATCAAGTACTACTCGGTACGGAACTTCGAGGTGATCTCTTAATTCATACGCGCCTAGTCGTAACGTTGCAAGTTCTACACCATCCAGTGCAGATAACTCACGGTCAAGTACAGGAATGAGTAACTCATCTAAAGCTTCATGTTGAGCAACCACTTGAGTGAGCAATTCATGGTAATAGTTAAGGTCAACTTTGTGCATGGCATTTTCTACACGCGTGCGTGCTTCAATTTCATGAACAGGATTCTGACTCATTTGCCATTCATAAATCCCTTGTACAGCAAAACGACGTGCTTTGCGTTTCGCTGCATAAGCGGCCTGAAGTGTTTGCGACATGCTTTAAATTGCCTTTAATAAGTTAACCATTTCGATTGCAGTCAATGCAGCTTCGCTACCTTTGTTTCCTGCTTTCGTACCAGAACGTTCGATTGCTTGTTCAATGCTGTCAGTTGTTAAGACACCATTGATCACTGGCATTGTGTTTTCAAGTGCAACCACACCTAAACCTTTGGCACATTCGCCTGCAACAAAATCAAAATGTGGTGTGCTACCACGGATCACTGCACCTAATGCAATGATGGCATCAAATTTATTTGATGCTGCTAATTTTTTTGCAACAATAGGCAGTTCCCATGCACCAGGTGCATGAATCACGGTAATTGCATCTTCTGCAACACCATGACGTTTTAAGGTGTCGATCGCACCTTCAAGTAAATGTTCAACCACAAAGCTGTTGAAACGACCCACTAAGATCGCATAACGACCTTCGCTTGCGAGATGTAATAAACCTTCAATTCGGCGAATTGCCATAGCAACCTCGATTATTTTGCTGTGATTTGATCGGCAGTGATATATTCCACTACCTCTAGATTAAATCCTGATAAGGCGTTGAAACGCAGCGGTGAGCTGAGCAGTTTCATTTTTTCCACACCTAGATCGCGTAAAATTTGTGCGCCTACACCAATGGTTTGATATTGCTGCGATAGTGCGGCATTTGATTTCAATGGTTTTGGTTGATTGAGCTGATGAAGTGCATGACCCAAATCTTCCAAATGATCTTGACCAATCCAAACCAACACGCCACGTTCACTTGCGGCAATGGTTTTCATGGCAAGATCAAGATTCCACGCTGCTGAACCATCTGCTTTTTTGAGTTTGAGCAGATCACGGACAGGACTGAAACCATGCACACGAACTGTGGTCACGCCTTCTTTCGGCTCGCCCTTAACCAATGCTAAATGAATATCAGGGTCACCAATTTCGCGATATTTATATAAATCGAAAGTGCCGTATTCTGTCTCAATGGTTTCTTGAGATAAACGTTCTACGGTTTGTTCGTTGGTCATACGATAATGAATAAGATCCGCAATGGTTCCAATCTTTAAACCATGTTTTTCAGCGAAAATTTCCAAATCAGCACGACGTGCCATGGTACCGTCATCATTGATAATTTCACAGATGACAGAGGCTGGTTCTAGACCTGCAAGGCGAGCAAGATCACAGCCTGCTTCGGTATGTCCTGCACGGTGTAATACACCACCTGGTTGTGCCATTAATGGGAAAATATGCCCAGGTTGTACGATATCACTTGGTTTAGCATGTGCTGCAACTGCTGCATGAATGGTATGCGCACGTTCAGCTGCCGAAATACCTGTGCTAATACCCTCGGCTGCTTCAATCGAGAGTGTAAAGTTGGTGGCGTGTTGAGCACCATTTTGATCAACCATCAACGGGAGATTAAGTTGTTTGCAGCGTTCACGACTGAGGGTTAGGCAGACCAAACCACGGGCATGAGTAATCATAAAGTTAATATCTTCAGGACGTACATGCGTAGCAGCGATAACTAAATCACCTTCATTTTCACGATCTTCATCATCCATAAGGATGACCATTTTGCCTGCACGAATATCTGCGACAAGCTCTTCAACACGACTCAGCGGCATTCGCTTTCACCCTTGATGCTGCCTTTTCAGGCACTAGTATTCGATAAATCTGGCATAGTTTAACGCATTTTAAAAAATTTCGCCTGTGCTTCTTGATCAATTCAAAAATGCGATGTGGAAAAGCAAATATTGGCTTGGGCTGGATACACAGTCATAGGCTTTTGATAATGATTTTTTGATGAATTTGCACAGGAAAAAAAATAAGGCATTGTCGTAAAACAAAGCCTTATTTTTATTAAAGATTCAGCAATTGGATCAAATATCTTAATCAGCTACAGCACTTGAATCAGGATTCGGTTGCTGCTTTTGCTTTCTTGCCCATCAAGATTTCAGTGCGTAGTGTCTGCGCCACGGTTGCACATTCTTCATTCATGCCATTAATCATAAAGGCATGGCGGGTCATGATATTACTTGGGTTTGGCATTGCGACCAGTTCATAATGATTTTGAATGGTTTTGAGTTGTTCATGGTTCAAATGCAAAGCAGCTTCTTTGGCATGAATATGTTGTGTTAAACGTTTTGCAGCTTCAACTGCATCTAATTGCATCGCATCGACGGCACTGGCAACAGCCCCTCGTGTTTGCAGTGCAAAACGTTTGTCTTCTCGATAACGCTTATATAAAACATCTGATAATAATTGGAACACAGCACCGATCATCATCAGACATTCAAGCGCTTCAGGTTGTTCCGAAGTTGTTGATAAGGTTGCACCCTCCGCACTAAACTCTTGTACCACATGGATTTGTGTTGAATCGATCTGATAATGCTTAGTTGAGAGATCAATACTTTTATCGAGAAACAATTGGCATAGTTTAAAATAAGGCACAGAAACAGATTGGTTGACACTATTTAGTAACTGTTTCGGATCATAAAACTGAATGTTTAAAGCCAAGCTATGATCATCCAATTGAGTAGATTCTCTTGGTTTCTTCTCAGCTGGAGTTTTGTTTTGGGTTTTTGCTTGCTGTTGTGCTTGTGCAACCAAAGTGATGGCATTTTGCTTTTCTAAAGCAAGGGCTTGAGTTAAGCGTTGAATCTCATGTTTTAAATGATTTTCTTGATTGATTCGCGTCAAATATTCACTACGGGTTGGACGCGCAATGACTCGATATGCCAGCCAGATGAGGAAGTGAAGGAATAATGAAGCAAAAATGGCTAACCACTGAGTTCGTAAGATTTCACCAATACTTGGCTGAATCAGTGTAATTTCAACGGTTCCAACTTTCTTTTCATTTTGCAGCGCATCACGGACAAACACCTCACCTTGGCGAGTTTTTGCCATACCACTGGTTGCCAGCACTTGTTTATTCGCATCTAAAATTCGAATAGATGCAACACTTGGATTGGTTGCATAGCGATTGGCGACCAATGCCAATGAAACCGTATTGGCTGGTTCTAGTTCAGCAAGACTGTCGGCCACCAGCTGACTGGTCATCAACTGTCCTTGGCTGGCACGATTTTCATTGAGTTGATGTGTCGTTGCAATCACCAATAAAAAGGTATGCAATGCAAAACTTACGATCAGTAGGCTAGCAAATAGCCCTTGGCGAGGCGCATTCAAGTTAAACTTCCAAGGTAAATAGATTTAGGTTCGGTTATGTTATGATTCTTACACACAATAGTTGTCGCTCAAACACGAGTCAATTCATGCGAGAAATCATTCTTATATCCTTTCTAGGACCAGATCAACCGAATCAGTTTACTCGATTAATGCAGGTACTCTCCGTACATTCTTTGCAAATACTCGATGTTGGTCAGGCTGTTATCCATAATCAATTGACCCTTGGGATCGTTGTGGCTTCGGATAATGAGACTGCAACAGCATTGGCAATGAAAGAGATTTTGATTTTAGCACATGATATTGGTCTCACTGTGCGATTTAAACCAATCTCCAACGCAGAATATGATCAATGGGTGAGTGAGGGGGGGCGTACACGCTATATCGTGACTGCGCTTGCGCCAGAGTTGACCGCAGAACACTTGCAAGCCGTTACCCGAATTGTGTCGAGTCAAGGCTTTAATATTGAAACGGTTACACGCTTGTCGGGACGTTTAGGGTTAGATGAAGAAAGCCCATTCCCACGTCGGGCTTGTGTACAATTTGGTCTAAGCGGGCAGATGCTCGATGCACAAGCGATGCGTGCTGCTTGTTTAAGTTTGTCAGGTGAGCTGAATATTGATGTCGCCGTACAAGAAGATAATGCTTACCGTCGTAATCGCCGTTTAGTCTGTTTCGATATGGACTCAACCTTGATTGAACAAGAAGTGATTGATGAGCTTGCATTAGAAGCAGGTGTAGGCGAGCAAGTTGCTGAAATCACAGAGCGTGCGATGCAAGGTGAGCTTGATTTTCAACAAAGTTTCCGTGCACGTGTGGCGTTGCTAAAAGGCCTAGATGCTTCAGTTTTACCGAAAATCGCAGAGCGTTTAACCGTGACAGAAGGCGCTGAACGTTTGATTTCAACGCTAAAAGCACTAGGCTATAAAACGGCTATTTTATCGGGTGGTTTTCAATATTTTGCTGAATATTTACAAGCCAAACTCGGGATTGATGAAGTACATGCCAATATTTTGGATGTCGAAGATGGTGTGGTGACAGGTGAGGTAAAAGGCGCGATCGTTGATGGTGCGCGTAAAGCTGAATTGTTACGTCAACTGGCAGAAAGAATGGGAATTTCACTTGAGCAAGCAATGGCCGTCGGTGATGGGGCCAATGATTTGCCAATGTTGTCGATTGCTGGATTAGGTGTTGCTTTCCGAGCTAAACCTTTAGTGCGTCAAAATGCCAATCAAGCAATCTCAAGTGTAGGTTTAGATGGTGTACTGTATCTACTAGGTATGCACGATAAAGACTTAAATCGCGCTTAAATCGCGATTCTATGCTTCAACAATGCCGCTTTTTAAAGCGGCATTGTTCATTTTTGATGCGTCATGATTTGGTCATAATTATGTCTAAATGTATAGAAAAACAACGATAAAAAAATTCGAAAAAAAGTTTTTTTGAGCTAAAAAATAGCGATAGTTTTTTGTAATGACACGCCGCAATTGATGCTATATGGAGATTCAGGACTTTTGTAATTTTAAAAAATGTAATGACAAAAGCATATTGCGACAGCTTGTGTCGTAAGGCTAATTTCAAGCTCTTTTTTTCTAAAAAAAACCCTCCATAATGCATAAAGACGCAAATGCAATACGTAGTACTGTTAGAGATTACAGAACAATTATGATGAGGTCTGCGCAAGACACAGACCATCCCTTTAAAGACGGAGGTTCCTATGGAAGCAGCGAATTTCACCATGTGGGTTGGATTTGGCTTAATCGCTGTCGCAGTTATTGCTGTTTTCTTTTCTCCTTATCGTCGTTGGTTAGGTTTTATGTTGGCGGGTATGCTCTGCTGGGGACTGTTAGAAGTCGTACGTTTTGGAGTACAAACGATCTTCGATATATCAGTCGCCTATAGTTATCTGACTGCTTTAAGCCTTGCGATGGTAACGGTTACATTCATTCTTTTACGTGAAGACAAACAAGCACAAAAACAGCTGGCAAATCGTCAGTATATTGAACATACACCTGTATACAAGGATGATCAGCAACAATGTTCTAGCCGATAATTTATAATAATTCGAATCGCAACAAAGGCATGCTCAGCATGCCTTTGTTGCATTCTGTGACAAAGCTTTGGCTGTCTGATCTACAATTGTGCTAGGATACGGTTGTCTTAATTTTCATCATAATACTGTAGGCATAAATGTCATGAAGCTTTCTTCTTTACCAGTGGTTAAGTTACCTATCGTTGATGTAAGCACAGATCCGCTTGATTTATTGGTGGCAGGTTTGGCGTTACGTATGAAGCAATTGGCACGTACTAGCCCGAAGTTTATTGAGTTAGTTCATGACCGTGAATTCCGTATTCAAATTGGCACCGATTTAGGCATGGCTCGCCAGATTCTAGTTAATCGTGGCAAGATTGAAACAGTTGCTGGTAGCCCAGAACAAGCTGATTTTATTTTACAGTTTGCATCAAGTGAGCAGGGCGTGAAAACCTTATTAAAAGGTGATCCAACGGCATTTATGACGGGTATGCAAGATGGCAGCATTAAAATGGAAGGTGACTTTAGCCTGTTGGTTTGGTTCAACCAAGCCGCTAAATTGATTCCACCAAAAGTACCAAAACCAGTGAAAGAAAAAATTCGCCAAGCACGAGCATTTATTAAAGAAAAAACGGGTAAATAAACCGATTCGAAAAACTCCCTAAATGAACTGCACTTCGAAAGTTGGACGCTTTTAGTCTAATTTGAAGGGTGCAGCTTATAAAAGGGAGTTTTTTATTGCGTTATTTTATTCGATTTCAAGCTGAAAGGTCACAGGGCCATCATTAACTAAGTGCACTTTCATATCTGCCGCAAAAATACCCGTTTGTACATTTTGAAATTGTTGTTGAGTATACTCAACCAATTGTTCATATAGCGCTTTTGCGTCGTTAGGGGGCATTGCAGGACCAAAGTCTGGTCGTAAACCTTTTTGCGTTTGGGCCATTAAGGTAAACTGGGAAACCAATAAAATTCCACCATTGGCTTGGCTCACATTCCAGCCCATTTTGCCTTGCTCATCATCAAAAACTCGATATTTTAAAATTTTATCTATCAGTTTTTGACCTTTTTCTAAGTTATCTTCTTTGCCTAAACCTAAGAAAACCAATAATCCTTTTTCAATTTCACCAGTTGTTTGACCGTCAACCACAACTTTGGCTTCGAGAACTCGCTGAATTAGTGCACGCATAAATAAATTTGAATGATGAATGAAAGAGAAGCGCTAAGTTTAACAGAGACATGGGTTAAAATTGAGCCGTGCAGCAAAAGTCTACTATTCAATAAGAAGCATTTAGTTGTATAACAAAACATATCTTATAAAAATTGGTTAAAACCATCATCTATGTCTGCCATTGTTCGATCATTACTGGATACCGACTTATATAAATTCACTATGTTACAAGTGGTATTACATCAGTTTCCGCAAACGCATAGTGTTTATTTATTCCGTTGTCGAAATTTAGACGACACCCTTTATCCTTTATCGGAGATCTTGCCTGAGTTAAATCATCAGCTTGATCTATTATGTGACTTAAAGTTTAAAGAAGATGAACTGCAATACTTACGTTCATTGCGTTTTATCAAAAGCGATTTTGTCGATTATTTAGAATTATTCCAACTCAAGCGTCGTTTTATCAAAGCCAGTATTGATGAGGCAGGGCGGTTAGATATTCGTATCGAGGGGCCGATGGTACAGGCGATGATGTTTGAGATCTTCGTCTTGGCCATCGTGAATGAGTTGTACTTCAGCCGTATCCGTACGGATGCTGTGTTGGAGGAGGGTGAACGTCGACTCCAGCAGAAACTGGTTCAACTACAACAATATGCCCAAGAGCAACAAGATAATGAACCACCGTTTTTGGTTTCAGACTTTGGTACACGTCGCCGTTATAGTTTTGATTGGCAAAAACATGTGGTACAGGCTTTTCATACAGCTGCGCCGAAAGTATTTCGTGGTACCAGTAATGTATTGCTTGCCAAAGAATTAGGGATTAGCCCAATTGGGACGATGGCACACGAGTTTTTACAGGCTTTTCAGGCACTTGATGTAAGATTACGAAATTTCCAAAAAGCAGCATTAGAGGCATGGGTACAAGAGTATCGAGGTGATTTAGGGATTGCTTTGACTGATGTCGTTGGTATGGATGCATTCCTACGTGATTTTGACTTGTATTTTGCCAAATTATTCGATGGTTTACGGCATGATAGTGGTGATCCTTACGAATGGGGCGATAAAGCCTATGCGCATTACCGTAAGTTGAAAATCGATAGTAAAACCAAAATGTTGACCTTTAGTGATGGGTTGAATTTAGAGAAAGCTTGGGCATTACATCAATATTTTAAAGATCGCTTTCAGGTGAGTTTTGGGATCGGAACTAATCTGACCAATGATATGGGACAGACACCGCTGAATATTGTGTTGAAGTTGGTCGAGTGCAATCGTCAATCTGTCGCAAAAATTTCGGATAGTTCTGGTAAAACCATGACTGATAATGAAACGTTTTTGGCGTATTTGCGTCAGGTGTTTGAGATTAAGGAAGAGAGTTAGCTTATATCTCCTTTTCTGCTAAATGAATGCAAAAAATCGAGCAAAGATAAAAAGTGAGCTATGCTAAAATCAAACATGATGTGATGACACAAGCGCATAACAATGACTGATATTCATTTTAAACTCGGTTTACTGATTGAGCCTGAACAGCTTGTTCCTTATTTAGGGCACGAGCTAATTCGTGTTGTTGATCTAAGCCGTGCCTCGGTTTATGAACAATTACATATTCCGCATGCCATTCATTTACAACCTAAATATTTAGTTGCTCAAAATGAACAAGCCAATGGGGTGTTGCCAGATAATGACGGTTTAAGCGCTTTAATTAAAAAGCTAAATATTTCTCCTCAGCATCATGTCGTGGTCTATGATGATGAAGGCGGTGCTTGGGCTGGGCGTTTAATTTGGAATTTACATTGCCTTGGTTTTACGCGAACCAGTCTGATCAATGGTGGCATTCATGCTTGGTTAGGTGCTGGACTTCCAACAAGTGCTGAAGTTGATCGTTTTAGCCCTGTTCAGGAATTAGTGCAAGTTGACTTGAACGCAGTACAGCAGTACAGAGTTGAATATCAAGAGTTATTGGCACAAGTCGAGCAAGGCGATGTTCAACTATGGGATTGTCGTAGTAATGAGGAATATACAGGGTTACGGTTAGCTGCGCGACGCGGCGGTCACATCCCAAATGCACTGCATTTTGAGTGGAGTACTGCCCTTAATCGTGAAAATCATCTAAAATTACACCCGCTTGAACGCACTCAACGACGTTTAGAGCAACTCGGCTTTAATTTACAACAACCTGTAGTGGTGTATTGTCAGTCACATCACCGTTCTGGTTTGGCATATATTTTAGCAAGATTGCTTGATTGGCAAGTGAGAGCCTACGATGGTGCGTGGAGTGAATGGGGCAATCGCCTCGATAGTCCTATTACTACAGGGGAGTCACCATCTTGAGTTTCGCAGCAGATTTAAAAAAACAACTTTTTATCAAAGCACAAAATTTAGTACCGCAACATCAACTTAGCCGTGTGGTCGGCAAGGTTGCCGCAAGTGAAAATGTTTTGGTGAAAACTGCTGTTATTCAGGCATTTAAAGCAAAATATGGCATTGATATGAGCATTGCCGAGCAAACCAATCCAAATCAATATAAATCATTTAATGAGTTTTTCACTCGTGCTTTGAAACAAGGTGTACGTGGTGTAGATGAACGTGCCGATAGTATTGTTTGTCCTGCGGATGGTGCGATTTCACAGCTCGGTAAGATTGAAGCGGGTGATATTTTCCAAGCGAAGGGTCAAAGCTTTTCTGTTGAGAAATTGATTGGCGACCCACAGTTAGCAAAACCATTTGTTGATGGGCAGTTTGCAACTGTTTATTTGTCACCTAAAGATTATCATCGTGTGCATATGCCATTGGCAGGTACATTGACCGAAACTCTATATATTCCAGGTGAGTTGTTCTCAGTCAACCAAACCACGGCTGAAAATGTTCCGGGTTTATTCGCGCGTAATGAGCGTATGGTGTGTTTGTTTGACACTGAGCTTGGTCGTATGGCAGTGGTGTTGGTTGGTGCAATGATTGTTGCAGGGATTGAAACAGTTGCGACAGGTAAGGTAAAACCGACGGGTCGTGTTGAATTGCAACATCATCAAATGCAGTTGGATAAAGGTGCTGAGTTAGGTCGTTTCTATCTAGGCTCAACTGCTGTGGTTTTATTTGAAAAAGATAAAATGGTTTGGGAAGAGCAGTTTAAAGCCAATTCGACCGTGGTGATGGGTGAGCGTTTGGGGCATTCGGTTTAATTTAGCAGTAATTTTTAAAAAGCCCCGAAATAGGGGCTTTTTGTTTTACGTATTTCGGGTAAGCTGTTTTATGTTAATTTTAGAAGAATTAAATAAGTATTAAAGCTCCTATTCATTTCGCTAGTCTTCATTAACATCGCAACTACTAAGTAATGTATTCAATACAAATGCTTCATTAGCTACGCCATCTAGCCCCTCATACTCAAAGTTGTAAAGACCTTTAACTAGAACAGTTAATTTATTTTGCCTGCTTAGAAAAAAACTCAGACCTATTACATCTACAGGATGATGAACCCCACCTAAATATATAGAACCCGTTAAATCACCTTGATTAAAACTCAAAGACTTATTAACCAAATCGCAAAGTTTTGTTGATGGTAAGTCAATATCATCTAAACGAATTATTGGACTTACGATCTCATCTTTGTAGATAAATGACTCCATAAAAATATGGATAGATATTTCAGAATCTGTAGAACTAAAAATAATTGCATGTTTGGCAATTAAATCTTTTATGTTAAATATATTCATATAATTGATATCAATAAAATATTGATTCTATATCAGAATCTAGGATTAAAAAAATATATGAGCTAATGTCAGAGAGTTAATTATTTAACATTGTATAAGGCATATTATGTTAATTTTATGAAAACTTAAAGAGTCTTTAGATCATGATAGTCCATATTATAAGAGAAGCTTGTTGTTCCCAAGATGACCAATTAGGTCCTTTGGAGATACAATTAGAATGTGATGAAAATTCAACATTAGAACAAGTAATAAATGAAATCTGCAGAGTAAAATTCCTTCAATATAGTTCATCACATAACCATATGATAGGCAGAATAGACGATCAAAAAATAGTTGAAATATTGCTACTTAAAGAAGAAATAATTTTTCATATTTATAAAGATAGTTTAGTTAGGAACTTAATAACTGAAAGTGGATTACGTTTTTCTTTTATAAATAATATTTTTGAAACTAAAGATAAAACAATGACTGAAAATAGATCTGATCAACATCTAGTAAAAAGAAGTTTTTTAAAAAAACTTCTTTTTTGGAAATAAGTTTAATTTTTACTTATCTAATATAATCGGCGTTGTGTGTGGAAAATACAATTTAGTTAATAAAAATCAAATTCTTATGTTTTTATAAAGCATCAAGAGTAATTAGAAAGAACAATATGAGACAAGATATTTTTCGTTAGCAATCTTGTTTTGTTTCTTGAGTATTATTCTTGTAAGCCATTTCCTACACCAATTCCAGTCAATGACCTATGTTCAGCCCCCATCAAATTGCTTAATATGAACTCATCAGGAACAGGAGGTTCCAAAACATAAAACAAAAATAATAAGTTTGAGCATCAGGACGTGAGGTACGACAGGAGTTATACCTAAAGTGCGAAATACGAAAAAGCCCGACAGGATGTCGGGCTTTTTTCATGCTTATTCAGCGATTATAAAGGAACAATGTTCACAGCATTTGGGCCTTTTTGACCTTGAGCAACGCTGAATGAAACTTGTTGACCTTCATATAACGTTTTAAAACCAGAATTTGCGATTTCGCTGAAGTGAGCAAACACATCAGGACCTGATTGTTGTTGAATGAAACCAAAACCTTTAGTTTCGTTAAACCACTTTACTGTACCAGTAACTGTATTAGACATAATATATCCTACTAAATTTTAATAATTTTCAGCCGCTTAATGAGGCTATGTATAACTTTGAAAAAGGATAAAGAATTGAGCTTAAGATCTAAAAAAACGAAGGATTATGACTAAAACTGCGATACTTAAAGAAGATTTACTAAACTATACTTTTTCTAGTTAACTTAAGTATACATGGAATTGAATAATATTCAAGTTTTTTATATGTAATATTTATTTTTCTTATATTTTGCAATATTCATGATCAAGTTCTGTGTAAGTTTTTATGTGAATTTAGCTGATCTAATAATTATTTTCCGCCGTGAACAATGTACGCTTTTTCTTACAGTGATTAGGGGCAATATCCCATATTCAGACTGCTTTAAATTGCCTAATATGAACTCATCAGGAACAGGAAGTTCCAAAACATAAAACAAAAATAATAAGTTTGAGCATCAGGACGTGAGGTACGACAGGAGTTGCACCTAGAAACGAAATACGAAAAAAGCCCGACAGGATGTCGGGCTTTTTTTATGCCTATTCAAAAATTTCTTTACTCCAAAGCTCGATCAGCAGTTGAATGGTTTTACTCAAGGGTTTATAGCTGGTCCAAATGGCATGGATGGGCATATCCAGTCCATTGGTGGTGTCACTAAACTCTAAACGCACTAAACTGTGCTTTGTAAAATGCTCCGACACGACTGAAAGCGGAAAATTTCCCCAACCCATCCCTTGTTCTACCATATGAATTGCCATCGATAGATTGTCGGTATACCAATACGAATCAGAAACCAAAATACGAGGATCAGGTAGAGGATAATTTTTACTAGCGACAATAATTTGTCTAAACTCAGACAACATGGTGAGTTCATTTTTATGTTGTGCCTTGAGTTGTTGTGCTTGCTCAGGGGAAATGGCAGCGACAAACTGTTCAACACCTAATAGTCGAAAACGTTGATTGATATCGATATTTGATGAGCTATAAGCAATATATAAATCAATTTCATTGTTCTGTAGGCGTGCTTTTAATTCTTGCTGTGGTGCGCAAACCATTTCAATATTTAAAAGAGGATAGTGCTGAATTAATTGTTCAATGCCCTTTAAGATGATTTTTTGATTGATATCGGCTGCGACACCAATACAGATACGAGTTTCTAATCCTATTGAAAGTTCAGAGAGATGCATTTCGAGCTGGCGTAGCTTCGTCACAATCAATCTTGCGTGGGGTTCAATTGAAAGTGCAATTTCCGTTGGTGCTAGATGATTTTTACTGCGTTCAAATAATTTTAAATTCAATTCAGCTTCTAAATTGGCAATCGCCATGCTCACTGCGGAAGGAACCCGATTTAAGGCGCGGGCAGCTGCAGAGAAACTTCCTCGATCAATGATTTCTAGAATCAATTCAAGCTGCTCACTGCTCAGTTTCATTGCAATTTCCTTGTCAGTAAATCTGATAACGATTGACTTTTTTTATCAGATCTAGAGCGTAAAATCTAGAGATTGTTGATTTTAAGGTGTGATCATGCAAGGAACGAAACGAAGAGTAACTTATGTTTTTTTCTATGAAGTATTTAGCTTTTTGATCTGTGCCATGATTTTGGCAGTGCTTTCTGGTACAAGTATGAGTCATACAGGACCATTATCGGTGCTAATCGCAGTTATTGCGGTGACCGTAAATTTTTTCTACAACTATGTTTTTGAAATGTGGGAAAAACGACAAATTTCTAAAACGCGTACTGTGAAAAGAAGGATCGTACATGCAATTGGGTTTCAAATTGTTTTGGTAACGATCTTGATTCCATTGATTGCGTGGTGGATGCAGATCAGTTTACTCAAAGCATTCTTATTGGATTTTAGTTTGATGATCCTCATCCCATGTTATACCTTTGTGTATAACTATTTCTTTGATCACATTTTTGGCTTACCGAGCCATTTACTTGAAGCAAAACAGTTGAATGCAACAGTAAATAATTAATTCAATCTAAAAAACAAAACAGCCGATCTGTCTAGATCGGCTGTCTGTAGTTATTCAACTGCCCATTTATCCAATATAGAGACGTTCTTTTGGAAAAACGGCTGTAAAAGTTGAGCCTTCATTTTCTTTGGAGCTAATTTCGAGATGTGCACCGTGTTGCATCAATACGTGTTTCACAATCGCAAGACCTAAACCCGTTCCACCTGTTTGACGGCTACGCGCACTATCTACACGATAAAATCGCTCAGTTAGACGAGGTAAATGTTTCGGATTTATTCCAATGCCATTGTCTTGAACGGTAAAATAGGCTTGATCCCCATCCTCATGCCATCCAATGGTAATAATGCCACCTTTGGGCGTGTATTTAATCGCATTGGTGATGAGATTGCTGAAAGCACTGGCAATTTCCATGTCTGAGCCGATCAGATCACAGTGACTATCAATATCTAAGTTGAGTGTGTGACCATAATCAAGATTGTAGGCACGAGCATCATCAAATAATTGATTCATCAAATTTGCCATCTCAATAATCTGATTTTTTGCAACTTTTTTATTATTTTCGAGATTGGACAAGAGCAATAAGTCATTAACCAATGCATTCATACGTTTGGTTTGTGACTGCATTTGAGTAAAAGCACGTTTCCAGCGAGGGGTGATATCATCCTGATCAGTAAAGGTTTCGATATAGCCACTGAGTACGGTCAGCGGGGTACGTAACTCATGTGAAATATTATCAACAAAGTCCTTACGCATTTGTTCAAGATTATGCATGCGGGTGATGTCATGTGCGACCAAAAGGCGGCTTTCCCCCCCAAAGCGGGTAATTTTGACTTGCACATAACGCTCTTCATTCATTTGTGCTTGTAGACGGATGCCATCGGGTGCTTGATCACTATGGTTAAAATATTCAATAAAATTTGGTTGGCGCAAGATCGACAGCAAGTTACGCCCGCGATCCATTGGATTGATACCCAATAATTTTTCTGCGGCTGGATTCCACCATTCGAGCTGATGTTGGTCATCAATCAAGACAACAGCTTCTGCCAACGCCACCAATGATGATTGTGCACGGTCAATCAAACCTACCATTTCGGCTTGTACAATACGTTCTTGGCGTTGAGCGCGATAAACGTTGAACAATAATGCACCCCAAATCCCATTCAGATTCGGTGGCATATCGTAAGGACGATTAGAGATCCATTCATTGACGAGATAAAGTGAGCGAAGCTGTAGGATGAAAAACACCACAAAAGCGACGAAAATACAGCTCCAAAAGTATCCAACTCCAAATCCGATTAAGCTCGCAATCAATAAGAAAAACAATAATAGTCTTAAATCTTGTTTTGCAAACGTCCATAAGCTGCTGTATTGAAAACGTTGATGTTCGCGCGCCAGCTCAGGGACGGGATATGGTTCATACATAAAGGGTTTTAACCTGCTGCCAAATCAGCTCGTGTAGAGAAACGATAACCTGTGCCACGTACCGTTTGAACAAAGCGATCAACACCAAAAGGTTCTAACACTTTACGTAAACGACGAATATGCACATCAATAGTACGGTCTTCAATATACACATTTCCACCCCATACTTGGTCAAGTAATTGGGCACGTGTATAAGCACGTTCTGGATGTGTCATAAAGAAGGCCAGTAAACGATATTCAGTTGGACCCATATCGAGAATACTCTCACCAAAGCTCACACGCTGACTCACTGGGTCTAGCATTAAGCCATTGGCATCAATCACTTTTTCACCGCTCAGTGCATTGGCACGACGCAATACCGCTTTGATACGAGAAACCAGTTCGCGGGTCGAAAAAGGTTTGGTCATGTAGTCGTCTGCACCTGCATCCAGACCTTGAACCTTATGATCTTCTTCACCACGAGCTGTGAGCATGATCACAGGGATCTCTGCCAAGTTCTCATCTCGTTTCAAGCGACGGCACAAATCTACACCACTTACGCCACCTGGCAGCATCCAATCCAGCAAGATAAGAGCAGGACGCTGATCAACGATAATCTGATGCGCTTGCTTAGCATCCTCAGCTTGTAAACATTGGAAGCCAGCCATATCCAAAGAGGTATGGATCATTTCGCGGATCGGTAGCTCATCATCGACAATTAAAATATAGTCATCTTTCACAGCGCAATACCCTCAAAATCTGTAACGGTTAACCGTTTTGTTGTTATGACAGGCTTATTACAAAGATTAATTATGACAATATCATTGCAAAAGGGTAAATAAAGTCGAATTTAGCAATAAATTGTGACAATTGTGGGGCAGAGGAGTGACTAATTGATGACAGTTTGCTTGAAATTAAAACAAATAAATTCATCTGTTTAACAGCACTGTCTTGTAGCAGTTACATTTGTCACAAAACTGTAAAACGATTTTAATTTTTTTGTGTCGTGTTTTCAATAAATGATAAAAACACCGCACAACAGGCATTTAGGACGTCTTCCAATGGCTGTTTAAAGCCTTCTGATACCCAACGGATAATAATATGAGTCACATAGCCATTTAAACCTGTCGCCATCAGAGATACCTCCTCAGTGGTTTGCGGCACATTGGGCATCGTGATCATCACAAAGCCTTGAATAATCCGATCAAATTGCGTCAGCGTTTCTTGGATTGTCGCTTGATTGTGTAGGTCTTGGACGAGCATTGCATCGATGTAAATAATTCGTGCCATGCGTGGATCATCTTTAATGGTATTCAGTAGCGCAGATAACCCTGCTGTGACCATATTTTTCGGTTCAGGCGCAGCCATGAGTACAGCTTGGGTCAAACAGCTTTGCATTTTACTGATCATGCGTAAAAAAACAGTTTGGAAAAGTTCTTCACTCTTTTTAAATGACTCATAAAAATAGCGTTCAGTGAGTTTTGCTTCGTTACAAACATCTTTGACGGTCACAGAGAAAAATCCTTGTGTCCCATACATCGCAATACCTGCTTCAATCAGTTTTTCCCGACGAGCTTCTTTGCGTTCAGTTAAAGACAGACCTTTGAATTGACGCTCTTTGGTTTCGTTCGTTTTTTTCTTTGTATTGGCTTGCTTCTCAGTTGTCATCGAAAAACCGTTCCCTAAAAAAGTCTATATATCGTATGTCTAGCAGCGCTTAGATTGCAAACTGTTTAAAAATAATATGTCTTGTTTCTGTCGCTTTAGCCAATAACACGATGTATGACTCAAATGCCAACAGACCTTAGAACGAGCATTTATGACAAGCATTATGTTTGTTCTTGCCATTTGTCTTAAAAGCATAGTGTACTATATTGACAACATGTATTGTCAAAATTATATTGGTTACAAGTTAAACGGCACATGATCTGAGCGAATATGTGCATATCATTCGCAATACAAAGGATAGGCAATGAAAAACTTTAAAAATAAAGTCGCAGCGATCACAGGTGCTGGCTCTGGGATTGGACAACAACTGGCACTTTTGTTGGCTCAACAAGGCTGCCATTTGTCATTGAGTGATATCAATGAGAAAGGTTTGGCACAGACTGTTGAGTTGGTTAAACAGTATCCAGTTACTGTCACCACCAAAGTTCTTGATGTTTCTAACCGTGATGCGGTGAAACAATGGGCACAAGATACCGTACAAGATCATGGCTCAGTGAATATGATCTTCAACAATGCGGGTGTTGCATTAGGCTCAACTGTAGAAGGTGCAAGCTACGAAGATCTAGAATGGATCGTTGGAATTAACTTTTGGGGTGTGGTTTACGGCACCAAAGAATTCCTACCATTTATTAAACAAACTAAAGATGGCCATATCATCAACATCTCTAGTATTTTTGGCTTAACCTCACAACCGACACAGTCTGCATATAATGCGACTAAATTTGCGGTGCGTGGTTTTACTGAATCGCTTCGCCAAGAGTTAGATATTGAGAAAAGTGGCGTAAGCTCACTTTGTGTACATCCGGGTGGTATCCGTACCAATATTGCAAAAGCTGCAAAAATGAATGACAGCTTAAAGAGCTTAGGTATGGATCCAAATAAATCGATTAAGCAGTTTGATAAGTTTTTGCGCACACCACCTGAAGAGGCGGCTCGTCAAATCCTTCAAGCCGTATTGAAAGATAAACGCCGTTTATTAATTGGAACAGATGCTCGTATCGTCGATTCATTCCAGCGCTTATTCCCAACAGGCTATCAACGTATAGCGGCTTTTGCCACCAAAATGCTGTAATCGCTACGTTACTTCAAGAAAGCCATTCTAAATCGAATGGCTTTTTTTTAAATCAAAACTTTGATTTTCCCTTTCTTCCAAACGAACTGATAATACGTGGCTTGGAATACACATAGGCAGACAAAAGCCAGAGCATAGGCCATCCAAATTCCTGTTAGTCCCCATAGTGTGGTAAACCAATAAGCACAAGGAATCTCGATCAGAAGGATAGTGAAGATATTAATCAACATCGGTACAGTAACCGTTCCGCTAGCACGCATAATCGAAGCAAAAATCGCACTTGCACCAAAAAACAGCAATGACCATAACACGATAAATAATAGCTGCTGACCCAAAACGACCACTTCAGGATCGGTAATAAACAGTGCCATTAAATATTTGGAAAATAGATAGCCTAAAGCAATTAAGCTACCTGTAAACAGGAAGTTCATGCTTAATGCAGTACGAGTAACGCGACTGAGTAGCTCTGCTTTTCCTGCACCGATGGCTTGTGCTGCAAAAATAGAAGCGGCAATCGAGATGGAAAGTGCTGGAAATTGGATATAATTCAGAACTTGGTTGACTGCACCATAGGCTGCGGTCGCATTTGCACCATAACGATTGACTAAGCCAATAATCACCAAACCAGCCAATGAAGTGGTGACCATTTGAATCCCTGTAGGAATACCCAATTTAAGGATGAGTTTGCTTAACTCTGCATCATGACGTAGATGTTGTAAAAGTTGACGGTCGATTTTGAGTGGATGTTTTTTGTAATTCAGATAAAAGCCCAAAAAAACCAGCACTGCCAAATAACCGATAATACTGGCGATTGCGGGCGCAACAATACCAAGCGCAGGGAAGCCGAAATAACCTTTTAGCAGTATGGGGGTGACGGCTAAACCAATCAAACTGGTTAAACCCAATGCAATCAGTGGCGTTACGCTATCACCAACACCGCGTAAGATCGAGGTATAAATAATATACACAAAAAGCAATGGACTACCTGCCATCATCCACTGCACATAAGGCAATGACAGATGCATCACAGTAGGATCAGTACCTAGCAGGATTAAAATATGTTCGGCAAAGAATAACCCGAGGACGGCAATAATACTGCCCCCAATTAAGGTCATAAACAGGGTAGAGCCAATAACGCTACGCACTTTTTCTAGGTTCTGTGCGCCCCATGCTTGTCCAATTAAAACGGTTGTTCCTGCAGAAAGTCCAATAATAAAAGCAAGCAAAAAGAACAAGACCGGAAAATATACCGAGACAGCAGCAACAGCATCTACCCCCATCATTTGACCAACAAAGATGGTATTAATCGTTCCCGACAAATTTTGTAAAATATTGGTTGCAATCAGTGGGACGAGAAAAACAAAAAAGGTTTTCCATAGATTGGGTTGCATCACCAAAGGCTGGTGTGGTGTCATTCAAATTCCTTGATACTTCGTCCCGAAAATGGATCTGCTGTGTTTTCAACATAGCATAAGCTAGCATCAAGTTATGAGTATTCAGTTGATTTTTTGTTGATTAACACCGCATTAGGATGTCACCTGCTCGTTGAAGTGTTGCATCTGTTTTGGCAAAACAAAAACGAATCAGCCTCAGTGATTCAGGGGCTTGTTGATAAAATACGGAAATAGGGATAGCTACAATTTTATGTTGTTCTGCCAAGAACTGACACATGGCCACATCGTCTAAATCTGGACGGATGGCAGAGTAGTCCAAACTTTGGAAATAGGTGCCTGGTGAGGGAATAAAATTAAAACGAGAATTTTGAATCTGTTGATTAAATAAATCACGCTTGGTCTGATAAAAATCAGGCAGTGTTTGGATATGCTCAGGATGGTGTTGCATATAATTGGCGAGCGCGATTTGACAAGGCGTGGTACCACAGAAATTGGCAAATTGGTAAATCTGCCTGAACAACTGCATTAACTGTGGTGTGGCTACACAATAACCAGTTTTCCAGCCCGTAACATGAAAACTTTTGCCAAATGATCCGATGACAAAACTACGTTCGCGTAATTCTGGAAAGTGCAGTGCGCTGTAATGTTTTTGTCCATCAAAAACGAGATGTTCATACACCTCATCGGAAAGTACCACAATATTTTTATCTTGAATCAGTTCAATCAATTGCAGCCAGTCTTGTTCTGACCAAATTGCACCTGTTGGATTATGTGGTGTGTTGACAATGATCATACGGGTTTTGGTATTGATGCTGTCTTTGACCTTTTGCCAATTCACTTGAAAGCTGGGTGCATCTAAATGGATATGAACTGATTTTCCGCCTGCAAGCTGTATCGCAGGTGCATAACTGTCATAGCTTGGATCAAAAATGATCACCTCATCATCGGCATGAATACAGGCTTGGATCGCACAGAAAATCGCAATGGTTGCACCCGGAGTAATCGTGATTTCAGTGATAGGATCTAGTTGCAATTGATCACGTAGTAAAAATTGCTGTGCCATTTGCTCACGTAAAGCCAATACACCATCTCCAGCAGGATATTGATTGTATCCATCGAGGGTGGCTTGACTGAGTGCTTCAAGTAGCGCCTGTGGAGCAGGAAAATCAGGAAATCCTTGTGATAGGTTCAATGCATTGAGCCTATGAGCGAGCTCAGTCATCACGCTAAAAATGGTCACGCCTTGACGAGGAAGTTTTGACTGAAGCTGCAACATTGTTTTTAACCTAATTTACGTTTTATTTTGATGTGATTGTATCGAGATAAACGGTCATTTTCCAAATAGTCGATGCCAAAGGAAAAAGTTGCGCCTTTCACTTACTATCTTAAAAAATGTGTCTTATATCAATAGAAAGATAGAAAATGTGCCTGAATAAAAACAATAGTGACGGAATTGGTCTTTTTTTATTTAAATTTGTCAAATAAATTGTTATTTTTCAATCATGTATGGTGTTTTAATTTTAATATTTAAGCGATATAATTTATAGCGAGTGATTAAAATAAATACGAATTATTGTGAAATAGGACATTCAGAGATGGACAATTTCGATCTAAAAATACGCTACCCACATCATATCGATTTAAAAGATGTCGATCAGTTCGAAGCATTGAATACGATAGGCGTATTAACTCGCTTTGATAGAATGGCTTGGAAACAACTCTTAAGTCGTTGGTTACAGTTAGATGGAGCGAGTCCGACTTTTACGATAACAGATGGAAATACGGAACATACGATTGAAATTATCTTGAATACTTATTCTTCGTCTCAAGAGCTGAGCTTTATCGTAAAAACGGACATTGCAGTGGTGGTACCCAAAAAACAAGTTTTTGGATTGATTACCTTTCAAGCCAAAGAAAGAATTCATTTTAATCAAATTTCATTGGCACAAGTGAAAACGTACCTGACCGCATTTTTGAAGCAAGATACCGATACTTTGGTACGATACTATCAACAAAGTAAACAATTGGCTTGTTGATCTATTTCACCATGAACGGTTTACAAGAGTTAGCCCTAATCACATGCGCGTTAGGGCCGAATACGGCAAAAATGAGATATCTTGCGGTATACCTGTCCTTTACAGAACATTTTCAACAACGGCACGTATGATCCCTAAGATCAAACCGATAAACGTACCAACAATCACGCCATTCACACGAATCATGTGTAAATCACCGCCAACTTCACTCTCGATTTTGGCAATCATTTCTCGTGAATCCCATTCATGGATTCGTTCACTGATATAACGAATAATTTTATCGCTGTATTGTTCACTAAAATTGGTCGCTAAACCCACCATTTTAGTATTGAGGACTTGGCGAACCTTATCATTTTGGATCAAGCTCACCCCAAGTTGCTGGATTGCAGCTTGTAAATTGGTGGCAATACCAGAATCTTCCTGCATCAAATCCGTCTTGATTGCATCACATAAGATTGCGATTGCACCTGTAATAAAATTCAAAACCTGTGGGCTGTCGAGTAGCGCATCTTTACCATTGTTTAAACGTTGGCTGGCTTCACTGTCATTGTCTGCAAGTTCCAACATCAGTTTATGGGTTACAGCTTCAATATCCTGTCGCCACGGATGGTCTGGGTTGGCAAGCATGGATTCAACTCGTTCAATCAGTGAGTCAATAGTACGTTGTTGTACGTCGATACCAATCCAACTTGCACCTTTTGCTAATTTCCACACCCCTAGCTCTTTAAATAATGTCCGTGATAATTCGCGTGCTTCTTCGGGATGAGAAACCATCCATTCGTGAGCAACATCCAATCCACGCTGTAATACATCTTGATGGAAATCATTATCTAAAACGGCACGTAGCATCTCACTGGCTAGGGTATTGATTTTGGTACTGCGAACCCATTGCACACTGTTATTTTGGACAAAATTTGCAATTTGATCTTGACTGACAAACTCAAAAATTTTCGGCACCGTTTGCTGAATGATCTGCACCACTTGCCCGTTATTTTTAGGATTGGCAAGCCATTCACCCACTGCCAGACTGATATCGGTATTTTGTAGGCTGCGCTGTACAATCACAGGAGAGAGGAAGTTCTCTTGCACAAAACGTCCCATCGATTCAGCAATACGTGCCTTATTACGTGGAATAATCTCGGTATGGTCACGTAACAATTTCGGTAGGGGCATTTTTCCAAATGGGTTGCGGAATAATACCGTGACGGCATACCAGTCTGCTAACCCTCCGACCACACCCGCTTCAGCACCTAACATGAAGATATGGATGAGCCATTTATATTCAGGTAGAAAGTGCGCCACAATCATGAGAGCAACCCATGCCGAGACAGCAATAATCAAGGCGATGGTGGCAAAGTTTTTACTTCTTTGCAGACTTGGGACGTGGATTTCTTCGGCTGAATTCATTGAGTCATCCTATTCATTCATTTTTTGTTTTGAGGTGAGGCAGGTGGCTGCAACACTTCTCCTGTTGGACTCAATCCGTATTTTTGACCTAAGGATTGTAGAATTAATTGCGCATCAAAGGCATCAGGCGATTGCTGTTGAGTCTTGAAGCATTCGATAGTATACGACACTTGGATTGGATCAAGATTGACCACTTGTGGCATATCATAGAATGGATCCGGCCAAAACGCAGGGTGGCGACGATAATAACCATACGGATAATAAGGTCGACTTGGATAAATCACCGCTTGGCGTTGCTCTTTAATACGCGCATTACTCGGATCATCAACGACAGTGAAAAATCTGAAACCATTTTTTACCGTGGTCTGAGCTGCTTTTAATAAAGTGATTTCTTCCGCTGTACCATAACTCAGATTATTTCCTGCTTGGAAGCTGATACGAAAGCTTTTGTTATTTAATGGATAAGCGGTAAATTGACCGAGTTGATCAAACGTCTTGGGTTGTTTATGAACAGTTGCACATCCTGCAAAGGTCAGTGCGATGAGTACAGGCGTACACATTAATAACGATTTCATTTGTTATTCCTCTCTGGAAGATCGGATCAAAAGTGGCTATCCGGTTGAGTTAGAAATTCAAGTTCTTCTGCTGTTGAAACTCGACCAAGTGCCGCATTACGATGTGGATAGCGTCCAAAACGATCAATGATCACTTTATGCTTTTCTTCGAAGCTTAAATTGATGGGATTGCCTAAACGTTGAAATAACGCTAGGGCATAATCGTGAATCATTTTGGACTCACTATGCATAAACGGCATGTATAAAAACGAGCGTTGTTCGGGGCTCAGTTCAGTGTCGAGTTGCAAACTAATTGCCTCTTGTGCCAACATCAGTGCCATGCTGTCGTAAGCAAAAGCTTGGGCTTGATCTCGATATAAGTTGCGAGAAAATTGATCTAAAATAATAATTTCGGCCAAGCGTCCTTCAGCAGTTTGACGCCAAGACCAAAGTTCTGCTTGTGCAGCTTGATGATGGATTGATTGAAAAAGCTCACGAATTTTGGCATCAAAGGCATCACTTTTAGCAAACCAAAGTGGTTGATGATCGGGAGTAAACCAAAAATTTAGAATGTCTTGTGCTTGCATAAGAAGTTATCCATCAGCAGAATTATTTTTTAATAAAATCACAATTTCGGCATGTCTTAAATAACAAGTTTGTGATAAAAATTGCCAAATTAAATCAGCTGACTAGATGGCAATAGTCGTTATAATTGACAAAAGCAAGCCACTACTCAGTGTTTGGCCAGTGAATCAATGAGCATATATATTATGAATCAACCCAGCGCACTTTCTTCCTCTGTGATACCAACTTGGGTAGATGCTTCGCAATTGGCAGGTATGTTACGTGGTATCGAGCGTGAAAGTTTGCGTATGCAAAGCAATGGATTTTTATCACAAAAAAACCATCCGATTGCTTTAGGCTCAGCACTGACACATCCGCACATCACGACAGATTATTCTGAAGCATTAATGGAATTTATCACGACACCGCATAGTACGATTGCGGCTGCGTTAGATGAGTTGCGTGATATTCATCATGTGGTGCATCAGCATTTGCAAGACGGGGAAAAGTTATGGCCGCTTTCCATGCCGTGTATGTTGGATGATCATGAAGAAAATATTAGATTGGCGCAGTATGGTACATCCAATATTGGTCGTTTTAAAACTTTATATCGTCATGGTTTAGGTGTGCGTTATGGTCGCCGTATGCAGACTATTTCAGGTGTACATTATAACTTGTCTTTTCCCGATCAACTGTTTGAAGACCTACAACAGCATGAAACCAATGCTGAATTAAAGCAGCTCAGTTTGCAGGATTATCGTAGCCATCGTTATTTTGGTTTGATTCGTAACTTTATTCGACTGACGCCTTTAGTGATGTATTTATTGGGTGCTAGTCCATCCGTATGTCGTTGTTTTTTGACTGGTCGTGAGCATCATTTACAAGCATTGATCAAAGGGACATTGTATTTGCCAGAAGCAACGGCCTTACGTATGGGACGTCTAGGGTATCAGAATTCAGCCCAAAAGCAGCTTGGTATTCACTATAACGATTTGCATGATTACTTAGAGGGTTTACAAAAAGCTGTGCACACACCTTACCCTCAATTTACAGCCCTAGGCTTAGATGATGAGCAAGGTGAGCCGATTCAAATCAATGATCATGTTCTTCAAATTGAAAATGAATACTATAGTTTGATTCGCCCAAAACAAGTACCAGAACAAGGTGAGACACCTTCCCAAGCGTTAAAAAATCGTGGTGTGGGTTATGTAGAGTTACGTGCAGTGGACGTCAATCCTTATCGTGCGATTGGTATTGATGAGACTGCAGCTGGATTTTTGGAAAGTTTAGCTTTGTATTGTTTGTTGAATGACAGCCCTGAATTGTGGGCAGATGAACAAGATCAGATAGATCTAAATCAAACCGAAATTGTCAATCGAGGGCGTGCGGCAGACGCCAAAATTAAAGATGGACCGATTGAGGTACCTTTCCAAGATTGGGCACAACGTCATCTTGGTCAGATTCAAGCCTGCGCGATTTTATTGGATCAAATGGACCGCACTTCACTATACCAAGATGCTGTACAGGTGATGCAACACCGCTTATATCAGGTTGAAAATACGCTTTCGGAGCAGGTAATCAATGATACCTTGCAACATGGAGGGACATGGAACTTTGGTAGTATCATGGCTCAACAGCATGTACAGGATTATGAGCAGCACCAAATCAGTTTAGAAAGAAAACAATATTTCGAACATTTGGCACAAACTTCGTTGCAAAAACAGTCTCAACTCGAACAAGATAATCACATGAGTTTTGCAGAATATCTTGCACAATACCGCTAGGGTCTGTCGATATTTTATCGTAAGGGTGATCATTCTTATTACGACAGAGGACATTTTTTAGAGGATTTTCCATGCGCTGGAATTACCGTTTAGTCAGTGCTGTATTGGTACTGATGAGCATTATTGGGCTCGCATTTGCATTATATTTAGAACATGTGCAAGGTCTTGAACCTTGTCCTTTATGTATTTTCCAGCGAATTGGTTTAATTGGCATGGGTTTAATTGCATTAGTTGCATTTATTCACAACCCAATTTCAAACTTTTTTAAGCGCTTTTATGCCTTGTTGGCAACTTTAGCGATTGGATGGTCGGCTGGCGTTGCCGCACGGCATGTATGGTTACAACATTTACCACCAGATCAAGTACCGAGTTGTGGACCAGGCTTAGACTATTTGGTTGATGTTTTACCGATGAAAGCGGTCCTGCAGCAAGTGCTGTCTGGCTCAGGAGAGTGTGCCATGATTGATTGGAGTTTTCTGGGACAATCACTACCTGTTTGGTCTTTGATCTATTTCAGCCTGATCCTTGTGATTTGTTTATGGCAACTCTTTAGAAAATATCCTGCTTAATTGGTAAAAAAGCCAACATGATGTTGGCTTTTTTATTGGATAAAATTTGGAGCACTGTTTAGGTTTCAACAATTCCTTCCAGATCTTCAAAGCTATGATTATTTGGAATATTAATGAGATGGGTTTGAACACCTGCTTCAACCTTATCACTCACATCTGGATATAACCAACGGGTAATTTGCTCCGCAACACTGGAGTGGTATTGAATCTCAAAATGGTTCAAACCATAGAAAACCGCTTTATGTGTATCAGGAAGTTTAAGTTGGAAGCGAGGATTTGGGTGTTCACCTAAAGCACTTTTAACACTTACCAAATAGTCACCAATCACGGTGAGCGCTTTGGTTCTAAGCTTTTCGAACTCGAGTGTACCGGCGATGAGGAAGGTGTTGATATGTGATGGCAATGGTGCTGGCTTACGATTGTCATCTTCAAAACCAATCCGTGCATCATTATGTTCCCAGTCATCATCACGTACGCTACCATGACGTAAATCTAAAATCCCATTACTGCGAATATTGACCAATTGACCGATAAGGCTAATAAATGGAAATGCGCCGAGTTTATCTTGCAGAATGAAACCAAAACGTTCAAGTACTGCACCATGATGCGGTGAGCCAATACAGACCAAATTTTCAACCATGTGAACCCATTGGCATAGGTTCTGCTTACCATAGAACAGAGCACTACGAGAGACTAATCCTCCCATACTATGCCCAATCAAATCGATACTGGTGATGCGTGGATTACGTTGAACTAGATCTTCTAGCACATTGGCAAAGCTACGACCATTGGCTGAAATACGACGCCCTGTATTGTAGTTGAGATACAGCATGGTGTTGTTATCACGTTGCGCAAGCAAGCGTTCACCAATGCCACCATAGCGATGATTCGACCAAGTTAAATGGTTCATACAAAGACCATGTGTCAAAATGACTACACGACCTGTGAGTTCACCTTGTTGCAATGAACCATAATGATCATACAGCACCATAGGGAGTGCCATCGGGTTATGCTGTTTTAAGAAAAAATCACCAAAGATTCCATTGAGTGCGCCGACTACAAAGTGTAAAGAAGGACTCAACGGTTTGTCATGCAGCACTGGAAATTTTGCAATGACTCTGCGCAAGTTTGGTGCGAGGAAGTTAATGCCGTATTTTTGAATCGCGACATAGGAGAATTGGTAAAATCTCTGTAATTGAGGGTGCTTTTGTAATTTTTTGGCCTTTTGTGCACTCAAACCAAGCGTTGTCCGTAACACCTCAGTTTGTACCAATTGCACTAATTCGTGCACCCCACTTAAGCTAGTGCTTACGAGTTGTGCCAAACCTTCCAAAACATCCGCCTGACTGGGAGGGGTACTGTCCCATTTACAGTAGGTTTCATGTAGAGGTGTTAAACTTGGCATATTGATTTCCTCATCCTTGATATATACCGAAGGTTTGAAGTTATTGACCTAACATTGTTTAGATAAACTACAGCAAACGCATGCATCTTTTCTTGTTTCAACAGTATTTTTTTTAGAATACTGATGAACGGTGCAGAGTATCGTTTTTTGTGTCTGACAATTTCGGGCTTATCTGTAAATTATATTGTTATTTATTTATCAATTGTGATTGATAATGTGATCTATTTTGCTTTAAGTCAAGCAAATGACGCTGTAGGTGCGTATGCAAATTATTTATTTACATGGTTTTCGAAGTAGCCCAAGGTCAATAAAAGGGCAACAGTTGTATCAATATTGTGCACATTACGATCACATTCACGTGCATTTGCCTGATTTAAATCACCCACCACAACAGGTTTTGAAGCATCTTTCGGTATTGGTGGAAAGTTTACTACTCGATCAAGTGGTGTTGGTGGGGAGCAGTTTAGGGGGATTTTATGCGACCTATCTTGTCGCAAAATATGCATGTCCTGCTGTTTTGATCAATCCTGCTATGCGACCATGGCAGTTGTTTCAAGATTTATTCGGAATTGAACAGATTCCACTCAAAGTGACCGACGCATGGACACTTGATGTCGATCAATTGCAGCAATTACAATCGATTGCTGAGACCAGCTTAGCGCATGCTGATAAAATTCTGGTGCTATTGCAACAAGGTGATGAAGTCTTGGATTATCGTCAAGCACAAGGCTATTATAGTGCAGCGCATCCATCATCATTGATTTTAACCGACGCTAATGGTAATCATGCAATGGATGATTTTGAAGAAAAATTACCTCTAGTACTCGAATTTTTATCGGCAGCCCTGCAAAAAGGAAATCAGACCAAGTGACACAATACACGGCACAATCTCTTGAAGTTCTTTCTGGTTTAGATCCTGTTCGTCGTCGTCCCGGAATGTACACCGACACCTCACGTCCAAACCACTTGGCACAAGAGGTAATTGACAACGCCGTCGATGAGGCGCTTGCAGGTCATGCTAATCAAGTGACGGTCACGATTTATGAAGATGGTTCATTATCGGTGGAAGATAATGGTCGAGGAATGCCAGTTGATATTCACCCAGAATATGGACAAAGTGGTATCGAAATTATTCTGACCAAGCTCCATGCAGGCGGCAAGTTCAGTACGGATAACTATCAGTTCTCAGGTGGTTTGCATGGCGTTGGTATCTCTGTGGTCAATGCTTTATCTACACGGGTTGAAGTCGCTGTACAACGCCATGGTAACTTGTATCAGATGGCCTTTGAGCAAGGTGAGCCTGTTGCGCCATTATCTGTTTTAGAAGGCAAAGTGGCGAAACGTGCGACGGGGACAACGGTACGTTTCTGGCCAGAAGCGAAATATTTTGATAGTCCTAAGTTCGCATTAAAAGCGCTTAAACATAATTTAAAAGCCAAAGCGGTGTTAGCAGCAGGCTTAAAAATTATTTATGACGATAAAATCAATAATGAAAAGATTGAATGGCAGTTTGAAAATGGTCTAGTCGACTATTTGATGGATGAACTTGAAGATCGTGAAATTTTGCCAGCCCCAGCTTTTGTGAGTAGTGGACAAGCGGAACGTGCTGCTTGTGAGTTTGCAATTTGCTGGAATGTTGAAGGTGGTGAACAGATTCAGGAAAGTTATGTCAACTTGATTCCAACTGCACAAGGCGGCACCCATGTTAATGGCTTACGATCTGGTGTGACAGAAGCGTTGCGCGAGTTTTGTGAATTACGTAATTTATTGCCGCGCAATATGAAGCTATCTGCGGAAGATGTGTGGGATGGGGTAAATTTCATCCTGTCATTGAAATTCCAAGAGCCTCAATTCTCAGGGCAGACCAAAGAACGCCTATCCAGTCGTGAAGCTTCGAATATTGTTCTCAATATTGCCAAAGATGCATTTGCATTATGGTTAAACCAACATGCCGAGATCGCGACTCAATTAGCTGAAATGGCAATCGCCAAAGCGGGTCGTCGTTTAAAAGCAGCTAAGAAAGTTGAACGTAAAAAGATTGTAGCTGGTCCAGCATTACCTGGAAAATTAGCAGACTGTGTGGGTTTAACCCGTGAAGATAGTGAACTCTTTATCGTCGAAGGGGATTCTGCTGGTGGTAGTGCGAAACAAGCACGAGATAAGAATTTCCAAGCGATTATGCCGATCCGTGGCAAAATCTTAAATACTTGGGAAGTATCTTCGGATGAGGTATTAGCATCTCAGGAAGTACATGACATTGCGATTGCGATCGGGGTTGATCCTGGCAGTGATGATTTATCAGAACTACGCTACGGAAAAATTTGTATCCTTGCTGATGCGGATTCGGATGGACTGCACATTGCAACCTTATTGTGCGCTTTGTTTGTGAAGCATTTCCCGACATTGGTAGAAGAAGGCCACTTATATGTTGCTATGCCGCCGTTATATCGAATTGATATCGGAAAAGATGTGCACTACGCCTTGGATGATGATGAGTTAGAAGCGATTCTAAAAAATATTAAAGGCAACAAGAACCCACAAATCACGCGATTCAAAGGTTTGGGTGAGATGAACGCCAGCCAACTACGTGAAACCACCATGGATCCGAATACACGCCGTTTGGTGCAGTTGGACTTGGATGATGCACATTTAACCGCTGGTTTGCTGGATAAGTTACTTGCGAAAAAGCGAGCGGCGGATCGTAAGCATTGGTTAGAGCAAAAAGGCAATTTGGCAGATATTGCGGTTTAGATGATGGGTTAAGCTCAACGGAAAAAGCCAAGCAGATGCTTGGCTTTTTTATGAAGATCAAAAATGCATCATTTTAGTTCACTGCGTATTTTTTGTATGCAATGTTGTATACAAGATTGGATTTTTGTAGAACAATTCTTATAAAAACATATATAAAACAATATATTAAACTATTGGCATGAAAATTGAATAACTCCATTCAGTCAAAATCACAAGATCAAACTGTGGAGAACAAAGATGCAAAATAAAATGATGTCAATGTCTGTACTGATGGCTGCCATGATGGGGGTGGGGCTTGTGGGGTGTTCAAAGCCAGCCGAGAAAACAGAACAGAGCACAACCGAAGCAAAAGCTGCACCAGCAAGCGGTGAAACCATTAAGGTCGGAATTTTACATTCACTTTCAGGAACGATGGCAATTTCTGAGACCTCACTGAAAGACACAGCCTTGATGACCATTAATGAGATCAATGCCAACGGTGGGGTTTTAGGAAAAAAATTAGAGCCTGTGGTGGTAGATCCTGCATCAGACTGGCCGCTATTTGCTGAGCGTGCACGTCAGCTCATTACTCAAGATAAAGTTGCCGTGATTTTCGGGAGTTGGACATCAGTATCGCGGAAATCAGTTCTCCCCGTCGTTGAAGAATTAAATGGTTTAATGTTCTACCCTGTGCAGTATGAAGGTCAGGAACAATCTAAGAATATTTTCTATACGGGCGCAGCGCCAAACCAGCAAGCGATTCCTGCGGTTGAATATTTAATGAGTGATGAAGGGGGCAAGGCTGAACGTTTTGTCTTACTTGGAACAGACTATGTTTACCCACGGACCACCAATAAAATTTTACGTGCTTTCTTGAAGTCTAAAGGCATTGCCGATGCGGACATTATGGAAGAGTACACCCCATTTGGTCATAGTAATTATCAGACTATCGTTGCCAATATTAAAAAGTTTTCTGCAGGTAAAAAAACCGCAGTGATTTCGACCATCAATGGCGATTCAAACGTACCATTTTATCGTGAACTGGGTAACCAAGGGATTAAAGCCGCTGATATCCCTGTCATGGCATTTTCGGTGGGTGAAGAAGAGTTACGTGGTATTGATACCAAACCATTGGTGGGGCATTTGGCAGCATGGAATTATTTCATGTCAGTCAAAAATCCAAAAAACACTGAGTTTGTTAATAAATTCAAGCAATTTGCTGTGGAATACAAACTTCCAAATGCCGATAAAGTTGTGACTAACGATCCGATGGAAGCAACCTATGTTGGGATCAACATGTGGAAGCAAGCAGTTGAAAAAGCGGGGACTACAGATGTCGATAAAGTCCGTGAAGCAATGGCAGGACAGACTTTCGCAGCGCCGTCAGGTTATACCTTAAAAATGGATGAAAGCAACCATCATTTACACAAACCTGTGATGATCGGGCAAATTCGTGCAGATGGGCAATTTGACGTGGTTTATAAAACACCAGAAACCATCAAGGCAGAGCCTTGGAGTCCTTATATCCCAAAATAAGCTTGTTCTAAAACCTGCTATTTCGATGGCAGGTTTCTTCATTTTCTTTTTCGGTTCTTCGTAAAAATCTACGATCCATAAGGGCGAGTCGTATGGCAAAACACTATGTTTTAGCATTGCTCTGCGTGATGACACATTTTTTTTGTAGTCTTGCATGGGCAGAGCAAGATCCTTTAGCAACCACTCCTTCAATTGAGACGACTGTTGCAGCTCAAGATGCGATTCAAACATTCGTTAAAGCTGATTTTGCAACACGTCGTGCCATGCTGAATCAGTGGCCAGCCAGTATTGAACAGCTAGACCAGCTTGTTGCGTATATTGACCAAAATGAGTTGTATACCGATCGTGCGGGACAGACTTACATTTTACAAAATGATGAGGTCTTACTCAGTTATCCTGCCAAACAGGTATTGGAAGATTGGCCCGCCGATTTATCTCAAGTTACTTTGGTCAATACCTTACGCAAAGCGCTTAATTTCGGGCAAGCCAAAGCGAAACTCAATTCAGAAGATGCATCACAGCGTTTGGCAGCCGTTGATATTTTGGAAAATAACTTGGCTGAAATCGATGTCGCAATGGTCAAGCAACTCTATCTCAACGAGAGCAACAACAAAGTCAAAGCACGCTTAGCACAACTTAAAGCACGCTTAGAGTTTAATGATGCGGATATATTTGGAAAAATTGCGGCGGTCAATGTTCTCGCTGAATCGAATCGTCCTGATGTATTGGCAATGATTGAGCAAACCTTAGAACAGCCGATTGCCAACCAAGAATTACAAACGGCTTTGTTGGATGCCAAGAGTAAAATTAAAACCAGAATACAAGCCAGTGAATGGTCTGGACATGTGTTTTCAGGTTTAAGCACCGCCAGTATTTTATTGCTTGCAGCACTTGGTCTCGCTATTACCTACGGGTTGCTGGGTGTCATTAATATGGCACATGGCGAATTGATCATGATTGGTGCATATACCACTTACGTTGTACAAAGCTTTTTCAAAACCCATTTTGTTGGTTTAGTCGATTGGTATTTACTGGCTGCGATTCCTGCTGCATTCCTTGTTAGTGCGCTGATCGGCATGCTGATTGAACGTACGGTGATCCGTCCTTTATATGGTCGTCAACTTGAGACCTTATTGGCGACTTTTGGTGTCAGTCTGATTTTGATGCAATTGGTACGTATGGTTTTTGGTGCACAAAATGTCGAAGTTTCGAATGTGTCATGGCTCAGTGGTGGTATTGCACTTACGCCGAGTTTAATGTTGCCTTATAACCGCATTGCGATTATTGCATTCACCATTGCAGTTTTACTGTTGTTGGTGTTCTTACTCAATAAAACCCGTTTCGGATTATTCGTTCGTGCCGTCACACAAAACCGTCAGATGGCGCGTGCGGTGGGGATTCGTTCAGCGCGTATCGATATGATGGCTTTTGGTCTCGGTTCTGGTTTGGCTGGCTTGGCGGGTTGCGCATTGGCACAAGTGGGAAATGTAGGACCTGATCTTGGGCAGAACTATATTATCGATGCTTTCCTCGTGGTGGTCGTCGGTGGTGTGGGGCAAGTGTGGGGCGCAGTTTTGGCAGCACTTGGTTTAGGGATCAGTGGCACGGTGTTGGAAATCGGCATGGGTGCTGTATTGGCAAAAATTATTCTACTGGTACTTGTGATTTTGTTTATCCAAAAACGTCCACAAGGTTTGTTTGCCATCAAAGGCCGTTTTGTGGAGTAAGCCAATGAAAATGACAACAATGTTTTCAGATCAGCCATACAGTGCGGTTGCAATCGGTCTGTGTTTCGGGGTGTTGCTACTTTTACCATGGCTGCACCTGCTCCCTCCGGATTCAGCATTTTATTTATCCGCGTATTGGGTCACCTTGATTGGCAAAATTATGTGCCTTGCTTTAGTGGCATTGGCATTGGATTTGGTGTGGGGCTATGCCGGTATTTTGAGTTTAGGGCATGGTTTGTACTTCGCACTGGGTGGTTATGCTTTTGGCATGTATCTGATGCGCCAATCTGCAGGCGATGGCTTACCTGATTTTATGCGGTTTCTCAGCTGGACTGAATTACCTTGGTATTGGACAGGAACAGAACATATTCTCTGGGCAATGGCACTGGTGATTTTAGTCCCTGGAATTGTGGCTTTTATTTTTGGTTTCTTTGCATTTCGCTCGAAAATCAAAGGGGTGTATTTCTCGATTATTACTCAGGCAATGGTGTTTGCCGCAGCACTCTTGTTCTTCCGTAACGAAACAGGCTTTGGTGGAAACAATGGTTTCACTGGTTTTAAAACCTTATTGGGTTTTGATATTACCTCTGCACCGATGCGTGCCACCTTATGTTTTGTAACGGCTTTGGTATTGATGCTGTGCTTTATTGGATTACGTCAATTGATGAACCGTCCTTATGGTCGTGTACTTGGTGCAATCCGTGACAGTGAAAACCGTTTGCAATATTTAGGTTATCGCACGCTGTGGTACAAACTGTCAGCATGGGTGCTTTCGGCTGTGATCGCAGGGGTTGCAGGTGCGCTCTATGTACCGCAAGTCGGCATCATCAATCCGAGTGAAATGAATCCTGTCAACTCGATCGAAATGGCGGTGTGGGTTGCTGCGGGTGGGCGTGGTACCTTGATTGGCCCAATTTTAGGTGCAGGTCTGATCAATGCTGCTAAAACCTATTTCACGGTAGCTGCACCTGAAGCATGGCTGCTGATCTTGGGCGCATTATTTATTGTGGTGACTTTATTCCTTCCTAAAGGTGTCATTGGTTTGTTTGACCGCTTTAAAAAGGAGCGTAATTAAATGAGTGATTTACACAACAACTCAGCTCAACATGGTGGTCAACTGGGTGAGGGTTACGGACGCGCCAAAACACAAGGTGCAGACTTTAGTCATGGTATTGCCTTATATCTGGAAAAAGTCAGTGTTTGGTTTGATTCATTTCGTGCTCTAAATGATTTATCGCTGTATATCGCAGAGGGTGAGTTGCGTTGCATTATCGGGCCAAATGGTGCAGGTAAAACCACGTTGATGGATGTGATTACAGGCAAAACCCGTCCAACCACAGGCACAGCATTTTTCGGGCAAAACTATGATCTTGCCAAAATGAGCACCGAGCAAATTGCTGAAGTGGGCATTGGACGGAAATTTCAAAAACCCACTGTGTTTGAAAATTTCACCGTGATGGAAAACTTATTGCTGGCTGCGCCACGAGATAAGCGAGTGAAAAAAAGCTTGTTTAGCCGACTTGATCCAGAAGCGCAGTTGGCACTAGATGAAAGTTTGGAGCAAATTCGTTTAAAGGAATTTGTACAAAAGCCTGCAGGGTTATTGTCTCATGGTCAGAAGCAATGGTTAGAAATCGGTATGTTATTGATGCAGCGACCAAAACTGATTTTATTGGATGAGCCTGTGGCAGGGATGACGGATGCTGAAACTGAACGGACAGCTGAACTCTGTCTGGAATTGAAAAAAAATCACACGTTAGTGGTAGTTGAACATGATATGAGCTTTATTGACACCATCAGTGAGAAAGTTACTGTCTTAGCGCAAGGTGCAATCTTGGCAGAGGGCACATTGGCAGAGGTACAAGCCAATGAAGATGTGATTGAAAAGTATTTAGGACGCTAGGAGACTGCCATGTTAGAAGTGAAACAAATTAATCAGTTTTATGGTGGCAGTCATATTCTGCGTGATGTGTCTTTATCTGCGCCTGTAGGGGAATGCAGTGTGGTTCTTGGGCGTAATGGCGTGGGTAAAACCACGTTATTAAAGTGTTTAATGGGGATTCTGCCGATTAAATCGGGACAAATTCTGTTAGATGGAAAAGATATTGCCAAGATGTCGCCTGAGCAACGAGTACATGCGGGCTTGGCTTATGTGCCACAAGGACGAGATATTTTTTCGACTTTGACGGTCGAGGAGAATATTTTAATTGGAATGGCGAAATTTTCAGGGGCTAAAACACGAAAAGTACCGAGCCATCTCTATGATATTTTTCCTGTTTTAGATGAAATGAAGCATCGCCGTGGTGGTGATTTGTCTGGTGGTCAACAGCAACAGTTGGCCATTGCCCGAGCATTGGCGTCAGAGCCGAGTGTCTTGATTTTGGATGAGCCAACCGAGGGGATTCAACCGTCGATTATTAAAGATATTGGTCGAGTAATTCGTAAATTGGCAGATCAGGGGGAGATGGCAATTGTGTTGGTTGAGCAGTTCTATGATTTCGCTGAAGAACTTGCTGATAATTATACCGTCATGGCACGTGGCCAGGTGATTGCACAAGGACAAGGTACGGATATGCCTGAGAAGGGGATAAGGGAGTTGGTTGCGATTTAATATTCTTCAATTAAGGATTCTTTATCTGTTTTTTTAAGTCTCTACCTTGGTGATATATCTTACTTTTGAAAGATCAAAAGTAACAAAAATCTTTTGTTCGACTGACGGTACGTCCTGAGCAATTCCAAAGCATGGCTTTGGAAGCAGCGCAAGGCAGTCGAACATGGCGACATCCATGTCGCCTGTCACGATAGTGAATGTTGGGTAAATACAATTTAGAAAACTAAATGGTTAGTACTAGATTTATTTGCGTTCAACCTTATAGAACGTCCCACCTGCATAAACATTGTGTCCAAAGCCACAGGTTGAAGCACCATTATTTTGCTTCACCTCGATCTTGGGTCCATGCTGTGGGTCATTCAAAAATTGCAGTTTGATTTGACAGTCTTCGTAACGATAATTGGCCTGTTTTGCAGTAATTGGCATCGTGGTTTCAAATGAACCTAGGTTTGGACCATAAATAAGTCCACGCAGTCCAAAATAGTAACCTTCAAAATCAATAAGATATCGATTCTGTTGTTTTTTAACCGTAATGTAATCCCATTGCCCAAAACCATTGGCGCGGACATAGTTTCCTTGTAGATCAGTCGATAATTGGGGTTTGGGTAATTGTTTTAAGTTGTATTGACTGGTTTTAGAATCTTTATCTCGTAAAAACCAGACTCTTGCCCATTGCGGTTTACCCAATTTGGCATAACTGAGTCCCACATTATTATTGGCGATTTCAACATCTCGGTCAGTAATCTTGATCCCACTTTCTTCTGCATTCAGTTGGCAGAAGTGTGCCCATGCGGCTTGATTCTCAAATTGCTTTGCTGCCTTAACGTATTGTTTTTGGTCATAAAACTTCTTTCCTATCTGCGCATAATTTTTGATTTTGGCACAGCCTTGTTGTAATTCTTGTTGATAAGATGATTCAGCAAAACTTGTGGTAACTGCAAATGCGCTACTTATCGCAATATATAGTGATATTTTTCTCATCTTATTTATCTTTATAAACTCGGATAATTGTCATTCTAACTAGCCAAATCACAGGACATCAGTGCTGTATTGTTAAATTTTTATGGCGTCTTTAATTGTAGTTGCATCAGGACTAAATCCCGCCATTGTCCAAATTTTTGTCCGATTTGAGGCATATAGCCAGTTTGAATGAATCCAAGTTGCTCGTGGAGCACGATTGAACCCCGATTTTCACTATCTATGGCAGCCACCATCATATGCATATGCTGTTGAGTCGCAAGATGAATCAGTTGTTGCATCAAGGCTCTACCAAGCCCTTGGCGTGCATAACTTGGGTCAATAAACACTGAATGTTCAACGCTATGCCGATAACCACTAATCGAGCGAAATGCTGAATAATAGGCATATCCTGCGATACGATCTAGTTGTTGATCCTCAACTACAATCATCGGAAATTGCTGCTGTTGTAAATCTTGGAAGCGTTGCTGATAGTCTGTCAGGGAAACGGCTTGATCATTCCAGTTGGCCGTGCCCGTGAGGATCTCATGATTATAGATAGCTAAAATCTGCTCAAGGTCATGAATTGTTGCCAAGCGAATCTTGTAATACTTATTGAATATGTAAGGCATAAATTGAGTAGAAATAGGCATAGGTTATAGGTTGAATTAGGTGGAAGATGAATTCGAATCAGTGAATTGATTTTATTTCACATTGTGTTACTGCCGCATAGATTATGATGAGGCGGATTGTTTGTGTATAGGGAATCTCTTACTTTTGAAAGATCAAAAGTAACAAAAATCTTCTGTTGAGTTGACGGTACAACCTGATACGGCAACTCAACAAGGCGACATCCATATCGCCTGTCACGGTAGTAAATGACATCTTAAATTTAAATAAAAAGATTTGATTATTTTATTCTACATATCAAAAAAAACAGCAAGACTGGGCTTGCTGTTTTTAACGATTTGACCAATTTAGAAATGGTATTTGATCAAAGCGCTAACGTTGTTTTCGTCGCTGCCTTTGATACCAAATTTATTATTCCAAACTGAATGCTCGACACCTAAATATAAGCGTGTTTCAGGCGAAATGTGTTTACCCACATTCCATTTGTACTGTGTAGTCCAGTTGAGTTCACTGGCGTGATCTTTTTCAGCTGTTGACCAGTCAAGGAAGCCATCGACTAAGAACTCTTCAGTTGAGAGTTTAAATGGCAATGCATAGACAAAAGTAAGCTGGTAGTCATCAGCTGTTTTCTCATTGTTTGCACGGTAGAAATTGATATTTGCATATTGGAAATATGGAAGATCAAGATCAAAGCCTACGCCATATAAGAAGTTATCAAAACTAGAGAAATCATCATTGTTGCTTTCCCATGTTGTTGAAATCAATACGTCTTTGACTGGACCGAAAGCTAATTTTTGACCAGAAATTTCACCTAGACTAAAACGCGGTGAAAGCTCGAAATAAGTGCTTTTATGGTCGTCACTCCCACGCATACGATCCATGAAGAAAAATACATCGGCATATTTTACTTTTGCTGCGTATTCAACCGTTAAAGTTGTTTGCTTTTCATCAACAACTTCATAGTTTTCGCCGTATAAACCAGTGAGGCTAAAATCTTGCCAGATCGGTTTTGCTTGAGTAAAAGCTGCTGTAGATACCAATAAACATGTTGCCGCAAGTTGTTTCAATTGCATTTAAAAAATCCCCCCTGAAAGGCGTGTAAAGCATACAAGGAATCAAGCAAAAATAAAGCCAAATTTGACCAAATGCTCAAAAGAATTGTAGTGCTGAAAATCAAAGGGAGTTGCATGTCATTTAACTATTTTTTGCTCAAGTTTTAATAAAAATGTCAAAAATCAGCTTGCATATTTTTCATTATGGACGGATATTGGAATCATAGAAGATCTTCTTTCATACTGAAAAGCAACACATGTAAAGCAAGGAGACGACAAGCATTTACATAAACAAAATATACAACTGCGTTGAATGAATGCATGCTCAAAAGCGTGCTCAATAAGATAATTTTGTAGAACCGTCTCACAGAAAAGAGAGGAAGATATTTATGAATATTGAAATCCGTACAGATAAAAACATTCAAGGTAGTGAACGTTTAATCAGTTATGTTCGTGAAGAGCTGACACAAGAATTCCAACGTTATAGCGAGCGTATTACACACTTTTCGGTTCATATTAGTGATGAAAATGGGGACAAAACGGGCGAACATGACAAACGTTGTATGATCGAAGCCCGTCCAGCAGGGATGAAGCCTGTTGCGGTAACACACAAAGCTTCAAATATTGATCATTCTATTCATGGTGCGATTGATAAATTAAAACGTAGTCTGGAACATCTCTATGAGAAAAAAGATCATCATCGAGGTGGTTTACCTGAATTTGTTGACGTAGATGATGAAGCATCTTCGTAACAACTTAGAAAAAGCCCAGAAGTTGGGCTTTTTTTTTTGCCTGTATCAAATTTATACATGATTTTTAGATCGTTTTATAAAAACCTGTCGGGATATTCGGCATAATAGAACCATTAAATATATTGTGAGAATTGGTCATGTTAAGCAATCAGCAGCAGGCCTTGGTGCAAGCCATACAACAACTCGATTTAGACCAAGTGCGATTTTTACTGGCTGAGGGACTCGACCCAAATTTTATCGATCCTGAACAAGGACCACCCGTTTCGGTGATATGTGATGGATTATTTACATGGTGGGAAACCATCTGTGAAGCATATGAAGCTAATCAACCACTGACTGAAACTGAAAAACAACAACAACTTCAAGTCTACTTAGATATTTTAGATGCGCTGATTCAAGCCAAAGCGAATTTACATCTTTGGGATGCGGAAGAGTTTTATGGACCATTGTGGGATGCCGCAAGTTCAGCATGTGCACCAGTGGTCAAGCGTTTACTAGATGAAAAAGTTGACCCAAATACGCGTGATGAAGAGGGCCTTACGATTTTATCCTCGATTAGTCAGCTTTTCTTTGATTGTGATTTTGATGAGATCGACTGGTCACAAGCGTTGGCAGAGGAACGTGCAACACTTGAATTGTTACGGGAACATGGTGCAAAAATGTCAAAAGAGCTAGCAACTTGAGTTTAGCCGATTGAATAAAAGGGGATAATGATGAAACAACGTCAAACATTAAGCTTGATCGCGCTATCAATGCTAGCAAGTTCAGTCTTTGCGAATGAATTTTCTTTTGATCGTCCTGGTGCTGGCATAGGTACAGGCATTACACCAGTTGGTCAACTGGCTTGGGAACAAGGTCTGCCAACCGCAAGTTATCAGCAACAAACAATTGATGGGGTAAAGGAAAAAACTTTAACCTTAAATGGCGATATGTTGTTACGTACAGGTTTGGCGAAAGGGTTAGAGCTTCAGTTGGGTTGGCAAGGTCCTGTTTGGCAGCAACACAAGCGTGCCGGTGCAACTAAAGAAAACAATGGTTTAGGTGATGTCAGCATCGGTTTGAAAAAAGCGATTAATTTAAAAGATGACCGTCTGAGCATGGCATTGTTAGCTGAAGCGATTCTTGCGACAGGAAATGATGAGTTTACTGCCCATGATGATATCTATAGCCTCACTTCGGCGGTGGCTTATGAGTTTAGTGACCTCATTGGTACCTCGATTACTATGCGTTACGAAGCGCAAAACAGCAATTGGGCTGTGACTGCCATTCCAACTATTAATTATAAAATTGCTGGGAAGCTGTCTGGATACTCAGAGTTTATTTATCGCAAAGCAGAAAGCCAAGACTATGAATATGGGCTGGGGACAGGTCTGGTCTATGCGGTAAACAATCGTATGCAGTTCGATGCCAGTGTGGGTGTCGATTTAGAAGGTAATGCACGAAGCTATAACGGCGGTTTAGGCGTTTCCGTTTTATTTTAATCCATGTGACTTCTCAATCTCCCGTGAATCCCTGCATTTCTCATCGGGAGTATTGGGTTGATAAAAGAGAAATCTGAATGAAAATCTATGCTCAGGGTGGCTACAGTAGCGAACTGGTGCGTTACTTTCTTGGTAGTTTACTGTTGTTATGTGGGAGTTTTACCCACGCCCAAGAGAATCTTTCCGCGCAACTGTTAAATCCTGAGGATGCATTTGTATTTTCCGTAGAATCTTCTCGTACCGATCAAGCACGATTACATTGGGAAATTCAACCAGATTATTATTTATATCAGCATAAGTTTGAGGTGAAACAAGGCAATCAGCCTGTTGCTTTAAACTTACCTAAGGCGAAGGACCAATATGATGAAAATTATGGTCATAGCCAAGTGTACTATGATGAGCTTGCATTTGAGATTCCTACACAAGCATCTCAACACTATCAAGTGACATGGCAGGGATGTGCCAAAGATCGTATTTGTTATCCGCCACAAACAATCGCATTTGATACGGATGCCAATGGTCTTGTAAATACACAAAACCTCAGTCCAAACGCACAAAAGCGCTTTCTTGATGTCGCTCGCTCTGCCAATGCAATCAATACGCAACGACCAGATTTGGCAGATATTTCTGATCAAGAGCAAGCATCTGCAATAAGTTCATCCAATGCGGCAGGGCAAATGGCACAAGACCAAAAATGGTCGAGTCGTTTAGCACAGCATTCATTGTTGTATAGCATTGTTTTATTTTTAGGCTTAGGTATTTTACTGGCCTTTACACCTTGCTCACTCCCCATGCTACCGATTTTGACGTCACTTATTGTGCGTGAAAATAAAGGGGTTAAAGCTTGGGCAATAGCGCTGACTTTTGTAGTCAGTATGGCAATGATCTATGCTCTACTGGGGCTTATTGCTTCCGCTGCTGGGTTGAATTTCCAACGTTGGTTACAACAACCTGCCACCTTGATCGCATTTAGTCTGTTATTTGTGGTGTTTGCTTTAAATCTGTTTGGTTTGTTTGAATTGAAAATGCCACAGAAATGGGTAAATCGACTGGATCATTTGCAAGCCTCACAAAAAGGTGGGACGCTGGTCGGTGCGAGTGTCATGGGCATGATTTCGGCGTTATTGGTTGGTCCTTGTATGACAGCTCCTCTTGCCGGTGTATTATTATTTATTTCGCAAACACAGAACCAATGGCAAGGCGCATTATTGCTATTCACCTTGGGCTTTGGGATGGGGATTCCACTGTTATTGGCTACAGTTTTAGGTGCACGAGTATTGCCAAAAGCAGGGGAGTGGATGCATCAAATTAAGGTGATTTTTGCCTTTTTAATGTTGGCTTTGAGTCTTTACTTTATTCGTCCATTATTACCTGAGTTGGCATTACAAACTCTCAGTCTAATCCTTGGTTTAGCATTTATTATTTATGCCGCCTCTCGTTTGTTGGCACAGAACAGTAAACTGAAATGGCTTTATATTGTCTTATTGATGATCACGACACCTTGGTTTGTATTCAATCAATATCAACATATTCAAAATTTAAATTCAGTTCAGGCAGACAAACTAGCTGAATGGCATGTCGCCAAAACAGCAGATGAGTTTCAACATATTCTTGCCAATGCACCGAAAGATCGTGGGATTGTTATTGATGTATATGCTGATTGGTGTGTGGCATGTCAACCTATTGAACATCGTATTTTAAAAGATGCAGAAGTGCAGCAAGCTTTAGCGCCGTATTATTTAATTAAGTTGGACTTGAGTCAGTATGATGCTTCTCATCAAGCTTTGTTAAAGCAATGGGATATTTTAGGTCCACCCACTTATTTATTCTTAAACGCGCAACAACAAGAGCTTCGTTCATTACGTTTAACGGGTGCATTTAAAAAAACGGAGTTACTCCAACAACTGGCTTTATTTGAGGGGAAATCATAACGATGTATACGCTCTTTATTGGTAATAAAAATTACTCAACATGGTCAATGCGTCCTTGGATTTTATTAAAACAAGCAGGCATTGATTTTCATGAGCATTTAATTCAATTTGATAGCTTTGAACCAGACAGCCAGTTTAAGACAGAAATCTTAAAGCTCAATCCAACAGGAAAAGTGCCGACCCTAGTTGACGCAGGTATTACAGTTTGGGATAGCCTCGCAATTTGTGAATATGTAGCTGAGCAACACCCTGAGAAAAAACTGTTGCCGCAAGATCAGAAATTGCGTGCTAGAGCGCGTTGCATTAGCGCTGAAATGCATAGCAGTTTTCAAAACTTACGTAATCTTTGCCCGATGAATATTGAAGCTGATCTGACCCATATTGGTGAGCAATTGTGGGCTGAGCATGAGCAGTTGCGCGCTGAAGTTGCACGAATTGATCAGATCTGGTCAGAGCGTCCAAGTGAAGACAGCTTTTTATGTGGTGAGTTTAGTATCGCTGATGCATTTTATGCACCTGTAGTCATGCGCTTTGTGTGTTTCAAGCTCCCTGTCTCTGCATCAAGCCAAGCTTACATGCAAAAAATCTTGGCCTTGCCATCGGTTCGACAGTGGATTGCTGACGCGAAGCAAGAACAAATGTTTGTTCCTTTTGATGAGCCGTACCGTCAAAATCGTGACGTATATCTGCGGGATTAAATGACTGAGAATGTCGTGCAGAAGGTAATTTCCCTTCTGCATTACTCTGCCAAAAGATCTCCAAAAATCTGAATATTATTTCTTCCTGATGCTTTCACGGCATAAAGTGCTTGATCGGCCTGACTGACAACTAAGTGTGGTTCATTCGCATTGAGCGAGCTACTGATCCCAAAACTCGCACTAACAGAAAATTGTTGTTGATCCTCAGCAATAAAACACATGTCAGCAATTGCTAATCGACAACGTTCAGCAACATTCTTGGCTTGGATTGCTGTGGTATTGGGTAATAATAAAATGAACTCCTCTCCACCAAAGCGACCAATCAGATCCTGATCACGGACATTGTTTGAAAGGCACTTTGCCACATGCACCAAAACTTGATCGCCCATGCTATGACCAAATTCATCATTAATATTTTTGAAATGATCTAGATCAAGTAGCACCACCGAATAAAATGAATTTGGCTGTTTATTTAGTTTCTCCAAATGGTTACTAATACTACGTCGATTCATAACATTGGTAAGAGGATCAAGGCGACTAAGTGCTTGAATGGCAGTTTCGCGAGTACGCCATTGGGTCAGTAAGATCTCAAATAAGAATAAACAAGCGATTAAAATAGGCAGCAGGAAAAACAACATGCTCCCCACCCAAAATGGGTGCATCTCGGCTTGATTCAAAATCTTTGGATTAAACAATGGTGCGTACTGGAGCACACCATATAAACTTAAAATATTGCAGAATAACAGCGCAATTGTTGCAGGAATAAGTGCACAGTAAATCATTTTACGATTAAATAGGACTAAGCCAACAGCGACGACACTGACATAAACCACCATCGTGGCAGGGCTAAAGCTTCCAATTAAATAGCTGGTATGACACAGCAGTGCTGTAAACAATTGGACGGTTAAGATAGGAATAACTTCTGACGCCCAAGCCCGATCTTTAAAAAGATAACAGGGAACAATCAGACCCAAAAAAACAAAAAACATAATCAAATTGGTCCAAAGTTTAGACCAAATCAACGGTAAATTGACCCATTGCCATGTCACTGGATTGAGTAAGACCAGTACATCCCAAACGATCCCGAAAAGGGTCATAAAGGCAGCAAGGATCAGTAGCAGAATCGACTTCTTTAACATGTTCCAGTTGATCAGTGGTTCATGTTCCCAAAGCTGTGAGAAACTCCATTTCTCTCGATTCGCCGTCCTCTTAAAATGAATCTTCGTCATTGGCATGCATCCTTTTATGCAATGAGATTCCTAAGAAACTTTATAAATGTAAATTTGACATCAAAATGTTGATCAAATGCGTATATAACTAACAATAGCATCTTTGGAATGCGAAGAAAGTCTGCTTCTAAGCTTTGAGTGCAAATCAGAACGGGAAAAATTTTTAGAAAAATAGAGTATGATCTAAATAATCGATCAATTTTATTTTATGATGACAAAAATAAATTAAGTATGACAATGGTCAGCCATAGCTGACCATTTTTCACACAAAACCCAAAGGACTCAGTCACGATCAATCCGTTGTGCAAAAGTTGCAATATCTGCCAATGCTTGTTTTGCTTCTGGAAACCAAGCGTTGAACATTTGAAAATTATGCCACATGCCCGTATAGAGTTTGAAAATCACTTTAACATCGGCTTGCTCTGCTTTTTCGCGGAAACGCTTGGAATCATCTAATAAAATCTCTTTAGATCCGACTTGAACCAATGTTGGAGGTAAGCCTGTTAAATCATCAAATAAAGGAGAGACACGAGGATCATCAGCTTGAATATCTGCAGTCAGATAATGATTAATTCCCGCTTGTAAGGCTTCTATCGACAGTAATGCATCGTGTTTTTGATTAAAGCGTAGCGATTCACTGGTGAGGGTTAAATCCAAATAAGGAGACATTAAAATCAAGCCACTTGGCATCAGCTCAGGTTGTTGCTTTAAACGTAAGCACAGCGCGAGTGCAAGATTCGCCCCACAAGAATCACCTGAAATAATAATATCTTTAGGTTTAATCCCTTGCACCAGTAACGCTTGGTAAACATCAAAAATCGCATCAATCGCTTCAGGAAAAGGATGTTCTGGCGCTAATGGATAATCAATATGGATGACTTGCATTTGGGTACTGTCAGCGATATCGGTCATCAATGCCCGATGTGTATTGAGGCCGCCTAAGAAAAATGCGCCGCCATGTATATGGAAAATTAACTGTGTTGCTGTTGCTTTGGTTTTGATTTCCTCACCACGTACGCCAGCCAAACGTAGAGGACGGATTCGCGCATTTGGGTTTTGTGGGAATAAGCGACACAGTTGGTCTAATAGCGGACGTAAAGCATTCGGTGCTAAATTGAATTGACTTGGTGTCCGGATGGTCGCTTTGAGTAGGGATTCAGTAAAATAATATTTCCAAACAGTACCAAATTTCATAATTTTTCCATATTGTTAGAGCAGTATACAACTAAGAGAGTATTTGATTTTAAGACCTATACAATGGCGTTCTGTACGGTGTTTTGCACCTGATCAGGTTGTACCTAATAGTCACAATCAAGAATTGCAATATTGATGGAAGTTTTCAATACTCTTAGTCTTAAAAGACCCATTAAGGATATTACAAAAATGAAGAAAATTGCTTTAGCACTAGGATTGTTTAGTTTGACAGCATTTGCCAATGCAGCGGACGCATTACACGGTAGCGTGTGGCAAACGATTGACGATGAAACCAAGCAACCCAAAGCGATCGTCAAGTTTACTGAACAAAAGGACGGTTCATTATCTGCATCGATTCAGAAGTATTTAGTCCCAGGTCAGGAAAGTGTTTGTACGAAATGTGAAGGTCCATTTCATAACAAATCATTGAATGGCGTAACGATTGTACGTAACCTTAAAAATGTAGGTGGCGTAAATTATGATGGTGGTTCTATCGTAGATCCAAAAAATGGTAAAACTTATAAGCTTAAAGCAGAGCTTACCGATGGTGGTCAAAAGCTGAAATTACGCGGTTATATCGGCGTTGCAGCACTTGGTCGTAACCAAACTTGGGTGCGTTCTAACTAAGTTGATTAGTTGAATAAAAAAACCGAGTTCGCCTAATGTGAACTCGGTTTTTTAATGTCTATTCTAAGCCGATAGGTTTTGATACGTTGTTTCATCAAAGCCAATGATAAAACCTTGCGGGGTTTGTAATACAGGACGTTTAATCAAACTTGGCTGTGCAATTAAAGTCTCAATCAGGTTTTGCTCGCTACTGCTTGCATGCGCTTGTTCATCTGCTGTTAATTTACGCCATGTTGTACCTTTTTTATTAAGGACTTTATCTGCACCGATTTCCTTTAACCAAATCTCTAAAGTTTCAGCATCAATACCTTGTTTTTTATAATCATGAAACTGGTAATCAATACCCTTGGCTTGTAGTGCATCAAACGCTTTTTTCATCGAATTACAATTTTTAATACCGTAAATTTTAAACATATTCAAACCATCAAAAACAGTGAATCATCTTCCTCACAGCCTAACTGAAAAGCGATGTGATTTGCCAGCCGAATTTTTTTATTAAGTTGATCGATGTAGGGTATTAATAAGTATCAATCGAGTAGGTGATAAGTAGATTGGTTCTTTGTGCTAAATGCGAAGGGAAAATCAATAAAATTGTATATTCAGAAAAGAGAAAACCCGCATTTAATCATCCTGATCATGCGGGTCTCATTTCAACGTCCAATGTCTCATCCTTGCAAATAAACTTAAACTAAGTTTATTTTATCTTCCTACGGCGTCCTATCCCTTTGTGGTCATCCTGACCGCTTCCCTGTGCCGTGGTGCTATAATGCCGTCACAGTTGTTAAATAAAAATACACAAAAAGCGACATGATATGTAAGTTAAAGAAGCGGTCAAAGTGAACAACTGTTCACTTATTCGTGTATTTTGTAGTCAATAATCACAGGTGCATGGTCACTAAACCATTGTTCTTTATAGACCCATGCATTTGCGGTACGTGCTTTCCAATCTGGAGAGCATGCATGGTAGTCGATACGCCAACCGACATTTTTTGCGCGTGCTTGACCACGATTTGACCACCATGAATACAACTCTGCTTCAGGTCGTACTTCACGGAAGGTATCAACATAACCCAATTCATCATAAATATGATCCAGCCATGCACGTTCATGCGGTAACACACCTGATGACTTCTGGTTGCCTGACCAGTTTTTAATATCAATACGCTTGTGTACGATATTGTAGTCACCACACACGATGATTGATTTATTCTCGTCACGCCATTGTTTTAGTATTTTTGCGTATTCTTCGAGAAATATATCTTTACGTGCTTGGGCTTCATCACCACTTGATCCTGAAGGTAAGTATAACGAGGCAATATGAACAGGATGTGACAGTCCTAAATCAAATTCAGCGGTAATAAAACGACCTTGGGAGTCTGCCAGTTCGAAGCCTAAACCATTGGTGACTGAAACAAATGGTAGACGGCTATAGATGGCTGTACCTGCATAACCAGCACGTTCAGCAGGGAATAGGTGTGTGTACCAACCTTCTGGTTTAAATTTATCAGTCCATTGTTCATGAGTGATACGGCTTTCTTGCATACAGACCACATCCGCATCGGACTGTTCTAACCATTCCAAGAGTCCTTTGGTTACGGATGCACGCAGCCCATTCACGTTAATTGAAACGACTCGAAGAATTTTTACATCACTTGGATAGCTATCCTTTGGTATCATACGTCTGTTTAACCTCAATTGAAGAATTTGGAGCACCTTATATGACAACGCCTGTGTCATTTCATCCGCAAGCTTTTATCGAACTCGCATTATCACGTGGTGTGCTTAAATTTGGTGAGTTTACCTTAAAATCAGGTCGTGTCAGTCCTTATTTCTTTAACGCAGGTTTGCTCAATGATGGTGAAGCACTATCGTTATTAGCACAAGGTTATGCGGATAAATTGGTTCAATGTGACAATGTTGAAGTGATTTTTGGTCCAGCATACAAAGGTATTCCTTTTGTAGCAGCAACAGCAGTGGCGTTGTCTCAAGTACATGGTAAGAGTGTACCTTGGGGCTTTAACCGTAAAGAAGCCAAAGATCATGGTGAAGGTGGTGTATTGGTTGGTGCATCGGTTGCTGGTCAAAAAGTCTGGATTATTGATGACGTGATCACTGCGGGGACTGCGATTCGTGAAGTTGTGAGCATCTTGAAAAATGCGGGTGCGACGATTGCCGGAGTTTTGGTTGCATTAGACCGTCAAGAACGTGGTCAAGGTGAGCTTTCTGCGATTCAGGAAGTGCAAAAAGAACTGGAAATCCCTGTGCATGCTTTAATCACGATGAAAGATTTGATGGATTATTTGGATGCAAAAGGCGAGAAAGAAGCATTGGCAAATATGCAGGCTTATCGTGAAAAATATGGCATCTAAGTTTTAGATGGTAGAAAAGGAAGCGAAGGCTTCCTTTTTTGTTACTTGGTTTTGAACAGGAACAATATACTTACCCTATCTTATTTAAAGAGACTGTATTTTGTAGTTGAGCGCTATTTTCATGATGTTCAATTGCTAATTCTATTAAACGCGTAATGAGGTCAGAATAATTTAGCCCGCTCGCTTCCCATAGCTTTGGAAACATACTGATATTGGTAAAGCCTGGTAAAGTATTTATTTCATTAATAAAAATCTCCCCATCTTTTGTTAAAAAAACATCAACCCTTGCGAGCCCAGTGCATTCCAAAACCTCATAAGCTTTGATTGAGATATTTCTAATTTTTTGGCTGATTTCATCGGGTACATTTGCAGGTATCGTTACTGTTGCACCTTTATCATTAATATATTTTGTGTTGTAAGAATAGAAACTATCTTCAAGTTCAATTTCTCCACAAACACTTGCTGAAGGTTCATCGTTACCGATAACGGCGCACTCTATTTCCCTGCCATCAATTCCTTGTTCAATCAGTATTTTATTGTCGTAATTGAATGCCGTATCTATGGCCGTTTCAAACTCATCTTGAGAAGTTACTTTACTCACACCTACTGAAGATCCTTGATTAGCAGGTTTTACAAATAAGGGACAGCCAAGCTGAGAGCTTGCAATATCAAAATTTATTTTGTTTCTATCTTTTTTCGTTAATTTGATAAACGGTGTGATATTTAACCCCGCATCTCTTAAAAGCCTTTTTGTTATATCTTTATCCATACACATGGCGGAACTGAGTACTTGAGAACCAACAAATGGTAGGTTCACCATTCTTAATAATCCTTGCAGAGAACCATCTTCGCCAAGTGTTCCGTGAACGATAGGAAAAATTACATCCAATTGTGATAGAGTTTTGTTTTGAAACTCAATAATCTGTTTTTCATTTTTACCGGGGATAAACGCAATATTTCGCCCTGATTGATGCAATGCAATTAGAGATGGGTTATCTGAATTTAATAAAAAATGAGTACTTTCATTGAGATGCCATATTCCATTTTTATCAATACCGATTAATGTCACATCATATTTTTCTGGATCTATAGCATCAACAATATTTCTTGCAGATTGAAGAGATACTTCATGCTCGGTAGATTTTCCTCCAAATATAATGCCAATATTTTTCTTCTGCATATCTATATTTCCTTGGGTATTTATATAGTTTCGATTTAAAACCAAACCCTAATTTACCTTTTAATGATGTAACATCATTATTAAAATTTGTTTCGTTTAGCTAAATTGGGAATGAGATGTATCTCAAATTCTATGTGGTTTATTTCGCTTACTCAAGAAATTTAGATCTATAGTCTCAGGTATTATAGCTTTTAGAATAATTTTATTTACTAGGTGAGGTGATGCAATTAAAAAACTAAAAATTGTTGATTAAATTAGCTTAGAATATATTTGTTAGCTAGAGTATTGTATAAAAGTATGAGAAAACTATCAAGGTGATAGATTTTTTTGGGACGTAGATTAATTTTATAAATAAACCAATGATTCAATTTCTTGAACCATTGGTTTTGATGTAAATACCAGTAAATTAATGGATGAAATATAATTGAATTCTTGTTATTTTACCATTTTACATATTTAAGTTGATGCAATGCTGGTGAAAAATTATAATTTTCAGCTTTTTTAAACCAATACCTAGCTTTATTTTTATCTTTATCTAGTCCATTTAAGCCTCTTAGATAACTAATCCCAATATTATACATCGCCGTTGCGGATCCTTTATTTGCAGCTCTAATATATAAAGATAAAGCCTTATCATAGTTTTTGTCTACACCAAGACCATTTGAATAAAAAACGCCTAAATTGTTAAGGGCTTCTGGACTAGCCTTACTGGCTTCATTTAATAAAGAAAAACTTTTTTCATAATTTATATCTTTTTCTCCACCCTTTATATGAATCATTGCTAAATTATTTTTAGCAAATACATTGCCTTTTTTAGATTCATGTTCATACCAGCTTAAGGCTAAATCAATATTTTTATATTGATTAAAATCTCGCTCTATTTCCCATCCTTTAATATCTTTGTTTACCTCAAATAGCTGACTCTTTGTATCTGCTGGAAAGTTAACTTTGGTTAGAATTTCTGTTGATACACTGGTTGTTGAAAAGCCACCTTTACTGTCTAAACTAGGGAATAGATTAACTACACCTAAGGCACCAATTAATAAAGAAATCAAACCATATGCTAGAACATTTTTCTTTTTTTCAATAAGATAATTTTTTATTTCTAGATTGTTTGTTTGTTCGGAAATAATTAAATAAAAGCTTAATATACTTAAGTTAAAAAATGCTAGTGCTATCCATCTAAAATAATCAAATGCGATTATAGATAAGCTAATTGGTGTTAAACAAATGATGAAAATGTAAGAGTTATTTATGTTTTCAAATACTTTCTTAAAGAAGCAAATTGTAGGGTAAAGATATAATAAGGAAAGAATAATGTAAATATATGTTTTATTATTCATCATTGAATAATAACTGACAATGATATTCTCGATGTTACTTAATCTAGTGGTTCTAACGGCATAGTAATTAAACTTTTCTAGGTCTTTGTATTTTTCAATAATTAGATTTGCATGATGTGCATCAATTTTTCCAAAAAAAATCATACTTAATAAAGCAAAAAATAGAAATGAACTTAGCAATAAAGTAATAGGTTTATTCTTGAACTTTAAATAGAATATTAATATTGTGGTGGGAATGAAAATTATTAAAGAAGCCTCATGAATAAGTGCTGAGAATATAACTGTAAGGCTTATAAGAAAAAAAGATAAGTAAAATTTATTTGTCTTTATAATACAAATTACACTAAGTAATTGCATAATTTGTATGATTTGATCAAATCTACCTAACTCAAGTATCCACTGAGTGGCTAAAAAAGGTAGAAACATTAGGGATGAAAGATATACGGCCTTATTTTTATCTATATTGATATGGTTTAATGACTTAATGGCTAAGTATGTAAATAAGTAAAATAAGATAATTAGAATAATAAATGCAATCGCTCTTATAGATCGATAACTATAGTCTAAATTAAAGAAAGAAATTAGCTCGCCAGGAAGAGCTCTTCTCATAAACCCATAGTCATAATTAAACAACCAAGAGGTATATAAATAATCATCAATTTTTAATGAAAAGCTAAATTCTCCAGCCCTAAAAAATACTATTATTGCCAATAAAATAAGTAAGTATAAGCTAATTTTCAATCTACTAATAACGAACAACATTGATTATCCTACAGCGTATTAGCAACTAAATATGCAACAAAGCAACCAACTAGTACACCTGCCAAGATCTCAATCTTTGTGTGCCCCATACGTTCTCTAAGCTGCTTATATTCAGGTATATCCTTAGCTAAATGATTAATAGCCACTGCATGTTTACCAATCGCACGTCTTAAACTATTTGCATCTAATAGAACAATAAATGCGAGTGTGAGTGCGACTCCAAAAGCAGGCGTATCAATTCCTTCTTTAAGGGCAATAAGAGCAGCCATACTACTTACAATGGCACTATGATTACTTGGTAACCCACCATAGCCAATTAATCCAAAAGCCAGTTTTTTTGCTTTAATGGAATTAATAAGAAATTTTAGACAGCCAGCAACTAACCAAGCCAAAAATGGGGTAATAAGGTAAATATAATAGTTCACAAGATAATCCAAAATAAAATTAAGCTGGCCATAATGTCCAAACGCAACATGTTATCCATAAAACAACAGTTAATAAAATTTGCCAATCTTGAACAATTACGTCAGTTGGAGATTCCCCACCTTTTAAAGTTTCAACGATAAACCAGTAACGAAATAATCCAAACATTACAAACGGGATTGTAATGATGAGTTGTGGCTGTACTGCCATTGTATATAAACTATAAAAAATGATTGCAGTAATTGCAGACATACCTGCAAATCGGTCAATCAAACTTACTGAATAGTGTGCAAGTACACCACGTCCTTGTGAACCGCTTTGCACTAATTCTTGACGGCGTTTAATCGAAGCTAGATAAAGTGAAATACTTAATGTAGTAATAAACATCCAATCAGAGACAGGCACAGCAAGAGCTACAGCACCTGCATATACACGTAATACAAAACCAAAGGCTACAATAAAGATTTCAATAACAGGTTCATGCTTTAGTTTAAAGGTATAGGCCCAATTTAGCAGTAAATATACGATGATCACGTAGATTACTTGAGGAGCAACGAACCAAGAAAATCCTAAGGCAATATAAATCAAAGTTAATAAAACAATTGCACTTTGTGGGCTCACCTGACCTGAGGCTAATGGGCGTTTTAGTGATTTTTCAGGGTGCGCCCGATCTTTTTCTATATCCTTTAAATCATTAACAATATAGACTGCTGAAGCAGCTAAGCAAAATAGAAATGCCGCAAATAATACGGAATAAATAGACCCTAAATGTAAAAACTCACCTGCAAAGATTAAGGGTGCAAAAACAAAGCTGTTTTTGAGCCATTGTTTGGGTCTTATTAGTTTAATTAGTCCAGGTATTTCTGCTAGAAAAGACCGTTCTTCTGCTATATCATACATTTGTTTTTCAGCGCTATTAAATATAAATGATGGATTCAATTAAGCTCGCATTGCTCTATACAGCTTTTGCTATAATTGCAACGTTTTGCAATATTGTAGCACAAGATATTTCTAGTTACATTTACGTTGGAAATTTTTATATTTTTATTTCAATCGTTATTGGTACAGGTGTAGGCCTAGTAGTTAAATATATCTTGGATAAAAAATATATTTTTAAATATAAAACACAGAATACTAAACATGATGGACAGGTTTTTATGCTTTATACCATCATGGGTCTCTTTACTACGATTATTTTCTGGGGGTTTGAGTTTGGCTTTCATATCGCTTTCGAAACTAAAGAAATGCGTTATATGGGTGGAATAATCGGTCTGATGATTGGCTATATATGTAAATATTACCTAGATAAACATTTTGTTTTTCGTAAGGTTGAGGCATAAATGAAAACAATACAGGCCTGGGGTAAGCTTTCTAATTCTGAACATCACGTTATTCCTTTAATAACACCTACACAAGCATTCAAACAAATACGACAAAGTACGTTTCCAGGCATTGCGCATGGCATGGGGCGTAGCTATGGTGATGTCGCATTAAATGGTAATGGTCTTTTATGGCTGACGACAGCCATGAATCATTTGATTTCTTTTGATTTAAATACTGGAATTTTACATTGTGAAGCGGGTGCGACGTTACAAGATATTCACAGAACACTCATTCCGCAGGGCTGGATGTTACCTGTAACACCAGGAACACAAATGATCACTGTCGGTGGGGCCATTGCAAATGATGTACATGGCAAAAACCATCATGCTTTTGGTTCTTTTGGTGATCACGTTCTATACATTAAATTAATGCGTACTGATGGCGAAATTATCGAGTGTTCAAAAACTGAAAGAGCAGATTGGTTCTATGCAACTTTGGGTGGAATTGGTCTAACAGGAATAATTTTAGAAGCAACGATTCAGTTACGTCCGGTTCGAAGTTCATGGATTCACTCAGAAACTATTCCTTATCACAATTTAGATGAGTTTTTTGCACTCTCTGATTCATCTGAAACAGATTGGGAACATACAGTCTCTTGGATTGATTGTATGAATGGAGGGAATGCCAAAGGACTTTTTACACGAGGAAATCTGGCGAATGAGTCTACTCAAATAGAACCTAAAATTAACGATAAAACATTTCCAATCACTCCTCCAATCTCATTAGTTAATAAACTCAGTTTACCTGTTTTTAACTTTGCCTATTTTCATGGGAATTCGCTCAAAAGACAGCCGCAAATCGTACATTACGAGCCATTCTTTTATCCGTTAGACGCCATGCATGAATGGAACAAAATGTATGGGCCCAAAGGGTTTTATCAATATCAAAGTGTGGTCCCGAAAGAGATTGGTAAAGAAGTCACTCAAGAGATGTTAAACACTATAAAAAAATCAGGTGAAGGCTCATTTTTAGCGGTATTAAAAACCTTTGGTGATCGTGAATCTGGGGGATTACTCAGCTTTCCAAAATCTGGCGTTACTCTGGCGTTAGATTTCCCTAATCGAGGGGACAAAACGTTAAAGTTATTAAATGAATTGGATCATATTGTACAGCAAGCACAAGGCCGCCTTTATTTGGCCAAAGATGCGCGTATGCCAAGATCAGTATTTGAAGCGGGCTATCCACGTTTTACTGAATTTTTAAAATATCGAGATCCAGGCATAAGCTCGGAAATGTCTCGTCGTCTATTAGGGGCTTAAATGTCAAACCAATCCAAAATCTTAATTGTAGGCGGGACGTCCGCTATTGCTGAACATTGCGCCAGACTCTGGCTTAAGAAGCAGCTGTGTGAAGTTATTTTGTTAGGTCGAGATCAAGATAAATTGCAGCGTGTTGTTAATGATCTTAAAGTTCGTACGCCGCAGGCAAACATTCAATTTCAGACTGTCGATTTTTTAAATGCGACTGCCATTCAGGATTGTATTGATGCCATTAGTCAACAGGGAAAAATTGATATTGCTCTAATTGCTCATGGTAATTTACCAGACCAAGAGCGATGTCAAAATGATTTATCTCAATGCCAACAGGCAATCGAAGTCAATGCAATCTCACCTGTTCTATTCACTGAGATTATTGCGAAACATATGATTGAACAGAATCATGGAAAATTGGCAGTAATTGGTTCAGTCGCTGGTGACCGTGGTCGTAAATCAAATTATGTGTATGGTGCATCGAAAGCGCTGATTGATAAATATCTGCAAGGATTACAACATCGCCTAGCCTTAACGGGCTCTGCTGTCACAGCAACTTTAATTAAACCGGGCCCGACAGCAACTCCTATGACGGCTGGGATATCTGGTAAAGGCAAGCTTGCCTCGCCTGAACAAGTCGCAAGTGATATTGTGCAAGGAATTGATAAAGGTAAATTAACAGTTTATACGCCAGGTAAATGGGCGATCATTATGATGATTATCCGAAATTTACCTTTCTTTTTATTTAGAAAAATGGACATATAACTTATTTATAACTAAAAAGCTCAATCATATATTGGGCTTTTTAACTTATGGGTGTTTATCTAGAATCTTTATACAACGTCGGCACTCCAACATCGCCTTTAGTTTCTGATTACATTTTTGTTCAGTTAAAACCTAATGACGATTTGTCATGAAGTATCATTTATATAATCACAGCTTAATGCGTAAAAACTAAACATTCTGATCTAACATCGCAGGCATAAGTATTTCCTTTACACAGGCAGCTTTACTGGTTGAAATAATAAAATTAATTGCATGAAGAACATCTGTCAAAGGAATTAAGGAATATTCCGTTTCTTCTAAAATTTCTTCAACAGGTTTTTCAATCTCATATTCACTGGCAAGGTAGCCTAGATTAAGCACACTCACTCCAATTAAATGTTCACGTAAGATTTCTCTGAGGGATTGTGCAATACCTCTTAATGCAAATTTGGTGGCGGAGAAAACAAGTTCTTTGCCGTTATGATTTTCAACACCCCAAGTTGAACCGATCAGAATGATTTTGGCATTGTCAGAGCATTTCAAATTTTCAAGCAATGATTGAATGGATTGGATACAAGTAGTGATATTGGTATTAATGATTTGGTTGATTTCAGCGGCAGAAACATTTTCAAAATTATAGTTTTCGCTAAATGCCTGTTGTTCCCAAATGCCCACGTTGTAAATCAGCACATCAACTTTTTGCTGTCCAATTGCTGTTTTTACGTCACTTACAGCTTGTTCAGATTTGGATAGATTAGTACAGATCCAGTTTAAATTTGGAATTTTTTGCGGTTGAGTTCGAGACACGCCATAGATGGTATCTGTTGACTTTGGCACAGCTTGAACAATCGCTTTCCCTAGTCCTTTACTGACCCCGTAAATGAGAAAGGTTTTATTCGAATCGCTCATCAATCTTTCCAAGTATTCAAGATTATGATGCAACTATAAAAGCTCGAGTTGGCTTGAGGTCAAGGATTAAGTTTAATTATTAGGAAAAAATAAGAGAGAGTTCCGTGTTTAGTTTAACTCATCGAATATTGGAAATAATGATTGAAAAATAAGGGTGGAACGTGAAAATCAATAAAAAGCCGTTCCAATGTGCTGAACTCTAGAACGGCTTAATTTAAGATATTGATGCGAAAAGGAAAAATTTAAGCATTGCGCATAAGGCGTATTATGTTAATTTTAGAAAAATTTAAGGGTAAGAGTAATAATGATTGAATCTCCAAGAGGTATGACAATTATGGAAGCTTATGAACTTTATAGAAATAATAAGCTTACTATTAATAGAAGATATCAACGAAAATTAGTTTGGAGCCAAAAAGAAAAAAAATCTCTGATTGACTCTATCCTTAAGCAGTACCCTGTACCTCTTATATTATTAGCTTCGAAAGATGAAAAATATGAAATAATTGATGGGATGCAACGCTTAAATGCGATCTTTGGATTTATTGAAAATCACTTTCCTATAGATATTGATTCTGAAGAAAAATATTTTAATATTCCTGATTTTACATATGCTCAAACTCAAGTTAATAAAGGGATAGTAGAACGAAAAGTAGATGTTCTAAATCTTACACAAGAAGAAGTTGCTAGTTTTATTCAATACCCATTTCCCGTCACTATCTTTAAAACAGCTAGTACTAGTGAAATTAATGAAACTTTCCGAAGAATTAATTCAACTGGTAAAAAGTTATCCCCTCAGGAAGTTAGACAAGCAGGAAACGTATCTAAATTTTCTCTATTAGTTCGCGACATAGCTTCTGAGATTAGAGGAGATGTATCGAGAGAAATTTTATTACTTCAAGATATGCCTGAAATCAGTATTGACTCTAAGCTATCTAAGCATCAATACGGCATTAATGCTGAAGAAACTTTTTGGTGTAAACAGGGTGTCTTAAACATTACTGATCTCAAACAAAGTGCAGATGAACAGTTAATAGCTGACATCATATTATCAGTTGTGTTAGAAAATCCTTTCCCTGCAAGCGGGAAAGAGTTTGATAATTACTATGGTAGTGGTGAAACAGATAAATCAAATGACTTAGATATAAAAATTAATGCTTTAGGTGTAGAAAACATTCGTACTGATATATTAACTGTTTACTCTGAAATAATTAATGTAGTTGAATATAATTTTGATAATGAAAGACTTAAGAATATTTTAAATCCTAATGCTGGAGGTAATCCAGTTAAAGAAGATTTCTATACTTTATATATGGCATTTTATGACCTAATAATACATGAAAATAAAATGCCTTTTGATTATAAAGGAATAAAAAATGCATTGTTCAATATTCATTCTAAATTAGTTAGATCAAGAAACTATACAACCACTTCAGATCGAGAAAAAAATATCGATGTATGTAAGGGATTAATTCAAAGATTTTTTAAGAAATCCACAGATAATTTCAGAAAATCCACATCTTTTGTTATTGATTTTAAAGCATATTTAATGAGATCAAGAACTGAGTCTGCACTTTATGATTTTAAACAAGGATTTTATACACTTAACCCTAAGCAGAGAGATTTTAGCACCGAATTTTTCAATAAAATTTTAGAGAGCCTCACTGCTTTAGCAAACTTAGGAAAAAATAAAACTGGGTATCTATTTATTGGTGTTACAGATAATGAAAAAGATACTTTACAAGTAGAAAAACTAGATAATTTAAGTGATATTCCTAGAGTAAATAGTTTTGGAATTGTCGGGTTGGAAAGGGAAGCAAAGCTAAAAGGAGTCTCTTTAGATACTTATATTGCTCATATTACTAAATTGATCAATTCATCAAATTTAGATGAGTCATTAAAAACAAATATAACGAAAGAAATTACTCCTATCACCTACGGTGAAAATACTGTTTTAATGATTCCAGTGAAAAATGGTGATGAGCCTGTATATCTTAACGATGTATTGTATGAACGAGTTGGTGCTCAAACTTGTGAAGTAAAAGGTGCCAAACAAAAAGAAATTTTTAAATTATTTAATTAAAGGTTTTTTATAGATTCAACATTCTTGATTAAAGCTATTGTTCTAATAAGATATGTTGAATCTAATTTTATAATTCTATTTAACACAAAACCGCTTATCCAGATTTTATTTCCTCGCACTTCTTACATTCCAACATCACCCCTAACTTTTCCTTACGACCTTGTTCAGTCAACACCCAAGGGCGATTTTGCCACGGTGGATCATGGCGCACATGCTGCTTATGACCACAAACGAGATCAGCAATCCAATGGTTCTCTTCATCGAGGTGAAAACCAACAATGGCTTGTTGCATTTATTCACCCATATTTTCAAGTTTAGAATCCTCTAAACCCTTTAAAAAACGATGGCATAAATTATGAATCGCCACCAAATCATTCGGATCGACACCCAAAGAGCAGGCGAGTTTAAAAGGAATTAACGTAATTTCATCTTTTGCAGCGAGTGCTTTTTCAAGCAAGATCACTTTCTTCATGCGCTCATCTTCTTTAACCGCAACGCGCTTTAAAAATTGCTTTTCTTCGAGTTTTTTAATAATCGGCGTCAGCGTGCCCGAATCAAAAAAGGTCTTTTGACCGATTTCAGACAAAGTCACATTGTCTTTTTCGTATAAAGCCAGCAGCACAATAAACTGCGGATAGGTCAGGTCGTATTCCTGAAGCAAGGGACGATATTGACGAATCATCGCATTGGTCGCGGAATACATCGCAAAACACACTTGATTATCCAAGTAAGAAATTTCGGTCATGCTTAGCTCCTGAACATCGTTTTTGCTAGGTGACAGTATAGTTTGGAAATGAATAAAAGTATATTGCGCATAATTAACTTGCACACAAGATAATTGTGTGCAATATTGATATTAGCAGCTGAACAAATGCAAACAGCGATTAGGTAAATAAGATTGATTGAATCAGAGTGAGATGTTGTATGACCACAATTTATGATTTTCAGGCACAATTGTTAGAGGGCGAGCAAAAGAACCTTGCAGACTTTCAAGGCAAAGTTTTATTGGTGGTAAACACTGCAAGTCAGTGTGGCTTAACTCCACAATTTGAAGGACTTGAAAAGCTATATCAAGATTATCAACAGCAAGGTTTAGTGATTTTAGGCTTTCCATGTAACCAGTTTGCTAACCAAGACCCATCAAGCAATGAAGAAATTGGTAGCTTCTGTCAGCGTAACTATGGCGTATCATTTCCAATGTTTGCCAAAATTGATGTAAATGGCTCAAATGCACATCCGATTTATAAATACCTTACCTCAGAAGCTAAAGGTATTTTAGGTAGTGAAAGCATCAAATGGAATTTCACCAAGTTTTTGATTAACCAAAATGGCAAAGTGATCAAGCGTTATTCTCCAACCACCAAGCCCGAAAAAATTGGCAAAGATATTCAAAAACTTTTGGCTTAATTTGAACCTGAAATCGAATGCTGTACGAATTACTGGTGATGTGCTCATTCGCCAGTAATTTTTTTTATTTATAATGAAAGATAAAAATCTTCTTTAAAATAAACCTGATGTAGTCATCTGAATCAATTGGAATTTTTGGGGGTTTAAGAATTACACAACTTGTTGCACGATCAGCGACGAACTTCGATATACTTTTTGCCAAGATTTAAAAATACGAGCGTCAGATTATGCGTGTACTTGTCGTGATGGACCCAATAGAAACGGTGAATCTCAAGAAAGATTCCACGATGGCAATGTTATGGGCGGCTAGTCGTCGCGGACATGAGCTGGGTTATGCATTACAACACGATTTATATATCGACCAAGGTAAAGCGTTTGGTTTGATTGCACCGCTTAAAGTCTTTGAAGATTACGATCATTATTATGAGTTGGGTGTGCAGCGCAAAGAGTCATTGGCTGACTATGATGTGGTATTGATGCGTAAAGACCCACCATTTGATATGAACTTTGTCTATACCACTTATATCTTGGAACAAGCTGAACGTGAAGGCGCGTGGATTATTAACAAACCGCAATCGCTGCGGGATTGTAATGAAAAGCTGTTTGCGACCCAATTTCCAGAGTTACAAGTGCCAACTCTAGTCACGTCACAGCAAGGTCTAATTCGCGAGTTTATTACTGAGCATGGCGATGTGATTGTAAAGCCACTTGATGGCATGGGGGGGATGGGAATTTTCCGTTTGTATCAAGATGGTGTGAATATCGGTTCGACTTTAGAAATGTTGACTGATTTGGGTACACGCCCAATCATGGCACAACGTTATATTCCAGAAATTGTTGAAGGGGATAAGCGAATCTTGATGGTCAATGGTGAGCCAGTGCCTTATTGTTTGGCGCGAATTCCGCAAAATGGTGAAGTGCGTGGTAATTTAGCGGCAGGTGGTTTGGGGCAGGCGCGACCACTCACTGAAAATGATAAATTGATTGCGGCAAAAGTCGGTCCTTTCTTGCGTGAAAAAGGTTTGGTTTTTGTCGGTTTAGATGTGATTGGTAATTATGTCACTGAAATTAATGTGACCAGCCCAACCTGTATTCGTGAGATTGATGCGCAATATGGTACTTCGATTGCGGATGATCTTTTTGCTGTGCTCGAAGCGGGTCGTACACACTAAAAAATGAGGGGCTGAAATGTTAACAGCCCCTATATTTTTGACCGAATTGCCCATGTGAATTTTTACCGAACTTGGTACTAAATAGGCAATTCAATGTAGACATCATCGTGTTTTTAGCAAACAATTGAAAAAAGCCGAGCTTTCTGTTGTAAACAAGTGAAATTCGCTTTTCGTGAATGAAGCTTTAGGATTAAAATAACGCCCGAAAACAATAGACGATAACCTTCTTTTTTGAGTTGAAGAATTAGACCGTGACCAATTCACCACACAACAAACCTAAACATGTCTTGATGATGGCTGCAGGTACTGGCGGACATGTTTTTCCTGCACTTGCTGTTGCCAAACAACTTCAACAAGAAGGCTGTCAAGTCTCGTGGTTAGCAACGCCTGCGGGAATGGAAAATCGGTTGCTCAAAGATCAAAATATTCCAATTTATCAAATTGATATACAAGGTGTGCGTGGTAATGGTTTACTGCGTAAGCTCAGCGCACCGTTTAAAATTTTAAAAGCAACATTCAGCGCGATGCGCTACATGAAGCAGCTCAAGATTGATGCGGTTGCTGGTTTTGGTGGTTATGTCGCAGGTCCAGGGGGATTAGCTGCACGTATTTTGGGTATTCCTATTTTAATCCATGAACAAAATGCGATTGCAGGTTTTACCAATACCCAATTGGCACGTATTGCCACAACCGTGTGTCAGGCTTTTCCAAATACTTTCCCGACCAGTGATAAAGTGGTGACTACGGGAAATCCTGTCCGCGCTGAGATCACTGCAATATTAAATCCTTCATGGCGCTACCAAACCCGTGAACAAGAACAGCAAGCACTGAATATTTTGATTGTTGGGGGATCGTTGGGAGCACAAGCGCTGAATGAGCGATTGCCTGAAGCCTTAAAAAAGGTCAATGTATCTTTGAATGTGTTTCATCAATGTGGTCAAAACCAACAAGATGCAACGCGTGCACGTTATCAGGATGCCCCTGAAGGTCTAAATGTTACGGTTGAACCATTTATTCATGATATGGCGAAAGCCTATAGTGAAGCAGATTTGATTATTTGTCGTGCAGGTGCTTTAACTGTAACTGAGGTGGCAACTGCGGGACTTGCAGCAGTTTTTGTTCCTTTACCAATCGCGGTCGATGATCACCAAACAGCAAATGCAAAATTTTTAGCAAATGTGGGGGCTGCCAAGATTTGCCAGCAAGCGGAGATGACACCAGCGGCTTTGGATGAGTTGTTTGGGCATCTACTCAACCGCCAGCTACTTTCTGAAATGGCAATCAAAGCACGTCAACAGGCGCAACCAAATGCAACGCAGCATGTGGTTGATCTGATTCAAAAATTGTAATTCGAGTTTATTTATGTCTCCAACAAGTCCAAACCAAGCCAAAAAGCTGATTAAAGTGCCAGAAATGCGCCGTATTAAACATATCCACTTTGTTGGTATTGGTGGTGCGGGGATGTGCGGTATTGCTGAAGTGTTGAGTAACCAAGGCTATAAAGTGTCTGGTTCAGATATCAAAGCTTCGAAAACTACGGCACAGCTCGAAGCGAATAACATTAAAGTTTATATCGGTCACACTGCTGACAATATTAAACATGCTGATGTACTGGTGGTGTCGACGGCGATTGATCCTGAAAATCCTGAAGTAAAAGCAGCGATTGAGCAACGTACTCCGATTGTGCGTCGTGCTGAAATGTTGGGTGAGCTCATGCGTTATCGTCACGGGATCGCAGTTGCAGGGACACATGGCAAAACCACGACTACCAGTTTATTAACCACGATGTTGGCGGAAGGCAATCTCGACCCAACCTATGTGATTGGTGGATTGTTGAATAGCACAGGTGTCAATGCAGCGCTGGGTGATAGCCGTATCATTGTGGCTGAGGCGGATGAATCAGATGCATCGTTCCTGTATTTACAGCCAATGGCAGCGATCGTGACCAATATTGATGCGGATCACATGGATACTTATGAAGGTAGTTTTGATAAGTTAAAAGATACGTTTATTCAATTCCTTCATAATTTGCCGTTCTATGGTTTGGCTGTTGTTTGTGGTGATGATGCCAATATTCGTGAGATTTTACCGCGAGTTGGTCGCCCAGTCTTAACCTATGGTTTCGATGAAGATAATGATATTCGTGCAATCGACGTTGAGCAGGATGGCATGCGTTCACATTTCACTGTGTTGCGCAAAGATCGTGAGCCACTACGTGTGACCGTGAATCAGCCCGGTTTACACAATGTGTTGAATGCGCTTGCAGCAATTGGTGTGGCAACAGATGAAGGCGTTTCTGATGACGCAATCTGCCGTGCATTGGCTGGGTTTAGTGGCGTCGGGCGTCGTTTCCAAGTTCAGGGTGAGTTTGAAGTGGGCGATGGCCTCGTGAAGTTGGTTGATGACTATGGTCATCATCCAAAAGAAGTTGAGGCGACGATTAAAGCAGCACGTGCCAGTCATCCAGATCGTCGTTTGGTGATGTTGTTCCAACCGCATCGTTATAGCCGGACACGCGATTGTTTTGATGACTTTGTGGAAGTGCTGTCACAAGTGGACCAATTGTTATTATTGGAAGTTTATTCGGCAGGTGAAAAACCGATTGTTGGCGCAGATAGTCGAGCATTGGCACGCAGTATACGTTTGCGTGGTGAGGTTGAACCGATTTTGGTTGACCCTGTTGATGGAAATTTACCGAGTGTTCTACAAAAAGTGTTACAAGGCAATGACCTGTTATTAACACAAGGTGCGGGTAACGTTGGTGCAATTTCGGTAGAATTGGCTCAGCATCGTCTGTATGCCGAATAATTTTGTTTTGTAAATATTAAAAGTTTTAAGGATATAAACGTGTCAAATGCTGCAAAATTCGGCAAAGTTGCTGTGTTATTGGGTGGGAAGTCAGCTGAGCGTGCTGTGTCATTGGACAGTGGTCAGGCTGTGCTAGAGGCATTATTGCGTTCGGGTGTACAAGCTGAGGCATTTGACCCGCAAGAGCGCAGTGTGACAGAACTGGTTGCTTATGATCGTGCTTTTATTGTGTTGCATGGTCGTGGTGGGGAAGATGGTCAAATTCAAGGTGTGCTTGAATGGTTGAATATTCCGTACACTGGCACTGGCGTACAAGGCTCTGCGATTGGGATGGATAAGGTCAAAACCAAGCAAATTTGGCAGGGTAGCGATTTACCAACAGCGCCATATCGTATCATTACGAAAGACACTGATTTAGATGCAGTGATTGCTGATCTTGGTTTGCCAGTCATTATCAAGCCTGTACATGAAGGCTCTAGTGTTGGGATGAGTAAAGTTGAGAAAACCGAAGACTTTGCTGCTGCAATTGCAAAAGCCACAGCACATGATGCAGTGGTGATGGCTGAAAAATGGATTACAGGTCGTGAATTTACCATTTCATTTTTAAATGGTCAGCCTTTGCCAGTGATTCGCCTACAGCCACCTGCTGATGTCGCATTTTATGACTATGAAGCAAAATACCAACGCAATGATGTGGAGTATGGTATTCCATGTGGATTGAGTGAAGCAGAAGAAAAGACATTACAAGCTCTTTGCTTGCGTGCTTTCCAAGCCGTTGGTGCCGAAGGATGGGGGCGTATTGATGCAATGCAGGATGAACAAGGCAATTTCTGGTTGTTAGAAGTGAATACTGTCCCAGGTATGACCAGCCACTCTTTAGTACCAAAGGCTGCTCAAGCGGTAGGTTATAGTTTTGATGCGCTCTGTGTTGCGATTTTAGAGCAAACCTTAGCAGCGTCGGTTTAGTTTTATGGCTCAACTTCCTGCATCTATGCGTCGCAAGCAACGACCAGCGATTAGCTCAATCCACGAGAAACCACCGACACCAAAACAAAAAATGGTGAATGCCGGTGGTTGGATATTGCTGGTGGTTGCATTTGCAGTGTTAGCATTGGGCATCTATGGTTTATATAAAGTGATGACCGATGCGACTGTGGCGGAACTGCAGGTCGTTGGTACAAATTCAGAACAAGAAAATCAACAGCTAATCCAGCAGTTGAGCCCAGTGATTAAAGATAATTACTTTACCTCGGATTTAGAGCAAATTCGAGATTACGCGTTAAAAGTGTCTTGGGTTGACCGTGTGGTGGTGTCACGAGCTTGGCCAAATGCAATCCGAGTGCGGGTCATGCCGCGACATCCGATTGCGCGTTGGGGAACAGGGCGTTTGCTCAGTGACAATGGTGAGGTGTTTAGCGAGGCAGTGCCAAAAGCACATCCTAATCTACCGCTTTTACATGGGCCCGTCAGCCAATCCAAAATGATGATGCGTCGTTATAATGAAATTAGTCAATTGTTTCAGCCAGCAGATTTACGTCTGAAAGAATTGTATTTAACCGAGCGTATGACATGGTTTATGCAGTTTGATTCGGGTTTACGTATTATCGTTGATCAAGATCAAACCATGAATAAGTTACAGCGCTTAAGCCATTTGGCACAAACGGATCTTAAACCTGTATGGCCGAAGATCTCGGCGATTGATTTGCGTTATCGAAATGGACTGGCAATCCAGTGGAGAAATGCAACGCCGCCTAAGATCGTCAACGGTCAGTTTGTTGTAACGATTGATGACACAAGCCTTGCAGGTGGAATTCAGGCAAAGCCATAATACGTGGCTTGAAAACAACAGGCAGTTTGCCCGTACTAAACAACAAAAGATATGGTATTGAAGTAATGAGTGAAACTGTTCCCTCAGTTGTTACGATTGACATTGGGACTCATAAGGTCACAGTTTTAATTGGTAAAATCCATGCGCCCGATAAGATTCAAGTGATTGGCATGGCGTCTGCTCGTAACCGTGGTATGGTGAAAGGCAAGATTGTCAGTCTTGACAAGGTGATTGCGGCTATTAAAAATGCGGTATCCGAAGCTGAGGATATGGCAGAGTGCCGTATTCATAGTGCGTGGGTATCTATTCCAAGTACAGAATTACAAAGTTTTTATGCATCAGGTCGTACGCCTGTGGCAAACCACGATCATATTATTACAACCAATGAAGTGGTGCGCGCTTTAGAACTGGCGAAAGCTAGCCATGTTTCACCTGATTATTATTTGGCGAGTGCTGTGCCGCTAGGTTTTGAGCTTGGGGATTCTGGTGAATGGGTACAAAACCCAGTGAATATGTCAGCGCACAGCATGACAGGACATTATCAGCTCATGATGATGCCAATCAGCACCATGCAAAACCTTGATCGCGCCATGAAAGGGGCGAATATTGGGGTGGAGAAAATGGTCGTATCATGTTTGGCGACCGCTGAGGCGAGTTTGCTCAAAGATGAAAAAGAATATGGCGTATGTTTGGTGGATATCGGAGCTGGTATAACCAATATTGCGGTGTATTTAGATGGTCGTTTAGCTTTGGCGCGAACTTTACAGCGTGGTGGTGAAAATGTAACACGAGATATTGCTGCGGTTCTACAAACCACCACAGAAGAAGCAGAACGTATTAAAATATTACATGGTTGTGTGGATCTCAGTGTGGTGAAGCCTGATCATATGATTCAGGTGCAAGGCATTGATGGGACACAAACCATTAGCCGCATTGAATTGGCTGAGATTATCATTGCGCGTTATGAAGAAATTTTTGCGATGATCCGTGAAGAATTAGAGCATAGCGGTGCGATTCATGGTTTGTATCATGGTGTTGTATTAACAGGTGATGCATGTCAGATTGAAGGCATGGTGAATTTGGCACGTCGTATGTTGGGCGTTTCGGCACATTTGGGCAATCCACCGTTACAAGTTTATGCCGACGATCAACATCTACCAGCGCTACGTCGTTCAATGTATGCAACGGCTGCAGGTTTGTTGATGTTTAGCCAAAGTGATTTGCAAGATGTGGTCGAAGAACCAGAAGAAGCAACCGAGCGTAGTTTTGTCGAACGTGTTGCCAATGGCTGGAATGCATTGAATAGCAAATTAAAGGCTATATTTTAGGATTTGCTGAGATTCTGCCTTGAGCGTTATAACTCACATTGCGACATTGGTTTTTTAGCTAATTAGGCAAGGCAGGGTAGAAATCTAAACAAACCCTCTGTTGTAGTTTTTTTTGGGAAAATTTGTTAAGAAGTTGTAATAGTAGGTCACTGTACTTGACAAGCTAGTGATTATTGAACAGCATCCTAAACATCAGTAGTTTTAAAAATCAGGGCAGTAACGGGCTGAAGTAACTGCCATTAATATATTAGGAAATCTAAAGGTCATGGCCTCATTTGAATTTATAGAAGATGAACTAGACGATGGCAACGGTCAAGCCCGTTTCACAGTGTTTGGCGTTGGTGGTGGGGGCGGAAATGCTGTCCAGCACATGGTGCAGTCAGATATTCAAGGCGTGAAATTTGTTTGTGCGAATACGGATAAGCAAGCACTTGATTGTATGAATGCGCCATTCAAAATTCAATTGGGCGAACAAAGTACCCGTGGTTTAGGTGCTGGTGCAAATCCAGAGGTGGGTCAAGTTGCGGCAGAAGAAAGTCGTGAGGTGATTCGTCAACACCTTGAAGGTACAGACATGGTATTTGTTACTGCTGGTATGGGCGGTGGTACAGGTACGGGTGCTGCGCCTGTGGTTGCCGAGGTTGCTAAAGAAATGGGCATCCTAACTGTGGGCGTCGTAACAACACCATTTAACTTTGAAGGTCGTCGTCGTCAAAAGTCTGCTGAAAAAGGTATCGATGCTTTAGAAGCGCATGTTGATTCTTTGATTATTATTCCAAACCAACGCTTACTCAGCGTTTATGGCGATATTTCAATGAAAGATGCCTATAAAAAGGCGGATGATGTGTTGTTGAATGCGGTACGCAGTATCTTTGATTTAGTGGTTAATCGTGGTCATATTAACCTCGACTTCGCAGATTTGAAAACAGCAATGAGTACGCGTGGTTACGCCATGATGGGTGCTGGTCTAGGGCGTGGTGAAGATCGTGCACGCCAAGCGGCTGAACAAGCAATTCGTAGCCCATTGCTTGATAATGTCAATATTATCAATGCCAAAGGCGTGTTAATTAATATCACAGGTGGTGATGACATTACCTTGCGTGAAACAGAAATTATCACTGATGTCGTCAATCAAATCGTTGACTTGGATGAAGGTGAGATTTTCTACGGTACTGTATTTGATCCAGATGCACGTGATGAACTACGTGTGACTGTGATCGCAACGGGCTTAACGCGTAATGCATCTGAAGTAGAAACCAAGAAACGTACCACTCATGCACAGGCTGTTTCCCAAGGTACGCAAACTGTTGATGAAGATGATGTTCCAGCGATCAGTAAGCGTGCAAATACAGAAGCACCGAGTAGTGCAGCGCCAAGTTCATCACCACTTTCATCTCCGATGAGCATTCAAGATTATCTAAAAAATCAACAAAGAAAGTAATTTAATCAATTACTTGGAAACAGGGAGGGCGAGCACCTCCCTTTTTTATTTTTTGTAATAAAGTATTGATTGACATTTCTGCCAACAACAGATTCGATTTATCAAGTGCCAAAACAACCCAAATATGCTAACTTATATCGGTTTTTGCAAATAAAGTTGGCATGGCATGTTGAAACAACGGACTCTTAAACGTGTAGTGAAAGCGAGCGGTATTGGTCTGCACAGTGGTCAAAAGGTGCTGATTAATTTTGTTCCACATCACGTAGATGGAGGAATTGTGTTTCGTCGTATCGACTTGAATCCCCCTGTTGATATACCAGCAAATGCGATGCTGATCCAAGAGGCATTTATGTGCTCGAACCTCGTTCGAGAAGATATCAAGGTCGGTACCATTGAACATGTGATGAGTGCGATTGCAGGGCTTGGAATCGATAATCTAATCGTCGAAGTCTCTGCGTCAGAAGTTCCGATTATGGATGGCAGCGCTGGTCCTTTTATTTATTTGTTGATGCAAGGTGAGCTCGCTGAGCAAAATGCACCGAAGAAATTTATAAGAATTTTAAAACCTGTCGAGGCGCTAATCGAAGATAAACGCGCTATTTTTACACCGCATTCTGGTTTCCAACTGAACTTTACTATTGACTTTGATCATCCCGCCTTTGCTAAAGAATATCAGTCAGCAACGATCGATTTCTCAACTGAAACTTTTGTATATGAGGTGAGTGAGGCGCGAACTTTTGGTTTTATGAAAGATTTGGATTATCTAAAAGCCAATAATTTAGCTTTAGGTGCGAGTTTAGATAATGCGATAGGTGTAGATGATACTGGTGTGGTCAACGAGGAAGGTCTGCGTTTTGCTGATGAGTTTGTACGCCATAAAATATTAGATGCAGTGGGTGACTTATATCTTTTAGGTCATCAAATCATTGCGAAGTTTGATGGTTATAAATCAGGTCATGCACTGAATAACCAGTTATTACGCAATGTTCAGAATGATCCAAGTAGTTATGAAATTGTAACATTTGATGACGAGAATAATTGTCCAATTCCTTACGTAAGTGTGACATAAGTCATTGTCTTTTCTTGCCTATGTTATAATGTAACAAATGAAAGTGAGATGGAAATCACGGAAAATAAGAAGATATTCCATCACTTAAGTTGTACTGTTTACTTTTTATTGCTTGCCAAAAGTAGTAAAGCTTGGCTAAGCTTAGGGTCGCTCACATATTCAGCGGCACTGCGTAAAAGCTCTTGAGTCTCTGAATTAAGTTTCTTTGATGCGGGGGCAGGTTCTGTTGAAACATGTTTTTTGTTTCTCAATCGAACTTGAATTTTGCGTAAATCACGGAATACTTCAAGTTGAGTGAACTGCGCGACATAGTGAGTTTGTAAGTAACTAAGTTGACTAATCATCGCTTGATTTTCACCTGTTATGATCAAAACGCCATGTTGATAACAAACAACCTGCCATTGCTCTGGTTGGGGCAATAATGGTTGAATAATTTTCGTAAGTTTTTGCCATTGTGTGACTTGCGTAGTCAGAAACGTTAAGTTTCCAGTTTTTGTATGTTGTCCTTTCTGTTGAAAAACGTTGTTAGGTTCAGACATGTCAACTTCCTTAGAGGTTACCTGTCCATCTTAAGCGTTTAGTTCGGCTGTGATCAAGGAAGAGATGATAAAGGAACAATTTAAGGACGGTTTCAAGAGGTTTTTTATGCATACGCGTCGTATTTTACTTGCATTTTCACTTGCTGCTTCAGCCGCTTCGGTTGCTTTTGCAGATTATCAAAATATCAATCAAGCCACTGCTGCAGACCGTCTAGAGCAGTTATCTAAAACCTTAGCTCAAGGTTCATATACCCATCCTGATGATATTGATCTGCCAGCTGTATCAAATGTCTCTGTTAAATTACGCGAAAAAACCATTGAACTAAACAATGCCAGTATTGAAAAGAAGTATGGTCGCCAAGAGAGTGGACCTTCATTCTCAGCGGGTACGGGTCATTCTTGGTTAGTCAGTCATCCATTGCAAGATGGTCGTGTTAGTTCGACTTGGGGTAACCGTACGCTATTAGGTTCTACTCGCCATCATTCAGGTGTTGATATTGCAGCACCATCGGGCACACCTATCTATGCAACAGGTCCTGGGGTTGTAACCAAATCAGGTTGGGGTACGGGTTATGGTCAATACGTTGAAATTGATCATGGTAATGGCTATGTTACTCGTTATGCGCATGCATCACGCTTAATGGTCAATGCGGGTGAGCGTGTTGGTGCGGGTCAGCATATTGCAAATGTTGGTTGTACTGGTCGTTGCACTGGACCTCATTTACATTTTGAAGTCGTGAAAGATGGCCAGCGTCGCAATCCTTCAACTTATCTTGCTTTGTTGCCTTAATGTAATTTGTTAACAGTTGTATATAAATGTTTGAAGAAATCGCCTTTATTGGCGATTTTTTATATTTTTTGTTTGATTTGGGTCAATGACTATTTAGGAAAAAAATATTAAGCGCTTTTGTATTCATTTAGGGCGATACCTTTATGAAGCCAAAACATGATAAATATAGCAATAACAATATAGCTTAAGGGAAAAGGTGAATTATATGGCGTTTTATGGCGACTCAGACGCGCAGGAAACCCAAGAATGGCAAGATGCTTTTGATTCAGTATTACAACATATGGGCACGGAACGCGCTGCTTTCTTACTTGAGAAACTTTATCAACGTGCCATTGCCAAACACGTTCCTATTCAACGCTTAAATACACCTTATCTCAATACTATTTCAGTTGAAGAACAACCTGCCATGCCTGGTGATCAGGATATGGAGCGTCGTATTCGCGCTTTAATCCGTTGGAATGCATTGGCGATGGTTCTTCGCGCCAATAAAACAGGTGATGATTTAGGTGGTCACCTCGCAAGTTTTGCATCGTCTGCAACCCTATATGATGTCGGTTTTAACCATTTCTTCCGCGCCAATAATGATAATTTCGGCGGAGATATGATTTATTACCAAGGACACTGTGCTCCTGGTATTTATGCACGTTCATTCCTTGAAGGACGTTTAACTGAAGAGCAGTTAAGTAATTTCCGCCGTGAAGTTGGTGGCAATGGTTTACCAAGCTATCCACACCCTTATCTGATGCCAGACTATTGGCAATTCCCAACGGTATCAATGGGTCTTGGTCCAATCATGTCGATTTATCAAGCACACATTCAAAAATATTTGATGAACCGTGGTTTGATTAAAGAAGAAGATCGTAAGGTCTGGGCATATCTCGGCGATGGTGAGATGGATGAACCAGAAAGCTTAGGTGCTATTTCATTGGCAGGCCGTGAAAAGCTTGATAATTTAGTTTGGGTGGTTAACTGTAACTTACAGCGTCTAGATGGCCCTGTACGTGGTAACGGTAAAATTATTCAAGAACTTGAATCGATCTTCCGTGGTGCAGGCTGGCGTGTCATTAAAGTAGTATGGGGTCGTCATTGGGATCCATTACTGACTAAAGATACAAGCGGTGCCTTAAAAGCACGTATGGAAGAAGCTGTTGATGGTGACTACCAGCGCTACCAAGTAAAAGGTGGTGCCTATACGCGTGAGAAATTCTTTGGCAAGTACCCAGAAGCTGCGGAACTTGTAAAAGACTTAAGCGATGAAGATATTGATGCCTTAAACCGTGGTGGACATGACCCTTACAAAGTGTTTGCTGCCTATGCAGAAGCAATGAAAGCAAAAGGTCAGCCAACAGTAATCTTGGCAAAAACCATTAAAGGTTATGGTTTGTCTGAAGAAATTGAAGCGGTGAATAAAACGCACCAAATCAAAAAGATGCAAATTGACTCGTTACGATATGTGCGTGACCGTTTCAATCTTCCATTCACGGATGAGCAGTTAGAAGAACTTCCATTCTATCGTCCAAGTGAAAACTCTCCAGAAATGAAATATATGAAGGCGCGCCGCGATGCATTGGGTGGTTACTTGCCAGCACGTCGTCGTGAGAGTGAGTCTTTAGAGATTCCTGATTTATCTGTATTTGATGCAGTGTTGAAAGGTTCTGGTGGCAAAGAGCAATCCACCACGATGGTGATGGTGCGTTTAATTTCTGCTTTACTCAAAGAAAAAGCAATTAAAGATCGTGTCGTGCCAATTGTTCCAGATGAAGCACGTACGTTTGGTTTAGAGGGTATGTTCCGTCAGCTTGGTATTTATGCCGCTCACGGTCAAAAATATACACCAGAAGACCAAGAACAGCTCATGCATTACCGTGAAGCAAAAGATGGTCACATGTTACAAGAAGGGATCAATGAAGCAGGTGCGATGAGCGCATGGGCTGCTTTGGCAACCAGTTATTCAACCAATAACTTGCCGATGATTCCAATGTACATGTACTACTCAATGTTTGGTTTCCAACGTATTGGTGATATTGCATGGGCTGCTGGTGATGCACAGGCTCAAGGTTTCTTGTTGGGCGCGACAGCGGGTCGTACAACATTAAACGGTGAAGGTTTACAGCACCAAGATGGTCATTCACATATCTTGGCGAACACGATTCCAAACTGCGTATCGTATGATCCATGTTTTGGTTATGAGTTAGCGGTAATCGTACACGACGGTTTACAACGTATGTATGTGAACCAAGAGCGTGTGTTCTATTACTTAACGGTAATGAATGAAAACTACGAACATCCTGAAATGCCAGAAGGCGTTGAAGAGGGCATTAAACGTGGTATGTATTTATTCGAGAAAGATGAAAAAGCAACTGTCCAATTACTTGGTTCAGGTGTAATTCTTCGTGAAGTGATTAAAGCTGCGAAAATCTTACGTGATGAATACCAAATTCATTCAAATGTGTGGAGTGTCACAAGCTTCAACGAATTGGCACGTGATGGTATGGCATGTGAAGAATACAATCGCCTACACCCACTTGCTGAAGAAGTGAAAGAATCTTGGGTATCTAAACAATTACGAGGTACGGAAGGTATCGTCGTTTCTGCTACAGATCATATGCGTGCTTATAGTGAACAAATTCGTGCCTATCTTCCAGATGGTCGTCCATTTGTAGCATTGGGTACAGATGGCTATGGTCGTTCAGATACCCGTGCGAACCTACGTAGTTTCTTTGGTGTTGATGCTGCGCATATCGTTGTTGCGACTTTGAAAAAATTAGCGGATGAAGGTGAGGTGGATGCACGTTTGGTGAAAGATGCAATTTCTAACTTTGAGTTAGATACGGATCGTCCAGTAGCCTGGGTTCCACAAGCACATCCAGAAGTTCAGCCAGTTGCTGAATATAATGAAACGCAAACAGGTGAGGGGAACTAAGCATGCAAATTAAGACCCCTGATATTGGTGTAGATAAAGCAAACGTTGCTGAAATTTTAGTAAAAGTTGGTGACCGTGTTGAAGTTGACGACAGTATTGTTGTGCTTGAGTCAGATAAAGCAACTGTTGAAGTGCCTAGTACTTCGGCAGGTGTCGTAAAAAGTATCTTGATTAATCAAGGTGATGATGTGACTGAAGGTGTGGCTTTGATCGAGGTCGAAGCAGAAGGGGCAGCACAAGCAGCGCCAACTCCAGTTCCTGCGGCTGAAGAAAAGCCAGCTGCTCCAGCACCTGCACAACAAACTCAAGCTTCAGCTCAACCTGCTGCTACATCAACTGCAACTGTTGACGTAACTGTACCTGACATCGGCGTTGAAAAAGCATTGGTTGGTGAAATCCTCGTTAAAGTGGGTGATCAGATCGATGTTGAACAAAGTATTGTGGTTGTCGAGTCAGATAAAGCGACTGTAGAAGTTCCAAGTAGTGTTGCGGGTATTGTGGAAAGCATTCAAGTGAAAGAAGGCGATACCGTTAAAGAAGGTGTTGTGCTTCTTCAAGTGAAAACAACGTCTGCATCTAGTGCACCAGCTGAGGCACCTGCTTCTACCGCAGCTGAGGCGGCAGCACCTGCACCAGCTCAGCAAGAAACTGTAGCAGCGACGGCTACTCAATCTGGTCCAGTGGATATCAATGTTCCTGATCTAGGTGTCGATAAAGCAGTTGTTGCTGAAATCTTAGTCCAAGTTGGCGATAAAGTTGATGTCGACCAAAGCCTTGTTGTGGTTGAGTCAGATAAAGCGACTGTAGAAGTCCCAAGTACGGTTACTGGTGTTGTCAAAGCAATTCATTTACAAGCAGGTCAACAAGTTTCGCAAGGTATATTGCTTGCAACAATTGAAGTTGAAGGTCCAGCAGCAAAAGCAGCAAAAGCAGCAGTAGCATCTACTTCACCAGCAACAGCACTTAAAGCGGCAACTCCTGCTTCAACTCAGTCTGCGCCTGCGGCACCATCTAGTACTGACAAGTTAACTAAAGAGCAAGAAGCTGAAAATGCAAAGGTATACGCTGGTCCTGCCGTGCGTAAATTAGCGCGCGAATTGGGTGTGGTACTTGGCCAAGTTAAAGCATCTGGTGAACATGGTCGTGTGATGAAAGATGATGTTTTTGCTTATGTAAAAACTCGTTTAACTGCACCGCAAGTTGCTCCAAGCACACAGGCAGCGCCTGTGGCTTCAGGTTTGCCATCGCTACCTGATTTCACCGCATTTGGTGGTGGTGAAGTAAAAGCAATGACGCGTTTGCAACAGGTTTCGGTACCGCAATTGTCATTGAATAACTTCATTCCGCAAGTGACTCAGTTTGACTTAGCTGATATCACTGAGCTTGAAGCGTGGCGTGGCGAACTAAAAGATGGCTTTAAGAAGCAAGGTGTTAGCTTAACTATTTTAGCGTTCATCGCGAAAGCGGTTGCTCACTTGTTAAAAGAAGAGCCTTATTTTGCAGGTCATTTGGCGGATGATCAAAAGTCTGTATTGCTCCGTAATGAAATTCATATGGGTATTGCTGTTGCAACACCAGATGGTTTGACAGTGCCTGTACTACGTAATCCAGACCAAAAGTCCATTAAGCAAATTGCTACAGAGTTAGCTGAACTTAGTCAAAAAGCGCGTGATCGCAAGTTATCACCAAAAGATTTACAAGGTGCGAACTTCACGATTACCAGCTTAGGTTCAATTGGTGGAACGGCCTTTACGCCATTAGTGAACTGGCCTCAAGTTGCAATCTTGGGTATCTCACCTGCCACCATGCAGCCAGTATGGAATGGAAAAGACTTTGATCCGCGCTTAATGTTGCCATTGTCACTGTCTTATGATCATCGTGTGATCAACGGCGCCGATGCAGCACGATTCACCAATAAATTGACTAAATTATTGAAAGATATTCGTACTTTGTTACTGTAATTTCAATGGTTTGATTTGGAATAACCTCGCAATTGCGGGGTTTTCTTTTTTTGAATAGCCTGAATCAATGTAGTGCTTTATTTGTGCAATTTTTTATCTAAAATGAATACTAAATAAGGAGATCTGATGTGGAGTAATAATGTTCGCGGTATATAAAATAATGTTGCCGTTATTGCTGGTTATGTTTGTTGCTATGGGGCTCTGGGTGAGTGTTCTGCATTTCCCGTGGGAATGGGTATTCTATATGGTGATGGGGTTAGAAGTAATGGTTGCTACAGTCGCGATGACAATGGAATATCAAGCACAACAAGTGGGTGGTGTAAGCAGTTGGGGCAGTCTGGGTCTTATAGGGAGTAATCTTTTTTTTGCTTGTGTGTTGGGTATATTACGTTATGGATTATGGTGTTATCAAAAAATCTAAATTTAGAGATTTTAAATGGAGAAGGGATTTGTTAAAATAACTAAACTTCATTGGGGAGTAGCCGCTCTTTACGCAAAGTAAAGAGGTGATGATCAACATAATTGTTCAACCGAACATGGTCATCATAGCAAAGAACCAAAGCAGCTCACGCTGTGCTTTTGTTGGCAAGACCTTTGATTTATCACTCTGCATCAATTCATTTGATTTTGGCTAGCAGGAGGGATAGGTCATCGGTATATATGCTAGCCAGAGCAATCCATTATGTATGAATTTCTCATCTCAACTTCGATTGTTGCCCTTGCTGAAATGGGCGATAAAACTCAGCTTTTGGCATTGTTACTTGCTGCGCGATTCCGTAAGCCGATTCCGATTTTAATTGCTATATTATTGGCGACCTTGATCAATCATGGTGTGTCTGCTGTACTAGGTCAGTGGATTACAACTGTACTCAGCCCTGAAATTTTGTTGTGGATTCTGGCGCTTGGATTTATTGGAATGGCGATTTGGATGCTGATTCCGGATGAATTGGGCGATGAATCAGAGAACATTAATAAATGGCAAAAGTTTGGTGTATTTGGTGCGACTTTTACCTTGTTTTTCTTGGCAGAAATTGGAGATAAAACCCAAATTGCAACGGTTGCTTTAGCTGCACGTTTTGACAGTATCTTTTGGGTGACGATGGGTACAACCTTAGGGATGATGATTGCCAATGCGCCAGCGGTGTTCATTGGGCACAAGATTGCTGATAAATTGCCGATTTCATTGATTCATAAAGTGGGTGCTGCCATTTTCTTGATTATCGGTGTGTCTACTTTGCTTCAGCATTATTTCTTTTAGGGTTGTAATCTGAAAAACACGCTTTGGCAGAAGTTGTTGAGTTTTTGTTGATTAGAGCGTATTACAATTTTAAAGCCCCTTTGATCAAAGGGGCTTTAAATGATTAATAGTTAAATTTCACAGTAAAATTAATCTGTCGTGGATTGCCTAAGGTGATGAGATTCTCATTGAGCGCACCCGCATAATAGTCTTTGTCAAACATATTGCGGATTGCCAATTGGGCACCCCAATGTGCCGCATCATAGCCTGCTTCAGTATCAAAGACGGTATAACCTGGAATATGGACATCTAGTTTATCCATAGTTTTATAAGTTTCGCCGCGAAATCCACCACCTATATACCAGCCAAGTTTTGATGTGGGATCAAATTTATAACGTGCAGAGAAACTGTAGCTGTGTTCTGGGACATTATTAAGTGCTTTGCCAATATTGCTACTATCGGCGTCTTTACTAATTTTGGCATCGGCTGTGTAGGTATAGGCAGCTATTAATTTTAGGCCTTCTAAAATTTCTGAGCTGAGTTCAGTTTCGATACCACGAGTTAACTGTTCACCACGTTGTACTTTTTCATTTGAATTTACTGAATCATTAACAACTACGTTCTGACGTTTTAAGTCATACCAAGCAATAGCACCTTGAATGCGTTGATCTGGGCTTTGTAACTTCATCCCAACTTCTACCTGTTTTCCTTTTTCTGGCTTAAATGGATTGCTATTGATATCAGTACCACTGTTTGGAGTAAATGAAGTCGCGTAGCTGACATAAGGCGCCACAATGTCATTGAGGGTATACATGACAGAGGCACTACCAGTAAATGCTTCATCAGACTGTTTACTGCTATTTCCCGTAATTAAACTTGTAGTTTGAGTTTGTGCCCAATCTTGGCGACCAGATAGACTTAACAGTAATTGATCATTGAGTTGAATACGGTCACGAATATATAAACCTGCGTATTTTAAACGGTTAATATCGTGGTTGCTGACAGGATTGGAACAAGTAACAGTTTGTCCATATACGGGAGTGTATATGTTGAAATCACCGACATTACAACGGTTGTTGGTGTAATCACTTTTTTCTTGGAAGGCATCAACACCTATATTGATGTCGTGCTGCATGCCATATAATTCAAATTGGTTATTTAAACGGTTATCAATTGCATAACTTAAGTTATCAATAATTTGGTGGCGACTGTTATTTTTACGGCTGATCGTGGTGTAGTTTTTATCTGCCCAAAAGTTACTACCTGTACGGGCAAAGACTGCTTGACCATCCATTTCAGTTTTTTGTACGGCAAAGTTTTGGTTAAAGTTCCATCCATTTTCAAAGGCGTGCTTAAACGTATAACCAGTACGATATACATCTGCTTCATATTTACCAAAATGAGGATCGCCAATATATAAACTTCGGTCTATAGCGCCGTTAGGGTTATCTTTTAATGTACCAATGACAGGTAAACCTTGTTGGCGAATATATTCTCGATGCTGATAGCTTGCGATGACAGAAAGATCAGTGTTATCCCCTAAGTCAAAGTTATAAGAGGGGGAGATGTAGTAATTTTTAAAATAAACGTAGTCAGTTGGATCATCTTGATCGGAGATACGACCATTTAAACGGAAGGCACCTTTTTCACTCTTATTTGGGCTATAGTTTAAGTCGAAAGTCCCTTCTTTAAGGCTGTAACTACCATAAGTCATGCTAGCTCGCGCAAAGTTTTCCGCTTCAGGTCGTTTGGTGACTAAATTGACCATACCTCCCGGAGCAACCAAACCAAAATTAATCGAAGCAGGGCCTTTTAATATTTGTACTTGATCCATTCCCGAAATTTCAGCAGCTACAGAAGGGGTAGGTGAACTTTGACCAATTCTTAAACCATCGACATACACCGAGTCAGAAGAAGTTTGGCCTCGAATAATAAAATCATCCCAACCACGGCGACCAAGCTTTCCAGCCTCTACACCTGCAACCCCTTCAAGTGCATCCGTAAGCGTTCTTGCTTGTTTTTGGTCAAGTTGTTCACGGGTGACAACAGAAACTGATTGAGTAGTTTTAAATAGAGGTGCATTGGATTTGAGTGCTGAAGTCGCTGTCGTGGCGGCATAGGCCTGATCTTGCTGTTGGGCTTTGACCGAAATAGTTGGGAGTATAAGGTCTTGATCTTCTTTAGCATATGCCATGGTCATAGTGCTTAAGATAAGTGTTGCGAGTAAAGTACGATGCGTAACAAGCATAGAGATGTCCAAGGGAGGGAGCAAAATGGCAGGTGAATGCCATGAATGAGAATGGTTATTATTTTAAGGGATCCGTTTTCTAAAACCAAGCAATAAATCTAAAGCTGATTGTTGGATAAATTATGATAAATATCCAATATGTGATTGAATCTAGATTTAAATCCCATTATTTTATTATGGAATTAAAATAATTCATATTTAAAAGATTTTTTGGGGTTTCTATGAGTTTTGAACGGACAACATCACAGATATTATTTGATAATGGTACGCATAAATGCATTAGTTTTACCAGTTTGGTGAAAGGGGAAGGCATTCAAGCAAATCAATTTTTGATTATTGACCATGAGCGAGCTGCGGTTTTAGATCCAGGCGGTGATCTCACATATGTGCCTTTAACCATGGAGCTTAATCGCTACACCAAACTGAAAAATCTTGATTATGTGATGGCTTCTCATCAGGACCCAGACATTATTACCTCGATGCCTCGTTGGTTGGTCTATACCGATGCCAAAGTTGTCGCATCAAAGTTGTGGGCACGTTTTCTACCGCATCTCAATTCAGCATTTATGAGTGATCGTATGAAGGGAAATTGGGAAGAGCGGCTTATTGAGCTGTCTGATACGGGACAGGTTATTCCTTTAGGGCAGTCCTCGATTGTCGCAGTACCTGCACATTTCTTACATTCTGTCGGTAATTTCCAATTTTATGATCCGACAGCAAAAATCTTATTTTCTGGTGATATGGGAGCATCGATAGTAGATGATGCGAGTGTGCCGATTGCAGATTTTGAAGCGCATACTAAGAAAATGAAAGGTTTTCACCAGCGCTATATGTGCTCAAATAAAGTGATCCGATTATGGGTCAATATGGTACGTCAGATGGATTTAGAAATGATTGTCCCGCAACACGGCACAGCCTTTGTTGGAAAAAAAATGATTGAGCAATTTCTAGATTGGATTGAAGCGCTGGAATGTGGTGTTGACCTGATGAATGAATATGTCTTTAGTATGCCCACAGAAATCGCTTAAACATAGGATAAATATGACGGTCGAATACAAAAAATAGGGTTCATCTCTCTTGTTTTTGTAGATAAGTTTTTTTAGGATTCGCGTTTTAAAGAGTTTTATTTTGATAACGAGAATTTTAACAAAAATGTTGTCTCAAATTATGACCTCTGAAACATGTGTCCATTGTGGCGCATGTTGTGCGCATTACCGTGTATCGTTTTATTGGGCTGAGGCTGAAGTCATGCCAAGTGAGATGATTGAGCCGCTCACGGCTGTTTATTCATGCATGAAGGGAACAAATCAGACTCAAGTTAGATGTATTGCTTTAGAAGGCGTGGTTGGACAGCAGGTGAGTTGTTCAATTTATGCGGTGCGTAGCTCAACCTGCCGAGAAGTACAGGTTGGTGATGAACATTGTCATAAAGCTCGAGTTGCACACAATATGATTCCTTTGATTTTAATTGAAGAACAAGATGCTGCAAATAATGAAGATTATGATCAGGTGGGTTGATTAAAAGTCTGTGAAACTGGATTCAAAAAACAGGGAAACGTGATGGTAACGGTTTTTCTGAAATTATTTCATCCTAGAAAATGAAATTCACTGTGAAATTTGTTTATAATAGCTCACGGAATTTACCAGTGAGATTGTTATGCTGACCATCGTTCAAGAAGCGCTAACCTTCGATGATGTCTTATTACTTCCTGCCTACTCAACTGTTCTCCCAAAAGATGTCTCCTTAAAGACACGTTTAACTCGCGGAATTCAACTCAATATCCCTCTCGTTTCGGCTGCAATGGATACAGTGACTGAGTCACGTATGGCGATTGCAATGGCGCAAAATGGTGGTATTGGTATTTTGCATAAAAACATGGATATCGCAGCGCAAGCCGCTGAAGTACGCCGTGTGAAAAAATTTGAAGCTGGAATGGTGAAAGATCCAATCACAGTAACACCAGAAACGACGGTTCGTGAACTGATTGCAATTACACAAGCAAATAATATTAGCGGTGTACCTGTGGTTAAGGACGGCAAAGTTGTCGGTATTGTGACAGGACGTGATACACGTTTTGAAACGAATTTAGAGCAACCTGTTAGTAACATCATGACAGGTCAAGATCGCTTAGTCACTGTACGTGAAGGCGAGTCGAAAGAAAATATCCAAGCATTGCTACAAAAGCATCGTATTGAAAAAGTTTTAGTTGTTGGTGAAAACAACGAACTTAAAGGCTTAATTACGGTGACTGACTTCCGTAAAGCAGAAAGCTACCCGAATAGCTGTAAAGACGAACTCGGTCGTTTACGTGTAGGTGCAGCAGTTGGTACAGGTGCTGAGACACCAAGCCGCGTAGAAGCATTGGTCGATGCTGGTGTAGATGCGATTGTTGTTGATACAGCACATGGTCATTCTGCTGGCGTCATTGAGCGCGTACGTTGGGTAAAAGCGAATTACCCACAAGTTCAGGTGATTGGCGGAAACATCGCAACTGGTGATGCGGCATTGGCATTGCTTGATGCAGGTGCAGATGCGGTAAAAGTGGGTATCGGTCCAGGTTCTATTTGTACCACGCGTATTGTTGCTGGTATTGGTATGCCACAAATTTCTGCCATTGATAGCGTTGCAAATGCCTTGAAAGATCAAATTCCTTTGATCGCGGATGGTGGTATTCGTTTCTCTGGTGATATGGCGAAAGCGATTGGCGCAGGTGCAAGCACGATCATGGTAGGTTCGCTACTTGCTGGTACAGAAGAAGCACCAGGTGAAGTTGAGTTTTTCCAAGGTCGTTACTATAAAGCCTATCGTGGCATGGGTTCATTGGGTGCAATGGCAGGCGCGACTGGTTCTGCTGACCGCTATTTCCAAGACTCAAAAGCAAGTGCTGAAAAATTAGTACCAGAAGGTATTGAAGGTCGTGTTCCTTATAAAGGTCCAATGGGCAACATCGTACATCAAATGATGGGCGGTTTACGTTCATCTATGGGTTATACGGGTTCAGCTGCGATTGAAGATCTTCGTCAAAATGCGAAATTTGTAAAAATTACTTCAGCAGGTATGTCTGAATCACATGTACATGACGTGACGATTACTAAAGAAGCGCCAAACTACCGTGTTGGTTGATTTTTGGTAATTTTGTCGCTGGAAAAACCGTCAGTTCGCTGACGGTTTTTTTGTTTTAGTGTAAAGTGAAATAGATCATAAATGATGTGGCTTAGTGTCATATTACGATAAGAAAGTGAGTAGAAAATGAGTTATTTTGGTACTGATGGAATTCGAGGCAAATTTGGACAATTGCCGATTACGCCAGAATTTGCTTTAAAATTGGGTTTTGCTGCAGGAAAAGTATTAAAACGTAATAGCCCAAAAAATAAGCCAATTGTGGTCTTGGGGAAAGATACACGTTTATCAGGGTATATTTTAGAAGCTGCATTACAAGCGGGTTTAAATGCGGCTGGTGTGTATGTGCATTTGCTTGGTCCATTACCGACGCCAGCAATTGCACACCTTACTCGTGCTCTGCATGCACACGCGGGCATTGTGATCTCTGCTTCACATAATCCTTATTTTGATAACGGGATTAAGTTCTTCTCAAGTGAAGGTAAGAAACTTCCTGATAATATACAAGATCAAATTAATCAAGAGCTTGAACAAGATTTGCTTATTGATGATACAGCGAACTTAGGTAAAAGTGTTCGTGTAAAAGATGCCAATGGTCGCTATATCGAATTCTGCAAATCAACTTTCCCATATCATTTCAACCTACATAATTTAAAAATTGTCGTGGATTGTGCCAATGGTGCAGCCTACAGTGTTGGGCCATCAGTGTTCCGCGAGTTAGGTGCCAAAGTTATTCCACTATTTAATGATCCTGATGGTTTAAATATCAATGAAAACTGTGGCTCTACACATCCAGAGCATTTACAAAAAGCGGTAGTTGAGCATCAAGCAGATCTTGGTATTGCTTTTGATGGTGATGCCGATCGTGTCGTAATGGTGGATAAAAATGGCAATCTTATTGATGGAGACCATATTCTTTATATTCTTGCAACACAAGCCAACCATAAGCCAGAAGGTGTGGTTGGAACAGTGATGAGCAATATGGCACTTGAGCTTGCGTTAGATAAAGCCAATGTTGGATTTGTCCGTGCAAAAGTGGGTGACCGCTATGTATTGCAAGCCCTTGAGGAGCAGAATTGGAGTATTGGTGGAGAACCATCTGGGCATATTTTAACCTTAGATAAAAGTACCACGGGTGATGCAATTATTGCAGCTCTGCAAGTACTTACAGTGATGGTTGAACAAGGCAAAGCGCTACATGAGTTGGTTGCAGGTTTTGAGTTATTCCCACAAGTATTGGTGAATGTTCGTTTACAGCAGATGATTGATCCGTATTCTATTCCTGCTCTGGTTGCAGAATTTGAAAAAGCCGAACAACAACTCAAAGGTCGTGGTCGCATTTTGATTCGTAAGTCAGGTACTGAACCTGTGATTCGGGTTATGGTGGAAGGTGATCAGCAACAAGAGGTAGAGAGCATTGCCAATCATTTGGCGGAAGCTGTTAGAGCTCAAGCCCAAGTTGCATAAGAGAGAATACCAATGAGTGATGTGATTAAGGATCTGAGTGAATTACGATTAAGTTATGAACAAGGTGAGTTGCATGAAGCACAGATCAGCGATCATCCTCACCTGCAATTCTTGAATTGGTTTAATCATGCTTTGGCGGCACATTTACATGAGCCGTATACGATGTCTTTGGCCACTGCAAATGCACAAGGTCGCCCACATGTACGGACTGTATTATTACGTGGTGCGACAGAAGCAGGCTATGATTTTTATACCAATTATGACAGCCAAAAAGGGATAGACCTTGCTGAAAATCCATTCGCTGAGTTGTTATTTTACTGGCCAAGTTTAGAGCGCCAAGTTCGTATCAGTGGTCAAGTGATCAAGATCTCTGAACATGAATCAACTGAGTATTATTTAAAGCGCCCCCGCGATAGTCAAATCGCCGCGCATATCAGCACCCCACAAAGCGGTAGAATTGCGAGTCGAGAAGAGTTACAGCAGCGTTTTTATGACTTACAGCAGCAAGTGGGTGAACACGGTGAACTCACTAAACCTGATTTTTGGGGCGGTTATCGTTTAATTGCTGACTATTATGAGTTTTGGCAAGGGCGTCCAAATCGTTTACATGACCGCTTGAGTTATGAAAAACAGGATGGGCAATGGGTTATACAACGTTTGATGCCATAAATGACACAGATAAAAATTCAACAAAGACCTTTGCTTACACGCCCTGAACAGTTTCAGGGCGTGCCTTCGTTTATTGCTGAGATATTAGCAAGACGAGGTGTTCAATCAGAGCAAGAACTTGAACTCAAGCTAAAACATTTATTGCCCCCTACTTTAAAAGGGATCGATGCCGCAGTTGAATTGATTGATCAAGCGATTGATCAACAAAAGCAAATTGTCATCATTGGTGATTATGATGCGGATGGGGCAACCAGCACTGCATTAATGGTTTTGGCTCTACAAGAAATGGGGGCAAGAGTAGAGTATTTAGTCCCTGATCGCTTTAAGTATGGTTATGGGCTCACGCCCAAAATTGCGGAATTGGCAAAGCAGAGTTATCAGCCTGATTTGCTGATCACGGTCGATAATGGCATTTCCAGTCATGCTGGTGTAGAAACAGCACAAGCTTTAGCTATGCAGGTGATTATTACCGATCACCACCTCACGACAAAACCAACGCCGACTGCTGAAGCGGTAGTCAATCCAAACCAATTGGGTTGCGATTTCCCAAGCAAAGCTTTGGCTGGGGTAGGTGTTGCTTTTTATGTATTGGCAAAGTTAGCCAGTCACCGTGTTCAGCAAGGAAAAAGTAGCTGTAAAGTCACTCAATATTTAGACCTTGTGGCATTGGGAACCTATGCTGATGTCGCAACCTTGGATTACAACAACCGTATATTGATTGATGCAGGGCTGAAACGGATTCAGCAGCATCAATGTCGTGTGGGAATTTTAGCGCTATTAGATATTGCGGGACGTGATGCTGCGAGTTTACGTGCACAAGATTTAGGTTTTGTCCTTGGGCCTCGTATTAATGCCGCAGGGCGTATGGAAAGCATGCGAATCGGCATTGAATGTTTACTTGCAAACGATATGCAAACCGCTTATCCAATCGCACAGCAGCTCAATCAATTAAATCTTGAGCGCCGGCAAGTTGAAACGGAGATGAAGCAACAAGCACTTTCTGCCTTGCAACATATCCAATTAACAGCTGAGCAAATACCGCCAGCATTAGTGATGTTTGATGAACAATGGCATCAAGGGGTGATTGGTATTGTCGCTGGGCGACTTAAAGAACAGTTTTATCGCCCAAGTTTGGTATTTGCACCTGATGAAGATGGGATACACATCAAAGGTTCTGCGCGTTCTATTGATGGCATTCATATCCGAGATATGATTGAATCCGTGGCAGAGCAGCGTCCAGATCTACTGAGCCATTTTGGTGGTCATGCAGCAGCAGCAGGTTTAACGCTTAGGAAAGAACATTTTGATGAGTTTAAAAGCCTCTTTACTCAAATGATCGCCGAGATGGATTCTGATTTATTTCAAGCCACCTTGTGGACCGATGGAGAGTTGGGGGATTCAGCTCTTCATTTAAGCTCTTTGGATTGGATTGAGCAGCTTGGACCTTGGGGGCAAAAGTTCCCTTTGCCGCAGTTTGAAGGACGATTCCAAGTGGTTGATTATCGTTGGCTTAAAGATCAGCATTTAAAACTGAAATTGGCAGTAGGGTCACACTCAATTGACGCGATTGCTTTTAACGCAATAGATCGTTTTGAATTTAACCCGATGCTAGGGTATGTCGATTTAGTCTATAGTTTAGAGCGTAATGTATTTAATGGAAGTACCAGCCTGCAATTACAAGTCATTTATTTAAAACAATAAAAAAACCGCTCAATATTGAGCGGTTTTTTTCTAAGCTTAGAAGCGATATTTTGCTGCAACACCAAATGTATTGTAGTCATTTTTAGCAACGGTTCTGTCTTTACCGAAACCAATACGTCCTTCTAAACTCATTTGTTGGTTGAAGAATTTACGTGCATTCACACCAAATTCACGTTGTTTAGAGAGATCATTGTCGTAGTAATCAGCACCAACACTGAATGTTTTATCAATGTAGTAATCCGCTGCTAGGTTAAACTCATCTAAGTCACCGAATGCTGCACCAGCTTCTAAGTTGATGTCATTACCGCCGACTTGAGTCACATATTTCGCACGAATAGTTGGATCAACACCATCGTCAAACTTGTTGTCATAGCCTTTCGCGCCCACAGCAACTAAGAAACCTGGTGCTGGTAAATAACCAACTTCAGCACTGTAATAAGTAGTTTTGATATCACGTGCATGATTTAGCTTCAAGATATTACGGCTAACATCACCACTGACATAAAAATCTGAGTTAGGAACAAAGTACTCGACACCAACACCATAGGTATTGTCATCAGTATCACCTTTGTCTTTCCAAACTGCTTCAGCGCTAACGTTACTTGCACGATCTAAAAATGCTGCTTCAGCAAGTGGCGCGTTACGAGTTTGTACAGGATTGAAATAGTATTTACCATTAATCGCGAAGTCACTGCCTGAACTACCTTTGTCAGGGTCGATATAACCTACAGATGCCCCAACTTCAGCTTGATACGCATGAGCAGTGCCTGTTACTGCAAATACAGATAAAAGTGCTGATGCAATTGCTAATTTTTTCATGGTTATGCCCCTTTGAGATAATGAACCAAATGAAATTTCGATTACATGTTTTGTTACAACTTCCAGTCTAGGCTAAAACTAGTATGCGTCAATCCTTCGTCAGTAATCAGATGGTACAAATGTAAATGTATTGTAAGTTTGTTTATTTAAGATATTGATTTTAATTGTAAAAAATTAATGTTTTGATTTATTAAAACATAGGATGGATTGTGTGTTTAGGTATTCTTCGTGTAATTATTGAACACTATTGTCGCTAAATGTGTCGTTTGAGAGTTATAAAACCGATAAGAAAAAATGTTGATGTTGATCTTGTTTCGCAATTATTGCTCTCACCTGATAGAGGCTGTGTCGGCTATATCAGTTATGTTAAAATATCAAATTGAGTGAAAAATTTTTGTGAGAAAACACACGTGGAAATTAATCCGTATTTAGTTCAATTGAAAGATTTATCTGATCGTAGCCAAACACTACGGGGGTATCTTTGACTACGATCTAAAAGTTGAGCGTTTAGAAGAAGTTTTAAGAGAATTAGAAGACCCTGCGATTTGGAACGATCAAAACCGTGCTCAAGCCATCGCCAAAGAAAAGGGCAGTTTAGAAAATACCATTGGAGTGTTTGATCGTCTTGCTGAACAGCTTGATGATGCAAAAGCAATGCTTGATTTGGCTGTTGAAGCTGATGATGAAAGTCTATTGCTCGATGTACAAGCTGAGTTGGACAGTGCAGAACAAGCTTTAGGTAATCTAGAATTCCGTCGCATGTTTAGCAATCCCATGGATCCGAATCCATGCTTCCTTGAAATTCAGTCAGGTTCTGGCGGAACAGAAGCACAGGATTGGGCGTCTATGCTATTGCGTATGTATTTACGTTGGATCGAACGTCATGGCTTTAAGGCCGAGTTGATGGAAGTTTCAGATGGTGATGTTGCGGGTATTAAATCAGCAACAATCCGTGTCGATGGTGAGTTTGCTTATGGTTGGTTACGTACTGAAAGTGGTGTGCATCGTTTAGTACGTAAATCGCCATTTGACAGTAACAATAACCGTCATACTTCATTTTCTGCGGTATTCATTTCACCTGAGATTGATGACAATATCGAAATTGATATTAATCCTTCTGACGTTCGTACTGATACCTATCGTGCTTCGGGTGCAGGTGGTCAGCATATTAACAAAACCGATTCTGCGGTGCGTTTAACGCATGCTCCGACAGGAATTGTGGTGGCGTGTCAGAACCAGCGTTCGCAGCACGCGAACCGTGACCATGCATGGAAGCAATTACGTGCCAAACTCTATGAGTTAGAGATGAGCAAGCGTAATGAAGCTGCACAAGCATTGGAAGATTCGAAGTCTGATATTGGTTGGGGAAGTCAAATTCGCTCTTATGTCTTGGATGATTCACGAATTAAAGACTTACGGACTGGTGTGGAGAATTCCAACACTAAAGCTGTGCTAGACGGTGACTTAGATAAGTTCATTGAAGCGAGTTTGAAACAAGGTTTATAAGAACCTCTCTCAATCACTTCTTAAAAGAGGGAGACGTCTTCGATGGTTTAATCGAGTGTCCTCTCTTTTGAAGAGATGAACTTTCTCAGTATTCTGAGAGAGCAAAAGGAGGGGTATAAAGAAATTCAGAACGGCAATCTCGTTCAGTACCTTAAGGTTAATCGGAAAAATATGATATTAATATCGAAAAAAATAGATATTAATATTTATAAAATTCGATATACTGATTCTAGGTGCTGAACAAAGCTTTGCCTGTTGAGAAACATGGTGAGTCTATGGATATTGATGTTATAAGCAAGGCCTTAGCCAATCCATTACGTCGACAGATCTTGCAATGGTTAAAAGAGCCTGAGCAATTTTTACCTGTACAAGAATGTGGTGGCAGTTTTGAACGCGGTGTATGTGCAGGACACATCGAACGTTTAGGCAAAGTTGCGCAATCGACGATGTCGAATCACTTGTCTGTATTACAGCAAGCGGGTTTGATTAAAGTTGAAAAATATGGGCAATGGTCATACTTCACACGTAATGAAGCTTTGATTCAGCAATACATCGAACATTTAAAACAAACACTATAGCCGTGAGTCAAGACTTGGTCTTTAAGCTTCGGTTCATAGTGAAGTTGAGGCGATCATGGCAGAATTAAGCTCTACCTTACAAGTAGGTGATTTTACAATTAAAAACCGTTTGGTTTTAGCTCCATTAACCCGTGCACGTAGTGGTGAAGAACGTATTCCAAATGATTTGATGGTGGAATATTACCAACAACGTGCGAATGCGGGTTTAATTATTACTGAAGCAACGGTGATTAGTCCTAAGGCCGTGGGATATGCCAAGACACCAGGTCTATGGTCACAAGAACAAGCTCAAGCTTGGCACAAGATTGTTGATGCCGTACATGCACAAGGTTCAAAAATAGTTGTTCAACTTTGGCATGTGGGCCGTATTTCGCATCCTGACCTATTGGATGGCGATACACCTGTTGCACCAAGTGCAATTCAACCTGCTGGTGAAGTGAGTTTACTTCGTCCAAAACGTCCTTTCGTCACACCTCGTGCTTTATCACATGAAGAAATTCAAGAAATCGTAGCGGAATATAAACATGCTGCTGAACAAGCCAAAGCGGCAGGTTTCGATGGGGTAGAGCTACATGCAGCCAATGGTTATTTGATCGACCAATTCTTGCAAAGTAAGACCAATACACGTGATGACGAGTATGGTGGTTCTATCGAAAACCGTGCACGTTTGTTATTACAGGTCGTGGACGCCTTTATTGAAGTGTGGGGCGCAGGTCGTGTCGGTGTACATTTAGCACCACGTGCTGATTCGCACGATATGGGGGATGAAAATCCATTGGCAACCTTTGGTTATGTGGTCGAGCAGTTAGATCAACGTCATGTTGCATTCATTTTCACGCGTGAATATGAAGCAGAAGACAGTTTAATGCCAAAATTGCGTCCTAAATTCAAAGGTACTTGGATTGCCAACGAAAAATTAACGCCTGCATCAGCAAAACGCATTTTGGCGACTGGGCAAGCGGATGCTGTGGCATTTGGTTTAGCGTATATTGCCAATCCGGATCTATTTGAGCGTTTACAATATGATTTACCTTTAAATCAGGTAAACTTTCAAACTTTATATGCTGATGGTGCAGAGGGATATACGGATTATCCTGTATTTGAAAAACTAGAAGCATAAGCTTCTATTCGAACACTCATGTCATTAATGGTTGTTAAATCGTCTTAACAGAACCAACAAAAATGGCATGAGTTTTTTATTGAAATTCCGCATAATAAGCACATATTAAATCGTGAAATATGGTCTAGGATGGCGCAGCAAAACGCAGTACAGCAAACACCATTTTGGTATAACTTTTTATTGACCTGTCTCAAACCCTTATATCGTTGGAAAATAAAACAACGTGCAGAAAGTGATGCGCTGTATCAGCAAGAATGTGTGGAGCGTTTTGGTCCCTTCCAGCCACCAAAAAATTTAGCGACCATTTGGTTTCATGTGGTTTCTGTCGGTGAAACCAATGCTGCACAGCCTTTGATTGAGCATTATTTAAAATTAGGTCATCCAGTACTGGTTACCAATACCACCAAGACAGGTCAAGCTCGAGCAAAATCACTTTTTTTAAAAGCGCCTTATCTTGATTTATTTCAGGCGGTTTACTTACCCGTTGATCAAAAGTCATTACTCAAACAGTTTTTTGAGTTATATCAACCAAAACTCTTGGCTTTGGTTGAAACTGAAATTTGGCCGAACTTAATTGCTGAAGCAAGACAACAACAAATTCCCTGTATTTTGCTCAATGCACGCCTTTCGGAAAAATCAGCCAAAGGCTATGGAAAAGTGAGTCGTTTAACTCGACCGATGTTACAACAGCTGACTTGGCTGTTGGCACAAGATAAGGCTACCCAACAACGCTATATTGAGTTAGGTCTGGATCGAACAAAAAGTCAGGTCGTAGGAAATATAAAATTTGATATTACTGCTCCCCAGCAGTTTATCGAGCAAGCAGAACAATTAAAACAAGACTGGAATTTACTTGGGCGGCAAATTATCACTTTAGCCAGTACGCATGCCCCTGAGGAAGAAAATTTACTTAAACAATTACAGCAATATTTAAATTCAAATCCTCATCTACTTTGTATCGTTGTTCCTCGTCATCCAGAGCGTTTCGAAGAAGTGTATAAGGCTTGCCAAAGTTTAAATTTAAATACGCAACGTCGTAGTCTTAAGCAAACGATTCAAGCAGATACGCAAGTTTTTTTGGCTGATAGTATGGGCGAAATGTGGTTGTGGTATGCCTTGAGTCAAGCCTGCTTTGTAGGTGGATCATTGAATGAACCAGGTGGTGGGCATAATATTCTAGAGCCGATGGTTTTAGATGTCCCAACGGTGATTGGTCCCCGTTATTTTAATTTCCAAACGATCGTGGATGAGTTTGTTGCAGAGCGGGCGATTTTGATTGGCGAGAATGCTGAGCAGGTTACGGCACAACTTCTCAATTGTTTGAATAATTCAACGCAACGTCAGCAGTTAATCGAACAGGCTCAAGTGGTGTTACAGCGTAATCAGGGTTCATTGCAAAAGCATATTCAATTACTTGATCATTATTTGAAGCAAACTAATTTGTCATGAACATGGTTTTATTGGAGCCACATCTAACGGCTAGTGCTGATCAATGGTTAATCGACAACCCACGTCAATTAAAACATTTACAGCAACATCTGCAATTAAGTGCCGGCGATACATTAAAAATAGGTATTCGCAACGAGCAGCGTTATTTAACAGAAGTGTTGTATGTTTCCGAGCAAAGAATCATTGTTAAACCGATTCGAGTTGAGGCAATTCCTGAAAAATTACCAGTCCATCTGATTTTGGCTTTACCTCGTCCTAAAGTGTTGCGCCGTATGGTGATGGATGCTGTGACTTTGGGGGTGGAACGGATCAGTTTAATCCATAGTTATCGAGTCGATAAAAGCTATTGGCAAACGCCGTTTTTGCAACAATTGGATGATTATGTGACGCTTGGCTTAGAACAAGCCGGCGATCCGATTGCTCCTGAGATTCAATTGTATAAGCGGTTCAAGCCTTTTGTTGAAGATATCTTGCCTTGCTTTATCACGACTGAGGCCGCTGCATATGTCGCACATCCTTATGCTGAAGCGGTTATGCCTCATGCGATTCAACATCGATGTAGTGTGATCGTTGGACCTGAGGGAGGATTCATTCCATATGAGATTGAATTGATGCAAAAAAATGGTTGCCAAGCAGTATGCTTAGGCAACCGAATCTTGCGAACAGAAACAGCAGTAGCACATATCTTAGGACGGCTGTTTATCTGAAGGCTGCATCACTGTTGGCAATTGTGCGGCTTGATTTGCCTGAACTTTGAGTTCTTGGATTGGGTATGGAATATTAATATCTTGAGCATTAAATGCTTGTTTTACTTGAGCTTGGATTGAGCTTGTCGATGATAAAATATCGGTTTCTGTGGTATCAATCCACCAACGAACAGTTAAGTTAACTGAGAAGTCTGCCAGTGCTGTTACATTGACTGAAAATTTTGGTTGGCTTAACACATTACGGTCATTGTTTAGAATGTCCAAGACAATTTGTTTCGCTTTCTGTTCATCATCATCATAACCAATGCCAACGACAAACTCACAGCGGCGTTGTTGATAAGCCGTATTTACCGTTACGGCACTGGTATAAACCGTCGCATTTGGAATCACAATTCGACGACCATCGTAAGAGCGTAAGAAGGTGGCGCGAATTTGAATATCCTCTACAGTACCTTCCATGCCATTGACGATGATGGCATCCCCTATGCGAAATGGTTCACCCAATAAGATGAGTACGCCAGAAAGTAAGTTCTGAAAAATATCCTTAAAAGCAAAACCAATCGCGACTGAGCCGATCCCTAAAGCTCCAATGAGCTGGCTCGGTGTAAACCCAGGAATCGCGATCACCAAAGCAATCAAGAAGCCAAAAAATAGAATGAAAGTGCTACCGACACGATGTAATACCAGAACCAAGTTTTGTCGTGCATAAGAACGATTACTGAGTGTTTTATTCACAAAAACTTTGAATAGTTTTGTGAGTAGCCAAAAAATCACAAAAACAATAATCGCAAGACCGATATAGGGGATACGATCCCAAAACGCATAGATCATTTTATCGATAGCACTGTATGCATCTTGATATTTTTCCGTATGCGCTAGGACTGTTTCGGTCGTTTTGCTGCCAGCTTGTTGGATCAATGTGCCTGTATCTTTGGCGACACTTGTTAAGGTGATTTGTTCGTTTGCCAAGGTAAGATCTCTATTTCACGGTGAGGGAGGAATCAGGTGCGCCATCATAATCAATTTATATTGGGCACGCATGAGAAATTGGTTTGTCATGATATGGTTTTATTTTATACCGAATCGGGCATGATCGTTTATGATGATTGTTGGAAGATTTGTTGTCAAAAATAAACATTTTTATCGGTTTATTTTTTATACTTTGGTCTGTAGATTACTGGTCAATGATCAAAACAATGATCTTTTTTGAAAATAAAAAACATCGACAAGCAGTTAATATTTAAATTATTTTGAGGGACTTTATACATTTAGGTGATTGGATCTGTAGTGAATCCCTACGACCAAAGCCGCATTGTTTACCCTTATAGATGATCGCCATACTGCAAATGAGCACAGACATACCAAAGAAATAGATGAGTACATCTAAGGTATGAGATAAAAGACCAAGGAAGTAAGTTATGAAAGAAATCTACCCAGTGCCTGAAAAATTTAAAGAAACGGCAAGGATCTCGGAAGCAGACTATTTCAATCGTTATCAATACTCTATTGAGCAGCCTGATGCTTTTTGGGCAGAAGAAGCACAAAATATTGATTGGATTAAACCTTTTACTCAAGTCAAAAATACAAATTTTGACCCCGCGAATTTTAAAATCGAATGGTTTGCCGATGGTGAACTAAACGTATCAGCAAATTGCTTAGACCGTCATTTAAAAGATAATGCATTAAAGCCAGCGATCATTTGGGAAGGTGACCATCCTTCACGCCATAAGATCATCTCGTTTGCTGAGTTGCATGATGAGGTTTGTCGTTTTGCAAATGTATTAAAGAAACAGGGTATTAGCAAAGGCGACCGCGTTGTTTTATATATGCCAATGGTCCCTGAAGCAGCAATTGCGATGTTGGCTTGTGCCCGCATTGGTGCTGTACATTGTGTGGTTTTTGGCGGATTTTCACCTGATTCACTGGCAAGCCGTATTGAAGACAGTCAAGCAAAATTAGTCATTACTGCGGATGCTGGCATGCGTGGTGGTAAGTTAATTCCATTGAAAGAAAATGTGGATGCCGCTTTAGAAATTCAGGGTACGGAAAGTGTAGAACATGTGATTGTGGTTCACCGTACAGGCAACCCGATCCAATTCAATGAAGCACGTGATTTATGGTATCACCTCGAAATCATGGAAGTTGACGAGCATTGTCCACCTGAACCAATGAAGGCAGAGGATCCGCTATTTATTCTCTATACATCAGGTTCAACAGGTAAGCCGAAGGGTGTGTTACATACAACGGGTGGTTATCTGGTCTATGTCAACACCACATTTAGAGAGGTTTTTGATCTCAAAGAAGATGATGTGTATTGGTGTACAGCAGATGTTGGCTGGATTACAGGACACAGCTATTTATTGTATGGTCCACTTTGTAATGCAACCACCACGGTCATGTTTGAGGGGATTCCTCAATACCCAACATGGGCGCGTATTGGTCATGTGATTGATAAGCATAATGTCACGATTTTATATACAGCACCAACTGCCATCCGTGCCATGATGCGTGAGGGCGATGCTTATGTTCGTGAGAGTGATCGTAGTAGCTTACGTTTACTCGGTTCAGTCGGCGAGCCAATTAACCCTGAAGCATGGAACTGGTATCACGAAGTGGTTGGTGAAGGACGCTGCCCGATTGTCGATACATGGTGGCAGACGGAAACAGGTGGTATTTTGATTTCACCGTTACCGGGTGCAACCGCTTTAAAACCGGGTTCGGCAACACGTCCAATGTTTGGTGTACAACCTGCATTGGTTGATGGGGAAGGTAACCCACTTGAAGGTGCGAATGAAGGGAACCTCGTGATCAAGGATTCTTGGCCGGGTCAAATGCGCACGATTTGGGGTGATCCACAGCGCTTTATTGAAGCTTATTTCTCAACTTTCAAGAACTGCTATTTCACTGGCGATGGTGCACGTCGTGATGAAGACGGATACTATTGGATCACAGGTCGTGTTGATGATGTACTTAATGTTTCCGGACATCGTCTAGGGACTGCTGAAATTGAAAGTGCATTGGTTGCCCATGAAGCGGTTGCAGAAGCTGCTGTTGTTGGTATGCCACATGACATTAAGGGGCAGGGAATTTGTACCTTTGTGACCTTACAAGCAGATGTATCAGAGTCTGAAGAGTTGCGTAAGGAGTTGGTCAATTGGGTACGTAAAGTTCTTGGGCCAGTGGCAACACCAGATGCCTTGCATTGGGCGCCTGCTTTACCAAAAACACGCTCAGGTAAAATCATGCGCCGTATCTTGAGAAAGATTGCAGCAAATGAACTGGACAGCTTAGGTGATACTTCAACGCTTGCTGAGCCATCAGTGGTAGATGCGTTAATCGCAACGGTTTACCCAGAAGTGAGTAGTGCAGAAGGTTAAATTTAAAAAGCCCCCAAGCCGAGTCTTGGGGGTAATTTTGCGCCTTTATCTTTATTTTTCTTCTTATTCAAAAATGACGGAAACTCAAGCTGATTTTGCAGTAACATGAGGCAATTGTTGTTGTTCTAATTGCCGTACCAGCGGTAATACTTTTTCACCAAAATATTCCACCTCCTCAATAAAATGTAGAAAACCTGACAGGATCAGATCTACACCGACCTGTTTTAAAGCTACAATTCGTTCCGCAATTTGCTGTGGTGTACCAATCAAATTGGTTTTAAAGCCATCATTGTATTGCACAAGATCATCAAAGCTTGATTTAGCCCAATTTCCTTCTTGTTCTGGCGCTGAAGCGCCTGCTTCACGTGTTGCATCACCAAAGGCATTGACTGCCTCTACATTTGCCTTTGCGATGATTTCATTTAGCACAGCATGGGCTTCTTGCTCTGTATCACGGGCGATAATAAAAGCATTCACTCCGATTTTCACTTGGCGATTTTCCAGTTTTGCTTTGGCACGTACATCATCGATTTGCTTTTTGATCTCTGCGACGCTATTGCCATTGGTAAAATACCAATCTGAGACACGAGCTGCCATATCACGAGCTGCGCGGGAGCTGCCGCCTTGAAAGACCTCAATATAAGGTTTTTGCAAAGGTTTTGGTTTTAGCGTGTAGTTTTGAAACTGGTAGTATTTACCTTCAAAGCTATAATTGTCTGTAGTCCAAATACCTTTGAGTGTCCGAATAAACTCTTCAGAGCGAACATAACGTTGATCATGCTCAGGCCAAGGCTCACCGATTGCATCAAACTCTCCACGAAACCAACCACTCACAACATTGATTGCGATGCGACCTTGGGTTAAATAGTCAATGGTCGCGAGTTGCTTCGCTGCAAGTGCAGGTTTCCATGGACCCGGCAGAATTGCTGCGATGACTTTGAGTTTCTCTGTTTTTGCCAACAAAGCATGACTAAAGCTCACCGATTCATGTTGATTTTCTGCACCATAGCCCGCGGTAAAACGGATTTGGGTGAGCGCGTATTCAAACCCATTTTTTTCTGCGGTTTGTGCTAAACGGATATTGTAGTCATAGCTCCAATCAGTGCGTTGTTCGATGTTACTGACCACAAGTCCGCCACTGACATTGGGAACCCAATACGCAAATTTAATTGCAGATGAAGAAATAGTCATTTTTTTACCCTCTAAATAGTCTTCTAAGCGACGTGGGTTAAATTTTTTGTAGGTTTGGGGTGTAAGCGAGATTCAGCGGCATCGAGGTCTGGAACAGCCGCTGATGGTAAAACCTCTGCTTGTTCAATTTGCTTGTTGATCCCCAAGTTCTGATTGGCCTGCTCAGTTTTGGCTTTGATGACTGCTGCGCGTTGTCCCTTGGCAGGCGCCCATTCCAGAATAGGTAGGGCACGGGCAACGGCTAAGGTGATGCGATCAGACAATTGCTCACTATTGACTGTGTACGCTGGCGTGAAATCACGATCTGTCGCGTATACACCGATCGGTAAGGTTTGCGCTTGGAAAAAGCTAAATAAAGGACGCAATTGATGCTCGAGTACCAAAGCATGGCGGTCACTACCACCGGAAGCAGCCAATAGTACAGGAACATCAACTAAGGCAGTTTGTTCAACGAAATCAAAAAAGTGTTTAAATAGCCCTGTAAACGAAGCACGATAAACAGGTGTTCCAACAATTAATGCATCTGCAGCCTCTACCGCAGCCAAATCATCTTGTACACGTTGTGGTAATTGGTTGCGATAGATTGCACCACCTAATAAAGGTCCGATTTCACTGAGTTTTACAAAATGGACTTTGATCTGCGTTGCTTCTGCAAGCTCATCAAGAATTGCTTGAACGAGACTTTCTGTTTTTGATGGACTATTCAGGCCACCTGAAACGGCAACGATGTTGAGCGGAGTAGAAACAGTATTACGATTGGACATAGACATTGCCTAAATAAAAGTTCATTACGAATGGCTTTTATTTATCTACGTCTGATGTCGTGCTGTAAAATAAGGAAATGCTGCAAGCTTATCTGATTTAAAGATATATCGCATAAGCATACAAAATCGTAAATTTACGATGATTTAATTTTATGTTTCTATTCAAAATTTTTAAGATCGAACCATCATCGTGATGATTTATACAAATATATGATTTATTTTACTGGAAAAAGAAAGAAAAAATGTCAGAGTGCTTGACCAATGGTTTATTTAAAAATAGGCTTAGATAGGTTAATTTTAATAAACACCGTACAGTGACGTACTAAAACAGCAGATTGCTTATAGCGCTTATGAATATTTTAATTGTAGATGATCACCCTCTCTTTAGACACGCTTTAATTCAAGCGGTGCGTTACAGTTTGCCACAAGCGCAGATTCAAGAAACGGCTGATGTAGATGAGTTTTATAAGCGTTTAGAGCATGGTGCTGAACCTGATTTAGTTTTGCTTGATTTAAACTTGCCTGGTGCATCGGGTTTTTCTGCTCTGGTTTATGTGCGAGCGCAATATCCTGCGATTCCAATTATTGTGGTCTCAGCGCATGAAGAAGTTTCGATTATTCAACGTGCCATTGCACATGGGGCAATGGGATATATCCCAAAATCATCTCATCCAAGTCATATTGGTGAAGCGATTAAGCATGTTTTAGAAGGCGAAATCTGGCTCCCTCCAAATTTACCGACGCATGCGAGCTTTGATCCAAGAGCAGCAGATGAAACTGCTTTGGCAGAACGCTTGCAGTCCTTAACACCGCAGCAATTTCGCGTACTTATGATGGTCGCTGAAGGCTTGTTAAATAAACAAATTGCTTATGAGCTTGATGTCTCTGAGGCAACAATTAAAGCACATGTGACGGCGATTTTCCGTAAACTAGGCGTGCAGAATCGTACTCAAGCTGTTTTAGCAATTAGTGCGTTAAATATTGATGAGAAGAAAATTTCCTGATTTTATTTTTCAGTTATTATCGATTTATTCTGCAAATCGTTGCATAAAAAACCAGTTCAAAAGAACTGGTTTTTTTATTATGAATCATGTGTTCTATAGGAAGAACCAAAATCCAAAATTAGAAACGGAACTTCGCGTTTACGCCAACAGTTTGTGTATCTAAGTTAGCATTTACAGCATTTGCATTTACGTAGCTTGCACCAACAGCAACAGCTGGAGTGATGAAGTAATTTACGTTTGTGCCCCAAGCTGAATCACGAGTACTATTAAAGCTAGATTCTGCGTAAGAAGCACCAACACTTAACTTAGGTGTTAGGTAAAGATCAGTTTTTAATTCGAAAGCAGTGTCATCGCCATAAACAAGACCAGCTTCGAAACCTACAGCCATGTTTGTACCGTCGATGTTACCAACGTATTTAGTACGTGCAGTAATCGCATCTTGGTCTTGACCAATAGTTTGTGATTCAGCTACAGTTTTTACAATACCACGTGAAAGTACGCTGTTTGCATCTAAAGCGACTTGGTCAGCAATGTTGGTATAACCAACTGCAACTAAGAAGTTAGGTGCAAGCATAGTACCCACTTCTAATGCAAAACGGTCACCATTGTCTTTCTTTCCATCAGTTTTAGTTTGAGAGTGGCTATATGCAGCACTTGTATAAACTGGTAGGTATGGTGTTGGAATGAAAGCTTCACCTTTAGCACCAAGAGACTCGTTCTTTGTAGTTGCGATTTCATCACCGCTTTGTTTTGCAAAGCTATACGCAACAGAAACGTTAGATGCATGGTTTAAGAACGCAGCTTCAGCTAAAGGACCTTTAGAAGTGTCTACATCTTTGAAGAAGTAACTTACTTGGCCAGCACCAGTAAAGTCTTTGTCATTTTTCGTAGTATCTAAAAATTCAGATTGACCTTGAACTTCTACTTGGTAAGCGTTGGCACCGGTCATGGCTAATAATAAAGCAGTGGCTAAACCGAGTTTTTTCATAATAATTTCCAGCTTTAACAGTGATTGAGTTAAGTTGGAGTCATTGTATTGTAACAAAGTATGTTGTCAATGTCATAAATCGAATTACTCGACCAAGGGTAAAATCAGTACAATAGGTTGATTAAAAATCAAACAAAAGCATCATTTCTTGTCAACCTGAAAGAAAATATATAACTAACAGTTAGATATGATCATTTTGTTATAAAAAGAAATGCTTTATGCATGTAGGGAATGAAAGGATTTTGATTGGTTAATTCGATTGTCACAATCGGTTTTTACGTTTATTTGCTGTGGTGATTTGTCATAAAATTGCCATGAAAAATGTGTTTCTAATGCGTTTATTTCACAAATATGCGATCAAATTAGCAAAAAAATAGCAGTAATCTTGTTGATAAAATCAGCCAAATTGGTTGTGGACAAGCTTAAATAATCATCAGTATTTAATAAACCGATTAAAAAACAGAAAATAATTTATTTAATTTACTTTACTTTTTGAGGCATAGTTCACATAATACGAATCAAGAGATATGTAATTTGCATTTTACGATCTCCTAACATTTTCCTTGTGTATTTTTTAAGTTTTCTAGCTCGGCTTTCCCCAAGGTCGAGCTTTTTTTTATTTACTTATAGTAGAAGATCTAGATCAATAAATATCACAAAGTAATTTGTATAAAAAGGTCTATAGTGACAACTAAACTCCGATAATTTTAAATACAGAAAATGAAGCTATCAAAATTATACACCCTCACTGTGCTCATAGGATTTGGATTAAGCGGTGTCGCCTGCCAGCATATCCATACTCCAGTCTCGTTCAATCAAATTGAAAACGATCAAACAAAGCAGATCGCTTCCTTGTTTGAGAATGTTCAAACAACAGGTGTTCTAATTACCTTTGATGGACAGGCGTATAAAGCATACGGTAATGATCTGAATCGTGCCAAAACTGCTTATATCCCAGCATCTACTTTCAAAATATTAAATGCTTTGATTGGCATTGAACATGATAAAACTTCACCAAATGAAGTATTTAAGTGGGATGGTCAGAAGCGTGCTTTTGAAAGTTGGGAAAAAGATCTGACTTTAGCTGAAGCCATGCAAGCTTCTGCTGTACCTGTTTATCAAGCGCTTGCCCAGAGAATCGGATTGGATTTGATGGCAAAGGAAGTCAAAAGAGTCGGCTTCGGTAATACACGCATCGGAACACAAGTTGATAACTTCTGGCTCATTGGACCTTTAAAGATCACGCCAATCGAAGAAGCTCAATTTGCTTACAGGCTTGCGAAACAGGAGTTACCATTTACCCCAAAAACACAACAGCAAGTGATTGATATGCTGCTGGTGGATGAAATACGGGGAACTAAAGTTTACGCCAAAAGTGGTTGGGGAATGGATATTACTCCGCAAGTAGGATGGTGGACTGGATGGATTGAAGATCCGAACGGAAAAGTGATCGCTTTTTCTCTCAATATGGAAATGAATCAACCTGCGCATGCAGCTGCACGTAAAGAAATTGTTTATCAGGCACTTACGCAATTGAAATTATTGTAATGCGTAATTCACTGATTTTAAGCAAAAAAAAGCCCAATCTCTTAGCATGAGTTGGGCTGAGAAATAGGATGTTTACATTTGGGGGGAGAAAACATCCTAGAGGGTAACGAGTGAGTAGTAAGTCATATATTCATTGATCAAAGTATGTGGCTTGATGGCTGATTTGTAAAATTGATAATTTTCATTTTTACAATCTGTTTCGGCAATGAAGTGGGTGGGCGTATATGATGTTGGTCGTATAAAGGTTTTGTGATTGTTAGAACATCGCTAAAATGTTTATTTGGTTATTAATTAACCAAAACAATGGGTGAGAAAAGCAAGGTATGTTCATGGGACGTGATTTAAAAAACTCAAAACTACGTTCTGAGCAGATCAGCCTCCGTTTGTTTTCATGTATGGCTGTGATCATTTTATCGATCTTATATATTTCTATTCCGCTGATTATCCGGAGTTGTCAAGAATATACCGAAACCAAACAAGTGCTGACAGATACGACCAGTTTACGAGCACTGGTTAAGACTGTGAATAAAATCTCTAGGGAACGTGCGCCGGCAAATAAGGTGATGTCCAGCACACCCGATGAGCTGGCTGCAAACCAAGCAGAGTTACACGCTTTTAGAGATATTGTAGATGCTGAAATTGATCAAACAGTCACAATCTTGGAGCAAGGTGGTTTTCCATCAATAGCTCAATCTTTGCAGACTGATTTAAAAGCAGAATTGGCGCAAGCGCGAATTACAGTGGATGCTTATGCACTTATTCCACCTCATCGACGAACATCTTTGCAGTTCGATCAAGCGATTTTGTCGATGTTTACTGCATGGGATAAAGCACGTGAACTTTTAAATAAATGGATGATTTTATCAGAGAGCAAAGATAGTAAAATTTCAAATTACTTTACTTCTATTCTGATCTTAACGGATATGCGTGATCAGGCGGGACGTGTTGCTTCTAATATTATGGCTCCCGTTACGTTTGATGAAAAAATCTCAGATGAAAATCTTGCTCGATCTTTGCAAACACAACATCAAACACGCTATTTATGGGCGTTGGTGGACACCATTCATTTAGAACAATCCAAAACACTTGAATATAGTCGGTTGCATCAACGAGTCAAAACTGAGTTTTTGGATCAAGGACTTCCGATCGTAACTCGATTATTATTACAGAGTAAAAATAATGAAGATTATTTTATTTCTGGGACGGAGCTAACAGAGCAAATCGTAGACAAGTTTACAACGGTGATTGATCTGCAAAATTATATTTTGGATTACAGCATTGAATTTGCGACTACCCAAAATCAGAATGCTCGACAACAGTTTCTTTTTACCCTTGGTATTTCTAGTCTCTCTTTGATGATTGCGCTTTTTACGATGATTTATGCTAAGCAAAAAGTGTTTAGTCCATTGATTAAGGCCCGAAATATGATTCTTGGATTGTCTGATGTCAGCGATGAGCCTGTGAATCCACGCAAATCTCAAAATGAGTTCTATTCTTTATTTGAAGCGATAGACAAACTCAAAATCATGTTAGGTCAACGGGATACGATGGAGTTGCAATTAAAGCAGATTGCCAACTCGGATCCGTTGACAGGGGTATCCAACCGCCTTGCACTAGATGAGTATCTTGATCTACTTCAATCTAAACCTGAGCTTCTTGGGCATTTGGGTGTGATCGTGATTGATATTGATAATTTTAAATTTGTGAATGATCAATATGGGCATATTGTCGGTGATCAGGTGATTATAATGATCGCGGAACAGTTAAAGCACAATGTGCGTGCCTCAGATTTAATCGTCCGTTATGGTGGTGATGAATTTTTGGTGGTCATTGAAAATATTCAGTTAGATGCCGCAAAACAAATTGCGGAAAGTATTCGTTTGGAAATTTCTAAGCAGGCTATTGAGATTTCTCGTTCGGGAGAACAACTCTTTGTTTCAGTCAGTATTGGCGTTGCAACAGGGGCTGAAAGTTGGTTGGAATTGTTAGAGAAAGCCGATCAGTCTTTATTAAAAGCGAAGGTAAAAGGGAAGAATATTGTTGAGACTTGATATTGTTCTCAGCAATTTGACATTGCTTATAAATAAAATATACTTCTATGTATATTTTATACGTATAAATATTAAGTCATGAAATTAACAGCTCTAAAAAAAGCTCGGCTAGCAAACATGATGACTCAAACAGCGGTCGCAGAAGCTATGGGAGTTAGTCAGCCTAATTATCAACGTTGGGAATCTGGAGCAGCTTCTATTCCTAAGAGTAAGCAAGCAAAATTAGCGAAAATTCTAAATTCAACTATAGATGAACTACTCGGTAATCCTCGACGTTTTGATCATTTAGGAATTTATAATGAGATCACTGATGAAGATACGTATTTTGGAGAAATAGCATTTCATTTCAAAACAGGTAAAGGACTTTTATTTCCAATTACTGAGGCTGAAAGATCGAGACTATATTATCGATTAAATGATAAAGATGATTTTATAGCTGTTGAATCTCTAGATAATAGAATCGCTTTTATTCGTCGAGCTTCCATACAAGATGTTTATTTCTCAAGTGAAGCATTTGATACTTTTGGTCCTGAAAAATATAATGATTGGTTAGGATTGGATAGAGTCGAAGATGAGGAATGGCTGGTTATAGAGAATATTGAGTGTTTAGAGCATGTAACAGATTTAATAAGTGAAGAAAAAGTAAAAAACTATCTAAAGAAAATACTTTTAACCGAAGAGGAGTTAGATGTATTAATTGAACAAGATCATATAAAGAAGGAAGATAGGGAAAAGGTTCAAAGAGATGCCTCTAAACAATTAAAAAAATTGTATGCCAGAGCAACGGAGATTCAATGGCAATTTTCTAATGGAAAAATAAGAAGAGAGCCGATGTTTGACGATCGCAAGCTGTATGAGGCTTTTTCCTGTCTTGAACTTGATCCAGAAAATGTAGAAGAAATTATCTATCTACCTACAGAGGGATATCACAGGTCAATTTTTATAAATACTTCAGAATTGGATTATATTTTTATTCCCGCCCATAAATTTAATTATGGCCGTTTAGAAAGTTTAGAAGAAGAATTGGGTGAATAACAACAAGGCTAGAGGTCATTTAACCTTCTAGCCTAATTAAATTAACCTTTATTTAAGCATCGGTTTTAAGAAACGTCCTGTATGTGAAATCTCAACCTTAGCCACTTGCTCAGGTGTACCTTCTGCAATAATCTGACCACCACCAGAACCACCTTCTGGCCCAAGATCAATCACCCAATCGGCAGTTTTGATCACATCTAAATTATGCTCAATTACCACAATGGTATTACCCTTATTACGTAGCTCATGCAATATATCGAGTAACTTGGCAATATCATGGAAATGCAAACCTGTGGTTGGCTCATCTAGGATATATAAGGTTTTACCCGTATCACGTTTTGCTAACTCACGCGCTAATTTCACGCGTTGCGCTTCACCACCTGAGAGGGTTGTTGCGGCTTGACCCAAACGAATATAACCAAGACCCACTTGAGTCAGGGTTTCTAGACGACGATGAATCACAGGAATTGCACTAAAGAATTCGGCTGCATCTTCTACGGTCATTTCTAACACATCAGAGATATTCTTACCTTTATAGCCCACTTCCAGCGTTTCACGGTTATAACGCTTGCCATGACAGGCATCACAAGGCACATACATATCAGGCAGGAAATGCATCGCGACCTTGATCATGCCATCGCCTTCACATGCCTCACAGCGCCCGCCTTTTACATTAAACGAGAAACGACCTGCGCTATAACCACGTGCTTTGGCTTCAGGGGTTTGCGCAAATAACTCGCGAATTGGGGTAAATAACCCTGTATAAGTTGCAGGATTCGAACGTGGTGTACGACCAATTGGACTTTGGTCAATATCGACCACTTTATCCAAGTGTTGCAATCCATCAATCGAATCAAATTTTTCAGCGGTAAGAGTGGTTGCACCATTAAGTTGAGTGGCTGCTAAAGGTAATAAAGTACGGTTAATTAAGGTTGACTTTCCTGAACCTGAAACGCCGGTGACGCAGGTCATAATGCCTAAAGGAATGGTCAAATCGACATTTCTAAGATTATGTCCGCTTGCGCCTGAAAGTTTAATCACTTCATCCGGACGTGGTGATTGAGTACGTTGTTTCGGTACTGCAATTTTTAATTTGCCTGAAAGATATTGGCCTGTAAGCGAATCGGCATGGCTCGCCAATTCATCATAGGTTCCTTCGGCGATGATCGCACCACCGTGAATCCCTGCACCAGGTCCGATATCAATAATATGGTCCGCAGCACGAATTGCATCTTCGTCATGCTCAACGACCAGTACGGTATTGCCGAGATCACGTAAGCGAATTAAGGTTTGTAATAAGCGATCATTATCACGTTGATGCAGACCAATTGATGGTTCATCAAGAACATACATCACGCCCATCAAACCTGCACCGATTTGCGAAGCGAGGCGAATACGCTGCGCCTCACCCCCTGAAAGGGTTTCAGCCGAACGTGCTAAGCTTAAATAATTGAGTCCCACACTCACCAAAAAGTGTAAACGCTCACGAATTTCTTTAAAGATTTTATCGGCGATTTCGCCTTTAGCCCCCTCAAGATTGAGATCTTGATAATAACTTTCGGCATCTCCAATCGACATCTTGGTAATTTCAGCAATGGTTTTGTCTTTGACGCGAACATGACGCGAGATTTCATTGAGACGAGAACCACCACAGGCATCACAAGCGGCATTAGATAAGTATTGGGCTAAGTCATCACGGACATAATTCGATTCCGTTTCACGATAGCGACGTTCCAAATGTGGCAAAATTCCTTCAAAAGGCTGCACACGGTTATGTTTACGACCACGTTCATCAATATAACTGAGGTCGATTTTTTCTTTGCCTGTACCTTGTAAGAATTTCTTTTGTGTCTCTTTATCCAGTTGATTCCACGGGGTATCGAGTGGAATATCAAAATGATCTGCGACTTTTTGAAGCATCGTATAGTAATACGGTCGCTGTCTGTCCCAACCACGAATTGCACCTTGGCTGATCGATACTTCTGGATTTGGAATCAGTTTGTCGGCACTGAAATGACTACGCGTCCCTAAACCATCACAGACAGGACAAGCACCAAAAGGATTGTTAAACGAGAACAAACGAGGCTCGAGTTCAGCAACCGCACGGTCACATTCAGGACAAGAGTGTTTCGCTGAAAAGACACGTTCAGGATGTTCACCATTCATCCACGATAAAATTGCAATATCGCCACCTAAACGTAAGGCAGTTTCAAAGGATTCAGCAATTCGATTACCAAGATCATCGCGTACTTTGAAACGGTCGACGACGACCTCGATGGTATGTTTTTTCTTTTTGTCTAATTCAGGTGGGGTATCAATATCAATAATTTCGCCATCGACACGCGCACGCACAAAGCCTTGGCTTTGTAATTGTTCAAATAAGTTACTGTATTCGCCTTTGCGTTCTCGAACCACAGGTGCGAGCAACATCAGTGCCGTACCTTCTTCAAGCGATTTTACTGCATCGACCATTTCCGAAACGGTTTGTGCGACCATCGGTAAGTCATGTTCTGGACAGTAGGGTGTACCCACACGCGCATAGAGTAAGCGCAAATAGTCATAAATTTCGGTAATTGTTCCGACAGTTGAACGCGGATTATGGCTCGTCGACTTCTGCTCAATCGCAATTGCAGGCGATAAACCTTCGATTGAATCAACTTCAGGCTTTTCCATTTGCGAAAGGAATTGGCGTGCATAGGCCGAAAGTGATTCAACATAGCGACGCTGACCTTCAGCATATAAGGTATCAAATGCTAAGGATGACTTTCCTGAGCCTGAAAGTCCCGTAATCACCACAAACTTGTCACGTGGAATATCGAGTGACACATTTTTTAAATTATGGGTACGTGCGCCTCGAATACGGATATGACTTTGACTCATAAATACATCTCAGTAATGTGAAAATTGAAATAGGGAGTGTAATCTGTTTCCCTACAAGGAATTGTGAAGTTTCCTCAAACCCTCTATATAATAGCGATTTAAAATTGTTCAAGCTGTAACAAAACGATTTTAAGCGTCAGTTTGTGTCGGATAAATGGTGTGGCTCATGTTTTAACATGAAATTTTTATATTGCCCAAGTGTTTATCTGTGAGTTTCACAGACCATTTAGTAAAAAAATTGTTCATTGCTGAGGATAAGATGCCACAAAAATTAAAGATGACCAGCATTGTGCTGGTGTTATTGGTCTTCGGCTATTTATTTGCTTCACCCTATTTAACGATTTATCAAATCCGTCAAGCAATTGAACAAGACGATAGTGCAGCATTGGCCAGTCATATTGATTTTCCAAGTGTACGCCAGAGTTTAAAAGATCAGGTGAACGCACAAATGTTGCAAGACATGCCTCAAGCGCCTTCGTCAGAGCGCGGACTCGCTGCACTTGGGGCAATTTTGGCGTCATCGATGCTGGATAAGGTGGTGGATATTATGGTGTCACCGCAGGGAATCACGATGCTGATGCAAGGCAAACAACTCAAGGACAGTTTGCCTATGCAAACGCAGTCAGATTTTCAAACCACACATTTATCCGAATCCGTATCTTTATCTGGTGCTGAAAAAGTGAGCTACAAAGGTCGTTACCAGTCTTTCAATCAATTCGCTGTGGAAATTCAGCATCCACACAATCATTTGCCGACCAAAATTATCTTGCAAAGAACGGGCTTGAGCTGGAAAGTCGCACAAATCCAATTGCCGATCGAGCAAAATCGCTAGATCAGTGCTACATTCATTTCAATCATAGGATGAGCAGAATAAGGAATCGAAAAACATGCTAGCAAATATTTTAATTGCATTGATTGGTCTATTACATGTTTATATCTTAGTGTTGGAAATGTTCTTGTGGGATAAACCAGCAGGTTTGAAAGCATTTGGAAATTCGCCTGAAAAAGCACAACTCACTAAGGTATTGGCACAAAATCAGGGACTTTATAATGGTTTCCTTGCCGCAGGTTTATTTTGGTCATTGTGTGCACCTGAAAACTATGCACTGCCTTTGGCGAATTTCTTTTTAGGTTGTGTGTTGGTGGCCGGAATTTTTGGTGGGTTGACTGCCAGTAAGAAGATTATCTATATCCAAGCACTGCCTGCCTTGGTCGCTTTAATTGTCGTCAATTTATTTTAATGCGGGTGCTATGCAGCGTTTGAGCTTTGTGTTTTAATGCCCTCAGTTTGAGATGAGCCTCATACAGTATATCGGACGATACGATATACGACTAAGCCCCTTAATTGGGGCTTTTTTATGTCGATTAAAAACTAAAAAATAACTGAACGGCTTAGGCTTGGTCGAGACCTAACCATTGACGTTGCTGATAGGCGCTGTCCCAAAACAACCATTCGAGTTTTGCGCCCATGGTATAGGCTGCATGCATTTTCGCTAAAGTATCTGGGTCGCAACGCGCGGCAACTTTATCTACAGTCGCAATCACATTTGCTACGGCAGTATTAAACTCTTCACCTGCATAGGTATCAATCCATGCTTGGTAGCGATTGTTTGCGACAGATTGATTGACAATATCCTTACCGACTTCGGCATAGATCCAGAAACAAGGCAGTAATGCTGCCAAAACCACGGGATAACTTTCTGACCATGCTGTGGCGGTCAAGAAAGAGGTGTAGTGATGGCAAGCCAAAGTTAAAGGTGTGTTTTCAAACTCAGTTTTGCTAATGTGGAATTCTTGCATAAAATCATTGTGCAAACTACGTTCAACAATGATGGCAATCTTTGCCGCTTCAGAAAATTGAATCACATCATCGGCATCATAGGCTTTGGCTGCAGCGATCGCGAGTGCACGACCATACGCCAATAAATAATGCGCGTCCTGAATCACATAGTGGCAAAATGCTTTTGGATCTAATGTGCCTGCTGCTAGTTCTTGATTGAAGGGAAGAGCTAATATTTTTTGGTATAAATCGTGGTTTTGCTGCCAAAGCGCTTGTGAAAATGCCATGAAATGAACCTGCAGAATGATAAAAATGAATTTTGTCCAAACTATAACAGAAGTCCGTTTTATGCTGCTTGAATCTGCAAATAAGTCCAACAATCTTTTCTATCTTTCGGTTAAAACTCGCCTACAATAGAGCCATTTTTATGACCCAATAATTTTGTCTAAAAGGCAGCTCATGAAGCATTTCCGTTTTTCCATATTCTTCACCATTGTGTGTTTAGCACTGTCTGCATATTGGGGTTATACCCATGGCCCAGAAGCTGGCATTTCAACCATGTTAAAGGCACTCACCATTACCGTCATTTTGGCGATTATGGAAGTTTCTTTGTCTTTTGATAATGCCGTGGTCAATGCATCTGTTCTCCGCAATTGGGATCACTTCTGGAAGATGTTGTTCCTCACCGTTGGTATTCTCGTTGCTGTATTCGGCATGCGTTTAATTTTCCCGATTTTGATCGTTGCTGTCACTGCTGATATGGGCATGATGGAAGTGGTGAAATTGGCGCTCAATGATCCGAAGTCCTATTCTGAACGTCTGATGGAGCACCATCCTGAGATCGCAGCCTTTGGTGGAACATTCTTACTCATGGTGTTTTTAAACTTCTTTTTTGATGATGAGAAAGAGACCCATTGGTTCCGTTGGATTGAATCCAAACTGGCGCATTTAGCCAGTGTGCCTGCCATGTCGGTTTTCATTGCGTTGGTGGCAATGTTAGTAATGGCTGCACATGTGGACGAAGCAAAGCGTCTGGTGGTGACCATGGCGGGTATCTGGGGCATCGTGGTATACATCGGTGTGAAAGTTCTCAGTCACTTATTGGGTGGAGAGCCTGAGGTGGATGAGGATGGCAATGCAGTGACACAGGGCGCAGATGGTGCAGCAAAGGGTGTGGTAAAAGCGGGTATTGGTGGTTTCTTGTACTTGGAAGTCCTCGATGCATCGTTCAGCTTTGATGGTGTGATTGGTGCATTTGCGATCACCAGTGATGTGGTCATCATTATGCTAGGTCTTGCAATTGGTGCAATGTTTGTCCGTTCGATGACCATTTATTTAGTCGAAAAAGGCACGTTGGATGCTTATATCTTCTTGGAGCATGGAGCGCATTATGCCATTGGTGCTTTAGCATTTATTATGATTGCAAGTGGTACGGGTTTACATGTACCAGAAGTTGTGACAGGTCTGATTGGTGTTGCCTTTATTGTTTGGGCGGTGATTGCCTCGATACAGTATAGTAAGCGACAGCAGCAACTCTCTTAAGTTTGGATTCAGTTCAAACGACTAAGATGATGAGGGACGGTAACGTCCCTTTTTGTTTTTTGGTTATGTTTTTTTTCAACGCTTTGCGAGCGGATGGCTTATAATCCGTTCAGCCAGTTTTAGTGTCTTAAAATGATGAATGCTTTAGAACGCCGTTCAACCTTTGCCTTAAGTAGCATTTTTGCCTTACGCATGTTGGGCTTGTTCATGATTATCCCTGTATTTGCAGTTGCAGGGCAGTCTTATCAATATGCAACGCCTGCATTGATTGGTTTGGCTGTCGGGGTATATGGGCTGACTCAGGCACTGTTACAGATTCCATTCAGCTTGCTTGCCGATCGCTTTAGCCGTAAGCCATTGGTGGTACTTGGCTTATTACTCTTTGCCTTGGGTGGTGCGATTGCGGCGATGTCTGAAACGATTTATGGCGTGATTATTGGCCGTGCGATCGCAGGGGCTGGGGCTGTTTCAGCTGTGGTGATGGCACTGTTGGCAGATGTCACACGTGAAGAACAGCGAACCAAAGCCATGGCGATTATGGGAATGAGTATTGGTTTATCCTTTGTGGTTGCCTTTAGTTTAGGGCCTTGGTTAACCAGTTTGGTTGGGATTTCAGGCTTATTTTGGGTGACCACGTTAATGGGCTTGATTGCAATTGTCATGCTCTTACTGGTTCCCAAAGTCACACGTCATCATCGCAACTTCCAGCAAGGTTATTTGCCACAGCTTAAACAAGTGATTCAGATGGCCGACCTGAATCGACTGCACATTTCTGTATTTGCCTTACATTTGCTGTTAACGGCCATGTTTATCTATGTGCCTTCGCAGTTGATTGAGTATGCTCAAATTCCATTATCACAACATGGTTGGGTTTATTTACCATTATTGTTGATCAGTCTGTTCTTTGCATTTCCAAGCATTATCGTGGCAGAGAAGTATCGTAAAATGCGTGGCATTTTTCTCTCCGCTATTGCAGGGATTATTGTTGGTTTATTTATTTTGATTTTTGGTTATGAATCAAAATATGTATTACTTGCAGGTTTGGGGATTTTCTTTATTGCGTTTAATGTGATGGAGGCTTTATTGCCTTCATGGCTGTCTAAATCTGCACCCTTACAATCTAAAGCCACTGCCATGGGGATCAATGCCAGTGCACAATTTTTAGGGGCATTCTGTGGCGGGATTTTAGGTGGTCAATTGATCATGTTACAGAATACTGCACTGGGTTGGAGTGTGCTCACGGTCATTGCTATACTATGGTTGCTGATTAGTTTTCGTCTTGCTCAGCCGCGTTATTTAACTTCAGTAGTGCTTGCACTGCCTGAAATGCAAGAAACGGACGAGTGGACTTCAAAACTTTTGGCAATTCGTGGTATTGAAGAAGTGGTGGTGATGCCCGAACAACAAGTTGCTTATATTAAGGTCGATAAACAGTGTTTAGATGATGCTGGGCGACAAGATTTAACGCACTTGATTGGCAAAGAGGTAGCCATTTAAGCATAACTCTTATAAAGTAAAACATAGAAATAGATAGGATGAAGACAGCTAATGCGTGGTGTGAATAAAGTTATTTTAGTCGGTACTTTGGGTAAAGATCCAGAAACAAAGACTTTTCCGAATGGTGGCTCGCTAACACAGTTCTCGATTGCAACAAGTGAATCGTGGACAGATAAAAATACAGGCGAACGTAAAGAGCAAACAGAGTGGCATCGTATTGTATTGCATAACCGTTTAGGTGAAATTGCACAGCAATATCTTCGCAAAGGTTCTAAAGTCTATATCGAAGGTTCACTACGTACCCGTCAATGGACTGACCAAAATGGTCAAGAGCGCTACAGCACTGAAATTCGCGGTGATCAAATGCAAATGCTTGATTCACGTCAGCAAAGTGAACAAAGCGGTGGTGATTTCAATCAACCACGTTTTAACAATAATCAAGGCGGTGGTTACCAAAACACAGGTCATAGCAACAATCAAAATGGTTATGGTCAAGGTGGTGGTTTTAATGGTGGTAATCAAGGCAATTATGCAGGCAATCCACAAGCGGGTAATGGTTTTAATACACCAAAGTCTGCACCACAACCTGCTGCGACAGCACCTGCTGATTTAGATGATGATTTGCCGTTCTAACTTGTAAGATTCACTGAACAAGTTTCTCAAAAAGCCCCTTTTCAGCGATTGAAAAGGGGCTTTTGTTATGCCACGACAACGGCTTTATTCCTTATATAAACTCTCCTAAAAGATCATTCTCTGATCACGACTCAGACCAAGTTGATCATAAAACTCGCCAAAATTGTGCATAATTTTTACAATTGGCTCTCTCTTTTATTCTAAAAATGGCTCTCGTTTCTTCAGAGTCAAAACGACAAATTAAAGCCATAGCAAGTATGCATACGGAAGCGTTGTTCATTCGTCCTTTCTTTTATTTGAGGAGAGCAGGTTTGAACAACACCATTTTTAGGGATATATGGGGCATTGAGATGAACAATTCTCAGGTTGCAAATATCCCCAATAGGTTAAGGAAAATGATATGGCAGCACATCAACACGGTTCTGAAGCCAATCTCTCCCAAAATTTAAAACATGGATTGCAATCACGACATTTGACCATGATCTCTATTGCAGGCGTGATTGGTGGATCATTATTTATCGGTTCGGGCAATGTGATTTACTCCGCTGGACCTGCGGCTGTTTTGGCTTATGCCCTAGGTGGGTTACTGGTTTTATTTATTATGCGTATGTTAGGGGAAATGGCGGTTCAAAACCCTGACAGTGGCTCCTTTTCAACTTATGCTGACCGAGCCATTGGTCGCTGGGCGGGATTTACCATTGGTTGGTTATATTGGTGTTCATGGGCATTACTCATGGGATGGGAGGCCTATGTTGCAGGCAAAATCTTGAACAACTGGTTTCCCTTTATTCCCATTTGGGGCTATATGCTGTTGGTGATTGGGTCACTGGTTTGGATCAACTTACAAAACGTTAAGAATTATGGTGAGTTTGAATTTTGGTTTGCATTGATTAAAGTCATTGCGATTGTGATCTTTTTAGTGATCGGTAGTTTAGCCATTATGCACCTCTGGCCTTGGGGAGAGGGATCTGCCGCAGGTGTGGGCAATCTCACTGCACAAGGTTTTATGCCCAATGGTTTTTCCTCTGTGATTACCGCTTTACTTGGGGTGATGTTTGCCTATATCGGAGCTGAAATCGTCACCGTTGCCGCTGCAGAGTCGAAAAATCCATCTAAGGAAATCCGCAAAGCATCCAACTCGATTGTATGGCGAATTATGCTGTTCTATGTGGGGTCTATGTTGATTACCGTGTGTTTGATTCCCTATAACAACCCATTATTAAAAGACCCGACATGGGGAACCTATAGTGTAACTTTGAGTGCCTTGGGCGTTCCTGAAGCACGTCATATTGTGAGCTTCGTGGTACTGACCTCAGTGTGTAGTTGCTTTAACTCCGCCTTGTATACCTGTTCACGGATGCTATTTTCATTATCTAAACGGGGCGATGCACCCAAAAGTTTTGGTTATTTAAATAAAAAAGGCAGTCCAGGCATTGGTGTAATTGCATCATGTTTATTTGCCTTGTTCGCAACTTTTTTGACCGCCACAGAGAGTATGAATGTCTATGACATTTTCATGCTGGCAACGGGTACGGCAGCGTTGTATGTGTATTTGACCATTGCCTTTTCACAGCTACGGATGCGTAAAAAACTTGAAGCTGAAGGGGCTAAAATTGATTTTAAAATGTGGCTATTCCCTTGGCTGACCTATTTGGTGATTTTTGCGATCATTGGTTCGATCATTACCATGTTGATTGAAGGCACATATTTTAAAGAAGTGACCTATACTTCATTATTGGCCTTATTCATTGTGGCAGTAGGTTTTCTGGTTCAGAAATTCAACTGGGGAAAGAACGCACAGAGTGAAATGATTCAAGAAAAACCATCGCTTTAGTCATATGCTTTGAAGTAGATTGCAGAACCTCATGTTGAGGTTCTTTTTTATTGAATTTATGCGGAAAGCGTCGGTACTTTTGCTTCACGTAGACATTGCAGTAAGACTCCAAACGCCATCACCATGTCTTTTTCATTGACACAGGCAAAGCCCATCAACAGACCTCGTTGGGCGTGGGCATGTGATTGCATGTAGTATTGGGACAGGGGGCGGACTTTGACTCCACGTTCCAGCGCAGTTGCTGCAATCGCGACATCATCACAATAATCGGGGAGTTTTAAAACCAGATGTAAGCCCGCAGCCTCATCGTATTCATGTAAAAACGCAGCACCTAGATAACGTTGAATCAAGCTCACCAAATAGTCCCGACGTTTGCCATACAATAGGCGCATACGTCGAATATGCGCTTCATAATGACCTTCACGAATAAATTCGGCTAAAGCTTTTTGTTCCAGTAAATGTCCGCCACGATAGAGTTCTGCGGCAACGATACGTAAGGGTGAAAATAGTGGTTTAGGCACTACCAGATAACCGATCCGCAATGAGGGATAAATGGTTTTACTAAAGGTGCCCATATATAACACGGGGGCATTATGTTCTAAGCCTTGCAGGGCTGGATAAGGTTGCCCAGAAAATCGAAATTCACTGTCATAATCATCTTCCACGATCCAACTGTTGTGCTGGCGTGCAATCTGAATCAACTGTCGACGTCGATCCAAACTGAGATGGGAACCCAATGGATATTGGTGTGAGGGTGTAACAAAGATCAGTTTTGGCGGTTGGGGTGGGTTATTTTCAGGAATAATGCCTTCTGCATCGACGGGCATCGGTTGAATATCCAGACCGTTGATCCTGAGCGTGTTGCGCATGCCCCAATAGGCAGGATCTTCGATCCAAACACGATCCCCGATATCGCTGAGCGCGCGAGATACTAAATCAATGGCTTGGTGAATACCCTCAGTGATTATGATCTGATCCGCATCGCATTGCACAGAGCGTGCGACTTTTAAATAATCTGCCAATGCGCTCCTGAGCTCAATACATCCCCCTGCATTGCTATAAATCAGTCGATTGACATCAGGTTCACGACTCAAACGTGCTTGAATGCGACTAAAGATATGGTGGGGAAACTCAGTCACATCGGGTGCGCCCGGCACAAATGCTCCCCATTGATGGGGTGAAGCTGCCGCATAACCCAATAAGTTTGAGCCACGCTGTGATAAAGCATAAGAGCTTTCAACATGAGCTATTTCAGCCTTCTTATTTTTATTTCTGCTGTTTAAAAAAGTTTCAGGCAGTTTTTCAGCGACCCAAGTGCCATGTCCCGTGCGTGCTTCTAAATAACCTTCCGCTTGCAACTGTTCATAAGCACTCAATACGGTATTTCGAGAGACATGAATTTCGCTAGCTAAATCACGTGACGCAGGTAGACGCGTCATCGGTTGGATCACACCATCCATAATTGCAGCACGCAGACAACGGAAAAGACGTTGATGTAGTTTCCCTTCAGTGTCTTGTTGGAGTCTTTGCAGTAAATGATCTCCAAGTAAGCTACGCAATTGGCTCTCTCCTACAGTTTAAAAATGGCTCTCGTCACTTGCCATCAGACGAGCGAAATTACAGCTATAGGCAGCCATTGTATCGCATCCCAAAAATCGACTCCTAGGATGTAAGACCAAAGCTGTAACTGATGATGAAATATGAGGGAATCAAATGGACGCTCAACATTCTGCACTGAATATACGTAAACAGCAAGCAACGCCACGTGGTGTCGGTGTGATGTGTCAGTGGTATGCAGAAAAAGCTGAAAATGCAACGATTTGGGACAAGGAAGGTAAACCATATATCGATTTTGCAGGCGGTATTGCAGTACTCAATACAGGTCATCGCCATCCAAAAGTGATCGCTGCTGTCACAGAGCAACTGACTAAATTTACCCATACCGCTTATCAAGTGACACCTTATGAAAGTTATGTGGCTTTGGCTGAACGCATTAATCAGCGTGCGCCGATCGCAGGTGCAGCGAAAACGGCATTTTTCACCACAGGTGCAGAAGCTGTTGAAAATGCGGTGAAGATTGCACGTTCATATACCGGTCGTCATGGCATCATTACGTTTGGCAATGGTTTCCATGGTCGTTCATTTATGACGATGGCAATGACTGGTAAAACAGCACCGTATAAGCGTGACTTTGGTGTGATGCCAGCAGGTGTATTTCATGCGCGTTATCCAGTACCAGAAAAAGGCATCTCGGTTGCAGCAGCGATTGAAAGTGTTGAAGATATTTTTAGCGAAGATATTGCCCCACATGATGTCGCGGCAATTGTGCTTGAACCTGTACAAGGTGAAGGCGGTTTTAATGTAGTACCTGCTGAATTCTTAAAGCGCTTACGTGCGCTATGTGATAAACACGGTATTTTATTGGTTGCAGATGAAGTGCAATCTGGTTTTGCCCGTACAGGCAAATTATTTGCCATGAATCATTATGAAACCAAAGCCGATTTGATCACGATGGCGAAAAGTTTGGGGGGCGGTTTCCCTATCTCAGGTGTAGTGGGGCGTGCTGAAGTGATGGATGCGCCAAACCCAGGCGGTTTAGGGGGCACGTATGCTGGTAGCCCAATCGCGGTTGCTGCTGCGCATGCGGTGATTGATGCAATCGAAGAAGAAAACTTATGTGATCGTGCCAATCAGCTGGGTACAGCGTTGGTTACTGTTTTAAAAGACATTCAACACGCTTCAGGCGATGTGGTCACTCAAATTCGTGCTTTGGGTTCAATGGTTGCTGCCGAGCTAGAAACAGCGGAGCAAGCAAAAGCAGTACAAACTTATGCAATGGAACATGGTTTATTGATTCTTACTTGTGGTAAATACGGTAATGTCATTCGTTTCCTATATCCGTTAACCATTCCTGCTGAGCAATTCCGTCAAGGTCTCGATATTTTAAAACAAGGTTTTGCAGCATTAACAGCAGACAGTGCACAAACAGTGGAGCAATCTGCATGATTCAAAACAATTTGCAGTATTTATTACAGCACCCCGATATTTCATTCGCTGCGCCAGCAGCTCATAATGATATCGAAGTGAAAGATGCTGCGACCGGCGAAACACTGGCATGGGTGAAAAGCTATGACCGTGCAGGTGTTGAAGCCGCGATTCAGCGTTCAGCCCAAGCCCAAGCCGTATGGAAAAAGCAAACCGCTTTAGTTCGCGCTGATGTGCTTTTGGCGTGGTATCAGTTGATGCTTGAGCATAAAGAAAATCTTGCTCAGATTTTAACTGCTGAGCAAGGCAAACCGTTGGCTGAAGCACGAGGTGAAATTGGTTACGCGGCTTCATTTATCCGTTGGTTTGCAGAGCAAGCTCGTCGTATCGATGGTGAGGTTTTAACACCGACATTGCCAAATCAACGTTTGCTTGTGATTAAACAAGCGATTGGGGTAACGGCTGCGATCACGCCGTGGAATTTCCCTGCGGCGATGATCACACGCAAAGCTGCTCCAGCAATTGCTGCGGGTTGTTCGATGTTGGTCAAACCCGCTGAACAAACGCCTTTAACTGCATATGCACTGGAAGTGCTGGCTCTAAAAGCAGGTTTGCCTGCTGATATCTTGTTAAATATCAGCGGTGATGCGATTGAAGTCGGCAAAACGCTGTGCGAGAGCGATATTGTGCGCAAGCTGAGCTTCACAGGTTCAACCCAAGTGGGTCGCATTTTAATACAGCAATGTGCGCCAACCATTAAGAAGCTATCGCTCGAATTGGGTGGTAATGCACCTGTGTTGGTGTTTGATGACGCCAATCTCGATCAAGCCGTTCAGGGCATTATGGCGAGCAAATATCGCAATAGTGGTCAGACCTGCGTCTGTGCGAATCGAATTTATGTGCAAGATGGTATTTACGATGCCTTGGCAGACCGTTTAGTCGAAGCCGTATCCAAGCTACAAGTCGGCGATGGTCGTGAGGAAGCTTCCACCCAAGGCCCATTGATCGATGAAGATGCGATTGCCAAAGTCCAGTCACATATTGCTGATGCCACTGCAAAAGGTGCGACAGTGCGTATCGGTGGTCAGCGTTCAGCACTCGGTGGCACTTTCTTTGAGCCGACGGTACTCACCAACGTCACTCAAGACATGAAAGTGTCGAAAGAAGAAACCTTTGGTCCACTGGCACCTCTGTTCCGTTTCAACACTGAAGATCAAGCCGTAGCCATGGCAAATGATACGGAATTTGGTTTGGCGGCCTATGTGTTTACTCAAAGCACAGCTCGTCAATGGCGTGTTGGCGAAGCGCTTGAATATGGCATGGTTGGAATCAACACGGGCGCGATTTCAAATGAAGTTGCACCATTCGGTGGAGTCAAACAATCAGGTCTAGGCCGCGAAGGTTCAAAATTTGGTATTGAAGAATATCTCGAGATGAAATATCTCTGTGTGGATCTATCTGAGTAGATCTTGGATATTTGAAGATCCAATCTTGTTAAAGAGCGGTCATGCCCATTCATGACCGTTTTTTAAGTCGAAAGATAGCCATGTTGGTGTTGGCTTTCAGGCAGACGTCTTAAATTTTCGATTAAAGTATCAATTAGTTTTTCAACCACTAAACGTTGTCCTTTGCGTGATGCATAAACCAGTTGCACCGTACCTCGATTAGACTTCCATTCGGGTAGGATATGAATCAATTTGCCTTTTTCGATATCAGCTTGTACGGTTAAATAGGGCAAATCTGCGATGCCTAGACCATCACTGACAGCATAATATACTCCCGCAAGATCATTGCTTCTAACGCGAGGCGTATAGGGAACATCCACGCTTTTATCGTCTTTCACATGACACAGATGCCAGAAGTATTGGTTTTTTTGGATCCCTAAAGCCACGCTTGGGTAGTGTGATAACTCTGAATAATGGTGGATGTGTTGCCCCTGCAAAAGCTCTGGTGCTGCAACCAAACAATGTTCAGTCTGAATCACATCACGGACAATGAGACTTGAGTCTTCGTTAGGTTCAAAGCTGGTTCGTATGGCGATATCAATATCATCATGCATCAGATCGACACGACGGCTGGTCAGTTCTAAGGCAATTTCGACTTTGGGATAGGCTTTTAGAAATTCATTTAATAACTTGCGGATTTGGAAATGCATCATCAGTGGTGGGCAACTGATTTTGACCAAACCTTGAGGTTCACTTTTTTGTTTGAGTAACACATTTTCAGCACATTCAACTTGTGCAATCACTTTGCAGCACTCTTCATAAAACTCTTGACCGAGTTCAGTCACCTTAAAATGCCGTGTGGTTCGTTGGATGAGGCTGACATTAAATTTGTTTTCCAACTCAATAATTCGACGACTGAGCTTAGACTTACTAATGTGTTCTGCCTCACTGGCAGCACTAAAGCCACCGTGTTTCACCACGAGATAGAAATAATGGAAATCATCAAATGAATTAATCAAGGTCGATGTAGTCCTATATCGAGAGAAGATTAGAGTCGCATGCAGGACTCTAATCTTCAGTGTGTATTTTATTTTTGTGATGTATTTTGATTATAGCTATTGATCAGGTTGCGATAATCAGGGATATGATTGGAGAATAATGCACCTAAACCTTCGATATCATTGCGCCAGTCACGATGTAACTCACATGCCATACCAAACCATGTCATCAACTGAGCGCCCGCTTTAGACATACGATCCCAAGCTGCATCACGCGTCAATTCGTTAAAGGTACCCGAAGCATCGGTAATCACAAAGACTTCAAACTCTTCTGCAAGTGCTGAAAGTGTTGGGAATGCCACACAAACTTCAGTCACAACACCTGCAATAATCAGTTGTTTTTTGCCAGTTGCTTTAACCGCCTTTACAAAGTCTTCATTGTCCCATGCATTGATTTGACCAGGACGAGCAATATAAGGTGCATCGGGGAACATTTCTTTGAGTTCAGGAACCAGTGGACCATTTGGACCATTTTCAAAGCTTGTGGTTAAAATTGTCGGTAAATTGAAGTATTTTGCGGCATCTGCAAGTGCCAATACATTGTTTTTAAATTTATCTGGATCAATATCACGAACCAATGAAAGTAAACCAGTTTGGTGGTCCACTAAAAGCACTGCTGCATTATCTTTGTCTAGGCGAATATAGTCTTGAGCCATCGTTGTTTCCTCATGTTGTTGTAAAATAAAAATGAGCCTAATTTGCTCTGTTTGTATTGCTTTGAATCATGCTAGTGAAATTATTGAATTGAATGAAGTCTAAAAAATAGGATAAACAATATCAAAAATGGGATGATTAAGATTTGTATCAGTTTTATTGGTGATAATTACTTGAATTGTCCCGTATATAGAATAATGTGTTGTCAAACTGATGCTATAAGCCTTGGATAGAGGGGCGTAAAATAAAGACCAAGATCAGAACTTCTACACTATAGGAGTATATAGATGAAAAAGATTGTTGGTATTTATCAAAATAAACATATGCACTGGGTAGGTGACGGTTTTCCTGTCTATAACCTATTTTCCTATGATCGTTTAGGACAAAGCATTAGCCCATTTTTGCTATTAGATTATGCTGCACCGTATCGCTTTGAACCAACCACAGCTCCGCATGGCGTGGGTACTCATCCACATCGTGGCTTCGAAACGGTAACGATTGCTTATCAAGGTGAGGTGACGCATAAAGATTCTGCTGGCGGTGGTGGTACCATCAAAGCAGGTGATGTGCAATGGATGACCGCAGGTGGTGGGATTTTGCATCAAGAATTTCATTCACCAGCCTTTGCTGAGCAAGGCGGTCTATTTGAAATGGTACAGCTTTGGGTAAATTTACCTGCTCATTCCAAAATGACCCCTGCCAAGTATCAAGCAATTGATGCTGCACAGATTCAACGTATTGCACTTGATGATGTGGGTAGTGAGTTACGTGTGATTGCTGGGCAATATCAAGACACCCAAGGCGATGCAACGACATTCAGTCCAGTCAATGTTTGGGATGGGACAATTGTTGAAGGTCAGCAACATCATTTTTATGTGACTGAAGGCCATACAACGTTGTTGGTGTTACTTGCAGGTGAGGTGACTTTAAATGAAGTACAACAGATACAATCGCCAAGTTTAGTGGTGCTTAGCCGAGAAGAAATTGATTTTTCAATCAAAGCTGAACAGGACAGTAAATTCTTGATTTTAACGGGTCAGCCACTCAATGAACCGATTGAAGGTTATGGACCATTCGTCATGAACAGTAAAACTGAGATTGCCGAAGCGATACATGATTTCAATAGTGGTAAATTTGGCGTGATGTAATCTATATTGTTTTAGGTATCAATTGTTTATATAAGAAAGCCCATAACTCCGCTAGAGTTATGGGCTTCGGCTATAACGTTCTCTATTGATTTTTTTAATGTTAGGTCACTTATAATTATACAGCTTATTATGTGACTCAGTTCTCATTGTTGTACAAACAGAATAGCCTGAATTTTGCACTTTGCAAAGCCTTTCGAAGCTAAAATATGGAAAAATATAGAAGGATCTGTATATTTTTGGCTTTTTTATGAAATTTATCAAGTAATTTCAGTTGCTTATCTTAATAAAATGAATTGTGATAAAATGTAACCATAGTAGGCTAAAATATTTAGAGAAAAGTCGGACTTAAATGCTGAATCTGGTATTTTTTAATAAGGTGTTTAGGTTAATGATCGGTCATAATCAATAAAAATCATCAACTGATGGGACATAATTTTGGATATTGCAATTATCGGCAGTGGAATGGCAGGGCTTGCTGCAGCCAGAATCCTACATGATGCAGGACATAAAGTAACGATCTTCGAAGCACTCGCAGGTCGGGGTATGGATAGCCATAGTATAGATTTTGATGGCGGTATCATTGATGCTCCATTGCGTGTGATGAATCCAAAGCTTTGGAAGAACACGTTAAGTTTAGCCAGTTATCTAGGCATAGAAACTTTTCCTGTCCGTACCTTTATGGCATGCAGTTGGTTATTTGAAGACAGAACAGACACATGGTTGACAACCTCTCGTAGTCGTATCGGCAATTTTCCGATTATTAATAACCGCAAAGGTATTCAGCAATACGGTTGGCGCTTGGTCAAAGGAATGTTGCAGCTCAAAACAGCCGTGAATCAGTTCTTTAAATCTGAGAATCAAGACATCACGCTTGCTGAGTTTATGAATCAGTACCATATTGAAGAAGTGTTTTGGCATGGAACGGTCATGCCAGTTCTCTATACCATTTGTACCTGCCATCCAAAAACCATTGGAGAATGGCCAGCAAAACCTTTATTAGAATTTATTCGTCAGTTGACCGAAGGTGAAGCGTTACTGCGAATGAAAGGCGGAACACCTGCTTTGGTCAGTCGTCTGATTGAGGGGATTGAGATCCATAGTGGCGCTGCGGTTGAGAAAGTCGAAGAGCAAGGCGACAAGATTTTGGTAGAAAATGCACTCGGTCAAAGCCAGTTGTTTGATCGTGTGGTCATCGCAACACCTACTCCTGCGATTGAAAATTTCTTGAAACAGCCACAATTTGCTGAAGATATTGCCTTGTTAAAGAAATTTAGATTTGAACAAGGGGATTTGGTGATTCATACCGATCCTGTGGTCATGCCACCACGCCGAAAAGACTGGGCTGTGTTGAGTTATATGATGGATCGTAAATTTACTCGTCAGCAGTTTACGGTGTGGATCAACGCGATTGAACCGACTTTGGTGGGTAAAAATGCCGTGTTCCAAACGTGGTGCCCTGTGATTGATATTGATCCGAAGAAAATTATTTCTAAAGTAAAACTTACTCGTGCGGTGGTGGACTCAGAAACGGTGGCGTTGAATAAGCAAATTCAGCAACGTCATTTAGACCAAAATCGTAAAGTTTTCTACTGTGGTTCTTGGTCATGTGATGGTCTGCCAATCTTGGAATCAGCGGTGACTTCGGCGATGCATATCTCTGAAATCTTAGGTGCGCCGTTACCTTTTGTTGGGCTTAAACCGAAGGTTACCGTTGCACCTGAACTCGGTTACTAAGATGACCCGCTTCAAGCAGGCATGGATTGAAAAATTCATTGGGCATAAGTATGCCATTGATGCCAAACGGCTCGGTGATGATGCCACGCTTGCTTGGAGTAATTTAGGATATTGGCAAGCCCAATATGATGATTATCCACTCGCATGCCAAAGTCTCGCTGATCAAGCCGCAGATTCGATCCAACTGCAACAGCAGGATCGTGTTTTAGACCTCGGCTGTGGGCAAGGTGCGAGTGTGTTGCATTGGCTCAATCGTTATCACGTCGAACAGCTCTGTGCAGTTGAATTACAACCCGCCTGCATTGAACGAATTCAAAAAAATTTGCCGCAGGTTGAAAGTTGTTGCCAATCTTTTTTGAATTTAAAAACACTTCATTTTTTAAATTCATTTGATGCCGTGATCTGCATTGATGCGGCGTATCACAGTCATTTGAATTCATTTCTGAATTCAGTCATTCCCGTTTTAAATTCAAAAGGTCGTGTTGTTTTTCATTATTTAATGTGGTCTGACGCTTGGCAACAGTGTTCCTATATGCAAAAGCAACAATATCGTTTGTTGTTAAAAGGGGCGGATGTTGATTGGCAGCATTTAATGAGTGAACCGCAGCTTGCGCAAACTTTGGAGCGACATGGTTTGAGTCAGGTCAAGATTCAGGACTTTTCAGAAACAGTATTGGATGGTTTTGCGCGATATATTGAAATGCAGCAAATCGACAAAAAAGCATTGGACTTTGCTCAATTGAAAATCAATATGACTGCCAAGCTGTGCCGAAAACTCTACCGAGATGGTTTGGTACGTTATGTTCAGATCAGTGCAGTAAAAAGCTAGGCAATAAAAAAGGCTTAAACCTGAAAGGTTAAGCCTTTTTTGAATTTGATGGTGCCGGCACACGGATTCGAACTGTGGACCTACTGATTACAAGTCAGTTGCTCTACCAACTGAGCTATGCCGGCAACGTGGCGAGCATTTTACCTAATCTAGCTAAAAAGACAAGCGAAAAAATGAGCAATTGGCTGGATTAGGTTGAATTTAGTTGTGGTGTTTAGGAGATAGCTTGGGAAATTCATCAGTGAGTGGATTAAAGCTAAATTGAAAAGTCGAGAAGAATGATAGGCGGAGCTTTTGCTCCCTTATTTTTTTGATAGAATTGAAAAAAACTATTCGTGATATAAATGAAACACACTTTAGATTATTACGATATCAATGCATTAGGGTTCTTCGAGTCTACATTTAAAGTAGATATGGAGAGCTTATATCTACCATTTTTACGCTACCTATCTGACCAAGCCTTTATACTTGATTTAGGTTGTGGTTCAGGTAGAGATACTTTGGCTTTTAAGAATAAAGGTTATCAAGTTGCAGCAACAGATTATTCAAAAGAATTGGTTGATAAGGCAAGTCAATTGACTGGAATCAATGTACGTTTTGAAAGTTTCTATGAGTTGTCTGAACAGAATCAGTATGATGGTGTTTGGGCATGTGCTTCACTATTACATTGTGAAAGAGAACGCTTGCCTGATGTGCTGGAAAAAATACTAAAAGCATTAAAAGGTAATGGCATTTGCTATATGTCATTTAAATATGGTGCGGGAGACCGTTACAATGATGGAAGACAATTTACTGATATGGATGAATCACAAGCACAGAGCTTATTAAAAAAATTTGATAATATTTTACTGTTACAACAATGGATTACCATTGATAAGCGTCCCGATCATAATGAAGATTGGCTTAATATCGTATTTCAAAAACAAAATTGAATAAATAATGTCAGTATCTATACCTACACCACAGCAACAGCTTAAGTTTCTGAAACAGATTCAGCAAATTTTACATTCAGGAAGTTTTTCTTCCACTTATAAATTTGCTTTATTGATGAGCCTTTCTCGTTTGGCGATTGAACAGGGGCGCGATACTGGAGAAGGCTTAACTTTAGACTATCTGGATATTGCAGAAAAATTTATAGATTTATACTGGAAGCAGACTCTCCCATTTCATTTTAATGAAAATGAACCGTTCCGATTACAACAGAATAATGGCAAGCAAGCAGGAATTATCAGCTTAATTCACACTGCCCAGCAAAGTTATAAATCCCTTGCCTTAGCTAGACGAGATCATGTTTACTGGCTGCAATTGAAAAAGAAAGTTGCAGAGATTGTAAAGAAGATGCCTGTGACCTACCTACAAAATTTGAAAGGTCAAAATGTTGAGTTTTTATATCGTTTAGAAGATTCTCGAAAACAACTTATACTTTTGCCAAATGTCATGTATTGCTTACGCCAATTCAGTGAAATTATTGAAGAGTTATGCCAGAAAAAGTGGGTTGATTTTGTAAGGTTAAATAAAGGTAATTTACTGGTTTTAGATGGTTTACCTGATTTGGCAACATTCATGTTTGAACCAAGCCGAAGTCAACTTCGTCAAGTAGGGGAGTTCCTATTTGACCTACAGGTATGTAAGTGTTTTTACTGCCGAAAGCCAATTAAGCAAAATAAGTGGGCTGTGGATCATTTTATACCTTGGGCGATGTACCCAGCAGATACAGGTCATAATTTTGTGCTTGCAGATGAAAAATGCAATTCAGCTAAAAGTGATTTCTTGGCGTCGGAAGATTTTTTGTTGCAGTGGCAAGAACGAAACCAAAATTTTGATAGCCTCATTACAGAGGAGTTATCAAAGCTTGGATTTCTGACGAATATTGAAAGATCCCATAGTGTTGCGAGTTGGGCGTATCGGCAAGCTAAAGAGAATGGATATCTTTTATGGGATCAGTGATATAGATTATTTTTGACTTTATCTAAATTGTTTGAGGCAAAGCACCTAAAAAATCTAAATTAGGAATTAATAAGTATTTCATAATAGGTTTACATGTTTTGGGGAAGCTCATTTAAAGGGCGTTATAAAAATTGGTTTAATGAATAATGAATGATTTAACAACAAGATTTTTAAATAATTTTAGTCAGTGGCATGAGGTAGGTCTAACAACTATAAAAGTAATTATTTCGATTGGAATATTGTGCTTAGTTGCCTATCTTCTCACAATTGGTTATATCCCTTCAGAAATTAGCTTTGGCGATACACTTATTTTTCTATTGATTTTTGTTGCCTGTTCTATTGTCTATACTGGATTAAGCATAGTGCTGTTTTTCTTTGGGATTTCATTGATGCCTATGGCCTATCTAATTTTAAGTGCCATAGATAAGTATTTACCGCAGCACCTACAAATAGGTAGAAAACTTCCCTTTCCAAAGATAAGTATCCTGACACTAGCTGGCTCTCTTTATCTTTTATATACCATTCGAAGTTTATTGTTATTGCATTGGAAAATCAGTCTTTATGTAGCACTTACTTCGGCCTTTATTTCACTTTTTTATTATGCTTTTTACATTAATAGGCAGAAGATCAAAGAGTTTGGCAATAAGTTTGAAAACTTAAAGGAGATTATTGATGATCCTGATGCCAGTGAAAATCTTAAAGCATTTGCAAGAACTAAATTAAAGAGATTAGAAACACATATTAAAGACAGTATACAAATATCGTTCTTTCTTATCCTAATTCCCCTTGTACCTATGTTTTTTATTGGAGATATTGGCAAAGTATTCTTAGATTTCACAATGCAAAAAACAGGTGTCAGTATAGAAAAAGCGACACTGTATATTAAAGCCCCTTATGCCAGCTTAATTGATTTACCTAAAACAACGACTCCTGAGTTAAGCGAACATCAAACCTTTATTTTTAAGGATGTAAAAGTTTTATTTCAGGGTATTGGTAAAAACACCCTGATTGCTTACAAAGTTAAAAAGATGGAGAAACAGATCGTTATTCCGAATGAGTACATTACGATTGAGAAAGTCCGGAAAGTTGATGATAACTAGATTTAACCTATTTAGATGGTTTAATTCTAAATGACGGTATTTTAATTAAAATTATTGAAATTTTAAATATTCCTATCAAATCAATTGAAAAAATACAAGCAATAAAAAAGCCTAAACCCTTCGATTTAAGCTTTCTCATTTCATGCAAACATATGAATATAAATCTTGGCGGTGAGAGAGGGATTCGAACCCTCGATACGCGCAAACGTATACACACTTTCCAGGCGTGCTCCTTCAGCCACTCGGACACCTCACCAAGGTGTGCGATAGTAACCAAAAAAAAGCCAGCTGCCAAGTTATCACTAAACAGATTTGCAGAAAAAGTTTTGAGCTAGTGGTAAGATGGCACGATCTCAAAGTTGATTTGATTGAAATATATGCAAAGTTCTGCAAAAAAAGCCGCATTGCCAGTGATGACATTGGCAGCCTTAGGGGTGGTCTTTGGAGACATTGGAACAAGTCCGTTATATGCCATACGAGAATGTTTTAACACAGGACATATGGCGATCAGTGAAGCATCGGTACTTGGGATATTATCGCTAATCTTTTGGTGCATGAACTTAACCATTAGCTTTAAATATGTTTCCGTGATCATGCGTGCAGATAACAATGGTGAAGGTGGGATTATTTCTTTACTGGCGTTAAACCTTCGCTCAAAAGTATTTTCAGATAAAAATAAAATCTATCTAATTGCACTCGGCTTCATCGGTGCATCGCTTTTCTTCGGTGATGGCATTATTACCCCCGCGATTTCAGTCCTATCTGCAATTGAAGGGCTAAGTATTGTCACCCCTGCGTTTAACCAATGGTTAGTTCCGATTGCATTAGGGATTCTTACAGGGTTGTTCATGGTGCAGCGCCATGGTACTGCAACGATGGGAAAACTTTTTGGTCCTGTTACCCTGTTATGGTTTATCTCGATCGGTCTAGTGGGATTGTGGAGTATTATTCAAACCCCTTATGTCTTGATGATGATCAATCCTTACTGGGCATTTAACTTTGTTTATGAACAGCCGACCATTGCATTTATCACCATGGGAGCAGTGATCTTGACCATGACGGGTGGTGAAGCACTATATGCGGATATGGGACACTTTGGTCGTATGCCGATCAAATTAGCTTGGTTCTGTATCGTACTGCCATGCTTGCTCTTCAACTATGCTGGTCAAGGTGCATTACTACTGCGTAATCCAGCAGCAATTGAAAATCCATTCTACCTTTTGGTTCCAGATTGGGCGTTATTCCCGATGATTGGATTGGCAACGGCTGCCGCGGTTATTGCATCTCAAGCGGTGATCACGGGGGTATTTTCAGTTGCCAATCAGGCGATGCAACTCCGTTATTTACCGAGATTAACCGTGCATCACACCTCTGATGTGGAGCAAGGTCAGATTTATTTGCCATTTATCAATTGGGTGTTGTTTATTTCGGTCTTCATTTTGATTTTACTTTTTGAAAGTAGTACCGAATTAGCTAGTGCTTATGGTGTCGCGGTGACCATGACCATGTTGTGTGGCACCATTCTGATCTCGACTTTGGCATATGGTGTTTGGCGTTGGTCATGGTGGAAAGTGGCATTGCTGGCCATCCCATTTTTACTATTGGACTTAGTTTTTGTTGCATCAACTTCATTAAAAATCTTGGCAGGAGGTTGGGTGCCAATTTTAATTGGTGCGGTGGTCTATACCATCTTGATGACATGGAAGCGTGGTCGTGAGATTGTTTTCAAGCGCATGGAGACAAATGCTTTATCGATTGAATTGTTCATCAAAAGTATTGGAATGAGCAGGGAAACACAATTTGTTCCGGGTGAAGCGATCTTTTTGACAGGAACGCCAAATATTGTGCCTCATGCGATGTTGCATAATATTAAGCACAATAAAGTACTGCATGAACGCAATGTAATCGTTACGGTATATACCCAAGATATTCCATATGTGGCACGAGAAGATCGAATCAAAGTCGAGAAACTCGATGATCATTTCTATCGTATCTATATGTATTATGGTTTTAAAGATCAACCAAATATTCCAAATGCGTTGGAACAAGCATATCAAGAGCTTGGTTTTGAGTTTGATATGATGCAAATGAGTTTCTTTATTTCACGAGATCGTATTGTACATACGGTGGGTGACGGAATGTCTCCTTGGCGCGAAAAGCTGTTTATTTCGATGCAACGTAATACCAGTCCAGTCAGCGACTTTTATCAGATTCCAACCAACCGTGTGGTTGAGTTAGGAAGTCAGATCGAAATCTAAACTTGGATCGATAAAAATGGCACCCTCGGGTGCCATTTTTTATGTTTGGTGATTGAGTGTTCAGATTTACGACATAAAGTGTCGTTCTAAGCTGCTGTTCAATGTACAGCAAGGGTTTGACTTGATAAGCTGCGCGTTCATGTTGATTTTGATATGGTTATGGCAAGAAGAACGAGCAGGAAGAGTAAAGCGAAATTCGCTTTTTTGAGCCAAAATTTTGGAAAGATCGTATTAGCGCTGCTTGCAACAAGTAGTTTTGCGATAGCTTTTGGCAATGAAAAAATTGCCAAATTTATTCCCTTGCAAAGCAGTGGTAATCCCACTTGTTTAAAGCAATTTTATCGTGATGTTCCGCCCTTACTCAGCAAAGCCAGTTTGCAAAAAGACAGTTATGCACTGTGTTTTAATGATTTTAATGTGATGTATTCAGGGGTGTCCAAAACACCACTTTGGTCAGCAGCCTATCTGACCCCAGAACGTTTGAGTATCAAAATCAAACGTGAAGACAATTTCCATGAAGAAACGCGTGTAGCGGAACGTCATCGTGCTTTGCTATCAGACTATCGTGGTTCAGGTTATGACCGTGGACATATGGCACCAAACGGCGATATGAATAATAAGGCCGCGCAGTACGATAGTTTTTCCTTGGCAAATATGGTGCCGCAAGCGCCTAAAAATAATCAGGAAGTTTGGCGTAAAGTTGAGGAAGCGGTACGTGCAGTGGTGAGTAAGCAGCATAAAGATGCTTATGTGATTACAGGTCCAGTATTTGAAGGACAAAGACTAAAAACCATTGGCAATGGTGTCATTGTTCCAACCGCAGTTTATAAAGCGGTGTATTTGCCGAAGCAGGGGATTATTGGGGCGTATTATGCTCCGAATAATAATTCGCTACAGGTAAAAGTAGTCAGTGTGTGTTATTTGGAAGAGAAATTAGGCATTAACCTATTTCCCCAATTAACAGAACAACAGAAGCGTAATGTCTATCAATTACCCACCTCAGCACAGCAGGTCAAAGCACAGAGCGAGTTGAAGTATTTGCATTGGGATGGTCAAAGCCAATGCGCAGAAGATGCCAGCGCAGACAGTATTCAGGCACAACAACGTCAGTTTACGAATAACTCAACGCTAACGGCTGAACGCCCAGTGTCGTCAATAGATGAGGAAGCAAAGCAAGAAGTTATTCGACAGTTGGTGGATATGCTGGTGCAGTATTTTTTACAAGTGTTGAGATAATGTAGGATCACTTGCAAAGCAAGAATGCACAGCGCAGGCTATCTCAAATAAAATAACAATGTGAGGCTGAAATGTTTAAACCGTTTGAAAATGGCAATGAATCTTCGGCGATTGATGATCTGACTTTGGAAAATCAGGTGGATTGCGTCAGTTTGTATGGGAATTTGCAGATCACCAAAGATCAGGTGGGATTGCAAACAGCAAAAGCACTACAGCAGTTCATCAATGATGTGGTCATCGCATTAGAGAAAGACGACTTACCCGAAAAGATTGAGCGTTTGCCTGAAAAGGAAATAGATAATCCATTTTTATAAGCACAATAAAAATGCCTCCTTTTAAAGGAGGCATTTTTTAATCATAAATCGTTGGAACTTCATCATGATTTAGTTATTTTCACGTCCAACCAATTTATAGATCACAGCACCAATCACAGCACCGATAATTGGGGCAACCCAGAATAACCAAAGTTGACCTAAAGCCGCTGTTTCGGCAAAGAAAGCAACCCCTGTACTACGTGCAGGGTTTACAGATGTATTGGTCACTGGAATACTGATTAAGTGAATTAAGGTTAATGCCAAACCAATCGCGATAGGTGCAAAGCCAGCAGGTGCACGACGATCAGTTGCTCCCATAATGATGATTAAGAAGAATGCAGTTAATACCACCTCGATAATAAAGGCTGAGCCGAGTGAGAAATTATTTGGGGATAAATCACCAAAACCATTACTCGCGAAACCACCTGTACCTGCAAAGCCAGCTTGACCTTGGACAATGATGTAAAGCACCAAGGCTGCAACTGTTGCACCAATCACTTGTGAAATAATATATGGTGCGAGTTCTTTGGCTTCAAAACGACCACCCACCCACAAGCCAACGCTGACAGCAGGGTTAAAATGTCCTCCAGAAATATGCCCAAATGCATATGCACCTGTTAATACAGTAAGACCGAATGCAAGTGCTACGCCCGCAAAGCCAATACCAAGTTCTGGATAAGCTGCTGCTAAAACAGCACTACCACAACCACCAAAAACAAGCCAAAAGGTGCCTAGAAATTCTGCTAAATATTTGTTCATTGTTATCACCAAACCATGTATAAAAAATAAAAAAACATCCAAAAAAATTTATTATGGATTTTCTGATGACCTGTGAAAAAAATGTGAATTAATTCACACAGGTTCTACGCTCTTGTATAAATGCTGTAAAAACAATGAACAGTTGTGAAACCGTAAGTTTGAATTGAGTTTTATTACGAATTGTAAATTGTGTTGTTGTTCCGCCACTGTTGCGGTGTTTTCCCTGTCCAAAGCTTAAAAGCACGTTGAAAAGCACTTTGTTCCGAATAACACAGTAACAAGGCGATTTCTTGCAGACTAAGGTGGGGGTCTTTTAAATATTCTGTTGCCAACATAAAGCGAACTTGCTGAACACGTGCCTGAAACGTAGTGTCTTGTTGCTGCAAGTGTCGTTGAAGCTGTCGAACTGAAAGTCCTAGCTTTTCAGCAATAAAGTCAATTTGATATTGGTCCTTTTGCAGACCGGTCAGAATCGCATGCTGTAAACGTTGGTCGAGTTGTGTGGAGTTCGGGAGCTTTTCCAATAAGGCTTGGGCTTGTTGCAATAACAATTGCTGTAGTGTGTGATCACCTGTTTTTAGCGGTTTAAATGCTTCGGTCACGGGTAAAAGAAGCTGTGTTTTCGGTTGTTCAAAGCGGACTTTACAACGGAAATATTGCTCGTAAATATGTATGTTCTTGGGTGCAATATTGACGAAATGAACTTCGTGTAAATGAATTGTTTCGCCAGACATAAATAATTTGAGAAATTGCACCATTAAGGCAATCGCAATTTCATCTGTAAGTTGGGTGGGGTGAGGCTCTGGTGCTTCCCAACGGATAGATGCATAAGGATGATCAAACTCTACAATCAAGGGACTACCATCATAAATAAGACGATGAAAATCATGATAACGAGCCAACGCTTCGCCAAGGTTTTCACATGACAGTGCCAGATAAGCAATGATGCCTAAATGTTTGGGCTGAACATATTCAGCGATTTCCAGCCCTAAGGCGGTGGTGGGGTGTATGCGATTGAGGTCTTCCAGCAAATCTCGCCAAATGACATAATCGAAGCGTTCTTGATTTTGAACACGCTGTAATTGTTCTGGAATAGCGATATGTTTCGCTTCACAGTAGGCTTTTAATAAATGCCCTAAACCACCGAAAACAGAACCTGTATAGTTTTTGAGTTGAGACATCCTGTCCGTTCCCATCTTGTCGTGTTTTGTCAATATTAATATATCGTATCGTCAATACTTCGCCTATAAAAATTTATATCTTAAATAAGAAGAAGGAAATATCAGGAGAAAACCATGTTCAAGGGGTTCATCGCAGGTTTGGCAGTTGCCAATGCATTTGAGTGGTTTGCACATAAATATATTTTGCATGGGGTACACCGTCCAGGACAGCCACGTTATAGCCCTGTACCAAAAAGCATGGAGTCACACTGGGCACATCATCGTGAAGTCCGTAAACAGGAATTTTCGGATGAATGCTATGTACAAGGATTCGAACATTGGCGTACCCGTAACGAAGTGATGTCCTTGGCCGTTGTGGCTGGAGTGGCAAGTGTGGCGTTTTATCCATTTTCAAAAGGAATGTCACTCGCTGCACTTTATAGCGCTGGGAATTATTATTATGTACATCGTCGTGCGCATTTAGAGCCAGATTGGGCACGACGTACCATTCCTTGGCACTATGATCATCATATGAATTCAAATCAAGATGCCAATTGGTGTGTGACACGTCCTTGGTTTGACTATGTCATGGGAACGCGGGTGGTATCTTCTGCTGATTTAAAAGAAGCCAATCCACTTGGCTTGCCATTGCCAGCGCCTATTTCTAAAGTACTAACGCAAGCCATTGAATCCATTTTTCCTGCTAAATGGGTGGAGCAAAAACCAAAATTAGTGACTACCGCTCAGGTAAAGGACACCGAAACAGTATCAGTGGCATCTTGATGAAAAACGCAAAGAGGGTATTTTGGATAAAATATGATAATGACCATGTGCTTATGTCGTGAATTGTCAATAATATAGGATTTTACTGTCAATATTTACCACTTGATTATCGCTATGTTAGTGCAAGCAGCGTGAATGTTTCAGATTAATCCAGTGTTATTGTTGTTGAAGTTACCCTCTGGCGTTGTATAAACGCAGTTTCTATACCTTGCATAGCAAGGTATTTTTTTGACTAAAATTTCTCGAATAAAAAACCTCCCAAGCGATCATACTGGGAGGTTGCTGTTTATCACTTTAATGCTTATAAACGCATTTCAATACCTTGATCAGCTAGATATTGTTTCGCTTCTGGAATGGTATGTTGACCAAAGTGGAAAATAGAGGCTGCCAATACTGCATCTGCACCGCCTTTTAAAATACCATCAGCTAAGTGCTGTAAATTGCCAACGCCACCTGAAGCAATGGTTGGAATGCTGACACGATCATTGATCTGGCGCATCAAGGCAATATCATAGCCTGCTTTAGTGCCATCAGCATCCATACTGGTAATTAACAATTCACCCGCACCGAAGTCTGCCATTTTGACCGCCCATTCAATGGCATCGATACCTGTTGGCTTGCGGCCGCCATGGGTAAAGATTTCCCACTTATTTTCGCCTGTTTGCTTGGCATCGATTGCGACCACGATGCATTGTGCACCAAAACGTTGTGATGCTTCTTGAACAAACTCTGGGGTAAACACCGCCGCTGAGTTAATACTGACTTTATCCGCACCTGCGTTGAGCAATAAGCGAATATCCTCAACTTTACGGACACCACCGCCTACAGTTAAAGGAACGAAGACGCTTTCTGCCATTCGCTCTACGGTACGATAAGTCGTATCACGTCCATGATGGGTGGCAGTAATATCTAAAAAGGTAATTTCGTCGGCACCTTGTTCGTTATAACGACGAGCAACTTCTACAGGATCACCTGCATCACGAATATCAAGGAATTGAACGCCTTTGACGACTCGACCATTATCAACATCTAAGCAAGGGATAATACGTTTTGCGAGCATAAAATTTTCCAAAAAATCGCCAATAAAGAAAGGAGACCGACTTAGGTGCTACACCTTCATGGTGGGAAAGGGTATTCTATCAAACTTCACAGCTATTTTTTGCAGGTTTTCCATGTCGGTTTATACCCCGTTGAGTTTAGATGAAGTTCAAGCCTTTGCTGAGCCTTATGGTTTGGCAGTGATTGATCTGATTCCGATCCAAGGCGGTATCCAAAACACCAATTATTTTTTGGTGGATCAAACACAAAAGCAATATGTGTTAACGGTGTTTGAAGAGTTAGATGCGGAAGGTGCGGGTGAGTTGGTCCCTGTATTGGACTGTTTGGGTGAGGCAGGTGTTGCTGTCGCGGTGCCACTCAAGCACCATGGTCAAGCGATTCATAGTATTGCAAATAAACCCGCCCAAATTGCACCCCGTTTGATGGGCGTACATCCCGAAGATGCCACGATAGAACAGATTCAAGCGATCGCTCAAGCACAAGCAAAAATGCATTTGGCTTTAAAAAATTTTCCTTTAGTGCGTGATTTTAATCGCAATCATCAGTATTGGACTGAAGTTGCTGAACAGTTGAAACCTCACATGAATCAAGCGGATCAGGACTTATTGGCGCAGGTTTTTCAACAATTTGCAGACATTACTCAGCAGCATCCAGATCGACCAATAGGTTTTATTCATTCAGATTTGTTTCGAGACAATACGCTGTTTGAAGGCGATCAATTGCAGGGGATTTTAGATTTTTATGAGTTGAATCAGGATGAATGGCTATTTGATATTGCGATTAGTATCAATGACTTTTGTACTGCCTATCCGCAAGCTCATCTTGATCAAGCTAAAGCCGACGCATTCTTGCAAGCTTATCAAACGATTCGTATGCTCACCCAAGATGAGAAAGCGTGTTTGGATGTGTTTTTGGCGATGGCTGCATGCCGTTTTTGGAGTATGCGTTTGCAAGTTGCCCAAAAAAATGCCGAACATGGACGTACAGGTGGCGATATTTTGCAAAAAGATCCAATGGAAATGCGCATGATGTTGCAAGACCGTTTACAACAGATCACAGCTTAGGGAGACGTCATGCGAGATCAAGGTCGATTAGTTGAATGGTTTGATGAAAAAGGTTACGGTTTTATTCAACCCAATGATGCATTTAAAGATCGTGTTTTTTTACATATCAAAGACTTTGCTCGTCCTGGGCCTCGTCCTATCGTTGGTTGTGCGTTGGAATACCTTGTGATTTTGGATGAACGTGGGCGTTATCGTGCACAGCAAGTCACTTATTTGAAAGCATCGCAAGTGATTGAGCATAAGGCAGCACCGACCAAATCTCAGCAGAAACAGACATGGACACCGATGAAAATTGGAATCTTGGTCTATATTTGCTTTATGGTAATTGCCAGTTTAGCTAAATGGTTGCCGCCGTATAGCTTACTGTTTGTGAGTTTGATGAATGCACTAAGTTATTGGCTATATGCTCAAGATAAAGAAGCAGCGCAGTTGGGCAATCGTCGTGTACCTGAACAGACTTTACATATTGTCGATGCTTTGGGTGGATGGTGCGCTGGTTGGTACGCTCAGCAAAAACTGAGACATAAAACACAAAAACAACCGTTTCGTCAGATATATTTCTGTACCATAGCTTTTCATATATTGTTGATATGTTGGTTAATTTCTCCTCTTAATGTTTTTTACTAAATTAAGGGGAGTTGGTTCGTCCTGGAGAAATAAAAAATGAATTATTCTGTTGATCAAGATCCGAATCGCACCTTGACCTTAATTCTTTATGTTCTTTATATTATTGCGATTTTTACTGGTGGTTTGTTAGCAATCGTGGCTTTGATCATTAACTATGTCAAACGTCGTGATGTGCAAGGCTCAATTTTTGAGAGTCATTTTACATGGCAGATCCGCACTTTCTGGTGGTATCTGGCATGGAATATTATCGCCTTTATTCCGTTCCTTTTCCTGTTTTTTACAGGTGATAATCCGAACGTATTTGCAGGTGTTGCACTTTCTGCGGTTACATTCGCGTTTGCTGTGGTGTTCGTCGCATGGATTTGGATTGTGTATCGTGCCATTCGTGGTTTGATCGCACTCAATGATAATAAACCAATGTATTCGTAGTTTATTTTTAATTGAAGAATTGGTGAAGAGAGCTTTTTAGCTCTCTTTTTTATTTTCAAAGAATTTAAATTTCAATTCACTGATCAATACACCTAGAACTACGAGCAATCCACCAAACAAAGCCAACAGTGGTAAACGTTCACCAGCAATGCGTCCAAATAACCCTGCCCAAACGGGTTCACCCGCATAAATGATCGCAGCACGTGTTGGATCAACCATTTTCTGCGCCCAGTTCATAACAAATTGAATCAATGCGCTTGCAAGTCCTAAGCCAACGGCAATAAAGACCAGTGGCCATGAAAATGCAGGAAGTTGATGTTCACCAACAAGCGGCATGCAAGCAAATGACAAAACCGAGGCAACGATGAGTTGGACAACAGTGACACGTCTTAAATTGACCTTGCCAGCAAAAAAGCCAATCAAGATAATTTCTAAGGCAATCACAAATGCACAGATCAAGGTCAGGACTTGTCCATAACTCAAGGTGATACTCGAAAAACCATTACCGGTTAGCAACACCAAACCGATAAATGCCAAAGCTGTGCCGATCCATGTCATCAAAGCAGGGCGCTTCTGAAAAATAATCCACATTAAAATTGGAACCAAGGGGACATACAATGCCGTCAAAAAGGCGGATTCACTACTGAGTATACTTTGCAAACCAATGGTTTGTGTTCCATAGCCAATTGCGATCATGACTCCAATTGCTGTACCTGCAAAGGTTTCTTTTAAGGTTAAGCCTGTCATTGATTTTAATGAAATCAGGAGGATTGCGAATGCCGCCACTGCAAAGCGACAGCCAACAAAAAACATTGGCGTACTAAAATTCAGTGCATATTGCACCGCTAGAAATGTCCCGCCCCAAATGACGGTAATCAAAATAAGTGCCAATTGGGGGAGATAAGAGTTAGATTTTTGCATGTGTTCCATATTTATCAATCATGATTGAACTGGCTTCATTCAACCCTCGTACTGTGACATTGACCCCGTTTCTTTGGAACTTATTGACCACAGAATCCAACATTGCCACAGAGGTGACATCCCAAATATGAGAATGGGTTAAATCAATAATGACGTCATTGATATTTTCTTTAAAGTCAAAACCCTGCATGAACTTTTCTGCGGAGCTGAAAAAGATCTGTCCTTTGAGATCATAAACACGGGTTGAGCCTTCGAGGTGGCGTTCTACACGAATATCATTTTCCAATTTATTGGCAAGGAACAAGGCAGAAAGCAGCACACCAGTAAGTACCCCAAGTGCAAGATTATGGGTTGCCACAACAACGATCACGGTTGCGATCATCACAATGTTACTACTTTGCGGATTTTCTTTAAAACTGGTGAGCGACTTCCATTCAAAGGTACTGATTGAGACCATAATCATGACAGCAACTAAGGCCGCCATTGGAATAACTTTCAGCCAATCACTAATAAATACCACCAAAATCAGAAGGAAAACACCTGCTGAAAAGGTAGATAACCGTGTTAAACCACCAGATTTGACGTTAATCATGGATTGCCCAATCATGGCACAACCTGCCATACCCCCCATAAAACCTGAAGCGATATTGGCAATACCTTGACCTTTACACTCTTGAAACTTATCACTCGGCGTATCTGTCATTTCATCCACAATCGTGGCGGTCATCATGGACTCAAGTAAACCGACTGCCGCAAGTGCAATCGAATAGGGCAAGATGATCGTCAATGTTTCAAGGTTTAAAGGGATATCAGGTAACAAAAATACTGGAAGGGTATCTGGTAATTGCCCCATATCCCCAACGGTGCGAACATCAATACCGAAGCTAATCGCGAGCAGGGTAATGATGATGATACACATCAATGGAGAAGGAATTAATTTGCCGATTTTCGGCAGTAAAGGAAATAAATAGATGATTGCTAAACCAAATGCAACCAAGGCATACACATACCAAGTCACATTAATCAGTTCAGGAAGCTGCGCCATAAAAATGAGAATAGCAAGCGCATTCACAAAGCCAATCACCACAGATTTGGAGACAAATCGCATTAACTTTGCCAGTTTTAAATAACCCGCAATGATTTGAATCACTCCAGTCAGGATGGTGGCAGCAAGTAAATATTCTAAACCATGCTCTTTGACTAAAGTGACCATAAGTAAGGCCATTGCACCTGTGGCAGCGGAGATCATGCCCGGTCTTCCGCCGACAAATGAGATCACGACTGCGATACAAAAAGAAGCGTATAAACCAATTTTGGGATCGACACCCGCGATGATGGAAAATGCAATCGCTTCGGGGATCAGGGCCAAGCCGACCACAAGACCCGCCAGCACATCGCCACGGATATTAGAGAACCATTGTTCTCGTACATTGGAAAACATAGAAATAGCCTATTTCATTAAAAATATAAAAGGCTAGTGATGTGATATATAACAAACACACGACTACACCACATCACTAGACAGTGATGAGTTATTTACAAAAGGGGGCTGTAAAAACTAGGGTGGCGTAAGTGTCATTATAAAATTGGAGAGTAAGATAAAAATCGGTACAAGGATAACATTTAAGCTTAAAAAGCTCTAGCCATTATTTAAATCACTAGAGCTCTTGATCAATTATAAACGATCTTCATCCAACAATAACTGAGCATCACGAAGGCTTAATGTACCTTCATAAATCGCACGTCCTGTGATCGCGCCTAAAATGCCTTTTTGGCCTTTTAAATTACGCACGTCATCTAGGTTGGTTACACCGCCTGAAGCGATCACCGGTAAGCCAGAATATTGCGCTAGGTTCACGGTTTGCTCTACGTTGACCCCTTGCATCATGCCATCACGTGCAATATCAGTGTAAACGATGCTAGATACACCGGCATCTGCAAAACGTTTCGCTAAATCAGTGGCTTTTACATCGGTGACATTTGCCCAACCATCAGTTGCGACCATACCATTGATTGCATCAATACCAACGATGATATGACCTGCAAAACGCTTACATGCTTCGTCCACGAACGCAGGATCTTGAACTGCTTTAGTTCCAATAATCACAAACGAGACACCCGCTTCTAAATAGTGCTCGATCGTTTCGAGTGAGCGAATCCCACCGCCGATCTGAATTGGAAGTTCAGGTTGTGCACGCGCAATCGCTTCGACAACTGGTTTATGAATCGGTGTACCTGCGAAAGCACCATTTAAATCAACTAAGTGTAATCGACGTGCACCTTCATTGACCCAGTGCTGTGCTGTTGCGACAGGATCATCAGAGAAAACGGTATCGTCTTCCATACGACCTTGTTTTAAACGAACACATTTGCCATCTTTCAGGTCAATTGCAGGGATGATTAGCATGCTTTCGCTCCTTGCGCCATCATGGAGTTTAAATTGGCTACATATTAGCAAAGTATTGTTCAATCGCTAAGCTTTGGATGTTAGACGACTGCATCTTTCTTTAGAATTTGTGTTCATAAAAAAGCCAAGCATCATAGCTTGGCTGGGTGAAGTGGTGATAAAGAATGTTATTCAGCGTCGTACTGTTGATATTGCATTTGAATTTGTTGGCTTCGCTCAACATAACTTTGATAAGCTGGGATTGCAGTAGCCGCTAAAAATACAATACTAAGTGGTAAAAGGATAATATATATCCATGCTAATACTTTTTCCCACCCTTTCGTGATACGAGGAGCGCCATATGTATTAGAATCTGGGTTGCCCTTCGCACAAATTAAATAAATGAAAAATAAGAAGTTTATTAATGGGATAAGCATTAAAAGTGATAGCCAGCCTGTTTGATTGCGGTCATGTAAACGGCGAATTGAAAAAACGAAGCTGAAGTAGATCATGGCTATGTAAACAATAACAAAGAGTCCACCTAAGATATATATAGCTGAACTTGTTGATGAAGTATCAAAAGCAGGGATAAATATTGCAGCGATAATACCTAAAATGAATACGAAGACTGTGAGTAACATATTCCAGCCTAAATAAGATAGTCGGCCAAAACGTCCACTTGCACTAAAACCCGAATCATTTGTTTGAAGTTGAGATGACATTTTATTTTCCTGTAGTCGCTGATTTTTTAAAATTAAATTTTTAAAAGATAACTTATTTGGTTTTTATTCAAAGCGTTTGCATAATAAGCAAAAAATAATTGAAAATAAATACAAAAGCCTATAAAAAAATCAAGCCGACATAAAGTGGCTTGATTTTGAATATTTAAAAAATATTTTGAAAAGAATTAAATCTTCCATTCCACAAAGTTTTTCAACAACTGCAAACCAGCGGTATGGCTTTTTTCAGGGTGGAATTGAGTGGCAAATAAATTATCTTTGTGAATCGCAGTACAGAAGTTCACCCCATAATCACAAGTTGCCGCAATCACTGACGAGTCATTTGGTTCAACATAATAACTATGGACAAAATAAAAACGCGCATCTTGTTCGATGTTGTTCCACATCGGATGGCTTGGGTCAAGTTGATGTACTTGATTCCAGCCCATGTGAGGGACTTTTAAATTTGGCATTTCTGGAAAATGCTTCACCACACCATCAAAAATTCCAAGTGCATCCACACCACCATTTTCTTCTGATGTTTGCAATAAGGCTTGCATGCCTACACAAATTGCGAGAACAGGCTTGTTAAAAGCAGCCTGACGGACCACTTCATCAATTCCAGCTTCGTGCATGCCTTGCATACAGTCACGCATTGCGCCTACACCTGGAAATACGATTTTATCTGCTTTCGCAACTAACTTAGGATCATTAGTGACATCAACAGTTGCACCGACATGTTCGAGTGCTTTCGCAGCAGAATGTAAATTGCCCATGCCATAGTCAAGTAAAGCAATACGAGTCATTACAAACTACCTTTGGTTGATGCAATGGTATTTTCCGCACGAGGATCTACTTCACATGCCATACGTAACGCACGTGCCAATGCTTTAAACACGCTCTCAATTTGGTGGTGGCTGTTTTTACCTTTCAGGTTATCAATATGCAAGGTCATCAGTGCGTGATTGACAAAACCTTGGAAAAATTCTGAGAATAAGTCGACATCGAATGTTCCGATACGTGCGCGAGTAAATGGAATATCCATAAACAAACCAGGGCGACCAGAAAGATCAACCACAACACGAGATAAGGCTTCATCTAAAGGTGCATAAAAATGACCGTAGCGTTTTAAACCTTTTTTATCGCCTAAAGCTTGAGCAAAGGCTTGTCCCAAGGTGATTCCACAATCTTCAACAGTATGGTGATCATCGATTTCTAAGTCGCCATCGCAATGAATATCGATATCAAATAGACCATGGCGCTTGATTTGATCAATCATATGGTCTAAAAATGGAACTCCAGTGTTGAGTGTGCCTTGACCAGTACCATCGAGATTGAGACGAACTCGAATTTTTGTTTCGTTGGTATTTCTTACCACTTCACTGATACGTTGCGTCATGGACACGTTCCTCAAAAAACGTCAAAAATGATTGAATTAAAAACCAATAGTTTCGCTGTGACGAAAAAGTGACAGCATCATAGTTTGCTCAGGAGGGTTAATCAATGCCTATTAGCGTACATGCTTACAGTTCACTAGAAAATCTAGGAATTCGCACCCAGCTAGAGCGACTTTATGACACCAGCCCAGAGTTTGGTGATGGGCAAGATGCAATGGAGCAACTTGAACAAAATCTACAGCAATATACCACAGTTTATACCGCTGAATTTAACAGCAAAATTATAGGTGCAATTTGGGTGACAGGACAAGGTGAAAGCCGTGTTTTGGAATATGTGGTGGTGCATCCTGCAAATCGTGGTCGTGGTGTGGCAGAACGCCTTGTAGAAGAGGTGTGTCGTATAGAGGAAGAACAAGGGGTGAAATTGTTTGAACCAGGGTGTGGTGCAATTCATCGTTGCTTATCGCATATTGGTAAAATTTAAATCGCTTGGATAATGGGTTGCAGTAAAATTAAGCGCTCAATCGAAAAATCCATAAATATACTTGACGGATTTTGACAAACATTGTTTAATACGCCCACTTTGGCGCGATAGCTCAGTCGGTAGAGCAACGGATTGAAAATCCGTGTGTCCCCAGTTCGATCCTGGGTCACGCCACCATAGATTCAAATTTCAATCCCTGATCCCATCAGGGATTTTTTTTGCCTAGTGCTTGTCTGAAAAATAAGCATTTAAATCAAAAGCTCATGATATTGATTGACTATTTTGGCTAGATACGGCTTAATACACGCCATTGGCGCGATAGCTCAGTCGGTAGAGCAACGGATTGAAAATCCGTGTGTCCCCAGTTCGATCCTGGGTCACGCCACCATATTCAAAAAGCCTCAAACAAAAGTTTGGGGCTTTTTTTATTGCTTTGACTGATATTAGAAAAATGATTTTTAACCCTTTGATTAATTTATTTTGTTGATTAATCATGTATCTTTGAGCTAATCTTCGGCTTGTATTTCGCTGAGTATGCTTATGTGAAACGATGTGAATTCAAAAAATAATAAGCGTGCGGAATTAAAAACTTGAGTGCAACAACTCAAACAAACAAAACTTTTAATTAGATAAAATGATAAAGGCCTTAATATGTTATCCAAAATCAAATTAGCGACTGCTGCATTATTGTTAGGTGCTTTAACGGCATGTGGAGGAGGAGATGGTGATGATTTTAACTCTTCTTTCTCTAAAACCATTACTAAAAATGGGGTGACCTATGTTTGTAAATCGCAGTCTGCTGCCAATGCGTGTGAAAATAATAACGATTGTACCGCCTGTGAGACCTCAACACCGGGTGCTGTGATTACTGCACAGTGTGTCACAGGGGCTGGCACAGTCAAAGCGACTGAAAATGGATGTATCGCAACCATTGGTAACGCGCAACAAACCAATGTCTGTTCTGGAACTGCATTGAAAATGCTAACAGGCATAGGTCATACCAAACAGAAAGTAATTGCTGAAGGCGCAACATTTAGTAAGGGTAGCGCCGTATTAAATGGCATTAAAGTGAGCTGTAGCTAACTTACTCATTAAATATATTGATGAAAATTAAAGGTGACGCGCTCACCTTTAATTTTGGGGTCCATCATGGAAAAGTATTTATATATTTTGTTCTTAGTCGTTGGCTTTGGTCTAGGGTATTTAGTGGCTGATTTTAAGCAAATCATCCCTTCATCTGCGCCACTCGATAAACATGCAAAGAGTACATCGATGGTCGTTAACGATTTACAAGCAATCGTCGCTTCAGTGCCATCACCGATAACCAACAGCGCAGCATCATCAATTAAGACCTTGTCAGAGCAGCAACGCGAACAAGTGTCTAAGATTATTGAACATGCATCTGAACAGCAAATCGATGAATATTTAAATAAAGCTTTTCCCAAACAGGATTTCACTGCGATCCAAAATAAAAAATTGTTTGCTCAACGGGCTTTAGAAGAATTGAGTTCGCATAATGATCAACAGACTTTATCTGGTCGTTTAGTGTTAGGACGTACCCCTGTGATGCCGCAAATCTCTGAGGATTTGAGTCAGATCCATTCAAATCAGAGTATTTTTGCGCATTTTGATACTTTGGGTAAGTTCCCCGCGGATGAGCAAATATTTATTCGTTGGTTAAACCGTGACACTGGCGAAGTGTTGATGTTTACGCCACGAAAGATTACTCAAGATGTTTCCCAGAACTGGGTAAGTGCTGCGCCTCCAACCGGATGGCAAATAGGTACTTATGATGTCAAGGTTTATCAAATGCATGATCAACTTAAGCCGATTGCTCAGGCAAGTTATCGGATTGTTGAGATTTTATAAGCGTGTATCTGTTTATAGATGCAGTAAACTCTAAGTTTGTTGGTTTTGTTGATGATTTCGAGGGTGAATGCTATCGAATAACGCTAAATACAAAAGAAGTCGCTATGTAGGACTTCTTTATTGTAGAGGTTGTTTTTAAGCTGTTTTAGCGACTTGAAAAGCGTTGAGCATATGGCCTGTTTCTTCAAAGTTGGCATGCCATGACAGCGCTTCACGCAAAATATGGGGCGTATGCCCGCCACGCTCACAAGCACGATCAAAATAGTCATTCAATGCTGCTTGATACAGTGGATGTACGCAATGATCGATAATCACGCGTGCACGTTCACGTGGTGCTAAGCCTCGCAAATCTGCTAATCCTTGCTCGGTCACTAAAATATCTACATCATGTTCACAATGATCGACGTGGCTTGCCATAGGGACAATTGACGAAATATCACCGCCTTTAGCAATGGACTTGGTCACAAAAATAGCCAAGTGTGCATTACGTGCAAAATCACCTGAACCTCCAATTCCATTCATCATTTTTGTGCCGCAAACATGCGTTGAGTTTACGTTTCCATAAATGTCAAACTCAAGCGCAGTATTGATCCCAATAATGCCTAAACGTCGTACGATTTCTGGATGGTTTGAAATTTCTTGGGGGCGCAATACCAACTTGTCTTTGTATTGTTCCAAATAACCAAAAACACGTTCGCCGCATTTTGTAGAAAGCGTAATCGAGCTGCCTGAGGCAAACTTGATTTTCCCTGCATCAATGAGTTCAAAAGTACAGTCTTGAAGTACTTCTGAGTACATGACTAAATCTTCAAATGGAGAGTCTTTTAGACCCGTTAGCACAGCGTTGGCAATTGAACCAATGCCAGCTTGTAATGGCCCTAAATTTTTAGCCAAACGCCCCGCTTCAACTTCTTTTTCAAAGAATGAAATTAGGTGATTTGCAATCGCCTGTGTTTCTACATCTGGTGCAGTCACTGTGGATGGAGAGTCCGCCGTATCATTGAAAACAATTCCTGCAATTTTAGCGGGATCAATCGGGATCGCTGTAGAGCCAATACGATCATCGACTTGGGTTAGCGGTACTGGTGTGCGTGTTGGACGATAGGTTGGGATATAAATATCATGTAAACCTTCAAAGTTCTCACTTAATGAGGTATTGATTTCGACAATTACTTTTTCTGCAAAAATCGCAAAACTTGCCGAATTACCCACAGACGTGGTCGGAACGATATGTCCCTGTTCAGTAATCGCAACCGCTTCGATGATGGCAATATCTGGACGTTTAAGCTGTTGATTACGCATCTGTTCAACAGTTTCAGATAAGTGTTGGTCGACAAACATAACTTCGCCATTGTTGATGGCACGACGTAAGGTGCTATCCACTTGGAAGGGCATGCGACGCGCCAAGACACCTGCTTCAGTCAACTGCTTGTCTAAATCGTTGCCTAAACTTGCACCGGTAATTAATGTGATTTTTAACGGATTTTTTTTGGCGCGATTGACTAGTGCTTGCGGAACGGCTTTTGCCTCACCTGCACGCGTAAAACCGCTCATGCCAACTGTCATATCATTTTCAATAAAGTTGGAAGCCTCATCAGCACTCATAACTTTGTTATGTAGGCTGTGAAGGCGAATGCGACTTAGTGACATCATCCATTCTCAATGTTGCTTTTTATCAGCAATGGATTTTAGACCTAAAATGTGAAAAGTGTATTGAATTTAGGCTAAGGTCTAAGGTGAATAACAATATATTTGATCAAAAATTGTCTGATTAAAAGTGCCCTGTTAGTGTTTGTCTAATTTTATCAATAGTATTACTTTGTGGTTCATCTGATTCAGGTGATGGGATCGGTAATGAAATCACGACTTCTAAACCACCTTGTTCACGGTTACGAATATTGATCTGACCTTGGTGAATATCCACAATTCGTTTCACGATTGCCAATCCGAGCCCACTACCTTGGATTGTTCGTGCCGAATTACCACGAACGAAAGGTTGCATCAGTTCTTCAACTTGATCCGGTGGAATACCCTCACCATGATCCGCAACAGTAATCAGAATATGGTCATCGACATGGCTTGCTGATAGTTCAATTGGTTCTGAGCCATAGCGTTTAGCGTTATTCAATAAATTTGCAATCAATCGTTTTAATGACAAGCTGCGTGCAGGAATAATCGGCAATTCTTGCATTTCAAACTGGATGTCGAGAGGCTGGAATTGCACCACCAGTTCTTGTAATAAAGTATTGATATTGGTGTCGCTGAGTTCCTCATCCGAACCATCACGCATATACGAGATGAATTGATTTAGGATCGCATCCATATCATCGACATCGTATACCAGACCTTCACGCAGAAACTCATCAGGTAACATTTCCGCGGTGAGACGGATACGTGTTAGTGGTGTACGTAAGTCATGTGAGATACCTGCAAGCATGATTTGACGATCACGTTCGGTCTGCTCAAGCGTATACACCATATGATTAAAAGCTTGATTGACCTGACGAATCTCCAGTGGGCCGTGATTGGTATCTAAATAAGGGGCTTTGCCCGTCTTACTGTAGGTATTCGCCGCATTTTGTAGTCGTCGTAATGGACGATTCATCTGACGAACCAAAATAAGGATAATAATCGAAGAAAGAATCGGCACACCAAATAGCCACGTTGCGATCAGTTCAACGCTGTAGTTGGCATAGGTTTTTAATGGCTCGCGTACCCAGTTGCCATTCATTTCTGGGGTTTGAATCCAGATCCTTGGAATCGGTTTAAATTTAAAATAGACAGTAACGTCATCTACACCTAATTCTTTGGCTAGTTTTTCCTCGATTTGATTGGTGAATAGTTCAGCTAGAAACTTATCTTCAACTTTTGGAAACTCTTTAGGATCAGTAATGTATTCAATGCCGATCCGATTTTTAAGCCATGTATCCACATCGACTTCGGTATCACGATGCAAAATACGGATATCAGGATTGTTAACGAGCTCAAGTTCAATTGCGAGATAGCGTGCATGTTGCTGTAATTCAGGTAAATATAAGGTACGCCAAAAGAACCATAACGACATAAAAAGACTGAAAAAAACCATGAGCAGTACCAAGATCGTGGTACGCATGGCTGCGGAACGAGGTTTGATTTTATCTAAAAAGCGTTCCCATTTGGTCCGTGGCCGCTCTGAATAGGCCACGAAATCAGTAAACTCTTGTGGGTCGATAGGTTCAAGTTTCAACGTCTAAATTTCCTGAACTTATTCAGCACCATCTGGAACAAATACATAGCCTACACCCCAAACGGTTTGGATGTAGCGAGCACGAGCAGGGTTGTCTTCAATTAAGCGGCGTAAGCGAGAAACCTGAACGTCAATTGAGCGTTCCATGGCACCCCATTCACGACCGCGGGCTAAGTTCATTAACTTATCACGGGTTAAGGGTTCGCGTGGATGCTGAACCAATGCTTTTAATACTGCGAATTCACCTGTGGTTAAGGTGACGACCTGACCTTCACGCGTTAAGGTACGGGTAGATAGATCAAGTGCCCACGGACCAAAGCTGACTACTTCAACTTGTTGGCTCGGTGCGCCTGGAACTTCGCGAACTTGGCGACGTAACACCGCGCGGATACGTGCAAGTAACTCATTTGGGTTAAATGGCTTTGGTAAATAATCATCAGCACCCGCTTCTAAGCCTGCAATACGATCCGAGTCGCTGCCACGTGCTGTCAGCATGATGATCGGAGTATCAATATTGGATTGGCGCAAACGACGGCAAATACTGAGACCATCTTCAACAGGTAACATAAAATCAAGAACAATCAGCGAGAATAATTCGCGTTGTAGCAAACGATCCATTTGTGTTGCGTCATGGGCAGTTTTAACGACGAAACCTTTGTCTTCGAGGAAGCGTTGTAAAAGCGTACGCAAACGCACATCGTCATCGACCACTAAAATGCGTTCGACGCGGTCTGTTTCATGCTGAACAGTTTCCGTCGATTCGGCAGGTACAACTAAACTCATGCTGTGCTCCTTTATCGTTTATTGTCATCGTCTTTATGCAATGCTATATGAAGTATTGATAATTCAATTATGAAGTATCCGTAGACCCACGAGTATACGATTCATTGCACAGATTTGACTATGTTATAAAGCAACAAATATTGCCAATAAAATCAAGAGAAAGATACCAAATATATACAGGTAAAATTATGACAATCAATCTATTTTTCAATAGATAGGCAAAAAAAGCACGGTATTTTAGAAACATTGGTGAATTAGCATAAACTGTAGGCTTTTTCAGAAAAGAATGGGGCCTGTGCACAATATTTTAAAAAAACAATAGTGGATTTTATGGTCATGGACTTTATAATCAGTGCTTTTAGACTTAACCCTTGTGGAATCAATCACGATGACTGACATAGTTCAGCAGTTGGCAAATGAACTTGCCGTACGTCCAAACCAAGTAGAAGCTGCTATTCGTTTAATTGATGAAGGCGCCAGTGTTCCTTTTATCGCACGTTACCGTAAAGAGGTCACACAAGGCTTAGACGATACCCAATTGCGCCAACTCGATACACGTTTAACGTATTTGCGTGATTTATACGAACGTCGTGAAAAAGTGATTCAGTCTTTAACAGAACAAGATAAATTAAGTGATGATTTATTGGCACGTGTTAATGCGGCAGAAACCAAAAATGCATTAGAAGAAATTTACGCGCCATATCGACCAAAACGCACCAGTAAATCTTTTAAAGCAAAAGAAGCGGGTTTAGGTCCGATCGCAGAAAAAATTATTGCTGAACAAATTGACCCAACCGAAGCATTGGCTGGTTTTAGCCATGAAGATTATCCAGATGTTGAAAGCCAACTGGATGCGATTCAACATATCTTGATTGACGATTGGGCGCAAAATATTGCGTTGACCACTGAATTAAAACAAACCTTCGCTAAAACTGCGGTCTTGAAAAGTGCAGTGGCTTCTGAAGAGAAGAAAGAAGTCGGTAAGAAATTCCGTGATTATTTTGAGTTTTCAGAGAACTTAAACAAAGTACCTTCACATCGTTTATTGGCGATGTTACGTGGTCGTCAAGAAAATGTCTTAGGCTTAAAAGTGGATGGTGAAGATGATGCACCATTAGCACGTATTGAGACTGAGTATAATCTTGAACAAATTCAACCACAAAGCCGTCATGATTATTTGAAGCAAACTGCAAAACTATTCTGGCTGGGTAAAGTACGTCCACAAATTGAGCACTCATTACTCACGGATAAGCGTTTGGCTGCTGAAGCTGAAGCGATGGATGTATTTGCAGAAAACTTACGCCATTTGTTACTTTCTGCACCAGCAGGTAGCCGCACGACATTGGGTGTGGATCCTGGTATTCGTACAGGCGTGAAGCTTGCTGTGGTGAGTGATGCGGGTGATGTTCTGGCACACAGCACCATTTATCCTTTCGCACCGAAAGAAGACAAGGAAGGTTCTATTACCGAACTCGCGCGTTTATGCAGAGAGTTCCACGTGGAACTTATTGCGATTGGTAACGGCACCGCAAGTCGTGAAACCGAAGCAGTGGTTGCAGAAATGATGGCAGCAAACACGGATCTGAAATTAACACGTATCACTGTGAGTGAAGCAGGAGCATCAGTTTACTCTGCAAGTGAACTGGCTGCACAAGAGCTTCCAGAACTTGATGTGTCAATCCGTGGTGCGGTTTCAATTGCGCGCCGTTTACAAGATCCATTGGCTGAGCTGGTAAAAATTGACCCTAAATCAATTGGTGTTGGTCAATATCAGCATGATGTGAATCAAACAGGTTTAGCAAAAACATTGGATGCTGTGGTTGAAGACTGTGTGAACGCGGTCGGTGTTGATGTAAATACCGCATCTCCAGCGATTTTGGCATATATTGCAGGCTTGAACAAAGCGATTGCACAGCAAATCGTTGAATACCGTAAAGAGCATGGTCGTTTTGATAACCGTCAAGCGTTGAAAAAAGTACCACGTTTAGGTGAGCGTACTTTTGAACAATCAGCAGGCTTCTTACGTGTTCAAAATGGTTCTGAACCATTAGATGCGTCAGCAGTCCACCCTGAAAGTTATGGTCTAGTCGAAAAAATCGTTGCAGCAAAAGCAACCACGGTAAAAGACATCATTGGCAATACTGAAATCATTCGTCAAGTGAAAGCAGAAGAGTTTGTTGATGACAAATTCGGTTTACCAACCATTCAAGACGTTTTAGCAGAATTGGAAAAACCAGGTCGTGATCCTCGTCCAGAATTCCGCACTGCCAAGTTCCGTGAAGACATTACTGAAGTTGCTCAACTCACTGAAGGCATGCAGCTTGAAGGTGTAGTGACCAATGTGACCAACTTCGGTGCATTCGTGGATGTGGGTGTACATCAAGATGGTTTAGTGCATATTTCTGAACTTGCAAATGAATTTGTTTCTGATCCACATAAAGTGGTGAAACCAGGTCAAATCGTGCAAGTCCGTGTGATGCAGGTGGATGTGGAGCGTAATCGCGTCAACTTGAGTATGCGTGCAGAAGGTTCTGCGCCTGCTAAAGCACCACGCCAGCAACGTGCACAGCAGGATCGTCCTGAACGTTCAGAGCGTAAGCCACAAGGTCAACGTCCACCACGTAAAGACGGTGACTTTAAGCGTCCGCAACATAACAAGCCAAAAAATGACAAGCCACAAGAGCAAAAAATTGGTGGTTTGGGTGCCTTGTTATTACAAGCTGGCATTAAAGGATCTAAATAATCTAATCTAGCCCACTTACAAAACCTTCCTTCGGGAAGGTTTTTTGTTTGGTCGGATTAAGTGATAGATTGATAATGGAAGATAAAACAGCAATTTTATTCTATAAATCTTATCCCATTGCGTTAACCTGATTTGATGCAAAAATCCAAAGGAGGTCGTGATGTCACGTAGACCTCGTGAACAAGTCGATTACTTACACCTCGAAGAACTCGGTGGTTTAGAAATGTTGAAAGCCAGTTACTTTCAGCAGGAGTTCTCTCGGCATGTTCATGAAGGATTTTGTATTGGTGTGATTGAAGAGGGTGCACAACGGTTCTATCGCACAGGTGGCAACCATGTCGCACCACAAGGCGATATTATTTTAGTGAATGCAGATGAGGTGCATACCGGCTCATCAGCCGTCGAAACAGGTTGGCGTTATCGCGCGATTTATCCGACGCCTGAAATTTTCCATGAATTAACCCGCGATCTCACCACTTTACACGGCACAGCACCGTGGTTTAGAGAAGCAGTGTTGCACGATGAAGGTTTAGCACAGCAACTCCGATTACTCTTTGATTTACTTGAACAACCGAATAATACCTTGCTCAAACAAACCTTGTTCTTATCTACGATTGCTTGGTTGGTGTCAAAGTATAGTCAAACTAAACCACTTGCCGCAGATTTGAGTAATACCAAACAGCGCATTCTAAGTATTAAAGAATTAATGGCGAGTATGCCTGAGCAAGAGTTTTCACTCATCGAATTGGCGGAAATGGCAAATTTGAGTCAGTGGCATTTCTTACGTCAATTCAAAAAGCATATCGGACTCTCTCCGCATGCGTGGTTGATCCAAGCACGTTTACAGAAGTCACAAAAATTATTAAGACAAGGTTTGAATTTATCCGAGGTATCGCAGCAGTGTGGTTTCTCGGATCAAAGTCATTTTAGTCGACATTTCCGTCAAACTTTTGGACTTACACCGGGCGGTTATATCGCTTACCTCAAATAAAAATAGCAATTTTATGCAATCTCCAGCGGTTGATTTTTGGCATAGTCACTAGGTTTTTAATGAACTGTTGTGATGTAAATGTTAGGTGAAAGCATAGATGATACGCAGATGTCCGAATCACGGGCATTTTTGAATGGCGCAATCAAGATACTGCCGTTGTGTTTTGCAGTATTACCGTGGGGCTTGCTGGCAGGTTCAATGGCGATTCAAGCGGGGCTTACGACTTTACAAGCTATTGGGATGTCGGCACTGGTCTTTGCTGGTGCTGCACAATTGATGACCTTAGGTTTAGTCATGGCAGGAACACCTGCAATAACCATTATCATTTCCGTTTTTCTGATTACCACGCAGCATTATTTATATGCACTGTATTTACGTGAAGATATTTCTAAGCAACCTTTAAAAGATCGGTTAATGTTGGGCTTTTTGCTGACGGATGAATTGTTTGCAGTGAGTATTAAAAAGCAACCGCATTATATTCATTATCTGCTTGGTGCTGGGCTTTGCTTTTATTTGTGTTGGGTATTATTTAGTATTTGTGGGGTCTTTCTAGCCTCCGCTGTTCCCAATTTAGACCAATATCATCTCGATTTTTCCATCGTTGCGACGTTCATCGCAATCGTGATTCCATTTATAAAAAACTTAAATACTTTGGTTGGTGTACTCGTTTCAGTCACTTTAACGGTGGTATTCCTAAGTTTAGGCTTTAAAAGTGCGGCGATTATGGCAGGGGTGATTGGAATGTTTACAGCAACCTGCTTACAGAATTTTCGGGAGCGTAAAGCATGACTTGGTTTGTCCTGATTATTCTGGCATTGGTGGTGTTTATGAATCGCTATATTTTGCTCGAGCCGAATCTGCCTTTGCGTTTACCCAAATGGTTTCAACAATCTTTGCAATACTCCGCACCGTGTTTGTTGACGGCTATTGCAACACCGATTGTATTTATGGATGAACATGGCGTATTTCGTGAAACTTTATTGAATTCTTATTTTCTGGCGACGATTTTAACGATTTTGATTGCGTATAAAGTCCGTCATACCTTGTTGACGATTATTTTGAGTTTGGCATGTTTTTATGGATTGGTGTTTTGGTTAAATTAAAAGCTTGGGAGCATATAGATTATGCTCCCAGTTTTTATTGCGAATGCCTTAACGCGTGGTGTACCCACCATTGGCGAAAATGGTTTGTCCAGTAATCCACCAGCCATCAGTGACTAAGAAACGTACCAGTGGTTCGATATCTTCGATTTTGGTTAAACCGCCCAACGCTGATGCTGACTTATGATACGCCACTGCTTCAGGTGATTCTTGGCCGTAGAAAAATGGTGTATCCATCGGGCCAGGAGCAACAGCAGTAACAGAAATACCGCGTTCACCAAACTCTTTCGATGCAGCGCGTGTGTAGTGTTCCACAGGGGCTTTTAATCCTTCATAGGTTGAATAAAGACCTGTATAAGCGGCAAGTAAGCTGGTGACAATGGTACAGATTTTCCCATTTGGATTGAGATGGCGGCCAGCCGATTGAATAAAGAAATAGGCAATTTTATTGTTGATGTCATTCATGCCATCAAACTCTTGTTCAGTGGTGTCTAGATACGGCTTTTTGAGCACACGTCCGACAGTATTAATTGCAATATCTATACCGCCAAACTCTGTTTTGGCTTTTACAAATAAGTCTTCAATGTTCTGGATGTTAGATAAATCTGCTTGTACCAAGATTGCTTTAACCCCCAGTGCTTGTGCTGCTTGTAAAGTTTCTTCAGCATCTGATTGTGTTGCGGCACTGTTGTAATGAATCAATAAATTTGCTCCTTGTTCAGCAAATTTACGGGAAATTAATCCACCTAAGTTTTTTGCACCGCCGGTAATCAGTACGGTTTTTCCTTTCAGATCATGTTGTGACATTGCTTTATTCCTCATGTTGTTTTTGCATAAAAAACATCCTAATTGAATTTATTTGTTTGAAATAGTTGTTAGTATTGAACTGATTGTGCAAGAAAGTTGAACAATAAAATGGATAAAATTGAACGTTTAAAGATTTTTTGTCTGGTGGCTGAGAAACAGTCTTTTGCTCAAGCCGCGCTGCAATTGGGTTTGCCTCGTTCAAATGTGACTTATGCGATTCAAGCTTTGGAAAAAGAATATGAAGTATTACTGTTTTATCGAACTACCCGAAAAGTTGCATTAACGCATGAAGGCAGTTTGTTTTATGAGGAGGCGATACGTCTGGTCGCTCAGCTTAAAGAGCTAAATCGTTTTAAAACACAGGTGCGTAGTCAAGAGGGCAAGATCAGTATTGGTATGCCGAAACGCTTGGCAACACAAGTGTTGATTCCTCATCTATCCGCATTTTATCAACGCTATCCTAAAGTCAAAGTGTTGATTAATGGCAGCGATGATTTTTCAAATTTGATTGAACAACAACTGGACTGTGTGGTGCGCGTTGGGCAGGTTCAGGATGAATATTTACTGATTCGACCGATTAAACAGACGCAAATCTGGACTTTGGCATCGCCACAATATTTGGCGGAATATGGTGAGCCGAAGTATTTTGATGCGTTAGAACGGCATTTTGCTGTGGATTACCATGTGGCAAAACATTATCGAGAACGGAGTGAGTTAGCATTTCAAAATCATCGGATTAACATGCCTTATCGTTTACTGGTTGAAAATACAGAAGCCTATATTCAAGCAGGTTTAGCTGGCCTCGGCTTGATTCAGATCCCTGAATTTGATGCGAAAACTTATGTGGAGCAAGGACAATTACAGCGGCTCTTTTCAGATATTCCATGCTTGGAATTGCCTGTAAATATTTTGCTGACGGATCGACAATATCGCCCAAAATATTTCCAAGACTTTATTGACTGGTTAGAGCAACATTTAAAAAAACTACTTTAACTTCTATCAGAACAATACCTCAGATCACTTTGACATGGAGAAAAATTTACAGTAAAACTAAAAATTAGAGTAATTACTCTAATTTTATAGGTGGATAAAAATGCAGATTGGTCGACAAGCATGGATGGCTCAAACTTCAGGTGATTTGTCTTTAAAAGATCGGATGGCTTTATTACGTCATAGCCTATTCCCAGTACTTAAACAAAGCATCAAGATGTATGCGTTAGCAGGTCATTCTAAGCTGAACGCTCGGCAGTTTTTGAGTGTAGAGGATTTACATTTGCCTGATAGTGGTGATGTCAAACAGGCGATCGAAAAGATGCGATCCTGTAGTTCAGTGAGTTTGCAGAATCATTGTTTACGAACATGGTATTACGCTGTGGCATTCTCCAAGTTACAAGGCTTGAGCCATGATGGGGAGTTATTGGCAGTCTCGTGTTTACTACATGACTTGGGGATGACGGAACCGCATTATCAGCATCATGAAAATTGTCGTTGTTTTGCAGGACAGGGGGCTTATGCTGCAAAGGACTGGTCTTTAGTGCAAGGATGGCAAGCACCACGTGTTGAGCAATTATTTGATGTGATCAGTATGCACATGAATCCTTATGTTGCGGTTCATGAAGGGATCGAAGCACATTTACTGCAACAAGCAGCCAGTTGTGATGTGATTGGAAGTCGGGGTTTTGAGTTTTCTACGCAATTTAGACAACAATTATATGCACAATATCCGCGCTTGGACTTTAATCAGCAGATGATTGAATTTACCCAACATGAAGCACTTGTTCGATCAAAATCGCGTACAGCGATGGTAGTTCAAAGTGGTTTTAAGCAGTTGGTTCGTTTTAATCCTTATCATGATTGAGGCAAAAATGATCTTGTGAGAACAAAACTGGTTTAGCTCAATGATTCAGTCACAAGGGTGATCGTATTTTAAATTATAAGTTTTTCAAGACAGAGATCATCAGCATGAAAACGATGTGATTAGGTATTGGGTTGAAATGAATCAATCTATTTGGGGAACTGTACAATCTCTTCTTAAGGGACAGGCTTCGCCTTGTGTAAATCGATTGAGCATATTTTTAATTTGATTTAACTGTGCAATTTTTTCATCAATCATGTTTAGTTTTTCTTGAAAGATATTTTGAACTTGAGGGGCTGGAATTTCATTTTGTTCAGTCATTTGTAGAATTTGTTGAATTTCACTTAATGAAAAACCTAGGTGCTTAGCGGTACGAATCAATTGTAATTGCTGCAGTGTTTGCTCGGGATAATCTTTATATCCATTATTTCGTGTAATAGATTGAATTAATTTTATTTTTTCATAGAAGCGAATCGTATCTCTGCTTAACTGGGCTTGTTTTGCCAATTCTCCAATCAACATGAGGTCACCATTATTATATGTCTGTGATAAAAACTACTTGACCTTTGAGTGTACTCCATCCTTTAGCCTATACCTATCTTTAAAAATAGGAGTTATAAAGGTGGAGAATAAGCAAACCCAATTTAATCAGTTTCAGATCGCTTTAGTGGCTGGAGCAACAGGCTTTATTGGACGTTTCCTCATTGCTGAATTACTTAGTCAAGGCCATCAGGTCTTCGCACTTGTTCGTGATCGAGCAAAGCAGCAAAAAGATATGGAAAACTGGTTAAAAAATAAAAATATCGCATTTGATCAGCTTAGATTCATTCAAGGGGACATTACGCAAGAAGATCTGGCAATTAATCCAAAAGACTGGGAGAAACTTACAACAGTCAATATCTTATATAACGCAAGTGCATTGTTTGCATGGAATCTGAGTATGCGTGAAGGACGAAAGGTAAATGTAGAAGGTGCTTTGAATTTATTAACCTGTGTAAATCAACATTGTGATCTAGTACGTGTGGTACATGTGTCTGGTTATATGCTGACATTACAAGATCATTTACGCCAAGCTGGTGTCTGTATTGATCAACCTGAACAAACCAATTGGCAATGGGTTTATCAGCAATTAGGTACATATGAAGCTTCTAAGATCGAAGCGCATTATGCGTGGATTAAACAAGCGCAAAGCTTGGGTTTAGACTGGACCGTTATTCATCCTGCAACGGTGATTAGTGATGAAGTCACTGGGGAAATACCAGTTAATCAACCGATTGCACACATGATTAGTCTATTAAAGCGAAAGAAAATGAGTGCAATTCCAGCAACACCACAACATTATTTGCCTTTGGTTAGTATTGATTATTTAGTCAAAGTAATAGGTTATGCAGCGACTGAAACTCGTTTAGCTCGATCTGAATTATTGGTTGCTCATGAACAACGTTTAACGCTTGCAGACATGTTTAATATTATGGCTGCACAAGTGGGTCAAAAAGCTCCAACTCGATATGTTTCGTTAGATTTATTAAGAATGATTTTGAAATGGAAATGGCTGGCGCAGAAATTAGAAATGTCTGAAGAAATGTTGGATTTTATTCGAACAGAACCATTGAATGTTTCTGAACTAAAAACTTTGATTCAAAAGTGGAATATTCAGGAGTCTGATTTGGAGAAATCTTTAACAAAGACCAGTCAATGGATTTATCAACATAGCTAGTTGCCGATTAAAACAACAAACTTGTGGATAAGTTTAAACTTATACACATTTTGAAGATCAATGAAAAAAGACCTTCCTCAGAGAGAAAGGTCTTTGTTCACAATCAGATTACCAATGTTCACCTGGGAACAAACGTGCATAGGCACGCTGCATAAGATTGAGCTTCTCTTGCTTACCGACAGATGCGGTTGAGCTTGGGAATAAATTGAAACCAATCGACATCAAGATATTATTAATGTCTGGCGCAACAGCATAAGTAATTGAAGCTAAGCGTCCAAGATTGGTTGCGATTTTCTTCGGACGTTTCACGATTGCATACGCAATCAGATCCGCAGCTTCTTCTGGAGAAAGCGTTGGTACATATTTATAAATCTTTGTCGGTGCGATCATTGGCGTACGTACTAAAGGCATATAAATCGACGTGATTGCGATTTTATGTGAATGCACTTCAGCAGACAAACAACGGCTAAAAGCATCTAAAGCAGCTTTTGATGCAACATAAGCAGAAAAACGCGTTGCATTTGCGAGAACACCGATTGAACTAATATTGATGATTTGCCCATTTTTGCGTTGCATCATATGTGGAAGAAGATTCAACACCAAACGGACTGCACCAAAATAATTGAGTTGCATGGTGCGTTCAAAATCATGGAAACGATCAATCGATTCATGAACTGCACGGCGGATTGAGCGTCCTGCATTATTTACCAGAATATCAATATGATCTACAGCCGCTAAGATGTCCTTTGAAACGGCATCGATAGATTCCATATCATTCAAATCACATGGAAATACAGTTGCTTTGCCGCCCTCAGCTTCAATCTCAGCTTTTACCTCATCCAACTTTTCTTTGGTACGAGCAATCAATAAGACATGTGCGCCTGCTTGAGCAAGGTATTTTGAAACCGTTAAACCAATACCACTTGAAGCACCTGTGACAATGATTGTTTTCCCGTCGACTTTTTGCTGAAAAAGTTTTTTGAGTTTTGCGTTCATGTAAGTGTCCTACATTAATCGAGCTGTTGTTTGCAATGTATCCTTGTTGCGATTAAACATTGCACTTTATTTTGTATTAATATTAACCGATATTTTTTGTTTGTCTAGTGTAAATGTTTGAAAAATAATAGTTTTTTTAGAGTAAAAACTCTAAAACAAGATGTTGTAATAGTTGAAAAAGCAATCATATTCTACTTAATTTGAACAAAAAATAAGCCCCCATCAGGAGGCTCATTGATTTCAATGCGATTAAACCTGTGCGAGAGCCTGTTCAAGATCTGCAATGAGGTCATCGATATGCTCAATGCCAATAGACAAGCGCACTAGGTCCTCACTGACACCTGCCGATTTGAGTTCTTCTGCGTTTAATTGGCGATGAGTTGTGGTGGCAGGATGACACGCTAAACTTTTTGCATCGCCGATGTTTACAAGGCGGGTAAATAACTGTAATGCATCAATAAAACGAGTTCCACCTTCTAATCCATCTTGGACACCGAATGAGAGGATCGCAGAAGGTTTCCCTTTCACATATTTTTGTGCCAAATCATGCTGTGGATGATCTTCTAAACCTGCATAGTTCACCCATTTTACTTTTGGGTGTTGTTTTAAATATTCCGCAATTCTGATTGCATTTTCAGTATGACGTTCCATACGAAGATTTAAAGTTTCTAATCCTTGTAAAATTAAGAACACACTCAAAGGGCTAATTGCTGCGCCTGTATTACGTAATGGAACGACGCGCGCGCGTGCAATATAAGCAGCTTCTCCAAGTGCTTCCACATAATTGACGCCGTGATAGCTTGGGTCAGGGGTATTTAATGCCTTGAAACGTTCTGGATATTTACCCCAAGGAAACTTCCCACTATCCACAATGATGCCGCCAATACTATTGCCATGACCGCCGATATATTTAGTGAGTGAATGAATTACGATATCGGCACCAAATTCAAATGGTTTGAGTAGGGCAGGCGTTGCCACGGTATTGTCCACAATCACGGGTACGCCATATTCATGCGCAATTTTTGAGATCGCTTCAAGGTCAATAATATTACCGAGTGGATTACCAATTGATTCCACAAAAACTAATTTGGTTTTCTCATCAATAATTGAACGTAATGCTTCTGGATTCTGATAATCAAAGAAGCGTACTTCGATACCTTGTTTCGGTAAAGTATGGGCAAATAAATTATAGGTCCCACCGTATAAAGTTGAAACAGAAGCAATATTGTCGCCTGCTTCAGCAATCGTTTGAATCGAGTAAGTGATTGCTGCCATACCAGAGGCTAAAGCTAAAGCGCCAATACCACCTTCAAGCGCTGCGAGACGTTGCTCCAGCACAGCGGTGGTTGGATTCATGATCCGAGTGTAGATATTTCCCTGAACTTTTAAATCGAATAAATCTGCCCCATGTTGTGTGTTATCAAAGGCATAAGACGTGGTTTGATAAATGGGTACTGCGACTGCTTTGGTGGTTGCTTCTGGTGAATATCCCGCATGAATGGCTAAAGTTTCGTCTTTATAAGTCATGTTTACATCATCTATGTGAGTTAAATAATGATCGAGTGTAGCTGAAAATCTGTCCAAAATGGTGCACAATTTATGCGATTTATTGCGTTTTTAATGATATGTATAGCAGCTTATCTTCCCATGAGTTTTGGCTTATCTGTCCAAAGCAATCGCGTAATGTCTTGAAATAGAAAATCCTTTTATTTGTCCCAAACAAAATCTAACTTAACTTCATGTTGATTGGGTTTTCAGCGTATAATACGTGCGATTATTTTTCGCTTTTTGCGATGTGTTGGTTTTTCAATTGAGGAGTCCTGCGTGGCCCAATATATTTATACGATGAACCGAGTGTCTAAAATGGTTCCGCCAAAGCGCGAAATCCTAAAAGATATCTCTTTATCATTTTTCCCAGGTGCAAAAATTGGTGTGCTTGGTTTAAACGGTGCGGGTAAATCTACTTTGCTCCGTATTATGGCGGGCGTAGATAAAGATTTCTCAGGTGAAGCACGCGCGCAACCTGGAATCAAAATCGGTTACTTAGAGCAAGAGCCGCCATTAGATCCAACCAAAGATGTTCGTGGTAACGTTGAAGATGGCGTGCGTGAAGCGCTTGATGCTTTAGAACGTCTTGACCAAGTTTTTGCTGAATATGCGGATCCTGATGCAGATTTTGATGCGCTTGCAAAAGAGCAAGAAAAATTAGAATCTATCATCCATGCTTGGGATGCACATAACCTCAATAATCAGCTTGAAATCGCAGCAGGTGCTTTGAACCTACCTGCATGGGATGCAGATGTATCCTTACTTTCAGGTGGTGAGCGTCGTCGTGTTGCGTTGTGCCGTTTATTGCTTTCGAAGCCAGATATGTTGCTTCTTGACGAACCGACGAACCACTTGGATGCAGAGTCTGTATCGTGGTTAGAACGCTTCTTGAAAGATTTCCCTGGCACGATCGTTGCGATTACGCATGACCGTTATTTCTTGGATAACGTTGCTGAGTGGATTCTTGAGCTTGACCGTGGGCATGGTATTCCATACCAAGGCAACTATACTTCTTGGCTTGAACAGAAAAATGCGCGTTTAGAGCAGGAACAGAAGCAAGAAGAATCTTTTGCAAAAGCATTGAAAAAAGAACTTGAATGGGTTCGTTCAAATGCGAAAGGCCAGCAGAAGAAAAACAAAGCACGTATGGAACGTTTTGAAGAGCTTAACTCTAAAGAATTCCAACAACGTAATGAAACGTCTGAAATCTATATTCCACCTGGTCCACGTTTAGGCAACAAGGTTGTGGAAGTGGAAGGGATCAGCAAATCATTCGATGGTCGCTTATTGTATGAAAACTTAAGCTTCAGTGTACCGCCTACAGCAATTGTGGGTATCGTTGGTCCAAACGGTGCGGGTAAAACCACTTTATTCCGTATGATGACTGGTGAACAGCAACCTGATACCGGTACTGTGACTTTAGGTGAATCAGTTAAAGTCGCTTATGTCGGTCAGATTCGTGACACCTTGGATAACAACAAAACGGTTTGGGAAGAAGTTTCTGGCGGTTTAGATATCCTGAAAATTGGTGATTACGAAATTGCATCACGTGCTTATATCGGTCGCTTTAACTTTAAAGGTCAAGATCAGCAGAAACGCGTAGGTGAATTGTCGGGTGGTGAACGTAATCGTTTACAACTTGCCAAGATCTTACAGATGGGTGCAAATGTGATCTTACTGGATGAACCATCAAACGACTTGGATATCGAAACTTTACGTGCACTTGAGGATGCAATTCTTGTATTCCCTGGTACTGTGATGGTGGTATCGCATGACCGTTGGTTCCTTGACCGTATTGCAACGCATATTCTGTCATTTGAAAATGAGCAGCCTGAATTCTACACAGGTAACTATGCAGAATATGAAGCATATCGTCAGTCACGTTTGGGTGATGCTGCAACAACGAAACGCTCTAAATATAAGAAAATTTCGGGCTAAGACCTGATTGATAAAAAACCAGCCTGAGGGCTGGTTTTTTACTTTTATACAAAAATGATACTTGTAAATCCTTCATCTAGTGTTGGGGATTCTATGGCTGCGAAAACATTCTTGAGAGCCTGTTCATCAACCTTGGTATCTAAGGTTCTATTGTTATTTCGTTCTAGACAAATCGATAAAGGTGTTTTGAACATCACTGCCACACATTCAATATTATGGAAACGTGCGATTTCTAGAATAGGTGCTCTTTCCTCTTTTTTGACTAAGATGGCATCAAAAATAATATTATAAGGCTCTTCCTTTATTTTTTCGTCAGCCCAAGTACTTTTACCAGCAGCTTGGCAACCAATCAAGACATAAACGATTTGTACGCTTGAGTTGTTAATGATTTCATTTTCCAAGTCATGAAAGCATTTTGCCCATGCCATCTGATTTCGTTCACTTGTGAAGACTCTACCTGAGACAGTTTCTAAATAGTGGTCGGGGTTGATATGCATAAGAAAATTATTATTTTTGAGCAGAGGGAAATATTGATAGTTTAAGCCTAAAATTTAAAATTATTTAGTTTTTGTTTAATGTAATTTTATTACATCAGCTTTCGTTGCTATAGTTAATCTGATTTTGAACAGTTGATCAAACATGAGACGTTCACTTGTATTCATGACACTCTTGCTAAGTTTGTTCATGTTCCAAAGTATTTGGAATGTGGCGGCCGCGTATTGTGGTCATGAAGTTACAACTCAGCAGACCGTTTCGGTTAATCATTTTGGTCATCATGCGTTGGATAATTCTAAAGAGCAAACGAATTCTTTAGTCGCAGTTCAAGAGGCCGATGCTTCATGGTTGTTGAACGTGCAAGATCATCACGATCATTTGCCAACATGTTTTCATGCAATTGTTATTCAAGAACAACAGCAATTGAAGCAACCAATTCTACGGATACATGAATTAGAACAAAAATATAACTGGTCCAATCATTACCAGTCGCCATATCTAACAAGCTTAAATCCCCCTCCAGTCTTTGCCCCGCTATTGGTGGGGTAGTTTCAAAATACTCACCAGAAAGCTCTCTATTTCAATACGTCATTTCACCATTTTGCTAGGTAAATGATTGAAGTAGATCATAAATGAACAATTTTATTCATTTTGTTTGGAGGTCAAATCCTCGAATCAGATGAATCAAAAACATTTAAATCAGGTGAAGATAATGTTGATTCAATTTAATAAAAAACTATGTTTTATGGTGTTATTCCTTTCAGCAAGCTTGGCAAATGCAGATGGAGGTTTGATTTTCTTAGAAAGAAATCTTCAGTCTCAACAAGAAATGAAAGCAAATGTCGAACATGACATTAAGCACAGCAACACCAAGCATAAGTGTAAATCATCGGGTTAATTTTTTAGGGGACTGCTCGGCAAGTGAGCAGTCCCCGACTGTCAAAATGTATTGATTAGTTTTTGTGAATCTTGCGTTTTTAAAAAGATTTTAGTGCTGAATGGAGAGATGTAATTTTATTACATCAAACTTCCTTGCTATAGTTCAGTTGTGCAATTTTTGACTAAAGAGAAAACTTTGCGTCGATCAAGTATTTTTATAACCGTCTTGCTCAGCCTTTTCATATTCCAAAGCCTTTGGAATGTGGCGGCAGCTTATTGTGGTCATGAAAGTACAACGCAGCAAACTGTTTCTGTTGGTCATTTCGGTCATCATGTACCAGAAAATATAGATGTGACGGAAATATCTGTCTTGAAGATAAATCAAGATTCAAGTGATTTGCCGATGCCATTAAGTTTGCAAGATCACCATGATCATTTGCCATCCTGTTTTCATGTCGTGGTTACTGAAGCACAGCAACAGCTTGATCATCTTGTTTTGAGTGATCATGAGACAAAACAAAAATATTATTGGTCTAATTCTTATCAGTCTCCGCATCTATCTGGATTAAATCCGCCGCCGCTACTAACCCCGCTATAGGTGGGGTAGCCGAAAAATAGCCCACCGCATCTTCTTTTATTTGCGGGGCTTTATATGTCTTTTAATCTATCTCAGCGTATCGGTACGTTGAAAAATCACACGCTCAATCCTGCGACGCATTCCATTGCTTTGAAATATTCGGTATTGGCTTTAATTGCGGTGCTTTCCAGCCAATCCGTTTTGGCGGAATCATTATTAAATGCGAATCAATCATCGATCACTATCGCACAGCAAAATGCGAGCTTTGACGGGGTGTTAGCGCGCGTTCGCAACTATCAAAATCAACAATCCAGTTGGCAAACACAGCAACAAATGGCGAGTGTGCAACTTAAGCAAAGTGCTCTGTGGGCCAATCCTAGTCTTTCGGTCGAACAAACAGGCTTGCAAAGTGATCAGGATCGCGAACTGTCCATTGGTATTTCACAACCTTTAGATCTATTTGGGCAGCGAAAGGCCGCGCAAAAGGTCGCGAAGCTTTCTGCTCACCAAGTAGATTTGTCACAGCAGCGTTATAACGCTGAATTGGAATTAATTGTTGAATATGTATGGTCTCAAGTCGCGTTATTGCAATTGGAAAAGGCAGCGATCGCTGAGCAATTACAGGTGAGTCAGCAGAACTTAGAGGCAACTGAAAAACGTTATCAAGCTGGGAGTATTGCCCAAGTCGATGTTGAGCGGGTTCGTATGGCACATCTTGAGAACCAGCGACTTAGCCAACAAGCAGATTTACAGCTCCAAGTTGCGCAAAAACAGTTGGCTGGATTATGGGGGGAAAGCACGCCATCTTTTTCGATTCAGCCCAATGTAAATGAGCTTTGGACGCAGGCAATGACCATTCAAACTGTGTCTGAACAAAATCAGAACCTTTTTGAACAAGGCTTACAGCTCGAAACGCAGCGTCAACAGGCGCATATTGAACAGCTCAAAGCGCAGTCGCGTCCTCAACCAACGATGACTTTGGGGGTAAATCGTACGCGTTCGGCAGACCAAAATACTGAAAGTCAAATTCGATTAGGTGTAGAGATCCCACTCAATATTTTTAATTCACAAAAATATGGAATCCAAATTGCGCAAGCTAAACAGACTTTAATTCAACAACAGCAGCGTTTTTATCGTCAGCAAAATCAGTTGGATATCGATCTTCGCATGACTGAGTTAAAAGCCTTGCAAAGCCAATATCAACAATTGAGTGATCAGCAAATACCGTTAGCGATACAAGTTCAACAAAAAACCTTGCAAGGTTTCAGGTTGGGTAAGTTTTCCGTGACTGATGTTCAGCAAGCCACAATCCAGCTACAAGACGTTCGTTTGCGTAAAGTCCAACTGCTCAAGCAAGCATGGCAACTCAATATCGATGTGCAAACGGCACGTATGGGGCTTTCCTCAGATCAGATCACTGCTAAAGATGCATTGATGCAACTCAATCAACGTATGTGGCAACAAGCAAGTGCTTTCCCAAGCCAAGTCGGAGAATAATGTAATGAAGATGAAATCAAAAATGCCTAAGCAATGGGTTTGGATTGCAGTCATCCTTGTTGTTACAGGTTTTCTCGCAACAGTTTTACTCTGGGAAAAAGGCAGTAAGCCACAAAGTGAACAAGGTCATTCTCATCAGGAAAATGAGGCAGATGAACATACAAGTGAGGCATCAACTGAGGAGCATGATGAAGATGGTCTGAGTTTGACCTTAGAGCAAATGCAACAGCATAACTTGAAGCTTGCTCAAGTGGCTATGGGTGAGGTCAATCAGATTCAAAGTTATCCTGCGAAACTGGTTGTTAATACGGATCGACAAGCTCATGTGTCGCCAAGTTTTGCGGGACGAGTTGAATCGGTTTATGTCGAATTAGGGCAGCAAGTGAAACGTGGTCAAGCATTGGCAAATCTTCTCGTGCCAGATTTGGTTGATCAACAAGCCAACTTGCAAATTGCGCAAACCAATTTGGAACTTGCAAAGCAAGATTATGAGCGTGAACGAAGCTTATGGTCACAAGGAATTTCAGCTAAGCAAGAATACCAACGTGCTTACAATGCCTATCGCCAAGCACAAATCCAAGTTCAAGCTGCACGTTCACGTTTAACGGCTTTTGGCGCTGGTTCAGGGTCGAATGGTCGATATACCTTAACCGCACCCATTAGTGGTGTAATTAGCAATAAAGATATTGTGATTGGAGAAAATGTTCAACTCGCCGACCAATTATTTACCATTGATCAGCTAGATCAATTGTGGTTGGAATTTGTGTTGCCGACTATGGCGAATGTCAATGTGCAACCAAACCAACAGATTCGATTTAAGTCACTACAAACAGGCAATATTTTTAATGCTCAAGTACAAAGCCTGACAACAGAAGCTGATGCACAAACAGGTCGTTTACAGGTTCGTGCCAAAGTGCAATCCAATGCGACTGAATTGCGTCCAAATCTCATGGTGAATGTGGAATTACAATCTGGTTCAACTGCATCAGTGATGCGTGTGAGTGCAGAGGCAATTCAACAAGTTGATGGCAAGCAGGTGGTATTCGTTGCAGAGAAAAATCAGGATAAAGGTTTTGAGTTTAAAGCAGTTCCAGTACAAATTGGGCAGCGAAACATTTCAGAGAGGCAGGATGGTGAGTGGGTTGAAATTAAGCAAGGTTTAAGTGTTGGACAATCCTATGTCGCAGCAGGCAGTTTCTTACTGAAATCGGAACTTGAGAAAGGAGAAGCGGAACATGACCACTAATTCTTCTCAGTTACCTAAACCCGAAGGGCTGTTTGATCGTTTGATCCAGTTTGCGATTCGCAATGCCATTTGGGTCATGCTCTTTGTGATGACATGGATTGCCATTGGTGTCTGGAGTTATCAAAAACTGCCGATTGATGCGGTACCTGATATTACCAATACGCAGGTACAAATTAATACTCAGGCCAATGGTTATACTGCTTTAGAAGTTGAGCAAAGGATTACTTATCCGATCGAAACAGCGATGGCTGGTATTCCGAATCTGGAACAGACGCGCTCAATTTCGCGCTATGGTCTATCCCAAGTGACCATTATTTTTAAAGATGGTACGGATATTTACTGGGCACGACAGTTGATTAATCAGCGTTTGCAGGAGGCTGATGGGCAGTTGCCTGATGCAGTTGATCCTGTGATGTCGCCGATTTCCACAGGACTTGGAGAGATTTACCAATGGGTGATTAAAGCCAAAGCCGATGCCAAAAAAGAGGACGGAACACCCTATACGGCTATGGACTTGAGAGAGATCCAAGACTGGATCGTACGGCCTCAATTACAGCGAGTCAAAGGTGTAGCCGAAATTAATAGCATTGGTGGCTATAACAAAACCTATATTGTTTCTCCCGATTTAAAGCGGTTGCAGCAACTCCAGATTTCCTTAACCGAGTTCCAAACGGCGTTACAGGAAAATAATGAGAACCGTGGTGCTGGCTTTATTGAAGAAAATGGTCAGCAGCTCACAGTGCGTGTACCGGGGATGTTGAGCAGCGTTGAAGATATTCAAAATATTACGGTCAGTGTTAAAAATGGTCTACCCATCCGCGTCGCAGATATTGCATCGGTTGCGATTGGACATGATTTACGTACGGGCGCGGCAACCTATAATGGCGAGGAAACCGTTCTTGGCATTGCCATGATGATGATGGGTGAAAATAGCCGTACCGTTGCCCAAGCCGTTGATGCGAAAATCCAAGAAATTCAAATGACCTTGCCAAAAGGTGTTGAGATTGAAACGGTCTATGATCGTACCAGTCTCGTGAATAAAGCCATTAAAACAGTTCAAAAAAACTTAGTAGAAGGTGCGATTCTCGTCATCGTCATTCTATTTATTTTCTTGGGAAATTTCCGAGCAGCACTAATTACAGCCTGTGTTATTCCACTCTCAATGTTATTTACACTTACAGGAATGGCAGAGCAGAACATCAGTGCCAACTTGATGAGCTTGGGTGCATTGGATTTCGGGATTATCGTCGATGGCGCAGTTGTCATTGTAGAGAACTGTATTCGGCGATTGGCAGAAGCACAGCATCATGCAGGGCGGTTATTAACCCGACAAGAGCGTTTTAAAGAAGTCTTTCTTGCGGCAAAACAGGCACGGAAACCTTTATTGTTTGGGCAAGCCATTATTATGGTGGTGTATTTACCTATTTTCGCTTTAACAGGTGTTGAGGCCAAGATGTTCCACCCCATGGCGATGACTGTCGTGATGGCATTGCTAGGCGCAATGATTCTGTCGGTCACTTTTGTACCTGCCGCAGTTGCGTTATTTGTCACGGGTGAGGTGAAAGAGAAAGAATCGCGTTGGATGCAAGTTTTAAAAGGAAAATATCAACAGCTTTTAGATCTGGCTTATCAGTTTAGGTTGGTCGTGGTGACTTTAGCGATCAGCATTTTGCTGTTGACGGGAATTTTAAGCACCAAGATCGGGAGTGAGTTTGCGCCTCAGTTAAGTGAGGGGGATTTTGCCGTGCAGCAAATGCGTTCTCCAAGTACAGGTTTAGAGCAGTCTTTGCGGATGCAAGAAACCACTGAAAAGTTGATTCTGAAAAACTTCCCTGAAGTAAAAGCAATTTTTGCACGAACAGGAACGGCTGAGGTGGCAACCGATGTGATGCCGCCTAATATTTCAGATGCGGTGATTTTATTAAAGCCGAAAAAGGAATGGGAGAATCCCAAAGAGAGCATTGATGAATTACGTACAAGAATGCAAGCCTTTTTGGCAACGATTCCTGGTAATAACAGTGAGTTTTCCCAACCGATTGAATTGCGTTTTAATGAGTTGATCTCAGGCATACGTAGTGATGTTGGTATCAAGGTTTTTGGTGATGATATGGATGTATTGAATACGCAAGCTCAAGCAATTGCGCAAAAAGTACAGAATATATCCGGTGCGACAGCGGTAAAAGTCGAACAAACCAGTGGATTACCTGTATTAAATGTGGAGATTAATCACGCTTTGGCTGCGCAGTATGGTTTATCCGTAAGAAGTATTCAGGATGTTGTTGCTGCGAGTGTAGGTGGACAAAATGTTGGGCAAATCTTGCAAGGAGATCGTCGTTTTGATTTTGAAATTCGTTTGCCAGACAACCAACGTACCGCACAAAGCTTGGCACAACTCCCAATCCAGTTACCGAATGGTGGTTTAGTTCAATTGCAAGACGTCGCCAAAGTCGAAACGATTTCTGGTATGAGTCAAGTCGGTCGTGAAAATGGTAAACGTCGAGTCATTGTCACTGCAAATGTGGAAGGACGTGATTTAGGTTCATTTGTTCAAGAGTTACAAGCCACATTAAAACAGCAACCTTTACCCGCGGGCTATTGGCTGGAATACGGTGGGCAGTTTGAAAACTTGGCATCGGCGGCTGCACGTATGCAGATCGTGATTCCATTGGCATTGATTGCGATTTTTACTTTATTGATGGCGGTATTCCATAACTTTAAAGAAAGCTTGCTCGTATTTAGTGGCGTGCCATTTGCCTTGTCTGGTGGACTGGTTGCATTGTGGCTACGAGATATTCCATTGTCGATGTCTGCAGGTGTCGGTTTTATTGCGCTTTCAGGTGTTGCGGTACTGAACGGATTGGTGATGCTGAGCTTTATTAAAGAACTACGTGATCAATTCGATCTGCATATTGCCACATGGCAAGGCGCGATTTTACGGTTACGCCCTGTTTTGATGACTGCTTTTGTGGCATCACTGGGTTTTATTCCGATGGCGATCGCAACGGGTACAGGTGCTGAAGTTCAGCGTCCACTAGCAACAGTGGTGATCGGTGGAATTATTTCATCGACTTTACTGACTTTGGTGATCTTGCCTGTGGTCTATCGTTGGATGAATGAGAAAGCGACAAATTAAATGAGTGTGGGTTCATATCTCATCGTATGGGGTCTGAATAGACATTACTCTACTTTTCAGAGATGAAAAGTAGCAAAAATCTTTTGTAGGTCTGACGGCACATCCTTGATGCCGCAGACCTACGGGTGGCATCCATGCCACCGCCACGATCGTAAATTTTGGTTGGAGATGTAGTATTGAAAATTTTGGACAATTTGTTGCACTTCATCAATCATATGTATGCATGATTTGAGATAGTGTAGTTAGAAAGATATTTGAATTTAAACAATTATAAGGAGTCCAACATGAGTGGACATCAAGGTCATGATCACAGCCATGCAGCTGTAACTGAAGGCAATATAAAAAAACTCACAATCGCGCTTATTCTGACATCAACGTTTTTAGTTGTAGAAGTGATTGCAGGTTTAATCACACAAAGTTTAGCGCTGTTGTCCGATGCTGCACATATGTTTACAGATGCTGCTGCACTGGCGATTGCTTTGGCTGCGATCCAAATCGCAAAACGACCGGCAGATAATAAACGCACTTTTGGTTATCAGCGTTTTGAAATTCTCGCGGCATTATTTAATGCCTGTATGCTGTTTTTTGTTGCGATGTATATTTTGTATGAAGCCTATCAGCGTTTTACTCAACCACCTGAAATTAATAGTTTAGGTATGCTGATTGTGGCATCACTGGGTTTAGTGGTGAATCTGATCTCGATGAAAATGTTGATGTCCAGTGCTTCAGAGAGTTTAAATATCAAAGGTGCATATTTAGAAGTACTCAGTGATGCTTTGGGATCAGTCGGCGTTATTGTGGGTGCAATCGTGATTTATTACACCAATTGGTATTGGGTTGATACAATTATTGCGGTAGCAATTGGATTCTGGGTACTGCCGAGAACATGGATTTTATTGAAGCAGAGTATCAATATCTTATTGGAAGGCGTACCTGAAGAAATCGATATTGAAAAATTAAGGAATGATTTATTGGCATTGGATGGCGTTGAAAGCATTCATCAACTTAAGGTGTGGGCGATTACGTCTAAAAATATTCATCTGACGGTCCATCTATTTGCACCTCATGCCGATCGTAATCAATTACATCGAGCGGCCACGGAGATGCTGGCACATCAACATGAAATCAGGGAAATGACGATACAAATCGAAGATGATGCAGAAATGAATTGTGAACACACACATCAACATGATGCCAAATCTGATACAGATCATTCACATCAGCATTAAGCTGATGTGAATTTTTGACGGTGCTTAGTTGTGCCAGTCATGACCACAGTCACGGCATTTCCAATGTTTTTGTGCTTGCATGAAAGCTTGCATTGAAATTTTAAAATCTGGTAGATCACGCCAAAATAAACCACCTGCAATCACACAGATCACAAATACTACAATCGTTGTGATTTGAAGTCCTTGACCTGCACCATTACCAAAAATCCACATGGCAATACTAATCAGTACCAAGATCAGTAAAATAAAAATAGCAGGAACCAAAAGAACTAAGCTTTTTGGCACGTTAGGGCGTGGACTATTTGCACCCTGACTGGCAGGCATTATTTTTACGCTTTGACATTTAGGACAACGGTATTGCATAGATTTTTCCTATTGTGTTTTGAGTAGTTTAGCGAAAAAACCGCAAAAGCTAAAATCTAGAAATGTTTAAATCGTCAAATTTAGATGACCGAAAGGTGGGAGAATTGCTCAAGTCTTTATTTCACTATTTTAAACCCACCTGCATCTCGTCTAAACATGGTCGCTAATCGACATGAACTCATGCTAAGTTGAAGCTAAATTGGCTGAATAGTGCGCAAGGAAAGGCATGTTACCGACCAAAATTCTCAAATTACGTTTGGCACGGATTGCCAAAGGAAAAGCACATCTTTCCACACAAGATAAACTCATGTTAGTCACTATGGAAAGCCCAGATCTGAGTGCTCACTTTATTTTACGTTTATTTAAAATGTCATTGCCAAAGCAATGGAAATTTAAACATGAGACAGCAGAAGACATCTTTTACTCAACGCAATTGATCGAATTGATCGAGACAGAGTTGATCGCTGCTTATGAAATGCATGCACGGAAATATGCTTGGTATGAACAGTGCTTGATGTATCTCTTGAACTTCGTGGTATTACATCCCACACAGCAGCAAATCAATGCGTATCTACGACAGCTGGATCAGTGCTTAGATCAAGCACCTAAAATTGATTTGTTAAAGTATTTTCAGCAGCATTATCCCAGCACTCAACATGCAATTGCTTTGGCAAAATCTTATGCTGGTGCTGAACAATATACTCAGGCAATCGAACAATATGAATGGGCAATGCAACATGCGACCCAACCCAATGAAGTGGCTTTTTTTGCTTATGTAAATTGTTTGATTCAACGGCAACAACAATATCGAGCTGATGTAAGTGATGTGGCTTATGCGATTGATCTGCTATGTCGCTATAAAAAGCCAATTGATCAAAAAGCCTATCGAAAAACAATTCAAAGTGCAGTCACCACATTTTTACCACCTGCGACTCTCCAAAGCCGCGCTGTAGAAACGCATGTGTTAGCAGATGTTGGACGCAGTTTAAATGCTATAGGCAAATCGATGGGTGGGATATTCGGGAGCAAAAATGTCGATATTCCTTATAGCCAGCAGGTGATCGAAAGTGCGCCCCAGTTATTAATGGATTCACATATTGTAGAAAGTTTAATTCAATCTGATCTCATGCAAGTTGCAATGCAGCGCCTATGTGGATCATCATCAATTGAGCAAACGGTCTCGACACATCTTTTGGGGAATTTATGGCTATTGCTCAGTCAAAACAATCAAGCACTTTCATTAGTCACTCAATCATTACGCAGCAATCAACTACGTGAGTTGCTGAATGATCATCAGCTTAAGACAACTTCGTCATTGGAACTTGGTGACATTCAAACTATTCTTGATCAAGGCTTAGTGGCTTATCTAGGCGATGCTCGACTTGATAAGCATCATCCTGAGCGCTCTATATTGTATGCGCAGCGTGATGAGTTGGTTGCGGAAATGATTGGGTTGGCGATTTGGTTTCAACAAACTATTCTTTATCCGTTCGCTGACCAACAAGCTCGACAATTGCAGGAAATGCAAAAACATTTGGGTGAGCAATTGAATAACATGACTTTATCCAGTGGATTATTTGCTTATCAATACGAGAAGCAACAACGAGCACAGGATTTATGTGTTTGGTTACAACGGAAATTGGACAAAGGCACAGAGTTCGAAAAAATACAGGCTGCGTGGGTGAGCTTAAGGGAATTGAAACATTTTCATTTGGATGAGGGAGAAGAAAAGATCGCACAGTTACAGCGAAGTTTAGAACACTATAGACAAATCCGTTTAAAACAGATTGTCATGGTACAACCAACGGTCGCTATATCTCCTGTACAACAGCATGATGACCAGTAGGTAAAATAAAACTCAATGTTGAGTGGTTAAAACTTGATGTTATGCAACAAAAATAAGCAAATCGCTTTCTGTTGCATGCTAATCTAGAAAGAAAGATTCGAACTGTTCAAAAAGTGAATCGTCACGAATAACAATGAACGAGTAAGAAAGGGAAGAGGGAGAACATCTTGAATCGACAAGATGATAAAAAGGCAATGTTCGATATTATGCCTGCCGACACAGCATCATCTGATGAGAAGCCATCATTGTCACGTCGCCTAATTAATAAAACGCTACAACACGCACAGGATGCGGTAGAGTTTGCCAGTGATACATCTCGTAATATCGCAGAGGTGGCTGATGCAGCATTAGATGCTTTAGATCACGTCACGCATCATACTAAACGTGGTGTAGAGGGGGTACGAAACTCTGTGCGCGGTATGGTGACTGAAACCAGTGAAGCAGCACGTCAAGTTGCATTGAGTATGGCACGTGCTTCGTTGGGGCGAAGCAGCCTAACCTTGTATCTTCCCGAAATGTTACTCAATAATCAGATTAGAAAGCGGATTGATCGCAGTGAGATCGATGATATTAAAGTCGAGTGTGGAAATGATCGCTTTCACATTGAATTGGATGGACATTATCATCGCTTCTTGTACCGTTTATCACTTGAGTTTAATGTCTTGGAGTGTCGTATCGGTCAAGAAAAATATCTGCGATTGCGTCAGGTTGACGAACATCTAGATCTACAAGTTCGTCATGGCGGTACACTCACCAACTGGGCAACACGGCGAGTTGGTAATATCAGTTTTGATCTGATTAATTCATTACCTATTCCTTTTCTGATCAATCATTTGATTCGTGATGTGCCTGGTATTCAAAAAGAAGGGCATCGCATTTGGTATATCGATCTTGAAGAAGCAGGTTTTATTGACTTTATTAACAATCGTTCATGGATGGTTGATAAGTTATTAAATTTAACCGACTTTAGTATTTTACCTGGTTTGAATATTTTGCAAGAAAGCCGTGAGTTGGTACAGCAGTTGGTTGATCAATTTGAAATTCGTGGGTTGCGTGTTCAATCAGGACGTTTGGAAGTGCAAGTTGGTATTGGTATCGAATAGCAAATACAACATATAGATAGAAAAAAACCACTGTCATGCAGTGGCTTTCTAGAATTTGGCGTCCCTACGGGGATTCGAACCCCGGTTACCGCCGTGAAAGGGCGATGTCCTAGGCCTCTAGACGATAGGGACTTATATGAGGCATACATCTGAAACTATAAATTGGCGTCCCTACGGGGATTCGAACCCCGGTTACCGCCGTGAAAGGGCGATGTCCTAGGCCTCTAGACGATAGGGACGTTTCAGAGGTGGGCGTATATTAGGGTGAATTAAGTGGGGTGTCAAACACTTTTCCGCATAAAATTTAAAAAAATAGAATGAGTGTCTAAAAATAAAACATATTGAGGAATAAATAATCAAAAATAAGCAGTTATATCTAAATTTATGATCATTCTGATTTTATGGTGGTATAAAAAAATGCAGACTAAGCTGCATTTTTTATAGGTGCTTATTATGTGCGATCACGGTAGAACATGTAATAGCTCAAATAACATCCTGCGATAAAGATTAAACAAGCAATAAAACCAGCATGCATTTCTGGATCTGCGGCCATACTTAACCCTGTAATTGTACAGAAAACAAAACCTAAGATTGGCACGATTGGATATAGTGGCGCAGCAAATTTCAAATCCTTTGCCGTATAACCCGCTTTATACCATTGGCGTCTAAAGTTAAATTGACTCCAACAAATACACATCCATACGATTACCATGGTAAACGCAGCAACACCTAAGAGATTTTTAAAGATGGTTTCAGGCGCATAGTGTTCTGATAAAAGCCCTGGTATCGCACCAAACATGGTCACCACAAGCGCGATAATCGGTGTGCCGCCCTTAGATAATTTTGAGAAAACACTTGGCAGTTGGCGTTGATCTGATAGAGACCACATCATACGTGATGCTGCATAAAGCCCTGAGTTCGCTGCAGAAAGTAATGCGGTAATAATCACAAAACGGATGATGTCATCTGCATATGGGATACCAATATAATTAAATACCGTGACGAACGGGCTGCTACTAACGCCCTCACCGCCCAAGCCTGCAATTTCAAAAGGCAATAAGGCACTAATGACGATAATGGTACCCACAAAGAAAATTAATAAGCGCCAAATCGCTGCATTAATCGCTTTAGGTACATTTACAGCTGGATCTTTAGTTTCACCCGCAGCGACCCCAATCAACTCTGTGCCAGAGAAGGCAAAGTTGACAATCAGCATTGTGGTAAAAATTGGAATGAGACCCTGAGGAAACCAACCGTGTGAGGTCAAGTTATGAAACAACGGAGCCGATTCTTTGCCTTCGAAAGGAATTAGACCAAAAATGGCTAGCAATCCAAGGATAATAAAGGCAATGACGGTCACAACCTTAACCAAAGCTAACCAAAACTCAGATTCTGCAAAGATGCGAGTAGAACTCAGATTTAGCCCGAAAATAGTCACTGCAAAAATAATGGTCCAAATCCACATCGAAATATGTGGAAACCATTCCTGCATGAGCAGAGCCGCAGCGGTAAATTCTGTACCTAAGGTTGCCGTCCAAGTGAGCCAGTATAGCCAAGAGACCATATACCCTGTGCCTGGACCAATATAGTGTTTGGCGTATGTACCGAAAGACCCTGCTACAGGCATATGTACGGCAAGTTCACCGAGGCATAACATCACCATGTAGGCGATTAAACCACCTAGAATATAAGCGAGAATTGCACCAATCGGTCCTGTTTGGGCGATAACTTCACCCGAACCTAAGAATAGCCCTGTACCAATCGCACCACCGAGAGATAGCATCACTAAGTGGCGAGTACTCATTGCGCGTTTTAATGTTTGTGGCGCATTTTGATCCTGATGAGTATTTGAGTTGGAAGATTGCATACGACAATTTGTCCAAACATGGAGAAGCGGCTATTTTATGTAAAATTCGGAAATGTGCAATCCGATTAATGGAAAGATTGTGAGAAAAATATAATTATTAGAGAAAGAATATGGCGTCCCTACGGGGATTCGAACCCCGGTTACCGCCGTGAAAGGGCGATGTCCTAGGCCTCTAGACGATAGGGACAGATGAGGCATGGTTTGTGTTCAATAAAATATTGTACACATTTAAACTGAGCTTGCCTGTGCACAGCGTAGCTGTTTGCTTAAATTTTAAGGAAAAGTTTTACTTTTCTAATCTTAAAATTTGGTGGAGCCAAGCGGGATCGAACCGCTGACCTCTACAATGCCATTGTAGCGCTCTACCAACTGAGCTATGGCCCCAGTTTGTGTGAGGGCAATATTAGGGGGATTACCCTCACACGTCAATGATTAAATTGAATTAATTCTCACTAGTTGCATCATTTTTCGGCAATTTTAGCGATTCATTTAACTTTTCCCAAACTTTCAATTCTTTCTTGCTTGGAGAGCCTACAATTTCCAAGGCATGACGTAAGCGTGCAAAGGTTAAATCTGGTCCAAGTGTAACCATTGCCTGCATCACAGGAGTAGAGCTGGTTGAACCCGCAATTGCAATAAAGAATGCTGGCATGAAATCACGCAGTTTAATCTCCATTTGATTTGCCAAGTCCATTAAGGTTTGACTCACTGTATCGTTATTCCACGTAAACTGACTTTCTAAACGCCAAATCGCAAACTGTAAACTTTGGCGAACTTGCTCTTCAGTTAATTTCTTACTTTCAAATTGCTCTTTACTAATTTGTGGCATGTGATTGAAGTAAAAACCTGCCCAATTCACAGCTTCAGAAAGTAAGTTGATACGAGGCTGAATAGCGGCAGCAATATCTTCAAGGGTTTGGCGATCACTTTTCCACGACAATAGACGATCTAGGAGTTTTCCAGGTGTTAGGCCCTTAATCCACTGACCATTGAGCCAGTTAAGCTTTTCAACATCAAAGATTGGTCCACCCAATGAAACACGCTGTACATCGAAGTTCTCGATCATGTCTTGCAGCGTAAATACTTCACGTTCATCTGGCATTGACCATCCCATACGACCGAGATAGTTGAGGAGGGCTTCAGGTAAGACACCAATGTCACGATAGTAATTGATAGAAGTCGGATTTTTACGCTTAGAGAGTTTTGATTTGTCAGGGTTGCGCAACAGTGGCATGTGACAAAGCGTTGGCATATCCCAACCAAAGTATTGATACAGTAATTGATGCTTAGGGGCTGATGGTAACCATTCTTCACCACGTAATACATGTGTAATTTGCATTAAATGATCATCAACGACGTTGGCAAGATGATAAGTTGGTAGTCCATCAGTCTTTAACAATACTTGCATGTCTACTTGTGCCCATGGAATCTCAACTTCACCACGTAACATATCATTGATTTTGCAGATACCGTCTTCTGGCACTTTCATACGAATAACGTGTGGTTCACCTGCGGCTAAACGTTGCTGTACTTCTTCTTGTGTGAGTTTAAGGCCACGACCATCATATTTAGGCGTTTCGCCACGAGCTTGTTGTTCCGCACGCATTTGATCGAGTTCTTCTGCAGTTGCGAAACAATAGAAAGCATGACCTTTTTCGACCAATTCAAGCGCATATTGTTTATAAATTCCCATCCGCTCTGATTGGCGATAAGGTGCATGTGGACCACCTACATCAGGACCTTCAGACCAGTTCAGACCTAACCAACGTAATGAGTCTAAAATCATTTTTTCAGATTCAGGAGTTGAACGCAGTTGATCTGTATCTTCGATACGTAAAATAAATTCACCGCCGTGCTGTTTCGCAAAACATAAATTAAATAATGCAATATAAGCAGTACCTACATGTGGGAAACCTGTAGGAGAGGGAGCAATACGGGTACGAACTTTCATAGGTAATCAGGACGTTAAATTAGAATTGAAGCTATTATAACGAAAAAGCCTAGTCACAACATGACTAGGCTCATTTAAACATGTGAAGGGTTACATATTTAAAAACTAAGAGCTATGTGGTTGGAATATCGTCTGTACAAAACGTGAAAAGCGTTCATGTTGGCTGGCAAAAAATGTTTGAGTCGGCGTCGTACGAATCGTATTCAACATTTTTAACTCATCATCTGTAGACGGTAGCATAACGTTATTACGCTTTTGCTGGTCAAGGGCTTTCACAATCGGTGAAGTGGTTTTTTCCATGGTTTTTATGTTGTTATTTTCTTTAATAGCAGCAGCATGTCCAATTTGTACAGAACATACTAAAAATAAACTAAGGCATAATGTTTTTTTCATTTCTAATGCTCGCATTGCTAACATCCCCTTCATTAATTGAGCCTAAAAGACTAACTAAGCAAATATAGTATTGCTTTAATAATACGATTCAAACATAAATCTTAATAAAAAAGTAGAACTACGTCACACTTTTTACAAAAATAATAAAATTTATAGCTATTAATACCCTCTATTAATAACAGTTTGGCTACTTTGTATACAAGCTAAATTTAGCAAGCAAATGTGTAGAAAACATGGAGAGTTGTCAATATGTATTTGGGATGAAACAGCTTCATATCATTGATTTGGATCTAAAGCATTTTTTCTATATCAAAAAATAAGAAAAACAATGATTATTTATTTATAAAGTATTGATTATATTAATTTTTATATATGTGTATATTGAGCAAAACACAAACTAATGAGTAAGATGAATGAAAAAAATAATCGCGGTAGCATTTGTTGCTTTTGGTATAAATAGTCTGGTTCATGCAGCAACAACTTTTTTAAATGTTTCTTATGACCCCACGCGTGAGTTTTATCAAGAATATAATCAAGCATTTGGTCAATATTGGAAAAATAGAACTGGACAGGATATTGATTTTAAACAGTCTCATGGGGGCTCTGGCAAGCAAGCAAGAGCCGTAATCGATGGTTTACAAGCTGATGTTGTTACATTGGCGTTGGCAAATGATATTGATGAAATTGCTAATGCAGGCTTAATTCGAAAAGATTGGCAGAAACAATTTAGAGATAACTCCGCGCCTTATACCTCGACCGTAGTTTTTTTAGTGCGTAAAGGCAATCCTAAAAATATTCGTGATTGGAATGACTTAACCAAAGATGGGGTGGAAATTATTACGCCCAATCCAAAAACGGGAGGAGCGCCCCGTTGGATTTATTTATCTGCTTGGGGGTATGCCTTGAAACAACCAGCAGGCAATGACGCTAAAGCTCGTGAACTGGTCAAAAAGATATATCACAATGTAAAAGTTTTGGATTCAGGCGCACGTGGATCATTAACCACCTTTGCAGAGCGTGGAATTGGTGATGTTCTTTTGTCATGGGAAAATGAAGCGCTGTTAGCAACTCAGGGTTTGGGTAAGGATAAATTTGAAATCATCTATCCTTCGATCTCCATTTTAGCTGAACCCTCAGTTGCGATTGTCGATAAAACAGTAGATAAAAATGGCAATCGCCAGCTTGCTCGAGGGTATTTAAATTTTCTGTACTCTCCTCAAGGGCAGCAACTTGCGGCAAAACATTATTTTCGACCAAGGAATCCTCAGGTTGCTGCCAAATATGCAGCACAATTTCCGAAAGTCAAATTATTCAGCATTCATGATGTATTTGGTGGATGGGAAAAAGCACAAAAAACACACTTTGTGAATGGTGCGATTTTTGACCAAATTTATTCACAAAAATAATAGACTGATTCGTTGAATCATCATTCTAGTCCTTCGAAAAGCAAATCTTTAGCGAGATTTGCTTTTTTATTGATTGGAAAAAGTCGAGAAAACGGTTTTGCCTATGAAAAGTTAAGAATTCTCTACAAAAAGTCGTTTGGTGCTGGCTTAAAACAAGGTGATAATGTGCAGTTACATTTTTAGCTGTTGATTTATCTCTTATGTCGCATATTTCTGTCTTACTTCACGAAACGGTTGATGGCGTATTGGCAGGTCGCGACACGGGTGTTTATGTCGATGCAACCTTTGGTCGTGGTGGTCATACCAAGTTGTTGCTTTCCAAGCTTGATCCAAATGCGCGTGTTTATGCCTTTGATAAAGATCCACAAGCACTTGAGGTTGCAGCTCAGTTAGAACAAGAAGATTCTCGTTTTAAAATCATCCATGCTAGTTTTGCTGACATTCAAGCTGAGTTAGCCAAGATTGGTATTGTTGAAGTTGACGGGATTATGGCGGATCTTGGGGTATCTTCCCCTCAGCTTGACCAAGCAGAGCGTGGTTTTAGCTTTATGCAAGATGGTCCTCTTGATATGCGTATGGATAACTCTCAAGGTTTGACTGCCGCAGAGTGGTTACTCGAAATTGAAGAAGAAAAATTAGCCAATATTATTTACCAATATGGTGAAGAGCGTTATAGCCGACGTATTGCCAAGGCGATTAAGTTGGCCGGTGAAATTACAACTACAGCTCAACTCGCTGAGATTGTTAAAGTGGCTCACCCTAAATGGGAGAAGCATAAACATCCTGCAACGCGCACTTTCCAAGCGATTCGTATCGCAATTAACAAAGAACTAGATGATATTGAGATATTTTTGCCGCAAGCTGTAGAATTATTAAAACCAACAGGGCAATTGGCAGTGATTAGCTTCCATTCTTTGGAAGATCGTTTGATCAAACAATTTATTCAAAAAGAGTCAACTTTGGCTGAAGATCATGGTTGGGGAATGCCTCAAGCGCAAATTGATACCCGCCGTTTAAAGAAAGTCTCTCGTATTCGTGCGAGTGAAGCAGAAGTAAAAGCAAATCCTCGCTCACGCAGTGCATGGTTGCGCGTGGCAGAACGTTTAGAGAAAAAAGGCAAATAATGGACAACAAAAATGATGACGAGGTAATAACAAGCAGCAAAACTGGACTTAAAAAAGTCGTTGTTTATGCTGTACTCGTTGCACTGGTGTTCACAAGTGCATTGATGGTGGTATTTCAAGTGTTTGAATACCGACATGACTATCGTGACTTGAGTGCGCAAATGAGAGAAAGAGATGACTTGAATGCAGAGTGGGGACGTTTGCTGATTGAACAGCAAACTTTTGGCGCAACTGCACAAATCGGCTCTCGTGCTGTGACTCAGCTCCGTATGTTTTCACCACCTGCATCCCAAACGGTTGTGATTTCTTTACCAACGACTTCAAAGCAAGATAAATAAGGCACGCTGTATGGTAGACAAGCGAAATAAACCAACACGAAAAAAACAGCAATCCATTTCTGCTAAACCGACACTGGCTTTGGATATGTGGCGGTTTTATTTGCTTTGGGGAACGGTATTACTTTGTTTTATCGTGATTGTTGCACGTGCTTTCTATGTACAGGTTATTAATAAGGACTTTCTTCAGAATAAGGCCAATGCCAATATTTTGCGTACTGAACGTTTAGAGGCGATGCGCGGTGTGATCAGTGATCGACATGGCGTTCCTTTGGCGATTAGTACACCGATCATGAAAATTGTGATTGACCCAAGAGATTATTGGGATGCCAAGACCCAATTTGATGAGATTACTGCTGAACTGAAAAAGGATCCGAATAATCGTCGATTAAGACGCCAATTACCCAATAAAAATCTGAATTTAGATGAGTTGGCTGACGTTGTCGGTATGGATCGTAAAACGCTGAAAAAACACATGACGGATCGAGCTCGATCTCGTTATTTAGTCTTACAGCGTGAAGTACCACCACAGCAAGCAGATTTGATTCTTCAACATAATTTTCAGGGTGTTTATACGGAGAAAAGTTATAAGCGCTATTACCCTCAACCGCAACCGAATGCCCAGATTATTGGCTTGACCAATAGTGAAGGTCGGGGGATTGAAGGTTTAGAAATGCAGTTGAATACTCGACTTGCTGGTGTGGATGGCGAACAAAAAATTATTCGTGATAAAAAGGGCAATCGCTTAAAAGTTTCAGAAGTGATTAAAGAAGTCGAATCTGGTGAAAATATTACCCTTAGTATCGATTCGCGTTTGCAATACATCATGTATCGGGAGCTGACTGCGGCGGGCGTGGCAAATAATGCACGTTCTGCCACTGCGATTGCGGTGGATGTCAAAACGGGTGAGATTTTGGCGATGACCAGTTGGCCTTCTTACAACCCAAATGACAAAGGTGGTTTGAGCAATAAAGATGCCATGCGTAACCGCGGTGCAATTGATATGTTTGAACCAGGCTCAACCATGAAGCCGTTTACCGTTGCTGCGGCATTGGAAAGTGGTCAATACACCCCGAACTCGATTGTGAATACCGCTCCGGGCACAATGCGTTTAGGTTGGCATACTATTCGTGATACACATAACTATGGCGCATTGACGCTGACGGGAATCATTGTCAAGTCATCAAATGTTGGATCTGCCAAGTTGGCATTATCTTTACCGAAGGAGGCATTGCCTTCTTTCTTCCGTCGAGCTGGGTTTGGTCAACGCTCAGATGTAAAATTCCCCGGTGAAAGTGCAGGCTTACTCTATTCTGCCGATAAATTAAACTCATCACAATTAGGTACGATGGCCTATGGTTATGGTTTGAATGCGACGATCTTACAGCTTGCACAAGGTTATGCCATGTTGGCAAACCATGGCGTGGAAATGCCTTTGAGTCTTCATAAGCTCGATCAGGTGCCTGAAGGGCGACAGGTGCTCGACCCTAAGATTGCAGATCAAGTCTTGATGATGTTGGAACAAGTGACCTTACCTGGTGGGACGGCTAAACAAGCTGTTATTCCGGGTTATCGCGTCGGCGGTAAAACAGGAACAGCACACAAACTTCGTGCTGACCGAAAAGGTTATTCGAACAGTGAATATCGTGCCTTGTTTGCAGGTGTTGCACCTGTAAGTGATCCTCGTTTGGCAATGATTGTTGTCGTCGAGAATCCACAAGGTCGTTATTATGGTGGTTTAGTTGCAGCGCCTGTATTTGCCAAGATCATGCAAGAGTCATTACGTTTGCTAAATGTACCATTAGATAAACCATTAGATACTTCTATAAAAACCAATCCGTAGGTAAATTATGTCGATTAGTTTTCAACAGATACATCCGATCAGCATAGATGCGGTTTGGTATACACAACCTTTTCAAGGCTTTAGTTTAGATAGTCGTAAGGTTCAGAAGGGGCAAATTTTTATTGCCCTGAACAGTTATAGCCAACCTGAAAAAACACGCCAGTTTGCTCAAAATGCTTTGGATGCTGGAGCACTCGCCGTAATCAGTGAAGCGACATTGGGGGTGACAAACGAGTGGGTTTGTCCTGATGTTCGCTATCAAATGGGAGAGTGGCAAAAGCAATATTTACAGGCAGTTGATCCTGTACAGCCTATATGCGGTGTTGCAGTCACAGGTACTAATGGAAAAACCACGATTTCACGCCTGATTGCTGAGTTGATTAGCTCGCAAGGTAAAGGTTGTGCGGTGATGGGCACCACGGGCAATGGTATTTTACCCAATTTAACACCATCTACCCATACCACCTTAGATGCTTTGCAACTTCAACATGCTTTGCATGATTATGCAAAACAAGGTGCAAGATTTGTGGCATTGGAAGCAAGCTCACATGGATTGGAGCAAGGTCGTCTGAATGGCTGCGATTTGGAAATAGCGGTTTACAGTAATTTAAGTCGTGACCATTTGGATTATCACGGTACATTAGAAGCGTATGCTGAAGCAAAAGCGCGGCTTTTCAAATTTACGACCTTAAAAGCAGTGGTGATTAATCTGGATGATGCATATGCCCAACTCATGTTAGATGCGGCTAAAGCCAATCCATCTCAACCGAAAATTCTGACGTACTCCTTAACCCAAGCAGCGGCTGATTATCATATCGATGCTTTAGAGTATCGTTTGAGCGGCGCGAATTTTAGGCTGTTGGCACCAACAGGTTCATATGCAGTTCACAGTCCATTGCTTGGGCATTTTAATGTTGAAAATTTATTGGCAAGTTTAATTGCTGCTGAGTGTGCAGGATTCGACTTGGCGGATTTAGTTGAATTTGTGCCACAACTTCAAGGCGCGCCGGGTCGTATGCAAGTGATTCAAGATTCAAATCGCCTGTTCGTGGTGGACTATGCACATACGCCAGATGCTTTAATTCAAGTGCTAACAACTTTGAAGCGACATGTTACAGGTCAACTGTGGGTGGTATTTGGTTGCGGTGGTGATCGTGATCGTGGCAAGCGTCCGTTGATGACGCAAGCAGCACTTGATCATGCTAATCCCGTTATTTTGACTTCGGATAATCCTAGAACTGAGGATCCAGCACAGATTTTTGCTGACATGAAACAAGGGATGAATTTTACTGAGCATCTCATGCATGAAATTCATGATCGTAGAGAAGCAATTAAATTTGTCGTTGCTCAAGCTCAAGCGGGTGATATTGTGGTGATTGCAGGGAAAGGGCATGAAAACTATCAGGAGATTGATGGCGTGCGTCATTGGTTTGATGATGTGGTTGAGGTGCAGTCTGCGATAGCAGCCCAACCACATTCCTTAGATTCTGCTTATTCTGCACAATAGCGTTAAAAGGTAAATAAAAACCATGCATACCTCAACAACCAGTACTGTTCCATTAGAAGCGTGGACAGCAGAACAATTACAACAAGCGACTCAAGGGGAATGGTTTCGGCAGAATCTTCCGAAGAGTGAAATTAAGCGTATTTTAACGGATTCACGTCATGCGGAAATGGGCGATGCATTTCTGGCTTTAAAGGGCGAGCGTTTTGACGCACATGATTTTGTTTCGCAAGTTGCCGCTCAAGGATGTCAAATTGCGATTGTAGAGCGCCCAATAGATTCAGATATTGCACAGTTGATTGTCAAAGATACTCGATTGGCTTTAGGTCATTTAGGGACTTATCGTCGTCAGCAAAATCAACAGTTAAAGGTTATTGCTTTAACAGGAAGCAGTGGGAAAACCACCACTAAGGAAATGTTAGGCAGCATATTATCTCGTTTAGCACCGACTTTAATCACACGTGGCAACCTGAATAATGATCTGGGTGTGCCGATGATGTTGCTTGAGCTTCGCCCAGAGCACCAATTTGCGGTAATGGAATTGGGTGCGAATCACCAAGGTGAGATAGATTATACGTCTAATTTAGTCCAGCCACATGTTGCAGGGATTTTGAATATTGGAACTGCTCATTTGGGTGAGTTTGGTGGGCGTGATGGAATTTGTCGTGCTAAGTCCGAAATTTATGCACATATCCTACCTGAAGGGACTGCCATTGTTCCTTCAGATGATGATTTCACCACTACTATCCGTCAAAATGCAGGCAATCATCCAATCCTGAGTTTTGGTGAGGGTGGTGATGTGTACGCAACGGAGATTCAGCTGAATCCCCAGTCTGCACAATTTAACCTCCATACACCAGAAGGTTCGAGAACAGTCAATCTGCCATTTGCAGGTGCACATAATGTGCAGAATGCGACGGCAGCAACTGCCTTTGCATTAGCGATAGGTATACCTTTAGATGATATTGTTCAAGGTTTAGAGCAAGCCCAAGGGGCCAAGGGCCGTTTGAACTTTATTCAACATCAAAATTATCTGTTCATTGATGATACTTATAATGCGAATCCTACCTCAATGCGCGCAGCAGCAAAGGTCTTGCTACAACAGCAGGGTTTAAAAGTCATGGTGATGGGGGATATTGGGGAATTAGGCGATAGTAGTTGGCAGGAACATCATGATTTGGGTCGTGATTTGATTGAGTTGCCCTTAGATCATTTGGTGGTGGTTGGTGAATTTGCTGAAGCAGCACAACAAGGTTCTAGATGTGCAGAAAATTTACATGCATTTGCAACACAAGCAGACGCTCTACCGTTTTTAATTAATTTAGTCCAAACACATCAACCCCAGTCAATGAGTTTCCTCTTTAAAGGGTCTCGTTATACCCATATGGAAACGTTGATGGCTGATTTGATGGAGAAACTTTAAATGTTGCTATGGTTATTTGAACAATTGGCGGGGTATAACAGCTCGTTCCAAGTTGTTCGTTATTTAACACTACGTTCTTTATTGAGTGTATTGACCGCGTTGATGATCGGGTTGTTCCTTGGGCCGATGATGATTCGTAAATTACAAGCATTAAAATATGGTCAAGCGGTCAGCTCTTTTGCTCCAGAAAACCATGCTAAAAAAATGGGGACACCTACGATGGGGGGGATTTTAATCTTACTCTCCATCGGGATCAGTACCTTGTTGTGGGCTGATCTATCTAACCCTTATGTTTGGATCGTGTTAGGGGTGATGGTGGTGTTCGGTGCAGTCGGTTGGGCAGATGACTGGATCAAAATTCGCTATAAAGACAATGCTGGTTTACCTGCTCGAAAAAAATTCTTTTGGACTTCACTTGCTGCACTTGGGGCGGGTGTTGCGCTTTATGTGATTGCAAAACAACAAGATAGTCCTGTGCATACGGCAAACATGTTGGACTTGTTGATACCATTCTTTAAAAATCTTTCGATTCCACTTTCTGCAATTCCACTCGGTTTAGCATTTATTGCTTTTACTTACTTGGTGATCAATGGTGCTTCGAATGCGGTTAATTTAACTGATGGTTTAGATGGTTTGGCGATTATGCCGATTGTCATGGTTGCTGCTGGTTTAGGTGTATTTGCTTATTTGTCTGGTGATGTTCGCTTTGCAACTTATCTGCATATTCCTTACATCAAATATACCTCTGAATTGGTGGTGATCTGTTCAGCAATGGTGGGTGCTGGTTTAGCTTTCCTTTGGTACAATGCCCACCCTGCGCAGATTTTCATGGGTGATGTTGGCGCTTTAGCATTGGGTGCAATGTTAGGTACGATTGCGGTGATGGTGCGTCAGGAAATCGTATTTGCGATTATGGGTGGTGTTTTCGTCATGGAAGCAATTTCTGTTTTCTTGCAGATTGGTTCATTGCGTATGCGAAATAAGCGTGTGTTCTTAATGGCACCCTTGCACCATCACTATGAAAAGCAGGGATGGAAAGAAACACAGGTGGTCATTCGATTCTGGATTATTACGATTTTCTTGGTCGTTTTAGGTTTAATGACCTTAAAATTACGTTAAGCCACGATTCAAAGAAAGAAGCTGGTGAAAATGCCAGCTTTTTTTATGTTTGGAGAAAATGAATGAGTTTATTGATGTGCCCTGTGTGTCGCCAAGCTCTACACTTGGCAGAAAATGCATGGCGATGTGAGAATGGTCATAGTTATGATGTGGCAAAACAAGGCTATGTCAATTTACATGTGGTGCAGCATAAGCACAGTAAGACACCTGGAGATACACCTGAATCGGTATTGGCGCGTCGAGAATTTTTACAGGCAGGATTTTATCAACCTTTACAACAGACGGTGGTTGCATTGTTACAGCAACTACAACCTAAATCAGTCTTAGATATCGGTTGTGGTGAGGGGTATTATACGAGCGCAATGCAAGGGTGCACAGATCAATGTGTTGGGGTAGACATTGCCAAAACAGCGATACAGCGTGCAGCCAAGCTCAATGCGAACGTCACTTGGGTTGTCGGTACAGGAGCAACTTTGCCTGTACAAGACCGAACTATTGATGTGTGTACCAGCTTGTTTAGCCCAATTCCTCAAAGTGAAATTGTTCGCGTATTAAGGGAGAAAGCTTATCTGATCGTAGTGACACCTGCACCAAGACATTTATATGAGTTGCGTGAAGCTTTGTTCGAGCAAGTAACTTTGCATGAGCCTCAGAAATTTGTGGAACAGTTAGCTGCGCAGTTCAAGCTGGTTCAATCACAATGCGTCGAAGCACCAATGTTGCTTGATCAATATGCATTAAAAAACTTAATTGCAATGACGCCTTATGCTTATAAAGCCAATCCTGAGCGACGTATGAAGCTAGAACAAGTACAGCAATTTTCGGTCATTGCTGCTTTTCAGATTTATGTATTTGAAAAAAACCAACAGCCACCAAATTGATGACTGTTGGTTCTGTTAAAACTTGAAACTATTGAATTTGATTAATTAAATTCTCGATACCATCACGCTCTCTTTGTTGTGGTGGGTTCTGGGTGGTAGAGCCCATGTTTGGAGGCTGTCTGCGCGCAGGGGTGATCGTCTGTTCAGTATTGGATGTCGTTTCAGATAAATCTGAAAAATCACTTTGAGCTGAAGTGGTGGGCGCTGGCGGCGCAGGGCGATAAAGTGGACGAGCCAAAGGTGGAGATGCTCGGTATTCTTTACGATCCTGATTTTGCTGAACTTGCATTTGATCATGTGAGATCGGGTCTTTGGCATCTTTGTCCAATTTTACCCATGCAGACGGTGTGTCTTTTAAAGCATTTGCCATAAAGTTCGTCCAAATTGGCAATGCAGCGACTCCACCATATTCTCGGCGGCCCAGTGTTCGTGGTTGGTCGAATCCAACCCAAGCAACCGCGACAAGATTTCCATTGAAACCAGCGAACCATGCATCTTTGGCATCGTTCGTTGTACCTGTTTTACCCCCTAAATCATCACGACCGATTCGAAGTGCAGCCCGACCAGTACCATGCTGAATAACATCACGTAATATGTTAGCCATATCATAGGCAGAGCTGGATTTTAGGATGCGTTGTGCTTGACGATAGTCACTGTTGGTTTTGACCATTTGTTCAGTTTGAGTTGTATTTTCCATTACTTCAGAAGCGGCATTGTCTTGCTCTAGGCTTTGATTGGTGATTTCAGTAACATTACTTTGCTGTTCATCTGTTGGCGCTATAGCTTGGGCATCTGATGAATTCTTGTTGATACATGGAATACATGCATATTCAGGTTTGGCTGTATAGATCACTTTGCCAGTGACATCTTCGATACGTTGGATAAAATGCGGTTGAACACGATAGCCACCATTGGCAAAAGTTGCATACCCTGTTGCCATTTGTACAGGCAGTACCTGTGGCGTTCCTAAGGCAATGGTATAGTTACGTGGAATTTGATCTTCTTGTAAGCCAAAGTCCATGAATAACTGACGTGTACGCTCGATTCCAACATTTTGTAATAAACGTACTGAAACTGTATTTCGAGAAAGATATAGAGCACGTCGTAGCGGGATCATACCGAGATAGCGGCCGTCAGAGTTTCTTGGTGACCATCTACCAATGGTAATTGGACTATCATTGACCATGCTATATGGCGTCATGCCGCGTTCTAATGCAAGGGCATAGACGAACGGCTTGATGGTTGAACCTGGTTGACGCCAGCCTTGGATGGCACGGTTAAATTTTGAATGATAAAAGTTATAGCCCCCTACAACAGCTTCTATTGCGCCGTCATTCGGATTTAGAGCAATCAATTGGCCTTGAACCCGCGGAATTTGGGTTAATGCCCAAGCTGTTTTATCGTTATTTGGACGTAAACGAACAATATCTTTAACCTTAACAATTTGTGAGGCATTCGAAGGTGCTCCGCCTACGCTATTCACATTGCGGTATGGGCGAACCCATGACATGCCCGACCAATTTACAGTAACCGTTGAGCCGTCTTGTAATAAGGCTTCAAAGGAATTGTTATTGACTTTGGTCACTTGAGCCGGAAATGTATTGGCAAAAGCCATAAATTGATTCAATGGTTGATCGTGAGCTTCAGCACCACGCCACCCATGACGTCGATCATAAGCTTCTAAACCATCTTGGAGAGCTTGTTCTGCATAGCGTTGGCGTTTACTGTCAATGGTTGTATAAACTTTATAGCCAGAATCTGTTGCTTGTTCACCAAAGTGTTTGACTAATTCAGCACGGACCATTTCGCCCACATACGGAAATACATTGCTCACTGAGCGATCAACCATATTTAAGTTAATCGGCTCTGCGACGGCTTTTTGGTATTGATTTTGATTAATATAGCCGAGTTGTAACATGCGCCCAAGAATCCAATTGCGGCGCTCCAGTGCGCGTTGTGGATTGGCAACAGGGTTATAGCGAGATGGGGCTTTAGGTAAGCCTGCGATCATCGCCATTTCGGCAATACTTAGATCATCAATCTCTTTGTTGTAATAAATTCGTGCTGCTGCTGCGATTCCGTAGGCGTTTTTACCTAAAAAGATTTTGTTTACATACGAACTGAGAATTTCTTGTTTACTTAGATTTTGTTCAATTTTTCTGGCAAGAAAGACTTCTGTTAGTTTGCGTCGTAGTGTTCGTTCTGGACTTAAATAATAATTTTTTGCAACCTGCATGGTGATCGTTGAGCCGCCCGTTTGCACATCAGATCCAGTAATTGACTCGGTTATCGCTCGCCCGAGACCTTTAAAACTGATACCACTATGCTCAAAAAAGGAAGAATCTTCTGCAGCCAGAAACGCATGGATAAAGGTGGGTGGAATTTGCTCGTATTCAACAGGAATGGAAAGGTTACCGCCATATTCAGCAATAAGTTGATTATCTGCTGTATAGACCTGCAATGGTTTTATAAGTGGCGCCTTTTTTAATGAGCTCATATCTGGCAGAGATGGTGCCAGATAGAGATACATGCCATAGAATCCCATTGGAAGTGAGACTAAGATAATAATAAGGATCAAAAAAAATGGGCGAACAATACCAGAACTGGATAGCTTTTTCATAATAAGTAAGTTTTAATAAGAGCGAATGGCAAACTAATTGTGGTCAGTATATCCTTTAGACATGCGGATTGTTAGATGAGATATTGTATCCGTATTAATTAAAGACCAAAACAAATTAGTATGTTGTATTTTTTGGGGATAAAAAAATAAATAGGAAAGTACTGTGCTCAGGTTATATCGTAAACCAAATAAGGGGTTAGTAGGGGTCGATATTAGTTCGACAACTGTTAAATTATTGGAGCTCTCTGTAAAGAACGGTAGATATTGGGTTGAAAGTTATGCTGTGATGCCGCTGCCTGAAAATAGTGTGGTGGAAAAAAGCATTCTGAACCCAGAGGCGGTAGGTGATGCACTTGAAAGAGTGGTGAACCTTGCGAATCCTCACACCAGTAATGTTGCGATGGCAATTCCGACATCTATGGTCATTAATAAGATTATAGAAATGGATGCTGACATGACGGATGAAGAACGTGAAGTTCAAATTCGTATGGATGCTGAGCAATACATTCCGTTCCCATTAGATGAAGTGAGTCTTGATTTTGAAGTCCTGCCTGATCGATTAAATAATCCAAATCGGGTGAATGTACTTCTGGTTGCAACACGTACTGAAAATGTAGATACCCGTGTTGAAGTGTTGGAACTGGCTGGCTTAACAGCAAAGAAAGCAGATGTTGAAAGCTATGCAATGGAACGTGCATTCTGTGTCTTTTCTGATACCTTGCCGATGGGTGCCAATACCGTTGGGATATTAGATATTGGCCATACGATGACCACCTTATCTGTTATGCAGAAAGGGAAAATTATCTACACGCGTGAGCAGGTTTTTGGTGGACGTCAACTGACACAAGATATTCAAAGTCGTTATGGTTTATCTTTTGAAGAAGCCGGTCGTGCAAAAAAAGAAAGAACCTTACCTGATGATTACGATATTGAAGTGTTAGAGCCATTCTTGGATGCAGTGGTACAACAAGCAGCACGTTCACTACAGTTCTTCTTTTCATCATCTCAGTTTAATGAAATTGATCACATCTTGCTGGCAGGCGGAAATGCGAATATTCCCGGTCTAGCGAAGTTATTACAACAAAAATTAGGTTACCGAGTAACGATTGCCAATCCATTTTTACAAATGGGGTTTTCTCCACAAATCGATATTAAAAAAATTGAAAATGATGCGTCCTCACTGATGGTTGCATGTGGTTTGGCATTGAGGAGTTTTGATTAATGGCAAAGATTAACTTACTCCCTTGGCGTGATGAGCTAAGAGAACAAAGAAAGAAACAATTTATTGCATTTTGTGTTGGGGTGGCTGCTTTAGGAATCGCATCTGTATTTACAGCATGGATGTATTTTGATCACAAGCTGAATGATCAAGAACAAGCAAACCAGTTTATTGTGAGTACCAATCAAAACTTAGATGTTCAACTGAAGTCATTAGAGGGATTGCAAGAGCGTCGCAATGCGATTATTGAACGCATGAAGTTGATTCAAGGACTGCAAGGACAACGACCAGTCATTGTACGTTTGGTTGATGAGTTGGTGCGTGTAACCCCTCCAACAATGTACATCACTAAGTTTACGCGTACAGGTGATAAATTTACCATCGAAGGAAAAGCAGAGAGTCCAAATACCGTTGCCGAGCTGTTACGAAATTTGGAAGCTTCACCTTGGTATCGTAACGCATTTATGAATTCGTTTTTGGCATCAGAAGAGAAAAAAGATAAAGCCGTTAGCTCTTTAGTTCCTCGTGTCGAAGAAAATTATGGCAGTTTCGTTGTTACTGTAGACTTGGGTGAAATTGGAACCACGGTGACAACTGATCCTGCTTCAGAATCAGCTGCATCAGTAACAGTGGGAGGCGCACAATGAGTCAAGATGAACTAAATGATCTCAATCAAGAAGGCGCAGCTGTAAAGAAAAAGAAAATGACAGTTGAGCAATTTTTTCAGCAATTTAATACCTTAGATATGAACAACTATGGCAGTTGGCCATGGTCGGTAAAAGTGACGTGTTGGATTTTTATTTTACTCGCTGTTGCGGCATTGGGTTATTTCGTTGTGATCCAAAAGCAGCTACAGACGATAGCTAATGCTGAAGCGCGTGAACAAAGTCTATTAAATGAGTTTAGAGAAAAGGAATCTAAATTACGCAACTTGCAGCAATACCAAACTCAATTGCAAGAAATGGAAGCGAATTTTAATCAACAGCTTGAGCAGTTGCCAAAAGAAACTGAAATTCCGAGTTTGGTTGAGGATATGAACTTAACTGGGGTAAATTCGGGTCTGAAATTTAAAAATATTCGTTTAGAAAAAGAAGTTAGACAAGAGTTCTTCATTGAGCAACCAATTAGTCTGGAAGCTACAGGCGATTATCATGCCTTCGGTGCTTTTGCGACAGGTATTGCCGCTTTGCCTCGAATCGTAACTTTGCATGATTTTATCGTCGAAGCGAAAGAAGATACTCAGAAAAAATCTGATATCCCTGTTGTCCATTATACGGTTAAAGCAAAAACTTATCGTTATGTTGGGGCGGATGATCAGGTTGATAGCACTGCTGTTTCAGGGGGGCAACGCTAATGAATAATTATAAATTATTACTTACATTATTCGTTGGTCTTGGGATGGTGGGGTGTGACTCTCGCATTGATGCGGTGAATCAAAAAATGGCTGAAATTCGTAATCAGCCACCGTTACCGATTGAACCAGCGCCTATTTTTACGCCAGTTCCTCTATTTAATTACGCAGCACACCAACTGAAAAGTCCATTTATGCCAAGTTCTTTGGCGGCTGAATTAAAAATTATGGCAGGTAAACGTGTTTATCCTAATTTTAATCGCCAGCCTCAGCCTTTAGAAAGCTATGCCTTAGAGTCTTTGAATATGAAAGGCAGTATGCGTGGCCGTGCTAATGAAACCATTGCACTGATTCAAACACCAGATGGGCAGATTGAACGGGTGCAAGTGGGAAGCTATCTGGGGATGAATCAGGGGCGGATTATTAAAATTAGTCCAACACAAATCGATTTGGTTGAAATCGTTCCTGATGGGCGAGAGGGTTATGTTGAGAGACCAAGAACACTCGTTTTAATTGGACCTGCGCCGTAAGATTAAGGGAATAACAATGAAAAAACAGTTTAAAGATTCTTTATTTGGGGAAGCGAAGACCATGAATCGTGCATTCCGTCAATTTTCAATGGGTGCTGTCGCAATAGCAGTGATGCAGGTAGCATCAGCACAAGTGAACATGACCAACATTGTGCCAATGAGTTTGGCTGATCAGGGGACTGAAATTCGTGTCATGTTTAATGGTCTGCCACCACAGCCGCAGGCATATCAACTTGAACAACCCTCTCGTTTGATTTTGGATTTTGATAAAGCTAAACAAACCTTAAAGCAGAGTTCTATACCTGTTGCAACCAATGAAGCCAGTTCAGTAGAAGTCGCTGCGGATGACCAGCGTTCTCGCGTGATTGTGAATTTGAAAGATGCAGGCGCTTTTACCACACGTGTAGAAGGTAATACTTTTATTCTAAAAATTAATTCTGCGCGTCCTGCTATTGCGAGTCCTGTATCTGCCACTGCCCGTCAAGTACAACAAGGGGTTTCAAATATTGGTTTCCAACGTGGCAATCAAGGTGAAGGTCTAGTTGTGATTGATTTATTGGGTAGTAATACGCCAGTAGATGTACAGCAGCAAGGTAGTAAAATCGTTGTGCGGACGATGGGGAATAAAATTCCGACCCATTTAGCACGTCGTTTAAATACCAATGATTTCGCGACTCCTGTAGCAAGTATTGATGCCTATAATGATAAAGGTAATGGTGTGATTACCATTCAGTCTGCGGGTAGTTATGAATACATGGCTTATCAAGCTGAAAATAAACTGACGATTAGTTTAAAGCGACCTGAAGAAAAATCACCATTAAAAGCAAAATCTCAAACTTATACTGGCAATAAGATTTCTTTAGATTTCCAAGATATTGAAGTGCGTCGTGTGCTGCAGTTACTTGCTGATTTTACCAATATCAATATGGTGGCTGCTGATACGGTACAAGGGAATATTACTTTACGCCTAAAAGATGTACCTTGGGATCAGGCTTTGGATATCGTCTTAAAGACCAAAAATCTAGATAAGCGTCGTAATGGTAATGTGATATGGATCGCGCCAGTTTCAGAGTTGATTAAGGCTGAGGAAGAAGAGGCAAAAGCCATTGCTCAAAGTGTAAAGCTTGCACCAATTCAATCTGAATATATCAAGCTGAGCTATGCAAAAGCAGCAGATATTTTAAAACTGATCGAAGATTCTCGTGATGGTAAAGCTGGCGGAGTGAATCGTACAGCAAACTCTGATTCACTTGCTTTAGAAAGCTTATTGAGTCCGCGAGGTAGTGCTGTCGCAGATGTGCGTACTAATACTTTGATCGTAAATGATACGGCCCAAAATATTGACAAGATCCGTAAGATGGTGGATCTGTTAGATGTTTCAGTTAAACAGGTTATGATCGAAGCCCGTATTGTTCGAGCGAGTACCGACTTTACCCGAGAGATGGGAGTGAAGTGGGGAATCCTATCTCAAGGTGTTACCCGTAATAATGACCTGTTAGTTGGTGGAAGTGACACTACGCTATGGAATTTGAGAGAGCCGAAAAAAGATAGCGAAACTGGTGGGTGGAAATATGAAATCGAACGTCCCGATAATTTAAATGTAGATTTGGGTGCAGTTACTCCAGGTGCAAGTCGTATTGCTTTTGGCTTAATTAGCCTCTCTGATTTTATGTTGGATTTAGAACTTTCTGCAGTACAGGCGGATGGTTTTGGTGAGGTTATTTCAACGCCTAAAGTGATGACTGCTGATAAGCAACCTGCAAAGATCGAGTCAGGAACCAAAATTCCTTATGCATCTTCGACGGGTGGGGGCGCAAATGCGGTACCTAAAACGGAGTTCATTGATGCAACTTTAAGCCTAGATGTGACTCCAAGTATCACGCCCGATGGAAAAGTCATGATGAAACTTAACATTGCAAAAGATGCGCCTGGTGCGCCAACACCAACAGGTCAGCTAACGATTAGCAAAAACTCAATTGATACCAATGTTTTGGTTGATAATGGTGAAACTGTAGTGCTTGGTGGTATTTTTGAGCAGGAAAATATCAGCTCACAAATTAAAGTGCCATTTTTAGGTGATCTTCCGTATGTGGGACGACTTTTCCGTCGTGATCTGAAAACAGACAATAAACGTGAACTGCTTATTTTTGTGACACCGAGAATTGTTAATGACACTTTGACCAGAAATCATTAATATATTTTCAATAATTGCAATTAATATAGGTGGCGCCTTTGCCAAGCAAAGCGTTTGAATCCCTACCAAATATCTATTTGGTAGGGCCGATGGGGGCAGGAAAAACAACTGTTGGTCGACACTTAGCTGAACTGTTAGGACGAGATTTCATGGATAGCGATCATGAAATTGAACGTAAAACAGGGGCGACGATTCCATGGATTTTTGAAAAAGAAGGCGAAGTGGGATTTCGTTTGCGTGAAACAAATGTGTTGAATGATTTAACTGCCCGCTCTTCACTTGTTTTGGCTACAGGTGGTGGGGCAGTGACCCAACGACCCAATCGAGAACTTTTAAAACAACGTGGCATTGTTGTTTATCTGTATACTCCTGTAGAGCTACAACTACAGCGAACCTATCGCGATAAAAATCGCCCATTATTACAAGTCGAAAACCCAGAACAGAAGTTACGTGACTTATTGGAGACACGTGATCCTTTGTATCGTGAGGTCGCACATCATATTATTGAAACTAATCAAGGTGCTGCACGTGATCTTGCTCAGCGAATTCTGCAAGTAATTTTATCTAAACAAGTTAAGTAATCTGTCGTTGGTTTAAGTTATGCAAACATTATATGTCGAGTTAGGTGAGCGTCGTTATCCGATTTTTATTGGGAGTCATTTAGATCCTAAAACTTTGCTTGAGTCATATTTACATGGGCGACAAGTCATGTTGGTTTCTAATACCACTGTCGCTCCTTTATATTTGCAAAGCTACAAAGATGCGCTCATTCAACTGAATAAGCAGGTTGCGCAGTGCATCTTGCCTGATGGTGAGCAATTCAAAGATATTCAACATCTCAACTTGATTTTTGATGCTTTATTAGAGTCTGGTTTTAATCGTGACTGCACGGTACTGGCTTTGGGTGGTGGTGTAATTGGCGATATGGCTGGATTTGCATCGGCATGTTTTCAGCGTGGCGTGAATTTTGTACAAGTACCGACCACGCTTTTATCTCAGGTAGATTCGAGCGTTGGGGGGAAAACGGGGATTAATCATCCTTTAGGGAAAAACATGTTAGGTGCTTTTCAGCAACCGCAGGTGGTGCTTGCGGATATGGCCCAGCTAGATACCCTGCCTGATCGCGAGCTATCAGCGGGTTTGGCTGAAGTCATTAAATATGCACTATTAGGTGATCAAGACTTCTTGTTATGGTTAGAGCAACATATGGATGCATTGGTTGCTCGTGATGCAAATTTACTAGCAGAAGCGGTTTATCGCTCATGTGCCCATAAAGCACGTATTGTTGCTAATGATGAAAAAGAACAAGGTGAGCGAGCATTATTGAATTTAGGTCATACTTTTGGTCATGCGATAGAGTCTTATTTGGGTTATGGCGTATGGTTGCATGGAGAGGCTGTTGCAACGGGTATGGTCATGGCTGCAGATTTATCACAGCGTTTAGGGTGGATCTCGGTTGAAGATGTAGAACGTACAAAAAAAATCATTCAACGTGCTAATTTACCGATATCATGTCCAAAAATTCCATTAGATGAGTTTCTTGCTTATATGGCACATGATAAAAAAGTTTTAAATGGTCAATTGCGCTTAGTTTTGCTCCAAAAGTTAGGGCGAGCTGTGATCACTAAAGACTTTGATATTGAGCTAATGAAACAATCTATTCTTACAAATCAATCTGCATCATAAATCACGAAGGAAAGCATGGCTGTGTCACGATCAATTTGGCAAAATATTCAACAATATAGCTGGCTAGTTTTAGCGCTCGCTTGTTTAATTGCTGCATTGGTTTTTTGGGCGGTGACGGATCGTGATGCTTTGGTTGAAGTGGAGCAACCTTCGAAAACGGAAACCTCTGTGCAAATTCAACCTGAAAAGGTCGCTGCCACGACGCATTTGGGTGCCTTATCAGATAGTGTAAGACCTTTGGATTTAAAAGCGCGTGTGGTGGTTGCTAACGAGCATCTTTCTGAATTTCGTGGGACGAAATTTGTCAAAGACAATCAGCGTCGTTGGACGATGGAAATTTTTCGTAGTTCAAACGAAGCAATTATTAAAAACTTTTTATTAAATCGCTCAGATCGTAAAAAATTTACTTATTTTCGTTTAAGTGGCCAAGATCAAGTTGAACAATATGTTTTGGTATATGGTCTGTTTGCCAATCCAGATGAAGCGAATCGTCAATTTGCACAATTAGAGTTGAGTCTACCAGAATCAATCCAACCGAAAGCACAGCGGCTCGAAACTTACGTCGATTTAGTGAATGATTTGGGTGCAGATGAGATGAAGCTGGCCACCAATCAGCTCTATGCGATTCAATTAAAACCCGCTGCTTTACCAAAGGTTGATGAAACGCTATTAATTGGGGCTACTCGAAGTGCGACTTCAGCCAATAAAGCAACTTCTTCAGCAGATGCATCGACAACCGTGAGAACAACGGTGACTCGCCGTGATGCACAAGGCAATGTCGTGAATGTCCAGCAAAATCAGTCTGCTGTCCACACACCGACAAATGCAGAGAAAATAAAAGAAAATTCAGATTCTTCTAAGCGCGAAATCAGTGACCCCTTTAATTAATGAGCACTAAAATGGTGCTTTATTAGTGCAATATTGTGGCGCTATGCTTTTTTGTGGTGCATTTTTGGTCAGTAAATCTTGGTCTCAGATCACTATAAATTAAAGTTATTTTAATTTTTTTAATGATTTAGTAAATTAATATCTTGTTGGCATGTTTTTTGCTTTTTTGTGGTGCTAATTTGTCTGCTCAATGTTCTTTTTGGTGCTAAATGACTCATTAATTTGGTGAAATGTAAAGTTTTCTGCTTTACAAAGCCTTGCTAAGGTGTAATAACTGAAAACACATTACATGGTAAATACGCTGATTCTTGGATGAGAAAGACGTATATTGCAAATTCGCCATGAAAAATGTTTTCGCGAAGCATTGAACTTTGTATGAGTTAATCGGCAATATCGCAGAAAATGAATTGATTGTTTGTTGCTCGAAAGAGCCATGTTGAAAAGAAGGGTACGCTATGCACATGCCATCGCCTAATACTGTAGCTCCCGCTCAAGGTTTATATCAACCTGATGAGTTTAAGGATAACTGTGGTTTTGGTCTGATCGCCCACATGAAAGGGGAATCAAGCCATCATTTAGTTGAAACCGCGATTCACAGTTTAAGTTGCATGACGCACCGTGGTGGTATTGCCGCAGATGGTAAGACAGGAGATGGGTGCGGATTGTTATTGGCTATGCCTAAACAATTTTTCCGTGATGAAGCACTAAAATTAGGGGTCAACCTGACAGAAATTTTTGCTGCGGGTACTGTATTTCTAAATATTGATCCAGCACTTGCTCAAAATGCAAAGAATATTCTGAATAAGGAAATTGCAGCGGAAGGTTTAACAGTTGCAACGTGGCGTGTTGTGCCAACAAATAATGACGCATTAGGCGAGATTGCATTGCAATCATTGCCTGTGTTCGAACAAATTCTTGTAAATTGCCCAATGGGCTTAACTGAGGTTGAATTCAACCGTAAGTTGTTTTTAGCGCGCCGTCGTGCTGAACAACAGTTGCACAATGATCCTTTATTCTATGTGACGACTTTAGCAACAACGGTAATCAGCTATAAAGGTCTGATGATGCCTGCGGCAATTGCTGACTTTTATACTGACTTGGCGGACGAGCGTTTAAAATCACATATCGTGGTATTCCATCAGCGTTTCTCAACCAACACATTACCGCGTTGGCCGTTGGCTCAGCCATTCCGTTATCTTGCGCATAATGGTGAGATTAATACCATTACTGCAAACCGTAATTGGGCTTTGGCGCGTACTCCAAAATTTGAAAACCCATTATTGCCAGGTTTAACTGAGTTAAATCCAATTGTAAACCGTACTGGTTCGGACTCTTCTAGCTTAGATAATATGCTTGAAATCCTTGTAGGCGGTGGTATGGATCTATTCCGTGCATTACGTATGCTTGTTCCACCAGCATGGCAAAACGTTGAAACATTAGATGCGGACTTACGTGCCTTCTATGAGTTCAACTCTAAGCATATGGAAGCGTGGGATGGTCCTGCTGGGTTAGTTATTCAAGATGGTCGTCATGCGATCTGTATGTTGGACCGTAATGGTTTGCGTCCTGCGCGTTGGGTGATCACAAAGAATGATTACATCACGTTGGCCTCTGAGATTGGCGTATGGGACTATCATCCAGAAGATGTGGTGTCTAAAGGTCGCGTTGGCCCAGGTCAAATCTTGGTGGTTGATACCCTAACCAGTAAAGTGCTAGACACTAAAGATGTCAGTAATCATCTTAAAAATATGCGTCCGTATCGTGAATGGTTGCGTGATCATGCCATTCGCCTGAAAGCGAATCCTGAGTTAGAAGAGCAATTGATTGATCAAGGTTTAGTAGGCGATCAATTAAAAGCAGCTCAAAAAATGTTTATGGTGACATTTGAAGAGCGTGATCAATTGTTACGTCCGATTGCTGAAAGTGGTCAAGAGGCGGTAGGTTCGATGGGTGATGATACGCCAATGGCAGTATTGTCTCGTCAAGTACGCCATGTGTCTGATTATTTCCGTCAACAATTTGCGCAAGTCACCAATCCACCAATTGATCCATTACGTGAATCAATTGTAATGTCATTGGAAACTTGTTTAGGTCGTGAGCAAAACGTATTCGAACAAGGTCCAGAACATGCGGATCGCATCATTATTTCAAGCCCTGTATTGTCTAATTCGAAAATGCAGCAGCTTCGTGATGTTGAAAAAGAGCGCGAAGGCTATGGCGTAGTTGATATTGATTTGAATTACGCTGAGACTGAGGGTTTGCAAGCTGCAATTACACGTATTTGTGAAGAAGCCGCGCAAGCAATTCGTGATGGTAAGACCTTGATCGTTTTAACGGATAAAAATATTCGTGAAGGTTTCTTACCCGCAAATTCAGCATTGGCAACAGGTGCAGTTCACCATTATTTGATTAAAACCGGTTTGCGTACTGATGCAAACATTTTAGTTGAAACGGGTTTTGCTCGTGACCCACATCAATTTGCTGTATTGCTTGGCTTTGGTGCAACAGCGGTGTATCCGTACTTAGCTTATGACGTAATCAATGATTTGGTTGCTAAAGGTGAGTTATTGGGTGATCCAATTCACGCACAAGCGAATTTCCGTAAAGGGATTGAGAAAGGCTTATTAAAAGTACTCTCTAAAATGGGCATCTCGACGGTTGCCTCTTATCGTGGTGGTCAGTTATTTGAAGCAGTTGGTTTATCTTCAGAGGTTGTGGACCAATGTTTCCTTGGTGTGCCAAGTCGTATTCAAGGTGCAACCTTTGCTGACTTAGAGAAAGACCAGAAGAAGTTGGCGACCACTGCTTGGCAGAACCGTAAGCCGATTGATCAAGGTGGTTTGCTCAAATTTGTTTTTGGTAAAGAGTACCATGCGTTCAACCCAGACGTGATTAACTCACTTCACAAGGCTGTTCGCTCAGGTCAATACCAAGACTTTAAAGAATATGCAGAGTTGGTAAATAATCGCCCTGTTGCAACGATTCGTGATTTATTTAAGTTAAAAACCACCAATTCAATTGCATTGGATCAAGTTGAAACCATTGAAGAGATCTTGCCTCGCTTTGACTCTGCGGGTATGTCTTTAGGCGCATTGTCTCCAGAAGCACATGAAGCAATTGCGATCGCAATGAATACTATCGGTGGTCGTTCGAACTCTGGTGAGGGCGGTGAAGATCCTGCACGTTATGGCACGATTCGTAACTCAAAAATTAAACAGATCGCATCAGGTCGTTTTGGTGTAACACCAGCGTACTTAACTTCTGCTGAAGTTCTACAGATCAAAGTGGCGCAAGGTGCGAAACCAGGTGAGGGTGGTCAGCTACCGGGTGGTAAAGTAAATGGCTTGATTGCGCGTTTACGTTACTCGGTGCCAGGCGTGACCTTGATTTCTCCACCTCCACACCACGATATTTATTCGATTGAAGATTTGTCGCAATTGATCTTTGACTTGAAGCAAGTCAATCCTCAAGCGATGGTTTCAGTGAAATTAGTATCTGAGCCGGGTGTAGGGACAATTGCCGCTGGTGTTGCAAAAGCTTATGCAGACTTCATCACCATTTCAGGTTATGACGGTGGTACAGCAGCCTCACCGCTTTCGTCGATTCACCATGCGGGTTCACCATGGGAGTTGGGTTTAAGTGAAGCGCATCAGGCTCTTCGTGTAAACGACTTGCGTGGTAAGGTTCGTGTTCAAACTGATGGTGGTTTAAAAACAGGTTTGGATGTGATTAAAGCCGCTATTTTAGGTGCTGAAAGTTTCGGTTTTGGTTCTACCCCAATGATCGCATTAGGTTGTAAATACTTACGTATTTGTCATTTAAATAACTGTGCAACTGGTGTGGCAACCCAACAAGACCATTTACGCCAAGAGCATTATATTGGCGAGCCACAAATGTTGATTAACTTCTTCAAGTTTATTGCAGAAGAAACACGTGAATGGTTGGCTGCATTAGGTGTTTCATCACTGAAAGACTTGATTGGTCGTGTTGATTTGCTTGAAGTATTACCGGGTGAAACTGAAAAGCATGCACACTTAGACCTAAGTGCATTATTAACTTCTCATCCTGCAGCAGAAGGCAAGGCACAATATTGCCAAGTTCAAGGCAATGAACCATTCGACAAAGGTGTCTTGGCTGAACGTATGGTTGAAGAAATGCTACCAGCGATTGAAGCGGGAACAGGCGGCTCATTTAACTTTACTGTAGGTAACTGTGATCGTTCAATCGGTGCGCGTATCTCGGGTGAGATTGCACGTCGTTATGGCAACTTGGGTATGGAAAACAGCCCTGTTGTGATGAATTTGGTTGGTACTGCCGGTCAATCACTTGGTGTGTGGAATGCAGGTGGCTTGCATATCAAACTTGAAGGTGATGCTAACGACTATGTTGGTAAAGGCATGGCGGGTGGTCGTGTATCGATCTTCCCACCCAAAGGTTCACCATTCCAAACACAAAATACTGCGATCATTGGTAACACCTGTTTATATGGTGCAACAGGCGGTAAGTTGTTTGCAGCGGGTACCGCAGGTGAGCGTTTTGCCGTTCGTAACTCAGGGGCATTTGCGGTAATTGAAGGTGCAGGAGACCACTGTTGTGAATATATGACGGGTGGTGTGGTGACTGTATTAGGTAAGGTTGGTCACAACTTCGGTGCAGGTATGACGGGTGGTTTTGCTTATGTGCTTGACCTCGACAATGACTTTGTTGATTACTACAACCATGAGTTGATTGACCTCAACCGTATCTCGACAGAAGCGATGGAAGATCATAAAGAATATCTATTACGTATTCTTGATGAGCATATCCAAGAAACAGGCAGTGCTTGGGCTTACAAAATCCGTAATGAGTTCGACTTCTATAGTCGTAAGTTCTGGCTTGTAAAACCAAAAGCTGCTAATTTGCAAACGCTTTTGAAAACAACTCAAGCTGATCCACAATAATTCCACGACTGCAAAGACATAGGCAGGTGCAGAGGTGAAGAAAATCGCTGCGCCTACCCACGGAGAGAGACATGGCAGAACGCCTCAATAATGACTTTCAATTTCTGGACGTACCACGCCAAGATCCAGAGAAAAAAGATATTACTGTCCGCAAAGCAGAATTTGTGGAAATTTATAAACCTTTTACTGCTGAAGTGGCTGCGAATCAGACGCATCGTTGTTTAGGTTGTGGTAACCCGTATTGCGAATGGAAATGTCCTGTACATAACTATATTCCTAACTGGTTAAAGTTGATTGCAGAAGGTCAAATTTTCCAAGCAGCCGAGCTGTGCCACCAAACCAATACCTTGCCAGAAGTATGTGGTCGTGTTTGTCCGCAAGATCGTTTGTGTGAAGGTGCTTGTACCTTAAATGATGGTTTTGGTGCAGTGACGATTGGCAATGCTGAAAAATATATCAATGACACTGCCTTTGCTTTAGGCTGGCGTCCAGATATGTCTGGCGTAAAATGGACCAATAAAAAAGTTGCCATTATCGGCGCAGGTCCTGCGGGTTTAGGTTGTGCTGACATTCTTGCGCGCGGTGGTGTCAAGCCAGTGGTGTTTGATAAACGCCCTGAGATCGGTGGTCTACTTACATTCGGTATTCCTGAATTTAAAATGGAAAAAGATGTGATGAAGCGTCGTCGTGAAATCTTCACGGGGATGGGCATCGAATTTCGTTTGAATACTGAAATCGGTGTGGACGTTACAATTGAACAATTACTTGCTGAATACGATGCAGTGTTCATGGGTATGGGGACTTATACCTACATGAAAGGTGGCTTCCCAGGTGAAGATCTTGATGGTGTTTATGACGCATTGGATTTCTTGATTGCAAACGTAAATCGTTGCCAAGGTTGGGAAAAAGATCCAAGCGAATATATCAGTGTGGATGGTAAAAAGGTGATTGTGCTTGGTGGTGGTGATACCGCAATGGACTGTAACCGTACTTCGTTGCGTCAAGGCGCACAAGAAGTCACCTGTGCTTACCGTCGTGACGAAAGTAACATGCCGGGTTCTGCGCGCGAAGTGAAGAATGCCTATGAAGAGGGTGTGAAATTCCTGTTCAATCGTCAGCCAATTGAAATTGTAGGCGAGAATGGCAAAGTCACAGGTGTAAAAGTCGTGACGACACAGATGGGTGAGCCTGATAGCCGTGGTCGTCGTAGCCCTGAACCAATTCCTGGTTCTGAAGAAGTCTTACCAGCTGATGCGGTCTTATTGGCTTTTGGTTTCCGTCCAAGTCCAGCGGACTGGTTTGCGAATGCAAAAGTCAGCCTTGATGGTTCAGGTCGTGTGGTTGCTGCTGAGCAACAAGAATTTAAGTTCCAAACCTCTAATCCAAAGATTTTTGCGGGTGGAGATATGGTGCGTGGTTCAGATCTTGTCGTAACCGCAATCTGGGAAGGTCGTCAAGCTGCTGAAGGTATTTTAGATTATCTTGGTGTCTAAACACTTAACGCTGAAACCTATTCTAAACAAAGCCTGCGAAATGCAGGCTTTGTTATTTCATCTGGTCCGTTTGGTAGTTTTGGCAAATTTTATAAGCTTTTTTGCCCTGTGCATCGAGTTTTCCCAGCGTAATACTCAAACTCAGTATAAAAATTGCGCAGGCACTCGATATGGCACTTGCAAATGTAAATCAAGAAAAAAGTTATTTAAACCGTCCTAAAGCCTTGGGAATTACGGTGCGACGTTTGCAATTTAATCCACAAAAAATTAAGCGGCATTATTTCGCGAATTCTCCACTGATGTCTCATCTGTTAACGGCACTTTCTTCTACTTTTCCGATTGGGGAACAATACTTTGTCAATAGTGTTCGCAATGTGAGAGATAAAGTCAAAGATCCTCAATTACAAGCACAGATTGCTGCTTTTATTGGTCAAGAAGCGATGCACTCCAAGGCACACACTGAATTCAATGATGCATGGCGACGCGATGACTATAATTTAGATCGTTTCCAAGCGTGGCTGGCAAAACGAGATGATGCACTTCGTAATATTCATCCGAAATTACAATTGGCTTTAACCTGTGCTTTTGAACATTTTACTGCGATGTTAGGGGGATATATCCTCAGACATCCAGAGATTCTGAGTACCTTGGACGATGACGCAATGAAACTTTGGGTATGGCACGCGATTGAAGAAATCGAGCATCGGTCTGTGGCCTTTGATGTCTACCAAGAAGTATATGGGGATGATCGTATTCGTCGTTTGTTGATGCGCAGTGTCACCACAGGTTTTGCGAGTTTGGTTTTTTATGGAACGACGCGTTTAATATGGCAAGATAAATGGAAAAGTTTGCCCAAAGTCGGCGGTAATTTATTTGGTACATATTTACTTGTAAAAATGTTAATTCAGCTCATTCCTGAATATTTATCTTATTATCAAGCAGATTTTCACCCTGCCAAGCATGACTATACGAAGTTAGTCAATTATTGGAAAGCACGTATGGCTGATGAATATGGCATGGTTTCATTTCAAGAAGAAACAGCATCCAAAATTTATAGTTAATTTAAGTCGACGCAAATTGTGTTTAGTGGGGCATTACTTCAAACATGGAAGTGATGCCTTTTTTATTTAAATATTGAATAACCAAATTTAATAAACTTTACACAGCGCGTAAAAAATCACATTACAATAAATTATTGTTAAAAATATAAAGAAAAACTTGAGGATAAATAGGTATGAAACTGATGAAACAAACTGCACTTGCAACAATTTTGGCAAGTACATTGCTATTCACGGGTTGTGGCTATAACACATTGCAAGTTAAAGATGAGGCGGTGACGGCTGCATGGTCTGAAGTGCAAAACCAGTACCAACGACGGGCTGATCTTGTACCTAACTTGGTGAATGTTGTGAAAGGCTATGCCAAACATGAAGAGCAAGTATTGACTGAAGTCACACAGGCACGTTCTAACGTTGCAGGCTTAAAAGTGGATAAAGAAGTCCTAGAAGATCCTGTGTTATTTGAGCGTTACCAGCAAGCACAAAGTCAATTGACTGGCGCACTATCCCGCCTGATTGCAGTTTCAGAGAATTATCCTGATCTTAAAGCCAATGAAAATTTCCGAGATTTACAAGCGCAACTTGAAGGTACGGAAAACCGTATTGCAGTCGCTCGTAATCGATATATTACCAGTGTTCAAGATTACAATGCTTATTCACGCCAATTCCCACAAGTCATGACTGCGAAAGTGATTGGCATGAAAACCAAAGAAAACTTCAAGGCGGAACAATCTGCTCAACAAGCTCCTACGGTTTCATTTAATTAACTTTGAATATTTGGGAGTAATTTTATGCTGAAAACATTGAAGCAAACATACAAACAGCGATTGGTCGTCGTTTGTATGCTTCTTTTGAGCGCAATTTGTTTTCAGCATAAGGTATGGGCAGAGCAAGCAACCGCCACTGATCAAAGTGATGTGTTGATTGCAGGCAAAATTATTCAAGAGCAACAAAGAGCCCAACCTTCGACCTCGACCGCCAACAATCAAAATACTCAAACATCAATCGAAGTTGCCAATGATATGGCAGATGGAGAGTCGATTCGAGGGCTGCCAACACTCAATCAACCTGTGATAGATCAGGCGAAGATTCTGAGCCCTGCTGAAATACAGCAATTAGATCAAAAGATTCTGAATCTATACCAACAAGGTAAGGCTCAGATTGGTGTGATTATTGTGCCCACCACAGGGCAAGAGGCGATTTTTGATTTTGCATTGAGAGCAGGGGAGAAATGGCAGCTTGGTTCAGCGAAACGAGACAACGGCTTGCTCATCGCCATTGCGATTAATGATCGGAACATTCAAATCCTCACGGGTTATGGTTTAGAAGGCGTGTTACCTGATGTAGTACTGAGTCGAATTATTCGCAATCAAATCACCCCTGCATTTAAACAAGGGCAGTACGCACAAGGTATCTCTGCTGGATTGGATGAAATTACCCGTATTGTGAATCTTGATCCTGAAATTGCACAACAGTCTGCACAAGAACTAAAAGAACGCCATGAACGAGCATTACAGCAACAACAAGCCAAAGAGAACACCATGTCGATGGCACTGTTTATTCTGGTTGCTGGCGTGATTGGATCATTTGTGGTTGGAAAGCGTCTAAGTGCGTCGACTGCTGGTGTAGCTGCTGCTGTTGCAGGGTTGGTCAATGGCGCTGGTGTTGTGATGAGTTTAATTTTGGGTATCGGTGTATTCTTTTTATTGATTACCTCCTTAGCACAACTCATCTTTCAGGCTTTTCTCTCTGGTGGCGGACGTGGCGGCGGCAGAGGTGGCGGTTTTGGTGGTGGAGGCTACCGTGGCGGTGGTGGTAGTTTTGGTGGAGGAGGTGCTTCAGGCTCATGGTAACGAAAACAGACACAACACAGATTATTACTCAACCGAAGTTGGATGAGCGTGTCACACCCAGTTTAAAACGTTGGTTTAAACACTTTTTGTATATCTCTGCGACACATCGTTATTTTAATCAACAGGACCGTGTTGAGATTGCCAAAGGTGTACAACAAGCCGAGCAGGGACACGTTGGCGAAATCCAAGTCGTAATTGAAGGGCATATTCCGTGTTCTCAGGCCTATTATCAAGATACGCGTTTACGGGCTCAGCAACTTTTTGCTGAACTTGGGGTGTGGGATACAGAACTGAATAGTGGGGTGTTGTTGTATCTAAATTTATGCGAGCGAAAAGTTGAAATTGTGATTGATCGTGGCTTAAAAAATGCAACGGATGTGGAAACTTGGCAACAGATTTGTGCTTTGATCATTGAAAAGTTAAAAAACAAACAATATCAGCAGGGCGTGTTGGTGGGCGTTGAAAAAATTGGTCAAGTGCTGGCACAATATTATGATCAACCAATTCCTGAGCAAACCAATGAATTACCAAATGAGCCAATTATTTTAAATTGATCTTATGAATATCCATTCGAGAGACGAACAATTAAATTTTAACGATGAATGGTCGTGACGGTTACAATTTTTTTTCTGTGATCTATTCCGCTTAATTTTAAAACAATTAGAAAATCATCAAAATCAGTTGCATTTTATTGTCGTGATAAAGAGATAAATATGACGTTAATTGTCATTTTTTTTCATAGAATGTCTGAATTGCATTAATTGTGATCAGTGCTAATAATGTTTTAAGTCACTGTTTTTTTGAGTTAAAATTGGCTAAGCTAGGAGCTGGCATAAAACATGCTGAATACAAGTAGCTGAATAAAGCTTATAAAAAATTTATACATTGGAGAATGTTATGAACACAATGCAAAAGGGTTTTACTCTTATTGAATTAATGATCGTTGTAGCGATCATCGGTATTTTGGCTGCGGTAGCACTTCCTGCATATCAAGATTATACGGCTCGTGCAAAAGTATCTGAAGTTGTGTTGGCGGCTTCTACCTGCCGTACAGCAATTTCTGAGGCGTCACAAACGGGTTTCTCTGCAACTCCGAATGCTGTTAACAGCTTTGGTTGTGGTGAAGGTGGTAGTGCTAACTCACCTCTTTCTCAATATGTTGAATCAGTAGGTACAAGCACAGCAGGTGTGATTACGGTAACTGCTCGTAATATCAGTCAATTAGGTAGCCGAAAAACTGTGCGTTTCACTCCTTACTCGACAGCAAACGTAGGTGCGCAAGCTGGTTCAGCTGTTTCTGTAGCGGCTGACTTTAACCGTGCAAGTCTTAAGCCTGTAAGAGGTTGGTTATGTGATGCCGATTCTACAACAGGCATTGAACCTAAATATCTACCAGCATCTTGCCGTTAATAATTAGTTAATAAAAAAAGAGGGATATCCCTCTTTTTTTATTATTAGAGTTTATAATAATGAAAACTATTTATATATTTGTAGCTTTTTTTTGTTTATTGGCATGGTTACTCCCTAATCATTATCAGCCATGGCTATCTTTTTATCAAGATTTAAGTATGTTTGTCGCAGTGTTGTTGCTTGCATCAAGTTTTCTGAAACAAAAGAGTATACAGATTCCTTATATTTTAACTTTTTTTATCTTTTTAAGCCTTATTCCTCTAATTCAGTACTATTTAGGTATTGTTTATTTTTTTGGAGAAGCAATTACTTTTTTTTTCTATCTTTTAGCTCTAGCTACGGTGTTTATTGTCGGTTTTAATATTGCTCAATTGGAAAGATCAAAAAAAGAAAACATTATAGTCGGATTTTTAATAACGATATTAATTGCAAGTATTATCTCAGTCTGGATTCAATTACGTCAATGGTTATTATTTGAGGGAAGTATTTGGGTGGTTGATATGTCACCCAAAGGTCGCCCTTTTGCAAATATTGCTCAACCCAATCAGTTATCCACATTGTTGATTATGGGGCTAATGTCAATTCTTTACCTTTTTGAAAAAGAAATTTTAAATAAAGTATCAGCAAGTTTTACCACACTTTTTCTTCTATTTGGTGTGGCTCTCACTCAATCCAGAACTGCTTGGGTATTTGCCATATGTCTTTTGATTTGGTTGTTTATAAAAAGAAAAGTACCTACTCGTTTAAAATATAGTTATTTAATTTTATGGTGTTGTACTTTTTTTTCAATGTGTTTATGTTCATCTTATCTATCAGAAATTTTAGGTGTAACTTCGGTTCGTGATTTAGCTCAAAGAGCAACCACTGGATTAGATCGAATTGGGATGTGGCAACAAATCCTTATTATTTTAAAAGATGCTCCTTTATTAGGATATGGTTGGGGGCAACTGAATGTTGCGCAACTATCAAATACAAGCGATAGCATTGCTACTCCATTATTTGGATATAGCCATAATCTAATATTGGATATTTTGGTTTGGAATGGAGTTTTATTGGGTGGGGCTATATCTCTTTTTATCTTAATTTTTTTAGTCAAAATAGCTATAAATGTAAAAGATCGAAGGTCCATCATAATTTTGGCAATGGTGGGCGCAATACTGGTGCATAGTATGTTCGAATATCCTTTTGCTTATGCTTATTTTTTATTGCCCATGGGCTTTCTTATAGGTTTTCTATATGCACAGCAAGATTGTAATATTAAATTTTTCTATTTAAATAAATTTATATTAAGACTTTTCGTTTTATTCTTTTTGTTTCTTATGCTTATATTCTTCTATGATTATAAGAAAGTTGAAGCTAATCATGAATTAATGCGTTATGAAAATGTAAAACTTCGTAATGTGGATGTTAACTCAATTGAAAATAAAGCAATTTTTCTAAATCAATTAAATGAGTATGTGTGGTTTGCTCGTCAGACTCCTCGATCAGGTTTAACAGAGCAAGAGTTAAAAAGAATTCGTTATATTGTGTATCGATATCCGGAAAGACCTGTGCTGTATCGTTATTTACAATTTTTATATTTAAATGATCAGGATGTAGAAATGAAGCAGATGTTGAGATTATTTAATGCTTTTTATAAATCGAAAATTACAGAATATGAAGTGGGGTGCAGATTGATGGAGCAAGGATTAAGTAAATGACAATTAATGTCAAAGAATGACAAGTGGTATTTTTGGTGTGTTTATTATTATTTGATTTTATTGGTTTTTTTATTGGCACTATTTTTGCGTTAGCTTTTTTATAAAGTGGGGGTGAAAATGAAAGCCAATGGATTTACTTTAATTGAACTTATGATTGTAGTTGCAATCATAGGTGTTTTAAGCGCGATAGCTTTACCTGCATATAATGATTATGTTATTCGTAGTAAAGTTTCAGAAGTTGTCATGGCAACTTCTGTATGTCGCGCAGCTGTAACCGAAGCATCGCAATCTGGTTTTATTTCTGCTCCAACGACAGGCAGTGAATTTAGTTGTGGTACGGCATCAGGTGTATCCAGCAAAGTTGCAATTATTACAACTAATCAAGATGGACTGATTTCTGTCCAAGCACAAAATCTTCCTGAACTAGGTGTAAAGGTTAATCTGGAGCTAGTACCATATAGCGATGGTACTATGAATAATCCCTCTGTTGCGGTTGATTTTGCAACAGCAACCTCTAAAGAAGTTCGTGCTTGGAAATGTCAAGCCAAACAGGATGGAACAGGGATTGATTCAAGGTATTTACCTATTAACTGTAGATGATTAGATTTATGTAGATGTATGAATATGTTAAAAAGAACAAAATTTTTTATAGGCCATTTATCAATTTCATTACTGATTGCTTTAATCGTTGTGGGGCTTGTTTTCTTTATTTGGTATCCTAAACCACTTGCCGAAGCGGTTGGGGTAACAGATATTTTTCTGATGTTGTTGGCGATTGACGTTATCATAGGCCCAATGTTGGGGTGGGTGGTCTATAAAGAAGGTAAAAAAACCTTAAAAATGGATCTAAGCATTATCATTTTGCTTCAACTCGCAGCTTTACTCTACGGCATCTACAGCATCGGGCAAGGTCGCCCTGCATGGTTAGCTTATAACGTAGATCGGTTTGAAGCGATAAGAAATAATGAAATCATTGAGGATCATATTGCACAAGCATTGCCACAATATCAACAACCTTCATGGTGGAAACCGCAGTTTGTTGGCGTTGCTTTTGCAAAAGACAATAACATTCGTAGCGATGAAATGTTCCAAGAGTTATTTGCGGGTATTTCAATTGCACAAAAACCTGAACGTTACGTGCCATTGATTGAGGTGAAACACCAAATCCAACAACGTGCCCAAGATATGAAACTCCTCAAGCAATTCAACGATCCACAATCTGTACAGAAGATTTTAGCCAAATATCCTCAAGCCGATGCATTTGTTCCACTTAAAGCAACAGCAGTCGATATGACGGTATTGATTAATAAAGAAAAAGGCGAAGTCGTAAAGATTGTAGATTTGCGACCTTGGAAGTAGAAGTATCTATTTTTCAAATAGTTCTAGCAAATGGTATTACTGGTTTAATTAACTGTAATCAGTTTGCACATAAAATTGTAGTTTTTGACACCAAATTGAGATCAACAAAAGGCTTCGTTATATACTACAGCGAAGCCTTATTTTTCTACATCCTATGCAAGCTTTCTGTTTTATTCTCGCCAGCATTTTGCTTGGCTTTGCATGGCTCTCGCCATTCCATACCTATCCATGGGTGACATTTTCCAGTGATCTCGCTGGATTTGCAGCTGCAATTGCACTTTTTACTTTAGCATTCAACCAAAATATAAAAATCCCTAAAGCACAACTGTGGATGCTGCCGATGCTGCCGATTCCACTCATTCAGTGGGGGTTCGGTTTAATTGGTGATTTAAGTATCGCATTATTAAGTGCGTTCTATTTATTTACGTTTTGGTTGATGGTCGTGTTGGGCTTTAATTTATCGCTACAGCACCCAAACCGCCGTGAACAATTGATGCAAGGATTTAGCTATCTCGTTCTAGCAGCAGCAGTGCTAACGAGTTTGATGGCAATTCTGCAATGGTTAAAGTTGGAATCGCATTTTAGCTTTGTCAATCAATTAAGAGGAAGTCGTCCCTTTGCCAATTTTGGACAACCCAATAATATGGCAACTTTCTTGATTGTCGGGTTGTTTGGCGCGCTTTATCTATATGAAAAACAAAAAGCAGCATTATGGTTGTTGATTCCATCCAGTTTACTTATCTTATTTGCGATCAGTTTGGGGCAGTCGAGAACTTCTTGGATTGTATTGATCTTTACATTTATTTATTGGATTTATAAGCAATACCGTCATAGCCCAAGATTAAACTTCCCGAAACTTGTTTTATGGTGCGCTGTATTTGTATTGCTTTCGAGTTATCTATTGCCGTGGTTGACACAGTGGATCAGTGCGGAGCAGTTAAGTTCAAGCGTGACACAAACGGCTTCTATTGTTGATCGAGCTGGCCGTGGCCATGAACGTTTAGGCATGTGGATGCAAATTATTCATGCGATAGCTGAACAACCCTGGTGGGGCTATGGTTGGAACCAGACCAGTATTGCGGTTGTGGAAAGTCTTGAATTCAATACGGTACAAGTTTGGTTTAACAGCTCACATAATATTCTTTTGGATGTGTTGGTTTGGAATGGCATTCCACTCGGGTTGTTAATTATCGGATATGTGGGATTATGGCTGTTGTGGTTGAATCTACAGAGCAAAGAAACCGTTTCGATTGTGGCGATGCTCATGGTTTCAGCGATCCTGATTCATGCCATGTTAGAGTTTCCTCAGCGCTATGCCTATTTCTTATTGCCTATGGGTTTCTTACTTGGGTTAGTTCAGTCACAAACGCCGAATTTAAAAGGAATTGAAGTTCATAAAAATATTGTACGTTGTGTATGGGTGATTGCCATTGTGGTCATGCTACTCATTTGGCGAGATTATAAGCTTTATCAAGAGAATAGCCGTTTAGTGTTTGCAAATAAGCAACCAACCGTTAGTATTTTAGGGAGTTCCGAAATTATCTTACTGACGCAATTTAAATGGCGTTTAAATTGGATTGGATTGTCACCGAATACCAAAATGTCTGATGCTGAGTTACAGCAGTTGGCTAAAATCGTGAAAAATCGTGCTACACCGTATAATCTTAAGAAATATGCGCAATTATTAGCTTATAACGGTAAGGAAACTGAAGCGAAACAATATATTGCGGTGTGGAATCGTTTATACCGAAAGCAATTTACTTTTGAGCAGGTGGTGGGTCAGCCTAAAAGTTAAAGTTAATAAAAAAGCCCTTTCAAGTTATAACCTGAAAGGGCTTTTTTAAACATTAAATTTGGCTTTGGATATAATTTTCAATGCCTACATTTTCGATTAGATCGAGTTGTGTATCGAGCCAATCCCAATATTCTTCTTCTTTCTCTAAAATTTCTTGGACCAGATCACGGGTCACGTAATCTTGTTCAGCTTCAGACAATTCAACGGCTTGTTTGAGTGTTGCGATATTTTCTTTGACTTTGCGAATATCACAATTCAACACTTCTTCAGTATGTTGTCCGATGTATAGTTTTCCGAGATGTTGTAGGTTAGGTAAACCTTCTAGAAATAAAACACGTTCAATAATCTTGTCGGCATGTTTCATTTGGCGAATTGATTCTTTGTATTCAGCACTACCGAGTTGCTCAATACCCCAATCATTAAACATACGAGAGTGTAAAAAATATTGATTGATTGCAGTCAGATGGTGATAAAGCACCTGATTCAGCTGATTAATCACTTCACGATTGCCTTTCATTGCACTTGCTCCATAAACACCAACAAAATGCCTTTTCGGCAATTTATATTATCTTAATCAACAAATAAGAATCTGGCGAGTAATTTATAGAACGGCAAATGAAAATCACAATCATGATGAATGAGTATCGTGCCTTATTGTTTGCAGGATTAAATTTTTATAGGGATGTGATTTGTCATAAAAAAACCGCTTGGATGAAGAGTGGTTAAAGTTCTACAAAAAGCGGTGGAGTCGTAAACACTACGGATTTAATTCAAAATTATGCAGCCACGGAAATCCGTGCAGCAATTTCTGCAAGTTCTTCACTGATAATGGCTTTGGCTTCTGGAGCGCAACGTCCGCAGCAAGTGCCTAAGCCGAGTTGTTCACGGATTTCACGATAGCTTTCGGTGCCGTTCGCAACAGCATCTTTAATATCCTGATCGGTGATTCCGCGACATAAACAAACATACATGGGAGTTGTATCCACAAATACAAATGCGATAATTGATATTATTGATAATTGTTATCGTTTGTCAATGAATTTCATTCTAAACGGTTTGTCTTGGTTATTGGGAATTTGGATAAAAAAGTTAAACATGAGCGGAAATCCGAGTTAAACTCGGATTTCCGCGCAAGATTGATTCATCATTTAGAGCTAAATATTTAAGACCGATTATTTTTATAATTATATATCTGACTGAAAAGTATGAGTTAAATATTATGGAATAATCACAATTCCATCCATTTCAACCAATGCACCCTTTGGTAGGCTAGCAACACCGAGTGCAGCGCGTGCTGGATAAGGTTGGGCAAAGTATTCACCCATGATCTGATTGACGAGTTGAAAGTGCGATAAATCTGTGAGGAAGATGTTCAGTTTGGCGATATCAGCTAAGCTGCCACCCGCTGCGGTACATACTGCTTTAAGGTTATCAAAAACGCGGCGAATTTGAGCCTCTATACCATCTACAAGTTCCATACTATATGGGTCTAAGCCGATTTGACCTGAAAGATAGAGCGTATTGCCAACAAGAATTGCTTGAGAATATGTTCCAATCGCTGCAGGCGCGTGTTCAGTATGAATAACTTGACGTGACATTAAGCTCTCCTATGTCATTTTCCTATCTTAAGCACAGCGACTTTAACACAAAAATCTAGCATGGGAGCAATTGAATACTGAGTAGTCGTTGCGATTGGTTTTAACCTATTTTTGCCATTTCTGGCTGTGCTACAGGCATATTTAAACGCTCAATTCGAGGGAAGCCAAGATGCATACGCAAATCTCGAATAATTTGGGCTAATTGTTTTCGATTATTGACCACGATATTCACATACGTCTTTTGCTCTTGTGAATGCACCATTTCAACCCCTGTTTTGGCCTTACGACATTGATAAATCAAGTCAGAGATTTGCTCATCATTCATTGCCATGTGAATACAAAGATAGGCGCTAAAGCGAACATCTTCGATTTCTTCAGATTGCCAATGTAAAGGCATGATGTTTTCTGGATGTAAATGTTGCTCATGCAAGAGGTTGCGGCAACGTGCGCGGTGGACGATTAATCCGCGACGAGATAAATGTCCTTGAATTGGGTCACCCAAAACAGGATTACAGCAATGTGCATATTTAACATCAACCCCTTCAGTACCAACAATCAAACGATCGGAACTGTCTTGTGGATGAGGTTGATGATCTTGAGCAAAGAGATGGTTTGCAACCAATTGAGGTAATAAGTCCCCAACAGCAATCTGTTCAAATAAGGTGTCTTTGTCAGTGAGATGTCGCCACTCTAAGACATTAATCCAGTCCTGAGGAGAGAGATCATTGGTCGAACGATGAAACAATTTTAAAGCGCGATTTAATGCTTGTTGTCCCACTAGACGTTGCTCATCAATATCCTGTTCTCTGAGTATATTTTGCAAAGCACGTCGTGCTTTTTGCGTATTGATAAAGCTGAGCCAGTCTGGATTAGGTGTGGCGAGTACATCAGTAATGATTTCCACTACTTGACCGCTATTCAATGGCGTTGATAAAGGACGAATTTCTCCATCAACTTTGGCACCAACAGCGTGGTTACCTAGAAATAAACTGGCTGAGTAAGCAAAATCAACAACAGTTGCGCCTTGAGGAAGTTCATGCAATTGCCCGTGTGGGGTATACACCCAAATTTTCTCTTGGTGTAAATAATCCAATAAATCGCTAAAAGTGGTTTTCGCACAGTCACTATCGATTAAAGTATTCAGGTTTTGCATGGATGCTTGGATGGCAGATCGACATGCTTGAGGCGCATTTTCACCCAGTACGACACCAAAACGCGCGGCTTTGCGCATAAGCTCAGTTTGAATGGTGAGAGAAAGGGTGGTTTTTTCCCCTTTTAATTTGATCATTAATGATTGATTGCCACCTGGCAACGGGCGACGAATATAGTCTTTGTATTGTAAGACTTGGAAATTATCTTTTAATGCGGTCACAAGACGATCACAGTCCGCGATGCTTTGCAGAATAATCTCGAAGGCATGACTGTGGCTAAGTTCATTTAAATCAATTTCATTTTTTACAAAATGGCGCAGCAACTCGATATTATTATTTTTCTTTTTAATTCGACCTTTAATTTTGTGATTTTCTAAGAGGTCTGATAGTTTCTGCTCCCAAATGGCCTGATATTCACAACGTTTTGGCTTGGTTTCTAAAAGAGCAGCTTGTACATCATTGAACATATCCAAATCGAGATTTTGGTAACATAGATGTTCTAAGTTGTCTGCCATTTCATTCATACCAACCAGACGCGCCATTGGTACAAAAATATCTAGCGTTTCTTGGGCGATTCGTGCACGTTTGTCTGGACGAAGTGCGCCTAGAGTGGTCATATTATGATAACGATCGGCAAGTTTAATAATAATGACACGTGGGTCTTGTAAAGTCGCTTGCAGAATTTTCCGGAAGGAGGCCGCTTTATTGTATTCCTTATCGCTGGAATGACTGAGTTTGGTTACACCATCGACTAGCTCGGCAACGACCAGTCCAAATTTTTCGCCAATTTCATCTTTGCTAAAATCAGTATCTTCAATGACATCATGTAATAGTGCTGCCATGAGCGTATCTGCATCGAGACGCATATGGGCCAATATGCAACTGACAGCAATCGGGTGTAAGACATATGGCTCACCACTTTTACGGGTAATACCGCTATGCGCTAAGTCGGCAAAATCACAGGCAGCAAGCACACGCTGGACGTCACTATCTTTCAGATAGGCATCAATAATTACTTTTAGCTGTTGCTTGGCTTGGCTGACCTCTTCGCCTGGCATAGAAAACACCTTTAATAACTTGGATTCAGTAAGGATAATCTTTGTTGATACTTTGCTTATCTTCTAATGAAAAGCATATTGCTAAACTTGTCAATTTGTTCATTATAAAAACTCGTAAATTTTTTCAATGAAGTATATTGCTTTTCTCAATATGGAGAAAATTTCACAATAAGATCAACAAACAAAAAAGCCCAGTGTCTTCACAATGGGCTTCGATGTATAGCAAATTCGACTTAGAAAGAAAAGCCTTCTAAGTTTAATGAATTTGTAGATAACACCATATCTAGATTTGAAGTTTGATAATCTTGGTCGCGTTGTTTCAAAATTTCTTTGGTGACATGACCCACTGCAATCTCACGTAAAGCGACAACTGTTGGTTTGTCATTGTCCCATTCTACAGTAGGTTCCATGCCTTGACGTGCTATTTGGCGTGCACGTTTACTCGCTACCAGTACTAACTCAAAGCGGTTATCGACATGGTCTAAACAATCTTCAACGGTTACACGTGCCATAAGTTGTCTCGTTTGAACAATACATCTGAAAGACTAAATAGTATAAAAGGCTTTTGTCCAAGACTCAAGTCATTCGCGATTGAGTGTAATCAAGTTTTCAATTAACTGCTGATGACGGTTACTTTGCTGCAATGTTTCTAGACGATTTGCAGTGATAATTGCTTCTAAATCATGTACGGCTTTATTAAAGTCATCATTGATAATCACATAGTCAAAGCTTGCGAAATGACGCATATCTTCAACAGCACAACTGAGGCGGTGTTCAATTACTTCAACTGAGTCAGTACCTCGGTTTGAAAGACGTTGTCTTAGATCGTACTGTGTTGGTGGTAGGATAAATATTTGTTTTGATTCTGGAAATAGTCGACGAACCTGTTCAGCACCTTGCCAATCGATTTCAAGTAAAACATCATGACCTTGTTGAAGTTGCTCTTTTACCTTAGCTTGCGATGTGCCGTAATAGTTACCAAAGACTTCTGCATACTCGATAAAACCGCCTTCCTCGACTTGAGACAAGAAGGATTCTTTATTGGTAAAATGATAATGAACGCCGTCTAGTTCACCTGGGCGTTGATTGCGAGTCGTATGCGATACTGAAACATGAAGGTTGCTGACGCGATCGAGTAGGGCTTTTACCAAAGATGTTTTGCCTGTTCCTGAGGCAGCAGAAACGACAAACAATAGACCCGACATGATATTTTTCCTGATATGATAAAATATCTTGGCTATTGTAGTGTAGCGAGCTGCTAAACGAAATAGTTTGATTGAAATATTCAGATGATGAGAGAGGATGTTATGGAAATCGTGTTGGCCAATCCACGAGGTTTTTGTGCTGGTGTTGACCGTGCTATAGCGATCGTCAATCGAGCACTCGAATGTTTTAATCCGCCAATTTATGTGCGACATGAGGTCGTACACAACAAATTTGTGGTAGATGATTTGCGTCAGCGTGGCGCGGTTTTTGTTGATGAGCTTGATCAGGTGCCTGATGACTCTATTGTGATTTTTAGCGCACATGGCGTATCAAAAGCAGTACAACAAGAGGCTGAACGACGTGGATTAAAAGTATTTGATGCAACCTGTCCTTTGGTGACCAAGGTTCACATTGAGGTTACCAAATACGCGCGTGAGGGAACGGAAGCAATTTTAATCGGCCATGAAGGTCATCCTGAAGTTGAGGGTACGATGGGACAATATGATAAGTCTCGCGGCGGCGCGATTTATTTAGTTGAAGATGAAAAAGACGTTGATGACTTGGTGGTGAAACACCCGGAGAAAGTTGCCTTTGTGACACAAACGACTTTATCAATTGATGATACAGCAAAAGTGATTGATGCATTGCGACGTAAGTTCCCTGAGATCCAAGGGCCGCGCAAGGATGATATTTGTTATGCAACGCAAAATCGTCAAGATGCGGTACGCGATTTAGCAGAACAATGTGATGTCGTGTTGGTGGTAGGGTCTCCAAATTCATCTAATTCAAATCGATTGCGTGAACTTGCTGAGCGTATGGGAAAGTCAGCTTATTTAGTCGATAATGCAGATCAGCTTGAGCAAAAATGGTTTAAATCGGATAGTAAAATAGGGGTGACGGCGGGTGCATCAGCACCTGAAATTTTGATCAAGCAAGTGATTCAGCGTTTACAAGATTGGGGGGCAACGCCACCTCAAGAATTACAAGGTACGGAAGAAAACATTACTTTTAGTCTACCAAAAGAGTTACGTATACAGGTGATACAAGCCTAATTTTACTAGAAAAATGTGAACTAGAAACGGATGGATTGCACTCCATCCGTTTTTTTTTGGTGCTTATCTGCTTTGTATTGGTTCTGTAAAAATAAAATCTATTATAGCCTCATAAATTTAAAAAAAATTGGTACAAGGTAATGGGGAAAAGTCGGGGATTCACCTTAATTGAGTTGATGGTGGCAATTGCTGTAATGGCAGTTGTCGCGATGTTGGCTGCTCCATCTTTTGGAAACATTATTGCAAAGAAAGAGTTGGATACCACTGCACGAGATTTAGCGCTGATTTTTGGTGAAGCTAGAGGGCAAGCAATTTCATTACGTAAAGATATTACGATCAAGTTGACTTGTCCGACTGAAACAGATCCCAATAGCGGTGAAACGAAAGTGGTTTGCCCCGTCAATAGCTCTACAACATTGTATTGGGTATCTCCGAAAGAGGGAATTGTACTGACAAGTGATGCAATTGATGTGGTTTTTTCAAACTTAGGGACAGCTAAACAGAGAACAAAAGAAATAGATAATCCTGTGTGCGATGATCCGTCTCCAAACCCTTGTGAGTCTGATCCTACAAATAATCCACCTAAGATTCCTGAAATTGTACCTTTGAGCTTTACGCTATGTAATGCAACGCTGGAAGAGAGTCGGACCATTTTAGTATCGAAAATGGGAACGGTTGATAGTATTACCTCGGGGACATGTTGATGATTAGTAAAAATAAAGAACATGGTGTTGGTTTAATTGAGGTTTTAGTTGCTTTGGTGATCCTTGCTCTTGGTGTCCTAGGTTTCTCAGCATTGCAACTTAGGGCTTTAGATGCAGCACAAGAAGCAACAGAACAAACAGTTGCAATGAATACTGCACGAGACTTAGCTGAGCGCATTAGGGTGAATCGTACAGCCTTAACTAACTACAAAACAGCCATTAATGCAAAAACAACAAATGTCTCTAGCTGTGTAGGGACCAGCAGCCGTAATGCTGTTCCATCTACAGTAAAAGTTGATTTGCCAAAGTGTAATCCAGCAACAATGGCACAGCATGATGCTACAGAGATTCTTGCAAAAGCCAATGAACATGGACAAACCATTGTTATTGAGGATTGTGTGGGAAGTGATTTGAACTGTATTTATGTCGCATGGGGAAAAACAATTATTGCTGCAAACAATATTAATCAATGTGTAGATACTACAACAGGTGCTTATCTTACTGATACCAAATGTTTAGTCATGGAGGCATTCTAAAATGAATCGTCATTTAGCTAAACAGAAGGGATTTACCTTAATTGAATTAATGATTGCATTAGCTTTGGGATTATTGGTGAGTGCGATTGCTATACAGCTTTTTTTAACGAGTCAAAGAAGTGCAACAGCTCAGCAAGGCATGATGAATCTACAGAATTCAACGTTATTCGGTTTGGGTACTGTAATTAATAATATTCGTCTAGCGAATCTCAACTCTTCCAAGCCTATTATAAATGATAAGACCTTATATGGAGGTGTTGTTTTATCTAAAGAGAATATTTCTGATGATAATTCAGCTTTTAGTATAAGTGATGATTTGTTGACGCGTGGGGCAATTGGAGCAACAAATATAGATATTAAAGATTCTGATGACAATGCTTTAGGTAGCGATCAACTAGTCATTCAGTACCGAGTAAATACACCTAATCAGTTTGATTGTGAGGGGACTGGAGTGACAGTGAGTGATTATGTGGTGGAGCGTTATTTTTTAAGAGCAGATACTAATCGCAGTGATCCGAATCAACCACTTGCTTTAGCCTGTAAAGCTGCTCGTTATACCGAAGCATCAGCTAAAACCAATACTACTTTAAATTTAGCAGGAAATGGAGAAATCATTATTCCTCGGGTTGATCATCTAAGTATTCGATTGGGTGTTGCTTATGATGGAGCAAATGCAGCCTGTAATAGTGTTACAGCTTCTACAACTAGTGGAACGCCTCCAACTACAACAACTGAAAATCTTGAGGCAGATACTCGTCTAGATTGTTTTAGTTACATGAGTATCGAAGATTATCGTGCTTTAACAGGTGAAAAACCCCAAATTGTTTCTGTACAGTTTGGTTTATTGGTTCGCTCTACCGATACGATAGGGAATAATCAGTTTTTCGATGCGGAACATAAATATAAGGTCCTAAATGTTGAAGGCCCTTTAATAGACCATGCCCGTAATAAATTGTATTTACGCACAGTTGTAACGCAGACCATCGCAATTCGAAATGGTTTTGGAATTGAGTGAGCACTGATATGAATAATCGAATACAAAAAAAAGCGCAAACAGGGTCAGTCTTGATTGTAGTCCTCATCATGTTGGTTTTGCTCACTATCGTTGGGACATGGGCTATACGTGGCAGTATCATCTCTTTAAAAATAGCAACGAATGCACAAGCTCAGGCTTTACTTAAACAGACCAGCGATTCTGTCTTTTTTACGCTTGAAAATAAAACTGATGATGAATTGGACTTTGCCAATATGCGGATAGGTGATGGAATGCTGAACTATACTTTACGTCCAGAAAATAAAGGTAAGGAACTGGTGTTTTGTATTCGCGGAACATCGACAGATAACTTTGAAGGAAGCCGTATAGCAAGTGTGGTGTATTGGGAAGGTTCGACAATTAAAAACACTGAAATGGGACAAAATGGTTTCTGTAAAGTAAGTCGAATGACTGACTTTTTGAGTGGTCGTAATGCGGTTATGACACAAGTATCAGTGCGTGCTGCGGATAATAGTCGAGATTGGGAGCACATGATGGAAGGCGATGATAAGGAAAGCTCAAAGAGTACAGGGATTCAAAAAGTTGTGATTACAGCAACTTCAATTTTACCCAATTTAAGTGACCGCCCAAGATCAAGCATTGATAACTGTTTGAATAATTACACCAGTTTTTGGGATGAAAATGCGGATGAAGATACCGTAACAGACTGTTTATCTAAAAATAATGTTCCATACAGTACACAAGAAATGGAATATACCATTAAAACTGTACGTACGTCTTAGGAGAGTGAATTATGAAAATGTTAAATAAGAAAACAGTTCACCTAAATGATGCGCAGGCAGATATGCAGCACAATGATTGGTTAAATAAGCTTAAGGTGGGCACAATAACGGCTGCAACAACTTCATTAATTTGTGTAAGTGCAGCAAGTCATGCGGCTGATTTAGAGATTTATGTCTCTGGAAACAATGTACAAAGTGCGACTACGATTATGTTTTTGTTGGATATATCTGGTTCAATGGATACTCGTTCTATTGAGCAGGATTATGGAACGATTTGTGAGCGTAACTGGCAAGGGCGCGTAGTTTTTGAAGGAACTGCAGTTAATGGGCAATATTGCACGGCATCAGGTAGTGAAATAACTAATCAAATTATCAAAGACTGTGAAAAGTCAGGAAACAATTATAAATGTTATGACCGTATTTCTCGGTTACGTCAGGGGATGTTGGCTGTATTAGAAGGAGATAATGAAAAGGGGGTAGCAGCATTGAATGACGATTTGGTAATTGGCCTATCAACATTGGGTGCATATACAACAACATATCATGAAGCTGGGGCAATAAAGGTTCCTGCTCGAGCATTAAAAGATTCAGTTACTGTTTCTAGCGTAACGAAAACTCAGCGTGCATTATTAATTGAAGAAATTAAAAAGTTAAGAGGGCAGACTAATACGCCAACTACACGTTCTTATGCAGAAGCTGTTGCCTATTTAATGGGATCTACAACCGAAGTAGGTAATGGTGAATGGTATTTTGGTGGTACTTATAATAAGCAATCTATTTATGCTGAATGTATTAGCATGAATGCAACGGGAAAATGTACCTCATGGGGTAATGTTTTTTATGGTAACGTTCCTAGTGGTTTCACTAAAGGTACTGCAACCACAGCTAAGGGTTATTCAGGTAATGTATATGTGGCGAGTAAGAAATATAGTGGGTTCGAATACTCAGATAGTTCCTCAAAAAATACCGCACAAACCCTATATCTTGCACCTAATACAATTTCTCGTCAAAAAGATTTAACGGATGATGAAAAAAGTTGTAATGGGCAGGGAATTTATATTTTAACGGATGGTGTCCCAAATTATGGGAATGGTACATCAGGGTTAATCGCAAAAGCATTAGGTAACAAAGGAGATGGTTTTAGTTGTACGGATAGCTCTAGTGGGTGGGACTGTACTTTACAATTAGCTGAGACGATACTTGATTCTACCAAGAACCCAGCAAATATTGCTTTTAAAACGGCTGTAGTCGGTTTTGGTAGTGATTTTAATAGTATTTCTTCAAGTGTTCAGACAGAAGCTGCTGTAGATGCTTTAACCGGCATTGATGATAATGTTAAACAGGCTGCTAAATGGGGAATCCGGGGAAAAGGCGGGTGGTATTCAGGATCGAATGCGAGTGATGTTGCTTCAAGTATTGAAGACTTTGTAAACAAAAATAGTGGTGAAATCCCAAGTATTAGTACAGGTTCATCAATGATTCCAATAGATGCATTGAACCCTGAAATTATTCAACCTTATGCATATTTTCCACAATTTGAGCCCAAAGTTAAAGCTGGAGATTTGCAGCAATTATGGTTTGGCAATGTCAAAAAATATTATGTTGTGAATAATAGTGTTTACTCAAATAAGAATGGCGGTGCAGCAAATACGGTTGTTTTAAAAAGTGAATTGCAAGATTTACGTGATATTTGGGGGGCTGAAAGTGCTTCTTATCCAGAAAATACACCAATTTATCAGAAATATGGTGCGCTAAGTAAATTAAAGCTAGGTACTCAAACTTTTACTGATGGAGAAGAGTCGACGACAACAGCCGGACGTAAAGTTCTTACAGATTATGTTTTTGATGGTACAAAAAGTGTAGATCAACAAATCAGCCGTAATTTTGATTTGAGTCGTATCGATTATACCTATACCACGGATGCAAAAACTAAAAATGATGATGCATCCCGTGTCAGAGGTTTAATGTCATTGCTGGGATATAATATTCCTACAGCAACTGACACTAATGGTTTAGATTTGGCAACAATGACTGCAACATTACGACAAATGGGGAGTGTTTATCATTCATTGCCTGTATTACTGACACAGGAAGGAAAAGCCGAGGCAACCCGTGATGCTGCTGGGAAAATCCACATTGGGACTACAGGACGTGAAGACTATGTCATGTTTGGTACGACACAAGGTCTGCTTAGTGTTGTTGATGCAGAAACTGGTATAGAGAAATTTAGCTTTGTACCAAAAGAAATGATTGAGAAACAGTATGAAACTTTTAAAGAAAATGCAGGGAGTTTAACTGGCGGTAAAGAGGCACTTTATTATGGTATGGATGGAGAGTGGGCTGCACATACAGTCTATGTCACTAAACCAGATGGGACATTAACGGTAAAAGAAGCTGTACGTAATGTAATTGGTACAGAAGAAGACAAAGAGAACTTCAAGGGTAAACAATGGGTTTATGGTGGTATGCGAATGGGGGGGCGCAGTTACTATGCATTAGATTTGACTGACATTGATAATCCCGCGCTTAAATTTCATATTGATCCAAGCTCAGGCAAGGTATATTCCAAAGATTATCCAGAGGGTAAAGCGTTCTCTGTGATTGAAAACATGGGACAGAGTTGGTCTAAACCTAAACTTGACTATGTCAATTGGAAAGGGCAGCGTAAACTAGTCATGTTTGTTGGTGGTGGATACGATGCTGGCGGTAATGATGGTGATGGTCTCTGGGTGGATGGTGTCCGTACAGGTTACGCTGGCTATGAGCATTATGATTATCAGCAGGAAAATAGACGTGGTGCAGGTGTATACATGTTTGATGCTGATAATGGCGATTTACTGTGGTATGCCAATACACCAGCTGATTCTGATGCTGAAAGTGAATCGTCAGCCCCTACAACAGATCCATCTACTCCTGTAGAAGCAATTCCTCATATATCACATAGCGACTTAAAATATAGTGTTGTGAGTGAAATTAAAACGGTAGACCGTAATAATGATGGTATGGTTGATCATATCTATTTTGGTGACTTGGCTGGCCAAGCATTCCGTGTTGATTTTGCAAGAAGTACTACAAAGTTTGATAGTCAAATTACTAAAATTCTAGATGTACATCAAACGGATGGTACGAGCCCCCGTTTTTATTTGGCTCCTGTTTTCACCGCTCACCATAGTTCAGATCGTTTGGAAGGTGCAAATGTTGTGGTTGTAAGCTTTGTTTCAGGTAATAAAAGTTCACCGCTCTTAGCAACGAGTGATTCTCCAGAGGCAACAGGGAAGCGAAATTCAACAGGATTGCAATATGATGCCGTCTATGCAATCTATGATTATGATATTCATCCGAATGGTCAGTTTTACCCTGATTCTAATATTACTGCTCGGACCTTAGCTACAACAACGGATACAACCGCAACAACAACAAAGCTTATGTATATTGGTTACGATAGTTTAGTACGTAAAGATCAGGCAGATGGAAATAATCGGACTAGAGTAATGGGGGCGATAGCAAACTCCACAACGGGCTGGGGAGGATGGTACTTCAGATTCGATAAAAAGTTTAGTGCAACAGGTCAAGACCATGTTGATGCTGATGAAAGTGTAATCAAAGGCTTAGCACCATTAATTGCTATGGAAGGCAGCTTATATGTCACTATGTATGATGCTTCTGAGGATGGTACATCTTCTCGTTGTGGTGCAGGGGTTAAAGGACAAAGTTTTGCTCAGAGGTTATGTTTGCCAACAGGTGTTTGTGCCGAAGATGCCAACTATAGCTATAACCTTGGTGCAGGTATTGTGAGCCTGAATGTTGGTTCTGTGAGTGGTGGAAGTACCAAGTCGATTGTTGTACCTGACCGAGATGATGTTGGTAAAGGTTGTGTGGGGGCTGATTGTAAGGCTGGTAAAAAGTTCATTGAAGCTGGTGGTTCAATGCGTTTTATTCCAAATCGTTGGTATGAACGTTATGCGAAGAAATAAGTGAGATCGAATTATGAATAATAGAGGTTTCACTTTAATTGAGCTGATGATTGTGCTTGTGCTCATTGCAATTATTGCAGCAATTGCTATACCTAGTTATGAGCACTTTACTCGTCGTGCGATAGCAGCTCAGGCTCAGCAAGAAATGCATAAACTTGCTGAGCAATTAGAGCGGCATAAATCAAGAAACTTTACTTATAGAGGATTCAATCCGCGTTATTTGTATCCGGCACCGCCTGGTCCGCGAGTTGATAGTTTTGATGAAACTAAGCAAGAATTAACCTTGCCGTTGGAGAGTTCTAATCCTAAATATACACTTACGATTGTAGACGGTAGTGCTGGTAATCCATTATTGACTTCTTCAGACGCGATTGGACAAAGATGGGCGATTAAAGCTGTAAGTCATAATGTGCGAAATAGTTCTTTTTTGCTGACCAGCACAGGTGTTAAATGTGAAACAATCACTCCAGCGAATATAGAGATAGATCCAGCAAAAGGCGTAGGATGTGATTATAAGCACGATGACGAGGATGATGGAGGTGAAGAGGATTGATAATGCCTAAAAAAAAAGGACGAGGATTCACGCTTATTGAGTTAATGATTGTGGTGGCGATTGTTGCGATTTTAGCTGCGATTGCATACCCATCTTATCAAGATTATGTGCGTAAAACCAAGCGCACTGATGCACAAGCTGAAATGATGGATATTGCTCACCGTTTAAGTCAATATAAAGTGGTGAATCATAATTATTCTAGCGCCACAATTAACGATATTTATGGGATTAATGTTACACCTAAAAGTGGAACAGCTTTATATAGCTTAGATTTAATTGTTACACCTTCAACGTGGACATTGACGGCCATGCCAATAACAACATCGGCACAAAATGGCGATGGAATACTGATACTAAATAGTGAGGGACAAAAGTGTTGGGTTAAAGGTGCTTCTATATGTACACTATCCGCAACTTCTAATTGGGATGGTCGTTAATTCGATCATAAACTATTAATATTTAACCAAAGCAAATATCGAAAGGTATTTGCTTTTTTATTTACTTAAACTCTTTATTTAATCTTGTTGATGTGTGATTTATTTATCATTTTTATAACATAAGTTGATTCTATTTAAATAATTTGTCGATTATCTGACAATATCTACCTTTTATCCGCAAAAAATAGATTTCCAGTTGTTTTGGTAGGAAATTGATAATTAAACATTAGAACATTATTCAAAATTATAAAAATTGTGCATATGGGAGGGCTGTATGCAACTAGCAAAGTATAAAGCATTCACGCTGATAGAGCTCATTGTTACGATTGCAATTCTTGCCATTATTGCAGTGATAGCTGCGCCTTCATTTGCCGACATGATAACACGCAAAAAACTAGAAAGTGCTGCCCGAGAAGTGGTGATGAAAGTATCTGAGGCCCGAAGTCAGGCAGTTCTACTCCGTCAAACGACAGGAGTGTGTTTAGGATCTTTATCAGCAGATGATTGCGCAACAGCGATTGAAATTCCTAAAACTGAAACTCAAAGAACTTTTGTGGCTCAATTGAAAAATGGGATAACTGCCGTTACTAGTAGCCCTTATAAAACTAGTCTTATATTTAGAAAAAATGGCAGTGTTGCTGCTTCAACAAATTTCCAATTAAAAAGAAAAGGAATTTGTTATTACATCAATGTCGGGATAACCAATGATACAACAATAAAAGAAGGGACTTGCACATGAATCATAACAATCAAAAAGGTGTGGGTTTAGTAGAGGTTTTAGTTGCATTGCTACTTCTAGCTATCGCCGTATTGGGGTTTGCTGCTCTACAGTTAAAAGCAGTAGATGCAAGTGCCGAAGCAAATCAGCAAGTATTAGCATTAACCATTGCTCGTGATTTGGCAGAGCGTATGCGAGCGAATCCACAAGGATTAAGAGAGGGCGAATATAAAATTGGGGCGGTAGCTATCCCCACAGAAGTAGAAACTACAGCAGGAAGTGCTAAGGAAATCGCGGAACAAGACCTTCAAAATGCATCTTTTCAAGCAAATAAAAATGGTATGAATCTAGCGGTTACTGATTGTCCTATTGGTGAACATCGCCAATGCATTTATGTGGCATGGGGGAGTACGTCTTTATCTAGTAGCAAGGGTAGTGGTAAGGATGATGTAGAAGCATGCATTAAAGATGGCGTGTATGTAAAAGGATCACACTGTCTATTTTTGGAGGCTTATTAACATGAAAAAAAGTCTTACAAATTGCTTTAAGCACAGTTCTTCGTCTTGCGCTAGAAACCCTTGTACTCGAAGCTTAACCTCTCATCTTACGACCCGACCGAGCGTTGCTCGGTTTCATCGGGTCTCAGGCTTCACGCTTATCGAGTTAATGATTTCATTAGCCTTGGGCTTAATTATTGTTGCTGCTGCAATACAACTATTTATCGCTGGAGTGACCAGTTACAAATTACAGAAAGCGATGTCACATATCCAAGACAGTGCAAGTTTGGGTTTGAATTTTATTGTGGAGGATATTCGTAAGGCAAATTTGAGTGCGCCTATCCCTGCCGTGAATGATCAAATTGAATATACTGGGATTATTCTCACACCGAAAAATGTGGGAGAGAAAATCAATTTAAATTGCACAGTATGTTTTGATGAAGAGGAGGATGAAGATCAGCCTTTAAAGCGTTATCAGCGTGCCAATCTAAATAATACAACTGAAAATGATCAGTTGTTGATTCGTTATCAAGCGCAACAAGAGGGTTTTGACTGTTCGGGTAATGAGCTCAAAAAAGATGTTATTGTGGTGCAACGTTATTATGTTGACCTAGCTGAAACTAATGGGCGCCGTTCTTTACGCTGTCAGGCAGCTCAATATACTCATACAAACCTTGACTCAAAATCAAAAGATGACCAGTTGCTACTTGACTGGAAAAGCAGCCAAGTGATCTTACCCAATGTTGATTATTTTGTGGTGCGCTATGGATGGATGGATGGTGGTCTAAATGATGAGAGCAGCAAGATTCAATATGGGAGTTTGGATACCTATTTGACCCAATCGGTAAGGAAAAATATTGATGGAGTCATGCAGGATGTAAGTCCACATATCCATGCGATTCAAATCGGGGTATTGGTTCAATCCACAGATACGACGGGTAATCAATCGATTGCGAAGGAAAGAAATAGTAGAGCATTTCAGGTTTTGGGAAGTGAGGTTGAATTAGATAAAAAATATCAAAATGGTCATTTACGCCAAGCGGTCAATCAAACGATTTCATTGAGAAATGCAATGGGGTGGGTTTCGGAAGGGTGTAAGGCAGATGTTGACGATTGTACTGGGGGGGATGAGACATGATTCGATCTGAACGAGGTTCAACCCTCATCGTTGTATTGATGGTCTTGTTACTGATTATGATTGTAGGAACATTGGCAATTCGTCAAAGTATCAGCTCATTGAAATTGGTCACCAATAATCAGATACAAGCATTGTTGTTACAGAGTTCTGATGCAGCTTTGTTGGCTTTACAAAATCCCAATAATACACCTGATATTGCAGCAGCCAATGGTATTGTCGGTTTCTTTAAAAATGAAAACCATAAAGAAGCTGAATTGGTATTTTGTTTTTCGGAGAGCAGCCCTTTTACATTGAGTAAAGGGGCATATCTCTTAAATAGCCCGAATTGGGAGAGTTTAGGAGGGGGAGCTTGTACTAAAGATTCGAAGTCAGCTGGTCGCAAGCAAGTTGTAACACAAGTTTATATTAAACGAGCCACTACACCGACAGCTCCGTTTGCTGATTTGGCGCGTGGCACAGAAGTTTTGGGTGCAAAAACTGAAGAAAGCATTCGTTTACAAGTCTTCGTGGTATCGGTGATGCAAGGCTTATTATCGGATACTGATAAAATATTATTTAAAAAAAGTACTGCAGCTGATGAAGGTTGCTTGGTGAAAAGCATCGACAATGCTGGGAAAAATGAAGTGGCTGAGTGCCTAAAACAAAATAAAGAGAATCCTCTATATAACATGCAAGTCGCAGAATATCGCTTCTTATCTGACTTTGAGCCATCAGGTTCATAAGGGAGAAAAGGTCATGAAAAATAATAAAATGAAACAACAAAAACAAATGGCTGCAAGAAAGAAACAAGAAAAGTGGTCTGTATTTGTCGGTTCAGCATTGGCATGTTTGTTGATCATTTCACCCACCGCCTATGCAAGTGATGTGGAAATTTATCGTCAAGGGACGGATGGTGGCAACAGTACCATTATGTTGATGGTGGATACTTCACAAGGTATGGGTTCACCTGCACTAGATTTATTGAAAGATTATCCATTATGTATCAGTGGTCAGATTTTTGCGGTTGTGGGTGCTTTACCTGTGGTGGATGTTAAACTTGCGCCGCCTGCAACTCAAGGAAAGAAAAATGAAGCATATTGTGATGTGGTTTTTCCAAAATCGGTTTTAGATTTGCTGGGAACAGTTGATACAGTAACTGGAACACAAAGAAATAGTTTATTAGGTTTGCAAAGTTCTTTGGACTATATGCGTGCTAGTTGTATTCCATTTTCTAAACTGGAAGTAGATGAGCCTGAACGTAGTAATACAATACTTTCTGTGAATTTGAGTTTAGGTGAGGGTTATCGTTGTTATAGTCGTTTGTCTCGCATCAAAATGGCGGTACGTGATGTACTTAATGGTAATAATGGGATTACTGCACTACCTGCTAAAACGACTATTGGGCTTTCTATTTCTCCTGCCAAAAAAGACGGTGTAGTCAATCAAAAAACAGGCATGATCGTCGTTCCTGCACAAGAATTAGGACATAAAAAAGGTGATGTGGTTGATGGTGTAACGATGACGCAAGATAGTGCACAACGTCAGGCTTTACAGACTGCAATTGATAGTTTAGTACCAAGTTCTGATCCTTTGGCGAGTACGCTGAATAGTGTTGTTAATATTCTTAAGATTGTTTCAAATGCAGTGACGCTAAAGTTAAATGCAGTAGATTTGGTTGGAAGTATTGGACCTTTATTAAAAAGTATACTTGATCTGATTGGTGGGTTGAGTACTACAGTCACTGCATTACTGGAAAACCCAGAATCACCACTGGCAACGACTTATGCTGAAACGGGTGCATATCTGCTTGGGACGAATACGAGAGGGACAGGTGAACGTTTATCTGAATTTGAAGTTCCTGTTAGAAAATCTGATGTGGCCTACAAATGTTTATCTCGTCAGGCAGACAATGATTGTAACTCATATGAAAAAAAAGGTGGCTGGTCGCAAGATTTGAAAGAATATCCTGTTCCAACAGGCCATATTCGTACAGAACAGATTACACCAAGTAATGGTTTATTAGGAGATTTACTTGGTTCTATTTTTGGCTGGCTATCTGGAAATACTGATAAACGAGTGATTCGTTACTATTATGCTTCGGATGCGATTTACTCAGGCTATAAATATGCTACAAATGGAACTCAGAATAGTGATCATTATATTAAACCAGACTCAATTAAACCTAAACCTTCAACGAACGTAACAACATCACAATGTCAGGCTCAAGGAATTCTTGTTTTAACTGGGAGCATACCAAAAATTGCTCCAGCAGATTCATTAGGTGTGCAACGAGTGATGCAAAAATCACTTGGGCAAACGCCAAGTAATAATTTGGCGGATTTTTGTAGTAATTCACCTGCTGGATGGTCAACTAGAGGTTCAACAACGGCAACATGGCAATGTATTGCCAATTATTCACAAGCTTTATTGAATACACCAACCACCCCCGTGTATGAACTGAAAACAGGTGTGGCGGGGATTGGTAAAGATTTTCATTATGTACAGTTAAATGGTAATACGGTCTCTGGCGCAGGTACGAGTGGAAGTATTGTTGATACTTTGCTCGGTGCTGTAAAAATGTTATTAACTTCTGTATTAGAACTTGTAGACGCTGTAACCTTAGGTCTTTTAGATCTAGGTCGTCTTACAAATTTGGTCAATGTGGTTTTACCAACATCTCTTCCTGCTGATGATGTCGAAAATCTCGTACATTGGGGTAAAGATGGTAAAGGTGGTTGGTACACTGAAGCCAGTACGGGTGGTATTGCACAAAGTATCATTGATTTTAGTCAACATATCGTCGACGCAGAGTCAGACCCATTTATGGGTTTACAAACGATCCCTGCTGATCCATTAACGCCTTATCAACTCAGTGATGATGTTTATAACAGTATCTTTAAGCCAACAGATCACCAAAGTTGGAGCGGAAATCTAAAAAGATATTCCGCAGCGAATACAGGCACTGGCGACAATATTATTCGTACCGTGGATTGGAAAGACAAATGGAGCTCAAACACAGCCGAAGCGGCAGATGGTTCTACTTTATTTAAGGGAGGAATGCTCGATCAGTTAAAAACGTTACGTCCAACAAAAACAGATACGTCTACCCGAACATTGTGGATCAATCGAAACTGTGATGCAGATGGAAAGTTTACTGAAAGTCAAAGCCTGAAAAAAGTAACATCTGACTATTTGAATGATTCGAGTGAAGCTCGTTGCGCAATAGATGCTACTGCAAAAGATACCAAAGGTGGTTATTTGATGAATTTATTGGGCTATAACGTCGATGCTGAAACAGCGACAGGAGGGAGTTTAGCCACAAGTGAACCATTCTGGAAAATCGGAATGCCGCTTCATTCTACACCATTGAAAATCACACAATTTGCCAAGTTTAATAGTAACGGCAGCATTGCCCGTGATGATTATATTGTATTTGGTTCAACCCAAGGTTTGTTGCATGTGGTCGATGCAGATGATGGCCAAGAAAAATTTGCCTTTGTGCCTAACGAAATGCTTGAAAACAGTGAGCAAAGAAAAGCTTTTACAGCTCAGAGTCAGGGAAGTTGGCGCAATATGTCTTATGGTGTTGATGGTGCTTGGACTGCGCATACTGAATATGTCTATGGGATGAAAGACGGTAAAGTGATTGCCACTGTTGATCAGGTTGAGCGTGGTACAAATAAACCACAAGGTAAACAAGTGCTATATGGTGGACTACGAATGGGTGGGCGTAGCTATTACGCACTTGATCTTACAGATTTAGACAATCCGAAAATCAAATTCCATATCAATCCAACAGGAGATTGCTCTAATTCAAATCCACTAGGTTGTATGGGGCAAAGTTGGTCTAAACCCACCATTGCTTATATTAATTGGAAAGGCCAGCGTAAACAGGTGATGTTTGTCGGTGGTGGCTATGATATGGGTTATGAAGATAAAGATTATAACCCTAGTCTTTCAGAAGGTGCTGGCGTTTATATGTTTGATGCCAATAATGGTGATTTGTTATGGTGGGCAAGTGCCAACGCAACCACGAAAAATACAGCAACAGAAAATGCTTTAAATGTCACCGATATGAAATATAGTGTGGTCAGCCGTATTAATGTTGCAGATCGAAATGGCGATGGATTGGCAGATCATTTATATTTTGGTGATCTGGGTGGGCAAGTATGGCGTGTAGATATTAATGCGAATACAGCTACAGGCGATTTTGCACAACGTGCAACACTAATTTTGAATGTCCGTCCAAGTGATGTTACAAAACCAATTCCACGATTCTATGATGCACCGAGTTTTAGTGTGTATGGATATGAGAAACCTTTAGCAGTAGTGAGTATTGCATCGGGGAATCGTAGTTTACCTGTAAGTGACCCAGGTTCAGGAGCGATTTATAATATTTTTGATAAAGATGTCACCAAAACAAATTTATATACACTAGCAGAGAGTGGGCTTGAGACTAAAAATATAAAGCTCGCGTTAGAGACAGAAAGTGGTGGCGTATTAAAAGCAGCACTTACATTCGAAGATACTGAAGGTAAAAATATTGAGGAAGTTAAGGATTTAATTCCACATGGTTGGTTCGTTGCCTTTGCTGACGGTAAAAAAGTGTTGAATGAAATGGCGGTGATCAATAAAAATTTATACGCTGGTGTTTATGATCCTGGCATAACACCAACGTGTCCCGTTCAAGTACGTGGAGAAACCAAAGTGCATCGTTACTGTTTACCGTTTGGCATATGTGAGCAAGAGCTCCAAACGAATAAAGGGCAAGTTAATAATTTTGTAGCAGGTAAAGGGATTGTGGCACTCAATGTTGGTTCTGGTCAAAGTAGTGGAACAAGTGGTTCACCGTCACGTGCATTAATTCAAAGTAATGTGGCTGCTACTGGTTCAATTCCAATCAATACCATGCGCCGTCAAATTGTGCCACTAAAATGGTATGAAAGTAATGAATAGGCGATCTGGCTTTACTCTGATTGAGCTGATGATCACAGTGGCGATCATTGCTATCCTAGCAGTGATCGCTATCCCGAGTTATGACATTTATATTCGTAAAGCAGACTTATCAACAGCTCAACAAGAGATGCATAAAATTGCTGCATTATTAGAACAACATCGAACGCGTAACTTCAGTTATGAGGGCTTCATATTAAGAGATCCTGTGCGCAATGAAGGACCCTATGCAGATGTGGATAATGCAACCAAGACAATGTTGCTTTTACCTTTAAATGCATCGAGTGGTAAGCAAAAATTTACCTTGATTTTAACGGTTGATTCACAGACTTGGTCACTTAAGGCTGAAAGCCAAAATCCACGTAATTACTCCTTACTTATGACCAGTATTGGTCTAAAATGTAAGACTAAAACACCAGCCAATATCACCAATCAAAGTTGTGGTTTAGCTTCAGAAGAGTGGTAATAAATTTAGATTTCAGCGATTTAAATTCAAAGCTGCGGATAACTTAATATTTAATCTTTCATTCAGTGTAAATTTAACGTAGAATATCGCCCTCTATTAAAGGGGTTTGAAATGCTGTCGATGGTCGGCGCAGGGATAATCCGTAAAAACTATAAGGTTGTTCTCATGGTTGTTATTCGTTTAGCGCGCGGTGGTGCAAAAAAACGTCCATTCTATCAAATCGTTGTTACTGATAGCCGTAATGCACGTGATGGTCGTTTCATCGAGCGTATTGGTTTCTTTAACCCAACTGCACAAGGTAAAGCTGAAAAAGTTCGTTTAGATGCTGACCGTTTTGCACACTGGATTTCACAAGGTGCTCAACCTTCTGAGCGTGTTGCTTCTTTAGCTGCTCAAGCTAAAAAAGCTGCAGCTACTGCATAAGCTTGTAGTAGGTAACCCATGACAGCAACACAGAATGTACCCGAAGATCGTATTCAGATTGGACAGTTACGTTCAGCATATGGACTGAATGGGTGGCTCTGGGTTTACTCAAATACTGAGCCTATGAGCAATATGTTTGACTACCTTCCTTGGTACATTGAGACCAAGGCAGGTTGGCAAACCATCGATGTAAAACGTTGGAAACCACATGGTAAAGGCTTGGTAGTTTCGCTCAAAGGTGTGATTGATCGCACTGGTGCAGAAAACTTAGTCGGTGCCAATATCTGGATTGCTAAATCTCAGCTTCCTAAAGCGGATGTGGACGAGTACTACTGGTCTGATCTTAAAGGCTTAACTGTGTTTGGTCTTGGTGAGGATGAACAGGAAGTTAATCTCGGTCAAATCTTTGAGCTTTTTGAAACGGGTGCCAATGATGTCATGGTGGTCAAAGCGACACCGGACAGTATTGATGCCGAAGAGCGAATGATTCCTTGGCATAAAGATGTAGTACAACGTGTTGATCTTGAAGCGGGTCGCATTTACGTCAATTGGGGCGTAGATTACTAACTCTTGATAGAGTTGTAGCGCAGCAGGAAAATAGAGGAGTCTGCGGTGTTTTTTGCAGTCATCACATTATTTCCTGAAATGTTTGCAGCGATTACAGCGTACGGGATTAGCGGTCGAGCTGTAAAAAAAGAGATTGTACAAGTCTCTTGTATAAATCCTCGAGATTTTGCAGAGGGCAACTATAGACGAGTGGATGAACGTCCGTTCGGTGGTGGTCCTGGTATGGTGATGATGGCTGAGCCACTCGCGAAAGCAATTACCCATGCTAAACAACTTGCAGCGCAAGCAGGCTGTGTTCATGCTCCAGTGGTGTATATGTCACCACAAGGCAAAACCTTAAATGAACAAGCAGTACAACAATTCGTTGATTATGATGGTTTGATTGTATTGTGTGGACGTTATGAGGGTGTTGATGAGCGTTTAATCCAGCATTATGTTGATCAAGAATGGTCAATTGGAGATTACGTTTTATCGGGCGGTGAATTACCTGCGATGGTGTTGTTGGATAGTATTATTCGTCGTTTGCCGAATGTTATGTCTGACGAACAATCTGCAGTTCAAGATTCTTTTGTGGATGGTTTATTGGATTGTCCACAATATACAAAGCCAGACCATTTCGAAGGTTTGGATGTCCCTGAAGTACTAAAATCAGGACATCATGCCAATATTGAGAAATGGCGTTTTTTGCAGCGTTATCAGCGAACTTTAGATCGTCGACCAGAATTGGTGGAAAAAGTTGAGCTGACCAAACAGCAAAAAAAATGGCTAAAAAGTTTAGATACTTAAAGTTATTTAAGTATAAATAGGCTCTTTAAGGCATTCTGCTTTAAAGGGAAAGTTAAACGAGAGATATGCGCTTTAGCCTCTATCCTCAGCGGTGTAAGAGACCTCTTCTCTCCCGCACATATTGGAGATTCCACAATGAGTGGTAAACATCCTTTAGTTCAAGCTGTTGAAAATGCACAGTTAAAAACTGATATCCCTGCTTTTGCTCCTGGTGACACAGTTGTTGTTCAGGTTAAAGTAAAAGAGGGTGATCGTGAGCGTCTTCAAGCATTTGAAGGTGTTGTAATCGCGAAGAAAAATCGTGGTTTAAACTCAGCTTTCACAGTTCGTAAAATTTCTAGCGGTGTTGGTGTTGAGCGTGTTTTCCAAACTCACTCTCCAATCGTTGCTAAAATCGAAGTGAAACGTCGTGGTGACGTTCGTCGTGCTAAACTTTACTACCTACGCGAGTTGTCTGGTAAAGCTGCACGTATTCGTGAAAAGTTACCAGCTCGTAAACAAGGTTAATTTTAACTTTGTTGTAGAGCATAAAAAATGCGCCGTGAGGCGCATTTTTTTATGTTGAGTTTATAAGCCTTGCAACTTAAGGCGATTTGCATGTTGACGGTAGATATCGACTGGATCAGGTGCAAACAGTGCTTTTAATCCCATTACATGATTGACTTCATCCGCGTGGTTCCATGGCAGATTATCGCGTATAGTACGACCGAATTTTGCACTACAGCGACTGACCATACCATCATTATCCCCTCTAGGACCAACAATCAGACTGCCACCGATAAATATTGGGTCAAGTGGATCAAGAATATTGGTCGCGGCTTGAACGCCAGAAAAGGAATACATGTAAATTCCTTGTTCTTTATAGCTACCTTCTCCACAAGCAGTCGTTGGAACGCCCATTGGATATTGAGCATTGAACTTTTCTGAACCTTCCACAGAAATACTTTGTCCAGCCGCCTCAGCATCATGAGGGTAGCTTTGGGGATCAAGTCCTTGGGCCCAAACAGTCGCCGCTGAGAAGAAATTAGTCAAGGCAATACTCGCATCACCAAACATGGTTCCCGAACTTTTCATTAAAAGACTAGCAACAGGTGAGCCTTTATGAGTGCCACTCACACTGGTTATAGACGCTACACTTTCAGGAAGCATCGCTGCAACATAGCGGGAAGTTGGTCCGCCTTGGCTATGAGCGATAAAGTTCACTTTGGATTGGCCTGTAATCGCTAAAATCTCTTCAGTTTGCTGTAAGAGTTGCTCACCACGAACTTCATTTGAGTTAAATGGGGATAAACGGGCAGCCCAAACATTGCCGCCATTTCTTGCAATATTGGGTAAGATCTGATGCCAATAATCGACCCCCATCGGGTCACTACCTACACGGGAAAAGCCCGCGACACCATGGACAAAAACAATGGGATATTTGGTTTTTGCATAGTCTGAAATAACAAAGCTGCTTTTGACTTGGGTCGCATTTGAAGCATAGCTTGTTGAGATACCGATGGTCATTACAGTTAAAGCAAGATAACGAATTAAATTTTGCATTTTATTCTCTTTTAAAATTCCTAAATTGGGTCTTTAATGATTTATTTGAATTCGACATTGCATCGTTGTCCTTTGATGATCTTTCAATGTCTTGTGCTTGTTTTTTAATAACTAAATGGTAGTGTCCCTCCTTGATCATAGATCGTTTCATAAGTTTGTAGGCGTTGTTGTTCTTGTGTGGATTTGAATTGTTGTTGTTTGAGCCGTTGAATTGCTTGAGTCTTGGCAGACGCACTCATATTGCTATCGATGATGGTTTTACGTTCTTCTAAATAGGATTGTACTTGTTGCTTCCATACTGATCTTTGTTGATCAAGTTGTTCTAGGCGTTGTGTTGCTGCTTCGCCAACTAAATGAAGACGCATATCACGTAATTCTTGTGGTGAACCATTGCGGGCTTTAATTTGTGCTGTTAATGCACGCAAATCTTCTAATCTAGATAAATCTTTAATATTTTCTTGCCAGTCCTGAGGAAGTTGTTCAAAACGCTCTTGGAGTAATTTGGCTTTAGTTGACGTATCTAGCGAGTTATTCTCTAAAATTTGCATATGATCTAGAGTGTATTGTTGATATTCATCTTCTGTGCCGAATAACCCCTCTATTTCTGTGGTAGAAAAGAAGCGTTGTTTTAGATCTTGTATGGTGTGAAAAGCTGCTTGGAAATAGCGATAGTTTTCCTTCGCTGTTTCATGTATTTGTAGTTGGCTCAGTGCTTCGCGGTAATCTAAATAACGAGACCAAAGTGCTAAGATTTGCTGTTGTTGTGCTGATTGAAAATGATGTTCTAAATAAAGTTGAAAATTCTTGCGAATTTCTGTGATATTTCTTTCTCCATACTGTGATAGGAAATATTCGAAACAGTTTCGGGTTTGTTCATTTATGATTAATGTTTTTGAGGCATTAAATTGCAACTGACAATTGGTTTCTGTGTCTGTCTGGCTTGAGCTTTGAAATCCAAGTAATGTTTGGGCTAAATTATTGTGTGAATTGAGTTGCTGAACGTGTTGACTAGATTGATTTTCAGAAGACGATGTTATATTTCCTGAATAGTTTTCGGACTTCGGATAGAACCAATAAATAACAACGATACATAAAATGGAACTGAGTATGAGTCCAGCGTAGATGATCGTTTTGTTTCCTTTCTTATTCATAAAACCGCATCCATTTTTCTTTTGTTTTCGAAAGCGAAAGGAGTCTAGCATGATTGATTTTTTTTTGAACAGTTATTTTTAAAAAATTAATGAATAGTTTTGATAAAATGTATCTTTGTATTTCGACTTTTTATTTATGAAAAAAAGTGCTTATCGTCATTTGAGTGGTGTATTTCTTTTAAATAAGCCAATAGGGATGAGTTCAAATGGAGCATTGCAAAAAGTACGTCGACTTTTTAATGCACAAAAAGCAGGACATACAGGTGCTTTAGATCCATTAGCAACAGGTTTATTGCCGATTTGTTTAGGGGAAGCAACCAAATTTTCTCATTATTTATTGGATTCAACCAAACGTTATCAAACGACGGTAAAGCTTGGACAAACCACAACGACTGGAGATATCGAAGGCGAAGTTCTTCAGCAACGAACTGTTCCGCTTTTGACTCGTGAAAGTATAGAACAGGTTTTAGCTCAATTTCGTGGTGATATTCAGCAAGTGCCTCCGATGTATTCTGCATTGAAACGAGAAGGCCGCCCTTTATATGAGTTGGCACGCTAGGGCATTGAGATTGAACGAGCAGCGCGTCCTGTCACGATTTATGATCTAACTTTGGTGAGTTTTAACGAAGATAGTTTAACTTTAGATGTGACCTGTTCAAAAGGGACTTATATCCGTGTACTTGGAGAGGATATAGGTGAAGCTTTGGGTTGCGGTGGTCATTTGACGTATTTGCATCGTACTCAGACGGGTCATTTTGAAATTAATCCAGACTATACCATTGAGTATTTAGAAAGTTTGTCACAAGAACAACGGGATGCATTATTGCTTCCAGTGTATGCACCTGTAGAACATTTTCCACGTGTTCAATTACCAGAAGGACGTGAAAAATATTTTGGTAATGGTCAAGAAAGCAATATTGATCATGAGGCTGTAGCTGAGGTGTTAGTTTTTGATGGAGAGCGTTGTTTAGGTTTAGCTGAAATCACTGATAAAAAACGTCTTGTACCAAAACGCTTACTCAACTTATAAGGTCTTGCTCCATGGAATGGGAACTCATTCTCAGCTTAGTCTTCTTTGCTTTTTGTGCGGGGACGATTGATGCTGCCGTTGGTGGTGGTGGATTGATTCAAATTCCTGCATTGATGGGGGCACTACCTCAAACCGCACCAGCCACGATTTTTGGAACCAATAAACTCGCTTCGATTTGTGGCACTGCTTCAGCTGCTTTTTCATTTGTACGACGAGTAAAATTGAAATGGCCACTATTGTTGGTGATAGCAATTTTTGCATTTGTCAGCTCGTTTGCAGGAGCGGCATGTGTCTCAATGATTCCGACACATATTCTAAGACCCTTTGTTTTGATCATGTTGATTGTGATCGCAGTCTATACTTTGATGAAAAAGCAATTTGGGCAAGTGCATGTCGATCAGCGGATTACACCGAAGCTGCTTATGTTCGCTGCGATCGGAAGCTTAGCAATTGGTTTCTATGACGGTATCTTTGGCCCAGGGACGGGTAGCTTCTTTATTTTCTTTTTCATTCGCTTTCTACAAGTTGATTTTTTACATGCTTCAGCCTTGTCGAAGATTGGCAATTTTATGACCAATCTCGCTGCACTCAGCTTTTTTGTCCCCACAGGTCATGTGTTGTTTACATTGGGTTTGATGATGGCGGTTGCCAATATTGCGGGTTCATTACTCGGTGTTCGTTTGGCGTTAAAATATGGTAGTGGTTTTATTCGTATCTTATTTTTGATTTTAGTGAGTATCTTAATTTGCCGTTTGGGATATCAGATTATTGTTGCGGTTTGACTCAAAAGATAAAGTTTGACAACAAAAACATACTTAAATGATGCTGTCTAAAAAACGCACACTTTCTAAGATGAGATTCTAGCCAAGTTCCACAGTATCGAGATATGTCTCGTATTGTGGTTGTTAGCCAATTTTAGAGGTGAAGAATGAATATATTTGAAGCACTACGAGAAAGTCATGATAAGCAACGTTCACTTGCAAAAAAATTAGTTGAAACCAGCGGACATAGTGAGGAGCGAAAAGAGCTTTTTGATTTGTTGAAAAATGAACTCTATGCACACTCAGTTGCTGAAGATCGTTATTTATATATTCCACTGATGTTTGATGATGTCGGGTTGGACATTACACGTCATGCCTTGGCTGAACATCATGAAATGGATGAATTAGTTGAGACACTTGAAGAAACAGATATGAGTAATCCAAGCTGGCTGGCAACTGCTAAACAATTAAGTGAAAAGGTACATCATCATTTAAAAGAAGAGGAACATAAATTTTTCCAGCAAGCTGGAAAAATCTTGGCAGATGCTGAAAAAGAAAAATTAGGTAAACAATATCTTGCGGAGTATAAAAAATATAAAACCGAAACAGCTTGAGGTCAAAAAGACGCTATTGTGACTTTACGGGGCTGGAGATTTCTCTCCACGTAAGGTCACACCAATGGATGCGATCATAATACAAAATAAGGCAACCCATTGAATCAGGCTAATTTGTTCATGGAGAATGACCAGTCCTGCCAATGCCGCTAAAGCAGGCGCTAGACTGGTCAATGTCCCGTAACTCAGTTTACTTAAACGTTTCAATGCCATTAGATCGAGCGCATACGGAATCGCCGTCGCAAGAATCGCAATTACGAGAGCTTTACCCCAATATTGGGTATCCAGAAGAACAGGCGCATTATTCCATAAACCAAATGGCAATAAGGTCAAGGCAGATAATGCGATGGCAATCGTTAATGCATGCATTCCTATATTTTGTTGTGCGACCCGATGTCCGTAGTAAATATATAAGGCCCAAAAAATCCCCGCACCTACAGCGCAAGCAGCACCAAAATAAGAAAAATTATGTTGGTTGGCATCATGCCAAGGGACCATTAAGGCAATGCCTAAAATTGCAAATGCGACCCAAAGATAATCACTGCGTTGTTTGATTGAAAGCAATGCTAACCCTAGCGGTCCAATGAACTCTAAACCTACAGCAATGCCTTGAGGAAGCTTGCCCAGAGAAGTGTAAAACAAAATATTCATACAGCCTAAGGATGCTGTATAAAGCAGTAAATCTCGCCATTTCAGGTGTTTGAGCTTGGAAATGATAGTCCAAGACCGAAACATGATTGCCACGATGATTGTTGCAAAGCTCAGCCTTAAAATCGTCACAGTGAGGGGATCAAGTGTTGTGATCAGCTGTTTAGCAAATGACGCGCTGATTTGATAAGCCACCATGGACAACACCATGTAAAGCACAGCAACCAATTGGAGATTTTTCATTTAGCCTCTTTTTGCTGTCGAGCGCGTTGCATGGTAAAAGTACAGCCGATGGAGGCGATGATAATGGTGGTTAAGGCGAGCCATTGATTCCACAATAATTTTTCACCTAAAAATACAAAACCTGAAAGTGCCGCAACTGCTGGTTCCAAGCTCATTAATGTACCAAAACTCAATGGAGTCAGATTGCGCAAAGCAATCATTTCTAAGGAGAATGGCAAGGCACTGGCGAGAATGGCAAGCCCAATAAAATAATACAGATTTGGTAGCTCAAAAACACGATCAATTGCACCAGAAAATACAGCAAATGGTAGTAAACACAACATGCCGATGCTCATTCCAAGACATACGGTATGATTGCCAGAAATACCTGAAGGTTTTTGTCCTGCAATAATATAGAGTGCCCAACATGCACCTGCACTGATGGCAAAAAATACACCAACGAGATCAAGACTATGCTGAGCCTGTTGCAATGGAAATAAGAGAATCAAGCCTAAAATGGCACAACCAACCCAAATAAAGTCATACTTTTGGCGTGCATGATAGAGCGCGACGCTTAAGGGCCCAATAAATTCAAAAGCAACGGCAATCCCGAGAGGAAGTCGCTCTAGCGATAAGTAGAACAATCCATTCATTCCAGCCAAAGCAATACCATAGCTCAAGATCGCTTTCCAGCGGACTGCACGAAAGTTAATAGTCCAAACTTTGAAAATTACCGCCAAAATGATTGCACCTAAACATAAACGCATCGCAGAAACGGTCAAAACTGGGAAACTTTGGAATAAAATTTTTGCTAAAGAACCACTGCCTTGAACGCAAATCATTGCAAGCATCAATAATGCTATGGCATAGAGTGGTGACTTTAGAGAAGAATTGGACATTTAATCATCAATCAAGTTGGTGTAATTTTCACATAATAATTTAATTTTATCTCAAGATTGGTTGTGAAACGAGCATAATTTTATTGATTTTGAAGTTGCGATGATGACTGTTTTAATTATTAAATAAGTTTTAAGGTTCTTTTTAATAATTATTTATTTATATCATTTTATCGCTCAGATTTTATTGATCCTATTTTACGAATAACTCTCATACATATTCAGATTCATTGGATTCTAATTCCAAGTTTGATGAAGTGTTTAATCTTCTAAATTCGTGTGAATAGTCGTGAGAGTCGATGCAGTTCGTCAGATCACTAAACAAAGCTTTCTGTATCTCTGCTATAAAACTTGGGGGCGTTATAGACCCCGAAAAGTAGTAAAACTGACAATACTTAAATAAATGAAATAATAATTATGGAGATAATAAGATGTTGAAACTAAAACAAGTTTTTGCCATCGGTATCATGACATTCATTCCTTTCTCAGTATATGCCGCACCTGCTTTTAAAGCTCCTTTTTCCTGTGGTCAAACTTGGAGTTATAGCACTTACCCAGGTCACAACTACAATGCTTTAGATTTTGTGCGCTGGGATAATGGTGCAACATCAGGAGCAGCTGTGCTTGCTTCTGCTGGTGGAACTGTATCGGTAAGCTCGATCGGTTGGAATGGTGGTGCAGGTAATATGGTGGTGATCAATCATGGAAATGGTTGGTCAACTCATTATTTTCATTTAAATGCCATTCATGTCAGTGTGGGGGCTTCAATTGGGCAAGGTCAACAAATTGGTACTGTCGGAAGTACAGGACAGAGTACAGGACCACATTTACATTATGAACAACGTCTAAATAGTACAGCACAAAGTATTGTGATTAATGGAAACTCGCTTGCGCCTTATCCAGGAAGTTATGGGCAAAGAGTTCTCACCAGTGATAATGGTTGTGGAGGTACAACACCTCCACCACCGCCACCAAGTGGCAATAAATATTGGGTAGACACGTGGGCGGATGCCAATGGACGTTCTAGTCCGGGTGGTACGATTACAGGAACGTTATATAAAGGGACCCATTATGTGTATTGTAAGGTTTGGGGACCGAAGGTTCAAAACTCGACAGGTACCCAGTGGAACCATTGGTGGTTAAAAACAGATTTAGATGTTGGACCGACCAATCAATGGGTTTCCGCGTATATGCTATCGCGTTGGGGTAATGATGAAGCCAAAGATAATAGTGGTGTCGTTATTCCAAACTGTCCTTAATCGTTGAGCAAAAAAAATCACAGCTAATGCTGTGATTTTTTTGCAGTCAATGGACTTAGAACAATACACGTACGCGAATTGTACCTTCTACATTATGTAGCGTATCCAAAGCTTCTTGAGATGCAGAAGCATCAACATCCATTACCAAGTAACCGATATCGCCTTTAGTCATTAATGACTGGCCAGAGATATTGATGCCTTGTTCAGCGAATAATGTATTGATCTTAGACAATACACCAGGAACGTTTTTGTGGATGTGAAGTAAACGGTGTTGACCATCAGAAAGCGGTAATGCGATTTCAGGGAAGTTCACCGCAGAAAGCGTCATACCTTTGTCTGAATACGCAACAAATTTCTCAGCCACTTCTAAACCAATGTTCGCTTGCGCTTCCATGGTTGAACCACCAACGTGTGGAGTCAAGATCACGTTGTCTAAACCACGTAGTGGTGAAACAAACTCTTCACCATTCGCTTTAGGCTCTTTCGGGAATACGTCAACCGCTGCACCTGCAAGGTGGCCTGATTTAATCGCATCTGCAAGATCTTCAATAACAACACATGTACCACGTGCTGCATTTAAGAAGATCGAACCTTGTTTCATTTTTGCAAACTGTTCTTTCTTGAAGAAGTTACGTGTAGATGGTACATCTGGAACATGTAATGAAACTACGTCAGCAGTTGCTAAAAGTTCATCCATAGAACCAACTTGACGAGCATTACCTAAAGGTAATTTAGTCACAGCATCAAAATAGATGACTTTCATACCCAAGCTTTCAGCTAAAACAGAAAGCTGTGAACCAATTGAACCGTAACCGACAATACCTAAAGTTTTGCCACGAGTTTCATACGAACCAACAGCTGATTTATCCCAACCGCCAGCATGTGTAACTTTTGATTTTTCAGGAACACGACGAAGTAATAAAATAGTTTCAGCTAGAACGAGTTCAGCAACTGAACGAGTATTTGAATATGGTGCGTTGAAAACAGGGATACCACGCGACATCGCTGCTTTTAAATCGACTTGGTTTGTACCGATACAGAAACAACCTACCGCAATCAATTTATTCGCTGCTTCAAAGATCTCTTCAGTCAATTGAGTACGCGAACGAATACCAATAAAGTGCGCATCTTTGACAGCGGCTTTTAATGCATCGCCTTCAAGTGCAGTTTTGTGGTAATCGATATTGGTATAACCCGCAGCGTTTAAAGTATCGATAGCGTTTTGATGAACGCCCTCTAACAATAGAAAACGGATTTTATCTTTAGGGAGTGATAGATGTTGGCTCATAACGGCTCTACGCTATATCAGGTCGGATTTAAATCGCCGTATCATAACATGTTTGATCAAAATGAGGGCGATTTGATTGCAAATTGGGGCATCGAAATACTGATCATTTTTCATGGAAATGTTGACTGATTTTCAAGTTTAGCCTTGTACGATGCAGTATCTTGATGCAATGCTTTATCCAATGCACGCTTCGATGTAAAATGGATAGACCTAATGCGCTCGCCTGAATACAAACGGGTTTGAGCTGTTCTGTAGTGTTGCTATATTTGAGTTATCACATCATCTTCATTTTTCTCAAGATTAGAAAAATAATGTGGTGATTCAAATGCCCTATATTTACTTCTTGCTAGGCCTATAAACGATGAATGCTTCAGTCGCTTTAACCCCTGAGTTATTGACCCAATTAACGGCAATTGTGGGTGAAAACCGTATAAAAACCGATGCCGATAGCTTGGAAAATTGGGGACGAGATCATACTAAACATTTTGATCCGAACCCATCAGTCATCGTTTTTCCTTCAAGCACTGAGCAAGTTCAGTCTGTTGTCAAACTTGCCAACCAATTTAATGTTGAGATTACACCATCAGGTGGTCGTACAGGGCTTTCGGCTGGTGCAGTGGCAAGCAATGGCGAGATCGTGATTAGCTTTGACAAGATGAATCAGATCTTGGAGTTCTTCCCAGCAGATCGTATGGTACGCGTCCAAGCGGGTGTGGTGACTGAGCAACTACAGAATTATGCCGAAGAACAAGGCATGTACTATCCAGTGGATTTCGCATCAGCGGGTTCAAGCCAGATCGGTGGGAACATTGGTACTAATGCAGGCGGGATCAAAGTCATCAAATACGGTATGACTCGTAACTGGGTGCTTGGTTTAACGGTTGTTACGGGTAAAGGCGATATTTTACGCCTAAACAAAGGCATGATTAAAAATGCGACCGGTTATGCCTTACAGCATTTATTTATCGGTGGTGAGGGCACATTAGGTCTGATCACTGAAGCTGAAATTAAGCTAGAGCGTCAACCACAAAACTTGCAAGTGATGGTTTTGGGTACACCTGATTTTGATGCGGTGATGCCAGTATTGCATGCGTTCCAAAAAGAAATCGACTTAACCGCGTTTGAGTTTTTTGGTGAAGTGGCAATGCAGAAAGTTTTGGATCGCGGCCATGTTCAGCGCCCGTTTGAAACGCAAGCGCCATTTTATGTGTTACTTGAATTTGAAGCGCCGTATGAGCCGATCATGGACAAAGCCATGCAGATTTTTGAGCATTGTATGGAACAGGGTTGGGTCATTGATGGTGTGATGAGCCAAAGTCTAGATCAAGCGCAAAGCTTGTGGCGTTTGCGTGAAGATATTTCAGAGTCAATCGCGCCATTTATTCCTTATAAAAATGATATTTCAGTGTTGATTACCCATGTACCAGCATTTATCAAAGAAATTGATGCAATTGTTGCTGATAATTATCCAGATTTTGAGATTTGCTGGTTCGGTCATATTGGTGACGGTAACTTACACTTAAATATTTTGAAACCTGAAAACTTAACTAAAGATGAGTTCTTTGCGAAGTGTCAGGTGGTCAATAAATACGTATTTGATACCGTGAAAAAATATGATGGTTCGATCTCTGCTGAGCATGGTGTGGGCATGACCAAGAAGCCATATTTGGAATATTCTCGTTCGCCTGAAGAAATTGAATATATGAAAGCATTGAAGCTGGCATTTGACCCGAAAGGAATTATGAACCCAGGCAAATTATTTGATCTTTAATGCTTGATTAGATAAAAGAATTTCTGCTAAAAGCGTATCGTAAGATGCGCTTTTTTTATAAAACCAATATGAAAACTCAAGCTTATATTTATCTAGAGAGTGATCAAGTATATGGAGACTATATTGATCATTTTTATAATGAACATAATGTAAAGTGTATGCGTATTATGTTGAGAGTAAAAATTGGGAATCTATTTTACTCTTGTTCATTTATATTCAAAGACTTCTCTTCATGGATATTAGGAGAGCTTATTCATTGTGAAATAAATTTTCTTTGTTATAACGGAGAATTAAATTTCTTTAAGAATTACGAGCTCCATAACTTAAACAATGAACGGATAGGACTTATCTATTTTACTGATGTGTTATAGGTTAACTTAGCTATTAAATTAAAAATACTATTTTTTATTGGACAAATTAAGGGTAGAGAATCAAATTGATAGGTTACAAATAATAAAATTCTCGTTTAATCGAATCTTAGAGAGAAATATGAACATCCACCAAGAAATCGAAAAACTGTTTCAACAACGTCAAGATATCCCATTATTTTATATTGAAAGTGGTAGCCGTTTATGGGGTATGGCTAGCCCTGACAGCGACTATGATGTACGTGGTTTTCATTTGCCGAGTAAAGATCAATATTTTGACTATAAAAAGTACCGTGATCTAATTGAGATCATGGATGGGGATTTTGATTTCGTTTCTTATGATCTCGATAAAATGTTTGGATTACTGGAAAAAAGTAACCCAACAGTTTTGGAGTGGGTAAGAGCGCATATTGTGTATTTTAATGCTTTTCCAGAATGGCAAAGCTTTCGAGATGGACTGCTAGAGCGAATCGACTATAGCGCGCTTTATCACCACTACTTATCGCTGGCGAAGGGCGGGATGAAAGTGATGCAAACCGCAAATAATTTTACTTATAAAAAAGTATTTTATTCGATTCGTGGTTTGATGTCGGCAGAGTTAGCAACTCAAGAAGTGATGCCTGAATTATTGATTACCGATTTATTTGCACAAGTTTCTGAACATGATCCATTACGTCATTGGGCAGAGGATTATTTGGAAATTAAAAAACAGCAGAAAGAAAAAGCCCAACTCCCTGAAGCGGAACAAGCAGCGATTCTGAATTTACTTAAAACTAAGATTGAGCAGTTGGCTGCTAAAGAGATGCAAAAAGCTGATCGTCGAGAGGGCTTAGAGCGTTATTTAACGGAGTATAGCCGACATATGAAGCAGTATTATTATCAGTAAAATCATTTGCTTATATTTTTCTTTGTCTTGACGGAGTCGTATTGTGTTCTCATTCATATTTAAGATTAGCCTTCGGCTGGAGTTACTTTGGTTTTGCCCAAAGTAACCAAAGGCATTGTCATCTGCAAAACCTGTTCACTTCTTGCATTAATTAAAATCTATCGCAGAAACAGTATCTTCTTGAAATCACGCAGGTTGCAGATGACATTACCGAGTATCATATATTTTATGAGGATTTGATAAATAACCAATCTTTGTTCTAAATCCCACTTTCCAAAATACGCACTTTTACATCAGCCACATGCGCTTTGGTCGCTTCAAAATGCTTCAGCATATGTGCTGTTTGCATATGTGCCTCAAGATGAGCGGTACTTTCCCATTGCTCTAACATCACAATGCTATTTTCATCTTGTGACTGCATTTCAATCGCTGGCAGATGATCAATCAATGGGGCATAACCATGACAACCTTCTTCTGCCAATACAGTTGGAATGATTTTTTGGAACGCATCTAATACGGCTTGGCGGTGTTCTGTGCCTGCATGTGTCTGAATTTCAGCAATAATCGTCAACATAGTATTTCTCTCTTAATTCGTGTTCGTAAAAAACTGATCTAAATGGGCTTTATAATCTTCGATATAGCTTGGGACATTTGGCATTTTGATTACATCATTTACGATAAAGGTCGGGAGTGATTCCATACCCAAGAATTGATTGGCTTTATGGAAAGGTAAATACACACCATCTACACCCACACCGTGAAAGAATTGATCAGGATCAGTGAATGCTTCCATTGGTGCATTCCATGTGAGCGACAACATGTATCTTTTACCTTGAATCAAACCACCTGAACCATACTTTTTAGAAGCATCAGAACGGCTACGTCCATCGCTGGCATAAAGTGAGCCATGACCAATGGTAAACACATCGTCAATGTATTTTTTCATGGTCCATGGCGCACCCATCCACCAACCCGGCATTTGATAGATCACCACATCTGCCCAGAGATATTTTGCTATTTCGGCTTGAATATCATAGTCACTGTCGGTACGTGTTACTTGTACTGTATGACCTAAGCTTTTTAAATGTGATTCTGAAAAGTCGGTCAAGGTGTCATTCAATTCACCATTTGAGTGAGCGAATTGTTTAGCACCATTAATAATTAAAATATTGCTCATGGAATAACTCAAAATAGATTTCAAAAACTTGAGTGCATTCTAGAGCGTCTATTCATGAGTAAAAATGTATAAATAAGCAAAATACTATTGACCAAAAATCAACGATTGCTTGATGAACGCTGCTTCCAAGTTCGCTCTCAGTCGCTTATATCGTAAATACAACATGGATCTGCAGCACGTATACATATAACGACTAGTCGATTTATTTCTGAGGAGTAACATAAATAGGTAATGCTTAGAGGAAAATGAAAAATGCACAAACTTTGTATGATCTTAGGCGTTGGGTTGTTTTTGACTGCATGTAATCAACCTACGCCATCATCTCCGCAGCAAGCCGAGACCGAACCGAATACAGCGATGCATGCGGTATTATCAGATCAGCCGAATTTATTTGATGAAGACAGTAATCTAAAAATAGATCAGCAATTTAATCGTGCAGAAAATCCTAGTGAAGCACAAGTGACAGTTGAACAGTCTCAACTCGATGATTCTGTGATTGCCATTCGTACAGAATATCAATTAAAACGTGATCAAACGGTGTGGAAAATCGTGAATAAGAAACAAAGCTATCAATGTGCTAGAGGGGAGAACACAGCTAACTTCCAATTTGAGTTATGCCCTTGATCCATTGATATGATTTTGAGTTGACTGAAAGATAGACAATATTGTGGATAACTTTTGGGTTATTCACATATTAAAACATTTGCCTAAATTGCGGTCATTTTTAAAAAGTGCTACAGTTGCGCGTGGAAATTTTTCCTAACGATAAAATATTTTATCAATCTCACGAAAATATATTTTTTCTTATATACACCTTGTGAATACGGTGTTTTCACATTTATTACATGCGCTCTCACAGCATGAAAATCAAAATTTAATTTAAATCTAAACCATAAAATCGTGTGGTGATGTTCCTATTTTCTTTGTATGGAAATGGGGCGCATCCGAATTGGTTGTTTTTGTGAATAGAACATGATGACGAATAATCAAAATATGACGTTAAACCGTATAACGCTCATGTTTCCTTTAGCTTTGGTGCTATTTGAGTTTGCGGTTTATATTGGTAATGACTTGATACAGCCTGCAATGCTGTCGATTACCCAAGAATTTGGTGTCAGTGCGACGTGGGCTCCTTCATCTATGTCATTTTATTTATTGGGTGGTGCCAGTGTTGCGTGGTTGCTTGGCCCCCTTTCAGATCGACTTGGACGTAAAAAAGTCCTGCTAGCGGGTGTCGCTTTCTTTACGATATGTTGCTTGTTGATTTTATTGACGCATAACATCGAACAATTCTTAGCATTGCGTTTCTTGCAAGGCATTGGTTTGACTGTCATTTCTGCAGTTGGTTACGCGGCTATTCAAGAAACATTTGAAGAGCGAGATGCCATTAAGGTCATGGCGTTGATGGCCAATATTTCTTTGCTTGCGCCATTATTAGGCCCTGTACTGGGTGCTTTTTTAATTGAACATATTTCCTGGCATTGGGGCTTTGTTGCAATTGCATCAGTTTCTTTTTTGAGTTGGTTTGGTTTAAAGAAATTTATGCCATCTGTACAAGAAAGCAGAGCCAAGCAACCATTTAGTTATATCTTTGATGATTTCAAAAAGGTATTTAGTAATCGTCGTTTCTTAGGTACAAGTTTAGCTTTGCCTTTGGTTGCGATGCCGTTGATGTTATGGATTGCATTGTCTCCTGTGATTTTGGTCGATGAATTGAAACTGAGTAGTTTGCAATATGGCTTGGCGCAATTTCCAATTTTCTTCGGTTTGATTGCGGGTAACATCGTCTTGATCAAAGTCATGGATCGTTTTGCATTAGGTAAAACCATCTTGGTGGGTTTGCCGATTATGTTTCTCGGTACATTATTTCTGATTTTGGGTGTAATTTGGCCGCTGTATTTAGTGCCATGTTTATTGATCGGTATGACTTTGATCAGCTTTGGCGAAGGGATTAGTTTCTCTGTGATGTATCGTTTTGCCTTGATGTCCTCAGAAGTATCGAAGGGAACAGTAGCTGCAGCGGTATCCATGGTGATGATGATGAGTTTCTTCATTATCATTGAGTTGGTTCGTCTAATGTATACTTATTTCCATATTTGGGCTTTTGCACTCGCAAGCGTGACCTTGATTGCTTTATGGTTTGCTCAGCCTAGACGTGTTTTGAAACAAGTAATGCAAGATCGTCAGCAACAAGGCATAAATTAAAACCGCTGAAGTGTGAGTTGATTAGCGAATTTCCAGTTCTAGAAGTTTATTTTTCAACATCACCAGTTCAGTGAGGGTCTCAAGCAACAGACTAATTTGTTTTAGCAACAATTGGTTTTGCTCTGAGACCTGACCCTGCGAACTTAAATGCTGGATTTTGATTAACATGTCTTCAATTTGCTGATGTGGAATCGGTTGTTGTTGAATCAAAGCATGTTTGAGCAATTCAACACTTTGATCAAGCAGCGCCAAGATGTGTTGATCTTGAATCTGAGTACGTTGATGACCCAGTGCCGAAACGTAGCTCAACTGACTATGACTATAGACCAAGTAGCGAAATGCATAATGGATCAGTTCTTGATTGGGTTGTGGTTCGGTACTGAGACTCGAAATCATATTAGACAACTCGATCTGTGCATTATGGGCCGCACGACGCGCTTTTCGATATTCAAGATCATTGGAACGACCTTGATGATATTGCTGGATGACAGCATCGAAGTAATCCAGCGTTGCTTGACTACTTTTACGGATGTTTTCAGGAATATTGCGGAAGTTCCAATCTGGCCAAATCAAATTCACTGCTAACCAAGCAATGGCACAGCCAATCAGCGTATCGATCATTCTTGGTAAAACGATACTAAAACCAGCACCTTTAAGATTAAAAATCAATAAAACCATCAGTGTTGCCATCACCGTAGCCAGCGCGTATTTCTTTTGGCGTAAATAGAAAAAGTACACACCGCTAATCACGGTAATGATAAGTTGTCCCTCAATACTGGGTACAAAATAAAGTATAGGTATGCCTAACAACACACCCAATAACGTGCCGATGGTTCTCAGTTTTAGCCGACTTTTGGTTGCAAAATAGGTGATCTGGCAAACAAATAAACTGGTCAGTAAAATCCAATAACCATTTTTGGCAAACGGCAGCAAAGAAATTGCATAACCTACAGCAAAGACGATTGCTAAACGAATAGCATGACGAAATAAAGCAGACTGTGGACTAAGATGTTGCTTAATTTTTAAGAAGAAGTCCTGAAATCCCTGAATATCTTCATCTAGTAGATTGAGGTGTGCTTGCTGATGTTGTGGTGATCCCGTTTCAATGTTTTGTTTTAATTGCAGTTGCGCGAATTGTTCGTGAATACTTTTTAAGTTATTCAAAATGAGTTCTAAGTTTTTAACTTCTAAATTATATGGGTGTTGCGCGATCCAATCTTGCATTGAGGCTTCGAGTTGGGCAAGGGCAGCATCGGCAAGTGGGCTGTTTTGATAAGTGGTTTTATGTAGCAATGCCTGACTCAGTTTTTTGCAGGCTGTTGCTTGTAAGAACATATTTTTTTGTATACGGAAAATTAAATCACTCCGGTTAAAGTTCTGATGGATTTTTTCATAATGTAAATAATTTGAGGTCACTTGTTCATGGATATCTTGGGCAAAATAATACAAATTTAACCAATAGATACTGCTGTTATTCATGCGTGAAGATTTAAGGCGAGAGAGCAAAGATTGTTTGGCTTGATTCAGGCTATTCACCACCTGTGCATTTTTCTGTGAGAGTTCAAATAGCAGCGTTTCAACATTATCGACATTGTCAGGATCGAACAGCTTAGCTTTGCTCTGTAACAGCTCCCCCATTTCTTTAAACGTAGTCGAAATCTTTTCTTGTAGCGGTAATGTAGGGTGAATGATAAAAAACAGGATAGAGGTAAAACCATACCACAGCGCACCACAGACAAAATAACTAGGTTGCTGATACCAATGTGGGTAATCACCCAATCCAAACATGGTGTAGATGGAAAGTAAGATTGTGCCAAAAGAAATAGTAGCGTAGCGTTGACCTAATGCACCCATGAGTACAAAAGCAGCACTAGATAAACTCAAATAGACGATAAACCAGAATTTATAAGGTGCTAGAAAGGTTAAAATTGTACTGACCGTAAAAAACAGTACACAGACGTAAAATAAGTTTCGAAGTCGGATGCTGAGTCGGTCATCAAAATCAGTCAGGGCTGCTGCAATTGCACCTAGTGTGACAGGCACAATAAATTCACTTAGACCCAATGCGTGTAGCAGTAATGTTGTACCGATTAAAACAATAAAAATTTGTAGGCAATACCGCAAAATTGAATTTGATCCAAAACGATTAAAGAGCAGATACAGACTATTCATAATTATTTTTCTTCAATTGATCTGGTTTTTGTCATACAAACAAATCTTCCTGATCGAAGTATTGTTTGATCAATATGATATGTCATTTTTTTGCATCAAGATTAGGTTGATTGTTCAACTAATTATTAAGCAAGATCTATGCACAGTTATGATTTTGAATATTAGTAATGGACAATTACTAGACTTCTTTCTTAAATGCCTTTGATGCTGTCTATCGGGATACTATAAAGAATGCACCAATACTTAAGAAAGAAGTTTTAGTCAATAAGTGAGAAAACTGTGGATATCTTTTAAGATACCCACAGCGATTTATTTAGGATCAGGAGGAGCATCGAGTTGAGCAACAGGTTGCTGTTCGACATTTTCATGTAGCCATTCGCGCCAAATTGCCAGTAACACCGCCAAGATGACAGGTCCAATAAACAAGCCAACAAGACCGAAACTCGCAATGCCGCCTAAGACACCAAACATAATCAATAAGAACGGAATCTGTGTTGCGCCAGAGATCACAAGTGGACGGATAACATTGTCAGCACTGCTTACAATCAATACTCCCCATGTCACGACACCAATTGCTTCAACCGTTTGTCCTTGGGCAAATAGCCATAACCCAACGCCAAGATATGAAACAGGGGTTCCAAATGGAATCAATGCCAATATGAAAGTAACAATCGTCAGCAACATCGGGTTCGGCACGCCAGCGACAAAATAACTTAAACCCGCTAAAAGTGCTTGGGCGACTGCTGTTAAACCGATGCCGTATACCACAGCACGTGTGGTTTCTGAGATGGTTTGCAAGTAATGGTGTACACGAAGGCCGATCACCATTTCGAGTGCACGACTGACTTGCGCCAAGATGGTTTGTCCATCTCGATAGAAAAAGAATAAAGTCATCAAGGCAAAGGTCAATTTGACCAAGTTACGGCTAATTTCACTTAGGACAAAGCGACCATAACTTAAATGGCTTTGAATCCATTCTGCAATACTGCGGGTGATGCTATTGGGGTCACCGCTGAGTTCATTGATCGTATGGCTAATATCTTCACCGATAACAGGAAGGTTTCGAATGAAGTCAGGAACTTGAATATGCCCTGAAAATAATTGTTTTTGTAAGTTCATGTAGAGGTTTCGACCTTCTAATTGAAGCAAGAAGATCGCAAAAATAAAAGGGACTCCAATCACTAGAATGACCAAACTAATCATGATTGTTGCATTTAAGGTTGGACGATTTTCCCCAAAAAAGCGACGTTGCACCCATAGGTAAACTGGCCACGTCATATAAGCAATAATCGCGGCCCAAAGAACTGGAACAATAAAATATTTGAGAATATTAAATCCCAAAAACATCAGGACAAAGAACAGTCCAAACAGCAAAACGCGTTGTAAGACAGGAGCGTATTGTTGCACCATAATTTTCTCTAGTGCTTGAAGTTGAATGAATCCATATTAACTGAAAAATCAGAGCAGCGATATTTTCCTTTTCATCTTTTAAGATTTGATATCAAAAGATTAGGGTCTGTTGACATTTCAGCCATGCATTGCGTTATAGGCAAAAACGACTCAAACAAGGCATGAAATGCAGGCAATGGCGATCCCCTTGTCAAGTTTCATAACGCAGTTTGGGGAAGTTTTAGCCATAACCCTTTGGGGCAGGGATGTTTTTTGCCGCTACTGCGTTATGCTTTGCTCATTTAGAATGACTAAATTTCGCAAAACATGCCTTGTATCATCTAAAAAATATCCTCTGCCGCAAGCATCTGTGAAATGCCAACAGACCCTATTTTTCTTTGCAAAAGCTAAAACCATTCACTCGGATCATCAACCAACTGATTGAGCACAGGCTGCCATTGGCTTTGTATCGTCACAAAATTCTTTTGTGATTTATCAAAAATACTCAAACCTTGCATAGCGAGTGTTCCATAGGCGCTTCGTTCAGAAATCCATGCCACAGGTGGATGCTCAATTTTGGTAAAAAAGTTTTGAATATCTTTGGAACTCGCGCTATTTGGCTTAACGCGATTGGCAATCAGTAAAATTTGTACTTTACCTTTACGAATGCGTTTAATCTCTTGTAAATGTTTGAGGAAGCGACGAGTACTATCAATATCAAAAAATGAAGGCTGTATCGGTGTGACAATCGCATGTGCTTCACTGACCAGTTGTTCAGCGTGTTCACCTGAAAGTGCCCCAGGCGCATCAATAATCAAATAATCCAAGTTTTTAGGTGCATCACCAATTGATTTCTCATGGCGCCAATCTAGACTTTGGATCTCTGTGACGGTTTCAGGACGTTGTTTTAACCATTGTAATGCGGATTTTTGGTTGTCAGCGTCTGCTAAAGCAACCTTATATCCTTTTTGTGATAATGCTGTAGCGAGGGTGATTGCCGTCATGGTTTTACCACAGCCACCTTTTTGATTTGCGATTAATATTGTCTTCATGAACTTAGATTTATTTAACAGGTCTTTATATATTCAACTATACCTTAGCATCTTTTTTACCAGAGTGTGTGACACATGACAAAAGTTTAATGTTGCAGTTAAATAGCAACCTTGAAGGATAAGGACGTTTTTATGTCGGTTTGGCTTGCAATGCTGATAGGTGCTTGTATCGGTGTGGTTTTGACCACAATTATTTTGTCCAATAGTCGTAACGGACGAATTCAAGCAGAGTATGAAAAATATATTGCAGAATTAGAGTTGGAACATAAACAAGCATTATTAGATGCACAGAAACGCAGTGTGAATACCAGTCGTGCTGTACTCAAAGGAAAAATGGCTGAGCAGTTTGCGCCCATCCTTCCAGAGTTTCGTTATTTACCCAGTGATGCTAAGTTTTTGGGTGACCCAGTGGATTATGTCATTTTTGATGGTTATACCGACTTTCGTGATGGGGATGGCGAGGCCGAAGATATTGAGGTGATTTTACTGGATATTAAAAGTGGTGGTGCACGCTTGAGTAAAGGGCAGCAAGCCATTGCTCAAGCAGTGCAAGAAGGGCGGGTACGCTTTGAAACGCTGAGAATCGATTTTGAGGGCTAGGCATTTTTAGACTTTTGTACTCTTGCCAATAACATTTTTTGAGCAATGACGGGGATACCTTCAGCGTCAAAATATTCTTTTTCTGCAAATTGAAACTTTGTTTGCAATAGATGCCGTTCTATATCTCGGTTGAGATGGCAGCCATCGCCAATGCGCTTTTGAATAGGTGTTAAGATCGTTTGTAGAGATTGGATTTTAGCAGAATCTGGATGTTTGACATGTTCGAGTAAGTGGAATGTTCCCGTTGGTTTTAGCACACGGAAAACTTCTGCAAGTGCTTGGTCGAGTTGAGGAATACTACACAATGTCCATGTTGATACAACATGATCCAAAGATGCATCAGCAAAAGGCAGCTTTTCTGCGCTGGCTTGAATATGTTTGACATAGAATGGCGCATGTTGAACACGTTCTACCGCAAGTTGGTAGATATCAGGATTTGGTTCTAATGCATATAGCGTGTCGATATTGCCATAAAATGGAATATTTAGGCCCGTACCAAAGCCGATTTCTAGTACATCGCCTTCAATCGGCAGTAATAGTTCACGACGTCGATCCATCAAACTGGCTGTTTGCATGACTTGATTGAGTAAATGAGGAAAGATACGGCGTTGATAAAATTGATAAATCATACAGATCCATCCCTTGATTAAATAAAGCAACACATAAATAACAGCACAAAAATATGACCAAAGTGAGTTTGATTGTTACTAAAAAACGCACTTTTTTTCACCATCCAAGCATACTATGAAGAGAGTTAGTTTTTTAAGTTTTTAGTGATATTTTGAGGATGATTGAGCCATGAAAAAGCGTCTATGGATGAGTTTATGCATGGTTGCGGCACTTGGACAAACACACGCATCAAGTAATGGCGTTGAATATAATATTGCCAACGGCTTAGCGCCAGTCGTGAAGTACCAATCAATTTCTGTGCTTCAACCTTTTGATGGGAACTTTCGAATTCTTGGTTCTAAAGTCTATCATGATGATGAGCAAGCAAAATTTTCACCGATTGATTACGCCGTGAGTCTGGATTTATTTACCGATCCAGAAATTGCTCGAACCATCTCGGTTCGTCAGTATGATCGTTATCTCAATTGGAACATGAAAACTTTGCCTGTGCCACCTGATCAAGCCATTAAAATGGTATCAAATATGCACATCATTCCAGCAAATCCTGAGATTGCAAAGCAAATCAAACAAGTCAAGCGTGGGGATTTAGTCAATCTAAAAGGTGAGTTGGTTGAAGTGCGTGATAAGGATCTAGTTTGGACATCTTCTCTAACTCCTGGTGGCGTTGGTGATGGTGCGTGTGAGTTATTTCGCGTGAGTTCGATTGAATGGATCGAAAGACAGAAAATTTAAAAAGATAGCTTTAAATGGAAAAAAGCCCCTGAGTTTAAGACGAGGGGCTTTTTTATGAGATAAATGTATAAACTTTCAATTAGTCTTCAGGTGTTTGCTTGTTTTTCCAGTGGTGTAATTGGCTTTGAGCATGCAAATACTGATTAAGTTGGTCTACTTGCTGAGCAGAATCTGCTTGAGTATTGGGTTGATCCAAAACTTTGGCTTGATGTTCCCAATAACTATAGAGTAGACCTTGGATATAACGTCCTTGTTCGGTTTTAAGATCTAGTTCCTTGAGCATGGTCAGCGCAGATTTTACATTATCTTTTTGGCGTTGCTGTTCAAACTCAGGTGTGAGTGTCCCTTTCTCACGCATTTCCGCTACTTCAATTTCCATACTGTCCGTCATGTCCGTGAAGCGTTGCTCGTAATCTTCTAGAATGGCAATATCCGCAGCGTCATTTGCAGTATCAGGAAATTGCTTGATTGGCACTGGATTGAGTTGACCAATTGCATCTTTGACAGAATCACTCGTTCGATCATTTGATCGTGAGGGTTCTTGTTCTTTGTTACATGCACTGAGCATGAGCGCTGCAGTTAATGTAAATGTGATCGCCAGCGTTTTTTTAATTTTAGACATAGTTCCACTCAAGTTGATATTTTCTGAAAATGATAAGCAAAAGTACGATAAGGAAAGTCAATCTGATCTTGCGGATTTAATCCCGTAAAATCAAATACAATTTGTTCAAATTTTGCCTTTAATCGTTGTTGCTCGTGTTGGGACATGGCAGCAATAAAACTGGTCGAAAGTAAGCGCTTACTCACCACTTGTTCTACAGTACCATGATGATAGAGCTGGAAGTTTTGTAGTCCATTGAATTTGAACAGTCCTTGATGTTCAAATACCTGTTTCCATTGTCCAGTATGGTAACGAGGCGTATCACCTTCGAATGGTGCAATCTCATTTGCTAGGGCTTTCACCCAATCGACGTCAATATCGCGTTGATTCCAGACTAGGCCTAAATGTCCTGAAGGTGCTAACACACGATGCATCTCTTTCAATGTTTTTAGATTAGCAAACCAATGAAATGATTGTGCGCAAACAATGGCATCAATGGATTCATCATCCAAAGGGAGTTGATCACTAAACGCTTGTAGTGAAATTACCATAGGATGTGCTTGTTGTAACTGCTGTAACATTTCGGTTACAGGCTCGATTGCAACAATTTTTGCTTGGGTTTGTAAGAGGTAAGGTAAGAATTTGCCAGTCCCAGAACCTAGGTCGATAACAGTGGAATTTTCATCTATCTGGAGTCGATCTTGCAGCCAAACCCCTATTTCTTGTGGATAATTGGGGCGAACCTGTTGGTAGAGTTCAGCCCCTAAACTAAAGCCCTTTTGTGCCGCTGGATGCAAGGATTGTGTCATTTTTTGCGCTTTTTAATCTGCCCGATCTCTATAAAATAAGATACTCCGCAATTTTGGATTGGCAAAGTAAGTATTTGTTGATTCCCATCAAGGATCTTTTTTTAGTGTGAGCATGGATAAACAAATAATATTTGAAGATGATCATATTCGCGTTATTTTTTTAAAAGGTTCAAGTGATACTTTAGTGGTTTCGTTTGGCGATTTGATTAGTCGCGCTAAAGGCATGTCCATCAATGCTGAAAAATCATTAATAAAATACCAATACAATGTGATCGGCATTATGCCGAAGCAAAAGACATGGTTTCCCAAAAGCAGCATGCTCAACATGCAGCAACAGATTCAACCATTTTTAGCACAGTTTAAAGAGCGAGTCGGCTATGGTGGCTCGATGGGTGGCTATGCTGCCATTAAGTATTCAAATTTATTGAATATGCAAAAAATTGTGGCTTTTGTACCACAATACACCATTGATCCTGAAGTGGTGCAAGACCGCCGTTATGCAGAGTTTTTTGATGTATCAATTCATCAACATATGGAAATTCAATCGGATGAAGTTGATTCATCTCGTGAATATATCATTGTCTATGATCCATATTTTGCTGAAGACAAAGAGCATTTCTTAAAAATTAAACCATTATTACCGCAAATGCATGTGATTCATTTACCCTTTACAGGACATGAAGCACTTTCTGTTTTGGCGAGTTCTGAATTACTGAATGATTTTGTTGAAAAGCCATTTGATATTACCTACTTCTATCAGCGGGTTCGTCAAGTGAAGAAGCAGAGTAAGTTCTATTATCGTCATGTACTTGATGCTTTACTGCCTCGACATCATCAGGCGTTATTAAAAATTTTAGAAGATAACGATCTACAGTTAGATGAACGTTATTTCGATGCAGTGATGAAACAAAAACTCGTGCAGCAATTGTTCCGAATGAAACAGGGCACTGAGCAGAACTTAGTGAAATTAGGAGCATTACCCCATTTTGTGCAACAAAATGGGGCGGTAAGCCCAAAAGTTAGCACGAGTCAGCATGAGTTCTTGGTTTTTAATTTGGTGAGTTTAAAACTCGAAAGTTATTGTGCAGATGTGGTTGCTGCACAGTCGCAATATTTGCTTCCTTTAAATGGTAAAGGTACTGCTTTGGTCGAGTTAGCGTTGAATGGCGACCATTATTTATTGACGATGAATGATCGGGGTATACATAAGCTGATCGCGTTAGATGAACCGTTACCTTTGGATCAATCGCCATTGATTTTCAAGCAATATGCTGAATTTTGCAGTGTGAGCTATAAGCAATTGACTCTGGCTTGTGATGCAAACGGTTTAAGCCATTTTATTGAAAATAACGTAGATGAACAGACCAAATTATTCTTGATTTGAGTGCGAAATCAGAAGCATAAAAAAAGCCTTTTGAGCATTCAAAAGGCTTTTTTTTGATGAATATTTGAGTTTAGTTCGCACCCACTTTAGCATTGGTGTTTACATTCGCGTTTACGCCTAACACTTTTACACCAACATTTGCACCTGCTTGTGCTTGTTTTCGATCAGCATTCAAGCCTGTTTGTGCTTGCACAGATGAGTTGCCAACATGAACGCCAGTTTGTGTATTTAGACCTATTGATTTTGATTCAGCTTTACGATCCTGATAGCGTTTTTTAGCCTCTGCACGTGTTTCAGTAGCGACAGTTTTACCATCTACTGCTTTGTTTACCGTGTAGTTGCTTCCATTTTTAACAGCAGCACCAGTCGTGTGAACGACAGATGAGCCAACATTTGCAGCAGTGCCCACCGTTTTTTGGGTGACATTTACCCCAGTGTTTACAGCCGCATGACCAACATGTTGAGCTGTTTGACCTACGCCTTGTGCTGTATTTTTGACTGCACCCGTAACGCCTTTAATTAAGCCGTTTGACTGTACAGAAACTTGTGCTGAGCCACTCGCATTTGCACCAACGTTTTGTGCAAAAACTGATGCAGAAGCAAGAATACTTGTTGTCACGATAGCTGTTTTGATCATTTTTTTCATTGCGGTTTCCTTAAGTGATGTGCCATATCAGGGCACTTCATAATCGCCATTGCATCATAGCGAGCAAAAAGGAGAAAGCTATGGATTTCAGCAAAACTTTACAAGCACGTTACAGCAGAAACACACTCTAGCGGTAAATTGTGGAGAATGCCTAAAACTATAAATATGTGAAATATATAGTTTTAATTAAAGTTTGAAATCTATGTATCTCTTGGTGATTAGCTTATTTTATGATGCAGCTAATCTCGATGAAAATGAAGAAGAGCCGTTCTTTTATCTAATTTTTACTCAAACATGATTTAAATTAAAAAGTGGCATTTTTATTGCTTGGTATAAAAATGTGGAAAATTTATTTTGAGTTTTCATTAAATTTATTGATCTCAATAGAAAACTTATCATCTCTCAAACCATTCTACTATGAGGTAATTGCCGTCTAAAAACCAAGTATTATCGCAATTTGCATTTAATTCATTTCAATGTTTGTAAAATATGAAAATTAATGTGAATATTAATGTTAATAATTATTGGTTAATAGATGATTAAAACAAAACCTTGCAATAAGCAGTAAAAGAAATATTGGAGAATATGAATGAAAATGATTGCGGCATTTTTACTCTTATTGGTTGGATTAGGCGTGATCGTACTGTATTTCCAACCATCTGACCCACTGACTTCATCAAATGATCTGTATATCCACCAGATGAAAGATGATTATCTTGAAGTTCCATCCAAACCACTCAATCAGCAGGAGATTAACCAAAAAGAGATTAAAACAACAACTTTATTAAACCAATCTGGCACATCGGAAGAGGAGGCTCAATTTTATAACACCAAAAGTGACCCAGCGATTCAACCGATAGATCCAGAAACTGATCCAGCAAATCAAATTAAAACGCTTTAATCATCGCATGGTCTTTATCCAAGCCCATGAGAGATACATGTTCTTTATCCAAGAACAATGGAGATAGAAATTGAAAAATAAAACGTTGTTATTACTAAGTTTATGTATTTTATACAGTACCAATACTACAGCAGCAGCGCTGAGTGCAGCACAGTTAAAGCAACAGTTGAATTCAACTGCTTTAGCTAAAGTTGCTAAAGGCAAGATCGATCTTAATGCTTTGGTAAATAATGAGTCGAATGATTTACTCATCGAGTATGAGACGAATTTTTCTCATATTTCACCAAGTGCAGAAAAGCTGAGTTATATTGCTGAGGGAAAAACGCAGTTTAAAGCAAAATTTGCTCAAGCTTCAGGTTTCCAAACTTTACGCGAATTTAATGGAATACCGATGGGACTCTATCGAATTCAAGACCGAAAAACATTGGCTCAGGTTCTAAATGATCCTTCAGTCAAAGGGGTATATCCGAATCGTAAGAATACACCGACCACAATGCAAAGTTTGCCATTAATCAATCAACCTCAAGCTGTAGCGAATGGCTTTACAGGCGAAGGTTCGAGTGTCGTGGTGATCGATACTGGGGTGAATTATAAGCACTCGGATTTCGGTTGTACGGCAGTCAATACGCCAGCTTCAACCTGTCGCGTGGTGCATTCCTTTGATACTGCACCTGACGATGGCAGCTTAGATGATGATGGGCACGGTAGTAATGTTTCGGCCATCGTTGCTAAAGTTGCGACGAAAACTAAAATTATTGGTATCGATGCATTTAGAAAGGTCAGATCCCAAGGGCAATGGGTCAGCACGGCCTATGATAGTGATATTCTCGCAGGTGTAAATTGGGCAGTAAATAATGCTCAAGCCTATAATATTAAAGCGATTAATATGAGTTTGGGCGTGCCTGGAGTGAAATATACCTCGGAATGCCAAAACAGTAGTTACGCAACTGCCTTTGCCAATGCACGTGCAGCCGGGGTTGTTCCTGTCGTCGCATCTGGTAATGATGGATTTGCTGATGGGATATCTTCACCAGCATGTGTTGCAGGTGCCGTGCGTGTAGGTGCTGTATACGATAGTAATATGGGAAGTTTAGCGTGGAGTAATTGTACTGATAGAACTACAAATGCGGATAAGGTTACTTGTTTCAGCAATGGTGGTTCACTGGTCACTTTACTCGCACCAGGTGCATTGATTACCGCAGGTGGTGAGACACAAGGTGGAACATCACAAGCTGCACCGCATGTGGCAGGGGCGATAGCATTGTTGCGTGCGAATAGTGTGAGTCCAACGGAAAGCATTGATCAAACCATTCATCGCTTGAGAGTCACAGGCAAGTCAGTTACCGATACGAGAACTGGTTTGGTCTTCCCGCGTATTGATGTATTGGCTGCAAGTAACGGCTTATCATCCAATTAAGGTTAATTTTTTATAGTTTAAATTGATCTAGAGTACGTTTTAAAGTGCCATAACTCGTTGCATGATCTTAATCTGCAACGAGTTTTTTTTAAATTATTAATGACATTTAGCTAAATTGTCAGCACTAAAATTACTTTGCAGCTTCTTAAAATTTGCTTGAATGGCTGGTTCTTGAATATTAAATATGGCGGATGTTTGGGTGGGTGAGTTGGTATTATTTGAATATTGTGTTGTGCTGGTGCTGGCTGAAATTAAGCCTTGACGATTAAAAATCCAATGCTCCACAGCTTGACCACCCTCAAAATTACCCGTGAATTCAATAAAGCAATTTTTCGGTTGTTGAATAAGTCGAGCGGTATTGTTTTCGGTCGTAGGGGTTGCTTCGATATTTTGAACTTGTTCTAAAATTTGAGTAGCTGTAGTTGTCTGGATCGGAGAAGAAGAACAGCCTGTAAAGATAAGGCTTGTGGTGATTGAAAATAAAAGTGCTTTTAACGGCGTTACATTCATGTGCGAAATTCCAGTTCTATAAATATCAATCATTTCAGTGTGTCGGCAAAGCGAGTTAAGTTCAATTTAGTTTTTGAAATGGCCATGTAAATTTATAATGAATTCTTTGGAAAAGATAAAAATATAATTAGTAATTTGTATCAAAAATGACCATCGGAAAGGTCAGTCAGGTTAATGAACTTATTTTTAGTTTATGCCATGTTGTATGCGGAATGAAAATAAGGGAAAACGAGTCATGAATACCAAGTCGAAGACTGTGCCATTTTATCGAGTGATTGTGATCGGTGGTGGTTTTGCGGGTTTAGGTGCTGCGATTAAACTCAAACAAGCGGGTATTCATGATTTCATCTTGCTCGAAAAAGCCAATGAACTCGGTGGTGTATGGCGTGAAAATACCTATCCGGGATGTGCCTGTGATGTGCCATCGGCATTGTATTCATATTCTTTTGAGCCGAATCCTACATGGAGTCGAGTGTTCGCGGGACAAGCGGAAATCAAACAATATTTACAGAACACCGCGCAGAAATATCAAGTTTTACCGCATGTTCATTTCAATCATGAAGCCTTAGCTGCAACGTGGTCGGATGTTAAACAGTGTTGGATTATCAAAACCAATCAAGGTGAATTCCATTCACAATTTGCGATCATGGCATGTGGGCCAATGCATGAACCTGTGATCCCAAATGTAAAAGGTCTCAAAGATTTTGAAGGTGAGATTTTCCATTCATCTCGTTGGCGACATGATGTGGATTTAACAGGTAAACGTGTTGCGGTGATTGGTACAGGCGCATCTGCAATTCAGTTTGTACCACAAATTCAGCCGTTGGTAAAACAACTCACTGTATTTCAACGTACACCGCATTGGGTATTACCAAAATCTGATATGCCATTGCCAAGTGCCATTCAAACTTTATTTAAATATATTCCTGTCACTCAGTCAGTGATGCGTGGTTCAGTCTATGGCATCTTTGAAACCTTAAATGGTGGTTTACAAAGTAATGCTGCGATGCGGCAAGTACAGCGTATTGCTGAATTTCATATTAAACAGGGCATCAAAGATCCTGAATTACGTCGTAAAGTGACGCCAAATTATGTGATCGGTTGTAAACGTATTCTGCAATCTAATGAATGGTATCCAGCCTTAGCTCAAGACAATGTCAATGTAGTTGCAGGGGCGTTAAGCGAAGTCAAAGGCAAGCAGTTAATTGCCAGTGATGGTTCAAGCTTTGAGGCTGATGTGATCATTCTTGGGACGGGTTTTGAGGTGGCTGAACCGCCAATTGCTCAGCGTGTCTATAACCGTTATGGACAAAGCATGTCTGATGTATGGCAGGGCAGTCCAGAAGGTTATATGGGAACAATGGTGGCAGATTGCCCGAATGGTTTCTTGATGTTTGGACCGAATATTGCGGTGAGTTCTTCGGCTTTTATCATTATTGAAGCGCAACTCACTTATATTATGGATGCGTTGAAACAAGCGATTCAAAAAAATATCAAAACCATAGAACCTGATCCTGTGCGTATCGCTGAGTTTAATCAACGCGTACAAGAGGCTTTACAAACCACGGTTTGGAACAAGGGTGGTTGTCAGAGTTATTTCATTGATCGGAACGGGCGAAATAGTACGGTCTGGCCGTGGACAACGTTTAAGATGCGTCAGCAACTTAGCCGTTTTAACTTAAATGAATATCTGATTGATCATCAGGTTAAGCTCGAAACTGAAACAGCTTAAATATCTGCCATTAATAAATACCTCTAACTTTTGATTAGAGGTATTTTATTTTTAATTCGATGACGGTTGGCTGAGTTCAGCACGTTCAATAGGAACATTTCCATCATTGGTACCAACCACCGCATCTTTGGTGTCTTGCCATTTTTTAGCGGTAAATTGTTTGGCTTTTTGTGTTTGTTCCTGAACGATTTCAGATTGTTCAGCGGTATATTCTTTGGTGTTTTTCCATCTCTCACTCATTTTTTGTGAGGTGTTTTCAGATGCACCTTGGATAGATTCACCTAGGTTTTGCATGCCTTTGCCTGTTTTATATAGCAATACTCGACCAAGGCTTGGGTTGTCACCATAAGGAAGTGTTTTTTCAGCCGTTGCAGTATTTGCATTCGCCGTAGTTGTATTTGTTTCGGCTGCCCAGAGAGAAGACGATGCGATCAGTGCAGTCGCTAAACACAGTGCAGGTACTTTTTTCATCATCTTTTATCCTTTTGGCAATATTGCTGCAATTCAAGTTTTATAGCTTATCGCCAAGTTCAAGAAAAGAATGTAGGTGATGTGAAATTGATACGGTACGTAAAAATTATGTCTGTTCAGTTCGATAACACATATGTTTGTATTCGCTACCTCACCAAATTAAGAAATTATGATCGTTGACGCCCTGTTTTCCCCATGATAGTTTTAATTCAGTAAAATCAATATTTTCACGTTTTATTTTAATCAATAGCGTGGAAAACACAGTCTCGTCTAGAGCCATTGTGTACGATCTAATCAAAGAGCTTAAACGTACAAATTGAGGCGCGAAAGTAGGGGCTGCGGCTGTACCTTATTTGACTAAGGGGAAATGCTATGAAAGTTGTGATAGGGCTTTTGATTGGGTTATGTCTCTGGTTGGCGCATGGTACAGCCAATGCGCAGCAGCGGGTCAAGGTCGGCGAGTGCTACGACCAAATGCATTATCAGCACCTCGACATCGTCGAGACTCGGGTGTTTAACCCGGTGATCGGTGGGATGACACCTACCTTCAGCCAGCTTATTCGACCGCATCAACCTGGCTACAGCTATGCCGAGTACGAAATGCGTCCCGATCCGACCGGTATCAATTTGATGCAGGTGAAATCGGCAGTGCCTGGCGTCCAGTTCTGGATCCAGCGAAACAGAATGCTGATTGCAGTTGAGCCAACCCGGGTGGTTCCTCTCGGGCAATGTCAGTTCGATCAAATGTGGGCGGCACAATTTCCGGCGCCGTTCACGCCTCAGCCGCAGGAGGTCGTTCAGGTTTCTTTTTTTTCAATGCCAGGTCAGTCGCCGCAAATAATGGCCAGGCAGCTTGCTGGAAATCCCATTCCCGCGAACGCTTTCAGTGAAGGTACCTATTCAGGCATCCCACCACTGATTGACGAGCAGAAAGCTCGGGCCTGCCTCACTAGTGCTGACGGGGATGAGTCAGCTTTCTATTCATGCATAGCAGGTAGCGTATTTGGGCCACATGAGAAGGCCGCGATGGAATGCGCTCAAAAGGCCGAGGATAGGATCGAGTTGGGCATGTGCATCCTTAATGACCAGTTGGGGAGCGGTAATAAAAAGATTGCTCAGGATGCTGCTGACTGCTACGCCCAGTACGGACAGGAGTGGAACGCCTATCCGCAGTGTCTTGCCATGAAGAATGCGCCGCCAGAAGCGGCTAATTTGGTTAACTGTGTACGCACTCAAATGATATCAGGACAGACACCAAACTACTGGACAATGGGGTTGTGCGCCCTTCCTAAGTCCATATTCAATCCTAATCCAGAGACCACCATCGCACTTGAATGCGCCGCTACGACGGGTGGCCAGCCTAAGCTCTTCGTGGCCTGCGCGGGTGGTCGACTACTGGAACGGGAACTGGATAAATGCTTCTCCGGTGGCATAGGAACTTCCAATGGCTGTTTCGGCCCCAACAACTCAATCACGCAAGCCTACGATCAAATTGAGAGCCAGCTTAAAAATGTTCTCGGTGCAAACAGCGTTGCGTTTCAAGCATGGCAGGCAGCACGGCTCTCGATGGACCCATACAAGATGGCGGAAGCAACGCGCAACGTGAATCGAGAAATCAACAGGGCGATCACGAACACGAACATCGCGATTGCGACCGCTGGTAGACAAGCGGCAGATGCGGTGGCTAAGGTTACACCCGACGTGACTATCAGGAAGTCGAGCCAAGGTCTTCCCAGCATCACTATTCGTAAGCCAAAATGGTTGTGAAGAGTTAGGCATGAAGTCGATTAACTTGGCACCCTTTTTCATAGATTTATTGCCGACAAAGCAGTAGACTGTGGTTGTCCAGCCGAAGCAGGCGACCTATGAACTGACTGGTTGCACATACTCGGCACATAATTTTTGCAAGGTGATCAGTGAGCACCAGGGTGTTTGAATCGGCTCAGAAGATTTCTCTAGCTGCGAATCCCAGCAACATGCACACTGCAATAAGAAGATCGTGCAGTAGCATTTAGAACGCAGCAGCCTTACTGAACGGTTTACCGAAGTTGTTCCTGTGTGGGCGATAGTCCAGCTTGTCGAAAGCCCCTGAGTCCATTCTTCGCCTTACCCCAGATACGAAAGGAATGCTCGCTGGTTATGATCGACTTTGAGTGGTTGAAGAGACTGACACGAAGTACTGCGAAATCCTATACATCGAAGGGCCTTTCAGCGCACGCAGAGTGTGGTGATGATGGCTAACAATTTCCTCAAGCCGACGCCGCTTCGTGGCGCGGCTTAACTTAGGCGTTAGAGTCTTCGGGAGAAATTAGATGAGCAATAAACCAAAATCTGCTGCGTCCGCAACGTATAGAAAAGCCGCCAACGAAATCGCCGAAAATAAACCCCGCTAATTTATAGCGGGGTCTGTTTAATTATTCAGTTAAATAAAGATTTAACCCTGCAATACACTCACATCTGCAATCGCTGTGAATAAATCACGCAATTGAGCGAGTAAACGTAAGCGGTTCGCTTTTAATTCAGCGTCGTCTGCCATAACCATCACGCCTTCAAAGAAAGCATCAATAGGTGCACGAAGGGCAGCAAGCTTAGACAACGCTTCTGTATAGTTACGCGCAGCAAGTAAAGGCTGAACCACTGGCGTAAGTGCAGACAACTCCGCATAAAGCGCTTTTTCAGCAGCTTCAACTAGATTCGCGTCAACCACAGCACCTTCAGGCGTTGCTTCTTTAGCAAGAATATTCGCAACACGCTTATTAGCCGCAGCCAATGCAGCCGCTTCTGGCAAAGTACGGAAATGATTCACCGCAGTCACACGCTTATCAAAATCAAGTGGAGATTTTGGAGCAAGTGCTTGAACCGCTTGAATCACATCAACTGCTACGCCTTGGTCTTCATACTTAGCACGGTAACGACCTTCAAGGAACGCAACGGCATCCGCACGGGTCTTGTCATGATCTTTAACTACATCGCCATAGCCTTGAAGCGCAAAGTTAACCAGTTCTTCAATCGTCACATCGAGTTCATTTTCAATGATCAAACGTAAGATACCGATTGCAGAACGACGTAATGCAAATGGGTCTTTAGAACCTGTTGGCGCTTGACCAATACCAAAAATACCAACCAGCGTATCTAAACGATCTGCAAGCGCAATCGTTGTGCCTGTCTTGGTTTGTGGTAATACGTCACCCGCAAACTTAGGTAAGTATTGCTCACCTAAAGCTTCAGCAACTTCATGATTCTCACCTTCAAGGCGAGCATAATACGTGCCTGCAATCCCTTGAAGTTCAGGGAATTCACCCACAAGTTCAGAGGTCAAATCACATTTAGCCAGTAACGCTGCTTTTTCAGCATCCGCTGCATTTGCACCTGTAATCGGTGACAAGGCAACGGCTAATTTCGCAATACGTTCTGATTTGTTCCAAAGCGTACCCAATTGCGCTTGGAATACCATATTCGCGAGTTTTTCTTTACGAGATGCAAGCGGTTGCTTTTGATCTTGTAAGAAGAAGAATTCTGCATCGGACAAACGAGGGCGTACAACTTTCTCATTACCTTCAATAATTTGAATCGGATCTTTCGACTCAATATTTGAAATAGTAATGAAGTAAGGCTGTAATTTACCTTCAGCATTGATCAAACAGAAATACTTTTGGTTATCCTGCATCGTGGTAATCAAGGCTTCTTGTGGAACAGCTAAATAACGTTCTTCAAAAGTCGCACGTAATGCAACTGGCCATTCAACCAAGCTGGTGACTTCATCAAGTAAGTCTGCTGGGACAATCGCAGTTGCATTAACTTCATCAGCTAACTTTTTCACTTGATCTTGAATCGTTGCTTGACGCTTTTCAAAGTTCGCAACAACATAAGCTTTTTCTAAAGCAGCAAGGTAGTCATTTGCATGCGCCAAAGTCACAGCTTCAGGTGCATGGAAACGGTGACCATAAGTCACATTACCTGCTTTATGATCTTGAATGGTTGCTTCAACCACTTGATCATCTTTCAGCAATACGACCCATTTTACTGGACGCACGAATTCAGTACGACTTGCTGCTGAACGCATACGTTTTGCGATCGGTAAGTTGTCTAGCGCAGTTTGTAAAATTTGTGGCAGTAAAGCATCAAGGCTTTGACCTTTCACATCTTTCAAGAAGCAAACTTTTTCAACTTTACCTGCTTGGAACGTCGAAAGCTGATCAACCGTGATGCCTTGACCACGCATAAAGCCTTCAAGTGCTTTAGTTGGTTTGCCTTCAGCATCATAAGCGGCTTGAACAGCAGGGCCGTCAAAACGTTTTTGTGTGTCTGCTTGAGCAGCATCAATATCAACAATTTTTAATGCCAAACGACGAGGTGCTGCATAGGCTTCGATTGCAGCAAAATTTAAGCCTGCATCTTTTAAGCCTTTTTCCGTTTCAGCTTTTAAAGCATCACGTAAAGTTTTTAAGCTTTTTGGTGGAAGTTCTTCACAGCCAAGCTCGAATAAAACAGTATGCTTTGTCATTATTTATTCTCCTTCGCTTTTTCAGCTTGGGCTGCTTCTGCTTCAACTTGTGCTTTTAACTGCGCTAATACTTCATCACGTAAATGAGGTTCTGCCATTGGGAAACCGAGTTTCGCGCGTGCAGCCACATAACTTTGAGCGATTGAACGCGCTAAGGTACGAACACGTAAGATGTAACGTTGACGTTCAGTTACAGAAATCGCACCACGCGCATCCAACAAGTTAAAGCTATGCGATGCTTTAATCACTTGCTCATAAGCAGGAAGTGGAAGTTCAGCTTCCATTAAACGAGCTGCTTCAGCTTCATAGAAATCGAATAATTCAAATAATTTATCGACTGGCGCATATTCGAAGTTATAGGTCGATTGTTCTACTTCATTTTGATGGAATACATCACCGTAAGTTACTGTACCGAACTGACCTTTGGTCCAAACAAGGTCGTAAACTGAGTCTACACCTTGAAGGTACATCGCAAGACGTTCTAAACCGTATGTGATTTCACCAGTAACAGGGTAGCATTCAACACCACCGACTTGCTGGAAGTAAGTGAACTGAGTCACTTCCATACCATTGAGCCAAACTTCCCAACCTAAGCCCCAAGCACCAAGAGTTGGAGATTCCCAGTTGTCTTCTACGAAGCGAATATCGTGAGTCAGGGTATCGATGCCGATCGCTTTTAACGAATCAAGATAAAGCTGTTGGATATTGTCTGGGTTTGGCTTAAGTACCACTTGGAACTGATAATAGTGTTGTAAGCGGTTTGGGTTCTCACCATAACGACCATCTTTCGGACGGCGTGAAGGTTGAACATAAGCCGCGTTCCAAGTTTCTGGACCTAATGCGCGTAAGAAAGTTGCAGTGTGGAATGTACCTGCACCCATTTCCATATCATATGGTTGTAATACGACGCAGCCTTGCTCCGCCCAATAGTTTTGTAGGGCAAGAATTAAGCCCTGAAATGTATCAATATGCGATATAGCACGACTCATGGTGCATCCACTGGAATCAAACAAAAATTGTGGTTAAGTATAAGGATTTTGGGGGGGAGTGGCAAAGGTTATAGCTCAAGTTATACTGTTTTTCATCTAGATCAAAATTAAAGCAAATCATGTATCTGACAGATTATGAAAATAAGTTCAAACGTTGGGAAAACTATGCTGAATTGCCATCTGGTTTATTTTTCCTTATCGATGAATCGGCGTTAGAGACATACTTATCTAAACGGACAAGTTTCCTAAAAGGTTTTGAAGCAACTGAATTTATTCGCCTTGTATCTAAAGAAATTCCTAAGTCGTTTGCTGATAAAATTATGTTAGATATTTCTGAAAGTTGGAATTCTGATAAAGAAATTGCCAAAGTTCGAGAATGGTTATTTCAATGCAAGATTGCTTTTGATCAAGATATTTATATGCTTTATGACGAGCATGTCATTAAAACCAAATGGAAAGTTTTTGTAAGGCATTGGGATATTTTTAGTTGGTCTATTGGAATGAGCTTAAATGTTATTGATCACACTCGTAGTTGGTGTTTAGAAGTACATCATGAGAATGTACTCACTTTTTATTCGTTGAAATAAAGAGTAACTGTAAACTTAACTTTGAGGCGCTAATTAGCATTTTTTAGTCTGTAAGATGCCTTTGCTTTATTTACAGTTCTAAGTAATAAAATCCAGTTGGTCAGGGAAAATGTGAGTGAGAAGAAACAGAAAATAAGAAAAAAGCCGAATGGGATAATATTAATCTGAGCAGTTTTTAGAATCATAATCAGGCTAGGGACAATCGAGGTAAATAAGAGTGCATACGGAATAATCGAAAAGAAATTGAGGACGTTATATTTTTTCAATAAAACTTGAACTAAATAGGTTGGAAGGAAAACTAAGATGAAGTAGATCAATACAATACAAAGGATGGCAAGGAACATTTCGTAGAATACGTTCAATATTTCTATAGAAAAGTAATCGTTAGGTGCGAAAAAAACGGACAATATAAAAAATATTGGAATAGCAGCATAGAACGGAGTTTGAATTAAACAACGCCAAATTTGATCTTTACTGACATCAAGCCGTTGGGTAAGTAATTTATAAAAACTTAGGATCATTGTTTTATCTAAATGAAAGGGTTAGGAAAATTGGTTGTCGCTAATATTTAACTAATCAACTATACGACACCACGTGACGCATTGCATCTCCCATGCTCTTAATTTCACAATATGAAAATGCTAATTTTTAAACGATATTCTCTGTTCTCATCAGGTCGTTTGAAATGTCTGATCGCATTCGTGAAAAATTGCAAATTCTTGCGGACGCTGCCAAATATGACGTGTCCTGTTCATCCAGTGGCAGTGACCGTAAAAATAAAGACAAGGGCCTAGGTGATGCCAGTCGGGCAGGGATTTGCCATAGCTATACTGAAGATGGTCGTTGTGTTTCATTACTGAAAATCCTGTTCAGTAATGTCTGTATTTTTGATTGTGCCTATTGTGTGTCACGCCGTTCTAATGATGTCAAACGTGCTGCATTTACCGTACAAGAAGTGGTTGATCTGACCATTAATTTTTATCGTCGTAATTATATTGAGGGATTATTTCTTAGCTCAGGAATTTTTAAATCTGCAGACCATACGATGGAGCGTATGCTGCAAGTGGTGAAGAAGTTGCGTCTAGAAGAAAATTTTAATGGTTATATTCATCTTAAAACCATTCCCGGAGCATCGCCTGAACTGATTCATGAAGCAGGGCTTTATGCGGATCGTATGAGCATCAATTTAGAAATGCCCACTGAGATCGGATTAAAAGCATTTGCTCCTGAAAAATCCCATCAAGAAGTACAAAAAGATTTAGGTCTAGTTCGAGATCGGCTGATTCAACTCAAAGATGAACGCCAAATTATTAAGCATGTCCCGAAATATGTACCCGCAGGACAGACCACACAGATGGTAGTCGGCGCACATCAGGAAACCGATCAAGATGTGCTATTTATGGCAGATCGACATTACAAAGAATTTAAACTCAAACGGGTGTATTTCTCAGGTTATATACCAATTAACACGGAAAATAACTATTTACCAGCAGTCGGTTCAGCACCGCCATTATTAAGAGAAAATCGACTCTATCAAAGTGATTGGTTGATGCGGTTTTATGGGTTTGAAGTCAATGAAATCGTCAATGAAAAACACCCACATCTTGATTTAGATGTAGACCCAAAACTGAGTTGGGCATTACGTCATCCTGAGCAGTTTCCAGTGGATTTAAATCGTGCTGACTATCGCATGATCCTTCGTGTACCCGGCATCGGAGTGAAATCAGCCAAGAAAATCGTACAAGCGCGTCGTTTTGGAAAGGTGCATATTGATTTGTTGAAACAACTCGGTGTGGCGTATTCACGTGCTAAGTTTTTTATTCGTTGTGAAGATAGTCCACGGTTTCAAAAAGAACTTTCTACGACTGATATTCGTCAGCAAATATTAACGCAGGGTTCATCCAAGTACGTGAAACAACTGTCACCACAACTGAGTTTAGGATTCTAAACATGCTCAGTGATAGTGTGGTTTATTACTACTTTGATGGCTCTATGGTCGGTTTACTCAACTGCGTATTTCGTGCTTTTCAATTTAAAGAATTCCACGTGCAACTCTGTTTAAACCAAGGCGCACAGCATGGCTTATTCGCGATGGTGGTTGAAATTCCAAATCATGAGCAACATGCAGCACGTGTTTGGTCAGCCTTACAGCAGAAATTGTCGCATTCATCTTTGAGGCAATTTTATTTTGCCTATTTATCAGAATCCTTGGATGCTTATCAGCATTTATTTAATTACTGTATCTACGTCTTTCGGCATCAACATTCAGTTGAGAAGAATTATTCGCATCCCAGTGTTTTGGCGATTTCACAATGGACGAAAAAGGTCGGGCGCGAAAAGCATCGTATGGAAGCTTTTGTGCGTTTTAAGAAAACCACAGATGGGCTTTTTTTGAGTTTAGTCCGTCCTGATTTTAATGTATTGCCTTTGATACAGCCGCATTTTAAGCGTCGTTATCAAGATCAACGTTGGTTGATTTATGACGAACAACGCAAATATGGATTGTATTATGACTTACACGAGATCCATGAAGTCTCTTTAGAAGCCCATCAGATTGACCGTAATATCGAAAATGGTGCCAGTCAAAATTTCCAATTAGAATTAGATGAACACGAAGAATTATATGATCAGCTTTGGAAAGATTATTTTAATAGTATCAATATTAAAGAGCGTCAGAATGTGAAATTGCATGTGCAGTATTTACCAAAACGTTATTGGCGTTATCTCAACGAAAAAATTATCTAAAGGATTTTATTAAATAATACAGCTCCTTAGAGTTTGATTTTGACGAATAGGCTTTGTGAAGACTGAAAAAAATAAAAGGAAGCATTAATTTTAAGTAAATGTTATGTTATAACGTTTCAAAATTAATACAAATCAGTCCAACAGGAAAAATAAGCATGAATAGGTTAAAACAAACTTATCTACTAAGTGTTTTATTCAGCAGTGTGTTGTTGTCAGCATGTGGGGGGAGTAGTAACTCATCTAGCTCATCATCAAATACACAAAAGCCTGAACAGCCAGCTCAAAGTCATGAAGGTCGCCTAGCGATTGCCAATGCGGATACAGAGCGTCCTTCGTTATCGGTCTATGATCTTAAAGATCAGAAAGTGATTGATACTAAAGCATTAAATTACATGCCTTCAGCGATGTATAGCAGCCCTCAATTACGTTATGCAGTGATGTTGAGCCGTAATAATGGGGTGGTGCAATTTGCTGATGGTGGTATCTTTACGCAAAGCAACCAACTCAAAATCAATACACCTAATATCTTAACGTTCCAATTGAGTGGTCCGACACCTGCCCATTATCGTAGTTTCAATGGTACTGCAGCATTGTTCTATGATGGTAGTGCTTCGGAGGTGTCTAAGTTTGAAGTGTTTACGGATAGTATGATTGCACAAAAAAGTATTGCGACTCAAAAACTACCGAAAGGACATCATGGTGTTGCTGAACCACGTGGCGAGTATGTGTTAAGTACTTATATGCCGACAGATGCGAGCACATTAAGCATAGTCAAAAGCTATCATATTCATGGTGATCATTTCCATGAAGAGCAGACTTTAACCAATCCATGTAATCGTTTACACGGGGCAGCCTCGATTGCTAAATATGCTGCATTTGGCTGTGAAGATGGTGTTTTGGTGGTTGAACAGAAGAAAGATGAATTTGTAGATAAAAAGGTTTTTATTGACCAACGAATTTCTACCATTGCAGGGCATGAAAAAATCAATCAGTTTGCCGCTTTTGCATCAGGTACACATGCTTTATTTATTGTTGATCCTGAAAAATTAAATGCAACCAGTTTAAATTGGTCAGCAGATGCAAAAGAGTTGGATGGGACAACGGCTGTTCGACGCTTACAGCAAAGCTTTGATGCAACTGGACGTTATCTCGCGATTTTAGATAGTATGGGAACTGTACATGTGATTGATACACAAACTTGGCAACGATTAGGTCAAATTCAGGCGATTAACAATGTTGTTGGTACTGAGCTTTCTAAAAGTCGTTTAGTGGTCAATGCTGCTTCGGATACCGTTTTTATCAATAACACTGAAGCAAAAACAATTATTGAACTTGATTTAAAAAACTTGAAAATCAAACAAACCATTCAATTAAATGATGTGCCAAACACCTTTACTTGGTTAGGTGTTGCAAAAATGAATTAATTCATTTGTTAAAAAAACAGCCCGCATTGCGGGCTGTTTTTTTTATTTGGACTTTTTCAAATCGATAGATCTTTATGCCTCAAAATTAGAGGAAGAAAAGGTAGATAAAGATCGATACAATCGCCACACATAATATATTCAACATAAAGCCGACTTTCATCATTTCACTTTGTTGAATATGTCCAGTACCAAATACAATCGCATTTGGTGGCGTTGCAACAGGAAGCATAAAGGCACATGACGCACCGATACCAATCACAATCACAAGAATTTCTTTTGGTAACCCCATCTGTGCAGCGATTGCAGCAAATACAGGAACTAGTAAAGCTGCAGATGCAGTATTACTGGTCAACTCGGTTAAGAAAATAATAAAGGCGGCAACAACAACGATGACAACGAACGGAGATGCATCGCCGAAAGCATTTGCCAGCGTTTGACCAAGGACTAACGAAGAACCTGAATCTTTTAAAACCGCACTTAACGTTAGACCACCACCGAATAACATGAGTACACCCCAATCGGTGTTATCTGAAATATCTTTCCATGTGGCAATACCTAATATCACCACCATACACGCAGCGCTCAGAGCGACCCATGTATCTGGTTGGCTGATTCCGAATTTCTCACTTACACTTTTGCCAAAAATCCAGCCGATTGCAGTGACAATAAATAAAATCATGGTCAGTAGACGGTCGCGGTTCCAAGGAATCGATTCAGCTTTAAATTCAACTCTGTGATTTAATTTAGGACGCAAAATGAAATACAAACTGACGAGCATGGCTGGGAAAATTAATAACATCAGCGGTAAACCGATTTTCATCCAGTCTGCGAAATCGTAACCTAAAGCTTTTGCTGCAATGGCGTTTGGTGGTGAGCCAACCAACGTCCCTAAACCGCCAATATTGGCTGAATACGCAATACCCAGTAGAATAAAGACGAAAGTTTTACGTTCTTTGGCAACATCCAAATGCGTTAATAAACCCAATGCAAGTGGGAGCATCATCGCTGCGGTTGCGGTGTTAGAAATCCACATTGATAAAAATGCAGTCACAATACAGATCGCCAAGACCGCTAAACCTAAATGCCCTCGTGATAAGGCAATCACCCACATCGCGATTTTTCGATCAAGCTTTTGCACATGTAAGGCTGTTGCTAAAGCAAAACCGCCAAAAAATATGAAAATAATCGGATCGGCGAAAGTACTTAGTGCTTTAGTTGTCGTGATTGGACTGACTTCATCATTACTACCCACACTTGGCATTCCGATGAGTACAGCGAGTACAGGAACCAGCAGTGCTGTAATGGTGATGTGGATTGCTTCGGTGAGCCATAAAACACCAATAAAGAATAATAAACTTAAACCTTTGTTGGCATTTTGCTCAAAAGGGAGAATTTCATATAAACCGAATGACAGCAGGGCTGCAATCGCAATAATCACCCAACCGCGGAGTACACCTTTCGGCATCGCATTGGTTGGTGTTTCTAAGTGAGGAACATTCATACAATATCCTTATTTGTGTTGTTATTTGCCACAAAGCTACATTTGGCAGAATAACTGTATTGCTCGCAAATATATCGTAAATACTAACTTCGATCATCCATGTAAAATCTTTCAAAGAGTTGTGTGATTTACCCAACTCATCTCATAGATGTTGAGATTAAATTTTTGTTGCTAACACAGGGATTGGATTAGAAAAAATGATCATTTATGGGTGGAATAAGCCCATTATGTAGATAAAATTTAAAATTAAACCTTTTTAATCAATCCCTTATGTTTTTGAGCATCGTCCTGTCTTTGAAAGATGAATTTCAAAGATTATGCTGTCCAGTTTTTGAACGTTTGAATTTTATTGTATTTAAACACAAATGGATATTTAGTTTTTTGATAAAAAAATGAGAGATATTTATTTCACTTATAAAACGATGTTTAATTTTAATTTATTGTTTTTTAATAATAAATTATGTTTTGTTCTGGATTAGACTTTAGTCTAATCTTTACTTAAGTGCTGCAATATTAAACGCTTACGGAGGGGGGAGCCTATGTTTTTAAGGTGTAACCTAAATGCATCTTTCTCATAATTCAACATATAATTGTGCGATTGATGATAATGATATGCTTCCAGCAAGGTGCATTGTGAGCTCGACCCGATCAGACTGGCTAAATTTGCTTAAACCAAACTACAAAGTTCTACCGATAAGAGAGCGTCTCCTTTCAGCAATTGGCGCCTTATGCGGTTTGGCAATTTCCTCTTTGTTAAGCTGGCATGTTTTAGACGGTATGAATGCTTGGTATATTGCGCCTATGGGAGCCTCATCTGTTTTATTATTTGCTTTACCAAGTAGCCCTTTGGCACAACCTTGGAATGTCATTATCGGTAATACGCTGGCAGCCTTTATTGGGGTGGCATGTGTTGAGTTACTGCCTGATTTAACCACTGCTTTCAGTGTTGCTGTGGGACTGGCAATATTTGTGATGATGACGACTGATTCTTTGCATCCGCCGAGTGGTGCTGTGGCAATTACAGCGGTATTGGGAGGGGAGGCTGTTCATCGTTTAGGTTTTTATTTCATTCTTTATCCTGTATTGCTCAACACGGTTATATTATTGCTCTTTGCCGTTTTGTTTAATCGTGTGATTGGGCGTCATTATCCAATGACCGCACATGTCAATGCACGTTCTAAGGATCCAACGCCAACTCAAAAGGTTTCTATTCAACCAAAAGATATTGAATATGCGCTAGAGCAACACACGGAGTTGCTCGATATTAGTCAATATGACTTAGAAAAAATTATTTTGGATGCACAAGAACGTGCACAAGGGCGATTGCATCTTGATTTTGTCTGTCAGGATATTATGAGTAAAGATGTGATTAAGTTGCATGAAGATGATGATATTCATCAAGCCTTAGATAAATTTAAGGCAGTGAATTTGATGAGTTTGCCAGTTGTAAATAATCAGAATCACTTAGTCGGGACACTTGCTTTATATGAAGTAGTCGAGTGGTTTAAAAATGCCACAGATCCGCGAAACTCTTGGCAGCATTACGTCAAACAAATTATGCATCGTCGAGTAGTTACGGTGGATCCACGACAACCGATTCAGGATTTACTCCCTTACTTTGTAGAGAAATCATTTAATTATATTCCTGTGGTTGAAGAACAGTGCTTGATCGGGATGATCAGCCGTGCAGATATGATTGCTGCTTTGCAACAGCAGTTAAGCCAATAAATTTTGACTAAAAAAAAGCTACGGTTGTATTAGGGGTGAACTCAACCGTAGCGACCAAAAGGTAAGGGGAAGATTAGCGGTTTATATTTTTCTCTTCATAAATCGTTTTTACAGGTTGTTGATAACCTTGTACCTGTGCAGTTTGGGTATCCTGCTTTTTAGGAATAACCAACCATAAAATGAGGTAAACCAAAATCCCAGGAAACGCTGCACTCATAATCGAGATCACAACAAAGATCAGGCGTAGTAAATTTGCATTCCAACCAAATCGTTCAGCAATACCGCCCATTACACCTGCGATCATGCTTTTTTGGTTTGAGCGATATAAACCAGAATTGGTCATCGATTTCTTCTCCTTAACTAAATGAAACCTCAGTAAAAAGTAAACAATAGCTTTGTGAATTACTGATAATTATGAGATAGGGGCTATTCAGGTGATTTAAAGTTTAAATAAGAGATAAATTAGTTACGATGTGTAATTTCTTGCTGGAAAAACCAACAGTATCGCCTAAAATGCACCGACTTAAAGCAGGTCGCTTTGTCCCTTGTGCTACAGTCCTATCGCTTTGCCGCAGTATTGGTTGAATGAACATTCAATAAGCCAGTACTCTGATGTAATTAATACACTTATCGTTTATCAAAGATCTAAGTGTAATGTGCGATAGCCATGTTGTTGATGTTAGAGATTTGTGGATATGCAGTTCCGGTTGTCCTTCCCGCATTTTAGCGTAGGAATCCTTTTGGTTTTGGGTTTAAGTGCTTGTGATCGCCAGCACCCAGAGTCAACCCAGCAAGCCCAGACGCAACCAAGCCATGAGGCAGATGAGCAGTCAGTGGTCGCTGAAGGAATGTCCCTAACGAAAGTTGCAGGGCAAGCATCATTGCCTTATTCAGGAACTCCAGTGCGTAATTTGACTCAGCCCTCAGAAGCGAGTTTGGCGTATGTGGGACGTTACCATGCTCGTATCCCATGTACTGATCCTTTTGCGGGTTGTGTCAATCATGAAAATGAGGCGGAGTATATTCTCAATCTGCTTGAAGATGGTTCTGTGTATTGGACCAATACCAGTTTTGGCCGTTTAGGGGCAGATCCTTCACGCAATGTGACGAAAATAGAGCAGATGTGTAATCAAGTGCAATGGTATGCGCATGAAGCACAGAATGAAATTATGGTGCGTTGTGATGCTGCCAATATCAGTCTGTATTATCAGATCAATCAAGATAGAGATCTGGTCTTAGATTTAGATAAGTTATGGCATGCAAATAACGGAGAGAATCAAGCATTCTTTAAAGAGTACCCATTCCCGAAAAAAGCGTATGTTTTTAAACGAGTTGGTTAAAGTAAAAAAGAGCGCTTTAAAGCGCTCTTTTTATTTATCAGTTTAGATTGAATTAATAATCGAAGCTGAAATGTTCTGGTGCTAGAGAAGTCAAGGTGCGAGATGGAGTAACCATCGACTCTGCATGACCTTGAGCACGTGGCAACAAACGATCAAAGTAGAAATCTGCAACTTTGATTTTTGCTTTATAGAACTCAGGTGTTTCAATACCGTTACCAGCTTCTAATTTTTCAGAAGCGATCACAGCTTGTTGAGCCCAGAAGTAAGCCATCATGACATAACCAGAGAACATCAAGAAATCTACAGAAGCAGAAGATACGATGTCACGGTCTTTACGTGCAGCAAGCATGATGCGAACAGTCAATGTGTTCCATTGTGCACAAAGCTTAGTTAAGTCCCAAGCGAAGCGACGTAGATACTTGTTGCGAGCATGTGTAGCACAGAATTTTAAGATTTCAGCAGTATAGTCACGAACAACTTTACCTTTTGAGCTTAAAAGAACTTTACGGCCAATTAAGTCAAGTGCTTGGATACCTGTTGTGCCTTCATATAGTGTAGAGATACGTGCATCACGTGCGATTTGTTCCATACCCCATTCACGGATGTAACCATGACCGCCGTAAACTTGCATACCGTGATTCGCTGCTTCTAAACCGAGTTCAGTCAAGAAACCTTTAAGAATCGGTGTATAGAAACCTAATTTGTCATCGTATGCTTCGTAAGCTGCTTGGTCGCCGTTTACAAGCGCATCAGTCATTTTATCAGCAAGTTTTGCAGCATGATAAATCATGGCACGACCGCCTTCAGCTACAGCTTTTTGAGTTAAAAGCATGCGACGAACGTCTGCGTGGTGAATGATTGCATCAGCAACGCGCTCTGGCTCTTTCTTACCAGAAAGGGCACGCATAGACATACGATCTTTCGCATAAGGTAAAGCGCCTTGGAAAGAAAGTTCAGCGTGTGCGATACCTTGAACAGCTGTACCAATACGTGCAGTGTTCATAAAGGTAAACATTGCATGTAAACCTTTGTTGATTTCACCGATTAAGTAACCAGTTGCGTTATCAAAGTTCAATACTGCTGTTGCTGAGGCTTTAATCCCCATCTTGTGCTCGATCGAACCACAAGAAACCGTGTTGCGCTCACCTACGCCACCATCAGCAGTTGGAATGAACTTAGGTACGATGAATAAAGAGATACCACGAGTACCAGCAGGTGCATCTGGAAGACGAGCAAGTACGATATGGATGATGTTCTCTGTTAAATCGTGTTCACCTGCAGAGATGAAGATTTTTGTACCAGAGATTTTATAAGTACCGTCAGCAGCAGGTTCTGCTTTAGTTTTTACTTGACCTAAGTCAGTACCACATTGAGGCTCAGTCAAGCACATTGTGCCAGACCAAGTGCCTTCAACGAGTTTAGGCATATACGTATTTTTTTGCTCATCCGTACCGAACTGCATGATGGTGTTCATACAACCTGTACTTAAACCAGGGTACATGGTGAATGACCAGTTAGCAGTACCCATCATTTCAGACTTGATGAGGTTTAGAGACATTGGTAAGCCTTGACCACCAAACTCTTCAGGATAAGAAAGACCTTGCCATCCACCCATTACAAATTGGTCATACGCTTCTTTAAAGCCTTTAGGCGTAGTCACTTCACCGTTGTTGAATGTGCAACCTTCTTCATCACCAGATTGGTTTAGTGGAGAAAGTACATTTTCGCAATAATCTGCTGCACCTTCCAAAATCATATCTACAGTTTCAGCATCCGCATTTTGACCACTTGTCAAAGTTTGGTAATGTGCTGGATAATCTAACATTTCGTTCATTAAGAAACGAACATCACGGAGCGGGGCTTTATATGCTGGCATAATCTTAATCCTGTATTTGAATCATTTTGGATTATCTGTTTCGATAATTTAGATTATTCACAATGGTAATCAAAATACATTGATAAGCCCAGTAGAAAAAAATGTCAGAAAAGCGAATTTTGTAAGGCTTTAATTCGTGAGTGAGTCCTTTTTTTATTTGATTTTTAAACGTAAGTTTACAATGAGAATAGGTCGGTTTTTTATTGAAAATATAATGATATAAGGGTGATTGGTAAAACTATGCGTTTAAAATATTTAACTTTATGTTTGTTGGGACTGAGTCTGTCAGCTTGTTCTCAGCATGTCATTAAAACCAATAATGCTCAGGTGGGGTTGGATCAAAAAGCGATTAATAGCATCAATGCGATGTATGAATATCCAAGTTATGATTATCGAGGAAAGTTTAATATCCAGGTTGAGCAAGATGGTGATCAATCAACCAATTCAAAAACCAAAGCAACGCTAGATACTGGGGTGAAACAAAAAGTTGATCAATATTTGCGTGAGCAAAAAGTCAAGTTGAATCAGCAACAAAAACAAGCGTTATATGATGTATTGGCACAAGATAATCGTTCGTATGGTCAAGCCAAAGTGGATAAAGTGATCCAAGGAATGGCAACGATTTTGAATGATATGCAATTTGAATACGATGGTTCAGTGCATTATCGTCAAAAAATGGGATCATTTAATCTGACAGCGCGTTATGAGAAACCGACGCTATTGGTACAAGCCAAATTGCCTATGGTGCTGGATTTAAACGACCATAAGTTTTATGTCAATTACTTTGGCTTAATGCCGTATTTGGTGAATAAAGAAAATCAGAATAATTTAGCCTATTTCGATTTTTCTAAATATCAAGGTTTGATCAAACAAGTTGATTACAAGAAGTTTGTTGAGTATCTAAAAGCTTCAAGTGGCGTGTTTTATCGTTTAGCTGATCCGCAAAATATACATACCTTACCTGTGTCATCTAAAGAGCGTGCAGCAGGCGTCGTTGAAAAAATTCGCTTAAAAACCACTATTGAAGAAGCGATCTTACAATCGACGCTATATGGCAAGGTCAATGAAAAATATTTAATGCAAAGCATTTTAAATATCAATGAACAAAGCTTAGAAAAACTAATTGCAGATGAAGTTGATGCTCAAACTAAGGCTAAAACAGTATCTTCTAAAAATGCCAAAACTTCATCGAATGATGCCAGTGTGGTGAGCCAGCAGCTCTATCGATTGGTGAATCAACATTTTGGTGTTGAAGATGATGTATATGGTTCTGCTTCTGATGACGCAACTGTTGCCGCTTTAGAAGCCATGGCCGCAGCGGAATCAAGCCAAGCAGCTGCATGGGAAAGTGATGGTGAGGATCATGCAGCAGAAAGCGACTATGGTTCCGAATCGGATATGGATGCTGCTGATGAAAGTGGTTTAAGTCGTGAGCAATGTGACTCTTTATCATCAAACCCTAAAATTACCTATGGCAATGCACAATTTTGCCAAAGTATGTATGGTATAGATGTGTTCAATCCAACACAGTCTAGTACCTCAAGTTTAATTTCTTATATCGCGAAATTAAGTGCGTTAGAAGAGTTATTCTCTGTCTATAACCAAGCTCAGTTTATTGACGATCATGCGTTCAAAGCACTTTGGATGAAGCATCAGTCTGAAATCAATCAAGCCTTGCCAGCGACTAATAAACGCAATCCATTGATCATGGATATTAGTTTGGATGAAAAAGGGCGTGCGATTAACTATGACTATGATTTAAATTACACTTCCCCAGAATTGCGATCGCGTGTGAACATTAAAGCGGATATGCAAGTTTTAAATTATGGGAAAGGCACGCCGATTGATCGAGCACAATTAAAACGTGCAAAGTCATGGTCAGAAGTAAGTAAAGGATCGATGTTTGAGCAAGCGATAGGGCGTTTCTCTGAAAAAATGGGGCAGTCGGGAATTGTCGAGCGTGCAGCCGAACCTTATACCCTTTCTTTAGATGATCAACTCAAAGTGATTGCAGCACAACGGTATGATGCAACACGCTCTTATGAGCAAACGTATAAAGCCGTATTTATTGCTAAATTAACTGAAAGCTCACCACAGATGGTCCAACGCTACTCCACTCAAGAGTTGCAAGAAATAGCAAGTGTTTATGCGTATTGGTATTCTAGTGAAGACGTCTATAATCCCAAAGGCACAGCACTCAAAACAATCGAAGCCTTACAGAAAAAACATCATTTAGAAGATGACGAGCAGTTCGATTATCGTTTGGGTGAGTCTGTAAATCGTATTGTGAGTGAGGCAATGCATAGCGATCAAGATCGCCAAGCATGGAAAAAGTTGCAAGCTCAATATAAACAGCCGCAACAGTTGTTTGCTAAGCAATACCAAGCTCAATTTGAACGTGAGAATGGTGCTTCAAGTGAAGAAAAAGTCTTACTAGAGCAGACTGCAAATATTCTAGGGCAAGTTTATGTCGCCGCACGTCATAACAAATTGACTTTGAAGACGATTCAAAACTTAAAGGTTGAACATGAAGAGTTTATTGATTATGAAATCTTTAAAGATGTTTATCAAAAGATGTTAATGGTCAAATAATACTAAGATCTAAAAAGAACCTGCATCATGCAGGTTCTTTTTATTGGATTTACAAAAAATCGTTTAATTCAGGCTTAACCTTATTCCAAATATAAAAAGCTTCTATTGCTTGACCAACCAGCATACCAAAACCATCAGTCGCGGGAACTTGGCGAGCTTGAGCTTGATCTAGAAAACTTGACGGTTTGCCATAGGCCATTTCATAAGCATGGTGGAACACAAGGCTTTCGGGGAGTTGTAACGCATCGCCTGTTAAGCTTGCCGATGTTGCGTTAATTACGATATCAAATTCGCCAGTGAGTTGTTCTAGGCTGATAGCCTGAAGTACTGCATTTGGTACAGCATCTTTTAAATCCTCAACCAATTGTTCTGCACGGGCTAAAGTACGGTTGGCGATCACGACCTGTTTTACGCCAGCTTGAACCAGTGGGTAAATTACACCACGGGTTGCGCCACCTGCACCTAAAATGAGAATGCGGCTATTTTCAAGATTCCAACCTAAGGCTTGAATCGCTGCAACCAGGCCTTGTCCATCCGTATTGTCGCCATATAGTTTGCCATCTTGCATCCATAAAGTATTTACGGCTTTGGCAATCTTGGCGCGTTCAGTCAATTGATCGCATAGCGCAAAAGCTTGCTCTTTAAATGGCACAGTGACATTCATGCCTACACCATTTTGATTAAAGAATGCTTTGACTGCGGATTCGAAACCATCTAGTGGAGCAAGGATTTTTTTATAATTTAAATCAACACCTGTTTTTGCTGCAAAAGCATGATGCAATTCTGGTGAGCGAGATTGTTCGATTGGATTTCCAATTACAGCAAATTGTTTGGTCATGAGTGATTCACCAATATCAGGAAGAGGATCAAGTGCTAATGTTTCTTGGTCATAAGGAATCGGCAAACCAATTGATCTGTCGTAACCCCTCTATGGCTTGAAAGTCTTTCGTATTTCGAGTGACCAGTGTCAAGCCTTGAGCCATTGCGATGGCTGCAATCTGTCCATCAACAAAAGGAATATTATTTCCATTTTTTTGAGTTTGTATTCTAATTTCTGCATGAATTTTAGCGGCTTGTGCATCATAATCCAGAATCGGAATTAAACTCACCACATCATGTAAAAATTTGGTAATGAGTCGCTTGCGTTGTCCATCAGGCATTTTGAGCCAGCCAAACCGTAATTCATGCCAGACAATGCTCGAAATCGCAATTTCATGTTGAGCATGATAAAATTGTTGTAACACGGCTGAGTCCGGTTGAGATTTGGCTAATTCAGAAATAATATTAATATCAAGTAAATAGCTGATCTGACTTACCATGAAAATTCACGTCCTTGGCTTGAGTCTCGCTCAGGATTAAATTCAGTATTTTCGGTATTTAATTCTTGAAGTGCTTGTTGGTGCCAGTTTTCCCAAGCCTGCATAAAGTTTTCTGGCTCACTTTGTAATTTTTGATATTCAGAATAAGAAAGAAGAACTGCAGAAGTGCGACCGTGTTGGGCAATAAAGGTTCTTTGGCCTTGTTGGCTTTGCTGAATTAATTTAGCCAGATTGGCTCGGGCATGTGTAAATGAGATATGTGACATTTTAAACCCTCTTCTTATTGTACATTTTATTGGGGAGTAGTGTCTATTTTTTAATATTCAAAAAAAATCCCTAATATACGATTAGGGATTGCTACTTATTATTTTTGCAGATTTAACCAATCTCTCGGCTTTAAATAATAATCGGTAAGACGTTTTTCCGGGGAGTCAGCTTCCCACTCTGGACGATAAGACCAGCCCGCCAGATTCGGCAAACTCACGAGAATGGATTCAATCCTTCCACCTGTTTGTAGGCCGAATAAAGTGCCACGGTCATAAACTAAATTATATTCAACATAACGACCACGACGATACAGTTGGAACTCACGCTGTGCTTCGGTATAAGTTTGTTCTCGATGTTTTTCAAAAATCGGTAAGATGGCTTCTAAATAACCATTACCCACAGCTTGCATATATTTGAAGCAAGTTCCGAAATCCCACTGATTCAAATCATCAAAGAATAAACCACCAACGCCACGCTGTTCATCACGATGCTTTAAATAGAAATAATCATCACACCATTGTTTATGTTCAGCATAGACATTTTCGCCAAAAGGCTGACATAGGTCATAGGCAGTTTGATGCCAGTTCTGAACATCCTCATCATCTGGATAAAATGGAGTTAAGTCGAAACCACCCCCAAACCACCACACGGGATCTTGACCTTCTGGCTCTGCGACAAATAAACGCACATTGGCATGTGAGGTCGGAATATTCGGGTTTTTAGGATGAATCACAAGTGATACACCCAACGCTTGTGCTTTTGCACCAGCGATTTGTGGGTGGCGTTCAGTGGCCGAAGCGGGGAGTTTGCTGATATTGATGTGGGAGAACATCACTCCACCTTTTTCAATCACTTCACCATTTTGCAAAACCCGTGAGCGACCACCGCCACCCTCGGTTCGTTGCCAATCATCAATGATAAACTCAGCGGTTCCGCCGCCTGCACGTTCCTGTTGCTCTAGTCCTGCACAAATTCGTGCTTGAAGATCGAGTAAAAACTCGCGAACACGTTGAATATCAGCTGAAGTTGGATGCTGCATGATGATCCTCTTAAGGTGATCTAGGAATTAGTAACATCAAAACATAAATCCATAAAAAAAGTAAGGGATTTTTAAAAGCATGATTAAAAATCCCTTAGTTCATTTATTTCTATAAGTTTTAAAATGTGAATTAGAAGTCATCTTTTTTATAAAGATGATCCATACGCTCACGTTTGGTCTTTAAATAATGTTCATTGAACGGATTACGACCTACAGTGAGCGGAACGCGCTCGACCACATTAATTCCAAGATCAGTGAGTGCTTTTAGTTTGAGTGGATTGTTCGTCAGCAATTTTACTTCTTTCACTTGCAGATGATCGAGCATAATGCTGCACATATCATAACGACGCGCATCAGCAGGTAGATTTAACAATAAGTTTGCATCAACGGTATCATGACCTTGATCCTGCAAGGCATAGGCACGAATTTTATTGGTCAAACCAATCCCGCGACCCTCTTGACGTAAATATAAAATTACACCTTGTCCAGCCTCATTAATTAGGCGTTGCGTGGCTTGCAGCTGTGGTCCACAATCACATTTTAATGAAGCAAAAGCGTCACCAGTTAAACACTCAGAGTGAATACGTACCAGTACGGGTTGATTGGGAGCAGTTTCTAAGCCTTTAGAAAGCGCCACATGCTCTTCACCTGTTTCTGGGTCTTGGAACACGGAAATATTGAAGTCACCAAAAGCAGTTGGTAGCTTTGATGTAGCAATAAATTCAATTGGCACAGAGAGCTCACTATTATGATTAAAACAGTGAAAGTATAGCTTAATGTGTGAAGATTGAGTGAATTGGAATTTCTGATTTTTTATATTGAGTTTTTCTTTTTCATACAAACCACACAATAATGGTTGATTAACAGTGACATAATTCAGGATAATCACCGAGCCAGTCACCAATGATTGGTAAAAGAATGTTCAGCGCTGCATCATTCGCACAGGTGGCTGATTGAAGGTAGATCGTATTTAATTGTATGATTGGCCTCATTTAACCCAGCTTCGGATTTGCCAGGCTTAAAAAGGCTTTGCCACACTATGTTGTATACCGAAATTCCAACTCAACGCCCTGTTACGCCATTGTTAGATGGAATTGATCATCCGCAACAATTACGTCAGCTCGAGCAAAGCCAACTCGTACAAGTGGCGGATGAGTTACGTCAATATATTTTGTATGCAGCAGGGCAAAGCGGTGGTCACTTTGGCGCAAATCTAGGCGTGATTGAGCTTACTGTTGCTTTGCATTATTGCTTTAATACACCACAAGATCGTTTGGTCTGGGATGTAGGGCATCAAGCATATCCACATAAAGTACTCACAGGTCGCCGTGAGCAGATCACGACGATTCGTACAAAAAACGGTTTAGCTGCATTTCCAGCCCGTGACGAATCTGAGTTTGATACTTTTGGTGTAGGACACTCATCTACTGCAATTTCAGCCGGTTTGGGCATGGCGCTTGCACGTCGCTATCAAAAAGATCCATGTGATGTAGTAGCGATCGTTGGTGATGGTGCAATGACTGCAGGTATGGCATTTGAAGCCATGAATGACGCAGTAGCTCATGATGCTGATTTAATTGTTGTGTTAAATGACAATGACATGTCTATTTCGTGTAGTACAGGTGGTTTTGCTAAACATTTGGCTGCAATCTGGGAAACAGGACATCTTGTTAATGTCAATGAACATGGCGAAGCCTATGTTCAACCCCATCCAAAATGGACTTATAATTCACGTTTGCATCAATCTGCAACAGATGCTGCTGATAATTTATTTAAAGCGATTGGCTTTGACTATTTTGGCCCATTCGATGGTCATGATGTTGAACAACTGACACAAGTTTTTCAGGCATTGAAAAAACGCAAAGGACCACGTTTAGTTCACGTTTATACTAAAAAAGGTAAAGGTTTTGCGCCAGCTGAAGCCGATCCAATTACTTATCATGCAATTACTAAAATTGCACCAGTAACCTCTACAACCGTTAAGAAAGCACCACCAAAATATTCTGATGTGTTTGGACAATGGTTGTGTGATGAAGCAGCTCAAGATCAGCGCTTATTGGCTATTACCCCTGCGATGTGTGAAGGGTCGGGTATGGTTAAGTTCGCCCAACATTATCCTGAGCGTTTTTTTGATGTTGCGATTGCCGAACAGCATGCTGTGACTTTAGCTGCTGGCATGGCATGTGAAGGTTTAAAACCTGTGGTAGCGATATATTCAACCTTCTTACAACGTGGTTATGATCAATTGATCCATGATGTTGCATTGCAAAATTTGGATGTGACCTTTGGAATTGATCGTGCAGGACTCGTTGGAGAAGATGGACCAACCCATGCTGGGGCATATGATTATGCGTTTATGCGGACTGTCCCGAATATGATCATCATGGCTCCAAAAGATGAAAATGAATGCCGTCAAATGCTACATACCGCTTATCATTTTAACGGACCTACGGCAGTAAGATATCCGCGTGGTGTCGGTTTAGGTGTGGAAATACAACAGCAAATGACAGCTTTAGAGATTGGTAAGGCTGAGATTGTTGCTGAGTTTAATTCAAACGCAGATCAGCAAATTAGTGTTCTTGCATTTGGTAGTCGTGTTGCAGCTTCAATCGAAGCGGCTGAGCAATTTGCCAATCAACAAGCTATTGGGGTGCGTGTGGTGAACATGCGTTTTGTGAAGCCATTGGATGAGCAATTACTGCGAGATTTGGCGCCACGTACGCAACTCTTTGTGACAGTGGAAGAGCATGCGGTGATGGCAGGTGCCGGTAGTGCTGTGAATGAGTTCTTGGCGCAAGCGAAGATTGTAAAACCAATTTTAAATCTGGGGCTTCCAGATGAGTTCTTACATCAAGCAACACATCAACAAATGCTTGCAGACTGTGGTTTGGATGCCAAAGGAATTTTACTTTCTATTGAACAAGCTTGGTTATGACACATAAGCATCTGTAAATACGTAGATAATTTTTAGTAAACATTTTTTACCTAAAAGCCCGTATATTTGATAGAATATGCGGGCTTTTATGCATTATTCTTTGTCAAAATCTTCAAATTTGTGGGTGTTCAATGGAACCTATGGTGGTTATGGCTGCGCGCGCAGCTCAAACAGTTGGTCAAGAGCTTTTAAAGGCTCATCAAAATCGTCATAAACTCGATTTACAAGTTGAAGAAAAAGGCATTGATGGTCCAGTAACGCGTGTAGATCGTTACTTGGAAGAACTAACAATTGATACCCTCCGTAAAAGTTATAAAAACCACAGCTTCCATGGTGAAGAGTTTGGTATGCAAGAAGGTAAAGGTCACGATGCAGATTGGTGCTGGGTGATTGATCCTTTAGATGGTACACAGAACTTTATCAACGGTTTCCCACATTTCTGTATTTCTATTGCTGTACAACACAAAGGTGTAACTCAACACGGTGTGATCTACGATCCAGTACGTGATGAGTTGTTTTCTGCGAGTCGCGGTCGTGGTGCAGTGATGAATCAACGTCGTATTCGTGCCAATGTCAAAGAAAGTCTTGAAAACACTTTTCTTGCAGTAGGACATCCGTACCGTGCAAAACGTAATGGTGAAATTGTTTCTTATGCAGAGCAACACTTCGCTTCATTATTGGCAGTGACTAAATCTGGCGCGCAAATCCGTCGTGGTGGCTCAGCTGCTTTAGATTTAGCATATGTTGCTGCGGGTCGTTTTGATGGTTTCTTTGAACTAGGTTTAAAACCGTGGGATATCGCTGCGGGTGAATTGATTGTCAAAGAAGCGGGTGGTGTCGTGGTTGATGCTCGTGGTGGTAATGATTCATTTGATAATGGTCAAGTGCTAGCATGTTCACTTAAATTGTTAAAACCATTGATGCAGACCGTTGTTCCAGCTTGGGGCGAAGCTGCAAAATAATTTGTCGAATTCTAAAAAAACCCTCAATATTTGAGGGTTTTTTTATGCGAGCTTAGCGTAAGGAGGCACATAGATTGCTGATCTATTTCATTGGTCCTGGTGGGGCAGGGAAAACAACCACGGGGCATTTATTGGCATTTCAATTAGGGGGAGTTTGCTACGATTTGGATGAATACTTTATGCAAATAGAGGGTGATATTTCTAAGTACATCAAAGAAAATGGCTATCAAAAGTATGCATCTCGGAATGTTCAGGCATTTTTAGAATTACAAGCAAAACATAAGATTAAAAAGGTAAGCATTATCGTGTGTTCATCTGGATTTATGACTTATTCAGATGATGTACATCAAGACTATTTAAAAATAAAACAGGAGGTAGAACACCATCTATTTACTTTTTTACTGTTACCTTCATTGGATTTTGAAGCATGCGTTAAGGAGACGCTTAAAAGGCAGATGGGGCGAGTGTATTTAGAAGATATGAGTGCTGAAAAAGAAGAATTAAAGATCAGAGCACGATTTAAACTTTATACTGGATTAAATTGTAAAATCGTTTTAACAAGTGAAACACCAACACTAGTGGTTTCTAGAATAATAGAAATATTGGGGAAATAAGTAGGAAATCATTCTTTTAGAATCTTTGTTGATTGTTTTATATGAATAATTTTTAAAACTATGGTTATTTTGAAGAGATTTTTGATTGAAGTTTAATTATAAAATCACGAAAACCAATTAAAATAGGTGACTTTTAAAATTATTCTGCTATAATCCGCCCACGCACTTAAATTCCAGTTCATTACCTGAACATTCAGTTCTATTCATATTATGCGCACGCTGTCCATAGAGAGGACCACATCTTGCGCCCAAATCGCTTAGCGATTCTTCAGGTTGAGGCAGTAATCAAGCGTGCGTTAGTCCACATCGTCGTTATTCGGATTGCCGCTGAATTTTATCTATTTTCAGCTTGAGTCGCTTTGCCGCTTGTTGCCGATGTCTATTTTTTGTATTTATTAAAATGGAGCACCCATTAGGGTGAAACTCTCTATGAGCAAAACTTTTGCCGAATTTTCTTTGCACGAAACCTTACAACAAGCTTTAGAAGGTTTAGGTTTCACTACACCAACTCCTGTGCAAGAACAAGCGATTCCAGCTGCGTTAGAAGGAAAAGATTTATTGGTTTCAAGCCAGACTGGTTCTGGTAAAACAGCAGCATTCTTACTCCCTACATTAAATGCTTTAGCGGGTCAGGAAACTTTTGTGCCATTTAAAGAGCGCATGAAAGCAGTGACTCAGCCAACGATTTTAGTTATTTCTCCTACGCGTGAATTGGCTCAACAAGTTAGCCAAGATGCGATTGCATTTGTACGTCACATGAAAGGTGTTCGTATCGCTGCAATTATGGGTGGTATGCCTTTTGGTAAACAAATTCAACAGCTTAAAGGTGCACAAGTTGTTGTTGCGACCCCGGGTCGTTTACTTGACCTTGTAAATCGTCGTCAATTAAAACTTGATAAAGTTGAATCATTAATTGTTGATGAAGCAGACCGTATGCTTGATCTTGGCTTTGCTGAAGATTTAGAAGCGATTGGTGAATTAGCTGCAAACCGTAATCAAACATTAATGTTCTCTGCAACTTTTGCAGATCGTATTATTCGTCTTGCTGAACGTATGATGAATGATCCACAACGTATTGCGATTGAAACTGGTCACAGCACCAACACTGATGTAACTCAAACATTGCATTGGACTGATGGTTTCGAACACAAGAAAAAATTATTAACTCACTGGTTATCAGATGAGTCAGTAGATCAAGCTGTAGTATTTGCGAGCACGCAAGAAGACACAGACATGCTTGCTGAAGAATTGGCTGAAGCAGGTCACTCTGTTGTTGCATTGCATGGCGCGATGCCACAAACCGTTCGTAACCGTCGTTTACGTAGCATTCGTGAAGGTCGTGCAAAAATCTTAGTTGCGACTGACGTTGCAGCGCGTGGTTTAGACGTACCAACGATTTCACACGTGATTAACTTCGGTTTACCGATGAAAAATGAAGACTATGTACACCGTATTGGTCGTACAGGTCGTGCGGGTCGTACAGGTCAAGCTGTGACTTTAGCAACTTACCGTGAACGCGGCAAAATTCGCGCTTTAGAAGATTATTTAGATGCACGTTTGAATGTATCTGAAATTGAAGGTTTAGAGCCATCTCCACCTCCTGCACGTTCAGGTCGTGATGGCGGTGGTCGTGGTCGCGGTGGTCGTGATGGCGGCGGTCGTGGTCGTGGTGGTTTTGGCGGTGGTCGTCGTTTCGAAGGTGAAGGTAACTTCAAACGTCGTGAAGGCGGTGATGATCGTCCACGTCGTAGTTTCGATGATAAACCACGTGGTGAACGTCCATCATTTGGTGGTGAAGACCGTCCACGTCGTGAGTTCAATTCAGATCGCCCACGTCGCGAAGGTGGTTTTGAAGACCGTCCGCGTCGCGAGTTCAATTCAGATCGTCCACGCCGCGAAGGTGGTTTTGAAGATCGTCCGCGTCGTGAGTTCAATTCAGATCGCCCACGTCGTGAAGGCGGTTTTGATGACCGTCCAAAGCGTAGTTTTGGTGGTGAAGACCGTCCACGTCGCGAATTTAATTCAGATCGCCCACGCCGTGAGGGTGGTTTCAATGATAAGCCGCGTTTTGACTCGAATGATGACAACCGTGGTAACCGTGTAGATTATAAGCCACGTCGTGAAGGCAGCTTCGGTGATCGTCCAAAACGTGATTTTGGTGATCGTCCGCAACAGCGTGAAGGTGGTTTTGGTGACCGTCCAAAGCGTAGTTTCGGTGGTGGCGATGACCGTCCAAAACGTAGTTTCGGTGGTGGTGATGACCGTCCAAAACGTAAGTTTGGTAGCGATGATCGCCCGGTACGTGGTGCACGTGAAGAGACTTTCGGTGGCGACCGTCGTCGCAAAAACGATTTTTAATCGATAAAAACCGATGAAAAGAAAAAGCCAGTTGAAAAACTGGCTTTTTTATTTGTGATTAGTCAGGTAAAATTGTAAAAACGAGTACTAATTCAAATTTTATAAAAGAAATGAATAGGATTAATCAAAACAACGGTTTTAGCCATCAAATCTGGTCTTTCATTTGCAATGAAGGGCTGCCATGCTTGTTCGTCATCTTAATGTTATGCAATGGTTTATTTTTTGCTTATGCTGTTTTTGATCAAACTAATGCCAATGCTTTTAAAGTAAATACCCAACAAACAACTGAGCATGTTGATTCCAAACATGGCTACATAAATTAAATAATCTTGATACATCACTTATCAAAATAAAAACAACCATTTAATCTTTCAGTGTATAGTATGCGTGCATAAAAAGTGCAGGAATGAATGCCATTATGAATAATAACTCTCCTCTCGATGCTGAAGCCTTAATTGAAGTTAGAAACTTAAGCTTTAATCGAGGAGAACGCGTCATTTATGACGATATCAGTCTTGAAATTCGACGTGGTCAAATTACTGCAATTATGGGGCCTTCTGGTACGGGTAAGACCACCTTACTACGTTTGATCGGTGGACAACTGGTTCCAGATCAAGGCGAAGTATTGCTAGACGGTCAAGATATTGCCACGATGTCTCGGCAAGAGCTTTTTGCTGCTCGTGCGCGTATGGGCATGTTATTTCAAAGCGGTGCTTTATTTACAGATATGTCTGTGTATGAAAATGTTGCCTTCCCAATCCGCGCTCATACCAAATTACCTGAACACATTATTGCTGAACTGGTTGGTTTAAAGCTTGAGTCTGTCGGGTTACGCGGTGCTGAACAACTCATGCCTTCTGAGCTTTCAGGCGGGATGAATCGTCGAGTGGCTTTGGCACGTGCGATTGCATTAGATCCAGAACTCATTATGTATGACGAGCCGTTTGCTGGACAGGACCCGATCGTGATGGGTGTATTGACGCGCTTAATTCGATCTTTACGAGAAGCGCTTGATTTAACTACAATTATTGTTTCACATGATGTTGCAGAAACATTGTCGATTGCTGACTATATTTATGTGGTTGCAGAAGGAAAAATTCAGGGAGAAGGTTCACCTGAACAATTAAAAAATCATGCCTCACCATTTGTTCGTCAGTTTTTAACAGGCTCAATAGAGGGGCCTGTTGAATACCAGTTTACGCATCAAGCATATTTAGATAACGAGGTTCGTCCATGAATACGATTGCCTGGCTAGGTAGACTCGTTATTGAGCGAATAAAGGGGATTGGTGCTGCATCACTGATGCTCCTACAAATTTTATTTTCAATGCCATCAAAAGGTGGTTTTCAACGCTTTATTTACCAAATGTACCGTGTCGGGGTGATGTCTTTATTGATTATCTCCGTATCGGGTTTATTCATTGGTTTGGTATTAGGGCTGCAAGGCTATTCGATTCTAGTCAATGTGGGCAGTGAAGCCATGCTCGGTACCATGGTGTCTTTAACCCTGTTACGTGAGTTAGCGCCTGTCGTAGCTGCTTTATTATTTGCAGGACGGGCTGGGTCAGCACTGACTGCCGAAATTGGGTCCATGAAGCAAAGTGAACAGCTTGCAAGTATGGAAATGATCGGAGTCGATCCACTGAAACAAATCGTATCGCCACGATTATGGGCTGGTATTGTGAGTTTACCAATGTTAACGGTGATTTTTGCTGCAATTGGTATCGTTGGCGGTAAGCTGGTAGGTGTGGATTTCCTTGGCGTGGATGAAGGTTCATTCTGGGGCGGGATGCAAAGCAGTGTTCAATTTGGACATGATGTGGTCAACGGCATCATCAAAAGTATTGTATTTGCTCTGATTTGTACATGGGTGGCGGTCTATCAAGGTTATGCTTGTGATCCGACCCCAGAGGGTATCGCGACTTCGATGACGAGAACAGTCGTATATTCTTCGCTTTGTGTATTAGGTTTTGATTTCGTGTTGACTGCGGTCATGTTCGGAGGGATTTAATGAAATCACGTACTAGTGAGCTGGCCGTAGGTATTTTTGTCATTATCTTCGGTATTGCTCTATTTTTTCTGGCAATGAAGGTGAGTGGTTTAGTTGGTACTAATCTTCGTGACAGTTATAGCATGACAGCCCAGTTTGACAATATTAATGGGTTGAAAACGCGCGCTAAGGTCACCATGAGTGGTGTTACCATTGGTCGTGTGGACTCGATTACGCTTGATCCAGTGACTCGTTTAGCAACAGTTAAATTTGATCTAGATGGAAAACTCACGAGCTTTAATCCAGAACAACTCAAAGAAGTTCAAAACAATGCTTTGGAAGAGTTACGTTACAGTGCTGATTATGAGCAAGCCGACGCTGCGCAACAAAAAGCAATGGAACAGCAACTTATCAGTAACATGACCTCCATCACCAGTATTGATGAAGATGCTTATATAATGGTAGCGACCAATGGCTTATTGGGTGAGAAATATTTGAAAGTTATCCCAGGTGGTGGTGTGAACTACTTAAAGCGTGGTGACGTAATTTCAAATACCCAAGGTACAATGGATCTAGAAGATTTAATCAGTAAGTTTATTACTGGTGGCGGTGCTGGCAAAGTTGCATCTGATACTGAAAGTTCAGTATCACAAGCAGATGCTGAACCATCTTTTGCTGAGTAATCGTATTTAGGAGTTTAAAGTGAACACATTATTGAAACAGACTTTAACTGCAAGTGTATTATCAACTATGCTTGCTAGTGCAGCATTTGCAGCACCAACAGAAACCCCACCAGACTTTGTAAAGCGTGTGGCGGACGGTTTGGTGACACGTTTAAAAGCTGATCATGCGAAGTTACAAAACAACCCTGAATTGGTTAGAACAATTATTCGCCAAAATCTTGATCCATATGTAGATTCACAAGCATTTACTCGTATCGTATTGGGTACTTATGCAAATAATCAGCATACAACTGCGGCACAACGCGCACAGTTTGAAAAAAACTTCCGTGAAGTGATCATCGAAAACTATGGCAGTGCTTTTGCGAAATACACGAATCAAAGTTACACCATGCGTCCATACCGCGCGACAAACTCGAAAAATCCTGTAGTGACTTTAGATTTTCTTAATAATGGTGAGAAGATTCCTGTGTCATTCCAGTTGGTAGATAAAGGCGACCAATGGCGCATCCGTAATGTGAATGTGGCGGGTATTGACTTAGGTTTGCAATTCCGTAACCAGTTTGCTGCGACTGTTCAGCGTAATGGTGGTGACATCAACAAAGCAATTGCAACCTTTAAACCAGATGCAGATGCTGCAGTTACAAAGAAATAAGTAGGTGATGGGTGATTCAGTATATTGATCAGCAATTGATTGTTTCGAAAACGATTAATTTTGAGAATGCAGAGCAAGTTTATCAGGCTGGCTTAAAGCATATTCAGCAACATCAGAATTTTCCTTTGGTGGTTGATCTTGCGCAGCTTGAAAATGGTAATACTTTATCATTGGCAGTATTGGTGCAATGGTTGCGTCAAACACCAGAGCGTAAAGGGCTGCATTTCAAAAACGTTTCTGAGAAAATGTTGAAAATCATCCAAGCGAGTCATTTGCAAGATGATCTGAAATTGATCTGAAATAGAAGTATGAAAAGAGAGCTTTTGATAAAGCTCTCTTTTTCTTTGTAACTATAATTTTGGAAAGGCTGATAAAAGAGACTGGCAAGTTGGGTATTTTTTGCGTAGCTTTTTAAGATAATAACTTTGATCATGTGCTAAAAAACCACCTAATAACCCTATAGAGGTGCTGTATTGGCAATTTTTATTTTTTCTATCCCATGCGGTGAATGGTGTGATTGGTTGACCAATTGAGAGAATATCATTGTGACAATACAATCGCGCTAAGGACGTAATGTTATATATTTTTGGATTTGCACTATCTTGAACGTAGGCTAAGCCAATCACTAAATCATCTTTTTTTAGGTTTGGATAGAAGTGGCTCTGCCATTGCTTTGCTTTTGGATACTTTATCCATGCACCAAAACCTCGGAAGATAAACTGAGGATGATTCATTGTTAGATGATAATAATCTTGAGCTGTTGTCTTTTGAACAGCTTGAAGACGTGCAACAAACACGTCATCAGATATATGTGGCAAGCATGCAAATGCAGTATGTGTTAACGCAATTGATCCCAATATAGCTAGGCTCATAAAAAGAGCGCAACTTTTCACACTAAATCCATTTCTTCCAACGGAAATAGAGGATTGGACCGATTAATAATGTAGTAACAAAGGTAATAACAATCCAGAAGCTGGTATCCCCTTGAGCAAAAGGTAATACATCTGTATTCATACCGTAGATACTGGCAACCAACATGGGTGGGGCTAACATACTGGGTAAAATAGAGAAACGCTTAAAGGTTTCATTCATTTCAGTGTTGGCAAAACCAGTCGTGATATCAAGTAAGAATTTTAGCTTCTGGAATAAGAACGCGTTATGCTCAAGTAAAGAGCGTACATCTTCACTCATTTCTCGAATATCAGCATCATATATATGACTGCCTAATGCACGTGGACGTGATAGGAAGGTCAGCACTCGACGTAAGTCAGTTAGACAGAGCTGTGCTTTTCCTAGCATATCTTCTTGATGCGCTAACCGTGTGATCATGTCATCAAGATCCAAGATTTGCTCACGATGATGATCATTGAGAACCTCAGCAGAATATTCTTCAAGGTATCGATGAGTATCCTCAAGAATATCTGACAGTTCATCTAGTTTAGCTTCTAAGAGTCCTAATAAAATCCAAACGGGATTTTTATAGTCCATCTCATAATCATTCCGCCGAGCGCGTGAACGAAAGGCGCGGAAAGCAACGAGTTTTTCACCACGCAAAGTAATGAGTCGATTTTTTTCAAGCAAGAATGCAACGGTATGTACCGTCGCCGCCAATGTATTTTCTAAATCGTCTTGTTCTCGATCAGATTGAAAGTTTTTATTCTTTGTTAAAAAATAAGTACTGATATGCAAAATCCCATCATCATCACGGTAAAATCGTGCAGATGAGGAAATATCTTCCAGTGACTTTAAGGTAGGTAAATTTCGTTCATAGGCATCGAGTACCCATTGCTGCTCTTCTTGGGATGGTGCGATTAGATCGATCCAGACCAACTCAGGGTAGAGATCAAAACCACCATTGATGGTTGCGTCTTCTAGGCTACCGCGCTCTGTGGCATAAAAGGCTTCAAGCATGTCTTTTTTCCTCGCGCAGTGAATATCAGGACTTTTTGCACTTTGCAGAAAGTCAGCGTGTATTTTAGACAAGGATGCAATGAAAAACACTTGCCTAATCGTTATTTTCTCAAAAATCTTGTTTCTTAGCTTACTTTAACAGCATGACAATTGCATAAAACGGTTTTAATTGTATGAATTCAATATGTGTTTTCTGTGGCTCTTCTCTTGGAAACGATCCGATATATCAACAAATGGCACAAGCAACTGGGCAGGCGATTGCAGAGCAAGGTAAGACGCTGATTTACGGTGGTGGTCGTTCTGGTTTAATGGGTGTCGTTGCTGATAGTGCATTAAAGGCTGGAGGACGTGTGGTTGGTATTATTCCAAATGCATTGGTTGATCGGGAGCTTGCACATAAGGGGTTAACCGAACTGTATGTGGTTGATAATATGCATGAGCGTAAAACCCAGATGTCTGAGCAAGCAGATGCATTTATTGCATTACCTGGTGGTGCGGGAACATTAGAAGAAATCTTTGAGCAATGGACTTGGAATCAACTCGGCATTCATCAAAAACCATGTGCATTTTTAAATGTTGGTGGTTTTTACGATGATTTAATTAAAATGATTCAAGGTTCGGTGGCACGTGGATTTAGTCAGTCACGTTTTGTTGATCAATTGATTGTGGCAAATGATATTAATGAAATCCTAACCGCATTTTCTACCTATCAACCTGCGATGCCTAAATGGATGTCGGTTGATGAAATTCAAGCATGAGGACGTTTCATTGGAAATTATAACGGTTGCAGCGGCGGTCATCGTAAATCAACATCATCAACTCTTGTTGGTGCGGAAAAAGAATACGCAAGCATTTATGCAGGTCGGTGGTAAATTGGAAATCAATGAAGCACCTGAAATCACGATTCAACGTGAAATCTTGGAAGAGATTGGTTGTGAGTGTGAGATTCAGCAATTTGTTGGAAAGTTTGAGACAGCTGCTGCCAATGAACCTGATCATCTATTAGTCAGTTATCTCTACATGGTTGAGTTAAAACAACAACCGCAGATTGCAGCAGAAATTGCAGAAATGAAATGGATTGATTTAAATGATTCAGCGACTTTACTCGCCCCTTTAACCAAAGAGGTGGTGATCCCGTGGATGCTTAAGCAACAGATGGCAGGATTGAGTCCTTAACCCCACCAGCAGCAAGACAAACAGCATAGATCTGTTGGCAGCCCAATTGGCGTAAGCTTTTGGATAATGCATCAATCGAGCTGCCAGTCGTGATGACATCATCAACAATTAAGACTTTGCGATAACGGATTTTATTCGGTGGATGAGCAATAAACTGATGCTCGATATTCTCCAAACGTTCTTGGCGGGATAAGCCTTTTTGAGAGTGTTGGGCTAAACGTCGAACAGGTTGCCAAACTGGAATATTGAGCGTTTGTGCTAAGCCTTGAGCCAATAATAAAGATTGATTAAAGCCTCGTTCGACTAAGCGATCGGTTGAAATGGGCATGGGAACAATCGCTTGAACTTTGGGAAGTCTAACTTGTTGTAATATGCCACTGAGCACTCGCTGGTGATGTAGCTTCTGCTCATATTTAAATTGTTGAATAATGCGGTTGATGGGATATTGATAATGGCAGGCAACGAAGACCTGCTGTTGATTGCGTTCAATTGTTTGTTTCAGCCAAGGCATATCATCCCAACAATTTTTGCATACGCCAAAGTATTGTTTGGCTCCTATTTCACATAAATCACATGCAGTGAAATGATCTAAGAATCGTTGGGTTTGACTGCCAAGTAACTTAAACATAAGCATATCTTGGTGCTTCAGGTAACCAACGTTTTAATAGACCTTCTGCATGTTGCGGATAGTCTTCCAGAATTTGTTCTGCAACATAATGTGCTTGTGTCAGTAAATGATCATCTCGTTCTAGACGTGCCACACGGAAACCCATGTCTCCCGTTTGTTTAGTTCCAAGCAACTCACCTGGTCCACGAATTTCTAGATCTTTTTCTGCAATCACGAAGCCATCATTACTTTCTCGTAAGATGGAGAGTCGTTCCTGACCATTTTGCGATAATGGTGTTTTATAAAGAAGCGCACAGAAACTCGCAGTCGCGCCTCGTCCCACACGTCCTCGAAGTTGATGTAATTGGGAAAGGCCTAAACGTTCTGCATTTTCAATCACCATAATTGAAGCATTAGGAACATCAACCCCTACTTCAATGACTGTGGTGGCAATCAACAGTTGTAATTGATTATCTTTAAAGGCTTGCATAACAGCTTGTTTCTCATCGGCTTTCATTTTGCCATGTACAAGTCCGACATTTAGATCAGGGAAACGTTCTTTAATTTCTTGATAGGTGGCTTCCGCAGCTTGAGCATCAAGTGTTTCAGATTGTTCAACCAAGGTACAGACCCAATAGGCTTGTTTACCTTCACGACAATTTTGGGCAATTCGCTGTAGTACTTCTTCGCGACGATCTAGCGGAATAGTTACGGTTTGAATGGGTGTACGTCCTGGTGGGAGTTCATCAATCACTGAGGTATCTAAATCACCGTACGCACTCATAGCTAAGGTGCGGGGGATGGGGGTCGCCGTCATGACGAGTTGGTGTGGTGTAAATTGATCCGCACCTTTATTGCGTAAGGCAAGGCGTTGGTCAACACCAAAACGATGTTGTTCATCAATAATCACCAAACCAAGCTTAGAAAATGCAACATTGTCTTGGAATAAAGCATGTGTACCGACGATCAGTTGCGAATGGCCTTCTCTAATGTGCTGTTCTGCTTGGGTGCGAGCTTTGCCTTTTTGTTTACCAGACAACCATGCGACGTCGATGCCTAAGGGTTCAAACCAGCGTTTAAAATTCAAATAATGTTGTTCTGCTAAAATTTCAGTCGGTGCCATGAGTGCGACTTGCCACTCAGCTTCAAGTGCATGACACGCTGCGATGGCTGCCACAAGTGTTTTACCTGCACCAACATCACCTTGAACCAACCGCAACATGGGTTGCTGTTGTTTTAGATCTTGCAAGATTTCTTTGGATACGCGCTTTTGGGCATTGGTCATCTGAAACGGCAATGATTCTAAGAGCTGTTTGGCTAAAACTTTACTGCTGGTAAATTGGGGGGCCGCAATTTGACGAATATAGGCACGACGGGTTAACAGGCTAATCTGATGCGCAACCAATTCTTCAAAAATCAAACGTTGTTGTGCGGGATGAGAACCTTGATTGAGTTGTAACATATTGGCATCAATCGGTGGCTCATGGATATAATGCAGCGCTTGTTTTAATTCATAACCATTGCTGTATTTACTGGGTAATAGCTCTGCTAAATCATCACTATGATGTGCCAAAGCCTGCCGCACATATTCGCGTAATTTGGGCTGCGTGAGCCCTTCAGTGCTCGGATAGATCGCTGTCAGTTGTGTTTTAGGCAAAGGCGTGTGCTGTAGAATCACTTGTATCTCGGGATGATAAAGTTCAAGCCCCCGTGCACCCACTCTAACTTCACCAAATATGCGTAATCGATTTCCTACTTGAATACGATCAGTTAAGCCTTTGTAGATATGATAGAAACGCAAAGTGACTTTACCAAAATCATCTTGTAGCAATGCTGCAAGAGATTTCTTTTTTCCAGGTGGAAAGTCGATAGAGCGAACTTCGCCTTCTAGCAGGTAACTACGTCCGACCATGAGCTGATTCATCGGAATAATAGTGCTACGATCCTCATAGTCACGCGGCAGATGAAACAACAAATCATCCGTGCTAAAAATATGAAGCTTTTCTAATAAGGTCGCTGCGGCAGCACCAACGCCTTGTAACTGCTGGACTGAAGTCATTCTTGATCAAGGATATATATGCATATTTTATTTATTGGTTATGGTAAAACATCTCAGCGTGTTGCTAAACACTTATTTGAGCGTGGTCACCACATTAGCACAATTAGTCGCACGCCGAAAACAGATTGTTACGCGACGCATTATACTCAAGATGTTTATTGCTTGGATGTGTCTGACCTAGCACCGATTGATGTGGTTTATGTGATCTTAGCCCCGTCTCAAAGTGGTCTAGATGCGTACCAACACACTTATGTGGATAGCATTAAACCGATTGTACAAGCGCTAGCCTCGCATCCTGTAAAGCGTATCGTGATTGTATCGTCAACACGTGTCTATGGTCAGAATGCAGGGGAGCGAGTTGATGATGATTCTGAAATCCAACCAGTTGATGAGCAAGGACACTTATTACGGAAGATGGAATTACTTTGGCAGTCCTATTATCCACTGCAGAGTATTATTGTTAGACCGACGGGGATCTATGGCATCTCGATTGCACGATTAAAGCGTTTGGCTGAGCAGACTTTAAGCTATCCAAACCTGCATTTTAGCAATCGTATTCATATCGATGATTTAGCGAAATTTTTAGCATTGTTGGTCGATCTGCCCCATGTAGAAGCCAGTTATATTGTGTCTAATAATCAGCCATTGCCAATGCATGAAATTTTGCAGTGGTTTCAACAGCAGTTAGGTTTACCTCTTTTAAAACTTCTCACTGAGCAGCAAACAGGCAAACGAATTTATGCAACCAGATTAATGCAGACAGGTTTTAAATTTGACCATTTGATTTGCTTTAATGACTACGCAGCAGCTTTATCGGCACATAGTAATGCTGAAAAATTAGATTAAACTAAAAACAATATTAAGGTGTTTTTGATATTTAAGCGCCCATAATACTTGGTATGGATTTTGGATTTTAAATACCAATAGATTCCGTAAAGGAACTGCCTGAATTGTGCACAGGGTTTGCAGCGAGGCATTGAAGGTCAATGATGAAAAAAATAATGTGTTCGATGTTACTTGGTCTGATGGCAACAATCAGTTGGGCTGGAGAGCAGACATGGTGTGTATTTGATCCTTTAAGTACTCAAGGTGATATAAGCCGTCGTTTGCAAGATGTACGTGTGCATGCAATGCAAAGCCAAGTACAGTTGAAATTTAAAACGTTTAAAAATGAACAAGAGGCGATTAAAGCATTTGATCAAAAAGAATGTTCAGGTTTGGTTGCCTCAAATTTTAACACCTATCGTTATAATCGATTTATGGGTAGTACTGCCGCCATTGGTTTAATTCCCAATAATCGAACCGCACGTGTATTTTTACAGTTATTTACCAATCCGAATGTTGAAAAGCGCATGCGAGAAGCTGAGTATGAAGCGGTTGGAATGATTCCTGTGGGTACGGTTTATATGATTATGAATACCCAAAGGATTAATAAAGTTTCACAGCTTAGGAATAAGAGTATCGGCATTTTGGTAGATAACCCTCCGCAGTTGGCACTAGCACAAAGTGTTGGGGCAAAACCTACGTATGTGGACTTCTCAAATGCGATTGATTTATTTAAACAAAAGAAAATGGATATTTTGGCTTCGCCAGCCTATGGTATTTTGCCGTATAACCTGAAACAAGAATTTGGAGAATCGACTCAAGTGGTCAATTTTCCTATTGCATATTTCGCAGTCAATATTGTAATCAGACCACAAGCTTACCCTACAGGATTTGGTCATACGATTCGCGCATGGTTTGCAAAAAATAGCCATGTATTGGCTGCACAAGCGATGCAGTGGGAAAACCATTTGCCTGCCTATTATTGGGCAGATATTTCGAGTTACGAAAAGCAGGGCTATGATGCATTAGTCACCAGAATTCGCAATCGCTATGTTGCATCGGGATATTATGATGCTTATTTGGTTGAACTGATTCGGCGATTACGATGTCTAGATGAACCCAAATATATAGAATGTAGAAAGTAGGGATGAATAAAAAACGGCAACTCAAAGTTGCCGTTTTATTTTTACTGTACCTATGCTTTTTTACGTTTTAAGCGTCGTTTCGCTTGTTGTGATGCCATCGCTTCTAAAGCAGCGGCAAGCTCTTCATCACTAAATGTGGTGATATGTTGCAGCATTTGCAAAGTAGTCTCATCCAGTACCAGTTGAGCACCTGCCGCCATTTCACTAAAGTTATCATCGTATTCAATGAAGCCCTGTTCATTGTTGCGAATATAGTTTTGCTGAGTCAGTACCTTGATAAAACTTTGGAACAATGATTTATCGAAGAATTCAGGTGAGTTGAACTCATAAAGTACAGAGAGTCGTTGGCCCAATAAATGACTCAATTCTTCAACTTGTTTGGTCGAGATGTTGCCAGAGCCACGTTGTGTAATAAGCGCAAGGGTCATGTAATAACGCTCTAAACTTTGTTTTACTGGCATAGCCAAAGTGAGAAGTTTTTGATGCTCTTCGCTATTTGGTGTTGGGCTGAATAGATTGCCATCATGATCTTGGAAAATTAACCCGATTTCTGACAAGGCATCGATATAGGCGCCGATCTGCTGTTGTAACTCAGATGACTGCCATTTCATAAACAATTCAGCTTTTAAGAATGGATATAAGGTACGAATGACATTGCTTAAATCTGTTTTGTGAATCTTGCCATTATGTTCAACCAAAGATGCAACCAACGAAGGTAGGACAAAGGCATGTAAAATGTTATTGCGGAAATACGTTAGTAATACGGCTTGATTGTCTTCGATCGCAATAATATCGCCTAAGACATGTTGAACGCGTTTGATGAGTTTAAGTTTTAAGCCATATTCGATAATCTCTTTACCCGATAACGACGTCACTTGGGTACGTTGATCATAAGGTTGTTTAGCAGCAAGGTCACGGTAGATATCTAGTTGCTTTGCGCAAATTTCTTCATCTAAAGTATGTTTTGGTGTCGCCAATAAAATTAAAGACAATAGCGATACAGGGTTGATCACTACTGCGCGGTTAATGTTTTCTAAGATACGGTTGGCTGAATCAGAGACAACGCGAGAAATTTCAATTGGTGCTGGCGCATCATTCTTTTCAATTTGAATCTTGTCAGCATTGTGCTGTTTTAATACATCATCTAAGAATACAGGCTCACCGAAGTTCACATGTACTTTACCAAAGATACGTTCAATTTTTCGCAATGACTTGAGAATACCAAAAATGGATTCAGCTTCTTTAGGTTTACCTTGCATTTCACCAACATAGGTTGAACCTTCCATTAAACGTTCATAACCAATATAGGTCGGAACAAAGGCAATCGGTTTGGCGCGACCACGTAAATGTCCGTGTACGGTCATTGCCAACATGCCTGTTTTTGGTGGTAATAAGCGACCTGTACGTGAACGTCCACCTTCAATAAAGTACTCGATTGGGGTGTTGCGAGATAAGATGCTGTATAAATATTCTTTAAACACAGAGGTGTAGAGCGCGTTTCCGCGGAATGAACGGCGAATAAAGAAAGCACCACCACCACGTAATAATTGACCAACAAAAGGTAAATTGAGGTTATCACCGGCTGCAATATAAGGAATCATCAGACCACGTTTAAAAATCACGTAGGACAGTAATAAATAGTCAATATGGCTGCGATGACATGGGGTATAAATAATTTCGTAATCTTTGGCAAGTTCACGGACAGTACTAAAGTTATGTACGTCTACACCATCGTAAAGCTGTGTCCATAATCGTGTTAAGGCCATATCAGCAAAGCGAACTGCCGAGGCTGAATAGTCTGATACAATTTCATTTACATACCCAATCGCACGTCGCTCTGCTTCGAGCATACTAATTTTATGTTGAATACTTTCGCGGCGAATCGCATCTTGTACGTCAGGTGCTTTCACTACAGACTGCATTACATTACGACGATCTGATAAATCTGGGCCGAGTACCACTTCACGCTGTTGGTCGAGGTAGCTATCTAGTGAGCTTGCAATATAAGTAGCTGGTGAAACATTTGGATGATTGGTTTTGGCATACTCAACCAATTCTCGTAAGGATTGTGGTTCATGGAATTCTAAATACGATTGGCGACCATGTAAGCCTATATTTACCAATTGTTTTACAGTGCTTGGAGTTGCCCACGTGTCTGAAAATAAAAGCTTAAACCAAGAATCTTCTTTATCAGGGGAGCGTCCCCATAGCACAGTAACAGGGATGAGTTGTACTTCGATTTCTGGATTTTTTTCGAGTGCTTCAATGAGTTGTAAAAGACGAGGTGGGAAGGTTTGTGTATTAAAAAGAATATTGTCATTTTGATGTAAAAAAAGAACAGAATTTTTTTCTTGATAATCGCCAAAACTCAAAGGATCCAAAGCGGGTTTGAGTTGTAGACGACGGGTTTCACCATCGACCACCAGTGCATTACTATGAGAGTAGTTTTGTAATACATAACACACGACTTTTTTTGCATCGTTTGTGCTTTGTTCTGTGGTGGACTCTACAGGAACTTCACCAAGAATATGTGGTGTAACCACAAGGTCAAGTAACTTACTCGAAAGTTGGCGATACATTTGACCAAATCCAGTCTTGGACATTACAAACTCCTAAATGATAACCCTAAGCAAATGCATAGCGCTGCAATCTAAACAGCACAAGGCCATGTCCAATACACAAACATGAACACGACATTCTGCGGTATTCTTACATAAAACGGTATGTTGTTTTCTGACAAAATATAGCGTATTTGGTAGATTTTATCGTTAAAAAACGTATTTTTAGCGGTTATAAATATAAAGTTATACTGAGAAAAACATTTATATTGAGTGCTAACTGTATTAATCGATAAATCTCGATTAATATAATTGTTCTTGTTTCGTGCTAGTCCTTATTCTCACTAGGACCTTGCTTTTGCTTGAATTATCTCTCCCTAATTGTTGTTAAAAAGGTGATTAAATGAATGCGTTAACGCAAGAACTCGTCGAGCTTTTGACGCTAGAAAGGCTGGAAGCCAATATCTTTCGGGGTAATAGTCGTAATTTGGTTGGCAAACGTGTGTTTGGTGGACAGGTTTTGGGGCAAGCATTAAGAGCAGCATCCTATACGACCAATCGTCCAGCGCATTCGCTTCATGCATATTTTCTCTATGGTGGAGATGTAGACGCACCGATTATTTATGAAGTTGATTCTCTTCGAGATGGAAAAAGTTTTGCCAGTCGTCAAGTGCGTGCTATTCAGCATGGACGTATTATCTTTTCGGCAATGGTATCTTTTGCCAATCCAGAAGAAGGATTGAATTACCAACACAAAGAGCCTGAATATCCTGCACCAGAAAACTTAAAATCTGAAAATGAATTAAAAGAAAGTATGCTCAACTTCGTGCCAGAGAATGTTCGAGCAAGTTTCATGCGTGAACGTCATGTTGAGATTCGTCCAGTTCAGCCTGTCAATCCTTTTCAGCCACAGCCTGAAGCGCCATTTTATGCGCATTACATTCGTACACATGGTGATATTTCAAAAAATCTTGATGAGATATCGTTACATCAGGCGATTGTCGCATTTTATTCTGATTTTACGTTAATGACCACAGCATTACGTCCACATGGTTTATCTTGGATTTCTCCAAATCTTCAGTGTGCAAGTATTGACCATACGATTTATTTTCATCGTCCTTTGCGTGCAGATGAGTGGATGCTCTACGAAATGGAAGCAACCGTGAGTGCAAGTTCACGTGGACTGAATTTTGGTCGTATGTGGCAAAATGGTCAGCTGGTTTGTAGCACGGTTCAAGAAGGTTTGATTCGGCTCAGAGAAATTGAAACGCAGTAACGATTAAATTAGATTAAAGCCATCATTATGATGGCTTTTTTAAGATGCAAATGTGTCCCGTCCTGAAATAAGTTTACACCTTAAGAGGCTTATTTTATGGAATATGAAAAAGAACAACGAGTTAAACGAACACAACGAGATTACAGTTTTGCCTTTAAAATGCTGATTGTCCATGAGGTAGAAAAAGGGCAAATCACTTATAAACAAGCTCAAGCAAAATATGGTATTCAAAGAAGATCAACTGTGCTTACATGGTTACGTAAGTACGGACAACAAGATTGGACTTCTAAAGCTATGCCTTCCACTTCAAAACGCCAACTCACCCCTCAACAACGCATTCGCCAGTTGGAAAAACAATTAGCCGCAGAAAAGCTAAAAACTGAATTTATCCAAGATGTGATTTATCACATAGACAAAGAATGTGGGAGTGATCTTGGAAAAAAGTATACCGAGCACGTTTCAAAGATTGGCAAGCCCAAAGAAGACTAAATGTCTCACGTTATTGTGAGTGGGTTGGAATCACCCGACAGGCTTACTATCAATCAGAAAAACGTGCTCAAATCAAAGCTCAGGAAACTCAGCAAGTACTTGAATTGGTTATGGGGTATCGTTATTTGATGCCAAGTATCGGTACGCGTAAACTCTATTGGCTGATCAAACCAAAATTGCTAGAACAAGGACTGAAGTTTGGTCGAGATCAGTTATTTAAGGTATTAAAAGAGAATGATTTATTGATACGCCCTAAACGTCGCTATACCAAAACTACAGATAGCAAACACTGGATGAAGAAACATCCTAATTTATTAAAGGATTATTATCCAATACGGGCAAATGAAGTCTTTGTTAGTGATATTACCTATGTTGAAAGTGCAGAGGGTGTGCATTATCTATCACTTGTGACAGATGCCTATACCCGACAAATTAAAGGTTATAAGTTATCAAGTGATATGCGGGCAGAGAATGTTGTACAAGCCTTACAAATGGCAATGAAGTCTATAAAAGATAGAGCAACAACCCTGATTCATCATTCAGATAGAGGTTCTCAATATTGATCTGAATTATATCAATCGGCACTACAGCATTACGGTATAAGTCCCTCGATGACAGATGGAGGAGACTGTTACCAAAATGCTTTAGCAGAGCGAATCAATGGCATACTCAAACAGGAGTTCTTAACTACACGATGTAAAACGATGGAGGAGTTAGACCATTTAATTTCGGAATCTATAGTGATTTATAATTGCTACAGACCGCATTTAAGTTTAAATATGATTACTCCTAATCAGATGTATGAGAAAGCAAAAACCGAGCTAATTGCTTAACTCGGTTTTAAATGAAATACTGTCAATCTATTTCAGGACGGGACAATGTGACAAAAAATTGCTCGATTGTTATGTTTGAGCATGCGATAGTACTGGAAAGTTAAAATGCTTTCATACCGATAATGAATTTAAATACCCAGATCTTATTTGCAGCCATTTTAGGCGTAGTGTTTGGCTTCCTGTTAAACGCCTTCCCTGAAACAGCATTTGTAGAGCATAGTCTTTATGGCTTAGGAATTTTAAGCAGCATTTTCATTGGTCTTTTGAAAATGTTATTGATTCCTTTGATTTTTAGTTCAATTGTTGTGGGCGTATCTAATCTACAAGCAGGTGGACAATTTGGTCGTGTTTGGAAGATCACGGCATTATGTTCCATTACAACGACCACACTAGCGCTCATTTTAGGCATAGGATGTGCTCATCTCTTTGATGTGGGTAAAGGTGTTGATATTCAGCTTTTTCAAGCGGATATGCAGAGTCATCAAAGCCCTGATACTTTGACTCCTTCGAGTTTTCTAAGCAATTTTGTCCAAAACACCTTAATCAATCCATTCAAAGCATTTAGTGAAGGGAATGTATTGGCTGTTGTAGTATTTGCTTTATTTTTAGGTGTGGCCTTGGTACAAGGGGGAGAACGTTTCGCACTGGTACGGAATAGTTTTCAGCAGTTTTTTGAAATAATGATGATGCTGGTTGGGTGGGTGATGAAACTTGCTCCGATTGGTATTTTCGCTCTGTTGGCGAAGCTGATCGTGACAGAGGATCTTTCTGTCTTGAGCCGCTTAGCTGAGTTTGCTGCGGTGGTGACAGGGACGACAATTTTTCATGGTCTTGTGGTATTACCACTTTTGCTATGGGTTTTTGGACGCATGGATCCGATCACGTTCTTTCGTGGGGCCAGAACGGCGTTAGTGACTGCTTTTGCCACCAGTTCTAGTTCGGCAACAATGCCATTAAGTTTAAAATGTGCGCAGGAAAATCTAGGTGTTCGGCCACAAACCGCAGGTTTTGTAATCCCTTTGGGGACGCAGCTGAATATGGATGGAACTGCACTTTATGAGGCAGCAGCAGCCTTATTTATTGCGAACTTAATGGGGCTAGATTTATCTATTACGCAGCAAATTATTGTGTGCTTGGTGGCAATTATTGCATCTTTAGGTGCGCCAGGAATTCCGAGCGCGGGGATGGTCACCATGATTATGGTGCTTCAGTCTGTTGGCTTACCTGCGGAAGCGATTGCCATATTATTACCAATTGATCGTTTATTAGATACGGTACGTACTGTGGTCAATGTTCAGGGGGATATGATGATTAGTGTTGTTGTGGATCGACACGCATCGGAGTCCACAACAGATCAAGGGTAAGCTGATGCAGAATTTGCATCAGTTTTATTTCTTAACTAAAAAATTGGCACACCAATATAGTAGATATATTTATGTGAAATGGTTGAAAAGTAAATTAAAAAATAATCATTAAATTTTCTAATAGGCAGATTTAAAACAATAAAGTGTGTGAATATTAATTTAATAAAATAGGTTTAATTAAAATTAAATTAATGAAAATAAAGTGATTTATTTCTAAATTATTAATATTTTATGGATAATCGTTCTTGTTTGCACTATCATTTGTCTGTTTTTGTTTGGTGTCTTTTTTAACCACTTACTAGTTTTTGGGTTGGAAAAGATGATCCATCTTTTTGCTGCTTCGGGGGAAGCTATGAAAAACCGTTCTTTTCTAAAAAATCCAATCGTGATGAGTGGCTTATTATTTGGTAGTTTCGCGCCTATGTTGCATGCTGCAACTGAGCAAGATCGAAAAACTGTAGTACTACCAACTATTCAGGTAATCGGCTCACAAGATGATGCAGTTTCAAAAATTCCTGGCGCGGCTGTGATTGTGGATCAAGAGCAGATTCAGCAGTTTGTTCCAACATCGACAGAGGACATCTTAAAGCGTGTTTCTGGCGTATATGTGAAACCTGAGGAAGAATCGGCTGTTGTCGCAAATATTGGTATGCGCGGTATTAGTTCACAGGATTATAAAACCTTAATTTTAGAAGACGGTGTACCTGTTGCACCAGGCTTGTTTGTTGGAAATGGCCGTTATTACAATCCACGTGTACAGCGCATGGATAGTATTGAAGTACTAAAAGGTTCTTCGGCATTACGTTATGGACCATCGAATATCGGTGGTGTAATTAACTATCGTACCAAGCAACCCAAAGATGGCGCTTTGGTGGATGTATCGATTGGATCTTGGGAAACCTATAAAACAACGGTTGAGCTTGGTGGTAGTTCTCCAAATAAAGACAGCAATTTTGGCGCAATTTTAAGTTGGGCGAAAAGTGATGGTTTCATGGACAAAGGCTATGAAATGAAAGACGCTGTGATCAAAGCAGGCACGGCGATTGGTGATAATCAATGGTTAGGCGTTAAATTTACCCATTATGAAAATGATGCCAACATTTCATATCGTGGGCTGTTCTTGGGTGAATATCATGCCAAGAAAAAGAATAATCCAGCACCAGATGATTGGTTCTTGACCGAACGAAATTCATTCGATATTAACCATCGTTGGAACATCAATGCGGATACAGAACTTCAAACCTTAGTGTATTGGAGTGAAATGAACCGTGACTACTGGCGTTATGAGGTTGATAAAATTAACCCAATTACTGATGATGGGCGATGGAATTACCGTAATGGACCAGGAACACGTGGTAATGAAAAAGGTGGTCAAGATAATTGGGATTTGCGTGGCAATAACCGTGCTTTTGAACGTATTGGTGCTGAAACTCGCTTGGTGGCAAAACATGCGCTATTTAATATTCCAAGTGAGGCTGAAGTTGGTCTACGCTTGATGAATGAAAAAATGGATGACATTACTATTGATGCAACACGCGCAATGCCACGTACAGGTAGTGTTAGTAAAGACACTAAAGATTCAGCAAAAAGTGTTGCATTATATGCACAGAATCGTTTGGATATAACGGATCAACTATCAGTAACACCTGGTTTGCGTATTGAACGTTATGAACAAGAGCGTTTAGATAAGAAAAAGAATGAAACAGTCAAAACTTCAAATACTGAAGTGATGCCTGGTCTGGGACTTACTTTCCAATTAGTTCCTGCAGTACAGCTCTATGGTAGTGTATACAAAGCATTTTCTCCTGCTTTGAATGGCGACTCCCTCAGTGGTATGAAAGATCAAAAACTGGATGCAGAAACGGCAGTTAGTTGGGAGTTCGGTTTAAGAGGGCAGCAAGATATCTTTAAATATGAGTTGACTGCCTTCCGAATGGATTTTGACAATCAAATCATCCCTGCGAACAGTAATTCTGATTTCCAAACAACTAATGGTGGTAAGACTTTTAACCAAGGTCTTGAGGGTGCGATTAATGTTGAGTTAGAAAACGGTTTTGATATGTTTGCTAATGTGACTTGGGTTGCCGATGCTGAATTTAAGGGTGACCGTTTTAATAAAAATGGCACGCTTAAATCAAAAGATGGTGATCGTGTACCTTATACGCCGGAATGGGTCGCCAATTTAGGCTTTGGTTATACTTATGCTGGCTTACGTACTCAACTGAGCGCAAATTATATGGGTTCACAATTCACTGATGAACTCAATACTAAGCCGATCGCAGAAAATACATCAGGTTTCTTTACTGGAAAGATTGATGCTTATACAACCGTTGACTTAACCTCTCGCTATACACTCAATGATCAAGTTGAGTTCTATGGTGCAATAAAGAATTTAGAAGATAAGCGCTATATTGCGAGCTTACGTCAAGGTATCTACGTAGGTCCTGAACGTTCGTTTGAAGCTGGTGTTCGCTATCGTTTCTAATTATATCTGTTGATTGTGAAAAACCCCTCATCCTAGGATGAGGGGTTTTTTTGTATAAGGAAACAATAATTTGTTTTAAGCTGCTTGTTGTAAAGCGCGTTTCGCAGCAGGTGAGTTGTTTAAATAGTTGACCGCATCTTGGGTATTTCCTTCTTTGACAGGATCATACCACGGCATGAGGTAATCAATTTGTTGTGCAACGAGCCAAATTGGATTTGGGAGGATTTGATCATCTTTGCGGCCTTGTTTATACCATTCAATCCAGATCCAAGGTTTAAATAAACTTGGTTTTTTATCCGCAAAGCGAGGATCTTGGCTCATGATATGCGCTGCGCCATCTACCCATAAACCCAGTACGCCGATAATCACCGCAACACTGAGATAATAACGAGCAATATAGCCACCGCCTAAATGGCGATAAAGATCAAATGCAACAGTACGGTGTTCGATCTCTTCAGAGCCATGCCATTTGATGAGATCGATCATCTCAGGGTCTGCGCCTAATTCTTCCCAACGTTTATTGTAAAGTGCATATTTACCCAGTACACAAGTCATATGTTCGACAGTTGCAATGACACCTAAACGGAATAAATCCCATTGATGCTCTAGAAACTGTGGCACTTCTTTATCAAAAGGCTTGTCTGCAAGCGCTTTGGTGAAAAGGAAGTCCATAATATCTAAGTTACGTTGAATATCTATATTGCGCTGGCTTAGATATTCCTTGTTTGCAGAAGTGTGTGCCACAGCGTGCATCGCTTCTTGACGAATAAAAGCTTGGACATCTTGCTTTAATTTTTCATCAGTAATTTGCGGGAGTACTTTATTGTACAATCGGCAAAACCAAAATTCACCAGCAGGTAATATGTTATTAATTTCATTAATAAAATAACTTGCAAAAGGTTGGTTTGGAATCCAGTCTACCGGTGTTTTCTCCCAGTCAAATTTTACTTTGCGTGGGAGAATTTTATAGTCAATCGAAGAACCAAGAACTTTGTTCTTCACAAATGATAGTAATTTCATCGTTTAGTCCTAATCGATAGTGCAATGAACCAACACTAAGCAGTATATGAAAACTCCCTAGTGTTTGTGTTTAGCAATACAGGACAATTAAAAATTATTTTATGCATCAAGTTGCATGAAAAGCGCAATTTACTCTTCAGCGTCTGTTTCTGAGGCTTCAGGAATCTGATCAAGGTCAAATTCAGTGGGTTGATCGAGGGTGTAATTTAAGCGTCCTGCCATAACACTGGCGAGCTCTTCTAAACCAATCCGATTCAGAGATGAAAACAGTTGAATCGAGAAATCTAATTTCATTTTCTTCAATTGTTGTTTTACATCAAGTAGGGTTTTATTGGCTGGACCACGATTCAGTTTGTCCGCTTTGGTTAAAAGAATATGCACAAATAAATGACGAGAATGAGCCCATTCCAGCATCATCAAATCAAAGTGCTGTAAAGGATGGCGAATATCCATCAATAAGACTAGACCTTGTAGGCTTTTGCGATGGATTAAATAGTTTTCGAGTTCTTTTTGCCACACAATTTTCATCGATTCAGGCACGGCTGCATAACCATAACCCGGTAAATCCACAAGGCGTTGATCTGGGTTGCCTAAACTAAAAAAGTTGATCATTTGTGTACGACCCGGTTTTTTAGAGGCGCGTGCTAATTGCTTTTTATTGGTCAGTGCGTTGATCGCGCTAGATTTACCTGCATTTGAGCGTCCTGCGAATGCAATTTCATATCCCGTATCTTCTACGCACAAAGCCAGTTTTGGCGCACTCATTAAAAACTCAGCTTGACGTAGCCAATTCAAAGACTGTACCGCATATTCAGTCAATGCAGGATCAGTCTTTTTTTCATAACTGATTTTTTGTTTGGGTGCGAGTTTGGCTTTGGTGTCTTTGGATTGTTGACGCTGACGCATAGAAGCTTACTTTTGAATTGAAATAGCAAAGCTATTATAAAGGATGTCAGTCAATCGTGCGAATCTGATGGTTATGCTTTTTGAATGAGTTCTAGAAACTCAATATTTGAATGCTTCGAAGATGGAAGAATGCCGTGCTGTATGACCTCACCAAGCGTATATTGATTTAGACTTTGATAAAAACTTTCTAAAGCTTGGTCTAAAATTCCTTTGAGCCCGCAATGTGAACGTAAAACACAGGGTGGGGTATTGCATTCAACAATTTGTTGATGACCTTGCAGAGTGCGTACGATCTCACCGAGTTTAAGACTTTTTGCTTCAGGATTGAGGCGAAGACCGCCTCCTTTACCACGAATCGTGACAATCCACTGTTGCTTTCCCATAAAATGAACCACTTTAACCAAATGGTTTTGGGAGACATGTAAGTCTTTTGCAATATCTGCGATTGTATAAGGTACATCACTCGGACGAGCGACATACATTAAAATTCTCAGCGCATAATCAGTAAACTTATTGAGTTGCATTGGATTTCACTCAATCTATTGCTTTAAATACAAAGGGCTAGTCTATCATAGACTAGCCCTGTGCAAAATGCAGTGTCGATTAGCTGAGTTTGACCCCACCTGTACCAAAAGCTTCACTGTGAATGTTCTGGGCAGGAACACCGCGTGCGATTAAAGCTTTATGTTGTTCCGCCATAAATGGCATAGGGCCGCATAAGTAATAATCTGCATTACTAGGTAATAAAGCCGCATCTACATTGCTGAGGTCTAAACGCCCAGCATTATCATAATCAAAACCTAATACATCGCCGTCATGTGGAAATTCATAAGCTGTAAACGTACTAAGACGGGGATACTTATCTTTAAGATCATGAATATGCTTTTTCATTGCATGTACTTGGCTACTACGACATGCGTGAATAAAGCTCACAGGCTGTGGCATATCTAAGGTAACAAGTTGATTTAACATCGCAATCATTGGAGTTAAGCCGACACCCCCACTAATAAATACATTACGTTTTGTATGATCAATCAGATAGAAGTTGCCTGTAGGTGCTGACACTTCAATTTGTGAGCCTTCGGCTAAGCTGTGTAGTGTATTGGACACCCAGCCCGCAGCTAAATTTTCTTTTTCATCTTCACGTTTGACTGAAATTCTTAAATAGTCAGCTTGAGGTGAGGTTGATAATGTGTATTGACGTGGTTGTCTTAACCCTAGCTCAGGTACAAATACCCGCACAGAGATGTATTGACCTGCTTCATATTTGGGTAAATCACCACCATCGACAGGAGCTAAATAGAACGAGGTAATTTCATCGCTTTCAATTACTTTTTTAGCGATTTTAAAATTACGCCAACCTAGCCAGCTCCCCTTTGTTTGCTGGTGTTGATCATAAATCGCTTTTTCTGTGCTGATAAATAAATCAGCCAATTGCCCGTATGCCGCAGCCCATGCATCAATGAGTGGATCATCCATAGAGATACTCAAGACCTCACTGATCGAGTGCAGCAGGTTTTCGCCCACAATGCTGTAATCAGGTGCTTGAATATTGAGGCTGACATGTTTATGCGCAATCAATTCAACTACTGGCAGCAATACTGATGGATCTTCAATATTTTCTGCATAAGCGAGAACGGCACCTGCAAGTGCTTGAGCTTGAGCACCACTACGTTGATGACCCATATTGAAGGTTTCTTTTAAGTCAGGATTGTTCCCTAACATGCGGTTATAAAAATAACCAGTGAGTGCCACGCCATTTTCACGAAGAACAGGGACGGTTGCTTTTACGAGTTCAATTTGCTGCGGAGTCATGTTTGATCTCTCTTGGCTATCATTTTATAAGATATATTTAAAATACATCTTATAAAATGTATTTGCAATACATCTTATGATAAAAGCCATAAAAAAATTAAGGGATAATTTATTATCCCTTAATTTATAAGCAGATGTGGTTGTTATTTACCAAATAAAGATCCAAGTAAACCTCTGACAATCTTTTGTCCTGAGCTTCCCCCTAGACTACGTGCAGCACTTTTCGCAAAAGTCCCTACAATGTCTTGTGTGAGTTTTTCTCGATCGCGTTGTGCTTTTTCAGCGGCTCGTTGTTGCTCACGTGCAAAACGTTCTTGTTCTCTGGCTTGTTGTTTGGCTAAAGCGTCTTGTTCTTTTTCCTGTTGTTTTGCCAAGGCATCGGCTTCTTTTTGTTGAGATAGTTGCAAGACTTTCTTTTGTAGCATTTCATACGCGCTGTCTCGGTCAACGGCTTGATCGTAAATACCTGCAACAATACTCTGTGCAATGATAACTTGACGTTCTTCCGGTGTAATTGGGCTAAAGGATGAGTAAGGTGGCATCACCCAGCCGCGCTCAACAATTTGTGGTGTTCCTTGCTCGTCGAGGCAACTCACGAGTGCTTCACCTACAGCAAGCTCGGTAATCGCTTGATCAACTTTAAACTCTGGATTGGCACGGAATGTATCCGCAGCTGTTTTGACCGCTTTTTGATCTTTTGGCGTGAATGCACGTAAAGCATGTTGTACGCGATTACCTAATTGTCCAAGTACACTCTCTGGTAGATCCAGTGGATTCTGAGTAATGAAATAAATTCCGACACCTTTAGAGCGGATCAAACGAACTACTTGTTCAATCTTTTGTTGCAAAGCTGGACTGGCATTATCAAACAGTAAATGTGCTTCATCAAAGAAGAATACCAATTTGGGTTTGTCCATGTCACCCACTTCTGGGAGCTGTTCAAACAGTTCTGACATCATCCAAAGCAGGAATGTGGCATATAGCTTCGGGGTGTTCATTAACTTATCCGCAGCTAAAATGTTGATATAGCCGTGACCGTTGGTATCGGTCTGAATAAAGTCTAAAATGTTGAGACTCGGTTCGCCAAAGAATTGTTCGCCACCTTGATCACCTAGTGCTAGTAAATTGCGTTGAATGGCACCAAGACTTGCGGGAGAGAGGTTGCCATATTCAGCTTTGAGTGCCGAAGCATTTTCACTGACATAGCTCAACATCGATTTTAAATCTTTAAAATCAATTAATAATAAACCTTGATCATCTGCGATTCGGAAAACTGCTGAAAGCACACCTTCTTGTGTGTCATTGAGATTGAGCATTCTGGCTAATAATAAGGGTCCAATCTCAGAAATGGTGGTACGAATAGGATGACCTTGCTCACCAAATAAATCCCAAAAAATGACAGGTGATGCTGCAAAAGGGATATCGCTGATTTTGAGTAGACTAAGGCGTTCTTCAAATTTGGGATTGCTCGAACCTGCCTTGGCGAGACTCGAGACATCACCTTTAGCATCAGCAAGAAATACAGGCACACCAAGGCGAGAAAAACTTTCTGCCAGTACTTTTAAGGTAACGGTTTTACCTGTTCCTGTTGCACCTGCAATCAATCCGTGTCTGTTGGCAAATTTAGAATGTAGAACAATATCTTGTGTGGTATCTGTGGTTTTTTTAGCAATAACGATGGGTGTATTCATTCTTCACCTATTCTTGATTTCATTCCAGTTGTTTTAATGCATTTTGAATATCTTGAATTAAATCCTCAGCATGTTCTAGTCCAATACAGAAGCGGACCAATAATCCTTGTTGTAAATGTGTATTCTTGAGTGAACGCATTGTTTTTAAGTCATATAGCATTACTAGGCTCACAGGACCTCCCCAACTAAATCCAAGTTTGAATAGTTGTAAGTGGTCGCAAAATTTCCGAATCGCAGCGAGATCATATTCAGGCTTAAAGATGACACTGACAAGACCTGCACTTTTGCCTGTGGTACAAATTTGTTTCCAAAATGCATGGCCAGCAGAGTCTGGAAGCCTTGGATGGAGTACTTGGGCGAATTGAGGTTGTTGCTTTAACCAGTTCATTAAAGTAAGCGCATTTTGTGCTTGTTGGTCATATCTAAAGGACATGTGTGCCAAACTACGTTGAATTTGAGCAGTGTCATCAGCTGAAACAGAAATGCCTTGAATGGCATGCATACGGAACAATTTGTGATGTAAAGCTTGATCACGTGTCACCACTGAACCCATTAATATGTCGCCACCACCACTTGGATATTTGGTTAAAGCATGAACAGTGATATCAACTGAAAGGTGTTCATCTGAAAAATCAAAAGCATTAAATGCAAGGCCCGCCCCCCAAGTATTATCCAGTGCGGTCAGCACATTGGCTTTTTGGGCTTTTTTAACTAATTTTTTTAGATCGGGAAATTCTAAGGTAACTGAACCTGCTGCTTCTAGCCAAATTAGCTTGGTTTTCTCTGTCGGTTGGAAACTGTCAGCATCAATTGGATTGTAAATGCTAACAATGATGCCGTAGCGTTCTTGCAGATTTCTTAAATGTTCTAAATTAGGGCCATAAATATTATCAGCGACCCAGACTTCATCTCCCTTGCTTAATATTGCACTATTCACGAGATTAATCGCGGATAGACCACTCGGTGCAAGTAAGCAATATCGCCCCCCTTCAATCTGAGCAATATTATCGGCTAGAGTGAATGTTGTGGGGGTGCCATGTGTGCCATAACTATAGTCATAGGCATCGGTCCAGTGACGATCAAAAAGGTGCGCTGTTGACTGGAAAATGATGGTGGATGCACGAAATAGGGGAGGTTGTATGGTTTCAATGTATTGAGGGGCTTGGCGTGGTGCATGAATAAGAAGCGTTTGTCTATTTTTATGTGTAGTCATGGGGCAAAATCAAAACGATATGATGATCTAGGTTAAGATAAAAGTGATCTATCTGCCAGTAATTTGCAGCTTTTGTACAGAATCGGTACGGGCATCATGCTTTGGAATAAAACTGGCGTTATTTTTGCTAAGAATTATTATCATTCTAACGATAATAGGTTTTAGCGCATGAAGTCGCATTTAAGAGTGCATTATTTTCAGCACATCGCCGGTGAGGGTTTTGGAAGTTGTTATGAATTTCTAAAGGCACATAAAGCAAAAATCACAGCCACTGAGTTTTTTGCTTTGCCTGTAGATTTGCCGCTTGAGCTAGAGGCGTTGCCGCGTGTGGATGAGGTGGACTTGCTCATTATCATGGGGGGAACCATGAGTGTAAATGATGAAGCGAACTATCCTTGGTTGAGGCTGGAAAAACGCTGGTTACGCCGCTATTTGGCAGCAGGAAAACCCGCCATTGGTTTATGCTTAGGTGGGCAGTTGATTGCAAATGCTTTAGGTGCTGCAGTAAGCCGTAATCCTCATCAGGAACTAGGTTGGATGGATGTTGGGCGTGCTTCACATATTCCAGAAACATGCTTCCAATTTCCTGAGCGGATCAATATCTTACAGTGGCATAGTGAAACTTTTGAAATCCCGAAGGGGGCAGTACATTTGGCAGAAAATAAAGTTTGTCGAAACCAAATGTATCAAATTGGACGCAATGTGCTTGGTTTTCAATTTCATCCAGAAATGACACCACATGCATTGGAGTTGTTGATTGAAAATGAAGAAGAAATGGCAATTTTTGATGGCGAGTACGTTCAACCCATATCGGAGCTAAAAAGGACACTAAAAAGTAGATTCGAACAAGGTAATCAGTTGTTGAATCGAGCGATAGAATATGTTGTAGGTGTTTAAAGAGGATAAAATTATAAAAAATAAAAAACAGGAATTGCATAAGACTTAAACAATCGCTATAATGGGCGACCCTCAAAAGGAGGGCGTTTTCTACGAAGAAAGTAGTTAACGCATTACAGTCGTGGCATCGATCACGACCATAGTGATTTTCACTGCCCTTGACACTTACCAAAAAGGTGAGGTGCGTCATGGGTGATTCTTTATATATTTGGCTTGGAGTTTACTGGTATGTCTAACCAGAGAATTCGTATCCGTTTGAAGTCTTTTGATCATCGTCTGATTGATCAATCTGCTCAAGAGATCGTAGAAACCGCTAAGCGTACTGGCGCACAAGTGTGTGGTCCAATCCCGATGCCTACTCGCATCGAACGCTTCAACGTTCTTACTTCACCACACGTCAACAAAGACGCTCGTGATCAGTATGAAATCCGCACTTATAAACGTTTGATCGATATCGTTCAACCAACAGATAAAACTGTTGATGCATTGATGAAGTTGGATCTTGCTGCTGGTGTTGATGTTCAGATCGCTTTGGGTTAAGGCTTTCGGTTAATTAACTCTAAGTTAATTAGGCCGCTTTTTTAGAGGTTTATGCACATGGCTATTGGTTTAGTCGGTCGCAAATGTGGTATGACTCGCGTCTTTACGGATGCTGGTGTATCTGTACCTGTTACAGTTATCGAAGTCGATCCAAACCGCATTACGCAAATCAAAACACTTGAAACTGATGGTTATCAAGCAATTCAAGTAACTACTGGTGAACGTCGCGAATCGCGCGTAACGAACGCTCAGAAAGGTCACTTCGCTAAAGCGGGTGTTGCTGCTGGTCGTTTAGTTAAAGAGTTCCGTGTTACTGAAGCTGAGCTTGAAGGTCGTGAAGTTGGTGGTTCTATCGGTGTTGATTTGTTCACAGTTGGTCAAATTGTTGACGTAACTGGACAATCAAAAGGTAAGGGCTTCCAAGGTGGTGTTAAGCGTTGGAATTTCCGTACGCAAGATGCTACTCATGGTAACTCTGTATCTCACCGTGTATTAGGTTCTACAGGTCAAAACCAAACACCTGGTCGCGTGTTCAAAGGCAAGAAAATGGCTGGTCACTTAGGTGATGAACGCGTAACAGTTCAAGGTCTTGAAATTGTATCTATTGACGCTGAACGTTCTGTTTTAGTTGTTAAAGGTGCTATTCCTGGTTCAACTGGCGGCGACGTTATCGTGCGTCCTACCATCAAGGCCTGAGGGGAAATACTGTGAATTTAAAAACTGTTTCCGGCTCTGCTGTTGAATTGTCTGAAGTTGCTTTCGGACGTGAATTTAACGAAGCTCTTGTACACCAAGTTGTTACAGCTTATTTAGCTGGTGGTCGTCAAGGTACTCGTGCTCACAAATCACGTGCAGATGTTTCTGGCGGTGGTAAAAAACCATTCCGTCAAAAAGGTACTGGTCGCGCTCGTGCGGGTTCTATTCGTAGCCCGATCTGGGTTGGTGGTGGTAAAACTTTTGCTGCTCGTCCACAAGATTGGTCTCAAAAAGTAAACCGTAAGATGTATCGCGGTGCAATGCAATGTATCTTAGCTGAACTTGTTCGCCAAGATCGCCTTGTATTAGTTGAAGAGTTTGCTGTTGCGGCTCCAAAAACTAAAGAATTGCTTGCAAAACTTACCGACTTGAATGCAACTCGCGCATTGATCATTACAGATGCTGTAGATGAGAACTTGTATCTCGCAGCTCGCAACCTTCCACACGTTGATGTGGTTGATGCTACTGCTATTGATCCTGTTAGCTTGATCGCATTTGATAAAGTTGTAATGTCTGTAGCTGCTGCTAAGAAAATTGAGGTAGAACTCGGATGAACAACGAACGTATCTATCAAGTCCTATTAGGACCAGTATTCTCAGAAAAAGCACAAGTTTTAGGTGATACTGCTGGTGTTCAAGTGTTCAAAGTTGCATTAAATGCAAACAAACTTGAAATCAAAAAAGCAGTTGAACAGCTCTTCGGTGTTGAAGTTGTAAAAATTAATACAACGATCACTAAAGGTAAAACAAAACGCTTTGGTAAAACATTAGGACGTCGTTCTGATGTGAAAAAAGCATACGTCACCCTGAAAGCTGGCCAAGATGTAGAAATGGCTGACTTGGGCGATACCGCTGAAAACGCAGCGGAATAAGGACGAAAATTATGCCAATTCAAAAATGTAAGCCAACGTCTCCAGGACGTCGCTTTGTAGAGAAAGTGGTTCATAGCCATCTTCACAAAGGCGCACCTTATGCACCGTTGGTAGAAGCTAAAAAACGTACTGGTGGTCGTAATAACAATGGTCACATCACTACACGTCATGTAGGTGGTGGTCATAAACAACACTATCGTATTGTTGACTTTAAACGTAATAAAGATGGTATTCCAGCGACTGTAGAGCGCATTGAGTACGATCCTAACCGTACAGCTCATATTGCTTTATTGAAATATGCTGACGGTGAACGTCGTTATATCATTGCTCCTAAAGGTTTACGTGCGGGTGATAAAGTTCAATCTGGTAACGATGCTCCAATTCGTCCAGGTAACTGCTTACCACTTCGTAACATGCCTATTGGTTCTACACTTCATAACCTTGAACTCAAAATCGGTAAAGGTGCTCAATTAGCGCGTTCTGCTGGTACTTCAGTTCAGTTGTTAGGTCGTGATGGTTCTTACGCTATCGTTCGTTTACGTTCTGGTGAAATGCGTAAAGTCCATGTTGAATGTCGTGCTGTAATTGGTGAAGTTTCTAACCAAGAAAGCAACCTTCGTTCATTGGGTAAAGCTGGTGCTTCGCGCTGGCGCGGTGTTCGTCCTACCGTTCGTGGTATGGCGATGAACCCAGTTGACCATCCACACGGTGGTGGTGAAGGACGTAGTAAAGGTATTCAACCTGTAAGTCCATGGGGTCAAAAAGCTAAAGGGTACAAGACACGTACCAATAAGCGTACGACTAAGATGATTATTCGCGACCGTCGCGTCAAGTAAAGGAATCTGACTAATGCCTCGTTCATTAAAAAAAGGTCCATTCGTCGACGCGCACTTGTTCGCTAAGGTTGAAGCGGCTATTGCAGCAAACAACCGTAAGCCGATCAAGACTTGGTCTCGTCGTTCAATGATCCTTCCAGACTTTGTTGGTTTAACAATTTCTGTTCACAATGGTCGTAACCACGTTCCAGTAATTGTTACTGAACACATGGTTGGTCATAAACTAGGTGAATTCGCGCCAACTCGTACCTATCGTGGTCACGGTGTTGATAAGAAGTCTAAACGTTAATAGGTGCTATGATGGAAGTAACTGCTAAATTACGCGGTGCCGCTATCTCGGCACAGAAGGCACGTTTAGTTGCTGATTTGATTCGTGGTAAATCGGTTGCACGCGCGCTAGACATTTTAAACTTCAGCAACAAGAAAGCAGCTGTGCTCGTTAAAAAAGCACTTGAATCTGCAATCGCGAATGCTGAACACAATAACAGCTTAGATGTTGACGATCTTAAAGTAACTACGATTTACGTTGATGAAGGCATGAGCCTTAAACGTATTATGCCACGTGCTAAAGGCCGTGCAGATCGTATTACTAAGCGTACTTGTCACATCACCGTTAAGGTAGGGGTTTGATATGGGTCAGAAGGTTCATCCAATCGGTATCCGCCTGGGTGTTGTGAAACGCCATAACGCTAACTGGTATGCGAGTCCGAAACAATACGCTGAATACTTGCTTAAAGATCTTCAAGTTCGTGAGTTTTTAACTAAAAAACTTAAGAATGCGATGATCAGCAATATTCTTATTGAACGTCCTACTGGTGCTGCTAAAGTAACAATTAGCACTGCACGTCCAGGTATCGTAATCGGTAAGAAAGGCGAAGACATTGAAAAATTACAGCGCGAACTCACCAACATTATGGGTGTTCCAGCGCAAGTTAGCATCAACGAAATCGATCGCCCAGACCTAGATGCTCGTTTAGTTGCTGAAGCAATTGCTTCACAATTAGAAAAGCGTGTTATGTTCCGTCGTGCTATGAAGCGTGCGGTACAAAACACAATGCGTGCTGGCGCGAAAGGTATCAAAGTTGAAGTTTCTGGCCGTTTAGGTGGTGCAGAGATTGCTCGTACTGAATGGTATCGTGAAGGTCGTGTACCTTTGCATACACTTCGTGCTGACATCGACTATGCAACTATGCGTGCAGAAACAACTTACGGTACGATCGGTGTTAAAGTTTGGATTTTCCGTGGCGAGATTTTAGGTGGCATGAAACAAGTCATGAACCCTGCTCCTGCTGAAGAGCGTCCAGCTAAACGTGGTCGTGGACGTGGTGAAGGTCAAGAGCGTCGTGGTCGTCGCGGTGACCGTGCTGCTGACAAGGGAGAATAATCCATGTTGCAACCTAAACGTACCAAATTCCGTAAAGTGCACAAAGGCCGTAACACTGGTCTAGCGCATCGTGGTAGTACAGTATCATTTGGTTCGATTGCAATTAAAGCAACTGAACGTGGTCGTATGACTGCGCGTCAGATTGAAGCTTGCCGTCGTACCATCAGCCGTCGTATTAAGCGTGGTGGTAAAATCTTCATCCGCGTATTCCCGGACAAGCCAATTACCGAAAAACCATTAGAAGTTCGTATGGGTAAAGGTAAAGGTAGCGTGGAATATTGGGTTTGTCAGATCCAACCAGGTAAGATCCTGTACGAAATTGAAGGTGTTAACGATGAGTTAGCGCGTGAAGCTTTTGCTTTAGCTGCTGCTAAACTTCCGTTTAAAACCACTATCGTGACTCGGACGGTAATGTAATGAAAACTAAAGATCTACGTGAAAAATCGGTAGAAGAGTTGAAAGCTTTGCTTGATGAGCAACAGCTTAACCAATTCCGTCTTCGTATGGCGAAAGCAACTGGTCAATTAGGCAAATCGCATGAAGTGCAAATTGCTCGTAAGACAATTGCTCGTATCAAGACACTCCTTACCGAAAAACAGGGGAACGGACAATGAGTGAAAAAACAGTCCGCACGTTAACCGGCAAAGTCGTAAGTGACAAAATGGACAAGTCTATTGTTGTACTTATTGAACGCCGTGTTCAACACCCGTTGTATGGCAAATCAATCCGCCGTTCAACTAAACTACACGCTCATGATGAGAACAATGTTGCTAAAACTGGCGACTTGGTAACCATCAAAGAAAGCCGCCCAATTTCTAAAACTAAAGCTTGGACTTTAGTGGAAGTCGTTGAAGCAGCTGCTGAGTAATTAGACGTTCTTGTTGCATCATCGGACAATTTCGAGTACTCTTTGAGCCTTTCGAAATTGTGACCGGTGATGCTCGGTTTTGGAGTAGGGCAATGATTCAAACCGAAAGTATGCTCGACGTAGCAGACAACAGTGGTGCACGCCGCGTACAATGTATTAAAGTACTTGGTGGTTCACACCGTCGTTATGCTTCAGTTGGCGACATTATTAAAGTTACTGTAAAAGAAGCAATCCCACGCGCACGTGTTAAAAAAGGTGACGTGATGAATGCTGTAGTTGTTCGTACAAAATTCGGCATCCGTCGTCCAGATGGTTCAGTTATTCGTTTCGACGATAACGCAGCTGTTATTTTGAATAACAACAAAGCTCCGATTGCTACTCGTATCTTCGGACCAGTGACTCGTGAACTTCGTACTGAACAGTTCATGAAAATCATTTCATTGGCTCCTGAAGTTCTATAAGAGGCAATCATGGCTAAGATTAAAAAAGGCGATCAAGTAATTGTGATCGCAGGTAAAGAAAAAGGCAAACAAGGTGTTGTTTTGTCTGTTTCTGAAGATCGAGTTAAGGTCGAAGGTCTTAACTTAGTGAAGAAGCATCAAAAGCCAAACCGTGTAACTGGCGCTGAAGGCGGTATCGTTACTCAAGAGGCAACGCTTCATATTTCAAACGTGGCAATTTTTAATGCTACAACCCAAAAGGCTGACCGTATTGGTTACCAAGTGATTGATGGCGCGAAAACTCGCGTTTACAAATCAAATGGTGAATCAGTGGCGGTAGCGAAGTAATAGGTTGAAAAGGCAATGGCCAGACTTAAAGCACGTTACAACGACGAACTTAAAGCGAAGTTACAAGAAGAACTTGGCGTTAAGAACGTGATGGATATTCCTCGCATCACGAAAATCACTCTTAACATGGGTGTAGGCGCAGCTGCAACTGATAAGAAATTATTAGATGGTGCTGTTGCTGATATGCAACTCATTGCTGGTCAAAAACCAGTTGTGACTCTTGCGCGTAAATCAATCGCTGGTTTCAAAATCCGTGACGGTTGGCCGATCGGTTGTAAAGTTACTTTACGCGGCGACCAAATGTACGAATTCTTGGATCGTTTGATCTCTATCGCAATCCCTCGTATTCGTGACTTCCGTGGTTTCTCTGCGAAATCATTTGATGGTCGCGGCAACTACTCTATGGGTTTAAAAGAGCAAATCGTTTTCCCTGAAATCGATTTTGACAAAATTGATCGTATCCGTGGTTTAGATATCACGATTACGACCACTGCTCGTAGCGATGACGAAGGCCGTGCGCTTATGCGTGCATTCGGCTTCCCGTTCAAATAAGAGGTCGATATGGCTAAGAAAGGTATGATTAATCGCGAATTGAAACGCGAAAAGACAGTTGCTAAATACGCTGCAAAACGTGCTGAATTAAAAGCAACGATTGCAAATGTAAATGCGAGTGACGAAGAACGTTTCGAAGCGACATTAAAGTTACAGGCATTGCCACGTAACGCATCTCCAGTACGTCTTCGTAACCGTTGTGGTTTAACTGGTCGTCCTCATGGTTACTTCCGTAAGTTCGGTTTAAGCCGTAACAAATTACGCGATACAGTAATGCAAGGTGATGTGCCGGGCGTTGTTAAGGCAAGCTGGTAAGGAGCGACTAAATGAGTATGCAAGATACCGTTGCCGACATGTTAACACGTGTTCGTAACGCACAAATGGCGAAGAAACAAACTGTTTCTATGCCGTCTTCTAAGTTGAAAGTTGCAATTGCAAATGTACTTCAACAAGAAGGTTATATTTCAAATGTAGAAGTGGCTCAAGAAGAGATCAAATCTACTTTGACTATTACGTTAAAATATTTCGAAGGCAAACCAGTTATCGAAACCGTTAAGCGTGTAAGCCGTCCAGGTCTTCGCCAATACCGCGGTAAAGATAAAATTCCTAGCGTTAAGCAAGGTTTAGGTATTGCAATTGTTTCTACAAGCAAAGGCATCATGACTGATCGCGCTGCACGTGCTGCGGGCATCGGTGGTGAAGTTATTGCTTTTGTTTCTTAATAGGTGATTCCTCATGTCTCGTGTGGCTAAAGCCCCAGTAACTGTACCGAATGGTGTAACAGTTACTCAGAACGGCCGGCAGGTCGAAGTGAAAGGCAGCAAAGGTACATTGTCTTTCAACCTGCATGCGCTGGTCGAGCTAAAACAGGAAGAAGGTAAACTTCAACTTGCTCCGGCTAAAGAGTCGAAAGACGCTTGGATGCAGGCTGGTACTGCTCGCGCTGTATTGAACAACCTTGTAAAAGGTGTTAGCGAAGGCTTCGAACGTAAGTTACAGCTTGTTGGTGTTGGTTATAAAGCTGCGGTTAAGGGTACTGTTGTAAACCTTAACCTTGGTTACTCACACCCGATTGACTACGCTTTACCGGAAGGTGTAACAGCGGAAACTCCAACTGCAACTGAAATCATTTTGAAATCAGCAAACAAGCAGTTGTTAGGTCAAGTGGCAGCGGAAATCCGTGCATACCGTGCTCCTGAACCATATAAAGGTAAAGGTGTTCGTTATTCGGATGAAGTTATTCTTCGTAAAGAAGCTAAGAAGAAATAAGGCGCGAGGTTCTTATGAACGAAAAGAAACAAACCCGTTTGCGTCGTGCGAAAAGCACACGCTTGCACATTCGTGCATTGGGTGCGACTCGTTTGTGTGTAAACCGCACTCCGCGTCACATCTATGCGCAAGTTATTTCAGCGGATGGTGGCAAAGTTTTAGCGCAAGCTTCAACTTTAGATGCATCTTTACGTAGTGGTACTACTGGTAATGTTGAAGCGGCTACGAAAGTTGGTGCTTTGATCGCAGAACGTGCTAAAGCAGCTGGCGTTACTAAAGTTGCATTTGACCGTTCTGGTTTTAAATATCATGGTCGTATCAAAGCCTTGGCTGATGCTGCTCGTGAAGGCGGCTTGGAGTTCTAATCATGGCGAAAGTTGAACAAAACGAAGGTCTCGTTGAAAAGCTGGTTGCCGTTGATCGTGTAGCCAAGGTAGTAAAGGGTGGTCGTATCTTCTCTTTCACAGCACTAACTGTTGTGGGCGATGGTAATGGTCGTGTAGGTTTTGGTCGTGGTAAAGCACGTGAAGTTCCAGCTGCTATTTCTAAAGCACTTGAAGCTGCTCGTCGCAACATGATTACTGTAGACCTTGCGGGGACTACTTTACAACACCCTGTGAATGCTCGTCATGGCGCAAGCCGTGTATACATGCAACCTGCTTCAGAAGGTACTGGCGTAATTGCTGGTGGCGCGATGCGTGCTGTTCTTGAAGCTGCAGGTGTACATAACGTACTTGCTAAATGTTATGGTTCTACTAACGCTGCTAACGTAGTAAACGCGACTTTTAAAGGTTTGCGTGATATGACTTCTCCTGAGAAAGTCGCTGCGAAACGTGGTAAGTCAGTAGAAGAAATTCAAGGGTAATCAATCATGAAAACGATTAAAGTTACCCAGACTAAGTCTTCTTCACATCGCTTGAAAAATCACAAGCTTTGCTTACAAGGTTTAGGTCTGCGTCGTATTGGTCATACTGTAGAAGTGCAAGATACGCCTTCTAACCGCGGCATGATCAACAAAGTTTACTATATGGTTAGTGTAGAGGAATAATGCCATGACTCTGCGTTTAAATGAGCTTGCACCTGCTGAAGGTGCAAAGCGTGAAAACCGTCGTTTAGGCCGTGGTATCGGTTCTGGCGTTGGTAAGACTGGTGGCCGTGGTGTCAAAGGTCAAAATTCACGTAAAAGTGGTGGTACTCGTCCAGGCTTTGAAGGCGGTCAAACTGCGTTATATCGTCGTTTACCAAAATTCGGTTTCACTAGCCAAATCGCTTTGAAAACTGCTGAAGTACGTTTGTCTGAGCTAAACAAAGTTGAAGGTGATGTTGTTTCACTAGAAACTTTGAAGGCTGCGAATGTTGTTCGTCGTGACCAAGTTCGTGCTCGCATCGTGCTTTCAGGTGAAATCACTCGCGCGTTCACTGTACAAGGTGTAGCGTTGACTAAAGGTGCTAAAGCTGCTGTTGAAGCTGCTGGCGGTAAAGTCGAGGAGTAATCTCGAGTGTCTATGACTCCTAGTTCTTCTGGTCATGTAAACATGATGAAAGGCCAACCGTTTCATGTGAAATACCGTGAAATTATTCGTCGATTAATGTTTTTAATTGGCGCGTTATTGGTCTTTCGACTAGGAGCGCATATTCCGTTGCCGGGCATTGATAGTGTGGCACTAGCAAGCTTTTTTAAGGCCAATGAAGGTACCTTCTTGGGCTTATTTAATATGTTTTCTGGTGGTGCATTAGAACGCATGTCAATTCTAGCGTTAGGGATCATGCCATACATCTCCGCATCGATTATCGTGCAGTTGATGTCAACTGTGGTTCCTTCGTTAGAAGCTTTGAAAAAAGAAGGCGAGCAAGGCAAACGTAAACTGAATCAATATACGCGTTACGGCACTCTATTTCTTGCACTCGTGCAGGGTATAGGGATGTGTGCTGGTCTGATTAGTCAGGGTATTACTTTGACTTCAGGCTTGGCATTCTATGTTCCAGCAGTGACTTCGCTTGTTGCAGGAACAATGTTTTTGATGTGGTTGGGTGAACAGATTACCGAACGTGGTGTTGGTAACGGTATCTCAATGATTATTTTTGCTGGTATTGTAGCTGGCTTGCCAAATCTTGTAATTCAGTCGTTCACGTCTGTACAAAATGGTCAAGGTAGCTTAATTGGTTTAGCAGTATTCGGTTTATTATCGTTAGCTGTCTTAGCCGCGATTGTGTTTATTGAAAAAGCACAACGTCGTATTCCAGTAAATTATGCTCAAAAACAACAGGGCCGTCGTGTATTTACTGCACAGCAAACACATTTGCCATTAAAAATTAATATGGCAGGTGTTATTCCAGCGATTTTCGCTAGCTCACTGTTATTATTTCCAGCGAGCTTGGGGCAATGGTTAGGAAGTGCTGATCCAAATGCAGGATTTGTTAAACGTAGCCTGCAAGATCTGGCATTGGTGTTATCACCTGGACAGCCGTTATATTTAATGCTCTTTGGTGCGTTAATTATCTTCTTCTGTTATTTTTATACGGCGCTTGTTTTTAGCCCGAAAGAAGTTTCAGAGAATTTGAAACGTAGCGGAGCATATGTGCCTGGTATCCGCCCAGGTGAGCAAACGGCTCGTTATTTAGATCATATTCTTAACCGTTTGACATTTATTGGTGCTATCTACATTACCGTAGTGTGTTTAATGCCTATGGTGCTACAAAGTTCGTTTGGTATTCCATTCCATTTGGGTGGGACATCTTTACTGATTGTAGTTGTAGTTGTGATGGACTTTATGGCGCAACTTCAGGCGCACTTGACCTCGCATCAATATGATAATCAAACGTTAATGAGAAAAACGACTGCTCATCCGCAGGGATAAGCGCACTTAGAGGTTTTCATCATGAAAGTACAAGCTTCTGTAAAGAAAATTTGTGGTAGCTGTAAAGTTATCCGTCGTAATGGGGTTATTCGCGTAATTTGTAGCGCAGAACCTCGTCATAAGCAGCGTCAAGGTTAATTTAATTAAGACCTGTTGATTTCAGTAGGCTAATTAGGTTATTATCCGCCCCTCAAGATTTTTGTGGGGCGGTTGATTATCTTGACTGCCTTTTTGGAGAAAATTGAATGGCTCGTATTGCCGGTGTAAACATTCCGGATAACAAGCACGCTGTTATCTCTCTCACGTATATTTTTGGTATCGGCCGCCACACTGCTAAGAATATCTTAGCTGCTGTAGGTATTGCTGGAACTACGAAAATTCGTGAATTAGATGATGCTCAGCTTGATGCGATTCGTGCAGAAGTTGCTAAGGTTCCGACCGAAGGTGATTTACGTCGCGAAATTTCCATGAACATTAAACGTTTAATGGATTTAGGCTGCTACCGCGGTCTTCGTCATCGTCGCAGCTTGCCTGTTCGCGGACAACGCACCAAAACTAACGCACGTACCCGTAAAGGTCCGCGCAAACCGATTAAAAAGTAAGATTTCTGGAAGCTAAAAGATGGCTAAAGATACTCGCACACGCAAGAAGGTCTCTCGTACCGTCTCTGAAGGTGTTGCACACATTCACGCGTCTTTTAATAACACCATTGTTACGATTACCGATCGTCAAGGTAATGCATTGGCTTGGGCCACCTCAGGTGGACAAGGCTTCCGTGGTTCACGTAAATCAACTCCGTTCGCTGCTCAGGTAGCTGCTGAAGTTGCTGGTAAAGCAGCTTTAGATTACGGTTTGAAAAACCTAGACGTCCTTGTAAAAGGTCCTGGTCCAGGTCGTGAGTCTGCGGTTCGTGCATTAGGCGCAGTGGGTTATAAGATTAACAGCATTACCGATGTGACTCCAATTCCTCACAACGGTTGCCGTCCACCTAAAAAACGTCGCGTGTAAGGAGAAACATTCATGGCTCGTTATATTGGTCCAAAATGCAAACTCTCTCGTCGCGAAGGGACAGACCTGCAACTTAAATCAGGCGTTAAACCGTTTGATGTAAAAACCAAAAAACACAATAAAGCACCTGGTCAACATGGTCAGGCTCGTGGTGGTAAGCAATCTGAGTATTCACTACAATTACGTGAAAAACAAAAAGTCCGTCGTATGTACGGTGTGTTAGAGCGTCAATTTAGTAACTACTATAAAGAAGCAGCTCGTGTGAAAGGCGCAACAGGTGAAAACTTGTTGAAATTGCTTGAAAGCCGTCTTGATAACGTAGTTTATCGCATGGGTTTTGGTTCTACACGTTCAGAAGCTCGTCAGTTAGTTTCTCACCGTTCTATTACTTTAAATGGTCGTCGTGTCAACATTGCGTCTATTCAAGTAAAAGCGGGCGATGTAATTGCGGTTCACGAAGGCGCTAAACAACAATTGCGTATTAAAAATGCAATTGAATTGGCTGCTCAACGTGGTATCCCTGCTTGGATGGAAGTTGACCATTCTAAGCTAGAAGGTACGTTCAAAGCTGCACCTGATCGTTCTGATTTACCTGCTGAAATCAACGAAAGCTTGATTGTAGAATTGTATTCTAAATAATCCTTGAGGTAGCAATAAATGACGCGTACTGCAAACGAGTTTCTAACTCCGCAAGCGATCAAGGTCGAAGCGGTGAGCGGGACCTCGGCAAAAGTGATTCTGGAACCTTTAGAGCGTGGCTTTGGTCATACTCTAGGTAATGCTTTACGTCGCATTCTATTGTCTTCTTTGCCTGGCGCTGCTGTGGTTGAAGTTGAGATAGAAGGCGTCGAGCACGAGTACAGTACTTTAGAAGGCTTGCAGCAGGACATCGTCGAGCTCTTGCTGAACCTAAAAGGATTGTCTATTAAGCTGTTCGATCAAAATGAAGCATATTTAACATTAGAGAAACAAGGTGCAGGTGACGTAACAGCAGCTGACCTTCGTTTACCTCATAATGTTGAAGTGGTTAACCCTGATCATTTAATTGGTACTTTGAGTGCTAGTGGTTCATTGAAAATGCGCCTTAAAGTTGCTCAAGGTCGTGGTTATGAAACATCTGACTCTCGTTTCCCAGAAGGCGAAACTCGCCCAGTGGGTCGTTTACAGTTAGATGCTTCTTATAGCCCGATTAAACGTGTTTCTTATACCGTTGAAAATGCGCGTGTAGAACAACGTACCGATCTTGATAAGCTAGTGATCGATCTTGAAACAAATGGAACTGTTGATCCAGAAGAAGCTATCCGCAAAGCGGCAACAATCTTGCAACAACAAATTGCAATTTTTGTTGATCTTCAGAAAGATCAAACTCCTGTTGCTCAAGAACCTCGCGAAGAAGTTGACCCAATTTTGCTTCGTCCAGTAGATGATCTCGAGCTAACTGTTCGTTCTGCTAACTGTTTGAAGGCAGAAAATATTTACTACATTGGTGATCTTGTTCAACGTACTGAAGTTGAGTTGTTAAAAACTCCTAACTTGGGTAAAAAATCGTTAACTGAGATCAAAGATGTTTTGGCATCGAAAGGTTTACAACTCGGCATGCGTTTAGAGAACTGGCCACCAGCTAGTCTCCGTATGGATGACCGTTTTGCCTATCGTAGCCGTTAATTAAGTAGGACTATCACCATGCGTCATCGTAATAGTGGTGTGAAATTAGGCCGTACAAGCAGCCACCGTAAGGCGTTGTTCCAAAACTTAACAAATGCTTTAGTTGAGCATGAGTTAATTAAAACAACTTTGCCTAAGGCGAAAGAACTTCGTCGTGTTGCTGAGCCTTTAATCACTTTGGCAAAAAACGATACAGTAGCAAACCGTCGTTTAGCGTTTGCTCGTACTCGTTCTGCAGCAACTGTTGGTAAATTATTTACCGTTCTTGGCCCTCGTTACAAAGAACGTAACGGCGGTTATCTACGTGTTCTTAAAGCGGGCTTCCGTGCAGGTGATGCTGCACCGATGGCTTACGTTGAACTTGTAGATCGTGAAGTAAAATAATACTTCTATACAAGAGCAGCTCAGTTGTTCCAAAAAAGGTCGGTGTAATAACCGACCTTTTTTATTGCTTATTAGTTAATAATTTTCTTTCTAACTTAAATTTGGGTAAATGGTTTATATGCTAAATTAGGTTATGACATTATTAAAATTTCAAATAGATAAATATGTTAAATATTACGATTAGAATTCTAGGTATAGATGAACTGAATGATTTTAGAACGATTAGACTTTCAGCTTTAGCAAAAGCCCCACAAATGTTTGGTTCAACTTATGAGATAGAAGTTTTAAAACCATACAGTTTTTTTGAAAGTTGCTTATCAAGTTCAATAGTCTTTGGGGTTTACCATAAAGATAAAATTATAGGTTTAGCGACTTTAACACGAGAGGGCGGAATGAAGCTGTCTCATAAGGCTTCTCTATCCAGTGTATTTATTGAACCTGAATTTCAAAGACAGGGTATCGCAACAAAGTTGCTTCGTACTATTATTGCTTATGGTAAAGAGCAAGTAGAACAGATTTTACTGAGTGTCGCTGATGATAATCAGTCAGCGATTCATCTTTATCAAAAAAATGGTTTTCAAACCTATGGGGTGGAATTGAAAGCTTTGAAAAATGATACAGGATATACGGATGAGCTTCTGATGAAGCTTTTTCTGTTCTAAGGCATTTTTCAAAGCTCTAAAGCACGGTATTGTTAAAGTTGATAAAAGATCAACCATTAAACAATAGTTCATCCCAAACTTTTTAAAGCACAATTTGTTTGAGTACATTTAGTAAATTTTCTTATGCTATTTTGATTTTCTTAAGTGTTATGCCAACAAGATTACTTTTTGATAATCTCTAAACTACACATAAATTTCCTATGCTGCTGAAGTCTGATCTGGAAATTCCTAGTAGAAATCTCAAGATTTTTTAGCTTCGTTTTTTCTCAAAATGTCCCGAACTGATATAAAAAAACCGATGAATGACTAAACTTGACATTGTGTATTGTCAAATTTGTGCTTTAATAAAGACATGGTTTATACAGGGTATAAAAAAAATGGAAAAGCAAGTTGATGTTCTAATTATTGGTGCAGGTATCTCTGGGATTGGGCTCGCTGTACACCTTTCTAAAAACTGTCCACAACGCCAATTTGAAATTTTAGAGCGTCGTGACAGCTTTGGTGGGACTTGGGATTTATTCCGTTATCCTGGTATTCGTTCTGACTCAGATATGTCTACTTTTGGTTTTAACTTTAAGCCTTGGGCGAAAGACAAAGTCCTTGCAAGTGGCCCAGAGATTAAAGGCTATCTTTCTGAAGTTATTGATGAGTTTAAGTTAAAAGAAAAAATTCATTTCGGTCATCGCGTCCTTTCTGCAAACTATGATTCTGCTAAGAAAAAGTGGCTTGTTGAAATTGAAGATAGCAACAACAAAAAACAAACTTGGTCAGCAAATTTTGTAATGGGATGTACGGGTTACTATAACTATGATCAAGGTTATGCACCACAATTCCCAGAGCAAGATAAATTTAAAGGGCAATTTATTCACCCACAACACTGGCCTGAAAACCTAGATTATACAGGTAAGAAAGTGGTGATTGTAGGTAGTGGTGCAACAGCGATTACTCTTGTTCCTTCAATGGTGAAAGGTGGAGCAGGTCATGTAACTATGTTACAGCGTTCTCCAACGTACATCGCAACAGTTCCTTCAATTGACTTCATCTATGAAAAAACACGTAGATTTATGTCAGAAGAAACAGCATATAAATTTACCCGTGCTCGTAACATTGGAATGCAGCGTGCGATCTACGCCTTAGCTCAAAAGCATCCAAAAACTGTGCGTCGCCTATTATTAAAAGGCATTGAGTTGCAGCTCAAAGGCAAAGTGGATATGAAACACTTTACGCCAAGCTATAATCCTTGGGATCAACGTTTGTGTGTTGTGCCTGATGGTGATTTATTCAAAGCATTGCGCCAAGGTCAAGCAAGTATTGAAACTGATCAGATTGAGAAGTTCACTGCAAATGGTATCCAGTTGAAATCTGGAAAACATTTGGAAGCTGATATTGTAATTTCAGCGACTGGCTTGGAAATTCAAATCTTAGGTGGCGTAAAAGGCTCTATTGATGGTAAGCCGATGAATACCTCACATCATATGTTGTACCAAGGTGTGATGGTGAGTGATGTACCGAATATGGCAATGATTATTGGTTATATCAATGCATCTTGGACATTGAAAGTTGATATTGCTGCTGACTATATTTGTCGTTTGCTTAATCATATGGACAAAAACGGCTTTGATGAAGTGATCGCACATGCTGACCCTGCTCAGTTTGAGCAAGATACGATTATGGGTAAACTATCTTCAGGTTATATCGCCCGTGCAGCGGATATTATGCCAAAACAAGGCAAGCAAGCACCATGGAAGATTTCTAACAACTATCTTGCTGATCGTAAAGAATTGAAAGATGCAAAATTTAACGATGGTGTCTTACAATTCCGTAAGCGTGATGAAAAAGTAGATCGTAAACCAAAATTAGTTTCTTAATTTATTTTAAGCTAAGCAAGAACCCTGTGTCTACACAGGGTTCTTTTGTTTTAAATAATGATTGTTGTTAAAATATCGCGTATACGTGTTGATTATAAAATTTATATATTTAGGACAATTCAATGAAAAAATTATGGTTTTTGGGGATATTACTGTTTAGTAATGCCACGTTTGCGGATGATCTGAAGCAAAAAGAAAAATTAGCTCAACAATTGGTTTCTATTGACGGTACTGAGCAAGGTTTACTAAGCACGGACAAAATGATCCTAGAGCAGATTCGGATGCGTTTACCTAAAGATCTACCAGAGAGTTTTTATACGGATTTGGCTAAGAATCTAAATAGTGAGCAACGTAAACAGTTTATTGTGCAACGCTATGTTGAGACTTTTAACCAGAAAGAGTTACAAGCGGCATTAAATTTTTATCAATTGCCTGAAGGTAAAGCATGGGCAAATAAAGCCAGTGAAGTTGGAAGCGAGGTTGCACATTTCACGACACAACATGCGCGCATTGCATTAAATGAAACGATGCAACAACATATTGATCATCCGAAGGTTAAGCAGTTGATGGTTCGGATGAATCCACCATCTCAACCATCGGAATCGTCGCAGTCAAAGTAAATAAAAGGGATAGTACATTCAGTACTATCCCTGATTTTTAAATCTAGCAATTAAAGGGTGCGTGAAATTAATTCTTTCATAATTTCATTGGTCCCTGCATAAATGCGGTTTGCACGATTGTCGATATAGGCGCGTGCAATTGGGTATTCAAGCATATAGCCATAGCCACCATGTAATTGTAAGCACTCATCTACAACTTTTGAGAACATATCTGAAATTTTATATTTAGCTGCTGCTGCTGCATCTACACCTAAACTTTCTTCAAGCTGTAACTCCATACAACGGTCTAAATACGTACGGCAAAAATCGATTTCTGTGCGTAATTCTGCCAATTTAAATCGTGTATTTTGGAATGTTCCAATCGGTTTACCAAACGCTTTACGGTCTTTGGTGTACTGTACTGTATGAGCAAATGCAGCTTCAGCACCTGCTTGGCAAATGATTGCAACGAGCATACGTTCCCATGCGAGCTCTTTCATTAGCATCATAAAGCCCATGCCTTCCATACCAAGAAGGTTTTCTTTCGGTACACGTACATTGTCAAAGAACAGTTCACAGGTATCTTGACCTTTCATCCCAATTTTATTCAAAGGCTTGCCTTTGCTAAAACCAGCACGATCTGCTTCTACAATAATTAATGATAAATTCGCTGATCCTTTTTCTGTATTACCCGTCTTACATACCACAATGGCCATATCACAAAGATAGCCATTGGTAATAAAGATTTTAGAGCCATTGATGACATATTCATCACCCTCAAGTACAGCTGTTGTACGAACTGCTTGTAGGTCTGAACCTGTGCCCGGTTCTGTCATGGCGATTGCTGTTACGGTTTCACCGGTCGCCATTTTAGGTAACCATTTTTGCTTTTGCTCATCGTTGCCGAAGTTGTTGATATAATTGGCAACAATATCTGAATGCAACGAAAATCCAGTACTAGAATCCATCGCATAAGCTTGTTCTTCAATGAGAATCATACTGTATAAACGATCTACACCTGAACCCCCGTATTCTTCTGGCATAGTGGTGCAAAGTAAACCTAACTCACCAGCTTTATTCCATAGATCACGGTCAACATGTTGTTGTTTTTCATATTTTTCAATATTTGGAACAACTTCTTTTTCATAGAATTTGCGCACAGTTTCGCGAAATGCTTCATGGTCTGAAGTAAATAATTTTCGCGCTAACATATTTGGAATTGGACGAATTGCACCTGATTGCATTTGTTATTTTTTCCCTAAATTGTTGAAGTTACAGACTCATCATCACGATACAAGAAATCGAAAATATTGGACAATGTGATCAATGCTCAATTTAATTGATGTATTTGGTCACTTCATAAAAATCGCTGCGAACTTTAGTGGGTTCGAGTACACTATGGGGCAAATTGTTGCATAGTGGAACAAAGAATGTCTGAAGAATTGACACTAGAAGAACGTAAAGTGATTTATCGTGCGCGTCGTGGTTTGAAAGAAATCGATGTGTATTTTGATCCTTATGTCAAAAATTGTTATCTCACAGCAGATGCGGCTGAGAAAGCATTGTTTGCAGAGTTGGTAGATCAAGAAGATCCTGATTTACTGGATTGGTTCATGGAGGTCGGTGAACCTCCTCGTCCAGAGTTAAAAGCGTTTATTTCAAAATTAAAACAGTATGTCCACGGCTGATCGTGTTTTTGTGTTGAAACGCAGTCGTTTTGCATTTGCGTTTCAACTTTTTATTTTTATCGTATTGATCAGCTTATTGTATTACTTACTTCCTTGGTTTTTATGGCTTGTTAGCTTTCCTTTGATGCTAATTGCTTGGGTATTATTACTCAAACAACCTCAGCTTAAGCACTTTGAATATTTAGATGATCAGCTTTGCTCCTTGTGTTTTAGTGATGAGATGCAGGGGATCGAGCAAAGGAAAATTCGAAAAATGATCGATCATCAATGTTATATCGTCATCTATTTTTATGACTCTCAATGTCGACCTTGTGTGATTTGGTGGGATCAATTGTCGATTTTACAGTGGAAAAAGCTCAAAAAATGGGTCAAACTTGCATAATTGTTAGACAATTGTATGGGTGTATATTATTAATAAATAATTATAATTCAAAAGCTTAAACTATTATGTTTGTGAAATAATCAGAATTGTTAGATTAAATACTCTAAAAAAACGTGAAAATGATGATTGTCAGACAATCTGGCGATCAAGTCTGATTTATTTTCGTTAAAGTACAAACACCAACGTAAAGTATGGTGGAGGTCCAAAATGATGGAAATTCCAACATGGTCGTTTCTGGTGATTGCAATCGTTTTTGCAATTGTAGTAGGAAGAGCAGGAACTTTACTCAGGGAACTTCTTGAATCACGTCGATCTAAGGTTGAAGTGAACAAGAGAAAGAGATTGAAAGTGTCATCAATATATCATTCTCCCATGAATACTGATGATGAACATCAATCGAGTATCTATCAAAAGTAGATACGTGAAGTGTAGGAGGTCTCTATGGAGATTTCAATGTGGATGTTTCTAGTAATTGCAATCGTTATGGCGATTGTTGTAGGAAGAGCTGGAACGTTACTCAAGGATTATTTTCAACAAAACTAAAATATAAAGAGTTTCACGATTTTACCAGTTAATAAGTAGCATGTGCTGAACCGTCGCAATGCTACTTTTTTTTGCCTGAAATTTCTGTATTCCCAAATATCTGTCAATTCTTTGTTCTGTGAAGTGTGTCAAAATAACCCTATCAAAATTAGAGCAATTACTCTTTAACTCGGGTATGGCATCTGATAAGGTACAACTAAAAGGAAAAACAAATTAATTAGAGGACAGGAAGCATGTCTAAATTCCAAAAAATTGGACAAGGTGTGGCGGTCGCATTATTCACAACATCAATGTTAACGGGATGTTCTTACGTCATTAAAACAGGGGCCAATGTTGCATTAGGTTTTAGTGAACGGCATATCGTACCACCAATTCTCGCAATGGATGATGCAGATATGGTGTGTAATACGGGTAATGCTTTAACTCCAGCAATTATGTCCACCAAAGATATGGGGGCTGATCCGACGCGTATGGCTGTTCTGATGTATTCTGCGGCGGGGATGTGTGCAGAAAATAAAGCATTAGAAGCTGAATTGCGTTATTTACGTGCTGCAAAATCAGGACAAGTTTCTGAAGCACAGGATGCCCGTATTGAGCAAAAGCGCTGGGCTGCACTAGCAGCAGAGCGTCAATATGCAGGTTATCAATTATTCGCAAATCGTTGGGAAAGCAAATATAAATATAAATTAGGTGATTCGTGTCCGACGATGCGAAATGATCTAGATCAAACCGTTTACCTACTAGGGATGGTCAGTGGTTTGCAAGCAATGACCAATGATATTAACTCTGGTGGTGCGGTTCACGTGCCTAAAGATATTGCAGGTATCGTTGAACGTGGTATGGCATGTTTAGACAATGAAAAGTATTGGGGTGCGCCAATGGCAACCCGTGCTGTGATCTGGACACTCTTACCTGGTGCTGGTGATGGCAAGCCTGAACCTTATGCAACCATGAAACAGTCTATGCAAATCGGTGAAAAGAAAGGCGTTCGTTTAGCCCATGCGTTATATGCTGTGGCAGCGCAGGCAAGTGGCGATGATGTAAAAATGCGTGATGCTCTGCGCTCTTATGCTGCTGCAACCGGTGAAGATAAACCCGCAAATCCTCAGTTCAAATTGATTGACCAAATGGCGGGTGCCATGGTGAAAGGTATTGCGGATCGTTATTGGACTGAAAATACGGGCGTAAGAGCGAGTGATGAAGGTTTGTCTTCATTCTGGGATGAAACCAAAGAAAGTTCATCTGAGCTAGATGATTTATTTGATGGTGGTGAGTAAGCATCTGTTCTACAGACGCAATATGATGAAGTAACCTGAATTAAACGACCTTTTACAATATGGATTAAACAAGTTATCTATGATTTGTAAATCGTAAAAGGTCCGTTTTCTCCAGAGAGGTGCATAAATGAAAGATCAAATATGGATACGGAAAGTCATTTTGATCGCTGTCTGTGTGTCAGTGGCAGCATGTTTGCAAGTATTTGCTGATCATTTCATTTATTGGAAATCCAGTTTATTAACCGAGTTTTGGCGGTTGTGGACTGCACACTGGGTGCATGTTGGTTGGATGCATTTCTTGTTGAATATGTTGGCTTTTGCATGTTTACCTTTCATTTTTCCACATGTGCGTAATTGGCATCTGGTTGCTTTATTATTGCTTCTCCCTCCATTTATTAGTCTGGTTTTTTATTATTATTTACCTTATATCGATGCCTATGCTGGATTATCTGGTGTTTTACATGGTCTCTATACTGCGGTCAGTATTGTTTATCTGCAATATCAAAATGAGCGCAAGTTTGCGGTGTTGGTGTTAGTTCTGATCGCTGCAAAATTGATTTGGGAAAATACTTTTGGACAATCAGGAACAGCACAGTTAATTGGTAGCCCTGTTTTAACCGAAGCACATTTGATTGGTGCAATTGGAGGTGTGTTGTGTGGATCAGGTTATTTACTTTTAGTTGGGAAAGATAAAGAACAGACACATTGATAATAAAGTCCATAAAAAAATAATTGTAGCCATTTTTTTTAGCGAAAGATTGCTGCAAATTTAGGCGGTTTAAAAGGGATTGGTGTTAAGAGGGTAAATTCATTTATCTATCAACCATAGACATCGCATGATTCAACATCTTTGGATGGATGTTGATAACAATAAATTGGAATAGACATGCAAAATGATCAAGAGAAAAAGTCTGGATTAGGTCTACTGAGTTATATCTGGACAGAGTGGATATCAGCCTTTGTTATTCTCATCTTACTCTTAGTAACACTCGTGATTGGTACGGGTGAGATGATCCATGGGCAGTTATTACGTATGGGTGAACGTCTGTACGGCGATCCGAATATTGGGATGCAATATTCGTTTCTACGGGCTGAACCGAGTAAGCCAACCTGTGATCGTAACCCAAATATCGATGCACAAGTTCAAGAGCAAATGAAGATCAATGCTGCGGATGAGTTTGCAAGCATGTTTGGTGTTGCTTCAGAATCTGATGTTCGTTCTTCACTACTGGCTGCACAACAACAGTGTGAAGAAAAATATGTCTTCTATGATAAAGCAATGGCGCATATTGAAGCGAATCCGAGTGTTCGTACCTATCGTACGATAGAGACGTCCTTTTTCGGCATCTTTAAATTTGGCTCTGAAAATCGTGCATTATTGTTAGTCATTATGGTGGTCTTTGCTGCTATTAGTGCCACGATTAAATCACATCATATTGGTTTACGTAGTCCAGCCACTAGAATCGATTTCCGTATTTATAATACGGCAATGGTATTAGGTAATGGTTTACTTACTTCCTCTGTGATTAGCCAATACAACTCGGTACTTAATTCTGGTGTACCTTTTGCCTCTGGCATGAATGTGATTTATTGGTTATGGATGATTTTATTTGGATCATTGACCTTAATCAGTCTATTCCATTTGATTAAATCACCACCGCCAACTCGTGAAGGAGGTAATGTTGGTTTAGCCTTCTTGAGTATCCCGTTATATGCTTATATGGCGATTATTACAGGGGTGGCATTTACCTTCTTCATGGATTATCCAATGGGGCAAGGGATCTATCTTGGTCAGTTGGTTGAGTTTTCAAATATCTTCTTAAATCTTGCCTTGTTTATTTGGGCAGGTATGTTGCTTAAGCAGACACGTATTGTTGATTTATTCTTAAATATTTTACGTCCGTGGAACTTAGCGCCAGAAACCTTAACATGGTTAATTTTGATTGCAGCTGCATTACCAACCGCCTATACAGGGGCATCTGGTATCTTCGTTATTGCAGCCGGTGCGATTATTTATAAAGAAGTGTGGAATGCTGGTGGTCGTCGTCAGTTTGCATTGGCAGCAACAGCACTCTCTGGTTCATTGGGTGTGGTATTACGTCCATGTTTATTAATCGTTGTCGTAGCATCTTTAAATAAAGAAGTGACAACTGATTTACTTTATACACATGGTATGTATGTCTTCTTATTGACTTCAACCTTGTTCTTAATCATTTCTTTGTTCTTTGCAGAGCAAAAATTCCGCATTTCACCGCCGAAAATTGCTTTGCCTAAATCATTGCGTGCGTTTGTTCCTGTAGCACCATATATCGTAATCTTTATTCTGATTTGGTTATTCTACAAGCATGCATTGTCAACGGATCTAAATGAATTTACAGCACCAGTGATGATGCCAGTAATTCTATTGTTGATGGTATTGTTTGATAAGTTGCGTAAAGAACCTGCGCCACTAGCGCCAGTTGGGCATTGGGACAGTACGTTAAACACGTATACTGCGCCACCAGATGGTTCACAACCTACACCGAAAGTGAATCCTGCAGATGATCCTCGCAACCCAGAGCGTAAAGTTCCATTTGGAAAAGCTTTACATCTCTCAACAACTGAAACAGTCGGTCATATTGGTGCCTTGATTATCCTTATGGCATTGTCTGTCAGTGTAGGTGGTTTCTTAGAACATATTGAAGTGATGGAAGCATTCCCGCGTGACATCAGTAGTATGTTTATTGTGATCAGTTTAGTGGTTGTGTTCATGGTTCTCGTAGGGATGATCATGGATCCATTTGGTGCGGTAATTTTGATTTCCGCAACGGTTGCACCAGTGGCTTATCAATATGGTATAGATCCTGTTCACTTCTGGATGATTGCATTGATTGGCTTCGAGCTAGGTTATGTCACACCACCTGTTGCCTTGAATCACTTATTGGCACGACAAGCAATTGGTGATGATGAAGTACGAGCAGCCGACGAAGAAGTGAAGCATTTGTCCTTCTACTATCGTTTCGAACGTTGGATATTGCCATTATTGGTAATGGTCCCAGCAATCCTGATTGTTGCGTATATTCCTTATTACTTTAAGTTGTTTGGTTGGTACCAATAAGCAGTGAATAAAAAAGCACCTTCGGGTGCTTTTTTATGGCATGTGTAAATCTGAGTGGGATAGAAAAATCGGTTTTATGTTGTTGTCATCAATTGTATAAGAGGAGATTATTTGGCTTTTTGCATGATTGGACTACATAAAAAGATCGCAATCAAAATAAAGCCAAAACCAATTAGACTGTAGGTATCAGGTAATTCGTGCCAAAGTAAAAAGCCCCAGATACCTGCAAAGATAATCGCGACATAGTTGATTGGAGCGATCTGACCTGCTGGCGCTAGACGATACGCATGTGACATAAATAGTTGACTAACATTGGCGAGTACACCAGCCGCAATCAGAAAGAATAATTCTTCAAGTTGATAGGGGCGCCAAACCCAAAACATCGGGATGCCTGAGAGTAGAGCACCGATAAAGCAAAAATAAAATACGATGCGCTCTGGGGGCTCGGTCTGGGTAAGCGCGCGGACAGTCACAAATGCCATCGCTGCACATAAACTAGAGGTGATTCCAATGATTGATAACCAGTTCAATAGCCCTTGATCAGGCTTTGCCACAAAAAATACCCCAATAAAACCGAGTGCTGCCGCGCAAAGCATTAGCGTGCTGATACGTTCTTTAAGAAAGAGCCATGCAATAAAAGGAATAAAGATTGGGGAAGAGTAGGTAAAGACCATCGCATTGGATAATTCAAGATGAGCAATTGCATAAAAGAAACCGTACATTGCAGCTAATCCAATAATACTTCGCCAAGTATGCATCCAGATTTTTTCTGTTTTGACAAAATCGGTGCCTTGTCTATAAATGAAAGGTAAGAACAGTATCAATCCAACTAAGTTTCTGAAAAAGACAATGGTGTAGTTATCGATGGTATGTGATGCAAAACGGATGCATATGCCCATAAGTGAGAATAAAAAAGCTGAAAACGTCAGGCATGCGATTGCAAGAACGACGGGGTGACGTTGACTGACGATAGGCATAAAATAAAAATGCTAGAAGGGATGATCACATTCTAGCAAATTGAATAGCTTAAAAGCTGTTTTACGATGCTTGTGTTTGGAGCAGTTGTGCTTCTAATAGTTTGATTTGTTCTTCTTTGAGTTTTATTAAAGTATCAGCATCGTGGTGTTGGGCTTGTAACTCTTGTTTCTGATCTTTAAGCTGGTGTTGAATATCATCTAATTTAGCAATTTCTTCTTTTGCTAGGCTTTCATTGTTTGGCACAGCTGCTTTGAGTATTGATTCTTCAACCAGTTGAATCGGAGCTGGGTCACTTTCCTCATTTACATGACTCATCATCGCAGCGCTAGCGGCTTCGACATTTTCTAATGAAGTCGTTACAGGATTGGGTTGGCTTACAGCTGTTTCAGTTTCTGCTGTATGGTTAGATAACAGCCACTGTGCAGTAAAAAATATCAGCACAACGAGGCTAATCCCACCAATGATCATCCATAATAATTTGGAGTTGCTTGTTTGGGCTGGTGACGTCATTTTTTTAACCTTCTAGTCAAAATGACGAGGTTTGAACTGTATCACCCCAATTTCATCTGGCTCAGCGGGTTGCGACTCTTCCACATGGGTCGGACGTTTTTCGCTATAAGCACATTCGATACATTCAATCCACTCGTCATCCACAGTAATGATTTTAACGACACGATCCAAAGCCCCACATTTTGGGCATTTAGCGCCCGCGATGAATTGTCTTTTCATGTCAGTTAATACCATCCTGTGAACAATAATGACGTAGTTTAAGCGGTTTTATCTGTCTTCGTCCAACCTTGATGACGCAATAATGCATCTATTTTTGGTTCTCTTTTTCTGAAATTGCGAAACGCATCAAGTGCTGTATCTTTTCCGCCAACTGCTAGAATAAACTTTCGAAATTCTTTTCCAGTCTCTGTGTTAAAAATACCTTCATTTTCGAATCGGTCAAAGGCATCACTGGCTAAAACTTCTGCCCATTTATATGAGTAATAACCTGCAGCATAGCCACCTGCAAAAATATGACTAAAACTGTGTTGGAAACGGTTATAAGCAACAGCAGGAACAACTGAAAATTTATTGCGAATATCATCCAATGTGGCTTGGATTTGCTGACTATTCAAAGCAGGTGTTTGACGGTGAATAGTTAGGTCAAACAAAGCAAATTCAATCTGACGCAAAGTCTGCATACCTGATTGGAAGAAACGCGCATTCAACAATGCAGTTAACAATTCTTGCGGCAAGGTTTGCTTGGTTTCAATATGCTCGCTAAGTACATCTAAACTTTCATTGTCCCATGCCCAAAACTCCATGAACTGGCTTGGTAACTCCACTGCATCCCATGCAACGCCGTGTGTGCCTGCAACCGAGATATTATCCACTTCGGTGAGCATGTGATGTAAGCCATGACCAAATTCATGGAATAGGGTAATCACTTCATCATGCGTCAGCAGGGCAGGCTGATCGCCAATCGGTGGTGTAAAGTTACACACCATATAGCAAATTGGTTTTTGCAGACCATTTGTGGTTTGTACGCGGGAACGGAAGCCGCTCATCCATGCGCCACCACGTTTGCCATTGCGGGCATATAAATCGAAGTAGAAACCACCAACTACTTGGCCTTGATCTTCAATTTCAAAATAACGCACATCGTTTTGCCAAACAGGTGCCTGACGTTCAACGATCTGGATACCATAAAGACGTTGAACGATTTGGAATAAACCAGTCACCACTTTGGGAGCTGGGAAATAGGGTTTAAGTGCTTCTTGAGACAAGTTGAATTGCTGTTGTTTCAGCTTTTCAGAATAATAGGTGGCATCCCACGGTTTGAGTTCTTCGATACCATCCTGTTGTGCAATTGCTTTGAGTTCAGCGATTTCGGCAAGAGCAGGTGTGCGTGCATGTTCTGCCAAATCCACTAGGAATTTATCGACGGTTTCGACGTTAGGTGCCATTTTGCTGGCCAAGGAGTATTCAGCAAAATTGTTAAAGCCAAGTAGTTGTGCCATCTCTTGACGTAAGCTCAGAATTTCTTCCATCACAGGGGTATTATCAAATTCAGTCTTGTCAGACTGCTCTGAAGCACGAGTCACGTAGGCTTTATACATCTCCTCTCTAAGTTCGCGATCGTCAGCATAGGTCATAATCGCAAAATAAGCAGGGAAGTCGAGTGTGGCAACGGCTTGATCAAGCTCACGCTGTTGTCCGTATTGCTTTAATAGCTCAATACTGCTTTGTGGTAAGCCTTTGAGTTGTTCTTCTGTTAATGGTTTGAAATAAGCTTGCGTTGCATCGAGTACATGGTTAGAGAAATCTGAAGACAGTTGTGATAAACGTGCTGAGATTTCCGCATAACGTTTTTTGGCTTCGCCTTCAAGTGCAACGCCTGAAAGTTTGAAATCACGTAACGCGAGTTTAATGGCACTTTGTTGAGCTTCGCTCAGACTTTGGAACGCAGCGCTGTCATGTATCTGTTGATAGGTTTGATACAACGCTGTGTGCTGTCCAAGCTGAGTGTAGTATTCGCTTAAACTCGGTAAAAGTGATTGATAGACTTCACGGGTTTCGGCATTGTTCATGACCGCATTGAGGTGTGACAAAATGCCCCAAAACTCACTCATGTTATTTTCAAGCTGATCAACTTCTGCCAATATTGCAAGTTGTGCTTCGGTGTCTTGAGGAGCTTCATTGAGTTGATTTAAGAAATTTTGACCATTTTGAATGGTGCTTTCAATCTGTTGTTTTAAGTCGGCAAGTTGGATTTGATCAAACTGGGGAGTGGGGAGTGTCGCTTGCTGTAGTGTCATTGTATTTTTGCCATATCATCTTTAAACATAGCTATAGATGTAAGGCTTAAAGCTGGAGAAATCAAGGTTGATTTATTATTTATTCGATAGGTTTTGGGGGGGATCTGAATTTCATCAATTGATAGTATATATGTACCGAAACGACTTTGACGAGTAGTTAGCTTTAATTTGAGTTGATGATTTTTATACGCTTCATATTCTTTCAAAGTAATTCTGAAAATAGGAATTCCTGCATAAATTGTTTGGAAAGAATAAAAATCTGTATTTCTGGAGTGTTTTTTTACGGCAGTCGCTGATGCTTCTACGATTTGAGGCTGTCCAAGCATATATGTCCATATCATTGGGAAAGTGCCTGCTAAGTTGAACCAGAATATAGGAAGAATAAATAAAGGAAAAATAACTAACACGTGAAGTTTAGGCTGCATTTGTACGCGTCGCCATTGTCGTGGAATCACCCACTCCTGATTCATTTTCAAATTGAGAAAGTAAAGCATGAGCAATACATAGAAAAAGCTAGCAATTACCAAGGCGACAAACTTTACTGTTAATGTAGGTGAAAAGTTCCCTTTAAATATATAAATAGCCGTACTAATACTTAAAAAGAATAAACAAGCAAGTACATAGTAATGATAATAATATTTTGTGATTTGGTAATGAGGCATTAGGATTTTATTTGTATTTTGAAATTGTTTATTTATGCATTATATAACAAAAAATAAGAGAGCCAAAGCTCCCTTATCTTTTATCAATTACTCAGCCTTTGCTTTCGCATTCGACTTTTTCTTTTTCACTTTCTTTTTGGCTTTTTCTTTACCTTCAGGCTTAGTCGAAGCCTTTTTAGCTGGCTTTTTGCTATAAGAACTTGGTTTGTTCTTATCTTTTTTCTTGCGTACAGGTTTTTCATCGTCTTCGCCGACTTTAGCTTTCGTCGATGATGGTGTTTTGCCAAAAACTTCTTCAGTTGTTGAAGCACGATTCGAGCTAGAAGGATTCGCAGTACGAGGTGCTTTTTGGCGAATGACGCGACCTAAATGGGTGAGTTGTTGTACCAATTGGAAATCGATTTTACGTTCTTCCAGATTCACGCCTGCCACTTGAATCTTGACTTCATCACCGAGGCTAAACGATTGTCCACGGTTCTGTCCGATTAAACTTTGGCTGGCTTGATCATAGAGGAAGAAGTCTTCACCTAATTGACTCACATGAATCATGCCATCGACATAGAGATCTTTAAGGGTAACAAATAGACCAAACTCAGTCACGGCACTGATCACCCCAACGAATTCATCGCCTAGATGTTGTTGCATGTAGTGACATTTCAGCCATGTGGTTACACTGCGTGAAGCTTCGTCAGCACGACGTTCTGTTTGTGAGAAATGCTCGCCTGCATCATCGAGCGCCGCACCTGACAATGGATAAGGTTTTTGTTGTAAATAAGCCTTGATCGCACGGTGTAATAATAAGTCTGGATAACGACGAATTGGTGAAGTGAAGTGCGTATACGCCTCATAAGCAAGACCGTAGTGTCCTGAGTTCTTCGCACCATAATAAGCTTGCATCATCGAGCGTAACAAAACGGCATGAATACTTGGTGCATCTAAACGATCTTTAGTTGCTTCAATAACACGTTGATAATCCGCTTGTGTTGGCTGTTCAGGGAACGGTAAACCAAGCAACTTCACAAAATCACGAACTTTTTGAATACGTGAAAACTCCGGTGCTTCATGTACACGATAAAGCATCGGAATATCGTGTTCTAAGCAATACTCTGCAGCCGCAACGTTAGCCAATAACATACATTCTTCAATGAGTTTATGTGCATCGTTACGTGTGCGTGGCAAGATTTCCTTGATTCCACCTAACTCGTCAAAGGTCATGTAGGTTTCAATGGTTTCAAATTCCATTGCATGACGTTCAGCTCGGAGGCCTTTAAGCGTTTGATAGAGTTGGAATAGTGTGTTTAGTGATTTATGAATGGTCTTGTCTTCAGGAATCGCATCTGTTGCACCTTCAAAATATTGACCAACTTGGGTGTAGGTCAAACGTGCTTTGGAATGCATCACCGCAGGATAGAACTCATAACCTGTCACTTTACCTGCACGTGATAGTTTTAAATCACAAACCATACATAAACGGTCTACATGCGGATTTAGAGAACACAATCCATTCGACAAGGCTTCTGGTAACATTGGCAGGACGAAGTGCGGGAAATAAACCGATGTGCCACGATCTTCCGCTTCTTCGTTTAATGGCGACTCTAAACGAACATAATGGCTTACATCTGCGATTGCCACCACAACACGGTAACCGCCTCCTGGGCGCTTCTCCGCATACACAGCATCATCAAAGTCGCGTGCATCTTCACCATCAATAGTGACGAGTGGCAGATCTCGTAAATCAACGCGATTTTTTATGTCTTGTGCAGAAGGTTCTTTAAAGCTTTCAGCTTCTTTAATCACTGCTTCTGGAAATTCATAAGGCAAACCAAATTCTAAAATTGTTTGCGGGATAATAATTTCAGTATCCGCTTTGTCTGCCATGGATTGAACCACGTGACCAGTTGCAAGTTCTTCACGAGTCGGATAATCATCAATCGCAACACGTAACATATCACCCACTTTGGCATTGGCATGTTCAATCAGTTCTTTTTCTAGTGTAATCGGTTGATGCTGATTTGGATTACTTGGTTGAATAAAGTATTCACCTTGATGTTCAGCAACTTTACCAATGATTTGTTTCACGCGGCGCTGTACCACTTCAGTAATGAAGCCCCAAGCTTTACCTTTGCGATCAACTGAAGTCTGACGTACTTTAACGCGGTCACCATTAAATACGAGACGCAACTCACGTTCAGGTAAGAGGACATCATCTTGTCCTGCGATATTTGCAGTACCTAAACCTTTACTATTGATATAAACCGTTGCTTCGTAGCTAGGCGCATCTGTTGCGGGCTGATATTTAAAACCATCCTTCATCAGTTGACCATCGCGAACCATCGCACTTAAACGATGGTTCAAGGCATCAATACTTTTTTGGTCTTGAATATTAAAATGCTCAACGAGTTCTGCGTGAGATTGCGCAGTTTTTAATTGTTCTAATGTAGTAAGAATAAGAGTTCGGCTCGGAATAGGATTATCGTAACGTTCAGCTTCTGCTTTTGCTTCGGGATCAACCCAATTTGTAGTCATATCGTTTCATTTCACATCTGGCAGATCACTTTAGCATAAGACATTCAAACTTAGACTGCACGTCAAAGATTGCAAGATTGTGTTTATGTCATGGATCTGTATAAAAGAGATGCCTATATTAACAAGTGAAAAGCAAAAAAATGCTGAAAAAATACCAAAATTGTTTAAAAAATATTTGATTGATTTAAAAAAACAGAAAAAATAGGGTTCTTCCCTTGTGTAATGGGGATTTAGTTTGTATTATTGCGCTCGTGTTACGGTGAGATGGGTGAGTGGCTGAAACCACATCCCTGCTAAGGATGCATACGGGTAACTGTATCGAGGGTTCGAATCCCTCTCTCACCGCCACTTTACTTAAGGCGCTCATAGCTCAGCTGGATAGAGCACTTGGCTACGAACTAAGGGGTCGGGAGTTCGAATCTCTCTGAGCGCACCAAGTAAAGATTTAAAAGTAACACACGCCTGCATAGGCACATAAGTAATGCGCTCATAGCTCAGCTGGATAGAGCACTTGGCTACGAACTAAGGGGTCGGGAGTTCGAATCTCTCTGAGCGCACCAACTTAATGAAATAAACCGCTTAATTGCGGTTTTTTTGTGTCTGAATTTTCTTTTGTAGTATTTTATCGAAGAAAAGATATAAATATCCGACTGTTCCCAAGACACCTACCATACGAACCACATGAAATGCAGTCACGATTGGAACACCGAGTTGCAGAACCTTGGCTGTGATCGTCATTTCAGCGACACCACCGGGCGCAAGTCCTAAACCAAGGGTGGCGATAGGAAGATCCGTCCATTGCATCAGTGTATAAGCTAGCAGCCCAGTTAAGAATAATGCGCCTAGATTACAAAGTGCCACAATGCTTAAATAACGCGGGGCGGTTTTAAAAAATCCAGGTTTAAATTTATTACCTAATGACCAACCGAGTAAAACTTGTCCTAGATGAATAATCGGTGTCGGAATTGCGGATAGATGAATATCTTGTGCTGTAAAGAAGATAGCAACCAATAATGCACCAAAGGTCCATGGATTAGGGAGTTTAAACTGAATAAAAATACGACTGGCAATATAAGAGATCAAGACCAAGCTGAAAAAACCAAACCAGTTCACTTCGAGATGTTTTGCGATTTGATCCGTATCAAAACCATGCCAGCCCATAAATTGGTAAAAGAAAGGCACAATCACCACCACCATTAATACGCGTAATGTATGAGCTGATGCAACTTGATCAACGCGTGCCTGATAGTGTTCTGCGAGATGAGACATCTCATTTGCCCCACCAATTGCAGAAGCAAACCATGCGGTTTTAAAGTCGACTTTTGCCCAGCGTTGCAATATAAAGGCACCGATTGCACCGAGTAATAATGCAAACAACAGGCCGATCAGTAATACCAGCCAATGTGATGCGATTAGGTGAATCATCTCTGGTGTGAAATATAAACCGAGCGTGAGTCCAATGATGGATAATCCAATACTACGTGCAGAATTATGACATTCGATGGGGGCGTGATTTATTTTAAGGAGAGCGGTGATGAATAATGGCCCGAGCAGCCATGGAATAGGTAAGTGTAGCCACTGTGCAACAAGTGCACCTAAAAATGCAAGGCTTAGACTCAAAGCATACTTTAGATACAATCGCATAAATCAAATCGCATAAATAAAAGGTAAATGACCGATAGATTTTATTCTCTATCGGTCAACATCATTTAAATCGCTCTGTGACGGTTACGTAACCAGCGGATCAAAGGAAGTACGATCATGATACCTGCTAAAATCCATAATACTTTGGTGATGTAGCCATCGAACAAGATTGACAATTCACCTTGAGAAATAGACAGTGCGCGACGTAAGCTTGATTCCATTAGTTCACCCAAAACAAAGCCTAAGATCAGGGCGGATAATGGGAAGTTGAGTTTACGTAAAATATAACCAAAAATACCCAATCCAACCATCAGAACCAAGTCGAATACTGTGCTATGTATTGCATACACACCAACGAAGCTGACTGCTGCGATTGCAGGAAGAAGAATAAAGTTTGGAACGCTCAACAACTTGGCAAAGAAACGTACCAATGAAATATTCATGATCAATAATAAAATACTGGCAATGAATAATGATGCAATTAGTCCCCAAACAATCGTTGGTTGTTCAGTGAATAACTGTGGACCAGGCGTAATATTGTAAAGCGTTAATGCACCTAACATCACAGCTGTGGTACCTGAACCAGGTACACCTAGAGTTAACATTGGAATAAATGAACCACATGCCGAAGCATTATTGGCTGCTTCAGGTGCTGCAATACCACGTAAATCGCCGTCACCAAATTTTCCATCTTTTCCCGCAAGTTTTCGTTCGCTGGTATAAGACATTGCACTGGCAATTGTTGCGCCTGCGCCCGGTAAAATGCCGACAATGAAGCCCAGTAGCGAACTACGAATCGTGGTTTTTAGGGTGAACAAAAATTCTTTTAGGTTGAAAAGACTGCGTTTACCTTGTCCAAGTGCTTTCTGTCCAATCGCTGTTTTTTCTAACATAATCAGAATTTCACTGATACTGAAAAAACCGATCACGATGGTAGTGAACTGAACGCCATCACTGAGGTTTACTGAGTCAAATGTAAAGCGATAGACACCTGTCACTGCATCGACACCAACGGTAGCAAACAGTAATCCGATCAAGGCTGCTACGGCTGTTTTAATCGGTTGATCACCCACGAGGCCACTTAAACAGGTCAGAGCAAATACCATTAAAACGAAATATTCAGCTGGTCCGAAAACAATTGCCCATTTTGCTAAAAGGGGAGCAAATAATACGATCCCGATAATTGCAATTAAACTGCCAATAAATGAGCTCATCGCCGAGAGTGACAGCGCAATCCCTGCTTTTCCTTGTTTAGCAAGTGGGTAACCGTCCATGGTGGACATAATTGCTGCTGCATCTCCAGGGACATTGATTAGAATGGCGGAAATTCGTCCACCATATTCACATCCGAGATAAACGGCTGCCAGTAAGATTAATGCACTCTCAGGGGGGAGTCCTAAGGCATAAGCAAAAGGAAGGAGTAATGCAACACCGTTAATTGGACCGAGACCAGGCAATAAGCCGACAATCGTACCAATGAATGCACCAATCAGTGCAATGAATAGGTTTTGTGGGGTTAATGCGACTTGAAAGCCGTACATTAAATATTCAAAAACGTCCATTAATTCTTCCTTGATTAACTAAAAAATCCTAATGGCAGTGGTACATCTAATATGTAGTCAAATAACCCATATAAGAGGCAGCCAAAAACAATGCCTGTGATTAGTGATGCTTTTAAACTTCCTCCGAAGAGGGTACCGACAAGGAAAAACATGATGGCTGTTGCAATAGGGAAACCTAAGAACTCAAAAGTAACGGCATAAATCAGCATAAACAGCATCAACAAACCGATTTTTTTTAAGACGGATGGGGTGTATCCCAGATCAATAAATTCAGCGAGTTTTTGAGGTCTAAAGGTAAGATATAAACAACATGAAATTAAAAGTAATAACAGGAGTACAGGATAAGGACGTGGTCCTAACGGGTCATATGCAATGGGTGCGACATAGCCCCAAGCCAAGTAGAGTAGGCCAAGACTGACGAGTCCTAAGGTCCCTGAAAAAATCCTTTCTGCGGACATAGATCATTCCTTTTTCATTAAAATTCAGGAACACTTCAACCCTGAGTTTCATTCTATGAAAGATCAGCGATTGAAATGTTTTCTGGGTTTTAAGTGCTATTTTGTAACGAGGTCGAACTCTTTAGATAACGCTCTTAATTGATTGGTTTGTTGGATTACAAACTGATCTAATTCTTCACCTGTCATGGAGAGCGGGAGTAGCTCAAACTGTTGACGTGATTGCTCAAATTTTGGATCTTGCATCATTTTTTCAAATGAAGTTTTCCACCATTGATAAGCTTCGTCACTGACTTTTGGACCAACGTAATATCCACGTACAACTGGCCATTGAATGTCATAACCTTGTTCTTTTGCAGTCGGAATGTTTGCTAATTCATTTGGTAGACGTTCAGGAGCAAACACGGCTAGAGCACGTACTTTTCCTGATTTAATATGAGGGATGACTTCAGCAATTCCAGCGCTGACCACTTGGATGTGATTACCCAGAACAGATGTTACCGCCTCACCGCCGCCTTCTAGGGCAATGTATGTCATGTCTTTAGGATTTACACCTGCAGCTTTTGCAAGCATCGCAGTTTGCATCCAGTCCTGACCGCCCACACTACCACCTGCGCCGAAGCTCACGGATTTCGGATTTTTCTTGAGTGCAGCAACTAAGTCGTTAAGATTTTTATATGGAGATTCTGCATTGACCGCAACCACGCCATAATCTGTCCCGACAATCGCTAACCAGCGAACATCTTTTTCCGTATATTGACCAAATTTTCCTTGGGCAAGGTTGAGTAATGAGCCGGTAGAGAATGCAACAATCGCATTGTCATTCGCAGGGTCGTTAGCAACGATTTTATTGTATGCTACAGCGCCTACACCACCGGGCATATAGGTTACACGCATAGGAGAATTTAAGAGTTTGGTTTCTTTGAAAGCATTTTGTGCCAGTTTACATGTGAGATCGAAACCACCGCCAGGTTTTGCTGGGGCGATACATTCTGGGCGTTTGGGTTCTCCAACTTCACCTTTATTTTTTCCACATGCTGTTAAACCGAATCCTAAGGTCACTAAAGTGCTGGTTAATATAATTCCTCTTAACATCTTAAATGTTTCTCCATAAACGATTATATTTATACGCACAATAATAGTGCATATTTATATTGGCTTCTTTGCCATAATTAAATAAAGTTACATGCGTAAAATTGAGCATTATTCTTTTGGAATCTGGGGTGCTCTTTATCACATTTTAATAACTTTAAATCAGGGTGTTCATCATAAAATTAAACAGAAAAAGCATAGCATCAACTTATATCTTGTGATGATTCATTTTAGAAATATCAAATTACATGCAATTTATTTTAAAAATGTTTGAGTTTAACTATATAAAATAAAAAAATATTTTATTAAGGGTTGTTATTTTAAATTTAACTTTTAAAGCACGAATTAGGTGTTTTAATTTATCTTACTGGGGTGTTTGAATTGCTTTTTATTTTGTTTTTTGAAATTTTGCTCTGGGGTTTAATTGTTTATTTAAGATTTTTTATTCTAAATATGGCTTGTAAAAAAGCCAGAATATTAATCATTCTGGCTTAAGATATTTTATCGGGATTCGATATGTTTAAAACTTAAACTCAAGCCCCGTTCCGACGACAGGTTGTTTGTCTTTCGCATCCGCTTGTTTAAATGTTGCATAACCTGTGTAACCATAAGCTCTAACTTGTTTGTTGAATGCATAATCGACACCTGCCATGATTTGCTGTGCATCATAGTCTGCGTCATTGTTCTTAAAGCTTGTTGTATTTTGGCTGTATTGCGCCTTTATGTTCCATTTATCATGGTTTGGTATTCGATACTCTGCGCCAATTAACCAGCCAACCGAATCGTCAATGTTAGCTGCGCTTGCTGGATTGCCTTTTGCTTCCTCTATTTCAGATTTTTGAATTAATGCTTTGAGTGAAAGTGTTTCGATTGGTTTAATGCGTGCAGTTAATCGTAGTGTATTGGCGGCAGCAAAAACTTTGTCGATATCGATATGAGTGTCTGATGCGTTAAGAAAGCCTTGACCAAGGAGATTGCTTGGAATGGCTTTGTCATAAGCAATTGCGGCAAGAAATATTGGATCTGAATACGTAAGCGAAGTTGACCAAGCATCACCTAAGCCACCACCATCAACAGTTACGCCACCCTGATTGTTCCGGATACCTTGTGCTTCGCCTGTTGCCAACAGTGCACTAAATTCAAGATTTCCTTGTTCTCCGATCGAGAATTTAGGTGAATCATATACAACGGAGTTATTAATGCGGTTTTCACCAGGCATGATGCTGGTAATGTCTGCAGTATTGCGAACATAGTTATTAAAGCTATCAACTGCAGTCGATAATTTTTTTAATGGTGAGTTGTTTTTACCGATCTTTAGAGTCCCTAATTTTTGATCTTTTAATCCTACAAAGCGATCTCGTTGTGACCAATCGGTGCCATCGCCGTCAGCATTAAATGACCATTCGATTTGGTAAATAGCGCTTAGGCGCTCTGTTAGTTTTTCTTCACCTTTAATGCCGAGAAATGAGCTGTTGCTGTTGACCTTCCATACATCGCGATCAGATTTGGCTGCATTGTTTTCAGGTAAATAGTCGAGACTTGCGTCAATCTCACCATAAATCTTTGGAGCAGCGATTGCTGAACTGGTAATAACCGTTAATATGCTGGCAATTAAAAAATTAACTTTCATTTATGTCATCCTAACAATTTAAAATTATGAATAAGCAACCGTCATTTCATTTAAATAAACAAAATATAAAATAGGCCATGCATCTGAGTGAAATATATGTCTTAAAAATAGAGATATAAACTAATTAAGCATAAGCCTTAAGCTGTATTTTCATAATTAAACACTTAAACGTAGGTTTCGTACTTTAAGTGTTTAAGCAATCCTTCGCTAAAGAATAGATTAATGCACGAGGCATGGCCTGTGAACTTATTCAATGCTGATTTTATGGTATTTAAATTGTTTAGGGCATTTAATTTGATTATGGGTGTGTTTAGGGTATTTAATTTGATTATGCATCTTGTTGATTATATTGTTTTTGAAGTGTATGCAATTAGACTTTGGTCTTAATTAAATTGTGATTAGATATAAAGTTTTATTATTAAAGAGATGTAAGTGTGAGTAAGGGAAGGGATTGTATTTAAAATAGATTATTCAGCTTCAAAAAAACCGCTGACGATTGTCAGCGGTTTTTTATCCTGCGAGAGGATTAATTAGAACAGATTTGTGCTTTCAAATAATTGTTCAGATAAGTTCAAGCTTGGAATCGATAGATTGTCTGTGAAGTTGGTTGTTGATCCACTCGCCGACAAGATTTGAGATGAAGACGCAGCACCTAGAACAGAGTCTAAAATACTATCTACACCGCCATTTGAGCTGGTGCAACCACAGTTATCGCCAACATTGATTGATAATAGGCCACCAAGGTTGCCAAGAATATCACCACCAAGGATACCTGTGATTGGACTTAATAAACCGCCATCACCGCCAATTCCACCACCGATGCTTCCGAGGATGCCTCCGCCAAGAAGATCATCACCCACGATATGTTGAATGATATCGGCAGCAGTTGAACCATTGTTGATAAGGGTACCAATTACACCTGTTGCATTGCCTAGAGCCCCACCAAAGTCAGCACCAGCTAGATCAGAAATCGCTTCAAGTGTACCGTTGACGGTATCACGAGAAGTTTCGAAAGTGAGAGTGCCGAGATTTGCAAGATCGCTGACAGGATGTTCAGCTTGAGGGAATACGCCAATGATTGCATCAGCCACGGTATTGATACCTGTATTGATGAGATCAGTTTTTAGACTCTCAACGCCTTGAAGGATATCGATACCTGTTTGAATTACACCAGTGATTGGATTGTTACCAAGATCACCACCACCGATGCCACCAATGATGCCTGTCAAGATATCCAGAGGGCTACCGCCATCACCACCGCCGATACCGCCAATGATGCCAGTGATCAGATCAAGCGGGCTACCATCACCGCCAATGCCACCGATACCGCCAATGATGCCAGTGATGAGGTCAAGCGGACTACCGTCACCGCCAATGCCACCGATACCGCCAATGATGCCAGTGATCAGATCAAGCGGACTACCGTCACCGCCAATGCCACCGATACCACCAATAATGCCAGTGATTGGGCTTAGTAAACCGCCGTCACCGCCACCAATACCACCAATGATGCCGCCACCGAGAATATCTTCACCGATGACATGCTGGATAATGCCTGCAGCAGTTGAACCATTGTTGATAAGCGTGCCAATTACACCCGTTGCATTGCCTAGGGCCCCACCAAAGTTAGCACCAGCTAGATCAGAAATCGCTTCAAGTGTACCGTTGACGGTATCACGAGAAGTTTCGAAAGTGAGAGTGCCAAGATTTGCAAGATCGCTAACAGGATGTTCAGCTTGAGGGAATACGCCAATGATTGCATCAGCCACGGTATTGATACCTGTATTGATGAGATCAGTTTTTAGACTCTCAACGCCTTGAAGGATATCGATACCTGTTTGAATTACACCAGTGATTGGATTGTTACCAAGATCACCACCACCGATACCACCAATGATGCCTGTCAAGATATCCAGAGGGCTACCGCCATCACCGCCGCCGATACCACCAATGATGCCAGTGATCAGATCAAGAGGACTACCATCACCGCCAATACCACCGATACCGCCAATGATGCCAGTGATTAGGTCAAGCGGACTACCGTCACCGCCAATGCCACCGATACCGCCAATGATGCCAGTGATGAGGTCAAGAGGACTACCATCGCCGCCAATGCCACCGATACCGCCAATGATGCCAGTGATCAGGTCAAGAGGACTACCATCGCCGCCAATGCCACCGATACCGCCAATGATGCCAGTGATCAGATCAAGCGGACTACCGTCACCGCCAATGCCACCGATACCGCCAATGATGCCAGTGATCAGGTCAAGCGGACTACCGTCACCGCCAATGCCACCGATACCGCCAATGATGCCAGTGATCAGGTCAAGAGGACTACCGTCACCGCCACCGATACCGCCAATGATGCCAGTGATCAGGTCAAGAGGACTACCGTCACCGCCACCGATACCACCAATGATGCCAGTGATCAGGTCAAGCGGACTACCGTCACCGCCAATGCCACCGATACCACCAATGATGCCAGTGATGAGGTCAAGTGGACTACCATCGCCGCCAATACCACCGATACCGCCAATGATGCCAGTGATCAGGTCAAGCGGACTACCGTCACCGCCAATGCCACCAATAATGCCAGTGATTGGGCTTAGTAAACCGCCGTCACCGCCACCAATACCACCAATAATGCCAGTGATTGGGCTTAGTAAACCGCCGTCACCACCACCGATGCCACCAATAATACCTGTGATTGGGCTTAGTAAACCGCCGTCACCACCACCGATGCCACCAATAATGCCAGTGATTGGGCTTAGTAAACCGCCGTCACCACCACCGATGCCACCAATAATGCCAGTGATTGGGCTTAATAAACCGCCGTCACCACCGCCACCGATGCCACCAATAATGCCAGTGATTGGACTTAATAAACCGCCGTCACCACCACCGATGCCACCAATAATGCCAGTGATTGGGCTTAATAAACCACCGTCACCACCGCCACCGATGCCATCAATAATGCCAGTGATTGGACTTAATAAACCGCCGTCACCACCACCGATGCCACCAATAATGCCAGTGATTGGGCTTAATAAACCGCCGTCACCACCACCGATGCCACCAATAATGCCAGTGATTGGACTTAATAAACCGCCGTCACCACCGCCACCGATGCCACCAATGATGCCAGTGATTGGGCTTAATAAGCCACCGCCGCCACCGATGCCATCAAGGATACCTCCACCGATAAAGTCTTCACCGATGACATGCTGGATAATGCCTGCGGCAGTTGAACCATTGTTGATAAGCGTACCGACTACACCTGTAGCATTACTTAGAGCTCCACCAAAGTTAGCACCAGCTAGATCAGAAATCGCTTCAAGTGTACCGTTGACGGTATCACGAGAAGTTTCGAAAGTGAGAGTGCCAAGATTTGCAAGATCGCTGACAGGATGTTCAGCTTGAGGGAATACACCAAGAATTGTATCTGCGACAGTATTGATACCTGTATTGATAAGGTCGGTTTTTAGGCTTTCCACGCCTTGAAGGATATCGATACCAGTTTGAATCACTCCAGTAACAGGGTTGTTACCAAGATCACCACCACCGATACCACCAATAATTCCAGTGATTGGGCTTAATAAGCCGCCGTCACCACCACCGATGCCACCAATAATGCCAGTGATTGGGCTTAATAAACCGCCGTCACCACCGCCACCGATGCCACCAATAATGCCAGTGATTGGACTTAATAAACCGCCGTCACCACCACCGATGCCACCAATAATGCCAGTGATTGGGCTTAATAAACCGCCGTCACCACCACCGATGCCACCAATAATGCCAGTGATTGGGCTTAATAAACCGCCGTCACCACCGCCACCGATGCCACCAATAATGCCAGTGATTGGACTTAATAAACCGCCGTCACCACCGCCACCGATGCCACCAATAATGCCAGTGATTGGACTTAATAAACCGCCGCCACCACCGATGCCATCAATGATGCCGCCACCGAGAATATCTTCACCGATGACATGCTGGATAATGCCTGCGGCAGTTGAACCATTGTTGATAAGCGTACCGACTACACCTGTAGCATTACTTAGAGCTCCACCAAAGTTAGCACCAGCTAGATCAGAAATCGCTTCAAGTGTACCGTTGACGGTATCACGAGAAGTTTCGAAAGTGAGAGTGCCAAGATTTGCAAGATCGCTGACAGGATGTTCAGCTTGAGGGAATACACCAAGAATTGTATCTGCGGCTGTATTAATCCCTGTATTTATAATTGTTGTTTTTAGGCTTTCGGCACCTTGAAGGATATCAATACCGGTTTGAATCACGCCAGTAACAGGATTATTACCAAGATCACCACCACCGATACCACCAATAATACCTGTGATTGGACTTAATAAACCGCCATCACCACCGCCGCTGATGCCACCAATAATACCAGTGATTGGACTTAATAAACCGCCGCCACCACCGCCGCTGATACCACCAATAATACCAGTGATTGGACTTAATAAACCGCCGTCACCACCGCCGCTGATACCGCCAATAATACCTGTGATTGGACTTAATAAACCGCCATCACCACCGCCGCTGATACCACCAATAATGCCAGTGATGGGACTCAATAAGCCACCACTACTACCACCCACAATGCTTGTTACGGTGTTTAAAGGATTGTTATCGATATCATTAGTAATACTGCTAATTGTATTTGTAACTGTAGTTGGGGAAATAATATTTGTAATTGTTGAAAGTGAAAGAGGCGCTAGGGCAGAAGTACTAGCTGATGAGGTATTACTGTCAATTAGGCTTGAGGTAATACTTTTTATGGGTGAAAGAAGACTTTTGAATAGCATAATTTTACCTATATTTTTAAAGTTGTGTTGTTGTGATTCGATTATTTAGTGATTGCGTATATTGTGATTTGTGTCGCATTAATCATTTTTAATGTTATTCTTTTCAATTATTTTGTCAATCTATGTGATGCTTTGCAGTTAATTGTTAAATATGAATTAATATTAAGTAGGCTATTGAATTTTATTGTTTATTGGTAGATTTTTCTTTTGCATTTCTCGCTAAGCCTTTGCTTTAATCGTTGATTATGCTGATGTGATTTATATTTTTAAGTTTAGAAATCAATGAATTGAATTGTATATGATGATTTATTTTAGATGATGATAAAAGTGTCTGGTTTGGAGTTTATGAAATTTGTTATTTGTTTGAAAGTAAATATTTCTGCCAAACCTTTTTTTTAAAATTATTAATACATTTCAATGAATTAAGATTTAATTATCTATATTCTCATTCGTATTATCTGATCTGCTATTTCATGCTCTTTTTAGGAGCTGTTAATAATACTTATTAATTTAGAATCGTTTACGGAAACGTTGTGTAAACAAGGATAGAGGCACAAGGACTCGTCATATAAAAAACCGCCAACTATTGTCAGCGGTTTTTTGATTTGGGGAGGATTAGAAAAGACTACTATTTCCAAATAGTTGTTCGTTTAAGTTCAAGCTTGGAATCGATAGATTGTCTGTGAAGTTGGTTGTTGATCCACTCATCGAGAAGATTTGAGATGAAGACGCAGCACCTAGAACAGAGTTTAGAATATTATCTACGCCACCATTCGAGCTAGTACAACCACAGTTATCCCCCAGGTTAATCGATAATAGGCCACCAAGATTGCCGACTATATCTCCACTGAGAATACCTGTGATAGGCGCTAATACGCCGCCGTCACCACCACCGATACCACCAATGATGGCAGTGATTGGGCTTAATAAACCGCCATCACCGCCAATTCCACCACCGATGCTTCCGAGGATGCCTCCGCCAAGAAGATCATCACCCACGATATGTTGAATGATATCGGCAGCAGTTGAACCATTGTTGATAAGGGTACCAATTACACCCGTTGCATTGCCTAGAGCCCCACCAAAGTCAGCACCAGCTAGATCAGAAATCGCTTCAAGTGTACCGTTGACGGTATCACGAGAAGTTTCGAAAGTGAGAGTGCCGAGATTTGCAAGATCGCTAACAGGATGTTCAGCTTGAGGGAATACGCCAATGATTGCATCAGCCACGGTATTGATACCTGTATTGATGAGATCAGTTTTTAGACTCTCAACGCCTTGAAGGATATCGATACCTGTTTGAATTACACCAGTGATTGGATTGTTACCAAGATCACCACCACCGATGCCACCAATGATGCCTGTCAAGATATCCAGAGGGCTACCGCCATCACCACCGCCGATACCACCAATGATGCCTGTGATGAGGTCAAGAGGACTACCATCACCGCCAATACCACCGATACCGCCAATGATGCCAGTGATGAGGTCAAGCGGACTACCGTCACCGCCAATGCCACCGATACCGCCAATAATGCCAGTGATGAGGTCAAGCGGACTACCATCGCCGCCAATGCCACCGATACCGCCAATAATGCCAGTGATGAGGTCAAGCGGACTACCATCGCCGCCAATGCCACCGATACCGCCAATGATGCCAGTGATCAGATCAAGTGGGCTACCATCACCGCCAATGCCACCGATACCGCCAATGATGCCAGTGATCAGATCAAGTGGGCTACCATCACCGCCAATGCCACCGATACCACCAATGATGCCAGTGATGAGGTCAAGAGGACTACCATCACCGCCAATGCCACCGATACCACCAATGATGCCAGTGATTAGATCAAGCGGGCTTCCGCCATCACCACCGCCAATAATACCTGTGATACCGCCAATGACATTTGTGATTGGGTTAAGCAAGCCGCCACCGACATTTGGATCACCAATAATACCACCAGCAATTCCTGTGATCGTGCCGACAATGCCAGTACCACCATTGCCATCACCAGCAATTATGCCAACGATATTTGAGACTGGGCTAAGTATGTCTCCTTCACTGAGGCTATTCAGATCTAATACGGAGATTGCATTACCTGAGAAGTTAATCGGAATCGTGATTGGTGCAACGATACTTGCATCATCTCCGTTGCCATTACCGATACCATAGTTATGTTCACCATTGCCCGCACCAATACCATTGAGCAAGCCACCTAATAGGCCAGCACCTGTGCCGAAGCCATTTCCCGCACCATTGCTATTGTTGGTTGTGTCGTTATCTTCAACATGGTTGTTGGTTGTGGTGGATGAGTTGTTGTTTGAGTTCGATGTTGCAGTGCCAAAGACGGAGATTGCATTGCCTGAGAAGTTAATTGGAATTGCTACTGGCATGACAATGCTGGCATCGTCGCCATTTCCGTTACCGATACCGTAGTTATGTTCGCCATTACCTGAACCAACACCATTGAGCAAGCCACCTAAACCTAGGAAACCGCCACCCGAGCCGCCACCTGTACCATTACCGCCACCCGAGCCGCCACCTGTACCATTACCGCCGCCATTACTGTTGTCAGTTGTGTCGTTGTCTTGAACGTAGTTGTTGGTTGTAGTTGATGAGTTGTTGGTTGAGTTGGAGGTTGCATTGCCGAAAATTGAGAAGGCATTACCGTTAGCACTAATAGGTACTGTGATTGGTGCGACAATACTTGCATCATCAGCAATACCATTACCGATACCGTAGTTATGTTCGCCATTTCCAGCGGCAATACCGTTGCCTATGCCACCACCGGTACCATTGCCTGATCCATTCCCACCATTATTGCTATTGTTGGTTGTGTCGTTGTCTTGGAAAAAGTTACTGGTTGTGGTTGATGAGTCATTGGTTGAGTTGGAGGTTGCATTGCCAAAGATTGAGAAAGCATTACCATTGGCACTGATTGGGGTAGTGATTGGCATAACGACAGCAGCATCATCAGCAATACCATTCCCAATACCATAGTTGTGTTCACCATTACCTGCACCAATACCATTGAGCAAGCCACCTAGGCCATTGCCAGATGAACCACCGACACCACTGCCACTGTAGCTGTTGTCGATACTGTCATTGTCTTGGAAATAATTTGAGGTTGTGGTTGATGAGTTGTTGACGGAATTAGAGGTTGCATCACCAAAGATTGAAAAGGCGTTACCGTTGGCACTGATTGGAGTGGTAATCGGTGCGACCACAGCAGCATCATTGGCAATTCCATTCCCAATGCCATAGTTTTTGTCACCATTCCCAGCTGCGGCGCCATTGCCCCAGCCACCAATACCGTTACCTGCACTACCATCACCGACTAGGCCAGTACTACTATTACTATTGTTGGTGCTGTCGTTGTCTTCAAAATGGTTAATTGCTGTTGTAGATGAGTCATTGACAGAGTTAGAAGTTGAGTTCCCGAAGATAGAGAAGGAGTTGCCTAAAGCGTTCACTGGGCTTGTAATCGGCATAACTACACTCGCATCGTCACCATTTCCATTGCCGATACCATAGTTTTGTTCGCCATTACCTGAGCCTACGCCATTGAGTAAGCCACCGCCAATACCATTGCCAGCAGCGCCACCTACACCTGCACCACTGTTGCTATTGTCAATACTGTCGTTGTCTTCGATATAATTGACCGTGGTGGTTGAGCCATTATTGACTGAGTTATTGGTCGAGTCACCAAAGACTGCAAAGGAGTTGCCTAGACCGTTGATTGGCATCGTGATCGGTGCAACCACACTCGCATCATCACCATTTCCATTGCCAATACCATAGTTATGTTCGCCATTACCCGCACTGACACCATTCAATAAGCCACCACCGATACCGTTGCCAGCACTGCCAGTACCACTATTGCTGTTGTCTGTGCTGTCATTATCAAAGACAAAATTTGAAGTGGTTGTTGAGGCATCATTGGTTGAAGCATTATGGGAGTTGCCAAAGAATGAGAAGTCGTTGCCTAGACCATTGAGCGGGGTAGTGATTGGCATCACAATACCTACATCATCGCCATTTCCGTTACCGATACCGTAATTTTGCTCACCATTGCCTGATGCTGGGCCATTACCCCAGCCACCAATACCATTACCTGCATTACCTGTGCCGCTATTGCTATTGTTGACCGTATCATTGTCTTCAACAATATTGGTGGTGTTGGTCGATGCAATATTGGTTGAGGTGTTAGTGGGTTGATCTGGATCTGAACTGCCGAACCAAGAAACATTATTTCCCATTACATTGACAGGCGTAACGATCGGCGAAGTCCAATCAGCATCTGTACCATTGCCGTTACCAATACCGTAGTTTTTGTCACCATTACCTGCACTGACACCATTCAGCAATCCACCAATACCATTGCCAGTTGCACCATCTACACCTGTGCCATTATTGCTATTATTGGTGGTATCGTTGTCTTGGACATGATTGAGCGTGTTGGTTGGTGCTGTATTTGTCGATGAAACACCGCCGCCGCCAGTACCACCAAATGAGTTGCCGAGAACATTAAATGGTGTCGTAACAGGTGTGGTTATACCCACATCGTCACCATTACCATTCCCAATGCCGTAGTTTTGTTCACCATTACCTGAGGCTGGTCCATTGCCCCAACCACCAATACCATTGCCTGTACTACCATCTGCACCAATACCATTGTTGCTATTATTGGTGGTGTCATTGTCTTGAACGATATTTGAAGTTGTGGTTGGTGCTGTATTGACAGAGTTGACTTCACCGCCGCCAATTCCTGCAAATGAGTTGCCTAGCACTTGGAATGGTGTTGTCCATGGTGCAACCACACTGGCATCATCGCCGTTACCATTACCGATCCCATAGTTATGTTCGCCATTTCCAGCTGATACGCCATTTAACAATCCACCAGCATTACCATTACCTGCTGCGCCAACGCCATTGTTACTGTTGTTGGTGGTATCGTTGTCTTCAATGACATTGGAGGTTGTGGTTGGTGCAGTATTGACTGAATTTACGTCACCACCACCGATGCCTGCGACTGAGTTACCCAAAGCTTGAAATGGAGCAGTGACTGGCATGGTGATATCAGCATCATCGCCGTTACCATTACCGATCCCATAGTTTTGTTCACCGTTACCCGCACCAATCCCATTTAACCAGCCGCCGCCATTACCATTACCTGCAGTACCAGTTCCATTGTTATTGTTGTTGGTGGTGTCATTGTCTTGAATATGAGTGGATGAAGTGGTTGGAGCTGTATTGATTGAATTCACGTCACCGCCGCCAATCCCTGCGATTGAGTTACCCACAGCTTGAACAGGCGTTGTCCAAGGCACAGTGACATTTACATCATCACCGTTACCATTACCAATCCCATAATTATGCTCGCCATTACCCGCCGCCACACCGTTGAGTAGGCCGCCGCCATTTCCGTTACCCGCAGCACCAACACCACTGTTACTATTGTTGGTGGTATCGTTATCTTCAATTACTGTGGTTGAGCTAGTTGGGGTCGTATTGATTGAGTTAACATCTCCGCCACCAATAGCAGCGAAAGAGTTGCCTAAAGCTTCAAATGGCACAGTGACAGGCGTGGTGACATTGACGTCATCTCCGTTGCCATTACCGATGCCGTAGTTGTGTTCGCCATTGCCTGAACCAATACCATTTAAGAAACCACCGTTACTGCCATTGCCCGCAGAGATGCCTAAACTACTATTATCTGTGGTGTCGTTATCTTCAATATGAACTGAAGAAGAGGTGGTTGAAGTATTGACTGAGGTGACAGGTGAGGCTTCACCAAGCCAAGAATAAGAATTACCAAGTGAGTGAAATGCTGTTGTAAATGGATAAGTGAAGTTCAGGCCATCACCGTTACCCACACCGATACCATAGTTCTGATCGCCATTACCTGCTGCAATGCCATTGAATAGACCATCATCAACTTGAGTGCCACTATTACTGTTGTTTGTTGTGGTACTTTCCTCGACATGAACTTGTTTTATTGTCGAGACTGTGTTGACAGAAGAAGATGAACCTTGGCTGTTGCTACTCCCCAGCGAGAGTATATTTGTAATGGGTGATAAAATATTTTTAAATAACATGTCGGTATACCTATATATAATTATTGAAGTTTTGTTTTATTTACCTTAATAATTATGTGACTCCTGTCTCATAATCCATGTAATAGTATTTATTGGTTTGCATTGCTGTGTCAATATTGTTATATGTATCATATTTTTAACGGCAATAAATTGAATATAAATCAATAAGCTGGCTTTTGAAAAGCTATTTTTTATTAGAATTTCTACATATATTCTGTTAAGCAACTCATATTATTTATAAAAAATATATAATATGAATTAAAGATCGTTAATGAATGAGTGGTTAGTCAATTTAAACTTAATAATAAGAGTGAAATTAGATCGCTTGTTAAAAAACTATTCTAAATAATATTTAATTTAATTATAAGGTTATGATGGTGCAGGTTAAGGTTTCTATTATTTTTGAAGCGGTGGTTATGTATGAAAAGAGCAATCTATAGCCAGTTGATCATGATCGAGTGAAAAAGAGCTTATCAATTGAGAAAAAATACGTATAATGCCCAACATCAAATATGCGCTCATAGCTCAGCTGGATAGAGCACTTGGCTACGAACTAAGGGGTCGGGAGTTCGAATCTCTCTGAGCGCACCAATTTGAAAAAAGAAACCGCTTAAATGCGGTTTTTTTGTGCCTATTGCTTTTAGAGTTTGGTTCGTATTTTTTGTACAAACACGGTATTCCCACCAACGGCAGGTAACGTATCGTGATAAGGAAGGCTGCGCATCGCTCTTAATAAAAATGGTGCTTTTTCATCAATTTTCATAGCGGTCGTCATTTTAAATAAAGATCCTTGATTCACTGTATTTATCTGCATTCGCCCTTTGATATAGCGTAAATCTCCGCCATTGGCATGAAAGTTATTTTCGGTGGTCTGTGGGTAGTTAAACTGCAATTTAAAAGCAAATGGAATGTTAATTACACCTAAACCAACATTGACCTGAATATCGGCATCCTGACTTTGGTTTTGAATAGGTGTAGTGCTCACTTTTTTAATTTGACGTGGAAATAACTCTTTATAAGTCACTGGGGCAAGCCATTTTTGTAGTTGTTGAGGCGATTGCTTGTAGAACTGGTAGGTTGTCGTAAAGCGCATTGACTCCCGACCATGTGTATAAGCGATCGTAGTTGGGGAATGTAGAAAACTTACAGGTTGTTGAGCAGCTTGACTCAGTTGTGCAATTTTAACTAATTGGGCAGGTGTGAGTTGTGGAGAGGGTGTTTGACCTGCAGGAAGCGCGATAGGTGTGAGTGTGTTAAAACGTGTTCTTAATGATTCTAAGATAAAAGCTCCGCCGCTGCTGGGAATGCCAAGCTTCACTTCGGGAATCGCAGCTAGAATTTTTTTAACTAAAAAACCTTGAGGCTGATTTAGGTCACCCCATTGGGTTAGTGTGATTAATGTTCGATTTTCATCCAAAGCAAACCATTCAAATTTACCCACACCATAGGGTATAGGGGCATCAATCACCAGGGTTGAAATACTATTTTCAGTCAATTGGTGTTGCATGATGATATTTTCATTAAAGTTTAAAACAGGGATAGGGGTTGGTATCGAAACACGATATTTCATCTGTGTGATATTGCCAGATTGAGCTAATGTTTTCGCAGATTTCAGTGTGGGGAAAAGATCAACATATTGATTAAAGTCGGTCAGTGTTTTTTCAACCTGTTGTGCATTCACAGGAACAATCATCGCAGCTGTCGTAAAGTTTGCGGTTGGCTGAGGATTATTCTTTAGGGTCGGAACTGAGGTTTTTACGGCTGGGTGTCCGTAGATAAAAATATCATTTTGCGTATAACTTGCCAGAGTTTTTGGTTGATTTTGAAATGGTTGTATAGCACTCGGAATATTATCTGACCATGTAACAAGCTGTGCGAAGCTATACTGTATTGAACAATATAGAAAAATTGTAAATAGAGTGATAAAACGAGACATCACATTCCTTTGATTTTCTTTTGGTGATTCCAACTACAACAATTTATAACTTTTTTCTGCTAAGGAAATAGCCCTATTATGTAAAACGAGTCTGAATGATGAAAAACTGGTGTAATATCTATGCCTGTCTATGATCACCCGAATTGAAGTGTTATATGTCTGAACAGCGTCCAACCATATCCGCACGTTTTTATCTTAATCTGGAAGAATCTCAAGATGGCTTTGCTTTAGTCACTTTTGGCAAAAAACCGATTACTCGTTTTCTAACCCCCGCAATTAGCATCGCAATTATCCTTTGGGGAATTTATTTGGGGTTCACCGGAGTTGGTCGTTACTATGTGGCACTCGGTGTTTTCTTCTTGATCATGCAAGCGATCATGCGCTTTTGGTTATTGCCGCTGTTGTTTAAACGTCAATTTGTGCGCTATCAATTTGGGAAAAGTGAACAAGGTATTGACCTATATCAAGACTACTTTGAGTTATATGCTGCAGGGAAGAAACAAAAAGCACAATATAGTGAAGTTCAATCTTTCGTAATTGGCAAATTGACTTATATGCTGGAACTTAAAAACCAAACAGTCGTGATCGTACCCAAACGTGTTTTTACTAATCTAGCAGATCAAAATAAATTTGAAAATAGCTTTAAAAAATAGTTGTAAAAATAAATAACGGTTCAAAACAACAAGGAGTTTTCATGAATACACAGCCTTCAAAAATTGTTTGTGTGGGTAGAAATTATGCAGAGCACGCGAAAGAGTTGGGGAATGCTGTCCCAGATCGTCCGATTTTATTTATGAAACCACCAAGTAGCCTTGCTACGTTAGCACAAGGTGTCGCTTGGAATCAGGCCTTAGGCGAGTGTCACTATGAATGTGAAATTTGTTTGCAAATTGCACATCCTTTATCGCAAGAAACCGATAAGAACAAAGCATTAGAAGCAATTGGTGCGATTACGTTAGGTTTGGATTTAACTTTGCGTGATTTGCAAAGTGAATTGAAAAACAAAGGACAGCCTTGGGAGCGAGCAAAAGCGTTCGATGGTGCTTGTATATTGGCAGATTGGGTTGAAGCAGATGAAATCGGTGATTTACAAGGGCTTTGTTGCATAAATAAATTTCATCCCCATACATGTTAGATGAATACAGAATCAAAAAGCCGATACAAAACAACGAACTGGTCTGAGTACAATCAGGCTTTACGTCAACGGGGTGCTTTCACCATTTGGTTTGATCCCCAAATGCAATGGTCTGCAACACCTACTGGAAAAAAAGGACGTCAACCTACCTACACTGATATAGCAATTCAATTTGCCCTCACGATACGAAACCTGTTCCAACTGGCTTTACGCCAAACACAAGGTTTCATTCAAAGCCTTTTTCAAATGGCTCACCTCGACTGGAATGTTCCAGACTTCTCAACATTGAGTCGGCGAGCAGATAAGCTCCAGCCACTTCTACATAAATCAGCAAAAAATCCACAGGAAGACTTGCATATTTTAGTTGATAGCACAGGGATCAAAGTTACAGGTGATGGGGAATGGGTGCGTAAAAAACATGGCGTAAACCAACATCGTCAATGGCTGAAATTACATCTTGCGACAGATGCAAACAGTGGAGAAATACAAGCGGTTGAAGTCACGACCTGCCAATATGGTGATGCTGAAATCCTCCAACCTCTTTTAGATCAAATTGATGAACCCATTGCATCTGTCACGGCTGATGGTGCTTATGACACAGTGAATTGTTATGATGCGATTTTAAAACGGCAAGCAAATGTAATTATCCCTCCTCGTTCCAATGCTGCTTTATGGGCAGAAAATGAAATTGGTAAAGCAAGGAATCATGCAGTACAAGGCTGTTGGGACAAGGGTCAAAAGCAGTGGAAACGAGATATTGGTTATCATCGACGATCCCGAATAGAGGCTAAAATGTTTGCCTTGAAACGACTTGGACAAGGTGTATCTAGTCGATGCTTTAATCGTCAGGTGGTTGACTTGCAAATAAGAGTCGATATTTTGAATAAATTTACTCAACTTGGTACAGCTAAAACGGTGGCTGTTGCATAAATATCTGAAGATTAGAACAACTCTATCTTTCGTCTATTTGTGCAACAAAGCCATTTACAAGAATTAGAATTGGTTTTAATGATCAATGGCGAACAGCGTCAGCATGGTTTTAGTCGGGATATGTTGTTTGATATCGGAGCGCTATTGGTCGAAATTAATCAGTCATTTAGTTTACAAGCAGGTGATGTGATTATGACTGGTACGCCAGCTGGAGTAGGTGCTTTAAATCCAAATGATCAACTTACGATGAAATTAATTACTCAGTCTGGGGAATATGATTGGGATACCTTTGTTAAAGCATAAGAATGAGTGATATGGCGCTGATATCTAGGTATCAGCGTTTTTTTATGGGAAAAGAAATGAGAAAAATAGAATGAAAATAGGGCTATACCTGACACTGTTTTTGATCACCAGTTTCGTTCATGCGAAGCAGTTGGCCTTGAGTTTCGATGATGGGGTAAATCCTGATTTAAATGTTCAAGCCTTAACAATTAATCAGCATATTTTAGAGCAACTTCATCAACATCGAATCAAAAGTATTATTTACCCGAGTGTAATCAAGATTGGTGATTATGCAGGTGTACAGTTGGTTGCTGAATGGGGGAAACAAGGTCATCAAATTGGTAACCATAGTGAGCTTCATCTTAACTTAAATAAAGACAGCATCAGTAGCCAACAATACATTGATGGAATTCGACGAGCAGAACAAGTATTTCAACCGTTACAGGGCTGGGTTGCAAGATATCGTTATCCTTTTTTGAAAGAAGGCAATACCCAAGAAAAAAGAGATGCGGTTGTTGGGTATCTTAAACAGCATGACTATCAGTCGGGTGCAGTGAGTATTGATGCCAGTGATTGGTTTTATAACCAAAAATACTTGTCTTATCAAAAGCATCATCAGAGTGATCAGCTTGAGAAATTAAAGCAAGCATACATTTATCATTTGCTAGATCGAGCCAATTATTATGATCAGCTTGCAATAGATACAATTGGTTATTCACCAAAACATGTACTGTTATTACATGTAAATGCAATTAATGCGGCTTTTTTGGATGACGTGGTTCTGGCATTTCAACAACAGGGGTGGCAGTTGATTGATAGTGACAAGGCCTATACTGATCCAATGTACCAGCTATCGCCAACGGTTTTACCTGCTGGAGAAAGCATTATTTGGTCCTTGGCCAAACAGCAAGGACATGCGGACTTACGTTATCCAGCTGAAGATGCACCTTATGAGCAGGAAAATTTAAAACGGTTTGGCTTATTATAAGGAACTGCCTTGATATAATTTTCGAAATTGATCTGGGGTAAAGTGCATCCAACGTTTAAACATATAAATAAAGGCGGAAGAACTCGCATAACCCAAATCCAATGCAATATTTTCAATGGTTTTACCTTGATTGAGCATCGACATTGCTTTCATCACTTTGAGACGTTGCCGCCATTCGTGCAGCGACATGCCAAGCTCCTTTTGGCTATAACGCGCTAAGGTTCGTTCGGTCATATTTATCATTTCCGCAAGCTGCTGCAGGGTACTATTATCCGCTGGATATGCATGTAAGTGGCTTAATATTTTTGATAAGGCAGGATGTTGTGTGGTGGGTAAATAACTTCCGACCAGTTCAGCATGTGTGAGTGAATCTAATAATACTTGTAGTAAGCGTAAATATTCTGGGTCCTGTTCTGAAAATGGGTGTTTACGAATGTGCTCAAGCAACGCTGGAACCAATGGTGCAGTCAGTAAGATACCCGCTTGTTGAGGCATATTTTGGCACAAGTTTTCGTGTACATACAAAATGCAATGCGTGACCTCATGACGGTTGATCCCACTATGTTGTAAATGAGGAGGTAGCCAAATCCCATAAGGTGGGGGTGTAAGATAATGAATCTGGTCAATACTGACCTCCAGCACCCCATCAAAAGTATAAATAAACTCTCCCCATGCATGCGCATGTTTAGGATAAAAGGTTTCAGCGGGTGCATCGCGAATACGTAGCCACAATGATGCTGGAATATCATCACAGGCGGGTAGCTCCTGAAAATCTTGGATGCGATGTGCTGACTTTTTCATAATATGAGAATTGCCTGAAAATATGCATGCATTGTCTAAATCTCACTATATCATCAAAATAAGACAGCTTTATATTGGCTTTCTAATTATAAAATTGGGAGCTGGCAATGGATGAGCGTAAAACATTAGATGCACGAGCATCTGGTCTTATGATCGGACTCTGCATGATTTGGGGATTACAACAAGTCATTCTAAAAATGGCAGCTCCTGATATTTCTCCTCTTATGCAGATTGCACTGCGTTCGGGCTTAGCAGCAATTTTGTTATTGCCTTTATTGTATTTAGATAAAGCCGCTGAATTATTCAATCGCCAAAATCTTCAAGCGGGTGCTTTGGTTGCCTTTTTATTCTCTTTAGAATTCTTTTTGTTGGCGCAAGCATTGCAATGGACTTCTGCTTCACATGCAGTGGTATTGCTATATACCGCACCAATTTTCGTGGCGTTGGGTTTGCATTGGAAGTTACCTTCTGAGCGTTTAAGTTGGTTGCAATGGAGTGGTATTGCTCTGGCTTTTATTGGCATAGTGGTGACATTTATCCGAGGGCAATCAGGGACAGCTTCTGCGATTGAGCAACAAATGCTTTGGGGAGATTTGTTGGCATTGGCTGCTGGTATTGCTTGGGCAGCAACCACAATTACCGTACGCTTATCCTCATTGGCACAAGCTGCGGTGACACAGACTTTATTCTATCAATTGGCAGGTAGCTTTATTTTATTGTTTGGCTTGGCTGTATTTTTGGGGCAGGCAAGTATTCACTTTACCCCATTGGTAATTGGTAGTTTGGCATTCCATACCCTCGTGGTGTCTTTTGCGAGTTTTCTAGCTTGGTTTTGGTTGCTTAGAAATTATTTAGCTTCGCGCTTAGGCGTATTCTCTTTTTTAACCCCATTGTTTGGGATCATTTTCGGAGTATGGTTGCTCGATGAGAGAATTGAACCAAACTTCATTCTCGGTTCAATTCTGGTGTTAGCAGGGATTGTGGTGGTGAGTTTACAAGGTTGGTTAAGGAAATAAAAAAGACCTCAATACGAGGTCTTCTTGCTACTTCTGTTCAAAAATAGTGGATAACGGAATAGAAAGTTTAGCTGCTAAATAATCATTGCTTTCAATCAAGGCGGGTCCGATTTTTTCCATCCATTCATCATCTGCATGAACATTGGCAACATCATCTCGTAGTGGTAGTGGATATGGGAGTGCGGTGAAGAAACTCCAAAAATCAACCTGTGCTAAATTACGAACCAAGACATACTCATCATTGTCTGTACGTTTAATCAGATTTTGTGCTTCTAATTGCAGAATATATGAAGGTAAACGCCCCAGCTCACCACGACCTACGATATCAAGTAGCTCATGCTCACTTACACTATTTCCAACTTGTTGCTTCTTATAAAACAGCTCTAAGATATCTAATAACATCATGATTGGATGACGCTTTTGTTCCTTACCTGAATGAAATGCGGTTAGTGCATAGCTGATTTCCACACCGAGTAAAATAATATTCCACGACAAGAAAATCCAAAGCAGAAAAATAGGGACAGCAGCAAAAGCACCATACACAATTTCATAGCTGGTGAAGTTACTCATAATCCAGCCAAAGAGACGTTTTAAGACTTCAAACACTGTCGCACTAAAACATGCTGCGATCATAGCTGAGTAAATCGGGACATTGCGATTCGGTATGGTCCAATACAAAATGAAAAAACCAATAATGGTTAATAAAAATGAAATTAACCATAAAAGAAAAGCACCGTTTAGCTGATAACCTGCGAAGTTATTGCTTAAGATATTCATTGAGGCAACTGTAGAGGAGAGTACGAATGCGCTCCCTAATAAAATCGGACCTAAAGAAATAATGGTCCAATAGCGCATAAAACCGACCAAGCCCGTACGCGTTTCTTTGACACGCCAAATACGATTAAAAACATTCTCAATCGATGACAGCATTAATACCGTTGTGACAAATAGAAACAAGATACCAATAATAGTTAGGTTGCTCGATTTATCAGTAAAGGCACTTAAGGCTTTATCGAAGGCAATGGTGCTTTTAGGTAAAAAATTGCTATAAATCAATTGCTGTAGTTGTTGTCGTGCTGGTTCTAATGCTTTGATGGAAGAAATAATCACCAAAAACACAGTCAGCATTGGGACGACCGCAAATAATGTGGTATAGGTCAAGGATCCTGCTTGTTCTCGACAGCGATCAGCCTCAAAACGGCGCAATACAAAGACAATAAATTGAAACCATGTTTTTTCTAAAAAATTCAGTTTTTTTAGATAACGGTTTAAGATCATGGAGATATCCTAGTTATTTTTCATCAAGATCTTGGTGAGTGCACAAGATCAACAACAGCTAAAAAAGGTAAAAATGTCGTATAGTGTTCTTAACTTAGCAAAATTATGAAAAGTGATGCAACCTTACGTTCTTGTACTTTATTACAGCAAATATGGTTCTACTCGACAAATGGCTCATTTAATTGCGGATGGAATCGAGTCAGCAGGGGTGAATGCTCGGATTCGAACAGTACCGAATCTTGCAACTGTTGTAACAGAGGCACAATCGAGTATACCGGCAGATGGCGATATATATTGTAGCTTAGATGATCTGGCTCATTGTTCTGGTTTAGCTTTGGGTTCACCCACTCGATTTGGCAATATGGCCAGTGAGATGAAATATTTCTGGGACCAGACTACCAGTTTATGGCTCAATGGTGCTTTGCATAATAAACCTGCTTGTGTTTTTACCTCTTCGGGTTCAATGCACGGTGGACAAGAAAGTACATTATTGACGATGTTACCACCGCTATTTCACCATGGTATGATGATTTTAGGTCTTCCTAACTCTATTCCTGCATTATCGAATACCAAAACGGGGGGTACGCCGTATGGTGCCAGCCATGTCAGTGGGCCACGTCATGATCAAAGTCTGAGTCAGGATGAAAAAACCTTGTGTGAAGCTCAAGGTAAACGCTTAGGTGAACTGGTTAAAAAGCTCATTTGAATGAATAATGGGAGCCAAAGCTCCCATTGTTTTGTTTATTTTTTCAATTGCCAATCATAGATATTTTTACGATAAGCATACCAAATCATCCAAAGACCAATAATAATCATTGGGAAGCTTAGAATTTGTCCTTTGGTCATCCAACCAAATAAGATGAATCCTTGATCTGCATCGGGTTGACGGAAGAATTCCATAAAGAAACGTGCTACGCCATATCCAACTAAGAATACTGCTGAAACGGCCATACGTGGTCGAGGTTTAGAGCTAAACCACCATAAAATGATGAAGAGTAATAAACCTTCACACAATGCTTGATAGATTTGTGATGGATGGCGTACCAGCCCCAAAGGGTCTGTTGGGAAAATCATACCAAATGGATAACTTGGGTCTTGAACTTGACGACCATACAGTTCACCACCAATGAAATTACCAATACGACCAAACATTAAACCTGTCGGTACACAAGGTGCGATAAAATCCAGTGTTTGAAACCATGTTTTTTGGTATTTCTTGCACCAAAATAACATGGCAATCATTACACCAAGAAAACCACCATGAAAACTCATGCCGCCTGTCCAAACTTGGAATAGCCATAGTGGGTTTTCTAAGAATTTTCCAAATTCGTAAAACAGGACGTACCCCACACGACCACCAAGTACAACACCTAGCGCACCGTAAAAAACGAGATCTGAAACCATGTCTCCTGTCCAGCCATCACGCTGCTTAGCGCGATAAGAGGCAAGTCCCCATGCACATAAAAACGCCAATAAATACATGAGTCCATACCAATGCACTTGTACTGGTCCCAAGCTCAGTGCAACTGGGTCTATATTTGGATAGGTCAGCATTGCTGTTCCTCAATTTAGAATTTGAAATTAAGTTTTGAACAGATTGTAGCGGAATGATGTGAAAAATGTTGTACATTCAATGTGTAAAGATGTGAGAACAAAATCAATGTGTATTGTCGCTTTTGCATGGCATGTTCTTGAAGACATGCCGCTTTGCTTAATTTCAAATCGAGATGAGTTTTATCATCGCCCGAGTGCTTGTTTACATGCTTGGGAAAATAGCAGCATTATTGCTGGACAAGATTTACAGTCAGGCGGGACATGGATGGGGATAACTGCATCTGGGCGCTGGGCGATTGTAACTAACTTTCGTAATGGTCGAGATAAAAATCAATATCAAACCTCAAGAGGTCATTTGATACAGACCTTTTTAGAAAGCGACTTAACTCCGATTCGTTTTGCGCAGCAGTTAGAATTAAAACAACAAGAATACGCGGGTTTTAACTTATTTGTAGGTGATCGAGAGCAAGCCGTTTATATGAGTAATCGCGGCGAAGCACCACAAGTTCTTGCCAATGGTGTTTATGTTGTTTCGAATGGTTTAATGTCTGAAGATTGGGAAAAAACCAAACATTTACGTAAACGCTTTACTCAAGAGTTTTTACCGATGTTACAACAGCCGAATATGACTGAAGCTGCACTGCATTCTACAGTTTGGGATATTTTGGAGGATGAGCGTAAGGTGATACCCGATTTGCTCCCCGATACAGGGATTAATGCTGAAATGGAGGCTTTATTGTCTTCGACATTTATTCAAAGTCCAATCTACGGAACACGATGTTCTAACTTTTTGCGTATGCGTCAGCAACAATGGCTATGGACAGAGAAAGCACAACAAGGTGAGCAACAGGGGGAGGTTGTGGAGCAAAAAATCAGTTTGTTGAAATAAAAAACCATGCTATCCGAAAATAGCATGGCTTGAATCTACTTTTAAAACTAAGCAGTTTTATCCAACAATTACACCGCCATCTTTACGAGTGATCACCACTGTTGCAGAGCGTGGACGGGCCGTGGTGTTATTCGGGTCAGTTTGAGTTGCAGGCCAGTTACTAGTTGGTGCTGCATAACTTTTAGCATCTTCACCTGGGTGCTGAACGTTGATGAAGATAGCTTTGTAATCAGGGGTCATCGTTACACCTGTGATCTCACATTCTTTTGGACCTGTGAGGAAACGACGAAGATTTTCATCATTCACTTTTGCCCCAACGATGGTTTCAGTCCCATTCGATGTTGTTGCCTTGCTACCATCGTTCAGTTGACCTGGTAGTGCTGCCAGCATCATACAGTTCGTAACATCCGTATATGCACCATCGTCAGTTTGAATCCACAATACACCGCGTGGGTCAAACCACATGCCATCTGGTGATGAGAAGTCATTGCTATCAGTTAAACCAGAAAGGTTAATGTTTGATGCCATTGCTGCTTCTGCACCAAATAAGTAGATATCCCATTTGAAGCTTTCAGCTGTGGTTTTATCCTCAGCTTCACGGAAGCGAATGATGTGGCCATTCACATTACCTTTTTGTAAGGTCGTGCCCGCTTTTAGATCTTCATATTGACGAGGGTTCGCTGCATCTGTTGGATAGCTTGAACCACGATTCGAGTTATTGGTGAGAGTCACATAAACTTCGCCATTGACAGGGTTGACTGCACACCATTCAGGACGATCCATTTTTGTTGCACCAACAGAATCTGCTGCCAAACGTGCAAAAGTTACGACATCTGCCTGTGATTTAAATGGATAGACAGGATTGCTTTCTGTTAAGCCATTCTTACCATAGCTTAACTCTAACCACTGACCTGTACCATCAGCATTGAATTTAGCAACATAGAATTTACCGCTGTTCATATATTTATCACCAGCGCGGTAACCGCCGTTGATATCTTTTGGATCCCACTTAGCATCGGATACAAATTTATAGATATACTCACCGCGTGAGTCATCACCCATATAAAAAGCTAGGTTCTGACCTTCAATGACGCGGCTAGTACGGCAGTCTTCATGAGCAAAACGTCCAAGAGCAGTACGTTTTACAGGTGCTTGGCGGCTATCAAATGGATCGATTTCGACCATCCAACCAAAAGTATTTGGTGCATTGCGGTAATCTTGTCCTGCATTAGCTGCTTTTACATCAGCATTCCAACGATCATAAAGATCTTGGGATTCAACTTGACCTTGTGCAGTTTCCCAACCATAGCGTGAATTTGTATTTAAATATTGAATTCGCCCTTGTTCATCTAAGTTTGGTATTTTATTTTTTTGAGCATCTAAGATATAAATAATTTCGCCTTTTTCATTCTTCTTTGGCGTCCCATCTGGATTTTTTTCATATTGATAATCAATAGATAGACCTAAACCATAGCGTTTGAGCGCAATCTCTTCTGTTGCAGTACGTTGGTATTTATCAGTCCCTGAACGTTGGAAGTAACCAATGAAGTTTTCTTCAGTAGTGAGGTAAGTTCCCCATGGCGTGTAGCCATTACCACAGTTGTTATGTGTACCACGGGTTTGTACACCCGATGGTGAGAACTTAGTCGCAAGTAATGCATTACCCGCAGCAGGACCAGCAAACTCCATTAGAGTCGAACCAGTAATACGACGGTTATAAACTGAGTTTTTGACCAACTCAACTTTTTGAGTTTTGGTGTCTTTCTTTACATGAATGATCGAGACGCCGTGAGCATTTACCTCACGGATTACTTCATCTTCTGGACGGCGGCCATCGACTTTAGTTGGTCCTTTAGGATGCAAGAATGTTGGATTGATATATTCATGATTTAGAACCAACAAACCATCATTTGACTGCTGTTCATCATAACGACCTGTTGCAGTATTTAGACCAAAATAACTCATCCCGTCATGACAGTCGCCTGAACGGAATTGGAAACTTGGACCTGATGGAATATTGTTGTCATCCCATTCTGCGTATGTTGGATTGATTGAGTCACCTAAAGCATACAGAACATGTGCTTCATAACCTTCAGGTACAGTCACGATATCGTTTAGATTTTTAGGCACTGTAGTGAAGTTTAATTTTTCAGGTTTCTTATTTGGGTCAATAGGAGGGTTGGTTCCGCCGTTATTATTATTTGATTTATTATCGTTGTCATTGCAGCCAGTTAAAGTTGATGCCAAAGTCAGTGCGACAGCACCGCTTGCAGTTTTAGTGATGAGGCTACGGCGGTTAATATGTTGTTCTAAAATGTCACGGAAATGAACATTTGTAGACGTGTTATTATCCAGTTCTTGGTCTTCATGATATGGCGTCAGCTGTGTCATGGAATCATCCTAAGTTTATATGTGCGATAAAAAATTTCCCGCCTTTAACTTAGTTTTTAATTGTGACGCTGCCTTGACAGTTATGTGACAAATACATTAAAAATCAATAAATAATAAAACGTTTAGTCAAAAAAACAGGTGCTAGACCTGTTCTAAAATTGGATCATTTAAGTCTAAGCTGTTGCTTTTGATTTTTCTAGAACTTTGCCTAATAAGAGACCAAGTTCAAACAATAACCACATTGGAACGGCGAGCATAATCATTGAAATAGCGTCAGGTGGGGTAACAAACATCGAAATGAAAAAACATCCCACGATAATAAATCGTCTTTTCTCAACTAAACTTTGCGTGCTGACAACACCGATTAAGATCAGTAACAAGGTAACGACTGGAATCTCAAAGGTCAGACCGAAGACTAAGAAAAGTTTTAAGCAGAAAGCCAAATAACTATTAATATCGGTCATTGGTGCCACTGTTTCGGGTGAGACACTGATGAAAAAATGTAAAATTGAAGGTAAAGCAATAAAATAAGCAAAGGCAATACCCAAATAAAACAAGCAAATACTACTCACTAAGATCGGGAGAGCTAAAGATTTCTCTTTTTCATATAGGGCAGGTTTAGCGAAAGACCAAATCTGATAAATGATATAAGGCATAACCAGCATTAATGCTACGAAGAAATTTAGTTTGAAAGGTGCCATAAATGTTGCCGTAACATCCGTTGCAATCATGGATGAACTTACAGGCAACTGAGCTCGTAACGGTTCAGAGAGTATTTGATAAGTACGATTGGCAAAGGGCAGTAAACAGAAAAAAAGTAACAGAATGGCAGCGACGATTTTAAATAAATGTTGTCGCAGAATCATCAAATGCTTGGTGATTGGCATTTCCTCAAGCTTAACATCTTGTTCTTGCTCACCCAAAGAAGACTGGGGAAGTTGAGAGCTAGAGGGTGAACTCATACTGCTACCTTTAATTCTGGAACCGAAGTTGTTTGTTCTAATGATGAAGTTGATACCGATGTATGCAATAGGGCAAATTTCGGAAGGTAAATCACAGGCAATGGTTGACGAATGTGGTGGTAGACCACCTGAATCTGACATTTTTGCGTAGCAGCTTTTTGAGAATCTTCTTGAAGCGAGACCTTTTGCTGCTCAAATGCTGTCATTTGCGCCTGCATTTTTTGTTCAAGCTCAGCAATGCGTTGCATTTCTTGCTGCATTTGCTCTCGTAGTTCGGACAGACGTAATTCACGATCTATGTCATTTTGAACATTGCTAACCGTACGTTTAATTTTTGCGTACCATTTCCCAACGAATCGGGCAGCTTCAGGTAATTTATCTGGCCCTAGGACAAGTAAGGCGATAATGCCGAACGCTAGGAGTTCGGACATTCCCAAATTCAGCATAATGGTGCTCGCTTAGCTTTTTATTGAGCTTTCAGAATTTTTTACTTGAGCGTCGATGGTACGTGGTTCATTTAGAGAAGCTGTAGTTTCTTCTTCATCTTTCATCGACTTTTTGAAATCTTTAACGGCACCACCAACATCTTTACCCAGATTTTTTAGTTTTGATGTACCGAATAGTAAAATAACCACGATTGCAAAAATGAGCACGTGCCAAATAGATAAACCAGCCATAACCGTTTCCTCTTAAAATTTAGCTCTATCTCAACAGGTTGGCGTGACAAAGATGTGACATTTATATTGCAATTTTAAGACAATGAGGATGGTAGATGGTTTTGCAAAAGGGATAGAAACCTGAATAGATGATTCAGGTTTCTATAAATATTAACTTAGACTTACTTTAAAAAGTTGCATCGCTTGACCACGATGGCTGATTTTATTTTTATCTGTTTTGCTTAATTCGGCACTGGATAGATTAAGTTCTGGCAGCCAAAATAGTGGATCGTAACCAAAACCATTTTCACCACGCGCAGCTGCTAAAATCTCACCTTTCCATATGCCTTGGAAAATCTGCGGTAGAGGGTCTTCTGCATGTGTCACAAGTGCAAGTACGCACACGAACATACCATCTATGCTTTCGCCATTTTTGCGGAAGGGAATGAGATCAGCCAAAAGCTTTTCATTGTTCGCTGTATCATTGCCATGTTCACCTGCATATCGTGCAGAATAGATCCCAGGTGCACCACTTAAAATTGGGACGCATAGACCTGAGTCATCCGCAATCGCTGGTTTTCCTGAAAGTTTAGATGCATGGCGCGCTTTGATAATCGCATTTTCAACAAAACTTAGACCATCTTCGATGGCATCTTCAATATCCAGTTTACCTTGAGGAATGATTTCGACAGGTAGATCGAGTTGTTGAAATAGGTGCTCAAATTCTGCAATTTTACCTTTGTTGTTACTTGCAAGCACAAGGCTGCCTTGATTAAGCCATGATGGAATAGACATATATATTTTAGATCAGCTCATATTGAGTGGAATTTTAGGGCTTTTTGCATAAAGAGGATAGTCAAGAATTATTGCTTGATTCTTGGTGTGATGTCTCTGAACAAAAGGTTTCTAAATCAGCCAATAGTTCCTGAAAGACAGCTTCTGGTTCAGTTTGATTATATCTTTCTAATGAAGGATCAAATTGGTCATCATAATAATTTAATAAATCATAGAGTTCTTCATTTTTTAATTGCTGAGCCAAACAAAAAAGTTTATAAAAAAATGGATAAAAATCACTTTGTGTTTGGGTTAAATTTACTTTTTTTGAGAGATACTCCTCTAATAATGTCTGAATCATATTTTTGGTTAGATTTAAATCAAAAATTATTTTGGATATTTGTTTAAAATAATCTTTAATCTGCTCAGGTGTTGATAAGAAACAGAGTTCTAATGCGAGATCATTAGACGGATTTTTTTCTAATGTTTCAATTGCCCACCTTTGGATTTCTTTTGGTGTTATTGTTTCTAATTCTAGTTTTGCTTTGAATATCGCTTTTTCTATATCGCTCATTTAGTACAGTTAATATAAGAATGAATGCTATAACTATAATGAAAAAACCGACTCTCACAAGTCGGTTTTTATATTTTCACTAAATCTTAAAAAAGATTACTGCGCTTGAATCCATTTATCAGCACGGTCACGTGCAGTGCGGATTTGCTCTTGAGTTAAGTTTGCAGCCAAAGCAGTTTTCTTACCTTCAGAAAGACTAATCACTTTAGTATCAAGCATGCCATCACGTGTCGAAAGCTCATACCATTGATAAGCGCCAATATAGTTTTTCTTTTGTTCTTCCATAACCGCAAGATTAAAGCTGGCACGGTTATCACCATTACTTGCTGCTTTTTCAAAATACTTGCGCGCTAATACTTCATCTTTTTTGGTGCCAATGCCATCGGCATACATACGACCAACATTGAGCTGTGCAGCGGAAATACCTTTGTCTGCAGCAGCTTTAAATAAAGCAAACGCTTGTTTCTCATCTTTTGCAACGTCCTTACCATGTTGGTAACGAGTTGCTAAATAAAACTGTGCCCCAGCCTGACCTGCTTTTGCAGCGTTTTGCAATTCACCAATACTCATCACTGAATATCGTGCTGCTTGTGCAGCAACGGATTGCGGTTGAGCAACATAGTCTGCATGCGCTTGTATGCTGATCAGACCAAATAAAAATGTGCTGATTAATGTCTTTTTCATAGAGCGCTCACTCGATAAATTGCGACTTCACCAAATAGGTTCGGCATATGCTTACTGAGCAAACTACCTTGTTGGTCACCATTAACGGCAAGTCGATTAATAATTTTAATCCGATTCTCAGCACATAAGGCTTCAAAGTCACGGAATGTACATAAATGAATATTCGGAGTGTTATACCACATATAAGGTAAAGCCTCCGAAACAGGCATTTTCCCTTTTAATGCAAGAAAAGAACGCGTCTTCCAATATGCAAAATTTGGAAAAGTAATAATTGCTTGCTTACCAACACGCACCATATCACGAAGTAATACATCAGGTGCATCTACAGCTTGCAAAGCTTGTGCCATCACCACAGAGTCAAAAGATTGATCGGCAAAGCGGCTTAAACCTAAGTTTAAGTCCTGTTGGATAATATTTAACCCCCGACTGATGGCAATTGCAATCTTTTCTTGATCAATTTCTAAGCCATAAGCACGAATATTGTGCTGTTTGCTCATATGAGCCAATAATTCGCCATCGCCACAACCTAAGTCTAGCACGCTAGAATTTGGATTAATCCATTTTTCGGCGAGTCGTTGATCTATACGCATTAGTTCAGCTCCTGCGATGTCGATTGCAACTGTTGTTCTCCACCTAAAAATGCACGTAAGGATTTTACATACAGCGGAATTGGGAACAAGAAAGAGTCATGGCCCTGTTCAGCATCAATTTCCAAATAACTCACAGGTTTATGATTATCAATCAAAGCATCAACCAATTCCTGTGAACGGCTTGGACTAAAACGCCAGTCTGTGGTGAATGAAATTACCAAAAATTGACATTTCGGTTGACTCATTGCTTTGGTCAATGAATGCTCATACTCACGAGAGGGGTCAAAATAATCCAAAGCCTTGGTCATAATCAAGTAAGTATTTGCATCAAAATTACGGCTAAATTGTTCGCCTTGGTAACGTAAATAGCTTTCAACCTGGAACTCAACATCAAAACCATACATAAACTTGCCAGATTTTAGATCTCGTCCAAATTTTTGTTTCATGGCTTCTTCTGAGAGGTAAGTGATATGACCAACCATTCGCGCCAAAATCAAGCCCCGTTTTGGATAGCTATCATTCTCTAAATAACGTCCATGATGAAAGTCTGGATCGGACAGAATAGATTGGCGTGCGACTTCATTGAACGCAATATTTTGAGCAGAAAGCTTTGGTGCACTCGCAATAATCGCACATTTCTTTAAACGATCTGGATAATCCAACGACCATTGCAAAGCTTGCATGCCTCCCAATGAACCGCCGATGACAGCGTACCATACATCAATACCAAGACGATCAGAAAGCATGGCTTGGGTCTTTACCCAGTCTCGTACAGTCACGAGAGGGAAGTCAGGGCCATAGGGACGATTTTCATTTTCAGGGTTGGGTGAGATTGGTCCCGTAGAGCCACTACAACCACCGATATTATTCAGTGCAACTACGAAAAAGTGATTGGTATCAATTGCTTTGCCAGGACCAATACAACTGTCCCACCAACCTGCTTTTTTATCATCTTCATGATGATAACCTGCGGCATGATGGTGACCTGATAGGGCATGACAAATTAAGATGGCATTGGAATGATCTGCGTTGAGTGTTCCATAGGTTTCAACCATTAAATCAAAGCGAGGTAATACCCTCCCACACTCAAGTTCTAATGGTGCTTCAAATGAAAATTTTTGTGGTGTGACTAAACCCACTGAATCCGATGGAAAAGACACTGGAATCGTTCGTCCTATAAATCTTTTATCAATAATAAAAAGGATACCAACTCTGGTATCCTTTTTAAACGATTGTTTTTGTTAAACTGCAGCGGCAACCACTTGATCCGTTGTTAACACACCTTGTTCAATCAATCGGTTGGTGCATGCAATAATGGCTTCGATTGATGACGTAACGATGTTGTCATGTACACCTGCACCAAATGCGCTTTTGCCTGTGCCTTTCACTTGGAGTTCAATTAAAGCAAGGGCTTTGGCATTTGCACCAGAACTGATACTACGTTCTTCATAGTTCACAACATCGATTGGCAACTGTAAAGCGTTCAACATTGCAGAGATTGGACCATTACCTTCACCACGTAAGCGTTGAATCTCACCTTCAATTTCAATGTCTAATTCGATGATTTGTGTGCCATTGATATCAGACAACTGATAGTGTTTAGTTTGATAATGGTGGTTTTTAATATCTACATAAGTCTTTTCGAACAATGTCCAAATCTCATGCGCACTGATTTCTGTACCATTTTCATCAGTATGTTGTTGAACGATCTGACTAAACTCAATCTGAACACGACGTGGTAAGGCAACGTTGTAATTCGATTCTAATAAGTATGCAATACCGCCTTTACCTGATTGGCTATTCACACGAATTACCGCATCGTAGTCACGACCCAAGTCTTTCGGATCGATTGGCAAGTAAGGCATATCCCAAATTTCTTCATTTTTCTGGAATTCAAAGCCTTTTTTGATCGCATCTTGGTGCGAACCAGAGAATGCAGTAAAGACTAAATCACCTGCGTATGGATGACGAGGATGAACGGGTAAGCCTGTACATTCTTCAACTGTAGCGATGATTTCATTGATGTTCGAGAAATCCAAATTCGGTGCAACACCTTGGGTGTACATATTCAAAGCAATGGCTGCAACGTCAACGTTACCCGTACGTTCGCCATTTCCAAATACACAGCCTTCAACGCGGTCAGCACCAGCCATAATCGCCAATTCAGATGCTGCGATACCACAACCACGGTCATTATGGCAGTGAACAGAAATGATCACACCATCACGACGCGCCAAGTTGCGATGCATCCATTCAATTTGATCGGCATAGACATTTGGCGTTGACACTTCGACAGTTGCAGGTAAGTTCAAAATCACTTTATTGGTTGGCGATGCTTCCCAAATTTCTGTGACTGCATCACATACATCCTTGGCAACTTCTAATTCTGTTGCAGTGAAACATTCAGGGCTGTATTGAAATACCCATTCAGTTTCAGGATATTGTGCTGCATATTCTTTGACTTTATTGGCTGCATTGATGGCAAGTTGTTTCGCACCATTGACATCGACATTCAAGACTTTTTGACGGAATGTTGGTGAGTTTGAATTATAGATATGCACGATTGCACGCTTTGCGCCCACTAAGGATTCAAAAGTACGTTCAATCAAATGATCACGTGCTTGCACTAAGACTTCAATGTAGACATCTTCTGGGATCAAATCTTCTTCGATCAATTTGCGAGCAAAGTCAAAGTCGATTTGGGATGCAGATGGAAAGCCAATTTCAATATGTTTAAAACCAATTTTCACCAACATATGGAACATTTTTAATTTTTGTTCCATATTCATCGGTTCAAAAATCGCTTGGTTACCGTCACGAAGATCGGTACTCATCCAAATTGGCGCTTGGTTAATTTCATTATTTGGCCATTGACGGTCTGGTAAATCCACACGTTGATACATACGGCGGTATTTTTTACTTGGATCTGCCAACATTTTGCTAACTCCTTGTCATAGCAGGGGTTGCAAACTCAGCGTAAATGCAACGTGCTACTTTATATATGGTGTCTATTCGAAATAATTTAAAGAGAATCTGTGTCGAGTACCTAAAAATTTAGGTCAAAAAAGTTATATGCGCGCGAGGCGCAGCATCAGGAGAGCAGCGAGATGTTTTTTATGAGACGGATGGATAAAGCCGCGATTTGTTTTCATCATCTACCATTCAACGCAGTTATTAGGTTGTGTTGCTATATTAATCACGTAATAGAAAACAGTCTAGGTGAAAATACAGGCAACTGCAAAGGTCTATCTAAATCTATAAGGCATTTTAATTTGTATCAACAAGAAATAATTTCCTATTTTTGCGCTAAATAGAAAAATAATGAAAATATTTACCGAGATATCGGCTAATCTCGGTAAATAAAATCTTGGTTAATCTCATTTATGCTCGCTGTTCCCATCAGTGCCATGGTAATTTCTAATTCTTCTTTTAAAACTTTTAAGACATGTGCGACGCCTAAAGCCCCTGCCGTTGCCAAACCATAGATATATGGACGGCCAACCAATACTGCATTTGCGCCTAACGCAATCGCTTTAAAAATATCAGAACCACGACGAATGCCGCCATCGATTAATAAAGGATAATGTTCAGGAACTACACTCCTGATTTTTTGTAATGCAATAAGTGGTGGGATAGTACCATCCAAAACTCGTCCACCATGATTAGAGATCACTAAGCCAGCAACCCCATACTCTACAGCTTTTTTTGCATCGGCAGGATGCAGGACACCTTTAAGTAGTACAGGTAAATGTGTGTTTTCAACCACCCAAGCGATATCTTCCCAGACGGGTGCAAGTCGCATCAATGTTTGAAAAATTGAATGCGGCTGACTGAAATCTTGTTTATGGGGAGGGGAATGAGGGTGTACTAAATCGGTTGGTAGGTAAAAATTTGCTTTACGCTCTCGATCTCGAATGCCGGTATGAGGCGCATCGACAGTGATCACAATGGCTTTATAGTCATGTTGTTCCGCAGTTTTGATCAAATTTAAGGATTGTGCTCGGTCACCTTGCCAATACAGCTGAAACCATTTATACGGATTTTGGTGATTTAGATCAGCCATGTGAGTGTTGGTGAGATGGCTTAAGATTAAATTACTTTGCATCACTTGTGCGGCAAGTGCAGTTGCTTGCTCAGCTTGAGGATGAAACAGGGCTTGATGACCAACGGGCGCTAAAAAAATCGGATGTGGATAGTCCAATCCGAATAAATTTAACTGGGTAGTTGCTTGTGTTAAATCCTTTAAATGACGAGGGATGAGTCGAATATTTTTGAACTGTTGTTGATTTTCCTGAAGGCTTTGTTCATACATTGCACCGCCTTGTAAATAGTGCCATGTCGGCTCAGCGATATGATGCTGTGCTTGTAATTCATAATCTAAGACACTTTGTAGATGTGCAGGAATCTCAGTGAAAGGGGGTAAAGGGGAGGTCGGTGTCATTATAAATCTCCCCATTGTCTCAACAAATTATGATAATGACTTGTGAGCGCAACCACCTCTTCTGAATCTCCGAGTTGTTGCCTTAATTTTAAAATGGTCATGTCTAAATTAAAGAGCATGCTTCTTTGCCAATCATCTCTGACCATACTTTGAATCCAAGTGAATGCAGCAATACGGCTTCCTTGGGTAACGGGTTCAACACGATGTAAGCTGGTAGCAGGATATAGAATCGCGTCGCCTGCATCTAATTTAACTTCATGGCTACCATACGTATCTTCAACAATCAGTTCGCCACCTTCATATTCATCAGGTTCGGATAAAAAAACCGTGATGGACACATCTGTTCGAATGGCTTGTCCTGTGATTGATGAATGTTGAATAGCACCGTCTACATGATTGCCGTAATGTCCTTGGTTTTGATAGCAGTTGAACATCGGCAGTAAAATCTGTCGTGGCAGTGCGGCAGAACGTAATAAAAGATTATGTTGTAAAGCTTGATGTACCGATTGACTTAATAAAGAATAAAGGTCGCTTTGTATATCAATTTGTAAATTATTTTTTGTTTGCTGCGCCTGTGCACCAGCACTTTGTGCGCCATTCATCCAAGAAGATGATTGCTGAATTTGTTGGCGAATGTCTAAAACCTGTTGTTTATTTAATAATTCAGGAATATGCAGCATCATATTTAATTTATCCAAAAAATACAGCCTGTCGAAAAAGTATAACTTCTTTGACAGGCTGATCGCATCTATTCAAATCTAATTTTCGAAATCAATCGCTTAGAATTTATAGTTGAAGGTTAAGGCTGCTGAACGTGGTTGACCTAGAACAAAACGGCTACCACCATTGTTTAATGCACTGATGTATTCCTTGTCAGCCAAGTTGTATACATTGAGGTTTACTGAGGCATTTTTGTTAAAGGCATAACCCGCCATCGCATCAAATACGACATAAGATGGAACTTTTGGCATATTCGCTGGCGCAGTGCTGTCAGTCACCACACGTTTTTGTTCATCGACATAGCGTGCACCTAAACCAACTTTAAAGCCTGCAATATCATAGGTAGTCCATAGTGACGCTGTCCAGTCAGGAGACCAACGAACAGAATCAGTTGTTGTAACTGTTGTTACACCTGTTGTTGCATTGGTACTTATGCTTCGTTGATCTTTTTGCTTGGCTTTCATGTGAGCAACGCCAGCAGAAATATTCCATGCATCGGTAATTTGCCCCACTACACCAAGTTCAACACCTTTAACTTGAGTTTTTCCTTCTTGAAGGGATTCTTTTGTAATAGGGTCTTGAGTAAATTGGTTTTCATTTTCAGTGTGATAAACCGCACCAGTCAATGCCAGTTTATTCTTTAACACATCCCATTTTCCACCAATTTCATAGTGATGTGTTTCCTGTGGTTTTCCACGAGGGTTATTGGCAGCTTGTGTGCCTGATGATGCATCAGAAAGGCTGAAGTTAGCGCTTCCTGGAGGTGTTAAAGATTTGGCATAAGATGCATAGACACTGCTATTTTCGGTTGGTTTAAATAAGCTACCAAGTTTCCAACTCACCAAGGTGTCGTGCGCTTTCAAATCGGTTGGGGTTTCTACTCCTGTAGCGGCAGCGATAGTGAGCGCATCATAAGTGGTGTGATAGTAGTCTATACGTACACCACCATTAAATTGTAAGCGATTATCTAGGAGTTTAATTGTGTCGAATAAATATGCAGCGGCTGTTTGAGTCTCACCGTCACCATAAGCCCCTGTGTAGACCAGTTTTGGCATAACATCATGGTGATTTGGATTATACAAGTTCGCTGGCGGTGGAGTTACGGTAGCTTGCCCAGGCATTTGAGTTGCTAAAGTACGAGATATCTGTTGCTCTTGTAAAAACTCTAAACCTGCAACAAGATCATGCTCGATGATCCCTGTTTTAAAGTTAAAATTTAAGGCTGAAATATTGGCCAAGATTTTATTTTCTTGATCAACACCTTGATGTGAGCGCGCAATGGTCCAGTCTTTTGGATTGCTAGAACCATTTTTATTGATCGCGTTTATTCCTGTTAAGGCACGATTCATTTGTGATTTTGCATAACGCGTTGTGTTAGTAAATTTGATATTTTCACCAAAATCACTCTCAATTTTTGCAGAGATCATATCGGCTTCAATATCTTCGAAGTCATTCACGTTGCCATAATAATTTGAACGATCTACAGCACGGGCTTTGTTGATTTCAGCATCCGCATTATAGAAACCTTTGATACCAATAGTAGGGATGCCTCCATCTGGAATGTTGTTTTGACGAATATGTTGAGAATACAAGTAAAAACGGGTATCAGAGTTCAAACCGAAAGCAATCGATGGAGCTATAGCCCAACCATTATTTTCAACTACATCACGCCCCTCAACACCGCCGTCTTGCCCCATCGCATTCAAGCGAATCGCTATACTGTCATTGATGACTTGATTGATATCTGCTGTTAAGCGTGCATTTTCGGCTGTATTGTAACGAGCAGAAACTTCACTGCTATTTTCGGCTTTAGGCAATTTACTAACCAGATTGATATATCCAGAAGCTGAGCCACGACCAGCCTCGGCACCAGAAGGACCTTTTACAACTTCGATTTGTTCAAGATTGAAAACGTCACGGCTAACCGCTCCGAGATCACGTATTCCATCTACATAGGTTGAAGTTTGAGTAGAAAAGCCACGCATTTGGAATGTGTCACCTGCGCTAGTATTTCCATTTTCACCCATTTGCAAGGTGATACCAGGGGTGTTGCGCAAAGCTTCTATTAACGATGCAGCACCTTGTTCTTGTAATAATTCTTTTTTAATCACTTGGATTGTTTGTGGAGTATCTACTAAAGGTTGCGTATATTTTGGTGAGCTGACGGCTTCTGCTTTATAGTTATTTTCAGCATTCACTTTAATAATAGGAAGTTGGGTTGTACTTTCATTGGCATGTGCTGTGTGTGCAGCAAACGGTAAGCTTGCCGCGAGTGCGACTAAAGGAGTGGTACGGAGGTGTTTACGACTTTTTATCTTAGCCATTGAGAGAACCCCTAAACAAGTAGTGAATGACTGAACGTTCGACAGAGGAATACTTTTACGAACAATGCGGTAAAAGTGAAGAAATTGTTAAACTATGTAACAGGTTGTGCGAAGTTTAGTGATAATTATTATCGTTATCAATAGCTTTAACTGGTGTAAAAGAGGATGTATATGCTTAGTGATTTGATATTTAATACTATTTTTTAAAATTGGTATTAATGATTAATAAACATATAAAGTGGTAATGTAGTGATTGTTAAATATAATTAACTGATATTTATTATTTTTATTTTTTAATTTTAAAGTAGTTGTCTTGTGAATTTCTCAGAAATTCTAACGCGGTTTGCAAAATTTTATCACAGGGTACACATTAAAGAACCTGCATTTGCAGGTTCTTTAAGCTTAACTGATGATTTTCTTAGAAATCATAAGATATAGATAACCAATAGTTACGACCTGATAGGTAGGTGCCTGACATACTTGAGCTGATTTGCATGTAGTCATAATAAGAGGCAGGATTACCCTGAGCATCTATATATGAACCATTACTGCTAAAATCTTTGTCAAGTAAATTGTTAACAGAACCATTAAAACGTAATTGATCATTAACGCTGTAACTGGCACCTAAGTTGAATAAATTATAGCCTTTTAGTTTGTTATTGGTTGCATTGTAAATAATGGCGGCATCACCGGTAGTTTGCTCAGTATCGTAACGCTTACGATCTGACTTGTATTCATGCTGCAACCATAAATCAAATGCATCATTGATATGCCAAGTTGAGGTCATGTTAAATGCATTCTTGGGTACGTTACTTAGGTATGAACCTTTGTTTTTACCTTTGGTAATTTCTGATTCCATGTAGGTATATGCAGCTTTAATGTCCCATTCTGGAATAATGCTATATTTGAGGCTAAGTTCAATACCTTTGGTTTCTGCTTCATCCGCATTGATTTTTTGGTTAAAGCTATTTTGGGTAATATGTGAACCATAACTCACACAACCTGGTTGATTCGGATTTGTTGCAGAAGAACAATTTAATAATTCTGGCCCATCTGTAATCAGGTTCTTTATCTTATTAAAGAACGCTGTAGTGGTAAGGTCTAAATTGCCATTGTTATAATTAAACCCAAGCTCATAGTTGGTTGATTCTTCTGGTTTTAAGTTTGGGGACCCCACATTAAAAGAGGTTCCTTGTCCAGTGATACTGATAATACCATTGTGAAGATCTTTGGCTGAAGGCGCCTTGTAGCCTGTGCTGACACCACCTTTTAGTGTCAAGTTGTCATTTGCGTTCCAGACTAGGTAAGCACGTGGGCTAAATTGACCACCGAACCCAGAGTGATCTTCATAACGACCACCAAGAGTGAAACCGAGATTTTCGAGAATACGCCATTCATCTTCAGCATAGACAGAGAAAGAATCTTTTTTGAATATAGAGCCAAAGCCAGCTATGTCATCTGCAATTTTAGCCTCTTTATATTCAGCACCAACCGTTAACTTATGATCAGCAATTGGCAAAACCACATGCGAGTCTGCAACTAAATCAGTATTTTTTAGTGTACGATCCTGACCTGCTGAGGCATTTCCAGGGAAAGTATTATGTGGGATTGTACGTCCAACTGTTTCAGTTTGGGTTTGGCTAACATAGGAGGTCCATTGACCAAAACTATAGTCACCGTCATGACCTAAAGCAATCTGATCACGTTTAAACTCTAATTTATCTTTATAGCCTGTAGCGCCCAGTTCCGTTGCACCTCTTGGTACGGTCGTCCAATCTTGTGTACCTAAACGGCTATCATCGTTTTTATAAGTTTGATTTGAGTGAAAGCCATCTATCCAAAAGCTATTTTGATCATTCAATTTAAATGATAATTTTCCACCAACATCATAAATGTCTGCTTCGCTTGGGCGTGGATCACGACCTGACGTGCCTGGAACACGTTCCGACTTTTGGCGATCTAAATAAGAACCACGTAGTTGTACGCCAAGTTTATCCTGAATAATTGGACCATTGACGACTAAGCTGGTTTTCCAGGAGTCGGCTTCACCGCCATGTTCCATCACATTGCCACTTACTGTGACATTGCCATTCCATTCATTGCTAATCTTTTTGGTAATAATGTTAATCACACCACCCATTGCTTCAGAGCCATAGCGTGTAGCCATTGGTCCTCGAATCACTTCAATGCGTTCAATAGAAGCCAACGGTGGTAAAAAACCATTAGCGGATTCACCAAAACCATTTGGTGTCACGTCTGAAGAGGTGGTTTGGCGACGACCATCAATCAGAATTAGACTGTATTCATTTCCCAAACCCCGCATTTTAATATTTAAGCCAGAGGTCTTACCGATACCATCACGGATATCGATACCAGGAATATCAGTAAGTAGATCTGCAATGCTGGTCGCATTTTTCTTTTCAATATCTTCTTTTGTTACGACACTAATAGAAGCGGGTGCATTTCTAATATCTTGCTCGTAACCTGCAGCTGAAACCACGATAGTTGATAATTGATGTGTCGTCGTTGGTTCAGCGTTATTGGCATAGACGGCCCCAGATACAAGAGCGAGAAGAGCAGCAGAAAGAGGGTGAGGATTGAACCTTGCCATAATTTAAAAAATCCCTAAATAAAAATAAAAGTCACGAGAATGTGGGTGATATATAGATGTAGTAATGATAATGATAAAACTTATCATTAACAACAAAAAGAAACATTGTTTTAAGTTTGATTTAAGAATCTTAATAAATTAGGGTGGGTGGGCAGATAAAGTGACTTTTTCATCATCTAATTTTGTATATCTGAAAAGTTGTCATATAATGTGGCACTTTAAAAAATTGTTACTACTAACTAAATATCGAGGAAGCCATGCAAGTAACGACTGAAGCGGTTTCGGGCGTTGCCCGTCGTTTAAATGTTTCTGTACCGACGAGCCGTGTTAACGAGCAATTTGAAGCTCGCTTAAAACGCACTGCCAAAACTGTGAAGATCAACGGCTTCCGTCCAGGTAAGGTGCCTTTAAATGTTGTTCGCCGTGAATATGGTGCAAGCATTTATCAAGAAGTTGTAAATGACGTCATCCGTGACACTGTTTTCGAAGCAATTCAACAAGAGAAAATCAATGCTGTCGGTATGCCGAACATTGAGAAAGTGGAAAACAAAGATGATGCTTTAGTTTATGAAGCAACTGTTGAAGTTTATCCAGAAGTAGAAGTGAAAGCTTTTGCTGACTTAGAAGTTGAACGTAAGTCATCAGAAATCAATGATAAAGACGTTGATGTAATGATTGAAAACTTGCAAAAGCAGCGTGCTTCTTGGACTGAAACCAAAGGCATGGCGAAAAAAGACATGCAAGTGACTTTCGACTTTGAAGGTACAGTTGATGGTGAGAAGTTTGAAGGTGGTGCTGCTGAAGACTTTAAACTTGTTCTTGGTTCAGGTCGTATGATTCCAGGTTTTGAAGATGGCATCATCGGCATGAAAAAAGGCGAAGAGAAAGTGATTGATGTTACTTTCCCTGAAGACTATCAAGCTGAAAACTTGGCTGGTAAAGCAGCTCAATTCAAAATCACTGTAAAGCTTGTTGAAAAACAAAAGCTTCCAGAGATTGATGCTGAGTTCTTAAAAATCTTTGGTTTAACTGAAGAAGAAGGCTTAGACAAATTAAAAGCTGACGTTCGTAAGAATATGGAACGTGAAGTTCGCAATGGTCTTCGTAACCAAGTAAAACAAGCGGCATTTGATGCACTTGTTGCTGCAAACGAAATTGAAGTTCCAGCTTCTATGGTTGCTCAAGAAATTGACCGTCAACGTCAACAAATGATCCAACAATTCACTCAGCAGTTTGGTGCTCAAGGCGCAGGTGCATTTGACAGCAGCATGCTTCCTGATGAATTGTTCAAAGAACAAGCTGAGAAATCAGTTAAGCTAGGCGTATTGGTAAGCAAAGTATTGGCTGATGCTAAACTTGAAGTTGATCAAGCACGTGTTGATGCTTATATCGATGACATGGCTTCTTCTTATGAAGATCCAACAGAAGTTGTTGAATACTTCAAAAATGACAAACAACAACGCGCTCAAATTGAAGCTGTTGTGTTAGAAGATCAAGTGGTTGATCACATTTTAGCTGCTGCTAAAGTAACTGATGTTGCGATCAGTTATGAAGACTTATTGAAAGAACAACAAGCTCGCCGTGGCTAATTTTTCAAAAGTTCTGAAGAAAGGCGCGTAAGCGCCTTTTTTTATCTGTCTTTGTCTCTGTTATGAATGTGTTAATTTGTCGAAAAATTGCCAAAAATCAGCTGAAATAATCGAATAATTCAGAGTGAACCTTTTGCAATTTCATCGATTATCCCTCATATTGTTGGCATAGACCGAGTCACAATAATTTAGGAATAAATAAACGTATGTATGTTCCAACAATTGAAAATGCTTTAGTTCCTGTTGTCGTTGAGCAATCATCTCGTGGTGAACGTTCATTTGATATTTTTTCACGTTTATTACGTGAGCGCGTTATTTTCTTAACGGGCGAAGTTGAAGATAACATGGCAAACCTAATCGTTGCACAAATGTTATTCTTAGAAGCAGAGAACCCTGAAAAAGATATTCACCTTTATATTAATTCACCAGGTGGCTCAGTCACTGCGGGTATGGCGATTTATGACACCATGCAGTTTATTAAACCTGATGTTGTGACTTATTGTATGGGACAAGCAGCATCTATGGGTGCATTCTTGTTAAATGCAGGTGCAAAAGGTAAACGTTATTGTCTTGAAAATGCACGTGTCATGATTCACCAACCATTAGGTGGCTTCCGTGGTCAAGCTTCTGACATCGAAATCCATGCACGTGAGATTTTATTTATCAAAGAGCGTTTGAATCGTTTGATGGCTGAGCATAGTGGGCAAGACTATGAAACAGTGGCTCGTGATACTGATCGTGATAACTTCATGACAGCGCAAGCGGCGAAAGAATATGGTTTAGTTGATCAAGTATTAAGTAAGCGTCCGTAATTTTAAAGATTTAGAATTGGAGTAAATATGTCCGAACATCCTCAAGGACAAAAACATTGTTCATTTTGCGGTAAAACGCAGTCTGAAGTCGGGAAACTGATTGCAGGTGAGGACGCATATATTTGTAATGAGTGTGTGGATGTCTGCATGGACTTGGTTCAAACGAGTCAACAAGTTGAGGCAGGTGATTGGGCGAGTAAACCTTTGCCTAAGCCGCATGAAATACGTGCTGCCTTGGATCAGTATGTTATTGGACAAGATATCGCTAAGAAAACCTTATCTGTTGCAGTGTACAACCACTACAAGCGTTTAAAAGCAGGGCAGTCAGGTCATACACATAAAGAGATTGAGATTGCGAAAAGTAATATTTTGCTGATTGGACCTACAGGTTCAGGTAAAACTTTACTTGCACAAACACTTGCACGTTTACTCGATGTTCCTTTTGCAATGGCTGATGCAACTACATTAACCGAAGCTGGTTATGTAGGGGAAGATGTTGAAAACATTGTACAAAAGCTTTTGCAAAAAGCTGATTATGATGTTGAGAAAGCGCAAAAAGGAATCATCTATATTGATGAGATTGATAAGATTACGCGTAAATCTGAAAATCCATCGATTACCCGTGATGTGTCTGGTGAAGGCGTACAGCAAGCGTTATTAAAAATGATTGAAGGTACGGTTGCTTCTATTCCTCCACAAGGTGGCCGTAAACATCCTCAGCAAGAATTCATTCAGATTGATACTGCAAATATTTTGTTTATTTGTGGTGGTGCGTTCTCTGGTTTAGAAAAAATTGTCCAGCAGCGTCAAGAAAAAGGTGGAATTGGTTTCACCGCTGATGTGAAAAACAAAGATGACAGTAAAAAAGTCTCTGAACTATTCCGTCAGGTGGAAGCAACAGATCTTGTGAAGTTTGGTTTGATTCCAGAATTCATTGGTCGTTTACCTGTGATTGCAACATTAGAGGAACTTGATGAAGAGGCATTAATGCAGATTCTGACAGAACCGAAAAATGCATTAACTCGTCAATACCAGTATTTGTTTACGATGGAAGATGTAGATCTAGTCTTCGAAGAGTCAGCTTTACGTGCGGTGGCGAAGAAAGCATTAGAACGTAATACAGGGGCTCGCGGTCTGCGTTCTATCTTGGAAAATGTACTGCTTGAAACGATGTATGATTTACCGAGTCGTTCAGATGTGGGTACTGTGATTGTTGATGAAGCTGTGATCAATGGAACAGCGAAGCCGAAGTTTAAGGCTGAGCGCTTACCTCAAACGACCAGTGCAGAAACAGTTGAAAAGAAAGACTTAAAGGTGATTGATTCCAAATCAGCGTAATCCTGATCTGGTATCGTTCATCTAAAAAGCATGAAAGGCTTCGCTTTTCATGCTTTTTTTATTTGCAATTAGACGTTGAGGTGTTAATCTTAAATATTGAAAAATCCGCATAGTATTGCGTAGTTAAAAAATAAATCCAAGAAAACGCCTTGAGGGATGTCATGCGTTATTTAATATTATCATTGTGTTGTGCAGGGGTGTTGGCAGGCTGTCAAAGTCATAAGACAGTTGAAGAAAAACCAATAGCGCTGACTGCAACGCTACCACCTATTGATACTGAGAAAGAGCCTGGTTTATTTGATCAATACCATGTGGGTGGTTTCACAGTGGGTGGTTGGGTAAATCAAAAATTAGGTCAGCATTTCAGTCCGATTAAACCGCAAAATGAGCAGGCCGCTGTGGTCTACTTATATCGTCCTGATACGCGTTGGAATCGCCAAGAGATCGCCGCTGCAAATTTATTTATCAATGGGCATCGTATTCCAAGCTTATTGCATAATCACTATTATTGGCTTGAATTGCCTGCTGGCACTTATCGTTTAAGTGTGAGTCGTCCTTTGGTTGGATTACATTTTCAAAAACCGAAGTACATCGATTTTAGCGTGGACGCAGGGCAGACTTATTTTATTAAGTACGACGAAGAGAACAAAGTCGAGCGTAGTGTGCGTTCAGGTCCATTTATGCCAACGCCTGATAAAGTTGCTCGTCAGGAAATCGCATTTACCCGTTTAAAATCGTCTAGTTATAATTTTGTGGCACAGGAAGAATCGGGGAAAGTACGTTCCAAACCACAAGAACTTAAACCTGAAAAATACGATGCTAAATCAGAAGTGCATCTCGTGAAGCCATTTAAATTATGGAATCCTTTGACATGGTAATATGCCATGATGATCTATGTAGAAAGGCGCAATCTAGTTTTGCCTTTCTACATATAGTTAATTAAGGTTTAGAAATAGTAACCTAAGTTAATATTAAAACGTTGTTCAGTTTTAGAACTATCACCTGCAACACTTCCTCCGATGAAAGGTTGATTTTTTGCGTTCACAAAGTCGATATAGCTAAAGAAATTACCCGCAGAAACCGCAACACCTGTCGTGTTCATAAAGGTATCGCGACTATTGTCAGATTTATCGTAAATCATCCCGTAATCATTATAAAATTGTAGTTGCGAAATTGGCCCTAGAGAAACGGGTAATGTATAAGCAATATTTGCACTTAATGACTTGGCCTGAGCCGCTATAGAATCATAAAAACCGTAAGCACCTACAATCATACGATCTGCATTGTTGTTGACATTGTAGTCATATTGGCTGTGCTGTAATTGGAAGTTCCAGCGCTGATAATTACTATTGAGATGAACCGCCCATGCGTGGTAATTTCCGACACGGTTTTGGTTGTCATGTAATCCACCATAAAGGGCCGATGTACCTATTTCACTGATAACCCCACCGATATCGAATTGATAACCTACGCGACCTGCAAGTGTATTGTATTCACCAATTTTTTGTGTGGGCTCAGCATAAATATCCTCACCTTTAGTTCGTACGCCAACTACATCGTATGAGTAGCGTTTACTACGATCATCAACATAACCATCAACACCGCCTAATTCATCATTTTTATAGAAGCCTAAATCCAGTCGCCAATTATCTTTCATTTGACGTGAAACTAAGATCCCAAGATCAAAGTCATCCTCTAGACCAATATAATAATTGGGGCTGAAATAGTAGCTGTGAGAGTTATAAGGTTGATTACCAAAGCGGACAGGGGTAATACCGGCTTTAACTTCCCAATTCGGTAGGAATTCATAACCTAACCACGCATATTTGACGGTCGTCATGTAGTCATAAAAACGCAGTTCTGCACCGAGCAGGATATCGTCAACATTGCCATTAAACTTCAGTGCGATCATATCGAAATCAAAATCGCCATGACGGTCTTTATTGCCTTTTTCGTATGAGTTGATGCCTAAATTGGCACGAACTGCTCCTCCGACCTCGACTTTACTTTTTCTAGCCTCAGTGTGGGTGGTCTCTGTTTTCTCGTCTAATGCTTTGGCTTGTTGTTGGTGTAGTTTGGTTTCGAGTGCAGCAAGTTGTTGTTTTAAATTATTGATCTGTTGCTGTAAGTCAGGTTCACTTTGAGCATAGCTGCTAGAACAAATAGCAAATGTGGATAGAAGTAAGAATCTTTGATAAAGCATAATATTGAGAGCCCTCCCTTGTTAATGTTTAAGCAGTGTAATAGAGGTTTCATCGTATTATCAAATTTCAAGCATTTAAAAAGGCATTAAGAATAACCTCAATGCCTTTAAAGTGAATATCACTTATATTTTGTTGATATACACGAGAGCTTAAGCTTGTGCAGCATCAACCACTGGAATTTTTCCAATTTTTGCTTGCCAGATTTTTGGAGCAGTTGCGTGGATAGATGTACCATTGACATCAACTGCAACGGACACAGGCATATCTTCAACCACAAACTTGTAGATTGCTTCCATACCTAGGTCAGCAAATGCAACGACTTCCGCTTCACGTACAGCTTTAGACACGAGGTAAGCAGCACCACCGACAGCCATCAAGTAAGTTGCTTTATTGTCTTTGATTGCTTCAACAGCCGCAGGACCACGATCCGCTTTACCAATCATGCCGAATAAGCCAGTTGCTTCTAAGACTTGACGCGTAAATTTATCCATACGTGTTGCAGTTGTTGGACCAGCAGGACCAACCACTTCATCACCTACTGGATCAACAGGACCGACGTAGTAAATAAATTTACCTTTTAAGTCGACTGGAAGTTCTTCACCATTATTTAACATGTCGACCATGCGCTTGTGTGCTGCATCACGACCTGTATAAATTGTACCGTTAAGAAGTAAGGTATCTCCTGGTTTCCAAGAGTCCATTTCTTCTTGTGTAATGGTATCAAGGTTTACACGTTTTGATTGAGAAGAATCCCAAGTCACAGCAGGGTAGTCTTCAAGTTTAGGCGCTTGAATGTGTGCAACACCTGTACCATCTAACTGGAAGTGTGCGTGACGAGTTGCAGCACAGTTTGGAATCATACCGACTGGCTTACCTGCAGCATGACATGGGTAATCTTTGATTTTAATATCAAGAACAGTCGTCAAACCACCAAGGCCTTGAGCACCAATACCCAACGCATTTACTTTTTCGAAGATCTCGATACGGAGTTCTTCCATCTTGTTTTGTGGACCGCGACGAAGTAATTCGTCCATGTTGATTTCTTCCATGAGTGCCTCTTTCGCAAGCATCATGGCTTTTTCAGCAGTACCACCGATACCAATACCGAGCATACCTGGTGGACACCAACCTGCACCCATCGTTGGAACGGTTTTAAGTACCCAATCCACGATCGAATCAGATGGGTTAAGCATCGCAAGTTTAGATTTATTTTCTGAACCGCCACCTTTTGCTGCAACGGTAATATCGACTTTATTCCCTGGTACGAGTTTGTAGTGAATGACCGCAGGGGTATTGTCTTTAGTATTTTTACGACCAAAAGCTGGATCAGCAAGAACTGAAGCACGAAGTACGTTTGAATTTTCTAAGTAACCTTGGCGTACACCTTCGTTCACTGCATCATCTAAGCTCATGGTTAAATCAAATTTAACGTCTAAGCCAACTTCAAGGAAAACATTAACGATCCCTGTATCTTGACAGATTGGTCGGTGACCTTCAGCACACATACGTGAGTTGATGAGGATCTGTGCAATAGCATCTTTTGCAGCTTTGTTCTCTTCACGATCATACGCACGGCTCATCGCTTGGATGAAGTCTTGTGGGTGATAGTAAGAAATAAACTGGAGGGCATCCTTGATTGATGTAATCAAGTCATCTTGTTTGATGATCGTTGTCATATCAAAATTCTCTTGAGCGGGCGATTAGCTGGCGGGCTAAATTATATGACAAAAAGCTCGGATTGTGGGAGTTTTAAACGACTTTTGGCTAAAGGCTTAAGGATTTGGCTTCTTTCTCTATTGATCTAACCTTTATTGAGTTTTCTTTAATTCAAAAAAATATAAGAGACTTAATAATGAACTTACTTCATGCGCATTTGAGAGGGAGAATAACCAAAATATTTTTTAAATCGATTACTAAAATGACTGCTAGAACTAAAACCATATTGCGCAGAAATTTCGGTTAAATTGAGATTGGTTTGCTGTAATGCTTGATGTGCTTGCTCTAAGCGGCGTTGCATTACATATTGGTGAGGTGGCATACGCATCGATTGCTTAAACATATGGGCAAAATGATACTCACTCAGTTGAGCTTGCTGTGCCAAGTCAGAGAGTGTCAAACTGAGATGGAGATTGTGATCAATCCACTGCAATAATTGTTTCAACACATACGGTGATAATCCCCCTTTAACTTCCGGTGCTTGCCATTGGGCGTGGCTATAATTTTTAATTAAATGGTTAAGTAGCAGTGTGGTTGCAGTGCTCATTTGTAAGTGATTTTCACGATTTTGCCATGCACCATTGAGTAAAAAATGTCGGTAAATCATGGCAATGTGTGGATCAGCAACAAAAGTCTGTGGATTTAAAATAATTTGGTTGGGTTCACGATCCCAAACTTGTTCTGCGACACGTTGTAAATGTTGTTGGGTGTAATAGAGATGGACAAAAGTGAGTGAGTCACGAAGATCCCATGTTGATTCAAAATCTTGAGGCATCAAGCACATATGATCAGGGCCACCACCATTATGCCAACCTTGAGCAGTTTTTTGATAGCTTTGATATCCGCCTTGAATGTACATACTCAGTGTATGGTGATTGCTGCAAACATTGACGCGATCTTGATTATTGTGCCACATCGCGAGTTGCATACCTGAACCCAGTTCTACTGAGTCGAGCAATTCGGCTTTATATTGTTGTAATTGATCTAGAATCTGATATTTCATCTTCTACTCAAAGGTTTGAATATGTGACTAGTGTAGCGATTTTTAATCGCGTTTGTCATTAGTTCAGCGAGGGTAAATATAATCGCAATTTGATGATAATCATCGCAAGAACATGCAAGTTAAGATGATTTGAAACATCGCAAAATAGCGGTTATGTGAATACGATCGGGTTAATTAAGATGAATGCGCTGTTATATGCTTTGGTGGTGGTGATTTGGGGAACCACATGGATTGCGATTAGTTTGCAACAACAAAGTGGAATCTCAGCAAATGTCGCAGTGTTTTGGCGTTTCTTTATTTCAGCGATTGTTCTCTTTGTCTTTATTGCGCTCACCAAGAAATTACAGAAACTTGCATTAAAAGATCATCTATTTTGTGTATTACAGGGGCTATGTGTTTTTGGCTTAAATTTCGTCTGTTTTTATTATGCTGTGCAATATATTAGCAGTGGGTTGGAAGCGGTGATCTTTTCTATGGCTATGATTTTCAATGTAATCAATGCTAAATTCTTTTTTGATCAAGAGATTTCACCGCGCTTTTATCCAGCAGCTTTGATGGGGCTTTTGGGTATGCTGGCCTTATTTTGGCATGATGTGTTTGGTACAACATTGAACTATCAGACATTGATTGGGATTGGATTGTGTGTATTAGGTACGTATGGCTTCTCTCTAGGTAATATGATTAGTACTCGACACCAAAAACATGGGTTGGATATCTTTAGTACCAATGCTTACGGCATGTTATATGGCGCGATCTTGATGGCATTGATTTCGGGGATTAAGCAAGACAATTTCTTTCCGAGTATGCAGTTCAGTGCGTTGAGTGCATTATTGTATTTAGCGATTTTTGGTTCAGTAATTGGGTTTACTGCATATTTCTATCTCATCGGACGGATTGGTGCAGCCAAGGCAGCCTATAGTACGTTATTATTTCCATTGGTGGCTCTAGTTGTAGCGACAATTTGGGAAGACTATCAATGGCAGCTTAACGCTGTGATCGGCGTGGTCTTAATTCTTGGCGGAAATGCTATTTTCTTTATTAAAATGCCACGAATCCAAACAATATTTACGTCTTCTAAGCAACTCTGAATGAGCTTGCCATATTTAAGGAAGAGAAAAATGCAGGCGCATTTGGCAAAGCAGATTATCGATATCTATAAGAAATATGGACGTTCATGGACTGAACGTCGAGGAACCTATTTGTATGAAAAGGTTTGGTTAGATCGTTTTTTATCTTTAATTTCTGTTCCATCCAAAATTCTAGATTTGGGCTGTGGCTCAGCCAAGCCAATTGCGGAATATTTGATTGAGCATGGTCATGATGTAACGGGGGTGGACGCTTCGGATGTCATGATTGAAATGGCTCAGCAAAATTTTCCTGAACAGCACTGGATACAGCAAGATTTTCGTAGTTTTCAATCAGATCAAAAGTTTCAAGGGATTTTAGCTTGGGACAGTTTTTTTCATTTGACCCATGATGATCAAAGAAAAATGTTTGGGTTATTTTCAGATCATGCTGTGGCGGGTGCTGCATTAATGTTTACCAGTGGGCCTGCACATGGGGAGGCGATTGGCGAGATGTTTGGTGAACCTTTGTACCATGCCAGTTTATCGGCAGATGAATATCGCCTTTTATTAAAGCAACATGGATTTGAAGTGATAAAAATGATAGCAGAGGATGCTGAATGTGCAGGGCATACAGTGTGGTTGGCACAAAAACGCTAACCCATATTTAAAGGATTAGCGTTGAATGATCTGTTAACTACTTTGCGCCGCCTGTATCGCCGTTAATGCAACAGTAAACACGATATCATCGACCAAAGCACCGCGAGACAAATCATTGACTGGTTTATTTAAACCTTGCAGCATTGGACCGACACTGACCACATTGGCAGCACGTTGCACTGCTTTATAAGTGGTATTACCCGTATTTAAATCAGGGAATATGAATACATTGGCACGACCAGCCACTTGCGAATCAGGTGCCTTTTGGCGACCGACACTTTCTACTGAAGCCGCATCGTATTGTAAGGGTCCATCAATGAGGAGATCGGGACGACGCTGTTGGGCGATTTGAGTTGCTTCAGCGACCTTTTCAACATCCGCACCTGTGCCAGAGGTTCCTGTTGAATAGCTGATCATCGCAATACGAGGGTCGAGACCAAACGCTTTTGCAGAATCAGCAGATTGAATGGCAATCTCGGCCAATTGTTCTGCATTCGGATCTGGATTGATTGCACAGTCACCATACACATAGACTTCATCTGGTAACAGCATAAAGAATACAGAAGAAACCAACGAATAATTAGGCGCAGTCTTAATCAACTGGAAGGCAGGACGTACTGTGTTGGCGGTCGTATGAATCGCACCAGAAACTAAACCGTCAACTTCATCTAAGGCTAACATCATCGTACCCAGTACGACGGTATCTTGAAGTTGTGCTTTGGCTTGTAAGGCATCTAATTTACCTTTGCGTAGCTCAACCATTGGATCGATGTAGCGGTCACGGATAGTGTCAGGATCAATGATCTTTAAATCACTCGGTAATTGAATACCACGAGCTTTTGCAACTTCTGCAACAGATTCGGGTTTTGCCAATAAGATACATTGTGCGATACCTCGATTCTGACAAATCACAGCCGCTTGTACGGTGCGAGGTTCGTCGCCTTCAGGTAGAACAATGCATTTTTTCGCAGAAATAGATTTTTGGACTAACTCATAACGGAATGCTGAAGGAGATAGGCGCGGGTGTAAATTGTTTTGGGTGTGTTGATCCAGCCATTGACTGTCAATATGGCTTGATACAAAGCGTGTAACTTGTTCCGCACGTTCAGTATCATCGATTGGAATTTCATTCCCAAAACGACTGAGTTTCTTCAATGCTTCTAAGGTTGTGAGGGGTGTGTGTAAGACTGGTAAACCTTGTTTGATTGCACTTTGGCAAAACTCAAGCACATTTGCTGCGGGTGGGGATGGTTCTGTGAGAACTAATCCTGCCAATGGTGTTCCATTACTGCTGGCAAGACTGGCAGCAAGTAAAATATCAGCGCGCTGAGATGCACCAATAATCAGCTCACCTGGTACAAATTTGTGAAGTTCAGATTCAATATTAGATGCAATTAAACTGGTATGTAATATACGTCGATGTTTGGCTTCACCTTGATGTAACCATGTTCCATTGACAATCGGGGCAATGTCTAAACTTCGCGGAACGCTCAAAATATTACTAAAAGGCACTAAGCCAATAATAGGTAGGGCCTCGGTTCCGATATGGCGGTTATAACGTTGTAACTCTACTGCATAACGATCTATCTTTTCACCTAAGCGTAAACTTGGATCGAGTGTGACAGGAATTTGTGCCGTATCTTCAGGCAAACCTTTGGTTCGCATAAATAGAATGCCAGTCGTACGTGCTGAAGCAGCGCCACCAAATTGTCGAAGATGTGCATCTATTCGTTCGGCGGTTTTGCGAGGATCTGACAAGTCTGCGGTACTGACCAAAACCACTTGAGCATCTAAAGCTTGCGCTAAGGCAGCATTGATTTCACTCACAAAATGGTCTTGACCATTTGGAACAAGCCCTTCAACAATGATCACATCATGATGCGCCGCGATTTGGCGGTGTAAAGCCACCGCTTCTTCAAGCAATTCATCTGTTTCACCGAGCGCAATCAATTGTGTTAATCGATCATAGGTCATCGGTTCTACAGCATGATGCTGAAATAGATGATGGTATAAGGTTGTGGTGCGATCAACAGTTGCTTCAGCAATTTGAGAGAAGGGTTTTAAAAATCCTGCATTAATGCCTTTACAGTCTAGTGCATAGATCATGCCTAGACAGGCTGAGGTTAAACCTACACCTTCACCAGTTGGAATAAGTAAAATTGTATTCATAATGACCTTAAAATTCGATTTATTGGTTAATTAAGTTGTCCAAGCACTTGGCGCGTTTCTTTGGCAATCCTTCCTTCTTCATCGGTTGGGATGACCCAGATTTGTGGACCTGTACCATGATCAATCCGACCTTCGGTACCACGTGCTAAGCTATTATTTTTTTCTACACTAAATTGCAAACCAAAGTGTGGTAGATAGGCTACGGTTTTCTCACGAATATTGGCAGCGTTCTCACCAATACCACCTGTAAAAATTAAACCATCTAAACGAGGGAGCCCACAACTTAAAGCTGATAAAGATTTAGCGAGACGATAGCAGAAGACTTCGATTGCGAGAGTTGCACCTTCATGCCCATTTTCTGAGGCTTCAACTAGGGTTCGCATATCATTAGAAAGATCAGATAAACCCAGTAAACCGCTTTCTTTATTCAACATATTGTCGATTTTCTGAATATCCCATCCTAGATTATTGGATAAGAACAAAGGGAGGCTTGGATCAACATCCCCACTTCGGGTGCCCATAACGACACCTTCTAGCGGTGTCATTCCCATAGAGGTATCAATACTTTCACCATTCCAGATTGCACAGGTTGAGCTGCCATTACCAAGATGTGCACTGAGCCATCCACCTTGATTTTTTTGGCCAGCTAACTCACTTGCTCGCTCTGAAACATAGGCATGACTCGTACCATGGAAGCCATAACGGCGAACTTGATAATCTGAGTATAAAAACTGTGGTAGTGCATAACGATAAGCACGTTCAGGCATAGTTTGATGAAAAGCAGTATCAAAGACAGCGACTTGAGGTAAATGTGGAAATAGCGCTAAGGTGGCTTCAATACCAATTAAATTGGCTGGATTGTGTAGCGGTGCTAAAGGAACCGCATGACGAATACGATCAATGGTGTCCTGCGTTAAACGTTCAGCATGTGTCATGGTCCCACCATGTACCACTCGATGTCCGATCGCTTGAGGATTATAATTTGCTAGACGAGCTAATAGCGTTTCAAGTGCTTTGGCGTGATCTGCGTAAGGGATGGATAGTTCAAGTGGTTCACCACCGATTGTGATGCCTTTAATCCGTGCATCAGCCGCGCCTAAATTTTCTGCCAAACCGTAAATACGATCTTCACGACGTTCTGAGATCAGGGCATATTTAATAGATGAAGAGCCACAATTAATTACTAATACTGATATAGCCACGTTTGAACACCTAACCAATTTTAAATTTTATGATAAGCATTTTGAGTTTACGATCATCGCAGAACAGTAAAAACAAGCGCAATGTTTTAACATGAGGTGTTGCATTGGCAAAATAGACTTTAGCCTATACAACTTTTTATAAATCAACGGAATTAATATTTTTCAGTATAGTTTGTAAATAAGAAATACTTTTGATTAATCTGTTGGTTTTCACTGTTTTTTTGTATGAAAATATATAAAAACACGATAAAGATCAAATGAATGAACTTTATCGTGTCTTGGTTTAACTAGATGAGTTTTAATTATTGACGGATTTGACCATCACCAAAGACGATCCATTTCTGAGAGGTTAATCCCTCAAGACCTACAGGACCACGGGCATGAATTTTATCAGTAGAAATACCGATCTCAGCACCTAACCCATATTCAAAGCCATCTGCAAATCGAGTTGATGCATTGATCATTACAGAGCTTGAGTCAACACGCGCTAAGAACTCACGCGCTAGACTAAAGTTTTCAGTAATGATGGCATCTGTATGATGTGAACCATATTTGTTGATATGTTCGATTGCTTCATCCATGCCAGTCACCACTTTTACCGCAAGGATGGGTCCTAAATATTCGGTATACCAATCATCTTCTGTCGCAGTTTTAACAGAAACACCTAAGATACGTTGTGTCTCTGGGCAGCCCCGTAACTCGACCTGTTTCTCGGCATATAATTCGGCAATATGCGGTAAAAATTCCTCTGCAATTGCTTCATCGACCAATAAAGTTTCCATTGCATTACACACCCCATAGCGATGGGTTTTGGCATTTAATGCAATTGGAAGTGCTTTTTGCAGATCTGCTTGAGCTTCAACAAACACATGACAGTTACCGTCTAGATGCTTAATGACAGGGATACGTGCTTCTTGACTAATACGTTCGATCAGGCTTTTTCCACCACGCGGTACAATCACATCAACATATTCAGTCATGGTAATCAGATGACCAACTGCTGAACGATCTGGTGTATCAATCACTTGAACGGCATGTTCTGGCAAACCTGAAATTTGCAAGCCATGTTGAATCGCGGTTGCAATTGCTTTGTTGGATTCAAGAGCTTCTGAACCGCCACGTAAAATAATGGCATTACCAGACTTTAAAGCTAAAGACGCTGCTTCAAGTGTAACATTTGGACGTGATTCATAGATCATGCCAATGACACCCAATGGGACACGCATTTTACCCAATTGAATACCTGATGGACGATAAGCGAGATCGGTAATTTCTCCAATAGGATCAATTAAGGCGATGACATCTTTTAAACCTTGAAGCATTCCTTTAAAACGCGCGGGTGTAAGTTCTAAACGGTCTAGCAAAGCAGTGTCTAATTGTTTTTGACGACCATTTTGCATATCAATTTGATTGGCCGCTAAAATTTGTGTTTGGTTATTTTCCAACGCTGTATAAATCGCAGACAAAGCATGGTTTTTAAGATGAGTTGATGCACTCATTAAAACACGAGAAGCTTGGCGCGCTTGAATACCCACTTGTTGCATATAATTTTCAATAGAATCTTGCATAGCATTTTAAGGATTGCCTGTACTAATAAGATAGTAACAGTCAAATGCAGAACAATGAATAGGCGGAACTGACAATTCAAAAAAATTAAAAATGTTAATTGACGCAAATTTTTTTATTTTAGTGCGATAGAGATATTGAATATAAAACGGAGATTACATATTTTGCAAAAGATTATTGGATTAAACAAGATAAGTGGTAAAGGAAATGATTGCGTATAAAACGTGCATTTGTATAGAATGAAAAAGTATAGGATAAATGTAATACAAATTTTATAAATTTGTTAACTTGCAAGTATAAATCGCTGACAATGAGGTTCTTGCATCAAAAAAATAAACAAGGATGGAGGAAGGACATGAATTCCATTATCCAAATGGACTCGGATTTAAATCATACCTACACAGGGTTTGGTTTTTTCGACATCTACAATAAAAACAGTTTTAAGCAACCAGCACGCACAACATGGATTGATGGTTGGAAAATTGAATATATGGCGATTGCAGATCCTAAAACGATCTATAACACGCCGATTGTAATTGTCGGGGGCGCATTTCAAAACTTTAACTCTTATAAATATTGTGTTGAGCAACTTTTTGAGAGTGGTCCTGTTATTTTAATCGATTTACCATCCATGGGTGCAAATCAACAAATTCGTAATGTTGATACTGGTGAATCTGCAGGTGTTTTAGAATTGCCAGACTTATCAAAAATGCTTGGTCAATGGCTTGATATTGTAGGAATCGATAAAGTTTCCATGATGGGAATGTCTTTGGGATCGGTGGTTGCTTCTTCGTTTGCACATCAACGTCCAGAACTTATTGATCGTATGGTATTGATGGGTGTCATGCAAAAGACACGTAAAAGTTGGCGTATGCTACTTGAAGAGTCGTTGCATCTCATGCGAGAGGATCGCATGGAAGAGTTTGGGCAAGCTGTTATTTTGTATTTGGTTAATCATGCCAAATTGGATAAAACACGCATGTCACCGACGGCAAAACGTTTGTTTTTTAGACAGATGGCGGAGTTTAGTGCAACCGAGCGTGAACGTTACGAGATCAATTGCAATCGTTTATTGCGTCTAAGTGATGTGCCTGTGCCGCAGTGTAAAACATTGGTTGCAGCAGGGCAGTACGATAGTTTTACTTTACCTCATGAAAATGCGGACTTTGCACTTCAATGTCAAGATATGCAGTTTGCTTTGATTGCCAATGCAGATCATGTACCACAATTACAACGTCGTAAAGAAACGATGAATTTGTTTACCTCATTCTTGAAGGGTGAATCCATCGACAATCTTGATGGCATTATTACCATGACACGTGAGGAAATGAAACAGATCGAACGTCGTGGTGAAGAACGTATTCCAGTCTTGCAACCAGAAACTAAACTAACACATCGTCATTTAGATACTGAAGTTTTAGTTAAAGTTGTTGATATCACTTTCTTTGGTGTGTATTTAAAACTCGATGACTTAGAACAGCTTGATTTTGTTAGCCAACATCCGCGTGATTTAGCTTTACATTTAGCTGATGAAGAAGGCGAGTTTAAAATTGAATGCTTAACTTTCGAAGCAACAGTGCAAGGATTACGTATTTTGTTTAAACATGGCAATTTCGATGTTGCTGAGCGTTTAATACGGTTTATTGAGCGTCAAAAACAGTCGTAATTTTAGTTTACGATTAGTAAAAAAGAGAAGTAGATCATTTGATCACTTCTCTTTTTTCTTGTGGGTTAGTTATTACTTGCTTGAATGGTCCAAACCAGATCACCTAAATGTTGTTGTTTATTTTCCAGTATTTTTTGCTCGAAGAATTGTTTAGGTTGTAAGACTGTTACTTGTTTAAAACCAGCTTCATAGAAAAACTGCTCAACTTCTGATGGTGTTTGAAAGTGAAAACTAAATGCACTGCGAGACATCCATTTTAGTAAGCGGCTGCTATTCCAAATAATTGTGGCAAGTTTGTTTTGCGTTGGTTCTGGATAAAGATCAGTAAGATAATGAAGTTCGATAAAATCTTTTCCATAAGTCGCAATGGATTGGATCAATTGGTGTAGTAAAGGCTTATCAAAATAGTTAATTAAACCTTCGCTAATAATCACCAATGGGCGTTTCGAATCAAATACGGCAAAGGCGGCTGCAAATGCTTCTGTAAATAAGTCTACTGATAGCACATCTTCGACATTTTCTTCGATTTGTTGTAATGCGGCTTGCTTGGTTGCAGCCATATCAGGTAGATCAAGCTCACGATAAACAATATCTGGATAGTGTTGTCTAAACCACCAGCCACGCGGAGATAAGCCACAAGCAATTTCAAGTACCTGCAAGTCTGGATGTTGGCGGATGAGTTGCTCTAAATGGGCATCTAGCATAGTGTGGCGTTGCTTGAGCGTGGTGCGCATGCTACCGCCCACATATTTTTCCGCCCAACTTTCAATCGGATGGACTAAAGCAGCAAGTGTTTTTCCTTTGGCTGTTGCAAGAGAGGGATGTGAAATCCCCATCTGATACCAAATATAGCCTGTGTAGTGTGCGGTAAATGAAATGTGGCGATGTTTTGAAAGTTGTTGTGTCATCTGTCCTAGACTCTATTTTTTCCTAATTTAGATATAAAATTCATCTCTTTAAAATATAGAGTGTTTTGACTACATCTTGGTTTAGGTTTGTTATTTACTATCGTGGGGCGGCATGGATGCCGCTGTTGGGCTGGGGTTACAAGGATGTACCCTCAGCCTAACAAAGGATTTTTGCTTACTTTTCATCCCTGAAAAGTAAGTCGAGCCGAAGGCCAAATCCTTTAATCAGATGAGCACTCGGCAAGATTCCATCGTGTGAATAGAACAATTAAAAATCTAATCAAAGTTAGAACGAATTCTTAAATTCTTCAATGACTTTTCTGACGTTGTGCCAGTTTTCATCGTCTAAAGTTAAGGTTGTGCCGATTTGAATATTTGGAATTTTGCCACGCATACGCTCTAATCGCTGTTGATTTGGCAACGCCAATTCTTGGATTCCATCCAGAGCTGTACATGCAGCATCACGGTCATTGCAGACCAAGCCCATATCACAACCGGCATTTAATGCCGCTTGAATCCGCGCATCTGCACCGCCAGCAACACATGCCGCTTGCATACTTAGATCATCGGAGAATAAAACTCCGTCAAATTTAAGTTCTTGGCGAAGAATTGTTTGTAGCCAAAATGGAGAGAATCCAGCAGGGTTTGGATCGACTTGATCATAGATCACATGAGCAGGCATCAAGGCATCAAGTTGTGGCATGAGTTTGATAAAGCTTTGCATATCTTTGTCATAAATTTCTTGATATGAACGGCTATCAATGGCAGCGGCGATATGTGAATCTGCTTTTACCGAACCATGTCCAGGGAAATGTTTGCCTGTGGTAGCCATACCTGCTTTTTTCATCCCACGCATAAAAGCGTCGGCAAGAGGAACAATATCTTGCATATTTTTAGCGAAACCACGATCACCAATCACATCACTGACATCATTCAGATCTAAAACAGGTGCAAAGCTGAAATCAATACCAACAGCTAAAACTTCGGTTGCCATTAACCAACCACATTGTTCTGCTAACTCAATCGCTTGTTGTGGGTTTTCGAGGTAGTGTTCACCGAGTCTTCCCATTGCAGGTAATAAGGTAAAACCTTGTCTCAAGCGTTGTACTCGACCGCCTTCTTGGTCTACGGCAATCAGAATATCAGGGCGTACTTGGCGCATTTGATCGGTTAGGGCGCGAACTTGTTGAGGTGATTCAATATTTCGTGCAAATAAAATCATGCCACCGACTTGCGGGGCTTGTAATAGTTCAATATCTTCTTGAGTAAGTTCTGTGCCAGCAATATCTAGCATCAAAGCGCCAATCATATGTATTCCGTTTGAATTTTGATTAAAAAATTGATGAAAAAAACGATAGCAAAATTGTGCAATGATTTGCTACATTTTGTCAGTACAGATTATGATAAAACTACATGATATTGATGATAAATACTTATTGTGAGGTTATTAATAGCACCTGATAAGTATGCAGGCTGATAAAGTGTCGGATGAAATATGTTCTTAATCGCTGTATCAGCGTGTAATAATTGCCATATCCAAGGAAGTACCCAAATTTTATGAAACTTCAAATGATAGCGTGTGCAGTTGCAATTGCGACTGGTGGTTTGTTTTTCTCTCATACAATTAATGAGGCATTTGCGGCAACAGAAGCATCTGCTGTCTCAACGGTGATTAAGCCTACACAAGAACAAGCACTGGTTGCACGTCAGTTAGCAACATTGGTTGATCGCCAACACTACCTTAACATGCGCTTAGATGCATCGACTTCCAACCGCGTTTTGGATATGTATTTAGATAGTCTTGATCCTGATCATTCACTTTTTTTGAGTGGTGAGGTTGAGGAGTATAAAAATAAATATGGTTCAAATTTTGGTAGTTCACTCAAAGCTGGGAATTTAACGGGTCCATTTGAAATTCATGCGCAATATCGTGAACGTTTGAAACAATTTTATGAGTTTATGTTGGCTGAGTTGAAAAAGCCGCAAAACTTGCAGCAAAAAGATGTTTATTTGGATCTGAAACGAGAAAAAGCTCCTTATTTCCAGACCACTGCTGAACAGCAAGCGCATTGGCGTAAAATGCTGGTATCACAGTTAATTAACTTAACTATTAGTAAAGAAGAAGAGTTAGCCAAGCAAAAGGCATTAAAAGAAAATCCATCACTTGCAAATGGACAAGATCTGACAGGACCTGAGGATCTTACACCTGTGCAGACATTGACCAAGCGTTATACGCGTCAGTTAGAGCGCATGGCACGTCTAAAAAGTGATGATGTCTTAGAAAAAACTTTAAATGCGATGTTGGCGACATACGATCCACATAGTAATTATTATCCACCAATTGATGCGATGGAGCTGAATCGCCAAACGACTTTGCGTTTAGAGGGGATCGGTGTTTCGATTCGTCCAGAGCGCGGCAATGAAGATTACACTCGGATTGAAACGATCGTCGAGGGTGGTCCTGCAAGTAAGTCTGGACAAGTTAAATCAGGTGATCGCATTATTGGCGTTGCGCAAGACGGCGAGAAAATGGTGGATGTCATCGGCTGGCCAAGCTCTGAAATCGTTGGCTTGATTCGCGGTAAGCGAGGAACCAAAGTGGTTGTACGTTTACTTGGACCAGGTGCTCCGATGAGTCAAGCGCGTAATGTCACTTTAACCCGTGATATTATTCAAGAGGAAGATGCAGGCGTTCGTTCACGTACCATTGAGATCACACGAGATGGAAAGAAACATACCTTTGGTGTGATCGAAATTCCATCTTTCTATTTTGATTACCGCTCTCGCCGTGCAGGAGCAGAATATCGTTCAGTTTCAGTTGATACAGCCAAGGCTTTGGAAGCGCTCAAAGCGAAAAAAGTAGAAGGAATCTTGGTTGACTTGCGAAATGATCCGGGTGGTTCTTTGGAAGAAGTTGCGCGGATGTTGGGACAAGTCATCAAATCTGGTCCTGTAGTTCAGATCCGAGATGGCAACGGTAATGTCAATGTGTTTGAGGACACTGATGGTGGTGCACAAATTTATGCAGGGCCATTGGCTGTTCTTGTGAATTTAGCATCTGCATCGGCAAGTGAAATTTATTCTGCTGCGATTCAGGACTATGAGCGTGGTATCGTAATTGGTAGTACTACGACAGGAAAAGGAACTGCACAGGTTCAGTTGGATTCGTTAGCTTATGGGCAGGCAACGCTGACACAACGTAAATTCTATCGTATTACAGGTGGAAGTACCCAGAATAAGGGGGTGATTCCAGATATCAAACTTGTCGATATTTATAACGAGGAGTTTGGTGAACGTAAAGCGAAGAATGCGTTGAAGTGGGATACGATTCCAACAGCACCATTCAAACGAGAGGGTTCGGTTCAACCTTATGTGGCTAAATTATCCCAATTCTCTGCTGAGCGTGTTGCTTTGGATGCACAGTTTAAATATTTAGAGGCGAGAAAGGCAATTGCACAGAAAACCTCTGATCAGAAACAGGTCGTATTAGATATTAACCAGCGTCGTGCAGAACTAATTGATTTAGAAAAGCAGACTTTAGAGGCTGAAAATCAAAGACGTGTAGCATCTGGTCAAAAGCCTTATGCAAATTGGGAAAGTTATCAAGCTTCCATTGATGCTTTAATTGAAGCGCGTGCCAAGATGAAAGCACATCAACGTCCACCTTTACCAGAGGAAGAAGCGTTCGTAACAGAGGCGGCAAATGTTCTGTTGGATTATGCAAAGTTACAAGCACGATAATTTAATCGTGCAAACAAAAAGCCCTATAACATGATAGGGCTTTTTGTTTTGTCTGAGGATTTGTTTTAATCGTTAATCTGCACGAATCCAGATTTGGTTACGACCTAATGCGGATACACCTAGATAGCCGCGTAAATGTAAGCGTTTGCCATTTGCACTTAATTTAGCCCGCATACTGTAAATTTTACCTGTATTCGGATCTAAAATTCGACCATTGGTATAGTTTAGACCTTCACTGTATTTTAGACCTGTGACTACATCTAAACCTAAAATTGGTTTATTGGTATAAGGTGCAGGACAATCTACGCAGGTTTCTTTCGGTGTGTAGCCTGTACGAGGTGTAATCTTTACGATTTTCCCAGCATAGCTGCCATTTGATTCTTGGCGAATTTCAACTAACGCTTTTGGCGCCCCCGTCTTGTCATCAATACTTTGCCAGAGTCCTGTAATATCAACTGCAGAGGCAAAACTGCTGATTGTTGATAAAAGTAAAGCACTTATTAATTTTTTCCCCATGATCAAAAATCCATTTAATGTTCAAGTGCTCTATTATGGGTGATTTGTAATAACTAGTTCAATATTAATATGTGATTTGTGACAAAAATTATGATAGAGATAAAATAAATGTTGGCAACCAAATGGCTGTAAATACACCATTCACCGCCATACCAAATGCAGCATAACGCCCTGCAACAGGACCGCGTTGCCATGCTTGTGCTGTACCAATCGCATGAGCTGCAAGGCCTAATGCTAAACCAGAAGCACGTTCATCATGAATATGTTTTAAGATCCAAGGTGAAAAAGCAGCGCCAATAACGCCAGATAAAATTACAATCAGGGTAACCATCATCAAGGGTGCGTGGAGTAAAGTTGCAATGTTTAGTGCGATAGGCGTGGTGACTGCTCGTGTAGCAAAGGCCATGATTGTGGGTTCAGACATATGTAGCAAATAAGCAAGACTCATAGGTAAAGCGACAGCACTGATACTGGCAAAACCTAAAATTCCAATCATGGATTTAATTGGTAAATCATCATAGCGCATTGCAGCAAGTGGTATCGCTAAAGCGACGGTGACATAACCTAGTAAATGATTAAATATACCATTCACGTTATCCATGTAGTGTTCGTAAGGAACTCTTAGGACAGCTAATAAACCAATCACAATAAACATGGCAAATACAATTAATGGAATTTGAGGCATTTTTTTATTGAGAGGCTTAGCAATCAAATAACTAACCAAGGTGATCACGAATCCGTAAATAACCATAAACATATACGAACTCCTATAACCAACGTTTCGCCATTTTGGCGTAAATCCACAATGGCAATAAAGTACTTAGGGTGAGAATAAATAAAAACACAGGAATTTCTTTACCCAAATGAACTAGCATGATTAAGGACCCTGCACAAATCGGTAAAAATGCAAAAGAACTTTCTTTCATGATTCTATTGTTGGTATCAATCAGACGATTGGAAATTTTTCTAAACTTTCTCCAGATTAATAACACGCTAAGTAGGCTAATTAGCCCGACCAAGTTACCGAGTTCTGGATGTTGAAAGAAAGTGGTGATGGCGACAGCTCCTTCACGAAATACAACAATTAATAGAATCGTGTAAAACCAAGCTGTCCAATCGATTTCTTTCATGTTCTCTTTTACCCATGTTTATAACAATGATGAATCGTGTTATTACGCTTGCACGAGAAGCGAGCCCCAGCGACTTATTCCTCTTTAGATTCAAACTCTTCTAAAACACGATGAAATAAGAACGACTTTGCTCCGACAATTTCATCGAGTGGTAAGTGTGCTTGTTTAATCAGTTGTTCTAACTTGTGAGGGGCGATGCATACGGATAAATGCAAGTCACCTTCATCATCATAATGTTCTGATTGAATAACATTCAAAGTGTAAAGTTGCGTACGTAGTTTACCGTAAGCAGGCTTGAGGACTAAATCAAATTGTTGTAACTGTCCCATCAGACATTGTTGTACCGCTTGACTGAGTAAATCCAATCCTTGACCTGAATGTGCAGATAGATAAACGCGATCGGGTAGTTCGGGTGCTTTATAGGTGATTTTAGCAGTATCACCACTCAGGTCGATTTTATTATAGACATGCAAAATAGGTGCATCTGCCCCGATTTCTTTTAGAACTGACTCTACCGCTTCGATTTGTTCAGGCATATTGGGGCTACTACTATCGACAACGTGTAAAAGGAGTGTTGCTTCAAGTGTTTCCTCTAAAGTTGCTTTAAATGATTCAACTAAATCATGTTGTAGATTACGTACAAACCCAACCGTATCAGCGAGTACAACCGTACCAATACCATCCCACTCAAGTCGGCGTAAGGTCGGGTCTAGTGTTGCAAAGAGTTGATCAGCAGCATAGACATCACTTTTTGCTAAAATATTAAATAATGTTGATTTTCCAGCATTGGTATAACCTACTAAGGAAATGGTGGGAATCGCTGCCTTTTGGCGAGCGGCACGACCTTGTAAACGGGTTTGTTGTACTTTAATAAGTTTATCTTTAAGTTGGGTAATTCGGACTCGAATGAGTCGACGATCTGTTTCGAGTTGCGATTCACCAGGACCGCGTAGACCAATGCCACCTTTTTGTTGTTCTAGATTGCCCGTAAAGCCTCGAATCAAGCGAGTCGATAAATGCTTGAGTTGAGCCAATTCAACTTGTAATTTACCTTCATGTGTACGGGCACGTAAGGCGAAGATATCTAAAATTAAGCCTGTACGATCGATGACACGACATTTTAGAACTTTTTCTAAGTTACGTTCCTGAGCAGGAGATAATGAGTGATCGAAGATCACCAATTCAGCATCAAGTGCTCTAACTAATTCCGCAATTTCTTCAACTTTACCTGAGCCAATAAAAAATTTTGGATCAGGTTTCTGACGTTGAACTGAAACATGTTCAAGAATTTCAGCACCTGCGGATTGAGCGAGCAATCGAAACTCTTCAGCATCAAGATCATCAAGAAGTTGAACGGAAACACTGACCAAAATTGCTCGTTCACCATGCTGACGCTGCTCAAAATTTTCCACGCTGTTTATAAATCCTTGGTCTCAAAGTCTTATTCTAGAACAAACTGAAAGTAAAGGGCAAAGACTGAGTAGATTTATATAATATTACTGCGTAAAAGTTCTATAAATCCTACCAATGTTCCAAAATATAAGATTGACCAGCCAATAAACATTCTTAAAGCATAACCGTAAGGTACAGTGGTTTGTGACGTAGATGCTGTTGCTTGAGATTTCATCTGCTCACCTTTTGATTTGAAAATTCGATTTTTGAATTATAATCAATCTATAAAATCATTTAAAATTGAAAAATATTATGCTTACATTCGGTTTTTGTTATGACACAAACTTTTATAAGAGGATATGAGCGTGATATAACTTGATTAATTCAATGTATACATGTTCAGTGTTTTACTGATCCGATGGTTTTAATGATTTATGACTCAAGAAGTATCAACAGCAAAAAGCAGCGCGCCATTAAATTTACTTTCCAAATTTAGTTTATATAGTCGAAAACTAGCAGCAGGCTTAGAAACCATTGGTGAAGGATTTTATCTGATTTATCGACATGGTCTTTACAAAGATCCGAATAATCCTGTGAATACTCGATATGTTCAATATTTTTGCCGACGATTATGTGAGGTCTTTAATCTAGATGTACAAGTGCATGGCAGCATACCTAGAGAACCTTCACTGTGGGTTAGTAATCATATTTCATGGTTAGATGTTGCGGTACTCGGCTCAGGAGCACGTATTTTCTTTTTGGCGAAAGCTGAAGTAGAAAAGTGGCCTATTTTAGGTAATTTAGCTAAAGGTGGTGGAACTTTATTTATTAAGCGAGGCTCGGGGGACTCACTGCGTATTCGAGAGCAAATTACAGATTTTTTAAAACAAGATATTCCTGTCTTATTTTTTCCAGAAGCCACAACTACAGATGGTCGTCAGGTTAAAAAAGTGCATGGTCGCTTATTAGGTGCGGCGATAGAAGCTCAACGACCCGTGCAGATTTGTGTCATTTGCTATGTTAATCAGCAAGGTGAGCTAGATATGGTTGCGCCATTCATTGGTGCAATGACTTTTGTTGAACATGTACAACGTGTGTTGGAAATGCCAAGAGTCACAGCGCATTTATTGACTTTACCTGCAATCTCGGTTGAAGGGCACACGGTGGATAGTTTAACCAAAGAAGTGGATTTAAAGATGCGTGAAGGTCTGAAGAAGTTACACCGTAAAGTTTTAAAAGTATTGCCTGAAGATGATCTTACATAAATCCTTCAATTGGAAGCCATGAAATGACTTTCATACCAGCTCTTTGCCACCATTTCATTTTTGGTTCTTTTCTGTAGATAATCGGGCCTTGAGGTGTTTGGCGTTGCCATGTAATTTTATTATTTGCATCCAAAACTAATTTGTATGCAAATTTGGTAAGGTTCTGATCCATGGTGGTGTGTACGGCTTGAGCAAGTGGTGGACTATTCAGAAGAACACCGATTTCGGTATTTAAATATGCCGAGCGAGGATCGAAATTAAAAGAACCAATAAAAACTTGCTTTTCATCGAGTGCCATTAGTTTTGCATGCAAACTAGAGCGGCTTAAACCTTTAAGACTCACTTTTGCTTTTTTGGCCAGTTCTTCCGTCCGCTTATCTAAATCACTTTTGTCTATTGCGGGTAAAAACTCGTAGAGTTGAACCCCTTTTTCGAGTAACTCTTGACGATATTTTCCATAGAATGCATGAACAACGGCAACATCGTTGGCTTTAAATGAGTTGGTGAGAACTCTGACTTCAATTCCATCTTGCGCCAAGTCTGTTAAAACCTTCGTTCCTTTCTTTTCTGGTACAAAATAAGCGGAGATGAGATCGATATTCTTTTCAGGTTGTTCGAGGTGATTGATCAATTGAAAATTTAAATGTTCTTCTTTCTTGGCTTTTGCTCTTATTTTATCTGGAGAATCTTTGACAACTTCTGCTTTGACCCAGTCGAGTGAAATGCGTTGATTCATTAAACCATTGATGGTCTGTGAGTGATTGGTAATATCTAAGTAGTTTTGCACCGTGGCAAGTTGATAATGTTCATCTAATTGCTGCTTTAAGCTTTCATAGCTAAGGCGATGTGATCGTTGTTTAACGATATCTCTCACATCATAAGCGTATTCATGGTTCCAATAGTCATCAAAGGATGTTGAGATATCATTTACCGCTGTGCCAAATAGCATGACATCGACATCAGAAAATTGGAAATTTTCGCTGATATTATAATATTGATTCGTCATATTACGTCCACCAATCAATGCAACTTGGTGATCAGCAATAAAACTTTTGTTATGCATTCGTCGATTGATGCGCTTTAAGTCGAGCACCATATCTATGGCACGATATTTACGAAACCGATAAGGATTAAATAACTTAACCTCAATATTGGGATGTTGAGCCAAAGCTAAAAAAATTCCTTCTGTTTTTTTTGCATTGTTATCATCGATTAATAGTCGAACTTTGACTCCACGATCAGCTGCACGTATCAGTGCATGTAAAGCAAGAGCTCCAACTTTGTCGTTATCCCAAATATAATATTGTAGATCTAAGCTTTTTTCTGCTTTATCGATCAGACTTAAACGTGCAGATAAGGCTTCTAGTGGTTCAAATAATACATGGTAGCCTGTCAGTGCAGGGTGCTGGGCTTGTAGAGGTTGGATGACCTGAGCCAGTGATGTTTCTGAGTGTTCAGTTTGAATGCTTATAGAGGGTGTTGATGGTGTTTTATGTTGGGGTAAAGTACTACATCCACTTATGGTTAAGGCAATTGCACAAGAAAACGCAAGCATGTTTTTATTGTAAGTACTTGTACTTATCTTTGTATGTTTGCCATTTAAATGAGAAAATTGCGTCATAATCGTTACTGATTAAAGGTTGGGTTGAGTATACCATTTCATCGAAAAAGATAAATATAAGATGCAACCTCTGTCCCTGAGTAAATTGAAAGAGGGCTTTAATGTCGAATTCAGATCCTATTATTTTTGGCTTTTATCTTATTTTTGCGATTTTAGCACTTTGGGCCTTTATCGAAGCATGGGTTCACCAGTCACGTACAGAGACCATCCATCCATTTAAAGCTTTTGTGCATTTGCTTGCTTTTTATCTCTCTTATTTACTCGTACCTCTGTGGTTTTTTAGCTTATATGCGGGGTGGTCTGGGTACTATAATATCCATCAAACCGCTTTTGTTTTTCTCTTGAGTAGCGTCTTGGTCTACGCACGCTTTATTGAGCCACATCAAATTCATGTCAAACAGCATCAGTTTCGTTTAAATCCTACACAGGAATTTAAGCGTCCTATTAAAGTTGCGTTGGTTGCAGATCTGCACATTGGTTTATTCTCGGGGCATGAGCGTCAACTTAAAAGTATTGTTAAAAAGTTGAATCAGCAACAACCTGATTTAGTTGTGGTAGCTGGAGACTGGACTTATGAGCCAGAAAATCGACTTGTTTATGAGCTTGAAGTTTTAAAGAAAATTCAAGCACCTGTTTATTCTGTACCAGGGAACCACGATGAACAATATCCAGGACCACCAATCCAAGCGTTATTAAGTGAGGCGTTGGTACAAAATAATGTGATAGATATTGAAGGTAAGATCGTTGATTTTGATGAATTTCGTCTCATCGGTATTGGTGATCTGTGGGCTGGTAAAGCGAATATGCGCTTTTTGCCTGATTTACCCCAAGATAAACCTTGGTTAATTTTATCTCATAACCCAGATACTGTAGATATGGTGCCCGAATTACCCATGCGTCCATTGATGCTGTCTGGCCATACGCATGGTGGACAAATTGAGTTACCGTGGGTGACAAATTATATTATGAAAAAAGTCTCAATTTTGGGACATAAAAAAGGTTTTTATTCACATGAGCATGCAGATGTCTTTGTAACTGTTGGAACGGGGATGGTTGGTGTGCCTTTTCGATTTAGAGTGCCACCCACTATCGATATTATCGAACTCATCTAAAAATAAAAAGCCAACTGACTATGAGTTGGCTTTTTGGGGAAAGAGTGATCTAGAAATTAAGGAATAATGATCACAGCTACTCGACGATTGCTCGCACGGTTTTCCTCTGAGGTATTTGGCAAATAGGGTTGACTAGAACCACGACCAATCACTGTTAAATTATTTTGCTTAAAGCCTTCATTAACAAAAATCATAGAAACGCTTTGAGCACGTTCCTCTGAAAGTTTTTGATTGTATTCTGGATTGCCGACATCATCGGTATGTCCGACAATTTTTAGTTTTTGTAAATCGTATTTATTGAGTTGCTTCGCTAAACGAGCAATCTCATTTGCATGTTCTGGCTTGATGTCTGACTTATTAAAGTCAAAGAGTAAGCGTTCAGGTAAGCCCAAACTCCAGCCTTCATCTGTTAAAACGAAACCTTCTTGTTTCAACATTTTGACTTGGCGATACTTTAGTGGGCCAAAACTCAAACATCCAGCCAATGTTAGGCAGAGTAACGCAATAAATGAAATTTTAAGTGTGTGTGTGCGCATAACATATCCTAATTTTCTGGTTTATAAAGAAACCAATGAGGGTTTAAGTTTTTAGCTTTATACATGGCTTGATCAGCTTGCATGACCAAATCTTCTGGGTTTTCAGCGAACTGGGAGAAAGCAATTCCCAAACTAAAACTGAAATGAATGGATTGACCATTAAAGTCTAAAGGTTCTTTGCAACTTGCAAGTATGGTGTCTGCAATTGTCTCTAAATGTTCTGCTTGGTGAATAGCATGAAGAATGATAGCAAACTCATCTCCACCTAAGCGTGCAATGAAGTCTTCATGGCGAACAGAGAGTTTTAAGCGAGATGCCATTTCAGTTAAAACAGCATCGCCAGCCAAATGACCATATTGATCGTTGATTGCTTTGAATTTGTTATTATCTAAAAATAACAATGCTGAGTTGTGACGATACTGAGGATTATCAAAAATATTATTCAACTCATCATAAAAGTAATGACGATTAGGTAAACCTGTTAATTGATCATGGTGTGCTTGAAATGATAGTTGATGGTTCTCTTTTTGAAGATGTGTATGCCAAATTTGAATTTCCTCAAGTAGCTCATTAAAAACAGTGTTTAAATTTTGAAATTCACGGATATGATTGTTTGGGAAGCGTAAATTATATGCTTTTTGGTCACTCACCAGTTGTGCAATGTGAGTGAGTGGCTTGATCGCTTGCATGATCTGACGGTAGGTTAGATTGACTGACCACAATAAGGCGATCACGATAAAAAACATTGAAATGGCTAATCCAATGATAATGGTTTTAAGAAAATGCAAAATATTTTCAGAGCTGCCATAAAGTACGAGTTCACCGACCTGCTTTTTATTATGAATTACTGTGAGTTGAACAGGATCATGTAAGAACCAATTGTCGAGCAAATCTTGCAAAAAAGAGGTGTATTCAATGGTTTTACTACTTTCTGCAAGCAACTGCTTTTGAGCGTCATAAACATGGATGCTGCGGATGGCGTGACTTGTGGTGTAATCGGAAAGAATTTGATCTATGGTTCCTTTATCTTTAAACACCACAGCAGGTTGAATTCGTTCAAGGACTGTTTGACTCAATAATTGAAGATTCTGCTTTGCATAAGTTTCCATGGTAAACATTGAAATCGTGGCAAAGGTAAAAGAACAAATAAAAAAAGTAATCGCAAAAATAGTAAATTGAGACTTACGGAATAAAGCATGTAATGAAGTTGATTGATATAAACTTGAAATCACGTTGATCACTCCGTGTTTTTTGCCAAGAGTAGAACACGTGGATCAATGTGAACTTTGGAGGCACTTAAAGCATCCAGATTCACTTTAAATGAAGAAAAAGTCTGACGACTATACAAGCAGAAAATACTTCCAATCTCGCATGCGGGATTATTCGTACTTAATGAAAGTAACGAGCGAGAAGGGTGTGCTTGAATAAGATTTTGTTGTTGTTGTGGTGTAGTCGTAGAAAAATAAACAACATTACAATCGGTTTTTGTGAAATCTTTCGTCGCTATTGCTTGCACTTGATAGTCATACGCAAGTTGACGAATATTGACTTGAAATTGAGATGCAGCCTCATTGTTATCTAAAACACAAATGGTTGGGCGTGTTGTATTCGGCCATTTGCTATAACTTAATATAGATAGCGTTAACTCATAAAAACTATGGCTCGAAATGGCATGACTAAACGGACTAATAGAAATCAAACCTATTAGCCATAAATATTGAGCTTTCCTAAAAATACACCGTCTTTTCAATCAAAAATGCCAAAAAATGTGAAGCAAGAAACATATTCTACTTTACTTAATTGTTTAAAAATAGCTCTTAAAGACAAAGAAAAAGTATTAAAAGTAACTGGTGCGTTCAAAAAACGTTCACTTGATAATAAAAATTAGAGGAGGGTGTTGCATTGGGTGGGAAATGCTGTAGAATGCACATCCATCGGCGGTGATGCGGATAAAAACTTGTTGATAAACAAGGATTTGGCTTTAGTGGTTAGATTTTTGGGTTGTTTGATAAGTTTTAAAAATATCTAAATTACCTGTTGACTTTTAAGAGATTGAGAGTAATATAGCCGACCTAGCTTGATGATGACGAATCATCGAGAAGATCATTAAGAGAATAGAAGAACAACTTGTGTGGATTTTTACTGGTTGATCAATCGAAAATATTTCATTGATTGAATGGTAGAAATTACTCGAAGTTTATTTGAGAAATTAATGTCAGAAAATTGATGAGCCAAGATTTGTAGCCATAAGCTACTAATGATTTTAAACTGAAGAGTTTGATCATGGCTCAGATTGAACGCTGGCGGCAGGCTTAACACATGCAAGTCGAGCGGGGAAGTGTAGCTTGCTACATTACCTAGCGGCGGACGGGTGAGTAATGCTTAGGAATCTGCCTATTAGTGGGGGACAACATTCCGAAAGGAATGCTAATACCGCATACGTCCTACGGGAGAAAGCAGGGGATCTTCGGACCTTGCGCTAATAGATGAGCCTAAGTCGGATTAGCTAGTTGGTGGGGTAAAGGCCTACCAAGGCGACGATCTGTAGCGGGTCTGAGAGGATGATCCGCCACACTGGGACTGAGACACGGCCCAGACTCCTACGGGAGGCAGCAGTGGGGAATATTGGACAATGGGCGGAAGCCTGATCCAGCCATGCCGCGTGTGTGAAGAAGGCCTTTTGGTTGTAAAGCACTTTAAGCGAGGAGGAGGCTACTCTAGTTAATACCTAGAGATAGTGGACGTTACTCGCAGAATAAGCACCGGCTAACTCTGTGCCAGCAGCCGCGGTAATACAGAGGGTGCGAGCGTTAATCGGATTTACTGGGCGTAAAGCGTGCGTAGGCGGCTGATTAAGTCGGATGTGAAATCCCTGAGCTTAACTTAGGAATTGCATTCGATACTGGTCAGCTAGAGTATGGGAGAGGATGGTAGAATTCCAGGTGTAGCGGTGAAATGCGTAGAGATCTGGAGGAATACCGATGGCGAAGGCAGCCATCTGGCCTAATACTGACGCTGAGGTACGAAAGCATGGGGAGCAAACAGGATTAGATACCCTGGTAGTCCATGCCGTAAACGATGTCTACTAGCCGTTGGGGCCTTTGAGGCTTTAGTGGCGCAGCTAACGCGATAAGTAGACCGCCTGGGGAGTACGGTCGCAAGACTAAAACTCAAATGAATTGACGGGGGCCCGCACAAGCGGTGGAGCATGTGGTTTAATTCGATGCAACGCGAAGAACCTTACCTGGTCTTGACATAGTAAGAACTTTCCAGAGATGGATTGGTGCCTTCGGGAACTTACATACAGGTGCTGCATGGCTGTCGTCAGCTCGTGTCGTGAGATGTTGGGTTAAGTCCCGCAACGAGCGCAACCCTTTTCCTTATTTGCCAGCGGGTTAAGCCGGGAACTTTAAGGATACTGCCAGTGACAAACTGGAGGAAGGCGGGGACGACGTCAAGTCATCATGGCCCTTACGACCAGGGCTACACACGTGCTACAATGGTCGGTACAAAGGGTTGCTACCTAGCGATAGGATGCTAATCTCAAAAAGCCGATCGTAGTCCGGATTGGAGTCTGCAACTCGACTCCATGAAGTCGGAATCGCTAGTAATCGCGGATCAGAATGCCGCGGTGAATACGTTCCCGGGCCTTGTACACACCGCCCGTCACACCATGGGAGTTTGTTGCACCAGAAGTAGGTAGTCTAACCGCAAGGAGGACGCTTACCACGGTGTGGCCGATGACTGGGGTGAAGTCGTAACAAGGTAGCCGTAGGGGAACCTGCGGCTGGATCACCTCCTTAACGAAAGATTGATGGCCGGTAAGAATCCACAACAAGTTGTTCTTCGAAGATGTATCTGAGGGTCTGTAGCTCAGTTGGTTAGAGCACACGCTTGATAAGCGTGGGGTCACAAGTTCAAGTCTTGTCAGACCCACCACTACTGACGAAGTGATGAATAATCACAAGCTGCTAGATTAAAAGATATGTCGTTCATTATGATTAAAGCTGGGGACTTAGCTTAGTTGGTAGAGCGCCTGCTTTGCACGCAGGAGGTCAGGAGTTCGACTCTCCTAGTCTCCACCACTAAAGATTACAGAATTTAGTAAGTTAAAGCTTATTAACTTCTGTGATTTATCACAGTTTACTGCAAGCTGACGAGGCTGTAGTTAATCATTAACAGATTAGTAGAATTGAGTCTGAAATAAATTGTTCACTCAATTCATTCGAAAGAATGAAATTGAGAACTAGCAAAAACACTGAATCAAGCGTTTTGGTATATGAATTTAGATTGAAGCTGTACGGTGCTTAAGTGCACGAGGCAACAAACTGGATGAGAGCGATGTGAGTTGAAAAACAAACATAGCAATCTGTCCTAACCTTACTTGTAAGGGTTAGCGACTGTTTGGGGTTGTATAGTCAAGTAATTAAGTGCATGTGGTGGATGCCTTGGCAGTCAGAGGCGATGAAAGACGTGATAGCCTGCGAAAAGCTCCGGGGAGGCGGCAAATATCCTTTGATCCGGAGATATCTGAATGGGGGAACCCACCCGCTATAAGGCGGGTATCATAAGCTGAATACATAGGCTTATGAAGCGAACGAGGGGAAGTGAAACATCTCAGTACCCTTAGGAAAAGAAATCAATTGAGATTCCCTTAGTAGCGGCGAGCGAACGGGGATCAGCCCATTAAGTTGTGTGTGTTCTAGTGGAACGCTCTGGGAAGTGCGAACGTAGAGGGTGATATTCCCGTACACGAAAGGGCACACACAATGATGACGAGTAGGGCGAGGCACGTGAAACCTTGTCTGAATATGGGGGGACCATCCTCCAAGGCTAAATACTCCTGACTGACCGATAGTGAACCAGTACCGTGAGGGAAAGGCGAAAAGAACCCCTGTGAGGGGAGTGAAATAGATCCTGAAACCGCATGCATACAAGCAGTGGGAGCACCTTCGTGGTGTGACTGCGTACCTTTTGTATAATGGGTCAGCGACTTATATTCAGTAGCGAGGTTAACCGCATAGGGGAGCCGTAGAGAAATCGAGTCTTAATAGGGCGTATAGTTGCTGGGTATAGACCCGAAACCAGGCGATCTATCCATGAGCAGGTTGAAGGTTGGGTAACACTAACTGGAGGACCGAACCCACTGTCGTTGAAAAGCCAGGGGATGACTTGTGGATAGGGGTGAAAGGCTAATCAAGCCTGGTGATAGCTGGTTCTCCCCGAAAGCTATTTAGGTAGCGCCTCGGACGAATACCATTGGGGGTAGAGCACTGTTTCGGCTAGGGGGTCATCCCGACTTACCAAACCGATGCAAACTCCGAATACCAATGAGTACTATCCGGGAGACAGACTGCGGGTGCTAACGTCCGTAGTCAAGAGGAAAACAATCCAGACCGCCAGCTAAGGCCCCAAAATCATAGTTAAGTGGGAAACGATGTGGGAAGGCATAGACAGCTAGGAGGTTGGCTTAGAAGCAGCCACCCTTTAAAGAAAGCGTAATAGCTCACTAGTCGAGTCGGCCTGCGCGGAAGATGTAACGGGGCTAAAACTATGTGCCGAAGCTGCGGATTTGACTTTAAGTCAAGTGGTAGGGGAGCGTTCTGTAAGCCGATGAAGGTGTATTGAGAAGTATGCTGGAGGTATCAGAAGTGCGAATGCTGACGTGAGTAACGACAAAACGGGTGAAAAACCCGTTCGCTGAAAGACCAAGGGTTCCAGTCCAACGTTAATCGGGGCTGGGTGAGTCGACCCCTAAGGCGAGGCCGAGAGGCGTAGTCGATGGGAAATTGGTTAATATTCCAATACTTCTGTGTAATGCGATGAGAGGACGGAGAAGGTTAAGTCAGCCTGGCGTTGGTTGTCCAGGTGGAAGACAGTAGGCATGCATCTTAGGCAAATCCGGGGTGCTCTATGCTGAGAGTCGATAGCAAGCTGTACTTGTACAGTGAAGTGGCTGATACCATGCTTCCAGGAAAAGTCTCTAAGCTTCAGTTACACAGGAATCGTACCCGAAACCGACACAGGTGGTCAGGTCGAGTAGACCAAAGCGCTTGAGAGAACTCTGCTGAAGGAACTAGGCAAAATGGTACCGTAACTTCGGGAGAAGGTACGCTGCTGACGGTGATGGGACTTGCTCCCTGAGCTATTGGCAGCCACAGAAACCAGGCCGCTGCAACTGTTTATTAAAAACATAGCACTCTGCAAACACGAAAGTGGACGTATAGGGTGTGATGCCTGCCCGGTGCTGGAAGGTTAATTGATGGGGTTAGCGTAAGCGAAGCTCTTGATCGAAGCCCCAGTAAACGGCGGCCGTAACTATAACGGTCCTAAGGTAGCGAAATTCCTTGTCGGGTAAGTTCCGACCTGCACGAATGGCATAATGATGGCGGCGCTGTCTCCAGCAGAGGCTCAGTGAAATCGAAATCGCTGTGAAGATGCAGTGTACCCGCGGCTAGACGGAAAGACCCCGTGAACCTTTACTGCAGCTTGACATTGAACTTTGACCTTACTTGTGTAGGATAGGTGGGAGGCTTTGAAGTTGGAACGCTAGTTCCAATGGAGCCGTCCTTGAAATACCACCCTGGTAATGTTGAGGTTCTAACTCTGTCCCGTTATCCGGGACGAGGACCATGTCTGGTGGGTAGTTTGACTGGGGCGGTCTCCTCCTAAAGAGTAACGGAGGAGTACGAAGGTGCGCTCAGCGTGGTCGGAAATCACGCGTAGAGTATAAAGGCAAAAGCGCGCTTAACTGCGAGACCCACAAGTCGAGCAGGTACGAAAGTAGGTCTTAGTGATCCGGTGGTTCTGTATGGAAGGGCCATCGCTCAACGGATAAAAGGTACTCTGGGGATAACAGGCTGATACCGCCCAAGAGTTCATATCGACGGCGGTGTTTGGCACCTCGATGTCGGCTCATCTCATCCTGGGGCTGAAGCAGGTCCCAAGGGTATGGCTGTTCGCCATTTAAAGAGGTACGCGAGCTGGGTTTAGAACGTCGTGAGACAGTTCGGTCCCTATCTACCGTGGGCGCTGGAAATTTGAGAGGATCTGCTCCTAGTACGAGAGGACCAGAGTGGACGAACCTCTGGTGTACCGGTTGTGACGCCAGTCGCATCGCCGGGTAGCTATGTTCGGAAGGGATAACCGCTGAAAGCATCTAAGCGGGAAGCCTACCTCAAGATAAGATTTCCCTAGGAATTTATTCCTCTAAAGAGCCGTTCGAGACTAGGACGTTGATAGGTTGGGTGTGGAAGCACGGTGACGTGTGAAGCTGACCAATACTAATTGCTCGTGAGGCTTGACTATACAACACCCAAACAGTTGTTGTATTCAAGATAAATTCAATACATAACTTGATTTAGTGTCAAAACTAGTTACAATACGACTCGATTAACTAATCCGTTAATAACTCTTTCGGTACTAAGTGGCATGAACTTAATAATAAGTTCAAAAGTAAGACCACCCAAAGCCAAAACAGTTTGCTGGCGACAATAGCAAGAGTGAACCACCTGATCCCTTCCCGAACTCAGAAGTGAAACCTCTTCGCGCTGATGGTAGTGTGGCACTTGCCATGTGAGAGTAAGTCATCGCCAGCTTTTAAATTCAAACACCCCTAACCTGACGGTTAGGGGTGTTTTTTATTGCAACGAGAAAAATAAATTGGGGAAAATTACGGTATAACTATTGGGGAAAAGATAAAGCGTGATGTGAATATGCAAAATAATAATCTTGGTTCTTGGCAATCTAGCCTACAGACATTGGTTTATATTTTATTGTTTTTAATTCTCTTTGGATGGTTGTTGAAAATTGGGCAAGGCTTTCTATTGCCAATCCTTGTTGCGACGATAGCGATGTATATCCTTATCACATTAAGCCATTGGCTTGTGAAGTTTCCCGTTTTGAAATCTACGCCAGAGTGGTTTAGAAGGATATTGGTATTAATTAGTTTTATCGTGGTTATGGTTCAGCTTATTAGTTTAGTGATTACAACTGGACAGAAAATTTTGGCCAAGATGCCAATCTATGAAGCGAATATTGAACAGGTTTTTTTGCATGTAAACGCGTATTTAGGGTGGAGTGATAGTCCGGACTGGCAAATCTTTAGAGAAATGCTGATGAGTCAGATTAATCTTCAAAGTCTAATTACTTCGACGCTTACTTCATTTAGTGCGCTGACAGGCATGTTTTTTGTCATCATTGTATATGCCTTATTTTTATTGAATGAGCGAGATCAGTTCGTTAAAAAATTAATGATTGCATTTCCAGATGGTAAAACTGAACAAACACGGTTATTGATTGCGGATATTAATAAAAAAATTAGTGAATACCTTGTCGTTAAGACACTTATTAATTTGATTTTAGCAACGATTTGTTTTGTTATTCTTTGGGCGTGTGGTGTGGAGTATGCATTATTTTGGGCTTTAATTATTGGTTTGTTTAACTATATTCCATACGTTGGTTCTTTATTCGGTGTGATTTTCCCTGTTCTAATGACATTGGCTCAAACTGGTTCGCTGAAATTAACTATTCTGGTTGCAATTCTATTGACGGTTGCGCAAATGTTTGTAGGAAATTTTCTAGAACCACGTATGATTGGTAAACAAATCAATTTATCTCCGTTTGTTGTTTTGCTTTCCTTGTCTTTGTGGTCTTCATTGTGGGGAATCGCAGGAGCGATTTTAGCAATTCCTCTTACTTCAATTTTTGTAATTGTTTTGGAAGCATTTCGATCTACTCGCCCATTTGCTATTTTACTCATGCAGAATCCGAAAAATTACGATCAATCATAACCGTGATAATAGGGCTTAGATACTTACTAATAGGATTTGGGCTCTTATTTCGGATAAATATCTCAACGTTTTTGATAAATCATTATGGATAAAATTGATGCATATTTTGCCAAGCGCTTGCTTGGTTTTTTCTTTTTTGATAAGGTAAAGCGCTTATAAATACTCTAATCGATTCAGAACTATTCAAGCCAGGAAGCAGAAAATGCAACTTAATCCGATCTACTATAATGAACAACACCAAGCTTTTGCGGACAATGTGCGTCGATTCGTGCAAAAAGAAATGGCACCATTTGTTAATGAATGGGATGAGGCTGAAACGTTTCCTCGAGAGCTTTATAAGAAAGCTGCTGAGATTGGATTATTGGGCTTAGGCTTTGGTGAAGAATATGGGGGTATTCCGGATGCTGATCCTTTTTATTCGTTACTCGCTGGTGTGGAAATGGCGAAAGCGGGTTCAGGTGGTGTGCATATTTCGTTGATGGTACATACCATCGGTGCTCCACCAATTCAGCATTTTGGAAGTGAAGAACTAAAAGCGAAAGTATTGCCAGATATTATTTCCGGCGAAAAGATTTCGGCTTTGGCAATTACTGAGCCTGGTGGTGGATCTGATGTTGCCGCTTTGCAGACCAAAGCAATTCGTGAGGGCGATTATTATATTGTTTCTGGTGAAAAGACCTTTATCACTTCTGGAATCCGTGCGGATTACTACACAGTAGCGGTGCGTACTGATCCCACTAAAACGGGTGCTGACGGTATTTCTATGCTACTGATTGATGCGCATAGTGAGGGCATTACTAAAACACCATTAAAGAAAATGGGATGGTGGGCATCGGATACCGCACACTTACATTTTGATCAAGTGCGTGTACCTGCATCGAACTTGCTGGGTAAGGAAAACTCTGGTTTTAAAGTGATTATGAATAACTTTAATATGGAGCGTTTTTTCTTGGGCGTGGTGGCTTATGGTTATGCGCTTGTCTGTTATGAAGAGGCGTTAGATTGGGCACAACAGCGCAAAACGTTCGGTAAACGTTTAGTTGACCATCAAGTGGTTCGTCATAAGTTGGTTGATATGGCAACGCAATTGACGACAACACGCGCTTTGCTTGAAGAAACGGCTTGGAAAATGACTCAACCACAATTACAGGGTGCTGATTTGGTTGCTCAAATTTCCATGCTCAAGAATGTCGCAACACGAACCATGCAGTTTTGTGCGGATGCTGCTGTGCAGACATTAGGGGGAATGGGCTTTATGCGAGGAACTAAGTCTGAGCGTATTTATCGTGAAGTGAAGGTCAATATGATTGGTGGTGGTGCGGAAGAAATTATGAAGGACTTGATTAGTAAGCAATTGGGTTATTGATCTTTATATGCGGGAGACTATTTTATTGATTCAATCCAATAGTCTCCTTTAGCTTCTGGATGAACAGCGATATACCAAAGTGAGGAATCTTTAGCGTATACGAAAAATTGAAACCCTTTATCCTGCATTTCCTTTTTTTGTACCTCAATTTACACTACTTATTTTAATTGGAATTGCACCTTGATCGATAAAATAGTCTAAGTCGGTTGGAGAGAAGGTAAATGAACCATGACCAATATTTAAATCAAGGTTATTTATTTCAATAATATTTTTTGTGCTTGGCGGTAAAATTGGAGGTAGCCAACCACGTTCAAAAGCATGTTCTGTTTGAGCATGCTGTAGATCTATAAATTTGGTTGTCACGATATCATTTGTACAACCGAACATTAGGCTGGAAAGTAGGATTATAATTGTACGTTGCATATATTCTGCTTATAAAATTGGCATCACTTTATTTGTTTATTTTAAAGCTTCAAATATTTCAATTACTAGAAGACTTGATATTTTTTATCTGTCCAATTCGAATTTAAAATCGCCCAACGCTCATGATCTTTCCATTCTTTACCACCAACACGTAAATATTGGCGTGAAAACCCTTCTTTAACAAAGCCTGCTCCTGCCACAAGACGAATGGAGGTGGAGTTTTCAGGTTGGATATTCGCTTCTAGTCGATGCAGGTTCAGTGTTTGAAAAGCTTCGTGTAAGACAAGTTGAAGTCCATGTCGCATATAACCTTGGCCTATATAAGGATAAAAGGCTTCATAACCTAAATAAGCTGAATGGAAGTGACCTCGAATAATATTCGAGATATTAAAGGTTCCTACAATTGCATGGTTCTCAGTTAAGCAGACAAAATAACGATGTTCTTGCTGTAGGTATTGTTCAAAATCTGTAGGAGGATATGTCCATGGTTGATGTAGATGAATACTATTTTGGTAGGCTTGTTTGATTTCAGCTAAATCGCTGAGTTGAGGCTTACGTAAATAAATATTTTCTATTTTATTCATATTGCTTTAGTTCATTTTCTAATTCTTCTTTTAAATCGAGAGGATCTATAATCCAAACGGTTGTTCCTAGATTAGGTAACACGCCTACTTTTAGACCGTCATTATTTAAATTTGGAAGCCATATTTCAAGAAAGGTATCTAACTGTATTCGTGATGGTTTAAGCGATGGGTAAACTTCATGAAAAGCTAATGCGTAGTCAGCATGGGGCCATACAGGTAAATATTCGAGGTCCTGCTGCGGAGTAATAATTAGGAAATTTTCATTATTGTCTTCTAGGATCCAAAGTTCCTCCCAATCACAAACTTTTGAAATAAAATGTTCATAACGTTGTTTGCTTGTTAACGCAAATACATTCTCTAGTTGTTTTGGATGCATTCGATAACTCATTTCAAAGCCATTTCCCAGACCATTTCCGTCAATTCATCAATTTTAACTTTACCTTCAGGTCGGTACCATGTGACTGTCCAAGAAATAGAACCACCGACTAAACGTCGCCAAATAAATGCATCATGTTTAACCTTGCCTAGAGCACGTAATTTTTCAATCACATCAAGCCAGATTTGCTCATATTCATTACGCATTTTCAAAAGGTATTCTTGTTTTTCTTTCGAGAGCGCAAACCATTCATGAACCAGCACCGCCATAGCCGCACCAGTATCACCAGTAATTGAAATCAATTCGGCTCTGATTAAATCACGCAATTGCTGTTCAGGATCATTTGAACGCTCAGCCGCTTCTTTAAGCCGCGCAAAGTTATAAATAATGGTTTGTTCCATCACCGTAGCAAGAATGTCATCTTTACTTTTAAAGTGATGGAAAAGACTACCTGATTGAATACCAATAAATTCACCAAGTTGGCGAACCGTGGTTTTATCATATCCTTGCTTATAAAATAGATAGGCGGCACCTAAGAGCAAACGTCCACGTGGGCTATCGTCAAAACATACGATTTTAGGTATTTGCTCAATTGAAGTTGCGATCATGCCTGTCAGTCTATCCCGTCTTATCAAAGTGTATTGTAACAAAATTCATTTCATGAATTGTCTTATCTTTTTATAACAAGCATTTGCTTGAATTTGTCTGTTTTTGCTAATACAGCATATCATTATGCACTTTACAAACCAAGCACTTGCTTGGTAATGTTGTGTTGTTTTTAATAATAATGAGAAAGCTCATGACAAGCGTCAAGCAGGATGACCAAAAGCCAGTAAAAATCGGATGTGCTTCAGGATTTTGGGGTGATACCAATACAGCTGCTTTTCAGTTGGTACATCTGAGTGATATTGATTATTTAGTCTTTGATTATCTATCTGAAATTACCATGTCAATCATGGCTAAAGCAATGATGACTGATCCAAATCATGGTTATGCATTAGATTTTGTTAGCCGCGTGATGTCTCCACTGATTAATAAAATTGCTGAAAAGAAAATCAAAGTGATCAGTAATGCAGGGGGCGTGAATCCCTTAGCTTGTCGGGATGCTTTACAAAAAATCATTGATGAAAAAGGCTTGGATTTAAAAGTTGCGGTGGTACTTGGTGATGACGTATTGCCAAAGCACGCAGAACTACAGCAAAAAAATATCAAAGAAATGTTTAATGGTGACTCTTTGCCTGCGCATGTAGCGAGCAGTAATGCCTATTTAGGGGCTGTTGCCATTCGTGACGCTTTGGATTTGGGCGCGGATATCGTGATTACAGGTCGTGTTGTTGATTCGGCTGTGGTACTTGCACCGTTGTTGCATGAATACAAATGGTCATTGGATGACTATGACAAACTCGCACAAGGTTCATTGGCTGGGCATGTAATTGAATGTGGTGCTCAATGTACAGGTGGTAATTTTACTGATTGGCGTTTGGTACAAGGCTTTGACAACATGGGCTTTCCAATTGTAGAAGTCAGTGCAGATTCCTCTTTTGTTGTGACTAAACCACAAGGTACAGGTGGTTTGGTGTCGACTGCAACGGTCGCAGAGCAAATCGTTTATGAAATAGGTAATCCACAAACCTATTTACTTCCTGATGTGACAGCTGATTTTAGCCAAGTCCATTTAGAACAAGTGGGTGATGATCGAGTTAAAGTCACAGGTGCAACAGGTCGAGCACCAACTCAACAATATAAAGTGAGTGCCACTTATGCCGATGGTTATCGTGTTTTAGTCAGTTTCTTGATCGCAGGTCGCGAAGCGCCTGAGAAAGCACAAACGATTGCCAATGCCATTATCAATAAATGTGAGCGCGTATTGGCTTTACGTTCTGTCCCTCCATTTACAGAAAAATCGATCGAAATTTTAGGTATTGAAAGTACCTATGGGGCACATGCACGCATTAAAGAAAGCCGTGAAGTCGTGGTCAAAATTGCAGTCAAACATATGTTTAAAGAAGCATGTATGTTCTTTGCTTCGGAAATCGCACAAGCTTCTACAGGTATGGCACCTGCATTAGCGGGCATTGTCGGTGGTCGCCCTAAAGCCTCAGCAGTGGTCAAGTTGTTTTCTTTCTTGATTGATAAAGATCAAATCAAGGTTGAGGTTGATTTTGCAGGCCAGCGACATCCTGTTGAGATTCCAACTGGCTCAGCTACACAGAATTTCGCTCCCCATCCAACTGGTGACGTCGCAACTTATCAAGGTGATGAAATCGAAGTGCCTTTGATTGAGATTGCTCATGCTCGTAGTGGAGATAAAGGCAACCATAGCAATATTGGTGTGATTGCGCGTAAAGCAGAATATTTGCCTTGGATTCGAGCAGCACTCACTGAAGCCAATGTTTCAGACTATATGCACCATGTTTTAGATCCAGAAAAATCAAAGGTAATTCGTTATGAATTGCCTGCGATGAATGCACTGAATTTTATGTTGGAAAATGCCTTAGGTGGCGGTGGGATTGCAAGTTTACGTATTGATCCACAAGGTAAGGCTTTTGCACAGCAGTTGTTAGATATGCCAGTCAAAGTACCAGCGAAATTGTTAGAAAAATAAGTAAGGGATGTAAATCAAATGGGTTATCAATCAATTTTCAGAGCAGATGCATTTGCCGACAAAGTGATTATCGTCACAGGTGGCGGTTCAGGTATTGGACGCTGTACAGCACACGAGTTGGCATCTTTAGGTGCTCAAGTTGTGATTACAGGTCGAAAAATTGAAAAGTTAGAAAAAACTGCAGCAGAAATTACCGAAGATGGTGGAAAAGTCCATTTTATCGTTTGTGATAACCGTGATGAAGAACAAGTCAAAAGTATGATTGCTGAAGTCATTGAAAAATTTGGCAAGCTCGATGGTTTAGTGAATAACGCAGGTGGGCAATTTCCTTCGGCATTGGAAAATATTTCTGCTAATGGCTTTGATGCTGTGGTTCGCAATAACTTGCATTCTACATTCTATTTAATGCGTGAAGCCTATAACCAATGGATGGCTAAACATGGGGGCAGCATCGTCAACATGACTGCAGATATGTGGGGCGGTATGCCAGGTATGGGGCATTCAGGTGCAGCACGCTCAGGTGTGGATAACCTGACTAAAACGGCTTCTGTAGAATGGGGTAAATCGGGTGTGCGCGTCAATGCAGTTGCGCCAGGATGGATTATTTCATCAGGTATGGACAACTATAGTGGTGACTTTGCCAAAGTGATCATTCCAAGTTTGGCAGGTAATGTTCCGTTAAAACGTATGGGTACAGAATCTGAAATTTCTTCAGCAATTTGCTATTTACTTTCTGATGCTGCGGCTTTTGTTTCAGGGGTGACTTTACGTATTGATGGGGCTGCATCGCAGGGAACACGTATGTATCCACTGGCGGATGCAACCAATAGCCAATCTTTTAATGGTTTCCATCGTGCCTTTATTCCTGAAATTTTTAAAGATGAGGCTGGAAAAGCAGAGCAACGCTCTGCCCAGCCGCAAGACGACAAGCTAGGCTTGGAGTGAGGAAAAACAATGACCATTCTCCAATCTGAAATTGCAGTCGGTAGTGAACAATACCAACAAAACCGTGAAGCTTTGTTGAATCAAATTGCGGAAGTACGAGCAGTACAGCAAAAGAGTATTGATAAATCTTATGCGGCTAAACCAAAGTTTGATAAGAAAGGCAAAATCTTGCCGCACGAACGTGTGCGCTTACTATTAGATGCTGATTCACCTTTTGTCGAGTTATGTGGCTTAGTCGGCTACAACATGCATGATGATAAAGATGGCTCAGAAGCGGGTGGCGGTATTATTGCGGGTTTGGGCTTTGTTAGTGGTGTACGCTGCCTTGTCTCTGCCAGCAATAGTGCGATCAAAGGTGGAACTATGTCACCGATGGGTGTACAGAAAACCTTACGCTTACAGAAAATCGCACTTGAACAAAAACTACCGATTGTTACTTTAACGGAAAGTGGTGGGGCGAATCTTAATTATGCTGCTGAAGTATTTACCTATGGCGGTATGACCTTTGCCAATCAAGCACGGATGTCTGCGGCAGGGATTCCACAAATTTCGGTGGTACATGGTAATGCTACAGCAGGTGGAGCATATCAGCCTGGTCTGTCTGACTATGTGATCGCGGTGCGCAAACAAACCGAAATGTTACTGGCTGGTCCGCCATTGTTATTGGCTGCGACTGGTGAGGTGGCAACGGCTGAAGAGTTGGGCGGTGCTGAAATGCATACCCAAGTTTCAGGTGTAGCAGAATATTTGGCTGAAAATGATGCTGATGGGATTCGACTTGCTCGTGAGATTTTAGAGCATTTGAATTGGAAGGAACAAACCACTAGTCTAAATCAAAACTACAAAGAGCCGCGTTTCGCGCCTGAAGAGTTGCTTGGCATTATTCCCAAAGATCCAAAGCAGCCTTTTGATATGAAAGAGGTTGTAGCTCGTATTATTGATGATTCAGATTTCCTTGAGTTTAAACAGGAATACGATGTTTTAACCGTATGTGGTTGGGCGAAAATGGGTGGGGTACATATTGGCATTATTACTAATAATGGTCCGATTACACCACAAGGTGCGGTCAAAGCAGCACAATTTATTCATCTGTGTGAGCAGACCAAACGACCACTTTTATTCCTGCATAACACCACAGGTTTTATGGTGGGAACAGATGCTGAACAGAACGGCATCATTAAGCATGGTTCGAAATTAATCCAAGCAGTTGCGAATGCGACTGTACCGAAAATCTCGATTATTGTGGCTGGTTCCTACGGTGCAGGCAACTATGCGATGTGTGGGCGTAGTCTCTCTCCAAGTTTTATCTTTGCATGGCCAAATTCACATGTTGCGGTAATGGGGGCAGCACAAGCGGGGAAAGTGTTGCGTATCGTCGCAGAAGGTAAACAGAAAGCTTCTGGAATGGAACCGAATCCGCAAATGTTGGATTTCCTAGAGCAAAGCACTGCGATGAAATTAGAACAACAATCAACCGCTTTATTTAATACAGCAATGTTGCATGACGATGGCATTATCGATCCAAGAGATACGCGTAAAGTCCTGATCTTCTTGCTACAAACCATTTATGAAGCACAACAACGTGAACTTAATTCAACACGTTTTGGTGTATCTAGATTTTAAAAATCCCTCCCGACCTCCCTTTAAAAAAGGGAGGAGTTCCCCTCTTTGTAAAGAGGGGTTAGGGGAGATTAAATTTAAGGAAAAAAATAATGAAATTTACCGCAGAGCATGAAGCATTACGTCGTACCGCACGTCAGTTTGTAGAAAACGAACTCAATCCATTTATTCCAGAATGGGAAGCAGCGGGACGCTTTCCGATTCATGACGTGTTTAAGAAAATGGCAGATTTAGGTTTGCTGGGTATTTGTAAGCCAGAAGAAAATGGCGGTCTGGGTTTAGATTATTCCTATAACCTTGTTGTCGCTGAAGAATTAGGACGTGCTGCATGTGGTGGTGTGCCACTGGCGATTGGAGTGCAAACCGATATGGCGACACCTGCACTTGCTCGTTTTGGTAGCAAAGAATTAAGAGAAGAGTTTTTGAATCCTGCGATTCGCGGTGAATATGTGGCATCAATTGCAGTATCAGAAGTGCATGCAGGTTCAGACGTGGCAGCAATCAAAACCACTGCGAAAAAAGAGGGTGATGATTACGTGATTAACGGCAGCAAAATGTGGATCACCAATTCATTGCAAGCGGATTTCTTCTGTTTACTTGCCAATACTTCAGATGACAAACCGCATGTCAATAAATCCATGATTATTGTGCCTGCGAAGACTGCGGGTATCAGTTTTTCAGAGCCACTGAATAAATTAGGTATGCGTTCAACAACAACTGCTCAAGTCTATTTTGATAATGTTCGAGTACCACAACGCTATTTAGTTGGTGCAGAAGGCATGGGCTTCATGATGCAAATGATGCAGTTCCAAGAAGAACGTATGTGGGCATGTGCCAATGCAGTAGGCGGTTTAGAAAAAGTCATTCAACAAACGATTGATTACGCTAAAGAACGTACTACTTTTGGTCAGCCCTTGATTAATAACCAATATGTACATTTCCGCTTCGCCGAGTTAATGACTGAAGTTGAAGCATTAAAGGCGCTGACTTATCAAGCTTGTGAACAGCATATTGCTGGGGAAAATGTCACGATGTTAGCTTCAATGGCGAAACTCAAGTCGGGACGTCTCACTCGTGAAGTCGCTGATACCTGTCTGCAATATTGGGGCGGCAATGGCTTTATGTGGGATAACCCAGCTTCTCAACTTTATCGTGATGGTCGCCTTGGTTCAATTGGTGGTGGAGCCGATGAAATTATGCTCGGGATTATTTGCAAGTTGATGGATATTCTGCCGAAGAAACAGAAAAACTAGGAGAAGAAAATGACAGTTTCAACTTCTCTAACTGATTTTCAGGTTGATGACAGCATCCAACTTGAACTACAAGGTAGTATTTTAACGATTTGGCTTAATCGACCTGAAAGCCGCAATGCTATGAGTCTCAATATGGTCAATGCGATTCAACAGGTCTTTACCCAAATAGCAGATGATGTATCGATTCGTGCTGTGATTTTACGTGGTAAAGGCGGACATTTCTGTGCAGGTGGTGACATTAAGGATATGGCGGCTTTGCGTGTTGAAGCAGCGAATGCAGGTAGCTTGCAACCTTATGTGGATTTTAACCGCCGTTTTGGTGCCATGATTGAACAAGTTGATCAAGCTCCGCAAACGGTTGTTGCGGTATTAGAAGGTGCCGTCTTAGGTGGAGGTTTTGGCTTGGCCTGTGTTTCTGATGTCGCGATTAGTTGTGACAATGCTCAGTTTGGCTTACCTGAAACAGGCCTAGGTGTTTTGCCAGCGCAAATTGCACCTTTTGTAGTGAAACGCATTGGACTAACACAAGCGCGTCGTTTGGCGTTGTTAGGTTCACGTTTTAATGGTGAGACTGCCCAGAAGTTAGGTGTAGTACATGATGTAGTGCATGATGAAAATGAGCTTGAGCAGTTACTGAGCGATACAGTTCAACAAATCAAACGTGCTGCACCATTGGCCTCTCGCAATACTAAAGCTTTATTACATCGTACTTTGAATGAACCTTTAGATTCTCTACTCGATGATGCTGCACAGCAATTTGCGCAAGCTGTCGGTGGAGTAGAAGGTCAAGAAGGTACGATGGCATTTATTCAAAAACGTTTACCAACTTGGACTGAGCAATGATGAAATTTTCAAAAGTTTTAGTCGCAAATCGTGGTGAAATCGCAGTTCGAGTGATGCAAACAGCGAAAGCGATGGGCTATCAGACAGTTGCTGTATATTCAGATGCAGATGCCAATGCTCGCCATGTTCAAGTGGCTGATGAAGCTGTATACATTGGTGCATCTAAAGTCTCAGAGTCTTATTTGTCGATCACCAATATTATCGAAGCCTGCAAAAAGACAGGTGCGGATGCTGTTCATCCTGGTTATGGATTTTTATCTGAAAATACCGATTTCGCCCAAGCTTGTAGTGATCATGGCATCACTTTTATTGGTCCAAATGCCGCTGCGATTCATTTGATGGGTAGTAAGCGTTTGTCAAAAATTGCCATGATTGAGGCGGGCGTACCTTGTGTACCGGGTTATGAAGGTGATCGACAAGATATCGAATATTTAGCTGAACAAGCAGAAAAAATTGGTTTCCCCTTGATGGTGAAGGCATCTGCTGGTGGTGGTGGGCGTGGTATGCGTTTGGTTCACCAGTCTGCTGATTTACTCGAAGCTTTAAAAACAGCGCGTTCAGAAGCCGAAAATGCATTTGGTTCAGGTGAGCTGATTATTGAAAAAGCAGTGATCGCACCTCGTCATGTGGAAATTCAAGTATTTGGTGATACGCATGGCAATTACGTTTATTTATTTGAACGAGACTGTTCAATTCAGCGCCGTCATCAGAAAGTAGTCGAAGAAGCACCTTGTCCCGTGATGACACCTGAATTACGTCAGCAAATGGGCGAGGCTGCTGTTGCTGCCGCCAAAGCTTGCGACTACATCGGTGCAGGTACAGTTGAATTCTTACTTGATCAATCAGGCGAGTTTTATTTCCTTGAAATGAATACCCGTTTACAGGTTGAGCATCCAGTGACAGAAATGATCACGGGCCTCGATTTAGTTGAATGGCAACTACGTGTCGCAAATGGTGAAACTTTACCTCTACAGCAGCATGAACTCACTTTAAATGGACATGCAATTGAAGTGCGTTTATATGCAGAAGATCCACGTCAGGATTTCTTGCCTCAAACTGGAAAAGTGCTCAGTTGGCAACCTGCAGGCTCTGATGGAATGTTATCAAATGTTCGGATTGATCATGGTATGTTAGAACAGGGTGAAATTAGCCCGTTTTATGATCCAATGGTGGCGAAGATAATTGCTTATGGTAAAACTCGTCAGGATGCGATTCGTCTGTTAGCGCGTGCAGTAGATGATTGTGTGCTATTGGGTGTGAACAGTAATAAACAGTTTTTGGTGAATTTATTACGTCATCCGATTGTCGTGGCAGGCGATACGAATACCGCATTTATTCAACAACATTTTCAAGATGATGTCAGCCTACATCAACAAGGGCCAAGTTTGGAAAATCTTGCGGTTGCTGCAGCATTGTTCACTCAACTGAACCAAGCGAAAGTTTCATGGCAAACAGGTATTTCTGTGCCTTTCCCATTAAAACTGAAATGTGCTGATCAACAGCTATTACTTCATGTCCAAACAGATCACGATCAACTGATCGCTATGCTATGTGATCAGCAAGTCAAGATTAAAATTCTAGCGATTCAAGATACACAGATCATTTATGATGTAGATGGTATACGCCGTAAATTGAATTATGTACTTGACCAAAATCAACTTTATTTAGATACGGCGAATGGTAATCTCATAATTGAGAATAGCACTTATGCAGAACCTGAAGCGGTTGAAGTCATTGGTGATGGGAAGATTCGAGCACCAATGGATGGTGCGATTGTAAATCTACTGGTCAATGCTGGAGATACCGTTACCAAAGGGCAAACTTTATTGATTTTGGAAGCGATGAAAATCGAGCAACAGATTAAATCTGATGTGGATGGTGTCGTTGATGAGCTGATTGGTCAAGTTGGTCAACAAGTGAAAAAACGACAATTGTTATTAAATGTCGCAGTTGCATAAAACGTATGAATTAAAAAGCTAGGCTAGACCTAGCTTTTTAATAATTTTTCTACAGCATCGAGTGAACTTTCCGAATTTCCCTTTAATTCTTGTGTTGCAAACTCTGCCAAAGCTTGTTCATGTGCCAATAAATATTGCAGAAAAGTTTGAGTTTGAGCATCGGCATGTTGATTCATTCTCTCAAACGTTTCCATAAACGGTTTGGTGCCTTGTTTAAGCAAATGCATCGCAACTTTCCACGGAAGCTTTGCCATCGCAATCCCTGATGCTTTGGCTTGTAATTTAATATGTGGTCGAATCTTTGCGGTATGACCATTTTGAATCAAAAACTGTCGTAACTTATGTAAAGTTTGAGTTTCTAATTGAGCCAAAACCTGCCATTTATATTGTTGTTCAGTCGAGCGGGTATACTTTGCTGCATTCAGAAAAATCAATTCACCTAAGATCTCAGATTCAAGTGCAGTATTTAAGTCCTGTTGCAGTTTTGGGTAATTCATTCCATTGATTTCCAAAAATAAAGAAGCGTTCGTGAGTGTTATTTTTACAGCAGTATAGGTGAAAAAATTAGATGCTGAAATAGTCGCCATCTGTATATCAGATGGGATTATTTTTAAGGAAACAGATTCGATCGTAAGCTTTCAAGACGTTGTTGATACTGCTTTTGCCACTCACTTTCAGAAAGCTGAGACTTAAGCGGTTGCATTTCTTGTTGCAGTTGTTTGAGCGCTTGTTGGTATTGATCCACTTTCTGTTGCTGCTGTTGTTCACGGTGTTGCTTAAATTGCAGGTCTAATTGCTCTTGTTGTGAGAGATAGCGTTGTTGTAACTCTTGTTTTAGACGTTGTGTTTCAGCAGAGGGCTGTTTCTCGTCAAGCAGTTGAACCGCCTGCTCATAACGACCAAAACTACTTTCTTGCTCCATGAGACGAGGGTATTTTTGTTGAAGCGTTTCTAAGGCAGCCAATCGTTGTTCAGGATTCAATTGCGTATTCTGTTTAAGTTCTGCATAAGCAAAACGATAATCTGCATATTCACGTTCTTGTCCAAAACCTAAAGCCGCTTCATCTTTGCCTAGCGTCTGTTCTCTAAGTTTCCAAATTGCATCAAAGCGCTCTTTTGGTGATAGCGTTGTTGAAAGTACGGTGCTTTGCATTTGCTGTTCATATTGCGGCATACGTTTCAATAAATTCTGCACAGTTTGAGCAAATTTTTGATCAGGATAATTTGCCAGAGCTTTGGCTAAGGCAGCATCACAGCTTTCTAGTTGGCAATTGGCTTTAAACGCATTGATAAATTGAGTGATATTTCCAGGTTGATGCTGCAAGGATTTTAATTGAGTGGACAAAGACTCTTGTAAAATTTGATCTGCATTTTTATGTTGCATGTATTTATCTTGGGTTGAATTGGGTTTTGTTGATTCGGTCCGTGCTGCTTGTTCAATTGCAGCGGAAGAGGCGGTGCTCTTCCAAACTGCAATTCCGACCAAGACCAGTAAAACAAGAAATATTGTCAGTAGTAGTCTCTTATTCATTCGGCTTTCCGCTTTATGGGTTGTAATTAAAGTGTCCCATCACAGGGAAATGATCGGAAAGATCCCATGTCATAAACAATGGATCAGCAGCCGAACGTAGAATGCGAACATCGTTGCGAGATTGGGTCGGTTGACGGTGATTATTTGATGAAACAACATAATCTAGATATTCAACGGTGGTTCCCCCAGAGCCAGCTGCACCAGCAAGTTTATTGATACGTGGATCAAAAGTAGAGGCCGTATAGCCCGTGCTAACAGGTGCAGTCGCATTGAGATTCATCAGCATATCTTGGTAATCTTGTGGCCATAACAGCTTATTTACATTGAAATCGCCACCCATCAATACAGCATCGAAACTTGGGATATTTTGCTGATTAATCAATTGTCGAATTTGTTGGAATTGAACCTGACGTAACGCACGAGCTTCATTGGTATCAAATGATGCCGTGTGGGTTGAAGTCACATGGTAGGCTTTACCATTTTTGATGATTTCTGCATAAATCACGCCTTTATCCGCGAAGCAGTCCGTTCCAGTGCAGTCTGGATAAATCATTTCAGCTGTTTTAACAATAGGGTAACGACTTAATACCAATACGCCACTATCGAATAAGTTATAGCCAGATCCAATCGGAACATGTGTTTGATATGGATATTGTTGTGCGAGTTGATTGAGCATACCAGTTCGCGAAGATGAAAATGCTTCCTGCATGAGAATGACATCATATCCATTTAAATGATTTGGTAACTCTGCTAGGCGTTCACTAATTTTGCTTGCAACCATAGGTAGGGCGTAAATATTGTAGGATAAAACCTTAATTTCATCGGCATTGTTTGAGATGGGTTCAGTTACCGTATTTTGATGAATGGTGTAATGAAAATCATCGTAACCCCCTGTATATTCTGCTTTCACAGCAGTTTGTGCGGCTAAACCAGCATATACAGTATTGATGCGATATATATTACGATCCGTATACCAAGGTGAGGTTGTCGATGCGGTTTGCATACCATGTTTAATGGTGCTGCCATACCATGTTCCTGTCATGGATTGCTTAAAGGTGACTTGAGAACTGCCACTGGAAACTACGGTATCAAAATTATAGGTTTGACCAGATTTAAGACCTGAATATCGATTCATGCGAAGTACGCGTTTGGTTTCATAAGGTGCTATCTGTGTTGCCTCTTGTGCCCATTGATTTCCATGTTGCAGAATTTGAGTGCCTGTATGGTTGACTTGTACAGATACCGTTTCAGGAGTGGTATTCGTAATAAAAACATAAGAATCTGCCAATGTATTTTGCATGGCAAATGTCCCCATCAGTAGTGCTGTACCGACACTGAATTTAATAGTGCTTAGCCCCATTAGATCTTTCTCCTTGTTGATCGTGTATTGCATAGATGATTAATAAGTTTCATCAGGCAATAGTGTTGATTTTCATTTTTGAACATTTATGTTGTTATTTGTTCGAAAATTATCATAATGAAAAATTATTGCTAAATCATGTAATTTTTATACCGTTCATCTGATTTAAATGAAGTAATTTATATAAATGATTTTCAAGTAGACATTCAGAAATATTGTACGGAGAGGAGTGATAGGTGTTTACAGTGTAGATTCGAATATGAAAATCTAAATTTGTAAATAACTAAATTCAGGGCTAAAAAAATCTGACAGGAGGATTTTTCCTGACAGATTAAATTAAATTGATGAGGACGGATTAAGTTTGATCTGCTGCACTAATCGCTGCACTGGCTTGCTTTAAGCTATATAACAGTTGTCCGAGAAGGACATCTTTATTACTTAGTGTCACTAGCACCATTGGATGATGTGGTGCTGGGATGGCTGTTAGAATCGCTTTGCCATTTTCAGCATCTAAGGTAATACTCTGGCATCCTGTAAGTTGAATTTCATTGAGAAAAGCGCTGACCATTGCCAAAATAGAACTACTCACCGCAGCCAGTTTACTACTGTTATAAGGATTTTTTTTATAAATAGATGCCAACTCAAAACCGTCGGTAGAACAAATCATAATATAATCAATCCCACGAATATTAACGAGAATATCATTGGCTTGCGATTTTGCGAACTGGATCAGCTCTTTGGGTGCAGTGCGTTGTTGACTTGGGATACTGAACATAATTTTTCTCTTTATTAAAGTCGTTAATGGGTTGCTTTTAAATTTACTTCTAAAGTTGCAATCAGTGATTCAATCATCAGTAGAATATGTTCTTGTTTGCGGGCATCAATAAAAAAAAGTGGATATTGGTAGTTATTCTGCGTCAACCATTCTCGATACATCGTCGTGGATTGTCCTTTATTTTCGTCAACATGAGTAATACCAATCGAAATATTCTGTGTATAGTCTTTGAATGTGTCTAGATAGCCTTCAAGCTCTTCGATAGGCACTTTACTGTTATGATCAACTAACAGAATTACTCCTAGTGCCCCTTGACAGATGACGGGCCAAATAAAATCAAAACGCGTCTGTCCTGGCGTGCCATATAAACCTATCTTAACACCGTCATCTAGCGTGATTTCGCCGTAATCAATTCCTACAGTTGTTTCGGCTTTGCTGTGCGCTTGAGTGTCCGTATTAAATGCTTCCGTTGCTAGCACAGGAACTTCAGAAAGAGATCGTATTGCTTCAGTTTTACCTGCGCCCATGCTTCCTGCAAAAACAATTTTATATTGTTGTAGAATCATATTATTCCTTAAAGCCCAAAGCGGCGTCTAATTTTCCCAAAAAACTTATTCAAAAAACCTTGTTGTTCAGTAGGTTGTTCTACTGTATTTGATTTTAAGTAATGACCGTCAGTAGCTGAAATAATGCTGCCATTATTTGAGGCAATACAGGCGGCAATATATTGCTGCACTGTTTGAATTGGTATGTTTAAGTGGCTTGCAACGTGATTCAATTGAGCGCCTTGGATAAAACAAGCAGACAGCAAAAGAATGATTTTTCGATCAGTGCTTTGCATCGGCTGAGGCCAATAATCAATTTTGTAATATTCTTCTGCAACAGGTGCTAGTGTTTGAAACTCATGCGAGTACCATATCAAGTTCCATAGCCAGTCTTGTAAATTGTATTCAACTTTACGAGAAACTTTGGTGAAATCAAATGTTGTCGCAAATCCATAATTAAAACTGTGATTGGTATGTGTATGTATACGTGTGGGTTCTAGCCAAGCAACTTGGCTGCGTGTATCGATAATTGCCAATGTGCCGTGATCGTCAAAAAGATGTAGACGTGCATTTTCAGGATCTAACATATCCGTTAGAAACTTTGCATCTACGGCATTGTGCGTTGAAACTGTTTCTGTTTTAGGTTGCTGTGATTGTTGATGTGATAGATAGCTTAAAAGACGGAGTTGAATCCAGTTTTTCAATGCATCAGTTTGTTGAAAAGGTAGGTATAGAGTATTATTTTCTTCGATGTTACAGCTACCTTGTCCCTTTGAAACTTTTAAACAAGGAAGTTTCTTCTCTTTTAAAATACGCTGAATACCTTCGGTATCAAAAAAATTTTCATTTATTAATAATAAGTCTATATTCGGATCTGCAATATTAATCCAGTTAATTCCAAAATCATTGGGTATGGTTTTTCTAAGCTCTATTTTTAATTCATCTGAAACTTTTAAACTTATACCTGAAATTGCGATATTAATGCAATGCCCATTCATAGTATCACTTTAATATTGTTAAAATATTGGACTGCATGAAAATGGTCTTTATATAATATATAAAGACTAATACTAGACCTCTTATATTATTTTTATTGTTTTAAATAAAAATAGATATAAGAAGTCTAATATACTAAATTTTTAGTTTTGCAAATTAAGCAAAATCTAATTCTTTTTCAAAAGTCTTGAGTTCGTGACGAGCCATTGCTAGGTTTGATTTTGTACGGTCAAGTACAACATAGAGGAAAAGGTTACCATTGCTTTCTAATGGTCGAATTAAGTGATATGCCTTACCAAGCGTGATTAAGATATCTTCGATATCATCGTTTAATTTCAGTGAGTTAGCAACACGGCGTTTTGCTCGTACAACTTCGGTATTACCCGCTGCTGCAAGCTCTAAATCAATTGCCCCACCACCTTGTGTTGCAAGGGCTAAGCCACTTTCCGTGTCTACTAATGCTGCTGCAACGAAACCATCAATGTTTGATAAGCTTTCTAGTGAAATTTTAGCCATGATATTATCTCTACTAATACATTATTGTTTATAAGTTTATATAACTTACTTTTGTTTTAATTGGTTTTCAAAAGTAGTTAATTTCATTATAGGAAAGTATTTTATTAAATCAATCATGCGATAGAATAATGGAAATATAAAGGATGTTAATAATTGACAATTTTTGTCATGATTGGAAATTAAAATATTAAATGAAGATGGTATTTTGATTTTATTGTGATTTTTGTCACGCTATTAGCTGGGTTTTTAATGAGATTGTGATTGTAAATAAATGTAAAATATTCTATTAACTTGCTTAAATATAATATTTATCTAAACTTTATTATTCCTAAGTATGTGATAAAGAAAGAAATCAATCTTTCTTTATCATGCGTCTATTTAAGCAACGAGCTGTGTATATGAGCAATACAAGATGCCTAAAATAAATAAAGCAACGAAAGGTGCTGTAATAGAAGACCATGTTGGCGTTACTGGTGGCTCAATATCAACGGTTTCTTGGTGATCTACATTGGGTTGAGCCTGGTGTACCATTTTGTTGAATTCTTGCATGGTTGCTTCAAGTGAAACATCTTCTTGTTCAATGGGTTTTGAGCCAAGCAGTTCCGCTAATTGATTGGTTGACCAAACCCAGTCTTCTGCTTGACCAGATAAGTGCTCTACTTGGCCTAAAAGTAACTCAGTAAGACCAGTTTGGCCAAAGCTTCCTGTTTCATCTAACTGTTTTAGCTCAGCAAGTTGTAAGGATAAAACCTCAGCAAGGCTCATTTCTAATTCAGTTGCGCTGAGCGTTGATTGGTTATGCGCGGAAGTGGTTAGGTGGCGTGTAATTTCTTGGATATACAGTGGATCAGAGGTTTGAACCTCTTGATAATGCTTCTGAGGATTTTGTTTCCAGAGACTAATCAAGCGACCCAGTGCGAGAGCATTGATCTCACTGATATACAGCAGTTTTTCTTGTTGAGAATATTGACTGAATAGTTGCGGTTTTTGAATTTTAATTTGTTCAGCAAAATATTGAACTAAGTCAAAGGCCATTATATATATCCTCAATTAATCTAAAATTCTAAGCGAAGGTTTTTTCTTAGTTGTTTCAGCTTTTTGTTGTGATTCTTCGTTTGCAGTGCTGATTGTGTCTTCAATATCAGCATACTCAGAAGGATCGAAAAATAAACCTTGGCCGTTTTCTTTTGCATAAATACCGAGTACAGCTCGGATAGGCACGTAAATTTCTTTGGCAACACCGCCAAATCGTGCAGAAAAAGTAATTGCTTCATTGCTGATATGCAATTGATGGACGGCATGAGGTGCAAGATTTAAAACAATTTGACCATCTTTAACAAATTGTAGTGGAACATCAGTATGCGGTTGAGTTGCATCAACCAATAGATATGGCGTGAGTTGGTTATCGCAAATCCATTCATAAATGGCACGAGCAAGATAGGGGCGTGTAGGGGTAAACGTTATTTGCTCAGACATAATTAAAAACTTATTAAATCGTAGAAATCAATTTATTGTAGCTGTTTTTTTCTTGAGCTGTCATTGATTTAATGAAAGATGGGCGGCTAAAGATACGATGACAATACAAGAAAATTGGTCGACAGTGTTGTTGAGGTAAATCTATTCCCATACTTTTGAGTCTTAGGAAGATCGGTGCAAGCATACAGTCCAAGATGGAAAATGTTTCAGACATAAAAAAGGGATAGTGTTGAAATAATGGTGTAAGTGAAATTAAGGTATTCCTCAATTCCTTTTGTGCTTGTTGTTTTTGAGCTAAATCGAGGGTATCCGTATGTCTGAGCATATGATCAACGAGCTTAAACCAGTCTTGTTCAAAACGCCAAATATATTGGCGCTGTTCTGCTCTGGCCATCGGGGCATCAGCATAAAGCTTATTTTGACGATAGCGATCATCTAAATATTCAGCAATCACAGGTGCAGAGAAGAGTTTGAGGTTCTGCTCTATTAGCATTGGGAGTTGATTGTACGGGTTAAGATCGGCCAAATCTTCATCTTCATGATCAGTAAGAATCAGATGATATTTGATCTGCTTTTCGGCGAGTAATAAACGAATCCAGTGAGAACGGAAATCATCTGCGTGACTATAAAGGGTGATGCCCTGAACTGGTGTATTTTCAACCGATGACATATGACAAAGCTAGAGATATAAACGCTTTAGCATACTAAAAAAACGTAGAAAAAGCATCCATGAGATTCGACCCAAGTGATAAATAAAAAAACCTCGGAATAATCCGAGGTTTTGGTCCAATTCGTAAAACGATTAACGTTTAGAGAATTGAGGACGCTTACGAGCTTTACGTAAACCAAGTTTCTTACGTTCAACTTCACGAGCATCACGAGTAACGAAACCAGCTTGACGAAGAGCAGGTTTTAAAGTTTCGTCTGCAGCGATCAACGCACGAGTAATACCGTGACGAATTGCGCCAGCTTGACCACCGATACCACCACCTTTAACAGTGATGTAAAGGTCAAACTTTTCAGTAACTTCTAAAAGTTCTAAAGGCTGACGTACAACCATACGAGCAGTTTCACGACCGAAATATTGCTCTAAAGTACGATTGTTGATTACGAGTTTGCCTGTACCAGCTGATAAGAAAACACGTGCAGTTGCGGTCTTACGGCGACCTGTACCATAATTAGTAGCCATGTGCTGTATCCCTTAGATGTCCAAAACTTGTGGCTGTTGAGCAGTATGAGGATGCTCGCTACCAGCGTACACTTTCATTTTTTTGATCATTGCATAACCAAGAGGACCTTTTGGCAACATACCTTTAACAGCTTTTTCTAAAACAGCTTCAGGTTTGTGAGCAATTAACTTCTCGAAGTTAGTCTCACGGATACCACCAGGGAAACCAGTATGGCGATAATACTTTTTATCAAGTGCTTTGTTACCAGTCACTTGAATGTTCTCAGCATTGATAACAACGATGTAGTCACCAGTGTCAACGTGAGGAGTATAAGAAGTTTTGTGCTTACCGCGTAAACGACGAGCGATTTCAGTCGCGAGGCGACCTAAAGTTTTGCCAGAAGCATCAACAACATACCAGTCATGTTGAACTTCAGCTGGCTTAGCGCTGAGAGTTTTCATTAAACCACTACCTATTATAGTTGGTTTGGACGGTGAAATCTGTCCAAACAAAAGGAGACCGAATTCTACATTAATTTATAAAACGGCACAACAAAAAATCATGCCAGAAGCATTATTTTGCTGCAAAGTGACTGATTTGGTCAACAACAAGACCATAATTTGAGCTTGTACTGTTTCGCTTGTGATAGGGGAGAGTTTGACTTATTATTTTTATTAATTATTTGAAATAAATAGAAGTATTTACATGTTCTTTTGGGGATCTGGATGAGATTGTCGTTTTCTACAAAAATTGTTGTAGTGACTTTATTAATAGGTGTTTGTTCTACACAGACAAATGCACGACGACTTTATAAATGGGTGGACCAAAGCAGTGTGACCAACTATTCAGAGTTTCAACCTAGGGAAGGGACGACTAAAAAATTAGAAGTATTAGAAAGTCGAGGGAGTGATTATGTTGATCCAATGATGGCTGTCACGGCCGAGATGAAAGCAATCGAAATACCTGTAGACCTGATTACACCACAAGACCAAGTAACAACGCGTCCATCGGCCACTCTTCCGCAATCGCAACAACCCTCGACTCAAACAGTAGTGAAGCAGGGAATGTTGGCTCCGGCATATACTCAGCCTAATACCACAGCTGCTGTAATTCCTATGACTGAGAAAAAAGAGATTCAAGTTGCACAAACAATAGCTGTGATTGAGAAAAAAGAAATTACGATCAATCCTACTCTCGATAAAGTAAATAATGCAGGGGGAATTGCAGAGAAGAAGGCGGATTTGGCAGTAAGTGTACCCGCTGAAAGAAAACCACAGGCTACCATTAATCCTTGGACACGTGCGCCAAGCTTTGTCCCGTCAAATTTAGTGCCTCAGAATCTCACTAAAACGACAACCAGCCCTTAATTTGAATATAAATAAAGGCTGAAAAACTACAGCTGATTTTAGATTTTCGCTACACTAAGAAAAGTATCAAATGATCGGCGAAAAATATGCTTCCTTTATATGTCACTTCTGGTGAACCTGCAGGAATAGGACCTGATATCTGTTTGGGCTTGGCCGAACGAGTAGATGAGCGTCCTATTGTCATTTTAGCTGATTTGCAGATGTTACAGCAGCGTGCTGATCAATTAGACCTTGTTGTCGAGCTTATTCCATACCAAGGTCAATCAACATCTAGTCGAAAAGGTCAGCTATTTGTTGAACATGTCCCATTGATAGAGACTGTAATTGAAGGACGATTAAATCCAATAAACTCAGGTTATGTCTTAGAGCAATTACGACGTTCAGCTGATTATGCGATGTCAGGTCGAAGTGTTGGCGTAGCAACAGCACCTGTGCAAAAATCCATTATTAATGAAGCAGGTATCGCCTTTAGTGGGCATACTGAATATTACCAAGAGTTCGCTGGTGTTGATCGTGTCGTTATGATGTTGGCGACTAAAAGTTTGCGTGTCGCCTTGGTAACGACTCATTTGCCGTTACGTGATGTGCCAGATGCAATTACCCAAGAGCGTTTGCATCAAGTGATTGACATCTTAATTCAGGACTTAAATCAAAAGTTCAAAATCGCGTATCCCAAAATTTTAGTCTGCGGTTTAAATCCACATGCAGGTGAGGATGGTTATCTTGGACGAGAAGAAATTGAGGTGATCAATCCTGTGTTGGAAGCGTATCGCGCACAGGGTGTGAAGATGAGTCTAAGTTTGCCTGCAGACACCTTGTTTACACCCGAAAACTTGAAAGATGTAGATGCAGTTTTAGCGATGTATCACGATCAGGGCTTACCTGTGCTAAAATCTCAAGGCTTTGGTGAAGCTGTAAATATTACATTAGGCTTGCCATTTATTCGAACCTCTGTCGATCATGGTACAGCACTTTCTCTTGCAGGCACTGGACAGGCTAAAGCTTCAAGCTTACATGTTGCAGTAGATTTAGCACTAGATTTGGCTCGTTAGTGACTCACGAGTAAATTATTCACGTTGGAATTATTATGTATCAAATTAATGCCCTAAACCCTAGAGATGAAGGGCATCAGGCTCGAAAACGTTTTGGTCAGAACTTTTTACATGATCAGCGTGTGATTGCCAAAATTGTACGCTCAGTGAATCCGCGTGCGGGCGAAAATATTGTGGAAATTGGTCCAGGATTGGCTGCATTGACATCTCCGCTGATTGGTGAGTGCGATGCTTTGACTGTGGTTGAGCTGGATCGGGATTTGGCGGCAGGTTTGCCAGGGCGGGTACCACATCCTGAACGTTTGACGATTATTGAAGCGGATGCTTTAAAGTATGATTTCACTCAACTGTTTCAAGATGGTCGCCCATTGAGAGTCGTGGGTAACTTACCATACAACATTTCAACGCCATTATTATTCCATCTCTTAGAGTTTGGTGACAAAGTCAAAGACATGCATTTCATGTTGCAAAAAGAAGTGGTTGATCGCATTACGGCAGTGCCTAATACCAAAGAGTATGGTCGTTTATCGGTAATGATTCAGTATTATTGTAAACCGACATTTCTATTTGAAGTACCGCCGGGATCATTTAATCCGCCGCCAAAAGTGACGTCAGCAGTTTTCCGTTTAGAGCCGTATGAAACTAAGCCAATTGTAGCGAAAGATGAGAAAGCGTTGGCTCGTCTTGTGAGCCATGTGTTTACACAACGTCGAAAAACTTTGCGTAACAGTTTAAAAGGCATGCTGGCTGATGATGGTTTTGAAAAAGCAGGTGTTGATCCGATGGCGCGCCCAGAAACTTTAAGCTTGGCTGACTTTGTTGCCCTGTCTGACCAGATGGTGTCTTAATGTCAAAACGCTATAACTATGTGATTGGTGATGTGCAGGGGTGTTTTGCTGCACTCAAAGCCTTACTCAAAGAAATTCGTTTTGATCCTGACCAAGATTTTATCTGGTTTACGGGAGACTTGGTTGCACGTGGTGAAGATTCGGTTGGTGCTCTACGCTTTATAAAAAAACTGGCGGATCGTGGGGCTGCTGCAACGATTTTAGGAAATCACGATCTATCATTAATTGCTTCTGCACGTGGTTTCAAAAAAATCAAAGCCAAAGATCGAGTTCAGGATGTGATTGATGCGATTGATGGAGATGAACTAATCGATTGGTTGCGTAAACAACCGTTATGTTTATTTCCAAATGCTGAAACGATGTTGACGCACGCGGGAGTACCTTGTATTTGGTCAGCAGAAAAAACCGCTGAACTTGCACAAGAGGTACAAGATGCGGTTGGCCATGAAGATTTGATGGTCTTAGATGCATTCTTAGCTGAAATGTTTGGTGCTCAACCTGATCTTTGGTCTGATGATTTGACGGGTATGGCTCGTTTGCGTTGCATTACCAACTATCTAACCCGTATGCGTTTAACGACCGCAGAAGGTCAGTTAGAGTTTGAGTTTAAAGAGGGCTTGGATGCACCAATGCCTAAAGGTTACAAGCCGTGGTTTGATTATGAAAGTCAAGCTGCTAAGACACATCACCTCGTCTTTGGTCATTGGGCCGCTTTGCATGCAAAACGCATCAGTGATGATATTCAAAGTGTTGATGGTGGGTGTGTTTGGGGGCATCAGTTGGTGGCTTACCGTTTAGAGGATAAACAGTTATTCGCTGTTGAAAATCCATGGATTGAGCCGTGAGCATCTGATGCTTAGGCTCAATTGAAATATCGATAGAACCTGATCTGGTTGGGGTGATCAAATTGTGCTTTGCCTGAATAGGGTGAGGCATTTTTTATTTTAGGGTTGTCAAAAAACTGTCATCTATTGATCATTAAAGTGTCAAAAAATATTTTTATGCTTAAAGCATGAAAATAACGACACAAATGGATGGCGATATGCAAAGTACATACGCGACATCTCTATTAAAGCAAGAACAGTTTCCTGAAAGTTTAAAATTTTACTTTAAAAGGAAACATTTCAAAGATCAACAAGATCAATTGTCTGAACTTCAAGACCTTGTTCGCCCTCGTTTGAGAATTGCAATTGTGACCGAAACATGGCCACCAGAAATTAATGGTGTTGCGATGTCGATGATGCAATTATGTCAGGGCTTACAGCGCCTCGGTCATAAGATTTTACTGGTTCGCCCTGTACAGAAAAATGTCTGTACTGAGTTTCATCCAGATCAGGAATGCTTGGTGTTTTCACAACCTGTGCCGAAGTATCCAAGTGTTCAATTTGGTTGGCCTCAATATCTCAAAGTGTCCAAAGCATTTGAAAAATTTGCGCCAGATGTGGTGCATATCGTGACGGAAGGGCCTTTGGGTTTAACTGCATTACAAGCCGCAAAATCTAAAAAAATTGCTGTATCAAGTGGTTTTCACTCCGCTTTTCATGATTTTAGTCGATTTTTTGATTTGGCATTTTTAGTCAAACCTATTCAACGTTATCTCACTTGGTTTCATAACAGTACCGATGTGACGTGTGTACCTAGCCAATATACAGAGCAAGCTCTGCGTGGTTTTGGTGTGACTTGTCCGTTAGTTGTTGTTGGACGTGGAGTGGATACAGCAAAGTTTTCACCCAAACATCGTTCGCAACAGTTGCGCCAGCGATGGGGTGTAGATGCTGATACGCGAGTCTTATTATATGTTGGGCGTCTCTCACCTGAAAAAGAAGTGGATGTTCTAATTAAGAGTTTCCATGCACTACGGACTCAACAAGGTACTAATTTTAAATTTGTCATTGTTGGTGATGGTCCAGATCGCGCTCGCTTAGGGAAATTAGCTCAGTCGAATGATGTGATCTTTATGGGAAGTCTAAGTGGTCGTGAGTTATCAGAAGCTTATGCCAGTGCCGATGTTTTTACATTTGCTAGCCAAGCCGATACCTTCGGGAATGTTGTGCTTGAAGCAATTGCGAGTGGACTGCCTGTGGTCGCTTATGACTATGTCGCTGCTCATCAACATATCAAACATGATGTTACAGGATGGTTGAGTCCACTGGGACATACCACTGATTTGATCCAATCGATTTGTCATTTACCTGCGCTCCCACAGCTTAGACAAATGGGGTTGCTTGCCAGTGAAAGCGTGCAAGAAACCAGTTGGCAGTTTCCTGTACAACAATTAGAACAAGCACTTTATCAAGTTGCCAAGGAGTCTCCGATGACTTCTAGCTAACGATTCTCATATAGGAGAAGATTATGAAATTTGAAAATGCAAAAATAAAAATACTTGATCTTGATTTAAAAGGGTGTTTATACCTAAATCATCTCTCACATTCACAGCGTGTTGCCTTGTTTTTTAAAACGATCAGTCGTTTAGGTGATGGGCCATTTTGGTACGTTATGTTGCTATCTGTATGGGCAACACAAGGTCTGGCATACGGCTTACAGATTCTGTATTTAATTCTCGCTGGTTCTGTTGGAACCTTGATTTATAAGTTTTTAAAACATAAAACCACTCGGCCAAGACCTTATCAGGTCCATCAGGTCATTGTACTCGGTGAGCGACCATTGGACCATTTCAGCTTCCCATCGGGACATACTTTACATGCGGTGATGGTCACGATTGTATTGGGTTATATCCAGCCTGTACTGTTGATTTTGATGCTCCCATTTACGATCTTGATTGCCTTGTCGCGGATGGTACTGGGTTTACACTATCCAAGTGATGTGATTGTCGGCGCAATCATTGGTGCCTCAGTTGCAAGCGCGGTCATTTTACTGGCACCGAGCTTGAATATTATTTTGTAGTGAATCTAGGGAATAGGGCTATCGTTCAAATCGAATGATTTGTTAAAGTACGGGATAATCCTATTTTTTTATTCAGGTTGTCATATGGGCTTACGTTGGACAGATACGATCGATATCGCAATTGAATTGGTTGAGGCACATCCTGATGTCGATCCGCAATGGATTCGTTTTACTGATTTACATGCGTGGGTATGTGCATTGCCAGACTTTAATGATGATCCAAACAAATCAACTGAAGGCTTATTAGAAGCGATTCAAATGGCGTGGTTGGACGAAGTTCGTTAGAAATTCATCTGAAATCGTGGAACTTTTACAGATTCCAGCTGATTATTGGCGATGACATCGGTATAATGCGGCAAATTTTTTAATGTTTAGACCATAATGGGAGCCAATCATGGCGATTGAACGTACTTTATCTATTGTTAAACCAGATGCAGTTTCTAAAAACCACATCGGCGATATCTTTGCTCGTTTTGAAAAAGCGGGTTTAAAAATCGTTGCAACTAAAATGAAACACCTTTCTCAATCAGATGCTGAAGGTTTCTATGCTGAGCACAAAGAACGTGGTTTCTTTGGTGATTTAGTTGCTTTCATGACTTCTGGTCCAGTTGTTGTTTCAGTTCTTGAAGGTGAAAATGCAGTTCTTGCTCACCGTGAAATCTTAGGTGCGACAAACCCTAAAGAAGCTGCACCTGGTACGATCCGTGCTGATTTTGCTGTAAGCATCGATGAAAATGCTGCTCACGGTTCTGACTCAGTTGCTTCTGCTGAGCGTGAAATCGCTTACTTCTTTGCTGATAACGAGATCTGCCCACGCACTCGTTAATCCAAAGTATTCAAGCCAGATAAGTGGTATACTACTTATCTGGTTTTTTATTTTTTATAAATTGTGTTGTGTAAAGAATACACAGCATATTTAGCGCTGATATTGTTTAGGTAAATGTTCATGAGTTCTGCAGTGGTCGTTTCATCCGAAAATTTAGATGAAAAACAACAGTCTGTTTCTATGCCTGTGGTTCATGCTGCTGACAATAAAGTCAATTTACTGGGCATGTCACGTGCAGAATTAGAAAAGTTCTTCGAAGACTTGGGCGAAAAAAAGTTTCGCGCTGGTCAGGTGATGAAATGGATTCATCAATATTTTGTTACTGATTTTGCTGAGATGACCAATATCTCAGGTAAGTTACGTGAAAAATTAGAAAAAATTTGTGAAATCAAAGCACCTGAAGTGGTACATCGCAATTACTCAAAAGATGGTACCCGTAAGTGGGTGTTCCGTGTTGGCGATGGCGAAGGTTCTTTGGTTGAAACCGTCTTGATTCCTGCCGAAGATAAAACGGGCGCACGTAAAACCTTATGTATCTCGTCACAAGTTGGTTGTGCACTGGATTGTTCGTTCTGTTCAACAGGCAAACAAGGTTTTCAGCGTGATTTGACACCAGCGGAAATTATTGGTCAGCTTTGGATGGCAAACTATTCCTATATGGAAGAGGTGCCTGTTGCTGAGCGCGAACGCACGGTGACCAATGTCGTGATGATGGGGATGGGTGAACCATTACTCAATTATGATGCGGTATTGAGTTCAATGCAGTTGATGTTGGATGACTTTGCTTATGGCATGTCAAAACGTCGTGTAACCTTATCCACCTCTGGTGTAGTGCCAAAGATTGACCAATTGGCGCAAGATATTGATGTGGCATTGGCAATTTCATTACATGCACCGAATGATGAGCTGCGTAATGAATTGGTACCGATTAATAAAAAATATCCATTACAACAATTGATCGCTGCATGTCAGCGTTATTTAGCAAAAGATGGCAATGAAAGTGCGCGCCGTCATGTCACCATTGAATATGTGATGTTAGATGGGGTCAATGACCAGCCAGAGCATGCGCAACAGCTACTTAAATTGTTAAAAAATTTACCAAGTAAAATCAATCTGATTCCATTTAACCCTTTTCCGCATGCGCCATATGGTCGTTCAAGCAGAAATCGTATTATTGCATTCCAAAAAACTTTGTCTGATGCAGGATTTGTGTGTACGATTCGTCAGACACGTGGTGATGATATTGATGCGGCGTGTGGTCAATTGGTAGGGCAAGTTGCTGACCGGACTCGTCGTGCTGAACAATGGAAAAAGAAAGTGGCGCAGCGACAAGAAATTTTGCGCACACAAGGATAAAACTTGGGGACAATGCGTTGAATACAACTCGACTAAAAACGACCATAGCGATAACAGTTGTACTTATGGCAGGTGGCTTGACAGCTTGCCAATCGACACCATCTACGAAAGATCCAGAGAAAGCTGTTCAGGTTCGCACCCAATTGGCTGCGGAATATATTCGTACGCGTGATTTGGACTCTGCAAAACGTTCACTTGACCAAGCATTGAAACTTAATTCCCGTGATGCAAATGCCAATATGATGATGGGTATTTTGCTGCAACAAGAGGGAAGTAAGCTCAATATGGAAAAAGCAGATGCTTATTTTAAGCGAGCGATTTCATCTGAGCCAGACAATGCTCAAGCGCGTAATAATTACGGTACATACTTATATCAGATGCAGCGTTATAATGAAGCAATTGAGCAGTTCACGCGTGCTGGTGCAACCTTAGGTTATGATCAACGATTTCAATCATTGGAAAACCTAGGGCGAATCTATTTATTATTGGGCGATGTGACGAATGCTGAAAAATCATTCAAACAGGCGCTGCAAGCAAATCGAAATGCAACCATTTCAATGTTAGAGTTGTCGGAAATTTTCTATTTGCAACAAAACAATAGAGATGCATCCCAGTTATATGAACAATATGTTCGTAGCGTGGGACAGCGCAACCAAGGTGCTAGAGCACTTTGGATCGGGATACGCATTGCTCGAGCGAATGCGGATCAGTTAGGAATGCAAGTGTTAGTCAACCAATTACGCGCTTTATTTCCTGATAGTCCAGAATATCAACGTTATTTGCAATTACAGTACAGTACTGAGGCCGTATGGAAATAAATCCAAATTCACATCAGCCAACTGGCTCAACCTCGCCATCGTCAACATTGGGAAATATTCAACGACCTGGTGAGTATTTGCGTCAAATTCGTATTGCACAAAAGAAAGAACTTGAAGAAATTGCAAGCGTATTGAATATGCCGGTCAAAACGTTGACAGCATTAGAGCAGGATGAATATACCGCTTTGCCAGAGGCGACGTTTATTAAGGGCTATTATCGAGCATATGCGAAATGCTTAAATGCTGATGCGAGCGCGATTATTCAACGTTTTGATGAAATATATGCCAATGATACGGGGCTTAAAGCAAGCCATGCCTTGAATAATTCACCAATTAAAACCATGGGTAAATTGGCGGGTTCAAAAAGCGTACGTAATCGTAAATGGTTAAAACGTCTGGTGATTTTGGCTGTTGTTTTATTGCTGGGTTGGTTGGCTGTTATGGCTGTACAAAACTGGTCATCGAGTAGCAGTAAAGATGATGTCGATATTCCTAAGATTACCAATTCAGATATTGAAATTTTACCGATGGCAAACACATCTGTGGCATCGGGAGATCAGTTAGTATTGAACTTTAGCCGTCCGACATCCATTAATATTGTTGATGCAACAGGTAAAGTCCTTGCGACAGGTCGCCAAGCGTCAACATTAAATTTGAGTGGCGAATCACCATTTCAAATTCGCTTAGATGATGCGACTGCCGTAACATTAAGTTTGAATCAAGAACAGATTTCATTGCGTCCTTATACAGTGAATGGTAAAGCTGAATTCCGTTTATCTCGCTAATGCTAAATAGGTAGCTATACGATGATCGTGAACCCAATTAAGCGTCGTCCAACACGAAAAATCCGTGTGGGGTCGGTGTATGTCGGTGGTGATGCTCCCATTAGTGTGCAGAGCATGACCAATACTGAAACCTGTGATGTCGATGCAACGGTTGCACAAATCCAGCGCTGTGCAGATGCAGGTGCGGATATCATGCGTGTTTCTGTGCCATCGATGGAGGCAGCAGAAGCATTTGGTGCTATTCGTAAACGTGTTTCTGTGCCTTTAGTTGCTGATATTCATTTTGATCATCGTATTGCGTTAGCGGTCGCTGATTATGGCGCTGATTGCTTGCGTATCAATCCAGGAAACATTGGTTCGGATCAAAAAGTACGTGAGGTGGTTGCAGCGGCAAAGCATCATGGGATTTCGATTCGTATTGGTGTAAATGGCGGCTCTTTGGAAAAAGACCTGCAAATCAAATATGGCGAACCAACTGGGCAGGCGTTGCTTGAGTCTGCGATGCGTCATATTGATATTCTAGATCGCTTAAATTTCCATGAGTTTAAAGTGAGCGTGAAAGCATCAAATGTTTTTTTAACCATGGATGCTTATCGTTTGTTGTCACAACAGATTGATAATCCATTGCATCTCGGTGTAACTGAAGCAGGGATCTACCGTACCGGTACTGTGAAATCAGCGATTGCGCTTGGTGGGCTGTTGATGGAAGGCATTGGTGATACCATGCGTATTTCCTTGGCTGCTGAGCCTGAAGATGAGATTAAAATCGGTTTCGATATTTTAAAATCATTGAGCTTACGTTCGAATGGCATTAACTTTATTGCTTGCCCAAGCTGTTCACGCCAAGAGTTTAATGTGATCCAAGTGATGCAAGCTTTGGAAGAGCGTTTAGAGGATATTCGTACTCCGATGGATGTATCTGTTATCGGATGTAAAGTGAACGGTCCTGGTGAAGCTAAAGAAGCTGATATCGGAATTGTAGGCGCATCACCGCGTTCGCTGGTCTATCGAAATGGTGAAAAAAGTCATTTAATTGACACCAATCAGTTGGTTGATGAAATTGAAACAATGGTTCGTCAACGTGTTCAAGAGCTTGAAGAAGCCAAATCTAAAGAAATTATTCGTAGTTCATCATGAGTTCAATCGTCGCTATCAAAGGTTTTAATGACATCCTTCCAACGCAAACTGCGGCTTGGAGAAGTCTAGAACAACAATTGGCATCTTTAATGGATGCTTATGGTTATCAGCAAATCCGTTTGCCTATCGTTGAGCAAACAGGTTTATTCAAACGTGCTATTGGCGATGCGACTGATATTGTCGAAAAGGAAATGTATACCTTTTTCGATAAGGGAACACCACCAGAGTCATTGACCTTACGTCCAGAAGGGACAGCGGGTTGTGTACGTGCAATGTTAGAACACAACTTACTTCGTGGCGCTGCGCCACGAGTATGGTATGTGGGACCCATGTTCCGTTATGAAAAACCGCAAAAAGGGCGTTATCGTCAATTTCATCAATTCGGTGTAGAAACTTTTGGTGTTGCAACGCCTGATATTGATGCTGAAATTATTCTCATGACAGCACGTTTGTGGAAACGTATGGGAATGGCGGAAAATGTGCGTTTAGAATTAAACACTTTAGGTGAAACGGATGAGCGCGCTGAGTATCGTGCCGCATTAGTTGAGTTTCTGAATCAACATAGAGATCAGTTAGATGAAGACTCACAACGTCGATTAACCACAAATCCTTTGCGCATTTTGGATTCTAAAATCGAATCAACACAAAAGATTTTAGAAAATGCACCTAAATTGCATGATTTCTTAAAAGAAGATTCGCTCAATCATTTCCAACAACTACAGCAATATTTAACTGATGCTGGCGTTGAGTTTGTGATTAACCAAAAGTTAGTACGTGGTTTAGATTACTACAACAAAACGGTATTTGAGTGGACGACCACCATGTTGGGCTCTCAAGGAACAGTATGTGCAGGCGGTCGTTATGATGGTTTGGTCGGTCAGTTAAAAGGTAAGCCAGATCAATCCGTACCTGCGGTTGGTTTCGCGATGGGGATGGAGCGTTTGCTGCTATTACTTGAGCAAGTAGCGCAGACCAAAGATACGCGTGATTGTGAAGTGTTCCTATTGGCAGAGCCAGCATATCAAGCTAAAGCATTGGTATTGGCCGAGCAAATCCGTGACCAGTTAGAAGCTGCGAATAGCACGATTCGCCTCAAAACTGGTTCTCAAGGTAGCATGAAAAGCCAAATGAAGAAGGCGGATCAATCGGGTGCTGTTTATGCTGTGATTTTGGGTGAGCGAGAGTGGGATTCACAACAGCTTCTGGTGAAAGAACTTGCAACGGCTGAACAGTCTCAGGTTTCTTTGGCTGAGTTGGCGCCATTTTTTATCGAAAAATTTAAACAATAAAACATTTAGGAAAAGGACAATCACATGAGTTTAAGTGATGATGAACAACTCGACAGTTTGAAGTCGTTTGCTAAAAAATATGGTTCTGCAATTATTAGCGGGATTCTCATTGCCTTGATTGCCTTTTTCGGATGGGAATATTGGCAGAAGAAAACTCAAGCTGAAGCTCAGAATCAGACGGCTAAAGTGCAAAAGTTGATCGATGAGGCTCAAGCACTTGCTGGTCAACCTAATGCTTTTGAGACGATTTCTGAGGCGGCGGATAAGATTGTCAAAGAAGATGCCAATTCTGTGCATGCGATTCAGGTTCAATTGTTATTGGCAAAACTAGCTTATGACAAAGATGACTATGCAGCAGCTGAAAAGGCGCTGAAGAAAGTTGAAAACTCGACGATCAAAGATACTGGGTTGGTGCAAATTGTTAAATTACGTTTAGCAGATGCGCAACTGGCACAGAAAAAATATGATGAAGCTTTGAAAACCTTAGATAAAGTGACTGAACCAACGTTCAAAGCGACTGCTGATGAGCTACGTGGCGACATTTATGTTGCAAAGCAAGAGACAGAAGCTGCACGTAAGGCCTATCAAAGTGCATGGGATAATGTGGTCGAGCGTAAGTTAGAGCGTCAGCTTTTACAAATTAAACTCGAAAGTGTTGGCGTTTTAGTGGATGATCCTGAAGTTGAGCGCCCGATCTTAGATACCAATGTGGATGAGTCTTAATGCAGAATAAACTAAAACTACCATTGGCAATCGCCATTGCTTCAGCTTTATTTGTAGGTTGTTCGAGTAATAAGGTAAAGCCTGTAAAGCCGAACCCATTACCGAAAATTACCCAAGAGCAAAGTTTAAACCTTGTGTTCTCGCAAAGTGTTTCATCGACCAGTGCTGCAGATGCTATTCGATTGCAGTTGGACACGGATAATGGTGTGATTTTTGCTCCTGATCCAGATGGTCAGGTGTCTGCTTACCAAGGCAAAGAAAGACTTTGGAAAAGTAAAATTACCAAACAAGAGCTGACCGCTGGTGTTGAAGCTGGTGAAGGTGTTGTGGTTATTGGTAACCGTAAAGGTCAGTTATTTGCACTTGACCAAGCAACAGGTGAGCAAAAATGGACTGCACAATTGTCGGGTGCAATTTTAACACCTTCTTCGATTCAGTCTGGTCGTGTGATTAGTTTGGCAAATGATGGAACTGTATTTGCTCATGATGTTGCTACAGGGCAGCAAGTTTGGGCGTATAAGTTGCCAAATGTACAATTCAGTTTACGTGGTCAAGCCGCACCAGTTCGTTTAGATGATCGTACTGTCCTGATCGCTTCAGCAAATGCATATATTTATGCAATTGATGTGATCAGTGGTATCCCAAGATTTCAACGTCGAGTTGCAATCAGTGAGGGACGCTCTGATATTCAACGTTTGAATGATATTAATGGTGATCCTGTTGTCGCAGGGCAGTACTTGGTGACTACAAGTTTCCAAGGACAAGTTACTGTTACTGATCTAGCAACCCAACGTGTGGTTTGGAGTGAAGATGCAAGCAGTACTAACCGCCCTGAAGTTGCTGAAGATAAGGTCTTTGTTTCAACTGTAGACGGCAAGTTAAATGCTTATGATCTCGCGACAGGTGAGCTTGTTTGGCAGAACGAAAGCTTGTTAAATCGTAAGCTTAGTAATCCAGTTATGCTTGGACAAAACCTTGTGGTTGGTGATTTAGATGGTGTTTTACATCTGATAGAACCAGCCACAGGACGTTTGGTTGGTCGTGCTAAAACACGTGGAGATGTTCGTAAATTACGTGTGATTAATGATCAGCTTTACGTTTCCACTCAAAAAGGTGCATTAAGCATTTGGCAGAATCGTTAATTTTATCCAAGCTTGTGGTAAAATTAGAAAATAGGGCATGGCAAAATACCATGCCCTGCATTTTTTATAGAATTTAAATTTCAACATAAATTTTTCAATCCGAATATGATACTCGTTAGGGGCATCCGCAACCTGAGCGAAGATACACAAAGCACTGCTTTGTCTGGGTGTAAGACGAGTAGCTCTGCTGCGAATATTGTATGCGAATTGAGTCTTGTAGTATGGATAACTGTCTTTGCCTTTACGAAGCTTCAAGTGCTTGTTTGGGTAAAAAGAAAGTCAGTCTAACTGAAAGCTTATCCAAGTATTGGGTGATAAATCAGCAAGACACCATTATGATGATTTTAAAAATCTAACTCAGATTAAGGTAATTTATGAAACCCGTTATTGCGCTCATTGGTCGTCCAAACGTCGGAAAATCAACGCTATTTAACCAAATCACTAAAAGTCGTGATGCTTTGGTTGCTGACTTCGCTGGTTTAACTCGTGACCGCAAATACGGAGATGCGGTATATCAAAATAAATCATTTATCGTCGTCGATACCGGTGGTATCGGTGAAAATGAAGGTGGTATTGACTCTTACATGGCGGAGCAGTCAAAAACCGCGATACATGAAGCGGATATCATCGTTTTTGTGGTAGATGCGCGTGCTGGTCTATTGGCATCAGATGAACAAATTGCACGAGAACTACGCACCTTAGGTAAGAAGGTTTATTTAGTTGCTAACAAAGTGGATGGCGTCCATGCTGAAGCTGCTTTAGTCGAGTTTTATAAGCTCGGTATGGGTGAGCCATTGCAAGTAGCTGCAAGTCATGGTCGTGGCGTACAGCAAATGTTAGAAGATGTACTTGCAGAAGTACCTGAAGATGAAAATCCTGAAGAGCATAATAAAAATACGGGTTTGCGTTTAGCGATTATTGGTCGTCCAAATGTGGGTAAGTCAACACTCGTTAACCGTTTATTGGGTGAAGAACGTGTGGTGGCTTTCGACCAACCAGGGACAACCCGAGACTCGATTTATATCCCATTTGAACGTGATGGCCGCCAATATACTTTGATTGATACGGCAGGCGTACGTCGTAAAGGTAAAGTGGATGAAATGATTGAGAAATTCTCAATTGTTAAAACACTACAAGCGATGAAAGATGCCAATGTGGTCGTAATCGTTGTAGATGCTCGTGAAGGTATTGTTGAGCAAGATCTACATTTGATCGGTTATGCACTTGAAGCAGGTCGTGCGATGGTGATTGCGATCAACAAGTGGGACAACATGACCGAGTATGATCGTAAGCAATGTAAACTAGATGTTGAGCGTCGCTTTGATTTTATTCCATGGGCGAAAATTCATTTAATTTCGGCATTACATGGCACTGGGGTGGGTGAGTTATATCCATCCATCCACCGCGCTTATGAATCATCGAATTTGAAAGTTTCACCAGCAAAACTCACTCAAATTTTAAATGATGCAACAGAAGCACATCAGCCGCCAATGATTAGTGGTCGACGTATTAAAATGCGTTATGCGCATATGGGGGGGCAAAACCCGCCGACGATCGTTATTCATGGTAATAAGGTCGATAAGACACCAGCAGACTATCGCCGCTATCTCGAAAATGTATTCCGTAAAGTCTATAAGCTTGAAGGAACACCCGTTAAGATTGATTTTAAAACGTCTGAAAATCCATTTGAAGGTCGTAAATCTCAGGTGGATGAGCGCGTTGCGGCACGTAAACGCCGTTATGTTCAGAAATTCAAAAAGGCTGAAAAGAAATTTAAGCGTTAATATAAATAGATCTAGATTAGCCCAAAGTTCGCTTTGGGCTTTTTTATAAGGAGGGACCAATGACCATACGTAAAATCGAAATACATCTACAGGCATTGGCGCAACTGCTGAAAAAAAATAAAACAGATTTTGCTGATTTAAGCAGCTTTAATTTTTATAAACAACAGCAAATAAGAACTTACCGTGACCAGCTGTTGGCTGAGCACTTGCAGAGTGGTATTGAAGCGCTCAGCTTTGCTAAACATGAATATGGTAAGCCTTTTTTAAGCTCTCACGCTTTACATTTCAATCACTCACATAGCCAGCACTATTATGCTTTGGCTATGAGTAAACGTGTGCAAGATATAGGTGTTGATGTCGAGGAGTTAGATCGAAAAGTTCGATTTGATGCTTTCGCACAACATGCTTTTCATCCTGATGAATATCAAATCTGGCAACAAGAGCAGAACAAAGAATATTGGTTTAAGGTGTGGACCACGAAGGAAGCAATATTAAAAGCTTCGGGCTTGGGGATTCGTTTAGATTTAAATAGTTTAAATACACAGGTTCATCCTGAACAGACTGGGGGAGTGTGTACGCATCCTCTGATCGGAACATTTGCCTATCAAAATTTTATCTTAAATCGTATTGTGATAACTGTGGCATGGCGAAGTGAGCAGTCATGCCGTGGGTTCCAGTTTCCACAGCTTCAAATCATTCAACACTGATGTGAATAAAAAAATGCCAGTGGTTTATACTGGCATTTGGTTTGAATCTAGAGAAGCCGAGATTTAAGGAATCTGATCATCTTCAAATTCAGGTTTGACTTGCACGATAAAGTCTTGACGGCTGAGACCACGCCATAAGGCATAGGCTGTACCAATATAAATCGATGAATAGGTACCAACAAAGACCCCAACAATCATTGCTGCAGAGAACCAATGTAAGCCATCACCACCCAAGATAAACATCGCAACGACAACCAATAATAAAGTTGCAGACGTATGAATGGTACGACGAAGCGTTTCAGTCAAGGCAATATCAATAATTTCCCGAGAGCTCGTATCACGGATCTTACGGAAGTTCTCACGAATACGGTCTGAAACGACGATGTTATCGTTCAACGAGAAACCGATAATCGCTAGCAGGGCTGCTAAAACGGTTAGATCAAATGGCCATTGGAATAAAGCAAACGCACCGATAATGATGACAATGTCATGGAACAGTGACATTACTGCACCCATTGCAAGTTTAAACTCGAAACGAATAGTGACATAAATCAGCATTAAAATGAGTGCAAGAGCAACCGCACCAGCTGAACGAACATAAAGTTCATTTCCAACCGCACCACCGACTGCATCTACTTTATGTACATTCACCGTATTATTCGGCAACTGCACTGCTTGAGTGATGCTTTGGCTGAGATCATCGACCACGAGATCATCCTGTACAGGCATACGTACAATCAGATCAGTATTACTTCCTAAGGTCTGAACTACAGCATCTTTAAAACCAGCTTGATTGAGCGCTTGGGTCACCTGTGAAGGTTGAACTGGATTTTGATAGTTCAATTCAGCAGAAACACCGCCGGTAAAATCTAAGCCAAGATTCAGTCCTTTGGTTGCAATAAAGAAAATACTCGCAATGGTCAGTAAGATCGAAATAATCGCAGCAGGTTTAGCGATCTTCATAAATGGGATGATTTTTAAATCATCTGGACGACCGTATTGTTTTGAGTCACGTTGAGTCAGATCTGACATATCAATCTCCTTAAATACTCAACTTGGTCAAATTACGGCGTTTGCCATAAATGAGTTGTACGATTGCACGCGTCACTGTAATTGCAGTAAACATCGAACAAACAATACCGATCATCAACGTGACAGCAAAGCCTTTGATCGGACCTGTACCTATTGCAAATAAAATAAATGCAACAAGGAATGTGGTTAAGTTGGAATCAACGATGGTGTTATAAGCGCGATCATAACCTGCAACAATGGCTTGTTTCGGTGATGCACCCCATCGCATTTCCTCTCGAATACGTTCACAGATCAATACGTTCGCATCGACTGCCATACCAATGGTAATGACAATACCCGCAATACCTGGCAAGGTAAGGGAAGCACCTAACCATGACATGACCGTTAAAATCATCGCAAGGTTAAAAATCAGGGCAAAGTTTGCAATCAAACCAAATAGACGGAAGAACACCACCATCCAAATTGCAACTAAGATAAAGCCAATAATGGTTGACTGAACCCCTTTCTCGATATTTTCTTTACCTAAGCTAGGACCAACCACACGTTCTTCAACGAAATACATTGGCGCAGCAAGCGCTCCCGCACGCAACATCAGTGCAAGTTCAGCAGCTTCTTGAGGTGAATCTAGACCTGTAATACGGAACTGTGAACCCAACACCGCTTGAATCGTTGCTGCATTGATGACAACTGATTCAGTATAAGGTGTACGAACTTCGGTTTGTGCCCCTGTTTCAGGATCAGTGACGTAGCTAATACGTTGTTTATTTTCGATAAACAAGACCGCCATACGTTTTCCAACTGCGTTACGTGTGCCATCTGCCATGAGCTTGCCACCCGCACTGTCCAAGGTAATATTTACCTCAGCACCACCTGTATCTTGGCTAAAACCAGAGCTCGCATTTTGTACACGTTCACCCGTTAAAATACGATTGCGGTTAAGCAATAAGTCACGGCCACTGTCTAGAGATTCAAAAGCAAAAACTTCTGTTCCTGGTGGCACAGGTTGTCCATTGTATTTACGTGTATAAGGATCGATATATTGATCGTTACTATCTGCAACCAAACGGAACTCTAGGTTGGCTGTACGACCGAGGACACGTTTTGCTTCAGCTGTATCTTGGATACCCGGTAACTCAACCACAATACGGTTGCTACCTTGAGTTTGAACCAAGGCTTCAGCAACCCCTAATTCATTGATACGATTACGAAGAGTCGTTAAGTTTTGGTTGACAGCGTAGGATTGGATTTCCTGACGACGAGCATCAGTATAATTCAATCTTAATGTTGCACCAGTCGCTGTGGCAATGGATTGCTGATTAAACTCATTACCATTACGACGTAAGAAATCAGCCGCTGCATCACGATCTGCATTGCTGGCAAATTGGATGGTAATTGTATTATTGTTTAAAGCGAGGTTATTGAACTTAATTTTGTTGTCACGGAACTGACGGCGTAAATCAGTTGCGGATGTTTCCATGCGCTGACTAATTGCCTTATCCATATCAACTTCGAGCAAGAAGTGTACACCGCCACGTAAGTCCAAACCGAGTTTCATCGGTTTCGCCCCAATCTTTTGCAACCAAATAGGAGTGGTTGGTGCAAGGTTGAGTGCAATCACATAGTCATCGCCTAGATCACGACTGAGGATGGCTTTTGCTTTGAGCTGTTCTTCAGATGAGCTTAAACGGAGTAAAGCTGCATTATTGGAGAAACTACCATCATGACTGCTAATATTGGCCGTTTTTAAAATCTGCTCAGCTCTTTGCACTACGCTCTGATCAATTTGAGTACCTGCTTTGGCGCCCGAAATCTGGACAGCAGGTTCATCAGGATACAGGCTTGGAAGTGCATATAACGTACTGATCACAAAGACAACGAGGATCAGTAAATATTTCCATGCAGGGTAACGCATTCGCTTTCTTCTTAAATGAAAAAGTCGTGCTTAGGCACGACTATCTTAATGATTAAAGGTTATTGAGTGTGCCTTCAGGTAAGACTGAAATAACACTTGCACGTTGGATTTTTACTTCTACACCGCGGCTGAGTTCAACTGTTGCAAAGTCGCCATCTAAACGAATAATTTTGCCCATTAAGCCACCCGCAAATACGATTTCACTACCAACACCTAAGCTTTCAACCAAGCTACGATGCTCTTTGGCACGTTTTGCTTGTGGACGCCAGATCAAGAAATAGAAGATCGCAACAAATACAGCGATCATCAATAAGTTTGCCATCAAGCTTGGGCCTTGGGCTGCTGCATCAGCAGCATGGGCAGTAGAAATGAAAAAGCTCATTTTAATTTCCTAAAGTTTAAAAGGTCAAAAAATTGACATTAAGTTCCAATTCGTTTTGCAATGTACCTTGTCTTGGCGTTACGTGCAAATCTTGATAGATTAATTTGGACAAGGTGGCACATCTAAACCACGACGTGCATAAAAATCTTCAACATAGGCATCAAAAGTGCCATTATCCAAGGCATCACGCATGCCTTGGGTTAAGCGCTGGTAGTAGCGTAAGTTATGGATTGTGCCCAACATAGATGCCAGCATTTCACCGCACTTCTCTAAATGATATAAATAGGCACGAGTAAAGTTTTTACAAGTGTAACAATCACAATGTGGGTCTAAAGGCCCTTTATCATGACGATATTTACTGTTACGAATTCTTACCAGCCCATCGGTGACAAAATAGTGACCATTACGTGCGTTTCGTGTTGGCATGACACAGTCAAACATGTCGACACCACGACGTACAGCTTCAACGATATCTTCTGGTTTTCCTACACCCATTAGATAACGTGGTTTGTCTTCGGGCATTTTATTTGGAAGATAATCCAATACTTTGATCATTTCTTCTTTAGGTTCACCTACCGATAAACCACCAATGGCATAACCATCGAAACCGACTTCTAGTAAACCTTTGAGTGATTCATCACGCAGGTCTTCGTACATCCCACCTTGAATAATGCCGAATAATGCATTTTTATTCTTGAGCTCATCGTGATGGTGCGTTTTACAACGTTTTGCCCAGCGCAATGAAAGTTGCAATGATTTTTGTGCTTCTTCATGAGTAGCAGGGTAAGGTGTGCACTCATCAAAGATCATCACGATGTCTGAATTAAGCACATGTTGAATCTCCATCGAAATTTCTGGAGATAAAAATACTTTTGAACCGTCGATCGGTGAGCGGAAAGTCACACCTTCTTCTTTGATCTTACGCATTGCACCCAAGCTGAACACTTGGAAGCCACCAGAGTCAGTCAAAATCGGCTTATCCCATTGGATAAACTCATGCAGGCCACCGTGCTCTTTGATGACTTCTAAGCCTGGACGTAAATATAAATGGAAGGTGTTACCTAAAATAATCTGTGCCTGAATTTCTTCAATATCACGAGGCAACATGCCTTTTACCGTACCATAGGTACCGACAGGCATAAATACAGGTGTTTCAACAACACCATGTTCTAAGGTAAGTCGACCACGACGGGCGCGTCCCGACTGACCTAATTTCTCAAATTTCATGACACTATCCATCAAGGCGAAAAAACAGTTCGCTGATCAAAAGCGGGTATTTTCCTTGATTATGGCGTGTAGTTCTACTACTAAATGTAGCTTGCGTTAAAAATTTGGTTTGTAGTCAAAATTACGGTCAATTACTTGATCGCGGAAAGGACGAATCGCTTTCTTTGCTAAGGTCATGGTATTCACTAAGTTGTTTGGAAAAATCTGAATGTGATTATTAAATAACTCGACATTACGGTTAAATATGGTGATTGCTGCACCAACATTTTCATTTTGTTCTTGAATATCATCCATCATTTTGCTGTACAGCGTGTCAGCTTTTAGTTCTGGATAGTTTTCTACAACGACATTTAGACTACGCATCAAATCGGTATTTAATTTTTCAATCTGCTGCAATTTAGCAATATCGGTGTCATTCACATTCAAATTCATGATTTGCTGACGTAAAGCCGTCACTTGCTCTAGAGTTGATTTTTCAAACACAGTGTATTTACTGAGCGTATCTTCTAAAGCCTCTAAGGTTTTGACTTTCTGGCGTTCGAAGTTGGCAACTTCTGCCCACGCACGTTTGGTTGCATTGAAATATCGCACAATCGTATTGCGGATATGAATTCCCCAAACAATTAAGACAACGAAAATGCCTAAGAAAATAATTAAGCCTGTCATCGCCATACCCCTTTATTTTGTCCCTTTCGACTTATGCTATGTATGCGTCGCTGAGGGAAATTTTATCGAATTAAGTTAAGCATCAATTCTTGGAACCTTTGATATTGAGGCATGGTCATGGTGCGTAAATGTCCACGTAATGCAGGAATATCATTGATTTGATCGCGCTTACTGGTTGTTTGTAATAGGTTTTGTTCCCCAACATAGCAAAGTATTTGCTCTTGATGATGATAAATTAAATCACCTTTAAAGTGTTGAAAAAAATCATGTAATTTTAGGGTCATACTTGGACTAATGCTTTTAGCCAGTTCATGTTGACTACAGCCAAAAATTTTTAGATTGCGATTTACTGAAATATCACTACTTTCCCAAACACTACCATAAGGTTCAAAAAAACGAGAGCGTTGATTGCTGACAGCGATACCTAGGTTGGGTATTTGAAATATGAAAGCTCCCCACAAATCTTTGTGAATTTCCTTGACGATTTTTTTATCACTCGTTTTATCTTGGAGGATCGGCATTTCACTGACATAGTGATATTGAAAGATGAGAACTTGATGCTCAGTTGTTCCATCATGCCACGTCGTAGATGCATATTGGGTAATTTGATTGGATTCAGTACCACGATAAAACAATGGAAAGAGTTGTCGTAGTCGGCTGATGACTAAGCTGGGTTGTGCTTGGATTGGGAGATAGGTTGGGAGTTGCTGGAAATTTAACTGATAACGTAGCGTCATCATGCGTTGTTCGAGAAACTCGGTCACCTGAATTAAAGGTTGTTTCGGCTCGTAGAGTAGATAGGCTAAAAATCCTATCAAAAATGCAGCTAAAAAGCTCCAAATGAACTGAATATGCGGATGAATAAAGTAGCCAAACACTAAGCAACAGACACTAACGATGGTGAGGAGCAAGGGGAGTACATTAAAAAAATGTAGATCATGTGCTTCACCCCACGGATGTAACTTGTCGAGTAACTCTTGATCATTGGTTGATTTGTTTCCAATATCCCAAAGCCGAGCGATATTACGGAAAACCTGAGCATTTTTTTTACGTCTTATATGAAGCGCTTGTTGTACAGTATCGATCGGCATGGAAAGGATCAGTTCATTATAATAGGTCGATGATGAGTGGATTATGCTTTAAATTTCAGAAACTAAGAAGTACCTTGTGGGCTATTTTAATCGTTATAGATGCAATTAGAGAGTCTTGAGTAGACTGGTAAGAGCTTCTTGTAAACGTTGAAGTTTTGGCATTTGAAGTTGTTCTAGCTTTTCAGCAAGTTTATTTACCGTGATTGCCTGAAATAAATAATTACTCTCGATTAAAGGGGATTCATTGAATAACCAGTACATCACACTAGTTTGTGGAGGTACATAAAAATCCCCATGAAAAGTTTGCATCATTTTTTCCAGTGACAATAGCCTTTCTGGAGTTAAAAATTTAACAAACTCGTATTTATTTACGCCAGTTTGCTGATACTTCTTATTAAAGAGAATATCACTAGATTTCCACTCTATACCTAGATGACATTGATGTTTATAGTGAGCTGAGATGCTGATGCCTTTGAATGGAAAATTCTCCATCAGTACGCCCCACAGATCACAATGGGTCGTTTCATAGAATTCTTTGCCTTGATCATCGGTTATTCTTGTTTGATAGGTGTAGTGATAGTTAAAAACAGAATAATCATATGTTTTTTGTTTAATCACTAATTGCCCATCTAGCAATATTTTAACAATATTGTCTTTATCACCTAATTTAAATAAGGGATGATCCAGTAAAGCAGGATTTAAGGGGGTGCTATCAGCATGAAACTTAATCTGATAGGTCTGCTCCAGAACATAGATTCTTAATTGTTCTTTTAGGCTGTCTAATTCAGTTGTCGGAATACGATAACGCGCACCAATACTAAACAGAACAACACAAACAAATAGATAGTAGGCAGAGAACAAAAGGCCTGCCAATAAAAAAATCAGGCTCAGCGTGGACATTGTCCAGTACAGGTAATTCTTGATATACAGGTTTTGCTCGCCTTGCCAGTGTTTTAAGTGATTAATAAGTGTGTCGGGTGAAGGGTGTTCCTCAAGGAAGTGGCGAATGGCCTCAATATTTTCTAAGGTCACCTGATTATGCATAAATTGATTTTGAAAAGCTTTTTGAATTTTTTTAGATATAAATGGCATAATTTTTTTAAATCATCATATTAAAAAATAGGCTAAACCATGATTTAGCCTATGGAAATATATTTAAGCAAGTTTATCAATCAACATAGCATCGCCATAACTAAAGAAGCGATAGCGTTGCTCCACGGCATGTTTATACGCAGCCAATATGTTATCTCGATTCGACAACGCTGAAACCAGCATCAATAAGGTTGATTCAGGTAAATGGAAGTTGGTAATCAAACGATCCACGATACAGAACTGATAACCTGGATAAATGAAAATCTGAGTGTCGCCTGTCCATGCTGCGATTTTGCCATCATTTGCTTGTGCTGCACTTTCCAGCGCACGGGTCGCCGTAGTGCCTACTGCAATAACTTTATTACCACGTGCTTTGGTTTCCAAAATCAGGTCAATCGTCGCTTGTGGTACGTCACACCATTCACTGTGCATAATGTGATTGGTAATGTCTGTAGTACGTACAGGCATAAATGTCCCTGCACCGACGTGCAAGGTCACAAATGTTTTTTGTACGCCTTTAGTGGCTAGTTTTTCTAATAAGCTTTGGTCGAAATGCAGACTGGCTGTTGGGGCTGCAACGCTGGCAATTTTTTCAGGATCGTGGAACACAGTTTGATAACGTTCGGTATCAATCTCTTCGGCTTCACGATTGAAATAAGGTGGAATCGGCAGCTGACCGTATTGATCCAGTACCGATAGAATCGGTTGTGAAAATTTCACCACAAACAGGTTTTCGTGGCGACCTTGTACGGTGACAGGAACAGCATCTTCACCGATATACAGTTCGGCACCTGCTTTGGGTGAGTTGCTTGATTTGATATGGCAATGGGCCGTGTGAGTATCCAACATGCGCTCAACCAGAACTTCGATTGCACCACCTGTCGCACGTTTACCTTTTAAGCGTGCTTTCATGACTTTGGTGTCATTCAGTACCAGCAAATCACCGTCTTCAAGTAGATCGAGAATATCGGTGAAAGCATGGTCGTAATACTGACCTTGAGTATCGATATGGAGTAGGCGTGATGCGCTGCGGCTTTCTAATGGGTAGCGAGCGATAAGTTCATCTGGGAGATCAAAAGAGAAGTCGGAGAGTTGCATATTTTTCTTTACCACATATGAAAAAACCCCAAACTTTTAGTGCTAGTTTGGGGTTTTGAAATTTTGGTCCCGAGGGTCGGACTCGAACCGACACGTCATCTCTGACAGCGGATTTTGAGTCCGCCGCGTCTACCAATTTCACCACCTCGGGAAGAGTGCGATGCTTTGTGTTGCGTATAATACCTTGTTTAAATCACTTGTCAATCATGCAGATTTAACAGTTGCTGAATTTTAGAGCAATTTATCGTTTTTTTATAAAAATTGTTCAAAAATTACTATTTTTATAATAATGAAATAAATTATTGTTGAAATTTCACGTTTTGTTGCGAAATTGTCGGAAGCAGCAATTGCCTTTTATGTTAAAGTTTGTTAATACTAAGTGATGGTTTTCACATTTTTTTTAATAAAACGTAAATAACCAAATAATGATAATATTCGAGAGGCGGGCATGGCTATTCAATTATTAGAATTACAGCAAGCCGATAAGCTAAGCGCTTGTAAAATTTCACTTTCTTTGGGTCTTAACTCAGAGCAAAACTTGATTGAACAATTCCTGCAATTTAATCGTAAATTGATGCAGGCAAGTACCGCATTGCTCGCATTCCACCAAGAACCCTATTTATGGCATCGTTGCCCAGAAAAACTACAAGCAATTGATTCTACAAAAATTGCAAAAAGTTTAAATACCTTATTTGTCAATAATGATCTGATTGATTGTGATCATCCTCGCTACCCAAGTTTGATGGCTTTTCTTAATGTTTTCAAGAAGAAAGTCCAACGTGCTGTTGCGTTGCATTTAAGACATCCAGATCAGACATCCTTGGGGTATGTGATCCTATTTGATGAAGAGGCGCAGGCCTTCTCAAAACTACAAACAGAGTTATTGCAAGCACATTGTCGTAACTTTATGCAGCAGCTTGAGTTGAAATTTAATCATGATGAATTAAAGGAACTTTATGAGCAAGAAGCTGCGCTCAATGTTAGTAAAACTAAGTTTTTCTCGATTATCTCGCATGATTTAAGAGCACCATTTCATGGATTGTTGGGGTTTTCAGAGATTCTGGCGAAAGAACGTGAAACCTTAGATGAGTCGAGTATTCAAAATATTGCTGATTATCTGCATGATACCTCGCAATCAACATATAACTTATTAGAAAGTCTACTCAATTGGGCGATGGCTGAAGGTGGGCGTTTTGTTTATCACCCAATTAATTTTAAGTTGCGTCAAATAACCAATATTGTGACTGATATTTTAAAAACTTTGGCTTTGAAAAAGCATATTGAATTGGTGAATGAGGTCGATGAAAACCTCAAAGTTTATGCTGATATGAATATGATTACTTCTGTCATCCAAAATCTTGTTTCAAATGCGCTGAAGTTCACCGATGTGGATGGTTCAGGCAAAGTTTATATTAAAGCAAAGGCACGTGGTGACGTTGTTGAGATCTATATTAAAGATACGGGTTTAGGTATGACCCCTGATCAGCTCAAAGATTTGTTTCAACCACGTATAACCATCAGTTTAAAAGGCACTGCAGGTGAGAAAGGTGCGGGGCTGGGGTTGGCGTTGTGTAAGCGTTTTGTTGAAATGAATCACGGGAAGATCAGTGCCAGTTCAAAAGAAGGAGAAGGGACTTTGTTTAAGGTGGTATTGCCTGTTGCGCGTGAACATGTAGATTTGTGCGTTGAGCAAAATAAAAGTCAGGAAAAATTAGTCTAAACAGATTTTAATCCTTGGTCAGTAACTGATATAACTACAATGGTGTTATAGATCTTATTACGATGGCATCAGTTGAGCTTTTTTTATATGAATGTGGAACAGCTAGAAAAAACCTTAGTCGCAAGTCAATATGCAGAACAAGTTTTAAATTTATACACATTACAATTAGAACAAGATTATGCAGAAGATCAATTTCTTTGCTCACTTTCGACTGAAAATATTTTTGACAAGGTTCAACATGCTGTTGCAGATATAAGCGATGAACAGGCTTGGATGAAAGCCTTACGTATCTTACGTGCTAGATTGATGTTCCGCTGGATTTGGCAGGATGCCAATCAACTTACAGATGTTGTGACATTAACTCGAGAGTTATCAGACTTTGCTGATGCTAGTATTTGTGCGGCAAAGGCATTTGCATTGCCTCCTTTGATTGCCAAACATGGCGAACCGATTGGATACTCAGGTCAGTTTCAAGATTTGATTGTGATCGGTATGGGGAAATTAGGCGCACAAGAGCTGAATTTATCCAGTGACATTGATTTGATTTTTGCTTTTGACGAACAAGGTGAAAGTAATGGCCGAAAAAGTATCGATGTGCAGCAATTCTGTATTCTGTGGGGACAGAAACTGATTTATTTGCTGGATCATATTACTGCTGATGGCTTTGTTTTTCGTGTCGATATGCGCTTGCGTCCGTGGGGGGATGGCTCGGCATTAGCCATTAGTCACAGTGGTTTAGAAAAATATTTAAGCCAGCACGGACGAGAGTGGGAACGTTATGCATGGATTAAGGCACGGGTCATCACAGGGGGACAAGCTGGCGATGATCTGATGGAAATGTCACGTCCATTTGTATTTCGCCGCTATGTGGACTATTCAGCATTTGCTGCAATGCGTGAAATGAAAGCCATGATCGAACGTGAAGTCATGCGCCGCAATATTGAAGATGATATCAAGTTGGGTGCAGGTGGGATTCGCGAAATCGAGTTTATTGTTCAAGTTTTTCAGTTGATTTATGGCGGTTCGAGACGTGAGTTACAAGATCGTCAATGTTTGGTGAACTTACAGCATCTTGGACAAGCTGAGTTGCTGGATGCGCAAGCGGTTATTGATTTAGAAGATGCTTATTTATTTTTAAGACGGGTTGAGCATGCCATTCAGGCACTGAACGATCAACAAACACAGTCCTTACCAACAGAGCCAGATCTGAGACAGCGGATGCTGGATACGTTGGGCTTTGCTGATTGGTCTGCTTTTTTAGCTGAGCTCAATCAGAAACGAGACAAAGTTAAAGTTCAGTTTAAACAGTTGATTCAGGAAAAAGAATTCTCTGCGCCGATTGATGATTTTATCCAATTGGAACAGCAATTGAATGCAGTGCTAGATCCTGATGCGCAAAATTTGATTCAGAATTTTTGGCATGGGCAAGCATTACGCAAGATTCCAGCCAGTGCGCTAGAACGATTAAAGAAGTTCTGGCCACATTTGATAGAAGCAATTTTACAGTCAGATCGGCCACAAGTGGCATTATTGCGTTTAATGCCATTGGTGGAGTCGGTGTTACGCCGCACTGTGTATTTAGTGATGTTGATGGAAAGTCGTGGAGCTTTGCAGCGACTCGTAAAAATGGCAACCGTGAGTCCGTGGATTTGCGAGGAACTGGCGCAATATCCGGTGTTATTAGATGAGTTCTTATCGATGGATTTTGGCTTGCCACAACGCCAAGATTTAGAAGATTCGTTACGCCAACAGTTATTGCGCATTGAAATTGATCAAGTTGAAGATCAGATGCGAGTGTTACGACTCTTTAAAAAGAGTAATGTCTTAACGGTTGCTGCCAGTGATGTATTGGCAGAAAGTCCGCTAATGAAAGTATCTGATGCCTTAACTGATATTGCAGAAGTTAGTGTACAGGCCACATTGAATTTAGCTTATGAAGCAGTCGCACAGCGTCATGGTTATCCACTCAGCAATACAGGTGAACGTTGTAGTTTAGATGCCAAAGGCTTTGCTGTGATCGGTTATGGGAAATTGGGTGGCATTGAACTTGGTTATGGTTCTGATCTTGATTTAGTGTTTATTCATACCTTTGAAGAGCAAAGTGAAACGGATGGGCGTAAGTCAATTAGTGGCGCTGAGTTTGCAATTCGTGTTGCACAGAAGTTCATGTCTTTGATGACCACACAAACTTTGGATGGTCGTGTCTACGAAATTGATACGCGTTTGCGACCTTCAGGTGAAGCAGGAATGTTGGTGACAAGCCTCAAGGCTTTTGAGCAATATCAGCAGAAAAGCGCATGGTTGTGGGAGCACCAAGCATTGGTTCGTGCGCGCTCTATCGCTGGTGAGAAGGCTTTGTGTCAGCAGTTCGAGAAGGTACGTTGTCAGATCCTGACCCAAGTCCGTGATGAAAATATGGTACGTGAAGAAGTGATCAAAATGCGTCAAAAAATGAAAGATCATTTAGGTTCATCTTCTGAGCAAAAAAAACATGGGATTTTTCATTTAAAACAGGACTCAGGTGGTATCGTTGACATTGAATTTATGGCACAGTATGCGGTACTTGCATGGAGTGGGACGAATCCAGATCTCGCCCATTATTCCGATAATGTAAGAATTCTAGAAGATGCTGCTAAAGCAGGCTGCTTATCCAGTGAAGATGCCACAGCATTAATCCACGCTTATCTCCGTGAACGAGCTGAGAGTCACCGTCTAGCGCTTGCAAATCAATCTATGCAAGTCAATGCTGCGGATTGGCACGATACCCGTGAGATCGTTTGCAAGTTATGGCAAAGATTAGTTGATCCAACTGCAATAGCATTGGAAAGTGAATAATTGTGTAGAAAAAAATGGAGTATGTGCGATGAGTTTGGCTGATCGTGATGGTTTTATTTGGCAAGATGGAAAATTAGTTGATTGGCGTGATGCAAAAATTCACGTCTTAACACATACACTGCATTATAGTATGGGTGTCTTTGAAGGTGTTCGTGCTTATGAAACACCAAATGGAACAGCCATCTTCCGTTTGCAAGATCACACTAAGCGTTTATTAAATTCAGCAAAAATTTATCAAATGAATGTGCCATTTGATCAAGCGACATTAGAACAAGCACAAATTGATGTTGTGCGCGAAAATAAATTGGCATCTTGCTATTTGCGTCCGCTTATTTGGATTGGTTCTGAGAAGTTGGGTATTGCTGCAACTGAAAATACAATTCATGCTGCGGTTGCGGCATGGGGTTGGGGTGCATATCTTGGTGAAGAAGCAATGGCGCACGGTATTCGTGTAAAAACCTCTTCATTTACGCACCATCATCCAAACGTGACCATGTGTAAAGCAAAAGCATGTGGTAACTACACTGTTTCCATCTTGGCACATCAAGAAGTGGCACGTGCAGGTTATGACGAAGCAATGTTGCTTGATCCTCAGGGCTTTGTATGCCAAGGCGCGGGTGAGAACGTATTCTTGATCAAAGATGGTGTCTTACATACACCAGATTTGGCTGGTGGCGCATTAGAAGGGATTACTCGTCAAACCGTGATGACCATTGCGAAAGACTTGGGTTATGAAATCGTTGAACGCCGTATCACGCGTGATGAATTCTATATCGCAGATGAAGCTTTCTTTACGGGTACTGCTGCTGAAGTCACACCAATTCGTGAATATGATGACCGTCAAATCGGTTGTGGTTCACGTGGTCCGATCACCACTGAAATTCAAAAGACTTTCTTTGATGCCGTACAAGGTCGTAATGACAAGTATGCAGATTGGTTAACTTATATCAAATAAGCTTAATCCATGATTAAAGCGAAGCTTAGGCTTCGCTTTTTTTATGCTAAAACTGTCAATAGATTGCAACCAAACGATCATCAATCTTTCATTTAACTCAATTAGCTTGATCTATAAGCAAAATTAAAAAATAGAGTAACAATGAAAATTACGGTGGTTGGTGCTGGGTATGTGGGCTTATCGAATGCCTTATTATTTTCCAAACAACACGATGTGATGATCTTAGATATTGATAAGGCTCGAGTGAAGCAAATCAATCAGAAAGTATCTCCGATCAGTGATACCTGTATTCAAAATTATTTATCCGAATCTCACGTTGAGGCGACTTGCGATAAGACTTTGGCTTATCAAGATGCTAAGCTGATTATCATCGCAACACCCACCAACTATAATCCTGAAACGAATTATTTCGATACTTCAAGTATCGAAGCCGTGATTAATGATGTGCAGGCTGTCAATCCCAAAGCGTTGATGTTAATCAAATCAACAGTTCCTGTCGGTTATACCCAAGAAATCTCGAAAAGACTCAAATTAAAAAATCTGATTTTCTCTCCTGAGTTTTTACGGGAAGGGCAAGCTTTGCAAGATAATCTATACCCTGCTCGTATTATTGTTGGTGAGAAATCAAGACGTGCAGAGAAAATTGCTAAGCTGTATCTTAAAGCAACAATTAAAAAAGATGCGGTATTGCTATGTGTGGAGTCCACAGAAGCTGAAGCAATTAAATTATTTTCTAACACATATTTGGCGATGCGCGTTGCTTTCTTTAATGAGTTGGACACCTATTGCATAAAAAATAAATTAAGCGCGCTAGATATTATTAAAGGTGTCGGGTTGGATCAGCGAATTGGCGATCACTACAATAATCCGTCTTTTGGGTATGGTGGTTATTGCTTACCGAAAGACACCAAACAGTTGCTCGCCAATTATCACGAAACACCACAAGAACTGATTTCTGCAATTATTCGATCCAACCAAACACGCAAACAAGCGATTATTGAAGATATTTTAAGCCGAAATGTTGCATGTGTTGGGATTTATCGATTAACCATGAAAGCTGATTCAGATAATTTTAGAGAGTCTGCGGTGCATGATGTACTTCAAGGTCTAGCTGATCATGGAATCAAAATCGTGATTTATGAACCGACGCTGGATGTGAAGGAATATTTAGGTCATCCGATTGAGTTTAGTTTGCAAAAGTTTAAAAACCAATCGGATTTGATCATTGTGAACAGAATGGTGCCAATGTTTGGGGATGTGATGGAAAAAATCTATACGCGAGATTTATTTGGTGTGAATTAGTTTTAAAAATAAACCCACGCTAATGCTTGTTGTTTGACGAATTTATAATAATCAATTTAATCATGCCTATGCTAAGATAGTTGGTATTCGGTGCATATTATTTAAAGCTTGCGATTTGGATGCGCCAAGCAAAAATACGATTTCAGGCATTCAAGGTTATCAAATGGTCGATATTCAACAAAATTCAGAAACACACGAAGAAAATATTATTTTGTGTATGAAGTGGGGAACCAAATACGGTGCTGAATACGTCAATCGTTTGTATAACATGGTGAAGCGCCATCTTACATTGCCATTTAAAATGGTATGTTTGACGGATCGTACTGAAGGTATTGACCCAAATGTTCAATGTTTTCCGATTCCATCCCTAGATTTACCTGAAGGTGCACCCGAGCGAGGCTGGAATAAATTATCTACCTTTGAACCTGATCTGTATGGTTTAAAAGGCAATGCGCTTTTTCTCGATTTAGACGTGGTGATTGTCGACAACATCGATGGTTTCTTTCAGGCACCAGGTGAGTTTTTAATTATCCACGATTGGAAACGCCCGTGGCGTGTCACGGGTAATAGCTCAGTGTATCGCTTTAAACTCGGCGAGTTTTCTGGGATTTTACCGTATTTCCGTGAAAATTTTGATGAAATCCGTGAAAAATTCCGCAATGAGCAAGAATATCTCTCTTGGTTTGTACACAAAGAGGGGAAGCTGAGTTATTGGGATAAAGATTGGTGTAAGAGTTACAAATACCACTGTTTAAGAAAAGTACCATTTGCGTATTTTCAACCGCCGATTAAACCTAAAGGCGCAAAAATTATTATTTTCCACGGTGAGATTAACCCACCTGATGCAGTTTCTGGTGGTGGTGGTAAGTGGTATCGCTATGTATTGCCTTCTGATTGGATCAAAGAGTCTTGGCAGTAAGCAAGACGACATCATTACAAGAGTTTGATTTATGAAAGATACAATAGAACCTATTGATATCGTAATTGCTTGGGTGGATGGAAATGATCCTAAGTTAAAAAACAAGCGTCAACAATTTATAAATCGAACTGCACCGTCAAATGCTTTAGATGCAACGCGTTTTGCGAGTAATGATGAAATTTATTTCTGTATTGCCTCCATACTCAAATTTGTACCGTATTGTGGGAAAATTTATGTAGTCACTGATCAACAAACACCACAATGGCTGGATCAGTTTGAGCAGCAGAATCTCTGTGAGAAAGGCAAAATTAGAGTGGTCGACCACACAGAGTTGTTTAGAGGATACGAATTTGCATTGCCGACGTTTAATTCTTTAAGTATTGAAACGATGCTTTGGAATATCCCAAGTATTTCAGATTATTTTATTTATTTAAATGATGATTTCTTCTTTAACCAACCCTCTGATCCACAAGACTTTTTAATCGATAGTCAAATGGTGATGTATGGGCATTGGGAAAGTAATCTAGTAAAAAAAATCAAATATATTGTTAGAAAGTTTGTGCAAAATAAATTTGGAAAACTGGCACAACCCTCATATACAATGGCGCAAATGTTAAGTGCAGATTGTGTTGGCATGTCTAAATATTTTGAGATTCACCATCGTCCGCATATCTTGAATCGGATACTTCTCTGCAATTATTTTGAGAAAAATATGCAACAATTGCAGAAGCAAATTAGCTTTAAATTTAGGAATATCGATCAGATATTACCTGTAGGTTTATCTAATCATCTAGCGATTAAAAATGACCAAGCAATTCTCAACGATGATGTTGAAATCGCTTATTTAAAAGATCATCGTGATTTAGAGTTATTTACTCAGGCTTTATCTAATCCAGATGTGAAATTTGGTTGTATTCAAAGTTTGGACCAACTGCAACACAATGATGAGCAGCATATACGTCATGAACTCATTCATAAATTTAAAGATGTTTTGCCTAGTCAAATCCAAGCGACTATTGCAGGATAAGCAAAGGAAAATCGGATGAAAGTTATTACTTATCTTATAAATCTAGAGGGTAGTGATCAGCGTTTAGCAAGTGCTACAGCTCAGTTGCAACAAGCAGATTGGGCATTTTCTCGTTTTCCTGCCTATGATGGGCGTGGTAAAGCATTATCCGAATTTGAAAATTATGATGATGCAGCAGCCCAGAAAATATTAGGTCGCAGTTTGATAAGTTCCGAGTTAGGCTGTTACCTTAGTCATTATGGTTGTGCTAAAAAATTTTTAGAAACCGATGCTGATTATCTTGTTGTCCTTGAAGATGATATTCAAGTGTTACCGAACTTTAAACAAAATCTTAATTCATTAATCAGCTATCTTGATCAGCATAAAGAACTCGAATGGTATGTGGTTAATCTTGCTGCAAAAAAGAAAAAATTAGCAAAAGACATCGTTCAGATTGATGGTTATACAATTTGGCATGCTTATTACTTTCCGATCCGCGGTGTAGGATTAATATGGTCAAGAGCAGGTGCAGAGGCATTTGTTGAGCTGGGTAAAACCATGCAAGTCCCTGTCGATATCTTTTTTCAAAGCTGGTTAAGTAAAAATGGTAAAGGGTTGGGTGTGTGGCAGCCTTTCGTTCAGCCTGCAGGGATTGATAGTGATATTCTAGGCACTGTGGCAACACAGGGTATTCAACGTAAAGCACTGGAAAATAGAAGTGCTTCACATGGTTTTAAGAAGCAGAAAAGAATGTGGCGTGACCGTTTTTATGCGATTAAACATCTTTATTTTTAATTAAAATTGTTTGGGTAAATCACTTTGGAACAAAGATGGACTGAAGTAATATAAAGATATGGCTGAGTGACCTGTATGAAAATATTTAAAAAAATATTCTATCTCTTAAAGTTCTATACGATGTATTCGAACAAAAAGAGAGGGGTTAATGCTGCCATAGACAATGAAGCAGATTTGATTGTGCTTAATCCGACTATTACTGATGCGGCCATTCCAAAGAAAATCTGGATGTATTGGGAAGGTCCGCTGGCTGGATTTGTGAAAGAATGTGTGGAACAAGTTAAAAAGACCAATCCAGATTATGAGGTCCATTTTCTCACACCTGATACAGTCAAAAACTTCTGTGATATTGATTTTGGCCGTTTCCCAAAGGCAACGCCACAACAAAAGGCCGATCTGCTCCGCTTTGAACTGATTTATCAATATGGAGGGATCTGGTTAGATGCCAGTATCATCGTGTATGAGTCTTTAGATTGGATTCAGGATCTGGTTAAAAAGACCCAGACCAATAGTTTTGCTTATTATCGTGCCAAGAATACAACCCTTAAAGCATCTCCTGTTCTTGAAAACTGGTTGTTGGCTAGCGCAGAAAAAAATCCATTTTTTAAGTACTGGTTTGATGAGCTGGTCACAGCGATTGAATTAAGTCCTAAAGCGTATTTGCAAAAATTAAAAGAAACAGAACCTGATTGTCAGGACTTATTTCAGCACATTGGTCGCCTCGAGTATCTTGTAGCGTATGTTGCCTGTCAGAAAGTAATGCGTAATCATTTGCCAAGTATGTGTTTAATTAACTGCGATAAAAATGCACTGTATTTTCAGGTGAAACATCAATGGATCAAAGAGAAAGTACTCATTGATATGGCAATTCATCATTCGCCTACTGAAATGCCAAAGCTGATCAAGCTTGCAGGCAAGGAAAGAAAGACACTGAGTCATTACTATAAAAAAGGAATGTATTTGGAAGGCTCTCTTCTAGATTTCTCTTAAATATCTGACCACATTTGTTGTCTATATTAATTGGAGGTGAAGCTTATTCAAAAAAATAGTAAAATACGGCTAATCTTCAGCTTTATACTATTATGAAAAAATTTGTTATCAGTCTATCTACAGCGAATGAACGTAGAGAGCATATTTCTAGTGAATTCGGTAAAAAAAGTATAAATTTTGACTTTTTTGATGCTTTAACTCCCGAGCCTGCAGCTCTTTTTGCGAAAGAACTTAACTTAAACGTTGATGAACAGTCTTTAACAAAGGGTGAGGTTGCATGCTTTATGAGCCATGTGTTCTTGTGGAATAAAATGATTAGCGAGAATATTCCACATATGGCAATTTTTGAAGATGATATTTATTTAGGTGAGAACGTTAAAACATTCCTGACAGAAACTTCTTGGATTGAACCTGATTGGCATCTGATTAAAATAGAGGAATTTACACCAAAAGTAGCTTTGGGTGAAAAAATTAAAGTGTTTCAAACTGAACCACAAAGAGCGTTGTTTGACCTTAAAAGTAAAAATCTGGGAACGGCTGGCTATATTCTGTCTTTACATGGAGCTAAGCAATTAATCAATTATATTCAATCATTGGATAAGTTGATTGCATTAGATCATTTAATGTTTGAAAAGCTTATTCAAGATAAAGTTTTAGCTGTATGCCAGATGAAACCAGCATTATGTATCCAAGATGTTACGCTCTTTTCTACAAAAGATAGTGTCAGATTTGCAAGCCATTTGTATAAAGAGCGCTTAACCAGAAGAAAATATGATAAAAAGCATGGGATGGAAAAAGTCAAGTTAGAGTTGATTCGAATTTTTCAGCAAATCAGGAATCTTATTTTCTTTAAAACGGTTGGGTTTAAATAAACGGAAGCATACAATGGAAAATTTTGTTATCAGCTTAAAATCGGCTTCTGATCGTAGAGCTCATATTCAAGAACAGTTTGGGGATAAACAGATTCCATTTCAATTTTTTGATGCGATTGAACCTTCTCAGATCAAGAGTCAGGCTGAAAAAATTAATTTTACCATTCGTCAGGGCGATCTTACTCAAAACGAAGTGGCCTGCTTAATGAGCCATGTTTCTCTTTGGCAAAAAGTAGTTGATGAAAAAATATCAGCAATCGCAATTTTTGAAGATGATGTGCATTTGAGTCACGATGCGGAGCTATTTTTAAAAGATTCTAGTTGGTTACAGTTTGACATTATTAAGTTAGAGAAGTCTTATAAAAGTGTAATTTTGGATTTAGCAAAGTTTCAAGTGTTTAATAATAAAGAGTTTGTTTTGAGGCGCTTAAGAAAATCACATCTTGGGGCTGCGGGTTATATCTTGTCTTATCGTGGTGCAGTAGCACTTCTTGAATATCTTAAAAATCAAAATACACTTGATCATATTGACCAAATTGTCTTTCGAAAGTATATCCATGAAGGCGATTTGGGAATCTATCAGTTGAATCCGACTTTATGTATTCAAGATTATATTTTGAATCCAGATGAGCAGAAGTTTAAAACTAGCCTTCAATGGCGAGATAAGAAACAGATTAAACCCAAAGGAGTGAAAAAGCTACTTAGAGAGTTTTATCGAATTTTTATTCAACTAGCGGAATTTCCATATAAAACCAAATTAAAATTTATAAAGAGTAGTGAGAGTTAATGGAAAATTAAATCGTGCGACTACTTTTTTATGAGATCACAGTTTTTTTACTTTAGTTTAAATTTTACTTTTGAATTGTATATAATTGTGATGAGTATTTATCAATATTAATTATGATGGTTTCCTAGATGAATGTTTTTGTTATTAGCCTAGATTCAGCTAAAGAGAGACGACAACATATATGTGAAGAGTTTAAAAAGAGTTTAATTGATTTTAATTTTTATAATGCAATTACGCCTATTACTGCATTAGAATCTGCTCAAAGTGTCGGAATAGATTTAACACGTAAGGGTGTTTTAACCAATGGCGAAGTGGCTTGCTTACTAAGTCATGTGATGCTGTGGAAGAAAATTGTTGATCAAAACTTGGAATATATGGCAATTTTTGAAGATGATGTCTATCTAGGTAAAAATATACAAAGTTTTTTTGAAAACTTTTCTTGGATTCCCAATGATGTTCATGTCATAAAATTAGAGGCATTTGATAAAGAAGTCGATTTATCTTTTTTTCCAAAATTACTAAAGAATGGTAGAGCTTTATATCATTTAAAAGCTATGCATTTAGGTGGTGCTGGTTATATCTTATCAAGAGAAGCAGCAGAACACTTTCTTAAAATTATCCAAAGTATGCCTGAGCTAGTTCCCGTTGATCATATCTTGTTTGGACGTGATGTGAAGTATGGGCAATACAAAGTTTATCAAATAACCCCTGCAATTTGTGCACAGGATTTTTACCTATATAATAAATATGATAATTTTCCAAGTCATTTGGAAGATGAGCGTGAGGTTAGGCATGCGGCAGAAAGAATTGCTATCGCTAAGCAGAAACGTCAATTAAGCTTAGCTTTTAAAATAAAGAGAGAGTTTTTACGGTTAATTTTTCAGGTCTTGAAGTTAAAAAAATTCTCAGCTTATCGTACTGTCAAATTTAAATAGTTTGGGGGAAATATGCTGAATGGGAATTAATGTAATTTAATTTGTATAAAATTTCTGATTACCGCCCCTAAACCTTTTATATCCCCACATGTACTCTGTAGGAAAGCGGTTGATCATCTGTTCAACTGCTTTATTCAGTGCAGTCGTTGCAACTTCAATATCTCGATCATAGAGTTGAGGATCATTAAGATCATCACAGTAGACATCAAAACCTTCATCATCTTCGCGACGAAAACAGCTTAAACCTACTAAACGACATTGGGTTTTTTGTGCCATTTTACTTGCTAATGTGCTCGTAAGGCAGGGAATTCCGAAGAAAGGAACCACAACACCACCTGAAGGTTGGGGCACATGGTCGGGCAAAATTACACTAAATCCACCTTGTTTAAGGTTTTTAAATAAAGCCTTTACACCATTGGCATCAGTTGGAACCAATGTTGCATTGAGTCGCTGACGAGCATGGAGAGCAAAGCTATTAAAGCCACTATCTTTCATTGGTTTGTACATGATGGTGGGGATACCGTATTGGTGTACCCAAGCATTCATCATTTCCCAAGTTCCAAGATGAGGGGTAATAATTAAAGCGCCTTTAGGATCATTGAGTGCATCGGTTAAGACTTCTAAATTATGCACAGTATGAATTTGCTGGATGCTCCACTCAGGAGGCATTGCCCAGCATTTCCCAGATTCGATATAACTGAGACATTGCTTGGTGACGCTTTCCCGAGCCATTTTTTCTTTTTGATCGATCGTTAGCTCTGGATAGGCGAGAGCTAAATTGATTCGAGTTTTCCATAACATACTTTTGTTTGGATTTTGATTGATAAAGTATGCCGCCACTTTTGCAATACTACGTAAAAATGGTAAAGGTAAAACTCGAAGCAAGGTACGATAAAAGGACATGTGAATTAATCTTGCTTATCCGCATTTCCTTTGAGCACCATATAAATCAGTGCTGCAAAGATCAGTAAGGCGCCGGCTAAGCTACTGACACAAAAATATAAGATGCGTTGATAAGTGGTCATATTGAAGAGTTCATTCGACAAGATGTAACGCATAAGGAACCATTGCGCGAGTGAAAACACAATAATAACAATGGTATGTCGACGAACATCTGGACGCATAGCCATGGGCAGATACCTTCAATAGAAAACTGGCTTATTATGCCATTAAAGAGAATCAATCTCAATTTACAACAAAGGCGCTGTAAACAGCGCCTTTATCTCACTTAAATGATTAAGCTTCTTTTTTTGCTTGTTCGCGTAAACGAATACCTAGGTCACGCAATTGATTTGATTCAACAGGTGCAGGTGCTTGTGTCAATGGACATTCAGCTGTCTTGGTTTTCGGGAATGCAATCACATCACGAATAGAAGATGCGCCTGTCATCAACATGATCAAACGATCAAGACCAAATGCCAAACCACCGTGCGGAGGTGCACCGTAACGTAATGCATTGAGTAGGAAGCTAAATTTCTCTTCAGCCTCTTCTTCACCAATACCTAGAGCCTCAAAAATCGCTTTTTGCATTTCTAAAGTATAGATACGAAGTGAACCACCACCGATTTCAGTACCGTTCAATACCATATCGTATGCAACAGAAAGTGCTTCACCTGGATTGTTTTTCACTTCTTCAACACTTGATTTTGGCAGTGTGAATGGATGGTGAACAGAGGTCCATTTGCCATCCTCTGTTTCTTCAAACATTGGGAAGTCAACCACCCAAAGTGGTGCCCATTCACAGGTTGCAAGATTCAAATCATGGCCGATTTTGACACGAAGTGCGCCCATTGCATCGTTTACGACTTTGGCTTTATCCGCGCCAAAGAATACGATGTCGCCGTTCTCAGCACCAACACGTTTTAATAGATCAAGTACGATTGGCTCGATGAACTTAACAATTGGTGATTGTAGACCTTCGATGCCTTTTTCAAGCTCGTTAACTTTAATATAAGCCAAGCCTTTTGCACCGTAGATACCGACGAATTTGGTGTATTCGTCAATCGCACTACGTGGTAGCGAACCAGCACCTGGAACGCGTAACGCAACAATACGACCTTTAGGATCTTTCGCAGGGCCAGCGAATACTTTGAACTCAACGTCTTGCATTAAGTCTGCAACGTCAACCAATTTCAATGGAATACGCATATCCGGTTTGTCAGATGCATAGTCACGCATTGCGTCCGCATAGGTCATACGTTCAAATTTATCGAATTTTACATTCAATAATTCATCGAACATTTTAACCGTTAAGCCTTCCATTAAATCCATGATGTCATCGTCACTCATGAACGATGTTTCAACGTCGATTTGGGTAAATTCAGGCTGGCGATCCGCACGTAAATCTTCGTCACGGAAACATTTAGCGATTTGGTAATAACGATCAATACCGCCAACCATCAACAATTGTTTGAACAACTGTGGTGATTGTGGAAGTGCATAGAAGCTACCATTTGAAACACGGCTTGGAACCAAATAGTCACGTGCGCCTTCAGGAGTTGCACGCGTCAAAATTGGTGTTTCAACGTCTAAGAAACCATGATCTTCAAAATAGTTACGGATCAAATTGGTTACTTTAGAACGGAAGCGTAAACGTTCTAGCATTTCTGGACGACGAATGTCCAAGAAACGATATTTCAAACGAATTTCTTCAGAAATATTGGTGTTTTCATCATTCAATGGGAATGGAGGAGTTTCAGAAGCAGCAAGTACTTCGATTTCTTTACCTAAAACCTCGATTTGACCACTGACCATGTTGGCATTTTCAGTACCAGCATAACGACGGCGAACACGACCTGTAATTTTTAAAACGAATTCAGAACGCGCTTTATCAGCAGTTTCAAATGCTTCTGGGGTATCTGGGTCGATAACCACTTGTACGAGACCATCACGATCACGCATATCAAGGAAAATTACACCACCATGGTCACGGCGACGGTGGACCCATCCACATAGAGTAACTGTTTGATCGATTTGGGCTTCAGTAAGAGAGCCACAGTAATGAGTGCGCATCATATTGAATTATATATCCAAACTATATTGGCTAGAAGGTGAATGCGTAAACAGCGCAGCACCAATGAAGGGGAGATTATGCCTTGTTGAGCGTCTTGTCTCAAGTCTTAATATATGTAAACAGATGCTTTGAGAGAAAACTAAGCCTTATAAGCTTTACGATCTAAAAATAATAACAGGAGACATGCAACCGTAAACAAGATGAGACCAGTCTGTGTAAATTCATTGATCGATTTTCCAATGAAAAAATAAGGTTCACTCAACCAGATTTCAGACGCAATATGACGGCTATAATCCCAAATGGATAATAGTCCGCCAAGGACTGAAATAATTAAACTGACAACTGCGAACGTTTTAATTTTTTGTGGAACCAAGCTGTTTTGCTTGTGACTTTGATAGTAATGCCAACACATCCAAAAAATAAAAGGGAGGGCGACAATAGATGAACCAATTTGTAAGATAAAATGCAATGGATAAGTAAAGCCGAACAACGAGATTTGCTGAGCAAGTACAGTTTTAAATGCAAAGGTGCGAAAGTCGAGATGCGTTAGTCCATCCCAAATCAAATGCGTTGCTGTTCCAATGATAATCGCAAAGCAATTCATCAAGCTAAAAGCAATAAAACTGTCAAATGAATGAATATTTAAATCATCTCGAATTGCAAATAGTCGATAGAGGACGGGACGATAAAGTAAATACCAAAGTAAACTAAAGAATAGTCCAATGGGTAGATTTGGAAATAAAACCCCGGCCCATTGATGGGTAAGAGCAATGCTTTCGGGTGTAAACAACCGATATAAATCTGGTGTCATACAGCCGATTGCCAATGCTGCAATCGGTAAATGACCTTTGCTGAGTTTGGATAACGGAGGTGCAAGAACAGCGTGAGACAAGGTAAAAGGCATATTGTTATAAAACAAGTTTTATAAAATCATGGAGACACAGTGTAGCAAATGTTTTTTTCAGCTATGTTTTTTATTGCAAAATAAATGAAATGTTATAGTATAACAACTAATATTTGAGCTGATCCGAGACACGGTATGTCATTTTCAAAAAATATTTTAACCTTATCTATACTTGCTGCTGTATCTGTATCCGCACTCGCAGCAGAAAATCAAAAAGTCCAAACGCTAGAAACGATAAGAATCAAAGCACATCCACTTGAGCAAACTTCACAAGATTTTGCGGTTGCAGATACAGTGGTTGACCAAAAAACTTTGACTGAAGGTGCTGTTACGATTGGGGATGCACTTGCCAGTGAAGTTGGCATTTATTCCAATCAATTTGGTGCGGGTTCTAGCCGACCTGTAATCCGTGGGCAAGATGGTGCACGTGTTAAGGTGCTTCAAAACTCTTCAGAAAATATCGATGTTTCTACATTGTCGCCTGACCACGTCGTAACGGTTGATCCTGCGCTTGCAACGCAAGTAGAAGTAATTCGTGGACCATCTACCTTATTATTTGGTGCGGGTACTGTGGGTGGTTTGGTCAATGTAAATGACAGTAAACTCCCAACAAAAATGCCAGAAAAAGGCTATGAAGGTAATGTAGGGCTACGTTACAACACAGGCAGTGACGAAAAATTAGCAAGTGCGGGCGTAACTGTAGGATTGGGAGATCAATTTGCATTACGTATTGAAGGTTTAAAGCGAGAAGCTAATGATTATATTGCACCGAACTATTTCCATGAGGGGGAAAAAGAGCGTCGTGTAGATAATACTTTTGCCGAAGGACAAACGGTAAATGTGGGATTATCTTGGATTTATGATCGTGGTTTTACAGGGATTTCATATAGCAACCGTCAAGATAAATATGGTTTACCTGGACATAGCCATGAATACGAAAGCTGTAGCGCACACTTAACAAGTCGACCGCATTTGCATTGTGGTGAACATGGTCATGGGAATGATGACCACGACCACGACCACGACCACGACCACGACCATGACCATGACCATGATCATGATCATGATCATGCACATGGTGGGCCGTGGATTGATCTAAAATCTGAACGTTATGATTTCCGTACAGAATTAGATGATCCATTCGCAGGCTTTAAAAAGATGCGTGCTCAAGCGAGCTACACTGATTATCGCCATGATGAAATCGAAGAGGATACCATCACGACTCGATTCAAAAATAAGGGTTATGACGGACGTTTTGAGCTAGTTCATAATCCACTTGGGGCATGGGAAGGGGTAATTGGAACTCAGTACAGCCAACAGAAGTTGACTTTAACTGGTCAAGAAGCTTTCTTGGCACCGAATACCACCAAGAAATGGAGTGTATTTGCTTTAGAGCATGCGCAATTCAATGATGTTCATGTTGAGCTGGCAGCGCGTGCAGAACAACAAAAAATTGATATTGAAGATTCAAGCAAGAAAGATTTTGATGGTTCAGCGTTTTCAGTATCAGGCGCAGCGAATTGGGAGTTTGCTCCAAACTATAAACTTTCATTTGTGACATCACATCAACAGCGTTTACCGCTTGCACAAGAGTTATATGCAAATGGTAAGCATTTTGCGACCAATACCTATGAATTGGGCAATGATCAGTTGAAGAAAGAGAAGTCAAATAATGTAGAACTAGGTTTCCATTATGACGACAATACATTTGATTACCATGTTCACGTTTATCATAACTGGTTCGACGATTATATCTTTGCACAGACATTAGATCGTTATGAAGACTTCCGTTTGGTTGAATACACTCAAGATAAAGCTCGTTTCTATGGTGCTGAAGCTGAGGCTGGCTATCAAGTTTCACCAATCTATAAAGTGAGCGTATTTGGTGATTACGTTCGTGGCAAGATTGACAATGAGAACGCGCCTCGTGTACCAGCCGGTCGTTTAGGTACTAAAGTCAAGGCTGACTTTGGCGACGGATTTAGTGGTTCTGCAGAGTATTATCATGTATTCCAACAGGATAAGATTGCTGCATATGAAACCGATACGCAAAGCTACAATATGGTTAATCTCGGTGTAGCTTACTCTGGTCAATACAGTAAAGCGGCTGACTATCGCGTATTCTTGAATGCGAACAACGTGTTAGATGAAAAGGTTTATCAACATGCGTCATTCTTATCAACGATTCCACAAGTTGGTCGTAATTTTACAGTCGGTGTAAATTTTAACTTCTAATTTTTCACTTAAATCTTATTGAAAAATCAAAGTATAAGCTCTAGCCTTAATTCATTAGGCTAGGGCTTTTTCTTTTTATATGCGTATCTTCCAACGAATCCATCAAAAATTAAACTGGTCAGGTCGGCGTTACATGGCAGTCATATTAAGTATTTTGGTGATCGGGTATCTTGCTTCTGCAATTTACCACACAGTAAAACCACTTCCGAAAGGATTGGATTTTACTGGACCACTTCGCCATGCCAATGTGAAATTTTTAGCGGATCAAACCTATCTAGATACGCAGGGACAGCAACAGGTTGATCAACACATTTTTGATGAAATGTTGCAACTGATTAACGAGGCTAAAACCACCATTGTGCTGGATATGTTTCTTTTTAATCAGGAAGTCGGAAAGTCAAAAGTCCAGCAGCGCCCATTAATGCAACAATTAACAGATGCGTTGGTGGTCAAACGTCAAGAAAACCCACAAATACAGGTGGTGCTGATCACGGATCCAATTAACTCGGTTTATGGTGGGATTGCTCCAACACATTATGCTCAATTACGCCAAGCAGGTATTCAAGTCATTGAAACAGACTTGAAACCCTTGCGCGCCTCAAATCCACTATGGTCTGGATTTTGGTATATCTGTTGTCAGGACTTAGGGAATAACCCAAATCGAGGATGGTTAAACAACCCATTTGGTGAGCAAAAAATAACTTTGCGTAGTTATTTATCGCTGTTTAATTTTAAGGCCAATCATCGTAAAACCTTGGTTGTGGATACAGATTCAGGTTGGAAAAGTTTAGTCACTTCGGCAAATCCACATGATGGCAGTTCGCGTCATAGTAATGTTGCACTAGTCGTAGACGGCGCAACAGCAATTGATATGCTGCAAACAGAGCAAACGGTTGCACAGATGTCACACGGGGGAAGCCCGATCGTGATTATGGGCGGCCTAACTGAAGATAAAAGTCTCCCTCAAGTTCAAGTACTGACTGAAAAAGCAATTTACACAGCTGTTCTGAAAATGATTGAAGGTACTGAGAAAGATGAATATTTAGATGTTGCAATGTTTTATCTGTCTGAAAGAAAAATTATCAATGCGTTGAAACAGGCACAACAACGGGGCGCAAAGATTAGGATTATTCTTGATCCCAATAAAGATGCTTTCGGACGTCAGAAGAATGGCATGCCTAATCGACAAGTCGCTTCTGAATTGAATGCTGTAGGCATTCCAATACGTTGGTGTGATACCCGTGGCGAGCAGTGTCATAGTAAAATGTTATTAAAATACGATAAACAACATGCCGAGTTGATTTTGGGTTCTGCTAACTTAACCGCACGTAATCTAAAAAATTATAATCTCGAAACCAATATGCGAGTGTTTGGTTCTACACAAGCGCCAGTGTTTAAAGATGCTCAGCAGTATTTTGATTCATCGTGGGAGAATCAGAATGCACGTCAAATCACGGTTGATTATGTAAAGTATGCGGATGAATCGAAAGGAAAATACTGGTTGTATCGCTTTATGGAGTGGTCAGGTTTATCGACTTTTTAATGCTTATAACCCCTCTTTTGATAAGAGGGGGGGATATTTCTTTAGGCACTCGGCGGGATCAACTGATCCAAATCTTTATCTGCAAGTTGCTCTAATTCGCTTAGGTCTGTTTGAATTTTCCATTGTCCTACTTCGTCTACTGGATTGGGTAAACGTGCTTCTAACCAATCACAAATCACGTCTGGATTAAACTCAGGATGATTGCATTGAATTACCCAAGCCAAAAAGTCTTTTGGCTCGCCATTCATATACGGTGGGGGAGAAACTGGGAAAAACTGTGTAGGTAAACGTTCATTGGTCGATAAATAGTTCAATACATGTCCGAGTTCCTGAACGGTTTGCCATGCGAGTGGATGTTCTACATCGATATTGAATTTAAACCACCATGCATGTTGACCATCTGAGCCATGCGCAACAATACGTGATTCTTGAACGCTAGGAACTTTACAAAAAAATTGATAGAGACGATCAAAGTTCATTTCCGACACAGCTATTGACTCAAAACTCAAAAATAGATTCTAGCACATTCTAAAAGTCAGCTAAAAAGTGTCTCCTTATTTCATCCTAAATCAAATTGAAATGGCAAACAATGTAACAGTCTCTGTAGATTTTTTGTTCTAAAATATTGTAATGATAGTCCTTATGAGGATAGGGCAATGCTGCAATCAAAATATTATCGACATGGTATGATCGGTTTGCTGAGCTACTTTTCAGCGATGACTTATGCTGATAATGCATGGGGTGGTTATAGTGGTGTAGAACGTCGGTCTTATCATCAAACTACACCTTCTTATCAGCAACCTGCGCAAGATCCTTTTGCATTTTCTAATCAGCGCTATACGCCAACTGCTCCACCTAAAGGCTATTACTATCAACCTTATCAAAATAGCCATCCATATCCGCGCTATCCACAACCTCGAGTACGAATAGAATATTATCCTGATACACAAACAGAATATCGCTATCGCCGTGAATCGTTTGTTGTTGGAAATGCATTACCTGCTGAGTTTAGAAATGAACGTTATGTGGTGCGAGATTGGGGATATTATTCATTACGTGAACCACCACGAGGCCGCCATTGGGTTGTGGTCGATGGTCGTTACTTTTTGGTGACGGATGATAATTACACCATTGAAATTATCCGTTGATATGCTCAGTGTACCAATAATGGACAGCTTCAATCAGTCTCCATAATTTCTTGGAAATGATTACAAAGTTTTGCAATGTCCAAGCTTTTGTTCATGGTTTCTCCCAGAGTTTCTTTTAATCTGACTTCAGATCAAAGAGCAGAGGATCAAAGAATGAAAAAGACATTAGCACTACTAGTTTCAACAATAATGTTAGGTATGTCTGCATGTGCTGTGGCAGAGCCGTCAAACCAATGGAAACATGATCATAGAGATCGTTATGACCATCGTTACGACCGTTATGACCATCGTAAAGACCAACGTAAGCCACCACATTGGTCAAATGCGGATCGTGGGAATCATTATGGGCAACGTATTACATTTAAACGTGGTGAACGTGTACCTTCTCAGTTCCGCAATAGCCGTTATGTGATCTCTAATTATCGTCAACATCGTTTGTATCAACCACCACGTGGTTATCAATGGATAAAGATACAAGGTCGTTATATCTTAGTTGATTCTAAATACCGCGTGTATCGTGTCGCATAAACTAGAGACAAAATTCAAGCAGGCTGTGGCCTGCTTTTTTTTATGCTAATTCGTCATCTTGGGGTTTCGGGATTTTATTGGCGGACACAGTATGTTCTTGATCTTTACCGCGAAGTACTGATGGGTAGTGCCATGATGCAAAACGAACCACGAGAATTGCAAAAGCTAGGATTAGAATCGAACCAGTAATAATCACAAGATCTATTGATGCTTTATGATGGTGCTGAATGTCGGCAATCAATAAGCGAGTCAGAGCGGTAATGGCAATATAAATTAAAAAGCGGACAGGCATATGATTGGTTTTGAAGTAAATGCCAACCATTGCCCCCAGTTCAAGATAAATAAATAGTAGAAGAATGTCATCGATGCTTGCATATTGTTTGACGGTGAGCATCTCAATCACAGTATGCACGGCTGACCATGCGATCATGCAGCCAATGATGAATAAGGCAATATAATGAAAAGCCTCAACCGCATAATGACCAAAACGATCAGACAAGCGTTGTAAATTTTCCAGTTTTTTATCTTTTTGAGTAGGCATTGCAATAGTGACTCTCAGCGCGATGATAAGTCTGTTATGCAATTTCTATGCTGTTTTATAAAATTTGATGAAAAAAAGCGCCTGAATATTCAGACGCTTTTTGTTCAATTCAGTGATTAAGCTTGATTTGTGAAATAGTCTTCACTAAAGCTCATGATTAAGTCAGAACCAGCTTCAACTTTCTTAATACGTGATTCTAGTTCAGGTAAAATACGTGTTACGAAATATTGAGCTAAAGCAAGCTTGCTTTGGTAGAAATCACCAGACTTGTCTTTCGCAGCAGCAGCGATTTTTGCGAACATATAGGCAAAGCTGAGTAAGCCAACCGCATGCAAGTAATCAACCGCAGCTGAGTTCGGGAACTCTACATTTTCCGCAGCTTGTTCAATGATAAACTGAGTGACTGCTTCAATTTCTGTCGCCGCATCTAAAGTTGCATCTTTGATGAAGTTCAAATCTGCGTCTAATGTATTGGCAAAGTCACGGATTTCAGTGATGTATTCAGCGATAAATGCACCGCCATTTTTAATCACTTTACGACCAATTAAATCCTGAGACTGAACACCGTTGGTGCCTTCGTAGATCTGAGCAATACGAAGATCACGAATACATTGTTCCATGCCCCATTCACGGATATAGCCGTGACCACCAAATACCATTTGTGCATCTAAGGTTGCTTGGAATGCAGTATCTGTGAGGTACGCTTTTGCGATTGGCGTTAACAGCGCAACGCGATCATTGGCTTTTTTCACTGCTTCTGGATCAGTCGAGAATTTAGTGATGTCGAGTTGCTGACCTACGTAAACTGCAAATGCACGAGATGCTTCATTGTTGGCACGAACATTGAGCAACATACGACGTACATCACCGTGAACTAAGATGCTGTCAGCCGGTTTGTTTGGAGATTGAACCCCAGCTGCGCTACGGCCTTGTAGACGATCAGTCGCATACTGTGCTGCATTTTGGTAAGCAAATTCAGAAGCACCAAGACCTTGGATACCCATCGATAAACGTTCGTAGTTCATCATCACGAACATCGCTGCAAGACCTTCGTTTTCTTTACCAACGAGGTAGCCTTTTGCACCGTCAAAGTTCATGACACAAGTCGCAGAGGCTTTGATCCCCATTTTGTGTTCGATTGAACCAGGACCTACTGGATTGCGTTCACCTAACGAACCATCTTCATTTACAAGGTACTTTGGTACGATGAATAAAGAAATACCACGTGAACCAGCTGGCGCATCAGGGGTTTTTGCAAGTACCAAGTGAATGATGTTTTCAGCTAGGTCGTTGTCACCGCCAGTGATGAAGATTTTAGTACCAGTGATGTTATAAGTACCATCTTCGTTACGTTCAGCTTTAGTTTTGATAATCCCTAAATCTGTACCTGCATGTGGCTCAGTTAAGCACATGGTACCTGACCATTCACCAGAGTAGATTTTAGGTAAATAAGTTTCTTTTTGCTCTTGTGATGCATAGCTATTTAATGCCATACCAGCACCCACAGAAAGAAGCGGGTAGAGCATGAATGATGGGTTGGTTGCGAATAACATTTCATCAGAAAGTACAGTCAGCATTTTAGGCATTGCCTGACCGCCCCATTCTTCATCCGCACCTAAGCCGATCCAACCGCCTTCAGCATATTGACGGAAAGCTTCTTTAAAACCAGCAGGTGTAAATACATCACCATTTTCCCAACGCGCGCCTTCTTCATCGCCTGTACGGTTCAGTGGGTGAGTGACGTTTTGGGCAAATTTTGCCATTTCTTCTAAAATTGCTTCTGCGGTTGCAGCATCTACATGAGCAAGTTTCTCATTAGACTGCCAAAATTGTTCTGCTTTAAATACATCATTTAAGATGAATTTCATGTCTGCTAAAGGAGCATTGTAAATTGGCATAATCGTTCCCTTCTACGCACAGGTCATGTGCAAAGTGATCAAATAAAACGAACAAATAAATGAATAAGGTAAATTTAGCATTGATTAAACAAAAAAAGGACGGTCAAAACTGACCAGTCCTTTTTTTGTGATGAACGTTGCATCTCATTCTAATCTATGATTAGAACGCGAAGTGTTCCGCATCAAGTTCAAACAATGGCTCAACACCTGTTGAAAGAACGTCTACGTGAGAGCGAATACGTGGCAAGATCTTCTTGAAGTAGAAACGTGCAGTGGTAATTTTCGCATTGTAGAAGTCTACGTCAGTTGTGCCTTCTGCCAATTTCTCTTGTGCAACAAGTGCCATACGCGCCCATAAGTACGCAAGCGTTACATAGCCAGCAAAGTATAGGTAATCAACTGCAGCTGCACCTACTTCATCAGGATTTTGCATTGCACGCATACCGATTTGCATGGTGATGTCGCCCCATTCTTTGTTAGCAGCAGCCAATGGCGCAACAAATTCTTGCATTGCTGCATTGTCTTTGTTCGCTTCAACAAATTTATGGATGATCTTGGTGAAATCTTTCAGCATTGCACCTTGAGTTTGCAATACTTTACGACCTAACAAGTCAAGTGCTTGAATCTCAGTTGTACCTTCGTATAAGCAAGCAATACGTGTATCACGTACGATTTGCTCCATACCGTGTTCAGAAATGAAACCGTGACCACCAAAGACTTGTACACCGTGCTTCGCAGATTCAGAACCAGTTTCAGTTAAGAATGCTTTAGCAATTGGTGTTAACAACGATAAGATGTTGTCAGCAAACTTACGCTCTTCTTCTGTTTCGCCTTTTTCAACGATATCAGCATATTGAGCCAATAAGTAAACCAGCGCACGACCACCTTCAGCAAATGACTTTTGAGTTAAAAGCATGTTGCGAACAGCTGGGTGAACAATGATTGGATCTGCTTCTTTTTCTGGTGCTTTAGGACCAGAAAGTGAACGCATTGCTAAGCGATCTTTCGCATAAGCCAAAGCGCCTTGGAAAGAAGATTCAGAAGCAGATAAACCTTGAACCGCAGTACCGATACGTGCAGTGTTCATAAATGTGAACATGCAGTTTAAGCCACGGTTTTCAGGTCCGATTAAGTAACCTTTTGCTTTATCAAAGTTGATTACACAAGTTGCGTTACCATGGATACCCATTTTGTGTTCAATCGAACCACAACGAACCGCATTACGCTCACCAATAGAACCGTCTGCATTTAAGTTGAATTTTGGTACGATGAATAATGAAATACCTTTAGTGCCTTTTGGAGCACCTGGTAAACGTGCAAGAACGATATGGATGATATTGTCAGCCATGTCATGTTCACCAGCAGAGATAAAGATTTTCTCGCCAGAGATTGCGTAGCTACCATCATCATTTGGTTCTGCTTTGGTACGGATAATACCAAGGTCTGAACCTGCATGAGATTCAGTCAAACACATGGTACCTGTCCAAACACCTGAAACAAGGTTTGGTAAGTAAGTTGCTTTTTGCTCGTCAGAACCATGATGTTCTAAAGTACGTACAGCACCGTGAGAAAGACCAGGGTACATACCCCAAGACCAGTTTGCTGTGCCTACCATTTCAGAGATGGTGATCCCTAAAGAGTTTGGTAATGCTTGTCCGCCAAATTCTTCATCTGCAGAAAGTGATGGGAAACCGAGTTCGATATATTTTTGATACGCTTCTTTAAAACCTGTAGGCGTAGTCACAACACCGTCATTCCAAGTACAACCTTCACGGTCGCCAACTTGGTTTAATGGAGAAAGCTCATTCTCACAGAAATCAGCCGCTGCTTCTAAATATTGATCAACCAATTCACGGCTTACGGTGCCTTGAAATGCAGGCAGTTTTGCGTAATGTGCTTCAGCATTTAATAATTCGTGCAATACGAACTGCATATCACGTAAGGGTGCTTTGTATTGTGGCATAGCGGGTTCCTCAATACTGGTGAAACCAGAGTTATAATCTTAGTCAATGATAAATGTGCCCAATGGCACCATTTTGTACCGCTAATCGTGCAACAAGTTATAGTTCGGTACAAGCTATTACAGGTCATTTCTTAGTGACTGCTAAGTCAAAGATTGTTATGTAGCCTGTTTAAGCACTGAGATTGTATGTGTTTTTTGAGTTTTTTACTCAAATTCGATCGCTAAAATCGTAAGCAGCTGTGTAAAGCAGTAAAAATGTGATTTTTATACTAAATTCCACCACTAAAAAAGGCGCTTCAATGCGCCTGTATCAACGGTGATTTGAATTAAGTTGTTGCATTACTTTGTCGTTTAAATTGTGATTTATCAGGCGTAAAGCGTACTTCACAAGTTCCTTCGATTACACGATTATTCAACTGAACATTGACACGCTCACCAATTTTTTTCCCTTGGCAAGCTTGTTCTACTTTTGCTCGCTCCGCTTTATGTTTCGCTCGCATTTGTTCACGATGTTCTAAGCGTTGTTCACGTTTGGCTTGCCACTCAGCATGTTGTTCTGGTGTAAGTTCACGTTTTTGGTGAGCATGACGCTGCTCTGCTTCTATTGACGGTTTTTGTGCTGTTGTTGATTGGCAAGCTGCTAAACCCATCGCAGAACCAAATAGTGCCGTCATCATAACGAGTCTAGTTTTGTTCATCGCTATATCCTATATCATTGATTGTGATTTGATGGATAAAGATTAGATAATAAAGATGAAGAAACAATGGAGAGTTTTTTTGAAGCATGTTGGGTACAATTCATAAGTAGAACAATATTGAGACTTAAATTTTGAATGTTCGTCGTGTTCCGATCGCTTTGCGCTTATTTCTCACAGTGTTACTCACGACCTTGCTGATCGCAACGATTAGCTTAGGCGTGTTGCATTGGACGATGCAAAAAAACTTTGCACGTTATGTTGCTGACGTTGAAATGCAGAAGTTGGATCGTTTGATTGCCAATCTTGGTAACGTTTATAGAATATATCATGACTGGGGCAATGCGATTCAGGCACAAATTTTACAAATTGAAGGAACCGCCGCACCTGATGATTATGATCGTCTTTCACAGTGGTGGTTGCGTAGACAATATGATATTGCTTTACAACAACGTTATTTTAATGAACACACATTGTTAAACCTTTCACCAACGTTGACGCAAAATAATGCCGAGATCAGAAGTCGTCAGATCTTTAATGAAGAAGAATTACAGGTTTTAAAACAGAATTTACCATCAGAATATCAACCTTTTGAGGGGTTGCGCTTTCCACTAAGTCCTAGCCAATTTCGTTTGAAAAAAGAAGGCTCGGAGGACGAACAAGAAAACAAAACCAACAGTGCTAATGTAAATACGCAAGCGAAAAAGCGTTTTGTATCAATACCCGATCGTTTAGGATTAAGCTCTCGTCTATCGTTATACAATGAAAATCAACAATTCATTGTGGGTGAACCATCATCGGATCAGTTGTCGTATCGTCCTATTGTCGTAGATGAAAAAGTAGTGGGTTATCTCGGTCTGAAACCTGTTTTAGATCAGGATGATGCTTCTAGTATCAATTTCTTTAGTAATCAAAAGCGTTATTTACTTTTGGTTTACGCACTTACATTGCTATCGAGTCTGGTTGCCGCCTTACTAATGGCCACTTATTTTAAAAAGCCGATTCAACGTTTGTTGCAAGCAACGTTGGAATTAACCCGTGGTAATTATCAACATCAGGTGATGATCAAGCGAAACGATGAACTCGGTGATCTATCGAATCAATTGAATCATTTAGCCGATATTTTACATCAGCATGAGCAATCTCGCCGTCAATGGGTGGCGGATACTTCACATGAGTTGAAGACACCATTAGCAGTATTGCAAGCGCAAATTGAGGCAATGCAGGATGGAATTCGAAAAGCGACACCAGAACATCTTGAGGCAATGATGCGTCAAGTATCCAGTTTAAAGAAACTAACTCAGGACCTAGCAGATTTAGCGCAGGCGGAAGCACAACAACTGAAATGTTATTTTGCTGAAGTCAATCCTTGGGATGTCGTACTACAAGAAGTAGAAAATTTTAAATCGACTTTTGAGCAACATCAGCTCGAAGTTGAATTATTAGGTGAGGGGGCATTGTTGTCCTTAGATCGTGATCGTTTTAAACAGATTATCGTGAATTTACTTGGAAACTGTGTGCGTTATACCGAAAAAGGCGGAAAAATACAGATTCACACTCAACAAGATCAACAACAATGGATATTGTATGTGGATGATAGTCCTTTGGGGGTGAGTGATGAGCAATTGGCACGTCTTGGTGAGCGATTCTATCGGGTTGATGATTCACGTACACGCAGTACAGGTGGTACAGGTTTAGGCTTGGCACTCTCGACTAAACTCGCACAAGCATTAGGTGGTGCACTGACGTTCGAGCATTCCCCATTAGGTGGATTACGCTGTGTACTCACGTTCCCAAAACAAATTAAATAACGTCGTAGTCCTCGGTTTGAGGATCGTAAAATAGGATGAAAATCATGAAACATATTATGTTGGTGGAAGATGAGGTTGAACTGGCTCAGCTCGTTCGTGACTATTTAGAAGCTGCTGGTTTTGAAGTGAGCATGTTTCATGATGGTCAAGATGCTTATACCCAATTTCAGCAACGCAAACCAAGTTTGATGATCTTGGATTTGATGGTGCCACGTATGGATGGTTTGACCATTTGCCGTAAAGTGCGCGAGCAGTCAGATTTACCGATTATTATGGTAACCGCACGAACTGAAGAAATTGATCGTGTTTTGGGTTTGAACATGGGTGCTGACGACTATATCTGTAAGCCATTTAGCCCGAAAGAATTAGTTGCGAGAGTACAAGCGGTACTCCGTCGTTTAGAGCGTAAGGCCGAACCAGAGCAAAATGATTTATTCCGCATCGATAAGGCTCAGCAACGTATTTGGTATCAACAAAAAGCACTGACTTTGACACCAACAGAGTTTCGTTTACTTGAGTTATTCTTAGAGCACTTAGGGCAGGTCTATTCGCGTGCACAATTATTAGATCATATTAATCCTGACAGTTTTGATGTGGCAGATCGCGTGATTGATAGTCATATAAAAAACCTGCGTCGTAAGATCTCAGAAGCTGCGGACACAGGCAATCGCCATGAATGGATTCAAGCGGTGTATGGTGTAGGTTATCGTTTTGAATATCCTGAATAATCTAAAAGCTTGCCTTAGAGTCTTAATAAGGCAAGCTTAATCAACATATAAACTTAGAAACAAACCAAGAAACACATGATTTGGGATTTGTCTAAAATTATATTTACACTATCGCCATCTTTTGGAATGGTTACGGGTTTTTCAAAGGAAGTACCTTCTTTAATCACATAGCTCCAGTGTGCAATCTGATCATTTGAACCAATATGTTGATTGCCTACATAGACATCGGTTCTTCCTACAACTTCAGTACGGCTAACACTTTTTTCATAAGAAAAATTTGCAACGAGGATGTATTCACCTGCGGGTAGATTAGTGAATTTAAAATGTCCTTGATCATCTAAAATACGTGTAGACATAAAATGTTTAAGAATGTTCTCAGGAATTTGCTCAGGAATCTTTTGATTGCGCTTAACTTGTTCGTACCATGCTTTAAACTCATCTGTCATCCAGATTAATCCAACTGCTTGACTTCCTTTTGGCGGGTATTGCTTTTTCGCAAGAATTGCACCTTTGTAAAAAGCTTGTCCAGTAATAGTTGAGTTACCCAATGGTCGAATTTCAGCTGTAGCCTGTTTCAATGTTTTGGTTTTGACTGTGTTACCTGCAATACAATCCAGCATGGCATTACGCGCTAGAGCAAGACCGTCATAATCTAAGCTGAAAATGGTTGCATGATTGAGGCGCAATTGTAGATCGTGTTCAGCATCACGCATGGATTTTAGGGTTTGATGAATGTCTCCAGTACTGACTGCAAGTATTCCTGTATTTTGACTCGGTAAAATTTGAGCTTTAAGTGGCGTTGAGGCTAATTTTTTTTGTACCAGTTCAACACGTGCATCTTGAGGGGAGCGGGCTGTTGGGATATTTTTTCCTTGAAACAAAATGGTCGCACTCGACGATTGTTTGGTTGGCCCGAAAATGGAAAAACTAGTCTCTGAATCCTGTAAGGGTATAAATCGAATCGCACAGTTCATGCGAGGTTGTTTTAAGTCTTGTTTTAGTACCCAAGCGCCTAGAGCGGATCTCGAAATTACTTGGGTATCTTCATTTGAGATTGACAATGGGGCGGCGAGTGAAGAACAACTAAAACTTAAAAAGACACACGCAAAAATTGTTTTTATTAATGTTGTTCGATACATTTTTAAGATCTCATTTATATTTTGCTTATTTTGTCATAGCTACTCATTTCCTAAAAGAGAGGATGGATAACTATCTTAATTTGTTTTGAGCATCTGAATAGTACTCATTTATTCTAATGCTTTTATCCTGTGGATAACCACAAGTTTATCCACAGAAAATGTGGATATTTTTCTGAGCTTTGTGCTGCTTATATCTACAGTTATTTAGGGTCATTTAGAGCATTATGGGTGGATTACGATTTGAGTATTGTTATCCACCAATTGCCAGATTTCATCCATATCAATATTTCTAACCGCAATACAACCAAGTGTCCAATCTCCCTGAGGAAAATAAGTCATACTGGTTGGTAAATTAAGATATTCCTTTGGCACACTACCATGAATCATAATATCTCCACCTGCTGATCGTCCTTGTTGTTTAGCATAAGCGGCATCTTGTTCATTTGGATAGGAAATATGCAACGATTTATAATAGGCGCTATTGGGATTGCGCCAGTCGATGCTATATGTCCCTTCAGGTGTTTTTCCATCCCCCTCGAATTGTTTATGACCCAAAGGATTAAACCCTAAGCGCATTGGATACTCACGAATAATCTCGTTGTGATGCTTGAGTTGTAAGATCCGTTGATGCTTAAACACTTCAATCTTGGTAATCGGGGTGTTGTCTCTAATGTATATGATTTCCTCGTCGGATAATGATTGTGGCATGACAGAGCCTGTCGGCATCATTGTGCTTGGAATATAGGCTCTGTAAACATATAGCCCTATCCCAATCAGCAAAATAATGATACTGGCACATATCGCTATCCAAGGTTTCATTGTTTTTTTATTCCTTTTGCATACTGATCCTTTTAGGATGAACAACTAACAGAAATCTCAGGGACGTCACTCGGCAAAGGAGCAATATCTTCAGCCGTTTCTAGATCAGGTTGTTTGCTATAAGGTAGATTCAGTAACTTAAACAAACGATCAACTTCGCTAAAATCTCCACGTTCTGCAAGCTCGATGGCTTTTTGCGCCATATGATTGCGTAATACATAGTGTGGATTTGCTTGTTGCATAGCGTGATCTAATGCGTCGATATCCTGATGTTTACGTATTTCTTGATATTGTTGGAGAAAGGCATCAAATTGACGTAAATCCAAACAATCATCACGTAGTATTTTATATTCCTGATTTTGTAAGCGAATAAAACTTTGAGTGTAGTCGAGTTGTTCTGTTTGAAGAATTCTCAAGAATGCAAAACTACAATCCAGACTATCTTTGTGGAAATGAGGCAATCCCATCTTTTGACATAAACCTTGGCCGTAATGCTCCAAGAAAATAGGTTCAAATTGTTCCAGACATTTTGCTAAATCCAGTTTGAACTGTTCTTTATTTTCAGGTGTTGCCAGAGGAATCAGATTATTTAACCAAGTCCAAAGATTCCAATGGCCAATGCTTGGCTGATTTTGGTAGGTGTATCGACCTTGATAGTCTGAATGGTTATTGATCCAGTTTGGACGGAAGCGTTCCATAAATCCATAAGGACCAAAATCTAAAGTTGAACCTGTAATATTTAAATTATCGGTATTCATCACCCCATGCGCAAAACCAACCAGTTGCCATTTTGCGATCATGATAGCGGTACGCTCAATCACTTTCTGGGCAAAAGCAAGAATTGGATTATCTGCATCTAAGCATTCTGGATAGTGCCATTCGATACACTTCTGCATGAAATCAGCTAAAAGTGCTGGTGCATATTGGTTAATCCACTCGAAATGACCGAAACGAATATGGCAGTCAGATGTACGTAAAAGCATTGCACCGAGTTCTAATGTTTCACGTTGTACGCCTTGGGATGAGGTGGTGAAGCCCACAGCATGACTCGATGCGACACCAAGTGCATTTAACGCATGTCCAGCAAGATATTCACGAATCACGGAACGTAATACAGCTCTTCCATCCCCCATACGAGAGTAGGGCGTAGAGCCTGCTCCTTTTAGATGAAGGTCTATGGTTTGTCCATGGTGATCTAGAATTTGTCCGATCAGCAATCCTCGTCCATCACCCAGTTGACCTGCCCACTGTCCGAATTGATGCCCTGCATAAACCATAGCTAAAGGAGGAAACTCAGCAAAGGTTTTTTGTCCACTACAAATCTCAACCCAGTTGGCTTTATCCTCTGCACTCCATTGTAATTCATCGGCTAAGGCTTCATTGAAATGACCTGCTTTAGCACCGCGTAATGGGCTTGGTTGCTGTTGATGAAAAAGCTTTGTATCGAGAGAAGAGTAGCGTGGATTAAACTGCATAAGAGAAGCATCAAAAGTATGAGCGAAGAATGACTATAGCAAATTTTCAGCTTGGCAGCGATGAGAAGCAGGGGCGGATTTGCACCTGATAGATATAAAAAATGGCCTCTTTAAAGAGACCATTTTTTATCATTTATGTTTACTCAGAAACAGGTGCTTTTTTGATATTACGCATTAAAGTTTCTAAGCACTCACGATGATGAGCAAGACGATGCTCAAGTAATTGGAAATCAACTTTTAATTTATGGTCGATTTGATGAATCTTTTCTGCCATCGCTGCTTTTTTAGCTTGTAGCTCTTGCTCTTTAAGCTTTGCCCAATCATTTAATGTATGGGTAAATGCTTCGTATTCTTGAGCAATACGTTGCTTCATTTGCACGATATCTGTGTTTACATCATGTCCATAAATGGCCAAGTCTTGTTCAGCATATTTAAATTTCATCGCTAACTCAGCTTTTTGAATATTAAAGCTCGGAATACGACGTAAATTTTTAGCTAGACCTAATTTAGAGCTGGTCCAAATTAACCATTTTGTTGGGTCATATTGCCACCATTTCACACCATTACGATAGTCGTATTGGAAGATATGATGGTAATTGTGATAACCCTCACCCCAAGTGAAAATCGCTAAGACGAAGTTGTCTCGTGCCGTATTTTCATCAGTATAAGGACGTTTGCCCCACATATGACAGAGTGAGTTAATAAAGAAGGTAACATGATGACTGATAATCAAGCGCAGTAGACCACCTAGTAGAACTACGCCCCAAACATCACCAACAGCCCAGCCAATACCACCCAATAAACCAACATGAACCGCAATGACCATCGGGACATAGTACTTGTGTTGGAACATCACGAGTTTGTCATTGAGCAAATCTGGTGAGTTTTTGAAATCAGGTTGAGACGGTGAATGATCGCGGATCATCCAACCTAAATGTGCATACCAAAAACCACGTTTGATCGAGTATGGGTCTTGATCTACATCATCGACATGACGGTGATGGGTACGGTGTCCAGAAGCCCAGAACAGAATACTGTTTTGAACGGCAAAAGTTCCACCAATCATCAATAGAATTTTTAAGGGTAAAGATGCTTCATAAGCACGATGTGCCCATAAGCGATGGTAACCCGCTGTGATGCCTAAACTACTCAATGCTAAGAGGAAGAATAAACTTACCCATGCGCTTACACTAAAATCATAATAATAAGCGTATAAAGGAATTAAAATAGCAGCAAGAATTGGGGTTCCAATTAAGGTAATGCTAGCAGTCCAGTTAATGGGTGCTTTTTTGAGTGGGGCGGAATTCATATCCGGCAGCGCTCCTAACAACCTTGTTTGCACAAGATAATAAAACTAAACGAGATAGCAAGACCAATCTTTACGATATATTGCTATTTTAGTCCTGATATTAGCATGCTCAAATCAATAAGCACTAGTATTATTCTACAGTTGTATCGAAAGAACAGTAACAGAATTCGTTTGCCGAACAGGTTAATTTATTAAAAGGTGAAATAAATCAATGTCTGAGCAAATTATCGTGAAAAATCCTATTTTCTCTATAAAGGCATTTGTTCACAAAACTTTAATATTTTCTAGTGTTTTGATGGTGGCTGCTTGCCAGAGCCAACCTTCAAAAGTGCAAAAAAATACTTTACAACCTAAACCGTCACATACACTTCCACCAATGCAGGTTCGTAAGAGTAGTGATGGAATTCAAGATGTTGATTGGCAAATTACAATGATTCACAACAAACGGGCATTGTTCTTTAGTCAATTTCCAAGTTTTACATTGAACTCTGTGAGTAAAAGTGTTGCAGGGCATACTGGATGTAATAATATTTATGGGCGTTATAGCTATGATTTTGCTCAACGTAAACTTGATTTCGATGTGAGAGCAGGGCATTACAGTTGTAATAAGTCTTTGGCACAAGAAGCAGAGTTGATGGATGCGATTCAGCGAGTCGAGCGTTTTCAATATGATGGAACCAACCTCTATTTATTGGATGCTAGAGGGCAACGCTTAATACAAGCACAACGTAAGAAATGATAAAAAATGGTGGAGTGGTCTCCACCATTTTATTTTTATTGTGAAAAATGCTGCAACATTGTTTGAGGAATATCAGTAATCAAACCTTGAATACCAAGCTGTTGTAAATGCATAGCACGTTCAACATCATTTACTGTCCAAACACTAATATCTAATTGCGCTTGCTGGGTCAGTTGAATGATTTCATCTGTAGCGAGTTGATCTTTCCAACCAATTTGACGACATTGATACTGATGTGCAAGTTCGATTGCATATTCACCAATCGGAACTTCGACCAAGAGTCCTCGTTTAAAAGTGCTCTGATGTTGCTGTAATGCATCTAAAATTTTTGTATCAAAGCTGGTAATGGTTGCTGTTTTTTCAAAACCTTGTAGTTCTTGCTGTAGTTTTATAATCAGCCGTTCAGCCGCAACCTCATCAACGACTGATTTTACTTCAACTTCGATATGCTCAAAGTCGATTAAACAATCCATAACCTGTTTTAAACTCGGCGTAAATTCTTCAGTTTTCCAGTCTTGCCACTGATGGCGATGATCAAATTGTTGGGCTTCTAGCAGATTACAACTTTCTACATGTTGTAAGCGCCCAGTAGTCCGAACAAAATCATCATCATGAATTACGATGAGTTGGTCATCGTTAAGCTGACGAACGTCAAACTCGACTGCACGAATGCCAAGCCCATGCAGATAGCGGAATCCACCTAAGGTATTTTCAGGCGCTTCACCACGTGCACCACGATGACCAATAATTCGCATCTTTATTCACCTTGGAAATGATTATGCTGGATCGATACTGTCATTAATGTTTTTTTGCCACAGCATTTCGCTACCACCTTCGGCACGTTGCAAGGCACGTGAGGCAACAAACAACCAGTCGGATAAGCGATTCAGTAATTGTAAGGCTGTGGCTTGGATATTTTGGTCACGATTGTGTACCGACAATAAAGCACGTTCAGCACGACGACATACTGCACGGGCTTGATGGGCATAGCTACATGCCAAACTTCCTGATGGTAAAATGAAGTCTTTTAACATAGGTAAAGACTCATTCATACGATCAATTTCTTGTTCCAGAAAGTCGATGCATACGGGTTGAAGTAAATGATAGTTTGGAATGCAGACTTCACCGCCTAAATCAAATAACCAATGCTGAATCAAGCTTAAACTTTTATCCCAATGCGCTTTATTTTCAATTTGGCTGGCACTGATTTGTGCGCGAAGTACACCAATGGTTGCATTGAGTTCATCGACATCACCGAGCGCGGCAATACGTAAATCATCTTTGGCAACGCGGGAACCATCTCCCAGACCTGTGGTACCTGAGTCACCTGTACGTGTATATATTTTACTTAAACGATGTCCCATAGTTTTGTTTCTCTGATCCTGAAAATAAAAAGGGGATAATGTCGGTCAGAACATTACCCCGAAACTGGAGTGAAGAAAATGTTTTTATTATTTTAGAGCAGGATTAATAACGGAATGTGACACCCATAGATGCAAGGCGACCGCTAGCTATATAATAAGACTTTACTTCATTGTTCCAAGCAGTTGGATAAATAGTATCAGTCAAATTGCTGATATTGCTAAAGGCTTTAATATTTGGAGTGATTTGCCAATATGCATTGACATCTAGACTGACATGTCCAGCAATATCTTGTAGATCTTTCGATTTTCCTTTTGCTTCCATTACTGTGGATAAACCATAAATGCCATTATCCCAACCTGTGCTTAAACTAAAGTTTTGGCGTGAGCGGTTTGGTAAATCTTGATCGGTTTTATCATTTTTAGGGCGAATATAGGCATATTCACCATTTATAAACCAATGGTTTAAGCTCCATTTTAAACCAAGTTCCGTGCCTGTTAAGGTTGCTTTATCAATGTTGTAATACTTATAACCCGTTTTAGCAGAAGAGACTTGTAAATTATCGATTTTGGTTTGATAAACTGAGCCATAGATTTGCAATCCAGTATTTAACTGTTGATCGAAACCAAGTTCATAGCTGATGCTTTCCTCTGGTTTTAAATCAGGATTTCCACCCCACCATGAAGGTTCTGTGATAAGTTGTCCGACAACTGGTGCTTTAAATGCTGTACCAATATTGGAATAAATACTGGTATGAGGAGTAATTTGAAACCGTCCTGCCAATTGTCCAACAGTATGTGTACCAAATTGCTGATTATCTTCAACTCGCAGACCTGCTTGTGTACTGATGCCATCTTCTTGATATTGGTGTTGCAAATAATAACCAATCGTTTCATTATGATTATTAAATGTACTGTCGCCTATGTAAGCCACAACTTTCTTAGCGGTTGTATCATTATATTCGATCCCTGCCAAAATATTTTGTGATGGCGTAAATTTCCATTGAATATTAGAGTCAACTTCTTGTTGCTTTGTTTTTAGAATAGAAGGAAAGGCTGCTTGACCTACACTATTATATTGATCATCAAATTGCGACAAACGAGTATTTAAAATCACATTATTATTTAGATTGATACGAGCTTTCACATTATATAAACGATTTACGAAATCATAACCTTGTGCTGCACCATAAGAAAAAAAATCACCATGTCCCTTATTTTCTTTAGCTTCTGCTGAAAAAGCATATTGCTCTTGTTCTACACCAACTTTTGCAGCATAACCTTTTTGGTCATAGCTGGCTTTACGTTCTTCATTGCTGATAATTTTATCACCATCAGTTTCAAAACGTTGTCCACGAAGTTGAGCATAGTAACCATCTTGAGCAAGATCGATACCTAAAATAGATTTATAAGTGTTTTTTTCACCTGCTTCAATGGTAGTGAAAATTTGATTTTTTTGCGGTATTTTTGAAATCAGTTGAATCACACCACCAATCGCATCTGTTCCATATTGTACAGAGGCTGCACCTTTTAATACCTCAATTCTTTCAATATCTGTCAGATCAAACAAATGTAAGTTTGTTCCTGTGACAGTTGCGATATTTGAACGCATTCCATCTTGTAAAAATAAAGTTTGAGATGGATTTGCACCGCGAATTGAAACTGAAGCAGTTTGTCCATATCCCCCAGTTTGTTTAACATTTAAACTGGCTTCTTGAGTTAAAATTTGAGGAAGTGTTTTGATTGGTGATTGTGAAATATTCTTTTCACCAATTACAGAAATACGAGCGGGTACGTTTTTAACTGATTCTGGTATTTTTGATGCCGTGACAACAATTGTATCAAGCGTTGCAGTTTTATTTGTTGATTGCTCTTGAGCCAAAGCAGGTGAAGAAAACCCCATCGCAATAGCGATAGCACCAACGAGGCGAGTTGGTTGAAAGACAGTAGACATGCGTACTCCAGACATTCACCCGTCGTGAATGATAATGTGGAAATAAACAACAAGCAGGTCTCCGGACTTCACTATATCATCACAAGAATGATGCTATTAATCATCTTCCCACATCATTCTGATGCAGTGATTTGGCGTAGAGCTAAGATTAATAATACGGTGTTACCGTTGCGAGGGCAGTGTTGGAATTCCACCAACTTCCCTATAAGCAAAAGAATTTGCTTTAGACTTGTTGCAAGATTACGCAAAGTATAAAGTGTTAACGTTTTTTAAACAATTGCATTTCGAAATCAACTTTTCCCCAACCGGGTCAAATTGCTTTACAATGCGAAAGTTTTAAAATATTCAAATTAAAATTGGACAGAGCATGCGCCAACATCAACTGCGAACTCGCGCCAAAATTTGTGGTATTACTCGACTACAAGATGTTCAAGCTGTAGTACAAGCAGGGGCGGATGCAATCGGTTTTGTATTTTTCCCGCCAAGCCCGCGTCATGTCAGTATTGAACAAGCAAAAGTATTGGCAAATGCAGTACCCGCTTATGTTCAGTTGGTTGGTTTATTTGTAAATGCAAGCGTAGAAGAAATACAAACAGTGCTTGATTCAGTTCCTTTGGATGTATTACAACTGCATGGAGATGAAACTCCTGAACAGTGCCAACAGATTGCTCAGCAATGTAAACGTCGTTGGTACAAAGCGATTCAGGTTAAACCTGATTTAGATATTTTGACCGAAATTCAACGTTATCAAGCTGTCGGAGCTAGTGCTGTTCTCTTGGATGCATGGCATCCTGAATTAAAAGGTGGCACTGGTCATTGCTTTGATTGGAATAAATTCCCTCAAATTGAAATTCCACTAATCTTGGCAGGGGGCTTAACCCCTGAAAATGTGAGTGAAGCTATTGATACTACAGCGGCTTTTGCTGTAGATGTCAGCGGAGGCGTCGAGTCCGCAAAAGGTATAAAAGACCAACAACTCATTGAAAAATTTATGCAAGGAGTCCAACGTGGATCAGCAAAACCTTAGTCAACAAAATCAGGCGATTGACTACACCCAGTTTCCAGATGCTCAAGGGCATTTTGGTATTCATGGTGGGCGTTTTGTGTCAGAAACGCTTATGGCTGCACTTGAAGACTTAGAAAGTCTTTATGGTCGTATGAAAAATGATGCTCAGTTTCTAGCAGAGTTTGATCGTGATCTTGCGTTTTATGTTGGTCGTCCTAGTCCTCTTTATTATGCTGAGCGATGGTCTCAGCACCTCGGCGGTGCGCAAATTTACCTGAAACGTGAAGACCTGAATCATACAGGTTCGCACAAAGTGAACAATACCATTGGTCAAGCGTTATTGGCAAAGTTGTCAGGTAAGAAGCGTATCATCGCGGAAACAGGTGCAGGTCAACACGGTGTGGCGACAGCTACAATCGCCGCACGGTTGGGCATGGAATGTGTGGTATATATGGGCGCTGAAGACGTAAAACGTCAAGCCATGAATGTATACCGTATGCGTTTGTTGGGTGCGACCGTAGTTCCAGTGCAAAGTGGTTCAAAAACATTGAAAGATGCCATGAATGAAGCGATGCGTGACTGGGTAACCAATGTTGATAGCACCTATTATGTGATTGGAACGGTTGCAGGGCCACATCCATATCCGCAACTTGTACGTGATTTCCAGTCGATTATTGGTCGTGAAGCGCGCCGTCAAATCCAAGAGCAAGCAGGGCGTTTACCAGATGCTTTGGTCGCTTGTGTGGGTGGTGGTTCAAATGCGATGGGCTTGTTCTATCCATTCTTGAATGATCAAGATGTGAAAATGTATGGTGTTGAAGCGGCTGGTTATGGTATTGAAACAGGTAAACACTCTGCGCCATTGAATGCTGGTCATGTGGGTGTTTTACATGGTAACCGTACTTATTTGATGTCAGATGCGCAAGGTCAGATCATTGAAACACACAGTATTTCTGCGGGTCTGGATTATCCAGGCGTAGGTCCTGAACATAGTTTCCTCAAAGATATGAACCGTGTGGAATATGTGCCAATCAATGATGATGAGGCCTTACAAGGTTTCCGTGATTTGACTAAGATTGAAGGGATTATTCCTGCGCTAGAAAGCTCACATGCGATGGCTTATGTCACCAAACTTGCGCCAACCATGTCAAAGGATCAGATCATTATTGCAACGGTTTCAGGCCGTGGTGATAAAGACTTGATGACGGTTGCACGTATTGATGGTGTTGAAATGGTTGAGATGTAAATCTCACTGAAAAAAATAGGGAGGCATTTGCCTCCCTATTTTTTGTAGAGCTATGGGATTAGTTTGATTCGATCTGTCTTTGGTGCGGTCAGTGGAGAGTTCTGGCTGATATAACGCTCTAACACGTCAATATCTTGACCTCCCCCAATAGGATTTTTACCCTGTTTTAAAACCGTGAAGTTATCACCACCATCGGCAATAAAGCTGTTCACAGTAACGCGATAAGTCTGGGTATCGACCAATGCTTGTCCAGCAATCATAATATTGCTAGCACGAGGTGATACTGAAGCATCTTGTTTATAGGAATAACTCAATTCTTTCGATGGTTGTAGTATTCGAGGAGTGCTTGCATTTGCCCCAGACCATTGTTGTTCTAATAGTTCACGGATTTGTTTGCCTGTTAAGCTGAGTGTGACCAACGAATTTCCAAAGGGTTGGACACTGAACACATCCCCAAAGGTGATTTGATTATTGCCATTTATCAATAGATCTGCGCGGACGCCGCCCGGATTCATCAAAGTAAAATCTGATCCTTGGTTGCTGGCTGCAAGCGCTGCTGCTTGTTGCGCATCTGCAATCAAATTACCCAATGCAGTTTCACCGCTTTCAGTACGATTGCGATCAATTACACTGGTTGCTGAGCCGACCACACGTGCAGAAATGGTCGCTACCGCAGGGCGATATTTATCTAAAATTGCTTCAATGCTCGGTGTTTTACTAAATTTTTGATAAAGATCTGTGAGGTTGACTGTCGTTGTACCAGAGGTATAGCTTTCACTTTGTACAGGAACTTGAGAAGCATCTTTTTTGATGACATCACCAGTTTTTCCATCGAGTTCAAGTTGGATATTGGTAATGATTGTGCCGTATTGACCTGCTGAAGTGAGTAGAAAAGGCTTGGCTGGATTTTTGGTTGCATAATCACATATATAGGATTGATGGGTGTGACCAGAAACAACGACATCTACGGCTGGATCGAGACGTTCAAGCACGTCGATCAGTGGCCCACTCAGACCTTCACATGTTTTTTGATTAAACTTGGTACTTGGAGCCACCCCTTCGTGTACCACCATCACAATTGCTTCAATACCTTGTTTTTTTAATTCTGGAATCAACGCATTGACGGTATCTGCTTCGTCATGGAAATTTACATCGGTAATACCTGCCGCAGAAACAATACTTGGCGTCGCTTCGAGTGTTAAACCAATGAAGGCGACTGGAATACCGCCATACGTTTTGACTTTATAAGCTGGGAACAACGTCTTTTGGGGATCAGCTTTCATCGAAACATTGGCTGCCAAAAATTCAAACTTTGCTCCTGAGAAGTTTGGATTAATTTGACAAGGTTTTGTGGTGGTATACTGTTGGCAACCACCATTTTGTAAGCGGCGAAGTTCATCTGTCCCACGATCAAACTCATGGTTTCCAACCGCATTGAAATCAATTTGAATATCATTCATTGCCTCAATGGTAGGTTCATCTAAAAATAGTGATGAAATTAATGGTGAGGCACTAATCAAATCGCCAGCAGAAACGACCGCATTATTTGGATATTGGGCACGAAGTTTCTTAATTGCATCGGCAAAATAACTGACACCACCAACTGGAATGCGTACTGTTTGACTATGATCATGTGGATCTTCAGCTTCAATAAACCGCTTCGGTGGTTCTAAATTTCCATGAAAGTCGTTGAAAGCAAGCACGTTAATCGTTTGATTCTTACGTTCAACTTTGGGTGACTGTTTATCATCATTGTCATTACAAGCAGTGAGTGCCAATAACATGACGCACAATGCATTTACCTTAAAAATAGTACGTGTTTTCATGATTTTTTGATCAAGTGGTATAAGATTGTTTTTAAAGATAAAAGATCAGTATGAACCTTTGATGAAATAGTGAGCGATGATAGCTGTATGTAGGCAGTACATCGATTGGTGGGTACATCCAAGGAATTAATATTGATGCAAAAATGATAGTCAATTGTACAATTTCCCGTCTATTATTGGCGTGGATGTGATTAAGCAACACGAAGCTGCAAAATCAAGGAACGAAAAATGGATTTGATACAAGCCAATGGTCAGCCGCGTTATGGGCGTTTCGATCAAGTACCATCACGAATTAATATTGACGACTATATTTATAAAACGCCTTATGGTCAGGTGCTGAAAGGGTGGCGTAAGCACCTTAAGTATAAAAAATTCAAATTCTGTGGTTTGCAACATGCGCATTTTAGTATTGGAATTGCGATCGTTGATTTATCGTGGGCTGGCCATGGTTTTTTCTATGTTTACGACCATCTATCGGGCAAAGTCATCGAGTGGAATGCAATTCAACCTTTGGCGATCAATACACAACTTGATGAACAACCACTATTTAGCCAAAGTCATTTTAAAAAATCGTCTTATCAGTTTGACATACAACATGCCAATGGCGTGCGCTATATTCAGGTCACGAAATACGGCGAGATACAACTGAAAGCGCGTATTTTTTGTGCTGGAACAGATGCACTGAGTTTATGTAGCCCGACAGGAATAAATGGTTGGACGTATACCCAAAAGCAAACAACGCTGGCGGTCGAGGGATTTTTTATTAGTCCTGATCAGCAACGGATAGAGTTCGATGCCCAAAGTCTGGCTGCTTTAGATGATACTTGTGGTTTTTTACGACCAGAAACGGCTTGGTTTTGGTTGTCCTGTCAATTTCGTGATGCGCAAGGGCGTCGGATTGGGCTTAATCTTGCATCAGGTGTCAATGAAAGTTTTGGCAATGAAAATGCGTTATGGGTAGATGGGCGTTTATATCCACTCACAGATGTTTTATTTGAACATCAGAATGAAAAAACGTGGTCGATTCGTTCTTTGGGGGGCTGTTTAAACTTAGTCATCGAAACGGGGTGGTGTCGTTTTGAAAATATTAATCTACGTTTAATTGGCAGTCAGTTTAATCAATGGCAAGCCAAAGTCAGTGGTACGATAGAACGTGAACAAATTGAATTGGTACAGTTGGATCAGCAATATGGCTTGTTAGAACAGCATTATGCAAAGTGGTGAAAAAGAAATAAAAAATCCCCTAACTTAAAGGGGATTTTTCGATAAAGGATGAATTAAAGGCCTGCTTGCCAAAAAGCTTCACCCGCAGCAATTGGATCATTGGTCTTAGCCAAAGTATCAATCCAGACATCGTATTGACGAATAACAGGGTGTTGATTTGGATGGAAGTCTTTTTTAAACCAATCGCTATATTGTGCTCTTTTTGCCGTTAAAATACCGTTACGACCAAAGAACCATGGCAAACCTTTACGCGCTAAATCAATACGTTGCCTTAGATTAAAACCATCTTTTTTCAACATTACATCGGTACGGTAGAGTGTAAAACCAAACATGAGTACAGTGGTAAATACTAAAGCAAACCGACGAGTTGCTTCAGGCACTTCACCAACTTCACGCATGACATCAAAAGCAACATCTCGATGTTCCATTTCTTCAATCGCATGCCAAGCAAAAAGTGCTCTTACGAAAGGATCCGCCTCTGCCAAAGTTTCTTTTTTGCTATAGAACGTTTCTGCCATCAGTGCAGTTAAATGCTCTGCAGCGGCAGTCATGGCGATGTTGTATTGAGGGGAGCGATACTTTAATTCAAACTTAAAAATTTTCTTTAAACGATCAGTGAACTGCTCAACAGGCATACCTTGTTGTTTCATGATCTGATTCATTTTGTCATGAGCGATACCGTGTTGAGCTTCTTGACGGATAAAATCAGCGACACGTTCTTGTAAGTTTGGATCTGTAATCTTGTCACGGAATAGACGGACACATTCAATAAAATAGCGCTCACCATCTGGAAAAGTGAGGCTCAATGCATCAAACATACGGGTACGAAATGGATCGCCACCAAACCAAAAGCGAGGAGCTTGGTCTAGATGGAAATCTAATTTTGTTCTAACGACTGGATCAACCTGATAGGAAACATGTGCATTCATTTGTACGATTCCTTGCCTTTTTCATAGATTCAGTATGGGAAAAGTCCGACGAAAAGTTTTGACAGTTTCAGCCAAGTTTTATACAAATAACGACAGATCAGGGTGAGATTGACATATGTCAGTTAAAATTATCATTGGGTATTTGCGATTGTTAAATCGTGTTTTACAACAGGAACATATTGATTTGTCCAAAGTTGCTGTGCCTGAACTTTGGCAAGACTTCTATTCGTGCCTTGAAAATCCTGACCAACAAGATTTTGATGTCGAACGTTATGCTCAATTATTACAGGCGGCTCAACCCTATTTCTCACGCCCAATTACCTTAGTTCTAGCAGAGCGTGCCAATTTGCAAGATCTGGGCTTAATGGGATATCTAGCATCAACCAGTTTGGACTTACAACAAGCATTACAACTTTTACAGCGCTATTATTCTCTGATTTTTAAGCAGACCAATTTAGAGCAACTCAATGTCCAGCAGTTTTCTGACTACATTCAAATTGTTTGGAGTGCTTCATATCCAGATTATCGTGAAATGTATGAGCTGAATTTGGCATTGCTTTTTAAGATAGCGCAATCCATTGTTCAAGATACTTTACATCCACCACAAATGATTCAATTTGGCTATACACCACATACTGCTTTGTTTCATTTTGAGAAATTTTACGGCTGTCCAATCCAAGTTCAATCAGGGCAATATGCAATACGCTTTTCAAATCAGATTTTGAAAGCGAAAAGTATCGCTGCTGATCAGCAATTGAATCAGGTGCTATCAACGCAGGCGCAGCAATCGTTAAATCATGTCACTTCTTTCGAGATTCAACAGCAGCAGTTGAGACAAAAAATACAAAGCTTTATTGAGCAAGGATTATTACAACAAGAAGAAGTTTTATCGAGTTATGTGGCAAAACATTTGCATTGTTCTGAACGGACCTTACAACGCCAGCTCAAAGCTTATCATTTGAATTTTCAAGATATTTTGGATCAATACCGTTTAGAACAAAGTAAATTGTATTTGCAGCAAGGTAAAACATTTTCTGAGATTGCTGAGCGTTTAAATTACGCTGATCAAAGTGCATTTGGACGAGCATTTAAGCGTTGGACCGGTGTTACTCCGAAACAGTTTTTAAAGACTCTTTAGCGTTAAGCCCTAAAGAGTCTCATATGAATTTTACGATGTTTTTAAGCGTGGATAATGAAAGACAATTGCGAGAATTGCAAAAATCGCTAATACCCAACAGTAGTAAATATGCCCAATCAGTTCAATTGGTGAGATCTTGGCTATTGAACAAGCCAATAATAATTGTGCGCCATAAGGAATGATCCCTTGAGTTACACAGGAAAAAATATCGAGCAGGGCAGCACTACGCTTAGGATCAATCCCATATTCTTTCGCAACTTCTCGCGCCATATCCCCTGATAAAATAATCGCCACGGTATTATTCGCAACAAATAAATTTGAAAATACCACCAAAAAGCTGATTCCAAACTCACCCGCACGTTGGGTTCCAAATTTAAATAAACGTGTGATGGCATAAATGCGCTGGATCAACCATTGTAATCCCCCAGCTTTTTGCATTAATGCAGATAAGCCTCCCAATAACATGGATAACAATGCAACTTCAAACATACCGACGAAGCCGTTATAGATCGAGTTATTGAGTTGCAGCAAATGGAAGTCAGGTTTATTGAGTAAGCCCATCATGCCTGACAACACCACGCCAATCATCAGCACAGCCAGTACATGTAATCGCGTAAAGGCCAGAAAGAAAACCATCAAATAAGGTAATATTAACCAAATATCATAAGGTTTGGTCTGTATCGCCTCAGACTGGTGACTGAGAGAAAAATAAACAATTAACGTTATAATTGCGGCAGGTAATGCAATCCAAACATTGACCTTAAACTTATCTCTTAATTCAACGTTTTGACTGCGTGTGGCGGCAATGGTCGTGTCGGAGATCATCGATAAGTTGTCTCCAAACATGGCACCACCAACCACTGCACCAATTGCATAAAGGGGCGTAATGTCCGTTGCTTGGGAAAAGCCAAAAGCGATAGGTGCACATGCAGCAATGGTCCCCATTGAGGTTCCCATGGCGGTTGCGATAAAGGCAGCGATGATGAACAGCATAGGCAACACAAATTGTGCTGAAATCAACGAAAGTCCAAGTTGAACCGTTGCATCGACACTCCCGATAGCCCCTGAGACACTGGCAAATGCGCCTGCCAACATAAATACCATGAACATCAGAATCAGATTGGGATGACTCGCACCTTGTAAAAACTCCTCAATAGCTGTATTGAGTTTTTGTTTATACAGTAGTAAAGCTAAGATGATTGCTGGTATAGCTGCAATTGGTGCTTTAATTTGATAGAAGGCAAATTCGGTCCCGATGATTGAATGATAGATACCACTCCCGAGAAAGATGATCAAAAATACCAATAGCGGTAGCAAAGCAAGTGCATTGCTTTGTACTTTTTCCTGAGTGTGGGCAGACATAAAATCAAAAGAAAATTTAAAAAGTGGACATAGTATAAAGGAGCTTGGCTCATTTCTAAAATGTAGAAAGATTGGCTTGAAATTAGGAAGCTTTGATCATTGAGAAAATAACGAAAATATAGATAAATGTGTAGGGGCTGTTGTTAGTGATGACAATCAGCACTGCAATCACGTCAAACTCTGTTCAATGAGCAAAAAATAGCGTTACAATGCAGTGTTTTTGTCTAACTACAAACAACTCCTCAACTTAGGGGGCTGCAAAGTGCATCTGTAAAATGTCAAGCAGGCCCCAATATAAATCAAGGAAAGCATAATCCTATGTCACGTCTTGCCACTCGTTTTGAACAGCTTAAATCTCAGCAACGTAAAGCGCTTGTTTCTTATGTTATGGCAGGTGATCCGCATCCACAGGTAACTGTTCCATTGCTTCATCAAATGGTTGAAGCCGGTGTTGATGTGATTGAGCTTGGTCTACCATTCTCCGATCCTATGGCCGATGGTCCTGTGATTGCTTTGGCTGCTGAGCGCGCTTTGGCTGGTGGAACCAATACACTTGATGCATTGGATATGGTGAAAGCCTTTCGTGAGCAAGATCAGACAACACCAGTCGTTTTGATGGGTTATTTAAATCCTGTTGAAGTGATTGGTTATGAAAAGTTTGTTGCCTATGCGAAAGCCTGCGGTGTAGATGGTGTTCTTTTGGTGGATTTACCCCCAGAAGAATCAAAGCAATTTGGTGAAGTCTTAAAACAAAATGAGATGGATCAAATTTTCTTGCTTGCACCAACTTCAACAGATCACCGTATTCAACATGTGGTTGATCAAGCAAGTGGCTTTGTGTATTACGTCTCCCTCAAAGGTGTGACTGGTGCAGCGACATTAGATACTTCTGAAGCTGCAGCACGTATTGCGAAAATTAAAACCAAAACCAATGTTCCTGTGGGAGTTGGTTTTGGTATTAGTGATGCAGCGTCTGCAAAAGCAATGGGTCAAGTCGCTGATGCGGTGATTGTAGGAAGTGCTTTCGTTAAATCTTTTGCGACATTGCCAGCTGATGAGGCTGTGCAACAGACGGTGAATAAAGTGAAGGAGCTTCGGGCTGCGCTCGATGAGTTAGTATGAGTCAAGAATTAACAGCAGGGACGGTTCTAAACCCGTCAACGCCTTGGACTGAGCGTCAAGTTCCAGGTATTCAGGTTGCAAATGAGCAGCAGATATTCAAGGCGACTTTTACTGAGCCTACGATTGAATGTCCAGAATGTCATGCTTTGGTGACACGTACAGCTATGTCATTTAATGCCTATGTCTGTCCGCAATGCGATGAGCATTTACGTATGCGTGCACGTGATCGCTTGAATTGGTTTTTTGACCAAGTGGACGCAGAACTCGGTCAAGAATTCAGTGCTAAAGACCCGTTAAAATTTGTGGATAGTAAAGCTTATCCTGATCGTATGCGTGAAGCGCAAGATAAAACAGGTGAGACGGAAGCGCTTGTAGTGATGCAAGGTTCACTCAAAGGACTAGATTTAATCGCATGCGCCTTTGATTTCGACTTTATGGGCGGTTCAATGGGTACAGTCGTGGGTGATCGTTTTGTACAAGCGGCTGAACGAGCAATTGAATTACATCAACCAATGATTTGTTTTGCTGCATCTGGTGGTGCGCGTATGCAAGAAGGTATGTTGTCTTTAATGCAAATGGCGCGTACCGCAGCTGCGATTCAAAAAATGAAAGAGGCACGTGTTCCTTATCTAGTGGTATTGACTCACCCTGTTTATGGTGGTGTCACTGCATCATTGGCAATGCTAGGCGATGTTCATATTGCTGAACCAAAAGCCATGATTGGTTTTGCTGGTAAGCGTGTGATCGAACAGACCGTGCGTGAAAAGTTAGAAGAGCCGTTCCAACGCGCTGAGTATTTGCTTGATCATGGTGTAGTCGATCAAATTGTTCATCGTCACGCATTACGTGATACTGTATATCGACTTGTTGCAAAGCTGATGAATCTACCTTGAAACCACACGCTCCACGCTCTACGGATACGTTAACAACATGGCTCGATTATTGGAGCCATGTTCATGTTACAGGCATTGATTTAGGTTTAGAGCGCGTTATTCCTGTTGCTGAAAAATTAGGAGTAATGCGACCTAACGCAAAGGTATTTACAGTTGCTGGTACCAATGGCAAAGGTTCAACGACGACCACTTTGGCTGCAATTTTAAATGCACAAGGTTATAAAGTTGGTTTGTATCAATCACCCCATATTTATCGTTTTAATGAGCGAGTAAAATTAGCGGGTATTGAGGTTGATGATCAAAGCTTGGTTGATGCTTTTGTTGCTGTGGATCAAGCACGTCGTGATTGTGGTTTAAGTCTATCTTTCTTTGAAGCAACGACTTTAGCTGCTTTTGTGATCTTTAAGCATCAACAGTGCAATGTCTGGGTACTTGAGGTTGGTCTTGGTGGCCGTCTAGATGTGGTGAATGTCATTGATCCAGATATTGCAGTGATTACCAATATTGGGCTGGATCACACCGATTGGTTAGGCGATACCATTGAAAAAATTGCTTTCGAGAAAGCGGGCATTATTCGTCCTAATATTCCCGTTATTTTTGCGGGGCATCAACAGCTTCCACAAGCGATTCAAGATAAAGCTTCTGAAACACAAGCTCAGCTGTATGTATTAAATCGAGATTATTTTTATCAGCCAAATGAAGATGGTGAGACATGGTCATTTGCCTCTTCAGGAACAACGTTAAAACTTCCAAACGGTCAGTTGGCACTTGAAAATATCTCTACCGCCGTGGCAGCGATATTGGCGAGCGGGATTACCATTTCTCAAGATTCAATTGCTACAGGTATTCAGCGAGCAGCGTTGCAAGGACGATTTGAGATCCGTCAGATTCAAGGTCAAACGGTTGTTTTTGATGCTGGGCATAATGCACATGGCGTTGAATTTTTATTGAAGCAGTTGCGAAATTTTCTAAAATACAATAAACAGTACACAGAAGTTGTTGCAGTATTTTCAATGTTGGCAGATAAAGACATCTTATCGGTCACGAATTTACTAAAAACAACAGTAAAAAATTGGTTTATTGCTACTTTAGATGTGCCTAGAGCCGCGCCAATGCAACAGTTACAAGATGCATTGCAAGGTCAACAGGTATGTGAGTTTGGCAGTATCCAGCAAGCATTTGAAACTACGCTGAAGAAATGTAATAACAATCAGCTGATTTTAGTCTGTGGTTCGTTTCATACCTTGGAAGCGGTCTGGGAGTATTTAGAACAATGTCAATGAATAACAAACAACGCTGGATGGGTGGCGTTGTTCTACTTGGAGGTGGTGTTTTATTGGCAGCATTACTTCTTAAAGGTAATGATGAAATAGAGCAAGATAAAGCTCAAGCAAGAACTGCACAACAAACTGCTCAAACAGAATCTAAGCCTAAGTTGGCACAACCAGCACAAGATAGCGAAATGGTATCGTTGCAACCTTTGGCGATCGATGTTGAAACAGAAAAACGTCTACTCGAAGAACAGCGACATGCTCGTGAAAAAGCGGTTGCGGAACAGGAAGCTCGCGCTGCCGAATTTTTGAAAATGCAACAAGAAGCCGAGGCAGCAGCTGCGCGTAAAGCCGCAGAAGAGTACGCGGCAATTAATGCAAGACGTATGGCAGCACAACAAAGCTCAGACAATATACCGCCTGAATTAATTGAGGATGATGCTGCGAAAGCTCAGCGATTGGCTGAAGAAAAACGTAAATTAGAAGAGAAGCGCAAGGCTGAGGCAGAGAAAAAAGCTGCTGAAGATAAGCGTAAAGCAGAGACAGACCAAAAAGCTGCCGAAGAGAAACGTAAGGCTGAAGCTGAGAAGAAGGCAGCGGAAGATAAGCGTAAAGCCGAAGCAGAGAAAAAGGCTGCTGAAGATAAACGTAAGGCTGAAGCAGAGAAGAAAGCAGCAGAAGATAAACGTAAGGCTGAGGCAGAAAAGAAAGCTGCTGAAGAGAAACGTAAAGCTGATGCTGAGAAGAAGGCTGCGGAAGACAAGCGAAAGGCTGAAGAAGAAGCAAAGAAAAAAGCTGAAGCAGAAAAAGCACGTGAACTCATGGAAAATGGCGATAAAAATTGGATGGTTCAAGTGGCCTTGGCTGCAAATCAGGCCAATGCAGATGCCGTGGTATCCAAACTGAGAGCTAAAGGTTATAAAGTCACGACCAGTCCGACCTCGAAAGGAATACGCATCATGGTTGGTCCATCTAAAGATAGAGAAACTGCTGATGCAGCCCGTAAAAAGATCGCAGCGGATGAAAGTTTAAATATGAAATCAGCATGGGTGATTGATTGGGTTCCACTTGATCAGCGCTAAAATAAAACTGGGGCTTTTCGCCCCTGTTTTTTTCTAAATTATGATGGATTCGACAATTGTTGTTGAATCCATTTTACATTGTCTGTAGTGAATAAATGTTCAATGTTTTTCCAGATGACATGGTAGCCATAGCCCCCTTGCTTCATTTCTTTGACGGCATCTTCAATTGACCAATTCTCAAAAATAATTCGATACATCGCTATGGTTGCTCCCGTACGATCAGAGCCATGATAACAATGAACTAAAACCTTCTGATTTTGTTGTTTTGCAGTTTGGATTGCTCGCATTGCGGTTAAGAGATCATCACGATTGATTGCCCACGTATAGATGGGGATATGTACCAGATTAAAATCTTGATCTTTAAACACATTCGCATCTTTATTACGTGCTCTGAGATTGATCACAGTGTGGATTTGATGTTGTTTTAAACTGGCAATCAGCTCAGCGTCAGGTTGCTCACTTCGATAGACATCTTGACTAATTTGATAGAAATTATGTGTGTTAGAAATCAACGTACCCCAATTGTTTGGGCGTTGTTCATCACTTAGGCCGGGATATTTCATACAACCATTCATGCTGAGTGTACTAATGAGAATGGTGCTGATCAATAATTTTTTCATTGTAAAGGTCATGATTGGATATGGAAAAGTTGTGCGCACAAAGTAACTGAATAATAAATAGAAGTTGAGCGAGAAATTGTAACGATAAAAAGCGGTAGAGAAGAATATCTAGAAAAATAGGTTGTTGTAGTCCATGCTTATTATCAATCATGGATAGACAAAAAAAGCCCTTTTAACAAGTGAGTTAAAGGGCTGGTTGCATCATAAATCTTTGCTGTTTTTTATTATTCTGGTTGAGCAGTCAATCTTAAATAAGGTTTCACCGCCTTATAACCTTTAGGGAACCGTTGTTTGATTTCTTCTTCATCTTTAAGCGAAGGGATAATCACCACATCTTCACCTTGTTGCCAATTGGCTGGCGTTGCGACCTTATGATGATCTGTCAATTGCAGTGAGTCTATGACACGTAATACTTCGTGAAAGTTTCGTCCTGTAGAGGCTGGGTAGGTAATGATTAGGCGAACTTTTTTATTTGGATCAATAATTACCAATGAGCGAACGGTTAAGGTTTCGCTGGCATTGGGATGGATAAAGCCATAGAGCTCGGATACTTTACGGTCTTTATCTGCAATGATTGGAAAATTCACTGTCGTATTTTGTGTCTCATTAATATCTTCAATCCAACGTTGGTGTGAGTCTACATCATCGACTGAAAGAGCAATTGCTTTGACACCACGCTTATTAAATTCATCTTTGAGTTTTGCTGTAAAACCCAGTTCGGTGGTGCAGACAGGAGTAAAATCAGCTGGATGTGAAAATAAAACTGCCCAGCCATCCTCTAAAAATTCGTAAAAATCAATCGTGCCTTCACTTGATGCTTGTTGAAAATTTGGCGCGATATCACCTAAACGTAATGTCATGACTACTCCTTAACTCTATGTTATTTAATAATGCGATAACCCAATATGCAGTATTTTGCTTATAAAAAAAATTATTGTTTTTTCATTTTATTATCATTTTTTAATATATGAGTGTAGGCGCTATGGTATAAAAATCATCAGAAATTCACATTTAAATCGATGTAACGGAAAGGTAAATTTGCTACATTAACGATCTTTGGTTGCATGATGTCAGAATCATTTTGCAGTTTTTTTTGCTGTTTGAACGTAAAGCACTTGTAGTTCTTATTTCTGACTCCATAATAACAGCTAAGAAAAAATTAACCGACCTAAGGTTTGTTGATATTTCCAAACCTTATAACAAACAGGATTAGAGAGTTTATTCATGTTGGCAAGTCTGATCGGAGGTATCTTCGGTACTAAAAATGAGCGTGAGCTCAAACGCATGCGTAAAATTGTTGAACAAATCAATGCGCTTGAACCGACGATATCTACTCTTAACGATGCAGACCTCTCTGCAAAAACTCCAGAATTCAAACAACGTTTCCAAAACGGTGAAAGTCTAGATAAATTACTGCCTGAAGCTTTTGCGGTCTGTCGAGAGGCTGCTAAACGTGTCATGGGTATGCGTCATTATGATGTGCAGTTAATCGGTGGTATTACCTTGCATGAAGGTAAAATTGCTGAAATGCGTACAGGTGAAGGTAAAACCTTGATGGGTACCTTGGCCTGTTATCTCAATGCGTTGAGTGGTCAAGGTGTTCACGTCATTACCGTGAATGACTACTTGGCACAACGTGATGCGGAGTTAAACCGTCCATTATTCGAATTTTTAGGTTTGAGTATTGGTGTAATTTACTCTATGCAAATGCCTGATGAGAAAGCGCAAGCTTATATTGCAGACATTACTTACGGTACCAATAACGAATTTGGTTTTGACTATCTCCGTGACAATATGGTTTTTTCTTTACAAGAGAAAAAGCAGCGTGGTCTGAGCTATGCGATCATTGATGAAGTTGACTCAATCTTGATCGATGAAGCACGTACACCATTGATTATTTCAGGGCAGAGTGAAGATTCCTCTCATTTATATCAGCTAATCAACAGTATTCCTCCAAAATTAAAACCTCAGAAAGAAGAAAAAGTTGCGGATGGTGGGCATTTCTGGGTAGACGAAAAGCAACGTTCAGTTGAAATGACTGAAATCGGCTATGAAACTGTTGAACAAGAATTGATTCAGATGGGTTTGTTAGCGGAAGGTGAAAGTCTCTACTCTGCAACAAATCTGAATTTAGTTCATCATGTAACGGCAGCGATTCGTGCACATTATCTTTATCAAAAGAACGTGCACTACATCATTGGCATCAATCCACAAACGCAAAAAGAAGAAGTGATTATTGTGGATGAAAGTACTGGTCGTACCATGCCAGGTCGCCGTTGGTCAGAAGGTTTGCACCAAGCGGTTGAAGCCAAAGAAAACATGGAAATTCAACCAGAAAACCAAACGCTTGCAACGACGACATTCCAGAACTATTTCCGTCTGTATAAAAAGCTTTCAGGTATGACAGGTACTGCTGATACAGAAGCAGCGGAAATGAAAGAAATTTATGGCTTGGATGTGGTGATCATTCCAACGCATAGACCAATGGTGCGTATCGACCATAATGATTTAATCTATTTAAATCGCAATGGTAAATACAATGCCATTATTGAAGAAATTACCAATATTCGTCAGAAGGGTGTAGCACCTATTCTGATTGGTACTGCAACGATTGAAGCAAGCGAGATCCTGTCTTCAAAATTATTACAGGCAGGTATTCATCACGAAGTCCTAAATGCGAAACAGCATGAGCGTGAGGCAGATATTATCGCGCAAGCAGGTAGCCCGAATGCGGTAACCATTGCAACTAATATGGCAGGTCGTGGTACAGATATTTTGCTTGGTGGTAACTGGAAAGCTAAGCTGGCTAAAATTGAAAATCCGACACCTGAAGATGAAGCACGTTTGCAAGCACAATGGGAAAAAGACCATGAAGATGTATTAGCATCAGGTGGTTTACATATCATTGGTTCTGAACGTCATGAATCACGCCGTATTGATAACCAGCTACGTGGTCGTGCAGGTCGTCAGGGTGACCCTGGTGTTTCTCGCTTCTATTTGTCGCTTGAAGATGATTTGATGCGTATTTTCGCAGGTGATCGTGTTGTTGCCATGATGCGCGCAATGGGCTTGCAAGAAAATGAAGCCATTGAACATAAAATGGTGAGTCGCTCGATTGAAAATGCACAACGTAAAGTTGAAGCGCGTAACTTTGATATTCGTAAGAACTTATTGAAGTACGACGATGTTAACAACGAACAGCGTAAGATTATTTACTCACAACGCGATGAAGTTCTCGCTGAAAGTACTTTGCAAGATTACATCGAAGAAATGCATCGTGAAGTTATTAAAGGGGTGATCGCCAACTTTATTCCGCCAGAATCAGTTCATGATCAGTGGGATATCGAAGGTTTAGAGAATGCTTTAAAAGTGGATCTCGGCATTGAATTACCTGTACAGCAATGGTTAAACCAAGATCGCCGTTTGGACGAAGAAGGTTTGATTTCTCGTATTTCAGATGAGGTTGTAAACCGCTATCGTCAACGCCGTGAACAAATGGGCGCTGAATCTGCAGTGATGTTAGAACGCCACTTTATGCTAAATTCACTGGATCGCCATTGGAAAGATCATTTGGCAGCGATGGATTATTTGCGTCAAGGGATTCATTTACGTGGTTATGCACAGAAAAATCCTGAACAAGAATATAAGAAAGAAGCCTTTAATTTGTTTGTGAATATGTTGGGTGTGATTAAGTCGGATGTGGTAACTGATTTATCTCGTGTACATGTTCCAACAGCTGAAGAGCTAGCAGAAATGGAAGCACAGCAGCAACGCCAAGCTGAATCGATGCGTCTTTCTTTTGAGCATGATGAGGTCGATGGTTTAACGGGTGAAGTGACTGCTTCTGAAGAAACAGAACTGGCAAACAATACAGCATTCCCAGTACCTGAAAGTCGTAATGCACCTTGTCCATGTGGCTCTGGTTTAAAATACAAACAATGTCACGGTAAACTCTAATTTGGAGTTGCCTTCATTAAAAAGCAGAGCATAGGCTCTGCTTTTTTTACGATAAACTACTTGAGTCGAGTCAAGCTTTGTAGTTTGATTATCGAACTTACAGTTCTTGATTGAATTGATATTAAAAGCGGGAAGACAATGAAAAAACCATTACAACTTTTAATTTTGGCAAGTGCAGCAGTATCAAGTTTTGCATTTGCAAAAGATGCGCCTCAAACCACAACAGTGGAAAAAGTACAGGCTGCAAAAGGTGAGACTTCTGCTCAGGCACAAGTAAAGCACGATGTGACGACAGTGATTAGTCCTCGTACTGGGATTCGCTATACCTTAGGTGATACGGGCAACCGTCCAATCGTCTTGCAAACTGCTGCGATTGCACCAGCAAACTCAGCAAATATTAATCGTATTGTGGCATCAAATCCTGCCTTGTCTGAAAAAAGCCAAGAAAAAGCCAAGATTGCTTTAATTGGTGAAGCCGCTGTACAAGCTGCAAATGCAGCCGCTGCACAAACAGCCAATGCCCAAGCACCGCAAACAGCTAGTGCTCAAGCAGCAACAAGCAATTAATTGATTGTTATGCAAAAAAAGAGATGCATTCGCATCTCTTTTTTATTGCGTGCTTATCTTATAAAAAACTTGGCAGTAAGACCAAACCAATAATGATCGCAAACATTAACCATTTCAAAGCATAGTAGAGTGGGCGATTACGCGCTTTCAAGCCACGACCATAGTGGTGAATAGCATAACCATATTTGAAGATACGGTTAATAAATCCTGTTTTATCCTGATCATCGTTGGGTGAACTGGCTGCTGACATCACATTACGACCAAACCAATGATTGAATTTTTGCGCCCAGCCCCATTTCATTGGGCGCTCAATATCACAGAATAAGATGATACGAGTTTGATCCGTTTGGTTATGTGCCCAATGTACATAGGTTTCATCAAAAACGGTTGCTTCACCATCTCTCCAGCTATAACGCTCTTGATCAACTTCGATAAAGCAGTCATCACTATTGGGGGTGACTAAACCCAAGTGATAACGTACTGAACCTGCATATGGATCACGGTGTTTACCCAAGTAACTTCCAGATGGCAACTCAGTAAACATTGCTGCTTTAACCGATGGAATACTTTCAAGTAGTGCTACAGTCTTTGGGCAAAGCTGTTGCGCTGATGGATGGCTATCTTGATACCATTTCAAATAAAAACGTTTCCAGCCACGCTTAAAAAAAGTATTAAAGCCTGCATCATTATTTTTTTCGGATGCTTTGATTTGATTTTGTAGTTGAATGGCTTCTTCCCGAATCACCTCCCAATTATCTTGTAATGGTTTGAGTTCAGGGAATTGCGCCACATCAAAAAATGGCTGGTTTGGGAGTTTAGAAAAACCAGTCATAAACATGTTTACAGGCGCTAAAAATGTAGAATGGTCAAATAGTTGCCGAGATATTTTTAATCGTTCTTTACCACGAAAATAAGTATATAAGAAACTAACCAAAAATACGGCAATGATAATCACTGCGTACATAAGCACAATAGTCTAAAAATGGGAGGCGGTTAGTTTAGCACAAAATATATTTGGACGAGTATGGTTATAGATACAAGTTGGAAAGGTCTTTAATTGTACGATAAAAGGTCACTCAGGCGAGCATCGCTTGATGCTCACCTGATGTTTTATGCGTGATTAGATTTGGTTATTTACATCGATATTTTTAGTTTCTCGGATCAATAAAAAAGCAATCAGAGATAATAATGCCGCGGCACTGAGATAATAACCGACTGCTTGTAAACCAAAGTTTTCAGCAAGTTTAGTGGCAATGTAGGGTGCAAAAGAGGCACCAAAGATGCCTGCTAGATTAAAGGTCAGTGCCGAACCCGTGTAACGTACAGACGTTGGGAACAGTTCAGACAAGATTGTGCCAATCGGACCATAAGTCAGTCCCATGATCGATAACCCGATACACAAGAATAAAAACACCAATACAGGACTACCAGAATCAAGCAAGCTTGCGAAGACTAAACCAAACAATGCAGCTAAAATACAGACAGCAATCGACGTGGTTCGACGACCGATTTTCTCCGCTAAAATCGCTGATAAAGGAATAAAGCCAGCAAAACATAAAGTCGCTATAAGCTGTAATTGCAAAAATTCAGTACGGGTATAGCCAAGCTGTGTAGTTCCCCAAGTCAGTGCAAAAACAGTGGTGAGATAGAACACCACAAATGTACAAATTGCAGCAATCGTTCCAAGAATCAATTTAGACAAGTGCTTGGTCATGACTTCTTTAAATGGAACATTTACTTCTTTTTGTTTATCCAGAACTTTTTGAAAAGCTGGTGTTTCATGTAATTTCAAGCGAATGTATAGACCGACTAAAACTAAAACAGCACTCGCGATAAAAGGAATACGCCATCCCCACGTCATAAATGCTTGTTCCGTCATGAATGCACCAAGCAAGAGGAATGAACCTGTTGCAAGGATAAATCCAATAGGTGCCCCTAATTGAGGGAACATGCCATACCATGCACGTTTACCTTCGGGCGCATTCTCAGTCGCAAGTAACACCGCACCACTCCATTCACCGCCTAAGCCCAGCCCTTGTCCCAAACGACATAAGGCTAATAATAGGGGAGCAGCAATGCCGATTTGAGCATAAGTAGGCAACAAGCCAATACAGACAGTTGAAACACCCATGGTCAATAGTGCTGCAACCAAGGTGGCTTTACGTCCGATCCGATCGCCTAAATGACCAAAAAGTGCAGCGCCGACGGGGCGGGCAATAAATGCGATTGCAAAGGTGGCTAATGACTGGAGTAAGGCTGCGCTTCCACTACTTGCTGGAAAGAACAGATGTGGAAAAATAATGACTGCGGCAGTGGCATAAATATAAAAGTCAAAAAACTCAATTGTGGTACCAACGAGACTTGCAAACAGTACACGTGTTTTTGAATTGCTTGCCACCTCACCAGTGGCAGCCATAGAGTTTGACGACATAGATGACCTTAATTCTAATGATCTAAGACAAAATACGAAGTGTTCGCCTTAGATGTTCCTTATAAAATGCGGGGCTTACTTCGGAATTGAATGTAATGAATGCCAGCAAAATGCTTGCTTACAGCACATACCAATAGATCGCTAGAAAATGTAAACCTGCTCCTAGTAGCACAAAGATATGCCATATTGCGTGGGTATATCTTACCTTTTTTAAGGCATAAAACAATGTACCGATGGTATAAGCCAATCCACCTGCAATCAGCAGTTGTAGAGCATCTTTGGATAAATAACGTTGCATGTCATCCATCAATAATACAGCTAACCAACCCATCACCAGATAAGCTACTAATGACAGTTTTTGAAAGCGATGAATAAACACCAATTTAAATAGGGTGCCAATAAATGCAATCACCCAAAGCGCAATTAGAAGATAGTGCGCCTTGGCTGTTGGAATGGCAATACTGAGAAAGGGGGTATAGGTGCCCGCGATCAGATAGTAAATCGCGGTATGATCTAGTTTCTTATACCAATATCGTCTGGTTTCATCTTGTGCGAAGTGATAAAGCATTGAACTGCTGAGTAGCAATACTAAACTAAAGCCATAGACCCATAGACTGATCCATTGACCCAAGGGAAGATAGCTCCCTTTAATAATTAAAAATACCGAGGCAATTAAAGCTAATATTGCACCGATACCATGACTATATGCATTGAGTCGTTCTTCTTTTGGATCATAATTCAACATTGAGTTCATGTTCATCGCAATAAGCTTTGCATAAAAATACAACTGTATCGTAATGCAATTTCCCTTTTAAAGTAAGACGCTTTAGAATTTAGTTTCTATTTGTCAGGTTTTCATTATGTTTGCGCCGAAATTTTCTTTTGAACAAGAACAACAATTTTTCTTGGATATCCAGCAATCGATTGAAAATAAAAGCTTTGATCGTCTGATTTTGAGTCAGTACAAAGGTGAAATGACAGATTTAGAAAAAATGACATTTCGGATTATTCAATTGCAGGGGCAAGCCACTTTATCTTGTTTATATCATTATAAAACTCAAGACATTACTAAAAACTATTCGATGAATGAAGGGATTGAGAAAATTGCTGAACTATTGGCACAATCTAAACAGGCTAATTTATTCGCGCTTGATCAAGAAGCCCAACTCAAGAAAAATAAAAAGAAAGCAATGCTCAATGTGCAAAAAAGACAACCCTTGTCCATGGAAATAGAGCAACGTCAGCATAATCGAGAAAAGCATCGTTATGTAGAGCAGCAAAGCCCATTTTTAAAACATCTAGGTATCACAGATGAAAAAGGGCAAGTCATTCCAAGCATGGCGCGAAAATGGAAACAGATCAATAAATTCATTGAGATATTTTCCAATGCTTATGCTCAAATTGATGCTTCTCAACAAGAACTGAATATCGTTGACTTTGGTTCTGGCAAAGGCTATTTAACCTTTGCTTTATATGACTATTTACAAGCCCAACAAAAAACGCCCCTGATTACAGGTGTGGAATTACGCTCGAATTTAGTTGAGTTTTGCCAGAAAGTTGCAGATGACGTCGGGTTTAATCATCTTGATTTTTTCGAAGGGGATGTGCGGAGCTATCAACCTGAAAAGTTGGATGTCATGATTGCCCTGCATGCCTGTGATATTGCAACTGATTTTGCGATTCATACTGGGATTCGTCTCAATGCCTCGATGATCATGTGCGCCCCATGCTGTCATAAAGAATTAAGACCGCAACTCAAGAGTCCAGAAGTGTTGCAACCAATGTTGCAGTTCGGAATTCATGCGGGTCAACAAGCTGAGATGCTCACTGACACGCTACGCGCATTGTTGCTCAAGGCCTATGGCTATGAAACTAAAGTCTTCGAGTTTGTCTCATTAGAACATACTAGTAAGAACAAAATGATTTTGGCAACTAAACGCAAAGATATTCAGCAGCCAGATGCTAAAATTTTGCAGCAAATACAAGCGTTAAAAACGATGTATGGCATTCAAAAGCAAAGTTTGGAGTTGTTATTAAAGGATCAAATGCCTATCGAAAATGTAGGTTGTAAGTGTTAATGGGACAAAAGATGAATCGTTTTGTTGTGAAACATGGTCAATGGGATCAATTGCAACTACAGCAGGATGCCAAGCGCATTCGTAAGTTTGTGTTTATCAATGAGCAAAACATTCCTGAGCAAGATGAATGGGACGATCAAGACCAAGTGTCGGAACATTTTGTCGTCTATGCACAAGAGCAAGCGATTGCCACCGCTCGATTGTTACCTGATCATCATTTAGGGCGTGTTGCCGTATTGCAGGAATATCGAGGTCAGGGCATTGGACAATTGATCATGTTGGAAATGATTGCTTATGCTAAATCCCAAAACCGTCCATTTTTACAGCTTTCTGCACAAACGCACGCTACTTCATTTTATGAAAAATTAGGTTTCGTGGCACAAGGCGATGAATATGATGAGTGTGGCATTCCACATATTGAAATGATCATGCCAATCACAGGAAAGGTATAACCTATAAGATTGGCATTTATCGATCTGACTATTGTTTAGGTTGTGCAGCCACTTCGGAGCTTGCAGGAGCGACTTCCTGAGAAAGCTCTTGCTGTTGCTGTGCTTTACGTTGCGCGCCAGGCATATAATCAGGTTCTTGGGTCATCGCTAAATAGAAAAAACTTAAAAAAATGGTGCTGAGTACCCCAACAATAATGACAAATTTCCATCCCAATACTGTTTCATTTGAGTCTTTTTGTGGAGATGGTTGATTGCTCATGAAAAAATCCAAAAAATAAAGAAAACGTAATTTTGCGCCTTTTTTAGCTCGCTTGCCAAGTATCTATATGGAGTTCTTCTATGTGCTTCAATAGGGAGAGATATGTTATTGAGTTGTTCAATTTGGCGAGCGGCTGAAAGCAGCGTCATCTCGCCATTACATTAAAATGTATTACATTGATTTCGAAGTTATAGCTTGTGCCAATCTTCTATCGCCTTTAGGCCAGTTTCGATACCAACATCATAGCTATAGCGAATTTTAGATTTGTTCTTGGTGAGTCGACCTGCCATATTTTTTAAATCTGGGGGGCATACTTCCAAGATTTTTTGTCCAGATGGTGTTCGAACAAACTGAACTGAATCATTATAGCGTTGGGTTCGCGTTAAAAGACTACGTGCAAAACCGTGTTGTTGTTTAAACAAATATTTCGCGAGGAACTGATCGCCTCTATTACTCGCTTTATAGTATTTTTTAGGGCGAGTACGTAATACCATGAGTTTAGAAACATGATTTTGTTGTGCTGCCCAATGGACTGGAAGGGCATCAGCAACGCCACCATCGAAATAAGGTTCACCAAACACTTCAACCGCTTGACGTGTCAATACAGGAATCGAACTCGATGCCCTTAAGCCATCCAAAATATTATCTCTAGATGCTTTGATATAAGTCGCCTCACCAGAAATAGCGTGAGTAAGCACCATATAAAATTCAGGATGATTGGCAAATAGTTGGGTTTGATTGAGTGGATTTTCTTTCTCAACCACATCCCACATCCATTTTAGATCAAGTAAATCACCGCCTTTAAAAAAGCGTCCATAATGAATGAATTCTGAACGAAGAGAATGATCTAAATAAATTTGTAGTGTTCGACCCTGTTGAGCAGCTAAGTAATTTGCAACATTAGTTGAGCCTGAGGAGACACCAACACAGAGATCAAAAGGATTAAATTGTTGCTGTAAAAATGCATCTAAGACACCGCTGGTAAATGCGCCGCGCATTCCACCACCTTCAACGACCAGTGCCTGACGATTTTGTTGAAGCATTGAAAATCTCGAATACCATGATAAACCCCTGTTTAACACGGATTTATCATGTTCGACAATAGCACTTTAGTGTTGATGAGATTCTGCTTGGGCAGCTGTAGTTGCTGTTGCTGTATTGCTTTTAGCTGCCTCTAATGCTTCTGGCGACATTGCAGGTGCTGTTTTAAAAGCATGATGTTGGCTGCTAGTTTGCTTTTGGCTTGGCATATAATCAGGTTCATTGGTGATGGCTAAGTAAAAAATCACCATAAAAATAAAGCTTAGAATGATCGTGATAATCAGCGCTTTCCACCCCCAAGGTGAAGTTTCTGGGCATAATTTCTCAGACATAAGACAAATTTCCAAAGGACAAAAAAGAAAGCAGAATTAGGGAGATTTATAGCACAATTTGTGATGAATTAGGCAGAAGTTTTGCAGTGATTTTGTCGAATAGTAAAAAGCTCATATCGGTAATCAATACTGACATGAGCTTTAAGCTTATAAAAAGAAATGAATTATTGAATAATTTCCTTCTTTTGCGCTTTGTTTTTCAGCAGTTGCGGTGGAGCGAAACGTTCACCATATTTAGCTGCCAATTCTTCTGAACGTTGTAATGATTTTTCAATCCCATTTTGATTTAAGAATTGAATCGCACCGCCAGTCCAAGGTGCAAAACCGATTCCGAAAATTGAACCCACATTGGCATCAATCACTGACTCTAGAACACCTTCCTCATAGCAGCGTAAGGTATCCAGTGCTTGAACAAACAAGAAACGATCAATCATATCTTGTTCAGAAATATCATTTTCTTTTGTCCAGCGGCTGAGTCCATCCCACAAATGTTTTTTGCCATTTTCTGGATATTCATAGAAGCCTGCACCAGCAGCTTTACCTTTACGATTCAACTCGTGAATCATGGTGTGAACCACTTCATCTACAGGCGTTTTCGGTAAGTCTTTCCCTTCAGCTTGCAGTGCTTTGCGCGTTTCGCTTGCAACATGCTCAGTCAGAGTTAAAGATACTTCATCCTGAATCGCAAGAGGACCTACAGGCATGCCTGCTTTGAGAGCTGCCATTTCGATTTTGGCTGGATGAACACCTTCAGCAAGAAGACGCATACCTTCTTGAATAAAGGTCCCAAATACACGACTGGTAAAGAAACCACGACTATCATTCACTACGATTGGTGTTTTAGCAATTTGTTGAACAAAGTCATAGGCTTTCGCTAATGTTTCAGCTGAAGTTTCTTTGCCTTTGATGATTTCGACCAATTGCATTTTGTCTACAGGGCTAAAGAAATGTAAGCCAATAAAGTTTTTGGCATCTTTGCTTGCGGTTGCTAAACCTGTGATTGGTAAGGTAGACGTGTTCGATGCAAAGATTCCACCTTCAGCTAAATACTGTTCAGCTTCTTGAGTCACCTTGGCTTTGAGTTCTTGATTCTCAAATACTGCTTCAATGATTAAATCACAGCCTTGTAGATCAGCTGCATCAGCGGTAGCAGTAATAAGCGCTAACACTTGATCACGTTTTTCTGCTGTCATACGACCTTGTGAAACACGTTTATCAAGTAACTTTTGCGAGTAAGCTTTGCCTTTCTCTGCATTTTCTACAGACACATCTTTGAGTACGACAGGAATGCCTTTGATTGCGGTTGAGTAAGCAATCCCTGCACCCATCATACCTGCACCTAAAACACCGACTTTTTTCGCTTGCCATTTAGCAACTTCAGCAGGACGACTCGCACCTGATTTAATTGCATTTAGACCATGCCAAAACGTACCGATCATGTTCTTCGACACTTGACCGATAGTCAGTTGTGTAAAGTAACGTGATTCAATACGAAGTGCGGTATCGACATCGACTTGTGCACCTTCAACTGCAGCCGCCATGATCGCTTCAGGAGCAGGGTAGCAACCTTTGGTTTTGTCACGTAGCATGGCAGGGGCAATTGCAAGCACTTGCGCAACCGCAGGCGTTCTAGGATCGCCACCAGGGATTTTGTAGCCTTTCACATCAAATGGTTGCTGTGACTTTGGATTGGCTTTCACCCAAGCAATCGCTTTTTCTAACAGCTCTTGTTCATTCTCAGCCGTGTCATGTACCAAACCAAGAGATTTTGCTTTATCGACACCAAATTGCTTACCTTCCATGAGGAACGGGAATGCATTTTGTAAGCCCAGCAAACGTACCATACGGACGATACCACCGCCACCAGGAAGTAGACCTAAAGTCACTTCAGGTAAACCAAATTTGGTTTTTGGATCATTAATGGCAATACGATAATGACAACCTAAAGCGATTTCCCAGCCACCACCAAGCGCAGTCCCGTTTAAAGCTGCAACAACAGGCACACCTAAAGTTTCGATTGTGCGTAAGTCACCTTTGAGTTTTTCAATCATCTTGAAAAATTCAGTAGCGTGTTCAGGTTGTACCTGAATCAGCTCATCTAGGTCACCACCAGCAAAGAAGGTTTTCTTAGCTGAACGGAAAATAATACCTTTCAGATCAGTTTCAGCTTTGAGTTTTTGACTGACTTCATCTAAAGCATCACGGAACTCTGCATTCATGGTGTTTGCAGATTGACCAGATGAATCAAGCGTAAGAATTACAATATTGTCAGCGTTTTTTTCGTATTTAATAGCGCTCATGTTGTTCTCCTTACACCAACTCGATAATGGTAGCGATACCCATACCACCACCGACACATAATGTTGCTAGACCACGTTTTTTACCTTGACGCTCTAATTCATCTAGCAAAGTTCCTAGAATCATGGCGCCTGTTGCCCCTAATGGATGTCCCATCGCAATTGCACCACCATTGACGTTGACTTTCTCAGCAGGAACTTTCAGTTCTGTAATAAAACGCATTACCACCGCTGCAAAAGCTTCATTTACTTCAAATAAATCAATATCGTCGATGCTCAAGCCTGCTTTTTCTAATGCTTTACGTGCAGCAGGGGCAGGACCAGTCAACATAATGGTTGGATCTGTACCGACCAATGCAGTTGCAAGTACTTTTGCACGAGGTTTTAAACCCTGCTCTTTGACTGCTTTATCAGAAGCCAATAACACCACCGCAGCACCATCAACGATACCTGATGAGTTACCCGCATGATGGACGTGATTGATTTTTTGAGCTTCAGGATACTTCTGTAAAGCAACAGCATCGAAGCCCATTTGACCCATCATTTCAAAGCTAGCATTCAGTTTTGCTAAACCTTCAACTGTGGTATTTCCTTTGATAAATTCATCTTTTTCTAAAATTGTTACACCTGCATGATCTTTCACAGGTACAACTGATTTATCGAAATAACCATTTGCCTGAGCGGCAGCAGCCTTTTGTTGCGAACCGACCGCAAATGCATCTACATCTGCACGGCTATAACCATCTAAAGTTGCAATCAAGTCTGCGCCTACACCTTGTGGAACAAAAGACGATTTCAAATTGGTTTCAGGATCAAGCGCCCATGGACCACCATCTGAACCCATTGGAATGCGTGACATTGACTCCACACCGCCAGCAACCACAACATCTTCCCAACCTGAACGAACTTTTTGTGCTGCCAAGTTCACCGCTTCTAAACCAGAAGCACAGAAACGGTTGATTTGTACGCCTGCGACATCATCATTCCAACCTGCAGCAATCGCAGCAGTTTTGGCAATATCCCCACCTTGATCACCAATCGGTGTCACACAACCGAGAACGATATCATCGACTTTAGATGTGTCGAGTTGATGGCGTTGTTGTAATTCATTTAATAATGTTGTGAGTAAAGTAATTGGTTTTACTTCATGTAATGAGCCGTCTTTTTTTCCTTTTCCGCGTGGTGTGCGAATGGCATCAATAATATAGGCCTCGCTCATAGCTGTTCCTTGTATTGCCTTAAATTAAAATCATTGTGCTTTGAGTGTACTCAATTTAAGAGGTAGTGCAATGATGATAAACATTGGCAGGTTTGATGTTTTTCGCCAATTCAGTTGACTGTTGAAAAGATGAAATATTCAGTAAAATATATGGTCATAATTCAACAAAATTATCCTGATGAAATTTATTAATGTTGTCGGAACATCAGCTTCTGGAAAAACGACCTTTGCTCGCCAACTTGCTAAAAAGTTAGGGTTGATTCATATCGAAATGGATGACTTGTTTTGGTTGGATAATTGGCAAGAAACGCCAGATGATGAATTTTTTTCTAAATTACAAAATCGAATGGATCAAGCCTCTAGTGGGTGGATACTTGATGGTAATTATTCTCGAACGCAAGATTTGAAGCTTAGATATATTGATACGATTATTTGGTTAGATTACTCATTTTCATTCAACCTTTATCGATCAATCAAACGAGCAATTACTAGAGCTGTGACACAGAAAAAATTATGGCCAAACTCGAATAATCGAGAAAGTTTTAAGTCCAGTTTCCTTTCTAAGGATTCCATTATTTTATGGATGATCAGTCATCATGCTAAAAATAGAAAAAAGTATCTCGCAATGATGGAAAATCCCGAATATCAACATATTCGCTTTATTCAATTAACTTCTCCGAGAGAAGCAGCCGAATTCCTTAATAAAATGAATGGATCGCCTAAATATTCTTAAACGATCCATGTAGTGATTTTTATGAATGATGCCCATGCAACTGACGATATAAACCAGGGGTAACACCTGTCCATTTTTTAAAGGCGCGGTGGAAGGTACTGGTTTCACTGAAGCCCACTTGTTGAGCAACATCTTCTAAAGTGAGATTCGGTGTTAACAATAAGTGAATCGCAGCATCACGACGCAGCGCATCTTTGACACCTTGATAGCTCTTACCTTCGGCAGCTAAACGACGACGTAAGGTTTGAGGGGATAAATACAACATCGACGCTACATCATTGAGTGTCGGCATTTCTTCACCAATTTGACTCTTCAATACATCGCGGATACGAGAAGTGAGCGAGTTGGTATTTTTGAATTTCACTAGAAGCTGCGCTGGCGCTGCTTTTAAGAACTCTTCTAAAGTATTTTCATCTTGGCGAATTGGTAAATCAAGATAATCTGCCGCAAACGTAATCTCTGTACGCGGTGCATCGAACTGCATGACAGGTGCAAAGAACAATGCATCATATTCATCGGCATGGCTTGGGCGCTCATAACCAAAATGTACGCGTTCTAAGGGCAAACGACGTTCAATCAACCAAGATGCAAGACCATGCCAAATCATCAGCATACTTTCAGTAATAAAATGATCTGGATCGAGTGATTTTGGGATGTGAGGAACTAAGCGCGCTTCATGTTTGTCACGCTCTAAACTTACAGACCATTCGTCACCAAACAGTTTGTAGAATTGTGATGAAAGCTCAAGTGCCTGACCGAGTGTTTTTGAATGAATAATCAATTGGCACATGATTGCGAATGTACCTAAGCGACGAGGTTGGATATCAAAACCGACATGTTCGTCTTGGGTCACCATCCATAACATTTTAACAAAGCGAGTATATTGTTCAGGGGAGATTCGAGCTTTAGGCTGGCGCAGGAGTTCTGCTTCTATACCGACATGTGAAAGTAATGTTTCAACGTCCATGCCTAGGCGTTTCACACCTGTTAAAGCCGCATTCACGAAGTGGATGCTGATCGTATCACGGCTCATATTGAATCCTTCAGTTTCTTTACTATTCACGATAATTGACCTAAATAACCGTCTAAAATATCAAATTGGGCAATTGACAAGAAAAAATAATTGCTCAATGCGTACATGTTAAATTGCCGAAACTATCAAGGTAAATGGCTGAACATGACATTGTTTTTATGTTTATCCCTACCTAGTATAAAAGAAAATTTAAACAAAATGAGTAAAAATTATCATGCCATCTGCATTAAAAGGATTGAAAGTTCTCGATTTTTCTACTTTGTTACCTGGTCCATTCGCAAGTATGTATCTTGCAGACATGGGTGCAGAAGTTATCCATATTGAATCACCGACTCGTCCAGACTTAGTAAGGATTATGCCACCTTATGCGAACGGTCAGGCCACTGCACATAGTTATCTGAATCGAAATAAGCAGTCGATTGCATTGGATCTTAAAAATCCAGCGAGTATTGAGCTCATTAAAAATAAAATCTCGGATTTTGATATTGTGTTGGAACAATTTCGTCCTGATGTGATGCGCCGTCTGGGTTTGGATTATGAAACCTTAGCAGAAATCAATCCCCGTTTAATTTACTGTTCTATTACGGGGTATGGTCAAACAGGAAGCTATAAAGATCGTGCGGGGCATGATATTAATTATTTAGCGCTTGCTGGTGTTTCGGGTCATTGTGGGCGTCAAGATGGTGGACCTCCACCACTTGGAATTCAGATCGCAGATGTTGCTGGTGGTTCATTACATGCAGTGATTGGTATTCTCGCAGCAGTGATTGAACGTCAACGTAGTGGTATCGGGCAATACATTGATATTTCGATGACCGATTGTGTGGCGAGTTTAAATAGTATGGCTGCTTCAGCGAGCTTGGCAGGACAAACGCCACAAGGTCCTGAACAAGGCATGCTCAATGGTGCGAGTTTTTATGACTATTATGAAACAAAAGATGGTCGTTATTTTTCAGTGGGGAGTTTAGAGCCACAATTTATGGCTGGATTAGCTACTGCCCTAGATTTACCGATACTTTTGGCAAAAGGTGCTTCTTTTGATCCAGACGATCGCCAAGCAGTCAAACAGGCTTTACAAGATAAATTTAAAACCCAAGACTTTGCCGAATGGCAACATGTATTCCAGAGTTTAGATATTTGTGTGGAGCCAGTGCTTAGTTTAGACGAAGCATTAGTGTCACCAATGGCACAGCAACGAGGGTGGGTCGTTGATGTACCATTATCGGAAAATGCATCTCAAACAGAACCTCAGTTAGCTTGTCCGATTAAGTTTTCTCGATCACAAATGGTATATATCTTTATAGGGCAAGCTTTGGGAGGAGGGAAATGGTAGAAAATATGCGCATATGATCACTGAATGTTAAAATATTGTACAGATCGTTAACATTTTGAATAAATTGTAATTTAAAAATAAGAGTAACCTTTTATACACAATAACATAAAAGGTTACGTAAACATGACAATCTCTAAATCTATGATTGTTTCTTGTTTATCCGTTCTATCATTGAGTCTTTTCACACACCATACTCAAGCAGCATCTCCCGCATTTGATCCAAATGGTCAATGGTTGTTTGGTGATTGGAACGGTCAACGCACAGCGTTACAAGAACAGGGTTATAACTTTTCTGCGAATTACACAGGCGAATTTGCAGGGGTTTTAGATTCTAAACAGTATTCTAGTCGTGGAAATGAATACACAGGTCAACTGGCATTAGGTACTCACTTTGATCTAAATAAAATTTTAGGTTGGCAAGATACAGAGGCCCAAATCACTTTAACTTATCGTGATGGCCAATCTCTTTCTCAAACGGCAGATGGTCTACAAGGACATTTAAGTTCGGTACAAGAAGTTTGGGGGCGTGGTCAAACATGGCGTTTAACAGAGCTTTGGGTCAAAAAGAAATTTTTGGATCAAGCACTAGATATTAAAGTTGGTCGATTTGGCGAAGGTGCCGACTTTAATAGTTTTGACTGTGATTTCCAAAATTTAGCATTATGCGGTTCACAAGTGGGTAACTGGGTCGGTGATCAATGGTACAACTGGCCAGTGAGTCAGTGGGCATTGCGCGTCAAATACAATTTCCAACCTGACTTGTATGCGCAGATTGGAGCGTATGAATATAACCCTGAAAATTTGCAACGTGGCAAAGGCTTCAATCTAAGTACTGATGGATCACATGGTGCCATTATTCCAGCAGAATTGGTTTGGACACCGAAACTCGGTGCACAGTCACTTTCTGGCGAATATCGTTTTGGCTATTACTACAGTACCGCCGATGCTGTGGAAATTGCCAACCCAGCGAAAACCTCACATAAACAAGGTGGTTGGTTTACTGCAAAGCAACAATTGACTAGTCACGACGGTCAGTCTGATCGTGGTTTGACTGGCTTTGTGAATGTGACGGTTCATGACTCAAAAAACAATGCAGTCAAAGATATGCAAAATATTGGTTTGATTTATAAAGGTCTATTGGATCAGCGCCCACAAGATGAGTTGGCGCTTGGTGTAGCGCGTATTCATGCCAATGATAAAAATAACAGTTTATTGGATGAAGAATATAACACCGAATTGTATTACGGCATTCATGCGACCAATTGGTTGACGATTCGTCCAAATATCCAATATGTATATCACGTCGGTGCCCTTAAAAACGGTGACAAAACTTGGGTTGGCGGAATTAAGTTCCAAACGGTTTTCTAATTTTTGATTTGAATAATTTTGCAGATTTAGTTCACTTTGATGGATTACATCTGCAAAGTTTTCATTGTGATTTGAATTTGACGATGAGGCGGAGTGATTTGCTTCATCGTATCTAAAATACTAAAGATGCAAGGGTGATCGTATGAATCAATCTGCTTCAAAATCTGGGCTTAGAACATTGACGGTAATTATTATTGCCCTCATTGCATTGTTCTTGCTCGTTGGCGGTATCTGGCTCGCAGCAATAGGCGGGTCTTTTTATTACATAATTGCAGGTGTGCTGTTACTTATTGTCGCAGTTCAACTTCATAAACGTGCTTCTGGTCCATTATGGGTCTATGCGGCTCTAATGCTAGGGAGTGTAATTTGGGGTGTTTGGGAAGTGGGTACAGACTTCTGGGCACTTGCACCACGCCTTGATGTGTTAGGTGTTTTAGGCTTGTGGTTGTTAGTACCAGTGGTTACACGTGGTATAGATAACTTAACCTCAAGTAAAGTGGCTTTGTCATCGACTTTGGCTATTGCGATTGTGGTGATGGTGTATTCGATATTTAATGATCCACAAGAAATTAATGGCGTTATTGAAACGCCACAGCCTGAGCAAGCGAAAGCATTAGAGGGGATCGCACCTGAAGATTGGCCTGCATATGGTCGCAGTCAGGGCGGTGAGCGTTATTCACCACTCACACAGATCAATGATAAAAACGTTAAAGATCTGAAAGTGGCTTGGACTTTCCGTACCGGTGACTTTAGAACTGAGCACGATTCAGGTGAAACAACGAATCAGGTGACTCCAATTAAAATTGGCAATAATCTGTTTATGTGTACTCCACATCAGCATTTAATAGCAATTGATCCTGCAACAGGTGAAGAAAAGTGGCGTTTTGATCCAAAGCTGAAATCGGATAAAACTTTCCAACACTTAACCTGCCGTGGTGTGATGTACTACGATGCGGATAATACGACTAAGTTTGCAACCAGTTTACAGGCTAAAAAGTCGAGTTCAACCGAGTGTCCAAGAAAAGTCTTTGTTCCTGTCAATGATGGTCGTTTAGTTGCTGTAAATGCAGATACGGGCAAAGCATGTTCAGATTTTGGTGAAAATGGCGAGGTGAATTTACAAAAATTCATGCCATATGCTTATCCGGGCGGCTACAATCCGACTTCTCCTGGTATTGTGACTGGGACGACTGTTGTGATTGCAGGTTCAGTAACAGATAACCATTCGAGCCAAGAGCCATCAGGTGTGATTCGTGGCTATGATGTGAATACTGGTAAATTGCTATGGGCATTTGATACGGGTGCTGAAGATCCAAATGCTTTACCGGGTGAAGGTGGAACATTTGTTCATAACTCTCCAAATGCATGGGCACCACTTGCTTATGATGCGAAACTTGATATTGTTTATGTCCCAACTGGTGTGGGTACACCTGATATCTGGGGCGGTGATCGTACCGAGTTGAAAGAGCGTTACGCAAACGCAATGCTTGCCATCAATGCAACCACAGGTAAGCTTGTTTGGCATTTCCAAACCACACACCATGATTTGTGGGATATGGATGTACCATCACAACCATCTTTAGCTGATATTCAAGATAAATCTGGTCAGACGGTTCCTGCGATTTATGTACTAACAAAAACAGGTAACGTATTTGTGTTGGATCGGAGAACAGGTGAGACTGTTGTACCGATTACAGAAAAGCCAGTTCCACAAACAGTAAAATGGGGACCACAGACCAAGGGTGAGTTTTATTCACCAACACAACCATTTTCTGATTTCAATTTAGCACCAAAAGATAAATTAACCGATAAAGACATGTGGGGTGCCACCATGTTGGATCAGTTAATGTGCCGTGTGAAATTCAAACGTCTCAATTACGATGGCATTTATACACCACCTTCTGAGAATGGAACTTTAGTTTTCCCTGGTAACTTAGGTGTGTTTGAATGGGGCGGGATGTCAGTGAATGCTGACCGTCAAGTGGCTGTGATGAATCCAATTGGATTACCTTTTGTAAGTCGTCTGATTCCAGCAGATCCAAATCGTCAAGCTGTTGCGCGTGGTGCGGGTACTGAGCATGGCATGCAACCAATGTATGGTACGCCTTATGGGGTTGATATCAGTCCATTCTTGTCACCATTTGGTTTGCCATGTAAACAACCTGCGTGGGGCTTTGTTGCTGGTGTGGATTTGAAAACTCACGATGTTGTATGGAAAAAACGTATTGGTACGATTCGTGACAGTTTACCAAATCTATTCCAATTACCACCTGTGAAAATTGGTGTGCCAGGCTTAGGTGGACCGATATCAACGGCTGGTAATGTAATGTTTGTTGCTGCAACACAAGACAATTATATTCGAGCATTTAATGTGTCGAATGGTGATAAATTGTGGGAAGCGCGTCTACCAGCAGGTGGGCAGGCAACACCAATGACCTATGAAATCAATGGCAAACAATATGTGGTCATTATGGCTGGAGGACATGGTTCTTTTGGCACCAAAATGGGTGATTATTTAGTTGCCTATGCTTTACCAGATTAATTCCTTTTAGCATCCAAAATGCTCACTTCGGTGGGCATTTTTTTTGATTGATTTAGTGCTTAAATACGTCACTTTTAAACAAAAATAGACAGATCGATCTGGCTTGTATAAAATTTCGACCTAATAAAAAAGGAATACGATAAGAAAATGCTTTTAAATATATTCCATGTACTTGAAAAACTGGGGTTAAATGCACAAAAACGTGCAATACAAGTTCAATTTTCACATCCGATGCTCAATGCGCAAGTATTTTTGCAATCGATTGATGGAAATCATCAACTGAATCAGGGGTTAACGGCTGAGCTGATCTGTCTGTCAACGAATGCAGCTATTCCATTAAAAACATTTATAGGATGCCAAGTTGCTGTTGATCAGGTCACGGATACAGGACAATTGACACGTACAACAGGAATCATCACTGCCGCAGCACAGGGACAAAGTGATGGTGCTTTAAGTCTGTATCGATTGACGCTACAAGATGCCACAGCGCTTTGGGCAAAGCGTCGTAATAGCCGCGTATTTATGAACCAATCCGTGGTTGAAATTGTCCAAACTTTATTTAAGGAATGGCAAACACGTAGCCCATTATTTGCTGCAAGTTTGACATTAGATCTGAGTGGGCTAAGTAAAGACTATGATATACGTCCTTTTACGATGCAACACAATGAGCTAGACGCTGATTTTATCCAGAGATTACTGGCTTCAGAATCTATAAATAGTTTGATCGATGAAGCACAGCATATTGTTCCTCACAATACTGCGCCAATCCAAGCACAAAAATTACGTCTGATTGATGATAATCAACAATATCAGGCACTCGAACGTCGAACCATTCGGTATCATCGGAGCAGTGCAGCAGAACAATATGACAGTATGACCAGTTTGGTTGCTCAACGGAGATTACAACCCACAACGGTACATATTCAAAGATGGCAAGCTGATGCATTGGATCAAGAAGATGGCGCGGGCAGCGTTCAAAGTACACATTCTCATAGTGAACATCATGACAATCTCAGTCTAGGATTGGAGGATGCTTGGCATTTTACACCCGCATGGATTCAGGATTTAAAAGGTGATGATGGTGTCACAGCATCAGGTAGTCAACAAATTGAACGTCTAAATGAGCACCGTAATCAATACTATAATGCTGCTGCTAAACACTTTATTGCGCATACAACGGTTCGTGATGCCTATGTCGGTTATTGGTTTGAACTGAGAGAACATCCTGAGATTGATTTACATACTGCCCAAGACCGAAATTTTTTAATTACAGCAAAACATTTTTATCATCATAACAATCTACCCAAAGAGTTAAATTTACAAGTTAGACAACTCTTACAAAATAGCCAATGGCAAGTCAGAGATTTTAATAACAACAGTGAACGCCAAGCCAACCAGCTTACCTTACAGCGTTACCATGTTCCAATTGTCCCTGAATATGACCCGATCAGGCATCGTCCGATTGCATATCCTCAACGAGCAAGAGTGGTCGGACCTGAAGGTGAGAGCATTTATGTCGATGAATGGGGGCGGATTAAAGTCAGATTCCTGTTCACGAGGAGTGATGATCATCAGCATGATGGGGGTGCTGGCTCTAATAATAATGATAGCGACTCTGCATGGATTGATGTCCTGACACCTTGGGCGGGCGAGGGCTATGGTGCACGGTTCCTACCTCGAATCGGTGAAATCGTGGTGATTGACTTCTTTGACGGTAATATTGATCGTCCGTTTGTGATGGGGCGTATCCATGAAGCACAGCGTTCACCGACCCGCTTTGATATTAAAGGACAATTACCTGATACCAGACGACTAAGTGGTATTCGTAGTCAGGAGATTGGTGGGCAAGGATTTAACCAACTACGATTTGATGATACATCTGGACAAATCAGCACGCAATTACAAAGTAGTCATGCAGCAACACAATTAAATTTAGGTCATTTAAGTCATCCTAAAGTCCAAGAACATAGTGCTGGACGTGGAGAAGGTTTTGAGCTGAGAACAGATGCTTGGGGTGCTGTCCGCGCTGGCAAAGGCATGCTGATCAGTACCTATGCACAAGAGCAAGCGATTGCAGATCACTTAGAAGCAGCACAAGCGCAGTCTTTACTCAATCAAGGCTATGAAAGCATGAAAATGCTCAGTCATATTGCTGAAAAACAGCAAGCGGATGCATTAAATGTCATCCAGCGACTGCCTAAATTTATTCAGTCGTTAGAGCTTAATAGCAAAACTCAAGCGCTGAATAAGACCGTAAATCTGTTTAAGAATGGATTGAAAGACGATCCATTACATGCCTTGAAAGACTGTGGAGGTTTTATTAAGGATATCAGTGGTTTTGGTGGAGATACAAAAACAATTATTGACGAATTTAATCAATTCTTTGCCGATAGCAAAGATGCAATCAATAACTTAAAAGATTTCATCGAAAACGTTGAAGCACACGGGGCAGATATTGTTAAAGGACAACTGGCCAGTTTAAAAGCTAAAATTAAACAGAATCCATTTGAGAGCCTTCAAGAAGTTGGACAAGTGCTGGCAAACGTAGATATCAAAGATTTTGATTTGATGAGTACCTGCGGCACCTTCAAGAAAGGGAGTCAACTCAATGTTAGTCCTTTACAAGCGCTGAACTCCTTACAAGGTTTCATGGAAGGATATACACAAAACTTAGAAAATAGTGCTGATGCAAAACAACAAGAACAAGGAAAAATATTTCGACAAGCTTTAATGCTCCTCGCATCACCGAATGGGATTGCATTGACCACACCTGAAAATATTATTCTTCAAGCCTCACAAGACATAGCGGAAAGTGCTAGCGGTTCGATTAATTTGAGTGCTCAGAAAAATATTATTGGTCATGCGCAAGATAAAGTGAGTTTATTCGCTGCCACGAAAGGACTTAAAGCCTTTGCTGCAAAAGGAAAAGTTGAATTACAAGCACAAGATGACATGATCGAAGCAATTGCCCGTCGTGTCGTAAAGATTATATCGACCGAAGAAAAAATAGAGATCACTAGTCCTGTTGAGATTGACCTAAAAGCTGGTGGTTCACAACTCAAGATAAATAAAGAAGGGGTTTTTATAAATACGGGTGGATACTTTAAAGTGAAAGCAGGACAGCATGTATTTGAAAGTGGCACAACCGTCAATGCAGAGTTACCGAGCTTACCGAAAAGTGGTATTTACAGTCGACGTTTTGATTTTAGTGGTTTGGTTTCACCTGAATTATTACAAGAGGGATTTCTGTACAAAGTAATTAATCGAGCCAAAAAAACTGAATATGTTGGTGTTTTGGATGAAGACGCAAGGACTGAGCGAGTTTTTAGTGATAACCCGGATCAAATTGAAGTTGTTCTATTAGGAAAAAATAAAGAAAGTGCCGATAAGCTTTTGTTAGTAGAGGAGACTATAACGGATGGCGGGTCTTCGGAAGAAGCATGTTGTGGTGGTGATGAGCACCACCATGACGATTGTGAACACTCTCAAGCAGAGACAACGGATGAGTCAGATTTAGAACATGATTTTAAGCATTTTGGATGTGGGGAATAAGAAATGAGAATAGCGCAAGTATTGATAGGTTCACTGGTTTTATTCCAAAGTGTGAGCTTATATGCCGAGAGTGCTAAACAATGTTTGAAATATTGGAATGAGCCAGTAGTTCAATTTGAGTTGCTAGAAGATACTCAATGTCCGCATGTATGGGAAGATAACTTTAATCCGCATGGTAAAAAAGTGGTGGAGAAGATAGGTTTTAATCTTAAAAATAATAATTGGATGTCTGCAGGGATATGTAATCATATTAAATATAAGAAGAATAATTATTACATTTACTGGGCGGACATGAAGCACAATAAAACGGATATTATTATGATTTTTAATGATAATGCTGCATTTTTATATTCTAGAGAAATAGATAGAACTAAAATTAAAGAAAGTGGTTATACACGTAAAGATATTCTTGATGTTAACTTGTCATGTGCCCAGTCTGGAAGTGATCTTAATATGGTGTCAGTTATAAATAGTTATATTCTTAAAGAGACGAATATTAAAGATATTTCTAAATATCAGATTTTTGATAGGTTTAAATAATGAAAAAAACAATAAAATTTTCAGATAATGATGTTGATAATTTTGATTTAAGTAGAGCTGGTTTTATTCAGGCTGTCAGTTATAAAGAGTCATCTTCTGATCTGAGTCAACCATTAAGTACCAACTTTAATAAGATCTCTGCATCTAAGAAGAATAAGCAAGGTTATATTGGACTATTTCAATTTGGTGAAGCTGCGCTAATAGATTTGGGTTATTATAAGCATTGGGATAATAACACAGATAAAACAAAAGCAAATGACTGGACTGGAGCATGGACAGGTAAAGCTGGAATTAATAGTTTATCTCAGTTTCTAAATTCCCCTGAGAAGCAACTTCAAGCTATTCATGAATGGATTGATCTTTTATGTAATCGATTACGGAATCGAAATTTCAATGAGTTTTACGGAAAGACCATCAACGGTATAGAAATTACTGAGTCTGGAGCGATAGCTGGTGCTCACTTAGTTGGAGACGGTGGCTTAGGTTCATTTTTTGGTATAAACGGTTTTAAAGGTAAATACAAAGAATCTGATGGAAATGGTGTCCATATCAGTAAATATATCGAAATGTTTAACCATTTTGATTTGGAAAATTGCTGCCAAAGAAAAATTTATATTGGTTTGACGGATGCTGAAAAAAATGCTTTAGCAAATAAAGAGGTTATTGTTGTTTCTCGCTATAATGGAAAATATGTATCTGGTGAAACAAGAGTTAAGTTAAAGAGTGATGAGCAGGGAAATCTCCCAGTGATTGTGCGCCATCCAAATACTGAAATAAAAATTTTAGCAGATGGAAAAGAGTCGAATAGTATTGTACAGAAAGCTAATGAAAAGCAGAGAGCAACTTTAAGCGACTTTCCAATTTCTAGTTACGCTGCAACTTTAGAAACAGAAAGTACACCTCAACCAAAACCACAAACGAACAAAACTCCTCAAGAATTGAGAAGTGAACAATCTCAAACAATGCCATCCACACCAGTTGAGCATTCTAGAATATTAAGAGATATCCCATTTAATATTCAGATTGTGGAAGGAGATTCTGGACGTCCTATTCCTAATATGACCTTTTTTCTGACGTATAAGGGGAATATAAAAAAACATACTGCGGATGGTACGGGGACTAGAAAAGGAGTAATTGCTGAAGAAGGGCAAGATATTGAACTATCAGTGGAAGGAGATGGTCATAAACAAGTGATTCATGATTTCAAAGTGGATGCAGCACTCAGTAATCAAACCTTAAAAGTACGGTTACCTGTACATAGCTTTAGTATAAGAGTCACCCAAAACGGTCAACATGTAGCAAATACATTGTTTAGTATTTTTTATAGAGGACGGGAGATTCCGAAAAGAACAAATGCATCAGGAATTATTACTGTAAAAATGCTCACAGGCTTTGTTTTTGGCTTTGGAGTCAAAGGTAAAAGTTTGGTATTAAGTCGTGTTGAAAAATCTGCTGCAATTAAAGGCTTTATTGTGAATGCAAGTGCAGTAAAAGCATCAAAACTAAATGAAACAGCGGACGAGCAACGGAAACGACAACAAGAAGCAGAAACAGTGAGATTACAACGACAGCAAAAAGAAGCGGCTGAAAAGAAAGAAAAAGAAGCTGAGGAGGAAAGAAAAAAAGCTAAAACTGAAGCTGATAAAAATAATCAAGCACGACAAAATAATGGCTATACTCAGAATGGTGGTCGACCAATCACCACAGTGAGTCGTCAAGCACCTGTAACCAGTGATACAACTCGCTATCATATTTATCATAATGGAAAAATTAAAAGAGAGAATAAAGCTGCTACAGGATATGCAGAGTTTATTTATTATGATCAGCAAGGCAATGCTCATAATTTGGGGAAGTCGAGGTATGTTGTTGCGTTGAAAAGAGGAAAAAATAATATAACTGTAGGTGGTAATGTTTATCTTATTGATCAAAGAAAACATACATATTATAGAAATGGTACTATTAATTATAAGTGGACTATAATAAGTAGTAGCCATAGATACTATTTAAATGGTGTAACAATGGCTGCAGTGTTAGGGGCACTTATTGATTATGGTAGTGAAGAGTTTATTGGGAGTGGTTTTAGTACAGTTGATGCTAAATCAGCTAGACCAAGTACTAGTCATATTAATGGAGAAGCTGGCGATTTTAGATATTTAGGTATTAATGGAGCTCATAAGAGTGGGGCTGTATGGACTAATTATCCTACTTTTGATATGGCAGCGAATACAAAATTTGTACAGGTACTAAGGAAGTTTGGGTTTGGTACTTTTTTAACAGGTACTAAAGAAGTTGGTGGTACAGCTAAAGTCCCTGGTACTAGTTATTGGGATGGACACCATCATCATTTACACATAGGAAGGCATAGTTATAATGTTGAAGATATTTAAATGGGGCTGGTTGATTTTAGTGGGAGTATTACTTATTTCCTGTAGTGATGATATAAAAAAGGAAGCTGATATAAAGGTAAAAAATATTCAATTTGAACTAGATGGTGTGAATGGTATAAAAGTAAATAGTTCTTTTGATAGTGCTAAATTAGAGAAATATACAGAAGAGATTGATGGCTGTTTTTTAGCTAAAGAAGTAAATTCTGATAATGGAATAAGTTATGAAGTTAGTGATGGTTTTATTAAAACTATAAGAACTTCGGAGCAAGGTATTTTATCTCCTTATGGTGTTGCTGTAGGGGATCATGTGGATCAAATTTATAAAAAGCATCCTTCAAATCTGAAACCTAAAGTTGAAGATAATGAAAATGGTTTAGCCGGTGAAAATATTTTTATCTATTTTTGGAATGAACCAAATCAACAGTCAGGTTTAAAATACAGTGTTGATTCAGATATTGTTACATCAATATCTATGGGAAGTTTAATGGATTGTATATAGGTTTCCTAAGCACTTATCTAGTGACTTTGTATGAGGTTGTTAGATAAGCGTCCTTTCAATACCTATTGATGTTTTTGTTTAGATAGAAAGGAGAACGATACAATTTTAAAGTTCTCTTTTTTATTGATGTCATCTGTTACTGAGCCCCATCAAGCTTATCAATAAAACCGTTATTAAATATGCAAAAAAAGCATTTTATTGATGATAAAAAGCTCGCTATGCTAACTGCCTTTATCATGAATTTACTAGCCGTACGCCATGTATTTATATACTGATTTCGATCAACAACTGATTAATCAACGTGTTGCTCAGTTCCGTGATCAAACAGAACGCTATTTAGCGGGAAAATTGACTGAAGACGAGTACCGTCCTTTACGTTTGCAAAATGGTTTATATGTGCAACGTTACGCACCTATGTTGCGTATTGCCGTGCCGTATGGCTTGATGAATACAAAACAACTTCGAAAAATTGCTGAGATTGCGACTGAGTATGATCGTGGATATGCACACGTATCGACTCGTCAAAACATCCAGTTGAATTGGCCTGCATTGGAAGATGTGCCAGATATTCTTGAGGAATTGGCAACAGTTCAAATGCACGCAGTTCAAACATCTGGTAACTGTATTCGTAATACGACAACAGATCAGTTTGCTGGCGTTGTTGCGGGTGAGATTGCTGATCCACGTCCAACATGCGAATTGATTCGTCAATGGAGTACATTCCATCCAGAATTTGCATTCTTACCACGTAAATTCAAAATTGCAGTTTCTGCACTGGCTGAAACAGACCGTGCCGCTACAGCATTCCATGATATTGGCGTGTATATCGTGCGTAACGAGGCGGGTGAAATAGGCTATAAAATCATGGCTGGTGGGGGCTTGGGTCGTACCCCAATCATTGGTAGTGTCATTCGTGAGTTCTTACCGCGTGAAGATTTAATTGCTTATCTTGAAGCGACTTTGCGTGTTTATAATTTGCATGGTCGCCGTGATAACAAATATAAAGCACGTATTAAAATTCTCGTAAAAGCATTAACGCCTGAAGTATTCGCACAAAAGGTTGAAGCTGAATTTGAACACACACGTGAAGCTTTGAAGATTCAGCCTGAAATCTTGAAAAAGTTAGATGAAGAATTTACCCCATTTGATTATCAAGATTTAGAAGATCAAGATTTTACGGCATTATTTGCTGAATATCCTAAATTTAAGCAATGGTTCAATGTCAATACCAATGCGCATAAAGTCAAAGGCTATCGTATCGTGACGATTTCCTTGAAGCGTGCGGGTATTGCACCGGGTGATATGACGTCAGAGGAAATGAACTTAATTGCAGACTTAGCTGATAAATATACTTTTGGCGAATTCCGCACCACACACGAACAGAATATTTCGTTAGTGGATGTGCCTCAAAAAGATTTGTTTGAGTTGTGGCAAACACTTGAACAAAACGATATGGCTCGCGCACATATCGGTTTTATCACGGATATTATTTGCTGTCCTGGCGGAGATTTCTGTTCATTGGCAAATGCTAAATCTATTCCAATTTCAGAGGCGATCACCCGTCGTTTTGAAGACTTGGATACCATCTATAACTTAGGTGAGCTAGATTTAAATATCTCGGGTTGTATGAATGCATGTGGTCATCACCATGTCGGAAATATTGGTATTCTCGGTGTAGATAAAAAAGGTGCTGAGTTCTATCAAATCACATTGGGCGGTAATGCAGATCATGACGCTTCAATTGGTGACATTTTAGGACCATCTTTTGCGGCGGACGCAGTGCCCGATGTTATTGAAGAAATTTTGAATACTTACCTCGATCTACGTACAGAGGGTGAGCGTTTCATTGACACATATCGCCGTGTTGGTATTCAACCATTTAAGGAGCGTGCTTATGCTTAATACTTCGCTACAAGTGCTTTTTAAAGACGGTACAATTGCTGATAATACCTATCAAGTCATTGCTGAAGATGGCGTGATTCCACAAGGTGATGTTGTTGTTACAACTGCTCAATTAGATCAATTAGCAAATATACAAGGTAAAAAAGCGCTGTATATCACTGTGAATGATTCGCCTGAAACTCATCAATTTCCATTAAATGAACTTGATGCGATTTTCATTGAATTTGCTGGATTTAATGATGGTCGTGGGTATTCATTTGCTGCGCTGTTACGTCGCCAAGGTTATCAAGGTGAGTTACGTGCCGTCGGTGATATCTTCAAAGATGTTTTAAATTATTTAAAACGTTCAGGCTTTGATACTTTTGTGGTGAAAGAAGGTAAAGATATCCATGAAGCTGCGGCAGGGCTTCAAGATTTTACCAATCCTTATCAGGCCTCTACCGCTGTACCACAAGCAAGTTATCAGACAGGGGCCTAAGTCCTGTCTGAAAAAAAAGCTGAACATTTAAATGTTCAGCTTTTTTATGCTTCTGGTGCAAGTTGGCAGTTGATCATCCATTTAATACCAAATTGATCGGTAAATGCTCCGTACAGCGCACCCCAAAATGTTTGTTCTAATGGCATTTCTATTTGTCCATTGTGTGAAAGCGCATCAAATAAACGTTTGGCTTCATCTATTTCATTTGCATCTAAATTAATCGAAATATAATGATTGTTGCCTTGGGTAAACACACTATTTGGAGCGCAAAATTGATCATTCACATCCGATGCCATGAGTATTGTAGATTCATTAATTGGCAAAGAAACGTGAAGTACATAATTTTTCTCCGCTTCTGTAAATGTTACGCCTTCTTCTGGAGGTAAGTCTCCATAACGACTTAACATTGAAAACTCACCACCAAATACAGATTTGTAAAAGTTGAATGCTTGTTCAGCTTGTCCTTGAAAATTTAAATAATGATTTAATTGCATGAGAAGGTCCTTGTTCTTTTTTTACACAACATAAATTATCGATATTTTTTAACAAATGGTGCATTATTTTTTGTAATTCTAAAAAAGAATCCTGCAAAAAGCAGGATTCTTAGCTGTAGATTTGAGGTTTAAATCAATTCAACAGCAACTGCGGTTGCTTCACCACCACCAATACACAGCGCCGCAACGCCTTTTTTACCACCTGTACGTTTAAGTGCATGGATTAAGGTAAGAATGATACGTGAACCTGTAGAGCCCACTGGGTGGCCGAGGGCGCATGCACCACCATTAATATTTACTTTTTCAGCATCAAGTTTAAAGTCGTCAATTGGACACATGGTTACCATTGCAAAAGCTTCGTTGATTTCCCATAAATCTACGTCTTGTGCATCCCAGCCCGATTTTTTCAACACTTTTTCAATTGCGCCCACTGGTGCAATGGTAAATTCTGAAGGGTGTTGTGAGTTAGATGCTGTTGCAACGATTTTTGCTAAAGGTTGTAAGCCTCGTTGAGCTGCAACATCACTTGAAGTGAGTACAAGTGCAGAAGCGCCATCTGAAATCGAACTGGCATTGGCAGCGGTAATTGTCCCATCTTTTGCAAATGCTGGTTTTAGGCTTGGAATTTTATCAATTTTAGCATTCAAAGGTTGTTCATCTTGATCGACAACAACATCACCTTTGCGAGTTGAAACAGTTACAGGAACAATTTCATCTTTAAAATAACCTTCAGTAATGGCTTTTTGGGCACGTTGTAATGAGCGGATCGCAAAATCATCCATTTGTTCACGGGTATAGCCACGCGTATTTGCCATATCTTGTGCAAATGAACCCATTAAACGACCAGTTTCTGCATCTTCTAAACCGTCAAAGAACATGTGATCTTTGATTTCACCATGGCCCATCCGATAACCAGCACGTGCTTTTGGTAATATATAAGGAGCGTTAGTCATCGACTCCATGCCACCTGCAACCACAATTTCTGCGCTGCCTGCTTTGATCATGTCAGTCGCTTGCATGACGGCTTTCATGCCTGAACCGCATAGTTTATTGATAGTGACCGCACCTGTTGAGTCTGGTAAACCTGCTTTGCGCATTGCTTGACGCGCAGGGCCTTGTTTTAGGCCAGCAGGTAATACGCAACCCATGATAACTTCTTCTACGTCAGTTGGTTGTAAACCTGAGCGAGCAATTGCTTCTTTAATCGTGATTGCACCTAATTCAGGTGCTGTAGCGCTAGATAATGCGCCTTGGAAGCCGCCCATTGCTGTACGAGCGCCGTTGACAATTACGATGTCAGTCATTATGTGTCTCCAGACTTATAATTTGCAGAGAAATGTTCAAAACCTATGCAGTATAGTAAAAAAAAACAGTGAAGAAAGTGTTTTACATCGCTTAAGCTAGACTGAACAGTTCTTAGCAACTGGTTAAGCGTTCGGGGGTAAGATGTCCCATTTGGCTTAATTTTATCCGTGTATGGTACTGCGGAGAGTTTGAGCAATAGAAAAAGCTGCCATTAGAACCCCGAGGTAAACCAGTATTACCCTGAAATGTGACTGAATTAATTCGTAGGGTACCCCTCCACTCTAATGTGCCATGTTTGTAATTTAATGGCAGGGCATACAATAACGTTTCCGAAGGATCGCGTTGTCGATTGTTATTTGTATCGATGAAACTGATGATGCCTTGATTCCAGTTATTCCCACAAGTTTGTAAATCATGACTTGCGCACAGGGTCACGTTTTTTTGATAGATTTGTGCGTCAGATTTGGATTTTTGTATGTGAATTGTGAGTGTTCTTTTGAGTTGTTTTGCTTCATTTGAGATTATAAGCTCCCTTAAATGAGGGATACCAAAAGTAACTAAAATTGCCAAAATCGCGACACAAGTGATCAATTCACTGATTGTGAATCCTAAATTCTTAAACATTTTTTTACCTATATAATGTTTCTGTAATTTTTTTATTAACAAAGTGTTAAGTAAAGATCATATTTATTAAATTAAGTTTAATATCTAGACAAACTAATGATTACTTCCTTCATCAAATGCTGCTAAAATCGAAGAAAGTGTACAATAAGCTATTCATTCTTTTACGCCGAATTAAAATTTACTGAACTACAACGGAAATTGTAAGAAAATTTGTCAATAATTTGCGAGGTTAAAGTTATCAAGCACTTGGAAATTTCATCAAGTGTTTGTATGATTCAAAGTGAAGTGAATAGCTTAAAAAAAATACTGTAGGGCAGACCCTGTTCGCAGTGGCCAAAAATCATAGGCTAAGCTTGAACAACAAACAATTGTTATCTCTGGAGGATATCCATGAAATTGAGTCGTATTGCACTTGCTATGCTTGTTGCTGCTCCTTTAGCTGCTGCTAACGCGGGCGTAACAATCACTCCATTATTGCTTGGTTACACATTCCAAGACACTAAACACAACAATGGTGATAAGCACTTAACTAACGGTGGCGAACTACAAGACGATTTATTCGTTGGTGCTGCTATTGGTGTTGAATTAACACCTTGGTTAGGTTTCGAAGTTGAATATAACCAAGTTAAAGGTGATGTTGACAGCGCTGCTGCTAACTCTGAATACAAGCAACAACAAATCAACGGTAACTTCTATGTTACTTCTGATTTGATCACTAAAAACTATGACAGCAAAATCAAGCCATATGTATTGTTAGGTGCTGGTCATTACAAATACTCGTTCACTGACGCTACTGATGTTCAGTTAGGTCGTACTGGTCGTGGTTTGAAAGAAGAAGGTACTCTAGGTAATGCTGGTATCGGTGCTTTCTGGCGCTTAAACGATGCTTTATCTCTTCGTACTGAAGCTCGTGGTACTTATAATATCGACGAAGACTTCTGGAACTACACAGCACTTGCTGGTTTAAACGTTGTTCTTGGTGGTCACTTGAAGCCTGCTGCTCCAGTAGTAGAAGTTGCTCCAGTTGAACCAACACCAGTTGCGCCACAGCCACAAGAGTTAACTGAAGACCTTAACATGGAACTTCGTGTATTCTTTGATACAAACAAATCAGACATCAAGCCACAGTACAAGTCTGAAATTGCAAAAGTAGCAGAGAAATTAGCTGAGTACCCGAATGCGACTGCTCGTATCGAAGGTCACACAGATAACACTGGTCCGCGTGCATTGAACGAACGTTTATCTTTAGCTCGTGCAAACTCTGTTAAATCAGCGCTTGTAAACGAATACAATGTTGATGCATCTCGTTTGTCTACTCAAGGTTTCGCTTGGGATCAACCGATTGCTGACAACAAAACTAAAGAAGGTCGTGCTATGAACCGTCGCGTATTCGCTGCGATTTCTGGTAGCCGTACTGTTTTAGTACAACCAGGTCAATAATTTCAAGTTATTGAAATGATCTGAAAAAAGCGACTCAATATGAGTCGCTTTTTTTATCTCAATTACATTTATCTCAAATTGATCTGATTACAATAAAAGTGAATGATTAGAATAATTATGTGTTTATATTGAATAAATCGTGTGAATTATTTAGTTCTATTGAGGGTATTTCGGGATTTTGTTAAGTTTTTGATTAAAAAGTGATAAACTCTCGCAGCTTTAATAACGATTGTCGAATTAGAGTTTGGTAGCTTTTGCAACGAGAAATAGAACTTTCAGAAAATTGTTGATTCAATACTTGTAAAATGAATCAGGTATTTTGTAAGATTCAACATAAATTGAGTGGCTGAAAAAGATTTAATAAAGCTATTTCTTGTATTCAAGACTATTAAAGTTTACAGGGCAAACATTTTGTTTTTAGGAAGATATTCATGAAATTGAGTCGTATTGCACTTGCTATGCTTGTTGCTGCTCCTTTCGCTGCTGCTAATGCAGGCGTAACAATCACTCCATTAATGCTTGGTTATACAATGTTTGATACTGAACATAATAACCGTGGTGATAAAGGTCAATTGACCCCAAGTCCAGAGCTTAAAGATGATTTATTCGTTGGTGCAGCTATTGGTGTTGAAGTAACACCTTGGTTAGGTGCTGAAGTTGAATATAGCCAAATCAAAGGTGATACAAGTACAAGTAACGACTATAAGGGTCGTAATATTGCTGGTAACTTCTACGCTACTTCTGATTTGATCACTAAAAATTATGACAGCAAAATCAAGCCATATGTATTGGCGGGTGCTGGTCATTACAAATATGAAGGTGATGATATATACGGCGGTAAGCAGGAAGGTACATTAGCAAATGCAGGTGGTGGTGTATTCTGGCGCTTAAATGATGCTTTATCTCTTCGTACTGAAGCTCGTGGTACATATCATTTTGATGAAAAGTTCTGGAACTACACAGCACTTGCTGGTTTAAACGTTGTTCTTGGTGGTCACTTGAAGCCAGCTACTCCAGTAGTAGAAGTTACTCCAGTTGAACCAACACCAGTTGCGCCACAACCACAAGAGTTAATTGAAGATCTTAACATGGAACTTCGTGTATTCTTTGATACAAACAAATCAGACATCAAGCCACAATTTAAGTCTGAAATTGCAAAAGTAGCAGAGAAATTAGCTGAGTACCCGAATGCGACTGCTCGTATTGAAGGTCACACTGATAACACTGGTCCGCGTGCATTGAACGAACGTCTATCTTTAGCTCGTGCAAACTCTGTTAAATCAGCGCTTGTAAACGAATACAATGTTGACGCATCTCGTTTGTCTACTCAAGGTTTCGCTTGGGATCAACCGATTGCTGACAATAACACTAAAGAGGGTCGTGCTATGAATCGTCGCGTATTCGCTGCGATTTCTGGTAGCCGTACTGTTTTAGTACAACCAGATCAACAAGCTCAATAATTGAGTTTTTGAACTGAAAAAAGCGACTCAATATGAGTCGCTTTTTTGATGGTTATTATGCTGTAAATATTCATTTTATCTCTCCTTATTCTAAAATTTAAATCGAAGTCTGGCTTAAGTTATCCTACCAAACACCTTTGTTGAGCTGCTGTTTGGCATGTTGGCGATCGCGGCGATGCTGTGCACGCGGCTTTTCAGTTTCATGAATTCCACCTTTTTTGAGCAAGGGTGACATAGCAACTGGATTGCGAACTTTGATTTGTGGCATTTTTTTAAGTTTCATATGATTATCCTTTTATACATAGAATTTGCTTGAGTGTATGTACGACTTCAATTAAATCAGATTGATTGGCCATGACCGCATCTATATCCTTGTAGGCACTAGGAATCTCATCGATGACACCTACATCTTTTCGACACTCAACACCTTGAGTTTGTTGAATAAGATCATCTTGGCTAAACAATAGCTTCGCTTTATTGCGACTCATTTTCCTTCCCGCGCCATGTGAGCACGAACAGAAAGATTCTGGATTGGCTTTCCCTCTAACAATATAGGAGCGAGCCCCCATTGAGCCTGGGATAATTCCGAGTTCATCTTGGCCTGCTCGAATTGCACCTTTACGCGTAATGAATAGGTCTTCACCAAAATGATTTTCCTGACTGATATAATTGTGATGACAATTGATCGCTTCTTTCGTCATCTGAAAGGCTGGTAGAAGAGGGCGGATCGCTTCTAATATCAGACGCATCATTTCACGACGATTTTCGAAAGCATAACTTTGTGCCCATTCCACAGCTTCAACATAATCATCAAAGCTATTTGAGCCTTGAGCAAAATAGCTCAAGTCCTTGTCAGGAACATGCCCAAAACGATGTTGCGCTTCTTTCTTGGCAAGCTCAATAAAATAGGTACCAATCACATTGCCCAAACCACGACTGCCAGAATGAAGCATGACCCAGACATCTTGATTTTGATCAAGGCAAAGTTCAATAAAGTGATTACCACCACCTAAAGTTCCCAATTGTTTTTGCCAAGTTGCGTCAAATTTTCTGAGCATTCGGACAAGACCCGGGTGTTTTTTAATGATAGGCTGCAAGCGTTTTTCCAATGGAATAATACTTGAGGCTTTCGCTTTAACCTGTTTGTGTAGCTCAAAACCTACAGGAACTTTGCGTTCTATCGCATGGCGTATCGGTGCAAGATTGTCAGGTAATTGATCAGCTTTTAGATTTAGGCGTATCGCATTCATGCCACAACCAATATCTACGCCAACTGCGGCAGGGATAATGGCATGTTTTGTCGGGATAACGCTGCCCACGGTCGCACCTTTACTGACATGTACATCAGGCATCACTGCAATATGCGAATAAACAAATTGAAGTTGTGCCATTTTCTTAAGTTGTTCAATGCTTTCCTGATCAATATCGCGAGTGAATATTTTCACTGGAACGCCATATTGAGCATCTGCATTAAGTATTTTTTGTATGCCCATAAGATTCTCTCTTATTTTATTTGGTGTCCGAATAGGCATAAAAAAACCTAGCGAATGCTAGGTTTAAGTAGACATTCGGACAAGTGAAGTTGATTTGCCACTTGTCCGTGAGTCGACAGCGTGCCAAATCTTAGTAAGTTGTTCCTTGTAATGTTGGCATGCGTGTCGTCCTCCTAAAATAAATGTTGCCGTTAAAATATGAGCAAAGATTCTACTCATATTTAAATTTTGGTCAAGTCTTATGTGGTTTATTCACCTGGTTTAACATTCATATCTTGATAAGCAATGAGCTTAGATTTGTGTTTCCATTTATAACCTAACCAGATGACCAAGAATAAAGGAATGCTAATATAGGTTGAGATAAGCCCAATCCAATCGATTTTTCCGCCCATTAAAGCTTGATAGTTTTGACCAAGAATAATAATTGAACATAGAATGAATGCAAACCACGGTGCAAATGGGAAGAATTTGGCACGATACGCGAGATCTTCAAGACGGTAACCTTGTGCTAAATAGCCTTTACGGAAACGATAGTGTGAGATCGCAATGCCTAACCAAACGATAAAGCCACACATCCCCGACATATTGAGTAACCAGTTGAAAACCTCTTGTTCACCAATAAACGTGGTTAAAAAGCACAATGCAGCGACTGCCGTAGTTGCATAAAGGGCATTCATAGGTACGCCACGCGGGTCAAGTTTAGCAAACCATTTCGGTGCACGCCCTTGTTTAGCCATATCAAACAGCATGCGTGTCGATGAGTACATGCCTGAGTTACCCGCAGATAATATCGCAGTTAAAATAACCGCATTCATGACACTCGCCGCAAAAGCAAAACCTGCTTTTTCATACAATAAAGTGAATGGTGACAGCGCAATATCTTTACTTTCCGCTGCGTGTAATAGCAGTGGGTTGTCATAACTAATCAATGTACCAATAATGAAAATACATAAGATATAGAACAACAGGATACGCCAGAAAATTTGTTTAATTGCAATCGGAATGGTTTTCTTCGGGTCTTTAGATTCGCCTGCTGCAACCCCAACCATTTCTGTGCCTTGGAATGAAAATCCTGCAATCATTGCCACACCAATCATGGCTTGTAGACCGCCAACAAAAGGTGCATCTCCTTTAGTCCAATTGCTAAAAGCGGAAACATCTGGAGTGAGCATGATCTTAACAATCATGAAAATACCAATAATGATAAAGATCACAATCGCAACAACTTTTGTCATTGAGAACCAAAATTCACTTTCACCAAAGCCTTTTACCGTGAGTGCATTAATTCCAAATATCACCGCGAGGAAAATGGCACTCCAGTAGAATCCAGGAAGATCGGGAAACCAAAATTTCATGATGAACTGTACTGCAACCAGCTCAAATGCAACTGTAATTGCCCAGTTGTACCAATAGTTCCAACCTAACGCAAAGCCAAATCCACTTTCCACATAACGGCTACCATAAGTGAAAAATGCTCCAGAAGTTGGTGTGTGTGTGGCAAGTTCGCCCAAACTGGTCATTAAAAAATAAATCATTAGACCAATTAAGGCATATGCCAATAATGCACCGCCTGGACCGGCACTAGCAATGGTTGAACCTGAAGCGAGAAATAAGCCTGTGCCTATAGAACCACCAATGGCGATCATATTGAGATGGCGGGCGCCAAGCTTACGCAGAAGCTGTTGGGGAGCAGATGTATCGCTCATAAAAAATCCTTAAACACTATAAGGGTCGGTTGACACTTTATAAATGAATTACGTTGTAGGCTGAAATATCAGCCGACCCTACTTGCACAGGCGAATAATACCTTGAAGCCTTGTTGATCTGCTTTCACCATACATTCTCCAAAGCTTTGTTCAATCAATGGAGGGTAATTTAAGAAACGATTCGCCACGATCCATAATTCACCTGAACGTTTCAAGTGCAATTTTGCTCGTCGACATAATGTTTCACTGGCATCGTAATCCGTATGAATCCCTTGATGAAAAGGTGGATTACTTACGATTGCATCTAAGTCTTTAGGCGCATCGGCAAAGCCTGTTACTGGCTGAAGATGTAAATGAGCCAAGTTCAGCCCATTACGTTGAAATGTCATCTCAGTCGACCGTAATGCAAATGCATCAACATCAAGCGCAAAAATATGTTGGTTTGGATGAAGCTTAGCTAAATACGCACTAATAATGCCTGCACCACAACCAAAGTCGGCAATCTTACCCGATTTTACCTGTGGAAGGTAAGGGACTAATACAGCCGTTCCAGTATCTAAATGATCTTGACTGAAAACCCCAGGTAGGGCACAGACCTCTAAACGATCTTCTCCCATATCCACAGTGTAGGTTTTTAACCAATGGTCAAGTGGTTTTAATTGTTCAGTTTTTTCAATTTGCATTTGCCATAATTGACAATGTCTAGCACTATCGAGTTTGAGTGTTTTTCCATAACTTTGTAATTGTTTGGCTGCACGTTCGATGCCCCCTTTTTTTTCACCCACTAGAAAAATACGTTGCCCTTGATTTAAGTGGCTCACAACAACATGCAATAGATAGTTGAGGAGTTCCTTGGATTTCGGAACGAAAATGATGACTTGATCAACCGTAATCTGAGGAAATTCAGTTGAGAAATACGAGTTAATTTGATGACCAACAAAACTTTGATGATCTGCATAATTCCAAGTCCATATCGAAGTTTGGACTTGACTCGGCATATTTTTACTCAGTTGATCATTCGGGGCATTAATCAACAAGACATGCCCATTTAAATAATCTTGTTGACGTAAGACAACTTCGCTACGTGGATCCATATTGATCTCTCATCAAAACAAAACCCAGTGGTCAAACTGGGTGTTTGCTATGGTTGGATGATTATTTGTGAGTTTCAGGTAAAACAAGATTTAAAACCAAAGCAGCAATACCGCCAGTTGCAACGCCTGAACTAAAAATATTTTTAAATAATTCAGGAAGGTGTTCTAGAATCTGCGGGACTTGAGCAACGCCTAAGCCAAGTGCTAGTGAGATCGCAATGATCAACAAAGCGCGGCGATCTAAGTGAATTCCTGACAAGATATTAATTCCAGAGGCTGCTACAGCGCCAAACATCACCATCACTGCACCGCCTAAGACAGCTTGAGGAACGGCTTGTATTACGGCCGCAACGGCAGGGAATAAGCCTAATAGGATCAGTAAGATTGCAATCCAGATGCCGACATAACGACTTGCTACGCCAGTGAGTTGAATAACGCCATTGTTTTGGGCAAAAACAGAACTAGGGAAGGTATTAAAAATACCAGCCAAGAATGAGTTAGCACCGTTCACCAATACGCCCCCTTTAATTCGTTGCATCCAAACAGGACCATCAACGGGTTGATTGGAAATTTTACTGGTCGCTGTTACATCGCCAATCGCTTCAAGCGATGTGACCAAATAAATAAATGCCATTGGAATAAATAAGCTCCATGAGAAGCTCAAACCAAAATGCATTGGGGTCGGAATTTGAATCAGAGGTGTTTCACCGAGGGCTGAAAAGTTTAAATGCCCCATAAATCCAGCAAGAATATAACCAATAATTAAGGCGATTAAAATTGCTGAACTTTTCACCCAAATAATGCGAATACGATTCAATAAAATAATGATGCCGAGTACGGTGCAAGACATGATTAGATTGTCCGCATTGGCAAAAGTATTGTCTTGCATGGCAGTATATCCACCGCCCATGCTAATCAGACCTTCTTTAATCAAGGTCAGACCAATTAACAGAACCACAATACCCGTAACCAAGGGCGTGATTAGTTTCTTTACCCAAGGTAAGATTCGAGAAACGCCCATTTCGATAAATGAACCTGCGATGACCACACCAAAAATTGCAGCCATTACTTGCTCAACCGGTGTACCTGCCGCGACCATCGCGCTACCAATACCAATGATTGGACCAATAAAATTAAAGCTTGTGCCCTGAACGATCAAAAGTCCTGCACCAAATGGTCCCACTTTTTTGCATTGTAAGAAGGTGGCAATCCCTGAGATAATCAAGGACATTGAAAGGATCATATTGGTATCTTCACGAGATACGCCTAAGGCTAAACAAATCAATAAGCCAGGGGTGACGATCGGTACCAGAATTGCTAAAAGGTGTTGTAAAGCGGCTAAAAATGCAACAAAAGGTTTCGGACGATCATTGAGTCCATAGACCAGATCTAACTGTTGCTGGGGTTGGGGATTCGACATGGGAGTATATAAAACAGGTAAGCATTAGTGGAATATTCTAATAGACTTAGCCTACTTTACCAACGATTCTGTAACGTTTCGTCAGAAAAAAAGTCGCATGTCAATAAACTGTCACTACTAAAGCGTAGTATTTTTCTGTATAATTTGCCCTCAAATTTTAAGCGTTTCGAATTCTATGTCTGATATTAAGAATCTCCGCAATATCGCAATTATTGCGCACGTCGACCACGGTAAAACCACGCTTGTCGATAAATTACTTCAACAATCTGGTGCACTCGGCGAACGCGCGGGTGAGATTGAGCGTGTCATGGACTCGAATGCGCTTGAAAGTGAACGTGGTATTACCATTCTTGCTAAAAACACTGCGATCAAATGGTTAGATAAGCGTACTGATACTGAATACCGGATCAACATCGTGGATACCCCGGGACACGCAGACTTCGGTGGCGAAGTTGAACGTGTAATGTCGATGGTTGACTGTGTATTGCTTCTTGTTGACTCTCAAGAAGGTCCAATGCCACAAACTCGCTTCGTAACACAAAAAGCATTTGCTCGTGGTTTGAAGCCAATCGTGATTATTAACAAAGTTGACAAGCCAAGCGCTCGTTGTGACTGGGTTATTGATCAAGTATTCGACTTATTTGATAACTTAGGTGCATCTGATGAGCAATTGGACTTCCCAGTTGTTTATGCTTCTGGTCTTCGTGGTGTGGCCGGTCCATCACCAGAGGAATTAGCGGATGATATGACACCGTTGTTTGAAACGATTGTTGATATCGTAGAACCACCAGCAGTTGATGTTGATGGTCCGTTCCAAATGCAGATTTCTTCACTTGACTATAACAGCTTCGTTGGTGTTATCGGTGTTGGTCGTATTCAACGTGGTTCTGTAAAATTGAACACTCAAGTAACCGTAATTGATAAAGAAGGTAAGACACGTAATGGTCGTATCTTAAAAATCATGGGTTATCACGGTTTAGAGCGCGTTGATGTTGAATCTGCTTCTGCTGGTGATATCGTTTGTATCACAGGTATTGATGCATTAAATATTTCTGACACGATTTGTGATCCGAAAAATGTTGAAGCATTACCTGCATTGTCTGTAGATGAACCTACAGTTTCGATGACGTTCCAAGTGAACAACTCACCGTTTGCTGGTAAAGAAGGTAAATTCGTTACTTCACGTAATATCCGTGAGCGTCTTGATCGTGAATTGATTCACAACGTTGCATTACGTGTTGAAGATACTGACAGTCCAGACCGTTTTAAAGTTTCTGGTCGTGGTGAACTTCACCTTTCAGTATTGATTGAAAACATGCGTCGTGAAGGCTTTGAAATGGGCGTATCGCGTCCACAAGTGATCATGAAAGAAATCGATGGCGAAAAACAAGAGCCATATGAAAACGTAACTTTTGACGTTGAAGAACAGCATCAAGGTTCTGTAATGGAACAAATGGGCTTCCGTAAAGGCGAAATGACCAATATGGAAGTTGACGGTAAAGGTCGTATCCGTATTGAGGCAACTGTACCTTCACGTGGTTTGATTGGTTTCCGTTCTGAATTCTTAACCATGACTTCTGGTACAGGGATCATGACATCAAGCTTCTCGCATTACGGTCCAGCAAAAGCAGGTACTGTTGCGAAACGTCAAAATGGTGTGTTGATTTCTATGGTTCAAGGTACTTGCTTGGGCTATGCATTATTCACACTTCAAGACCGTGGTCGTTTATTCGCTAAGCCACAGCTTGAAGTATACGAAGGCATGATCATCGGTATTAACTCGCGTTCAGATGACATGGTTGTTAACCCAACCAAAGCGAAGCAGTTAACCAACGTTCGTGCATCAGGTACTGATGAAGCACTAACTTTAACACCTGCAATGGAATACACGCTAGAACAAGCGCTTGAATTCATTGAAGATGATGAGTTAGTTGAAGTAACACCGAAATCAATTCGTATTCGTAAGCGTTACTTGACTGAAAATGAACGTAAACGTAACCGTGATAAATAATTTTTCCTAAGTGGAAAGTGAAAAACCGCTAAATTGATTTGGCGGTTTTTTTATTGCATCATGAAAAGAGTGATTACATGCTTAAGTTCATATTTTTACTAAAATAAAATATGTTGTTAAAGTGTGAAATAACTTTCTTTTTTTGATAAAAATATTAAATTATCAACATTATGCTAACGATTTACACCTGTGTATTAAACAATCCCAAAACAGGCTGTATTCATTTTAATTCTGGAGCGTTATAGATGAGTATTATTCAAGAATTTAAAGAGTTTGCTGTCAAAGGCAATGTCATGGATCTCGCGATTGGTGTGATCATTGGTGGTGCTTTTGGCAAGATTATTGACTCTATGGTCAAAGATCTTCTGATGCCAATTATTTCATGGATTTTGGGTGGTGATGTAGATTACACCAATTGGTTTGTGGTGTTGGGAGATAATCCGAATAGTATTAGCAATCTTGCAGCAGCCCAAGAAGCTGGGTTAAATGTGTTTGCGTATGGTAATTTTATTACTGTATTGATTAATTTCTTATTATTGGCATGGGTGGTGTTCTTGTTAGTGAAAGTGATGAATCGTCTGCGTAAACAAGAAGAAGCAGCGCCAGCAGAACCTGCACCAACGCCAGAAGATGTTCAATTGCTTCGTGAAATTCGTGATGAGTTGAAAAAACAAGGATAACATCCGCAATAAAAAAACGGCATCAGAGTATGCCGTTTTTTATTGCCAATCAATTGGTCGCAGTAGCACATCCATTTTTTTTAATGCCTATGCTTACATAGAAAAATCCTGAATTTCATTCTAAGATACATCCGAATATTAAAGGGGGAGTGGAGAAATGAATCGTCTCTTTGTTTATGGAACCTTGTGTCCAAATCGAGAAAATGCCCATATTTTGGGTGCGATCGAAGGGGATTGGCAGCAAGCACGTGTGCATGGAACTGTTTACGTTTTAGATTGGGGGCCTGATAAAGGGTTGCCAGCGATCGTTCTTAATTCACAAGACCCATTTGTTGAGGGATACTTATTCAGTTCCGAAAAATTAGATGAAAATTGGAAAATGTTAGATGATTTTGAAGGATTTCAATATCAACGCGTACAGACGGAGGTGATTCTCACTTCAGGTGAATGCATAGATGCATGGACGTATGTGATGAAACTGAAACAAAACTAATTTGCTGACAAATTGAATTGATCTTTATAAGTTGAATGAGCTTAAAATAAGATTTAAGCTCATCTTGGATTATCTTAATTCATCCATCCGAAACCTAATTTCTAACAAGTGGAAACCGAATTGGCTTTTGATTGGACCATGTAAAAACGCGTTCCGCAACACTAAAAACCAGTTTATCTATCACAGGAACGAGTTCCTTTTTTGACTTCGCCGAGTTCACCACCGCGTTTGGCTGAGTTATAGGTCGAATATTGCTTCGCAATTTTTGAAAAATCAGCACCTAAATAAATGTGTTTTCAATTGCTGAACTATATTTTCTCTTTTGTTAAGAAATATCGAACTATGGTTGTTTGCAAGAGCTTAAAACAGCATCAATATACTTGAAAAATCATCTAATTGAGTGATTTATCTATCAGATCATTTCTATAAGAAAATGGATTATTTTTTTAATGTTATAATATTTCAAATTAAGTAATAAATTTTTTTTGTAACTTTGATTCATTTAAATCAAAGAAAGAAAATCTTTTGTGAGGTCATTCACATTAATAATTTATGTCATATCTAGACAATAAATGGCAGTCGCTGTTTAATTTTTAACTATTGATTGTGTACAGATTTTAAATGCAATTTAATTCAAGCAAATAAATAGAAGTGAACAGAGCTATGAATAATAAGGTGAAAGTTATCTTAAGTATTGTCATTGTGTTTGGTTTGGTGATTGCACTGGTTGTTTATTTTAAGCCAGCTAACGAAACATCAGTTTCGGTCAATATGTATCCAACAGAAACAACATCACAAAGTGCATCAAACGATAAAAATGCCTTCACAACTGAAGCAAGACATCCAACTCAGTTAGTTTCTAATGTTGAACAGGCTACCACAAACACTTCGGGTGACAATGAATTGGTTGATACTAAAAGTGATATGAGCATTCAACCGATTGATCCAGAAACCGATGTAGGCAACCAAATTATTGAACCAAATTGATCAACATAATTTGTTAAAACAAGCAAAAAAGGAAATATTTATGATTCACAAAAAAATTTTGTTAGCGATATGCTTGGGGTTTACTTTTGGAGTTAGCAATGCACAGGCGCAAATTTCACCGCAAGCTGCAAATGCACAATTGAGTAAAGCTGCTATACAAAAAATTCAACAGGGCAAAATTGATATTAACGCATTGTTAAAAAATACATCAAATGACTTGATTGTTGAATATTATAACAATGCTGATCAAAATTTGAATGCTGCACAGTTAAGAACGTATTTTCAGCAACAAAAACGAATAATATCCAATCAATTTGCACAACCAAATTCAGGTGTTCAGTTGTTGCGTGATTACAATGCCTTGCCGATTAGTTTTTATCGTATACAAAATCGTAATGCATTGGTGAGTTTATTAAATAACCCGAATGTCAAAGCGGTCTATCCTAACCGTGTATCCAAAGCCACATTGTCTCAGAGTTTAAACCAAATTGGTCAATCTGTAGCAAAAACGCAAGGCTTTACAGGGGCGGGTACAACAGTTGCAGTTTTAGATACCGGTGCGAATTATAGACATCCCGATCTAGGAAGCTGTACTGCACCAGGCACACCAGCTAGTTGTAGAGTCAGCTATGCACTTGATTTTGCCCCAGAAGATAACTCATTGGATGACAATGGTCATGGTTCAAATGTATCTTCAATTGTTGCTGGTGTTGCATCCGAGGCTAAGATTGTTGCTCTTGATGTATTTCGTGGCGCAAGTGCCTATGATAGCGATATTATTTCGGCTTTAAACTGGGTGGCGAATCAAGCGGAAACTCTCAATATCAAATCGGCTAACTTGAGTTTGGGTAATTCAACAAGATATTCATCAACTTGTACTTCTTCATCGTTGACTAATTCATTCCAAAAGTTACGTAATGTGGGCGTAATCCCTGTGGTTGCTTCTGGTAATGATGCTTATACCAATGGTATCTCATATCCAGCATGCACAGCTGGTGCAGTCAGTGTTGGCGCTGTTTATGATGCGAATGTTGGAGGGCGGGGTTATCAAAATTGCTCAGATCAGTCGACCTATATGGATAAAGTGACTTGCTTCAGCAATAGTGCATCAAACTTAACCTTATTAGCACCAGGAGCACCGATTACAGCAGGGGGGTATACCCAAAGTGGTACATCCATGGCAGCTCCACATGTTGCGGGCGCAGTTGCTGTGTTACTTGCAAATAATGCCTTACCAAATGCTAGCTTAGATGACATTGTAAACCGTTTGAAAAATACAGGAACATTGGTGACCGATCATCGTACGAATCAACGTTTTCCACGCCTGAACTTGAGTGCAGCAGTTGATGGTTTAACATCTTCAACACCAACACCAACACCAACACCAACACCAACACCAACACCAACACCAACACCAACACCAACACCAACACCAACACCAACACCAAAGCAGGTGTGTACTAACTATTTCTTCTTTACGGTATGCCGATCTGTATAAATTGAATGAAGTAAAATAGTTGGATGAATGGCAGCTTATATATAATTAAGTTGCCATTTTTTATGGATTTTGGTGCAAATTTTAAAAGTTCTTTAAACTCACTTTGAAAGTGTCATCTCTTGAGGTAAAACTTCAATTGTTCTTTCGGCTAGCTGAGATTAAAACATTATGCAAGCCTGCGTGTTTTAGGATTGGTATTGGTTATTGACTCACATTCTAAATTTGATTTCGATCAAGTGGAAACCAAACTGACTTTTAATCGGGCCGTGTAAGACGCGCTCAGCAGCACTGAAAACCAGTTTATCTATCACAGGAACAAGCTGTCCTTTTTTGACTTCGCCTAACTCGCCACCACGTTTGGATGAATTACAGGTTGAATATTGCTTTGCAATTTTTGAAAAATCAGCACCAGAATGGATACGTTTTTTCAACTGTTCAGCCATGTCTTTATCTTTGACTAAGATATGTCGAACAATAGCAGTTTTCATGCGTTGTTCTCCTTTTTTAAAACTATGCTTTTTTCAATTTCGATGGTTGGCATTGTGGACAAAACACACTTGCTCTTTGACCAAGTTTCAGATTCTCTAATGTGGTCTCACAGTTGACACACATTTCACCAGCGCGACCATAAGCCAATAGGGTTTGTTGGAAATAACCATTTTCACCCATTGCATTGCTATAATCACGCAAAGTTGAACCACCTAAGTCGATTGCTTGTTTCAAGATCCGTTTCACTTCAATCACTAGCTTTTCCACTTGTGCCTTCGTTAAGGTGCTAGCAGGTTGTGCTGGATGAACGCCAATGTTAAACAAGCTTTCGGTTGCATAAATATTGCCAACGCCAACCACCACATGATTATCCATTAAAGCAATTTTAATGCCGACATTCTTTTTTTGTAATTTTTCTAAAAGATACCTAGCGTTGAAATCCTCAGAGAGTGGCTCAGGTCCAAGAGTGTCAATCAGTTTGCTTTGGTTTGTCTGATCTAGCCAAAGAATACATCCAAAACGTCGAGGATCGTGATAGCGAAGTTGCTGATCTTCAAAGTCAATGATGAGGTGATCATGTTTTCTCAAAGCATCATTCGGTTCACATAAACGAAAACTTCCTGACATGCCGAGATGCCATAGCATTTGATCTTGTTCAAATTCAGCCAATATATATTTAGACCGACGTTTAAGAGCTGTTAAGCGTTGTCCCACTAACTTTTCAAGATTATCAGGAATGGGCCATCGGAGACTGGCATTCAATACCTTAACCGATTGAACACGTTGTGTGAGTAGCGGCAATAGACTGGTTTTCGTAGTTTCAACTTCAGGAAGTTCAGGCATAAAAAGCTCAAGTTGTTTCAACAACAATACAATGAGGGTAAATGTTTCACTTACAATTATGAGGGTATTTAACTTTATTTGCCAATGTCGATCAGTAACAAGATTGATGATTGTGGCTAAAGTTAATGATGTAAGACAAATATAAAATAATCAAATGCTTACTTTAAAAATCCTGTTTGAATTTTTGAGAAATAAGGAATCTTCATGCCTTCAATGAAAATTAACTTTTTATACGGTTGTGTCGTGTTATGTATGGGTTTGGGTAGTAGCTCAATCTGGGCTACTGAATCTAATTCAGAGCCTACAGTTCAGCTCCCAACGATTACTGTTGAAGCAACTCGTATGAATACTGACTATTTACATACACCAGCATCTGTTTTTCGGGTGGATACATCTGAGCAACAACAATCTGCTCAAGTTAATTTGACTGAATTGGTAAAAGGTGTACCGAGTCTACAATTGAATAATCGTGAAAACTATGCACAGGATTTACAGCTATCCATGCGAGGTTTTGGTGCGCGTTCTACTTTTGGGGTGCGAGGGATTCGTCTTTATGTTGATGGTATTCCTGCGACGATGCCGGATGGTCAAGGTCAAACTTCAAATATTGATTTGAGTAGTCTGAGTCATCTTGAAGTTCTAACAGGACCATTTTCTTCTCTCTATGGAAATTCTTCTGGTGGGACGTTGTTAACCACAACCAAAGAAGGTCAAGGCAAGGATTCAATTGAATTAAATTATACTGGTGGTAGTCACGATAAAAATCGTGCGGGTATCATTTTGCAAGGTGGCGCCAAAAATAAAAATGAACCAAGCTATATCATTAGTTCATCTTACTTTGATACAAATGGCTACCGACAACATAGTGATGCTGATAAAGTTCAAAATAATGCCAAGCTAACGTGGAATTTGGAAGATGGTTCCAAGGTGAACTGGATTACCAATTACGTCAAAATCAATGCAAATGATCCACAAGGTTTAACTCGCGAACAATGGCGTGAAAATCCACGACAACAGGTTCCTTTTCTCAAGCAGTTTGATGTGCGTAAGGATATAGAGCAGATTCAAACTGGAGTAACGTGGTCAAAACCAATTGATGAGCAAAATGAACTTTATATGATGGGATATTGGGGAAATCGCCAAGTCACGCAGTATCAATCCATTCCAAAATCTACTCAAGAAAATCTGAGACATGCAGGTGGTGTAATTGACTTTGAGCGTAACTATTATGGTGCTGACTTCCGTTGGACAGGCAAGGAGCTATTGCCAAATACAATAGTGAGTTTAGGTGTTGCGCTTGATGCAATGGACGAAGACCGTAAAGGATATGAGAATTTTAACTTAGTAAATGGTCAACCTTCTTATGGTGTTAAAGGCAAATTGCGCCGTGATGAAGATAACAGCTTGTGGAATATTGACCCATATTTACAAGCTTCTTGGCAGTTCTTACCTACATGGAAGTTAGATACAGGTGTGCGTTATAGCAATGTACACTACAAATCCAAGGATCATTTCATTGTTGGAGTTAATGGGGATGATAGTGGCAAAACAGATTATTCTAAGTTACTTCCGTCGATTGCGTTAAGCTGGCAAGTCTTTCCAGAGTTATTGACCTATGTGAGTTACGCTAAGGGTTTTGAAACGCCAACATTTACTGAAATGGCATATCGCCCTGATGGGTTAGGTGGATTTAATTTTGATTTAGAAGCATCAAGTAGTGATACGTATGAGTTTGGCTTAAAGTCACAAAATATGTTGGGTGATTTTACGTTGGCGGTATTTCAGACCAAGACTAAAGATGACATTGTTTCGGCTGGTGCAAAAGATGGACGCAATACTTTCCGCAACGCTGATAAAACTTTACGTGAAGGTGTAGAGTTAACATGGAACAAAGCGCTATGGCATGATTTGATTGCAAATGCTAGTTATGCATATTTAGATGCGACTTTTGAATCGGATGTGTCTGCGATTGGTTCAGTTTCCAAAATCGAATCGGGTAATCTGATTCCAGGGATCGCAAAACAACGAGCCTATGCTTCATTGGCATGGAAACCTAAAGCTGGATTATATGGCGGTGTAGATGCTCAATATAGTGACAAAATATATGTCAATGATATTAATACTGAGGTAGCGCCAAGTTACACCACCATTTCTGCTTACACTGGCTATGTTTGGAATATGAATGACTGGCGTGTAAATACTTATGCACGTATCGATAATATGTTGGATAAAAATTATATCGGTTCAGTGATCGTAAATGATGGTAATGGGCGTTTCTTTGAACCAGCAGATGGGCGTAACTGGAGTGCGGGTTTTTCCGTAACGAAGCAATTCTAACCATATGAATCACCAAATACCTTATCTTGCAAGAATAGGTATTTGGTGAATTTTTACGATATTTATGGCTTTGCGCCAGATGCTTTAGCTTGCTTTTGTTGAGCTTCAATCTGTTCTACTTTGGCCAAAGATTCTTTAGCTTGAGGGATACCTTGTCTCGCTAGCTCGGTAAAAATCTTTTTCGCCTCAGGTAGATTTTGCTGAAGAATATCTCCATTTGCGAGCATATTACCCAAAGCCATTAAAGACGGTGCGTAACCTTTTTCAGCAAGTGATTGGATAGATCTAATCGCTTGTTGACGCGTAACAGGATTCTTATTTTTAACCCCTTGTCCAAGATCATATATCGCTCTGATATGCATTGCAGGGTAGTAATTCTTCTGAATTAATGGTCTGAGTTGGCGAATTGCAATTTGATCTGTCTCAGGTTTACCCTGAGCAAATAATAAAGTTGCGATTTCAACAATAGCTTCTTCGGACCCTTGTTTGGATGCTTTGTCGAGGTACTCTTTAAATTTTTGAGTGTCTTTGCTTAAACCTAAGTTACCTTGACGATAGGCTTGGGCAATAACGAAGCTTGCTTTCCCGAAACCTTTATTTGAAGCGTCTTGATAATATTGCAGTGCTTTCTTTTCATCTTTATTGGTTCCTTGACCATGTTGGGTCATGGAGCCAAGATTATAGATTGCTTGAGCATTTCCAGATTCTGCAAGACGTTGCATTTCTGCAAATGCTGCTGGGTAATTTTTTGCCTCGTAGAGTTGAGTTGCTTTTGCAAATACATCGGGCTTATTGGTTGCTTTGTTGTCTGCTGCCAATGTTGAGTGGCTTGCAATAATCATTAGACTGGCAATGAGCAACTTTTTCATCTTTTTTTCCTTTCCTTCATTTCTGCTCAAATCCTTTGTAATCAGCAGAAAATAACTTAATCCCCACATCATAAAAGTTTCGCAGAGAATGTAAATAATGATTTTGTATGTATCGTGCCAGAAAAAAGGTTTTTTAATTTCTATTATTGTGCCATTAAAATTCATAAAAACAATGGTATATGGCTATTCTTTATGGAATTGCCATGAAGAATATATGGAGAGAAAGTGAATGAGGCAATAAACGCTAACGTTATTATATATAACGTTGCATCGTGAGTTGTAGTAATTCAATTAGATCAGAATCCATATATTGATAATTATCAGGGATATCTAAAACAAACACTTTCTTATTCATGAGCTGTTTAGAGAATTTCTCTTTAATTTGTTGTTTATGTCGTGTTTCCATCACAAAGATTTGATCAGCCCAAAGTATATCTTTGATCGAAACTGTATGTTTAGCGTGGCGGCTGGTACCAGCTGATCGGGTATGGAGACCATACCCTTGTGCAAAGATGCGTTCAGCAGTTGGACTACGCCATTGATTACGACTACAGATGAATAAAAAGTTCAGGGTTATAGTGTCCAATAATTAAAACGGGATTCAATTAGATTCTTCATTTTAGAAACTCGAGGATATTCAATTCCTAATTTTTTTGAGCGAGCGAGTTTATCTTGACGGGTACACAAGTACTTCCATTTTTTCTGGGGTTTCCACAAAAGAGAAGTATGCCGACAGTCTCGACCTCTGAAATGAAACTTTTTCTTTCGTCTCCAAGCTCGCGTGCGTTGTTGCGGTAAATCATCCATTATTAAAAAACTCATGAATTAATCGGGTTCAGCAGCCGCGATAACACATGAGTTTTGAATTTTAGCTTACAGTCCTGTTTTTAACAATAGATTAACTTGGTCTCGCCACATCACCACTTAGCGCTTCTGGCAAGTCCAACACTGTCAAATCAAGCTCCTCTAGAGCAGTTGGTTTTGCTACCACAAGTGCGATATAACCATCTTCAATGGAGACACTATTGACCACTTCTATATCTTTACTCAGTTGAGTTGTAGGAGAGGGAACTTCACCTTTACCTTGAATTAAATGTAACCAGTGTTTAGGTTTGGCTTTAAACCAAAGACGAGCCACAATTTCTTGTCCGAGATAACAACCTTTATCAAAGTGCACACCTTCACGTTGATGTAGACGTAGCTCTTGAGGTTGGAATAGATGTTCAGTGGTTTGAGTAATCCATGCTTGTCCAGATTGAATTGCTTGAATTTGCCACGCATTTATATCGGTTTCAGATTTAGAAAACTCAGTTTGAATACCATTTACAGTTGGAAAAACTTGACCAATTTCTTCTAATTTCATTTTAGAGAATGCACCGAACTTACGAATATGTTTGGCAAACTCTTCGGCTTGATCCTGTGTTGTCACCAGCTCAAAGCTTTCTGAATTTATTTTTTTGATCCATAGACCAAAGTGGATACGGCCCTTTAAATCACAAATTGCAGTATAACGGCTTTCATTCTCAACCAATCGTTCAACATGAACAGTGACTTGACCTTGTAAGAATTTTTGTGCATCTACACCATTTAAGCTAAAAGCAGTAAAAGCAAGTTGGTTCATAGATCAATCCTAAAGCAGCATTCTGATCGTTAAAATAAGGGATATTATTTTGCGCCATTTTTCACAAAAAAGCAGCTTTTGAATGTTGATATTCGTGTTGAAATAAATAATTGATCACATCATCTTGGTAGAACGATTGTGATTGCAGGCTACATTTAGAGAATAATAGTGAGATTGGAGAATAAAAATGACAGGCACAGTGAAGCTACATCGTGTGTTTAGTGCACCAGCAGAACGAGTCTTTAAAGCCTTTCTAGATCCGGATGCATTGGTTAAATGGATGGCACCCCATGGGTTTACTGCTAAAGTTCACCATTTAGATCCGCAGAAAGGCGGGACATATAAGATATCATTTACAAATTTTTCAACGGGTCAGGTACACTCATTTGGTGGTACTTATCTTGAACTGGTTCCAAATGAACGACTCCGTTATATCGATAAATTTGATGATCCAAATTTAGTTGGAGACATTCAGGTCACGATTGAATTAAAGCCCGTCATGGTTGGCACTGAGGTTTATATTACCCAAGAGGGCTTACCTGATGTGATTCCTGTTGAGGCGTGTTATCTAGGTTGGCAAGAATCATTGTATCTATTAAGTTTATTGGTCCAAGCAGATATCCCTGACCAATAACAGACACTAACATTTATCATTTGATCACTGTAAAATTGAAAAGGAAGATTTAATTGTATTTGCAATCTAAAATACGGAGCTCAGATATCAAATTGATTCCAGAACGGTTTACATAGAAAAAAGAGTTAAGTGCAAAATTTTGAAAAATAAAGTCTATAGCTCATAATAGAGTTTTTGAGATTTTTTATGTCTTTTCCAAATTGCCCACAATGCCAATCAGAATATACTTATCAAGATGGCGACTTATTGATTTGCCCTGAGTGCTCACATGAGTGGAAAGAAGGAGAGAGTCAGGCTGCAGAATTAGAAGAAATGATTAAGGATGCAAATGGCAACCTTCTAGCTGATGGTGATAGTGTTACCGTAATTAAAGATTTGAAAATCAAGGGTTCATCTTCAGTTGTTAAAGTAGGAACAAAAGTTAAAAGTATTCGTTTAGTACCTGACGCAAGTGATGGTCATAACATTGACTGTAAAATTGATGGGGTTGGTGCAATGAAACTGAAATCTGAATTTGTGAAAAAAGTTTGATTTATTTGCGATCAGGTTAGATGAGGGAGCAGTTAGAGCTCCCTTTTTACAATTATATCAATTACCAAAAAAGAACAAAAAACGATCTAATGCGCTTTTGTGCTGTTCTATATTGTTTGAACAATAAGATGAATCTAAATATTAGAAAAAGAGGTGTTTATGGCAGGGTGGTTTGAAGTGAGTCAAGCGAGCGATGGCCAATATCGTTTTGTTTTAAAAGCTGGTAATGGTGAAGTGATTTTAACGAGTGAGTTGTATAAAGCAAAAGCTTCAGCAATGAATGGCATTGCCTCGGTACAAAAGAATAGCCCAGATGATGCGCGTTATGAACGTTTAACCGCTAAAAATGATAAGCCTTATTTTAATCTTAAGGCAGCAAATCACCAGATTATTGGTACGAGTCAGATGTATGCGAGCGAACAGTCACGCGATAAAGGAATTGAATCGGTCAAACAGAATGGTTCATCAGAGACCATCAAAGATACTACCGCTTAATAATTCAATAAAAAAGCCGCTTCATTGAAACGGCTTTTTTTATATTTTGAATTGAAGTCTGATTAGCGAACAAGTTTTGCGAATAACTCTTCTTTATTGAGATTGCTTGCTTCTGCATCACGACGACCTTTGTACTCAAAAGTACCAGCATCTAAGCCTTTTTCACCGATGACGATACGATGCGGGATACCCATCAACTCAAGATCAGAAAATTTAACGCCAGGACGCTCATTACGATCATCAAGTAACACATCGTAGCCTTGTGCTTGTAGTTCTGCATACAGTGCTTCAGCTGCTTCTACGGTACGTGGTGATTTGTGCGCATTCATTGGAACAATAGCTACATCGAATGGCGCGATTGCTTGAGGCCAAATAATCCCTTTATCGTCGAAGTTTTGTTCAATTGCTGCTGCGACAACACGGGTCACACCAATACCATAACAGCCCATGGTCACTGTAAATGGTTTGCCATCTTCGCCAAGTACCTTACAGCCTAAAGCTTCTGAATATTTTGTACCGAGTTGGAAGATATGACCGACTTCGATACCGCGCTTAATTTGCAGAGTGCCTTTACCATCAGGAGAGGGATCTCCTTCAACCACATTACGAAGGTCGTAAACCTCTGTAAAGGTTGCATCACGATCCCAGTTGACACCAGTCGCGTGTTTATCAACTTCATTTGCGCCAGCAATGAAGTCAGATAATACAGACGCAGCACGGTCTACGATGACAGTTAAGCCCTTTTCGACTAAACCTTGTGGACCACAGAAACCAGCTGTTAAACCGTGTTGTTGTAATTGTTCTTCAGTTGCAAAAGTTAAAGGTGCTGCAATCAAAGGATGTTTCTCTGCTTTGATTTCATTCAGCTCATGATCACCACGTATGAACAATGCCACGATTGGTGTATTGCCAGCTTCATCAGTAATTCCTTGTACAAGGAGTGCTTTTACAGATTGTTTAGCATCAGCATTCAGAAATTGGCAGACATCAGCAATGGTTTTTTGATTTGGCGTGTCGACTAAAGCAAGATTTTGGGTCGCAGCAGCGCGTTCACCCACTAAAACTGCTTCAGCCATTTCGACGTTCGCAGCGTAGTCTGATTCAGTTGAAAAGGCGATATCATCTTCACCACTTGCTGCAAGAACATGAAATTCATGGGATGCTGAGCCACCGATAGAACCTGTGTCTGCTTGTACAGGACGGAAGTCCAATCCGAAGCGGCTAAAGATACGACTGTAAGTGTCATACATCACATCATATGTTTCTTGCAATGATTCTTGATTTGCGTGGAAAGAGTAAGCGTCTTTCATAATGAATTCGCGAGAACGCATTACACCAAATCGTGGACGAATTTCATCACGGAATTTGGTCTGAATTTGATAAAAATTCAAAGGAAGTTGTTTATAACTCTTTAATTCATTACGCGCCAAATCTGTGATGACTTCTTCATGGGTAGGGCCAAGCACAAAATCGTTATTGTGACGATCTTTGAAACGAAGTAATTCAGGACCATATTGTTCAAAACGACCAGATTCTTCCCATAACGCTGCAGGTTGTGTCACAGGCATAAAAACTTCTAATGCACCCGAACGGTTCATTTCCTCGCGGACAATAGCATCAACTTTCTTTAAAACGCGTGTTCCCATGGGCAACCAAGAGTATAAGCCAGAAGCGAGTTTACGGATCATCCCCGCACGTAACATGAGCTGATGAGAAATAACCTCAGCATCATTTGGGGTTTCTCTTAACGTTGCAAATAAAAAGCGGCTTGCGCGCATGGAAACTGTCCTAAAGTTAAGTGTAATTAAAAATGGTGAGTGTAGGTCAATACTGCTCACCTACATTTGAACTGACGGGCATTATGACATGAATCAAGGGATTTGGCGCAGTAAAAAGTCATATCTGATTTCTAAATGAAGGTGCGATCTAACAAAATCCTTGTTATTTAAAGCACAATATAAGATTGGATTTATTGTGTGATTATTGATTTGACTCGAGTTTTTTGAGTCGATTAATGATGTCTGTATATTCGTGATCTGTTTTTTGATATGCATTTCGAAGACTTTCAACCGTTTTTTTTACACTTTCAATATTCTGCGTATTATTTGCTAAGTTGCTCTTGAGTTGTGCTGGAACAGCTTGCCCTTTGCGATGATATTCCATCTCTTGACGTTTAAATCGAATTTTATCGCTTTGTAATTGCTGGAGTTGTTCTTGCTGATAATTTAACTGTTTTTTTAAGTTTTCTAGGATCTGATTCCTTTTTGCCGTTGCAATTTGAGCACTACCATAAGCTCGTTTTAACCGTAAATCCTGTTCTCTTTGGCGAGCTAAAGCTTCTCTTTGTGCTGATTGTTGTGCGTCTACAGCTGCATTGTATGGTCGGTTACGCCTGATCACTTGCATATTTCGATCAAGTGCTTCGTATCCGTGACGAATATGATCTGGTGAAACAGATGTGCTGACATTAGCAACACCATTATTATCATAATAACGGTACCAAACGGCTTTAGCTTGGTCTGTGGCAGCAAGGGTAGATGTGCAAATGAATATCAATAGGGAAAATGAGCAAATGTAAATGCAAGTCATCGTTTTAAGCTGGCTAACGCGGAAAGCGCACTTTAACGAACCAGTCATTACATCTCCCGTAAAAAAGTTAACTAAATCACTTATTTTTAAATAATAATCAATTGTATATTAGTGGTTATTTATACAATTAAAAATAGTTGGAATGCAAAAAAAATAGGAATTTAATTAAAAGTGTGAACTACTTACGGTTGTTCTAAGAAACTGATAGGTTGGTTCAAAAAACTTCATTGATAATGCAAGTAAAGATATGTTAAAAATATCAAACTGTATAAAACAAATTAAACCAACCACAATTTGTATTGAGTGAATGGGGCGGAACAATTAAATGGAAGATAAATTTCAAAATTTAAAGGTGATGGTGATTGACGATTCTAAAACGATTCGTCGTACAGCTGAGACCTTATTACAACGTGAAGGTTGTGAGGTAATTACTGCAGTTGACGGTTTTGAAGCATTATCAAAAATTGCTGAAGCAAATCCAGATATTGTTTTTGTGGATATTATGATGCCGCGTTTAGACGGTTATCAAACCTGTGCATTGATCAAGAATTCATTAAATTATCAAAATATTCCAGTCATCATGCTTTCAAGCAAAGACGGTTTATTTGATCAAGCAAAAGGGCGTGTTGTGGGGTCTGATGAATATTTAACTAAGCCGTTTAGTAAGGATGAGCTGTTGAGTGCGATCCGTAACCATGTCAGCGCATAAAATTTAAAAATTGAGGAAAAAATGGCTCGTATTCTTATTGTAGATGATTCACCTACTGAAACATTTCGCTTTAGAGAAATTTTAACTAAACACGGTTATGAAGTTTTAGAAGCAACTAATGGTGCCGATGGGGTAACGATGGCACAAGCTGAACTGCCTGATTTAGTGCTTATGGATGTTGTCATGCCTGGCATGAATGGCTTCCAAGCAACACGTCAGATCAGTAAAGCGAAAGATACACAACATATTCCTGTTGTGATTGTCAGTACTAAAGACCAAGCGACGGATCGTGTATGGGGTAAGCGTCAAGGGGCAAGTGATTATTTGACCAAGCCAGTAGATGAGCAACAGCTTATTGATGTGATTAAACAGCTATTAAGTTAATTGGTTCGCTCACTATGAGCCTCTCATGACGTAATAACGGGATAGAGTATGGCAGCAAACGGATTTATCGAGTTGCTTCGTTTATCCAAGCGAGGCAACAAACAATACACTGCAACTCAAAATGAAGTCAGCCGTTGGTCTGGTATTGCATTTGAGATGTTAGGGCAATATTTTGTTGCACCATTGGGGGAAATTTCAGAGGTGATTTATCCTCCGAAATACACACCTGTACCGAATACTCAGGCATGGGTGCGCGGTTTGGCAAATATCCGCGGAAGATTGCTTTCAGTGACTGATTTATCACATTTTATCTCAGATCAACGAAGTCAATTTTCTCCGACACAAAAAGTAATTTGTATTAGCCATCAAGATCATTATGTGGGGTTGGTCGTTGATCAGGTCTTGGGAATTCAACACTTCAATAAAAAGAGTTTTTTTTCTCAAAGTAATGAGCTAGACAGTAAATTAAAAGACTATTGTCAGGGGTATTTCCACCAACATAATCAACAATGGCATGTGTTCTTACTGAGTCGATTGCTAAAAAATCCTCAGTACATGAACGCATCAATAAAGTTTATAAACTAATTTAATACGCGACGGAAGATAAGCGCGTATTCAGGGGAGAAGCTGGAATGGGCTTTAAACTTAAAAAGAAGAATGGTAGTGACGGTGCAGGATCGAAAAAGGGCGGGGCTTTTCTAGGAAAAATTCGAACGCAACTTGATCAATTTTCTCGTTTATTCGGTGAAACTGAAAAGTCTAAGCCGATTATCTATCGTGCCTTAATTGCTTTGGTCCTTGCAGTTATCCTCTTAATTTATTTGTTCGTGAGTTTGCCACGTTCTAACCAATTAACGCGTAGCTTAGGTGAGTTGCGTTTGCTTTCGCAGATGATTTCACGCCAAGCAACTGAAGCCACTGCTTCAGGTACATCTGAGACGATGAATAACTTGGTTGCTTCTGAAAAGCGATTTGCAGAAAATCTGGAAGTTGTTGAAGATGTATATGGTAAAAGCTCAGATGAATATAAAAAGGTCAATGAGTTGTGGACCAACGTATCTAAAAACATCGACTTAATTGCATCTCAACAAGCGATCATTAATCAGCTTTATGACACTAACATTTCGATTAGTGAAACGATTCCTGAGATTCAAGCTGAATATAACTTGATGGTTGACCAAATGGTTCGTGAGAACATGCCAAGTAGTCAGGTAATCATTACCAAGAACCAAGTGTTTATTGCAGAGCGTATCTTGCGTTCGATCAACTCGGTATTGGTCGGTACGGACAACTCTAATGCATCAGCGAATGACTTCGGTGCAGACATTGACACCTTTGGTATTTACTTAAATGCTCAATTGAATGGTAGTTCAGAACTTGGTGTAGATCGTATTAGTTCACCTGATCTGCGCGAGTCTGTTGATAGTATTAAATCTGATTATGATGCAGTTTTGAAATTGGCGGCTGAAACGGTTCTAAAAAATGCCAACCAGATTGTCCATGTACGTCAGGCATCCTCTGAAATTTTTACTCAATCAGATGCTTTGTTAAGCTCATTAAATGCTTTATCAGATAAAGCAGAAGGGGGTTGGGGCAATGTATTAGCTGGTATTGCATTAATTCTAGCTTTAGGTGTCTTAGTTTTCTCGGCACTTCAATTATTGGCATTACGTAGTAATACGGATAAAGAACGTGTGACACGTTTACAAGACGAATATGACCGTAACCAAAACGCGATTTTACGTTTACTTGATGAGATTGCTGACTTAGCTGATGGTGATTTACGTTCATATGCGACTGTATCAGAAGACTTCACTGGTGCAATTGCTGACTCGATCAACTTTGCGATTGATCAATTACGTGATCTTGTTTCTCGTATTACAGATACATCACAAGAAGTTGCGCGTTATACTCAAGATACACAAAGCATTACCAACCAATTGGCAGAAGCTTCTGAACATCAGGCTCAAGAAATTGCAGGTGCCTCAGCCGCAATGAATGAAATGGCATTGTCAATTGACCAAGTATCTGCGAATGCATCTGAATCAGCAGAAGTAGCAAAACGTTCGGTACAAATTGCAACCAATGGTGCGCAAGTGGTAAACCGTTCGATTGAGGGGATGGATCACATCCGTGAACAAATTCAAGAAACATCTAAACGTATTAAGCGTTTAGGTGAATCATCTCAAGAGATTGGTAACATTGTCTCATTGATTAACGATATTGCCGACCAAACCAACATCTTGGCATTGAACGCTGCGATTCAAGCATCGATGGCAGGTGAGGCAGGACGTGGTTTCGCTGTCGTAGCGGATGAGGTTCAACGTCTTGCAGAACGTTCTGCATCAGCAACCAAACAGATTGAAAGCTTAGTAAAAACCATTCAAACAGATACCAATGAAGCTGTTATTTCGATGGAGCAAACAACATCTGAGGTTGTACGTGGTGCTAACTTAGCAAAAGATGCTGGTATTGCACTTGATGAAATTCAAACGGTATCGGGCGATTTGGCAAAACTGATTGCAAGCATTTCGGACGCAGCAAAACTTCAATCTGCTTCAGCAAGTCATATTGCGACGACGATGAATGTTGTACAGGAAATTACGTCGCAAACAACAACAGCAACGTTTGATACAGCACGTTCGGTTTCAGAGTTGGCGAATATGGCTGAATCATTACGTGAATCGGTGACTGACTTTAAGTTACCAGAATAAGCAGCAGGATTGGAAAGACAGATGGGGGTGTCTGTCTTTCCATTTTTAGAGATGTAGGATATCTCTACAAGGTGATGGCGAAATGGAACGACATCTTGTGTGATTGATACTCGTATTTTTTACCCACAATTGGTGGATAAAAACGAAAGAAGCCGCTATGAAAGAAATATTAAAAACGTTAGTTGAAACGATGACGCTTCCTGAAGATAGTTATCTTGAACAAGATGCAGAAATTCTTGAAATTTTTATTGAAGAATTAGATGAAATCTTTGTCGAGTTAGACCCATTATTGGTTCAATGGATTGAACAGCCGAATCTACAGAATGTGTTGACTGATATTCGTCGTCATTTCCATACGCTCAAAGGTTCTGGTCGCATGGTCGGTGCGAAATCTTCAGGAGAACTAGGCTGGACGGTGGAAGATACGTTAAATCGTGTCTTAGCGGGAACGATTCCGCTTACGACAGAAATTCAACGTTATGTACAAGCGATTTTTAATATTTATCGCTTTAAGTTAATTCACGATTTCAAAGCGGTTCGAGCACATCTGATCGACTTACGACCATTGGTGCTATTAGGACAACAATTACAACAACAGAGTGTTGAACCTGCGCTTTCTGACTTATTAATGCTTGCTGATCATTTGGTAAGTGAGGACATAAGTACGGGATTAGAATTAGTTGAAGAAACACTATTTGTTGATCACTTAACTCAAACTGAGCAATCGGCATTAGATAATGCAGATAAAGTGCTAGCTGAAGATGAGCTACTTGCTAAAGAAACTTTGGCTATTTTCTTGGAGGAAGCTGAGGAGCACTTGGCGACAATTGATCAATTCTTACAAAATGATCATCCGACGAATGAGCATTACAATCATTTAATCAGAGCCTTACATACGCTTCGTGGTAGTTCGGCAATGGCACACATTGATCAAATTTTTGATGCTAGTTCAAAAGTAGAAAATTTATTTAAAACGCTATTGCATGATGAATTGGATTCGAACTCAAATGAAACAGCCTTGCTAACGCATTATGCTCAATTTGTGCGTGATTATTTATATAGTTTGAGACAGTTAGAGACAGCGCAAAAAACAGACGAAATTCATGCAACTTTCAATACTGCTTGGGATAGCTATGATTTCCAACTTGAAGATTCTCATGGAGAAAATCTAAGACCGCAAGGCTTAGTTTCACAGCTCTTGGAACTCAATATTCAAGATCTGTTAGATGTGGAATCTGATTTTGATCAGCGTGCAAGGACTGAGTTCCCACAATATATTCAGCAACTCAGCCAGCAAGCTGAAATTTTGCTACAGCATACACATCATCATGCAACGATTGGCATGTATCAATACACAAGCCTCTTAAGATCGAGTTATCAGGACTTAATTTATAAGCCAAGCTTACTTAATCTTGAATATGGATTTGAGTTGTATGATCAAGTTCATCAACAGTTTATTCAGTTATTTGATACATTGGCTGCTGGACAACGAGTTACGCTGACGAAAGAACATGAGCAGATGCTCAATGAGTTAAGTACATTCACTCAACAGAATATCGAGTTATTAGAAGCGGAATCGATTGAAACAGATCATGATCAAGCAGCTCCATTGAGTGAAGCAGAAGTTGTGCAGGATTCAATTGTTGATACAAGTGATTTAGCCGCTCGGTTTGCATTAGACAAACAACAACTGTCTACAAGTGAATCAAATCGTGATTTTGATCCAGACTTATTGGACATTTTCCTTGAAGAGGCTGATGAACTTTTAGTTGGTATCGATGAGGATCTCAATACTTGGGTTGCTGATCTACAAAATGTGAACGCACTTAAAAACTTGATGCGATATTTACACACCTTAAAAGGTGGCTCGAATATGATCCATGCACGTCATATAGGTTTGATTGCGCATGAGTTAGAAACAATTTATGAAAAGCTGATTAACCAACAGATTCAAGCCACACCATCACTTATTTCTGTGATTCGCTCAGTACAGGACGATATTGCGGATCGAATTCAAACGATTCGTGACCAGCAGGTGGATTATCCATCTACGCATGTCTTAGACGTGTTAACTAATTTGATGAAATCAACTGCAACGACAGCTATTCAGATTGATAAATTTGTTGTGTCAGAAGATGACAATATTGAAAAAGCAGTAGATTTAGATGGCACAACTGAAATAGAAAAATCGACTCATTCAGATGTTGCAGAGCCATCGATTGATGTTACTAGTTTCGCTGCTCAATTGGCTTTGGATAAACAACAATTACAATCAGAGCAATCTAATCGAGACTTTGATCCTGACCTCTTAGATATCTTCCTTGAGGAAGCTGATGAGCTGATGGTGGGTATTGATGCTGAGCTTAATACATGGACGACAGATCGTCATAATGTAAATGCTTTAAAGAATTTGATGCGATATTTGCACACCTTAAAAGGTGGTTCAAATATGATTCAAGCGCGTCACATTGGTCTGATTGCGCATGAATTAGAAACGATTTATGAGAAATTGATCAATCAACAAATTCAAGCATCGCCTCAGTTAGTTGCAATTATTCGTCTCGTTCAAGATGATATTGCAGATCGCATTCAAACGATCCGTGATCAACAAACAGATTATCCTTCAACACATGTGATTCAGTTGTTACAACATGCTGATCAAGATATCGATGTTGAGCGCTATGCGACTGAAACTGAGATTGAGCAAACCTCAGCTGAACTTGTAAATGCAGATTTAGAGGTCGTTGCCACATCTATTGATAATATTGAATCAGAGAGTATATCGGCTGAAACGCAACTCGATTTTGTAGAGACAGAATCATTGCTTCAAATAGCTGAAGCAGATTCGGATAAAGATGATGTTACATCGAGTTTGATGCAGGATGTTGTGGAGGATGACACCGAGGAAGATGATGTTCGCTCTTTAGTAGAACAAACATTCCTCGAAGAAGCAGAAGAGTTACTCGACCAAGCTCAACATCTATTAAAACAGTGGTTTGAACAACGCGGTAATCGCAGTTTGTTATTACAGCTTCAACGTAATGCACACAGTCTTAAAGGCGGTGCACGTATGGCTGAAATGGATGCAATCGCAATTATTGCCTACCATCTCGAAAATGCATTTGAGCAGTTTGGTTTACATCATTTTAGTTCAAACGTTTACGATAATTTATTGAATACTGCATTAGCATGGCTCAATGATGCAATCTTTAAACGTCAATATGCCAATTTCGATGGCTTAAAACAAAGTCTTGAAAATATGGAGTTTGTCGATGTAGCTGCGCAACTGCCGCAAAAACTTTCTGCACGCGATATATTTACTCCAGAATACACAATGGAGTTTGTGCAAGGGGATGGCACCGAACCACCATCGATGCTGGGTGAGTGGGAAAGCACTGAACGTATTGAACAGAACAATGAAATGATTCGTGTTTCAGCTGAAGTCATTGAGAAGATGATTGATTTATCAGGTGAGAATGCGATTAACCGTTCACGTATTGAAATGGATTTAGGCCAACTCGGTGGTACGTTGACGGAAATGGAGTTGGCAATCAAGCGTTTAGCAGACCAGCTACGACGAATGGAAGGGGAGTTAGAAAGTCAGATTATTGCCCGTCATGGTGGTGAAGATGCACGCTATGCAGACTTTGACCCGCTCGAAATGGATCAATATTCTTCTTTAAATCAGTTATCAAAATCTCTCGCAGAGTCTGCATCAGATTTGGTTGACTTTAAGACAACGCTTTCAGAGAAGATCCGTGATACAGAGGGATTATTATTACAACAATCTCGTATTCAGGCAGAAATCCAAGAAAGTCTAATGCGTACACGATTGGTACCATTCTCGCGTTTATTGCCTCGGTTACAACGTATTGTTCGTCAAACAGCCTCGACCCTTAATCGTCCAACTGAGTTGGTCGTGAATAATACAGAAGGTGAGTTAGATCGTAGTATCTTGGAGCGTTTAGTTGCACCATTTGAGCATATGCTCCGTAATGCGATTGACCATGGTATTGAAGACCGTGAACAACGTTTACAAGCAAAGAAACCAGAAACTGGACATATTGTTTTAAACATCGGTCGTCAAGGTACAGATGTTGTTGTCACTTTCAGTGATGATGGTAAAGGGATCGATGTCAATCGTATTAAAGAAAAAGCGATTCAAACTGGATTGATGACCAAAGATCAGAAACTTGATCAAGATGAGATTCTTCAGTTTATCTTCCATCCTGGTTTTAGTACCGCAGCACAAGTCACACAAATTTCTGGACGTGGTGTCGGGCTAGATGTGGTGCAAAGTGATATTAAAGCTTTAGGTGGACATGTCAGTGTGGGTTCTATTTTAGGTAAGGGAACCACATTTACGATTCGTGTACCGACTACTGTAGCAGTAAGTGATGCTTTGATGGTAAAAGCAGGCGATCAACAGTTTGCATTCCCATTGGCACAGATCGATCGTATTGTTCGTATCTCACCAATGGCTTTAGAGCAATACTTTGAAAGCCAAGATGATTACTTCAAAATTGATCAAGAAGATTATCGTTTACGCTATTTATCAGAGTTTGTTGCTGGACAGCCTATTCCTCGTTTAACTGGTATTGTTCATTCTTTACCTGTGTTGTTGATCAAAGGTGCTCAAGGTCAGATGACTGCATTATTGGTTGACCAGTTAATCGGTTCTCGTGGTCAAATTGTCGTTAAACCAGTTGGTCAACAATTCTCAAGCATTGGTGTTATTGCTGGTGCAACGATCTTGGGTGATGGTCAGGTTTGTTTGATTTTAGATGGTCAAAATTTAGCGCGCCAAGCCCAGTCAACTGCACGAAGTAAGCAAGCAGATGAAACCTATACGAAGCAGCGTTACGATGAGCGCCGTCTCATCATGATTGTCGATGACTCGGTGACAGTTCGTAAAGTAACGTCGCGCTTGTTAGAGCGCCAAGGCTATGATGTGGTGACTGCAAAGGATGGTGTCGATGCAATGGAGCAGCTTGAAACAGTGAAGCCTGATTTAATGTTGCTGGATATTGAAATGCCGCGAATGGATGGTTTTGAAGTAACGAATCTAGTACGACATCATGAAATCCATCGTGATTTACCAATCATTATGATTACATCACGTACGGGTGAGAAGCATCGTGAACGTGCGTTATCCTTAGGTGTGAGCCAATATATGGGTAAACCATTCCAAGAGGAAACGCTCTTAGAAAATATTGAAAGCTTACTTGCTGTGCGTTGATTAAGGTGAAAAAAGAATGGTAAAGAAAAGCACTAACACCGCATTAGGACAGATTGATCAACAAGAGTTGCAGCATCTTATTACAGTTTCGACTGGATTTATTGATGCTTATATTATTGAGTGTCATCAGAAAGTTCCGATGCTTCTACCGCAAAATATTGTTTTATCCGCAATGGATACGCCTACCAATGTGGAACATATTGAGTGGCATGATTTAAAGTTACCCGTACTCGCTTTGCATGACCCAATGCAAAAACAGGGGGTTGCGTTGGTTGTGGAAGGTGAGGACGTTTCACAGCGTTTTGCACTCATTTGTAATGAAATGCCTGAATCAATTCGTTTACGTATTTCTGAGATCGTGGATGAAGATGGAGACGTTGAGGATCCAAAGGTTTTTAAGTATGTGAAAATGGGGGAGAAAAGATATTTTGTCCCTAACTTACAAAATATAGAAACCCAATTGGGCTTATAAAATAAAAGGAACTCTATTTTGAGTTCCTTTTATTTTTAAATCATGATTTTAGGTAAGCAGTTGCACTAAAATTTGTTCATAAATCTCAGCTAATGGTTCTAGGTCATCGACATTAACATGTTCATTAATTTGATGAATTGTTGCATTTAAAACCCCAAGTTCTAAAACTTGTGCGCCTGTTGGAGCGATAAAGCGACCATCGGACGTGCCGCCACTGGTTGAAAGTACTGTTTCTACACCAGTCACATCCTTAATTGCAGTTTTTGCAGCATTTACTAATTCACCGACGGGTGTTAGGAATGGCAAGCCTGAAAATGTCCAGCTAATATCGTAATTTAACTTATGTTTATCTAGTATTTCTAAGACACGCTGTTGAAGGATTTCTGCGGTAACTTCAGTCGAATAGCGAAAATTAAATGTCACTTTTAGGTGACCAGGAATGACATTGGTCGCACCCGTACCTGCTTGAATATTCGAGATCTGGAATGAGGTGGCTGGAAAATATTCATTACCATTGTCCCATACAGTTTCACATAACTCATTTAATGCTTTAGAAGCAAGATGAATCGGATTTTCTGCAAGATGAGGGTAAGCAACGTGACCTTGTTTTCCATTTACAGTCAATACCGCATTTAAAGAGCCTCGACGACCATTTTTTACGATATCGCCGAGTTGATTGGTGCTTGATGGCTCACCAACTAAGCACCAGGTCATTTTTTCATTACGTGCTTCTAAAGTTTCAACTACTTTGACCGTACCATTAATCGATGGGCCTTCTTCATCTGATGTAATTAAAAAAGCAATTGAGCCTTTGTGATCTGGATGTTTTGCGACGAAACGCTCTGAAGCAACAACCATTGCAGCTAAAGCGGTCTTCATATCCGCCGAGCCACGACCATATAATTTTCCATCACGAATGGTGGGTTGGAACGGATCTGAGTTCCATGCATCTAGGTGTCCAGTTGGAACCACATCAGTATGACCAGCAAAACAGAAAACTGGATTTTCTGTACCACGACGAGCCCATAAGTTATCGACATCCTCAAATCGGAGCTTTTCGATATTAAAACCAATTTTTGCTAAACGATCAGCCATGATGTTTTGACAATCATGGTCTACTGGCGTTACAGAAGGTTGGCGGAGGAGTTGTAAACTAAGTTCAAGCGTATCGGAGTGGTTCATGCGAGATGGTGCTAAATCTGGTGAAATCTGAACCGATATAATAGGGGAATATTGCCAAGAAAGGTATGTCAAAATAAACCTTATCTACGTGTAGATAAGGTCTTGTGGGGGATTGTTCGGTAAAATTACATTTTATTTTGTGTCTTTTCAGCCGTTTGAGTAACCTTATCACCAGCTTTTGACACATCTTGGCCAAAACCTTTAAATGTATTACAGCCTGTTAAAACAAAAGCAGTCATGATTGATGCAACTAAAACTTTTTTCATCATATTCTCCGTTTCAATTTAATTTTGATGTATTTAAGAGGCTAAGAAAATTAGAAGAAAATGAACATAATGGTTTGATTATAGATGTGTTATGAAATGTTACTTGGGTAAGTTAAGTTTGATTAAATAATAATGCAGGTTGGCGGAACATATAAAATGCCGGATCAGATTCAGTTGTATGATATAAACCGTCGGTCCACCATATTGCATTGGATGAAGTGGCTATTTGATTCGGGCAAAGCCATTCATGGCGTTGAAGTCGATAGTATGTTTGCAGAGGGATACTCGTTCCCCATGTTCCTAATTGACGAGATGTATTTATCCACATCGGTAAGCATTGATTGTTTTTCTGTTGATGGGGAAGATAAAGTTGGCCTTTCATGACCGCAAATTTCCGTTGGATGTTATAGCCATTTGCTTCTGAAAATTGAAATTGGCGATCAGTAAAATGCTTTAGTTTACGATGTAATGTATCTTCTCGATTGAGTCCATACCAGTGCGCTAGATTTAAATGACCCTCGCCAAGATAATATTTTAAAGCAACCTCCCAATGCTCAACTTCTTGTGTCAGTTGATTAAGCACAAGAAAATCAATTTCGCCTAAAGTGATTGCACCAGCAATTTTTTGGATACTATGCCCTAACAGTTTATAAGGGTGGTATTCATCATCGAGTAACCAAAACCAAAGTAAGTTCTCAAAACGTAAACCTAAGCGAGTACTTTTAAGTCGAGCTAAAAAGTCGTGTAAAGGTTGAGGTTGTTGATCGAGTTGATATAAACGTTTTTCGTAGTTTTGATACAATATTTGCCAAGTCGCGTTATCGTGTAAGTCAAACTTGTTTTTTATCATTAGCTCGCTAGGGACGGCTGATAAAATATTTGGACTAGCGATAGCGAAGGCCAGTTGACGTACAATTGGGTTCTTAAATTTTAACCATGGTTCAAAAAAGCAAGGACGGTCAGCGACGCTAAACATGAAGGAACTCGATCATGGAAATAATAGGCTAAGTTTAAGAAACAAGAACAAAAACACTTTATACTAGCACGGTTGTTTTGACATGTTGGTGAATTGGTAAATGAAGATCCTATTCTGGCGCAGTTTAGTTATCCTTTTTGTGACATTAGGGATCATAGGGGCTATTTTGCCAGGCATGCCAACCACTGTTTTTCTCATTATCGCTGCTTGGGCGGCATCTAAAGGTTGGCCACAAATGGATGCGTGGTTACTCAATCATCCCAAATATGGTCCTACCTTGCGTAACTGGCGAGAAAATGGAACTGTGCCACGTAGAGCAAAGTGGCTTGCCAGCATTATGATGTTAATTAGCGGCATTTTGATGTTATTTACCAATGCACCTTTTTGGGTAAAGGTGTTTACCAATACAACCATGTTTATTGTTGCTGTTTGGCTGTGGTTCCGTCCAGAGCCTGAGCAGCGTTAAGAAAAGCAACGCTTTTTAGCTGCGCAAGACGAGCGGCTATGCAGCGAGTGGCGAGTTAAGAAAAGCAACGCTCTTGCGGAATATATTCCTCATGCGCAAGACGAGCAGCTATGCTGTGAGTGGCGAGTTAAGAAAAGCAACGCTTTGTCCTGAGATGGAATTAAAGCTTTGTAATAAGACGAGCATCTGAAAATCAATAATCATCCTGTCTTATATCAAAACTACAGAAAAGCAGTTCTATTTATGTTGAAATAACACCATCTGATTAAAAATATAGAGACTGAACATGCCCTATGCGCTCGAACAGGCCGATATCTTAATTGACTTAGCACAACAAACTTTGTACTTGCCAAAACATAATAAATTTTATGTTATTTCCTCAGGAAAAAATGGTATTGGTGAGCAAGAAAATACAGGGAAGACACCAAGAGGGTGGCATCGTATTGCTCAGAAAATTGGTGATGATGCGCCTAAAAATTCGGTTTTTATTGCCCGACAAGCGACTGGTGAAATATACGATCAAGATCTTGCGCAACAATTTCCTGAACGAGACTGGATTCTTTCTCGGATTTTGTGGCTGGATGGGTTACAAGCTGGATTCAATCAAGGTGATGGATGTGATACATTCAAGCGATATATCTATATTCATGGAACACCAGAGACAGAACCTATGGGCATCCCAATGTCGCATGGCTGTATTCGAATGAAGAATGATGAGGTCATTGAGCTTTTTGAGCTGATTTCAGAGCAGGCATTGGTTTATATTTCGGAACATGCGCTGGATGAGTCGATGATAAAATCAGAAAGAAGTGTTTAAATAAAATACGAAAACATTGGAATTATCAAAGAATTACTTATTTTTTAATCACTCAGGTGGTTTTTTCGGAAAAGTATATGAAAAGCGTTTGACAGTCTGTAAAGATTCTCTATAATGCACCTCACAAACGATGAAGACGTTAAGGGCGCTTAGCTCAGTTGGTAGAGCGTCTGCCTTACAAGCAGAATGTCGGCGGTTCGATCCCGTCAGCGCCCACCAAGCCTTTACGTTAAAACTCAAGTGCAGCGGTAGTTCAGTTGGTTAGAATATCGGCCTGTCACGCCGAGGGTCGCGGGTTCGAGCCCCGTCCGCTGCGCCACTTAAGTTTTAATAGTCGTTTGCCATAATTGCAAAATTATCGTGCAGCGGTAGTTCAGTTGGTTAGAATATCGGCCTGTCACGCCGAGGGTCGCGGGTTCGAGCCCCGTCCGCTGCGCCACTTTAAGATTGCAAGATTGGATATACCTTAGGATACAAGACTACGCACTTAGTTTGTCTTGCGTCATAAAAGTTGATAGTTAATCAATTTTTATTCCTCAGGGCGCTTAGCTCAGTTGGTAGAGCGTCTGCCTTACAAGCAGAATGTCGGCGGTTCGATCCCGTCAGCGCCCACCATAATTTGTGACATTTACTTCTTGATAGAAGTATCGTAGTGCAGCGGTAGTTCAGTTGGTTAGAATATCGGCCTGTCACGCCGAGGGTCGCGGGTTCGAGCCCCGTCCGCTGCGCCATTCTCTTGATTCTCTGTTCAAGAGGGTGTTAGTTTTAACAAGTATCTTTATACTTGATCTCTGATTCGAGATGCCATTAGAAAAATCAAAGATTTTTCTCTTGTGCTCAGACAAAGCTTCGCTTTGTTTATCCTCGCTCAGGGCGCTTAGCTCAGTTGGTAGAGCGTCTGCCTTACAAGCAGAATGTCGGCGGTTCGATCCCGTCAGCGCCCACCATATCTCCTTAGATACTCCTCCTCAGATCGTTGTAATCAATACTAAATTCTTTTATTATTAGCCTCAATAATGATTCTAATATTGAAGTAATATATGAGAAACCCTTATCAACGTAAGGCTGCGTCGAAATCTCAAACAACGACATCAAACACATCTTCTAAAGACGCTTATCGCCAGTTTATTGAAAATATTATTTTACAACGTCAAGTGATTGCCTTATATCACGATGGTTGGGCATTATGCTCAACGCCTTCTGGACAACATGCCTTAGCTGTTTGGCAAAATAAAAGTTTGGCTAAATTACTCATCAAAGACAATTGGGTGAAATACGATTTGCAAGAAGTTCCTTTGCTGGACTTTGTTGGAAAAATGATCCCTTTTCTAAGAGAAAATAATACAATTCTTTCTTTAGATTTAACCCCTGAAGGAAATAATTTACTGGTAACACCTGACACCTTGTTATTAGATATTAAAAATTTCTTGTATCAAATCTATTTACAGCGTCCTGATATTTTTGCTGAATTAAAGTTACCATTACCTCGTGATATTCGTATACATCAATAGTTTTTTTAGACTTAGCGATCGCAGCTAGAAATATTGATTGGGTCTTTCCCAATCAATATTCATTAAGTAACCAACCACTTACGTAGGCAAAATATTCCCTTAACCATGCGTTATATCGTGTTTGTAGCGGTGTTGTTGAACCAATCGTTGTGATGTTGCTATAACCTTGTTTTTTCGCAATTGCAGCAGCTCGTAGTGTATGAAAATCACTGGTGACAATCGCGATGGGTTGTTGAAGTGAAATCTTGTGAGCTTGTAATAGGGGTTGGCTATTTTTGAGATTTAATTCAGTACTGGTACTTTTATCTTCCAATATTATTTGTGTTGCTGGAATATGATGTTGTTGCTGTAAATAGTGTGACATCACAATGGCTTCACTTTCTGTTTCACCAAAATCAACACCACCTGTGAGCAATAGTTTAGCATTTGGTTGGGTGAGGGCAATTGGGGCGGCACGATCTAAGCGTTTTGCAAGCGTAGCAGATGGTTGACCATTTTCGATACCACTGCCTAGTACAATGATGGCAGCGACTGAAGTCGGTACTTCTACTTGGCTATTATTCTTATTTAAATAGTTAAAGAAATAGCCTAAGCTAATCAACCATACCCAAAAGCACAGCCAGCCAAACCTCCAAATTGAATGCAGACGAAAATGGTAGAAGAAAAAGCGTTCTAGGTGATAGTAAAAAAATGAATAGAGACAGAAAAAAAGCCCAAGTAATAAAGGTAATACGGTTCCGATATGAATTTTCTTAAGCGCAATGAGCACTGCGCCATCGATTAATAATATAAAACCGATAACCGCAAAAAAAATACGAAGCCAAGAACTTATTTGCATACTCTGAATCGATGTCGATTTAAACTTGCTAAGTGTATGGAAAAAAAGTCGAAAGGCAAATCTTTTCATTCATCAAATAAAAAACGAGTGGTGAACCACTCGTTTTTTACTTTTTAAATAGGACTAATATACATCCCGTCGATAACGTTGGGTTTGTCTTAATTCATCAACAGCGTCTTCACCTAAAATATCGTTTAGGGCTTGATCTACACCAGTGGCCATGCCTTCAATGCTACCACAGACATAAATGACAGCCCCTTGCTCAATCCAGTTTTTCAACTCATCTGCATGTTCGCGTAATACGTCTTGAACATATCGACGTTGCTCCTGATCTCTAGAAAAAGCCAGATCTAGACGCTGTAAACTTCCCATGTTTAGCCATGCTTGAATGGTTTCTTCATAGAAGAAATCACATTGATGCTGACGCTCTCCAAAAATCAACCAGTTGGCGGTATAGTTTTGTCGATTGCGTTGCTGTAATAGACTCATCAAACCTGCAATGCCTGTACCGTTGCCAATACAAATAATTGGGCGGTTGTCATCAATCAAATGAAATGATTCATTAGTGCGAATACGCAATGCAATGGTTTGTTTTAGTTGAGCAAACTCTGTAAGCCAGCCCGAACCTAATCCGAGTTCGCCATTTGCATCGTACTTTTGACGTACCACAAGTCGTAGTAATTGCTGTGAAGGAATACTGGCGATTGAATATTCACGGGTAGGTAAAGTCGGTAACTGTGCAACTAAAGTTTCGAGATCGTCGATTTGATCAATCTCAATACGTAAATTCTTATTCCATAGTGCTTGTTCAATCGTAAGATTGAGTGATTTAATCTCTGCCTGCGCTGGAATTTGATATTTAATCAAGAAGTTTTGAATCTCAATCAAACTATTTGCAGGTTGGATTTCTGCGATATCACCTGCATGCCATGTTATGTCATAAGGAGCTCTGAGCTCAATATTGTAAGCTGCATTTCCCAAACTGTTCGGGTTTAATAATTTACGTTCAGTTAAAGTCCATTGATCAAAGACTTTTTCAATATTCATTGCATGTAATTCATGCTGAGTCACAACCGACAAAGCCTGATTCCACCGTTGAATATCCTCGTTATTGGCATTATCAACTTCGACAAGATCAAACAAAGCTTGGGCTTTGCACTGTTTTAACCATGCATCAACAACATAACCAAAACGACAGTAACTGTCAGGGTATTCTTTTGAACCAAGCGCTAATACAGCATATTTTAGATGAGCAAGATCAAGCGATTGCTGCATGAGTTTTTTACTAAAACTGGTGGCAAGATCAGGGGCTTCACCTGTGCCATATGTGCTCACAACGAATAAAACCTGCTGTGCCTGTTGCAGATCTTGTTCAGTGAGTTGTTGGATTGGTTTAACCGTTGTTGGTTGTTGTGCCTCTTGTAAACTGGTAGCAGTACGCCAAGCCAGTTGTTCTGCCACGCCAGTTTGCGATGCATAGCTAATTAACCATGGGGTTGCATTTGGATCTATTTGTTGGTTGATTAACGTTTGGCGTGCTGATTGAGTGAGTTTTTTCTGCTTTCGTCTCTTAAGATAAAGCATCCAACCTGTCACAAAAAATAACGGCATTGTCAGTGAGGCAAGCATCGCAATAAATTGATAGGTTGATCCAAAGAAGCTTCCTCGGTGGACAGGAAGCATACTGCTCATGATTTTTTCATTAAGCTTTTTATCTTCATAAAGATCTAGTTTTTCAAATTGATGACTTTGATAATTATAGATTGCTTGATTGCGTGCACGTTCGTGCTGTGGAGTTGGATCAATAAAGGTTACTTCAACTTTTTGATCAGCAATTTTAGGGATATGAAGAGTCAAACTTGAGTATTCACGACCAATATTGGTATTCACTCCCGTCCAGACTTGGGTCAAAATTGTATTCACTTGTTGATCTGATAAATCTGGTTGCTCATGATCATGATTTTGTTGATGACGTTGAGGTTGTTCTACTCCCATGACTTTGAACATACCTGCACGCCACCAGTCATATGACCAATATAGACCTGTACAGGCAAATAGAAGATAGAAAGCGACTACCCACGTACCAACGACTGCATGCAAGTCCCAAATAAAGTTACGACCTTTTAATTTGGGTTTAATGAAAAGCCATTGTTTCAAGCTATGTTTTTTGGGAAAGCGTAAGTAAAGTCCACTGATTACAAAGAAAATAAGCATCAACGTTGATGCACCAGTGATCTGAGCTCCATATTCACCCGCAGTGAGATTTCGATGCAAGCGTTGAATGAATTGGAAAAATTCTCGCCCTTTTACTTCGGGTAATATTTCTGCGGTATATGGATTGACCATCATGTTATAGCCGCGACGTGCACCTTCTTTTTTGATATTAACAGTAGAGGATGCAGTAGGGTCGGCAGCGATGGTAATACTATTGATTTCGATTTCAGGTTGTTGCTGGTTAAAGTGCTGATAAAGTTGGGCTGGGGTAAGCTTAGGTGTATTGACGACTTCAACGACATAGCTTTCTTGGTTGATCCACTTCAGGATTTGTTGATCGTAGGAGTAAATTGCACCTGTGATTCCCATTAATGAAAGAATTAAGCCCGCAGTAATGCCTAAAAACCAATGGATTTGGAAGAAAACTTTTTTAAACATGGTTGAAAAATGAAAAGATAATGGAATTCATGTAAAAAATTATAACGCAAGAATACGTACATAATGTGGATTTTGTAGGTAATATTGATTTTGATTATCATTTATTTTGGTGCATTGTATCGAAGGAAGTTATGAATGATTCAGCATTAAGTAAGAGAAGACCTAATAATGTGAATAACTAGGCCTTCTCTGAGTCTGTTTGGTGAGATGAGTAAGGATTATTTTTTCCGTTTAGGTCTGTTATTTAAATATTCCTCATAGGCTTCTTCAGCAAAACGTCGTAATGAGTTTCCGATAGCTGCATATTGATATTCATTTAGATTGGCTAACGATGCACGTGCAGAGGGATGTAGTACACCAAAACCAGAGCCGGGTAACAATACGACACCAGTTTCATCTGCGATACGGAACAGAAGTTCGGTCGGGTTCTTAGTTTTCATTACCCAGTCTGCAAATTCATCGCCATACAATTCACGTGATGTACTTTCAAGATTAACGAGTGTGTAATAGTTGACTGCATTCAGGTCATGAGCAGACTCAACTCCCAGTTGGCGGTGTAATGCTGCATCGCGTTCGCGAACTACAGATTTAACAGCATTCTTATAATCTTGGCTTGAATCCATCATATTGAATAGTGCAAATAAGACCATTTGTACTTGTTGAGGTGTTGACAGTCCAGCCGTATGATTTAATGCTACGTTACGGCTGTCCGCAACCATACGGTCAATAAATTTAATGCCACTAGGGTCAGTGGTCAGTGAGGAGTATCTTTCTTCTAACTCTTTCTTATCCTTCTTAGACAGCGTAGCAATTTTTTGGTCAATAATGTTTTGATTGGATAATGCAATTACTCCAAGTCGCCATCCTGTAGCACCAAAATATTTAGAGAATGAATAAACTAAAATCGTATTGTTTGGGCAGATCGCAAATATTGATTTAAATTGATCGGCAAAGGTTCCATAAACATCATCGGTTAGAATAATGAGATCAGGTCGTTTTCGAACAATATCCGCTAATATTGCTAGACCTTCGTCACTCATTTTGACGGATGGCGGATTGCTTGGATTGACCAAAAAGAAAGCTTTGATCGTTGGATCTTCTAGTTTACGTAGCTCAGCTTCTGGGTATTGCCAACCTTGTTGAGGATCAGCTTCAATCAAAACTTGTTCTAATTGGTAGTCGTTGAGTTTTGGAATCTCTAGATATGGCGTGAAAATTGGTGCTCCAATCGCGATACGGTCGCCTTTATCAATAATTTTATTTTCTTTTAAAGAGTTGAAGATATAAGCCATTGCTGCTGTGCCACCTTCAACAGCAAAAAGGTCTAGACCTTCTTTCGGCATACCTTGTACACCCATTTCACGAAGGATGTATTCTTTGATAATGGTTTCACTTAATCTCAACATTCGATCTGGAACTGGATAATTACATCCTAAAATTCCTTCAACCATTTCCAGTAAAAAAGCATCAGGGTCTAAACCAAGTTGGTCGCGAACATAAGAAATCGCTTTTCCTAAAAACAGCACACCTGCTTTATCTTTATTTTCCATCACAAAATGATCGAATCTAGACTGTAAGCCTACAGGTCGAGGAAAGCCGCCAAGACCTTCGGGCATATACGAAAATGAAAACTCTGATTCTGTCGTTGCAAAAAGACCAAGTTGGAAAAAAGCTCGGCGTGGGATAGTCGCTAGAAAATTAGGATTACCGCGTCCAGCATTTAACATCATTCGATCAGTATGATTTTGTGCTAATTCAATTAAATTATCTTTAAGCTCGAAAGGGCTTAGTTTTGCATATTTTGAGTAATCAGTATTCCCCATGGGAATTTCTCCTTTGTTATCGTAAGTTAGATCAGTGATGAATACATAAACTTATTTAGGCTAGACCGACAATTAATGGCCCAAGCAATGTCAGGAAGACGTTTGCCAATGCATAAGTAATTGCAAATGGAACTGTTGGAATGGAGTTTCCAGCTTTATCGAGAACACCACCAAATGCTGGATTTGCACTTCGGGCGCCTGAGATAGCACCTGCCATGACAGCAACATTGGTATATTTGAGAACATAACGCGCAAAAAACATCGAAAGAATGAGTGGTACCAGCGTAACTACAACACCGATCATGAATAGGGAAAGGCCGCTTTCTTTAATTGTTTGGATGGCTTGCAGACCAGATTGCAGACCAACCGCTGCCACAAAACCAGCCAGACCCAGATCTTTAAGCAACTGTGAGGCTGCTGCTGGCATATTGCCATGTACTTGATGTCGGCTTCTTAGCCATCCAAAGATTAAACCTGATAATAAAGCACCACCGCCAGCACCAAGCGTAAGTGGAACACCTCCAACACGAACGACGATTAAACCAATTAACAGACCAACGACTAGACCTGCACCATGAAATATCCAGTCAGTTTTTAGGCTTTCAGGAAGGGCTTGACCACCTTCTTTGATTAAACGTTGAAGGTCACTCTCCGTACCGTAAACAGTGATTCGATCGCCTTGTTTTAGAATGGTTTCATCATTAAGGGGCTGTTGTTCTCCGTTACGCTGAATCCCCAATACATAAATGCCATGTTTTAAATCAGAAGGTGTATTGGTTTTAATATCTCCAAGCGAGCGATTGGTGTATTTGGTATTGGTTAGGATAATGTCAGTTGTATCCATGATCATTTCCATACCTTGAGAGGATTGCAGTTCTGTGCCAATTAGATCAGCGACTTGGATGACTGCTGCTCGTCTTCCAATCACAAGGACGATGTCATCTGTTTGTAGTATGGTATCTGGGCGAATGTCAACGAGTTGGTTTTTACGTTTTAAGCGTTCCAAGGTAATCCCAGACACTTTACTTTCTAACTCTGAAACCTTTTGACCATCAATGTGTTCAACCTTGTAGATACGCCCGACAATTTCAGGCATTGCTAGCTCTTGCCCCGGTGCCAATTCAAAAGCGCCTTTTAATTTTTCAGATTGAGCCTTGAGGGCATCATCACGGATTTCTCTTCCCATAAATCTAGGTAAAATATTGACACATACGATGATGGCACCCAAAGATCCAAAGATATACGTGACTGCATATCCAATCGCAACGTTAGCCTGTAATCGTTGAATTTCTTGTAAGGGTAAATCCAATCGTGATAGGGCATCGCCAGCGGTTCCAATAATTGCCGATTGCGTCATCCCGCCAGCCGCCATTCCTGCGGCTAAACCTTTATCTAAATTGAATAGTTTGGCCATAATCAGAACAGTGATTAGACCTGTGACTGCCATGAAAACAGCCAATAAAATTTCTTTAATCGATTCTGGACCTAAAGATTTGAAAAATTGAGGTCCACTTTCAAAACCAACTGCATATATAAATAATGCAAAGAGGATTGCTTTGACTCCATTGTCTATAGGAACGCCTAAAAGACTTAGTAAAACTGCTACTAAAAGCGAGCCAGCAACACCGCCAAACTGGAATTTGCCAAACTGAAATTGACCAATCCAAAATCCGATTGCTAAAGATAAAAAAAGGAGAATTTCAGGGCTGTGTCTTAACTCATTTTGTATGGTTTCTATCATTGCTTATAACCTTACTATTATTAAATATTTTGTATATCGAATAAAAATGAATGAATTTGATTTCTTTTTTATGTGATTGATAACATACTCTTGATGTTTTATTTTGGCAATTTACTGTTATATCAGAATATTTTGTTGAGTCTTTTACTTGGTTTATATTGTTTTAAAGTTAAGCTCGTGTATTTATTACTGAATCAGGACAAGGATTGAATAGGTAGAGCAAAATTGTTCTAGAAGTGTTCAGAGTTGCTGTATAAAATTTATTACATATATTTTCGTATTGTTACAATTGGGCGCAAAGGATGATTTGATTTCGAGCCCATCAGAAACAAAAAAGGCTAACCAATTGGTTAGCCTTGATATTGATCGTTTAACTTATAAGGTTTTTGGCGCACCCACAGTTTCATTTAAATGTCTGCGAATGGTTTTGAAAGAGAAGTTCTTTGAATCCATTCGTTTAGGTAAAATATAAGCACCTTGTTGCTCATCACCTTTTGGTGTTTTTACTTTGAAGTTAACCAAAATAAAGTCAGGTGAAGCATACCATTCATAGATATCTTTCCAGCCAATGGTTGCTGTACCATCTTGTAAACCTACTTTTTGACGCATTACAAGACCATGAGGTTGTACGCCTAAGCGAATCCCTTTAATTTCTTGTACTGGGAATTCTTTCATTTTACGTTTTACATACCATTCAAGACCAAACTTTTTGGTGAGGTAGTAAAAAGCAACCCCAATGATGACTACCCAGCAAATCACAGTCGAGTAAGTCGAGTAATATTTGATAAGTCCTGCTGCGACTAAAGAAAGCACAACAAGAGAGATCATAATGATCCAAGCTTTGCGGCTAAATTTGTTGCTGCTGCGCCAAATCATAAGTTGAGCTTGACGTTGTTCAACTTCAGAAACTTCATAAGGAACAGGTTGTAGCGTATAAGCGTATAGAGTTTTGGCGGTCATAGTTTAAAAAATGAGTCTAGAACTGAATTAAGTTTAGCATTAATAGAGGGTGTTGACACGATATAAACCCTCATAATCAAAGATATTCTACCAATGTATCAAGTACTATGAAATCCAAAGGATAGTTCAAGGTTAAAGTGACGCAAACTCAGTGCCATCCTCACTTGGTTCATGTCCTAAGCTTTGTTTGAGCATACTCAAACGAGTCAAAATACTGAGCATAAGTGACAGCTGCTGTAAAATAATCAATGACTTTTGGTCGTTTTCATTACTTTCTTTTTGGGTTAAGCGCTGCCTGATGGTTTGTAGCATATTTTGTGCGGAAAGGTCTGGGACTTCATCTCTGAGTAATGCACCTTGAATATCATCCAGCGCTTGATCTAATAGGTCAAGAACTTCTTGGTCTTGTATTTGCTCACGATGTGCGCCGAGTGCAGCGATATAACTCAAAAAAGTATGGCTCAGACATAAGAATTCAAAAGCTTGGGCTTTTTGAGTACTGTCAATATTCGGTTCTGTTGCCAGAGTCGAAATTAAAGAAGCAACTTCGGCATCGGTATTGTGTGCTGCACGTCGAACTACACGATAATTGAGGGCATTGTTGCGCCCTTGATGATATTGAGTGACGACTTCAGCTAAGTATTGGCACTGGGCTTGTAGAGCACGTTGAATTGAACGTGGAAGTCTACGGAATTTCCAATCTGGCCAGATAAAACTGACACCAAACCATGCCAATGCACAACCGATAATTGTGTCAATAAAACGAGGAAATCCTGCGGCAAATGCGGAACCATCCAAGTTGAAATTAATTAAAGCAAGGATGGTAATAAATGCAGTGGCTTGAGCATATTGTTTACTTCGTAATTCAAAGAACAAAATGCCGCTCAACACCAGCATCACCAGTTGACCTTCGAGTGAAGGAATAAAATAGATAATGGCAAGACCGACGATGATCCCAACCAAAGTACCAATAATCCGTAAATATAACCGACGTTTAGTCGCGTTAAAGTTAGGTTGGCAAACAAACAGTGCTGTCAATAAAATCCAATAGCCATAAGCAATATTGGTCATTTGGATAAAGAGATAGCCAATAAAAAGCACAATTGATAAGCGGACAGCATGGCGAAATAAAACAGACTCAGGCGTAAGATTCTGTTTGATTCGAACAACGATATCCTTCATTCCTTTGAGATCATCATCTTTGAGTTGATGCTCAGGCTGTTGTGCGTTATCTAAAACGAGATTTCGTTCGGTTTCTAAGTTTTGTAATTGTGCATCAATCGATTTAAGATTTTGATACAGTGCGAACAGTGCATTGACCCGTACTTGATCATATAGCCCATCTTCACGAAGCTTTTCTAAGGACAATCTTAAATTTTCAAAGCTATGTTTAAAGCGTTTGTTATGCGTGTAGCGAGTACGACTTAAGATAGATTGAGCTAAATCCTGACAAGCCTTACCTTGAATCGAGAGAATTCGTTGAAAGCGGAATAAAATATCACTGTGTTGGAAGACTTTGGTCAGCTTTTGATAGTCAATATGTGCTGAATCTGCGCGCTCATGAATGTCTTGTGCAACAAAATAATACTGGAGACTTCTTCGGGTATCTTTTTGTCCTCTATCACCTTTGAGTCGGGTTAATAAAGCCACACGCAGGTTGTTGAAAAGTCCAATGAGTTTGCTGTTCTCCATGGACAAATCAATCATACTTTGTTGATAACTGGATGGCGTCATATCTACATCAAATAAGTTTGATTTAGCATAGAGAAAACCGCCTAAAGCATTATAGGACGCAGCAAGTTGATCTTGTAGTTGGCGAACAGGGAACAATAAAAAGCTAATGGTGGAGAGCAAACCATACCAGGCAGCACCAACGACTAAAAGTGCAGGTTGCAGATACCATTCTTCAAATAGATGTACACCCAACATGGTATAGACAGAGATCACCAGACAGCCATAGGCAATCGTTGCATAGCGACGCCCAAGTGAACCTAATAGAATCCATCCGATGCACGAAGCAATTAAGCCAACTGCAAACGCAATTGGATAAGGGAAGAGTAGCTGAACTGACGCCGCGGTAATAAAGAAACCAATATATGTATAGATCAGGTTCATTAGACGAACTGAAAAGCGATCGTCAATGTCACTGATTGCTGCTGCTACGACACCCAGCGTAAGTGGAATGGTTGCAAGTTGGTGGTCGAGCAAATAAGGAACGAAAGCCGTTCCTGTAAAAGCAATTAACATCCGTACGTTATACATAAACGTGGTGTTATAGGTCGCTTGTTTTAAGCGTTTTAACCCAGAATTCAAGGTTTATCCTTCTTGTATTTTGCAATCAAATTATTCTGCGTGCGCTGAATGTTTATCAATGATTAACAGACAGTATTATTATGCACAAATTCACGTGAGAGTGTTAAGCTTGCACATGAATAAACTTGAATAGTAGAGCATTATGCAGGTAGAGCAAACCAATCAACGTCAATATTCAACAACATGGATTATGTTGCTTGCTTTGTTAACGGCCTTGGGACCTTTATCTATTGATATGTATCTGCCTGCCTTACCCCAGATGGCAGATGAATTTGGGGTAAGTACCCAAATGGTGGCCAATACTCTACCAGCTTACTTTTTAGGGCTTGCCATCGGGCAGCTTTTTTATGGACCGGTCAGTGATCGTATAGGTCGAAAAACACCCTTATATTTTGGGTTGACGCTCTATGTGATTGCCAGTTTAGCCTGTGTTTTAGTTACGAATGAATGGGCGCTGATCATTGCTCGTATCTTTCAGGCGTTGGGGGGCTGTGTTGGCGTCGTGATTGCTAGGGCTGCAATTCGCGATCGATTAGATGTACAAGGTTCAGCACAAGCTTTTTCGAGCATGATGATTGTGATGGGATTGGCACCAATTTTGGCACCGATTTTTGGGGCGTGGATTTTAATTTTCTTTCCTTGGCAGTCTATTTTTGTTTGTTTAGCAATGATTGGGGTGATTTGTGGCTTATGTGTACACTTTTTCTTTAAAGAATCACTGCCTGTAGAACGCCGTTTAAAATTATCGACTTATCAAGTAACCACTCTATACGCTGCCATTTTTAAGGATCAAAGTTTTAGAATCCCGATGTTGGCTGGATGTCTGACAGGTGCAGCATTATTTTGTTATATCAGTTCTGCTTCTGCGGTATTCATGGGGCAGTATGGTTTGTCACAGCAACATTTTTCTTATGCTTTTGCCTTTAATGCTGCGGGCATTATGTTGATGTCTTCATTAAATAAGCATTTGAATACGCGAATGGGGGTATTTCCTCGTTTAGTCCTTGGCGGTTCAATCCAGTGCTTTGGAGCAGTTTGCGTGGTGAGTGCTGGATTGATGGTCAATGCGCCATTGTGGTTTTTAATGTCAGGCTTATTTTTGGTTGTTTCTGGTATTGGTTTGACAGGTCCGAATGCAATGGCATTGGCAATGTCTGAACAAGGTGCTCGTGCAGGTACGGCGAGTGCGATCATGGGGAGCATGCAGTTTGCATGTGGGTTGTTGGGTGGGGTGATACTGAACTTTTTAGTTTGGAAGGCATCACTCAATATGGGGCTGATGATGCTGATGTTTACCAGTCTTGGATTATTGATGATCTTTAAAGTTGGGCGACAACAGCGAGCTTCAGTTTAGAAGGCTATAGATTTCTATAGCCTCTAACTGGGATTGTCCTAAACTTTAATCATTCATCAAGAAACACAGTGAAATTTTCAACTGGCTCACGAGGCGTAATGAAGGTATTCACAATATGTTCGGGGTCGGCATAACCGAGTGCGATAGCACAAACCAGCTCTTCATCGTCTGGGGCACCCAAAACATCTAAAACGATTGGATGAAAGTGATTCCATGCGGCTTGTGGGCAAGTATCCAAGCCACGAGCTTTAGCTGCGACCATGACATTTTGAATCATCATAGAGATATCCATTTTGGCACCAATGCCCATTATTTTATTCACAGTAAAATAAAGACCAACAGGCGCATCGAACAATTGAAAGTTACGCAACTGCTGTGCCGCCATCTTTTCTTTCTCACCTTTTTGGATACCTAATAAACCATAGAGTCCCCAACCATTTTCTCGGCGGCGATCAATAAAAGGTGAAATCCATGTTTCAGGATAATAAGCGAAGGTTTCTTTGTATTGTGATGCAAGTGCAGGATTTTGAAATGATTCAGCTTGGGCGGTACAAACACGGTCAATCATTTCCGTACGTTTTTTTCCTGTGATGACATAAACCTTCCAAGGTTGAGTATTTGTACCTGAAGGGGCACGACAGGCAACATCTAGAATATCTTTGATGATTTGTTGCTCAACAGGGCGGTCTAAAAATGCACGTACAGAATGACGAGATCGGATTGCCTCATCCACGTAACGGACTTGTTCCATGTTCATAAAAAATGCCTCTTTATTTTCGAATCTTGCTCATGTGAGGTGACTATAAAGCAATACATGAGATTTGCGGATGATTTTTTGAACATGGTTTATATGTTGAGTGAAAAATAGTCATTGCTGCAAAAGACTTGATTATTCTAGTGCGTTTTTTGAACTATGTTATATTTGCATGAAAAAGAATTTTATTTATAACACGATGAAAAAAATAAAATATTTTATAGGTATTCTAAAAAGTGCCGTGGCTCTTCGAATAAAAAAGTACACACAATATCCTAAATTTATGCATAATACGCCCTTTTTAAAAAACCGATTAGACTTTCCTTACTGATTAGGGTGGGGGAGATTTTCTGTACAAAGCATTTTAATTTTCGAGTTTTATGCTTTGGGAAAACGTGGAAATATACACTGGATAAAGGAGCTTCTTATGAGTTTAACTCTCATCCGCAAGCCGTTCGTAATGCAAAGTTTAGCAATTATTGTTGCTACTCTTATGATGAACACTGCTCACGCGACGAGTGAGCAAGAGCAAATTCAACAACTTCGTGCAGAAGTGAGTGAATTAAGGGCTTTACTAGAACAATATGTTTCACAACCAAAACAAGAAAATGTTGCCTCTCAAGTTGTTGCACAACCTGCATCTGTTACAACACATAATCAAAATATTAAAGTTGTAAATACAGAGCCTGCAAAAAAATCTCCACTCGCGATACAAACTGCTTCCGGTGCGCAAGTTAAACTCTATGGTTTTTTGCGTGGTGACGCATCTTATCAAGCAAAGGGTGGTGATGGGATTTTTAACCGCATCAATAAAGTAGATTTGGAAGGCGCTGAAAAAAATAGTGATCGTTTCTATAGCACAGCGACTGTAACGCGACTGGGCTTCGATTTTAAATCGCCAGTTGAAGGCACAGAAGTGGGTGGAAAGTTAGAAGTTGATTTCCGTGGTGGTAGCAATAATGACACGATCCGTATTCGTCATGCTTACTTAACCATGAATGAATGGCTATTTGGTCAAACCACATCGACATTTTTGGCAACTGATTTACAGCCAGAAATGCTTGATTTTAACTCGCCATTAGGGATTGGTACTTATCGTACGCCAATGGTGCGTTACAGTAATAAATTAAATCCAGATATAAGTTATGCCATTGCTTTGGAAAAAGGCAATGATGATAATCGACTACCAGCCCTAAGCTCTAAACTGAAATATGATTTTGCAGAAGGTAAAGGCACGACGTCTGTACGTGCTTTATTGACAGAAGCACGCAGTAAAGTTGCTTTTAACAAAGACAACATGCAAATCAGTCGCAATGATTCAGATTTAGGTTGGGGTGTTGCAGTCGGTGCAAAATATAAACTCACAGATGCATTGCAAGCGATGGTTGACTATTCGCATGTCAAAGGTGACAGTAAATTTTTACTCTATACCAACAATGCTTTTAATGTGAATCCAAATAATATGGGTTTAAATCTGAATGAGTTTGATGCATTGACTGTCGGTACAAGCTATCAAATTACGCCTAAATTGCGTAGTACCTTAGCTTATGGCGCAATGTTTGCAGATGATAGCAATGACTTTGCTAAACAGGCTGTAACAGATGAAACCCAAAATAAGACTTTGCAACAAGGCTGGTGGAACGTCATGTATTCACCTGTCACACCTATTACGTTTGGTTTGGAGTATATCTATGGTGAACGTAAAACCTTTGATGGACAAAAAGGTAAGGATAGCCGTGTAGGAGCAATGGCACGCTATAACTTCTAGCCTATCCTGTAGGTGTAATCATCCGTGAAAATGAATCAACTTGATCGAAGCTACATTCTTACAAAGAACTGTATTGTTTTATTAAGTGGATTGAGTTTTCACTCATTTTGAGAGTTACTATTTCATTGTTTATAAGATGGAAAAAACGTCTAAGAACAAATGAAATAAACGGAAGAAGATATGGAATTTACTTTTAATGGTTTTTATACCTTAATCTCAGCGGTTATCGTTTTGTTATTAGGACGTTTGCTCGTCAACAAAATTGATTTCTTAAAGCGTTATAATATTCCTGAGCCAGTCGCTGGTGGTTTGGTTGCAGCAATACTGTCATTACTGGTCCATTCATTCTTAGGATACAGTATTACCTTTAGTAGTCAGTTACAGACAAGCTTTATGTTGATCTTCTTTGCTTCGATTGGTTTGAGTGCCAATTTTATGAAGCTAAAGGAAGGTGGTATAGGCTTAGTACTCTTCCTTGGCTGTGTCGCAGCTTATATTGTTGTACAAAATGCGGTAGGCATGAGTTTGGCAACCTTATTGGGGGTTGATCCTCTGATTGGACTAATCGCAGGCTCTGTAACCTTAACGGGTGGTCATGGTACGGCGGGTGCGTGGGGTGAGATTTTTGAAACCCAATACGGTATCCAAGGTGCATTGGCATTGGGTATGGCGAGTGCAACTTTTGGTTTGATTATCGGTGGTATTATCGGTGGTCCTTTGGCGAAGATGCTAATCAACCGTCATAGTTTAGCGCGCGCAAAAACGCCTGCACAGATCGAAGATCGTGATACTCATCCAGATCCACATCCAGAAGATTTAGCGCCTTTTGAAAATCCACATCAAGTCCGTTTGATTACTGCTGACAATGCGATTACCACATTAGGTATGTTTGCTGCTTGTCTTGCATTTGCAGAGTTTATGACGGGATACAGCAAAGGCACATGGTTTGAATTACCAACCTTCGTTTGGGCCTTAGGCGGCGGTGTTATCCTACGTAATATTTTAGAAAGTGTGTTGAAGGTCGATATTTTTGATCGCGCAATTGATGTATTTGGTAATGCATCACTTTCTTTATACTTAGCAATGGCATTGTTATCTCTCAAGTTGTGGCAATTGGCTGACTTGGCTGGTCCATTGGTGATCATTCTAACGGCGCAAACTTTAGTGATGGCATTGTATGCAGCATTTATTACCTTCCGGATCATGGGTAAAAACTATGATGCTGCAGTATTGGCTGCGGGTCATTGCGGTTTTGGTATGGGGGCAACACCAACGGCTGTTGCAAACATGCAAGCGATTACCAATATGTACGGACCATCACATAAAGCATTCTTAATTGTTCCATTATGTGGTGCTTTCTTTGTCGATTTAATTAACGCAACTGTAATTCAATTGATCTTGAAATTCTTTGCCTAAGTCGGATCAAAAGCCCCAAATGGGGCTTTTTTGATTCATCCATTGTTAATCGTCTATGTAGATATTTACATAGCATATGCAAAAGCGAATAAGTGATGAATGAACAATTAAATGCCACACTCATGTCGTGGGTACAATACTTGAATGATCCGCTGTGGAATTTCTTGGTTATTTTACTCGTTGCAGTTGGTTTGTTTTATACCTTGATCACAGGTGCAGTACAGTTACGCCTCTTTTTACACAGTATTCGTGTGATGAAAGGGAGTCGCAAAGAAGGGAAGGATGATCACGGTATTACCCCTTTCCAAGCCTTTGTGACAGGTTTGGCTAGTCGTGTTGGGGTAGGGAATGTTGCAGGGGTTGCGATCGCGATTGCGATTGGTGGGCCTGGAGCTGTATTTTGGATGTGGCTGACTGCATTTTTAGGGATGAGTTCGGCATTTGTTGAGTCGTCATTAGCACAGTTATTCAAAGTCCGTGATCATCAAAATAAACAATTCCGCGGTGGACCTGCTTACTACATTACCCAAGGTTTAAAACAAAAATGGCTTGGTGTGGTGTTCGCGCTTTCACTTATTCTTGCTTATGGTTTTGTTTTCAATGCGGTACAAGCAAATGCAATTATTGGTGCAACTTCACATGCTTGGGGTTGGGATAAAGCAAATCTCATTATGGGATTAGGTGGACTCGATTTAGAAGTTTCATGGCTTGGAATCGTACTGGTCATTATGACAGGATTGGTCATCTTTGGTGGTATCAAGCGTATCGCTAAAGTTGCTGAAAAAATCGTTCCTTTTATGGCGCTGTTGTATATCTTGGTGGCGTTATACATTGCGATGATTAACTTCCCAATGTTGCCTGAAATTTTCAAATTGATTTTCACCAAAGCATTTGAATTTGAAGCGGCAGCAGGCGGTTTCTTTGGTGCAATGATTTCTATGGCAATGATGATGGGAATCAAACGTGGTTTGTTCTCAAATGAAGCAGGTATGGGTTCTGCGCCGAATGCCGCAGCAGCATCAGATGTTAAACATCCTGTAAATCAAGGCTTGGTACAAATGCTGGGGGTATTTGTTGATACGTTCGTGGTTTGTTCGTGTACAGCTATTATTATCATGGTTTCAGGTTTGTATCATGAGGCTGGGTTTGAAGGTGTGACCTTAACTCAAAAAGCCTTAGAAAGTCAGATCGGAAGCTGGGGTGGTGGTTTCCTAGCGGTGCTGTTGTTCTTATTTGCGTTTAGTTCGATTATTGGTAACTATGCTTACGCAGAAAGTAACGTGCAATTTATCAATAACAATCCAACCATTATGTTCATTTTCCGCGTATTAGTGTTGGTTATGGTGTACTTCGGTGCAATCACCAGCGTTCCATTGGTTTGGTCAATGGCTGATTTATCTATGGGACTAATGGCAACCATTAACTTGATTGCAATTTTATTGCTCACGCCAATCTTATTGATTTTATTAAGAGATTACCTATCTCAGCTTAAAAAGGGTGTTAAAGAACCTGAGTTTAAGCTGGATCAGTATCCAGAATTGAAGAAAAAAGTCGATTCGGATATTTGGTAATGTTCTAAGTCGTAAAGCTCCTTTCGAGGAGCTTTTTTACGCTGTTTTGCTGTCAAAATACAAAAAATTGCTACAGTATTTTCACAATCGAGCCGTTAAAATTTGCTCGGAAATTGCGTGGAAATGGCCCAGATTGCGTATGAAACAGCTTGGATTATGGATGTTTGTTATACCGATGATGACCTTGGTTGGTTGTCAAACGACTGCACATATATCTCCAGTTGTGGAAGACGCTCAAACACGTGTTGTAGAACAACCCTTTGCTCAAATTAAACAACAAAAACGCCCTGTCGTCGCATTGGTTTTAGGCAGTGGCGGTGCGCGAGGTTATGCACATATTGGTGTGATTGAGGTGTTAGAGCAACATGGCATTCGTCCTGATTTAATCGTAGGAACCAGTGCTGGAAGTATTGTAGGTTCAATCTATGCCAGTGGAAAAAGTGCTGCTGAGTTACGTGAGATTGCACTCAAATTAAAAGCCAATGATGTACGTGATGTGAGTGTCAGTTTAAAAGGTTTCTTCGATGGGAAAAAAGTTGAGGATTATGTCAATGAGCAAGTCCAAAATACACCATTACAGCGCCTTAAGATCCCGATGTATGTGGTCGCAACTGAACTGAAAGAAGGAACTAAAACTGTCTTTAATTATGGCAACACTGGGCAGGCAGTACGTGCTTCGGCTTCGATTCCAAGTATGTTTGTTCCGATCAAAATTGGTCACAACGAATATGTTGATGGCGGTTTGGTAAGTCCTGTACCGGTTCAAGTTGCACGAGATTTGGGAGCGGATATTGTCATTGCGGTGGATATTCTGGCGCAACCCGTCCATACAGAAACGACCAATGTTTGGGGGCTGTTTAACCAAAATATCAATATCATGCAGGGGCGATTAGCAGAAGAAGAACTTAAATACGCGGATATTGTGATTCAACCAGACCTACGTGAGAAAGTTCATATTTTTGATGTGAAAGGACGTGAAATCACCATGCAAGCTGGCGTTGATGCTGCGCAAAGTAAACTTGCAGATATTCAGCTGGCAATTCAAACCAAGCGTTATTCAAAAGAACGCGTGAATGCGCTATTGCCTTAATCAAGGATGATGGGGGTTAAAACAAGATCGAAAGATTTTCCGAAAATGATCAAAACAATAAAAAAATGCCTGATAAAACGCTATGAAAATAATGAAAAAACAGGTAAATAACTACATTAGCAATCCATCAGACTGATTTAAGTTTGAGGTTATAGCATACAACCATCCGTCTATTGCAGCACCACAAGGATAGTTCAGTACGATGTTTAAATCTTTTTTCCCAAATCCACTTTATTTTTTTGCTTCATTGTTACTGTGGGTCATCATTAACATGTTGTTATGGTATTCAGGTGGAAAAGAATGGGGGACATATCTTGGCTTTTCAGCGGGATATCATGAGGCAGCTTTACCCATTGATGTGAGCCGTTTTTGGTCTCCAACATTTCTATGGTTCTACCTTTGGTTTTTTGCGGCAACAGCATTATTTGCGATTTTTTGGCGATTTTTCTCCGACAATAAATGGCAGCGTTGGTCAGTCTGGGGGTCGGCATTTATTTTGTTTAATATCTGGTTTGGAGTACAAGTCAGTGTCGTGATTAATGCGTGGTATAACCCATTCTATAATCTCATCCAAACCATGTTATCTAGTGGTGGTGGTAATGTACAAGAGCTCTATTCAGGTGTCATGACCTTCCTGTATATTGCAATGGTTTATGTGACTTTTGCTGTGTTTAATTTGTTCTTTGTGAGCCATTATGTTTTTCGTTGGCGTACAGCGATGAATGATTTTTATACCTCACATTGGGAGCGATTAAGACATATTGAGGGAGTTTCACAGCGTATTCAAGAGGATACGATGCGTTTTGCGAAGACGACGGAAACACTTGGGGTTAACCTCGTCGAAGCACTTTTAACCTTGATTGCTTTTTTACCGATCTTGGTACAATTATCTGTACATGTAAAAGAGTTACCTATTGTTGGAGAAATTCCACATGCACTTATGATTGCTGCAATTGGTTGGGCAGTGTTGGGTACAGTTGTATTGATGGTTGTTGGTTATAAGTTACCAGGTTTAGAGTTTAATAATCAAAAAGTAGAAGCGGCCTTCCGTAAAGAATTAGTTTATGGGGAAGATCAGCATGATCGGGCACAACCGCAGACACTCAAACAGCTTTTTTCCAAAGTACGTCAAAATTATTTTCGTTTATATTTCCATTATGCCTACTTTAATTTAGTGCGTATTTGGTATTTGCAGTTAGATAATATTTATGGACTCTTTATTTTATTTCCATCGATTGCTGCGGGTGCAATTACCTTAGGATTGATGATGCAAATTTTAAATGTCTTTAATCAGGTACGTAGTTCATTCCAATATTTGATTAGTTCATGGCCAACGATTATTGAGTTAATGTCGATTCATAAACGTCTCAAGGCTTTTGAGTCTACATTAGAGAAATAAAGAGTAAATCTGATAGTGAAGACCTGTATTGATGAAATACAGGTCTTTTTTTATGAGAATTTATAGGAAGCAAACACCTAATCCTGCACCCAATACCATGACCCATAAAGGATGTATCTTCTTAAATAACCCTAGAACTGCGGTCAAAATAACAATCAAAACGAGCAAGATATTTTGTACAGATGCATCAGCAATCAGCCATGCGCTGACCAACACCAAACCGACTGTAATTGGTCTTAGTGCTTGTTCAAAGCGTGCTCTCAGAGGATGATCTTTAAAACGTTGCCAAAACTTCAGTGCATAAATGGTTAAGACCGAAGATGGACCAAACTTGGCAATCGAGGTCGCAAGTAGTCCTGCTGGTCCTGCAACATGCCAACCCACCAAAGGGACAATCATCATATTGGGACCGGGGGCTGCCTGCGCCATCGCAAATAAGGAGCTAAATTGCTCTGCTGTCATCCATTGATGTACAGTGACAACTTGATGCTGCATTTCCGGCAAGATTGCATTTCCTCCACCAAAAGCAACGATAGAAAGCTGAGTAAATACCATTGCGAGCGTAAGCAATATCATGATTTTTTCACTCCTAAGATCAACATATTCATTGCCACTAAAAGGATCAGGGTGAGGATTAATGGCAGTTTGATCCAAAGCATAAAAACTGCGGTCAGCGCAATCGTGATCAGGGTGAGATAACTTTTTAAAATGGGCTGCAGCATGCGTAAACCTGTTGCAAAAAGTAAGCCTGCAGCAGCAGCGGCTAAACCTTGGATTAAATGCTTGACGCTCGATAAATGCTGGAAATGCACGTAAGTTTGATAAATCAGCAAGACAATCACTGTTGGAGCAGAAATCAGACCTAATAATGCACTGATCGCCCCTTTAACGCCTTGAAACTCCATTCCAATCGCAACGGCCATGTTAATGATATTGCCGCCGGGTAAGATCTGACAGATCCCAAGTAGGTCGGTAAATTTGTTCAGGTCAATCCATTTTTGCTCTTCGACGATCACCCTTTGCGCCAGTGGTAAGACTCCACCAAATCCCATTAAGCCCAGTTTCATAAATCCCATAAATAGCGCTTTACAATCTGGGGTACTTGATTGTGTTAGGTCCGCTACGGAGATGACTTGAGCTTTCATTGGGGATTATCCTCATCAATCTGACTCATGATAGGATGGTGGAATAGTAGTATATTTACAAATGCTTTATTTTTCCTTATCTATACTCTCAAGGTATGTATGATTGATATTCATAAACTCAAGGCATTTATTGCTGTGGTGGAGGAAAGTAATATTTCCAAGGCTGCTGTGCGCTTGCATATACAGCAACCGCCATTGACGCGACTTATTAAAAGCTTAGAGAAAGATTTAGATACGGTATTGCTCAAACGTCTACCACGTGGTGTAGAGGTGACTGAAGCGGGTAAAGCCTTATACCAAGAAGCAATTACGATTTTGGATCATGCTGACTCTATCCCTCAAAGAGTACGCAATATTGCACAAGGAAAGGAGGGGCAGATCAATATTGGATTTACTCATTCTGTAGGACTACATCCTTTTTTACCTGCGCTATTACGCCAGTATCGGGAGCGATTTTCTGCTGTGGCGATTCATTTAGAAGAAGACAGCAGTAGCTCTTTGGTAGATGCTGTGATCAACGAAAAATTAGATATCGCCTTTTTACGTAAACCTGCCCCTATTCATGCTGATTTGCATAGTTTTTATGTGCTCGATGAACCACTCATCGTGGCTTTGCCGAGTAATCATCCTTTGGCAGAGGAACAGGGGACAATTCGGTTGTCTGATTTAGAGGCTTATGAATTTGTGTTATATCGCCGTTTAGGTGGGCAAGATTTGTTTGATAATATTTTGGCAAACTGTTATCAAGCTGGTTTTAGCCCAAATATCGTGCAGGAAGCACCTCGTTTAACCTCAAGTCTGAATTTGATTGCAGCAGGGATTGGGCTTTCGATTGTTCCAGCATCGATTCAAGGTTTTTGGAATAAGCAGATTGTGTATCGTCCGCTTGCTGCGGACCAACCCAGTATTGCCCCCATATATGCGATATACCGAGCTAAGCAAAAGAGTGTACGCATAGAGCATTTTGTTGATCTACTTAAGATGAGGTAGTTGGTCAATGAAAAAAATATGACGCAATATGCCAAGAGATTTAAACTATAGTTAATTTTTAAAAATAACCTTACACCTTAGAGAAATACCATAATGAAAAATATATTTTCCGTATGTTGTATGTTCGTGATCAGTTCTTTTGCAGTTGCGCAGGAGATGAAAGGGGTTTCATTCTCACATCAAGATTGGGAAATCTATTGTAGTAATACTGGGACATGTCGCGCGGCAGGTTATCAAGCTTTAGATGGAAGTGAAAACCCTGCATCGCTTTTATTGACGCGCCATGCAGGGGCGAAGCAAGCTGTAAATGCCGAATATGCGTTGTCGCTTTATGATGAAAGTCCTATTCCAGCCCATCGACTCCGAAATATTCATTTTTATGTCAATGGAAAAGACTTAGGTCCAGTCGGTGTCAATACGAAGGAAGCACCTTTGATGGGGAAATTATCTACCCAACAAGTGAATGCCTTATTACAACAGTCTAAACAGAAAAATGAGATTGTATTTAAAAACTCAGCTTTCCAATGGAGAATTTCTGATGCAGGAATGACGGCTACATTATTAAAAATGGATGACTTTCAGAAGCGTGTTGGCACGGTCGGCGCACTGGTTAAAAAAGGCAAAGCAGATGAGTCAAAGGTGTTGGCAGCTCGTCCCAAAATCGTAGTGAAACATGTTAAAACCGCTGCAAAGCCTTACCTAGTTCTGCAACCTAAAAATAAGCAATTTCAGTCGCTTTACTCACAATTAATGACTGCATCATTTTCGGCGAGAGATGAGCATTTTTGTGACGGTGTATATGACTATACCAGTGGTGGTGCAAAACCTCAGCCGATCGCACTTTATAAATTGAGTAATAAAAAAGTATTGGCAATGAGTCTGTGTTGGCGTGCAGCCTATAACGAGGGTTATGGTGCATGGGTATTGGATGAATCCTTAAAGGGTAAAGCGACGTTTGTGACTGAAGCTGCATCATATTTTAATGAAGGTGTAATTAGCAGTGCACAAAAAGGTCGAGGAATTGGTGATTGCTGGTCGAGTTCGGAATGGGTGTGGGATGGTCAAACGTTTGTTCAAAGTAGAGATATGTGGACGGGAATGTGTAAAGGTTTAGCTGCTGGTGGTGTGTGGGAGTTAGATTTGATCGAAGCGGTTGTGAAATGATACCTGTGGTTACACAGTCTCACAGATGATTGTATTGGCTCTATGGTACAAAGAGACAGATTGCATTTTGGAACTGCGCTTATGTCTCGTGTTTATATTTCTCCCCTTGGTAAATTTTCTCATTTAAGTCGTTCTGTGTTGATGGCTGTAGCTTTTTTGGGTACAACGCAAGTGGCGATGGCAGGGCCAACCGTGGATCAACTGAGTGATTGTTTAGTGAAAGCCACGACAGCTGCGGATAAAACCACGGTATTGCAATGGACCTATAGTGCTTTAGCGGCACATCCTGATTTAAAAACGTTTAGTAATGTCACGCCTGAGCAAAAGAATCAGCTGGATCAGAAATTGGCACAAGTTTTACAGCGTGTGATTGTCGAGCAATGTTCGGCTCAGACTAAGGCAGTGATTCAGGCTGAGGGTATTCAAGCGGTTGGAGAGGCTTTTCAGCAGTTAGGTCAGAGTGCGGGTGAGGATATTGTCAAAGACCCAGCGGTTAGACAGCAGTTGCAAGGTACTTTGCGTTATATTGATTTAAATAAATTAGTGACGACTTTTTTAACGCCTGATATTTGGAATAAGTTGGGTGTGTTAAGAGGGCAGTAACCTTACCTAGGGGAGAGGAGGCTATGTATATGACAAAGTCCCTCTTTTCTTAAAATTGAGAAGCTTCGCTAGTAGAGGTATTCATAAATCACGTATAAAAAAAGACTTTGAAAGTTGAATGCATCCTAAATGTTGGAGTTAATTGGATAATATTTTTTCAAATGTTAATGTAGTTTCTACTTTATTAAAAATAGATATTCCAAAATATCAAGTGAGAACTTTATGTCTGAGTGGGGAAACATCGAAGAAGAATTAGCACATTTATGTGCCGAAGATGAATTTTATGGATATTCAAATATCAGTAGCTGGTTGAGTGAGCAAGCTAAGAAATTAGAAAGTGGAAAACTAAAAGAAGAATTAGAGCTTTATTCAAAAATTTGTTTCATGATGCTGATACCTACGAGTATGAATGAACCGTTGAAAGAAAGGATAAATTTCTTTGAACATGGTCGGAGTGCGAGACCAGAAGATTTGACTGAAGTAGAAATTGAAAAATTAGAAAGTACCTATGAGGGTTTAAATAATCCATGGTTAAAGGCACGCTTAGCAGAAATATTATGGTTACGAAAAAAGCCAAAAAATATTAATTGGATACAAACAGCAATTGATTGTTATTTATCACTTCAAGAGACTAAAGAGAATTGGTTCAAGGATGTTGGGAATTGTCATGAAAGGGCATTTTATCTAGGAACTAAATTTAGAAGAAACCCAAATATTAATATTGATATAGAAAAAATGAGAGGTATAAAAATAGGGATTATTTTGAATGAATATCAGGCTGAAAACTTTACTGTTTTAAAAATGGGGGAACTTTTAGTTAATTATGGGATGATTGAAAATTATGAAACTCAATTAATTGAAAAGTACCTTGAGTTAGCTGAATCATGTAAAAATATAAATATTCATTTAGCTGATGGTTATTTGAAAGCAGTAATACATATATATGAGCAACTGAAACAATTTGAAAAAGTCTCTGAAATTATTATGCAACGTACCAAGCTTTATGAAAAAGAGGGCGATGGACATTTAAAAAAGCAAATAATAGGAGCTGTATTAGCCCAAGATGCATATGAAAAAGCATTACAAATTTTAGCGACTATACAAAGAAAATTTCGAGGAAAATTCCAATATGCACAAATAGAGCAAAATCTGTATGAAAAGATGCATGAAGCAGCAGTGGTATTTTTAGAAACCGCACCCCAAATTACACATAAAATTGATATAAAAGACATAATAGATTGGGTCAGTACTGAAATTAGTGGACAAGACTTCCCAATAGCTTTACATAAATTTTTGTCTATAAAACCTATAGTCAAATTAGATGATTTACAAGAAAAAGTATTTGAAAAAATTAAAAATAATTTTTTATCAAATTTGTTTGGAGAAAAGTATTTTTCAGGGGATGCAAGAGTTATTAAGCGATCATCGGCAATGAGCACTAATGAATTCACTGATGAACAATTAGAAGTAAAAATGATTGAAGAGTGTAAGAGTGATGTAGAATTTTGGACAAAGTCAGCTCTGATAGAAGGATTTAAAGTTTTACAAAGAGAACATAACCTTAGATTAGAAGATTTTTTTCATTTAACTCAACTTTCTCCTTTTATCCCACAAGACAGATCAAGAGATATAGCTAAAGGCTTATATTTTGGCTACGATGGTGATTTTTTGACGTCACTTCATTTGTTAGCACCTCAGATTGAGCATATTGTTCGATATCATCTGAAAAATTCAGATGTAAGAACTACCACGCTTGAAGATGGTATCGAAACAGAGCTAAGCCTTAGTGCATTATTAAAAAAAGAAGAGGCAAAAAAAGTATTTAATGAAGGTTTGATAATTGAGTTAAAAACAATATTTACTCACCCAAGTGGTTTCAATATTAGAAATGATGTAGCTCATGGTTTAGTAAGTTCTGATGATTACAATCAAGTTGGCTTTTTCTATGCTTGGTATTTTTTATTAAGGATTACCTTTATGCATTTTTGTAGGAAAGTACAAAGTTTGGACGAAGACGATTTTCAGAATTTAGTAAAAAACCCGCTCTAAAGCGGGTTTTCTTTTAAAATTAGATCAGCTTAACCAATCAATTTCTTCATCAATTCATTCACTTGAGCTGGGTTAGCTTTACCTTTTGCGGCTTTCATGACTTGACCAACCAGACCATTAAAGGCTTTTTCTTTACCAGACTTGTACTCTTCAACCATTTTTTCATTGGCTGCAAGCACTTCTTTGATAATCGCTTCAATCGCACCTGTATCGGTTTCTTGTTTCAAGCCTTTCTCGGCAATAATGTCATCTGCAGATTTTCCTTCTGCTTCCCACATAAAGCCAAACACTTGCTTTGCAATTTTGCCGTTAATGGTGTTATCGACAATACGTGCGATCATGCCACCTAATTGCTCAGCAGAAACAGGAGAGTCTGCTAAATCTAGACCTGCTTTGTTTAAAGCACCTGAGAATTCACCCATCACCCAGTTTGCTGAAACTTTACCTTGCTTCGCACCGCCAGCAGCAGCTACAACAGCCTCGTAGAAGTCCGCCATTTCGCGTGACAGCGTCAATACATGTGCATCGTATTCAGTCACACCGAAGTCAGCAATAAAGCGCTCACGACGTGCAGCTGGCAATTCTGGCAGGGCAGCGCGTGCCGCTTCGATTTGCTCATTTGAAATGATCACTGGTAACAAGTCAGGGTCAGGGAAGTAACGATAGTCGTTCGCTTCTTCTTTTGAACGCATTGAGCGAGTTTCCATCTTGTTTGGATCGAACAAACGAGTCTCTTGATCAATCTCGCCGCCGTATTCCAAGATTTCCATTTGACGTTCAATTTCAACATTGATCGCTTGTTCAATGAAACGGAATGAGTTGAGGTTTTTCAACTCACAGCGTGTGCCGAAAGGTTGACCTGGACGACGTAAAGACACGTTACAGTCAGCACGGAAAGAGCCTTCAGCCATGTTCCCGTCAGAAATACCTAACCAACGCACAAGGGTGTGAATGGCTTTGATATAAGCAACTGCTTCTTCAACGGAACGCATATCAGGTTCAGACACGATTTCAAGTAATGGTGTACCTGCACGGTTTAAGTCAATCCCAGACATGCCTTCGAATTGGTCATGGATTGATTTACCTGCATCTTCTTCAAGATGGGCACGAGTCACGCCGATGCGCTTAGTAGAACCATCTTCAAGCTGAATATCAATATGACCCAAGCCGACAATTGGATTGTCCATCTGGCTGATCTGATAGCCTTTTGGCGAATCTGGGTAGAAATAGTTCTTACGTGCAAATACAGAGGCTTGATCGATATAGGCATCGATACCCAAGCCAAAGCGAATTGCAAGATCAACGACTTCGGCATTTAATACGGGTAATACACCTGGCATCGCCAAATCAACAAGGCTGGCTTGAGTATTTGGGTCTTGACCAAATTCAGTCGATGAACCCGAGAAAATTTTAGATTTGGTTGCAAGCTGAGTGTGGATCTCAATCCCGATAACGACTTCCCAACCGTCAATTAACTTTAACTTTTGAGCTTCAGCCATTATGCATTCTCCTCAGCAATTGCCGCACGTTTGGTATGCCAGTCTGTGTTTTGTTGATATTGATGCACAATCGAAAGCAATTGTGATTCAGACCAATAGTTACCAATTAACTGTAAACCGACTGGTAAGCTGTCTTTATCGAAACCAACAGGAGCATTGATGGCTGGTAGACCCGCCAAGTTCACAGCAAGGGTATAGATATCGCCTAAGTACATTTCAGTTGGACTGAGGTTCGCACCGATTTTGTACGCAGTCGTTGGTGCAGATGGCGCCGCAATCACATCAACATTTTCAAATGCTTTCAGGAAATCCTGTTGGATTAAACGACGTACTTTTTGTGCTTTCACATAGTAAGCATCGTAGTAACCCGCAGACAGCGCATAAGTCCCGATCAGGATACGACGTTGTACTTCTGCACCAAAACCCTCTGAACGTGAACGTTTGTAGAGGTCTAAAATGTCTTTTGGATTTTCACAACGGTAGCCATAACGAACACCATCGTAACGTGACAAGTTTGATGATGCTTCCGCAGGTGCGATCAAATAGTAAGTTGGAACGTAGGCTTCAGTCATGTTGAGATCAATCTCAACCAAAGTCGCGCCCATTTCTTCAAGCTTTTTCAATGATTCTTCAACGCGAGTTTTCACGTCTGCATCTAAACCAGCGACATTGAAGTATTGCTTTGGAATACCAATACGTAAACCTTTCACCGCTGTGCCGTTTAGGTTAGCCACGTAATCATCCACTTCTTTGTCTACAGAAGTTGAGTCTTTAGCATCATGACCTGCAATCACATTCATGAGGTAGGCACAGTCTTCTGCTGAACGTGCCATCGGGCCGCCTTGATCCAATGATGATGCATACGCAATCATACCGAAGCGCGATACACGGCCATAAGTCGGTTTTAAGCCCGTTAAGCCACAGAATGAAGCTGGTTGGCGAATTGAACCACCTGTGTCTGTACCTGTTGCGATTGGCGCAAGATCAGCCGCTACAGCTGCAGCAGAGCCACCTGATGAACCACCCGGGACATGATCTAAGGCCCATGGGTTGCCGGTTGCACCAAAGTAAGAGCTTTCTGAGGTTGAACCCATCGCGAATTCGTCCATATTCACTTTACCTAAAGTCACAAGACCTGCGGCTTTAGCCTTGGCAACCACGGTTGCATCATAAGGTGAAATGAAATTGTCCAGCATTTTTGAACCCGCAGTGGTTTTAATGCCTTGGGTACAAAAAATATCTTTATGTGCAAGAGGAATACCTGCCAACGCATGCGCATTGCCTGATTTGATTGCTGCATCAGCCGCATCCGCCTCTACTAAGGCTTGCTCTGCGGTCACCGTCACATAACTTTTTACTTTTGCGTCAATTTTGGCGATACGTTTTAAATAATGTTCAGTCAATTCACGTGATGAAAATTGGGCTTGTTTTAAGCCTTCAGAAAGTTCACGAATTGATAAGCGATGTAAATCTGTCATATGAAAAATTTCTTTACATTCTAAATATAAAATAAAAGTTAATTGAATAAAAATTATTCAATTACACGAGGTACAAGGTATAAACCAGCTTCGGTTGCAGGTGCGATCGCTTGATATTCATCACGGTGATTGCTTTCAGTAACTGCATCTGTGCGTAATGGTTGTGGGTTATCAAATGGGCTTTTCAAAGGCTCAACATCATCGGTATTAATGCCTTTCAAGCTTTCCATCATGCCCAGAATTTTATTTAAACTTTGAGCATATTCAGCAGATTGCGTGTCGTTTAGCGATAAGCGTGCCAAATTTGCAATTTGCGATACAGTTTGCGCATTTAGATCCGCCGTCTGTGGAGCATCGGATGATGTAGACATAACTTTACCTAATTCAGTATCAAAAAATTTCAAAATATCGTGCGTTATAATAAGCGATTGACTTGTTCAAATCATCACATTTAGTTAAAGTTGCCACCTTGTATTCACACAAAGTTTAATTGAGAACGCCCCCGTGATTCTAAAACGACTAATTGGCTTGTTTTCGCCGGATTTAGCCATTGATTTAGGTACTGCTAATACGCTTATTTATGCACCAGGCCGTGGCATTATTTTAAATGAACCAACTGTCGTGGCAATTCGCCATAGTGGTTCACAAAAAATTGTTGCCAATGTTGGACTTGATGCTAAACAGATGTTAGGTCGTACCCCAGCGAATATTTCAGCGATTCGTCCGATGAAAGACGGTGTGATTGCTGATTTTGAAGTAACTGAAACCATGTTGCATCAGTTTATTGGCAAAGTACATGAAAAGCGTTTATTTCCACCTGCACCACGTGTTGTCGTTTGTGTACCGTGTAAATCTACTTTGGTAGAACGCCGTGCGATTCGTGAAGCTGTATTCAATGCAGGTGCTCGTGATGTCCGCTTGATTGAAGAGCCGATGGCGGCAGCAATCGGTGCGGGTATGCCTGTAGAGCAAGCATGTGGTTCGATGGTGGTGGATGTGGGTGGTGGTACCACTGAAATCGCAATCATTTCATTACAAGGTTGTGTTTACGCTGATTCACTACGTATCGGTGGTGATGTTTTTGATGAGCAAATCATCAATTATGTACGTAAAGCGCATGGTTGTGTGATTGGTGAAACCACAGCTGAAGTGATCAAAAAAGAAGTTGGAATGGCGGTTGCTGATGGTAAAACATTAGAAATCGAAGTTCGTGGTCGTAATTTAGCTGAGGGTGTTCCTCGTGCGATTACCGTGACTTCTGATGAAATCACGCAAGCGATTGCTGATCCATTACAAAGCATTGTCAGTGCGGTGAAATCTGCACTTGAACAAACGCCGCCAGAATTGTCTTCTGATATCGCTGAGCGTGGTATCGTGTTGACGGGTGGTGGGGCATTATTGCGTAACTTAGATAAGATGCTTGCGCAAGAGACTGGGTTACCAGTTGTGGTTGCTGAAGATCCGTTGACTTGTGTCACTCGTGGCGCTGGAAAAGTATTAGAGTTCTTTGACAATCCAAATCACGACATGCTTTTTGTTGGCTAAACCATAAGGACTAGGCGGTGCAACCGAATCTTTTTTCAAGACAACCGCCATCTTTTCGCTCATTTGTTATTGCAGTGATCACATGTTTGGTAGTGCTATTTTTTGATTGGCGCATGCCGCATGTGATTAAACCAGCAAGGGATGTCTTGTACGCCGCGTATAACCCAATTTATGCATTGGCGAGTTATCCAGTACTGTCGCGAGAATGGCTGAATCAACAAACCAAATCCGAAGCTCAATTGCGTCGTGAAAATACTGCGATGCAAGCAGAGCTATTGCAAGCACGTGTTCGACTCCAAAAATTATCTGAACTTTCTGCTGAAAATAACCGTCTAAGAGGTTTATTAGATACGCCATTGATCATTGATGGACGTATGCAGATTGCTGAAGTGATTGGAACGGATGCGGATCCATTACGTCATATCATTATTATCAACCGTGGTTCTGCCGATCAGCTTAAAATTGGACAAACAGTTTTGGATGATCAGGGCATCATGGGACAGATCATCAATGTCTATCCACATAGTGCGCGTGTGATGTTGTTATCTGACAAAGAGCATTCTCTATCTGTACGCTTAGAGCGGACAGGTATGCGTGCGATTGTGTCGGGTACTGGTGATTTAGGTCAGTTAAAAATGGACTACGTGGCGACCAGTGCAAACATCAAAGTTGGGGATAAGGTGTTCAGTTCTGGTTTAGGTGAGCATTTCCCTGCAGGTTACTTAGTCGGGACAGTATCGAAAGTCAGTCGTCATAATTCTGGTGAATTTGCTGAAATTGATGTAGTGCCAGCGGCTCAACTGGCAAGTGGTCATCATGTCGTGGTTCTGTTCTCAGAGTCATTGGCAAAGGAGCAGCCTTATGCCAATCGCTAAGTTAAGTTATAGCAAATCCAATAAAGATCCTTTGTTGATGATCATCATCTCGATTGTGATTGCATCGGTATTGATGGTCTATCCGTTGGCGTATGAGTTGTCAGGATGGCGACCTGCGGTGATGTTGATGGTGATGCTGTTCTGGATTCTTTATCAACCTGTTTGGTGTGGGATCTGGTTTGCCTTCGGTATGGGGATTTTTGCTGATTTACTTTTAGATGCGCCACTGGGGTTAAACGCATTAAGTTTTGTGCTAATTTGTTTTGCCACGCGCTATTTCATACGTGAACGACGAATTTTAACTTTTGGTAATTCATGGGTGATTGCAAGTATTGCCATAGTGATGCATATCACTTTTTTATGGATGTGTCAGACCATAACAGGTATGCATTTTTCTCTAGCTCGACATTGGCAACCGTTGATTACGGGTGTTTTAGCTTGGCCGATCCTTTATTATTGTTTACATAAATGGCGCATATAATTCTCGCATCCAGCTCGCCGCGTAGGCAGGAGCTTTTATCGCAACTGGGTTTGGACTTTGAAGTTTTTAGTCCAGACATTGATGAGACAGTAAGGGATGCTGAAACGGTTGTGCATTATGTGGAACGGTTGGCAAGAGAAAAAGCGCGTGCTGTTTTAGCTCAATTTCCTGCTGCAATTGTAGTTGCAGCAGATACCAATTTAAGTTTTGCTGGAAAGATTTTAGGTAAGCCTGAATCAAAGCAACATGCTTTTGAAATGTGGTCACAGCTTTCTGGGCAGTGGCATGATGTATTTTCTGGCGTCTGTGTTGCCAGTCGTATTCAAATATGCAGTACAGTAGTGCGGACACAAGTCGAGTTGCAAACGCTTAGTCACGCAGAAATGGAAAAGTATTGGGCAACAGGTGAGCCGATTGGCAAAGCAGGTGGATATGCCATTCAAGGAATTGCTGCACAATATATTCCACAAATAAGGGGCAGTTATAGTAATGTGGTGGGGCTGCCTTTGTATGAAACAGTACAGTTATTAGAAAGCGTTAAAGCATAAATTCTGCATTAACGCTGTCGGCATAAGAATTTTTATAAAAGTTTTGAGTTGGTTATGGCAGAAGAGTTGCTGATTAACGTTACACCGATGGAGTGTCGGGTTGCGTTGATTGAAAATGGTACGGTCAATGAACTATTTGTTGAGCGTACGGCAAAACGTGGTTTAGTGGGTAATATTTATAAAGGCAAGGTTGTCCGTGTACTACCGGGCATGCAAGCTGCTTTTGTTGATATTGGATTATCTCGAACAGCATTCTTGCATATCAATGATATGGTCTGGCCTCGTTCACAACCGACGCCTAATGTTTTTGAGTTGTTGCATCCTGGGCAAATGCTTACCGTGCAAGTGATGAAAGACATGCTCGGAACGAAGGGGGCTCGACTCAGTACAGATCTTTCGATCCCATCGCGTTATCTTGTGCTGATGCCTTATGGGAATCATATCGGGGTATCTCAGCGCATTGAAGCGGAAGAAGAGCGTGATCGTTTACGTGGGATTATTGAGCATATTCAAGCTGAACATAACCTACCTGGAAGTGTGATTGTACGCACTGCTGCGGAAGGGGTGGATGAAGCGGCGATTGCACAAGACATGAATTACTTGAGTAAACTGTGGGAATTCATTCAACGGAAGCAAAAAGAAGTTTCAACACCTGAGCTAATTTTTGAAGAGCTTCCTTTACCTCAACGTATTGTGCGGGATTTAGCCAGCGATGAAACCGCTAAAATCTATGTGGATTCGCGCGAAATTCATGGCAAGTTGAATGACTTCGTCAAGGAGTTTGTGCCGACCATTCAAAATCGTTTGCTGCATTATCCGGGTGAAAAACCACTTTTTGATTTATACAATGTCGAAGAAGATATTCAAAAAGCTTTACAAACGCGTGTAGCACTTAAATCGGGTGGCTATCTGATGCTTGATCAGACAGAAGCGATGACCACCATTGATGTTAATACCGGTTCCTATGTCGGTGGGCGAAGCCTAGAAGACACAGTTTTTAAAACCAATATGGAAGCGACCCAAGTCATTAGCAGACAACTCCGTTTGCGAAACTTGGGCGGTATCATCATCATTGATTTTATTGATATGCAGGAAGCTGGGCATCGGGAAGAAGTGATGCGTCAGTTTGAAAAAATGCTTGAACGCGATCATGCCAAAACCAAAATTACTCAAGTTTCAGAACTGGGTTTGGTTGAAATGACTCGTAAGCGAACTCGTGAATCTTTGGAACATCTACTTTGTGAATCATGTCCAACTTGTCAAGGACGCGGTTATGTGAAGACAGCAGAGACAGTATGTTACGAGATATTTCGCGAGATCATGCGATATGCGCGTGCATTTGATTCCAAGGGTGGCTTTACTGTCGTTGCGCATCCAGCAGTGATTGATCGGCTTTTAACAGCAGAAGCCCCAGCCGTCGCGGATTTGGAGCATTTTGTGAACCGTGTCATAAAATTCCAAGTGGAAAATTTATATACGCAAGAGCAATACGATATCATTTTAAGCTAAAGTTGTAACAAGATTTCGCTTAATCCTTGTTACAACTGAAATTTTACTTTCGATCATGAATTTTAAATACTAGAACCATAAGATTAGCCATAGGCATTTTTCAATGTCTTAGCAAATATAATGAGGTATATAAAATGAATGTAAGTAAAAGATTAGTGAGTCACGGTTTTAAGCATGTTTTAGACAGCAATCCTGTGAACACTTGTTATATGGTCGATAGCCAAGGTAAAGAAGTTCCGATTACTACGGCAATGATTCGTTCAGCCTGCCATCAATTGCTACAACGTTGTCGCGCAATTAAAAAGTAAGGGGCCATTGAAAGCCCCTTAATTTTTCTCTACGAATTTACAATCTTCTCTTGCGGTAACTCTTGAATCTTTTGTTCAAAACGTTGAATTTCTTCTTCTAGATGTGTCAGTAAGTTTTGCATTTTTGGTAGTGCATTTCGACATGCGATCAAACCAACTTCTAATTTATCCAAATAACTGGTTAAGGTAATATTGAGTGCCTGACCATCCATCACGATTGATGCAGGATATAGTGCATCGAGTTTTGCCCCATTCCAATACAACGGTTCACGTGGACCAGGTACGTTAGAAATTACAAGGTTAAAGGCTTGACGCTTAGGTAACATTCCTGAAGCGATGTTTAATCCTGCTGGACCATAGACCACGGCACTATAGTTTAGAATCTCATTTGCGGTCATACGACTAAAGCGTTGTTTGGAGTTTTGCACACTGCGACGAATAATTTCCAAACGTTCGATTGGATCTTCGATATGAGTGGCAAGATTGGCCAAAATCATCGTAATACGGTTACTTACATCTGAGTCATCGGTACGTAGTGATGCTGGCACCATAGCGATTAAAGGCTTTTTCGGTAAGCTATTATGACTGATCAAATATTCGCGTAAAGCACCAGCACATACAGCCAAAACGACGTCGTTTAAGGTCACGCCTAGGGTTTTGGCAATGGTGCGGAAACGATCTAATTCGAATGATTGTGCTGCAAAACGACGGGCAGAGCTAACACGTTGGTTTAAGATCGACGGCGGTGCTTGGAAGGTCGAAACGTAGTCTGGGTTTTTCCCCATCTCTTTAAAAATAGTTTGAGAGAGTTCTTGCATCACTTTAGGAGCAACTTCGCACTGGGATTTAATGGTATCCCACACACCTTTGATTTTGCTAACACTTGGTGGTTTCGGAGCTTTTAAACGTTTAGCGCGCTTGCCTTCTACACACCAGAGCGGAACGACATGTTTTTCATTTGGATCTTTTGAAAGCGATTTTTCGATTAGGCGCATACCTGCAACGCCATCTACCATCGCATGATGGATTTTGAAATACATGGCAAAACGGTTGCCTTCAATTCCTTCGATAATGTCACAGGTCCATAATGGTTTAGCACGGTCAATAAGAGAACTATGTTGCTGTGAAATATACACTAGTAATTCACGAATACGTCCAGGATTGGGTAAAGCAATATGACGGAAATGATGGTCTAAATCGAATTCATTGTCTTCACCCCAAAATAAACCATTTAACTGATTGTTAAAAGGTGGTACTGGAATGCTTTTTGATTGACGAATTTCTTCAACCAGATCATGAACAAAGGTTGGAGACGCATTTTCAGGTAGTTCAAATAAAAACAGCCCACCTACATGCATGGGTTGCTGTCTTTTTTCTAATGAAAGAAAAATGAAGTCGATCGGGTGTAATGGGCGCATAGCAGATATAGCCTCTCATCGCATTTTTTATAAGATACTCTTGGAGCTCTTATTAGTATTATTGAACCGTAGAGATCAGTATATACGCTTTCGTCTGGTTAAAATATGACTTTGTACACAGCAGTCAGAAAAAATAAAACCACTGACAAATCAGTGGTTTTTATATACCAAAATTGTTACAGCTTATTTTTTTAGATTTCCAGCATGCAAACCGCACTCTTTGTGAGTTGCTTCTTCCCACCACCAACGACCTTCACGTTCATGCTGATTAGGTAAAACTGGGCGTGTGCAAGGTTCACAACCAATTGAGATAAAACCACGCTCATGCAATGGATTATATGGGATTTCCATCATACGGATATAACTCCATACATCGGCACTACTCCAATTGGCAAGTGGGTTGTACTTGATCAGTTGTTTACCTTCCCCTGAAAAGCCAACATCGGCCTGAACCACTGGAACATCACTACGTGTTGGGCTTTGATCTTTTCGTTGACCTGTAATCCAACCATCTAAAGTCGCCAATTTTTTACGAAGAGGTTGAACTTTACGAATCCCACAGCATTCTTGATGACCATCTTCAAAAAAGCTAAATAAGCCTTTTTCATTGACGAATTGTTGAACTGCAGCAGACTCAGGAAAACAGATTTCGATATTAATATTGTAATGCTTACGGACTGTTTCAATAAATTGATAGGTTTCAGCGTGTAGTCGCCCCGTATCTAAGCTAAAGACACGAAAGGGCTTACCAATACGAGAAGCGATATCAATCAATACAACATCTTCCGCACCTGAAAATGAAATGGCGATTTCACCTTGTTGACTTAAAGCAAGTTCTAAAATTTCTCGTGGCGATTTTTCTGCATATTCAGCAGCGAGCGCATCCACAAGGTCAATAGTCGGAATAACAGTCATGGGTGTTCCTGGCGATAGGCTTGGGCACAATTGTAAATCATTCTAAGCAAAGCAGTTTACTTGCTCTCAACTTTAATCTTGCAGAATAAAGCTGATTTATTCAACAACAGCGCAAAAAATTGAAAATGTTAGTGGTATGATACAGCAATTTTTAACCAACATTGGAAGCATTCATGGAAATCGTATGCCTAGATCTTGAAGGGGTTTTAGTTCCAGAAATCTGGATTAATTTTGCAAAAAAAACAGGGATTAAAGAACTCGAGGCAACGACTCGTGATATTCCAGACTATGATGTACTAATGACACAGCGTCTAAATATCTTAAAACAACATGGTTTGGGTTTAAATGATATTCAAGCGGTGATTGCGGATATGGGGCCTTTTGAAGGGGCGAAGGAATTTGTTGATTGGGTACGTACTCATTTCCAACTGATTATTCTCTCAGATACGTTTTATGAGTTTGCACATCCTTTAATGCAGCAACTGGGTCAACCGACAATTTTCTGTCATAAATTAGAGACAGACGAAAATGGTATGATTACCGCGTATAAACTTCGTCAACCAGATCAAAAACGTCAGGCGGTTAAAGCTTTGCATGGTTTGAACTTCCGTGTGATTGCGGCAGGTGATTCTTATAATGATACGACGATGTTGGGTGAAGCGGATCATGGATTCTTGTTTGATGCACCAGATAATGTAATCGCTGAGTTTCCTCAATTTCCACCTTTGCATGGCTATGAGGCTTTAAAACAAGCCATTCGTTCAGTATCGCAACGTAATATTCCAGAATAATAAATCTATCCAGAGAGTCTATTTTATGAGATTTCTCAAAGAGTGAAGCTAAAAGCAACAAAAGGCGCATCATGCGCCTTTTGTTTTATTAAAAGCAATTAGAACTTATAACCAATCTTTAAGCCGTAAGCGATAGCATCATTATTTTTGAACTCAGCGATATAAGCAGGTGTCTCAAACTGTGAGGCAGATTGTGCTTTGGCATCACCTAACCAGAAATATTTCACGCCACCTGCGATGAAGTAGTTTGGAGCAGGGCTGTATTGAACACCTAAGCCAACATTCCAATAGCCTTCAGTTGGACCCAGTGTGGTGACTGGGTTACCAGCACCTGAGTCCCAGCCTACAGATACGTTACCCGCCCATTGCTCATTCAGTTTACGCCCTACACCCGCAGTTACCGAATATTGGTCATCGGTATAAGCGACAAGATCAAAGCCATTTACAATAGGTGTTAGTACTGATGCTGCACCAAACTTATAAGGACGAATAGCAAAGTCTTTCCAGTTCACCCAACGAATGTTAGCAAAGGCAACAGTATTTTCCATAATCCCTGTTTGTAGATCGAGATTGATTGACTGTGGGGTGGTAATTTCTGTAACGCCTAGGGCATTATTAATTTGAATCAGACTTGCATTTAGATCAGGAGATGATGGGATCATACCCGCAGCATTATGTTTTTCATAAGCATTCATTTCATGCTTAATCTTTGCCCGATAGGTGAGAGATGCTTTCAGTGCAATTTCTGGAATTTGATAAGCGACACCTGCTAGCCAGCCAACAGCTTCATCACGACCTGTTTTAAAGTCATAGCCATTATAGGCACTGTAACTTGTGCCACGTAATAATACGTTAGCATCCAGTGTTTGATAAACGGCTCCTGCATAAAGATTCCAGTTTTGAGTGGGTTGGTAGCCGAAAAGTAAATTTAAATTTTCAGTACGAACCTTAACTGAGGTATTCCCTTGGAACGGGACAGGACGATTTTCTACAAAGTTATTTTGACCATGATATTCAGCATCAGCACCATATGGATGATCATAAAGCAAACCAATAGAAAATTGTTCAGTTGCTTGAATTTTTAAGGCTGCGCTTGGAGAGTAATAATGATTTGCCATGTCTCCTGTATTATTTTGAGATGTATCTTTCCCTGATACGTCCGCACTTAGAAAAGTAATACCCGCTTCAAAATAATTGCTTGGCTGCAAGAAGGCTGAAATTGACTGACCAGAACGATCCAAGGCTGCTGCAAAAGCAGAGGTTGTTGGTAATAAACTAAGTAAAATTGCTGTTTGAATCGCATGCAGCTTCATTGATATTTTCTCTCATATCAGGTGTAACTAGAATGCCGCGAAAAGTAACACAATTTTTGAGTGCTAAAATATTTTTACAAATGTTCATAAATGAACTGATAAAGTCATGAAAAGTTGTTGAGTCATAAGGCTTTATAGATTAATCACTCTAAAAGTTGATTAACCGGTAAATTCAGTCGATAAAAAAAAGACCGTCTTGCGACGGTCTTTTTCATTGAGATGGATTAGAAGCGGTAACCGATTTTCAAACCATAAGCGAGAGCTTTGTTGTCTTCGAACTTCGCGACATAGTCATCGCTACCAGCTTGTGCACCAGTTTGCGCTTTAGCATCGCCTAACCAGAAGTACTTCACACCACCAGCGATAAATGTCGCTGGAGTAGGGCTATATTGAACGCCTACACCGACATTCCAATAACCTTCTGTTGGACCTAAGGTTGTGATTGGATTGCCTGCACCAGAATCCCAACCTACAGAAACGTTACCAGCCCATTGCTCGCTAAGTTTACGACCAACACCAGCATTTACTGACCATTGGTCATCTGCATATTCAACAAGACTAAAACCATCAGGACGACCAATGATTGGTCCAACTAATTTTGCTACTTCACCAAATTTGTAAGGAGTGATTGAGAAGTCTTTCCAGTTTACCCAACGTACATTAGCAAATGCAACGGTATTCGCCATGATACCTGTTTGGAAATCAAGATTTACAGATTGTGGTGTGGTAATTTTGGTTTTATTGTCAGCACTTAGAGCCGCAAGTTGTGATGCATCAAGCCCTAAACCGGTGAGTACACCCCCCAATAGAGGGAAGCCCAATAGTGCTAGATCTTCATTGATATTGACTTTGTGGTCGATTTCAGAGCGATAAGTAATCGAAGCTTTGAGGGCAATTTCTGGAATTTGATAAGCAGCACCTGCTAACCAGCCTACACCAGTGGTTTCTTTGATGTTTGCATCATAGCCATTGTAAAGACTATATGCTTCACCACGTAAGTTAACGTGGCCTTTGACGGTTTGCAGTACTGGACCAGCATAGAAGTTAAAGTTTTGATTTGGTTGGAAACCAAAAACCATTGCTAAGTTTTGAGTATCTACTTTGACTTCCGTATTATTACTGTCTGTACTTGAACCAAGATAACCTTTGGCTGCTTCTAGCGCACCAGCAAGCTGTTGGAATTCTTGGCTGCTTTGCACTTGGGCTTTTGCCTGAGCAATAGATTGTTCATTTACAGGTATGCCTTGTGCTTCTAAAGCACCAATCGCTCTTTTTGTAACAATACCATCAATAGATTTTGCTGATAAAACACCGTCATTTGGACCAGATACAAATACATTTTCCCCAGTGTATTTTGCATCTGCACCAAAAGGTTGGTCATAGAGTAAACCAAATGAGAATTTATCTGTGAGTTGAAGTTTTAATGCTGCACTTGGAAAAAAATAATCCCCAGCCATATCATCAATTTTACGATTTGTCGCAGTTCCACCTGCTTCTTGTCCTTTAACTGTCGGATCTAGAACCGAGATACCCGCTTCAAAATAGTTACCTGGTTGTAAGAATGCAGACATAGACTGACCCGAACGGTCTAACGCTGCTGCAAAGACTCCAGTTGCAGGTAACGTCGCTAAGATCATTGCAGTGCTAAGGTGTTTTAATTTCATTTTAAATCTTTCCTTGAACTTTTAAGATTCTTAAGTTTAGAAGCTATGAAATGACATGAAAAAGTCATTCATATTTGATTGGCTATAACTTCATGTAACAAAAATACCATAATTAAAATAAGAGTAAATGTTCTAAATGAACTAGTTAGTACGATTGATTGGATGAAATTGAACAAAAAAAATGCTATAAATATTTATATACATATGTGTTTTTATTGATAAAATAATGAAATATATAAAATATTTATGAAAAATTACTCTTGCAAATTCTATAAAAAAAATTTTTTTTAGGTCAAAGATTTTTTGTAAAAAATACGATCTTATTTGCAGTATTGGCTAAAAATGCATATTTTTAGGATCAAATAAATATTCATATAAATTTTACAGAAAATTTACGCATTTTAGTTGTTCTGACATAGAGAATTTACGCACTCAATTTCCATACTTATGCCGAACTATTTTTTTATGGCATTACCTATGTGGGAATTTATTTCCGTATTTATGTTTGCATTGCTTCTAGCGTATCCCTTAGGACGCTATCTCGCCGATGTGATGCAAGCAAAACCGATGCGAAGCGACCGATTTTTTAAATGGATAGAGCAACCAATTTACTCCATTTTGAATGTGAAACAAGTGGGTATGAATTGGCGGCAGTATCTTGGCGCTTTTATCACCTGTAATGTTTTGCTCTTAGCCACAAGTGTTGCAATCTTGATGACACAGGCTTGGTTGCCATTAAATCCAGATCATATCCCTAACATGAATTGGGATCTGGCATTACACACCAGCATTTCATTTTTGACCAATACCAATCAGCAGCATTATTCAGGACAAGCTCAATTGTCTTATCTGTCGCAAATGACAGTGATTGTTGGTTTGCAATATTTATCTCCAATTATGGGTTTGGCTTTACTAACAGCCATGTTAAGAGCTTTATTTTTACAGCCCAAAGATCAAGCTGTGGAAAATGTTGAACTCAAAAATGCGTCGCAAATTAATCTTGGAAATTATTGGATGGATATGATCCGACCATTATTCAGATTCTTTATTCCTTTGGGTTTAGTTTTTTCTCTATTACTGACTTTTCAAGGTGTGCCATCAACACTTTCTGCTGGTCCAACCGTCCAAGTTTTAGATCAAGCAGTAGAAGTACAGACACAACATATTCCACTTGGACCCGTTGCACCAATGGTCGCGATCAAGCAATTAGGGAGTAATGGTGGTGGTTGGTATGGTCCTAACAGTAGTGTGCCTTTAGAAAATCCAACGCCATTATCTAATGTGTTGGAGATGCTAGCGATCTTACTGATCCCAATGTCAGTTGTGTTTATGCTTGGTCGTTTTATTCAACGCAAAAAATTGATGTGGATGATTTTGGGCACGATGCTGTTGATGTCATTGACTTCAACATTATTTGCTTTGTGGACTGAAAAATCGTCATTGGTTCCAAATATTGCGCTAATGGAAGGGAAAGAAGTCCGTTTTGGAGCTGAAGCCTCTGCATTGTGGGGAAGTCTAACCACACAGGTAAATAATGGTTCGGTCAATATGATGCATGACTCAGCTTCACCATTAACGGGTTTGGTTGAGCTATCCAATATGCTGATCAATGCCATTTGGGGTGGGATTGGTTGTGGTTTATTACAGTTCTTTATTTATCTATTTTTAGCTGTATTTATTGCAGGTTTGATGACAGGTCGCACGCCTGAATTATTTGGACGAAAAATTGAAGTCACTGAAATTAAGTTATTGGCACTGGTCATTCTTTTACAACCTGTGGTGATTCTTGGTTTGACGGCGATCGCTATCGCTTTCCCATCTTTAACAGGAAATTCAAACCCTGCATCGCATGCTATTAGCCAAGTCTTTTATGAATATGTGTCTGCGTTTGCCAATAATGGTTCTGGTTTTGAAGGCTTAGCCGACAACACTTTATGGTGGAATCTCAGCGCCAGTGTTGCGTTATTAGCAGGTCGTTATAGCGTGTTGATCATTCCCGTTTTAATTGCAGTTAGTTTAGCAACCAAACCTAAAGCAGATGAGACCAAGGGTTCATTACAGATTGAGTCGGCTACATTTGCACTGACTCTAATCGGAATTGTACTGATTTTAACGCTTTTGCAATTTATGCCAGTGTTGGTGATTGGACCAATTGCTGATTATTTATCTGTAAAGATCTAGTGGAGCAAATACCATGAATCACTCTAATGCGACACAAATGGATATCTTGAATAAAGAAATTATTCAGCAAACCTTTTATAAATTATTACCACAGCATGCCTTTAAAAATCCTGTGATGGCATGTGTATGGATTGGAACGGTGTTAAGCATCGTGGCGACGTTGATGGGTAGCACCAGTTTTGGATTTGGTATTTTACTGAGCTTGATCTTACTAGTAACTGTTTTGTTTGCCAATTATGCCGAAGCAGTGGCAGAAGCTAAAGGGCGTGGACAGGCATCTTCTTTACGCCAAGCCCGTGAAAACTTAATGGCAAATAAAATTGCTGATCTAAATGCTACTCCAACGGTGATTTCTGCAAATTTATTAAAAAAAGATGATTTGGTGATCATCAAAGCAGGTGAAATCGTGCCTGCAGATGGTGAAATCATTCAAGGTTTTGCCACCATTAATGAATCGGCGGTGACAGGTGAGTCTGCGCCTGTATTGCGTGGAGCCAATACGGATCGGTCAGGTGTGATTGGCGGTACCAAGGTTTTGTCTGATCAAATTATTGTTCGTGTCAGTAATGAGGCAGGCAATAGTTTCTTAGATCGCATGATTGCTTTGGTTGAAGGTGCAAATCGTCAAAAAACACCGAATGAAATTGCACTCAGTATTTTGCTGAACATCATGACCATTACTTTTATTGTTGTGGTTGCCACATTACCGTTTATTGGTTCTATGGTGGGAATCAAAATCAGTCTGGTGATGTTGATTGCATTATTGGTCTGTCTCATTCCAACAACAATTGGTGGTTTGTTGCCTGCGATTGGGATTGCAGGGATGAACAGAGCCTTAAAAGCCAATGTGTTGGCGAAATCAGGTAAGGCGGTTGAAGTTGCTGGTGATATTGATGTGTTGCTGTTGGATAAAACAGGCACGATTACCTATGGTGATCGTCAAGCAACCGCCTTTTACCCTTTAACTGGTGTGAGTCCAAGTGAATTACGCCAAGCAGCGATGCTTACATCTTTTGCTGATCCAACCCCTGAGGGTAAGTCAGTGGTGAGTTTAGCTAAAGAAATGGGAGAAAATATCCATGAATCTAAAGATGCTGAATTTATTCAGTTTAGTGCTTCAACACGCTTATCAGGGGTAAATTTAGCTTCTGGAGATCAGATTCGTAAAGGGGCAGTAGATGCGATTCTTAAATTCACCAATCAAACTATTAAAAATAATATTGAATTGAATGTTTGTGTTGAGCATGTTGCCTCAAAAGGTGCAACGCCATTGGTTGTCGCACTGAATGATAGGATTTTAGGTGTAATTGAACTCTCAGATGTGATTAAGCAAGGCATTAAAGAACGTTTTGCATTGTTGAGAGAGATGGGGATTAAAACCATCATGGTTACGGGTGATAATCCTTTGACCGCAGCCGCAATTGCCGCTGAAGCAGGCGTGGATGATTATATTGCTGAAGCTCGCCCAGAAGATAAATTAGCCTGCATTCGTAAAGAGCAAGCTGCAGGGAAGTTGGTGGCGATGGTTGGAGATGGAACCAATGATGCACCTGCGTTGGCACAAGCCGATATTGGTTTAGCCATGAATTCTGGTACGCAAGCTGCGAAAGAAGCGGGAAATATGGTTGATCTGGACTCTGATCCAACCAAACTGCTTGATGTGGTAGAAATTGGTAAGCAGCAGTTGATTACCCGTGGTGCTTTAACCACATTTTCTTTAGCCAACGATGTGTCTAAATACTTTGTGATTTTGCCTGCACTGTTCGCCGTTGCAATTCCTCAGCTTGATGTATTGAATATTTTGCAGTTGGGTAGTCCAAGCAGTGCCGTGATTTCTGCATTGATTTTTAATGCACTGATCATTCCGATGTTGATTCCTTTAGCGCTTAAAGGGGTGCAATTTAAACCTGCCAGTGCTTTACAATTGTTGCGTCGTAATATGCTGATCTATGGTGTAGGGGGCGTGGTTTTTCCGTTTATTGCCATCAAATTGATTGACCTTGTTGTGTCGTTGTGGATTTAGGAGTACACCATGAATAGATTAGAAAATTTTCCGCTATCTTCTGAGCCACAACCACTCTTTCGTTCTAGTTTTGGTTTAATTGTGGTTGGATTTCTGATTGCAGGCGTATTGTATTGCAGTGTGAGTGTATCTTTGGCTCAATTGTTATTTCCAAAGCAGGCCAATGGTAGTGTTATCGAGTTAAATGGAAAAATTGTCGGGTCAAGCTTGGTGGGACAGAATTTTGTGAGTGATCACTACTTTCACGCTCGCCCAAGTGCCATCGCGTATGATGCGGATGCGGTTGGGGGAAGTAATTTGGCACTCTCCAATCCTGAATTACAACAACAGATTCAGGAACGGGTGATTCAATTTGCAGACAAAAATGGAATTACAGTGCAGCAAGTTCCACATGATATGGTAACTGCATCAGGAAGTGGAATTGATCCAGACATTTCACCTCAAAGTGCCTTATTACAAGTGAAACGGGTAGCGCAACAACGTGCTTTATCCGAGCAGAAAGTGAGAGATTTAGTGCAACAGCAGATTCAATCGGCTCAATTGGGCTTGTATGGGCAGGCGCGGGTGAATGTGCTTCAACTGAACTTAGCTTTAGATCAGTTATCATCAACTTCACGTTGATAGAGCTTAGCCTATGCAAATCGATCGAAATAACAAAGCAGATGCATGGTTGGCGCATAGCCAACGTGAGCAATCTGGGCGTCTGACCATTTTCTTGGGTGCAGCGCCAGGCGTAGGTAAAACCTATGCCATGCTCACTCGAGCACATGAGTTAATGCAGCAAGGGCATCATGTGGCGGTGGGTATTGTTGAAACACATGGTCGAGCTGATACGCAGGCTTTGATACATGGGTTAAATGTAATTCCGAGAAAAAGTGTTGAGTATCAAGATCGATTTTTAGATGAAATGGATCTTGATCAACTTCTGAAGTTGAAACCTGAAATTGTTTTGGTAGATGAACTTGCACATCGAAACGTACCCAATAGCCGTCATGAATATCGTTGGCAAGATGTGAATGAGTTACTAGATGCAGGTATTGATGTGTATAGCACATTGAATATTCAGCATCTCGAAAGTTTGAATGATGTGGTCTATCAAATTACGGGCATTCGGGTAACTGAAACAGTGCCTGATGCATTATTAAAAAGATTAAAAGATATTCGCTTGGTTGATCTGCCTGTACCTGAACTATTGGAGCGTATGCATCATGGCAAAATTTATTTAGCTGATGTCGCCCCACATGCCTTGCAAGGCTTTTTTAAGCCAGCCAATCTTACGGCTTTACGAGACCTTGCGATTCAAACGGTTGCAGGACAGGTGGATATTGATTATCGGGAGAAATTTGTAGCTCAGGGACAAATTATTCCGATTCAAAATCATGTGATGTTAGCCATTGATGGAACTGAATTTTCAGAGGATTTGGTCAGACGAGCACATCGGATCGCTGAAAGGAGGAATGCAACTTGGAGTGTGATTTCAATTCAAAAAAGCAAAATTGAAAATACTCAGACTTTTGCAGTGAGCAAAGCATTCAACCTAGCGCGTAAGCTTGGTGCTGATACCCATTTACTCTATAGCAATCATATTGCAGCTACAATTTTACAGGCAGCATATGATTGTGGCGCATCCAATATTTTATTGGGTAAAAGCCCACAAAAATCATTTTGGCAACGTTTGTTTTCAGATCATATTGCGGATCAACTTTTAGAAAAACAGCATCCCTTTGAGATTACTTTTGTTCAGCCCTTAACGTCTAAGTCGCAGGAGTTAAAAAACTCACTACTTGATATGGCTCAGTCTGAGCAGAAATTTAGTGTTGACCATAAAGAATTATTGGAAAGTTCATTCATTATTTTATTGGGATTGATGATTGCTGCGATCAGTGACCGATTTATTGGATATAGTGATTTAGCGTTAATTTTTATTGTCACGGTCTTGCTTGTCGCAATTCGAGCAAAAATGTTGATTACGCTTGCTAGCGTATTTATTTGTTTTTTACTCTATAACTACTTTTTTATTGAACCACGCTTCACATTTATGATTAGTGCTGAACGCGGTGTGATTACAATTATTACTTTTATTATTTCAGCACTTTTGGTCGGACGCTTAGCAAATCAATTGCGTGCTCAGGTTTTGAGTTTACGCGCTGCCAATTCAGCTTCACTACAATTACAGGAGTTAGAAAGAAAGTTATCCAGCTGTGTCGATATTCAACAGGTTCTAAATATAGCTAAGCAACACTTAGAAAGCTCATTAAACGCATATGTATGGCTAAGAGTTGGTACTCAAGTTTCTGGTGAAATCTCGGTTCTAAATGAGAAAGATCAAATCGCGGCAGATTGGGCTCAAAAAAATGCAAAACCTTGTGGACGTTTTACCAATACTTTAACGCAGACAGAGTGGTGGTTTAAGCCACTGAATCTAGTCGAGAGTCATGGGGTTATTGCAATTCGCTTTCGACACCATCCACAAGCACTTAGTTTTGAACTACAGCGTTTGGCTGAGTTAATGATTGATGATATTGCACAAACGCTGTCCCGTATTCAGCTTTCCTTACAATTGGAAAATTCAAGAGTGGTGGCTGAAACAGAAAAATTGCGTTCAGCTTTACTTTCATCGGTATCACATGATTTACGTTCGCCGTTGGCTGCGATGATTGGTTCAGCAGATACGCTCAAATATTATGGCGAGCAAATGCCTAAAACAGATCGTGATGAGTTATTAGATACCATTCATATAGAAGGTGAGCGCTTAGACCGTTATATTCAAAACCTTTTGGATATGACCCGTTTGGGACATCAAGGCTTAACGCTCAGTCGAGCTTGGATTGGTGTGGATGAATTAATTGGCTCCGCCACTGAACGTCTGAAACGTTATCAACCTCAAGTCAAAATTCAGGTTCAGTTAGCTGAAGATCTGCCGCAATTGTATGTCCATCCCGCTTTAATTGAACAAGCTATTTTTAACGTTTTAGAAAATGCAGCTAAATTCTCTCCAGATAATGTGCCGATAGAGGTGAACATTCAGCTGGTCGAAAGCTATTTACAGATTGAGATTGAAGATCAAGGTGTTGGTATTCCTGAAGATGAACGTGAACAGATTTTTGATATGTTCTACACCATGCAAAGAGGTGATCGGGGTAAAACAGGAACAGGGCTTGGCCTTTCGATAGTAAAAGCGATTATCGGTGCACATATGGGATCGATAGAAGCATTGAGCGGCAAGCATGGTCAAGGCACTTTAATTAGAATACGATTACCATTACATCAGGATTAAAATGATTTCATGCCTCATACATTAAATACTCAAGCTTCAATTCTTATTATTGATGATGAACCACAAATTCGAAAATTCTTGGATATTGCTTTGCGGGCGCAAGGTTATCGAGTGCAAGTTGCTGAAAATGGTATGAAGGGTTTAGAGATTTTAGCTACACGAGGTGCTGATCTTTTGATTCTGGATTTGGGGTTGCCTGATATGGATGGCCATGACGTACTGAAAGAATTGCGTCAGTGGTCTGATGTTCCAGTCATTGTGCTTTCTGCTCGACCTGATGAAAACCAAAAAATTAAATTACTGGATGCGGGGGCAAATGATTACGTTACCAAGCCTTTCAGTATTCAGGAGCTCTGCGCGCGTATGCGTGTCTTGTTTCGTAATAAAGCGCCAACATTAGAGCAGAAGACAGTGTTTAACGATGGGGAACTATTTGTTGATATTGCTGAACATATTGTTCGAGTTGAAAACGAAGAAATCATTCTAACTAAAAAAGAATTACAGCTTTTGGCATTACTGATTCGCCACCAAGGAAAGATTGTTACCCAAAAACAAATCATGACTGAGCTATGGGGTGTTAGCCACGAAGAGGATACTCACTATCTCCGCATCTTAGTCAAAAAACTTCGAACCAAAATTGGAGATTCAGCTATCAGTCCCAAGTATATTTTTACAATTGCAGGTGTTGGATTACGTTTTCAAGGGCAATCTGACACCTGAAAATAAAAGAGAGTTTTAACTCTCTTTTGGGTAATGGATATTTATTTTAAATTTGGATCGCCTTTTTTCAAAAAGAAATGCAAAGCAAGTTTTTGTACCCAAGTTCCATAGGGTGGATAGAATAATTGCGTTGGGAAAAAGCGATGACGAGCAAACACTGTTTTTGCATGTGAAAGTTCACGAAACCCTTCTACGCCATGATATGTTCCCATACCTGAATTGCCGATACCGCCAAAAGGCGCATCATGATTCACGACATGCCATCCCCAATCATTGATTGTGACGCCACCTGAATGCGTTTGTTTTAAGATATGATCGCGTTCATTGGCATCATGGGTAAAGCAATAAAGTGCCAATGGACGTTCACCTGTTTTGATATATGTAATCGCATCATCTATTGCATCATATGCAACTACCGGAAGAACTGGGCCAAATAACTCTTCTTTTAAAATCCGCATATCTGGTGTGCAATTTAAGACAATGTGTACAGGCATGCGACGCCCATCTTGGTCTGGAACATAGTCCCCGCATGTGATGATCTCTGCACCTTTTGCTTTAGCATCTTCAAGTATTTTGAGTAATCGTTTTAAATGCCGATCATTGACGATAGACGTGTAATTGGTATTTTTTGAAATATTATCGCCATACATCGATGAAAAATATGATTTACATTCTTCCACAAAGGCATTGATTTTTTCCTTCGGTACTAATGCATAATCAGGTGCAACACAAATTTGGCCACAATTGGTTGCTTTACCATGTAAGATTCGCATTGCTGCATCAGCCAAAGGATAGTGACGACTCACCAAAGCAGGTGATTTACCGCCAAGTTCTAAGGTAACTGGAGTTAAGTTTTCTGCTGCCGCACGCATCACCACGCGGCCAATCGCTGGTGATCCAGTGAAAACAATATGATTGAACGGAAGGGTTGTAAATAATGAAGGGTCTGTGATTTCTTCACCAAAAATAGCAACTTCGTCTTCAGTGAAAACCTCAGCAAGCATGCGTTTCATGACCGCATTTGTTGCAGGAGTAATTTCTGGCAGTTTAACCATGACTCGATTGCCTGCTGCAATCGCTGCGATTAATGGTCCTAACGCCAAATAAACGGGGAAATTCCAAGGCACAACAACGCCAACAACTCCTTTGGGTTGGTATTGCACACGTAAACGATTGGATAAGAAAAGTAATTCTGTACTGCGTTTGCTTGGGCGCATCCATTTACGTAAATGCCGAATTGCATGTTCCGCTTCGAGTACTGAGCCGAGTAAATCTAATAGTTTTGATTCATCGATAGAGCGAGAGCTAAAGTCAGTATTGATTGCAGCAGCAATAACATCTTGATAGCGAATAATTTGCTTTTTGAGGTTGAATAACTTACTGCGCCGTGTGTCTAAGTCTGGGTAGGGTTGAGCAGCAAAAGCAGCAGATTGTTGAGCGAAAATAGCATACATATGCTCGTGAGCAGGTGACTCAGATTGTTGTGAATGCGCTTGATTCATATTTTACCTTCTATGTTTTTATCTTTGATTTCAAGGAGTCTTAGTAATCTATATCTATCAAAGTATGTCGGTCAGTGCTGGATTCATAATTCTTTCATCAATTTTATATACATTGCGATCAAATAAGCGATCAAAGATTGATGAGAGATGATTTTGAACGATATAAATATTCATTTATTTCATAGTATCAATGCTTTTGCTTTACAATATCCAGTCTTAGATCAAATTGTGATCTTTTTGGCAAATGATTTAAACACAGTCTTTATTAGTTTTCTTGTGTTTTTGTTATTACTGCAATGGAAGACGCACCATTTAATATTTGCAAAAACTCTGTTTATCGTACTTATATCATTATTATTATGTGATTTAGTTGATTATTTTTATCATTCACCGCGGCCATTTCAACTCGGTTTAGGACATAAATTGATTGGTCATGGTTCAACTTCTTCTTTTCCTAGCCAACATACATTAACGATTGTGATTATTGGGTGCTCGTACTTATTGGCAGGTTTTAAATTGATTGGTGGTATTGGGTTAGTGTTTAGTCTGATCGTGGGGTTATCACGTATTTTTGTGGGTGTTCATTTTCCTTTCGATATCATTGGAGCCTTTCTAATCGGTTTAATGTTGGTATTATTTGTGAATTACAGCCTAAGAATATTAACGTTGAGATTACGCAAGGCGATACCTTTGCTAAATTGAAGCTAAAAAAGACGAAGCAAATGCTCCGTCTTTTATGGTTTATTTTGCAGATTAGTTGTCAAATTTATATATTTAAGTTCTCGAACGTTAGAAATTCCAGAGGAAAATAATATTTTCATTTTATAGATGAAGTTGTTAGCATCAAAGATCGGTTTAGATAGTGTGTGATTAAGCATGTCTTCAGGGCAACAAGTTTTAATTAAACTCAGAAAAATGATCATCGCAGGGGAAATTGAAGGGGGAAGTCGAATTGCTGAGATTCCAACTGCGGAGTTGCTAGGTGTCTCTAGGCAGCCGATTCGAATGGCATTTCGTTTGCTTGAGCAGGAAGGTCTGTTAATAAAAAATCCAACTCGCGGGTATACGGTACGAGAGATTTCCGGAAAACTGATTCATGATGCACTTGAGGTTCGTGGTGTGCTTGAAGGATTAGCAGCAAAAACAATAGCAGAGCAAGGATTAACTGATCAGCAAAAACTCACCTTGCAAGAATGCATTCAGGAAATAGAACAGCTTTTTAATGAGCATACTGAATTTGGTGATGCTGAATTAGAGCGCTATCACCACTATAATGTAATTTTTCACGATACGATTATTCAAGGGGCGCAGAATATAGCGCTATTACAGGCTTTGGCAAAAAATAATCAATTGCCAATGGCATCAGCGCAAGCGATTACTTTTGATCAAACAAAGGCGTTATCTGAATATCGTCGATTGCATTATGCACATCTCCAACATTGTTCAATTTATGACGCGTTATTACATCGCCAAGCAGGACGTGCTGAAACCCTTATGCGCGAACATAGTAGTGTGGTGATATTGGGTGAAACCTTAACTGGTATTCTTAGTGATGAAACTTAATGAGTTCCTTTTGACGCAGAGGTGAAAAGGAACTCGAAAATACTACAGTTCAATGACGAGTTTTTTCGACTTTGCACGAGAGCAACACGGCGTAAACTGGTTATTAAGCGCATGCTCTTCATCGGTCATAAATACATCACGATGGTCTGGTGTTCCTTCGATTACACGAGTAATACAAGTCCCACAAATGCCTTGCTCACAGGAAATTGGTACATCAAAACCATGTTCAATCAAAGCTTGGGTGGCAGTCTGGTGGGCTAACACCTTGATTTGACGGTCTGTACCTTTAACTTCAATGGTAAAGGCTTCATTATTTGAAGTATCTGCGAGTTGTGCAACAAAATGCTCTTGGTGTAACTGTTCAGTTTGCCATCCAACTTGTACTGCAGAATTGGTCACAAACTCCATAAACCCTGTAGGGCCACAGACATAAAGATGTTTGTCGGGAGCATTCTGCTGAAGTACCTGTGACATATCGCAACCAGTACCAGGCTGATCTTGAATATGAAAATGAATGTTTGAACCAAAATGTTCAGTTAAATTGCCATAAAAGGCAATCATGTCATGACTGCGGACGAAGTAATGTAACTCGAATGGAATTTGAGCGGATTTAAGCCGATATGCCATGGATAAAATAGGCGTAATTCCAATCCCGCCAGCAAATAAAATAGCTTGTTTCGTTTCAGGATGAATTTTAAATAAATTACGGGGTTCCCCGATTTGTAGAAGATCACCTTCATGGTATTCGGTATGGATACAGCGCGACCCGCCTCGTGAATTGGCGTCATGTAGTACACCAATGACATAACGATGTCGTTCACTGCAGCTATTTGAAATTGAGTATTGGCGAGTTAAGCCATTCTTAAGATGCACGTCAATATGTGCACCTGCTTCAAAAGTAGGGAGCGTTGTACCATTCGCTGACACCAGTTCAAATGCACGAATTGAGGGAGTGAGTTGATGAATTTTATGAATCATTACGTCCATGTTCATCTTCCTTTAAATCACATGAATATTTGGAAACTTATGTTTAGATATTTCAGGAGGCGTTGTGCTTTCTTCAGTAAGCAGACGATCAATGACTTGACGTGACTGAACACCACCTGCATCGATGTTAAGCATCAATAACTTTCGGTGAGGATTGCTTAAAATATTTTGTTGTTGCTGTTCCAGCATTTCTAAATCTTCAGTGAAAATTTTGCCTTGGCCTTCGCGAATTTGATCGGTGAGTGCGGCATTTTCTGGTTGGAAATTACGGGCCATTCCCCAGAAATACCAATGCGAGGTTTCAGTTTCTGGTGTAATGAAATCTACGACGATAGAGGACACTTTTTTATCTTTTGGTGCGTCATAGCCACCATATCCAGCATGTGCCACACCGACTTCAATATGTACATTGCTTGGGGCGAAGAAATGACATCGTTGCCAACGATCTACAGGTACATCATCTGCCAAATTGTTGCCACGAAGTGCCATTTGCCAAAAAGGCGGTGCAATAACATTTTCCATATAACGCTCAGTAATGACGTGATCGCCATCTACTTTCGTTACAGGTAGGGCTTCATCAATTTCTTTTTGACCAATACTACTTGAGTGAACATAGGTTTCATGGGTTAAATCCATGAGGTTATCGATCATTAGGCGGTAATCGCACTGAATATGAAATAATCCTCCTCCATAACTCCACTCTGGATGCTCTGCCCATTCTAAAACAGGAAGTTTCGACTCTGAAGCTAAAGCCTTTTCTCCAGGCCAAACCCAAATGAACCCATACTTTTCTATCACCGCATAGGCTTTGTTACATGGGAAACCATGGGTGCGTTGTGCAGGCATAGACACTGTTTTTCCGTCACATCCCATCACTAAACCATGGTAACCACATACGAGGTTTCCATCTTCAACATAACCTAATGACAGGGGGGCACCACGATGTGGGCAGAAATCTTCCACGGCAGCGACCTGATTTTCTTTGCCACGATAAAAAACGATCTTTTCACCACAAATTGTGCGACCAAGAGGCTTATCTTGAATTTCTTCTGGACGGCATGCGACATACCAAGCATTTTTAATAAACATGTGTGACGTCTCCTTATCACTTATTGGATCCAATTTATAATAAATAATTAAGTTGGTCAACCCATGGTTTTGGGTTGACTGTAACTTTAAGGGGTGATTTATGCTTAATTAGACTTATTTTTGTCTTTTTAAGTGATTTGTTTTGTGGGGTGGTTTGAAATAAAATTATTAATTGGATCCATATTGTGGTGTTTTAAAACTTTACCGTATAGTGAATGATCATTCTTTGCTCATCTAGGCTTTTGCCATGTTTTGTATCATAGTTGATGTTCAAGAATAGGAGTTTTAGGTTTTTAACCCAGTGATTTAAATCATATTGGATGAGTAAATCACTCTCTTGTTCGAAGTCATCTTTATTTTTCGTTTGAAATGAATCGCCATATATGTATTTGTAGGTAATCTTCAGTCCTTTGATATAGTCTTTAAAATTATAACTACTTACGAAGTGATAGGATTTTTCATTGGCTTTAGTAAATGCCCCTAATGTCCAGTTCATCATGTGTGGAATGGGTAATCCATCGAGTTTAGGTATCCCATTTTTACCAAAGTTTTCTTGATAACCTATACCAGTAGTAAAGTTACCATGTTGTATAAAGTGCATTGCGCCTAAGGATGTGTTGTTATATTGACCTAATTTTGCATCTCCAATGTCGGTATGTTGAAACATGCGGAATTTTGTATTGTGTTGGTCTGACCACTGGTAATCAAAGGCCAAGTAACTTTGATTAATGATATCGGTTAAATAGCCATTGTAGAATTTCCAACTATATTGTGGCTTTTTCCCATTCCATTCAAAAAAATACAAACCATCGGACTCTTGTTGCGAAATAGCCAGTTTCCTATAGTCCTCTTCATTTCGTGGTGAATACTGATTGATAAATCCGAGCGTGAAATTTTGTTGTTGTTGATGATATTTAAATTCAGCACCTTTGTAATTAACTCTTAATTGGTGGGTGTCTACTTGTGGTGTTAGTGGTGTATTCGGGATGATTTCGCCAATATTGATGTGAAAGTCTTTGTACTCAACCCCCATGCCTAATCCATATTTGCTGTAGTGCTGGGCTTGTTGTTTTGTGTCTGCATCAAATGGTAAGGTAAAGTCATTTGAATGCTGATCGGAACTGAGTCGATAGGCGTATTGTAAGCTTGGCATAAGATGAAGTTGGACGTCATTCAATTTTACTGACCAGTCACCACGATAAAGCAAGCCTTGGCTCAAGCTGTTTGAATTTGCACTTGGATCATCTTTGTAGTCGCGTTCAAAACTAAAGGTTTTAAAACTAAGCTCATTTTGAAAATTAAAAGTTTCGGTTGCGTATGCAGAACAGCAGGCAATAGTGATCCCTGGGATAAGCATCCCATAAGCTAATAAGTATTTCATGTTAATTCCTTTTTACGGTTCTAAATCCAACGTGACTCGTTGCTAAATCTAGCTCTTGAGGGTGTCTCGCAGCAGCGCGATAACGTGCGCAATAATTACTTGCACACAGATAAGAGCCTCCTTTGATGGTGTATTGCAAAATGCTGTTGGGGTCATGTCTATAAGTGGCTGGATCTCCCATATGATGGTCTCTTACTCCGGTATAAGGGGTTTGAGTCCATTCCCACACGTTTCCGATCATGTCATATAGACCAAAGGGGTTTGCCTTAAAACAGCCAACGGGGGCAACTTCATTGAAACCGTCTTGTTGGGTGTTTTGATAAGGAAACTCACCTTGCCAGTAGTTTGCAGTAGTATGTCCTTGATGGGTGGGGCCGATATCTGATTGTTGTTGAAATCCTTTGGCGGCATATTCCCATTCAAGTTCTGTTGGTAGGTCGTGTCCTAACCAATGTGCATAAGCATAGGCATCATTCCATGTGATTAGGCGTACAGGCTCACTTGGAAGTGGGTGCTTGTTGCTATTTGCCCCCCATGGTTGCTTCCAATTGGCATCTGGCTTAAAAGCCCACCATTGCATTTCTGTTACAGGGGCAGTGGGCTGAATGAATACGGCTGCACCACCTTGTTTTTCTGCATCTGTTATATATTCAGTTTGCTGTACAAATTCAGCAAACTGAGCATTTGTTACTTCAGTTGCATCAATCCAAAATGATTTGACGGAGGTGAGCTCTTGTTTGAAAGGTTTTTCATCAGCATAACCCTCTGTTGTACCTAGTTGTATTTGACCTGCAGGTAGTTGAACCATGCCTGTAGTTTTGTCGTTTGACCAGTTAGGAGGCATGCCAGAATAATTTAAACATTTTGACATGTCGCCTAGATTTAAAGTCATGTGTTTGTCAGGTGGATGCTTTTGACATCCAGATATGAATAGGAGTGGTAAGAGCATGATGATTGTCTTCATCAGCAAACTCCTATTGTTTTATATATTGTTCGAAATCGACAACACCATTTTCATCGGCATATTTTAAGTACTTATCATTTAAAATTTTTACGATATCTGGGTGCTGGGTAAAAACATTATGCTGTTCATTAAAATCTTTTTTTAGGTTGTAGAGTTCCCAGCCTTGACTGTTAAATTTCGAAGGAGAGTTTTCTACGAGTTTCCATTCATCATTCTTTGCATAGCGACTGCCATGCAGTTCTTTGAAGTCGTAATAGTTTACTGGTCGGATACGTGCATTGTTGCTTTTCAAGGCTGGAATTAAGCTAAAGCCTGAAGGTTGGATTTTTTTGTTTGATGCTGGATAGAGGTGATCAGATTCAATATTTGCTAACTCCATTACGGTTGGAAAAATATCGCGAACAGTTGCAAAATGATTATTAATTCCTCGGTCTTTGGAGAGGTGTTGTGGATATTTGACTATGAATGGAACTCTAACACCACCCTCTGAAGCTGCTGATTTCCAATAGGTGAAGGGAGTGCTACTCACTTCTGACCAACGTGAACCCATATATACATAGGAGGTGGCTTTGCCAATATTTTCGTAGCTATTGTCTGCTTCACCCATTGGGAAATTATGATTTCCTCCTTCGGCACCATTATCTGACATGAAGATAATGAGTGTATTTTCATATTGATTATGCTTTTTTAAATACTGGATAACATCGCCAATACGATCGTCCAATTGGGTGATCATCCCTGCATACACTTCCATTTTTCGAGCTTCATATTTTCGCTCTTCTGGTGATAGTTCTGACCAGCTCTTGGTGTTGAGTGCTTGATTGCCTTGTTGTGTTGGGAGTTTTGTATTAACAGGAATAAGTCCTAACGTTTTTTGCTTTTCGAAGCGTTGTTTCCGGATAGCATCGTAACCTTGGTCATATTTCCCTTTGTAGAGATTTAAATACGCATCAGGTGCTTGAATTGGCCAGTGAGGTGCGGTGTATGCAAGGTATGCAAAGAAAGGTTTTTTTTGTTTGTTTTTATCGAGGTATTCAAAAGCTTTTTGAGTAAAGTAATCGGTAGAGAAGTAGTCGTCAGGCAATTCGGTCTTTTGACCATTCTCGGTATATTGAACTTTGCGTGGATAGTTTTTAGGTTGATCTTTGAAGTGTAAGTCGAATCCATCTAGTAGAACAAAGGAGTGATCAAAACCACGTGCATGAGGATTATGTTCTGGCGCATGACCTAAATGCCATTTACCCACCATGAACGTATAATAATTTTTGTGCTTAAGAATCTCAGCTAGTGTGTAGGCATTTGGGGTTAAATGCCCAGAATAACCATCGACTTTAAGTAGCGCGCGCGGGCTATTTTCACCTACCCGTGCTGTTTGGCGTTTAGAGGTTTCATACATAGCGCCTAAACCCACGAGATGATTGTCAGCACCAGTCATGAGTTGTGCTCTAGTTGGTGAACACATTGATGAAGCGTGGAAATTAAAAAGCATTTTTCCTTGTTTTAGCAGGCTGTCAATGTTTGGTGTTTTGATTTCACTACCGTAAGCACCAATATCTGAAAAACCTAAATCATCTGCCAAAATGATCATGATATTTGGTGTTTGAGTCGTTTTAGCATGAGCTATTGGAAGGGTGTGTCCAAGAAGAGTGATCCCCAGTGTTAAGTGGGCTAATTGTTTTAGCTTCATATTGCAATCCTTTGGTGTGGTTGGTGCGTCTTGCACTCAAAAAGCTATCTTTGTTTAAAAAATAGGCTTGCTAAAAGCATAATTTATTTTTTTAAATGGATCCATATTTAATTTTAATAATTTTAATGTTTTTTTGGTATTGGTGATTTTTATATTTAATTTTATAAAATACATGTATTTAATTTTATATTCTTAAATTGTTTGTTAAAAACCATTGATTTTTTGGATCCATATATTCACTATAAAAAAAGCAGGATGCTTAGTAAAACGTATCGACAGCATGCGGTTTGTGAAATCAAACAATGTTAATAAATTTTTGGATAGGGATATGCATGATCAGCCATCGCACGCTTTTGCGTTGATGTATGTGTATTTTATCCAGTGTTGGAGATATACACATGAACCGAGATGTTCTAAGTGAAATAAACCAAAATAAGATGAGCCGTTATCAATGGTTCGTGATTTCAATTTGTATTTGTCTAAATATTATCGATGGTTTTGATGTTATGGTCATGGCATTTACGGCGCCCTCAGTGTCTATGGAGTGGTCTTTGTCAGGAGCACAAATCGGATTGCTCTTGAGTGCAGGCCTGTTTGGAATGGCTGCTGGTTCAATATTTTTAGCGCCTTTTGCAGACAAAGTGGGTCGTCGTTTATTGATTTTATCTTGCTTAGTTATTTCTGGTCTAAGTATGTTGGCTTGCGCATTTGTAGACAATCACCATACCTTAGCAATACTTCGTTTTATCACGGGTATTGGTGTCGGCGGAATTTTGGCAAGTAGTAATGTTTTAGCAAGTGAGTATGCGAATGGGCGATGGAGAAGTCTTGCAGTGAGTTTAATGTCTACTGGTTATGGAATCGGTGCGACATTGGGAGGCGTATTATCACTGGCATTGATTGAACAATTGGGTTGGCGTTCAATTTTCTTGGCAGGGGGGATTGCGACGATCATGATGCTATTTGTGAGCATCTGGTTGCTGCCAGAATCACTGGATTATTTGTTGGCAAAAAGACCGAAACAAGCATTAAAGCAAATTAATATAACGATGCAGAGAATAGGGGGAAGTACTCTGTCTGCTTTACCACACCAAGTAAAAACCAGTACCACGGGAAATAAAGGGGAGTTGGTCAAGCTATTTGATGGTCATCTTCGCTTCCAAACACTTTGCCTTTGGTTTGCTTTTTTCTTAGTAATGTTCGGTTTTTATTTTGTGATGAGCTGGACACCTAAAATTTTACTTTCAATGGGAATGTCAGCTGATCAGGGTGTGACGACCGGAATTTTAATTAGTATTGGCGGGATTTTTGGTGCGGCAATCATCGGATTACTTGCTTCACGTATCAAAATTTTCTACGCATTAAGCCTGTTCTTAGGGTTAACGGCAGTTTGTGTATTCTTATTTGTTGCAGTATCAACGCATGTCAGTATAGCGCTGGTGGTTGGTTTGCTATTAGGAACGCTTATCAATGGTTGTGTAGCAGGCTTATATTCAATCTCACCGACAATTTATGATGCTGAAATCCGTAGTCGTGGTGTAGGTTATGCCATTGGATTTGGTCGTATTGGTGCAATTTTATCACCAACAGTTGCAGGCATTTTTCTGGATAAAGGTATCGCTCCAGCCACGCTTTATGCTTATTACGGTGTGGTCTTTATTTTAGCTATTTTCTTGATTTTAAGCTTGGGTAATGCTTTTTACAGGAATAAAAAAGAGCAAAATTACTCCCTTAAAACAGCACCTTAAATCCTAAAAAATTAAATAGTTGAGAAAAAATGAAAAAGACATCTGTATGGATGGGGATATGCTTGTGCCCGTTATTTAGCCAGATCGCACATGCCGAGTTTATTGAAGATGGTAAAGCAGAGCTGACACTTCGAAATTTTTACTTCGACCGAGACTATAAGCAAGATCCATATCCCTATACCGCCGTCAGAGATTGGGCACAGGGTTTAATCTTAAAAGGACAGTCAGGTTATACCGAGGGTAGCGTAGGATTCGGTCTTGATGTATTAGCGATGGCAGGCTTTAACTTGATGGGCAATCGTGCAGATGACTATGCCCGTAGTGGTTTATTGCAGGTCAATGCGGATAATTCTCGTGATGACTATTATGGAAAAATTGGGGTTACTGGAAAGGCAAAATTCAGAAAAAATGAGCTGTTTGTGGGGGATCTCGTTCCACAATTGCCGACTATATTTTCATCGCCAGCACGTTTATTTCCCCAGACTTATCGCGGGGTGCGCTTTGTTTCAAATGAAATTCCAAATCTTCAAGTAGAGGGGTTTTATGTAGATGAAGTGCGACAACGCGACTCGATTCGCTATACAGAGGTGGGTATAGATAATATTAACCAACGTTTTGATAAATCAGCAAAGACCGACCATTTTTATAGCTTCGGGGGAAATTATCAATTAAAAGATTACCGTTTACGCGCTTATCATGCAGAACTTAAAGATATTTACCAGCAACAATTTTTAGGTTTTAACGGGAAACAAGCCTTAAACGAACAACTTAATTTTTTAAGTGATGTGCGTTTTTTTAATAGTGCTGAAATGGGAAGCAAACAAATCGGAGAGGTGGATAACCGTCATTTGAGTGGTTTATTTGGTTTGAATTATCAAAATCATACGATTTCTTTGGGATATATGCAGTCGTTTGGTTCGACGGGATTACCATTTTTATCGGGAACAGAAAGTCCTGTTGTGCTTGATTTTATGAGTTCGGATTATTCGAATAAGGATGAAAAAGTCTATTCAGTTCGTTATGAATATGATTTCAAAAATGCACAATTAGGTGATATTCCACTAAATGGTCTTCGTTTTATGACACGATATGCAAAAGGGGAAGATATTGATTTACTCCAATATGGAGGTCAACGTTTTAAAGAGGAATCAATTGAGTTCGATCTGGGGTATAAAATCCCTGAAGGTAAATTACAAGGTTTAGGGATGAGAGCCCGTTTTTCCCATTATCGTAATGATATGCCAACGAATATGGTTTTCCATTCAGCGAATGAAATGCGTTTTAACATTGATTATAGTTTTAGGTTTTAATTGGTGCGCTCAGCGGGACTCGAACCCACGTCGGTCGCTTAGGAGGCAACTGCTCTATCCAGTTAAGCTATGAGCGCATAGTGCAATGATTATAAACAAAAAAGTGATTGCCGAAGCAATCACTTTTTGATTAAAGCGACCAACTGTTTAATCTTTGGATTTTGGGTTGAGAACTTTATATAGCGCAAGCATGAGCACAATCCAAATAGGGATCATAAGCACAGACTCTTTAAAGCCTTGTTGCCACATGATAAAGAGAACCACAGCAATAAATGCTAATACTAAATAATTGCTAAATGGTGCCCAAAGTGCAGGGAAACTTGTTTTCAGACCAGTTTTCTTGATCATTTTCATAAACTGAAGATGCGTTAAGCTGATCATCGCCCAGTTTAAAACCAACGCCCCAACAACCACATACATCAAATGACCAAGTGCTTCTTCTGGTACAAAATAGTTTAAAAGTACGCAGCCAAAAATCAACAAAGCAGAAAGCAAAACAGCAGGAATTGGCACGCCTTGTTTATTGGTTTTTGTGAACACTTTTGGCGCATTGCCTTGCTGAGCTAGACCATAGAGCATACGGCTATTTGCATACATACCACTGTTATAAACAGATAATGCGGCGGTTAGAATGATGAAGTTTAGTAAGTGTGCTGCCCAACCGATGCCCATTTGACTGAAAATCATCACAAATGGGCTTTTATCGAGACCACCTAAATCAAGTTGATTCCAAGGAACCAATGACAGAAGGATCGTCAATGAACCGATATAGAAAATCAGGATACGAAATACCACTTGGTTAATAGCTTTCGGAATGGTTTTCTTTGGATCTTTTGCTTCTGCCGCAGCCATCCCGATGAGTTCAATACCACCAAAAGCGAACATCAAGAAAGCCAGCATGAAGAACAAGCCTTCAAAACCATTTGGAAAAAAGCCACCATGTGTCCAAAGATTGCTAAATGACGCAGTTGAGTTTGCATCAGCGGTAGCGATCAAGAACAAACCAAATAGAATCATGGCTATCACGGCTGTTACTTTGATGATCGCTAACCAAAACTCGGATTCACCATAGAATTTTACATTAGTAAGGTTAATCGCGGTGATCACAAGAAAGAAAAACAATACAGATGACCATGCAGGAATATGAGGCCACCAGTAATTGATATATTTTGCGACAGCAGTAAGTTCTGCCATAGCCACTAAGATATAGAGAACCCAATAGTTCCAACCCGATAGGAAACCTGGAAATTTACCCCAATATTTATACGCAAAATGGCTAAATGAACCTGCAACGGGTTCTTCGACGATCATTTCGCCGAGTTGACGCATGATTAGAAATGCGATCAAACCGCCAATTGCATAACCCAAAATGATAGATGGTCCAGCAGACTGGATCACTTGTGCAGAACCTAAAAATAAGCCCGTACCAATTGCCCCACCCATGGCGATGAGCTGAATATGACGGTTTTTTAGTCCACGCTGAAGTTGAGAAGTATCGTTGTTCAAAGGACTGAGCTCGACGAGGAATAAGTGGATTATTCTAATAGATTGAAAGATTTTCGCCTAGTAAAACAACAGTTAGGCTATGACTGGAAAGTAGTGTTAAAAAATCCTTGAAAATCCTATATTTGAATCGATGGTAAAATAAACAAAGATGAATGTTTAAACAACTAGAAATAGCTCTTGCTGTTTAATTCACAATTTTTTATTTTGTTGCCATTGTCAAACACAGCCGATCCAATGAATATACAGGGCATAATTTAAGCATGATATTTGGCTTAGAAAAATAGGTTATAAAGTATTTTGGCTTGTTGTACAGTAATTTTAAATGAAATCGCTATTGTACGAAAACACGATAAAAGGATGAAATGAAATGAGCTCAGTCCCACAAATTAAAGTCCCTGCTACCTATATGCGTGGGGGGACAAGTAAGGGCGTTTTTTTCAAATTAGATGATTTGCCGACATCAGCACAAGTGGCTGGCCAAGCGCGTGATCAACTCCTTCTCCGTGTGATCGGCAGTCCTGACCCATATGCTAAGCAAATTGATGGGATGGGTGGGGCAACTTCTAGTACAAGTAAGACCGTGATTTTGGCAAAAAGCTCTGAGCCAGAACATGATGTAGATTATTTGTTTGGGCAAGTCTCAATTGACCAGCCTTTTGTAGATTGGAGTGGTAACTGCGGTAATTTAACTGCAGCAGTTGGATCATTTGCGATTAGCAATGGTCTGGTTGATGCTGAGCGTATCCCTGAAAATGGTATTTGTACGGTACGTATTTGGCAGAAAAATATCCAAAAAACCATTATTGCACATGTGCCGATCACTAACGGAGAAGTTCAAGAAACAGGTGAGTTTGAACTCGATGGTGTGACTTTCCCCGCAGCAGAAGTTCAGATTGAGTTTTTAGATCCTGCGGATGATGGTGAAGATGGCGGCGATATGTTCCCTACAGGAAATGTGGTGGATCAACTCAATGTACCTGATATTGGATCATTCCAAGCGACTTTTATTAATGCGGGTATTCCAACTATTTTCTTAAATGCTGAAGATATTGGCTACCAAGGGACTGAGTTACAAGATCATATCAATAGTGATGCGACAGCGCTGGCTCGTTTTGAAAAGATTCGTGCTTATGGTGCTGTGCAAATGGGGTTATTTAAAGATATTTCTGAAGCAGCATCTCGTCAGCACACGCCAAAGATCGCTTTTGTGTCTAAGCCAAAAACATATATCTCTTCAAGCGGAAAATCTGTTGAGGCAACTGAGGTTGATTTGCTGGTACGTGCCCTTTCTATGGGGAAACTGCACCATGCAATGATGGGTACAGCTGCTGTTGCGATCGGTACTGCTGCTGCAGTTCCAGGTACCTTAGTTAATTTAGCCGCAGGTGGTGGTGAACGAGAAGCGATACGTTTTGGTCACCCATCAGGAACATTGCGTGTTGGTGCGCAGGCAGAATTGATTGATGGTAAATGGTCAGTAAAAAAAGCCATTATGAGTCGAAGTGCGCGCGTATTAATGGAAGGCTGGGTGCGCGTTCCAGGAGATAGTTTCTAAGGTCTGTATAAATCCCCCTGTTATAAGGGGGACTTCCTCGAAATTGATGATATGATGTCGACATTCCGACAAATCTTGTCATATCATTTTTTATTCAATATTTCGAGGCAATTGTGTCATCTATTTCTCCAGTTAATGCGGATGTTTTAAAACAAGCTCAACAACGTATTCAACAAGATTTATTGACTGCATTAGCTGCATTTTCTATTCCAGAACCGTTAAAAGCAGCCGTCCATCATGCAGTCATGCTTGGGGGCAAGCGTGTTCGTCCAGCATTGTGCTATGCCACAGCTTCGTTAAAACCAAATCATAATTTTGCTGCAGTTCGCCGTGCTGCCGTTGCCGTTGAGTTAATTCATTGTTATTCCTTGGCACATGATGATTTGCCATGTATGGATAATGATTTATTACGTCGTGGTCAACCAACTTGTCATGTGGTATTTGGTGAAGACACGGCATTGCTGGCAGGAGATATTTTGCAATCGATGGCATTTGAGATTTTGGCTAGTCGTTTATTTGATGAGCAAGGGCAGGGAACAGATGCAGCGATTGTGCTTAAACAAGTCCAGATTTTGGCAACTGCGAGTTCAAAAATGGTTGCTGGGCAGGTCTTAGACCTACAAGCCGAAGGAAAACAAGTTGATCAAACTGAATTAGAAAATATTCATCGTAATAAAACAGGGGCATTGATTCAGGCTGCGATCATGATGGGGGCAGTTACTGTTTTTGCAGGGACGGATCCAGCAATTCCGAAATTACGTCAATTCGGGCAAACCATTGGTTTAGCTTTCCAAGTGCAAGATGATATTTTAGATATTACCGCCAGTACTGAAACTTTAGGAAAGACTGCGGGCAAGGATGAACAAGTACAGAAATCAACTTATCCTGCACTGATGGGTTTGGAACAGGCTAAAACCTATGCTCAGACTTTACATGATCAGGCTTTTGATGCATTGGCGTATTTTGGTGACCAAGCGCAGGAGTTAACTGCTATTTCACACTTTTTGCTTGCTCGAAAAAGCTAATCTAAGAAATAAAAAAAGCGGCAAATTTGCCGCTTTTTTTAGAGAATCATGGTTTAGTGTTTGCCCATTAATCCACGAATTGTATTGAGTACATCGGCTGGTAACACCACTGTTTTCGCATTATTTGATTTTGATAACTCTTGCATGGCTTTAACATATTGCTCACCAAGTAAGTAAGCAACAGGCGTTTCTTTGTCGCCAACTGCACTTGTTACCATTTCAATTGCACGTTTAGATGCTTCAGCAAGAACAACTTGTGCTTCTGCATCACGACGAGAAGCTTCTAAACGACCATCTGCCTCTAAGATCGCAGCTTGTTTCTCACCATCTGCTTTAGTTACGGTTGCACGACGTTGACGTTCAGCAGCAGCTTGGGCTTCCATTGCTGATTGCATAGTGTGTGATGGTTGAATGTCTTGGATCTCAACCGTTTTAAGGGTAATTCCCCAATCTGCAATATCGTCAGAAATCGCAGCTTTAAGCTTCGCTTTGATCTGATCTCGAGAAGACAAAGCATCATCTAAAGCCATTTCACCAGCGATTGAACGCAGTGAAGTTTGAACCATGTTCTGAATCGCCCAGTTATAGTTCTCAATACCATAGACTGCTTTTTCAGGTGTTGTAATATTGATATATGCCACAGCATTCATCACTAATACAGCATTATCACTGGTAATCACTTCTTGCGAAGGAATATCCAAAACAATATCTTTGGTGGTGATTTTATAAGCGACTTCGTCAATATACGGAATCACGAAATTCAAACCTGGCTGTAGAGTGGTATGGTATTTACCTAATCGTTGGACAATCCATTTGTAGCCTTGAGGAACGAGACGTACCCCTTTGAAAATGGTTGTCGCAACAAATGCTAAAAACGCAATGACAACTATAGTACCGACAGACATTTGAAACCCTCTTTTTGTTTATGAATTGCAATGTGGTTGGACGACTAAATCATTGCCCAAAATATCAATTACTCGAACGCGATCACCCACTTTGACTGGTGTTGTACAGCGACAATGCCATTCATCAGAACCCAATACAGGCAATGAGAAACGAACCAGAATTTGTTCATGCTCAAGGCCTGTTTGAATCACCATACCTACTTGACCAATGGTGGCTTCACGAGAAAGACCAGCCTTGGTTTTGTCGATAGATAACGGTTTGATAAATTTGAACCAAAGAAGTGTGCATAAGATAGATAAAATACCCCAAGTAATGACTTGAGTTGGAAATCCCATCATTGGGAAGAGCCATAATAAAATGCAGACCATGATGGCAGCTATGCCGAACCATAGCGCGGCAAACGCAGGTATAATTAACTCTGAAAGAATGAGTAAAATCCCTAATACAAACCAGTGCCAAGGCTCAACTACAAATTCCATAGATTTGCTCGCATTATAAAAATACAGGAGATGAAAATTTATTCATCTCCTGTACTCTAGCAGATCATTAACTCTATGAATATACAGGAGCTGTCGATATTTGAAATATCGATAGCTGCTATGTCCTTTTTTTAGAATTTAGGTGTCGGGGCAGGTTTTAATGCAGCTGGTGATTTCTTAAATGCAGTAATCGCATTTTGAATCGCAACGATCTTCGCTTGAGCTGCTTTTTCACCTTCAAGAATGGCTTGATGACTGGATTTTAAATCAAGTACACCCAGATGTCCGACTTTAGGCTGGATTACAATCGAGGCTTGATTGAGTTCCTCATTGATACTTTGCTGTCCCATAATATTTAGCGTTTGATCAAGTAATCCCCACATGCTGACAGGTCGATCGGCTGTTGGTCGGGCAGAGATATCTACTGCAATCACGATATCAGCACCCATATCTTTTGCTGTTTTCACTGGAATCGGGCTGACCAGTCCACCATCGACATATTTGGTATTTCCAATAACGGTAGGTACAAATACGTTTGGAATACTACACGACGCTCGAACTGCTTGCCCTGCATTTCCTTTAATGAACTCAGCCTTTTTACCATTATCTAAACGTGTCGCCACAGCTGCGAAACGAATTGGAAATTTTTCAATTGGCTTATTTCCAATTTGAGTGTTGACGTAGTTTTGCAGCTTTTGACCCAGAATAAATCCTTGACTATTTATGGTCAAATCACGGATATCTGATTCTTGGAGTTTCAAAGCAAGATTTTGCATTTGATAAGGCGTTTGTCCGCTGGCATAAATACTGCCGACAAAGCTGCCTGCACTTGTACCTGTGACGATTTTAGGCTTAATCCCATGTGATTCTAATACTTTGATCACACCAATATGAGCAAAGCCTTTTGCGCCGCCCCCGCCTAAGGCAATTGCAATCACAGGTTCACGTGCTTGCATCGTCGGAGTGGGAACAGTTTTCTTTGCAGTGGGATCACAGCCAAATAAAGTGAAGCTGACCAGCGCCAAACAAGAAAGTCGAGCAATATTCATATCGAATGTAGATTAATTAACCAATTGGAAGGGCACATCAGATCAGATTTACCCTTATTTTTCTAGTCTTTTTTCACTAGTTTTTGTAATGGCTCTGCAAGCCATTCGGGGTTTTTAGGTGAGAAATGGCCAACATAGTGTTGCATGATCTGCTCTAGATCTTGCTGATAATGTCCTGTTGGTGTGAAAGCACCTAAGCTGTAGATCGTCTTATGATCATAATCAAAGGCGAACATGACGATTGGAATACCTGCTGCATGCGCAATATGATAAAAACCGCTTTTCATTTTCTCGGCTTTTTTTCGCGTTCCTTCAGGTGCCATACCGACCCAAATCCGTTCGTGTTGGTGTATGGTTGCAACAACTTGTTCTGTCAGCCCGTATGAGCTATCGCGACGTACAGGGATCAAGCCAGCCCAGTTGAGAAAAGCTTTGAAGGGTGGTTTAAACAACGTATCTTTTCCAAGCACTGTTATTTTTAGTCCCAAGCCACCAATCGCCAGAAAACCATACCAACCATCAATATTTGAAGTGTGCGGTGAAATAATGGCTACCGCTTTAGGAAGATTGGGAATTTCGCCGACGACCGTCCAACCTTGGCTTAAAAAGAGTTTTTTACACAATTCTCGGCTATAAAAGTTTCCACGCTGTGGCACTAATGGCGGTAAATCAGGAAAATGTTGTGGCATAAATAAAAATTTAAAATAACAACGTCTTATTATGTTAAGCGGTCATACGATACACTGCATTGGCAAAAAATAAGATTTTATGATCTTGAAAATGGAATGAATAGATACTTCTATATGTGGATTGCAGATTACAGGAATCGTTTGTATGCCTAATATTCGACAGGTTTATCTCCTGCTATTTTCGTTATATTGGGCGCAAGGTCTACCCGTTGGCTTTATGACGCATGCTTTACCTGTGATCTTAAGAGCACAAGGTGTGTCTTTGGCGCATATCGGTGGTTTTGGATTATTGATGTTGCCTTGGGCAATTAAAATCTTTTGGGCGCCATTTGTTGATCGAGTTGCATTGTCTAGGTTGGGACAATACCGCAGTTGGGTTATTCCAACGCAATTATGCAGCGTGACCATTTTGGTTATTCTTTCTTTTTTCCCAATTCATGCACTTGATCAACCCAGTTATTTGTTGATTTTCTTTGGGTTATTGTTGTTTATGAATCTGACTGGGGCGACGCAGGATATTGCCACGGATGCCTTGGCAGTGAATTTACTAAAAAGTGATCAACAACACTGGGGGAATACGATTCAAGTGATTGGCTCACGACTTGGGTTTATCGTAGGCGGTGGAGCTGTGTTGTGGTGTTTGGATTGGTTACATTGGCAAGCAACATTTTTGATTTTGGCGCTATTGGTTTTTTTGAATACGCTACCCGTTCTTTTCTTTCAAGAACCGATTCATGCCAAAGTGCAAACTACGCATGATCAGCCAGCTCACTCTATATTTAAAACGATTACTGCATATCTGGATTATTTTAAATCTTCTTCAGAATTAAAAGCATGGCTATTGGTTTTGGTCAGTTTCAAGATTGCGGATGGGTTGTCGGGGCCTTTACTCAAACCATTAATGGTTGATATGGGCTTGAGCTTCTCACAGATTGGAATTTATATCACTATGTTAGGTGCAGTCGCAGCTTTGGCTGGGGCAGGAATAGCAGGTGTCTTGCTGAAATATATTGCTAGACCAACTGCATTGATTGCATTTTCTTGGTTAAAAATCCTGAGCCTGCTGGGGTATGTTTGTTTGGCTTTTGTCTATGAACATGGTTATCAGATTAGTCCGTTGTGGCTATATCTAGTCAATGCATTTGAAGATGCGTGTTCTGCTCTATTGCTGGTGGTGATGCTGACTTTGATTATGCATTACAGTCGTAAACAATTTGCAGGGACTGATTTTACCTTTCAGGTTTCGATTATGGCGACAGTAAGTGGTTCACTCTACATGATCAGCGGCATATTGGGGGATGTATTAGGTTACTACTTTTATTTGATGATTATTGTGATTGTTGGGATGTTTACATTAATACCAATTTATTCGTGGAAATATAAAAAATTCTCTTAAATTGTGTTAAGTTGTTGAAATAAATTAATTAAATATTATTTTAATATTTTTGCATATGCTTTTTCATAGTTGGAAAGTGTATTCTTTCGCCATTTAAATATGTATTCAATCATACTAAATTTATGTGAATATGGAATAAAACATGAAGAGGGTTTTATATTTTTCATTATTAGAATTACGTGAATAATGAAGCTAAAAACAGTGAGAAAGAAGGTGGGTATTAGCCTAAAGTCTAAATAAGAATAATGAAATATTTTTTTAATCGTTCTGTAATATAAAGGTGCTGTGTAGGATTTGTTACCAAATATAGTAAAGAGAATATCTTGGTAAATTGGAAAGATGGTTTCACCTTATTTCGATCCAAGTTTCAACTTTATTTTATATATAAATCATTTTTTTAGATGTAGTAACCAAATTCATGCACCTCAATACATTGGAAAATGTTTGATCCTTTTAGTTCTTAGCAAAAATATGGATCAATTTCGCATGGATAGGCAACATAAAATATAGATTAGGAGTTTTCGATGCAATTATCACTAAATAGTAAATCATTTGTAATTAAAGGTTTAGCGCTAACTGTCACGGCTTTGATGATGAGCGGAGCACATGCGGCAGCTTCCGACAAGGAAGAAATTCAAAAGCTTCGTCAGGAAGTTGAAGCATTAAAAGCTTTAGTCCAAGAACAACGACAGGTACAACAGCAGCAGCAGGTACAATTAGCGGAAGTTAAGACCCAGCCTCAAGTAACCACGCCTGTTTCTCCATTAGCATCTTTAAAGTCGAAAGCGGGAGCTGACGTAAATCTGTATGGTTTTGTTCGAGGAGATGCCAACTACATTATCGAAGGTGCAGATGATGATTTTAATGCTGTAAGTAAGTCAACAGGTGAGGCGAAAGATAAATTACGGGCCACAGCTAAAACAACGCGTCTTGGTTTAGATTTTACCACGCCAGTCGGTGATGCCAAGGTAGGAGGGAAAGTTGAGGTGGACTTCGCAGGCACCAATGAAGCATTACGTATTCGTCATGCATACTTAACTTATAATAACTGGCTCTTTGGTCAAACCACATCAAACTTTCTATCGAGCCATGCGCCTGAAATGATAGACTTCTCTACCAACATTGGTGGTGGTACAAAGCGTCTTCCGCAAGTCCGTTATAACTATAAACTAGGTCCAACCACACAGTTGTTCGTTTCAGCAGAAGAAGGTGATAGCTCAGCAACTGATGATAAAATTAAGTATAGATTACCTGTGTTGACAGCTAAAGTGACACAAGCTTATGCAGAAGGTAAAGGTTCTGCTTCAGCACGTGCTTTAGTTGAAAATTATAAATCAGAAAAGGCTGGCGACGATAAAACTGGTTGGGGTATTGCTCTAGGGACTGACTTTAAAGTTGCTGACCCATTGAAGCTTTTTGCTGATGCATCTTATGTGGTCGGAGATAATAGCTATCTATATGGCAGCAATACAGCCTATACTGTCGTAAATAATGATATTGAGCAGAATGAAGTCATCGCTGTACAAGTCGGTGGAACTTATAAAATCTTACCTAACTTGCGTTCAACATTAGCATACGGTGCTCATTTTGCTGATGATGGTACTGACTATGCCAAAGCCAATGTCACAGCCAATGAGAAAGTACAACAAGCTTGGATCAACTTTATTTATACGCCTGCGAAACCAATTGATTTAGGGGTTGAATATATCAATGGTAAGCGCGAAACATTTGAAGGTAAGTCTTTTAAAGATAATCGTGTTGGTTTGATGGCGAAATACAGCTTCTAACACATCCCTATACGCAAGGATAAAAAATCGAGGTTAAGCCTCGATTTTTTATTGATAAAACCCTTAAGAGGTTCTATAGCAAATTAGAGTCTTTTATCTTTAAGTCATTTTTAAGTTTGTTTCAGTAAGGTTTCAACACTCCAAAATCGATTGGTAGAGTGTGACTTTCATGCTGCTGCAAAAACTCAAGATCAAAGCCATTTCTCTACTGACTTTTAACCTTTTGTTGGCAGTTTGGTTGGGATTATTCCTTAATATTAGCTTTTATGAAAGACTTCGATCACTCACACCCTATACAGGGATAAAGGCGAATTTATTTGTTGCCGCCTCTGTTATGGTCGTGATCGCCGTATATAACTTTATCTTGCAGTGGGTGAGTTGGAAGTGGAATGCAAAACTGATTGCGATGATTTTAATCGTAATCGGTGGGTTGGCTTCTTATATGGTAACAAGTTTAGGGGTGTTGATCACTGCCGACCAAATTCAAAATATCATGCAAACTAATTTTGCAGAAGCTCGAGATACATGGTCATGGAGTTTGTTGTTGTGGGTTATAGGAATGATTATTCTTCCTCTCACCGCAATGCTTTTTCTGAAAATTAAATCTGAACCGATCATGGGTCAAATTTTAAAGAAAGTTGTGGCTTCAGGACTGGCTTTGTTGCTTGTAGCTGGGACATTATTTATTTTTTATGTTGATTTTGCTGCAATTTTTCGTGAGCATCGAGATTTAAAACGTATGCTATCGCCACAAAATATGCTTGCAGCATCTGCTTCTTATTATAAAAAGAAAGCACCACAGCAAAATCTACCTTTGCTTGGTTATGGTTTGGATGCAGAGATTCACGATCAAAATACAGAAAATTTACCTAAATTAATGGTGTTAGTGGTTGGTGAAACTGCGCGTGCTGAAAGTTTCGCTTTAGATGGTTATGCAAGAAATACCAATCCCAAACTTGCTCAGCAAGAGATCATCAATTTTTCCCAAGTGAGCTCTTGTGGTACAGCAACGGCTGTATCTTTGCCATGTATGTTTTCAGGCATGCCTAGAGTGGATTATGATGAGCAACTCGCCAGTCATCGTGAGGGGTTATTGGATATCGCTAAGCGAGCGGGTTATCAAGTGACGTGGATTGATAATAATTCAGGTTGTAAAGGAACCTGTGACCGTGTTGAACAGTTTAAAATACCAGATACGCTTCAACAAAAATGGTGTAAGAATGATGAATGTCTTGATGGAATTTTAGTCGATAGTTTAAAGGTTTATCTAGAAAAAATTCCAGCACAAGATACGCGTCCACGCTTGGTTGTGTTACATCAAATTGGCAGTCATGGCCCTGCGTATTATGAACGTGTACCGAGAGTATTCAGTCAGTTTAAACCAACGTGTGATACCAATGCGATTCAAGGTTGTGATCATGATCAATTGATCAATAGTTATGACAATACGGTGCTCTATACAGATCATATATTGGATGCATTAATAGAAACATTAAAAAATACAACGCAATATCGAAGTGCAATGTGGTATTTATCAGATCATGGTGAGTCCACTGGTGAACATGGTATGTATTTACATGGCGCGCCCTATGCAATCGCACCAACACAACAAACCCATATTCCGATGTTGATGTGGTTTTCTAAATCATGGCAGCAACAGGCAGAAAAACAAGTGCACTGTTTGTTACAACAACAGGATAAAAAACTGAGTCAAGATAACTTATTTCCAACCATGCTGAGTTTATTGGATGTGAAAACCAAAGTGATTGACTCAAACAACAATATGCTAACTGCATGTACCCATCCATAAGGTGAGATGAGCTTATGACCAAGATCTTGATGATCGAAGATGACTTTATGATTGCAGAGTCAACTATAACTTTATTGCAGTTCCATCAGTTTGATGTTGAATGGGTCAATAATGGTGTAGATGGTTTGGCTTTGCTCGGAAAGCAAGCTTTTGATTTGGTGTTACTGGATTTGGGTTTACCTTTGATGGATGGTATGCAAATCCTTAAACAAATTCGTCAACGCACGGCAATGCCCGTGTTGATTATCTCAGCGCGTGATCAACTTCAGAATCGCGTCGATGGCTTAAATCAAGGTGCGGATGATTATTTGATTAAGCCCTATGAGTTTGATGAGTTGCTGGCTCGTATCCATGCTTTATTGCGCCGTGGCAATACTGTCATGAATCAGAATAAGGGTAATACCCAACTTCTTAAAAGTGGTGATCTTGTTCTCGATGTGGAACAGCATTTAGCGACGTTTAAAGGGGAGCAAATCGAACTCTCGAACCGAGAATGGGCGATTCTGATTCCGATGGTGACACATCCTAATAAGATTTTTTCAAAGGCAAATCTAGAAGATAAGTTGTATGATTTTGATAGTGAAGTCACCAGTAATACAATCGAAGTGTATGTTCATCATTTACGTGCAAAGTTGGGTAAAGACTTTATTCGGACAATTCGTGGATTAGGCTATCGACTAGGGCAACCTTAATAATGCTAAAGATATCTAAGCAATTTTCACTGAAAAAAAGACTGATTTGGGGTACTTCACTTTTCAGTCTTTTGCTTGGATGTCTGCTGGTATTTACTGCTTATAAAATTGCATTGTATGAAGTTGATGAGATTCTAGACACGCAAATGCAGTATATGGCGGAACGATCTGTCACGCAGCCGATGACTACGATCGCCAGTAAAGTTGAGTTGCATCGTAGTTATCATGAGGAAGATTTGCTGGTTGATATTTGGGCATATAAAGATCGTAGTCATTTATCACATCATACCCATTTGCTTATTCCGCCGGTACAACAAGCAGGTTTTTATAGCCAAGAAACCCCTCAAGGTAAATGGCGAGTATATGCGATCCCTTCGAAAGACTATCAAATTCAAGTCAGTCAGCAAGAAAGTGTGCGTAAGAATTTTGCATGGGAATTGGCTGGGAGTATGTTTATTCCCTATGTGTTGCTTTTGCCATTTGCCATCATCATTCTCGCATTCATTATTAGTTTAAGTTTAAAACCTTTGGATGATTTCAAAGAAGAGTTAACACAGCGTGATTCAGATGGCCTAGCTCCGATTGATAGCGGTGAGTATCCACAAGAGTTGATACCGACCATTGAAGAAATGAATCATCTATTTGCGCGTATTCAGCATGCTCAAGCTGAACAAAAACAATTTATTGCAGATGCAGCACACGAACTCAGAACTCCTGTGACTGCATTAAATTTGCAGACGAAAATTCTGATGAGCCAATTACCAGAACAACAGTCCTTACAAAATTTAAGCAAGGGGTTGGCCCGTATTCAGCATTTGGTCACTCAATTATTGGCCTTAGCAAAGCAGGATGTTGGCCTAATGTTGGTGGAGCCGCATAGCCAATTTCGTTTAAATGATGTTGTATTGGACTGTATCGAGCAACTGGTTAGTTTGTCGATGCAAAAAGAAATTGATCTAGGATTTGAACGCAATGACATTGTTGAGATGCAAAGCCTTGAATCCACAGTACATTCGATTATATTTAATCTGATTGATAACGCGATTAAATACACCCCCAATCAAGGTATTATCAATATTTCTGTATATAGCGACGATAAAGATTTTGCCTGTATTCAAATTGAAGACAGTGGTACAGGGATCGATCCTGAAAAGTATGATGAGGTTCTTAAACGTTTTTATCGTGTCCATCATCATTTGGAAGTGGGTAGTGGCTTGGGATTGTCCATTGTTGATAAAGCTACGCAACGTTTGGGGGGAAGTTTAACCTTGGCTCAAAGTAAAGATTTGGGTGGATTATCCGTGACTGTTCGACTTCCCAAAACCCTTGAACGACATACTTAGTATCAGTTCTATCAAACATAAATTAAATGCTGGTATTTACTTCTGATTGTTCTTTTAAATAGCGTAAAAATAAAACACATTTTTGGATACGTTTTCCATCATTACCGACTCGGCTAACATTTAATTTTAGTACCCAATTTAAGCGCTTACCCACTTTACAGATATCACTATAAACTTGTGGCTCAGCTCTTAAAGCTTGGTAAAGTATGTGGCTTGCATCATTTAATTGTTCAAATTCAAAATGATAGGCAGTGGAAAATATAAACAATAGCCAGTCACGAACAAAGCAGTCGTGCAGACTTAATACATCTTGTGGATCTGTTTCAAAATCGATAAATGTGAATTGTTGTTTTTGATCAACCAAGATATTCCGAGCAAAGGCTTCACTTAAATATCCATTTTGTAGATGTATATTTGAGATTGCTTGAATCGCTTGGGTAAATAAAGAAAATCTTGCTTCAGGATAGTCTTTATAACCGCCTAAGGTTTGATCAAGCTGAGTAACGTGGCTTTTACGTTGTGAGCCAATATCTTCTAGTAATATACCTTGGTCAGAAATTGCTAAAATATTCGGCGTAGAAATACCAAGTTGTTTGAGTTGATTAATGCGGTTAAATTCACACTGGATTGCTTTGCTACCACCTTGATTTGGAACAGGCATGATTGCACCCAAATTGAAAATTTTGGCGAGCCATTTCAGGGGCGTGTATAACCATAAGCCATGACGTTCAGATGCTTTCTTTAACCATACTTTACCGGTGCTTAATTCATATGCTTGGATTGAATCTTGTTGAGTCGTAACTGTGGTATCTAAGAATTTTTGAAAGTCATCCATGTGCAGCTATTTATTCCTAAGTCATCATACTCATTTCAATGAGGACTCACTTTATCATATTGTGGCTTAATTACGGAATTGAAATATAGCGATGTGTGATGGCGAAAAGAAAATTAATGGCTTATATTTCAGCATAAAGCAACCACGTCGGCTGCTTTATGCTTGCGATGAACTTAATGCAAAATTTTATCCAGAAACTGCTGAGCACGCTCGCCGCGTGGTGTACCAAAGAACTCATCTTTGGAACAATCCTCAACAATTTTTCCTTGATCCATGAAAATAATACGATTCGCGACCTGACGAGCAAAACCCATTTCATGGGTAACACACATCATCGTCATCCCTTCCTTGGCAAGTCCAACCATCACGTCAAGCACTTCATTGATCATTTCAGGATCAAGTGCAGATGTAGGTTCATCAAACAACATCGCAATCGGATCCATACTCAACGCACGGGCAATCGCGACACGTTGTTGTTGCCCACCTGAAAGCTGTGCAGGGTATTTATTGGCTTGTGCACTTAGTCCAACGCGGTCGAGATAAGCCAAACCTTTCTTGTTCGCTTCTGCTTCTGAACGACCTAACACTTTAATCTGAGCAATGGTTAGATTTTCGGTAATACTGAGGTGAGGAAATAATTCAAAGTGTTGAAACACCATTCCGACTCGACTGCGTAATTTGGTCATATCGGTTTTGGAATCATGAATTGGTACACCATCTACAAAAATTTTACCCTGTTGAAATGGCTCAAGACCATTTACAGTTTTAATCAATGTCGATTTTCCTGAACCTGATGGACCGCAAACGACAACCACTTCACCTTGGCGGATTTGAGTAGAACAATCGGTCAGTACCTGAAATTTTTCATACCACTTACTGACATTTTGGAGGTCTATCATTACTTTATTGTCACTCATACACGTAACCTCCTTTGTAAACGTTTCACTGCAAATGTTGCGATGGCACTAACGGTAAAGTACACCAACCCTGCAAATAAAATATATTGGGTGAGTAAGCCCATTAGATCCCCACGGACATAGTTTGTTCTGAAAAAATCCAGCAAACCAATGGCATATACCATGGTGGAATCCTGAAATAGAATAATAGTTTGTTGAAGTAATAGCGGGGTCATTTTTCGAAATGCCTGAGGCAAGATTATCAGACGCATGGACTGACCATAACTCATGCCGAGAGCGGCCGCTGCGGCAACCTGACCTTTTGGAATCGATTGGATACCAGCACGCACAATTTCAGAAAAATAAGCAGCTTCAAATAACATGAATGCCACGATACTAGAGACTAAAGCAGTATCAATGGTCAGATATTTACCTGTGATAGAGGTGTAAATAAACGGTACCGCAAAATAAAACCACATCAGTACCAGCAGTAGTGGAATGGAGCGAAAGAGGTTCACATAAGCTTGTGCGATTAGGTTCAAGACTTTAATTGAAGATAAACGCATTAGCGCAAGCAGCGTACCAATAAAAATACCGCCAATTGTGGCAATCACGACCACTTTTATGGTGATGCTGAAACCGTGCCAAAGGGCAGGGCCAGATTGTTGTAAATCATTCAGAAAAGAAGTTAGCCATTCCATACTACTTACCTCCTGAAATTAGACCAGGAATACGCAGACGTTTTTCCAGTAGGTTCATTACAGAAATCAAGCAGATGTTGATGACGATAAAAATGATGGTGACAATGGTGTAAATTTCGATGGTATTTTGCGTGTATTCACTGATGGTTTTCATCTGTGAAATAATTTCCGCAACCCCGACAAGGGAAGCTACAGAGGTATTTTTTACACAGTTCGTTAACTCTGAACTCAATGGGGGTAAAATTGTACGGAAAGACTGTGGCAGAATCACATAGCGATACAGTTGTGCCGTAGAAAAGCCCATTGCATAGCCTGCATTGATTTGACCTTGGGGTAAGGCTTCAATGCCCGTTCTTACTTGTTCACAAACACGTGCAGCGGTAAATAGTCCGAGTCCGATACTGGCAGAAATCAATGCGGTGGTATTGGCACCAAGATCACTCATCCACCAGTTTTTAATTGGCGCAGGGAGAAAGTTTGGAACCACATAAAACCAGATAAATAACTGAATAAGTAAAGGTACATTCCTAAACAGCGTGACGTAGGCGGTGCCTATGGCTCTGGCTGTTTTATTTGGAAGTGTACGCATAATGCCAAGGATACTGCCGAGAAGCATGGCAATCGTCCACGCTACCACAGCAATAACCACCAGCCATCCTAGACCCGTTACAACCCAGTTTAAGTAAGTGGTATCGCCCACACCCGTTGATTGCCACAAAACTCCCCAGTTCCAGCTATAAGTCATAATAACTCCTGAGAAGAAGCGGGAGAACATCCATTGTTCCCCGGTTCCGCAATAATATTTTCGATATAAGTGATTGGGTTATTGATCCCGATCATGCGGATTGCTGATTAACGCTTTAAGTTGATCAGACATAGCAAAGTTCAGGTTAATATTTTTAGGTGGAATTGGTTGTTGGAACCATTTTTCGTACATTTGGTTAATTTCACCTGAAGCATAGGTGGCTTTAATGGCATCATCGACCACTTGTTTAAATCCGGTATCACCTTTGCGCAACATACAGCCATAAATTTCTTGGATAGGTGCAGTGCCCACAATGTCCCATTTATTCGGATCTTTGGCTTTTGATTTTTCACCTGCAAGTAAAATGTCATCCATCATGAACGCAACCGCACGACCATTTTGTAACATCAGGAATGATTCAGCATGATCTTTGGCTGAAATGATTTCACCAATGCCTAACTCTTGTTGATGTTGACGGATGTAGCGTTCTGAAGTCGTACCTGCGGTGGTCACCAGTTTTTTGCCTTTGAGGTCGGCAAAATCTTTAATTCCAGAATCTTTGGCTGTTAACAGTCGTGAACCAACTTCAAAGAAACCCACTGAGAAATCAACTTGTTGTTGGCGTTCTTTATTATTGGTGGTGGAACCACATTCCAGATCTACGGTACCGTTTGATACGAGGGGAATACGGTTTTGGCTGGTGACGAGGTTATAACGGATTTTCAGGTCAGGCATATTTAGTTTTTGCTTAACAGCCTCAACCACTTTCAGTTGTAGATCATGGGCATATCCTTCAGGCTGATTTGGATTGCCAGCAATATAAGAAAATGGAATAGAAGAATCGCGATAACCTAGCACGATCGTGCCAGAGCTCTTGATTTTATTTAAGGTACCTGAGGTAGAGACATCACCTTCAGTTGCTTTATCACCTGCGGCTGGGGCTTTATTATCACTACAGGCACTTAGGCCGAACATTAAAGCGCTTGCGCAAAGCAAAGAGGTCATGGTGTGTTTAGGTGTCATGTACAAAACTCCTTTTGTATCGTTATGGACGCATTCGTAATTGTTACTATTGAGCGGTCAGTTTTTATGAAAAATAATATCTTTTTTCATGTATAAAAATACATTAGTTTTCATATTAATAGACTTCAATACGGTTGCTCAAGCGATATTTTTTACGGTTTTGTTAAACGTAACTATGGATCAATCACGCAATTTAATAACGAACGAATTACAGTAAAAATTGCAGGAAAAAGAAAGCATAATACATGCCACAACTTGTATTTTTAGCGAGGATAAATTTCAGCGTAAATTTTAGGATGTAAAACCATAGATGACATTAGAACTAGGTTTCGTTCTAGATGTTATATGTCGTCAAAGATTAAAATAAGTACCGTGATTGATCGGTAATTCTTTAAATCCGTATCATCGTCGAAAAAAAAGCGGCTAGATTGCCGCTTTAAATAATTGAAAAATTAGAACATTGATTGCTCTGAGTTCGCTGAAATTTTATGAACAGATAGATCTGCACCACGGAATTCTTCTTCTTGAGATAAGCGAATACCTATAGTGAGCTTCAATAGACCATAGACGATGAAACCGCCGATTAAAGCCACACTGATACCCAATCCTGTACCGATTAATTGTGAAATAAAAGATACACCACCTAAACCGCCAAGTGCTTGTTGACCAAAAATACCTGCAACGATGGCGCCGAATGCACCGCAAATACCATGTAAAGGCCAAACACCAAGTACATCATCGACTTTGAGTTTATTTTGAGTATAAGTGAAGAAGTACACAAAAATCGCTCCTGCACTTGCACCAATCACTAATGCACCAATTGGATGCACAATATCGGAGCCTGCACAGATTGCCACAAGTCCTGCCAACGGGCCATTATGTAAGAAACCTGGGTCATTTTTACCCATGAAATTGGCTGCTAATGTACCACCCGCCATAGCCATGAGTGAGTTAATGGCGACGAGTCCTGAGATGGCCTCAACACGTTGCGCGCTCATTACATTAAAGCCAAACCAACCCACGATCAAAATCCATGAACCCAAAGCAAGGAAGGGAATAGATGATGGTGGATGAGCACTCACGCGTCCATCTTTATAGCGACCATTTCGTGCACCCAATAACAAGACTGCTGCAAGTGCGATCCAGCCACCCATCGCATGGACGACGACTGAGCCAGCAAAATCATGGAACGGGGCACCAAACTGATTTTCCAACCATGTTTGTACACCATAATTGCCATTCCAAATCATACCTTCAAAAAATGGGTAGATCAGTGCGACCAATAATAAAGTGGCCAATGCTTGTGAGCGCATCTTCGCGCGTTCTGCGATACCACCTGAAACAATCGCTGGAATTGCCGCTGCAAAGGTAAGTAAGAAGAAGCAACGCATGAGATCATAGCCATGATTGGCAGATAGCAATTCGCCAGTCACGAGGAAGTTTTGACCATAAGCGATCCAGTAGCCGACAAAGAAGTAGGCAATTGCAGAGATACAGAAGTCGGTCAGGATTTTACTAAGTGCATTGACTTGGTTCTTATGGCGTACTGTTCCTAGTTCGAGGAAAGCAAATCCAGCGTGCATAGAGAGGACGAGTACAGCACCAAGTAATAGAAAAAAGATATCTACGTTTTGCATAACATGCTCGATATAAGTGCTAAACCCAATTTTGGTGCAAATAAAACGATCATTTTTTGCACCAAAATGGATTTAATTCATCTAAAAACTAGAGCGATCTATAAAAAGCTCATTTTGATGCACTGAGATATGCAAAAAACGCACCAATTTAGAGGTAATATTTTATTTTTGATGAAAAGTAGTGCATTTTGGCTTTTGGGTAGAACCTTAAGCCATTATTTGATATTAACTGGAAAATGAGCATGCATTATGGTGTGACAGAGCTAGATGCTTCTAATTTATAAAGTTCATATCGTACTTAAGTGTAATAACGGGTTTAAAACAAACTGTAAATCATCTTTAATCAATACCAATAAGTTGATTTTTGAAATATCCAAGCATTGCAACATTAAAAGCTGAGTAAAGTAATGAATAGTATTATTCTGGCCCTGTTTCCTTTGGTGGCATTGATTGCATCAGGATATCTATTTAAAAAATATCATTTCCTGAGTCAAGATTTTTGGGCAGGTGCAGAAAAGCTAAATTACTATATTTTATTTCCTGCTTTATTATTCAATACCTTATCGACCACAAAGGTGGACTTTCAAAGTCTGAGTACAGCGATATTCGCTATGTTCTTTGTCGTGCTGCTCGTGACGGCTTTTATGTATGTATTGCGAATGTTTTGGAATATTCAACCTGCTCGTTTTGGTGTACATGTCCAGAGTTTGGTTCGTTTCAATACTTACATTGGTTTAGCGTTGGTTGCTTCTTTATTCCAAAAAGAAGGAATGGCGATTTTGGTGATTTTACTGGCGCTGTGTATTCCATTGGTCAATGTGATTTCAGTGCTGGCTTTAACCTCTAAAGAGCAGATGGCGGTTAAACCTGTTTTAATTGCGTTACTCAAGAATCCGTTGATTGTTTCTTGTATTGTGGGTGGAGTGGTTAACGTTTTAAATATTCCGATTTGGGATGGTCTTTCTGGTTTGATCAAGCTGTTTTCAGCATCAAGTTTGCCACTGGGTTTGTTATGTGTTGGCGCGGCTTTACAGTTTATGCAGATGAAAAAAGATATTGTGGTGTTAGTTGCGGATACATTTGCTCGACTTTTAGCAGTACCAGCTTTGGCATTTTTGGTCTGTACATGGTTAGGTTTGCCAAGCTTACAAACTCAAATTTTAGTGGTGTTTTTTGCTTTGCCAACGGCATCCGCTGCTTATATTTTAACGAAGGTCTTGGGCGGGGATAGTCAATTGATGGCTGCGGTGATTAGCTTTCAAACTTTATGTGCGGCTGTGACCCTGCCAATCGTGATTTGGTGGGTATCTTGAGCTATACATCGAGCGGCAAGTTACTCTTCATGCTTAAACATAAGGATTATTATTCTATACTTATAAAGAGTTAATTCCTTATTTGTCTTATTATTCAATTCTTCTTTTTCAGGTAGATGAACATGTCCTTTGATCTCAAAGTTAGTTTCAAACAAAGGTCAGAACCATCTGCACAGCAGAAAAAACTGAATCGTTTGATTGCTCAAATTGAACAGCAAAAAATCAGTCTTGCGACATGGAAAAATGCGCAAGACGAGATTCAACAACATACCCGACAAAAGTTAATGCCAGTCTACCGTGAACTACATGAGGTATTGTTTCTACAATTAGAGCAACTTTGGCAAATGTTGCAATCGCATACATTTTCCAAAACCGACTTACAACAACTCGATGAGAAAATCGCACAACTTGCCCGTATGTTGAAACGCTCACAAATGTTGGATGAAGAACAACTCAATCTTGTGAAGCAGATCGATACCTTTTATCAGCAACACGTACAACAATCTGTTAAAAAGCCTAAAAAAGCACAGTCTAAAAAGTTTGAGTATCAAGCATCATCTGAACAGAGCATCGAACAACATGTAGAACAAGCAAGCGAACTAGAAGACGACTTTGAGCAATATGCGGCGGATCAGCAACAGGCAAGAGAAAAAGCCAAACAGTTACGCCAACAACAGAAACGTGAACAAGCTGAGCAACTGGCAGCACAGTCACTTAAAACGGTGTATTTAAAAATTGCTGCGATGATTCATCCTGACCGTGAGCAAGATGAAACTAAGAAAGCAGAAAAAACCGAATTGTTTCAACAGTCGAGTCAGGCATATGAACAGCAGGATTTATTTTATTTGCTCAAACTTCAATTACAGCTTGAACAGAATAAAGGTGTAGGAACTAAAGAGCTTAGTACCGAGCAAGTGAAGTTTTATAAACTGGCGTTGGATGCACAAAGTCAGCAGCTTGAAAGTCAAATAGAAGAAATTTTGGATTCTTTTCAGTTAGCGAAGAAAGTCAAAGCTGAGCATCTGCATATTAGCGATGTGTATAAAGCGATAGATGCGGATCGTGCTGAGTTAAAGCAGCAAATGAAATGGGAAAAGGAACGTTTAAAGCATACGAAAAGGGTAAGTGGGGTGGAGATGTTGTTGGGGCATGGGGTGCTTTGATTTTCCCTCACCCCAACCCTCTCCCATAGGGAGAGGGAGTTACAAGTGATTATGTACCTGCATAAATTTATAATGAACGTTCCCTCTCCTTTTAGGAGAGGGCTAGGGAGAGGTAAAATAATAAATGAAACTAGACCCACAATTATTAGAATTCGCCAAAACCATGCGGAGTAATGCGACAGATGCCGAAAATCTGATGTGGCAATTGCTTCGTGCTAAACGATTTATGAATTTGAAATTCCGCCGTCAGCATGTGATTGCACCATATATTGTAGATTTTTACTGTCATGATTTAGGTTTGGTCATTGAGTTAGATGGTAGTCAGCACGGGACTAATGATGGAAAAGAATATGACGCTGAACGAACTAAATTTTTAGAGGTTAAAATGGAAATTTTCTAAATATTTATATCATGATGGTTTTATACATTTTAGTATTAGATAAAAAAATGTTTCTTTCGATTAAAATGAAAGAAACATTTAATAACGAAATCAGATAGTTATATTGGAAGTGGGTTTTAGCCTATCAAGAGTTATCCCAGTGGTTTTTTTAAGATTTCGTTTGATCTTATCAAGTTCAGAGGTTTTGCTAGGACAACGAGTTGTTACCGCGTATGCTCTTTTATTGTTACACAAATAATCAGGATGATTTTGCTTAAGATATTTATGAGTAGCTTCTATTTGAAGAACAGCTTTATCTAAGTCCTCACCTTTTAATTCAATAAAAATAGTTTCTTTTAAAGTTAACTGCTGAGTATTACAGGTATTGTGTGTAGGGCAGGCTGACATAGGATTAGTCTCTCGACTTTTGCATGAATGCTCATATATCTTATATAGCCAATCACATCTATTTCCTGTATTGATAAGGCCGCCATCAATTTTTACCTCACAAATGTAATAGTTTTTATTATGAAGTGAGTATGAGGATTTATTCTCTTTTTGAGAGAAAATTTTTTTACATGAACAAGATTCGTAAGTAGACATAAAAATTAATCTTCAGTTTCAAATTCTAATAATTGATTATAAATATCAGATGCATGACTAGAAGCTTTATCTAGTTCATCAGAATCTATAATTGAAAACTCTTCATCTATTATGGAAGTTAAAATACCATTTTCAATTTTATATGCAGATATATTGTTAATATCTATAGGAGAAGTAGATGGTAGAATTTTATCAAAATCTTCTAAAGATAATAACTCTCTTTTTATGAGATCTTGAGCATATAGATAATTGTTAAGTTCACTTAATATATATGGGCTATGTGTTGTGATAAAGAAATTTTGTCCTTTATTGTTTAGAAAGGATAAAAGTTTCATTATATTTGCTTGGGATGTAGGAAAAAGGTGAGCTTCTGGTTCTTCAATAAAAGTGAAGGTATTTCTGCTAAAAATACTTAAAACAGCTAATGTTTGTAGCATCGGGAGAGCTTCTTGTTGTCCTGAAGATGCCTGAATAAGTTCAATTGATTGGTTCTCATTAACAATAAAACATTTTTCTTCCTTTAAGACAATATCCCCATTTAATATTTGTTTTGAGAACTCAAGAGGAAATGAATCTTGAATAGCATCTAAATGTCGATTATACATTGACCTAAAGCTTTCATATAATTTTCCAAATTCCATTAAAAAGGGGTCTAAATTGCTAGCAGAACTTAATATAGAAAATAAATTTTCGTAGAATAATGAAAAAAATGCGCGTGAAGCGGGTATAAAATGACTAGTAGGCATTAAATGTAAAAAATTAGAATCATTAAGTAACTTGCCAATATGCCTGCGATATATGAAGTTCTTGGGTAAGATGTTTAAAACCTCATCATCATCATCATTTTGTTTTATATACTCTTTATCAATACTTTCTTTAATAATATTAAATTGTTCGGTTATTTTCTTGTAATCGTCGATTAAATTTTTGGAAAAAGTAAATTCCAACCCATTATCATTCTTTATGATAATAGAAACATTATGTATTTTATAAATGATTTCAAAACTCTGAGATTTCCAAGCATATTCAGGAAAAATAGAAATAAATTTGCTTTTTACTTCTCTATTTAAGATTTCAAAATCAGCCCCTTTAAGTAGATGAGATCTAATTAGATTTTCTAAGTTTTTAACTAAATATAGAGTTTTTGCAAGTACACTCTTCCCAGTACCTTGAGAGCCAATGATAATGTTAATTTTTTTAACATCAAGATTTGCTTCTTTGATAACTAAGAAGTTTTTTACAACTAAAGTTTCCATATAACCTTTATATGTAAGAAGACTATAACGCCAATCTAAACGGAAAGAGAGTTATAGTCTATAGATTTATTATTACAAATTAAAGCGCAGCAATCTGCTCCATACTTGCTTTAATTTTACTTAACTGATCAGCAAACTCAGCCAATTTAACCTTTTCACCTTCAACTACTGCTGCTGGTGCTTTAGCGACAAAACCTTCGTTAGAAAGTTTATTGGCAATTTGATCATGTTGCTTTTGAACCTTATCCAAGTCCTTCTGCAAACGACCCAATTCAGCTTTAGGATCAATCAAGCCTTTCATCGGTACAAATACAGATGCATGGCTTACAACGCTAGAGCATGAAAGAGGTGGCTCTTGCTCATTGGTCAAGAACTCAATGCTTTCAACTTTTGCGAGTGCTTTGAACAAAGCTTCGATACGAATGATTTGCTCGCGTTCTGCATCAGAAATGTTCTTGAGCAATACAGGCAATAAACGCGCATTACCTAAGCCCATTTCACCACGAATATTACGTACTGCACCGATCAAACCTTGTAACCATTGCATATCTGCTTCAGCTTGATCATTGATCTTCGCTTGTTCAGGAACAGGGTATTGTGCAGTCATAATCGTTGCACCACCTTTGCCTAACATCGGCGCAAGGGTTTGCCAGATTTCTTCTGTCAAATACGGCATGAGTGGATGTGCTAAACGTAGTGAAGATTCCATCACGGCAAGCAATACACGACGAACTTCAGCTTTACGCTCTTCAGATACATTCGCATCATTCAGAACAGGCTTGGTTAACTCTACGTACCAGTCACAGTATTCATTCCAAATAAAATCATAGATCGCTTGTGCTGCAAGGTCTAAACGATATGTTGCAAATGCTTGATGTACCGCAGCTTCTGCTTTTTGCAAACGGCTGATGATCCACTGTTCTGGAAGTTCCCAAAGATCAGGACGTGCTTCTTGACCAACAGTTTGACCTTCAACATTCATCAGAACGAAACGAGTTGCGTTCCAAATCTTGTTACAGAAGTTACGGTAGCCTTCAACACGTTTTAAGTCGAACTTGATGTCACGACCTGTATTTGCAAGCGCACAGAAGGTGAAACGTACTGCATCTGTGCCATAAGCATTGATGCCGTCTGGGAATTCTTTACGCGTTGATTTCTCAATCTTCGCAGCATCTTTCGGATTCATTAAGCCCGTGGTGCGTTTCGCAACGAGGCTTTCTAAATCAATACCGTCGATCAAATCTAATGGATCAAGGACGTTACCCTTAGATTTCGACATTTTCTGACCTTCACCATCACGTACTAAGCCGTGAACGTAAACCGTCTTGAATGGAACTTGTGGTGAACCATCTTCATTCTTCATGAAGTGCATGGTCATCATGATCATGCGCGCAACCCAGAAGAAGATAATGTCAAAACCAGTCACCAACACATCTGTTGGGTGGAAGGTTTTAAGGAAATCATTCGCTGCATCTTTTTGTGCGTCGCCAGTCCAACCCAATGTTGAGAATGTCCACAGCGCAGATGAGAACCATGTGTCCAAAACGTCTTCGTCTTGTTTAAGTTCTACGTCAGCAGCGATGTTGTTCTTGCTACGAACTTCTTCTTCGTTGCGACCCACGTAAATGTTGCCTTCTGCATCATACCAAGCAGGGATACGGTGACCCCACCAGAGTTGACGAGAGATACACCAATCTTGAATATCACGCATCCAAGACATATACATGTTGGTGTATTGCTCAGGAACAAACTTGATACGACCATCTTGAACCGCTTCAATTGCAGGCTCAGCAAGTGGCGCAATTTTCACATACCATTGGTCTGTCAATAATGGTTCAACGATCACACCTGAACGGTCACCGCGTGGTGCTTTTAAGTCATAAGGTTGGATTTGATCTAACCAGCCTTCAGCTTCCGCTTGTTCAACCAATTTCTTACGTGCTGCAAAACGCTCTAAACCGATATAGTCAGCAGGTGCAGGAAGCAATTGTGAAATTTGCTCACCGGCTTTAGCGATGTATTCAAACTCGGCCAAAACTTCTGCATTTTTGTTGAAGATATTGATAATCGCTAGACCACAACGTTTACCTACTTCATAGTCATTGAAGTCATGCGCAGGCGTGATTTTTACACAGCCTGTACCGAAGTCTTTTTCAACGTATTCATCTGCAACAACTGGGACTAAACGACCTGTGATCGGTAGAACAATGTTTTTACCGATAAGGTGTGCATAGCGTTCATCTTCAGGATGTACTGCAACGGCAGTATCGCCCAATAATGTTTCAGGACGTGTCGTTGCAACCACAAGGTAGTCATTGCCATCTTTGGTTTTAAGCGATTTGTCTTCAAAGAAATATTTGAAGTGCCACAACGAGCCTTTTTCTTCTTTGCTTTCAACTTCAAGATCAGAAAGGGCAGTTTGTAGTTTTGGATCCCAGTTCACCAAACGCTTACCACGATAGATCAAACCATCTTCGTGAAGTTTAACAAACACTTCTTTCACCGCATTGGATAAACCTTCATCCATCGTGAAGCGTTCACGTGACCAGTCGACTGATGAGCCTAAACGACGGATTTGACGTGTAATTGTTCCGCCTGATTGTTCTTTCCATTCCCAAACTTTGTCGATGAACTTTTCACGACCTAAGTCATGACGGTTAATCCCCTGTAGCCCAAGTTGACGCTCGACGACCATCTGCGTTGCAATCCCTGCATGGTCAGTTCCTGGTTGCCATAAGGTATTTTTACCCATCATACGGTTGTAACGGGTGAGGGCATCCATAATGGCATTGTTAAAGCCATGACCCATGTGCAAGCTACCCGTGACGTTTGGTGGTGGAATCATGATACAGAATGATTCACCTTGACCTGATGGTTTGAAATAACCCTGTTGTTCCCAGATTTGATACCATTTTTTCTCGATCTCAGTTGGATCGTAAGTCGTTGCGATATTTTGAGCAGATTGAGCGTCAGTCATAGTACAGAAGATCAAAAATGAATAAAAAATTGCATCTATTGTAGCAAAAATCTATCGAATCTGTTGGCATTTCACCGCTGGCAAAGCGTATCTGCTTAAATAATTTTACAAAGTTTAAATAAGCCGACGAAATGCGTTGGTTTTTTGATAATAAAAAGTTAAATTTATGTGTATTGGATCACATAATTAAATAATGTTGATGCATAAAACAACAAAATAACAATGCTAAAACTAAGAAAAGGATGATTTCAATGAGCTATTCAATCCTATTAAAAATTAATACGACGACCTATAGCCAGTTTGAGGCGATACGCCAACGATTAAATACAGGGAGTGATGAAAATCAATCGCGTGTGTTGGGTGAGGTGTTATCTGAAATCGCTTGCGATATTGTGGAACAAGTTTTTTCAGTACTGTTGATCCAAAATCGAAAACCAACCCATTTAACTCAGAAATACACCGTAGAATCAGAAAAAATCATTCAACAAATTATTGCTGCAGTTCGAAAATACATGCCGTGGTCGATTGCATTATTTGGCAATGAACGTTTATGTCCATTCGTCAATTATTTTTCCAATATGATTAAATATCATGATGAACAAGTATATGTATCGTATCCCATTGATCATCATTTGGTCCAACAAGCACATGCTTTGGTTGAGCAATTAAAAAATAATGAAACTCAAGACATGATGGATGTATTTCAAACACTGATTCAAATCGTGGATTTGGGGGTCACCAATCTGATTCGTGAACCGAAAAAATGTCTTAATTTTAATCGTGTAGTCGATAAAACACTCAATGGTGTCATCAATCTCACTGCAAATTTAAGTTATAAGCGACTTGAAAAAATGGGCGAGCAAGTGGATACAGGGGCTGCTACAGCGTGCGTTAACCATTTTTTGGCATTTATGCATACAGAACCGAATTAGGTTGTGCTACATTCATGAAGTAAAAGCCAAAATGATAGAATAGATTTTTACTTTTAAATTTGAAAAAGGCTTGTTTTGACAAGTCTTTTTTATTTACGGAACTCAAAGAATTAAGGTTGTGAGGATGAAGACCGCTGTTTATTTAAGTATTCATGCAGATACTTATGCAAGATTTGCGCATATTCGAACGCAATTATTGCAGGGTAATAAAGAAAGTCAGGCCAATGCGTTGGGTAATGTATTGTCTGAAATGGCTTGTGAGGTGATTGAACAAGTTTTTATGGTGTTACTACAAGAAAACCAACAGCATTCAAAAACAGGCGAGTCTGAAAAAGTGATTCAGCAGATTCTAGAGGCGATTCGCAAATATATGCCTTGGTCTGTATCCTTTTTTGGAAATGACCGTCTCATTCCACTGGTTGAATACTTATCCAAAACGTTGCAAATCGAAGATGATCATATTTACATGACTTATCCAGTAGAGTCGCAACTCGCTCAGCAGGTTACGGCATCTGCACAAAAATTAGCTGTGGGTAATCAACAAGAAATTCAGCACGCACTCAAACTTTTAACAGAGGTAATTGATGTTGGGGTAACCCATCTGATTCGAGAGCCGAAAAAATGTTTAAAATTTAACTTTGTCGTTGATAAAACCTTAAATGGCGTGATCAATATGACAACGCATCTTGGTTACAAGCGCTTAGAAAAATTAGGCACTCAACTTGATCAACAGATGGCATCGACTTATGTTGATTATTTTCTAAAGTTTATGCGCCAGCAAGCATAGGTAGGGAAAAATATGGCAAAGCTAAAAAGTCTTGAAAATAAAATAGTTTGGATCACCGGTGCATCTTCTGGTTTGGGCAAAGCTTTGGCTCGTGAATGCGCATTACAAGGTGCTCAGGTGGTCTTAACTTCACGCCGTTATGATGAATTGGAGTCAGTGCGCGTCGGTTTATTTAAGCCAGAACAACATATTTCGATTGCTGCCGATATTACCGATGAATCACAAGTTCGACATGCGTATGAGCAAGTATTGGCATGTAAGGGACGCATCGACTGGTTGATCAATAATGCAGGTTTAAGTCAGCGTGCTTTGATCCAAGATACAACGATGCAAACAGAACGTGCCATCATGGAGGTGGATTACTTTTCACAAGTGTTTCTGACCAAAACGGTGCTCCCGACTTTCCTGAAACAGAAATCAGGTCGAGTGGTATTTGTTTCGAGTGTTGCTGGACTATTAGGGACACAATATCGAGCCAGTTATTCTGCGGCAAAAGCTGCGATTCATATGTGGGCGAATAGTCTGCGTGCCGAAGTTGCAAAACAGGGGGTACAGGTTTCTGTGGTGTTCCCAGGTTTTGTGAAAACCAATGTTTCCTTTAATGCGTTAAATGGAGAAGGAAAGCCACAAGGGCATCAAGATGAAGCGATTGAGAATGGATTAGACGCTGATATTTTTGCAGAGCGCGTGGTTGCATCATTGATGGCGGGAGAGGAATACATTGTCGTTGGTGGTAAAAAAGAGCAACTCGGTGTGTTCGTCTCTCGTTTATCCCCAAGTTTGCTATATAAAATGATCCGTAAGAGTAAAGTGAAGTAGTGGGGAGAATAGGTTGAAAATGAAAGGTGATGCCAATGAGACACATTCACTCATAAAAAAGCGTGTATCACTTCTCTCAATTATTCTTTATCTGTTATTTGCTGTCCCGGTGAGTATTTTTATTGCTGGGTTGGTTGCGCTGTTATTGGTGACGATAAACAATGTCTCTAATTTTGAAGGGGCGAGTGGATATGCGTGGATTGGATGGCTCATGATCATCGCACCTTTGATTTATATACTGTGCTTAATTACATTGCCGATCTTGATAAAGAAATATCCAAAAGCATTGTCCGTAATGAATTGGATATTTGCCGCCTTGTCTCTATGTTTGATTTTTTCTTTAACCCTCATGTAATAACTCAGACAAGTCTAGAATAAAATCCCAAGCATAAAGAGCAAGGCGGTTTTTGACGGCAAGGCGTATTATTGTGGCTCTACAATCACCGTTCCATAAGCAAATACTTCAACCATGCCACCTTGCATGCCCATTTCAGTAGTACTTAAACGTACCCCTAAAATTTGATGGCCACCTATGGCTTTCGCTTGTTGCTTCAAACGTACAATCGCTTCTCGGCGTGCACGTTCAACGATACTTTCATAACTGGTTAAGCGACCACCTAAAATATTTTTAATTGATGCAAGGATGAATTTAAAATAATCATGTGAGATCACGACATTACTGCTAATTAAGTGTCCTGGATGTTCACTACTTGCAAAGCGGCGACTATCGATGTGGATATCTGCCAATAGACGTTCATTTTCGTCCAGTTCTCTTAAGTGTTTTTGTTCGTTATAACGACCAAATCCCCAGCCTACAGAGAATAAAATGAGAAAAATGACAATCTGAAAAATTAAGCCATCCATTTGGTATTCCTATGAACTAAATGGATCTGGGAGTTTGGGTGCGATCGGTTGCACCACGACAGCGGTGCCGTAGACAAATAACTCAGATGCACCTTGTGTAATACTCGATGTTGAGAAACGAATACCAACGACTGCATTTGCACCTAGACTTTGTGCTTTATCGATCATGCGTTGCATGGCTTCTTGGCGAGATTCTTCTAACAGTTCGGTATACGCAGTTAATTCGCCACCAACAATGTTTTTTAAGCCCGCGAGAAAATCGCGTCCGACATGTTTACTGCGTACTGTGCTGCCATAAACGACGTCGAGTTGGCGTAAGATCGTATGACCGGGTACAGATTCTAAATTGCTCAATAACATTATTTTTTTGACCATTAAAAATTCTTTTTGAAGATAAGAAATATTGACTCAACTTGCAATAAAAAAAGCTCACTGATTTGCAGTGAGCTTTTTTAGAAAATAACCGAAAGGCTATTTGCTACTTGTTGTAGTACTTTTCAGAACTTGAAGGTTGAAGTGTGACTGTTTCATTGGTTGATGCTTTTAAACCACCGCCCAGTGTTTTGTACAGTTCAATTTGATTGTTCTGTTCAGCTTGTTGCAATAACAATAAACCTTGTTCTGCTGCGTATGCTGATCGTTGCGCATCCAGTACAGTCAAATAACTATCAATCCCAGCACGGAATCGTGCATTTGAAAGTTTATAAGTTGTATTGGTGGCTTCAACCAAACGTTGTTGTGCTGCAAGACGTTCACCAATGTTAGCGCGTGTTGCAAGGGCATCGTTCACTTCACGGAAAGCAGATTGCACAGACTTTTCATAGTTAGACAATGCAATTTTCTGATCAGTTTCAGAGATTTTGACATTGGCACGACGTGTACCCCAGTCAAAAATTGGCATATCAAGGCTTGGCCCGATTGACCACATGCTATTTGCAGACTTAAATAAATCACTTAAATCAGTTGAGGCGTAGCCAGCAGTACCTGTCAAGCTAATGCTTGGGAACAACTGTGCTTTTGCCGCACCAATATTGGCGCCGGCAGCACTTAATTGATATTCGGCTGCTTTGACATCTGGACGGTTGTTCAGTAAGTCACTTGGCAAACCAGTAGCAAATACATTCTGCTGAGTAACACGTTTAACAGGTTGCACAGGCAACAAGTTTTGCGGTACAGGTTGACCTACTAGAAGATTCAGTAAGTTTGCTGCTTGTGCAATTTGTGTCTTGTAATTTGCAACGTCATTGCGTGCTGTTTCAACTGAGATCTGAGCCTGACGTAACGGAACTTCACTGTCGATACCAACATCAAAGCGTCGTTTGTTCAGATTATAAGACTCTTGTTGCGCTTTAAAGGTTTGCTCAGCAAGTTTTAAGTTCGCTGTTGCAAATGAATAATTTAACCAAGCTTGAGTGACTTGACTAATCAAACTGATTTGCGTCGAATCACGTGCACTTTGAGTGGCTAGATAATTATCTAAAGCTGCATCTTTTAGGCTGCGCACGCGACCCCAAAAATCAAGCTCATAAGCAGTGACACCCAAACCTACTTGATAAGTTGAATATGGGTTGTTTGGATCACGTGTAGGTGTAACCTGACGAATCGCACTGCCACTCGCACCAATCGTTGGAAGCTGATTGTTTTCAGTAATTCGATACTGTTGTTGAGCACGTTCAATATTGAGCGCTGCAGTACGCAGATCACGGTTATTGGTCAATGCTAAATCAATCACTTCGATTAAACGAGGATCGGAAAAGAACTGTTTATAACCTTGTTCTGCGATAGAAGGACCAGAAGCGCTGTTATATGCATAGCTTTCTGGAATATCGGTTTTCACGACCGGTTCTGGGCCGCGCATGCTTTGACATGCAGTCAAAGCAAGCGCAAGTGCAGATACCGCAATGCTACGACCTGAAATAGACCATACTGTTTGCATCACGATTTATGCTCCTGAATGTTTATAGTTTTTGGTTTGTACTTAAAGATACTACGAATCCACACGAAGAATACAGGGATGAAGAAAATACCTAGAAGTGTTGAAGAGAGTACACCACCCAATACACCGTAACCTACTGAATGCTGACTACCAGCACCTGCACCAGAAGATAATGCAAGTGGCAGTACACCAAAGCCGAAGGCAAGTGTGGTCATGATAATTGGACGTAGACGCATTTTTGCTGCGTGCAATGTTGCTTCTAGTAACTCTTCACCTTGTTCTTGCAAGTCTTTTGCAAACTCTACAATCAAGATCGCATTCTTAGCCGATAGACCAATTACAGCAATGATTGCCACTTGGAAGTAGATGTTATTTGAAAGATTTGGATCATCCTTCAGTACCATACCAAAGTAAGTTAAGAGAATCGCACCGATAATACCAAGTGGAACCACAAGTAAGACAGAGAACGGGATAGACCAGCTTTCATATAATGCTGCTAAGCATAAGAATACGATCAATAAAGAAAGCGCATAAAGGAATGGCGCTTGAGCACCAGACTCACGTTCTTCGAGAGATAAGCCTGTCCATTCATAATCGAAACCTTGTAAGCCCATTGATGGAAGTTTCGCAATAATTTCTTCCATGGCTTTCATCGAGTCACCAGAGCTTGTTCCTGGTGCTGGTGTACCTTGAATGTTCACCGATGACACGCCGTTATAACGTTCAAGACGAGGAGAACCATAGGTCCATTTACCTGTTGCAAACGCAGAGAACGGAACCATTTCACCTACATTGTTACGCACATACCACTTGTTTAAGTCTTCAGGCATCATACGGCTATCCGCTTCACCTTGAACATAAACTTTCTTCACACGACCACGATCGATAAAGTCATTAATATATGAACCACCCCACGCCATGCTCATGGTGCTGTTGATGTCAGCAATGCTAACACCCATTGCACCCGCTTGTGCTTGGTCGATCATAATTTGATATTGCGGTGTATCTTCTTGACCATTTGGACGCACGCCAACCAGTCGTTTGTCTTGAGATGCTAAACCTAAAATTGTATTACGTGCAGCAATCAGTTTTTCGTGACCTTGACCCGCTGAGTCTTTCAACTGTAGGTTGAAACCAGCAGTGACACCCAATTCAGGCATTGCTGGAAGCTGTAATGGCATGATGTATGATGCGTCTTTGACGATCATATTGAGTGCCATACCACGTTGAATCAATGCGCCAATTTGCGTTTCCGCAGTGGTACGATCCTTCCAGTCTTTTAGCTTAATAAAGCCGATACCTGCATTTTGACCAATCCCTGTAAATGAGAAGCCTGATACAGTAAAGATTGATTCAACAGTATCTTCTTCCTTCATAAAGAAGTTGGTCATGGTATCAATAACTTTATCGGTACGATCAAGCGTTGCATTTGGCGGTAGTTGTACTAATGTCATGACAACACCCTGATCTTCTTCTGGTAGGAATGAAGAAGGGAGTTTTTGGAACATGAACACCAATAAACCAATCACAACGGCATAGAGCACACCTGAAAAGATTTTGGCTTTTAACATACGACTTACGCCGTTCTGATAGCCATGCGATACGCGGTCAAAGCTATGGTTAAACCATCTAAAGAAGCGAGCAAAAATACTGTTACTCGGTGCTTTATTTGGATCATGCTGTTTTAACAATGTTGCACAAAGAGCAGGGGTAAAGGTGAGCGCAACGATCAATGATAGAACCATTGCCGTAACGAGCGTGATCGAGAACTGACGATAAATTACCCCAGTCGTACCACTAAAAAATGCCATCGGTACGAATACCGCACTTAATACACTGGTGATACCAATTAGTGCACCAGAGATTTGTTTCATGGATTTTTCAGTTGATGTGACAGGATCAGTATGCTCTTCAGTCATTACACGTTCGACGTTCTCAACCACAACAATCGCGTCATCGACCAGTAGACCAATCGCCAGCACCATTGCAAACATGGTTAAAGTATTGATCGAGAATCCAAAAATGTTAATCACTGCAAATGTACCGAGTACAACCACAGGGATCGCCAACGTTGGAATAATTGTCGCACGCCAGTTCTGTAAGAACAGGAACATCACGATGAATACCAAAATCACCGCTTCAATCAGTGTGTGTACAACACTTTCGATTGAGAGCTTGATAAATGGTGTGGTGTCATATGCCAGTTTGTCTTCAAGACCTGCTGGGTAATTCTTACGTAATTCAGTTAAACGCTCTTCAACAGCAGCAGCGGTATCAAGTGCATTGGAACCTGTTGCCATCTTGATCGCAAGACCACCAGCAGGTTTACCATTAAACATAGAGTTAAATGCATAAGTATCTGAACCCAGCTCTACTCGAGCAACGTCCTTTAAGCGAACTTCAGCACCAGAAGCTGTGTTTTTTAAGAAGATATTTTTAAACTGTTCAGGCGTTTGCAATAAGCTTTGCGCATTCACCGTAGCATTGATCACTTGATCTTTTACCGCAGGTGCACCACCGAGCTGACCAACAGCAACTTGAGAGTTTTGAGCTTGTAATGCACGAGCAACATCACTTGGTGTAAGTTGATAGTTGGTCAGTTTTGCTGGATCAAGCCAAATACGCATCGCATAAGAACCACCAAAGACTTGGACTTCACCAACACCAGCAACACGACTAATCGGTTCTTTGATTGATGAGTTTACATAGTCTTTAATGTCAGAGTCAGACATGCTGTTATCTGGTGAATAAAATGCAAGAACTTGTAAGAAACTTGCACCAGATTTAGTAACAGTTACACCTTGACGTTGTACATCTTCAGGCAAAAGCGCTGTTGCGGATTGCAATTTATTTTGTACTTGAACTTGTGCAATATCAGGATCGATACCTTGCTCAAAGTTAAGCTCGATCGATGCTTGACCATTACCAGAACTGTTTGATGAAATATAACGTAAACCATCTAGACCATTCATCTGTTGTTCAATGATCTGGGTTACGGTGTTTTCAACAGTTTCAGCTGATGCACCCGGATAAGTTGCAGAAATCGTAACGGTTGGCGGAGCAATCGTTGGATACTGGGCAATAGGCATCTTTGACAAGGTTAATATCCCTGCCAACATGATGACTAATGCGATCACCCACGCAAATATGGGGCGATGGATAAAAAATTGAGCCATTCAATGTGCCCCTTATGCTTTTACAGTTGCTTTTTGCTCTGCTTGAGCAGGTTGCGCAGCATTCTTTTCATTTGCTGGTTGGGCCTGATAAGGTTTTGCTGAAACTTCTTGGCCATCTTTGACTTTAGCAGCGCCTTCAACAATTACCTTGTCACCAGCCTTAAGACCATTGGTAACAATCCAGTTTTGACCTTGAACACCTGCTGTATCAATAGGGCGAGTTTCAACAGCGCCTTTGTCATTGACGATCATGACTGTTGCTTGTCCTGTTGGTAAGCGCGCTACAGCCGCTTGAGGAATTAGATAAGCGTTAGGTACAAGACCTTGCACGATTTGTGCTGTTGTATACATACCCGGAAGCAGCAAATGATTTGGGTTTGAGAACACTGCACGTAAAGTAACTGTACCTGTATCTTGGTTTACAGACGCATCTGAGAAGGTTAATTGACCTTCAATCGGATAGGTTGAACCATCTTCAAGTTTTAACTTTACCTTGGTGTTATTGCTGTTGCTTAAACTGCCTTTGCTCAATTGTTGACGTAAGCGCAAAAGTTCCGCACTGGATTGATTAATATCAACGTAGATTGGATCAAGTTGTTGAATCGTGACCAATGGTGCAGTTTGATTGGCAGTCACCAACGCACCAGCCGTTACGGATGAACGACCAGATTGTCCAGAAATCGGTGAGCGGATGGTTGAATAACCAAAATCAACTTCTGCATTTTTCACTTGTGCTTGAGCAGCAGCAACTTGCGCTTCGGAAACACGTACTTGACCAAGTAAGTCATCATATTCTTGTTTAGAGACTGCGTTGCTAGAAACAAGTTGTTGATAACGATTTAATTTGGTACGTAATGAGCTTAGGTTTGCTTGTTGTTGCAAAAGTGCAGCTTTGGCATTGTCTAAAGCTGCGCGATTTGCACGTGAGTCAAGCTCATAAAGCGCTTGACCTTCAGAGACATAACTGCCTTCGGTAAACAAGCGTTTTAAGATCACACCACTGGTTTGTGGGCGAACTTCTGAAATTTGATAAGCAGATGTTCGACCTGAAAGTTCAACGTTTTGTTCAATACTTTGCGGTTGAGCTACAATTACACCAACCTCAGCAGGTGGCATTTGTTGTGCAGCAGCAGCTTGCTGTGCATCATTTGTATCTTTGCTACAACCAACAAGCGCGATGCTTGTTGCTAATGCGCAAGCAGTTAGGGCAGGAGCCCAAAGCTTAGCCGACATCATTGTTCCACCTCAATTTAGATTTTGATCTAAAAAACAAATTGTTGTTGAAGTTGCTTTGGTACAGCCATAACCAAAGCAACGAAGTCCAAATTAATCCAATTCCCCAGCCTGAGAGCACATCTGTTGGGTAATGCACTCCTAAGTAGACTCTTGATATACCCATCACCATAATCCATAACGTTGCGATTAAAATGACAAATAGGCGATATCGATGTTGTTGACACAATAACAACGCTAAGCTCGCTAGGGTTGCCGCGTAAAGGCTATGACCGCTTGGGAATGAGGCGCCATAGCTTTGGACCAAATGATAAAACTCTAAAGGTCTAGGTCGATCAATCCCCCATTTTAGGAGCCAACCAATAGCAATACTTCCGATTACACTCAATGCGATAAAAACTAAACTTTTATAATTTTTCATCCAAGTTTGATATATGCACAAAAATGTAATTAAAACGATTAAAAAGGGCATTCCGCCCAATTGAGAAAGTAGGATCGCCACATGATCAAGCACGGAAAAACGGTGTTCAAATAGCATTTGAACACTCAAAAGATCTAAGTTTGATGTAGAGGGGTGAATCAGCCCAATCACACCTAAAACTAAAAAAATGCAACCAATACAAAGTAGTAGGTACGGCATGCGAACCTCAGTTTTTTTGCTTAACCATTTTAAGGGTTGTAGAGTGTTTTGAAGTGTACTCAAGAGTACACTTTTGGTCAAGCATTGAAATTTTATGATAATTTCATTTTCAAGTTTTTTTAAGGTTTAGTAAAAAAACATAACAAAATTTGATTGATATCTCATTTTTTCTCGGTGGTCGTTTTTTCCTGTACTTCAACGGGTTGTTTAGGTGGCCAAAAGAAGTCACTTGGTCTTGTAAGGAAATGAGTCATCACCAAATGTGCCAGTGGTTTCCATTGTGAAAAACGGACTCGACGTGCACGTAAAGCCACAATAATCGTTAAAGTAAAACTGACGAATAAGTTGGTTAAACCGATCAATAACACGCCTAGGAATGACACAATAATCAATGCAATGTCAGGAGAACCAATGGTCATCAAACCTTGAATAAAGTTTGCTGATGCGAAGGCAATATGACGAATATCTAAAGGTAATCCTAGGATAAAACCAATGGTTCCCATGCTCCCAAGCATGATACCGAAGAGAAAGTTACCACCTAAAGCACCTAAATTGGTTTCAATATAGTTGGCAAATTTGTCTAAACGTTCTTGTCCCATCCAGCGTTTCAAGCGACGATGTTGTTTGAGTCGAGGACCAACTTTTCGATAGACAGCTAAATTATCAAAGTAACCAGCAATTAAACCTGAAAGGAACAAGCATACACCTGCGATTGCAGCATGTGGTACAGCAAGCGAGGTGAATGGATTGAGACTATGTAATAGCGCTGCTGATTTAGCATGATTTAATAGTGGCTCATCCAAATAAAACTGCCATGAAAATGTGATCAGCGCGGCGACAGGAATCGCAATCGAAATATTACCTAAAATGGCAATAAACTGTGTTCGAATGATATTAATAATTAGCGCAGCTAACTCTGCAATTTGAGCGGTTCGGCTACCTTTTTGCTGTTGTACAGTAGACGCTAGCGCAGCCGCAGTCATGGCGGGTTGTTTGGTTGCAACAGTAAAATGCAACACATGGATCAACATGAAACCGAGTGAATAGTTCATGCTATATAAAAAAGCATGGGTAAACGGTGCTAACACCAAACGTGCAGTCAGAATTTTTAAGGTTGCCATGGTGGCAATAATGGCACCTGCACCAGCTGCTGCTTTGTACATGCCAAAGAAGCCAGCTTTGTCGGTACTTACGTAATGTTCGCCGGTTTTACTCGCGTTTTCTGTTACCTGTAAGGCGATTAATTCACTGGTAGAGGATAGGAGATGACGAACGCTTCGACTATCGTAATGCGCTTTAGTTAGATCTGTTATTAATTCACCCAGAGCAAGATATTTTACTTCGTCTTTACTTGCTAATAGGCTGAGTAATAATTCAATACGATCTAAGGCTTGTTCTAATAATGACAATAAATAAGTCAAACTAATACTGACACCAATCCGCTTCGTAGCACGACGAATTTTCATCACCACATCACGACACTGATCAAGCATCACGAAAGCTTGTGATGCATCCAGCGGTGGGAGAACTGCAACAGCATCTTGCTGATCAACTTGTTTTTTATATTTTTCTATAAAATCAACTATTTCTCGGTTTTGTACCAAGAATGGTGATTCGTATTCGGTAATATCGGGTTGAGCATTAATAAACTCAGGATATAACCCAATACCACTGATTCGATAGGATAAAACCGTAATGGCTTTGATCAACTCATTGCTTGAAACTTGTTTTTCAGCACTACTATTTGAGCTTTCACAAATCAAATTAAACAATGTAGACCAATCTTGTTTGTCGATGAGATCTAGCCATTCACTGTCTGTTTCTTGATGAAAGACCTTGCCTACAAGCGTTGTGAGTTGTTGCCCATCTTCAACTAATGGAAGAAAGTGCGCACCTAAACGTTGTCCAAGCTGATTCCAAAAACCATCAAGAGAGAGGATTCCACTATCTGCATATAAGCTAATTTGCTTATATTGGCTCATCAGCTTCAACAAAAAATGCTGAAGTAAATTGGCAGATGTAGGTGTCAGTAACAATGTTTTGATGAGATGATGAATTCTTTGTTTTACTTCATCTGCATCATTTGGGTTTTTCGGTCGTAAGCGATTAACCAATTCAATGAGGAGATTTTCATCAAGAACAGTTTGAGGGTGCTCAAGCTGTTCCTGCATTTTTAAAAATAAATCAGATAAATTTAAATGCATAAGCAGTCAGACATTATTGTAGTCGATGTAAAGCCATCAAGGTTAAATTCATCAGTGCTTGACGATATTCATTGTCAGGCAGTGCTTTCAGTGCCTCTAAAGCCGCGTCAGTTTCTTGTTGAGCACGCTTTTGGCAATAATCCAAACCACCTGAGTGATGAACGATTTCAATCACTTTATCCAGATGTTCGATACCACCAGTTGCGATACTGCGACGGATAATCGCATGATCTTCACCTGTTGAGTGCGCCAGTGCAGAAATTAAAGGTAAAGTTGGTTTACCTTCCATCAAATCATCACCAATATTTTTACCTAATGTTTCTGCATCCGAGGTGTAATCTAAAATATCATCAATGATTTGGAATGCATTGCCAAAATGCCCAGCGAAGCGACGTAACGGTTCACGATATTCTTCAGTACCTGCCAATATTGCTGCACCTTCGGTCGCAAGCTCAAACAAACGTGAAGTTTTACCATGGATAATATTTAAATAGATTTCTTCTGTGGTGTCTGGTTGATGTTGAGATTGGAGTTGTAAAACTTCACCTTCAGCAATCTCACATGTCCCCGTTGAGAAATCTTTTAATAGTGTCATGTTGTTTAAATCGACCAGTAGGTCAAATGCACGTGCAATCAAAAAATCACCGACCAAAACCGCAGTTTGATTATTCCACGTCGCATTGGCTGTCGGGCGGCCTCGTCGTAAATTGGATTCATCGACGACATCATCATGCACCAGTGTCGCGGTATGCAACATTTCAATGACAGCGGCTAAGTGTTGAGCTTGCTGCATATTGGTTAATCCACATGCACGTGCAGCAAGTAGACACATAATCGGGCGCATACGTTTGCCGCCAGCTTCAACCACATGCTTGCTCACGGACATTACTAAGCCGACTTTAGAACTGATTCCTTCATTGATGAGGTGATCCATCGCAGCAAAATCTGTCGCAACAGGGGAGAGAATGTCTTGCTTGAAATCGATGACCATATGAAGAAGAACCTCGTATAGATGAGTGAGTGCGTTAAGTGTATCAACTAATCTGTTGCTAAACATTGATACACATATGGTTATTTGCCGTTTAGAACAGGGTAAGGTGTTTTTTGGTCTTATTTTAGGCAGAAAAATTGACTTCCTGACCGAGAAAAAGACGGTTTCTAGATTTTGTTAAAACACAGTTTGTTATTGCCAAATGGGTTGGTTAAAAATGTATTGCAAATCACAAAAAGAATCAATCAAAACAATGTATGGTTAATCTATTTGATTTTATTGGGAAAATAAAATAATGCATACGGATCTATGCATTTATGCAAAATCACTTGTTGTTTGATCAATTTTCACTTAAAATTTGTCCCCTTGTATAACCCCAGTGGCGTTCGTTTTAAGTTCGGTATATCCCTTTATCGACACGACGACACGGGCATGTTGGAGTACATTATGTACGCAGTAATCCAAAGCGGTGGTAAACAGCACCGTGTTGTTGAGGGTGAAACCCTTAAAGTTGAATTGTTGAAAGCTGAAACTGGTGCAACTATTACGTTTGATGACGTATTAATGCTTGTAAACGGTGATAGCATTCAAATCGGTGCTCCAGTTGTAGCTGGCGCAAAAGTAACTGCAGAAGTAGTTGGCCATGGTCGTCACGACAAAATCCGCATCATCAAAATGCGTCGTCGTAAACATTACCGTAAACAACAAGGTCACCGTCAATGGTTTACCGAGTTGAAAATTACTGGTATCGCAGGCTAACACGAGGAGTAAATAGACATGGCAACTAAAAAAGCCGGTGGATCGACGAAAAACGGTCGTGATTCGAATCCTAAGATGTTAGGTGTTAAAGTTTACGGTGGTCAAACTGTAACTGCTGGTAACATCATCGTTCGTCAACGTGGTACTGAGTTCCACGCTGGTGCAAATGTTGGTATGGGCCGTGACCATACTTTATTTGCTACTGCTGACGGCGTAGTAAAATTTGAAGTGAAAGGTCAATTTGGCCGTCGCTACGTAACTGTTGAAGCTTAAGCTTTTATGGTTCAAAAAAAGCCCGCGTTAAGCGGGTTTTTTTATGGATATATTTTAAAAGATTTTTAGTTTGAATAGTGGCCGAATTTTCCAGTTTTAATATCATCATAGGCTTCAAGAATTTCATCATAACTATTCATTACAAAGGGGCCATGTCCATTGATCGGTTCATTTAAAGGTTGGGCGGATAAAAATAACAAATCACAATCCTCAATCGCTGTTATTTCAACATCGCTACCTAAACTCGACATCACGGCTAGAGCTTGTTCTTCAAGATGATCTTCATCCGCTGCAAACATGGCTTTGCCTTTACGCAAGTAGATTAATGTTGTGGTTCCTTCTTCTGCGGGGAGGGTAATTTGCTGGTTCTTTTTTAAATGAATGTCAAAAATATTCATTGGGGTAAAGGTTTTGGCGATGCCTTGCGTAGTTCGATATTGACCAGCGACTACACGAATATAACCTGCTTGATGATCAAGTATGCATTTAGGAATTTCACTATTGGATAGGCTTTGATACCGTGGCGCTGACATTTTGTCTTTAGCGGGCAGATTCACCCACAGTTGTACCATTTCAAACTTTCCGCCTTGTTGACGAAACTCAGGGCTAAATTGTTCGATATGTTGAATACCTGCAGCGGCGGTCATCCATTGCACATCGCCTGGTTGAATAATGCCACCTTGACCTGTAGAGTCCTTATGCGCTAATTCTCCTGCAAAAACAAAGGTGACGGTTTCAAAACCTCGATGTGGATGTTCATTGACACCTTTTTTATTGCTTTGTGGTTCTAATTGCCCAGGACCAAGGTGGTCGAGTAATAAAAAGGGTGAAGTAGTATTTCCAAGTTCATGATATGAAAATACTGATAAGGCAGGATAAAAATCACCAATAGCAAAACGAGTATCGTTACGATGAATAAACGCAAGACTTTTCATGGTTCGGGCTTTTTGTGTCATTGGACTTAGATTATCAAACTGTAAGCTATGGTCTAGTACATTCTTTATCAATAATTTCTATCCAAAATGTCATAGCATCAAACTCATAAATTGTGGTCGAGGAATAGAATTTTTATTTATTACAATTTCTACATAAAGGCTGTAACTTCATACATAATGCTGAACTTTGCGACACGAACTACACAAAACCGCTGCTTTTCTTCATTTTTTTAGTGATTAAAAACAGTAAGATGTCGTCATAACAGTAGAACTCTGATAGAAGGTTCATTTTATGAATTTTATGAAAAAAATAGCTTACGCGACAACTTTAAGTGCAATTACACTTGCGCCTGTTGTTAGTATTCAGGTGTCTGCTGCACCGGTGGCGGCATCAGCTCAACAGGCAACGACGAGTTTGGTTCAACAATTATCAAGCTTGCAACGCTTCACTGCAGACTTTGAACAAACAACGAAAGTAAGCAACAATAAGGCTGCACCAAAACGCGGGCTTACTGCTCAGCACATGAATCAAACTTTTAAAGGTGTGATGAAGGTTGAACGCCCAGGTAAATTCTATTGGGAAATTACTAGCCCAGCAAAACAAACGATTGTCACATCTGGGAAAACAGTGTGGATTTATGATCCTGATCTACAACAGGCAATTCGTCAAAACCTAGATGATCAGGTGGCAAATACCCCTGCATTATTGTTGTCGGGAAATACCAATCAAATCATGCAGTCTTATCGTGTGACACAACCCGATCGCACGAAATTGTATTATACCTTGTATCCAAAACAGGATGACAGCACGTTCCAAAGTTTAACAATCAGCTTTGGCGCGAATAGAGCACCGAATTTGATGATTTTACAAGACTCATTGGGTCAAACCACTTATGTGCGTTTCAGTAATGTGAAGGTCAATCAAGCAATTCCTGCTTCTGTATTTAATTTTGAGCCGCCAAAAGGCACTGATATTATTGATCAATAATATTTCTATAGATGTTATCTCAAAAAAGCCGCAGATATTGCGGCTTTTTGTCAGATACATTTTTTAATTTCATCTGTGAGCAAGGCTTTGTATAGTGAAGAAAAACATTAGAGACTTGCATGACAATGAACAGCTCAAAATCATCAATATTAATTCCATTGATTCCTATACTGACCATTTTCGCATTAGCAGGTTGCCAACCAAAATCAGATACGACACCTAAAGTTGAGAAAACCAATATCCCATTGGTTCAGGCTCAAGTTGTGGCAGTTGAGTTACCTAAACAGAAAGTCTGTTTAGAGGATGGTTGTACCAACTATGATCTGCAAACGGTAAAAACCAATCTGCAATGGATTGATGATTATTTTGTAGCGCGTATGAAAAAAGCAGAACCAAATGCGTTTGCAAATTTGAATGATCAACAAGTAAAAGTTCCTGAGGGAGAGCCTGCACTCAGTGAAAGCAGTACTTATGTTCGCTTTGTTGGGCAAAATTACAATTTGGCGACTTTTGCGATTCAGAGCTATACCTATCCCGCGGGTGCTGCACATGGGATGTATCATCAAGAATTTGTTAATTTTGATTTAAGCGATAAAAAACATATTCGTGTACAGGATTTGGTTAAAGATGGTATGGATCAAAAACTGCGGGACGAGTTGTACGCTGCAAATCAAAATTGGTTAGATGAGCACAATATCAAGAAAGATCAACTACAAGTCAGCGATAATTATTATTATGGGGTCAATGGAATCGTATTCGTTTATCCACTTTATGAGCTTGCATCTTATGCTGAAGGTATGAGTGAGTTGATCTTACCTTATTATGCAGCAAAAGAGTTTATCAAGGCAGAATACTTGCCAAGCCTACCGAAAGTCCCTAATTAATCTTAATCTAGATACAGCATCTGCAATTACGAGGTAGATGCTGTATTTTTTCAGGTTAAAGCCTTACACTATAGCCAGTTTTTTCTCTATTCATGATTGATTATGATCGACCCAAAATTACTTAGAAATAATATCGAAGTGGTAAATGCTGCTTTGGCAAAACGTGGTATTCAGCTCAATGTACAAGAATGGGCTGATTTAGAAGCTCGCCGTAAAGATTTGCAATCTAAAGCAGAAAATTTACAAGCTGAACGTAACGCAGGTGCAAAGCAAGTTGGTCAAATCAAAAAGTCGGGTGGAGATGCGTCAGAAATTATGGCGCGTATGGCTGCGATTGGTGATGAAATCAAAGCGGCTGAAGTCGCTTTGGCTGAATTGCAAACTGAACTTGAGCAGAAGTCTCTTGCGATTCCAAACCTACCAGATGAGTCTGTTCCATTTGGTAAAGATGAAAGCGATAATCTTGAAATCTTAAAATGGGGCACACCACGTCAGTTCGATTTTGAAATCAAAGATCATACTGATCTTGGCGAATGGATGGGTGGTCTTGAGTTTGAAACTGCGACTAAACTTACAGGTTCACGTTTCAGTGTATTGAAAGGTCCTTTAGCACGTTTACAACGGGCATTAACCCAATTCATGTTGGATACACATACGCTTAAAAATGGTTATACCGAAGCTTATGTTCCGTATTTGGTGAATGCGGATACCTTACGTGGTACAGGTCAATTACCAAAATTTGAAGAAGATCTATTCAAGCTTCAAGGCGAAAAAGAATATTATTTGATTCCAACAGCAGAAGTGCCGATCACCAACTTTGTGCGTGATGAAATTATTGACGCAGATCGCTTGCCACTTAAATACGCAGCACATACTCCATGTTTCCGTAGTGAAGCAGGTTCTTATGGTCGTGATACCCGTGGTCTGATTCGCCAACACCAATTCGACAAGGTCGAAATGGTGCAAATCGTAAAACCAGAGCACTCAATGCAGGCGCTTGAAGACTTAACTGCACATGCAGAGGGCATTTTACAGGCATTGGGTTTGCCGTATCGTAAGATTTTGCTCTGTGGTGGTGACATGGGCTTTGGTGCAGTTAAAACATATGACCTCGAAGTTTGGGTACCTAGCCAAAATACGTATCGTGAGATTTCAAGTTGCTCAAATATGGGGGATTTCCAAGCTCGCCGTATGAAAGCACGTTACCGTGTCGATCAGAAGAAGATCGAATTGGTGCACACTTTAAATGGTTCTGGACTCGCAGTGGGGCGTACCTTACTTGCAGTGATGGAAAACTACCAACGTGCAGATGGTTCAATCGAGATTCCTGAAGTTTTACGTCCATATATGGGCGGTGTAACTTATATCGATTAAGCTTTGCATCGAATTTGTGCACAGTTTTTGCTTTATCTCAATCAGATTGAAAATATAGAGGCATGATGTGGAAATTTTCCCAATCTCTTTAAAGTTGCAGCAGCAACGATGTCTGATTGTCGGTGGTGGGCATATTGCTTATCGCAAAGCAAACTTGTTGGTCAAAGCGGGTGCAATTGTTGATGTGATTGCGCCTGAGATCGAGCCTGAATTAACTGCTCTGGTTGAAAAGTCAGCAGGGCAGTGTATTTACAAACCTTTCTCAGAAGATATTCTTGCAACTCCTTATCGCCTGGTTATTGCAGCGACCGACCAACCTCTGGTCAATAAAACGGTATTTGAGCAATGTGAACAGCGTAATCTGCTGGTCAACAGTGTTGATGATATTCCACATTGTCGTTTTATGGTTCCTGCAATTATTGATCGTTCGCCTTTGGTGATTTCAGTTGCATCTAATGGTGCATCACCTGTTTTATCTAGACAGCTTCGTACTCAAATTGAAACGATTGTGCCGCATGGCATGGGGAGACTTGCTGAGTTTTCAGGAAAATGGCGTAAGCAAGTCAAAGAAAAAATCACAAATCCAGATGAGCGTCGTATCTTTTGGGAAAATTTGTATGCCAGCCCACTTAAAGAGCAGGTATTCAATGACAATATTGATGTTGCCAACGATCTGATTCAGCAGGCACTTAGTGAATGGATTGCACCCAAAGGTGAAGTTTATTTAGTGGGTGCAGGGCCGGGTGATCCAGAACTTTTAACGTTAAAAGCATTGCGTCTCATGCAGCAGGCAGATGTCGTGATCTATGATCGTTTGGTATCTGCACCCATTTTGGAATTATGCCGCCGTGATGCAGAAAAGATCTACGTGGGTAAAGCACGTTCCAATCATTCTGTGCCGCAAGATGGTATCAATGCTTTATTGGTGGAGTATGCGCAAAAAGGTAAACGTGTTTGCCGTTTAAAAGGGGGAGATCCTTTTATCTTTGGGCGTGGTGGTGAAGAAATTCAAGAATTGGTAGAAGCCAATGTGACCTTTCAAGTGGTGCCGGGAATTACCGCTGCTTCAGGTTGTTCTGCATATGCGGGTATCCCACTAACACATCGTGATTATGCACAAAGTGTACGTTTCTTGACAGGGCATTTAAAAGAAGGTTCACCAGAGTTACCTTGGAACGAACTGGTCTATGAAAACCAAACTTTGGTACTGTATATGGGTTTAGTTGGATTAGAGCGAATTTGTGAGCAACTGATTGCATATGGTCAGCGCCCAACTATGCCTGTAGCGCTCATTTCTAAAGGAACTACTCCTGAACAAAAAGTGGTGGTCGGTACTTTGGCGGATATTGCAACCAAAGTATCAGAGCATCAAATCGTAGCACCGACTTTAACCATTATTGGTGAAGTGGTGAGTCTACGTGAACAGTTAAAATGGCATGAGTGAGGGGATGCAGCGATTGACTATCGCTGCCCTGAGGAGTGAAAACTCCGCAAGAAGGATATGTGCCTGAGGGACACTCATGACTATATTCCCGACTAAATTAGGGTTCTGTGCCAAGCTAGCTAATATATGTATAAGTGAGTAATTAAGTGATTCATGTCGTTCTATACGAGCCTGAGATTCCTGCGAATACAGGTAATATCATTCGTCTATGTGCCAATACTGGTGCACAACTACATTTGGTCAAACCTTTGGGTTTTGAGCTAGATGATAAAAAGTTGAAACGTGCAGGTTTGGACTATCACGAATGGGCGAGAATGCAAATTTGGGATAATATAGAATTATGCCTTGCTGATCTAAAAGCTAAAGGTGTGGAACATGTTTTTCCACTGACAACAAAAGGAACTGCAACACCGCATACAGTTGATCTAAATCGTCCTGTTGCATTGTTAATGGGGCCAGAAACTCGAGGCCTACCTGAACAAGTCCGTTTGATGTTCCCTCAAGATCAGTGGATTCGCCTGCCCATGGCTGAAAACTCTAGAAGCTTAAATCTATCTAACGCAACTGCAGTTATTGTGTACGAGGCGTGGAGACAACAAGGGTTCAAACAGCTCTGATTGTATTGGACTTTTATATATCACCATATGGACTAGCAACAACGAGAGTATAACCATTTAGGTCTTTAAATCAAATTTCGCGATGGTGTGCATTCGGGTTGTATTTTGGACCTTCCAATATTTCAACGTGGTGGGCTTGCAAGCTTTTGACAATTTCATCAAATTGCTTGCTTTCAAACCATAACAGAACACCATTGCCAATCACATATTTAGGCTCTCCAATATATGAGTGGTCATGCGCTTGCCATTGATGTAATTGCAACACCATGGTTTGCTCAAATAGCAACTGTTCATATTCTTTGCCGCCATGTCCGCTTTGCAGGCCAAGCACAGTTTGATACCACTGACTGGTTTTCTCGACATCTGTAACAGCAATTAAAGGTTGTGGGTGCATACGAACCTCATCGGATTATTCTATTTTTTCTTGTATAGCATCAAAACGTTGTTGAGCAGAAATGATTTGTTCGATATTACTCTCAGCCCAATCTTTCAACTGAAATGCCATTTCTGCAACTTCTAAACCTAAAGCCGTCAAAGAATATTCCACACGAATTGGTGAGGTGTCTTGTACTTGCCTTTCAATAAAGCCATCTCGCTCAAGCATTTTTAATTTTTGTGAGAGAACCTTTGGCGAAATCCCTTCGATGTTCTTTTTAAGTAAATTGAAGTGCTGACTCTCTTTAGCCAAAACATTGATGATTAATAAAACCCATTTATCTGCAATTTTTTCAAAAAATAATCGAGCAGGGCAATGCTGTTGATAAATATTATATTTCAAGCCTTTAATCATCTTTGGTACCCTCAACTTTTCATTCACAGTTCACTAGTTACCTATTGGTAACTAATTGACACCTAGTTTCTAAAATATATCATTAAATCGAACTTTTAAAAACACTAGGTGAACTCATGACAAAAATTGCAGTGGTTTATTACTCAGGCTATGGCCATACCAAAGTTGTGGCTGAAACTTTTGCACAAGCAATTGATGCAACATTAATCGAGATTGATCAAAATGGTGAAATTACGGAACAAGACTGGCAAACTTTAAGTGATGCGCAAGGAATCGTTTTTGGGACACCAACTTATATGGCTGCTGCACCTTGGCAATTTAAGAAATTTGCTGATGCATCATCAAAAATTTGGTTTACACGTGGTTGGCAAGACAAAGTTTTTGCAGGTTTTACCAATAGCGCAAGTTTAAATGGTGATAAGCAAGTGACACTCATTCAACTACAAACTTTGGCTTCACAGCATGGTGGAATATGGGTGAGCTTAGGCTTACTTCCTGCCAATACCAAAGCCGCCAAAAGGGAAGATGTCAACAACCTAGGCGGATCGGTTGGCTTATTGGTGCAATCACCTTCGGATGCGAGTACTGATGAAATTCCATCTGGAGATTTGGAAACCGCTAAACATTATGCACAACGTGTCAAAAATGTTGTGGAGCGTTTGGCTTCTGCATAATACAAAAAAAGGTGCAGTTGAAAACTGCACCTTTTTTAATGAGTTAATTGGGAAGCAAGTTAATGCTTGTCATCAAACTCATTGTATTGTGGAGCGGTATATTTAAAGCCCTTAGTTTTATAGCCTAGATATAGCACCCCAAACATTGCCCACCATAAACCGTATTTCAATGCAGTTTCCTCAATTTCTAGCCATAAGGCAAAGATACTGATAAAACCACACAACGGAATAACGACATAATTGATGATTTCTTTAAATGTCTTGGTACGGCCATCTCGAAGTGCATAACGAGAAATAACCGATAAATTTACAAAGGTAAATGCGGTTAAAGCACCAAAACTAATCATCGAAATCACAATATCTAGATCCATAAAGCCTGCTGATAAAGCAACAAGACCAACGATCAAGATGTTATAAGATGGTGTAAATGTTTTTGGACTAATATGACCGAAAATCTTTTTGTTAATAATGCCATCGCGACCCATCACATACATGAGACGTGAAACACCAGCATGCGCTGAAATACCTGAAGCCATTACAGTAATAATTGCAAATGCAAGTACGTATGATTGGAACAGTGAACCACCCACGAGCAATAGGATTTCTGGTTGTGTTTCAGCAATATCTTTAAAGTAACTGCTTGGGTTACCAGGGAAATAAAGCTGAATGAAATACGTGCTGATAATGAAGATTACGCCTGCAAATAAAGCAGTTAAGAAAATTGCTTTAGGTAGCGTTTTCTCGGTATCTTTAGTTTCTTCAGCAAGTGAACTCAACGAGTCAAAGCCCGTAAATGAGAAGCACAGTAAAGTTGCACCTGTAATCAGCGCACCAACAGATGTGAGCTCATTCCAAAATGGCTCAAGTGTCCATAATTGATAACGAGTTTCTGCGGTAATCGGACCATCCGCGTTTACACCCATCTGCAATTTACTGTAAACCAAGTAGGTAAATGTACCGATAACAATTAACTGTACCAATACAATCCAACTGTTAAAGTTCGCAACGAATCTTGCACCACGTAAATTAACACCCGTCATAAATGCGGTGAGAACTACAACCCAAACCCAGTGATTAATATCTGGAAATAATGCAGTCAAATAAATGACAGCAAGAATGATATTCACCATAGGAGAGAGTAGGTAATCTAGCCAAGATGACCAACCGACCATAAAACCGACATTCGGATGAATCGATTTTTGTGCGTAGGTATAGGCGGAGCCTGACGAAGGATAACGTCGGATCATATGCCCATAGCTAATTGAGGTTAGCAAAATGGCAACGAGGGCGAAGATATAAGAGGTTGGAACATGGTGATTACTTGCTTCGGATACGAGACCGAAAGTATCAAATAACGTCATTGGTTGAACATAAGCCAAACCAATAATTATGACGTGCCATAGACCTAATGTTTTTTGCAGTTTAGCTGCTGATTGAGTCCCAGAGATGTTTGTCAACGGCGTTATCCTCATTATCGTTGATCAAGGATCAGCTATGGTTTAAGGATCATTTGAGACAAAAATGATCCCCCCTACAGAAAAAAAAGCGAAGTGCGCCAATCTATCCTAATTTGGCGTAAATTGTCAGCACTTTTCTGTATTTTTTAGCAATTTTTTTGCCAATTTGGTTGAGAATTCGATGAATTATGGGTTCATTTGCCATAAAAAAGCCTCGAACCCTAAATTTACATGGATCATGATGTAAATCTAAGTGAGTCGAGGCTTATTTACTAAATATTTATTTAGCTAAGTGAGGTCTTACCACGCTTTTTGTAAAATAGCGCGAAGATCTTTGAGATTTGCTTCTTTCGGATTGTAGATGATAGATCCATCATTCAATGCTTTTTCAGCAACCTCATCCAGTTGGGCTTCAGTAATCTTACCTGTTTCCCGCAACGTACGCGGTAATTTGGTCAAGCTATGTAAACGATCACGCATCGTCAAAATCGTAGCAATTGCTTTGTCAGCACGTTGGTTTGCAGGGGTTTGAGAATAGATGTCTGCACCTGCTAAAGGAAGCAACAACTCGCCTATCTTTTGGCCATTCACTTCTTTGTTGTATTCAAGTACATACGGTAAGAATAAATTCATGCATAGTCCATGCGGGAGGTGGGCAACCGCACCTAAAGCATGACCAAGCGAGTGAACAAGACCGACCATTGAATTTGAAAATGCGATACCTGCCATTGTCGATGCTTGAGCAAGCTCTAAACGACCTTGTGCATCACTTGGATTGTCGAGGACTTTGAATAGATTTTCACTGATTTTCTTTATACCCGCACTTGCATATGCATCACTGAGTGGATTGGCTGCCAAACACGTATACGCTTCTACACAGTGAGTAAGTGCATCCATACCTGTCATTGCGGTTAAATGCGGAGGTAAAGTCATGGTCATACGTGGATCAAGGATCGCTGCATGAGGCATCAAATAATAGGAAGCAAAAGCCAATTTTACATTGCGTTGCGTATCAGAAACTACAGCAACCATCGTGACTTCAGAACCCGTACCTGATGTTGTTGGAATTACAAAGAAAGGTTTGAGTGGCTTTGGTAAGTTGTGTGCACCTGAGTACTGTAACAGGTCATCACCGCCTTCAGATACCAAGATATTGGTTGCTTTAGAGGTGTCAATCACTGAACCACCACCAATGGCGATAATGGCATCACAGTTTTGTTTGCGATAAGTTTCAGCTGCGGAGCGAACTACCTCTAAACTTGAGTCAGGTGGAACATCATCAAAAATTGCACCGATTACCGCATCTGTGGTGCTGAATGCTGCTTCAATTGGGCTGAGTAAGCCATTTGCTCGAACGCCTTTATCAGTAATGATCATAGGGCGTTTTGCACCTAAAGTTGCAAGTTCGAAAGGGATATGCTCTAACGCAGCGTTACCAGCAATGACTTTTACAGGACAGAAAAACTCGTAATAAGGCTTAGCCATGGTTATGCGCTCCGTTTGAGATATGATTTAGCGACTTTCAGATAGATATTTTTTGCACCCGTGAATTTTTCTTTTAATGTCAATTCGGCTGGGTAGCGTTTTACTGCGAGTGAAGCAATTAATTTTGGCAGGATTAATGCTTCCATCTTATTTAGGCAACGAACAAGACGGATTGCACTAGATACGTCACCGTCAGCAATCATGCGATCATTGGCAAAAGCTTGGGCAGTACTTTCTTGAAATGAGAATACTAAAAATGCATGGGTAAGATGCTTAAAGGTAATAGTTAAATCTGGTTTCCCTTTGTAGTTTGGTACAAGTTCCAGCGTTTTATCTTCGGTTACTTTTGCAATAAATGCAGGTCCATTGGGGAAAACATTCATCGAAAGTACAAAACCGACAGGAAATTTTGATACTTCCTCATGTACTTCATCATCCACCTGACTTGCCATGACTAAACCACGACCGACAACATCCATCATGAGTTTGACGTAGGCAAATTGCAAGGTGGGTTTCACTGCTTTGCTTGAAATCACTTGCGTATCCCTTGTTAAAATTATGCAAAAAGCTAATTTAGAGTATTTACTCTAATTTATTTCTTTTGAATTGAAAAGTAAATTATTCAGATTTGACTACAAGGTCATGAAAGAAATTTGTATTTTGTAGATAGTGAGTGAAATCCTCACAAAGCTGTTCAAATTTCGGATAGTCTTGCAGTAGATCTTGTAAGCGTACCATCTCCAAACCTGCGTATCCACAAGGATTAATGGTTTGAAAGCCTGTTAAACTACAGTCAATATTCAGTGCTAAACCATGATAGCTACGACCTCGGCGAATTTTGAAACCCAGAGAACCGATCTTACGCTCATCTACATAGACGCCTGGTGCATCCGCTTTGGCGTAGGCCGTGATACCGTATTTTTTGAGTAGGTCAATCATTGCTTGCTCAGCAAAACTCACTAGGGTGCGAACATTCCATTTTAAACGATTTAAATCAAACAAAAAGTAAGCCACTAATTGTCCTTGACCATGCCATGTCACTTGGCCGCCACGATCTGTTTGCACAATTGGAAGATGGCTGGGTATTAAAATATGTTCTGCTTTGCCTGCTTGTCCTTGCGTGAGTACGTCGTGATGTTGTAATAACCAAATTTCATCAGAGCTATCTGCATCTCGATTTTCAGTGAAATTTTTCATCGCTTCAAATCGATCGGTATAATCTTGTAGGTCTTTGAAACAGCGAATGATTAATGAGGGCTTCTCAAAGTTCATTACAGCATTTTTCCTTTGATTGGTGCAGTTTTATCTTGGTATCGATTATCTAATGATTTGGCTAAGATAAATAGAGATCTTTTATAAAATTAGCTGAAAAACATTCTATCGTTATGATTGTTCTGAGTGAAAAGAAAAAATCCAAAACACTTTCGTATTTTGGATTTTTCTATTAAAGCGCTGTCTTAATTAAAGGACATGCTGCAAGATCTGCATATAGTGCATGAACTTGCTCCAGCTCTTCAAAACGCAATTGTGCGGTTAAAGAATGGTATTTACCTGTACGTGAAGGCTGAATTTTAATTGATTCGCCATCAAAGTCAGGGAAGTGCTTCTGCAAAATATCAACAACAGCTACTCGAAGTTCATCCCCTGCATTACCAATCAATTTGATTGGATAGTCCATCGGGAAAACCCAAAGATGTTCTTGCAATTCACGAGAAGGAGTGCGGTCTAACATGAGCAACCTCTTAATTTGAAACGCCTGCATCAGTGCAGGCGCTTATGATCTAATACATAAATGGGGATAAAGTATTAAACTTCAAGCCCTGCGTAAGGGCAAAGCATTGCTTTGCTTTTACACAGGATTTCCCCAATATTAGTCGTTTTCCAAGAATGAACGTAAGTGTTCTGAACGAGACGGATGACGCAGCTTACGTAAAGCTTTCGCTTCAATCTGACGAATACGTTCACGAGTTACGTCAAACTGTTTACCTACTTCTTCTAGAGTATGGTCGGTTGGCATATCAATACCAAAACGCATTTTCAATACTTTAGCTTCACGTTCAGTTAAGTTCTCAAGGACTTCACGCGTCGCTTCTTTTAAGCCTTCTGAGGTTGCAGCATCTACTGGGGAAGTGATGTTTGAGTCCTCAATGAAGTCACCAAGATGCGAATCTTCATCATCACCGATCGGTGTTTCCATCGAAATCGGTTCTTTTGCGATTTTAAGTACTTTACGAACTTTAACTTCGTCCATTTCCAGACGTTCACCTAATTCTTCAGGAGTCGGTTCGCGACCCATTTCTTGAAGTAGTTGGCGAGACACACGGTTGATCTTGTTAATCGTTTCAATCATGTGAACAGGAATACGAATAGTACGTGCCTGATCCGCAATCGAACGGGTAATTGCCTGACGGATCCACCAAGTTGCATAAGTCGAGAATTTATAACCACGACGATATTCAAACTTATCTACGGCTTTCATCAGACCGATGTTACCTTCTTGAATCAAGTCAAGGAACTGTAAGCCACGGTTGGTATATTTCTTCGCAATCGAAATTACTAAACGTAAGTTTGCTTCAACCATTTCTTTCTTGGCACGGCGTGCTTTTGCTTCACCTACAGCCATACGTTTAGAAATATCTTTGATATCTTTCACGTTTAAGCCAAGTTCTTTTTCGATATCAGCAATCTTTTGTTGGAATGCCAATACATCAGGACGAACTTTTTCTAAATGTGTTTTGATTTCCGCAGGAGCTTTTGCAATTTGCTCATCTAACCAAGCTGGATTTGATTCTTGCTCAGGGAAGGTCGTGCGGAAAGTAGTACGATCCATACGACCACGACGAACCGCATAGCGCATGATTTCACGCTCATTGGCACGAATTTGATCATGTGTACCACGAATCATTTCAGAAATGATATCAAATAAACGTGGTGTAAATTTGAACATCATAAATACAGCAGCTAATGCTTCAAGAGCAGCTTCTGCTTCTTTGCTATTACGACCATGCTTTTCGATAATGGCTTTAGTATCGTTCCAAGCTGTTTCTAATTCGGTGAAACGTATTTTTGCAACTTCAGGATCTGGACCTGAATCACCTTCAGAGTCATCATCACTTTCAGATTCTTCTTCATCGTCATCATCGAGTTTAACTTCTTTGGTTGTTGAAGTTGGGCTTTCTTCTTCCTCGATTTCAGCTTCATCTTCAAGAACTTCAGGAATCTCTTCGTCTGTTTCTGGGTCTAAATAACCAGAGAGAATATCGGCAAGACGACGCTCACCAGTTAGAAAGTCATTATATTCTTGTAAAACCACTTCGACGGCATTTGGCCAGTAAGCAATCGAATGTAAAACATCACGAATACCTTCTTCGATACGTTTCGCAATGCTAATCTCGCCTTCACGGGTTAGAAGTTCAACCGTACCCATTTCACGCATGTACATACGTACTGGATCTGTAGTACGACCTGGCTCACTTTCAACCGATGCTAATACGGCAGCAGCTTCTTCTTCAGCAACTTCATCCGCTGCTTCAGTCGATTCACCAAACATAGTGTCATCAGTTTCTGGTGCGCGTTCGTGCACTGGAATACCGACGTCTTGGAGCATTTGAATAATATCTTCAATCTGCTCACTTTCTGTAATCGAGTCTGGTAGATGATCGTTAACCTCAGCGTAAGTTAAGTAACCTTGTTCTTTGCCTCGGCTAATCAGAGCCGCTACTTGCGAAGTAGGGGAATGCATATCGCTCATCTTTGCTTACTCTTTTGTTGAATCTGTGGCGGTGAAAAACCGTGCATGATAGCACAATTCACGAGGAATGTTTTGGATTTGATCCGTTTGCACTAAATAAAAAATAGGTTTCATTTTCCAATGATTTTTTGAATATGGGGGTGTGTTGTATTTTTTCAAGCCTAAAATTCCTAAACGTGTTTTTATACCTAAAGTTCTTAGATTATAAATACACAAAAAAACTGCTGAAAAAAAGTACAAAACCGCGATTTATAGTAAAAAAAGCAAATAAAACTTGACAAGAAAATCTAAGACAGATAAATAGCGGCTAGGCCCATTAACATTTTTTCATTTGAGGTACTTAGTGTCTTCTACAGATTTTGAACTAGATGATGACAACTACGGTGAAGACGACGCTGGTTTTGATGAGTCATCAAGCAAGCTCAGTGCTAAAGAATCATTAGAAAAGCGCCGTTTAATCGATGATTTGTTAGCGCAACGCCGTTTAGAGCGAGAATTAAAAGATTTTGATTATGATTTCGACGACGACGATTTTGATGACGAAGATTAAGCAAAATTGCTTAAGATTTTAGGTTCTAAAATGTTATGCTGTTGACGATGTATTTTTAGAGTTGGATAGAGAATGAGCACGTTAGATTTAGACTTATTGAGTAATTATCTTGACGGTGATCAAAACGAATACGGTCTAGATTTCGCTGCAACTCATGGCTTTTTATGCGCAATTGCTGTCGGTCCTACTTTTGATCGCTGGTTAGATGAGCTTTTTGATAATAATCAAAAGAAAGTTCCAAGTGATGTGATTGAGCAAATCAAACTTTGGTTGGAATCAATTCGTCAGGATTTGGCGAATGAGGATGGAATTGAGTTTCCATTTGAAATCGAAGAAGCTGATGTTGATTCAAGTTTAGGTGATTGGAGTGTCGGCTTTGTTGATGCAATGTTCTTAAATGAAGATGCTTGGTTTGCACCTGAATATGAAGAACAATTAGTTGATTTGACGCTACCGATTATGGTGTTTAGCGGTATTGATGAAGAAGACCCACAAATGGAGTCTTTCCGTCGCAATGGTCAACTCATGGATGAATTGGCAGAAGAGATTCCAGATAATTTAAACGAAATTTATCTCATGTACCATACGCCTAGCTAAAGCTGAAGCTCTTGTACTGCGCAAGGGTGAAGCTTGCGTATCACAAAAAAAGATTAATTAAAAACGTCCGTAATGGACGTTTTTTTATGATTTTTGCTGCGTCGTTTTTATACTTAACTTTTTTGATTTACAGGTTTGCGAATAACAAACTCAGACCTAATCCACTGAGTATCATGCCGATTAATCGGTTTAGTAGGAGCTGTTTAGCTAAAATTTTGTGCCGAATCGCTGGTGTTGAGCAGAAAATCGTAATTAAGCAAAACCAGATCAGATGGCTACTAGAAATAAAGATACCATAAGCGAGGAGCGTAAATAGTTGGTTCTCTATCGTCATGATCTGAGAATAAATGCTCATCACAAATAAGGTTGTTTTTGGATTTAAGCTATTGGTTAAAAATCCATGTTTGAATGCTTGCCAACTGGTGATGTTTGTCTGCTTGTCATTTAACTTAACGGAAGTTTGGGTGTAAGTCTTATAGCCAATATATATGAGATACGCTGCACCAATATATTGGATAAGTTGAATAAAATCAGGAAGAAGGCTCTTCAAAAAGTTTAAGCCGATTAAACTATAGCTAATATGAATCCAAACACCACATGCAATGCCATAGGCGGTACAAATTCCTAAATTTCGCCCATATAGGTAACTATTTCGAGTAACAAGTGCGAAGTCTGCACCAGGGCTGATCACAGCGAGTAGGGTAATCAAACCTACTGTTAATATTTCATTCACTCATCTATTCCTAATAAGGCTTTTTACATAATTTTTATATTTTTCATAATCTTGTTATATTTAAAATCGAAAATAATTCGCATACATATATGAGTTTTTGGAATGATTGAGCGTCTATCATTGAATTCATTAAAGTTTTTTTATTTTGCAGCACACTATCAAAGTGTGACGGTTGCGGCTGATCGTTTATTTGTGACGCAAGGTGCAGTGAGTAAACAAATTAGAAATTTAGAAGATGCTTTAGGTTTTACTTTATTTATTCGAGCATCTCGAAAGCTCCGTTTAACTGCTGAAGGAGAAGCTTTGTTTGATTGCTGCCAGCAAGCTTTTCAGCAAATTGACCAATGTTTAACGCAATTAAATAAACAATCAGTAGTACAAAAAAATCTGGTCCTTTCATGTGAGCCTACTTTAGCGATGAAGTGGCTGATACCACGTCTAATTCATTTTAAGCAGCTCTATCCTGACTTCGAGGTTACTCTTTTAACAGGAGGAGGGAGGGTTGATTTTAAACAGCAAAATATTGATTTAGCTTTGAGACGAAATGATTTTGATTGGGGTAAATCAATCTATAGTGAGAAAATTGCGGATGAGCAAATGCTATGTGTTACAGCGAGTAAGATAACTCGGCAAACCAATCAGATATTTATTTCAACATCACGGAGTAAATTGTGGCAGCAATTTCAGTATAAACATTCAGAGCAATTCAAAGGTTATTCTAAAACAGAACTAGAGCACTTTTATTTGTGTATCGAGGCTTGTTTGGCTGGTTTAGGCGCGACTTTGGTTTCGACCTACATGGTTGAACGCGAGATCAAACATCAGTTATTACAACCAATCAGTTCCATATATCAGGATGAATCTGCCTACTTTCTATTGTCTGCGGAGCCTTTTGAGGAAGATGTACGTAAAGTATTATTTTGTGATTGGCTAAGAGGACAGATGCAAACCAGTCAGTTAGAGTTTGGTTTGAGCTAAACAATAGACTTGTTCTGAATCAACCAAATATATTGATCCATTCCGCAACAGGCATATGTCTTATTTTTAAATTAAGCGTTGTCGCCAATTGAAAGTTTGCTTAAATGCCAAGCATGTTCATAGGCAATCAGTTTACCTTTCAAATTTTCTGTATTGGAAGCCAGTAATTTAATCTCGTAATGATTTGCATAATGGGCTGTTAATTCATATTCGGGAACTGAAAAGGGTGGTCCTGCTAATAGGGATTGATCGTATTCTAAGCTAATCAGAAGTTGAGGTGCTTGGTTGCTAATTTGAAGTAAATGCTGTGCATATGCTGATCGCATTTGCTCTGGTAGTGCGATGAGTGCTGCTCGATCATAGATTGCATCTATTTTGCCAAGATGGTCGGCTGTTAACTCAAAAAAGTTACCCGTAAATAGTTCGATCTGCGCATGCTGATAGTAAGTCAATCCACCTATTTGAGTTTCTTTAAAATTGAGTCCTAAGTTGCTCATTAAATCTTGTATTGCAACAGGGCTCAAATCAATACCAATCACATGATAACCTTGATCAAGCAACCAAGCTAAATCCAAGCTTTTACCACAAAGTGGAACAAAGATTCGAGCATTTTTAGCCAGATTGAGTGAGCTTAGATATTGTGTCAATAAGCTGTGAGGCTGATCGAGATGAAAACCGATATTGTTGGTTTGCCACTTGTTATGCCAAAAATCGTGTTGCATTCTTAGACCTCTCTTTTAATTAAATTTATCTTTTGATGCATTAAACTTCTTCACACCTCGCCACAAGAGATAGAGGATAGCTGCACTTAAAACAATATAACCGATGCGTTGTGTAACAGCAGTCATCAAAGCCTGATTTTCACTAAAGTAATAACCCGTATAGGCAAGAAAACTGGTCCAGATTACTGTTCCTGCAGCACTATAACTCATGAATTTGTGAAAGGGCATCCTGCTCATTCCTGCTGGAATGCTAATCAGTGAACGTACAGCTGGAATCATTCGACCAAAAAAAACCACACGATGTCCGTGCTTTTCAAACCAACTTAAAGACTTTTCTAGGTCAGTTGTACTTATTCTTAAATATTTTCCATAGCGCTCTACAAAGCGAAATAAATAATGTTGTGGAATTTTTCGACCAATCCAATATAGCAGCATGGCTGCGAATAGAGAGCCTGCACTCCCTGCAATGATCACACCGATTAAAGTTAAATCTCCCTTGGAAGCAGTGTAACCTGCTGAGGGCATAATTACTTCTGATGGAATAGGTGGGAAAATATTGTCGAGAAACATTAAAAATGCGATGCCAAGATAACCAAGTTTCTCCATGATGGATAAGACCCAATCTTCTAATCCCATAGCTCTTTAAATCTATCTATTGCGTGGTAATCAAGAATAGTTGCTATTTAATGAGTGCTCAATAAATGATTAGTTAATAATTTTAACCAAATAAAAAAAAGCCTTAGTATCAACTAAGGCTTTTGAAATGTCAGAAATTATAAACGTTTACGTTTTGCCGCAGCAATTTGCGACTGGCGCATACGGAATCCTTCTTTTTGCTTCTCTGTTGTTTTATCAATACAGAAAACACAAGAGACACCATGTTCATAACTTGGTAATGCTGCCTCTTCTTGGGTTAAAGGCCAACCGCACGCGTGACATTTGATATTCTCGCCTTCTTCAACACCGTGAGTCACTGCTGTTCGACCATCAAAGACGAAACATTCGCCTTCCCACATGCTTTCTTCAGCAGGCGTTTCTTCGAGATATTTAAGAATACCACCTTTAAGGTGATAAACCTCATTGAACCCTTCTTGTAAGAGGAGGGAGGTTGATTTCTCACAACGAATACCACCTGTACAGAACATCGCAATTTTTTTATCTTTATGTTGTTCAAGGTTTTGTTTTACGTATTCAGGAAACTCTCGGAAAGACTCAGTTTTAGGATCAATTGCGCCCTTAAATGTGCCTGCTTTATATTCATAATCATTACGTGTATCAATCAGGATGACATCATCACGGCTGATCAGCTCATTCCATTCTTTGGGATCAAGATAATGTCCAACCAGATCGCGTGGCTTTACTTCAACGCCTAAGGTTACGATCTCTTTTTTTAGTTTAATCTTCATTTTACGGAATGGTTTATCAGAGCTGAATGACTCCTTATATTCCATTTCGGTAAAACCTTCGTTGAGTAAAAATTGGTGGACTGCATCGATCGCGGCGCGATCTCCTGCAACCGTACCGTTAATTCCTTCAGGGGCAACAATCAGAGTTCCACATAAATTGATGCTATTCACTAAGTCTAAAAGACGTTTTTGCAGATCGGCTGCATCCGAAACTTCTTTAAATTGATATAGTGCCGCAACAACCCAATTATTGGTCGCTTGCTGTTCTACAGGTGCAAGCTGTTCTACAGTAGCGTTCATGGATAACTCCAAATGTATTAAGATAGGAAAATAAAGGCGCATATTTTAGCGCGAAATTTTAAAATAAGCGAGAAAACCATAAAATAAATATGGTTTTATAGGAGTTGATTTTGAGTAATGATCGTCGAATTCCATCATTGACGCCATGTGCAGGGCGTTGCTCAACGGTATTTGGTGATCTGGTCTGTCGAGGATGTCGACGTTTTAACCACGAGGTCATTCAGTGGAATACATATACACCAGAGCAGCGTTTAGCGGTATGGAGTCGTTTGGATACGCAGCTGGATCAGATTTTAGTTCCGTTATTGCCAAGCGCTAATCTTCAACATGTTGAAGGGTTTATTCAGCATAAAAGAGTTCGAGTTTTAGAATCGGCGAGTCGAGGGCGAAAGCTTTATCACGCTTTGAAAATTTGTGAGAAGAATAAGCATTTGGCTCAAGAAAGTGGGTTGGGTATTGTAGATACACAAGTCAAACCGATTTGGGATGAATTTGAGCGTCGTGTATTGGCATTGGCAAAGGCTAGTTATGAGTTGGCGTGGTTGCGTGCTGATGGCATTAGTCACAATTTAATGCGTATGCTCGAAGATGATGAATGATTTAAAATGAAACCAAAACAGAAAAGCTGCCAGTAGGCAGCTTTTCTAACATTAATTTTGGAAAATTAACGTTTGATATCGCGTTGAGTTTCGCCAGTATAAAGCTGACGAGGGCGACCGATTTTGTAAGGTGCGCTGTGCATTTCTAACCAGTGGCTGATCCAACCAACAGTACGTGCAAGTGCAAAGATTACTGTAAACATTTCTGTTGGGATACCGATCGCTTTTAAGATGATACCTGAGTAGAAGTCTACGTTTGGATAAAGCTTACGTTCAACGAAGTATGGGTCGCTAAGTGCAATACGCTCAAGTTCCATTGCAAGTGCAAGTTGTGGATCGTTGATACCTAACGCTTCAAGTACTTCGTCACATGTTTGTTTCATAACTTTCGCACGTGGGTCGAAGTTTTTATACACACGGTGACCGAAGCCCATGAGTTTAACTTCTTTGCGTTTTACTTTTTCCATGAATTCAGCAACATTTTCTACGCTACCGATTTCATCTAACATACGAAGTACAGCTTCGTTTGCGCCGCCGTGAGCAGGTCCCCAAAGTGCAGAAATCCCTGAAGAGATACATGCGTAAGGGTTAGCACCGGTAGAGCCAGCTAGACGTACTGTCGATGTAGATGCATTTTGCTCATGGTCTGCATGAAGCGTGAAGATGCGATCCATTGCTTTAGCAAGAACAGGATTTACTTTGTAATCACGGTCAGCAGGTGTTGCAAACATCATGTGTAAGAAGTTTTCTGCATAACCTAAATCATTACGTGGGTAAATGAATGGTTGACCTACAGTATATTTGTAGCTCCACGCAGCAAGTGTTGGGATTTTAGCGATTAAACGAATCGCAGTAATTTCACGATGGTTAACATCTTCAATGTCAAGTGCATTGTGATAGAACGCAGATAAAGCACCAACAACACCAACCATGATCGCCATAGGATGAGCATCACGACGGAAACCATTGAAGAAACGGCTGACTTGATCGTGAACCATGGTGTGGTTACGTACTTTTGCGTCAAATTCTGCTTTTTGTTCAGCAGTCGGAAGCTCGCCATTTAAAAGTAAATAACAAGTTTCTAAGTAGTCCGCTTGAGTTGCTAATTGATCAATTGGATAGCCACGGTGTAATAAAACACCTTTGTCACCATCAATGAATGTGATCTTAGATTCGCAAGCAGCTGTCGCCATAAAACCAGGATCGAAAGTAAAGTGACCTGATGCTAATACATCTTTAACGTCAATTACATCTGGGCCCAATGTGCCGCTGTAAATTGGTAATTCAATTTCTTTGCCATCAAGCTTTAATACGGCTTTTTTGCCAGTTGCTGCAGACATTCAATAGATCTCCTGTCCTGGTGAATGATTATCTGACTCGAAATCCTAATCTTGTCATGTGCGAATCAGACGGTGTCAAAATTTGCTATAAGAGTAGTGGCTACTAAAATTTTGTCAATTATACTTAGGGATAAAAATGACGTTGCTACAGCCAATGAGTCATTCTTTATCGAAGAAAAAACTGAGTAAAATCACAGCACCGGTCGAGTATAATATGTCAAATCAAGTTTTAGGTGCATAAAAAAAATGAAGCATCAGTACAATTGTAAGTAAATTTTTATTGAGGCAATGTTTTGGTGCTTATAAAATAAATACTTATGTGAATCATAATGCTTATATAACTCAAGCATTAGCATTAAATAATGGTTCAAAAATTATCTTTAAAACATATTTTGGATTGCATAATCGATTCATTATGGTGCATTTGTTTGTATAAAAAATGACTTATTCTTTTTTTTAATCAATTTGAAAAAATAGATTATTGCTTATTTATATTTAATATCAAAATGAGGGGTATTATTTTTAACAATATTTGAAATTGATAGATTCAGTTCAATCTTAAGCTGAAAACTATGAATATTTGATGAAATAAAATAGAAAAACGCTAGCAAATAGGTGGTAAATGATAAAATTACACGTTTTTTAAAAATTATTTATAAAACAATTGGATGGTTTGTTTTTTGCTGGTATTTGTATGTTGGTGATATAATTATTTGCGTGAATGATTCTTATTTATAGCTTTTTTAGACTAAAGCGAAAGTTGATTGTTTGTATTTTGATATTTCACGTCTTATAATTCGGTGTCGTTATATAGGTTAGGCATGTGCTGTGCTTGCCTGACAATGCCAGCTTTCCTTTGAATTAATTCAAACAAACTCCAGTTGGAGTTTCTACCTACAGGATGCCCGCTGTGAAAAGCAACAGACCTGTCAATTTGTCCATGGGTCAGGTGTTAGCGGTAAATTTACGCTCACCCGTGGCTATTGCATCAATTCTACACCGTCTATCAGGTGTAATCGTTTTCTTATTAGTCGCTGTTCTTTTATGGATTTTGGATAAATCTTTATCTTCACCAGAAGGATTTGACTACGTTAAAAATGTCGTATTCGGAAATATCTTTGTACGTTTCATCGTATGGGTATTTGTAGCAGGTTTACTTTTCCACTTTATTGCAGGGATTAAACATCTTCTTGCAGACCTAGGTTTTGCCGAGGAGCTACAAAGTGGTCGTATTGCGGCTACAGTTTCGTTGATCTTATCTGTGATCAGTATTGTCGCAGCTTTTGTATGGATTATGTTCTAATGAAAAGTGCTACAGGTTTAACAGGTTCGGGTTCTCGCGATTGGTATATCCAACGTGTCAGTGCTGTGGTTTTAGCAGCATATACCGTTGTTATTTTGGGTTGGATCCTTTGTAACAGTGGCTTCGGTTATGAACAATGGGCTGGCTTTATGCTGACTTTGCCAATGAAGATTTTTTCTTTATTAGCTGTTCTATCACTTGTTGCTCACGCATGGATTGGAATGTGGCAAGTCTTTACTGACTATGTAACGACTCGTCAAATGGGGCCTTCGGCTTCAGGCTTACGCCTTGTGTTGACTTCTGCTGTCATTATTTCAGTGTTCGTGTACGCAATCTGGGGTATCCAGATTTTCTGGGCAAATTGATAGGAAGAGATCATGGCAACTACCCCTAATGAAAATTATTCAAACATCCAGACCTTATCATTCGATGCAGTTATCGTTGGTGGTGGTGGTTCTGGTATGCGTGCAGCTTACCAACTTGCTCAAGCGGGTTTGAAGGTTGCAGTATTAACCAAAGTATTCCCAACACGTTCGCATACAGTTGCTGCTCAAGGTGGTATCGGTGCGTCGTTAGGTAACATGCAAGAAGATAACTGGCACTATCACTTCTATGACACGGTAAAAGGTTCTGACTGGTTAGGTGATCAGGACGCTATCGAGTTCATGACGCGTGAAGCGCCAAAAGTTGTATATGAGCTTGAACACTTGGGTATGCCGTTTGACCGTAACGAAGATGGTACGATTTATCAACGTCCATTTGGCGGTCACTCTGCAAACTATGGTGAAAAAGCGGTTCCACGTGCTTGTGCTGCTGCTGACCGTACTGGGCATGCATTGCTTCATACGCTTTATCAAAGCAACGTGAAAATGGGTACTCAGTTCTTCGTTGAATGGATTGCATTAGATTTAATCCGTAATGAAGAAGGTGATGTACTTGGTGTAACTGCATACGATCAAGAAACAGGTAATATTGCAGTATTCCAAGCGAAAGCTACATTATTTGCTACAGGTGGTGCGGGTCGTGTGTATCGTGCATCAACCAATGCTTATATCAATACTGGTGACGGTCTTGGTATGGCTGCGCGTGCAGGTATTCCATTGCAAGATATGGAATTCTGGCAGTTCCACCCAACAGGTGTTGCGGGCGCAGGTGTATTGTTGACAGAAGGTTGTCGTGGTGAAGGTGGTATCCTTCGTAACAAAGACGGCGAACCATTCATGGAGCGTTATGCACCAACTTTAAAAGACTTGGCTCCTCGTGATTTCGTATCACGTTCAATGGACCAAGAGATTAAAGAAGGTCGTGGTTGTGGTCCAAAAGCAGATTATATCTTATTAGATATGACGCATTTGGGTGCTGAAACGATTATGAAGCGTCTTCCATCTGTATTTGAGATTGGTAAAAAATTCGCAAACGTTGACTGTACTAAAGAACCAATCCCAGTTGTACCAACAATCCATTATCAAATGGGTGGTATTCCAACCAATATTCATGGTCAAGTGGTTGTGCCACATGGTGTTGAAGAGGGTGAATTCTCTGCGCATTATGATAAAGACACGAAAGAATATACCTATAAAGGTACACGTGATTATGTGAAGCCTGTAAAAGGTTTCTATGCAATTGGTGAGTGTTCTTGTGTATCTGTACATGGTGCAAACCGTTTAGGTACGAACTCGTTGCTTGACCTTGTGGTATTTGGTAAAGCTGCTGGTGAACATATCATTGATTATGTAACTAAGCATCACGGTGATGACTATGCACCATTACCAAATGATGTACTAGAAAATACATTGGCGCGTGTGCGTAAATTAGATGAATCTACATCTGGTGAAAATGCACAAGAAGTTGCTGATGCGATTCGTGATATCGTACAAGATCATGCTGGTGTATTCCGTACACAGGCATTACTTGACAAGGGTGTGAAAGAGATCCTTGCGATTGAGCCACGTGTTCGCAATATTCACTTGAAAGACAAATCTAAGGTATTTAACACTGCGCGTGTAGAAGCATTAGAAGTTGAAAACTTGTATGAAGTTGCTAAAGCAACCTTGATTTCTGCTGCTGCTCGTAAAGAGTGTCGTGGTGCGCATACGGTTGTTGACTATGAGTTAGCACCTGATCACCCAACTTATTCTTACGGTCGTCGTGATGATGAGTGGATGAAGCATACATTATGGTACTCATCAGACAACCGTCTTGAATATAAGCCAGTACGTTTCAGCCCATTAACGGTTGAAGCAATTGAACCAAAACCACGTACATTCTAATCGGGAGAACAAAGATGAGTAGAGGCACTCGTACATTCGAAATCTACCGCTATGATCCTGATAAGGACAAAGCGCCGTACATGCAAACTTTTAAACTTGAGTTAACGGATAAGCATCGTATGTTGCTTGATGCGTTACTTGCGTTGAAAGTTCAAGATGAAACATTAACGTTCCGTCGTTCATGCCGTGAAGGTATTTGTGGTTCGGATGGTGTAAACATCAATGGTAAAAATGGTTTGGCTTGTTTATGGAATTTAAACGACCTACCTGAGAAAATTGTGATTCGTCCTTTGCCTGGTTTACCAGTGGTAAAAGACTTGGTTGTAGATATGAACCAGTTCTACGATCAATATAACAAAATTCAGCCATTCTTGATTAACAACCAGCCAGCTCCGCCAAAAGAGCGTCTACAGTCTCAAGAAGAGCGTGAGCACTTAGATGGTTTGTATGAATGTATTCTTTGTGCATGTTGTTCAACGTCTTGTCCATCATTCTGGTGGAACCCTGATAAGTTCCTTGGACCATCAGCGTTGTTAAATGCATATCGCTTTATTATTGATTCTCGTGATACAGCAACGCAAGAACGTTTGGCTCGTTTAGATGATCCATTCTCTTTGTTCCGTTGTAAGGGAATCATGAACTGTGTATCTGTATGTCCTAAAGGTCTGAACCCGACAAAGGCAATTGGTCACATTCGTAATATGTTGTTGGATCAAGCGGGATAATTCGTTTTTCCAACAAAAAAAAGGAGGCTTTGTATTGGCCTCCTTTTTCTATTTAAAGACACTTTTGGTAAGAGCTATTGTTGTTTGAGAGTGAAAATATCAATTATTGGTTTTGCTGTTAAATCAAATTGATTAAATGAATAAGTTTGTTGTTGCTGTATTTTTGATCGCTGTGCGTGAAGTTTGTGCAAGAATTGTAGCGATTGTTAAACTTTGGTCGATAAAAGCGCAACTTTCATAAAAAGGGCGGTATATTAGAGCATAATTTGTTGTATGTATTTCGCTGCTTTATAGATGGTATGTGTCAAAAAAATCAATCCGAGCTTGATAACATGTTAGCATTTCTGCCACAGCTAAAAACCCAAAATGAGCGTATCCTTGTTATAGGAGAAATTGCATCATTTAAATATTAAAATTTTGCAGCTGAAAAGTTATTTTAGAAAAGTTAAAAAATTATTTAATTTTTCTAAAATGATTTGCAAAAAATTGCTCGATTCTATCGAGTATAAGAATGAGTTATGTGCCTTGCGTTCAGAGGTGCATAGCTCATTTATTACATCAAAGGATTACTCCTGATGTGTAGTAATGATGACCTGAGGTCGAAAGACCTTGGGCGGTAGTGTCTTGTTACCAATTTGACATTATGAATCATGGGTATGCTTAAAAGGCAGCCCGAATTATTTTTTGCAATAGGAAATGGGTCCAAAAATGCAAGAAGTTGCTGACGCGCTGCGTCTTGACACTGAACTTTCTGCTGATAGTGCAGCTTATATTGAAGATCTTTACGAGCTGTACCTATCATCGCCAACCTTAGTTTCTGAGGACTGGCGTGAATACTTCGACAAATACCCTAAAGGTGATCAACCACACGGTAATGTACGCGAACAGTTCCTTTTGTTAGGACGCAATGCGAATCGGGTACAACCAATGGTACAAAGTACCGTGAGTACTGAGCATGAGCGTCGTCAAATTGGTGTTTTACAACTCATCGCTGCGTATCGTAACCGTGGTCATCAAAAAGCTAAACTCGATCCATTAGGTCTTGCGAAACGTGAAAATGTTCCTGACCTCGATTTATCAGCTCACGGTTTAACCAAATCAGACCTAGATACAGTATTCAATACTGGTAATCTCGCAATTGGCAAAGCAGAAGCAACATTGTCTGAAATGATTGAGGCAATGGAAGCGATTTACTGCAGTTCAATTGGTGCAGAATATATGCATATCGTTGACACGAAAGAAAAGCGTTGGATTCAACAACGTTTAGAAAGCGTGCGCGGTAAATTTAATTTTACCAATGATCAGAAAAAAGGCTTCTTAGAGCGTTTAACTGCTGCGGAAGGTCTAGAAAAGTATCTTGGTAACAAATTCGTTGGTGCGAAGCGTTTTGGCGTAGAGGGCGGTGAGTCTTTTATTCCAATGATGAACGAAATCATTCAACGCGCGGGTAGTGTTGGTTGTAAAGAAGTTGTGATTGGTATGCCACACCGTGGTCGTCTCAACCTTCTTGTTAACATCATGGGTAAAAACCCGGCTGACTTATTTGGTGAGTTTGAAGGGAAGAGCCTGCATAAAAAAGGTTCTGGTGATGTGAAGTATCACCAAGGTTTCTCTTCGAATGTTATGACACCGGGTGGTGAAGTTCACTTAGCACTTGCATTTAACCCATCACACTTGGAAATCGTTGGTCCAGTGGTTGAAGGTTCTGTACGTGCGCGTCAAGTACGTCGTAAAGACATTGGTGGTGATGATGTACTTCCTGTGATTGTTCACGGTGATGCGGCATTCGCAGGTCAAGGTGTTAACCAAGAAACCTTCCAAATGTCACAGACACGTGGCTATACAGTCGGTGGTACGGTTCATATCGTGATCAACAACCAAGTTGGTTTTACGACATCTGATCCACGTGATACACGTTCGACGGAGTATTGTACTGACGTTGCTAAAATGATTCAGGCTCCGATTTTCCACGTGAATGGTGATGATCCTGAAGCCGTCATTTTCGCGACTCAACTTGCACATGATTTCCGTCATGAGTTCCGCAAAGATGTGATTTTAGATTTGTTCTGTTATCGTCGTCGTGGTCATAATGAAGCCGATGAGCCATCTGCGACTCAGCCATTGATGTATCAAGTCATCAATAAAAAAGCGACTACACGTACTTTATACGCAGACCAATTGGTACAAGAAAAAATTCTTGATCGCGCAAGTGCGGATCAAATGATTGAAGATTATCGCTCTGATCTAGAAGCAGGTAATCATGTTGCAAATGCATTGGTTCGCCAACCAAACAAACATATGTTTGTTGATTGGACACCTTATTTGGGTCACGAATATACCGATGTTTGGGATACAACATTCAACATTGATCGTTTGAAAGAGCTTGGTAAAACGATGAATACATTGCCTGAAGGCTTTGTGTTACAGCGTCAAGTTCAGAAAGTGATTGATGATCGCGTTAAAATGCAAACTGGTGAAATGCCACTCAACTGGGGTGCGGCTGAAACTTTAGCTTATGCAACTTTACTTGATGATGGTTTCTTGGTTCGTATTACAGGTGAAGACGTTGGTCGTGGTACATTCTCTCACCGTCACGCTAAGTTACATAACCAAGTGGATGGATCTGTTTATATTCCACTGTGTCACATTAAAGAAAATCAACCACGTGTTGCGGTTTATGACTCTTTATTGTCAGAAGAAGCTGTACTTGCTTTTGAATATGGCTATGCCACAACTTTGCCAAAAAGTTTAATTGTTTGGGAAGCGCAATTTGGTGACTTCGCAAACTGTGCACAAGTTGTAATTGACCAATTCATCGCTTCTGGTGAAACCAAGTGGGAGCGTGTATGTGGTTTAACGATGTTGTTACCACATGGTTATGAAGGTCAAGGTCCAGAGCATTCATCTGCACGTTTAGAGCGTTTCTTGCAGCTTTGTGCAGAAGACAATATGCAAGTGATTACACCAACAACGCCAGCACAAATTTTCCATGCGTTACGTCGTCAGGCTGTTCGTCCAATCCGTAAGCCGATGATCGTGATGTCACCGAAATCTTTATTACGTCACAAACTTGCTGTTTCATCTTTAGATGAATTAGCAAATGGTTCATTCCAAACTGTGATCGATGAAGTGGATCAAATCAACAAAGCTGATGTCACTCGTTTAGTGCTTTGTGGCGGTAAGGTTTATTACGATTTACTCGAAAAGCGTCGTGAGCTTGGTTTAAACCATATTGCGCTTGTTCGTATCGAGCAATTGTATCCTTATCCAGAACAGCGCTTAGCTGAAGTGATGGCTCAGTATCCAAACATCGAAGAACTTGTTTGGGCACAAGAAGAACCGAAGAACCAAGGCGCTTGGTTATTCATCGTTCCTCGTTTGTATGAAGACGTTCTTAAATCTGGTAAACAAATTCGTATTAGCTATGCTGGTCGTGAAGCATCTGCCGCACCTGCTTGTGGCTCGCCTTACCTGCATGCAAAACAACAAGCTCAGCTTATCAACGACGCACTTGCGATTGAAGTTGAACAATCAGGAGATTCTAAATAATGGCAACCGAAATTAAAGCACCGGTATTTCCAGAGTCAGTTGCTGACGGTACGATCGCAACTTGGCACAAGAAAGTAGGTGAACCTGTATCACGTGATGAAGTGATCTGTGACATTGAAACCGATAAAGTTGTTTTAGAAGTGGTTGCTCCAGCTGATGGTAGCTTAGTTGCAATCGTTAAAGATGAAGGTGATACCGTTCTTTCTGACGAAGTTATCGCTCAATTCGAAGCTGGTGCTGTTTCTGCAGCTGCTCCTGAAGCTGCTGCACCAGCAGAAGCGGCACCTGCTGCATCTGCACCTGCTGCTGCGTCAACTCAAGCAGTTGATCAAAACCAAGCGCCTGCAGTTCGTAAAGCGTTATCTGAAACAGGTATCAATGCTGCTGATGTACAAGGTACTGGCCGTGGTGGTCGCATCACTAAAGAAGATGTTGCAAACCACAAACCAGCTGCATCAGTTCAACCATTAAGCGTTGCTGTAGGCGAGCGCATCGAGAAACGTGTTCCAATGACTCGTTTACGTAAGCGTGTTGCTGAACGTTTATTGGCTGCTACACAACAAACTGCAATGTTAACCACGTTCAACGAAGTTAACATGAAGCCAATCATGGAAATGCGTAAGCAATACAAAGATGCTTTCGAAAAACGTCATGGTGCTCGTTTAGGCTTTATGTCTTTCTTTGTTAAAGCAGCAACTGAAGCGTTAAAGCGTTACCCAGCTGTAAATGCATCTATTGATGGTGATGATATCGTTTATCACGGTTTCTATGACATCGGTGTTGCAGTATCAAGTGACCGTGGTCTAGTTGTACCTATCCTTCGTGATACTGATCGCATGAACTATGCTGAAGTTGAAAGCGGTATCGCTGCTTATGCTGGCAAAGCACGTGAAGGTAAATTATCGATTGAAGAAATGACGGGTGGTACGTTCACAATTACTAATGGTGGTACGTTCGGTTCATTGCTTTCAACACCGATTTTAAACCAGCCACAAACTGCGATTTTGGGTATGCATAAAATCCAAGAACGTCCAATGGCAGTGAATGGTCAAGTTGAAATCTTGCCAATGATGTACTTAGCGCTTTCTTATGACCACCGTTTAATCGATGGTAAAGAAGCTGTTGGTTTCTTGGTAACAATCAAAGAATTGTTAGAAGAGCCAGCTAAACTCATTCTTGATCTTTAATACTACAAATATTGCCTCCCATATAAAGTGATCCTTTATATGGGGTTTTGGAGATAAAAATGTCTCAACAGTTTGATCTTGTTGTTATTGGCGGTGGACCTGGTGGTTATGAAGCGGCGATTCGTGCAGCTCAACTTGGCTTCAAAGTCGCTTGTATTGAAAAACGTATTCACAACGGTAAGCCATCTTTAGGTGGTACCTGCTTAAACGTGGGTTGTATCCCTTCTAAAGCATTACTTGACTCTTCTCATCGTTATGAAGCTACTGTTCACGAACTTGCTGAACACGGTATTACGACTGGTGAAGTTAAATTTGATTTAGATACTTTGTTAGCGCGTAAAGACAAAGTCGTTGAACAATTAACTGGTGGTGTTGCTCAGTTACTTAAAGGTAATGGTATCGAGTGGTTACAAGGTACAGGTAAATTACTTGCAGGTAAAAAAGTAGAATTCACACCATTTGAAGGTGATGTACAAGTTTTAGAACCGAAATACGTCATTCTTGCGACGGGTTCTGTACCTGTAAACATTCCTGTTGCTCCTGTAGATGAAGATTTAATTGTTGATTCTACTGGCGCATTGAAATTCCCAGAAGTTCCTAAGCGTCTTGGTGTCATCGGTGCAGGTGTTATCGGTCTTGAGCTTGGTTCTGTATGGCGTCGTCTTGGTTCTGAAGTTGTTGTGTTTGAAGCATTAGATGCATTCTTACCAATGGCTGATAAAGCATTGGCGAAGGAATATCAAAAAATCTTGAAAAAACAAGGTTTAGATATTCGTATCGGTGCAAAAGTTTCTGGTGCTGAAACCAATGGTCGCGAAGTAACGGTTAAATATAACCAAGCTGGTGAAGACAAAGAACAAGTTTTTGACAAGTTAATCGTATGTGTAGGCCGTAAAGCATATGCAGAAGGTTTATTGGCAGAAGATTGTGGCATTAAACTCACTGAACGCGGTTTAGTTGATGTGAATGATCAGTGCCAAACATCTGTTGAAGGTGTTTATGCAATTGGTGATTTAGTTCGTGGTCCAATGCTTGCACATAAAGCAATGGAAGAGGGAGTAATGGCTGTTGAGCGTATTCACGGTCATGCTGCTCAAGTGAACTATGACACAATCATCAGCGTTATTTATACGCATCCAGAAGCAGCTTGGGTTGGTTTAACCGAAGAACAAGCAAAAGAAAAAGGTCACGAAGTTAAAGCAGGTCAATTCCCATTTGCGGTGAACGGACGTGCATTGGCTGCAGGTGATACTGCCGGTTTTGTTAAGTTTGTTGCTGATGCAAAAACTGATCGTCTATTAGGTATGCACGTTGTTGGTCCAAATGCGTCTGACATCGTACACCAAGGTATGATCGCACTCGAATTTGTATCTTCAGTTGAAGATTTGCAATTGATGACTTTTGGTCACCCAACATTCTCTGAAGTTGTACATGAAGCGGCGCTTTCTGTTGATGGTCGTGCAATCCACGCAATTCAACGCAAGCGTAAATAAACAAAAAGTGTGGCTTGCCACACTTTTTTAAATGATGATGATGGTCTTATTTAGACTTTCATTTACTCAATATGTAGCAGCCCAGCTCTAAAAACAACTGGGCTGTATCACACCAAACAACATAGTAGGTAACTAAATGAACTTACATGAGTATCAAGCTAAAGCGTTATTGAAAGAATACGGAATGCCAGTACAAGAAGGTATCTTGGCAACCAATGCAGACGAAGCAGTTGCTGCATTTGAACAGCTTGGTGGTAAATTCGCTGTAATGAAAGCGCAAGTTCATGCGGGCGGTCGTGGTAAGGCTGGCGGCGTTAAAGTTGCAAAATCTAAAGAAGATGTTATCGAATTCGCGAACAACATCATTGGTACTCGTCTTGTAACGTATCAAACAGATGCAAATGGTCAACCTGTTAACAGCATTATCGTTGCTGAAGACGTTTACCCAGTTGAGCGTGAACTTTACTTAGGCGCGGTTGTAGACCGTTCTAGCCGTCGTATTACTTTCATGGCTTCTACCGAAGGTGGTGTAGAAATCGAGAAAGTTGCAGAAGAAACTCCTGAAAAAATTATCAAAGTTGAAGTTGATCCATTAGTTGGCTTACAACCATTCCAAGCGCGTGAAGTTGCGTTTGCTTTAGGTTTGAAAGACAAACAAGTGAGCCAATTTGTAAAAATTATGGGCGCAGCTTACCAAGCATTTGTAGAAAATGACTTTGCATTATTTGAAATTAACCCACTTTCAGTTCGTGAAAATGGCGATATTTTATGTGTAGACGCGAAAGTAGGTATCGACTCTAACGCGCTTTACCGTTTACCTAAAGTCGCTGCTTTACGTGACAAATCTCAAGAGAATGAGCGTGAATTAAAAGCATCTGAATTTGATCTTAACTATGTTGCTTTAGAAGGTAACATCGGTTGTATGGTGAACGGTGCTGGTCTTGCAATGGCAACTATGGACATCATTAAACTTTATGGTGGTCAGCCTGCAAACTTCCTTGACGTTGGTGGCGGCGCAACTAAAGAGCGCGTAATCGAAGCGTTCAAAATCATCCTTGCTGATACTTCTGTACAAGGTGTTTTAATCAACATCTTCGGTGGTATCGTACGTTGTGACATGATTGCTGAAGCAATTATTGCAGCGGTTCAAGAAGTAAACGTAACTGTTCCAGTTGTTGTTCGTTTAGAAGGTAACAACGCTGAGTTAGGTGCGAAATTACTTGATGAATCTGGTTTGAAATTAATTTCTGCGAACGGTTTATCTGATGCCGCAGAAAAAGTTGTAGCTGCAGTTAAAGCCTAAGGAGTATCAATCATGAGCGTATTAATTAATAAAGACACTAAAGTATTGGTACAAGGTTTTACTGGTAAAAACGGTACTTTCCACTCTGCACAAGCTTTAGACTACGGTACAAAAGTTGTTGGTGGAGTTACTCCAGGTAAAGGTGGAACAACTCACCTTGACCTACCTGTATTCAACACAATGAAAGAAGCGGTTCGTGAAACTCAAGCTGATGCTTCTGTTATCTATGTACCAGCTCCATTCGTTTTAGATTCAATCGTTGAAGCGGTTGATTCAGGTGTTGGCTTGATCGTTGTGATCACTGAAGGTGTTCCAACAATCGACATGCTTAAAGCTAAACGCTACTTAGAAACTAACGGTAACGGTACTCGTTTAGTTGGTCCTAACTGCCCAGGCGTGATCACTCCAGGTGAATGTAAGATCGGTATTATGCCGGGTCACATCCACCAACCAGGTCGTATTGGTATCATCTCACGTTCAGGTACATTGACTTATGAAGCTGTTGCTCAAACAACTAAGCTTGGTTTAGGTCAATCTACTTGTATCGGTATTGGTGGTGACCCAATCCCAGGTATGAACCAGATCGAAGCGCTTCAATTGTTCCAAGACGATCCAGATACTGATGCAATCATCATGATCGGTGAGATCGGTGGTACAGCGGAAGAAGAAGCTGCTGAATTCATCAAATCTAACGTGACTAAGCCTGTAGTGGGTTACATCGCTGGTGTAACTGCGCCTAAAGGTAAGCGTATGGGTCACGCTGGTGCGATCATTTCTGGTGGTCAAGGTACTGCTGAAGAGAAATTCGCTGCATTTGAACGTGCGGGAATGGCTTACACTCGTAGCCCAGCTGAGCTTGGTTCAACAATGATGCAAGTTTTAAAAGAGAAAGGTTTAGCGTAATTCGTTAGATTTAATCTGAGAAAACCCCAATGGAGACATTGGGGTTTTTTTAATGGATCAAAATGCTTACTCAGCTTTTGGTTTCAACCCTTGGGTTAAACCATTGATATCGCCACCTTGTAAGCCAAGTTCACTCATTAAGCTATCAATCAATGGTGCTTGTGAGCGATAGCGTAGGGCACTATTCACCACCTGATCGGATAATGAAGCTGTTGTGCCGTGTTCTGCATTATCACCTGACACAGCAGAACCACCAGCAAAACCATTTAAACCATTAACCTGTAAAATCTTGATATCATCAATATTTTCCATTGGTTTAACACTTTCACGAATAATATCTGGTAGATGTTTGAGCAATGCTAAGCGCACTTGCATTTCCACTTGCTCAGCAGAAAGAGTATTGGCAGCTTCATTGACTGCACGAGCACCTTCCGCGTCAACTTGATACTGTTTCTCTAAAGCTTGAGCAAGCAATATTTTAGCATCGGCTTCACCTTTAGCTTTTAAGCGAATCTTTTCAGCATCAGCTTCAGCAGCAATACGTACAGCTTCAGCTTCATCTGCTGCTGCCTTTTTACCCGCATCGGCCGCTACCGTAATCGCAATCGCATCTTTTTCTGCTGTTTGTTTTGCTGCAACCAACTCGACAGCTTTTTGACGTTCCGCGCGTTGGGTTTCACGTACAGTCACAACTTCTTCTTCAGCTTTTACTGCTTCAGCACGTGCTTTATCTGCTTGCGCTTTTGCTTCAGATTCAGCACGTGACTTTTCTGCAATCGCAATAGCACGATCTTGTTCCGCAAGCTCAATGGTTTTCTTTTGTTCAACTTGTGCTTTTTCAATCAATTGTGATTTTTGAATGTTTTCATTCTCGACATCACGGGCAGCAGCAATTCTTTTCAACTCAACTTCACGTTCTGCAGCAATACGAGCTTCTTCTGCTTCACGTTTTTTACCAGCTTCTTGTGACGCGATCTCAGCAAGTTGTTCAGCTCTACGAATCGAAATCTCACGTTCTTGTTGCAGTTTTGCGTATTCTTCTTCGCGAGAAATTTCTAATCTTCTACGTTCAGCTTCTAAGTCTTTCGCACGAATGGCAAGATCAGTATCTTGTTCGATGTCATTACGCTTCTTACGACGATCTTCGATGGTTTCTGTAAGTTTGGTTAAACCCTCAGCATCGAAGGCATTTTGTGGGTTGAAAAATTTAAAGCTAGTTTGATCTAAACCTGTTAATGATACGGTTTCAAGCTCTAAACCATTTTTCGATAGGTCCTCAGAAACCACTTGTTGGACTTTTTGTACAAAATCGACACGTTTCTCGTGTAACTCTTCCATTGCCATTTCAGCCGCAACAGCACGAAGTGAGTCGACAAATTTCCCCTCAACCAAATCTTTCAGCTCAGGTGGGGACATGGTTTTGCGACCTAAAGTCTGTGCTGCAGTCGCAATCGATTCAGCAATTGGCTTAACACGAACATAGAACTCAGCCATCACATCAACACGCATACGATCACGGGTAATAAGTGCTTGATCTGCTGCACGTTTCACTTCTAGGCGTAAGGTATTCATATTTACTGGAATAATTTCGTGTAAAACAGGAAGTACAATTGCACCGCCATTTAAAATCACTTTTTCTCCGCCCCAACCTGTACGAACAAAAGAGACTTCTTTGCTAGAGCGTGTATATAATCGAGCAATCACCACCCCAATAAAGATCAGTACAGCGAAAATAATACCGGTAATAATTAAAATTTCAGTCAATGCTGAAGTAAGCATCTAAAAACCCTCTATGTAAACACTTTAATAAAGATTATGTAGCAATGGCTTGAAAGCCGATTTTGGTTTTTTGCGTTAAAATAACGTCTTGGCCTTGATAAAAGATAGTATCAAGTTCTGGTTCGACTAAGACATAATGTGTCTGACCAAATTGATCTTTGACTTTGGCTTGAGCAGGGGAATTAGGTTTTGCATCACCTAAAACAATATGTGCAGTGAGGCCAATTAAATCATCACTATGAATGGCTGTAGTTTCATCTTTAGGAATAATTCTTGCGATGAATTTTGCACTAAATCGAACGATTGGCATACACAAAAATAAGCTGGCTGGTGCAATTAACCATGCTGAAAAATAATGTTCAGTCAGGTGGTAGAAAATATCTTGAATGATTAACCCTGTTAATCCATAAGCCGCTAAGAAAATAATCAGCCAAATGAGTAATGGAACTTTGCCTAAATAGAGCCATTCAAGAAATTGAATAAACACATTGTTTGAGTGTTCAAGCGAAACATCTGCTTGATTTACATCGGATAAGCTGTCTGGTAAAAATTGCTCGAAAAAACTAGAGCTACCGCCGAGCAAGAGTAGGAAAATTTCAAGAACACCAATAAATAAACATAGTAGTAGTGCAATAGTAAAAATAAAATTTGAAGGGTGTGTTAGGAGATCTAAAATCATCGAAATTACTCTTATTTCTTTTTGAAATATTTAATAGATTTTTATATAAATAAAACAGTTATAAGATAAATCTAAGTCAGCCTAATTTCAACTGATATTAATCACAATATTATAAGCAAAAAAAACGCAATGATTGGGGTGATCATTGCGTTGAACAACGAATCTGCATAAAACAGTTTCGGTTGAAAAGGAGAAATGTCATGAGATTAGTGTTTGCTAATCTACATCGCTATAATATTTAAAACTTTGATCTAGTTCATGCATATTCGTGTTAATAGATGTTAATAGATGTTAATAAGTGACAAAAATTGCTAGTTTTGAATTTTTTATTGAAGTTCTTAAATTAGACTTAAATCAATTATTTGCAATAAAAAAGCCCAAAAAATGGGCTTTCTCGATATATTTTAGACTAAATCAAAACTTGAATAATCCTAGTCCAGATTTAACTTCATCTAAAGTTTGCTGAGTGATATCACGACATTTTTCCGTACCTTGCTTAAGAATATCCATGATGTAATCTGGATCTTTTTCAAGTTCAGCACGACGTTCACGAATTGGCGCGATCAATTCTTGTAAAATACCTTCTAAGCGTTTTTTCACTGCTCCATCGCCTAAACCACCACGACGATAGTGTGCTTTTAATTCTTCAACTTCTTCTTTATTTGGATCAAAAGCATCAAGGTAGGTAAATACAATATTACCTTCTACTTGACCTGGATCTTCAATACGTAAATGATTCGGATCCGTATACATTGCATTTACAGCTTTCTTAATGTCTTTATCGGAAGCATTTAATACAATGGTATTACCCAATGATTTCGACATTTTCGCTTTGCCATCAAAACCTGGTAAACGTGCCATGTTTGACAGGAGCGCTTTACACTCAGGTAATAAGTCATGACCAATTTGACGATTAATACGGCGTACGACCTCATTGGTTTGTTCAATCATCGGCAGTTGATCTTCGCCAACTGGAACAACAGTTGCCTTAAATGCAGTAATGTCTGCAGCCTGTGCGATTGGGTAACACAAGAAACCTGCTGGGATATCTCGTTCAAAATTACGTAATTGGATTTCAGCTTTTACAGTTGGATTGCGCTCTAAACGTGCCACTGTGACATAGTTAAGATAGATCATGGTCAGCTCATTGAGCGCTGGCAAGCATGATTGTACACAAATAGTGGTTTTGGTTGGGTCGATCCCAACTGCTAAATAGTCTAGGGCGACTTGCAAAATATTATTGCGAACCTTGTCTGGATTGTCGGCATTATCTGTAAGCGCTTGAGCATCAGCCAATAGAAGGTGTTGGTGATGACTGTCTTGTAAACCTACACGAGAGCGCAATGAACCGACAAAATGTCCGAGGTGAAGTTGGCCAGTAGGGCGGTCGCCTGTCAAAATAATTGGGCGATGATCAGCATTACTCATGTTATGTTCCAAGATTTAGTGATTTCATCAATATAAGATTGGCATTATTGTACGGGAAATAAAAAATTTTCGTCAGCGATTGCTTTAACTTTTTTTCTCAAAAATATTCTTGTGAATCATTAAAGCAATTCTACAATACGATAGATAAATACAAATTAGGACAAGAATATGGCAAGTGGTTTGTTAATGTTGCTCGATGACATTGCTACTGTATTAGATGATGTGGCAGTAATGAGTAAAATGGCAGCGAAAAAAACGGCAGGTGTGTTAGGCGATGATTTAGCTTTGAATGCGCAGCAAGTCAGTGGTGTACGTTCGGAGCGAGAGTTGCCCGTAGTTTGGAGTGTTGCCAAAGGGTCATTTGTTAATAAATTAATTCTCGTTCCATTAGCACTTTTGATTAGTGTTATTGCACCTTGGTTAATTAACCCTTTACTCATGGTGGGTGGTTTATTCCTTTGTTATGAAGGTGTCGAAAAAGTTGTCCATTTGCTGCATCATAAAAAAGCTCAAACACCTGAAGCAGCAGCTGAAAATCTGAAAGAAATAGAGGTGGATTTAGTTAAGTTTGAAAAAGAAAAAATAAAAGGGGCAATACGTACAGACTTTATTTTATCCGCTGAAATTGTGGTGATTTCGTTAGGTACTGTTGCAACAGCGGCATTTATGACTAAAGTTACAGTATTAAGCCTGATTGCTCTTGTTATGACGGTTGGCGTGTATGGCTTAGTTGCAATGATCGTTAAAATTGATGATCTTGGTTTATATTTGACTCAACAAACTTCCGAATTAAAAAATAAAATTGGTCGTGGTTTGCTTGGTTTTGCTCCCATTCTGATGAAAACACTTTCAATAGTTGGGACGGTTGCGATGTTTTTGGTTGGTGGCGGTATTATCACGCATACAATACCACTATTACATCATTTTACTGAAGAAACAGTTGATCATTTGGAGCTTATACCGAGTTTTGGTTCGATTATAGGGGCTTTAACACCAACCTTAATTAATCTAGGTGTGGGTTTGCTTGCCGGAGCTATTGTATTGATCATTATAAACCTTATTCAAAAATTACGTTCAAAAGCATAAGCCTGAAGTTTAAGCCGTCATCATTATAAATTGTGAGGTCGTTATGCGTTGGAAAGGTCGTCGTGTTAGTACCAATCTTGAGGATCGTCGTGGTGGCGGAGCAAAGGCAGGTGGCATTAGTATATTGGGATTAATTGTAGCTTTCGTTGCGTGGAAGTTTTTTGGGGTTGATCCTCAACAAGCTTATCAAGCAACTCAAGCTGTAACGAATTCACAATCTTCTCAACAGACTTCAGCACCACAAAATTTAACTGCGGATCAGAAAGAGGCGAGTGATTTTGTTGGAACTATACTCGCAGATACAGAAGATACGTGGGCACCTATTTTTCAGCAACTTGGAATGACATATCAGCCACCACGACTGGTGCTATTTAGTGGTGTGGTGAGATCTGGCTGTGGAACTGCTCAAGCTGCAATGGGACCATTTTATTGCCCAGCAGATCAAAAAGTATATATCGATACTTCTTTCTTTAGAGATATGCGCCAGCAGATGGGTATTTCTGGTGAACAAAATCAAACTGAGCTTTCTCGCAAAGATCAAGCTGGCGACTTTGCTCAAGCTTATGTGATTGCACATGAGGTGGGGCATCATATACAGAATTTACTGGGTATTTCTGGACAAGTGCAGCAAGCACGTGCGCAAGCTGGCCAAACACAGGGCAATCAACTTTCTGTTCGTTTAGAGTTGCAAGCTGACTGCTTTGCGGGAATATGGGCGAATAAAAATCATCAACGTACCCAATTTTTAGAACAAGGTGATATTGAAGAGGCCATGGATGCTGCTAAAAAAATCGGTGATGATTATTTACAGCGTCGAGCAACAGGGCAAGTTGTACCAGACAGTTTTACTCATGGTACCAGCGAACAGCGTATGCATTGGTTTCAAGTGGGATTAAAATCAGGTGATATTAATCAATGTAATACCTTCGCATAGGTTAAAATAGTTGGTTGATTATTCCAATAAATAGAGTGAGGGATTTTAAAGGAAACACAATATTTTTTTATATTTCATTTTTTAGCTGAAGCACTATGTTTTTTATACTCAAAAAATAAAGAGGTTGTATGGGTAACTACTTTCTTTTACAAGCATTAACGGTCATTTTTGCATTATCCATTGCAACCACGATTTTCAATAAGCGAATATTGGGTTTCCCACAAGCGATTGGTGTGCCAATAGTATCTGCAGTTTTAGTCTTTATCTTGCAGTGGGGAGCAAGCTTACTGCATGGTAATCAGTTCATTACGATTAATATTCAAAATATTGAATCGGCAGTGCGTGATATTGATTTTTATGATTTTCTAATTAATGGCGTAATTTGCTTTATCCTGACTTCGTCTGCATTAAAATTTAAAATCTCAGACTTAAAGAACTATTGGAAACCCATTGGCATTTTAGCAACCATTGCTTTAGTCCTTTGTGCCGGTTTCTATGCTGGATTGCTATATATATTTCAATGGGTCGTTGGATATCCTGTTCCAATCACAGTATTGTTATTACTGGGTGCCGCACTTGGCGCTACAGATCCAATTGGAATTAAAGCAGTATTGAGTTCTATTCGTGCACCACATCATTTAATGGTTAAACTAGAAGGTGAATCATTATTTAATGATGCAATGTGTATTGCATTATTTATGACATTACTTAGTGTAATTCAAGGTGAGCATTTTTCATTAATATCAACATTAGAAACATTATTATATGAAATCTTTGTTGCTGTAATTATTGGCTTTGCGTTTGGTTTTGGAATATTACGTTTATTACGTGGCAAGCATGAGATGGAATCCTTAATTTTGACGACTGCTTTGCTGGCGAGTGGTTCCTATCTGGTTGCTTTGTTTGCACACGCGTCAGCACCAATCGCTTGCGTTATCGGTGGATTAATCGTTGGTAATAAATGGCAAGAGATTCGTGAGCAGCGTGAAATACGTGAAGTAAATCATTTTTGGCATACTGTCGAGGGAATTATCAACTCGTTTTTATTTACGTTAATTGGTTTAGAGTTATTTATTTTAGATTTAAGTGCTAATCTTATTATTGGTGGCATTATTGCTTTCATTATTCTTCATTTATCTCGCTTTGCTGCGAACTTTCTTGCTTTCTCACTTTTCCCTTCTTTTAGAAACAAAAGCTATAACGGTAGTTTAACAATCTTATCTTGGGGCGGTGTGAGAGGTGGGATTTCGCTTGCACTGATTTTAGCAGTTGCCAATATACCTGCATTGAGTGCCTATAGCAGTATATTGATTGGATATACTTTTATCAGCGTCTTATTATCTGGTGTGATTTGTGGTTTAGGATTACCAGCGGTCATGAATGCTTTTTATTATAATCCGAATGAAGCAACAAATGGACTAAAAGGTTTGTATCAGCGTATATGCAACAAAATGAATCGAAGAGGTTTTAAATATATTGTTGGTGAAGATAGTTTAGGGCGTGAAACAATAACGATTTATAATCCAGAGGTTTTATTAGATCAGAAAATGGATGATGGTGTAGCAACAATGCATCATCCAAACAAGAGAGAAGAGGTAAGGCGTTTAGAAAACCCAGATAATTTTTAATAGATTTTGTTTTTATTTAACAAGTGGTCAAAAAATATTATTGACCACTTGTTAAAAATAAGAATGAAAAAATCACTTGAATGTTAAATTATTAAATAAAATTTAAAACACTTTTAATATGGATTGATGCATAAATGTAACTAAAAATAAACCCTAAAATAAAAAAATATTAAAAAATAAATGCTTGGAAATTTATATTTATTTTGTTCTATCATGCATTAATAGAATTTTTTGTGGGCTATTTAACATTTATCTCAATTGGTTTAGAGTAGAGCTGATAACTGTACCTAATCAAAACAGAAATAATACGCGAAAGCTTACTACTTTAATTAATAAACAGTTGAAAACTAACGAATTATAATTGAGGAACAAGGTCATGTCTGAAATACAAATAATTTCCAAGGAAAGCCATAAAACGCTTTTAAATACCACGGATAGCACTACAGCATTATCCTCTTCTCAACCAGCCGTTGTGCTCATAAAAGTGCCTATTGAGGATGTCGCACAAGTTAAAAGAGATGGAACTAATGCGGTTGTTTTTCTAAAAAATGGAGAGCAAATTGTCATTCAGAACTTCTTTGCGAATGATAATAACCAAAACCTCGACAATAGTTTAGTTTTCCAAGGACAGGACGGAAAGCTGATCTGGGCAAGATTTAAAGATTCTGAAAGTGATTCAGATGCGGACGCTGATTCAGATGCTGATGCCGATGCTGACATTGAACCCGATATGGAAGCAGCTGTTTATTTAGAAGAAACTCCTGTTGCAATCCCTCCTGTAGTTCAGGCACCTGTTTCGGATGCCATTTTCCAACCTATCGATTCTATAACACCATTATTATATCACGATGGTGGCATAAGCCCTTGGTTATGGGGTGTTCCACTTGTAGCGGGTGGAATTATTGCTGCTGCGAGTGGCGGTGGTAGTAAAAACCGTAATGATGAGAGTGACTCGGATGCTGATAGCGATTCCGACTCCGACTCTGACTCAGACAGCGATTCGGATTCCGACAGCGACTCTGACTCAGATAGTGACTCAGATTCAGACAGCGACAGTGATTCGGATTCTGACAGTGACTCGGATTCTGACAGTGACTCGGATTCTGACAGTGATTCAGACTCAGACAGCGATTCGGATTCAGACAGCGACTCTGACTCGGATTCTGACTCAGACAGTGACTCGGATTCTGACAGTGACTCAGACTCAGACAGCGATAGTGACTCAGATTCTGACAGCGACTCTGACTCCGATAGTGACTCAGATTCAGACAGTGATTCGGATTCTGACAGCGACTCTGACTCAGACAGCGATTCGGATTCTGACAGTGATTCCGACTCAGATAGCGACAGCGACTCTGATTCCGACAGTGATTCAGATTCTGACTCAGACAGCGATTCAGATTCTGACAGCGACTCTGACTCCGATAGTGACTCAGATTCAGACAGTGATTCGGATTCAGACAGTGATTCGGATTCAGACAGCGACTCTGACTCCGATAGTGACTCAGATTCAGACAGTGATTCGGATTCAGACAGTGATTCGGATTCAGACAGCGACTCGGATTCAGACAGCGATAGTGACTCTGACTCAGACAGTGATTCGGATTCAGACAGCGACTCTGACTCAGACAGTGATTCAGACTCAGATAGCGATAGCGATTCTGACTCAGACAGTGACTCAGATTCTGACAGTGATTCGGATTCTGACAGTGACTCGGATTCAGACAGTGATTCGGATTCTGACAGTGATTCCGACTCAGACAGTGATTCCGACTCAGACAGCGACTCTGACTCAGACAGCGATTCCGATTCAGACAGTGATTCAGATTCTGATAGCGACTCTGACTCCGATAGTGACTCAGATTCAGACAGTGACTCCGATTCAGACAGCGATAGTGACTCTGACTCAGACAGCGATTCGGATTCAGACAGCGATAGTGACTCAGACAGCGATTCCGACTCTGACTCAGACAGCGATAGTGACTCTGACTCAGACAGCGACTCGGATTCAGACAGTGATTCGGATTCTGACAGCGACTCTGACTCGGATTCTGACAGCGACAGCGACTCTGACTCTGATAGTGACTCTGACTCAGACAGTGACTCGGATTCTGACAGTGATTCCGACTCAGACAGTGATTCCGACTCAGACAGTGATTCCGACTCAGACAGTGATTCCGACTCAGACAGCGACTCTGACTCAGACAGCGACTCTGACTCAGATAGCGATTCCGATTCAGACAGTGATTCAGATTCTGATAGCGACTCTGACTCCGATAGTGACTCAGATTCAGACAGTGACTCGGATTCAGACAGCGATAGCGATTCTGACTCAGACAGTGATTCGGATTCAGACAGCGATAGCGATTCTGACAGCGACAGTGACTCAGATAGCGATTCAGACAGCGATAGCGATTCTGACTCAGACAGCGATTCGGATTCAGACAGTGATTCCGATTCTGACAGTGATTCGGATTCTGACAGCGACTCTGACTCTGATAGTGACTCGGATTCAGACAGTGACTCGGATTCTGACAGTGATTCCGACTCAGACAGCGACTCTGACTCAGACAGCGATTCCGATTCAGACAGTGATTCAGATTCTGATAGCGACTCTGATTCCGATAGTGACTCAGATTCAGACAGTGACTCGGATTCAGATAGCGACTCTGACTCAGACAGTGACTCAGATGTCAATTTACTAGTTGATATCACGATTGTTGCAGACGTTGATGGTGACAACGTCATCACGGGTAGTGAGTTAAATGGTAGTGCTGACCTTGAAGTTCATATTGGACTTGGTGCTGATGCTTATGAGGGAATGGAAGTTGAGCTTAATGTAGATGGAGAACTTTCTACTCATATCGTCACTGCTGATGATATTGCAAATGGTTATATTGCTACGACAATTACCACAACTGGTAGTGGTGTAATTAATATTGAAGCAACAGCGACTAATAACGATGGTGTTACGGATACGAGCTCTCTTGTTATTACGATTGCACCTCAAGACTTGATTACTGAGATTGAAGTTATAGGTGATGTTGATGGTAATGGTTTCATTACTGCTGATGAGTTAGATATAGATGGTAACTTTACTGTTCATGTAGGTTTAGGTGACGGTGCTTATGAAGGGTTGGTGGTTAGCGTAAATGGTAGTGACTATGTTGTTACACAAGCTGACCTCGATAATGGTTATATCGTTGCCACAATTGCAGGTGTTGATGGTTTAGTAAATATTACAGCGGAAGCATCAGATGTTTGGGGTGATACTGATTCGGCTAATATTAGTATAACTGTTGACACGGTAGCGCCAGATGCACCAGTGATTGACCCAGTGAATGGCACTGATCCGATCACCGGTACAGCAGAACCAGGCACGACAGTGACAGTGACCTTCCCAGATGGCAGCGAAGCAGAAGCGGTTGCTGACGAAGATGGCAACTGGAGCGTTCCAAACCCAGGCCTAGAAGATGGCGATGAAGTAACTGCGGTTGCAACAGACGAAGCAGGCAACAGCTCTGATCCAACCACAGCGATTGTGGATGGCACAGCACCAGTGGTGACACTGGATGAAGTGGTGACCAATGACAATACACCGGCATTGACAGGTACAGTGGATGATCCAGAAGCGACAGTGGTTGTGACCATTGATGGTGAGGATTACGAAGCGGTCAACAATGGCGATGGCACTTGGACACTTGCGGATGATGTTGTGGCAGAACTTGCAGATGGCGATCACGAAGTGACGGTCACTGCAACAGACCCAGCAGGCAACGTTGGCAGTACGACAGGAACGATTACCATTGATACGGTAGCGCCAGACGCACCAGTGATTGACCCAGTGAATGGCACTGATCCGATCACCGGTACAGCAGAACCAGGCACAACAGTGACAGTGACCTTCCCAGACGGCAGCACAGCAGAAGCGGTTGTTGACGAAGATGGCAACTGGAGCGTTCCAAACCCAGGCCTAGAAGATGGCGATGAAGTAACTGCGGTTGCAACAGACGAAGCAGGCAACAGCTCTGATCCAACCACAGCGATTGTGGATGGCACAGCACCAGTGGTGACACTGGATGAAGTAGTGACCAATGACAATACACCGGCATTGACAGGTACAGTGGATGATCCAGAAGCGACAGTGGTTGTGACCATTGATGGTGAGGATTACGAAGCGGTCAACAATGGCGATGGCACTTGGACACTTGCGGATGATGTTGTGGCAGAACTTGCAGATGGCGATCACGAAGTGACGGTCACTGCAACAGACCCAGCAGGCAACGTTGGCAGTACGACAGGAACGATTACCATTGACACGGTAGCGCCAGACGCACCAGTGATTGACCCAGTGAATGGCACTGATCCGATCACCGGTACAGCAGAACCAGGCACGACAGTGACAGTGACCTTCCCAGACGGCAGCACAGCAGAAGCGGTTGTTGACGAAGATGGCAACTGGAGCGTTCCAAACCCAGGCCTAGAAGATGGCGATGAAGTAACTGCGGTTGCAACAGACGAAGCAGGCAACAGCTCTGATCCAACCACAGCGATTGTGGATGGCACAGCACCAGTGGTGACACTGGATGAAGTAGTGACCAATGACAATACACCGGCATTGACAGGTACAGTGGATGATCCAGAAGCGACAGTGGTTGTGACCATTGATGGTGAGGATTACGAAGCGGTCAACAATGGCGATGGCACTTGGACACTTGCGGATGATGTTGTGGCAGAACTTGCAGATGGCGATCACGAAGTGACGGTCACTGCAACAGACCCAGCAGGCAACGTTGGCAGTACGACAGGAACGATTACCATTGACACGGTAGCGCCAGACGCACCAGTGATTGACCCAGTGAATGGCACTGATCCGATCACCGGTACAGCAGAACCAGGCACGACAGTGACAGTGACCTTCCCAGACGGCAGCACAGCAGAAGCGGTTGTTGACGAAGATGGCAACTGGAGCGTTCCAAACCCAGGCCTAGAAGATGGCGATGAAGTAACTGCGGTTGCAACAGACGAAGCAGGCAACAGCTCTGATCCAACCACAGCGATTGTGGATGGCACAGCACCAGTGGTGACACTGGATGAAGTGGTGACCAATGACAATACACCGGCATTGACAGGTACAGTGGATGATCCAGAAGCGACAGTGGTTGTGACCATTGATGGTGAGGATTACGAAGCGGTCAACAATGGCGATGGCACTTGGACACTTGCGGATGATGTTGTGGCAGAACTTGCAGATGGCGATCACGAAGTGACGGTCACTGCAACAGACCCAGCAGGCAACGTTGGCAGTACGACAGGAACGATTACCATTGACACGGTAGCGCCAGACGCACCAGTGATTGACCCAGTGAATGGCACTGATCCGATCACCGGTACAGCAGAACCAGGCACAACAGTGACAGTGACCTTCCCAGACGGCAGCACAGCAGAAGCGGTTGTTGACGAAGATGGCAACTGGAGCGTTCCAAACCCAGGCCTAGAAGATGGCGATGAAGTAACTGCGGTTGCAACAGACGAAGCAGGCAACAGCTCTGATCCAACCACAGCGATTGTGGATGGCACAGCACCAGTGGTGACACTGGATGAAGTGGTGACCAATGACAATACACCGGCATTGACAGGTACAGTGGATGATCCAGAAGCGACAGTGGTTGTGACCATTGATGGTGAGGATTACGAAGCGGTCAACAATGGCGATGGCACTTGGACACTTGCGGATGATGTTGTGGCAGAACTTGCAGATGGCGATCACGAAGTGACGGTCACTGCAACAGACCCAGCAGGCAACGTTGGCAGTACGACAGGAACGATTACCATTGACACGGTAGCGCCAGACGCACCAGTGATTGACCCAGTGAATGGCACTGATCCGATCACCGGTACAGCAGAACCAGGCACGACAGTGACAGTGACCTTCCCAGACGGCAGCACAGCAGAAGCGGTTGTTGACGAAGATGGCAACTGGAGCGTTCCAAACCCAGGCCTAGAAGATGGCGATGAAGTAACTGCGGTTGCAACAGACGAAGCAGGCAACAGCTCTGATCCAACCACAGCGATTGTGGATGGCACAGCACCAGTGGTGACACTGGATGAAGTAGTGACCAATGACAATACACCGGCATTGACAGGTACAGTGGATGATCCAGAAGCGACAGTGGTTGTGACCATTGATGGTGAGGATTACGAAGCGGTCAACAATGGCGATGGCACTTGGACACTTGCGGATGATGTTGTGGCAGAACTTGCAGATGGCGATCACGAAGTGACGGTCACTGCAACAGACCCAGCAGGCAACGTTGGCAGTACGACAGGAACGATTACCATTGACACGGTAGCGCCAGACGCACCAGTGATTGACCCAGTGAATGGCACTGATCCGATCACCGGTACAGCAGAACCAGGCACAACAGTGACAGTGACCTTCCCAGACGGCAGCACAGCAGAAGCGGTTGTTGACGAAGATGGCAACTGGAGCGTTCCAAACCCAGGCCTAGAAGATGGCGATGAAGTAACTGCGGTTGCAACAGACGAAGCAGGCAACAGCTCTGATCCAACCACAGCGATTGTGGATGGCACAGCACCAGTGGTGACACTGGATGAAGTGGTGACCAATGACAATACACCGGCATTGACAGGTACAGTGGATGATCCAGAAGCGACAGTGGTTGTGACCATTGATGGTGAGGATTACGAAGCGGTCAACAATGGCGATGGCACTTGGACACTTGCGGATGATGTTGTGGCAGAACTTGCAGATGGCGATCACGAAGTGACGGTCACTGCAACAGACCCAGCAGGCAACGTTGGCAGTACGACAGGAACGATTACCATTGACACGGTAGCGCCAGATGCACCAGTGATTGACCCAGTGAATGGCACTGATCCGATCACCGGTACAGCAGAACCAGGCACGACAGTGACAGTGACCTTCCCAGACGGCAGCACAGCAGAAGCGGTTGTTGACGAAGATGGCAACTGGAGCGTTCCAAACCCAGGCCTAGAAGATGGCGATGAAGTAACTGCGGTTGCAACAGACGAAGCAGGCAACAGCTCTGATCCAACCACAGCGATTGTGGATGGCACAGCACCAGTGGTGACACTGGATGAAGTGGTGACCAATGACAATACACCGGCATTGACAGGTACAGTGGATGATCCAGAAGCGACAGTGGTTGTGACCATTGATGGTGAGGATTACGAAGCGGTCAACAATGGCGATGGCACTTGGACACTTGCAGATGATGTTGTGGCAGAACTTGCAGATGGCGATCACGAAGTGACGGTCACTGCAACAGACCCAGCAGGCAACGTTGGCAGTACGACAGGAACGATTACCATTGACACGGTAGCGCCAGATGCACCAGTGATTGACCCAGTGAATGGCACTGATCCGATCACCGGTACAGCAGAACCAGGCACGACAGTGACAGTGACCTTCCCAGACGGCAGCACAGCAGAAGCGGTTGTTGACGAAGATGGCAACTGGAGTGTTCCAAACCCAGGCCTAGAAGATGGCGATGAAGTAACTGCGGTTGCAACAGACGAAGCAGGCAACAGCTCTGATCCAACCACAGCGATTGTGGATGGCACAGCACCAGTGGTGACACTGGATGAAGTGGTGACCAATGACAATACACCGGCATTGACAGGTACAGTGGATGATCCAGAAGCGACAGTGGTTGTGACCATTGATGGTGAGGATTACGAAGCGGTCAACAATGGCGATGGCACTTGGACACTTGCGGATGATGTTGTGGCAGAACTTGCAGATGGCGATCACGAAGTGACGGTCACTGCAACAGACCCAGCAGGCAACGTTGGCAGTACGACAGGAACGATTACCATTGACACGGTAGCGCCAGACGCACCAGTGATTGACCCAGTGAATGGCACTGATCCGATCACCGGTACAGCAGAACCAGGCACAACAGTGACAGTGACCTTCCCAGACGGCAGCACAGCAGAAGCGGTTGTTGACGAAGATGGCAACTGGAGCGTTCCAAACCCAGGCCTAGAAGATGGCGATGAAGTAACTGCGGTTGCAACAGACGAAGCAGGCAACAGCTCTGATCCAACCACAGCGATTGTGGATGGCACAGCACCAGTGGTGACACTGGATGAAGTGGTGACCAATGACAATACACCGGCATTGACAGGTACAGTGGATGATCCAGAAGCGACAGTGGTTGTGACCATTGATGGTGAGGATTACGAAGCGGTCAACAATGGCGATGGCACTTGGACACTTGCGGATGATGTTGTGGCAGAACTTGCAGATGGCGATCACGAAGTGACGGTCACTGCAACAGACCCAGCAGGCAACGTTGGCAGTACGACAGGAACGATTACCATTGACACGGTAGCGCCAGATGCACCAGTGATTGACCCAGTGAATGGCACTGATCCGATCACCGGTACAGCAGAACCAGGCACGACAGTGACAGTGACCTTCCCAGACGGCAGCACAGCAGAAGCGGTTGTTGACGAAGATGGCAACTGGAGCGTTCCAAACCCAGGCCTAGAAGATGGCGATGAAGTAACTGCGGTTGCAACAGACGAAGCAGGCAACAGCTCTGATCCAACCACAGCGATTGTGGATGGCACAGCACCAGTGGTGACACTGGATGAAGTGGTGACCAATGACAATACACCGGCATTGACAGGTACAGTGGATGATCCAGAAGCGACAGTGGTTGTGACCATTGATGGTGAGGATTACGAAGCGGTCAACAATGGCGATGGCACTTGGACACTTGCGGATGATGTTGTGGCAGAACTTGCAGATGGCGATCACGAAGTGACGGTCACTGCAACAGACCCAGCAGGCAACGTTGGCAGTACGACAGGAACGATTACCATTGACACGGTAGCGCCAGTTGTTGGCTTAGATGATGTAGACAGTAATGTGGCATCACCAGAGCTCACTGGAACGATCGATGATCCTTCAGCAACAGTAACTGTGACAGTTGATGGTGTGGATTACGAAGCAGTCAACAATGGTGATGGTACTTGGACGTTACCAGCAGGCGTGTTGCCAGATTTAGCAGATGGCGACTACACCATTAGCGTCACAGCAACAGATGCAGCTGGTAATACAGGTACAGCGCAAGCAAATCTGAATATAGATACATCAGCTCAGATTGTTGCATTCGATAATGTTGATGATGCTTTTGTGAATGCTCTGCCTTTACAAGTGGGTGATGATATTAATGTTGGTAGTCATACATACTTGCTATTAGCTTCATTAGCCGGTCTTAACCTACAACTTGGATCACCAGGTATTGGTTTCACTATCGATGAAGGTCATACAGGTGATATGACATTCAACTACAGTGCGTTGATTAGTGCAGATGCCTTGGCTGACTATGTACTTGTTCTTCAGAAATTTGATGAGGCAACAGGTCAATGGACGGCAGTTACTGGCCCAGGTCAAGCTGATTTGTTGAGCTTGGCACTATTTGGTGGAACTACAATAACTGTGGATGGGCTTGAAGAAGGGCAATATCGTGCCTTCATGGCCTTCGATGGATTACTTGGCGCTGGATTGCTAGGTACCTTATCGGGCAGTATGGACCTTTATGATCCTTCACAAATCGGTGGATATGAAGTCGTAGCTGCTGAAGGTAATGTGATTACCGATGAAGGTATTAATGGTGAAACAGACATTATCACTGATACTACGGTTGTTAGTATGGTGAATGGTGAGGCTGTCGTTGATGGTGGAACAACTATAGTGGGTACATATGGTACTTTGGTGATCCATCCTGATGGTAGTTACACCTACACACCATTCGCTGGTGATGCAGGTCTAGGTCAAGTAGATCAATTTGCGTATACCTTGCTTGATACAGCAACGGGCAACACAGCAAATGCGATCCTGTATTTACATATTGATAGTTATGATGTTGATATGACATGGAACCCAGCGGATCCATCTCAACCTGCAACAGTAGATATTGTTGCAACAGATGATCTGAATGTTGCAGAAATCAATCCACAAGCCTTGCTTGTTGGTGATGATCTCGATGCTGGTAGTCATACATACTTGTTACTTACTTCTCTAGCTGGTCTAGATTTACAAGTAGGTTCAGCAGGTATCAACTTCAATATCGACGATGGTCATACTGGAGATATGACATTTAACTACAGTGCATTGATCAGTGGTGATGCATTAGCAGACTACGTACTGTGCATTCAGAAATTTGATGAAGCAACAGGACAATGGACAGCGATTTCGGGTCCAGGTCAAGCTGATCTATTAAGCTTGTCATTGTTCGGTGGAACCACAATTACTGTAGATGGTTTGGAAGCTGGACAATACCGTGCCTTTATGGCCTTTGACGGCTTATTCGGTATTGGGTTGGTTGGCACTTTATCTGCAACCATGGATCTTTATGACTTGTCACAAGTTGGAGGTTATGAGGTTGTAGCAGCGTCTGGTAACGTCATTACTGATGCTGGTATCGATGGTAGTGCGGATACAGCGACAATATTTACAACAGTAAGTAGTGTCAATGGCGAAGCAGTTGTTGCTGGTGGAACGACCATAGAAGGTACCTATGGTACTTTAGTAATTCATCCAAATGGTAGTTATACATACACACCATATAGTGATGTAACAGGTTTAGGTCAAGTGGATCAGTTCACTTATACCTTGTCTGATCCTATCGGTGGTCCAAATGCTGCTACAGCGACGTTGTACTTCCATCTTGACAGTAGTGCTGTGGATATGACATGGAACCCAGCGGATCCATCTCAACCTGCAACAGTAGATATTGTTGCAACAGATGATCTGAATGTTGCAGAAATCAATCCACAAGCCTTGCTTGTTGGTGATGATCTCGATGCTGGTAGTCATACATACTTGTTACTTACTTCTCTAGCTGGTCTAGATTTACAAGTAGGTTCAGCAGGTATCAACTTCAATATCGACGATGGTCATACTGGAGATATGACATTTAACTACAGTGCATTGATCAGTGGTGATGCATTAGCAGACTACGTACTGTGCATTCAGAAATTTGATGAAGCAACAGGACAATGGACAGCGATTTCGGGTCCAGGTCAAGCTGATCTATTAAGCTTGTCATTGTTCGGTGGAACCACAATTACTGTAGATGGTTTGGAAGCTGGACAATACCGTGCCTTTATGGCCTTTGACGGCTTATTCGGTATTGGGTTGGTTGGCACTTTATCTGCAACCATGGATCTTTATGACTTGTCACAAGTTGGAGGTTATGAGGTTGTAGCAGCGTCTGGTAACGTCATTACTGATGCTGGTATCGATGGTAGTGCGGATACAGCGACAATATTTACAACAGTAAGTAGTGTCAATGGCGAAGCAGTTGTTGCTGGTGGAACGACCATAGAAGGTACCTATGGTACTTTAGTAATTCATCCAAATGGTAGTTATACATACACACCATATAGTGATGTAACAGGTTTAGGTCAAGTGGATCAGTTCACTTATACCTTGTCTGATCCTATCGGTGGTCCAAATGCTGCTACAGCGACGTTGTACTTCCATCTTGACAGTAGCGTTGTAGATATGACATGGAATCCTGCTGATCCATCAGAGCCTGCAACATTCACATTTGTCGCAACAGATGATGTTGATACATCATCATTGGTGATGGTGAATGAGGTGGATGAGGATTACTTCAATGCCTCAGCGTCATTGCTAGGTATTTTAGCAACGACTCAAACTTACACTTCAGGCACATTCACATTAGGTTCCAATATGGATGCCTATGGATTGATTACGGTTAACTCTTTGGCAACAGCTGGAACAGTAAACCTTAATTTAAATCTACAAATGAATGTAGGCGGGGTTTGGACAACAGTAGCGAATGATAGTTACTCAGGAATTATCTCGTTGCTTGGTACATTGGCATCACTAGACCTATCTACTTTAGATCTAGCGGCTGGAACATACCGTATCCAAACAACCTTACAACAACCATTATTAGGTGGATTGGCGGCGTTAGTTGGTATCAATACAGATGTAAATGTTACTTATCTTGATCAATATGTGGTATCGAATACTATTGAAGCAGAAGGTAATATCTTCGGTAATGATGCAACTGGCTCTACATTCACTCAACTTCAAGTAACAGATGCAAATGGTAATGTAATTGATGTCTCATACGGCACGATCATCCAAGGCCTACATGGTAATCTGGTGATTAGTGCAAATGGTGACTACAGTTATACACCGTCATCGACGACTGGAGGCGGTAGTGAGAGCTTCACTTATACAGTAACTCATTTGAATGGTGATACTATAACTGCGACCTTGAATATCAATGTCGGCTACACGATCCAAGGCAGTACAGGTAATGATATTATTACTGACAGTGCTGGAGATGATCTGATCTATGCTGGTGCAGGTAATGATACGATCAATACTGCAAATGGTGGCTCAGATACCCTAATCTTTGATCTGTTAAATGCTGCAAATGGTACTGGTGGAAATGGCCATGACACATGGTTCAACTTCCATGTCGGAGATACAGCTATAGATAGCGAAGCCGATAAGATCGACATTAGTGATCTGTTAGTTGGCTACGCAGGAGATGGTAGTGCTGCTTCTCTGAGTGCTTATGTAAGCGTAGACTTTGATGGTACAGATACAATTATTAGCATTGATCGTGATGGTGGTGCTGGAGTACATAGTTCTACAGAACTTCTTACACTGAAAAATGTAGATACTTCTTTAGAAGAGCTATTACAAAACAACCAATTGTTGTTCTAATCTAGATTGATAAAAAAAGAGGGCTTTCGAGCTCTCTTTTTTTTATTTAAATAAGTAAATTCATATATTCAAACAAAAGTTCTATGCTATATTTTGAGACAGGATAATGTTTATAATCAATAAAGTGGAAGATATGGGCGTTCAAATTTATAATGAATTATTAGACTTTAAAAATAAATTAGAGAGTTGGATAGATAAAGAAATTGAAGAAAAAAAAATAAATGAAAACGTGTTTTGCATTTTTTTATCTTATGGAACAAAAGATCAGAGATGCAATGTATGGAATAATGCTGATAAAAATGTACATTTGATTAAGAAAAGGTTATTTAGCTTTGTTGATAAAATTTTTGAAAAAAATAAAACTCAGCTTAACTTTATAAAAATAGATATTGCTTATCAAATTGAACAACAGGCATGGCCAAGTGTTGTTTATCAAGTTATGAATCAAGAACATAATAATCATTACCGCAAAGGTATTAGTTTAGATGAAAATTTTAATATTGCATTTCTTGAGCAAGAAATTTATGGACGAGCAATAATAAGAGGCTTGCGATATGATCAGCCTAACTTTTTTGATGAGCAAAATTTAAATAATGCGATTAAGAAAAAATATCCTAATATTCAAAAAAATATAATTTTAGATCAGCTTCAGTTTGTATGGACTTTCGAAACACATGGCGCAATATATGAAGGTAATCAATTTATCGAATTGCAAAGTGGTGGTTGTCAAAATGGTGTTAGGAAACTTATAGACGATAAAAAAGAACATTTAGAGCATTTGATTGAAAAAAATGCGGAGTTTTTAGCGCAACAAATCCAAGAAGATGGGCGATTCATTTATGGTTATTTTCCAGCATTTGACCGTGAATTAAAAAGCTACAATACGGTTCGCCATTGCACATCGGTATATGCATTAATCGAAAGTTTTGAAGTTAAAGAAAAACAAGCCTATTGGCCAAAGGTTTATAGTGCAATACAGTATGCTATTGATACTTTTTATAAAGAAAAACAAAGTAATATTGCATTTATGATCGATGGAGAAAAAGACCCAGAAATTAAGCTAGGATCAAACGCTGCGGCTATTCTCATGCTTACAAAATATCAAGAACTTACCCAAGATGACCGCTATTTAAAATATGCTGAAGCGATTGCAAATGGGATTATGGAAATGGTTGATGACAAGGGGGAAACAACACATGTCTTGCATTATCCTAGTTTAGACGTCAAAGAAAAATTCCGCATCGTGTACTATGATGGAGAAGCAGCATTAGCATTGCTAAGACTTTATCAAATTAATCATGATGAAAAGCTCCTAATAACAGTAAAACGTATGTTTGAGCATTTTATTGAGAAAAAATATGAAAAATATCATGATCATTGGTTAAGTTATTGTACCAATGAACTCACGAAAATTTGTCCTGAAGAACAATATTTTCAGTTCGGCTTAAACAACTATTTAAAACATATGAACTTTATTAAAAATAGAAAGACAGCATATGCAACATTTTTAGAAATGTTAATGTCTGCATATAAAATGGTAAATCGATTAAAAGAACAAGGTTATGATGATCTTTATGCCAAAGCTGAATTTGACAAATTAAAAGAATTGATTGAAATCAGAAGTGAGTTTCAAAGAAGTGGTTTCTTCTATCCTGAAGTTGCAATGTATATGGCGAGACCAGATAAAATCTTAAATGCTTTTTATGTACGTCATGACCGTTTTAGAACACGTATAGATGACCAAGAGCATAACTTATCTGGATATGTCGCCTATGTAAATTACTTTGAAAAAGGTGAGTTGTGTGATGATAACTAAAGATATAATAGAAAAAACAACCCTAGGGACGTGGTATAGGGAGCCTGATGAGAATTGGTTTGTAAGTCACATTTCAGAAAATAAATTAAACTGCAAAAAAGGTGAAACTCTCTTTATCGCAATGGATAAAGAGACTTGGCTAAAAGGTACGGGGAATACTGGTATTTATTCAAAATGGGAGGACACACATGAACTTGTACACAGTTTCTCAGATAAAGTTCATGGAATTATTGCTCAAAGACCAATACCAAATTTACCAGAACACATTCCTCAATATATTTCAGAAAATCCATTTGATTTTATAAATAAGTATAGTGAATACACACGCTGTAATATTGATAGTAAGATTATTGCAATTACAGGGACCGTTGGTAAGACTAGTACCAAAGATTATTTAAATATTTTATTAAAAGAATTTGGTTCAACCTATGCAACAGTTAGAAATCATAATTCTAAAACAGGTGTAAAGATTACACTTGCGAATGCCATGTCTAATCCAGACTATCTTATTATAGAAACTGCTATGGCTGCATTATGGTTAAAAACAGGTAGTATTAGTCGTTTGTCACGTCCAGATATTGCAATTATTACAGAAGTAGGTGTTGGACAACAAGGCTGTGATGAAAATAAAACTGCTGATTTTAAAAGTCGAATTGCTGATGGTTTAAGTGAAAACGGTTTAGTTATTATAAATCGAGATATAAAGAACTATGCCCATTTAGTTAAGTATGTTCATCGTTATAGCAAGAATATTCTAAGTTATGGTCAACATTTTGATGCTGATATTCGTTTCGAACGAGTTGAAGATGGTTTTACTGTTCAATTAAAAGAAGAAAAACATCATATTCATTTAGATACTTATGTAGATGATGGTACGTTAAGTAATATGACGGCTTCATTAGCTACGTTATATGCATTGGGTCTTGAGTTAACAGATGTATTTCAACTATATAACAAAATAAATAATAAAGAGTCAACATTAGCGGTATCTTATGTAGAAGATAAAGGTGTCTTTTTAATTGATGATACTTATAATGCTGAATATCTTTCAATGATTAATGCATTTAAGTTTTGTCAAGGTAAATATAAAGATAATAGAAAAATATTGATAGTTGGAGACATTATTAATTTAGCAGATAAGTCCCGAGAGGTTCATGAGAGTTTACTCAGCCCAATACTTGAAAATGAATTTGAACAGATCGCTACTTTTGGTAAAGATACGATTTATTTAAATCAACTTTTGCCAAGTGATCGAAATTTGGGGCATTTTACCGATGCAAAGCAATGTGCTCTAAAAATCAGAAATATTCTACATAAAGATGATGTAGTTCTGGTTAAGGGATCGAGACGAAATTCGACGATTGCGACGATCCCTAATTTGATCGCTTTACCAGAGAATAGTCACATAGACAAAAGTATAGATAAATATGTTACTGCACATTTATCTCACGTCAATTTCAATGAACAGATATGGCAAACGAAGACTGAATATGGAATTGGCCCATTAATCCTAATTTATTTAGCTTTAAAAAAATATGCGTTAGAAGAAGTACAGTTAAACACTGTTTATAGAGTGACTGAGAATGTAGATCGAGAAGCAAAAAGGAACAATGCTTTAGGTTTATTCCTAGGGGAAAGTTATTATTTCACTCAGATTCTACAATACGTAATTTTGACTCAAAAGCCTGATTGTATTTTAGCTCTAGCTGAACTGCTATATCGGACAACTGCAGAAGCATTAAAAGAAATAAAGAAAGAAGCTGAACTTCTTGGTATAGATCAAAGTCAGATTTTGAATATTACAGGTAGAAATGTAAGAGATAAGACTCAAGAAAAAAATTTTTTAGAAATTTTTAAAGTGAGTAAAAAAATATTTGAGTTACCTGCTTATTTTAGAAAGCAATTTTTTGTTGATATTACCTATTTTAAAGGCGCTATCTTAAGACCGATTACATCGGTAGCATCTAATGTCGGTTTAGATGGTTTTTTGTTCGTTGGCGATCGAAATCGGCGAGTCTATATTGGTTTTAGTCAACAACAAAAGAAAAAAATAAGTATTCATTACACCGATGGTGAGGCCGCTAAGATTGAGCATGTTTTGCCATATCATCAAACTTTTAATGCGCTTCCAATCCCTAAAAAAATACATGCTAAAAGCCAATATATAAACATTTTAGGAGATACTTATTTTGGTGAATCTTATACAAAAATTAGGAAGAGGAGAGGCGTGATTGATGCATTACAAAAATATGGCTATACGCATTCTTTTGAGAAAATAGCACCTTTCTTTGGTAAGGATGATATCAATATTGCAAATTTTGAAGCTGTTTTTATTGCTAATGATAGTCAGCAGTCGCCTTTAGAAAAAATTAAACCTTTCATTTTGGGTGCTGATGCAGACAAAACTTTAAATGAGTTTTTACATAGAAACATCAATCATGTCGTACTCGCAAATAATCATTTAAAAGATTATGGAAGTGAAAGTCTAGAGTTTACTTTAGACCAATTTGACAAGAAGTCGATCGCGTATATAGGTGCTGGTCGTAATCAAAATCAAGCACATGAGTATTTTGAAATTGATTGGAAAGGTAACAAACTTGCGATTTTTAATGGTTATTGGCATAGGGATACCGCTTACAACAAATTTGATTTCTATGCATTAGGACATCGTGATGGCGTAGCTTGTACTAATGGTATTCTTCTTGAGCAGGTCAAAACATATAAAAAAAATTATCCACACCATAAGATTATGGTGATAAGTCATTGGGGTGTGGACTTTAAACCAATTCAGGATGAACAAAAACGGATTGCAAAAATACTTGTTTCATGTGGTGCTGATATGGTGATTGGGCACGGCCCTCATACTATTCAACCTATCGAATATATAGATGGTAAGCCGATTATTTATAGTATCGGGAATGGTGTGTTCAATAGTAATGGTGAATATGATAAACACGGAGCATTACCTTATGGCTGTATTGTCCGATTGGATATGGAAGAACAAATGTTAAAGCTTTATCCAATTTTTACTAATAATTTGAAAACATTTTGGCAGCCTCAACAGGTAAATAAAGATCAATTTTTAGAAATAAAAGCAAAAATCCTGAAAAATGAAATTGAAGTATCTAATGATGAAGAAGATAAGCTAGGTTATTTTTTTAGTATTTCATTCTAATCAAAATTTAATTTTATTAGATAATTGGAGAATAATAATGGAAAAGAAAAAAAATAGTTTATGGGCTGTAATCTGTGGAAATATCCGGGATGAATTAGAGTTTAAACTTACATTGACTAGAATAGTTAAACTCCGGAGTGAATTAAAAGTTGATCACATCGTATTTTCAACATGGAATGGTGAAATAGATAAATATAATGGCTTGAGAGAGCAGTTAAAATCTCTAAAAATCTATGTTTTAGAGGGCGAAGCGATGACAAAGGAGATAGAGTCAACACCCAGCAACTCAGTGAATTATTGGAGACAAGCAAGACAGCTGCTAAGTGCGCTTGATATTATACCTAAAACTGATTTTGTATTGCGTCTAAGAACAGATCGAAGTTTAAACTATATTAACTATATGGATAAACAAGATATATTTTCTAATTATAAGCATAAAGTTAAAACTTTTGGTAATTTTCCAAAACTTTTGAATTATCAAATAATAGTATTTCGTCCGAGAACGGTTCGCTTATTTCAAATGACAGACTTTGTACTTCTTGGTCAAAATAAAGATTTATATAAATTGATAAATTTTGATTTTTATGATCTTCATATTCAAAAACCTGTAGTTGCAAATATCCAATGGTTCGCTTATCCATTTCTTAAAGAATTTCCTGTTTTAAGAGACTATTTGCGTTTTACGCGATATACGCAAATGGTTCCTGTCTTAAGAGACTATGTAGACAAGAAACAAGAGGATTCTGTTTTTCCAGAAATATATTATAAAGTTTATGCAGTCTATTTACTTACCCTATACACACATTTTTATATTATTAGTCCAGAAAAAATAAATCAAAATAACAGAAATGAGGTAGGCTTCCATCACTTCTTTAGTAGCAGTAAGAGTAAAGGTCTTAAATACCAAAGTCTAGGGACTATCATTTTAGATAGAGATCTTATTAAGATGGCAATTACTGGTAATTTATTAAAAACGCCATCTTATGATAAGTTTATGGATTATGTTGAACGTGCAATGCATAACGATGAAGATGATGACATCTTTGAAATGAATCATGAGGAATATAGGCAGGTTGTTGATTTTTATAATGGAAATAATTTTGAATGCGAGAGCAACATGGTCTGGCTAAAGAAAATTAACCGACATCCATTAAATATAAAAAAATTGAATCATTATTCTGAAGCTGATTGTGAGGTTGATTTAAATTGTCTTTCTATAAGTAATGAAGAGTGGGAAAAATTAACTTATACAGATTTAATTGAACGTGATTTATTTAAAATTTGGAAAAATAAGAGTGATGTAACTTTTCAAGCTTCAGAGAAAATGTTATTACCTATTGCTAGAACTGGTAATGAGTGTGCAATATTTATCTTAATTGATATGTTATATAATAATTTTATCCAAGATATTAATTATAATGAGGTGGTGAGAATTTCTTTATTTTATTTGAATACTCGCTTGGGGAATAATAACATAACTAATATTACAATATCTATTGTTTTGGTCCTAGTTAAATTGCATTTTTTAGGTAAAATTGAATTAAAAAGGTTTGAAGATATTGTTGTAATAGTATTGTCAAAAATTATGAGTGAGGAGGCTATAGACTATATTATCTCAATCGATGGGGAAGATGTTATAAAATTTATCGCTGATCAAATTGAAAAAACAGTTAAAGATGTGAGTTTAAGAGAGCTTTTTTGTGCTGTCTTAATGAATAAAGAGTTAAGTCAACATGTTATTGAAGGTTTGAAAGGTGATGAGTTGGTGATTGCAAAGAAAAAGTGTTCAGTCATGAAAATGAGTATGGAAAATGAAACGACTAATCTTTGATATAGATGATACTATTTGTAATACTAAGAATGGTGATTATAAAAATGCGACTCCTAATCTACCAGTGATTGATAAAATCAAAGAGTACCATAAGCAAGGTTTTGAAATATGCTTTTATACTAGCCGAAACGTTAGAACATTTCAGAACAATATTGGAAAAATTAATGCACACACTTTACCTATTATAATTGAATGGTTAAATAAATACTCGGTTCCTTATGATGAAATAATTACAGGAAAGCCTTGGTGTGGCTTTGAGGGTTTTTATATAGATGATAAAGCTATTCGCCCTACTGAGTTTGTAAATCTTTCATATGAGGAAATATGTGAACTGATAACAAATAATGAGGGAAATTCATGATTGTAATTCCTATGGCAGGTCTTAGCTCTCGTTTTTTTAATGCTGGCTATACAGTACCAAAATATATGCTCGATTTAGGTGGTCAGAGTGTATTCGAATGGTCTGTTTCATCTTTTAAAGATTACTATAACAGTGATGATTTTCTTTTTATTATTTTTGATCAATTTGGTACTTTTGATTTTGTAGAAGATTGTGTTAAGAAAATGGGAATAAGAAATTATGAAATTACTATTCTTCCTGAAAGAACACTAGGTCAAGCTGATACTGTATATCAAGGTATAAAGAATAAATCTTCAGATGAAGAAATGTATATATTTAATATTGACTCAAGATTGAATAAATTTGAAAAAATTAAAGATACATCGCAAATAGATGGCTATCTAGAGGTTTTTGAAGGTGAAGGAGAGCACTGGTCTTTTGTCTTACCTGGAGAGAATAATAGAGTATTGAAAACTACAGAAAAGCATAGAATATCAAATTTGTGTAGTAATGGCTTATACTATTTTAAGTCATCCAAGATTTATGAAAAATATTTTAATATAAATTTTATTGAAGAATCAAATCAAGAACTATATATAGCACCTATCTATAATAACTATATTAAAAATGGGATGAATATATTGTATAAAACTGTTAAGTGTTCTGATATTGAATTTTGTGGAACTCCACAAGAGTATTTGATAACTTTGAATAAAATTAGAGCTTAAGAATATGATTTTAATTGCTTCTGGTGCCTATGTTTCTTCTGAGTTTCAGGTTGAATTGGGACGAATACCACCGTGTTTATTACCTGTTGGAAATAAAAAATTAATTGAATTACAAATTTCAAAACTAAAGAGTTTTTTTGGTGATGAGGAAGTTTTCGTAACTTTACCAGAAAGCTATAAGTTATCTAATGCTGAATCTAAAGTTTTTAAAAGCTTGGGTGTTAATTTAATTTTTATTCCAGATGATTTTAAACTTACAGAGTCTATTTTGTATGTTTTAAATACACATGAATATATAAATAAAAATGAAGTACTATATTTATTGCATGGAGATACACTTTTTTCAGACTTTATTAAGTTAAATCAACCTGATATTTTGGCAGTTGCTAAATCTTTTGATAGCTATAATTGGGAGGTTGTTCGAAGTACAAGCCAACATGCATTAGTTTGGTGTGGTTTTTTCTCTTTTTCATCGATAAGTTATTTATTGAAGTCTTTAACTCTTCAAAAGAATGATTTTGTTAATGCTGTTAAATTTTACAGTGATACCTATCATTTGAAAGAGCAGGAGGTTGATAGTTGGTTCGATTTTGGTCATGCTAATACCTATTTTTATTCAAGAGCTAATATTACTACAGAGAGAGCATTTAATAATTTAGATATTTCTGATGGTATTGTGAAAAAGAGTGGTGTACCTAATATAAAAATCGAGGCTGAAGCCCTATGGTATCTTAATGCACCTGTAAGATTAAAAAAGTATCTGCCAGTTCTTATTGATTTTAAAAAGGAGGAGAATAATAGTTGTTATTGTTTAGAGTATTTGCCATATATTCCATTAAATGAGTTGTTTGTTCATGGGAAAAATGAATTGTTACAATGGAATATGATAATTAAAAAAATCCATGATTATATGAATGTTTCAATACTCGTTTTAGATGAAAACATTGACTTAGAGCTCATTAAAAAAAATGTGATCAATTTGTATGTTGAAAAATCAAAATCTAGATTTAGTGATTACCTAAATAGCAAAGAAATATCTGAAGACTCAGTGATAATTTATAAAGATACGATGTTACCAAAGCTTTCTTTGTTATTGGATGATTGTATCAAACGTGTGATAGATATAGATATATTTTATGGTGTTATGCATGGTGACCTTTGTTTTAGCAATATTTTGTTTGATTCCCGTGGTGATAGAATAAAAGTTATTGATCCTAGAGGGTTGAATTTTGATAATGATTTTACACTGTACGGTGATATAAAATATGATTTTGCAAAATTAGTACACTCTATAGTTGGATTATATGATTTTATTATTTCTGGTTATTATAAGTTGGAGGAAAGTGCAAATGGATCTATACAAATCATATTTGATATAGACGAACGTACTGAGTTAATAACAAAGCAGTTTGTTAGTGATTTTAAATTCAAGGGAATGACAGTTTCTGAGGTAATGCCTCTAGTAGTTTTACTTTTTTTATCAATGCTACCTTTACATTCTGATAGGCCAGATAGGCAAAAAGCAATGTTTTATAACGCCTTAAGGTTGTATTATGAATATATGGTTTAATGTTTCAGGTAAAATTTTAACAATATTAGCGTGTAAACTTAGTCTAGGAAATTCGAAATACATGGATCAGTAACGAATTAGGGGTTTTAATGATGAAATTCTTTTGTATATTACTCTTAAGTATTGCTAATATTTCATGTGTAGCTACTAACAGAAAATATGAGACTTTCGATATACATTTTGTAGTCATTACACCAAACCCTTTAGCTCACTCTACTGTAAAATTAGAACAATTAAAAAAAGAAGTTGATATTTTAAATACTTATTTTGTCAAAGAAGACCGATCTCCGATCATAAAATTTAATTTCAAAAGTGCGTCATTTTATGAAGAGATAAAAGAATCACATTGTACATTTGTTGCTTTACATCAAGGCCAGCGAATCTATAATTCAGAGATTTGGGCAAAACATTTTAATCAATGTAATGACCCTAAGGTGAGGGATCCTAAAGCTATTAATTTTTATGTTTTTGATAGTTTTACTCTAAAACAAGGTTTTAAAAACCGTGATGGACATGGGAAAAGAAATGGAAATCGACCTTTTTTGCTTTTAGATTGGGAGCGGCTAAATCATAATGTACAAGCTCCAGAAGAGCATGAAATGGGCCATGCTTTTGGTTTAAGCCACGTATGTTCTTTAGGTGCTACACCTAACTCTTCAACAAATATTATGTCATCTTCATGTGTTGGAGGCTCGACAGGGAAAAGAGATATAGGTTTTAACGAGGCACAAGTAAAACAAATTATGCATTACGTACCATTAATAAAAGCTAAACTTTCCTCAAATGGCTATTGAAAAATCATTTGAGACTCACTTCGCTCGATGATAATAATCCATTATTGTGGAGAGTTGTTCACGATTAAATCCGATATTACGTTGTCCACCACTGCCGAGCTTACAATCAGCGCTGGTCATGATATTGGTTGAATCTTTTAATTTTGCACCTGGTGCACAGACATGCTTTAAGCCAAAAGCATGACCCATTTCATGTGGCGTTGCTGCTTGAATATTATAATTTAATCTCTGCCAGTCAATTAAAATAAATGGTTGGCCTGTGTTACGGAATCCCCAACTGGTGACATCCCTAAATTTTAATCTGTCACTATATGAGTCGTATATAATGAAGAAAACTTCTTTCGATCTACGCTCTGGAAAGCAACGTTTTACAGCAGCAGGAATATTTTCAGTAATTATTTTTCGAGGTTGATTAAGCTGATAAGCTAAATCACAGTTACGTTTGTTAAAGTTTTCATAAGAAAAATAACGGTAAGGCTTGAACCGAAAGATTTTTTGATTATTTTCATCCACAAAGTATTGGTTTAGGATATTAATCTCTTTCAGCATTTGATTTCGGTTGTCGTACTCGCGTGCTTTAGGTGTATTGGTTGTATAAACAAAACTTACATAAACGACTGGTAGGGTACTTTCTTCTTCTTTGTGTAATTTGATCGGATGTTTTTCTAACTCAACATAACTTTTTTCTTTAGTACTGCATGCTACACAGACTACGCTGATCATGAATAGTGTCGTAATTTTCTTATATGCCATTTCCAGATCTCTAATATTTTAATATTGAATTGGTTTGTGTGATTTTTTGCTCATAATAGCAATTTTTTGAGGTTTTATCACGTTGAATGAACAAGAGTTACATCGCCAAATCCTTGAGGTTATTGATCTCATTCCTTATGGAAAAGTGACAAGTTATGGTCAGATTGCAAAATTAGCAGGTTTACCTAAACATGCACGGCTAGTTGGATTTGTGCTAAAACATTTGGATCAAGAAAGTAAAGTGCCTTGGTATCGTGTCATAAATGCACAAGGACGAATCAGTGTTAATAGAATCAATGATAAAGGGGAAAATATTCAGCAGTGTTTATTAGAAGCAGAGGGCGTTTACTTCGAGAATGGAAAGGTTGATTTTAAAATTTTTGGTTGGACCATTTGATAAAAATAGTCTCAATGTATATTGAATAGATTGAAGGGAATTTACTATTTATTTGCAATGCTTATACATAACGTTACGCATAAGTTTTGGATTTCAAATGAATTAAGTTGTTTTATTGGATTAAAAAGCATGGTAACTACCATGCTTTTTAATTATTAATCGCTAAACTTAAAAAGTAATTAACGAACTATAAGCACGGGGAGTTGGCTTTCTGCCAAAACTTTCTGTGCAACGCTTCCTAGAACAAATTGTTTAAATCCTGTACGACCATGAGAGCCCATAATAATTAAATCACTTCCAAGATTTTGTGCAGCTTTAATGATTTCTTGGTGTACTGAAAGGCCCTCAAGTGTTTGAGATGCAACACTCAAACCTAAATTTTCAAACTTTTGTTCTGCTTTGTCTAGATTGTCCTGTACATAGCCTTTCACACGCTCAATAAGTTCATTGCTTTGTCCAAAGCGGATATAAGTATCAGCTAAGTAAGGATCTAGAGTGACCACCCCAACTACCGTGATTTGACTGTCTAAAGCTTTTGCTAGTTGAGCTGCTTCACGAATGACTTTATCCGCAGTTTCTGAGTCATCGATAGCGACTAAGATTTTTTGATAGCTCATATTTGTTACTCCTTGTTTTTACGATGTTCTATTGAATTGGCTTATAAAAATTTTGTTTAAAATATTATCTTATTTCCATATTAAACTTATTTTTTATGAAATAAAACCTAGTAAATTTATAGGGATAGTGTTTATTTCGAGTTATAGGCAAAATAATCTTTACGACTAAAAATAAATGAATTTTCTTCAAAAAATAGAGTTTTGTTTATCAGTGACTTACATAAGTTAAAATGATTTTTTTTCAAAAAAATCTAACAGTGAATCAATATTATTGGTTTGCAATTGCTCACGCATTTTTAAAATTTGTTTTTCATCTCGCTCATAGAGTTTAAGTGAAAGGAGTTTTTCAATTTCAGTTTCTGTGAAACGAGATTTGATTACTTTGGCTGGAACACCACCGACAATGGTGTAGGGAGGGACGTTTTGAGTGACAATGGCACCTGTTGCAACTATAGCACCTTCACCGAGTGTGACACCTTGCATAATCATGGCACGACTGCCGATCCAACAACCATCGCCAATGATTGTATCTCCTGCTGGAAGAAAGCTACGCGTATCAAAGGGAAAAGTCGATATCCAATCAGAACGGTGCAGTTGATTACCACCCATCATGATCACGCACTCAGCACCAAAGCAGACAAAATTACCAATATAAAGTTGATCAATCGGTTTCTCTGCTGTTGAAGCTTTATCATGAAGATAACGCACCACACATCGTTCAAAACCCTGATCCCAAAAAGCAGAATAATAGGAGTAGTTGCCTTTGATATGGATATTGGGGTTTTTCACTGTTTTAGAAATAAACTCGAACTCACACCAGTGTTTAACAGGAGAGTTGATTAATGGATCCATGACTGAGATAAAATATTAAATGAAAGCTTGGATCATTATAGCTTTTAAAGTAGGAGAGAATGCTAATTGGAGAAAAATTTCCATAGCCAACTAAACAGACGTTGAATTTGATTGGGAAATACAAAACCGAGAACAGCACAGAGCAAGGCTGTATTTACAATAATAAGTATAGAACTGGTAGCGGGATTAACATGAAATGCCCATGTGATGGCAACACCAATACCAAGAATAACTCCTGCAAAGGTGTAGATCAATGCACTTATCAGCCGATCTTGCATTGCTATCTCTCATTTTTATTCTATTTATAAACAAGATGCCTGAAACAAAAGAACTCTTCAACCAATGAAGAGTTCTTTTGTGAATGAATCTATCGCTGGATTAGAGATATTCCACGCTCACGATTTCATATTCAACCTCACCTTGTGGTGTTTGAATTTTGGCTTCATCGCCTTCGCTTTTCCCTAATAAACCGCGAGCGATTGGTGAGTTCACTGAGATTTTATTGATTTTAAAATCTGCTTCGTCATCACCGACGATTTTATAGGTTTTACGCTCTTCGGTATCAAGATTTTCAATTGTTACCGTGACGCCGAATACAACACGACCATTTTTCTCAAGATCTTTAACATCGATTACTTGGCAAGCACCGAGTTTGCCTTCGATATCTTGAATACGGCCTTCGCAAAAACCTTGTTGCTCACGAGCTGCATGATATTCAGCATTTTCTTTGAGGTCACCATGCTCACGTGCCTCAGCAATAGCCTGCGTAATACGTGGGCGATCGACTGTTTTTAGCTGTTGTAATTCTTTCTCTAAGGCAACCTTGCCTTCGGGAGTCATAGGATAACGTTGCATTCTGGTCCCCTCTAAATTGGTTGGGAAAATACAGGATTAAAAAAAGAAAAAGCCCGCCACCGATAAGGTGACGGGACTTTATCGGTAGAGAATTAACCTACAGTTTGTAAATCTTGCAAGCGGTATACATCCATTGGCAATTTCACAGCAAATGCTTGGCAAACTGCTTCTGCACCGTTGATGGTCGTGGTGTAATACACTTTGCCTTGGAGAGCAGCACGACGAATCATAGCAGAGTCATATTGAGCTTGTTTGCCTTCAGTTGTGTTGACAATAAGATGAATTTCACCATTTTTCAAGCGGTCAACAATATGTGGACGACCTTCTGTGACTTTGTTCACAGCTTCGCATTCCAAACCAGCTTCTTGCAGAACTTGGTAGGTACCATTAGTTGCTACAAGCTTGAAACCATAAGCAATTAGCTGCTGAGCGATGTTCGCAATATATTTCTTATCTGACTCACGAACAGATAAGAATGCATATTTCACTTCGCCCTCAGTTGGCAAACCTGGTAAGCGTTCATTTGAACCAAGCACAGCTTTGTAGAATGCTTCGCCAAAAGTTTCACCTACACCCATGACTTCGCCTGTAGATTTCATCTCAGGTCCAAGCATTGGGTCAACACCTTGGAATTTAGCAAACGGGAATACCGCTTCTTTTACCGCAAAGTGAGTCGGGATGATCTCTTTAGTGAATCCTTGAGATTCCAAAGATTGACCAGCCATACAACGAGCAGCTACTTTCGCTAAAGATTCACCGATACACTTAGATACGAAAGGAACCGTACGTGATGCACGTGGATTCACTTCAAGTACATAAATGTCGTTACCTTTCACTGCAAACTGAACGTTCATCAAACCAACAACGCCAAGTTCTTTCGCCATCGCAACAGTTTGACGACGCATTTCATCCTGAACTTCTTGTGAAAGAGAGTAAGGAGGAATTGAACATGCTGAGTCACCTGAGTGAATACCAGCTTGTTCAATGTGTTGCATGATACCGCCAATCACAACATCTTTACCGTCAGATACGCAGTCTACATCAACTTCAGTTGCATCGTCGAGGAAACGGTCAAGAAGAACAGGCGCTTCATTAGACGCTTGTACTGCTTCACGAAGATAACGTTTTAATTCTTCTTCGTTATATACGATTTCCATCGCGCGACCACCTAATACATAAGATGGACGAACAACAAGTGGATAACCAACTTTAGCAGCTTCTGAGATACCTTCTTCAGCAGATTTTACAATGCTGTTGTTTGGTTGACGAAGCTGTAGACGTTGAATCATTTGTTGGAAACGTTCACGGTCTTCTGCACGGTCAATCGCATCAGGAGATGTACCGATGATTGGCGTACCTGCTTCTTCTAAAGCACGTGCCAATTTCAAAGGAGTTTGACCACCGTACTGTACGATTACGCCTTTCGGTTTTTCGGTACGAACGATTTCCAGTACATCTTCAAGTGTTACTGGTTCGAAGTATAAACGGTCAGATGTATCATAATCTGTAGAAACTGTTTCAGGGTTACAGTTTACCATGATGGTTTCGTAACCGTCTTCACGCATTGCGAGGGCAGCGTGAACGCAACAGTAGTCAAACTCGATTCCTTGACCGATACGGTTTGGACCACCACCAATCACCATGATTTTGTCACGATTTGATGGATTTGCTTCGCATTCTTCGTCGTAAGTTGAATACATGTATGCTGTGCCAGATTCGAATTCGGCAGCACAGGTATCAACACGTTTGTAAACTGGATAAACACCCAAGTTCCAACGTTGTTTACGGAATTGTTTCTGTGAAATACCCATCAAGTTGGCAATACGTAGGTCAGATAAACCTTTACGTTTGAATGAACGGATATTGTCAGCATTCAAATCACCAAAGCCTAAAGTTTTCACTTGAGCTTCAGTCTTGATGATGTCTTCGATTTGGATCAAGAACCAACGATCGATCTTGGTTGCTTCAAAAACTTCATCAAGTGAGAACCCATGACGGAATGCATCAGCAACATACCAGATACGCTCTGGACCAGGCACTTTAAGTTCTTTTAGGATGATGTCTTTCGCGTTGGCAGTACCTGCTTCGACTTTCTCATCAAAACCACTTACGCCTACTTCTAGGCCACGGAGTGCTTTTTGTACTGATTCTTGGAAGTTACGGCCAATTGCCATGACTTCACCCACAGATTTCATCTGAGTGGTTAATACTGGCTCAGCTTGAGGGAATTTCTCGAAGTTGAAACGTGGAATCTTAGTAACAACATAGTCAATTGCAGGCTCAAAGCTTGCTGGAGTTACACCGCCCGTGATGTCATTTTTCAATTCATCAAGGGTATAACCCACTGCAAGTTTTGCAGCGATTTTTGCAATTGGGAAACCTGTTGCTTTAGAAGCAAGTGCAGATGAACGAGAAACACGAGGGTTCATCTCGATCACAACCATACGACCGTCTTTCGGGTTAATACCGAATTGAACGTTCGAACCACCTGTTTCTACACCGATCTCACGAAGAACAGCAACCGATGCATTACGCATGATTTGATATTCTTTGTCAGTCAATGTTTGAGCAGGAGCAACAGTGATTGAGTCACCTGTATGTACGCCCATTGGATCAAAGTTTTCAATTGCACATACGATAATACAGTTGTCGTTTTTGTCACGAACAACTTCCATTTCGTATTCTTTCCAGCCAATTAATGATTCATCAATCAATAATTGTTTGGTCGGCGAAAGGTCAAAACCGCGCTCACAGATTTCGATAAATTCTTCTTTGTTATACGCAATACCGCCGCCAGAACCACCCATTGTAAACGATGGGCGAATGATGACAGGGAAACCAAAACGTGACTGAATTTCTAATGCATGTTCCATGCTTTCAGCAACATCCGCACGTGGACATTCTAAGCCGATTTTACGCATTGCAATGTCAAACAGTTTACGGTCTTCAGCTTTTTCAATTGCTTCTTTTGATGCACCGATTAATTCAACATTATATTTTTCAAGAACGCCATGCTCATCTAAGGCAAGGGCACAGTTCAATGCAGTTTGTCCGCCCATCGTTGGAAGAACTGCATCTGGACGTTCTTTTTCAATGATTTGTGCAACAGTTTGCCAAGTAATTGGCTCAATATAGGTTGCATCCGCCATTGAAGGATCAGTCATAATGGTTGCTGGGTTAGAGTTCACCAAAATAACGCGATAGCCTTCTTCGCGTAATGCTTTACAAGCTTGTGCACCTGAATAGTCAAACTCGCAGGCTTGACCGATGACAATAGGACCAGCACCAATAATTAAGATGCTTTTAATATCCGTACGTTTAGGCATTATTCGCTCCTTAATTACTTCTTAGCTGCTTCGATGAGTTCGATAAAATGATCGAACAATGGCGCGCAATCATGTGGACCAGGATTCGCTTCTGGGTGACCTTGGAAGCTGAATGCTGGTTTGTCAGTACGATGAATACCTTGGTTTGTACCATCAAACAATGAACGATGCGTTACTTTTAAGTTTGAAGGTAAGGTGCTTTCATCAACTGCAAAGCCATGGTTTTGAGAAGTAATCATCACTGTACCATTCTCAAGATTTTGTACAGGATGGTTGGCACCATGATGACCATGATTCATTTTCATCGTCTTTGCGCCAGAAGCAAGCGCTAAAATTTGGTGACCTAAACAAATACCAAATACTGGTAAGTTGGTGGTGTCAACAAGTGTTTTTACAGCCTCAATTGCGTAGTCACAAGCCGCTGGGTCACCAGGACCATTTGACAAGAACACGCCGTCTGGATTTAAAGCCAAAACTTTTTCAATTGGTGTTTGTGCTGGAACGACAGTGAGTTTACAACCACGGTCTGCGAGCATACGTAAGATGTTGGTTTTGACACCATAATCGTATGCAACAACATGATATTTAAGTTCTGGTTGGGTGAAACCTTGACCTAGAGTCCAAGAACCTTCAGTCCATTCAAAACCTGCTGGATCACAACATTCTTTTGCAAGATCTAAACCGTTTAAACCGCCGAATGCACGTGCTTTTGCAATAGCTTCTTCTTCTGTAATATTTTCGCCAGCAAGGATACAACCATTTTGCGCGCCTTTGTCACGCAAAATTCGAGTGAGTTTACGTGTGTCAATATCTGCAATTGCAACAACATTGTGTTGCTCTAGATATTCACTTAATGATTGTTCAGAACGGAAGTTGCTATGCAATAAAGGAAGATCGCGGATAATCAGACCATTCGCCCATACTTTATGGATGCGACCTGATTCAACGTCTTCACTATTACAGCCAGTATTTCCAATATGAGGATAAGTCAACGTCACAAGCTGCTGTGCGTAACTTGGGTCAGTCAAAATTTCTTGATAACCAGTCATGGCAGTGTTAAAAACGACTTCACCAGTCGTACTACCCGATGCACCGATAGACGTTCCTTTAAAGATCGTTCCATCTGCGAGGGCTAAAATGGCGGGGGTGCTCAAACCAAAGCTCCTGAACTAAGACCACAAAAATAGGGCTGTAAAAAAGCGAGTAGACATAAAAAAAGGCAGGCTGTCTTTCAAAAACATGCCCCTCCTTCCAGTCTGCTCGCTTGTAACTTAACAGCGCATTATACGCATGAGTAAGTCAGAAGTCTATGTGTTTTAATTATTAAATAGAGAAATGTTCGCTCTCCGATAACGTTGTAAGCGGATAAAGGTCTATTGCTAAATCTGTCATTTTGATGACGGTCTGGTGAGATATTATGCAAATTGTCTAACAATTTTTTGGTGATTCTTACTTAAAGCGATTTATCTTATATCTAGCCAAAAAATCAACAATCAATATAGAGGGGAATCAAAATGGCTGAAAATCAAACTGCGACAACTGTTGAAGAAGTTAAAGAAACCGTTGCTGCTAAAACTGCTAAAGCAAAAGAAACTGTGACTGAAAAAACTGCAGAAGTCAAAGAAGCTGTTGCTGTGAAAGCGACCAAAGCGAAAGAAGTGATTGCAGAAACTCAGGAACAAGCGAAAGAAGTGATTGCAGAGACTCAAGAGCAAGTGAAAGAAGTGATTGCAGAAACTCAAGAAAAGATTGAGACAGAAGCAAAAGAGTTGAATCAAAATATTCAAAACCAACTTGCGCAAATTAAACAAGATCTTCTAGAACGCATTGAAGTGATCAAAACCCAACTTAACTCATCTCAAGGTAACTTACTTGAGTTGAAAAATGCGCTTAAAACTGAGTTAAATGCTTTAATTGAAGATTTAACGAAAGTAAGTAAAGAATTGAAAGATGACATTAGCCAGATTTCTGTGAAACATAAAGAAACACTAGTGGGCAGTTTGAAGCGCACTAAAGAACAAGCAGTTGAAGCTTGGAATAAAGTCCGTGCTAGCTAATAGAGCAGAGTGATAAAAAAAGCGAGAATTTTTCTCGCTTTTTTTATTTAAAATTGATGCAACCAATCACGTTTGTTATGAAAGTCAGCTTTAGGGCTACTATGTTGCATTGCAAAATAATGCATACCTTGAGTGGTATTGAGCACCGCTGTAAGACCGATATAGAGATCAGACCATTTGAGTTTATGCTGTCGCATAAACTGAGACAGATCTAGACTGACATTCAAACCATAATGTGTGCGCTGTAAATGATTTAGCTCAATATCATAGGCAGCGATAGGTGGCATATCTTCTGGAAAGCGATATTCTTCAAATTGATAAACTTGCCAAGCTTGAGAAGGGGAAAGATTAATTTCTCTATAGAAATCTTCATCTTTCACACCCACAAAAATTTCAAAACATGTTTTTTCCCACAAAAAGTCATGGCGAGGGTGCGCAGTAACTTGATCTGGGTAAATTAAAAATTGATTTGGGTCACGAACCCAAAAACCAACATTCAATGTTGCTGGCGTTTGTTGCTCAATCGCTCCAACCACCGTAATGGCACTAAAGCGATCAAATGCTGACAGTTCATAACTTGCCATATTGATTACTTATTACTTAAATGAGCAAAACGAACTAAGTTTGAAAGGTGTTGATTTTGTTTCGCTGCTTTTTTATAAAGCAAAACGATTTTACCGATTTTCTGAACAGCTTCAGCACCTGTTGCTTCAACAATTGCATCAATGACGGCCGCGCGCGCATCACGATCTTCGCCAGCAATTTTAACTTTAATCAACTCATGGTCATTCAGTGCACGTTGAGCTTCCTCAATGACGCTTTCAGTAAGACCTTGACCGCCAATCATAACCACAGGGTTAAGTGCATGACCAATTTGACGTAAACGTTTACGTTCATGGATAGATAAAGCCGCCATTAAAAATACCTGATTCGAAAAACGACCTAGTATAACAAAACTTAGGTGTGCTTGCGGAATTTTAATTGATGCTTTGTTACCATGTAAAATGCAAAGGTGTTTTGTTTTAAATGTGTTTGAATACCCCAGTTGGTGTTGATTTCATCGATCATGATAATCAGAAAAATCTACAAAAGATCGTATTATCCATGAGTGTTTGTACTGTATTCAGCCCAAATTTAACGTACAATGACCAATCAGAAGTTTTTTGAAATTTAGTGAGTTATGGCAATACGCATTACCAACCAAAAATTGTCGAAAAGCAGTCGTGCATGGATGAGAGAGCACTTAGATGATCCTTTTGTAAAAAAAGCACAAAAGGAAGGTTATCGTGCACGTGCAGCGTACAAGCTGCTTGAAATCCAAGAAAAATATAAAATGATTAAGCCGGGAATGACGGTCGTTGACTTAGGTGCAGCACCCGGAAGTTGGTCTCAAATTGCAGGTAAACTGGTCGGATCAAATGGTCTTGTAATTGCATCTGATATCCTAGAAATGGATGCACTTCCAGATGTCACTTTTTTACAAGGTGATTTTCGAGAAGAAGAAGTTTTCGAAAAATTGTTAAATATTTTAAATGGACGTCAAGTAGACGTTGTAATTTCGGATATGGCCCCCAATACATCAGGTAATAGGGCTGTTGATCAACCACGTCAAATTTATTTGTGTGAATTGGCTTTGGACTTTGCTCAAAAAGTGCTTGGACCGAATGGACAGTTTGTGGTTAAAGTGTTCCAAGGTTCTGGCTTTGATGAGTTTAGAAAGCAAGTGGTCGATAGTTTTGATGTATTAAAGACGGCAAAACCTGCGGCATCCCGTGCTCGATCAAAAGAGGTTTTTTTGATTGGTCAAGGCCGCAAGAAAGCGTTGCGATAAAAAGTATACTTGCCAAGTTGCTAAAAATTGTGCATTTTGTACCTTTTAAGTTTTTTGTAACGCAAATCCATTGCTGTTTTTGTGAAGGTCAGCCAAGATTAGGTATGATCAAATTAGATTGATATGGGAATAAAGCCTTGAGCGATTACTTCAAGAATGCCGTATTGTGGCTCGTCATACTCGGTGTTCTGATTTTGATTTTTAGCAACGTCAGTGACCGAAATAAGCCTGCGGCGATGAAATATTCTGATTTCGTTGCGGCGGTGAATGCTGGACAAATTAAACAAGTTACAATTGATGGTTTAAATATCAGTGGTGAGAAAACAGATAACTCTTCATTCGAGACTGTTCGTCCACAAGTAGAAGACACTCAGTTGCTACCAAGCTTGAATAAGCACAATGTCGTAGTTGAAGGTATTGCACCACAACGCCAAGGCATTTTGATGCAACTTCTCATTGCAAGTTTCCCTATTTTATTAATTATTCTGTTGTTCATGTTCTTTATGCGCAATATGGGTGGGGGAGCCGGTGGTAAAAATGGTCCGATGAGTTTTGGTAAATCAAAAGCGAAGATGCTCTCTGAAGACCAAATCAAAGTGACCTTTACTGATGTTGCAGGCTGCGATGAAGCCAAACAAGAAGTGGTTGAAATCGTAGACTTCTTAAAAGACCCTTCTAAGTTTAAGCGTCTTGGTGCAACGATTCCGCGTGGAGTGTTAATGGTTGGTCCACCAGGTACTGGTAAAACCTTATTGGCCAAAGCAATTGCTGGTGAAGCTAAAGTTCCTTTCTTTAGTATCTCAGGTTCAGACTTTGTTGAAATGTTCGTTGGTGTAGGTGCTTCGCGTGTTCGTGATATGTTTGAACAAGCTAAGCGCAATGCGCCGTGTATCATCTTCATCGATGAGATTGATGCTGTTGGTCGTCACCGTGGTTCAGGTACAGGTGGTGGTCATGATGAGCGTGAGCAAACCTTAAACCAAATGCTTGTTGAAATGGACGGTTTTGAAGGCAATGAAGGCGTGATCGTGATTGCAGCAACCAACCGTGTTGATGTATTAGATAAAGCTTTACTTCGCCCAGGACGTTTTGACCGTCAAGTGATGGTTGGATTGCCAGATATTCGTGGTCGTGAGCAAATCCTCAACGTGCACTTGAAAAAGTTACCTTCAGTCACTGGTGTGGACGTTAAGATTCTTGCACGAGGTACACCCGGGTTTTCTGGTGCACAATTGGCAAACTTGGTGAACGAAGCTGCATTATTTGCTGCTCGCCGTAATAAAAACACGGTCGATATGCATGATTTTGAAGATGCAAAAGACAAGATCTACATGGGACCTGAGCGTAAATCGATGGTGATTCGTGAAGAAGAGCGTCGAGCGACAGCTTATCATGAAGCAGGGCATGCGATTGTTGCTGAGATCTTACCGGGTACTGATCCTGTGCATAAAGTAACGATTATGCCACGTGGTTGGGCACTGGGCGTCACTTGGCAGCTTCCTGAACAGGATCAAACTAGCCACTATAAAGACAAGATGTTAAATGAACTATCTATCTTGTTTGGTGGACGTATTGCTGAAGAAATTTTCATTAATCAAATGTCAACTGGTGCATCAAATGACTTTGAGCGTGCGACAAAAATGGCACGTGCAATGGTCACTAAGTACGGTATGTCTGATGCGCTTGGTGTCATGGTTTATGAAGATGAGAATCACAATGGCTTCTTTGGTAACGTTGGTAGTCGTACTATTTCTGAAGCAACTCAACAGAAAGTGGATGAAGAAGTTCGTCGTATTCTTGATCAGCAATACAAAGTTGCACGTGATATCTTAGAAAACAACCAAGAAATTGCACATGCGATGGTAAAAGCGTTGATGGAATGGGAAACTATAGATCGTGACCAAATCCGTGACATCATGGAAGGTCGTGAACCACAACCACCAAAAGTCTATGTCGCTGAAAATCCTGTGGCTGATTTTGAACCACCGAAAGATGGTCCATCTACACCACCACCATTGCCAGCGATGAGCTAATGTAGCGATCCAATATAAGAGCGACTTCGGTCGCTCTTTTTTTGTTTAACTTTTCGATGAAGCTGAAAATAAATCAACTCTGAGTGGGTGGCTGTCTTGCTAAGATAGTCTGATTAAAATGTGGAGAGTTTTGATGCAGTTAATGCCATTACCACAATCTCAATTAAGCTGTGGACATTTTACTTTAGATTTATCCCAGCCACAGATTATGGGTATTTTGAATGTTACACCTGATTCATTTAGCGATGGTGGATTGCATTATCAAAAAGACCAAGCCATAACCCGTGCGTTACAAATGATTGAAGATGGTGCAAGTATCATCGATATTGGAGGAGAGTCAACACGTCCAAATGCATCCCCTGTTGCCATCGAAGAGGAAATTCGCCGTGTAATACCTGTTGTTGAGGCACTATCTCAATATAAAGTGATCATGTCGATTGATACCAGTCAGCCCGAAGTCATAAAGGCCGCTGTCCAAGCAGGTGCCCACATTTGGAATGATGTTCGTGCCTTAACACGCCCTCATGCATTGGAAACTGCAAGTGAGCTTAATATTCCTGTGATATTGATGCATATGCGCGGTGAACCAACCAATATGAACCAATTAGATCAATATCATGATGTAACTGAAGATGTGATGCTTGAGTTACAACAACGACTTGATCAAGCCTTAGCAGTTGGAATAAGAAAAGAAAATATTATTATTGATCCAGGTTTTGGTTTTGCTAAAAATGCCCAACAGAACTTTCAACTGTTGAATGAGTTTTGGAAGCTAAATAAGATGGGCTATCCCATCTTATCTGGGCTATCTCGTAAACGTTTTATTGGTGAGGCATTAAATGGTGTACCTGCACCAGAACGTGCGGTAGGAAGCGTGATGGGACATATGTTGAGTATTCAGCAGGGGGCAAGCATTGTTCGGGTGCATGATGTGAAAGCGACCCATGATGCGATCAATGTATGGAAAATGATGCAAAAAAATTTGGGTTGTGGTTGAAGTTTCAACAGAACTTAAATCTATAGGCAAGTTAATGGCATAGGACATGCTATTGACTTGCTGGGTTAGATTAAATATAACAAAGCTATAACTGGGTTGAGTGAAATAAAAATGGAAAATAAAACAATAACATATAAAAGTTTATGGGTTTTTGCATTTATTCTGAGTTTAGGGTTTATTATTTCAGCTGCGGTAATGGGATATTCACTCAAACAGTTTAATAGCACAAAAAATTCAATTACAGTCAAAGGATTAGCTGAAAAACCAATTCAGGCAGATTCAGCACGTTGGGAAATTCATTTACAAACAAATAACACCTCAAATACGGTTGCGGAAGCTTATCAATTATTGGATGAGCAGATGAAAGCTGTGCAAAAGTTTTTTGTTGATCGTGGATTTAAAAAGGAAGATTTGCAGTTAGGCAATAAAAGCTCTCAATCTTATTATGAAGATGTTGAATTTGGTGATGGCAGAAGCAAACGGGAATTTAAAGGCTATATTGCAATGCAAACAATAGTCTTGAATAGTCAAGATATTGCAAAGATTGAGAATGCTGCAAAAGATACCTATTTACTCGATGAAAAGGGAATTAGCATTCAGCAGCGACCAGACTATTTGGTCTCCAATTTAGAAGAAATAAAAATGTCGCTAATTGCCAATGCAACCCAAAATGCCTATCTACGTGCGAATGAGTTTGCAAAGGTTGGTAGCGTTAAAGTAGGCGCTATGCGTTCAGCCAGTCAGGGTGCTTTCTATATTCTGCCAGAGAGTGGCTCAGATAGTGATAGTGATTATGGTGGGGCTTATGATAAAACGACAATTAACAAAATTGCTCGTGTTGTGGTGACTATTAATTACGCGATCGAATGATTAAGCTAAATAAAATATTGAAGATCAATTTGCATATGGTGTCTTTTTATTTTCTACATAAAATAATTTGAATTATACCGTATGTTTGGAAACACAATAAAATTAGGAATATGACTAAATGCAGCATTCAGCAAAAATATTGACCTTGAGTGTACTCAGTTTGGTAGTGATAGGATGTAGTTATCCTGTTCAACAGCATAGCATTCAAACAAGCGGTGTCATTATGCCAGCACCTATTGCTGCGCGGAGTCATATTGCACATCAAGCAGCTTATAATGCTGTGATGCCTACGATGGAAAGACCACGTCTAGAACAAGATACTGAAAAGTATCAAAAAAATGAGGTTAATCCAGTTCATCTTGTTACAGATCAGGCAGTTTCAACATTTAGTATAGATGTGGATACGGGAAGTTACACCAATACGCGTCGATTCTTAAATGATGGTCGATTACCACCTGTTGATGCGGTACGAATTGAAGAGATGATTAATTATTTTGATTATCAATATCCGCAGCCAAATGGCGTACATCCATTTTCTGTCACCACCGAGACAGTTGATTCCCCTTGGAAAGAAAATGCAAAACTGATTCGAATTGGTATTCAAGCAAAAGATCTTGCACTTCAACAATTACCACCTGCGAATTTGGTTTTTTTGGTGGATGTTTCTGGCAGTATGAGTGCTGCAGATAAATTACCCTTAGTGAAACAAACTTTGCGAATATTGACTGAACAATTAAGAGCACAAGATAAAGTCACGATCATTACCTATGCAAGTGGCGAAAAGTTGGTACTTGAACCGACGTCTGGCGAACAAAAAGAAAAGATCTTGGCTGTGATTAATGGTTTACGTGCTGGCGGAGCAACAGCAGGTGAACAAGCAATTCAATTGGCATATAAACAGGCTGAAAAAGCTTTTGTCAAAAATGGAATTAATCGAATTTTATTGGCGACAGATGGTGATTTTAATGTGGGTATTACTGATTTCAGTACCCTGAAAGGGATGGTCGCTGAAAAACGTAAAAGTGGGATTTCTCTAACGACATTGGGTTTTGGCACGGGCAATTATAATGAACAGCTCATGGAACAACTAGCCGATGCCGGAGATGGGAACTATAGCTATATTGATAATAAAAATGAAGCAAAGAAAGTGGTACAACGGCAACTTTCTTCTACGCTTGCCACTGTTGCACAAGATGTTAAAATTCAAGTGGAGTTTAACCCTGCGACCGTAAAAGAATATCGTTTAGTGGGTTATGAAAATCGTATGTTGAAGCAAGAAGATTTTAACAACGATCAGGTTGATGCGGGAGATATTGGGGCTGGACATAATGTCACAGCACTATATGAAATCATTCCTGTCGGGCAGCAAGGTTGGCTCAATGATTCACGTTATCAAACCTCAGTTAAAATGGACAGTACGAAAAAATCCGAATATGCCTTTGTGAATCTACGTTATAAGTTGCCGAATCAAGAGAAGAGTATTTTGTTGAATCAGCCAATAAAAGTGGGGAGTAAAACACTTGCTCAAGCGCATGGAGATACTCGTTTTGCCGTGGCTGTCGCAGCGTATGCTCAACAATTAAAAGGTGGACAATATAATGGTTCAATGGGGTGGGATCAAATTATTCAGTTGGCGCAACAATCGTCAAAACCAGATCCTTATCAGATGAGAGAAGAGTTTATTGAACTTGCTAAAATCGCTAAGAGTTTAAGTGTAAACAAAGATTAGTATTTATTTATAGAAGGCGGTCGGAAAGACCGCTTTTTTTATGCCTAAATATCGTGATTTATGCTGGAGTATGTTATAAGCAAGGCGTTTTATTGGCATATGATTTTTTATGTTTGAAAATTTACTTCTCCCGATGTTTGACGACGAATATTATCCCGATATTTTGGTTGCGGAAGTCAAACAACATATTCAACAGTTTGCAAAAAAAGTGGGGCGCACAGATTTATCTGAGTCTGAAATCTATCGTTTTGCTCATCAAACCATGATTGAAATTAATGAAATGAAGCCGCAATTTGAAGATCTAGACTCGAGTTTGGATGATACGGCAGCGGATTATATTGCTGAAGCTATGATGATGGTGGTGCAAGATGTTGGGCATTTAGAAATTGAAATGGAAGAATTAATTGCCAATCGAGAGTGGTGATAAACCACTCTCGACGACTTGGCTAAGTCATTATTGTACTGAATTTTCTATCGACCAAAGCTTCGGTAAAATGATTTCTCCTGAAACCCCTGCTTCAATTCTTGGCTGTTTAATTCTTTTATAATAGATACTTTCAGTATTTATGAATAATCCTAAAGTGTCACCGACCTCTAATCTTGTATTGATACTTGATAGTTCAATATCTTGGGTTACTCCGTGTTGAGCTGAGCCTAATATGATCTGGTCGTATTGATGCTTTTTATCAAGGTTAAATGGTGTGGTTTGTTCATTTACGATTTGATATTTACCTGTTTGTTTAGACTTGATGGCTAGAGATATGAATAGAGTAGGTGATGTCGTTTGCTCAGTTTCAACTTTCAATTTTAATAATGGGCTACCTGTAATATGTTGTACATGTTCAGCAACTTGAATAGGTACAAATACGGCTTGGGTTTTTGTCGCCGTAATTTTTGTTGGTGTGATTGTGTACGTTGTATTTGCCATTAGATCTTGCAAAGAGCGGACTGGACTGTTATCCACACACAGTTCATCGAGATTTGGTTTTTCACTTTGATCTTTAAGTTGATGATTCAACCAAGCAAGGATCGTGTCTTGTAAATTATATTTCTGCTTATTGCCACATTGTACTGTTTTGCCAATATACCAAAACGGTGTTTGACCTGATGGTGAACTTTGTGCAAAAGGTTGTAAATGTCCGCCTTCAACACCGATTAGATGCACATCTTTTTGCGCATTTTTAATACATTTTGCTGCTTTTACACCTTCATTAAATGGAAATAATACATCCCTAAAACCTTGAATAATCAATGCATTGGCCTGTGGTTTTTGATTGTGTTCGCAAAACCATTTTGCCTGATGTCGTTGTAAGAAGTGGTAAGAAGAAGGATCTAGTTGTCCTTGTTGAGTAGATCTATAGGCCTGTTTGAGTTCTGGATCAAATTTATTCCAATTCCACCAATCCCCAATTAGGTTTAGAAAACTGATCCAGTTACTTTTAGGGACGCCATTTGGGGCCAGACTGTTTACAATGTCATACCACGTCGTAATAGGAACAATCGCTTGCAAGCGCGGATCCAAGGCTGAGGCTAGATATTGTACGCCACCAGCATAGGATTCACCGATCATGCCCGTACGCACGCCGTTTTGATTGATTGCTAACTGAGGTAAATTCTTTTCTGCCCAGTCCATGATGGTAATGATGTCTTGAGCTTCTTTTTCAGGATCAGTTAGACGGATTTTTCCTTGGCTATTACCATGACCACGTTGGTCGTAACTAATGACCCAATAGCCTTGTTTCCATGCCGATTTGGCGACTTGTCCAGTCGGTAATAAAAAACCGTATAAGCTCAGCTCAGGACGTTTCATGCGTGATAAACCGAAACCATGCGTATGCAATAGCAACGGTGCTGTTTGATTGGCCTCTAACTTAGGCTGGTATACCGTAAATGCCAGCACCGTGCCGTCGGCAGTGATTGTTTTAGCTTGATAAAAGCGTTGTTTTAAAACGGCTGTTTTCTGTGGATGCAAGGCAGATTGATGGGTATGATAAGCACAGCCTTGTAAAACCAAAGCAAAACTTAAAATAAACCACAAAACGTAAGTACGCATCGATTTTTCATCCTTGAATAAATCTTTGGGAAGTCACGCTATAAATCAAAAGGAACTGATCTGTTTAAGCATCATTTCAGTTCCTTTCCGTGAGTCATTGCATAATATAATACAAATGTTCTGATCATTTATCAGACTCAGCAGTTTTTATATCTTATCTAGACCATTGTTTGGGATAGACATACATGATTAACCCGATTGCTAAGCAAACCAAACCCATAAATAAGTGCGAGCTAAAAGGTTCCTGATTTAGCGTTATTCCCCAGAGTGTTGCCAAAGCTGGGGTTAAAATTGTGGTGAGCATTACTGTTGTGGGTTTGAGCTTCTGTATCAAATGAAAATAAAACATCATCGCAAGAACAGAGGAAAACAAAGCACTATATATTAAAGCTAACGATGTTTGTAAGTTCGGCAACTGTGTCGGCACTTCACTATAAAAAAAAGCGATAAGACCGAGATAACCTAACCATGAAACTAAAGTTGATCCAGCCGTTTGTACGATTGGATGTATTTCGGCTTTAATTTTGTTTACTGCAAACATGGACAGTACATACAGCAAAACAGCAATAATTTGGTAAGCAACACCAAGCATATCCAGTTGAATTTCTTCAGTTGCAAGACCGAGTGTCAGTACTAGACCAAATATCGCTAATACTAGACCAACCCATTGCAGAATTAAAAAGCGTTCTTGTTTTAAAATAAATACCGCGATTAATCCCGACCATAGTGGAGCAGTTGCATAGATGATTGAAATCATACTTGAAGGTACACGTGTTGCGCCCAGATAGCAAAACGCCATAGACCCAAATAATCCAATTGCACCAGCAGCATAGCTAAGTAAAGCTTTTGCATTGCATGTTAGCTTTAGTTTGAAATATAACAAGCAGATGTAAACTAAAGGAATGGCGAGACTAAATCGTAGAAATAAGCCCCACGCCCAATGCAGTTCATTGACTGTCCATACCGCCGCTAAAGGGGTAAATGACCAAATCAGAGTCACTGCAATAAATTGACCGACTGTTGCGAGGCGAGGGTATGTAGACACAACAGTCGGCTGTATCTGTGTGGTGGGCAGTAAACTTTTTTCATGTAGTTGAGACATGGGTAAACTCCAGTGATGACAACGTCATCTTGATTTTTAGGCAACAAAAAAGGCCACGTTTGAGGTGACCTTGTCATTTCATATGATGTTCTATTTATAGATATTCATGAGATGAAATCGATGGATAAAGTCTCCTCGCAATAAAATGCAGACACGTCGCCATGCGGCACTGACGTGAGTGCAATCAACGATGTGATTTGTGCGAGTTGAGGAAACTTGTAGTGTGAACATTGATAGATCATAAAAAATAGTTATGTATTTTTATAACACAACCATTGCTGAATAAATAGCCACTCTAAAAATTAAAATGCTTTCTAAATTCTATTTCGGCCCTTAACTAAAATATAAAAAGGTAATAAATCATTCCATATAAAACGAAGGAACAGAAAAACAATCAGTGAGGCATTTTGAGATTTAGCTGTTGCTTAAATCTAGGATTTTTTCATAATGTCACGATCGAATATTCAAAGAAGTTGTCTTTTGTCTGCATTAGAAATTATTGCCGTCATCATTAGCGTGATAGGAGTAACATTAACCATACAACGGAATATGTGGTGTTGGTGGTTCAATATTTTGGCTTGTTCATTATATGCGTACCTTTTCTTCACTTATAAATTGTATGGTGAAACCATCTTACAATTTTTCTTTATCGTGTTTAATTTCTATGGTTTTTATTATTGGCTAAAAGGGCAACGTCAAGATCATGAGATTCGTATCGAGCCGATCAATCGAACGAGTGCATTGGCCCAAATATGTTTAGCTGCAACTGGTGGTCTAATTTTTGGCATGGTTTTGAAGTATTGTACCGATGCTTCACTTCCTATGTTGGATTCTCAACTTGCAGCCTTTAGTTTACTTGCAACCTATTGGACCAGCCAAAAGCACATTGCTACTTGGTTACTTTGGATCATCATCGATATTGTTTATGTGGGAATGTTTCTCTACAAAGAGTTATTATTGACGGCAGGGCTTTATGCAGCATTTGTTGGTTTGGCAACTTATGGTTGGTGGCAATGGCAACAAGTTCGACAAAAACAGTTAACAAATTAAATGACAGTGTAGGGGAGCACCATGTGGTTCTCCCCATCAATGATAAAACTTATTTGCTTTGACCTAAATAATTTTTGACTGCTTTGCGGGCAATAGCTGGATCATCAGCAAAAATACCATCTACCCCTGCCTTAAAATATAACTGCATTTCTTTAATCGCACTATCTGGGCAGCGTTCAGAAACATTTTCTTTGTCCGCACATTTTAAACTTTCGGGCATATAATAATTTTCAGGGCGGAAAGTATAAGGGTGAACTTTCAAATTAACTTTATGTGCGTCAGCAACAAAAGTCGTGGTCTCTTTCATATTGTTATCTTTAAAAATGTAAACTTTCCATGGACCCACGCCATTTGCATAAGCAGCAACATCATTTAGGCCTTGAGCAGTCGCCATATCTGCATAAGTTGTTTTAATATTTTGCACCACATAATCTGCAGGACTTGCGGTTGGCTCATCATAGAGTTGAATGAGTTGTGCATGTTTAATGCTTTTATGTTGGTCGAGCTGTTGTTTTAAATATTTAAGATTTCCCACTTCAAACGACTGTAAATAGACTGGTGCGATATCTCTTGTGTAGCGATATTTTGCTAGGGTTTTAAGTAGCGTATCTTCCATAGCAAGGTTTTGTTGTTGAAAGAACGTTGGGTGTTTAGTTTCAATATAAAGACCAATAATTTTACCTGTCTTTTTATAGTGTGCTTCCGTCAATTCAATAATTTGTTCTAATGTCGGTACTGTATATAAATCATTATATTGTTGATTCGCCGGTCGATATTGTGGGATGCGTTCGCGTGCTTTGAGTTGTTGTAATTCTTGCAAGGTAAAATCTTCAGTGAACCAGCCTTCATAGCGAACTCCGTCAATCACTTTTTCTGTTTTTCGATTTGCAAACTCTGGAAGACTGGCAATATTCGTTGTTCCACTAATTTCATTTTCATGACGAGCGACCAAAACGCCATCTTTAGTCGAAACCAAATCTGGTTCGATGAAGTCTGCGCCATCATCAATGGCCTTTTGATATGCTTCCAATGTATGTTCAGGACGAAGTGCACTCGCGCCTCGATGCCCAACCACTAAAATCTGGGGGAGCTGATATTCTGTTTTTCCAGTATTTGATTGATCGTTGTTATCGTTGTTGCAACCAACAAGCGTAAAAAGGCAGAGACTAAGAACGGATTTCTTTAACATCGTAAAACTCATGTGCTTTTATTAATTGTATTAGTTTGCAAATAAAATTTATCAAATGGATGACAGTTTGATGATTATTTTGTGAAAATAAAAAGAAAATTGTGGTGTAAAGCTTGCTGGGTAAGCAACAAGCTTTATCATTTGTTAAAAATGATCAATCAAGAGTATTTGTGTGTATCACTAGACTCTACTCAGATCGATGATACTTAATGCTTCTTTTGCCAATAGGGCCAATTTACTTCAGGGCTAAAGTGATAGTTGGAATCAAACCAATACGATTGAGGCGGCGCATATTTGTCTTTCAGACCCATGATCTTCATCAGATTATTGTCTAGTTCAGCCGTATTTAAAGTTGTAGTGAGATCGACGCCAACAGATGGCATATGGTCATACCACATAATGACAGGCACTTGATAACCTGCTTTAGTATTTGGACTATGTCCTGCATAGTCTAACTCGTGACCTACTTCATTGCCATGATCGGATACCACGGTAAATGAACGTTGATCTAGATCCTTTTGAGTGGTTAAGGCATCAAAGAACTGAGCCAATAAAGTATCTTGATATAAAATGGCATTGTCATAATGATTGCGCATTGAACGAATCCACGGATCAATATCATTTTTCTTGAGTGACATTTCTACAGCATCATTACTATTACTATTAAATTTATTAAACGCAATTGGATAACGTTCTTGATAGTTTGGATGTGTGCCAATCATATGCAGAATAATTAGTTTTTTAGGTTCAGGATCAGCCAAAGCTTGTTCATAAGCAGGGATTAATTTTTCATCTAAAGATGTGCTACTACGACCTGAGCGGGTGTTTTTATAGATGGCTTTATCCGCATAAGCACCGAATAAAGATGAAAGATAAATATCATCTTGATTACTGATCCAGTAAATTTTATAACCAGCTGCTCGTGCGTAAGCCAAGATACTTTCGGGTGAATATGTTTTATATTCTGCTGCTGGGCTTTCGGTCAGTAACACACGCAAAGCATTAATCGTCGAAGGCGATGGTGAAAAAGCATTACAGAAGACTTTAAGTTGATCTATTCGTTTGTTAAGTTCTGGCGTAGTGTCTCTGCTATAACCACAAAGACCTAAATCAAGACTCGTGATACTTTCAGAAAGTACTAAAACATGGGTTTGTTTTAGTTTGCTTGGATCTTGAATAATCAGGTTCTGTTGTGCACTTTGATCCCATTGTTGATGTACATTCTTATGTTGTTTGATTCGATCGCGGAAATCTTGAATTTTCTCATGATAATTCGTCCAAAATACAACGGGATGTACTTTGCGAGAAGGCTTCATGAGATAACTGGTTAAGGTTAATAGCACCAAAAAAATGATACAAATACGATAGAACCGACTATTCCAAAGTTGTTTAAAGCTATTTTCTTTTAAGTATTTAAATGCCGCAATGTTATATCCAACTGTCAATGCGATGAGACCAAACAATACCGATAGAATGGTGAGCATATGAAGCTGGAAAAACTCCCACGTTTCTGCATAACTGGTATTCGCAATCGCCTCAATAATAAAATAAGCTTCATTATCACTGCTGAACAAGATCCATGTGCTTGAGCGAAGCAACGAATCGAACCAGAAAATAAACCACCAAAGGATAGAAAGAAGATACCAATAAAATTTGCGTTGTGTTGCTGCAAGAACTAGGAAAATAACGCCTGGTAATGATAAAAAACCAAGTCTCAATCCGTCAGATAAATTGCCAGAAAAAATTAATAAACCACCAGTAATTAATGCTGGCAGCAAAATTAATAGAAGAATATTAAAGTTTTGCAGCGTGGTTTTCATAAATGACGAATAAAATAGGGGGTGGCAATAAGCGTGCTACTATCTGATTTACTTACGTGGCTGTCAATCTGTATTTATGAAGTAATTGATAGCAAAGCGATTTAAATTAAATACTTTTTAGTCAAAATAATCTGTAGCAAATCGATGGAGATTTGGTCGATATTAAATCGTAAAAATCCACGATTCCTCCTTAATTAGCACTTTTTGAAATGATATGTTAATAGGGATGGTATTTTGAGAATGACTTAGAGATGATCAAGCTTAAAATCTGTACTTACTTTAATTGATCTTCCACCTATCTTTTTGAAAAATTGACTGTTTCTGGAACGGAATGAACAGCCATGTTATCTAAGTTTTTTATTCATCGTCCCATCTTTGCTGGTGTTTTAGCAATTATCGTCATGGCTGTTGGCTTACTCGCGGTATTAAACTTACCGGTAGAGCGATATCCAGATATTGCGCCACCACGTATCACTGTCGCAACGAGTTATAGTGGTGCAGATGCACAAGCTGTAGAAGATAGTGTTACCCAAGTATTAGAACAACAAATTAAAGGGATTGATCACTTACTTTATTTTAGTTCTAGTAGTGACGCTAGCGGTAATAGCCGGATCAGTCTGTTTTTTGCACAAGGTACTGATCCAGATCAAGCACAGGTTCAAGTGCAAAACGCAATTAATGGTGCCATTAACCGTCTACCGGAAGATGTACAACGACAAGGGGTAACTGTTCGAAAATCTCTTAGTGATTCATTTATGGTAATTGGATTGGCGGATTCATCTAGTCGTTCTACCAATATTGATATTTCTGACTATTTAACCAATCATTTTGAACTAAATTTGAGCCGTATTGAAGGTGTGGGCGAAATCAGTGTGTTTGGTTCACAATATGCGATGAGAATTTGGTTAGATCCAAAAAAGTTACAACAATACCAACTAAGTGTCAGTGAAGTTAGAACAGCTTTAGAAAGTCAAAATGCGCAAGTGGCTGCTGGGGCCATTGGACAGCTCCCTAGTACCGAAGATCAATATTTAAATGCAAGAGTGACTTCAGGCTCCTTGTTACAAACACCTGAGCAATTTGAACAAATTATTATAAAAGCCCATGGAGATGGCAGTTTAGTTTACTTAAAAGATATTGCGCGTATTGAAGTGGGGGCAGAAAACTATCAAGTGTTTAACCGTTTAAATGGCTACCCAGCTTCTGGATTATCGGTATCGTTAGCTGTGGGTGCCAACGTGATGCAAACGGCTGATCTTATTTATCAAGAAGTAGAACGAATTAAGAAGGATTTACCCGAGGGATATATCGTCGTTTATCCTCGGGATGATACGCCATTTGTTAAAGAGTCAATGTCTCAAGTATTAGCGACCTTGATTGAAGCGATCATTTTAGTGGTTTTGGTGATGTTCCTGTTTTTACAGAATTGGCGAGCAACGCTGATTCCTGCGGTTACAGTTCCTGTTGTGATTTTAGGAACCTTTGCTGTACTCGCAGTTTTAGGGATGAGTATTAACACCTTGACTTTATTTGCCATGGTGTTGGCGATTGGTTTACTCGTCGATGATGCGATAGTGGTAGTTGAAAACGTTGAACGTATCATGCATGAGCAAAAGTTGGATGCTAAACAAGCCAGTATTCAATCCATGCAAGAGATCAGTGGAGCATTGGTTGGTATCACTTTAGTGTTGACCGCCGTATTTATTCCAATGTCGTTTTTTACAGGTGCGACGGGCATTATTTATCGTCAGTTTTCGATTACTTTAGTCGCAGCGATGTCTTTATCCTTATTGGTTGCTTTAATTTTGACACCTGCCTTATGCGCAATTCTTTTAAAACAGCAGCATCAAAAAGCAAAGTGGGCTCAAAGCTTTGAGCGAGGGTTAGATCGGGTTAGGGCTGCTTATCTAGCGCTTGCAAAAAAAGCAATTCAGGTAAAGTCGGTGGCGATTATTTCATTTATCGTGTTAATCAGTGCCTTTGCTTGGGTTTATCGCGAATTACCGACCAGCTTTTTACCACAAGAAGATCAAGGCCTTTTAGGGGTACAATTCCGTCTCGCAGAAGGGACTCCCATGAGTCAAACTCAACTTGTGGGTCAGCAGATTTCAGATTACTTTTTGAGTGAGGAAAAAGATAATCTCAATGGCATTATGGTGATTCATGGTCGTAATTTTTCAGGTACAGGGCAAAATCTTGGACAAGCTTTTGTATCTTTAAAACATTGGGATGAACGTCAGGGAAGTGAAAATAGTGCACAAGCGATTCGTGCACGGGCAATGAAACATTTTGCACAAAACAATCAAGCAAGAATCATGGTAGTTATGCCTGCTGTAATTCGTGGCTTAGGTAATTCCGATAAAATTGATTTTTGGCTACAAGATACTCAGGGAATGGGGCGGGATAATTTATTAACCTCATTTAGAGAGTTACAACAACAAGGTAATGCACTAGAGAGTATTGAAAATCTAGATAAAAAAACCAATGATGATCAGGCGGTTTTAAACCTTCAAATTGATCATCGCGCGGCGATGTTGCATGACTTAAATGTGAGTGAAATTAATCGAACGATTTCGACAGCCTGGAGTGGCAGTTATATTAATGACTTCATTGATCGTGGCCGAATTAAGCGTGTTTATTTACAAGGTGATGCACCGTATCGCTCAAAACCAGAAGATTTGGGCTTTTGGCATGTAAAAAATGCACAAGGTCAAATGATTCCATTTACCCAGTTTAGTCAAGTGTCTTGGCAGGGTGCACCGCCATCTTTACAACGTTTTATGGGCTATCCTTCGATAGAGTTAGAAGCTGATTCCGCGAATGGCTTTAGTAGTGGTCAAGGCATGCAAGCCTTGACAGAACTTGCAAACAATATGCCTGGTATTGACTTGGCATGGAGTGGTTTATCTTATCAAGAGCAACAGTCTAGTAATCAAGCAATTTGGTTATACGTGATTTCTATTGCCTTCATTTTTCTATGTTTGGCTGCTTTATATGAAAGCTGGTCGATACCATCTGTGGTGATGGCTGCAATTCCATTAGGGATCGGTGGAACAATTTTGTTTAGTTATTGGTTTGGTTTCGCCAATGATATTTATTTCCAAATTGCTTTGCTGACGACCATAGGACTGTCCTGTAAAAACGCCATTTTAATGGTTGAGTTTGCTGCGAGTTTACAACAGCAAGGAAAATCTTTATTGGATTCGGCTTTGCGTGCTGCGGGGTTAAGATTGCGCCCAATTTTAATGACATCGATTGCCTTTGGCGCAGGGGTAATTCCATTAATGTTTTCAACGGGAGCCGGGGCTTTGAGCCGCCAAGCAATCGGTTATAGCGTTTTTGGAGGTGTTGTATTTGGTACGATATTAGTACTTATTTTTATTCCATTAATGTATGTGCTGATTCGCTCCATCTTCAAAGCGAATACGGTCATTCAACATTAAATTGCGAAAAATGTCATATTTGATGAACGTCGTTTAGATTGAAACAAAATAAGACATATTTCATAGAGATAGGGCTTGAGCCATTGAGTTCAAGCCTTTATTATTCATGCGCCGTATAAACGGTTCAATTGAGAGTTTATCTAAAAAATGGATACACAGAGTTGTAGGTCTCGATCAAGTACTTACTACCTTAAATATTCCCTAAATACGCTAGGTTTTTACGCGCACGATTAATTATGTCTGCGACCTAGCCGAATGTGTTTGGGCTAGGAGATTCGCATGTCAAGAAATGAATTAATCACACTACTCAACGAAACTGTTGCAAACCATCACCTCGATCAAGCACTCGCTTTACTCAAAGGTGTTCCCTCTGCCGACTTGGCTGAATTATTACAACAAATGATCCCAAGTTATGCAGCTTATTTGCTTGAGCATTTACCACAACGTGCCTATATTTTTGCGGAGTTCCCTGCGAAACAGCAAATGCTGATCGCACAAGAAATGCCTCGTCAAGTACTAGCAAAGATTGTAAGTGAAATGCCATCCGATGATCGTGCTGATTTGTTTAAACGCTTAGATCCGAGTGAACAGGAAACTCTATTACCCGCATTAGCCCAAGCTGAAAGAGAAGACATCCGCCGTCTTGCAGATTATGTCGAAGGCACAGCGGGGGCGATCATGACTTCGGATTATGTGACGCTAAAACCTGAATTTACTGTTGCTCAAGCAATAGAGGCATTACGCAAGGATGCCCCAGACGCAGAAACGATTTATCAGGCTTATATTATTGATGAACAACGGCATCTGATCGGTGTTGTGTCTTTGCGTGAATTGGTTTTGGCACAACCAGAAACACGAGTTGCACAGTTGATGGTACGTGATGTGATTAGTGCGCGTGTTGATGACGATCAAGACCACATTGCTAAAATTATGGCACGTTATGATTTACTTGCTTTACCGATTGTGGATGTACAACAAGCTTTAGTGGGGATTATTACTTACGATGATGCTATGGATGTTGCCAGTGAAGAAGCAACAGAAGATTTCTTAAAAGTAGGGGCTGTCAACGCAACCACTAAATTAAGTATTAAGTCAGCACCTATCTTACAGTTATATCAGAAACGTGTTTTTTGGCTGGTTTTTTTAGTATTTGGCAGTCTGTTATCGGGTATTGGAATCGCACATTATGAAGATGTCATTGCGCAACATCTTGTTTTAGTATTTTTCTTACCACTTTTAGTTGGGAGTGGGGGAAATGCAGGATCTCAGTCATCAACATTAATGGTGCGAGCATTGGCAACAGGTGATGTGCAATTTAGAGATTGGTTTTATTTATTAGGGCGTGAAAGTTTAGTCGCGTTATGCTTAGGTGGAACGATGGCAATTGCTGTTTCACTCCTTGGTTATGTACGTGGTGATGCATTAGTTGCATTGGTTTTGGCATTTAGTATGGTTGGAATCGTACTCATGGGATGCTTGATTGGTATGAGTCTGCCTTTTATTTTAAATCGATTTGGTTTTGACCCGGCCAGTGCATCTGCACCTTTGGTCACTTCGATTTGTGATGCAATGGGAGTATTGATCTATCTCTTTATTGCATCGATGATTTTGTTCTAATTACAGAACAAAATATACCGAAAAAATTGATATGCTAATTTATCATCAATAGAACTATGTATCTTAGGCTGACTGAATGACCCAACAAAAAAAACTAACGCAACAGCAGGCGATTGCAGTAGAGCGTGATTTAGCAAAATTTGCCAACACCATGGATAGTTTGGTGCGTATCCCATTTACTAAACAAGGGGTGGGCGCCGATGCCGCATTGAGTACCATTCCCTTTGCAGGTGACATCGCAGGATTTATTTTAACGCTCTATGCATTTAAAAAAGCCAGAGAGGTTGGTGTTCCACAACATAAATTGAATGGAGTGGTGAAGCTGGCAATCTTGGATATGCTTGTTGGTTTTGTCCCGATCGTCGGGACAATTTTTGATGTGTTTATCCGTCCTAGCCGCAAGACCTTAGACATCGTACATGATCATATTCGTGAAGAATATCAGGTGCGAAGTGATATCCATGTGGTGCATCCTTTTTTACATGAAGCATTAGAACAAAAGCAAAAAACTTCAGCATTTTGGCGTAACTCTATTGTGAGTTGGATCTGGTTGCGGATACCTGATTTATTGGGCATTGCCATTCTTATTTTATTGGTGGTTGCTATATGGGCTGGATTTAGTTTTTTATGGCAATGGTATCAATCCTTTCATTGAGCGAGATACTCATAAAAAACAAAGCCTCCATATAGGAGGCTTTGTTTTTGAATCTGTTTGATTTAATGAACATTCAATTGTTTGAGCGCAGCAACACGTTGCTCAATACTTGGGTGAGTTTGGAATAAAGCAGCTAAGCTAAAGCCTTGTTCCTTACCTTCCGTAATTGCAAATGCTTTCATTTCTTTTGGCATTTGATCCGGCATTTCTGACTCAGCTTGTAAGCGAAGCAGTGCAGAAATCATGGCATCTTTACCTGCTAAACGAGCACCAGCTTCATCTGCACGATATTCACGTTGACGAGAGAACCACATTACGATTGTGGATGCTAAAATACCAAACACAATATCTAATACGATGGTAATAGCGAAATAAGCAAGACCTGGTGCTTCCCCATCTTCACGACCAAAGACATTACGGTCGATAAAGTCACCTGCAACACGCGCAAAGAACATAACGAAGGCATTGACTACACCTTGAATCAAGGCAAGTGTAACCATGTCACCGTTCGCAACGTGTCCGATTTCGTGTGCAAGTACGGCACGAAGTTCATCTTTGTTCATGCGTTCTAATAGACCTGTCGAAACAGCTACTAGTGCGTCATTTTTATTCCAACCAGTTGCAAATGCATTTGATTGATAAGATGGGAAGATCCCCACTTCAGGCATTTTAATACCTGCACGTTGAGATAATTGAGAAACTTCTTGCAACAACCACGCTTCAGCCTGATTACGAGGTGCATTCGGGTCGATTAATTCAGTCCCAGTGGTTTTTTTAGCCATCCACTTTGACATGAAGAGGGAAATAAATGAACCCACCATACCAAAGACAAAACAGAAGACTAATAGGTTGCCTAGATTTAAGCCACCCGCACTACGGTAACTACCGACACCGAAGAGTGACAAAATAATGCCAGCTACAACCAGTACCGCGAGGTTGGTTAGCAAGAACAAACCAATCCGCATCATTGAGAAAACCCTCTTATAAAGAAAAAGTGATCTGATTTATAAATATAAATCATCCCCATAATATGCAGGCTGAACCCTAAAAATTCAAGAAAAAAATGGATGGAATTGTATTTCAGTATTAAAACGATGAATGAATGAAGAAACAACAACTTAAAATCATTTTAATGCAGCAAATAAGTACACATTATGAAGATGTATCGTTGTTTTAATGTACAGTTTAATCACTCAATCGTATGTGTGCAGATGCTGAGGCATTTGCAGTTGAATAGGTGCCCGCAGGTGCATCTGTAAATGTTCCGTCTGCCAGTGTAATAATTTGACGGTTATATTGTTTTGGGGCGGGGCTGCTAGTGGATAGATTACTTGGTAAGTCAGCATTTGAATAACTGACGGATTGTGCCATCAATGCATTATTCGTCGTCACACTGCTTAGACCAGAAGCATACAAGTTTTGATAACGGCTAGTTACGCGACGTACATAATCTTGCGTTTCACGAAAAGGTGGAATACCACCATACTTATCAACATTACCTTCGCCCGCATTATAACCAGCCAGTGCGAGTTCAGTATTGCCATTAAAACGTTTTAATAACCAGCTTAAATAGCGAGCACCAGCAAAAATATTTTGTTGTGGATCATATGCATCACTAACATTAAATCGTCGAGCGGTTGCAGGCATTAATTGCATTAAGCCTTGGGCACCTACTGGGGAGCGCGCGCGGACGTTAAATCCCGACTCAGTATGCATGACTGCTTTAATTAATCCTTCAGATACACCGTGTTGTTGCGCTGCTTGTCTGATCAGATGATCAAAAGCATTTCTATTACGATTATAGCTGGGAAGCACAGAGGCCTCAGTTTTACCCCAATTGCTATAGGTGTGAATATTACTGTCAGGATAGTAAGTCGCTTTAACGACTTTTAAATGGCTATATTCCGCTTTCTTCTTGTTGGTGAGTAAGGTTGTACCGTTAGTATCTTTGAATTGATAGATGGTTTGCCCTGCATGAACATGTGCAGAGTTATAAAAAAAACCGATTGTCCCCAAACAGAAGGTCATCAAATACGTTATTTTGTTCATCGTTATAATATTCACAAATAGATGAGCTTTAATTCCTTAGCGCAGTGTAACAAAAAAATGCAAAAAATGGAGTTTTAATACAATTTTTTTTATTTTGCTGTCTAACAAAAAATCAAGTCATTTTGTTCGAATGTTCAGCAAAAAAAAATTTAATTTTTTTTTAAAATTGAAGTATTGACTTATATAAGCTATTGATTATTAATGCTTAAAATAACTGATCAAAAAGTGATCAATTTAATCAAAAGCCTTATTATCTGATCAAAACAGTTTGTCAATAGCTAAGAAATCCACAATTTTATCCACAGTTTTTGTGGAAAACTGTGGAAAAGTTTGAAATATAAGCAATCTAGGCAATTTTTATAATTTTTGATCAGAATTTTACCAGTATGAAATCTGAATATGACGATAGAAAGAAATTGAAAAATTCTTTTGGTGCGGTTTTTTTCGAATTCAGATAAAATCTCGCAGTGTTTTTGTTTATGAGTTAATCACGTCTATGTACGCGCCAGTGGAGTCCAACCAAGGATTTAATTTCAAGCCAGAACTTCCAACTAGTTCGGCCTATTATCGCCTGTTGAAAAAACTGCGTCGCCAAGTGGGGCATGCAATTCGTGATTATAAAATGATCGAGGATGGCGATAAAGTCATGGTGTGTGTGTCTGGTGGTAAAGACAGCTACACCTTACTTGATATTTTGTTGCAGTTTAAACGTATCGCACCGATTAATTTTGACATTGTTGCGGTCAATCTTGACCAAAAACAACCTGGTTTCCCAGAAGATGTTCTTCCACGTTATATGGAAGAAAATAATATTCCATATTACATTTTGGAAAAAGACACTTATACCATTACCAAGCGATTAACGCCTGAAGGTAAGACCTATTGTGCGGTCTGTTCTCGTTTACGTCGTGGTTCGCTGTATGGTTTTGCACAAGAGATTGGCGCAACTAAGGTGGCATTAGGTCATCATCGTGATGACATTATGGCAACATTTTTCTTAAATTTATTCCATGGTGGGAGTTTAAAGGCGATGCCGCCTAAGCTTCTTTCATCAGATAAAAAGAATATCTTAATTCGCCCTTTAGCGTATGTTGAAGAAAAAGATATTATTAAATACGCAGAAATGCGTAAGTTCCCAATTATCCCGTGTAATTTGTGTGGTTCTCAAGAAAACCTGCAACGCGCTATAATCAACGATATGTTGCGTGAGTGGGATAAGCAATATCCAAAACGTCTACACAGCATTTTCGGTGCTTTACAGAACGTATCACCGTCACAATTGGCTGACCGCGAATTATTTGATTTTGAAGCTTTAGATGGGCAGCGTGAGTTTGATCTCAAAGATCCTGAAGAGCTGAAAAATCGTCTCGATGTGGTTAATTTAAGTTTTGCAGCTGATTAAAATGTAAAAATTTTTAAAAGGCACTTTGTTAAGTGCCTTTTCTTTATAATTTTTTTAAAATTTGGATCCTACGTACAAAAAATCATAGCCTAAAATAAAATATACGTGCTATAACATGGCACGAGCAAATTGCTTCATGTGATGTTGTCTGGATAGATAACACAAGAAATTGAACAAATACATTTGAGGAATAATCATGGCTGCATTTTTAACTGATGATTGGTTTGCAACAGTCGATAAACTTACTGCTGAAGCAGGTGATTTAAACTTACCACCAGCGCTTGCGAATTTAGCGATTAACTTAGTTGTAACAGATGCAGCTGGTAATACTGAGCTAGCTCTTGATGCTGGTAAGATCCAAAAAGGTTTGTCTTCAAATGCTAAAACAACTTTAAATATGGATGCTGAGACTTTACGTAAAGTATTCTTAGAATTTGACATGGCTGCTGCAATGCAAGCATTCATGACAGGTAAAATCAAAGTCCAAGGCGATATGTCTCAATTAATGGCATTGCAAACTGCAAAACCAAGCCAAGAGCAAAAAGATTTATTTAAAAGAGTACTTGAGCAAACTGCTTAAGTGATCAGCAAAAAAAAGCTTACCCATTGGTAAGCTTTTTTTTGCTTTAGACATTGATCAAGTTACTGGTCTTGATATGTTCTAAATAGGTACGAATACGTTTTACGTATTGCACGGCTTGTTTATAACGACCATTTCGAGCTTGGTTACGCTGTAAATAATCATATAAGTTCACCCATTGGTTAGGATCTTTTCCTTGGGCTTGGATACGCTTCTGAATTTGTCCGACTGCTCCAGGTCCCATATTGTACGCTACAAGCGCATACCAATTACGGTCGGGATAAGGGACATGTGCAAACTGATCCAGCATCAAGTCATAATACTTTGCACCACCTTGAATGCTCTGTACAGGATCAGTGCGATTGGTTACACCCATTGCTCTCGCCGTGTTATTGGTGAGCATCATAATCCCACGTACACCTGTTGGTGAAACAGAGGTCGGTTTTAGATAGGATTCCTGATAACCAATGGCAGCCAATAGATGCCAGTCTAGATTGTATTTAGAAGCACTTTGCTTAAAACTTGCCTTATAAATAGGTAAACGCTGATTCAAGTCTTTTTGAATGATAGACCATGACTCTGGCTTAACCACATTACGATTATAAAAGGAAGCAAGTTGTTGAGTCGTACCCAGTTGTTTACTTTGGCACACAAAACCACTGGCAGTAAGTGTTAAAGGATCATCAGCTTGTTTAAATACCCAATTTAATTGGGGGTTTAAACCATTACTACTTAAACTTGCTTGATCACCACAACTTGCTGAGAATGAAACCAATTGTTTCTTTTCAATATCTGCAATTGTTGAAGTGGTCATTGCGAAATTGGCTTTGCCTTGTGCAATCCATTTCAATGCAGTTGCATTGTCTGGGACTGTTTTAAAATCAAGTTTTACATTTAAGCTTTGTGCATAGTTACGCACTAAATCGTAACCAAAGCCATGTAAGAATTGATCTTCTTTAAATACGATGGTTGGGTTTTCTACGGCAACCACAGTTAAAACATTTTTTGCTACAACAGTATTGTACTGGTGAGATTTTTCTGCGCTTAAGCTATTGAAGGGAATAATTACAACACCTAATGCTAAAGCTTGAAACGGGAGTTTAGAAGATAAAGAGTTAAGGCTAGGCCTAGACCCAGAACTTGAATTACTGTGCATGTTGTCTCCGCTACAGGTAATTTATGCCCTAAAAGTTCAGCAAAACGATGCCTTAACTTTTAAAAGTTGATAAATTCAATAAGGGTGGGCAAGTCATGACGTCATTCAAAATGACATTGGGTTAATCGGGAAAATGATGTAGATGTTACACATCATTCACAAAGTGTATAAAAAATAAACAAAAAACTAACTTAGGGGCGCATAATAAGCGTCCAAAAACAGATTGTCAAATTTTGAGCAAGAAATAAATGATAAATACATCACAAACACATGATTTAAAAAAGAATAAAATTTATACACTTTAGTGATGGTGAAATAAGGAATACAATGCAAAAACTTGTAAACGGATTGTTATCTTCACGTATTTTTTTCTTATGAAATCAAACTTAATTACCCGTACGGGCCATGACTTATTGGTCGCTGAATTAAAGAAACTTTGGCATGATGAACGGCCTGAAATCACTAAAAAAGTGAATTGGGCTGCGAGTTTAGGCGATCGCTCTGAGAACGCTGATTTTTGATTATAACCCTATGATTTGTACTATTTTATTTTTAAAATAACAAAAACATAACCTTAGAAATAGTACATATACTAAAAAATATACTATAAAAAGATTTGACGATTAAAACGAATAACTAGAACTACTCAATCCAAATATTAAGGTGAGCCTTATGAGACCTGAGTCTTTTGAAATAAAATTATTGAGCAACTTACAGGGTGAAGATCTTCAAATAGTTAAGGATTATTGGTTACAAACGTACACAACAACTGGTGATCTGAAATTTGCAAATACTGCTAAAACAATTACAGAACAATATAACTTTACAAATGCAAAAGAATTATCAGATTTTGTTGAATTGCATAGCTGCCTAGAACTTGTGGATACTAATTTTGAATGTAGAAAATGTCACTCAAGAGTAGGATTTAAGAATAGGACTATGTATAAAGAATTTTTTAAGAAAGGCTATTTATGTGTAAATTGTGAGTTAAAAAAGAATAATAAAAAAGCTAAGGATTTTATTGATGATTATAAAAATATATTGCAGGAAAAAGCCTTTTCTGAATTCGATTTTAGCTATCTTGAAATAATATACATTTATCTATTCCTATCTTTTGACACAATTGGAGAAGAAAGATTTATCAATAAGAAGGTGTGGGAAAGTTTTTATGAAGAAGAACGAGGTGGGGCAAATATTGTGCTTCAATCCTTGTTTGATAAAAGAGCCATAATTGATAAGTACAAAGATTTAAATAACTTAAAAGAGCAAATAAGTTTATTTTTGCAAGAAAATAGCTCTACTCTCAGTAACGAACAATATGATTCATTAGTAAGAATTCTTCAAGTTAGAGTGCAAAATGGTATTTATTTGGCTATAGATGAGGATGTTAGTAATTATGAATTAAAAATATTTGTTGGCGGTTTTATTGATATGTTTAAATTAGATATGGCTGATATCCAGCAAATAGAAAATTTTGTTAAAAATATTAGATTACAAGAAATATATTATTTAATTCCTGAGGTCTTCTCGAAATTTCCAGTTCCTTATGAGAAAAATTTAAATTTAGAAACTAATTTAATCCAACTTTCAGAATACTTTGATTTAGAACATTCATATAGCCTTTTGTTTTATCAGGCAAAAATGCTAGCAGGAGATTTGTTTATAGAAAAAATGAAAGATGAAATTGATCATGAAAAGCATAAGAACAAATACTCGAACAAAATTGCTTCTTACATTAAATATTTAGTAGATTCAAAAAAGAAGCCAAACTATCCTAAAAAACTACCTGATAATTGGCACTTCTCCCAAATTGAGCAATTTATAAGCTTAAATTTCTTTGATAATCAACATAATTGGACTGGGATGAATACAAAGGAAATCATTTCTGCATGGTTGAGTAAAGTATCAATAAAATCAGAGTGATCAAGTATTCCATGTTTTCTGTAGTAGAGGTAGGATATTCCGAAGAGGTTTGGAGAATCTAAATGAATGTAGAGCGACATGTATATACAGATGAAGAAGCTGTAGAGCTCCGTACAGCCCATATGTTAGCAAAAAATATCATGGGTCACTCTTACCCTCAAAATGTCATAGAGGCTGCGGAAAAGCGATCTGAGGAAGACTTCGAGAGAATTGTTAGTGGAGAGGTTACACGAGAAGAGATTGAATCTGAGCTACTACTTAAATGGGATCGAAAAGTGGCGCTGCAAATGAAGATTGATAAACTAGAAAAAGAATTTCAAGAGGGTCAAGATATTCTTAACAATTGGAAAAATAATAAAGATCCATTTTTTGAGCGTCATAAGAGCTGTGTGGAAGCACAACATCAAAAACTTATAGAATTAAAAAAACAATTGTTAATTATTACTTAAAAAAAAGAAGAAAATATTTATAAAGTTTCTCTCTTACTCCCTAATATCTATAGATTTTATTAAATTTGCACATTAAACTGAAAAAGATCTTTCAAAATTCTCAAATTGATATAGAGCTATAAATTTAGCTTATTTGAACTAGAAAACTTTTAGGGGTATTAAGTTTTCTTAATAAAATTCTGCTAAAAATCATATATTCTGAGAATGGAATTATTAAGATTAAATACTTTATTTAAAAATTTGGAGGGTAATATGTTTAGACGGGGTTCAGAATGGAGAGTTTGGGATTTACATATTCACACTCCAGCTTCTTATGAGTGGAGAGGTGAAAAATTTAATGGTGATAAAGAGCATGATGATCAATTAATTGATCAAATGATCGAACATTTAAATAATTCTGAACCAGATGCTTTTGCTTTAATGGATTATTTTACATTTGATGGTTGGTTCAAACTTAAAAAACGTTTAAGTGAAGAGGGAGCTCCTAAATTAACAAAAAAAGTTTTTCCAGGAATAGAGCTAAGAGTTTGTGCACCAAGAATTAGACTAAATGTACATGCTATTTTTTCTGATGAAGTTAGGGATCAGGACTTAAAAGATTTTTTAGCAGAACAAGAAATTGAAGAAAATAATAAAAAACTATCAGAAGATAATTTAATTCATTTTATTAGAAATACTGGCGAAGATTTATTACGTAGAAAACATATTGATATAGATAAAATAAAAAATGATGATAAATATGCTTTAGAGAAAGCATGTGGATTAGCAAGTTTAAAAAGAGAAAACTATATTTCATCAATTGAAAAATTTCATGACTGTATAGCTTTCATGCCATGGGATACTTATAACGGATTGAAAGAAATTGATGTTTTAGAAAATTATAGTTTTGTAATGAGTCTTTTTAAAAAATCAACGATAATGGAATCGAGAAAAGAAGAATATAGAAATCTATTTCTCATGAAAGAAACTAATGATAATAAAAATATTATTGAACAATTTAAAAAAGCTCTAGATTATATCCCACGCTTAGTTGTTGCAGGAAGTGATGCTCATAAATTTTCAGATTATGGAAAATTTCCATCTAATAAAAAAACATGGATAAAAGCTGATACGACCTTTAAAGGCTTATTGCAAGCAATTAAAGAGCCTGAAAATCGATCATTTATTGGAGAGGTGCCTGTAAAATATATTGAGAAGCAAGGACGAGGTGCATACTTTTTAGATAAGATTAAAATAAATAAGCATGTTAATGCAAAATGTCATCAGAATTGGTTGGATTCCACAGAAATTAATTTTAACCATGATTTAGTAGCAATTATCGGAAAAAAGGGTAGTGGGAAAAGTGCATTAGCCGATGTTATATCTTTATTAGGAAATTCTAAATCTAGTAGTAATTATTTTTCATTTCTCAAAGATGGGCGTTTTAAAGGGAAAGGTGGATTTGCTACAGAGTTTGAAGCAACAATTACTTGGTTAAATGGGAAACAGGAAACTAAATCTCTAGACTCTAAAATAGACCAAGAAAGTATTGAAAAAGTTAGGTACATTCCTCAAGTTTATTTTGAAAAACTATGTAACCCAGATAATGAAAATAATGAATTTCAAAATGAACTAAATTCTGTAATTTTTTCATACTTATCTGATGATGAAAAACAGGGTTTTATTGATTTGGAATCATTGATTAAAGAAAAAGAATATTCTTTAAATGATAGTGTCTTACATTTTAAAAATGAATTAAATAAAATAAATGATGAAATAGCTCAATTAGAATTAAGAGCTCAGCCTAGTGTAAGAAAGCTCTTAGAAAGTAAAAAAATAGAAAAAATACAGGAAATACAAGATCATGAGTTGATTAAGCCTGATGAGGTTATGTCACCAAGTGATACTTTGACTCCTGAGCAATTGGTGTTAAAAGAGCAATTAGAAGAAAATAATTTGAAATCTATTAATTCGTCTAATAATATTTTAGATTTAAATAAATTAATAAAAGATAATAGGTCTAAAATCTTAATAATAAATCGTATTGTCGATGAGGTAGACTACTTAGATAAACAAGTTGAATTGTTTAAAGATAAAAATAATGAGGATTTAAAAGCCTTGTCGATTGAAAGTGAAACTGTTTCATTGGAAGTTAATAAACAGCCGTTGATAACTTTAAGGTTAAAATTGGAGGCTGAAATAGCGGCTAATTTGAAGGCTGTAGAGTTATTGGAAGTTGATATTTTGAGTTGTGAAAAAATAGCTAAAGATATTAACGGGAAATTATCAGAACCATATCAAAAATATAATAATTATTTAGAAGTAATGAGGGCTTGGGATAATAAAAGTAAGGAATTAAATGGAAGTATTAATTATCCAGAATCTTTGTTAGGTATAGTACACCAAATTGGTGAATTGGAAAAGATTCCTGATCAGCTAAATGAGAAAAAATCTAAGAGAAAAGAGATTGGGTTATCTCTTTATGAAATATTAGAGAGAAAAAAAGAAGTAAGGGAGTCACTTTATAACCCTGTACAAAAATCTATTGAAATAAATGATTTTATTAATGAAACGAATAAATTCGAATTTTTATCTAAATTAGACTTTAATTTTGATTCTTTCCAAGAAAAGTTAACTTCACTGATTAAACAGCAGCGTTTTGATTTCACTCCTGATAATATTAAAAATACTTTAGAAGATCTATCAAAAAATGAAGATCTCGAGACAAAAGAGGGAGTAATTAATTTTTTAGAAAATTTAATTGCTAAATTGACAGAAGCTAATGGTACTGTTGGTATTTCTGAAATGCTTAGAAAGAATACCACTTCAGTAGAAGTATACAATTTTATTTATGGATTAGACTTTATCCAATCAAAATATTCATTAAAATTTCAGAATGTTGAGGTTGAAAAACTTTCACCAGGTCAACGCGGTGCTTTATTACTAATCTTCTATTTACTAGTTGATAAAGATAAAACACCAATAATTTTGGATCAACCTGAAGAAAACTTAGATAATGATACTGTAGTAAATTCTCTAGTACCTATTTTAAATGAGGCAAAAAAAACAAGACAAATAATTATGGTTACCCATAACCCTAATTTAGCAATAGTTTGTGATGCTGAACAAATTATTTATACTGATTTTCATAGAGAAAATAATTTTTCTATTAGTTATAAATCAGGTTCAATTGAAAGCTCAGAACTTAATAAACATTCTGTTGATATTCTTGAAGGTACTTTGCGGGCATTTAATAATCGTCGTAATAAGTACTTTACGGATATTAAGGAACATAATTAATATTAATTATGTACCAATTTTTTTTTCCATTTGGGGTCTGTACTTGAATTTCATCATCTACAGACTTACCTAAACAGGCTTTAGCAATAGGTGATTGGAGAGAAATATAGTCTTTACGACCATAAATTTCTTCATCTCCAACAATACGAAATTTAATAGTTTCACCTTCGTCATTTTCTAACTCAACCCATGCTCCAAAGTATGCTTTCCCATCTTGTTCAGGACTATATTCAACTTTATGTGCGACTTCAAATAGTTTGGTTAGGTATCTAATTCTACGATCAATTTCTCGCAATTTTCTTTTGTTGTAGTGGTAATCTGCGTTCTCTGACCGATCGCCTAAACTTGCTGCCCAGGATACAATTTTTGTAATCTCAGGACGTTCTTTGCGAACCAAGTCATTAAGTTCATCTTGTAAACGTTGATATCCTTCAGCAGTTAGTAATTTGCGATTCATGATAAATATTCCAAAGCTTTACGCAATGCATCTAGAGTTGCTACCTTAAACACAGGCAGGTTCTTTTCATCTACTAGGGCACCATATTCTGTGGATTTCAAATTCCACTTTTTCTGAAAGTCAGATGATAGTAAATATTGCAAAGCTCGAACTTCTTGATCTGTTAATTTAAATGATTGGTCAGATATCATATGCTTATGATCATAAATATCAATTCTTTGTTTTGGAGGAATAATTTCTCGGAGCATTTGTTGTGCTTCTTTTAACTCTGAGGCCATGATCCTAATCAATAATTGATGCTTAGGATTGTCAATTTCGGAAATCCAATCAGTTTCTTGTTTAGAAAGTTTTTTAAGTTTCTTCTTGCTGGAGGTTGAATCAGTAAATGCTTGAATCAAAGCTCGGTATTTTTCTCCTGTTTTATTTCGGATACTTTGTGCCTGGGGAACTCCACGTTTGCATCCTAATTTTGCAATTGTAGAAACAGAAAAGTCATATATTCCTCGTTCTTGTTGTTCCATGCAAATATCATAAATAGCTGTCAATGATTGCTGTATTTTGCTTGAAGCATCGCTTTTTAAATGTTCAAGTAGTTCTTCAGGACTCATATCTTTAGCCCTCAATAAGATTCTTTGAATTTGTCATGATAAGTTCAATATCTGACTTCGAAATTTGCTCAGTGTCTGCTAATTCTGTGAATTTGATACGGCAGTCTATTACCTGTTGGACTTTATCCCAAGTTTTTAATCTGTTCATTAATAATTTAAAAATTTGGTTTCCTGCCATGAGTTGCTGTTCTTTAGTGAGAGTGAAAAGGCTAGGCATAATTTCATTAAACATAGCCATTCTATCAATCAATTGCGTTCTAGGATAAATTGCCTGATCAGCATTACATGATTTATAGATTACTGCATTCTCACAGACTTCCTGAAGTTGTTGATAATGATTGACCTCCTCCATTTCAATAATGAGTTCTGCATCTCGCATCGTAATGAGAGTTAGCTCATTTGTACTTGCATCTGAGGGGGTACTATTTATTAAGTTATGACAACGAGTTATATGCCCATATGTTGCTTGTATATCACATAGCAACATATCTAATTTCTTCGCTGTTAACTCATATTCTGATTCAAAATTGCGTAATTCAGTTTCGAGCTTAGGGCGTTGTGTTTTACCTAAGAATTCTTGTTGTTTGAGATTTGCTATATATTCTTCTTGCTCTAATTTATTAATTTCATGATTTAGTGAAGTAATTTTCTTTTGTAATTGGCTACATGCATCTGATTGAGTATTTGCTTGTAGTAAAATTTCATTTGCAATCGCTAGAAGTCCACCTAAGAATGCTGGTCCAGTAATAAAATGTCTGCATCTAATACAATTTTGAATCCCCAAATAACCTTGAGGGGTCGGGGTATAGAATGAGCTACTTTGAATTAATTCTCCACCATCTTGGCATCTTGATGCTGCAAAAGGGCAAATACCATAGTCTCTAAAAATATAATTTCCAGCTGGTATATCATTATTTAATGCTTGTAATAGTTCAGCGTTACTGCCAACTAGTTGATTTTTGATATCTTCAATTTTGTTCTGTTCAATTGTATGTTGAATTGCTTCAGCTTCATTCTTTAATATAACTTTTTCACTTTCTTCTAGCTTCGTCCTTATGTCCTGTTGAGAAACTTTGCAGTAATAAATGGACATAATTACTGAACTATGCCCAACAATTTTCATAACTATCTCGATAGGCATGCCCATCTCTATGACATATGCTGTTATGAGGCTTACACGCATACTATGTGGGGTATATTTTGATTTATATGCACCTATTGTTGCTGGATTACCTTCAAGATTTGATAAGTTAAGATTAGTAGGTTGTATATAGTAAAGAGCGGTTGCTAATCGAGGTGTTAATGCATTAGACACCGCTGCCGGTTCAAAATCCCCAAACCTTCTAAATAAAAAACAATTTATACCTTTAGATTTTCTTTGTAACTCATTTAAGTTAGTTCTTTGGCAATCTAACCAAGTGCTAGGGGCCTTAATAGCATTATACTTTTGCTGCCATTTTCTTAATTTTATTAGCCAATATGCAAGATCTTCTGGAATCCAGGGTACGGTATAACCTAATCCATTATTATTGGTTTTATTGGTAGTAGTGAACATACCCAATTGTCCATCTGGCATACGTTTTATAAAGGATTGCTCTTTGGTCAAGCCAGCAAATAATGACGGATTTTCTATCCAGATAATTTGATTATGTTCATCAATATCAGCAATGTACTTATCGGCTTCACCAGAGTCGTTATAAGCAATTTGCCTACCCCTCAATGGCACCTTTGTTAAAGTATATGTATGTATCCAATCAATTGGACACCACAAATAGTATTGATCATCTATTTTTTTGTAGATGCAATCCTGGTCATTAGGGTCAATCAAGTGGGAATTAATCTTAACCCAGTCAACATCAAATTTTTGTAAGTGGGCAAGATCTCTGAAATTCTTTGCTGTTACGGGAATAATCCAATTTTGTACTTTTTTAACAAAATGATACTGTAAGCAAGGTTTGGTTGTTTCAGAGCGTAAAGAGGAAGATGAAATATTCTGTTGAACTAATAATAGAGTAAAGGGATTACGTGCATTATCAACGCGTACAATTTCTCCTGTATCTTCATCTTCAATAGTCAGGTCATTATTAATGATATAATCAAGAAACTCGTTTACCGCAATCACAAGTTTTCTTCTCATATGATCAGATTCGCAATTTTCAAGAATATTTCGAAAGGGTTTAACGTCGAATTTTTTCTGAACTAGAAAAATATGAGGAGATTTACTTTTATCAAATCTTTCTATGTATAGACGTACAAATCGACATAAATGACTTTCTTTTGTACCACCACCTCGAGCTACTTTCATAAATTCAATTATTTTAGTAGCCCATTCATGATATTCATAAGAAATAAATTCGGGTTTAAAGGGCTCCTCTTTCCCTAAGAATTTAAACCAATTCTCCCATTCGTCTCCATAGCTACCTTGTGGATCAAGTGGTATTGATGAATCATTTTGTTTGTTAACAAAGTCTTTATATTCTTTTGCATTCTTTAAGTTTTGTGCATGAATAATTTTCTTTAAATCTAGATAAGTAATAATTTCTGGAATATCAAAAAAGTCCTTATAGCTTATCCATTCATCATAAATACGTTCAGGATGTGCTGGTAAATTATGCTGACGATAGCTTTTCTTATAAATAACAGAATTTGTAATCCCTAATTGCTTACAAGTTTTTTTCAAGTCTTCAAAATTTGGAAAGGGTGAATAAGAGGTTGCAAGTCCTGACTTACTAATATTTCTTAGATTGAAGTGTTTTATCATTTTATGCCTCTTAATTTTTCTTTGACTTCTTCTAGCGTTGGTTTGATATAGACTAAACAGGAGATAGGACTTTTATGATGCATTGCTTTTTGAATTGCTATTTGATCTAGACCCGCTGTTCTAGCTCTGAAGCCGTAAGCATGTCTATGGCCATGTTCACTTGTACCAAGTTCTTTTTTACATTCTAGGCCGATGCGTTCTACTGCATTTTTATGAAGTCTTTGGAAGTTTTTAATTGTTTCTGGTGCTCCTAAGCTATTAGTAAATGCAAAAGGGTGGGGATTATTTTTTGGCGGCTCAACACGTTGATATTTTAAGTAGTTTATCCAAACTGCTAGAAATTCTCGTGCTTTTTCAGGTGGGTTAAAAAGTACTTCAAAGTAGCCATCTTTAGAAGTTAATAACGGTGTCTTCCAGCCTGAGTATAATCGTTCAGAAAATGAGTAGGTGCTTCTTGGCTTATATGATGTTTTGGAAAGAAGATACTCTTGCCTATTTCTATAATTTGGATCAGGTGAACTTCCTATAATTGGATGATAAACACGAACCAAAGCTTCCTTCGAATGATTCGGGTGTAAAGTAATATCAGAAATGAAAAGGTGAAAAACCTCGCTTTTTCTTAACCCTCCATAATTCATAAGCATTGTAATAGCTTGTGATTTATAGTCGAATAGCCCATTTTTCTCAAAACCTAAATAGAGAAGCCTTTCGATTTGGTTTTCAGGGAAACGGATTGCATATTCCGTATCATATTGATTTTCTTGTAATGAGCCAACTAAGCGTACTTGTTGTTGGGTAATATTTGCTTTGTCTTTATTTGTTAAATGGTTTAGGAATACATTTGCTTGTTTGTGGTAATAGGCACACCAATTAAGGCGTTCCTCATAGCTGGTTGCTTTACGAAAAGGGTTAACTCTTGGAGAGTTATATTCATCTTGTAGAGCTAAGAAGTCAGTATAGTGTGTGATGTGAAATAATAAGTTATTAGTGTCAGTGATAGTTCTAGGTCGCCAATAAAGATCGAGAGGATCACTAAGGGTTTTATAATTGATTGTCCCTGTAGCTAGAGATTCTGTAAATGATTTGAGTAGTATCGTAGCACTTTCAATATTTGGAACGGCATTGATATATTTCAGCAAAAGCTGCAAAGCGAAACTTGAGCGTTCTTTCCAAGCCTCGCTTTTTGAGTTGAACCAAGCCAAATACCTTAAGTGAGAAATCACCACACCTTTTTCAGTAAGGATCGATGGTAACGTTAATACTCTTCTTGTAGTACAGTCAGTGTAATTTACATAAATCTTTCGAACATAAGGCATATAATTTTTAGTACATATTATTGGGTGTTTAATTATTAGGCTAACAATATTTGATCAATTGTCAATTTGATTGGGTTGTAAATAGTATGTTTAGTCATGGGGTTATAATATCAATACAACAAACAATTGCTCAGGAAAATTGATCGACGAGTACGCTATCTTGGTAAACGTTTAGAAGAGTTAAAAATTGTAGACTATGTTCCTGAACAAGAGGGAAAGGTTTACTTCGGGGCTTGGGTCGAGATCGAAAATGAAGCGGGTGAACAAAAAATTTTGAGAATAGTTGGTATTGATGAGATTTATGATCATCATCCTCAACATATTTCGATTGAATCACCCATGGCGCGTGCATTATTAACTAAACAAGTTGATGACGAGGTTGAAGTGCATACCCCATTGGGCAAAAAGGTTTGGTATATCAACTCAATTCGTTATGAAAAATAGAAAATCTATAAAAATTCAGCTTGTTGAGTTTATTTTGAGCATTCAGTTTATAAATTTGAATAAAAGGTTTGCCAACTTGCACTTTTATTTATATGATAGCCGCCATTGGAAGCGTGGCAGAGCGGTTTAATGCACCGGTCTTGAAAACCGACGAGGGTGTGAGTCCTCCGTGAGTTCGAATCTCACCGCTTCCGCCAAATATCTTAAAGGGAATCAAATACATAGTTTGATTCCCTTTTTCTTTGGCACAATTTTGGCACTATTCGAAATTTTAGCGATCGAAGGCAGGATAGAAACCTCATATACGACACGAGGTACTTTGGAGTTATATCTCTTTAAAAAATTGAACAATGGTCAATTCCAAATGATTTCAAAACAGCTCAGAGGAAGTTAAAAGTATTGAGAGATATGGTCTAACCTCATGGAATGCCCAAGAATTTAAAAAGAACTTACAAGCGTTTGGAAATAATACACTAGGAAGCTGTATCATTGATGGTTATTACGGAAATGGTTATGGGGAAAGCGTATGGTCACTTCTTCTGATAAATGAAGGAGGCTATATTGTTGAACAAATGTTCGAAGAAGGAAGAGTTTCAGGACAACCAGAGTACGGCTATTCTTCCGCAATCCCAGTCAACAAAAATGGACAACCATTTTATCCATTCCAGATTCATTATCAGGGAACGGATATGAAAGAAAATAATTGGATGGTTAAAGTAAATAAAATTGTACTTTATCATTATGATAGTAAGAATAAGTTTTCAATTCAGCACATATCAAGTCCTCTAAAAATGAGCTGGGTGATCTAAAAAAGATTAATAGACTTCTTTCATAAATCCCCTTTATTTCTACTTATGTGGGATATAAAAAGAGAGTGGCAATAATTATGAAAGAAGTCTATTTTTTATCTGTAATTAACAATCAGACGATTAAGTAAAATTATTTTAAAATTTAAAGCTTTATTTAGCTAACTAGCTAATTCTTTTTAATAATAAATTGATTTAAAGAAAATTAATCACTAATATCTAAGGCATTTATACTTAACTAAAAGCATACAAATTCATAACAATCTGGGGGGATTATGAACAATAAAGAAATGAATACAAGTACACAAGAACAAATGTGGACTGTGGAACAGCTTGAACCAAAACTTTTGCTTTCTGCAGATCTTATGCCTGGAGTACATGAGATCTCAGGTACCATAGATCAACCTGGTGAACAGAAAAGATATGAATTTGTCATTAATGAAAAAACAAAATTTTTCTTTGATGGAATTGATAACAATAAGATGCAGTGGAACTTGCACGGTTCCCAAACAGGAAATCAGTTTAGTACAGTCAATTTTACAACCCAAAGCCATCTATTCTTAGATTTACAGCCGGATACATATACTTTAACGGTAGATGCTTTGGATGACATGAAAACCTCTTTCGAATTTCATCTGATTGGCGAAAATAGTGCAGAATCTTTGGTATTGAATCAAAATACTGGAATAGAATTATCACCAGCCTCGAGTGCTAAATTATATCGGTTTGATGTAGAGGCTGGGGATCGTTTATTCTTTGATGCATTGTCAGTACAACAATCCTATGGAACGTGGAGTCTTTTTGACCCCGATGCAAAAATAGTAATTAATAAAAATAATCTAAATAGCGATCAAGGATTTACTGCTGATAAAACAGGGACATATTGGTTAAGTATCGAGGGTTCGGAGTTACAGGATTCACTTCGAGCAAGTTTTAAATTGTTTCACTCTCATCCAGTAGTTCAATCCATTCAAGTTGATCAAGAAATTGATGCAAATTTTACGACTCCGTCACAATTGAGTGTATACGAGTTAAACTTGCAGGATGATCAATGGATTGCACTGGATAAGCTATCATCAGGTCTAAATAACTATACTTTTATTATTAAAGACGAATGGGGCAATACAGTACGCTCATCAAATACCACAGATAATGATATTAATTATGCGCCAGTTTTTCTAAAAACAGGACTGTACCGAATTGAGGTTGGAAGCTTAACCAATACATTAGGCAGTATTCGTTTTCAAATTAAATCAAGCGTCAATCCTGCCGCCACTTTTGGTCAGAATGGGCAGATAGATTTAGAATCTTCATTGCAGACAACTCAAGTGATCAAACTTGATGATAATATTAGTCAGGTCTTTATTGATAATAATACTAGAGTTTATGATGCAGAAGTTGGAGAGCAAAAAGCAGCTGTTTATTCGTATTATTTACTCACAAATGAGGTATTAAAATTTAAGACAGATGAAATAGTTAACTTTACAGTATACGATAAGAATGGCAACGTTCTGAAAAAAGAAAATACTCAAGAGTTTAGCTTTACATCAAAAGTAGATCAAGAATATTTTATTGCTATTACCACAGTAGAAAACCAATTATTTAATATTTTTGATAGTGAGAATTTAAGTAATGAGACTGATAGACTTATCAAACTAAAAATTTATAACTCATATCAAGTAAATCAGAGTTTTAATTTTGTGGGCGATGTTGGAAATAGTTTAAGTACTGCTCAATATTTAAGATTGAGATCCAACCAAGATCAAAATCTTAAAGTTGTTTTTGGAGATAATAACGACTCTAAGGGGGATGTAGATGTTTATAAGATCAGAGTGCAGCAAGGTGATAAACTATATGTTTCTACCCCAAATGGTAGCATTGATGGTTATTTAAGTGTATATGATGCTCAAGGTAATAGAATTGTAGTAACAGATGATAGTCCATTAAACTATACATTTAATAACAGTGGTGATTTTTATCTTGCATTCCATTCATATGGAAGTAGAGATAATTTTAATATTGTTACTGGTGCAAACACTAGTGGTTATTATACTGGAGAGTTAAATTTAACAGTTCGATTAACAAAAGTAGAACAGAGTAGTACTAACTCTAATTTTAATTATACTGTTTTAGATTTTTATGACTTTAATGCCAAGTGGTATCTAACTGATAGTTTTGGAGTAGTAACAGGACAAGGTGTTACAAATTTAGTTAATATTACAAAAGGTTTATCATATTTATGGTTGATGCCCAATGATACTAAATCTAGTAAAGTTGAGTATACAATGATTGATGCTGATCATGAAAGTTTACTAAAAGAGAAAAACTTTACATTAAATGATAATCAGTCTCTGGATGTAAATTTAGATGATTCTATAAATAATCAGAAATTACTTTATAATATCACGGTTGCAAAAAGTGGTTTGTATTTTCTTGATGTAGATAGTACAAGATATGCTACCGATATTAGAATAGTCGGTAAAAATTTAGATAAGTCATTGTCCAGAGATGAACAGGCGAGAACACAAGCAATTTATTTAGAGCAAGGTCAATATCAGATTGTTGTTCATAAAAATATATTGGAAGATATAAAACAAACAATATCAATTCGTTCTACAAAGTTATATGAAGAACTTGAGTTGAATAAAGAAACTCCATTAGAGATTGAAAATCTAGAGTCGCAGATATTTTTACTCAATACTCAAAAAGATAAAAAATACACCATTCATTTTGAGCAACCTTTACAGAGTGGTGTTCTTATTACCGTATGGGATGATCTAGGTAATATATTAGTACAAAGTGCTAGTCCTGCAACGAATCTGGAGATTTTATCTCAATATTCACAAAATATTTATATTGGAATATTAAACCAGACATTAACATCACAATCGTTATCTATCAATCCTACCGAAAGTGCAACCACACCAATACCAGAAAGCGTAGCACAAACTATTCAACTTAATCAGATTAAACTCGTTCCTGCGCAACAAGTGAGTGAAAATCTGGCATTTGCATTTACGATAAATCAATCGGATTCATATGCCTTAGCATTTGCTGGACTACCATTTAATGATGTAAAAATCATTAATCTGGAAAAGGGTACTGTTTTTTTAGGCAATCTTGATTTAAATTATGCTGGATTTGTACAGTGGTTAACACAAGGAAACTACCGTATTGAGTTTTCGGGACTGCAACAAGTTCAAGCATTTACTCTTACCATTAGCAATCAGGCAATAAATTTAACAGAAAATACCGTTCAAACAGTTAATTTTTCTACCCAACCTGCTTTTATTTATCAATTTAATGCGCAACAGAACCAATCCTATTATATTCAGGCACAAAATGCTTCCAGCTGGGCAGGATTAAATTATCGCCTTTATAATACAGCCGGGCGATTAGTACAGAATGGCGTGCTCACGGATAATATTCTTGCCCTGAATTTAAATGAGTATCAAAAAGACTATCGATTGGTTGTTTACTCCACAAATGGCAATGCTGTACTCAACAACATGCAGTTCTCATTGCTCACAAGTACCAGTTTAGCAATACCTGTTAACTTAGATGAAAATTCAACAGTTTATTTTTATCAACAAAATCAAACTAAAATCCTGCAATTTAATATTGAAGAAACAGGTCTGGTTGAACTAATTCCAAGTCAAGCAGGATATAGTTATCAAGTATTTGATGAAAATGGAAATCAAATCATTCAGCAGTTATATTGGTACGGTGATAATAAGGCTTATTTTTTAGAAGCAGGTCAATATACAGTAAAAATAACTAACACACAGGCAATTGCCAATCAGTCTCGTCAGTTAAATCTTAACATAACACAAAGTAAAGCTATAAAATACCTTGCTGTGGATATGCCTGTTACAGTGAGTTATAGCAATAGTGTGCCGAATACAGTGTTAAAATTGGATTTGATAGCAGGGCAGGAATATGATTTGTTGTCTAAGTATAGTTATGATTATTATCCATATGATTATTACGCTTATTCATCTAAATTAAAATACTATTTATTTAATGAAAATGGACAATTGGTCTATAGTTTACAAGGTAATCGAGGAGCTAACTTTAAAGTTGATGTTGAAGGAAGCTATTACTTAGTTACTTCTGGACAGGAGTATTCATCTGCTAGCGGATGGGCAATTAGAGGTTATAGGAATAACATTACATTTAGTTTGGAAAGCAAGGAGACAATTCAAAACTATAATATTGGTGAATTTATTTCTAATACTGTTAACTATGTAGATAATAATCAAAAAATATATAGATTTGATGTTGCTGAGAAAACACACATAAATTTAGCAACTTTAGGCTATGGCTTAGAGTTTATTTTAAAGCCAACTTATTCTACGACTGCGTTATGGACTGTCAGTGCAGGGAGTACGTATTTAAATAAAACATTAACTTTAGATGCAGGTAGTTATGATCTGGTCATCCGTAATCATTTTGACTACACAAATGCTACGCGTCGTTTTGACTTTACAATTACAGATTTAACTCAAGCAGTAGAATTACCTTTAGATGAACTGGTCACGACAACACTAGATCTAAGTGCAAAAACAACGGTGTGGAAGATCACTGGACAAGCAGGACAGGATTGGATAATTGATCCGCGTACAACTGCCAGTACGACTGCACGTAATCTAGTATGGTATTTATATGATAATTTGGGTAATCAGATTGCATCTGCTACGCAATCTAGCACTTCAGATACGGCTGTTAAAGTTAATCTAAAAAAAGATGGGATATACTATTTAAGCCTACAAGGTTCAGATGAGTCACAACGGCAACAGGCACGCTCTACAAGCATCAGAGTTGGTACACCACAGATCATCATGCAAGAAATTGAGCTAAATCAATCAATGTCAGGTGTATTGTCAGAAGCTGGTGAAGTACACCGCTATAAGCTCACATTAGCGCAGCCACAAACAGTCATTTTAGACTCACTATCTGGAAACGTAAATTATGCTTATTTGAAAGATGTGACTGGTAGCCAGCTAAGTATTAATTTAGCTTCGAATCAATATCAAGTGATTTATTTACCTGCTGGTGAACACACTTTTGAGTTCTACTCTAATCGTACAGCCTTAGGAAGCTATCAACTCAGATTATTATCATTACCAGACCATTATACGGTGATTGATGATATTGAGCCATTAACAGCAACGCTTGCCGTAAATCAAAAAATGGCAATATATGCGATAAATGTTGAGATTGGGAAAAAGTATAATATTGATTTTGTTGATTCTAATAATTTATATTATTCTATATTTAATGATTCGGGTAGCATTTTACTTAATACCTATAACTCGAGTAATGGTGCCCCATCGTTTATTGCTAATAGTCAACGTTTATATGTATTGGTAAAACGTACAGATACTTCAACGATAGTAAAACCTATTACAGCTCAAATTTATCCTGTGGAAAGCAGAAAGACCACTTTGATTTTTGATCAGACGGTTTCTGATACACTCTACACCTTTGATAGCACACATTCATATCAGTTTAACTTGGAAAATGATGGTTGGTTGAATCTAACAGATTTGCAGCTTAATCAGTCTGCCATGTATTTAAGACTTTTGGGACCAAATAACACGCTGTTATCACAATATAACAACTTAACGACTTTACAGCAGGCAAAAGTTTATTTGAGAGCCGGCCAGTATCGACTTGAAATCAGCTCAAATAATGATAATCATAGTGCTTATAAGTTTAATGCACAGTATATTGTTGATGATGTTATTAGCCATCAAAAAAGAACTACTTCAAACGCACAAGAATTATTTATTGATGGCATTAAAACATTAACTATTAATCAGACAGCACAACAAGAAAGTTATTATCGCGTGATGCTGAACCAAGATGATCAGTTGTTTGTACGGTTGGTCAATAGCCAGATTACGTTGCTTAATAAAAATGGTGAGCAATTACAAGCTTTTGACAACGAGGGTAATTTCTCAATTATATCTACAGATGTTTATTATTTGAAAGTCAGCAGTCAGCAAGCATTAGAACAGCAAGAGTTTTATTTAGAACGTCAAAATAGTAAATTAACAGTGACAACCGATGCGGGAGAAACCCTAGCAACTGCACAAGAGATTTTTGTACCACAAGGTACTTTATATACGCTGGAGACCTATATAGGCGATGGGGCAAATACTAATAAAGATGTAGACATGTATCAGCTGATGCTTGTTGCAGGTGATACATTGGTGATCAATGCCTATACCAGTACAAATTATAATACCCGTATTTTTAATGCCAGCGGTCAGCAGGTCTATAGTACACGCTATGGTAACACTAGTAATAGTTATACATATGTTGTACCAAGCACAGGCGTTTATTATATTGGTTTAAGCGCATATAATAATAATTATAATGCGATCAATAATACAAATCTCACTGCGGGTTCAGTTGGACAGAATAGTATTCAAATTGCGCGTCGTGCTGGTGCGTTAAGCCCTGTTGTTAACTATACTTTACCTCAAGTATTTCCTGAAGCAATTGTTTCTGAAAGTATTTTTGGGGGGGCTATTAATAATAGCGTAAACGATCAAAATTTATTTTACTTTGAAGTCAAAGAGCCTGGCTTATATTATTTAGATCGTATGGCAGTAAGTTATGAGTATTATCATTATGGTAGCACAAAGGTAATTAATATTGCTAATAACCAGCAGGTTTTATCGAGTTCGAATCATTTAGCTTACTTGGATCTGGGTACTTATGTGGTAAGAGGAAGTCTATCTAGCTACTCAATCGGTACTGCTGAATTCAAATGGGTCAATATTTCAGAACAAAAGCAAAACATTGAGTTAGGTCAATCGATTACCACAACCAACACACAAACACGTCAAGCAAATAATATTTATCAGTTTAGTGTTGAGCAAGCAGGATATATTCAATTTAATAGCCTAGCATCCTCTGGTACGGTATTACGTTATAAAGTATATAATCAATATGGACAATTAGTATCCTCAACGAATCAAGCAGGCAATATTGATTCAACTCCAATTTATGTTGATCAGGCTGGTGAATACTATCTGATATTTGATAACAACAACTATAGTGAAAGTCATGAAACATCTATTTACTCAGGTCAAATCACGTTTCAAATTGATTGGCTAGGTGATCAAAGAATCAATAATATTCAGTCTATTTTTTTGAATGAAATCAATAGTGGGATTCTAACTGCTGAGAATCAAAGTCATTATTATGAGTTGAATCTTGAGAAAGTGTCTACGCTATATTTAGATCATTTAAATTATACTAACAATAGTGGTGTGACTCTACAAGTTGTTAATCAGGCTGGTAGCACAATAGGAAACTATGCACTAAATTCGTATTATGCACCAATTACATTAGCAGCAGGCCGTTATCAACTTAGAATTTATACACAAGAGTTTACGACCAAAAATTATGGATTTAAATTGCTTGATCTCACTCAAGTTCAGCAAATTGAAAGTGGAAAAGTTGTAGAAGATCGTTTAAAACCGCTAGGTGAAAAACAAGTCTATCAAATAGAGGTTAAGGTTGGTGATCGAATTTTTATTGATTTTGAAGATTTAATCATTAGAACAACTGGTTATTATAATAATGTTTGGAAATACAACTATTCTACAAACTTAATCGTTATCGATCCTTATGGGCGTTCACAATCAATCTCACGTAGTGAAGCACATAATTTAGGTTCAGAGTTTGTTGCGTCTGTATCTGGTCAATATACCATTTTATTAGATGAAACTGATGCTCGGGATATAGAACTGCCTTACCGTATGACAGTGTATGTTCATGCGCCATCTGAGCCTTTAGTGATTGATATTTATAATAATCAAAGAAAAGTAGATTTAAGTATCAGCGATCTTGTTGTAAAGGTCTCTCAATCACAAGTAATCCAATCAGGTAGTTTGTTAGAGGTTCAGTGGCTAGTAAAAAATTTAGGTGAACAAGTAACTTTTGGTGATTTTACTGATCGTGTATTAATTAAGCGTAAAGATACTGGGGAAATTTTGGCACAAAGTTTAGTGCCATATTCTGAATATGAATCAGGAGGCTTATTACCTCAACAAATAGCCCAACGTAATGCTTATATTCAGTTACCTGAAGGCATATTAGGTACGGGTGAGTTTGAAGTTGTGATCGATAGTGACTATTACAATGCACAGAAGGAAACTGTACAAGCAAAACTAGATAATCATTTAAGCACGACTTTTAACAGTGTACTCAAAGATTACGCAAATTTGGTCGTAGAGAATGTTGCCCTATCTCCGCATGAAAATTGGCAAGCAGGTGATACTGTTTTATTAAATTGGCAAACAAAAAATATAGGTAGTGCCGCAGCGCAAGGTTCATGGGTGGAGCGTGTTGAGGTCATCAATTTAACCACTGGTGCGGTCATTGCACGGCAGGATATTCAACAAAACAATCAGGATATAGCTTCTGACCACGGCGTATCGCGTCAAATCGCTTTTAATTGGCCATCAGCAAATCATGCGACTGGACGTTTTGTGGTGATAGTGAAAGTAGATGCACTCAATGAGGTTGCCGAGCATGATGCAACTGGCTCTTTGGAGTTTGATAATGAAACTCGCTTAGAGGTTGTGGCAGGTCCGGATTTAATTGTTAAACATTTAGAAATAGCACAACAGCATTTGCAAGCTGGTGATCAAGTGACATTACGCTGGCAGGATTATAATCAGGGCAGTGTTGCAACCCCTAAAAACTATCAAGACCGTATTATTGTTCGAGAAAAGAATGCCGATGGTTCATCAGGTAAAATTGTACTTAATTTTGCTGTCGCGTTTACCGGGCAAGATGCTGAACCGTTATTGGCAGGAGAGGTTCGAGATCGTCACTTTAGCTTTAATTTGCCAGAAGGTCTGGCAGGCGTAGGACAGTTTATTGTAGAGGTCATTGCTGATAGTAATATTGTGGGTCAGGGCGTGATTTATGAGGTCAACGATGCAGGCGATGCGGAAAATAATAATGGCTTGACTACAGCATTTTCTGCTGTTGCTCAAACTTATGCTGATCTTGTGGTGTCGAATATTATTGTACCATTAGAAGTTGGTTCGGGTGCTTTTGCGCAAGTACAGTGGAGTGTCAGCAATCAAGGGGAGAAAGCCGCACAAGGACAATGGGTGGATCGTGTTATTTTAAGTCGTGATGCAACGATTGGTAATGCAGATGATATTGTACTTGCTAATTTTAATCGAACCAAAGAATTAGCTGTTGGAGAAAGTTACCAACAGAATGTATCTGTCAAAGTCCCTGCTCGTTTGGAGGGTACGTATTATATTGTGGTAATTAGCGATATTAATCAAAGCATCAAAGAGCCTGATACACGTTTAAATAATCGTTTGATCTCAAATGGTTTTAATGTATTTAAGACATTTACTGATCTCACTCCTGAAATTTTAAGCTCACCGAATCTTATAAGTGTTAATGAACAGGGCCGTATTACTTGGAAAGTCTCTAATTTAGGTAATCTCGCTACAGATATTAATCGTTGGGTAGATACAGTTTATATTTCAAGTAAATCATCTTTTGATGCAACAGCTGTTGCATTGGGTTCTGTGACTCATGTGGGGTATTTGGGTTTAAATGAGACTTATGAAGCTTATTTGGATTTTAAGTTAAATCGTAATGAGGGTGAATATTATCTATTTGTAAAAACAGATAGTTATGGAGCTGCCTATGAACCAGATTATACGGCAAATAATGTAACATCAATTCCAATCACTGTAGAGTCTGAAAAACTGCCTGATCTGCAAGTGTCTGAGATTCATACTGCCGAGTACTGGCAAGCAGGACATCAAGTTGTAGTTGAATATACTTTACAAAATAAGGGAACAGCAGATTTTGCGGGATTTGTTTACGACCGTATACGTTTAGTCAATATCGCGAATCCAAATCAAACATATATTTTAACTACACCATCATTTAATCGTCATATTGCTAAAGATGAGAGTTTCACTCAACAAATCACAATTACAGTACCGAATATCAGCTTAGGACAGTGGCGTTTAGAGGTCATTTCGGATGTATATAATTATATTCGTGAATTGGATCAGGTAAATCACCAGCTGACACAGAATATTGAAGTCATCAGTCCAGATGTGATAGTAGATCAAGTCACAACATCAGGAGTTTTACAAGGTGGTCAAACGATAGAGATTGCCTGGCAGACCCAGAATCAGGGAACAGCAAAAGCCAAAAACGTTAAAGATATCGTGTATTTGTCGTTAAATGATACTGTTGATAGTAAAGATATTAAAATTGGTGAGGTTGTTCATACTGAAATTTTGGCAGGTAGCGCGGCAACAGGACAATTAAGTTATAAAATTCCACAGGATTTATCAGGTCAATGGCGTCTAATCATTGTGACAGATGCTTCTAATAACAATGCAGAATATAATGCTGAGCATAATAATCAATATATTGAACAAGTTAATATTGCTAAAGCAGAATATGCTGACTTAATTGTCACAAATATTAGTGTTCCTACACAGATAATTGCCGATCCTGCTACTTTAAAAGTCGAGTGGACCGTTTCTAACATTGGAACAGGTGCTGGACTAAGTACGACTTGGACAGATACGGTTATTTATTCGAGTGATGATGTGATTGGAAATTCGGATGATATTATTTTAGGTCGAGTTGTACATCATGGTGCTTTAGCAATAGATGAAAGTTACACTTCATCTATTCAATATCGTTTTGGTCCTAATTTTACTAAACATGGCTATATATTTGTTCAAACGGACAGTTTACAGCAAGTTTGGGAAAATAACTTAGAGTCAAATAATACAGTTAAATCTGAGCATGCTGTTGATGTTATACCGAAAGCTTATGCTGATTTACAGGTAGATACATTATCAATTGATCATACACAACAATTTATAAGCGGGGCAACAACCACGGTTCAGTGGTCTGTAGGCAATTATGGTATAGGGATTACAGATAAGGATGCATGGGTTGATCGTATTTGGTTAAGTAGTCAGGTCGATGGAAAAGGGCAGACGTGGGCATTGGGTTCAATCCAACATTTAGGATATTTGGCAGTTAACCAAAACTATGAACATGCACTGACGGTAACATTACCAGATGGATTATCTGGAACATATTATCTAAACGTTGGTACGGATGTAGGAAATAGTGTATTTGAGTTTGTTTATGGAAATAATAATCAGAAGTTAGGCCTTTCTATTCCAATTAATTTAGCCGATTATCCAGACCTTATTGTTGAGGATATTGTACTTCCTGAGATTGCAATGGAGGGAGATGAAATTGAATTTAGTTGGACAGTACGTAATCAAGGTGGCAATAATGCAACAGGACATTGGGTCGATAATGTCCGTTTAATCTCATTAGATCCAGCTAAATCCCCAATTTCTTTAGGTAGCTTTAGTTATACACAAGGTTTAGAGGTGGGTAAAACGTATACTCGAACAGAAAAATTACGTTTACCTGCTCGTTTAGAAGGGGGTTGGCGTTTAGAGGTTACCACTAATGCAAATTTAGGTAAGCACGGTGTTTCTTCTCAAATTTATGAATATGCCTTTGCTCGTCAAAATAATATACTTGTTTCTGATGATATATTGCGTGTGGATTTAAACCCTCGTCCAGACCTGCGTGTCACCCAAATTGAAGCACCTGCTACTGTAATTGCAGGCGGAAAAGCAAGTATAAAATTTACTGTTCATAATATGGGACCATTGGTGACCAGTAATCAATGGAAAGATTCTGTTTATTTATCTCTTGATGGTAAATTAAGTGCGGATGATATTTTGGTTGGCCGTTATGATAGTGGGTCAGCATTAGCACCAACACAAAGTTATACGACAATTACAGATGAATTTACCATCCCAGTACGTTATCGTGGTGATGTTTATGTTATTGTGGTTTCCGATTCTGGAAGTCAGGTGGATGAGTATCCAAATGAGAATAATAATGTTCGTGTAGAAAAAGTTTATGTTGAACCTGTTCCTTTTGCTGATTTGATTACCAGTGATGTGGTTGCACCAGATCAGGCAAGTCATGGAAGTAAAATTACTGTCGATTATAAGGTGAGCAATAAAGGTTCTGCAAAAACCCAAGGTGATCATAGTAGTATCAATAGTTGGGTTGATAGTATTTGGTTAACTGTTGATAAACGCCAGCCAAATCCAGCAAAAGGTGATATTAAGCTAGGAGAATTAAGACATACAGGGCATCTTGAAGTTGGAGAGGATTATTTAGGGCATTTCACTGTTACGATTCCAGAAGGTGTATATTCAGGGCAGTATTATATTACGGTTTGGAGTGATACCTATGATGCAATTCTAGAAGATACTTTAGCAACGAATATCAATTTGGATGATGCCACTCAGGTTGATAATAATAATTATAAAGCAAGAGCAATTGATATTTTAGGTTTCTCACCACCAGATTTTACAGTGGTTGATATACAGGCACCGATACAAGCTGTTGCAGGGGGAAGCTATCAATTTAGTTATACTGTTAAAAACAGAGCTGATGAATTTGAAGGCTCATGGACAGATGAGGTATGGCTGGCTGATCATACTGATTTGTCTAAAGCAACAATAAAATGGAAATTGGGAGAATTTAACCAGACTCGGAAATTAGGTTACAACGAGACTTATACTGTTGAGCAAATGGTTCCAGTATTAGCACCTTCTGTTACAGGGTTACAGTTGATTGTACAGACTAATACCAAGCAATTAAAAGATAAAAATAACAAAGTTAAAGTGGAGAAGATTAAAGAAAATAATACTTTATCCGTTGAATCTCTAATTACTGCACTTGCATCAAATTTGGTCGTGACAGAGATTACTGTGGATCCACAGGTATTCTCAGGTGAAAAAGTTGAAGTATCTTGGACTGTAGAAAATCAGGGAGCTGATGTTTGGTCAGGAACACAATTTTGGACAGACTATATTGTTATTAGTGCATATCCAGAATATAGACCTGAATATTCAACATTGATTGGGAGTGTCGTTCATTCCAATGCACAAGGATTAATATCTGGTGCAAGTTACACAACAACAGGACAATTTAGTGTTCCTGCTGGCTATGACGGACAATATTATATTTATATCTTTAGTGATGCAAATTTAGATCGCAACGGAAAACCATATTTTCCTCTAGATGCAACAAATGGTTCATATAATGTAGGGGTATTAGAGTTTTATCAAAAAGGTGTTTTTGAAAAAAATCAAACACAAGATAATATGGCTTCAACATCGTTAAATATTATTTACCGTGAGCCAGATTTAATTATAAAGGATATTCAAATTTCAAATCCTAATCCAGATGCAGGTGAGACGATTACTGTTACTTGGACGGTTAAAAATGAGGGAACTCGTGATACTCGAGTGAAGAACTGGATTGATGGAGTCTACTTATCTATTGATAATACAATTGATGCCTCTGATTACCCTGTTGTAGATCGTGGTGGATTCGTAGAAGTCTCAAGTAAAGTAAAAGAAGTATCCTTGAATGATGTACTAAAAGTAGGCGAATCCTATACACAGTCTGCAACATTCACGGTACCTATTGGAATTGGTGGAGACTTTAATCTTATTATTAAGGCTGATACAAATTATGTGAGTGCAGGCAAAACACCAATAGAAAGTGTGTCTAGTATTAGAAAAAATTTAGAGACAGTCAAAAAGATACAAGGTTATCACCAAGCCGCTGTTCTAGAGTTTAAAGATGAGGGTAATAATGAAAAATCAATTGGTCTAACTATTAACTATGTGAGCCCACCTGATTTACAAGTGATCAGTGTAACGAGTCCAACGAATGTAATTTCAGGACAGAAAATAGATATTAGCTATACAGTAAAAAACCTTGGAGGTAAAACACCATCAGATCAAGGTTTATGGACGGATTTAATTTATTTATCTACTGATCGGGTCTTAGATTTAAATAAAGATAAACTATTAGGCTATGTCAATCATCATGGAGGTTTGGCAGAAAATGCAGAGTATTCTGCTTCTATTCAGGCACAAATTCCAACAGAAATGAAAGGGACGTATTATGTCTTTGTGGTGACTGATCCTGCTTATTATCGTGATGGTGCAACAGGTAAGGTCTTAGAGTTTGGTAATGATCTCAATAATATGCTTGCTGCTGAACAACCCCTACTGATTATTCAACCTGATCCAGTAGATTTACAGGTCACAGATATTACAATTCCAAACCAAGTAAAAACAGGTGAAAAAGTTCGTATTGAATATACTGTTAAAAACGTTGTTGATTATCAAGCATATGGTCAATGGTCAGATGCAGTGTATTTATCTAAAAATAATATATGGGATAATCAGGATATTTTGTTGGGGCGTTTTAATCATCAAGGTGGATTAAATGCTCAACAGCAATATACAGGCTTTATTGAGACCTTATTGCCTACAGTTCAAGATGGTGAATGGTATGTTATTGTTCGACCTGATATCTATAATGAAGTATATGAAGGGGATATTATTTACACTGAAACTGGTTTAAATATTGCGCCGGCTGAGTCAAATAATGAATCCTCATCTGCTTCTACACTTACAGTGACTGTTCCACAGCTATTGCTAAATACGAGTACAGATCTAAAATTAAGTACAGGTGACCAATATCTATATAAAGCTGAAGTAAGTGAAGGTGAAACATTAAGAGTGCGTTTAGATTCAAGTGCAATTAATGGCTCAAATGAAATCTATATTCGTTATGAAGCTGTTCCAAGTAGTGGGCAGTATGATTATGCCTATACTTTGGCTGGCTCACCTGATCAAGAACTTCTTGTCCCAATAACACAAGCTGGACGTTATTATATTCTAGTTAAGTCTAGTCATTCTGCGAAAAATACAGCCGCAACCCTTATTGCAGAAACTTTACCATTATCTATTACTAAGGTGACACCAGATCAGGGTGGAACAGGTACAGATGATTACCGTTGGGTGACTATGGATATCTATGGTGCTCAATTTGCAGCAGGAGCTTTAGTTAAACTGAGTCGTCCTGGTGTGTTTGAGATTGAACCAGAACGTTGGCAAGTACTTGATGCAACGCATATTCGTGCAGTGTTTGATTTACGCCAAGTGCCACACGGTTTGTATGATATTGTTGTGACGAATCCAAATGGTGATCGGGTTGTTGAACCTTATCGCTATTTGGTGGAACGAGCAATTGAACCTGATGTCACCATTGGTCTGGGAGGTGCAAGCCAAATTGAACCAGGTAAGTCTGGTATTTATAGTGTTTCCCTCCAAAGTTTAACTAATGTTGATACCCCATACGTGCGTCTGGATATTGGTGCTGTAGAGATGGGGTATAATGATTATTTAATTGAAGGACTTAATTTACCGTTCATTATTTTTGGTTCAAATGTGGGTGGGCAACCATCAGGTATTATTTTAGGGGATCAAGCAAATACACAGCACTATGGTGCAACCCCAACAGATTCTAATAAGTTAAAAAATATTCCTTGGGCGAGTCTAGATGGAACATTAAATACTTCAGGGATTAACCTTGCCCCAGGTTATGCCTTTGACATGAATGCATCTGGGTTTACTGGATTCACCTTTAATATTCAAACTTATCCAGGTTTAACAGAATGGATAAATATGGATTTTGAAGGGTTGCGTGAAAAACTCTATATGATTCATCCAGAATGGAAAGTACAAGGATTATTAGATAATGGTATTCAGGATTTAAATAAAATTTCGGCTGGATTGGCAACACGTTTCCTTGATCCTGAAGAGCGTTTAACTAAGGTAGAACTCTTAGCATTGGATTTTCGTTTTAATATTGCCGCTGCTGCAACACCAATTACTCGTGTTGAGTTTATACAAGATCAAATGACTCATGCTCTAAAAATGCGTGATGTAATTTTGGCAGATGTGATGGCAAGTGTAAGCTTAAAAGCATTGGCTGCGGATGCAGATCAGTGGGTACAAGGGTGGTTGGCTGCCTTAGAAGATGCTGGATTATTACGCCCAGAAAATCAGGCACCAGCGATTCGAGATAATGTGCAGGTATTGAGTTTAACAGCAAATCTAGCTACAGGGATTTTGTTATCTAAAGCTGGTGAAAATTATCAAACTCAGGCAAGTCTGTTGGCATTTTTTGAACAAATGCAAAAATGGTATGGAGATACTTCAAAATGGGCAGGTGATCCAGAAGCTTTAAAAGCGCAAATTGCGTACTACGAAGCTCGTACAAGTGAAGATGGTGCTTTTGCATTAAGTCCTGTTCCAAAGAATATCACATCAGAAGATTTGATTTTAAATCATGACAATAACAAACATTTTATTAACTTTAATATTTTTGCTGGTGGTAAATCTCAATTAGAGTATTTGCGCTACTTAGGTCTATTGGATGAAGAGTTTAATCCGATTGGGGCACAAGCACTTGCATTGACGCAATACCTACAGCAAATGGCTGCGATTAATCAAGATATTGTCCATGTGCAAGGTCCATCTGTCATGCCACATGTGGATGGAAAAACTTACGTGCCAAGTGATACTGCATTACCATTTAAAATCAGTTTCCAGAACACAACAGAGTCTGTATTAAATCAAATTCGTCTAGTAACAGAAATTGATGAACAGCTTGATCCATATACCTTACGTTTAACAGATATCAAAATTGGTGATATCAATATCCATATACCAGAAAACCGTAGTAGCTTTAGTAGTGATTTTGATTTTACAGGCAGTCTAGGCTTTATCTTACGAATCAGTGCGGGTATTGATGCAGAAAATCGAGTACTCACTTGGCTCATCCAAGCCATTGATCCAAATACAGGTGAGGTCTCAACACAGAATCTGCACCATTTATTAAAGTTGGATGGCAATAATAAAGGCTTTGTTGGTTATACCATTCAGTCACTTGCAACCGCAAAATCCAATGAAGAAATCGTGACACAGGCTCGTATTTATTTAAATCAAACACCACCTGTCGATAGCCAATTATTGACTTATATTTTAGACAATCAACGTCCAACGACGATATTACAAGTTACTTCTCAACAAAGTACGACAGCAGATCAAGTACATTATCAGGTGCAATGGATTGCACAAGATGATGTGAGTGGTATTAAGCATGTCACTTTATATGTGGCAGAAAATGGCGGTGATTTTAGAATTTGGCATAAACAACTGACTCAAGCTCAAGGTGAATTACTTTTTGTTGGGGAGGTGGGTGTACAGTATGAGTTTCTTGCTGTTGCGACAGATATTGCAGGAAATCAGGAGATTGCTCATGTGCGCAATGCTGTGATTCCCGATGATGGTTCAAGACAACAATTATTGACTGAAATCGGTAGCCCTGAGTCCGTGCAGCAAACTGCACAGATTCCTCAAGCAGTTCAGGATCGTCATTATCAAGATAATGTACTATTTACTGAGACACAAAAAGGTTTGGCAGGGCAAATTGATAAAAATCAAAATACTGATTTAAATTCTATTTTATCGCCTTTTACTCTAAATATTTTTGCCAGTGGTTTTAATGCCAGTCAAGGCGGAGTGGGTGCATTGGCTATGGTTGAATTGCCTGACCATCGTATTTTGGTCAGTGCTGGACAGTATCGTAATCAATTGTTTATCTATGGAGAAGATGGTGGCACTCAACAAAAACCATTGTATACCTTTGATCAACCGATTATGGATATGGCAGTCGATTCAAAAGGCCAGTTATGGGTACTCACTGGACAGGAATTGTGGTTACTGGATTATTCAACAGGTCAGATTATTGAGCGAATCAAAGGACCTGCCAATGAACCATTGACCCATGCTTTGACGGTTGAACCTGAAACAGATCGCATCTATGTTTCATCTGGTAATGGCATTGAGATTTTTGATTTTAATGCACCAGAAGGTCAGCAATGGGCGCATTTCTCTAATGCTTTGGTGTCTGATTTAAGTTTTGCACCAGATGGTCGTTTATGGGCAGTCCGCTGGACCAGTGCCAATATTCTCTCTCATGTTGGCAAAACCGATATCATCAGTTTCCCATTGACAGGAAAAACCAAGGGTCGAGCAGAAGTTGAATATACCTTAAATGGTCTTATTGATAGTTTGGTCTTTGGACAAAAAGGTACTGCGTTTGAAGGTTTATTATTTGCTTCTGCCAATAATAGCCAACAGCTCAGCAATAACAGCAAACCATTACCAAAGCAGGATAATGCGGCTGTCTGGATGATTAGCTTGGCAAAACGTCAGGCAATTCAATTGGCCCAAGGGGGTTCTCGTGGTGAATCGATTCTGATTACACATGACCAGCGTATCTTGGTTGCACAAACTAATACGATTGATGAAATTGCTTTGCTGAAAGCTCCAACGGTCGTTGCCAGTTCAATTCAGGATGGTGCTTATATTCCACTACCATTAAGCTATGCAACCATCAGCTTTGATCAGGCAATGTGGTTAGGAAATAATGGTAATGATAGTACTGATGTTGCCAGCGTTTTAAATCCAGCAAACTATCGTTTCGTCGGTGTAGGCAAGAATGTTAATCAAGTCCTGACTCCAGAATCAGTGCAATGGAATAAGGCCACCAATAGTATCGTTGTGACTTTACCAAATATTGCTGCTGGACAATGGCGACTTGAGGTGTCCTCTAATCTACAGAGTGCGAAACAAACTAGACTTGAGGGTGTGTATACCGCGGCATTTACTACAGTGACTGACTACAGTGCCTTTGTTCACATTGAGTTTGATAAAACCCGTGCAGATCGTTTAAATGGCACGGTCAGTTATGATGTAAAACTCACCAATATTGGTCAGGACAATATTCAGGGACCATTGTTATTGTTACTTGATCCAGGTCATTATTTTAATGGTGGGATTGTTGCAGCAATACAGGGTCAAGGATTACAAAATGAATTGTGGTTACTGGACATTGGCAGTTATTTACAGGCACATAGTGGCAGTCTAAAAGCTGGAGAAAGCCTCACAGGTATTACTGTATCTGTGGTCAAAGCGGAAGATATCACCCTATCGAATGATGCTGCTCGTTTATTAAAATTCGATCTTGCACATCAGGTCTATGCCCTTCCTTATGACAATCAGCCACCAGTGATGAGTTATGATGAAACTAAACTCAAGGCTAATGTCAATGAAAGCTGGAATCTGGATTTAACAGCCACTGATCAGGACGGTAATCAGTTCTATTGGAGTGTTGTGGAAGCACCACAAGGTGTACAGTTGAGTTTTGATCAGATCGGTCAAATTACAGATCAAGGCTATCAAGCACATGCACAATTGCATTGGACTCCAACGACTCAAGATCGTGTAGATAGTGAAATTCTGCTTAAAGTAGTGGATAGTCGTGGTGGCGTTGCCCTTAAACGAATCAAAATTCAGGTGGATGGCGCAAATCATGTGCCAGTGATTGCTTCGATACGAGATATCGTCTTAACGGAAGGACAAAGTCTCAGTCAGCAACTCTTGGCAGCAGATGAGGATGGTGATCGTCTCAGTATGGTTGTGCGTAATTTACCTGCTGGTGCTGAGTTTGATGTCGCTACAGGCATGTTAACTTGGACACCAGCTTATGATCAGGCAGGTCAATATGAAAATATTGAGTTGATCGTATCTGATGGGAAACATGAAAGCCGTTATCAATTCAATATTACGGTAAAACAAGGCTACGAAAAACCTGTGTTATTGCCTGTGGCAGCACAGCAATTACGAGAGGGTGAGCGTTTTAGTTTACAACTGGCAGGAAACCTACCACATGGATTGATGCAGTATTCTGGTCAGGATATCAAACTGAATTATAGTGCTGAATGGTTACCAAGTGGTGCGATCCTAAATAAAGATACGGGCTGGCTAGAATGGACACCAGGTTATGCACAGGCGGGTAGTTATGATATTCCAATCCGTTTAGTGGCAACCTATACTCCAAGTAATGGTGGTATTCCTGTTCGTACAGTTGCAACGCAAACATTGACATTGGTAGTAAATAATGCCAATGCTGCACCACAATTTGAATCTAGTCCAACATGGACTGTGTTGGAGGGTGCAAGTGTTCGCTTAAGTGTATTTGCGTTTGACCCTGACAATCCAGGATTTGAACCTGCCTTTAAATCACACCCACAAGGACAGGCAGTGCAGATGTCGGATGTGCCTGCTTCTGTCAGTTATGTGGTTACAGGTTTACCAGAAGGAGCAACCTTTGACCCTGACACACTGGAAATCTATTGGAATCCAAATTATCAACAAGCAGGTATCTACAAGATTAGAGTGGTAGCGACTGATGACGGTAATGGTACTGGTCAGCCACTTTCTACAGAGCGAATCTTTAGCATTAACGTACTCAATGCCAATCGTATGCCAGAAATTGGTAACCTTGAAAGTGTGATTGTGGATAAAGGTGCTGTGATTGAAATTCCAGTGACCGCAACAGATAAAGATGGCAATCCAATTGAGTTACAAATCGAGGGTCTACCAAGCTTTGCAACGTATACTCAAACCCAGTCTGGCAGCAATGTTAAAGGTGTGATCCGTTTTGCACCGCAAGCAGGACATCGTGGCGACTATACTATTACCGTGACAGCACGGGATAATGGCGATGGTGACATCAATCAGGTGCAGGTAGAGCGCAAGAGCTTTGTTGTCACTGTAAGAAGCTATAGTGAAGCACCAAGCCTCAGTGTGCCTACCCGAAACGTTGCCGTGGTTGGACAGCAAATCCGTGTACCAATTACTGTATCGGATCTGGATCAGGATACCCTGAATTATATCGTACAGGGATTACCTGCGGGCGCCCAGCTTGTACAAAGCACTAAATATGGTTATGCCGAAATCGTTTGGACACCAACAGCAAACCAGTTGGGACAATATGATTTAAGTGTTCAGGTATCAGATCAGGGCTTGCCACCAAAAGACCTGGGCTATGCTGTACCAGAAAACTATGTGGCTGTGCCGAATGTGGTGGCGCAGGATATTCGTATTGTGGTGCGTGCAAGTAACCTTGCACCAGAGTTGCTGGATGTTCAGGTACAACAAGGGGGAAGTGTTGTACAACAAGCGGACCAAATTATCCTGCAAGCACAGGAAGGGCAACAACTCACATGGAGTATGACCGTTAAGGATACTGATCTGGATCAACTGTACTGGTCATTTAGTGCCTTACCAAAAGGTGTCAATATCACTACTCAAGCGTTGGGCAATGGACAAAGCCAACTAGTATTTAACTGGTTACCATCGATGTTTGCTGCACAAGGTAATTTGGGTAACAGTCAGTTAGGCCACTATAACTTTGCGGTCACTGTAACTGATGGTAGTGCCAAGCTGAATCGTAATATTCAAATACAGGTTGCGAATGTTAATCAACAACCTGTATTTACCAGTGTGCCATTACAATTGGTGTATGAGGGTGAAACTCTTGCATTTAACCTATTGGCACAAGATGGGGATAATGATGCCTTGCGTTATCAACTCGTCCATGATGCCAATACCCCAACAGGTATTTATGTTGATGCCATCACAGGCTATGTAGAATGGACACCAGACAATAATATGGTGGATAACCACCTGAATGATCAAAAAGCGTTTGACTTGACCTTTATGGTAACAGATGGTCAAGCCACTGTACTTAAAACGGTACAGGTACGTGTGCTTGATGTGAATAAAACCCCAAGCATTCAGAGCAGCAACCGTACTTTATTGGTCGGGCAGCAATTCCAGCTTGATGTGGTGAAAGCAGCCCAAAATAGCCTGAGTAAAAATGGCAATATCTATGTGTCTGACGCTGATGGTCAGGCACAAACCCAAGGCTTAATTGTTAGCTTTGAACAACTGCCACAAGATGCAAGCTATGATGCAATCACAGGACGTTTATCATGGACACCAAGTGCAGGACAGATCGGCAAGTTTGTGATCTATGCACGAGTTTCCGATGGCTATGATACGGTTCGTCAAGCGATCAGCTTGAATGTGGTGGCAGAAGCGAATGCTTATCGACCTGACTTGCATATCGAAACCACACCAGCAATCCCAGTCGTTGCAGGACAAATCGTCACCGCAACAGTACGGGCAGCTAGTTTTAGTGCGATTGCCAATACTATGGTTGAAGTTCGTGGTAGTGGTTTAGGTACTGACCAATGGCAAGCGGTTACGCTAGATTCTACAGGAAGAATAAAACTCACAGGACAGCTGCCTGGTTTGATTGAAATCCGTGCGACCACCACTGATATTGATGGATTTAGCCAGCAACGAACGGAAACTATCCGAGTTAAAGATCCAGCAGATAACACTGCGCCAGTTCTAGTATGGCAAGGGCAGCTTGGCGGTGCATCATTAAATACAGCACCAATTGTGATTCAGAACACTACTGACCTGACTGCCTTGATTAAAGAGCAGCAGCTTATGGGCTATAAGCTGGAAATCGCCCGTAACAGTACAGGTGTATTGCAATGGCAAACCTTGCAGGATGTGTCGCTGAAAGCTGCTTATAACAATCAGGCAGTCGATATCTTTGTGCTTGATCCTGCATTGCTTGCCAACGGAGCCTATCAGTTACGCTTAACCGCATGGGATCTGGTGGGTCGAGTTGAGGAACTGTATGCCAATATCGAGATCAATAGCAGCACAAAACAATTGAATCAAGCAACGAATGTTGATGCAAGTTTAAAACTTGGTTCACAACAGCTCGATTTGGTTCGCTCAATTGCAACAGGCGTAAATGGTGATTTCTCTAACTGGACAAGTACATTATTTGATACCCAATTGAGCCATAACCAGCGTTTAATCAATAGTGTGGGTACGCTTGCTTCATGGCAAACAGGAGCAAAAGTCTGGTTACAAATTCCACAGGGATTGACAGGCACAGCCGCAACACAAACCCAATACCTCAACTTTAGTCTGAATCTACACACGCAATATGTGAATGATATGGATACTGGTATTCGCCAACTCACACCACAATTTAGCAATGACCAAGGCTGGAGCTTAACTGCACATACTACAACGAATTTACATATCGATAACCTGATTCAGCAAGGACAAAGCTTATATAACGAAAGTACAGGGTTGGCATGGGTACCGAGCTATTTCAACTTAACCGCACCTGATGGTACACACTATCTATTAGATCAAACAGGTAAAGTCCTATCTGTGACATTTGCCAATACTGAACAATGGCTAATTAGCCAAAATAATATTGTTCTGGTTAATGGACAAAGCTCACAAAGCATTGAGTTTAAGCGTGATAGTCAGGGACGTATCAGTCAGATTATTGGGCAGGACAACCAAGGTAAAGCCATCAGCATATTGTATCAATATAACCATGCCAACCAGCTTGAAATGGTACGTAATTTGATTACTGGAGAAGTGGTTCAACGCTATAGTTACACGGCTATAGGAGAAGTCCGTCTGGAAAATACCACCTCATATCTTGGTGCAAGTATCGATTGGCTGAATCAAAATCCGTCCGCACCACAATGGCAAGGTGAACTCAATAACCAAACCCAATACTTTGACTTTGCAATACGTGAATCTGAATTGGCATCCACCATTAAAGCAATGGGGGCAACAGGCGCCGTTTTAGTTGCGATTGAAACACAGGGGAATGTTCAGGACATTGATGTTGCGGATGCCACCATTGTGTCACAACAACGACAAGGTAACACAACACTGACCCTTGTTCGTATTACCTCGGCAGGTTTTAAACAGTTGGCGGTACAGGGAGCAGGCACAGTTGCTGTGCGCCTGTCTATCGTGGGTGACCTTAACCATGATGGTAATGTTGATGGTTTAGACAGTGCCTTGTGGCAAGCACAGGCAGGACAAAGCCAATTTGACCTGAATGGTGATGGTGTTATTAATAATACCGACCTACAAATTTTATATGCCAACCACGGTTGGAAATCGAATCAGGCACCAGTCAATATTGTAGAACAAGGCAAACAGGTCTTGAAAACCCATACTGATTTATCAGTCAGTGGTGCATTGGCACAGATTGCGGTAGATCGTGAGGGAGATGCAGTTTACTGGAATATTTTAGGCAGTAGCCATGGTATTGCCCAACTTTCGCCAAATGGTAAAAACCTCAGCTTTAAACCAGAAGCAGGCTTTTCTGGTTATGCAACAGTGAGCTTGCAAGCCGATGATGGTTATAGCAAAGGGCAGCCGATTGAACTGAAAGTCTATGTGAGTGATGCCAAACTGGTACTGATTCATATTGAGCGTTTGGCTGCATTGGCACTGGGTAACGGCGCAACCTTGCATGTCACAGGTGATTTTGCCGATGAAGATGGTGTTGTTCTTACTGCCGACTATTTACAGTTTGTGAGTGATAACTCGAATGTGCTCACTGTAGATGCACAGGGCAATATCACAACCAAACAGGCAGGTATTGCCACGATTCATGTTTCTGCCCGTGGTATTGAGGGGGTGAATGCAATTTCGGTGAGTTTATATGGTGATGAACCAGAACTGGACGATAATGGCTTCGAAGTCGATGTCTATCCAAAAGCAGTCACTCTACCGCTTAATGGTGAGCGTCAGCTTAAAGTAACAGATATTGATGGCAACAAGGTTTCGGCTGCATCAACAGGTACAAAATACTATATCAGTGATAGCAGTATTGCAGAGATTAGTGCGGATGGTTTGATTCATGCTAAAGCAGCGGGAACTGCACAAGTTACCGTGATCAATAAAGGACATCAATATAGCTTTAGCCTGATTATTCAACAGCCTGAAATTGGTTCAGCAGTAGTGGATGCCAAGAAAGGTGCAGTGGTTCAGGATGAGCAAGGCAACATCTTAATGGTTGCGCCAGGTTCTGTTAAGGATGGGACGGAAGTTTCGATTAAGGCGAAGTCATTAGATGATGTAGATATGCCGTTACCTGCACCAGATGTGCTTACTTCATTGGCTGCATTTGATATTGATGTTGGAGATGAAAAAACAGGGCTACCATTGCAACTTGCAATTAAAGTACCTCAACAAGCTAGAAATCCACAAACAGGTGAAGTGGAAACTCTAAAAGCTGGAACGGAAGTTTTCTTCTTTAAGAAAGGAATCATTCGTGATGTGGATGGTTCTGAACATGAGACATGGTGGCTCGTCGATAATGGTCTTGTTGGTGAGGATGGTATTGCAAGAACATCGAGTCCTCCTTATGACGGTGCGAACTGGAGTGGTTCATATTTAGTATCATATTCAAAAGTAGACCCAACAACAGGTGAAGCAACGGTTCGGGGTGTACATTATGAAAGATACATATGGGCTGCTAACGCAAGTCTTGCACTGGCAATAGGTGGAGCTGTTTATGGAAATCCATATTTGTTAGGTTCTGCTGTTGGGCTGTTTGCGACAATGGCAAGCCCTGCTGTGATGTTAAGTTATACGATTGCAGGTGCATATAAGCAAGCAATTCCTAAAGAAGACTTTAAGCTAGCAAATTCAGAAATTACATTCCCTGATGTACCAAGTTCTGTTGCATCTGAACCTGTGATTACTCAATTAAAATATGAGGCAGAGAATAGAAAATTATCAGTTACAGCTAAAAATCTTATTCCAGCAGGGCAATCGGCTAATAATTTTGAAGTAAAAGTTTGGTTAATGCCACGAGGTAGTCAACTGGATAAACCAACTGATAATGATATTGATCCTGATCGTGGATTAATTTGGCAAGGTTTTACCGTTCATCCAACATCGTCTAATCAAGAAACCGTGACAATTGATCTGCCACAAGGTGTTGCTTTATCGATGCATCTTGTCTATATCGAACGGATTGCTAAAGCAACTACGGATGGAGGGCAACAACTTGTAGGACTACCTGTTGATAGTAATCCTGTTCAGGCATGGAAACTTGGTACAGAGGATGTAATAGTTACTACACCTAACTCAATAGATATATTCCGCGTCGATAAAGTGAAAAATACGACGAGTTTAGTAAAAACGATCACGGATTATAAGCTTGGTAATAATCAAGCTAAAAAAACAATTAAAATGCAGGGGCATGTTGCTGATCCAATCACCTATAATAATGATGGAACACTTGCTTTCATTATTAGTCGTAATGTTTTAACTGGTGATAAAATTCTAGTTTTAGATACTCAGACCCTTGAAATTGTACATGAGTTGGGGGTGTTTGGTGCTGGAGAAAATTTATCATCTTTAGTTATGGATAATAACTGGTTGTATATCACAACTGGTGGTTATTTCTCAGGTAGTGCAGGGCGATTAATCAGAATTAATGTTGATCCACTAGATAATAATTTCTTATTGCAGCAGCAAACTATTGACTTAGGATTTACACCTAAAAATGGTTTTTGGGATTCCGCGATTAATAATGGAAGTTATTTAGCTTTAACATCCCCAACTGCAAATTCAAGATATAACTATAGTTCATCTCTTTCTGGGGGGGATGTTTATATTGTTGATCTTAATGATATAAATGAGGATGGCGAATATGCAGGAAAAGTTGTTACGTTAAAAGAAGAAGACTTTTTAGTTAATGCGAATACTAAAGGTAAATTACCTCAGTATATATCTTCAGGGACAGGCAACGCTGAGTTTATTTTATCAAATACTCGTGATAGAAATAATGGTTTAGCGACTATTACCTTAAAGACAGATAAGAAAGGTAAACTTTTAGAAAGTGGAGCAGTTATAAAAAGTCATTCTTTATCGGCAGTACAAAAAAGTTACTCGCCTTATAACCAATTCCGTCAGGAGGTACAATCAGCAGCTGGAAATGTAATTGTGCTCTACACGGATGAGAAAGGTGTTACGACAGAATATGCAATTGTCGCTGATGACTATAGTCTATTGGAAGATCCACTTTGGAATTGGGATAATAATTTTGGGGCAGGAAAGCAATCAGGGGGTAAGCTTGGAATTATTCGAGATCCATTTGGTAAACAGGGTTCACCTACTTTCCTTGGTTCAACAACGCCACTTGCTAGTCTAGGAATTATGCTAGTCCCAGGCTCTATCTCTCAATTAACAATAGATGCGAATGGGATGCTATATGGCAATGTATGGATGGATGAATATATTGATGATGGTCATGGTGGTGTCGCTGGTACACGATTAAATAAAAATTTATTTGTATGGAATGCAACAGCTTTGATTGAAATGGCTGAAGTTGCATATGAAACAAATAAAGGAGACACTTCAAAACCATTTGATTTGAAAAAAGAAGGTAATAAGTATACACAAATAGCACCACCACAAATGCTTAAGGGCAACTCAACAAATGATTTGTTTGCATGGATTTATGGTATAGGCACATATGCATCTACAACTCAGATAGCCCATCTAGAATCAACTGGTAATGAAGACTATCTAAAATTTATTATGAGTCCATATAATGATTTGGGTAAGGAAGATAATGTTTATACGGGGGCATTGGGGATTTCACAAGTGGAGATTGAAAAGAAAATTAAGGCAGGTGATTTTGGCGCATTGGATGCAGGCTTATATTACTTAAAATCAGGTCTTTATAATGGCTGGGACTTCGCCACAATGGGATTTGTGGGGCGTTATGCTGAATTGCTTAAGAGAAATGAAAAGGGTGAGATAAGTGATAGTGACTTGCGTCAATCAGCATCATTAGATGCTTTTGGCTCAACTTTAGCAATGGCTCTTGGTGCCAGAATTGGTTTAGCCGCAGAAGCACGATTTGGTGCAGGCGCTAAAGCAATGCTAGCAGAATCAGTCGCATATGCTGCTGTGGATACTGCAACACAAGCTTATATTTATAAAGTCACAGGTGGTAAAGGTGGGAATAATGATGAGTATGCGCTCTTAACTTCTGTTGGTATGGATATGATAGTGGGTGCAGGTCTACATTTAGCTGGTCGAGTATTCTTGGGTGCCAAGACGATGTGGAAAACACCAACTGAGACAAATCGCCTTGAATATAAAATTGTTATGCCGACGCCAAGAGCAGATATAGATGCTAAATACTTATTCACTAAAGCAGATACAACTGGACGGAGTTTAATTTTAGGAGATGGTGGGCAATTTAAATCTGCACTTACTAACCAACTTATTGATATACCAAAATTTGGAACGCTTGTTTTAAAAGAAGCCAAAGAATGGTTGGAAGATCAGTCAAAGGAAATAGAAGCATTGATTAGTAAGATGAAGAAAGATAATCCATCAATGTCTTCGGAGAATTTGGCACATATTGCAGTAAATATTCGTAATGCCTTTGTTAATGCTGCACGTAATGCTGTTTATGATAAAAAAGCGATTGCCAGTTTAGAGATGGACATGCCATTATGGGATTATAAATACCTTGAAGCAAAATATGCTAAAGAAGGTTACAGTGGTGACGCCCTTAATAAAAAAATAATAGATGATGCTTCTAATAAGAAGGTTATAGATGATGCGATGACATTACGGCATTTCGATGGCATAGATGATGATTTGTTATATCAACTAGCTCAGGATATGGAAACTAAAGGTGCAGCAGATCTTCGTTCAGTAGTTGAAAAGGGTGGATGTTTCCCAGCAGGTACTCGCATTATCACAGATAAAGGTCTAGTTCCAATTCAAGACATTAAAGTAGGTGATATGGTTTTGTCTAAGCCAGAAAGTGGAGAGGGAGAGCTGTGTTATAAACCTGTCGTACGAACGGTTTCTTATGAAGATAAAGAAATTTGGGATTTATGGTATTTTGAAATAAATGCAAATACAGATATTTTAAAACTCCATAAGGGTAAGCTGTTACAACTGTCTCGTAAAGGTAAATTGAGCGGTATTATTGCAACCCCGAATCATCCATTTTGGGTAAAAGGTTTGGGGTGGACTCGGTTAGATCAACTTGAGCAAGGTCAAGTAATAGAAACACATAACCCAGAAACAGTTGCTTTAGTCCTTATGGTTAATCCTTTACGTAAAACCACACTTCCAAATGTTGCTGGTAGTTATCATGTTCGCAATATTCTGGATGCTAATCGTAAAGGTTTTGATATTGACGATGTTGAATACTTTGATTTATTTGAATATGGTAAAACAGGGTTATGTGGAATTTTAGGAAGTGATGCACCAAGCCCATTTGTTGTAAATAATCAAGAAGTTCATGTCCTAACTGAAGCATTTAGCCAGAAAGTCTATAACTTTGAAGTAGCTGATCACCATACTTATTTTATTATGAAACAAGGGTTATGGGTACATAACACTAATTGTGCAGATGCCTCACCTAATTTATTACCTGAAGGTTTGGTTACTCGTTCAGGTAATACACGACCAGTACAAGATTCTCAAGGAAGAAGCATTGATATCTATGTCAATAAAGCTGGAGTATATCAGGCTTTTAATGGAATTCAGCAAGGGGAAGGTGGTATTGCTATTGTTAAACGGGCAATAGGTAATGATAAAGGTAAAAATGATAATGTGCTGCCATCAATTGAATTTGATCGAGGTGCGCCAAATGCTTTATATGATAAAGCTATAGGAAACAATGAACATTATGAATATGTTTTGGTTGGTGAACATCCTAATTTTAAAAATGCTGATGGTAGTTTTAATAATAATGTATATAACTATGTGAAGTTTGAGGGTTATCGTACTTGGGATTTTGGGGATGGACGAGGAATCCGCGATGTGATGGTTGATCGTAAAGCTTCCCTTACTTTCTCTGGCTTAAAAGATAGTATAGGTAATTATATGGAAGATAGTTTTGCCAACGGTGCAAGACATGCTTATATTAATAATCTATATAATCAACTTTATCGTTTAAAATCAGACCAGAATGCTAGTGTGGATATTCTACACTCACTCAATACCGCTAGGGATTTAGATTTGTTTAACAAACATATTCTGAATGCGATAAAAGATCCATATTTTAAAATGCAACAGGTTAAGGATAAATATACAACAGTTATTGTAGATGGAGTGCCAAACGCAAAATGGCAAGGACCACGGCTTGCTGGCGATTTTCCTGATGGAGACGAGCGTTTAGCATTTTTAAGGGAAATGCTGTTTGGTAAAAAAGATGCACAAGGTAATATTATTGAGGCACCACGTTTCCATGTGGTTTTTGATACAGGGAATTTCCAATTAGTCGCTTCAGAAGGAACTTCTACAAGCTCCATTACTCAGGCAGAAATAGATGCTCTTTTACCCATTGCTAAAAATTATTGGGTTGAGGCAGGTGCATCTCAAAAAGTTTTAGATAGCGCACAATTCCATATTGCAAATTTAGGTACAAACATTGCTGCAATTACTGAGGGTGCGCAAATTACTTTAGATGCAACTGGCGCAGGTTGGGGCTGGTTTATTGATGCTACACCACTAGAGCATAGCGAGTTTACACTTGGCAATACGCTAGGCATGAGAGCAGCAGAAAGTAGTGCAGCACATGGCAAACTGGACTTACTGACTGTACTTATTCACGAGTTGGGGCATGTACTTGGACTTGATCCACAATTACAAGATGACGTGATGACTCGTGTACTCGATACAGGTGAAAGACGTTTACCAAGCGCAGCCGATGCAGCTTTCCTTAAGAACCGCCATAATGATACACCAATGGTGAACTCAACCTTAACGGTTCAGCCAGCAGCATGGCAAACACCAAATCTATTGAATGATCAATTCAAAGACGTGATTGACGGAAATCATGTGAACGGAAATTGGTTTACACAAGGTGAAATTCAGGTTTCAGGGCAGGATTTACAACTTAAAGAAAGTACGAATCAACACACCAACTTATCTCAAGCCTTTAAACTTGGTTCTCAAGATCGAGTGCTTACCTTTACTGTAAAAGACCAACATTTAACTGACTATAACAATAGTCCAGATGATGCCTTTGAGGTGGCTTTACTTGATGCACATACAGGTGAGGCACTGTTTAAGGTCAGTGACCTGAGCAATACCGATGCATTGTTTAACCTACAGGCGAATGGTCAAAGCTATTTGGCCCAAGGTATTGAGCGAGCCATTAACAGTGATGGTAGCCAAACCTTCTTTATTAACCTTGATGAAGCATTAGTAGGACGAGAGGTATTACTCTCTTTTGATTTGCTTGGTTTTGGTGCTGTGGATAGTTCGGTGACATTAAGCAATATCCGTTTATTGGCTGAACCTTTAGCGGTGAATGATAACTATCAATTTGATGAAGACACCACTGTAACAGGTAATGTTTTAAACAATGACTTACTCATTGGTAAGACAATTGAAAACGTTGTGTTAGTGACTGCACCACAACATGGTGAGTTGGTGTTACTTGCCAATGGTGAATTTAGCTACGTACCGCATGCCAACTATTTTGGTACAGACCAGTTTAGCTACTACTTTGTCACTGTTGATGGTCAGGAATCCAAGGTTGCGACAGTACAGTTAGAAATCAACCCTGTAAATGATGCCCCTATATTTGGTCAGCAACCAAATTGGGAGATTGTGGCAGGTGAACCATTGGTATTGGATTTTGATGCCTATATTCAGGATGTTGAAAACAATCCAATTACCGTACAAATCACGCAACAACCACAGTATGGCACCATCAGCTATGATGAAAGCACGGGGCAATATATCTACCTCGTGGATAAAGAGTTTGTCGGTGATGATACATTTACGGTTGTTTTAACGGATGGTACAGATTCTTCACAGCCTTATACCTTTAGTATCCATGTCTTGGCATCAAATACCGCACCTGTATTAAATGCTCAAGATATTATGACTGATGAAGATCAAAACCTTATCTTTGATCCATTGGCAAGTGCCTATGATGAAGATGGTGATGTGCTAATCACTCACTTTACGACACAACCACAACATGGACGCTTGGAGCAGTTGGCAGATGGACGTTATCAATACATTCCAAATGAGAATTACTACGGTACAGACAGCTTTAGCTACTATGTAACGGATGGAAAACTGGATTCCCAAGTGGTCAGTGTATCTATCACCATCAATGCTGTGAATGATGCACCGACTTTGGCCGCACAAACCATTGTGACGGATGAAGACACAGCGGTAATTATTGATTTACTGGCAACAGCAAATGATATAGATGGTGATGCCTTAACAGCAGTTATTGTGAATGAACCTACACATGGGCAACTTGTACGATTGCTTGATGGACATTATCAATATGTACCAAATGCCAATTATCATGGTACAGACAGTTTTAGCTACTATGTCACTGATAATGCATTAAATTCACAGGTCATGACTGTTTCTATCAATGTAAATCCTGTAAATGATGCTCCGACTCTGATTGCACAACAGTTTGTGACAGATGAAGATACGACCATAACAATTGATTTATTGGCAACAGCACAAGATATAGATGGGGATGTATTAACTGCTGTAATTGTGACTCAACCATTAAATGGTCAACTTGTACGATTAACTGATGGTCGTTATCAATATGTACCGAATGCAAACTACTTTGGCGCAGATCAATTTAGCTACTATGTAACGGATGGGGAGTTAAGCTCTCAGACTGTTACGGTATCTATTACGATTAATTCAGTAAATGATGCGCCAGTTGCAACTTCACAAACGGTACAAGGTTTGGAAGATCAAGCACTCACCTTGAAATGGTCTGATTTTGCAGTCAGTGATATTGATGGTGATACCTTGGAAATCGAAATTACAGCCTTGCCTCAATCGGGGGTATTACAGCAATTTAGTAATGACCAATGGGAGCTTGTAGAGGTTGGTACACGCTTTAGCCAAACAGCGTTTGATCTAGGATATATTCGTTTTGTTCCGTTTAGGGATGAATCAAGTGATAGTGCGATAGTAGGGGTTGGTAATCAAAAAGCGATTTATGCACAGATTGGGTATCAAGCCTTTGATGGGGAATTGTATAGTGAACAAACCTATCTCAATATAGAAATTGAAGCAGTCGCAGATCAACCAATCTTAAATATTGGTTCAAGTAGTAATCAGGAAATTCTATTCCAGACCAGTTGGGAAAGTGCATCAAACCCTAACTTGACTTCAACGCTTATACAACAAAATGTATTTGAAGGCTGGACGTTATTGACAGGACTGGATTGTAACCTGTTTGGTACAGATGGTTTTGAAATCTGGAGCAATGGCGACCGTATGGAAAATGCCTATGGTCAACTCAAAACAGTTCAGGCCAAAACTGGCAATGGCAATCACTGGTTAGAGTTAAATGATGCTGGTCTGTTCCAGGCTCAAACATTAGGCATCTCTCGTAATGTGCAAACTGAATTAGGCCGTAGCTATAAGCTCAGTTTTGACTATGCAGGACGATTGGGCTTTAGTGACTGCTTTACCCAAATTGGGATTTATGTCGATGGTAAACGTATTGCAACTTATGCCAACACCAGCCCAAATGATCAGCTCAACTGGCAAAATATTCAGTTTGGTTTTGTGGGTACAGGTAAACTGCAAAATATTCAGATTCGTATTGATGCTCCACTGACTCATTTAAGTGGACGTGGTGCCATGATTGATAATATTACTTTATCAACCAGTAAACCGCTGAATCAGGGCAAAGAAGACCAGAGCATGCCACTGTCCAGTATTGCAGCCCAGTTACAGGATAAGGATGGTTCTGAGCAACTGAAACTTGCAATTGCAGGGTTGCCATTAGGCAGTCAACTCAGTGATGGTATGCACCAGTTTATGGTGACGCAGCAGCAAACCATTGCGGATATAACAACGTGGAACCTGAATACCTTACAGTTCACACCACCAAAAGACTTTAGTGGAGAACTGAAACTGCAAGTGGTGGCGAGTAGTATTGAACAGTCCAATGCCAGCATTGCGACAGCAATCCATGAATTGACGGTATATATTGAAGCCGTTGCCGATGCACCGAGTCTGGAAACTCAACAGGCGCAAAATGCCTTAACCAGCCGTGAGATTTTCCATACAGAATGGGGCGGTGTTTATAATGCAATCCTGAATAAAAATGCAACAGTGGTATATGGCTGGAGTCTGGATGGCTGGACAACTCAGAAAGACCAGTTGCTCAAGCTGGATGCTTTTGAAGTATGGCATTCAGGCGATCAGATCAGGAATACCAATGGTCAAATCATTAGCCTGCAAGGATCGAATTCAAATGCGTGGATTCGCTTAAATGATGGTAAAGATACGCTGTATCAACAAACTGCAATAGAGCGTCAAGTAAATACGGTCAGCGGTACAACCTATACACTGAGTTTTGATATGGCAGGTCTATTAGGGCAAGCTGCGAATTTGGGGCGTCTAGGGGTTTATGTAGATGGACAACAAATTGCAGTATTTGATGCGGTGAGTGGTCTAACCGCCTTGAATTGGCAGCAATATCAAGTTGTCTTTGATGGTAATGGTCGTAACAGAACCATTCGCTTCCAGATTGAAAGCAACATCAGTGGACGAAGCGCCTTTATCAGCAATATTCGTTTGACGGAAACGTATACCTCGACAGCGAATCAGGTCTACGCCATGGTTGGGCAAACCACTTACTTGCCAATTATGGCGGCACATAGTAATGATCAGGATGGCTCGGAGCGTATCAAGCTGGAATTGACAGGTTTTAATCAGGGCACAGTACTCACCGATGGAACCAACTACGTCACAGTGAGTTCAACTCAGCAGTGGATAGATATCAGTGCTTGGGACTGGACCCAGTTACGCTTTGCAAGTAGTCGAAATCAGGATATGACCATACAGGTGAAAGCCACAGCAATTGAACAAAGTAACCAGAGTAGTGCAAGTACAACCACTGATATTGCAATTAAGATGTTAGATGGTCAGGCATGTGTTAATCCATGGCAATTGGTCAATGGTTTTGTCTCCACATGGGTAAATCAACTTCCGTCTGTTTCCTTAACAGTCAAAGCTCAGTGGGCATGCTCAATTCCATTGCTTTCAACCCAGTTAGAGTTGAACATCATTCCAAAAGATGAGGATAAGGACTTGATTATGCTACGTCAGGAAGAACAATCCGATGCATGGTTAAAGGCTTTGGAGCAAACCGCACAGCAGCATTGGAAACAATTGTTTTAAATAAACAAAGGTAGGGATGAGTGATTCATCTCTACCTTATTTTTTTAGCTTAATAATCTTAAAAGGAATAGAAAATGTCCTCATTATTCTATATTTGGGATAGGCTTTGTTGCACAAACATTTCAAAGGCTGATTTCACCTAACCCTATCAAATTCAAGGCACAACTTGGGTATGAGGTCGACCTAATTCAGTAAATTTATTGAGCACTGCTATGCGCGTGGGTAATTCTCCCATACCAGAAACGAATTAGTTAAAAAATTTTAGAAAAATAATTACCCCATTGTAAGTTGTATTTCTATAAATACATCTTACAACGAATCCCGCTAGGGAATTTTACGCTATTACTTTTTATGGTTGCACCTGTACTAAATGTTCCAGAACTGGCATCAATGACTTGATCGACATGATCCAGTTGAATAATGGCTGCAAACTTCTCAAAAGGTGTTTCTGGAACAATCTTTACTTTTTGACCTTTTTTAATTGTATTAAAGTACTTTAAAGGAATAATCGCATTGATTTTAAACTGATCAGTTTGGGCAATCTTTAAAATCGGATTTTTTCCTTCAGTTGGATTAACCAAACTACCAGCATAAATATACTGTTGTATAACCACGCCATTAAATGGGCTATAAATTGTTCTACGGTTTAAGTCGGCCTGACTCTGTTTATACTCATATTCAGCTTGCTTAATACTTTCCTGTGCGGTTTGTAGTTCAGACCGAGCCTGTTGTAACTCACTATAAGCATCATCATATGCCTGACGGGATACAAAATTTTCAGCCAGTAACTGTTTCATACGTTGTACCTTGCTTTCCGCATGTTCGATTTTAGAACGTGCGGTATTGGCAGAACCACGTAACTGGGTGCGATAGTAGGCGGTTTGGCTTGCGGACTTTTCTACACTAGATTCTATTTGTGCCAGCACCTGACCTTTTTTAATCTGACTGCCTGCCTTTACAGGAATACTTTGTAAAATACCTGTAATAGGACTCCGTATTTCCACAATTTGTGCAGGCTGTACCATACAGGCAAAACTGAGTGTTTCTGCAAGGGCAGGTGCCGAATAAGTGACGGTAGCGATAAAGAGGAGGGAATATTTCATTTAATAAATTTTTCCTGCAAAACCAATTTGAGAATTTAATTTTTTATCTTGTTTAAACATGGCAATACGGTTACGGTAAGCTCGTTTCTGACACTTTTTCTGCATAGATTTTACTGCGGATGTTAAGAAATAATGCTGTAACCAAACAATAGGGGTAAGATCGAGTAAGTAAATCCACCATTGAATATTTTGTTGCATGAGTTGATCTTCACCTGATACATAAGCTACACAAGAGCCTTGATCTCCCTGACGGCCAGCTCGACCATAGAGTTGTCGATCAATTCGTGCTGATTCATGAAACTCGGTCAAAACAACATGCAGTCCGCCTACTTGTTTGGTTTCTGGACGTAATTTAATATCTGTACCACGACCTGCCATATTGGTGGCAACGGTGATTTTTCCACTATGACCTGCTTCAGCAATAATGGCTGCTTCCTGTGCATCTTGTCGTGCATTTAACACGATATGCTCAATATCCAGTTGGGTCAGGGCTGCTGAAATAGCCTCTGATGCTTCAATGCTACGTGTGCCTACAAGAACTGAACGTTTGGCATCAGCGATTGCTTTGGCATGTTGTGCAATCGCCGTGTATTTTTCATGGTTGCTTTTAAAATAACGATGTTTAAACTGTTTGCGTTTTGAGGGAATATTTGGAGGAATCTGACAAACTTTTAAACGATAGATCATCCAGAGTTCTCGTGAAACTTCTAGCCCAGTTCCAGTTAAGCCAGATAATAGTAAATATCGTCTAAAAAAACGCTGAAAGGTCATTCGAGCTAATGTATCTCGTCCTTTGGTCAACTCAACATTTTCTTTTGCTTCTATCAATTGATGTAAACCTTGTTCCCATGAGCGGTCAGCCATAATCCGACCTGTGGATTCATCTACAATCTGAATTTTATTGTCCTGAATAATATAATGCTGGTCTTTATGGTAAAGGTGTAGGGCGGTCAAAGCCTGTTTAATGAGTAGCATTTTCCATGCATGGTTATACCAGATTGGGCGTACATCTTGAGGTAGGGGGACTTCTTTATCTATAGGTATGCGTTCAATATCAATATGATGCTCAGCTTCTAGCATGGTAAAATCAACTTCTGGTTTTAGCTGCCTTGCCTGTTCAATCGCCCAATGGATAATTGCAGCTTCAATAAGCCCTTCCGCTTCTTGCGAAATCACCATGGGGGTTTGAGCTTCATCAATGAAGACACTATCTGCTTCATCAACAATACAGAAATGTAGAGCGGGAACAATCATTGTATCTTCCGAAACTTGCCCAGTCGCCAAAGAATGAAGATTTTCAATTTGTCTAGGCTGTGTTCCTTTGCCAGAAATATGATCTTTTAAATAATCGAAAACAATCTCGTTGGCACTCACATAACAGATCTGTTGATGATATTTGTCTTTACGTTCGGGGATTTCCATTTCTCCATAAATTGCAGCACTATTCAATTGAAAAAACTGAAACAAAGGACGGAGTTCTTCCTCATCACGTTGTGCAAGATAAGCATTGGTGGTAAGAACATGCACAAAATTACCTGTTGCTGCCATAATGGTTGCAGCTATTCCAGCAACCAATGTTTTTCCTTCACCTGTAGGCATTTCTGCTAGGCGACCTGTCAATAAAATATATGCTCCCATAAACTGTACAGGATGTGGATAGATATTAAAGACACGAGAAATTGCTTCGCCCACGCAAGCAAATACAATTGCAATAGATTGATCATGCTGAGATTCAGTGGATAATAAATGAATAGCATGTTGAAATTCTTGAACGAGTTGGAGCTGCTCAAGTTCTTGTAAACGTCCTTTATGACCAGCGATCACTTGAGCAAATTTTTGAATATGTCGTCTAGAAATCTTTTTTGCAGGAATCCAGCCTAATAAATTGGCAAAGAAGATTTCAAATTTATGCAATTCTTGATCTTTTTGTTCTTCTCTAGCAACATTGGATAACTGAAAAGAACGTAATGCAAGATTTTGAATAACACGTAAATTAGACATAAAACTGCTCCAAGAATAATTGGCGCAATTTTCTTGTCCATTGCCATGCCAATGGAGAATAACCTAAGTCATAACGTACATAAGCGACATCGCCAAATACAGATGAATCTAAAGGTTGAGATAATTGAATATCCAAATCAAAATAATATTGTAAAGTTGTCATCCCTTCTTGATCATTTGGATCAACGGTAATATTGCCACCTGCTTGACTCCCCAAAGCAGGAGATAATAATTTCTTCTGGGTTTGTGGCGTACTTCGAATAATTGTACCTGTATAAATGACATTAAAATGATTCTTAAAGCGGATTTCGATGCCTTTTAAACGATGTTGAATTAAATCATAGTCTTGTTGTAAAACGGCGCTACGTACGATTGTTGCAGGTTGATCAATGACATAACCAATAATATCACCACGTTTATAATAACGTTGATTTAAAGCAATACTATCTTTTGTGAACCATTGACCAGTAATGGGACTTTGAATCTGTAGCTGTTTAATTTTATATTGGTATTGCTGGAGTTGCTGCAAAGCACCTTGCTGTTGATATTCTAATTTTTTACGCTGTGCTAGGTCATCTAATGAGGCTTGTCTGAGTTTATACTCTAACTCTTCAACTTGTAATTTTTGTAATTCGTACTTTTCCATCAGATCAGGATTTGAAAGATGAAAAAGTGTCTGGTTCTGCTCAATATGAGGATTTTTAAAATCAATAGATTGGATATGTCCTGACTCATTGGCTCGAATCATGGATGTTTCAGGTAACCATACAATGGCTTGCTGGGTACTATAATAAGGAAATGGTAGGATACACAGCATAAAAAGACACACTGCGATGATCCACCAAAAACGTTGAATGGCTTGATCACGATATTTGGACAAAGTTGCTCCTTGATAAATGTGCTTAACCCCTTTATATAAAGGCAAAATGATCACCATAAAGCCAGAGATCATCGCAAGTAAGACACCAAAGAAAAAATATTTTTGTGCAACAAACCAGATGAGACCCACCATAATTAAAATACGGTAAATAGGTGAGAAAAAACCATAACTGATCAGCCAAAACCGCTCATTCTCGGCGGCATAAGGTGGTTGTGCTGTTTTTGCCCCCAAAAGATAACGGTCTGATAAATAAACCCAATATTTGGTTGCTCGACCTGCTAGATTAGGAATTTCAAGTAGATCGGACAAAATATAATAACCATCATAACGCATTAATGGATTGCCATTCACCAATACAGTTGAAACAGTAGCGATAAAAATCACGTTATAAGCGAAAGCATGAACCAACCCAGATTCGGTGGAAACCCAAAGATAAATCGCAATTGCACCCAGTAGCAATTCAGTGAGTATTCCTGCAATAGATACTGCAATTCTTTGCCATTTAGAAATAAAGTGATAAGAAGAAGTTGCATCAACATAAGGAATCGGAATAAATAAGATAAACATCAATCCCATTTCCCGAACGTTACCATGCCATGCTTTGATGGCTAAACCATGAGCAAATTCGTGAATCAGTTTTACAATAGGATAAGTCAGCCAGAGAATGAAAAGATTACTGGTTGATAGCACTCGATCTGACAGATTACTAGTCAAACTTTGCCAGTGTTCTGCAAGGAGTAATAAAGCTGGAAAAACAATGACAATCCAAATGAGCAGCCCCCAGATACTAAAGATGGATTGGGCTAAACCTTTAAACCGATTAAAAAAAGCATCAGGATAAATCAACGGAATTTTGATACTGATAGGATTTAAGAATGATTGTTTGAATTTATTAAATTTATGCTTCTTAAACCGTTTAAACATTTCTTCGGCATCAAAAGAGACTTCGGTCTGTAATAAATCATTGTTATAGAGTTGGGTGAGTAATTGCACTAACTCATTCTGACTAATCGCACGATATTGTTGATTTAAATTAATATTTTGTTGTTCAATATATTCAGCAGCTTTATCCCATATTTGTTCAACATTGGATTGTCCATCAAATAAAGTAATGACATACCATGTCTCTGGATTCACTCGAACAAAACGTTGCGACATTGGTTCGTATAATAAGAACCAGGCTTTACCTCGCAATATTCGAGGCAAAACCTCAATATTTTGCCGTAATTGGGGTTTTAGATGGCGAACAATATGCCAATGTTCTGAAAACAAGCTTTGCATTGTTTTACCAATTTGACCAAATTTTCAATTTCATCCAATTAATGAAATCTCTTGACCAACGAAATAGTAGATTAGTTTTACCTACCGTGATTTTACCTATACCTTGCATACCGGGTGTTAAAGCAGGAGGTGAGTTTAACCATGCTGCTTCGACTTTAAAACCATTGACATTATTTTGCACTGAAGCAACAGGCGTAATATGAGTAATACGAATTGGGAACGTCTGGTCAGGTAATCCTGTCAGTTTGATAACACCATCCTGATTTTTTTGAATAAATTGAATATCCTTATCTGCCACATGTAAAATCACTTTATAGGCATCTTGTGAAGCAATTTGGAAAAGCTCTTTCCCATCTTCTATAGGCGTACCAATTTGTTGTATCCAATCGCCATCAATAATTGTGCCTGCTAAAGGGGCAGTGACTTTGGTTTGGTTGACCTTACGTTGTAATGTCTGAATTTTTACTTCTTGTTGTTTAATTTGGTTTGCTGCTAAACCACTCTCCGTTAAATTTTGCTCTGCCATGGCGACACGGAATTGATGTTGTGCCTGATCAAGTAAACTTTGTTGTTCAGCAATTTGTATTTTTAAATCGGTATCATCCAATTGAATTAAATCTTGATCTTTCTTGACCTGATCACCAGGACGAACCCATACTTTTTGGATGAAACCTTGTGTAGGGGCTGAAATAATCCAACGAGTTTTCCCTTCAACATTCAGGTTTGCCGTCACTAGCTTATCGACAGGAATTAACGTAATACAGATTAAAAATAGAATCAAAAGAGTGGTCAGAATTTTCCAAGTATAGTTGCCCTCAGAATTATATTTGTTAAAAAAAGCTTTTCCAGATTTAACACTATGTTGCAGTAAACCTTGTTCTGCTTGATGCCAGTGCCAAAGTAAAGGATGAATTAAGTCAATATTGCTTTTTAAATATAATCTCAGTTCTGGATCTAAGTTTTGTTGTTCAAAATAACGGTCTTTGGCAACTAAAATAGCTTGAATGTTATCTTGATGGAAAATAGGGTAGGCGAACCAATGGTACTCTTGTAATTCATGCTGGAGAAATAAGGCTTGTAAGGCGACTTCGTTGATTTTTTGCATATCAACCGATCCCTTTTCAGTCCAAGACAATTCAGAAGACACGATCCATTTTAGTTTTTTACTATCATTGACCAATAAATAACTGAGTTGAATATTCTGATATTGTGGATAGTATTGACGAAGGTAGGTTGTAGTTTGGTTTACCCATTCTTGAGCAGCGACCCTAAATTGTGATTGATTCATCACATGGGCAAAAATCTCTAAAAGCTGCTTCGCTTGAAAAGCATGTTTGAGTTTATGATTTTGCTGTTCATAAAAAAGCCATCCCATGCTGGTTCGTATCAGTTCAAGGGTAATTTCACTGATCGGAGGCGATATGGATAAACCGATTAAGGATGAAGAACTTGAGTTTGTTAATAAATATCCAATTAAATAGCCTTGCTCACTTTTTTGGATAACGACAGGCTTCTCTGTAGACAATTGTGTTTTTATTGAAATCCATAATTCATTTAAATCAGTGTCTTGGAAACTATGACTGCCAAGATCAATTAAATTCTCAAAACAAATATCCAATACATTGACATTTAGACGTTTTAAGTTGATCAGCCAAACTTGAATCGCATTTGGGAAATTATGAATATTATTATTTAACATGACGATAACTTAATTTGTGAAAGGGAGGGGGTGTATAAAAAATTCGATCAATATCTACAATTTCTTGTTCAATTAATGTCCCAGTCGTTATTTTTAATTTGATGTAATTTTGCCATGCCTCATACCATGCAATAAGACGTTCTTGCCTAGCCTCAAAATATTTGGTTTGTGCTTCAAGGACTTCAGCATTAACACGCATTCCAACTTCATAAGCACGTTTATTGGCCAGCCATGCTTTTTGAGAGGAAGATTCAGCATCCTGCATTCCATTTGTTTTTGAAATAGAGGACAGCGTACTGTAAAAATTATCTAACATTTGAGCTTTTTGCTTTTGGGTAGTGAGCAGAAGTTCATTCTTATTCTTCTCTAATGTCGCTCTTTGCTCTTTAATTTTGTAAGAGTTTTCAGCATTATACATCGGAATATTTAACTCAAAGCCATATAGATAATCTAGACCGTCTTGTTTGCTAGTAAAGGCCGAATCTTGGGAGTCAAAATTTCGACTTAACTTTGCAGAAAAATTGAGTACAGGATATTTTTCTGCTTTAGACTGTTTGATTTCATTTTGGGATATTTTTAAGTTTAGTTCCGAAATTCTAATTTGATGATTCTTGGTCAGTAATGATTGGTTATAGTGGGATTGATCAGCATAAGACAGTTTAGGAAGATTCTCTAATGGAATGCTATTTTTAGCAAAGGTGAATTCGTCTGTACCTATCAGTTCAGCTAAAATACTTTGTTCCTTATGGATTTCAAAATTGATGCTGCTTTCTTGGCTTTGTAGTGTGGAAAACTTGGCTTCGGCCTCTTTTAGGTCAGTAATAGATACCATACCTTGAGTAAAGTTTGCATTGGCCATTTGTTTTTGTTCTAAAACAAGGTTTTTTTGCTGCTGTATAAGTTCAAGTCTCGACTTTAAACTCAGTATCTTAAAATATTGCTCTACAACATTCTGTAATAGCTCATTATAACTGACCTGAAATTGTTCTAGCGCAATTTGCTCTCCAATATGAGCCGTTGAAATGGCTTCATCCTGTATTTTGTTATAGATCGGCACAGAAAATTGTACAGCATAATTACGTACACGATAATCTGTTTCAGGTTGCCCAGAACGTTTATTTTGTCCCATCTTCTCTTGACCAACAAAATTAATCTTTGCGTCTTTGCTTGCTAGAGCTTGATTTACTTTTTGTTTAGCGATCTCTTTTTGAGCATTCGCCAAAGGTAGATGAGGAGAGTGAAGTTTCGCTTTATAAAAAAGTGTAAATAAATCATCTGCGATCACTTGTTGTGTAAGCAGAGTTGTTAGCACAGCACAGATAACTTTTTGTGTAGAAAGAAAGCGTTTTTTATTCATGATGTAATGAATTGTATGTTTTTGTAATTATTGCATAAAAAAGATTAAGTTGGTAGAGGGGATCATAGTTTGTCTTTGTCAGAACGAGTCATCTGTTAAAATGTATATATTGATGCTACTGTTTTTAAATTTGAATAGTTACCAATAGTGGAATATTTAAAAGTTAATTTAAATTTTCTTGCTAAGTACTGTTGCTGAGTTTGTAAGTGTAGCAAGCGTTAAGTTTGTGCCAAAATCATCTAATAGCTTATTCAAAGATACTCCGCTATATGTATTTTATTTGTCATTTCTGCTTTTGAACGTAGTTGAGCTTTCGTTGCTTTTAAATTTACTATGCCAAGACTCATTTGAACAATTGCAGCAAATTCCTCTAAAGGATATTCTTCTTTTTTAGAAAGTCGTCGAAATTACTAACTATGAGAGTATTATTATTTGCCATGGTATAACTGCTTTAATCGTTTGCTTGCTTAAATTTCAAACCCAAATTTTTGAAATGATGATTTTATAAAAAGACTTTGACACAAAATTTGGCACAAATAATAAAATCTAAAAGATTCTATGTAATTGTAATTTATTGATAGCTAAAGAATTAAACTTTAATAGAATCTATTGAAAAGTTATTTATAGAGTTCGAATCTCACCGCTTCCGCCAAATATCTAAATAAGCCCTTGTTTTTACAAGGGCTTATTTTTTATCTACCATTTTACCCCTCAACCTACCCCTCATCAAACTTTGGATTGGATCATATAATTTAGAACTTCATAGGACTGAAAAATAGATGTTCTGAATACACATCATGATGAACTTTGTTTTTCTAAACTGCCTTGTAATCGTTTGAGTATGATCGGGAGAGAGGGAGTCATATTTTTTGATTAAATAATTGATAATAATTAAATAAAAAATAATTAATTTTATTTAGTCCCCCAGTTATCAAAAATATTAAATTGCTCATTCGGGCAGCTATTTTTATTCTAGCATTAAAGTGATGCTGTAGCTGTCAAATTTCATTGCTATGATTTTTTCATCTATGATCATTTAATTACATCTATAGAGATAAGCCATGTTTGAGATCATTTATGATTTAAAAGCTAAATGAGATCAGCATAGACCTCTTTCTGCTGCGATTGTCAAAAATCTACATGAAGATTTGGTTCTGCGGTGGACTTACCATTCCAATGCGATTGAAGGTAATACTTTAACCCTATTGGAGACCAAAGTTGTTTTAGAGGGCATTACGGTAGGTGGTAAGGCATTAAGAGAGCATTTTGAAGCGATCAATCACCGTGACGCAATCTTGTATGTAGAAGACATTATAAAAAACAAGAACCCTTTTCAGAATCGCAAATTCGGAATATCCATCAATTGATTTTGAAAAATATTGACGATGAAAATGCTGGGAGATATCGCCAGCAAAATGTCTTAATTTCAGGTGCTACCACCAATCCACCAGATTACACATTGCTCCATGACAAGATGGCTCAGTTCATAGATTGGTATAACACGGAAGCTCATACACTGCATCCAGTTGAGCGAGCTGTCAAAGTTCACGCTGATTTTGTGAGTATCCACCCTTTTGTTGATGGGAATGGTCGCATGTCTCGATTATTGATGAATCTTGAATTGATTAAATCAGGTTATCCGCCAAGTGTGATTACTGTCGAAAATCGACTAGCCTACTATGAGGCACTTGATCAATGGATGGCGTATGGCGATACAGAGCCATATATTAATTTGATTGCTGGGGTCGTGCTGGATGGATTTAAGCCTTATCAGATAGTTTTGGGGATTTAAAAATACTATTGCTTCATAAAAAAGATCCCCAGTTCCCCAAAGGGGCTGCTGAGGATCGATTCAACCTAATGTCACTGCTTTTTAATAAAGTTTACGTTCTATACTAACTGTTGGATTATGGTCATTAATTCGAATCCAAAAATCAGAACCAACGAGCTGCGCTTTTAACACTTTCAACCGTTCTTCTGCATAGAGCTGATTGAGATCGTAATAGTTATGCTCTTGAGACTGGTAAAGGGGCAATACTCCAGCATTCATTGATGGAATCGTTCCTAAAGCAACGCGATCAACTGGATTATCAATCAAGTATGGTTGTAGATCTTCATATAAGCTGGATGCTTTGAACTCTTGCCAATCTGATGACTTTTTTTCTACAAAGAAAATGAGACGTAAAGTTTTAGTGCCAAATACATCAATTTCACGTTTTGATAATATCCCAAGTACATCATTATCCTTTCGATTCTGCCATACTTTTTTGATGATGGGCTTTGCCTTATCAATCAAGATATCTTTAACGAGTTGATCAAAATATTCATCACCAAATTGTGGAGACATACCATTCACCTTTTTCCGTTGAATGGTAAGCGAATGCACTTCAAAGCGATCAGTCTCAGATACAATCAAATCCAAAAAACTATCATATTGCGTTTTTAAGTTCGTATATTTTGTATTCCAAGACTTGAGTTGCGATTGGAAGTCACGAGTTGTAATAGTGACTTTAAAATCACTCAAACTGTAATCGACAACTGATTCATATTGAATATGATCATTCACTGGTAAATGTGGTAGCTGATGTTTCCAGATGGTTTGTGCTAGTACAGCGATCATTGGGTGAATTTTAATATTGGGAACTTTCCCCAAAATAAATGGATTTAATGCACAGTCTACGATAACTGGGAAAATTTCTTGTCCTGCCTTGGTGAGATAGAGGTTTGGCCGAAACTGGACATTAGTTGGTTGGGAGGTAAATAGCCTTAAATTTTTTGATGCCTGAACTTTCATTGCTGCTTTAAGGTGATTATCAAGACTTCTACCATGATTTTCAGTTGGTATCTGTAGATATCTAGGTTGATGCGTAAACAGATTAGTAAGGGTGGTCGTAGTGATGAAGTCTAGTGACGATAGTGTTTCTATATTATCTAATGGTTTAGTGAATTTCTTACTCATTTAGATTACTCCATATTATTGTCAGTAAAGTCAGTGTGGTCTCTAGATGATTCAGTCTTCTTACGTGGGCGACCCAGCTTGGACTTTTCTCCAAGAATTTCACTAGACTGAAAACGACGGGCACCTTTGAGATTTGAAAAGATGAAGAACTGATCGGCTTTACAGATGTAATCAAAAGTTTGAAATAAGTATTCCTGTTTTACTTTGTCTGAATGATGAATCATGCCTATGGCACAACGACGGTATGAATCTTTCTTCATATTGCAGATATAAGTTGTACCTTGTCCCTTGGTAATGTCTTCATTCCAGATTTCGGCAATTCCCTGCGCAAGCGTAATGTCTTCACGATGTTTGTTCCCATTGAAGTATAGGTAGCAATGTATGTGGAAGCCTGTGCGTACTGAATACTCAAAACGGAAGATATAACCAATTACCTCCTTGAGAATGTGATTGTAGCGTTTCATTTCAAGTAGCTTCTGAATACAATCTTTGAGGTAGGCAAGGTCATCTTTCGAATGAATTTCATCTATCCGATAAAAATTCTTGAGCAAAGTTTTTGGATCACGCTTAAGAGCAAAATCTAAGCGGACCACAAGGACTTTAGAGAAATTATCAAATATCGATTTAGTAAGCTCAATACACCGACTTTTATTTTTTTGACAGTTTGCTGCACGATCTCGAAGCTTACGTTTGATTATGGGATTGCTCATATATCGACGAATTGAATGAGCAAATTGGTTTACGAGTTTTACGTAGCACTCTAAGCCACTTTGATCTTCGGGATGTATGGATTTTCCACCTAGATGAATGACTTCAATTTCTTCAGATGTGAGTTGGCTGTGGGCTGACTCAAAGGCAGACCATTCAACACCGCCAATCAAAAAAGTAGGCAAAACATAATACATAAGGTCACTTAAATGCCTGAGAAGTATTTGAGTCTCTTGGTCGCATTCCAAGCGGTGGACAACTTTGTGAGGAGATAGGCGATGCTCTCTGATACTAATCACATTGTCCTCATGATTTTGCCATTTAAAAACTATTTCAACGGCTTTGATGATTTGCCCAGTCCAATAATCAGGATGACATTGGATGAGTGCCTGTTGAGCATCATCACTATAAGTGACGAGTTGCTGTTCCTCTTTGATTTGATTGAATAAGGCTAGATGAGCTAAAGGCTCATGAGCGGGTTGAATTTGATTCAGTTTGACTTTGGGGTTACGTTTAATACTCATCGTATGTTCCTCTATAGGAGAGGCGCATGATCAGCACAGAAATTAGGCATAGCTTTTCCTAAGGACACTGTTTTAGGCAGTGTCCACAAAGGAGTATGTTTGATGACGTATGACGGATTAGAGAGCAGGGGTACGGTAAGATCAAGTACACATTGCATCTACCAATCAGTGAGTAACTGAATAGGTATTAATCGATAACCAACACATAAGTTGATTATTGTTTGGTGTATTTAATCAATATATTAAATATTATTTAAACATAAATGATATAAGACCTTTATTCAGTATCACGAGATCATTGTTAAGCTAAAGCCCAAAAGCTGCGGAACAGCGCGAGATTTTGGAAGTGTTAAAACACAGAGTTAGCTCACCGATTTATGTTGATTTCGTAAGGCGGCTTTGGATTCTATCCATTCAAGAACTTCACTCAATCTCCAGCGAGTAGAGTGTCCAAGTTTTATTTGTTTGGGAAAAGATGAATCATAGCGGTCAGACTTAGGATTAAGGCGATCATAGATTGATGATCGTGAAAGACCAGTGAGCTGTTCAAGCTCTAGACGTCTGATCATTTGATGCTGTGTTAATAAAGTATTCATGGAACCTACCTACGTTTAATGTGGTTAATAAACCGCTTTGGCTGCGGTAGGTACTAGAATAATAAAAGCTTAACACTGACAATTTGGTTGACGGGGGAATTTTTAATTTATACCTTATTTTTTTCAATCAATTGATTTTATGATAAATTTTTCTATCAGCTTTTCCATTAAGTCTGGTCTTTCTTTCAGCCAGTGCTGGCTATCGGCCATTTTTTCATTTTCAAAGGATTTTTTTTCTTTAGTTAGTATTTTTATCCTTTCAACGAGACATTCATATTGATCACTTTGATATTTAAGTAAATCTTGTAGGACTAGGCGATCATGATAAGTTGTGAATGAATTAAATGTTGAGATGTCTCCACTAAAATGTTCAGGTAGTGGGGCAATCTTATTTATTGGATTACGAATTTTAAAAACATTTTTGTTTATATAAATAAAAGTGTTAGCAAGTTTCAACTTGTATAATTCAGCTTCAAGGGAATCTATTAAGGTTTGATGCACATGTTGATTAAGAGCTAAGAACAAGCTTTCGATATTTATATATTTTTTTTTGTGGGTTTTTAAGAAATTTTCAACAAATGTGAAAAAAGGCTGTTTATATATTCTGTTGATATTTTGCTCAGTAGAGGCTCTAGCATGTCTTACTTGAATTTTATAATATATAACTAGAAGATTTCTCAAAATTTCTATTTTTTCAGCATCTAACAAGTTTTTTTTATTTATTAAATTGATCAACTTTTCTATTCTTTTGGTATCCAGCGAAGTCAATAAAATTTTTGATTTTGGTAGGTTTTTTATATCTGATGAATGTATCTGCTGCAGAAGATCTTGCAATGTATTTTCATCAATCCACTCTTTGATCAATAAAATAATATTTTCTATAAAAATTTTTGGATTATTGCAATCAGAATGCTTAGCATAAATTGAAAGAGTTTCATTGAAAAAAATGTTGGTTTTCTTTTCATTTTTTAATTCAAATGCATTCCAAAAATGACGAATGGATGTAAGTACTTCATGATAATGAGTAGGTTTATAATGAGACAAGTCTTTCTCATATTGATCATTAAATCCACTCATTGATTCTTCAGCAGAACGAATCAGAATAGGTTTATTATCTAATCTTTTAATTCTTTGTTCTTCGGGTTCTCTGAAATCACCTGCATCGTGTAATTGATAGATAGCTGCTTTAAGCGTTATTTCATCTATTGCTTTATAGATTTTTGGATTGAAACGATGAGGAGAGGTAAAGGAATTAGTGATATTGAAGATCACGTAACTTTCTATTATTTTAATAAGCTCAGCTTGTGAGGGCACAAAATTATTTTCAGAAGTCATACCTTTACTCCTTAATGGAACGCACTATATAAAAATTATAAGAAACCCTATAGGAACAATAACGGACTTGCCACTTTCTAGAGCACAGACTTAACAGTTTCGTATTGAATTTAAAATGATTTTTAAAATTTAGTCTGATAAGCTTGTGTTTGGTTACTTTTACTCCTAAATAGTAAAAAACTCATTAAAGTGATAACTTTTAAGCGAGGTTCTTTAGCAGAAGATCTGCTTAATAACAAAAATTTATTCGATAAATATATCATCTAGATGGTAATAAGATACATGATTTTTTTTCTTAAAGTCCAGTTGATAGAATTTTTATGACTATTTAAAAAAAGGGGTCAATGAATTTTAAAATCCATATTTAAGTTTGATCTTTGCTAAAGCAAAAACTTTTTATTTGAAGGTCTTCTTTAATCTTAATTTATATGTTTAATTTTTAATAAATATAGAATTTTATTTAATATAGTTGGCTTGACGGCAGACAGAGTGGGGGCTATCCTTTCGATGCTGACCTACATCGTCAGTCGGTTTTGACAGACCGTTTACCCAAAGCACACGAAAAAGTTCTTCTTTTTTGTGGGCGACCTTGCGTGTCCCCTCTGCGGCGGAACGTGGAGGGGACATCTTCGGATGTGCTGATCTTTTTGGGTATCAGTCTGTCAACCCCTTTTCGTTTCGCCACCATTATTTGACAGTGATGTGGTGAAACTTCTTTATACCCAAAGGAGTCGCCCATGCGTCTACAAATTCTTAATTTCCCATTCTTCTCTATCCCCCAGTGCTGTGTGTGGTTTTGTCTTCACTAGACCAATAACAGCATACATAAAACAATAATTTTATCTGGGGTAAACAAATGAAGGATGTGCATCCTCTGTTTGTCTGTGTGCTCGGATCATTTTTACTGATCGGCTGTGGAAATAAAAATGCTTCCACTGAAGTTTTACGCCCTGACGAAAATGCAGCACTCAGCCAACGACTTGAACCAACACATCGACCTGTTCTGGTCGAAGCCAAAGCATTACAACCATTTATAAATCAACAACAACTGCCCGAAGCCGATGTCTCAGGCTTTCGTGACTATCTGCATAGCCAATCAGGCAATCGATCTGCACTGCTACAATTCCGAGACAAACTGCAACTTAAGCCAAATCAAATCTTAGTGTTGGGGGTAGAAAAAACAAGTCAACAATCTTTACTGGAATTTCCAAACAATGACTTATTTGCCAGTGCCAACGATTTGGTGATTAATCATGCCCGAATGTTGAAGACTCCAGTTGCAGGAGAGAGCAAAGGTGAGTTTGAAACGACTGAGCAATATCAGCAACGGATTCAGGCAGAACAAGGCACTTTAAAAAAAACCACAGCCAATCTCAATGTTGACCTTGGACGATTGGAAGATGCCTTAAATTATTTGGCTTATCCAATCCCCATCAATGTGCTTAGTCCATCCAATCAGGATTCAGCTCAGTATGATGCGGATCGACAGGTGATGCATATACAGGCATCCAGTACCAATGCTGCGGGCTACTACGATTCGACTGTATCCAAGCTCAATCTAGTATTTAGTGCATCACCCAAAGATGCTGAAATAATCCTAGGCAATCTACGTGATGAACGAGACAAGCGGAATTATCTCGGTTTTATCTTGAGTATGCAGCAAGGGCAATTGGTTTTAGAACAAGCCATCCTGTATCAGCACAATAACAATGATGATCGCTACCTACGTCTAGCCACTATTAATCCATCACGACTGTATTTGAGCATTCGTCCAGTAAATGCAGATGAGTCAAATAAGAATCTCAATGCTGAACAGCTATATCCACTCAACCAAAAGCTGCCATTGCAATTTGGTCTCAAACAATACCGTAATCCTGAACAGCAACAAGCTGAGCCTGAACTCGAAGTTCGACCACCAACTGAAGAAGAAATCACACAACTCAGCCTCAATGCTGGGGCAAGTGATATCGAGGGGGCACTGTAAATGTTAGAGCTCTTTAAAAATAAGTCCGTTCTAAACATCCAATTTCTGTGTGGTCTGTTGTTCCTTGGCAGCCTCTATGGATGTGGCAGCAAGGACATGCCAACTGAACTTCCCAAAGCAGATGCGGTGCTTCAACTCTTACATGCTCAAGATGCCTCAGTGATACAGATCAAGTTACAGCAATGTCAGGTCGGGAATCTGTTTGCAGGTCAAGAAGGGACAAGTTCCAAATACGATCTCTATCGCTGTCAGATCACGGTTGAACGCTTTGATGATGAATATAAGCAATCCTTCCTCAAAGATGAGGTCGTACATTTACGTCCTTATGACTCAGAAACAGGTTGGCAATTGCTTGCATCGAACTAAGCATGATCACAAAAATTCAGAGAATAACCCAACATGAAAAAAGAATTTGTAATCCCTTACCTCAGTATCGCGGTGTTGTATTGGTTCAGTCTGTTATGGCGTATTGAGGACAGTGGTCCAATTGCAGCCTATCTATTCGGTCGTGCCCTGATGTGGCCGTTCCAATTACTGAAATTTATTTTTTGATTAAAGCCTTAACTTGCTCAAGAGTGAAAAAATCATGATGGACTTTAATCAATTTAAACAACAGTTTCCGCAACTGGATCTATTACAGGCTGATCCCGCTATTTTCCTTGCACCGCAGATTCCCATGAACAAGATTCTGGGAGCAATGAGCTATCTACCTCCCCAAACCAAACCTGAACAGGTATTGATCTTGGTGGACGAAACCATATTTGGTCATGGCAAGAATGGATTGTGTCTCACCACACAAGGTATCTATTTCAAGGAAGCTTTTGCCAATGCAAATACCTATCCAATGAAAGCAATCACTTCGGTGGGTTACTCAATGGGAATGCTCAGTAAACAGTTAGTGATCAATGGCACCGTTAAAGTGACCTTAGCTCAGCCTGAAAAGGCAGGGCTACGGCTACTGGCAGATTTCCTAAACCAATATTGTGTACTTCATAAAACCCAGACTGATTCATTGTCATCTGCATCTACACGGCAACAATCTCAACAAAGCCACACCACAACGATCGCAAACCTACAACCGATCATCAAACTGTACGCCTATTTATTACTTGGGTGGCGAGGTGAGTGGAGCAATCAGGTGAGGGCGTTGATGCAACAGTTATTCGACCGTGAATTTGTCAATCCACAGGATCAGGCATTTCTAGAACGCTTGATGCAACAAGATCAGCAGTTTGATTTTTTTGACCTCCTTGATGAAGTCACTGCGATTCAAAACAGCCTACCACCCCAACTATGTCACAGCCTGCTTGAAGAAGTGCTGGTGTTGATGGGAAAAAGGAACTTTGAAATTGAAACAGCACGGAACCATTTCTTTCAGATCAGTACCGCTTTAAATGTTGATCAAGCAACTGCTACAAGCATTCTTGCCCAATTCCCAGCATTTATAGCAGGGAATACTTAATCAGAATAAAGAAATTTCAGATACATATTACCCCTGTGAAGACCCAACACCCAACCAAGACACAAGCTGACTTGATGCTGTTTTAACATTCAAGAAGGTAAACCGAATACAGGAAAAATAATTGTGAAACGATTAATGAAATTGATACTACCTACACTAATTGCCCTACCACTGATATTGACTGGATGTGGTTCAGGTTTTAACCCCGATCGCATGGAAGTCAACCTTAATACTGAATACAGTCAAGGGGGATTGTATGACCGTACCTATGTGATTCTAACCTTACGTTCACTGGATTCTGAACCGATCACACTAAATAAAGTCGATGTAAACAATGGACGCTGTAGTTACACAGGTCGATACAATGATCCAATCAAGCTACCTGCCTATTTCCAGATTGGACAATCCCTACAGCTTTACTTGCGATGTTCCTACGATGCTGTGGTGAAGGTTGATATTGAGACTGATCAAGGCGCAGCAAGTTATAGCTTTAAATAAGCAGGCTCAAACCAAAGTATAGACTGAACCAACACACTACAAAGACACAGACCATGCCCAATACGGGCATGGTTTTTTTATGCCTGCAAATCTCAAGATTCGGGCATCAAAATCAATATTCATCTCCACTGACAGGACTTTCGTGATGAGTACCGTACATTGTCCTTATTGCCATTCTGAACAGGTGATTCTTAGCAAGTCCCAGCCGAATGGTCCACAGTATTTTGAAAAAATCCTAGACGCCTTTTCCCCGCCTGCGATGGCTGCACTGGGTATCAAACTGGCAAAAGAAGCAGGTATCCCTCCTTATATCGGTGGGCTGATTGGGGTGGTGGTCGGTGGAACACTGATCATAGTCAGTCAGCATTATTTCTATCGCCATTATAAATCCGCTCAACATTACCTCTGTCTGCAATGCGGACAGGACTTTGCTGTAGCTGCTTAAGCTTCATTACCTAATCGTCGATTTATACAACCTGACTTCACTCAATTTTATTTTTTAAACAACTTCACTTTTATAGAGGAATTATTTCTATGGCACATTTAGTTGAAAGCATGGCATTTGTAGGACAAAGCCCTTGGCATGGCTTGGGCAATCAACTTACCCCAAACCAACCGATTGAGGTCTGGGCAAAGCAGGCAGGCATGGATTGGCGGATTGAATCCTCCGATGTCAGTTATATGGCTGAAAACCACAAACAACAAAACCTGATCTTGCCTTATCAAGAGCAACGAGTGTTGTATCGCTCAGACACGCACGAACCTTTATCTGTGGTGAGTCAACGCTTTCAGGAAGTGCAACCGATGGAAATCCTACACTTCTACAAAGATCTGACTGAACAATCAGGCTTTGAACTGGAAACCGCAGGGGTACTTAAAGGAGGTAAGAAATTCTGGGCACTGGCTAAGACAGGACAAAGTTCAGCACTCAAGGGTAAGGATGTCAGCAATGGCTATATTCTTTTAGCTACAGCTTGTGATGGCACACTAGCAACCACTGCACAGTTCACCAGTATCCGTGTGGTGTGTAATAACACCTTGGCAATCGCTCTACGTGGTCAACAAAGCAATGCAGGTGTGGTTAAAGTCCCACACAGCACTCGTTTCGATGCTGAGAAAGTTAAACAACAGTTGGGTATTTCAGTTCGTGCATGGGATGAGCACATGTATGAAATGAAACAACTGAGTCAGCGTAAGGTAACTCAGCAGGAAGCAGCAGCCTACTTTGATGCGGTATTTAACAACACCAACCTGAGTATTGCCGAACAAGATGAAAGCATTGTCCAGTTCTATCGAAATGCAGCCATGCCAAATCAAGGTATCACCTCAGTAAGCAAAGCAGACAATAAAACCGAACCGAATGGACGTGCGATGTCGAAAGTCATGACCATGTTTAACGGACATGGGCGAGGTGCAGAACTCAGTTCAGCCAAAGACACAGCTTATGGTTTACTGTGCGCCATTACCGAATTCACCGATCATGAACGTCGAGCAATGAGTACTGACCATCGACTCGATTCAGCTTGGTTTGGTGCTGGTGCAGCAATCAAGCAACGAGGACTGGAACAGGCATTAAGAATGGTGGGTTAATAAAAGCCATACCATTCATTCAGTTTTATTTAAGCTCATCTATTTAGCCTAAGCATACGGTAATACCGTACAAGCACAGCAGCACCCTTTGCCACATTTCCAGATGTGGCTTTTTTTATGCCCGAAATTCAGCTTTTACGATTTTACTCATACAGGAATATTTCGAATGAATAGTCATACTCAAATTCAAAATACCTTAAATCATCCACCATTACAGCCTTATTTCCCTAACTTAAACCAACCTAATCAGCAGATTGAGATAGGAACTCGAACCAAACGAAACCGACCGAACAAACAGCCACGCAAAACCAAAGCACTCACTGCCAAACGACTTGCCAACACCAAACAGATGAACTACCAACAATGGCTAGAAGTCAGAAAGCAGGGCATTGGCAGTAGTGATGCAGCAACAGCCTGTGGACTGAATCCGTATATGTCGATGTTGGAACTGTGGATGATCAAGACAGGACGCATGCAACAAAATATCGAGGATGAAAGCGCAGGCTATGCACCGTTGTATTGGGGTAAACAACTCGAACCTTTGGTGGCTGAATACTACAGCATGCACACCAACCACAAAGTCCGTAGGGTCAATGCAGTCTTACAACACCCCGATGAAGACAAGCATTTTATGCTCGCCAATTTGGATTATGCCGTGGTGGGAAATGTCGAAGTACAGATTCTCGAGTGTAAAACAGTGGGGGAATATGGCTCAAAACTATGGCGGGATGGCGTCCCACTGTATGTCCTCTGCCAAGTCCAACATCAACTTGCGGTGACAGGCAAACAGGCAGCACATATCTGTGCCTTGATCTGTGGACATGAAACCAAAATCTATAAGGTGACTCGCAATGAAACCGTGATTCAGCACATCATTAATGCGGAACGTCACTTCTGGCAATGTGTAGAAACAGGTATTCCGCCAAGTGTAGATGCCTCAGATTCAGCAGCCAAAGCCCTGCAACAACTTTACCCAGAGCAGATCCCACTAACAGTAGAAGACCTCACTCAAAATGAACAAGCCAACTATCTATTTAACCAGTTGCTTGAAGAGAGACATAAGGTTGAACAACACCAGCAGTATTTTGATGAACTGAAGCATCAACTACAAATGATGATGAAAGAAGCAGAGCGAGCTGTATTTACAGGTGGGTCGGTGACGTGGAAGAAATCACAAGACTCAATCAGCCTAGACAGTAAATCCTTACTAAAACAGCATCCTGAATACCTACAGCAGTTTCCACAAACCAAAGTAGGGACACGGCGCTTTCAGATTTACCCGAATGGTGGATAAGGCAGAAACGCATATCCAGCATTTATTTCTTCAATAAACGTATCAAATCAACCAACACCAAAACCAACCGATCCCATACCCCAACAGGTATGGGATTTTTTATGCGCAGTTTTTATTGAAAGGAAATCACTATGATTAAAGGTCTCGCAATCACACCACCCATTTTAGGTCGTATCAGTATCGGCAAGATCGTCGAAAAGAATGGTAAACGACTCCCTGAAAAAGATGACCAATTTACCATTACCAGTCAAATCCAGAACAAGGATGGATGGGTTAAACATCCACTGGATGAGCAACTACGTGCCAAAGCACCGAATCAAAACCAAAAGCTGAGAAGTATTCCAGTCCGTATGATCTTCAATGATCCCGATCTCAACTTAAGAGCCGAGTACAGCCTATTTGACCGCCAAACAGGACGATTAATTTGTTCAGGCAATGGCGAAACTTGTCAGCGACTCGGTCAAAACGGCATTGAACAACATCCCTGTCCATCGCCTGATTTATGTCCATTGGCACAGGGTGGATTATGCAAGCCTTATGGCAGACTTTACGTCAATTTAGATGAATCGGATGAGTTTGGCACATTCATCTTTAGAACCACAGGTTTTAATAGTATCCGCACCTTGGCAGCACGACTTCGTTACTATCACGCAGCATCGGGTGACTTACTTTCTTGTTTGCCATTGCAATTGACCTTGCGAGGTAAAAGCACCACACAAAGTTACCGTACCCCGATCTATTATGTGGATCTGACTTTACGTGATGGCACAAACCTGAAAGATGCGATTAGTTCAGCCAAACAGATGGATGAGCAGAGCAAAGCAGCAGGGTTCTATCAGGAGGCTTTAGATCATGTGGCACGGCAAGGTTATGGTAATGCTAGCTTTGAGGTGGGTGGAGAAGAGGGTTTGGATGTGGTTGAGGAGTTTTACAGTGATGAGTCTAAAACAGAGCAACATCAACAAACGCATGATTTGACTCATGTGCAGGATATTCAGAAAGGCTTGCAGCAGAGTGTGCAGGCTTTGAACTAAATACTATTGGAGGCTCTTAGCCTCCAATAGTATTATTGTTACATAATTTTTTATTCAGAAAACTAGAACCACTTATTGAATTAATATTACCTAAGTGTCGTTTATTTGGAGGATGGTAGTGCGCTAGGCTCTTGTAACATTAATCCATTTATAACTTTTTGTTGTCTACTATCCTCATTACGCAGTTGTTTATCTTTGGAATGATGGTTATCTTTATTCCCATCAGCTTTGGTATCGCCATGGTTATGATCAGTAATATTACGTAATTCAGTATCATCTAAGGAGCGAATCGTTTTTGAAGTACTAGGTTCAGCCCAAGATATTGTATTAAAAAACATGAGAAATAATAAATTGTACTTCATCCATGAAGTCATAGCGCGATCCTTTTTTTACTCAATACCGACTACAGTGGTGATATAACCAGTGGCTAAAAGAATTGATAGACCTAATGACATTTCAAATATAATGGCATAGCCCAATTGTTTCGCAAATTTCGGGTCTTGTAAGCGAGGTGTGAAATACCATTTGTTAAAGGCTGCTAACAATAAAATACTTAGGACAAATAATATTTTAATAATAAATCCATGCCCATAAGGTGTATTGATTAGAGTATTAAAATCTTTAAAGAGTAATAAAGCAATACTAAGACCACAAGCGATGAGTATTCCTACAATAAAGGCTGCTATTTGCCCAAATAGATGCATACGTTCTTTAAGTGGTAAGCCATTAATTTTTTTGCTTGTTTTCCATAATGGATAAAGCGATCCCATCCATAAGGACATTACAAGTACATGTATTGATAATAAAGCTTGAGCGAATAATGGTAAATTCGTGACGTGTCCGAGTTGTGAAAAACTTAAAACAATTGGTGTGAGCAGTATGGTAAAGATTGCTCCTTCAGTTTTGGAAATATCAATCGTCCCTTTGCTAAGTTTGACTATCATAAATATGAGTAAAAGTGTAAAACTGATTGATCGAATGATATAGACATGTCCAGTAGGAGTATTGACTAGTATATTTATATAGTTGCTATCCCACATACCTGAAAGGCCAGTGTTGGCAAAACTTCCTATAAGAATGAAGAAGCCGAGAACACTTGAAAAAAGGCCTAAACCTGCACCAATAGTTATGTATTTTAGAATAGTCTCCTTGATTTCAACATAACGTCCAAGTAAGAAATAGCAGAAAGCACCGCCAATAACAAATGCAATCCCTAAATATAAAATGACTTTAACCAACCATGTTGCATATATCCAAGTCTCAGGAATCATATTTTTCTCCCTTTATTATAGCAACATGCCAGCAAGCTGCTGGCATGTTGACTATTTTCACTCATTGTTATTTTGCCGATTTAATAGTGAAATTATATTCACCATTCATGTTATGACCATCGGTACCCATTGTGGTCCAAACCACCGTATATTTTCCTTTTTTTAGTTTAGGAACCGCTACGTCAAATGATTTTTTCATATCATGAGTTACTTGGTAGTTCAAAGGGATGTCCTTACGTTGGGCATCGAGTAACTTAACATTCATTAACATGACTTCTTCACCAAAATTGAGTGTTATGTTTTTTGGTTGACTTGCTACAGAAGCATTGATCGCAGGAATTGCACTTTCAAGTTTCACGTGTGCAAATGCACTTGAAGCAGCAACAATTAGTGTTGCACCTACGAGAGTGTTACGTAGAGCTGACATTTTATTTTGGAAAATTTTCATTACTTCATCCTCTTTAAACTAATCTTGGGCTCAGTAATGACCAAATGAAATGTATCAATTGGTTGCTTGGTCATCACCTTTCTCATGCTTATTATTAAAGGATGAGAGAAACATCCCGATGACATCAAAATTACATTTTTGTCATTTTAAAAATTAAAAAACCACAAGTGATACACTGACTTTAAATAAAACAATGATCATTAAACAAACTAATAAGAGGGAGTCTATTTCCATCTTAATGAAATTATTAATTTAAAAAATTAAATATGAAGGAGGTTTTTATGGACTATCACCATCATGAAAACAAAGTACTCAATAACAGACTTACTGACCCTGTCTGTGGTATGGCCGTTACAGAAGCATCCAACTTTTCTGAAGAAGTTAAAAATAGAACTTTTTACTTTTGTAGTGAAAAATGCCACATAAAGTTTAAAAGTGATCCCCATTTTTATATTACTAAAGTTGAGAATGCAGTTACGTTAAAAGAACCACAAAAGAGGGATGGTGAGGATTCAAATGAAGTTAATCAACCTGTTAATGTCTTCACTATATACACTTGTCCAATGCATCCTGAAATTAGACAGAACCATGCGGGAAACTGTCCGATCTGTGGCATGTCGTTAGAGCCTTTACTTCCTGACTTAGATGACGCTGATGAAAACCCAGAACTCAAGAATTTTAAGCATAGATTTTGGTGGACCTTACCGCTAACCATTATTGTGGTTTTCTTAGCAATGTTTGGACATCAGTTGAATTGGTTTGAAATGAAGGTGCAAAGCTGGATTGAACTGGTACTGACTTTACCAATTGTTCTGTGGGCAGGAATGCCATTTTTTGTGAGATGTTGGCAGTCAATCCTTAATCGGAGTCCAAATATGTGGACCTTGATTGGAATTGGTACAGGAGCTGCTTTTATATACAGCCTTGTTGGAACAATAGCACCTCAAGTATTTCCAGACTCATTTGTATCTATGGGGCGTGTTGCTGTGTATTTTGAGGCGACCGCAGCGATTATTTCTCTCACATTGTTAGGTCAAGTGCTAGAGTTAAAAGCACGTTCCCAAACTTCAGCGGCAATTAAATCCCTACTTGGGTTAGCACCTAAAACAGCAAGAAAAATCAGTGTTGATGGTATAGAAGAAGATATTCCGCTATCTCATGTACACGTAGGCGATTTATTACGGATACGCCCGGGTGAAAAGGTTCCTGTTGATGGAATAATTACAGAAGGTTCAAGCTCTGTAGATGAGTCTATGTTAACTGGTGAACCTGTGCCTATTACAAAACGTGTGGGTGATCAAGTCATTGGTGCAACAATGAATATGAATGGTTCATTGGTGATGCGATCAGAAAAAGTTGGATCATCAACCGTACTTTCTCAAATCGTGCAAATGGTTGCTCAGGCTCAACGTTCAAAAGCACCTATGCAGCGGATGGCGGATCATGTTGCAGGACGATTTGTTATGGGGGTTATTGGCATTGCTGTTCTAACTTTTTTGGGGTGGGGGCTATTCGGACCTGAACCTAGTTGGGTTTATGGATTAATCAATGCAGTAGCTGTTTTAATCATCGCATGCCCATGTGCTTTGGGATTAGCTACGCCAATGTCAATTATGGTAGCAACAGGGCGAGGTGCATCAAATGGAGTACTTTTTCGAGACGCTTCCGCAATAGAGAATCTACGTAAAATTGATACATTGATTATTGATAAAACAGGAACTTTGACAGAAGGACAACCATCATTCAATAAAGTAGTAGCCACTTCAGGATATGAAAAGAATGAAATCCTCCGTTTAGCTGCGAGTTTAGATCAGGGCAGTGAGCATCCTTTAGCAAATGCAATTGTGCGTGCCGCCCGTGAGCGAAATCTTACTTTAAGCAAACCGACTTCATTTGAATCAGGTTCAGGCATTGGTGTTAATGGAGAGATAAACGGACAAAAATTAGCACTAGGCAATACGGCATTGATGAAGCAATTAGGGATATCTGTTAACACTCTTATTCCACAAGCAGAGGTATTAAGAGCTGAAGGTGCCAGTGTTATGTATTTGGCAGTTGATGGAAAGTTGGTAGGTTTTCTAGCAGTTTCGGATCCAATTAAAGCAAGTACTCCAGAGGCCCTTTTATCGTTGGAAGACGCCGGTTTAAGAATCATAATGGCAACAGGTGATGGGCTAACTACAGCAAAATCAGTTGGGGCTAAACTAGGAATTAGTGAAGTTTATGGTGAGGTTAAACCTGTTGATAAATTAGATTTAGTCAAAAAATTGCAAAAAGAAGGGAGAATTGTTGCTATGGCTGGTGATGGAATTAATGATGCACCAGCCTTGGCTCAAGCTGATATTGGAATCGCAATGGGTACGGGTACTGATGTAGCAATGAATAGTGCCCAAGTTACATTAGTAAAAGGTGATTTACGTGGTATTGAAGTTGCTCGTTCTTTATCAGAGGCAACTGTTAAAAATATGAAACAAAACTTGATGTTTGCTTTCCTCTATAATGGATTAGGTATCCCTTTGGCTGCTGGCGTACTGTATCCATTTACTGGTTGGTTACTCTCGCCTATGATTGCTGCATTAGCAATGAGCCTAAGCTCAGCATCTGTAATTGGTAATGCCTTACGATTACGCCATCAAAAATAATCACGACTTACCACTCATTAGCGTAAGTTAATGAGTGGTAAGCATCATTAGAATGAGTGCTTAATAACCGAGATGTCACTAATTTTTAAAGATAATTTTAAAAGAAATATATCCCTCGTTATAAGTCGCTTGAATGGAAGCTCCATGCACATCAAGAATAGATTTAGTAATTGCTAAACCAAGGCCAGTTCCTTCTTCAACTCTCTGTCTAGATACATCTGTTCGATAAAAACGATCGAATAACCGATTAAGTTGTTCTGATGATAGTGGGGAGCTTTCATTTTCAATGATGAATGTTGTTGTATCAAAGTTTTGTTGGCATGTGATTTTGATGACCGAATCTGATTTGCCATATTTAATTGCATTCGATAACAAGTTACTCAAAGCGCGGCGTAGCATTAAAGGATCACCTTTTATACTACCTGAACCACTCTGTTTTAGTGACATTCCCTTTTCAGCAGCGATAGCATCATAAAAATCAAATAATGTAGAGATTTCTTTTACTAAATCAACCTGTTGTAAGTTTGGTAAATGTAAGCCGTGCTCAGCCTTTGCAAGAAATAACATATCCGAAACCATCCGAGCCAAACGTTCAAATTCTTCTAGATTAGAAAAGAGAACTTCCTGATACGTATGAATATCTCGGTTACGAGATAAACACACTTGGGTTTGAGTCATTAAATTGTTAATAGGTGTTCTGATTTCATGGGCAAGGTCAGATGAAAAATCTGAGAGTTTTTCTACAGCCGTTTCTAGTCGATCTAACATATCGTTAAACGCTATGGCTAAAGATTTAAGCTCTGTTGGTGTATTATTGACCTCTAATCGCTCAGAAAGATGTTGAGCTGAAATTCCCTCAGCGACTTTTGCCATTTGTTGGACTGGACGAAGCCCTCGCCATGCGGCGAACCACCCTAAGAACATTAAACCAATTGTGCCTACAACACCGATATATAATAACTGACGTCTAAAATCATTTAAGAAATGTAGATGCTCAGAGGTATCGATTCCAACAATAATGAGAGCTGATGGAATGCTACTATTTCTATCAAAAGATTTTTTATAAGCTAAGCCACGATATGTTTTATTTTTAATTTCCCATTCTACCCATGGGGTATGTTTAGATTTGACCAAGGTTTTAGCTTGAATAACGGTTGGTGCTGAGCTAAAAATAACTTGACCAGTTGGACGTTCTATCTGAACAATCAAATCATGATGACCAACTAGGGCATCCTTTAAATATATATTTAGTTCATGTGAGTTGGCTGGATTCTGTTCGAGTAGATTTTCTACCAACTGAATTTTGCCTTCTAGTTGTGTCCGATCCTGAGTTTCGAAATGATGCATTACAAGCTGATGAATGACCAACCCCATAATCATTAAGATAATGATAGTAGAAAAAGAGAAGATAATTGCAATACGGAAGCTGATCGCATTAAACAGTTTATGAGTCATCTTCTACCTCTAGAACATAGCCCATTCCACGGATGTTCTGTATCAGTTTAGGGCTAAAATGACTGTCAATTTTACTTCTTAAACGTTTAATGGCGACTTCTACTACATTGGTATCACTATCGAAATTCATATCCCATATCTGAGAGGCAATCAGAGCACGGGGTAGAATTTCACCGCGTCTACGCATGAATAATTCCATCAATGCAAACTCTTTGGCTGTTAGGTCGATACGTTGCCCAGCGCGAGTGACGCGGCGTTTGCGAAGATCAAGTTCAAGATCGGCAATCGTAATAATATTGCTATCTTCTTTTTGCTGCCCACGGCGGAGTAAACTTTTTATTCTGGCAAGCAGTTCAGCAAATGCAAAAGGCTTGACGAGGTAATCATCGGCACCTAATTCTAAGCCTTTAACTCGGTCTTCAATTTGATCACGAGCAGAAAGAAATAGAATAGGCATTGTTTTTCCATTTTTGCGAATATCATAAATGATATTCCAGCCATCTAATTTTGGTAACATAACGTCCAAAATAATCAGATCATACTCTTCAGACAGAGCTTGATGTTTACCCGATAAACCATCCGTAACCCAATCTGTAATATATCCAGCTTCAGATAGACCTTGTTTAAGGTAGTCGCCTGTTTTTTGTTCATCTTCAACTAATAAGATTCTCATTTATAAAATCCAATATCACTTATTAAGATTATAATAACGTTATAAATACATGATGCGATGTAGATTACAAAAATGTCATTTTCATGTCACATAGATGTTCAGTGGAAGCATTTAAGGTATATACATAAAGTTAATTTTTGGAGCAAAAAATGAAAATACTATTACGTCGTAGCTTAACTACTCTTGTATGTATTGGTACTTTAATTGTAGGAACTCAGTCTTGGGCAGCAGATGCAAAACAAGGAACTAATGTTGTGTCTGAAATTAAAGCTGATTCAAAGACGCAAGAGAAATGTCAAAAACCTTGTAATATGAAGAATGATGAGAAAACCCAACAGGATCATAGTCAGCATGAGCATGGCAATATGGCTCAGATGGATCACTCTAAGATGATGAATATGGATCAGTCTAAAATGGGTAATATGGATCATTCAAATATGATGAACATGGACCACTCAAAGATGAACATGTCAAATACATCAAATAAATAACAAATACGATACATGAAAGATTGGGAGATTAAAGCGAATAATTGGTTTGCTTGAGCTCCCCATCTTTATATTAGATAGGTGAAATAAATGTCTAAAAAATTAACGCATGTCCTTTTAATAGGAGTCGGTTTATTTTCGTCGACTTGGGTTATGGCAGCGGTTAAAGAATATGATTTAACAATCGCTGAGCAAACGGTGAATATCACAGGTAAGCCTTTAAAACGAATTACGGTCAACGGAAAATTTGTTGCACCTCTTCTTGAATTTGAGGAAGGTGATGATGCTGTTATTCGTGTTCATAACAAGTTAAAAAACCAAGATTCTTCGATTCATTGGCATGGTTTGATTTTACCTGGCATTATGGATGGTGTACCTGGATTCAATCAGTTTGATGGTATTGCCCCTAATAAGACCTATGAATATAAGTTTAAGGTTCGCCAAAATGGTACCTATTGGTATCATTCGCATAGTAAAGGTCAAGAGCAAGAGGGCTTGTATGGTCCGTTAGTCATTTACCCAAAAAATAGGACACCTTTAACTGTAGCTGAGAAAACAGATAAGGATTATGTTGTATTGCTCTCGGATTTTCATGATTCAACTAGTGATAAAATCATGAATAATCTAAAGAAAGAAGCTGACTATTATCAGAACCGTCGTGAAACTGTTTTTGATGTTTTTAAACAAATTAAAAAAGATGGTTTAAAAGCAACATGGCAAGACCGTTCGATGTGGAACCAGATGCGAATGCTCAAGACTGATATGTCTGATGTGACAAAATATACTTTTTTGATGAATGGTAAGACTCCAGAACAAAATTGGACTGGTAATTTTAAGACGGGTGAAAAAGTACGTCTTCGGTTTATTAATGCCTCAGCAATGTCATTCTTTGACGTCAGAATCCCTAACTTGAAAATGACGGTAGTCAGTGCAGATGGGCAACCAGTGAAACCTATTCCGGTTGATGAATTCAGAATAGGAACGGCTGAAACGTATGATGTTATTGTAGAACCCAAACAATCAAATTATCAAATTGAAGCAGAATCAATTGATAGGAGTGGTTTTTCAGTTGGTTCATTACATGATGAAAATACTCCTCCAATAAATCAAATCAAAATGCCGAAGTCACGTCCCCGTTCTTTATTAACTATGGAAGATATGGGGATGGGGCATGATATGTCTTCTATGGCGGGCATGAATCACGATATGTCGGCTATGACAGGTGGCTCAAAAGATCAGCCAATGTCTGGAATGGATATGGATCATGACATGTCTTCAATGAAAGGTATGGATCACGATATGTCATCTATGACAGGTAGTTCTAATGATCAATCTATGTCAGGTATGAACCATGACATGTCTTCAATGAAAGGCATGGATCACGATATGTCATCTATGACAGGTAGTTCTAATGATCAATCTATGTCAGATATGAACCATACCATGCAAATGACTACATCTAATGCATCTACACAAGAAAAGAATGGTGATGTTGTATATGGTTGGGCGAATGCTTCAACACCCGTTGGTCAAAAAGCACTCCAGTATAGTGACTTACAATCTCTAAATCCTCAACCAGATACTCGTGCCCCTGAACGTGAAATGGAAATCCGTCTTGGTGGGAATATGGAGCGCTATATTTGGACAATTAATGGTAAGAAGTTTAATGAAACAAAACCATTCAAAGTGAAATATGGGGAACGTATACGCTTGAAATTTGTGAATGACAGTATGATGGCTCACCCAATGCACTTGCACGGTATGTTTATGCAGCTTGAAAATGGTCAAGATCCAAGTAATATGCCAAATAAACACACGATCATTGTGCCACCGGGGAAAACAGTTACAACTTTACTTACTGCTGATGAATTGGGTGAATGGGCTATCCACTGCCATTTGTTATATCACATGGCAGCTGGAATGATGAACAAACTCATTGTGGCAAATGTAGATAGCAATGATGATGATACGAAAAGTATCGTTGCCAAACCCCAAACTAACCATGAGGGAGTGAATCAACATGCACATCACTAAACAGTTATATTCAAAAACAATTTTATCTGTTGCTTTATTTGGTTTAGCAGGTATGGCATTTGCGAATGATAATTCGACTGAAAATCTAAATAAGAGTATGTCAAGTATGAATGTGCTTTTAAGAGAATCAGGTGGATTAGGCTATGTTGAACGTAATACTGATCAAAAGTCTTTAAACAGCAAAGAGCTTGAAACTTTAGCTTTTAGCCAAAATCATAATAAACATTTGAACGAGCATGGTGGGCAAATCTATCAAACAACTAAATTTTCCAATGGGTGGATAGTTGATAAAGATGGTAAGGGCAGCTTAGGTTCGAGTTTCGAAGCATTGATTGGAACAGATGAAAATCGAATGTTTGTTGAAGCTAATATGAATAAAGCGGAGAGTAGTGATCCCAAATATGATGTCTCAGCTCTTTACAGTAGAAATGTTGCACCATTTTGGGATGTACAAGCAGGGGTAAGGTATAGTGAGGACAAAAATAACCGTAATAGTAATCGCATTGATGGCGTTATTGGACTATTAGGTCTTGCTCCTTATTTCTTTGAGACAAAAGCTTACCTTTATGGTGGTGAAAATAATTTTTGGGGAGCCAGTTTTGAGTTTGATCGAGATCTATTACTCACTCAAAAGCTAATTACTCAGCCATATATTGCAGCAGATATTGTGCTTAATGATAGTTCTGATTTTGCTACAAAGTCAGGTTTGTCTGAATTAAAGACAGGTATAAAAACTCGTTACGAGATTAATAAGCGTATAAGACCATTTGTTGATGTCGCTTATCAATATGAAAAAGGACAGAAATTAACAACTTTTCAAAAAGCTACGGATTCTGAAAAGGGGTGGTTATATGGGGCAGGGATTGAATTAGTTTTCTAAATATTTCATTAAGAATGAATAATGGTGATATTCCATTGTTCATTAGACCTCTTGCAAAAGTCAAAAAATAATCAGATGTAAGTATTGATTTTATTAAGTTTGATCAATTCTAAAATCATTGAAAATAGCACTTACGCAAGAGGTCTAATCTTAATTATTTTAAACTTACGGATAACCCTTCAAGTACTTTACAAGAGTTAATTTCCAAAAAACCAGAGCATTTACTTCTTAAATCAGAAAGTTGTTGCTTAAGCTGAATCTGTTTTTGGATATTTTGTTCTAATTGATGAATATGTTTATCAACTAAGATGTTAATAGAATTACAGTTTCCACAAGGTTTGTCTTTGTATGCTAATAAAATTTTAATTTCGTCCAAGCTCATATTCAAAGTTCGGCAATTAAGAATAAATAGAAGCCGCTCTAAGTGGTCCTTGTTATAAAGTCGATAATTAGCTTCCGAACGATTAGGGGCTAGTAATAAAGCTTCTTTTTCATAAAACCGTATTGTAACAACAGGGCAACCAGATAGCTGGGATAATTCACCAATTTTTAAGTTCATTTCAAGTCACCTAATCTATTGACTCTATAGTAGCTATAGGGATTTTAATATGCAATACGTGAAGATATGACTATAGGCACATCAATGAGTGGTTGCGGTTGTAATCAAGAAAGTTCTTGTGAAGACACTAAGCAAAAACAAAATGAATCAAAAACAGATTCTTGTAAAATTAAAGATTTAGCTACAGAAGAAAGTGAAAGTTCTTGTTGCGATAATGAGGTACAGCAAGAACCTAACCCTGATGAAAAAGATTCATGCGGTAGTAAGCAGTCGAATTCATGCTGTGGTTCAGATTCGATAACTTCACCTGAAAAGATTAGGGGGAGTGAAGATACAGCGACTTTCATCAGTGACTATAACATCCCCAGAATGGATTGCTCCGCAGAGGAACAAATGGTTCGGATGACTTTATCTTCATTGGTAGACGTTAAGAGGTTGGTTTTTGATTTACCGAACCGAAACCTAAAAGTTCTGCATAATGGTGAAAGTAATGAAATCACTGCAAAACTTGAAGCTCTTGGATTTGGAGCAAAATTAAATAAAACTGAAGTTTATGAAAATAAAGAGCATGCACAAGAAGCCAGTACTTTCCTGATTCCGAAGATGGATTGTTCGGCAGAAGAGCAAATGGTAAGAATGGCTCTTTCTCCCTTACATGAAGTTAAAGGTTTATCCTTTGATTTAGCACAAAGGCAGTTGGTCGTTTTCCATACAAATGGGATTGGTGAAATTACTACAAAACTTGAAGCACTCGGTTTTGGTGCAAAGCTTGTGGAAACAGTAAAAGCTACTGGAGAATTGCCTGAAACGCCAGATCCGACTAAGCAGGCGAAAGTCCTAAAATTATTACTAGCGATTAATGGTGTTCTTTTTTTTATTGAGTTCATAAGTGGCATCATTGCAGCATCGACGGGACTTATTGCGGATTCTCTTGATATGTTTGCAGATGCTGCCGTTTACGGTATAGCACTTTACGCAGTTGGAAAGGCAGCTAAATACCAATTAAAAGCAGCTCATTTTGCAGGATGGATTCAATTATCATTGGCTCTTGTTGTTATTGTTGACGTGATTAGGCGTTTTATTCTAGGTAGTGAACCTGAATCCAGCATAATGATTATTATTGCTTTATGTGCACTCATTGCAAATGTTGCCTGCCTTTACTTACTAACAGGGCATAAAAATGGAGGTGCCCATATGAAAGCAAGTTGGATATTCACTGCAAATGATGTAATCGTTAATATGGGAGTAATTTTGGCAGGTGTACTGGTCGCATGGACTGGTTCAGCTTACCCAGATTTGATTATTGGTATTCTTGTTTCACTGTTTGTACTGAATGGCGCTCGAAAAATTTTGGCGTTGAAATAGGGTGCTGACAATGAATTTATTTCAAGTAAAGCAAGACCAGACTGTAAAAATCATTGATCTTAAAAAGGGTGAACAGTATCAAGATAAAAATGATCCTGTTCTGGAGCGTTTAGAACTGCTGGGCTTTAGAGTAGGTGAATCCTTACAAGTGCTTGCGAAAGGGCTTTTTGGTGGTGATCCTGTGTTAGTTCAAATCGAAACCTCACGTTTCGCCTTAAGAAAAAATGAAGCAGAACGAATTTTTGTAGAGATTACCAATGGAAACTAAAAATATTGCACTTGTTGGTAATCCTAATTGCGGTAAAACATCACTTTTTAACACCCTCACAGGGACTCGTCAAAAAGTTGCAAATTATGCTGGGGTAACGGTAGAACGGAAAGAGGGATTTTTTAAACTGCCATCTGGTGATACCGTTCGAGTATTGGATTTGCCTGGGACTTATAGTTTAAAACCGAGCAGTTTAGATGAGGAGGTAACTAGAGCAGTATGCTTTGGTGAATTAAAAGGCGAAGTCATACCTGATATTTTTGTATGTGTTGTCGATGCTACGAATCTTCATCTTCATTTAAGTCTTGTACTTGAAGTCAGGGCTTTAAACAGACCAATGTTACTTGTTCTTAACATGATGGATGAGGTTAGAAAGCGTGGGATTTCAATTGATACAACGAAGCTATCTCAGCTTTTAGGTATTCCTGTTGTTGAGTCAGTAGCTGTAAAAACAAAAGGCATTCAGGGGCTATTGACCCAATTGGATCAAAAGAATTTGTTTGTTGCCCCTTATCATTCTGATCTGAGTCACTTTGACCAAATCAAATATATTACAAAACAAGTCATCTTGAAAAATGATAATGGTGATAAACGAACGGCTTTCTTGGACAAAATATTCTTACATCCAGTTTTTGGATTATTAATATTGACCTTTACCATGTTTGTAATGTTTCAGGCTGTCTTTATTTGGGCTCAACCGTTAATTTCCTTTGTTGAGGATTCGATTTCATGGTTTGGTGGGGCGATAGGACCTCTGATTACTCATCCACTTTTAAGAAGTTTGGTCGTTGATGGTGTAATTGCAGGTGCTGGTAGTGTACTCGCGTATATGCCTCAAATTCTGATCTTATTTTTCTTTATTTTAATTTTAGAAGAATCGGGATACTTACCTAGAGCTGCTTTTTTGTTAGATAAGCTGATGTCTAAAGCTGGTTTAAGTGGGCGTTCATTTATTCCACTACTTTCGAGCTTTGCTTGTGCAATTCCCGGAGTCATGGCGACTAGAAGTATTAGCTCTGAAAGAGATCGTTTAGCAACGATTATGATTGCACCTTTAATGACTTGTTCTGCACGATTACCTGTATATGCTTTGCTGATCGCTGCATTCATTCCAAATAAGTTGGTTTATGGTTGGCTCAGTTTACAAGGTCTAGTTTTGTTCGGGCTTTACATGTCAGGAATCGTATCCGCTTTATTGGTTTCTTTATTCCTGAAATTAGTCAGAAAAGATAAAACTGAAAGTATTTTCATTTTTGAATTACCTACATACCGTATTCCAGATGTTCGAAATGTAGCTTTGGGGCTTTATGATAGAGCAACTATATTCTTAAAAAGAGTTGGTGGAATTATTGTCGCACTTTCTATTTTATTATGGTTCTTGGTAACGTTCCCTTTACCACCTGATAATCCAACAATGCCACCAATCAATTATAGTATTGCTGGACAGTTAGGGCATCTAATCCATCCAATATTTGCTCCGATTGGATTTACTTGGGAAATTTGTATTGCTTTGATTCCTGCAATGGCAGCTCGTGAAGTGATTATTGCTGCGTTAGGGGTGATCTATGCAATGTCTGGTGATGAAGATGCAGTTACCCAGACTTTATTATCTCAAATATCTGGTTCGGATGGATGGGGGCTAGCGACAGGTATGTCATTGTTAGTTTGGTTTATCTTTGCCCCGCATTGTTTAGCAACACTAGCGACCATTCGAAGAGAAACAGGGAGTTGGAAACAACCAGTCGTAATGGCTGTTTATCTCTTTTCATTGGCTTATTTATTTTCCTTTATAACTTATCAAGTTATAAGTCGGTTTTAATTTAGAAGGCGGTTGTTGATATAAACCAACAACCGCTGTTTAAAGAATTAGTTTAATTAATTATAGGATTGTTATTTACAGGATAATCTGTAAAACTAAAAAGGTTAAATTTTGGTCTTGATGTTATGCACTTGTTAAGGACATGCTTATCGCTGTTTTTATCTTTTGCTATCCTAATTGTAGGATCGGCAGCAGCAGCTGCATCTGTACATAGCCCATGTTTAATGTCATCTCAAGATACACAATCCATGCAAATGATGAATTCTGAAGATCATGAAAAAGCAAGTGCTATGCACATGGATTGTATGAAAGCTGAGGTAAAGATTAAGAAGCAATTACATGATCCATCATGTATGTCTAAGCAAGATTGTATTATGTCATTTTCTAAAATTGCATATACATCTACAGCGCTGGATGTTTTGCAGTCGATGATTTCTTTACCTGCGGAACAGTCTACTTTTTCTCCATTAAATCAAAATTTCATCTCATCTGATCTTTCCAATTTATGGAAACCCCCACGCTCTAACTGATTTGATGGATCTTCATCATTCATAGAGTTTTCTATGGGTGTTCTGCACGTGCGCGTGTACATCATTTTAGAGCTAAAAATATGAACTTTAATAAAGGAAAGCTGTCCCTAAAATGGGGTGGATGCTCGATTGCGACGATCTGTTTTTTCTTGAGTTATGGACATGCTTATGCCCAGCCACTGACTTTGGATACAGCATTGAAGCTTGCTGAGCGATATGCGCCTGCTCTAAGAGCTAATAGTGCTCAGATTGAAGGTGCTGAGAATATAGTTTCAGCTTCAGGTATTTTGCCCAATCCTAAACTATTTGTGGGCCTCGATAATTACCCTGTATCAGGTGATGCGGCATGGTCTGTCACACAAGAGGGGATGACGATGCAAAAGATTGGCATCATGCAAGATTTTCCAAATCGTGCCAAAAGATTAGCTGAAGTTGAATTAGCAAAAGCTGAATTGGGTTCAGCAAATGCTCAAACAGAAATTCTGCGAATTGAGTTACGTCAAAAAGTAGCATCGGCATGGCTTAAGCGTTTTTATCTTGAGCGTAAACTGGCGTTATATGATGACCTTCTTTCAGAAAATGGATTGCTATCCCAGATTACACAAACACAGGTTGCGTCTGGTCGAACCATGGTTGCTAATACAATTTCCCCTAGGCTGGACAAAACTGTTTTACTTGATCAAAAAGATGATTTGCTTCGAGATATAAACAAGGCAAAACTAGAATTACACCGATTAATCAGTGAGGATTCTAGTGGTACAACTGAAATAGAAAGTTTGCCTACCCAAGAACCTATAATTAATTTTGATACATCACGTTTATATCATCATCTGCATCAACACCCTGAACTAAAAGCATTCCAAGCAGAAAAGCAAACTGTTGAAGCAAAGCTTAAGCAAGCCCAAGCCCTTCAAAAACCAGACTGGGGTATTGAGCTTGCCTATCAGCATCGTGCTCCTGAATTTGGAGATATGATTGGTGTACAACTGACAACAGAACTACCAATATTTTCTAAAAAACGTAGTGGTCCGCTCATTCAGGCAGCATTAGCTGAACAAAATCGGATTACAGCAGATCAGGAGATAAAATACCGCGACCATCTCACCATGTTAGATGAGGGGCTATCGGATTTAAAAGCTCTTGAAAGACAAATCCAACGTACCATTCAAAGTACACTTCCTTTGGCTAAAGAAAAAGTAACTTTACAGTTAGCAAGTTATCAGGCTGGTAAAGCCAATTTGTCAGATGTCATTGAGACACGACAAGCATTACTAAATCAGCGATTACGTCTCATCGATTTACAACAACAGCAAGCAATTATCAAAGCCCAGCTCTATTTTTCTTTTGTAGAACCCACCTTAAACCATGCTGAGGAGTCAAGATAATGTTAAAAAATAAATTGGCATTTGTAATTGCTGGCTTGATTGTGGGCAGCTTGGGAGTCGGTAGTGGGGTTGGATATTGGTATGCGCATCAAAATGATAAAAAGCAAACTGTAAGTGATCAGGCAACTGCTAATGTGTTGTACTGGTACGATCCAATGAAACCAGAACAGCATTTTGATAAGCCGGGGAAATCCCCTTTTATGGATATGCAATTAGTCCCTAAGTATGCGGATGAAAGTACTTCTGGAATAACTGATAGTGCAGGAGTAAAGATTGATCCAGCTCTTCAACAAAATCTAGCCATCCGTTATGCCACAGTCGAACAGGCTGTAATGGGCAATACCTTGTTAACCAATGGCATATTACAAGCGAATGAGCGACAGGTGGCAATTCTGCAAACACGGGCAAGCGGTTTTGTCCAACGTGTCTATGGTTATGCAGTCGGGGATATAGTTACTCAAGGGAGTCCGATTGCTGATATTTCCATCCCTGAATGGACTGGGGAACAGACTGAGTTTTTGGCCGTACTCAAAATAGGAGACCGTTCTCTTATTCAAGCAAGTCGACAACGCCTACAGCTTCTAGGAATCCCACCAAATGTGATCCATCAAGTCGAACGGACACATCAAGTACAGTCTAATATGACTTTGAGTGCTCCTTTGAGTGGATTCATTGACTCACTAGAAGTTCGTAGTGGAATGGCTTTAGCTATGGGGCAAACACTTGCCATCATTAAAGGCGTTAATCCAATTTGGTTAGAAGCAGCAGTGCCTGAAACGCAAATTGCTGGGATAAAGCGAGGAGATAAAATCGAAGCAACTTTTGCTGCGTACCCTCAAAAAGTGTCTGGCAAAGTCATTGATATTTTACCGACATTAGATACTACAAGCAGAACCATAAAAGTTCGTATTGAGTTACCCAATAGAGAGGGACAACTCAAGCCCGGAATGTTTGCTTCTGTCAAATTTTCCAACAATCCTCAAAGCAGTTTAGTTGTGCCAGAGCAAGCTGTTATACGTACAGGTACTCGTAATATTATTATTGTCGCACATGAAAAAGGGCGTTTCGAACCTGTTGTTGTACAGTTAGGACAGAGTGACGGAAATAAAATAGCAATTCTACAGGGTTTGAACGCTGGTCAGAAAATCGTGATTTCGGGACAATTCCTAATTGATTCTGAGGCCAATTTACAGGGTGTACTGGATAAGTTGAACACTGGACAATCGATTACATCATCTCAAGTGACTAAGGCATCAATATACCAAGGCATTGGTAAAGTGGAAAAAGTTACAGCTCAAGACATTACCATTTCACATCAGGCAATTGCTGAATTGGGTTGGGGGGCTATGACCATGAGCTTTAAACAACCAGTACAACCATTTACCCAAATTCAGCAAGGCGAGCAGGTCAGTTTTAGTTTTACACGTGTTGGGGATGCTTATGTTATTTCTGACATTTCCAAGATGTCTATGACATCTATGCAGAACTAAACGGGAGAACCATTATGATCGCCCGTATTATTCGTTTTTCAATTGCAAATCGAGTATTTGTCTTATTAGCTGCTGTAGTTCTTGCCGTTTGGGGAACTTGGGCTGTCAATAATACTCCGGTTGATGCTTTGCCAGATCTGTCTGATGTACAAGTGATTGTGCGAACTAATTTTCCCGGTCAAGCACCACAAATTGTTGAAAATCAGGTGACTTATCCTTTAACAACGACCATGTTATCAGTACCCGGTGTTAAAGCTGTTCGGGGCTATTCTTTTTTTGGTGATTCGTTTGTTTATGTCATTTTTGATGAACATACTGATCTTTATTGGGCACGTTCTCGTGTATTGGAATATCTCAATCAAATACAAGAAAGAATGCCTGCAAATGTAAAATCTTCATTAGGACCAGATGCTACAGGTGTTGGTTGGATCTACGAATATGCTTTGGTTGATCCAACAGGACAACATGATCTCTCACAACTGCGAAGCATACAAGATTGGTTTTTGAAGTATGAACTGAAGACAGTACCAAATGTGGCTGAGGTCGCCACAATTGGGGGGATGGTTAAACAATATCAAGTTGTTTTAGACCCAACCAAAATGGCAGCATTCGGTATATCTCAGCGAAGCATAATTGAAGCAATTCAAAAGGCAAATCAGGAAACTGGCGGTTCAGTCCTAGAAATGGCTGAAACTGAATATATGGTGAGAGCTTCAGGTTATTTAAAAACATTAGAAGATTTTCGGCAGATTCCGTTACGTACAAACGATTTAGGTGTTCCAATCACTCTTGGAGATGTTGCAACGATTCAATTCGGTCCTGAAATGCGTCGTGGAATTACTGAACTCAATGGACAAGGGGAAACTGTTGGAGGTGTTGTGATTTTACGTGCTGGTAAAAATGCACGTGAAACCATTACTGCTGTAAAAGAAAAACTTGCTGAATTACAACAAAGTCTACCGAAAGGTGTACAAGTTGTTCCTGTGTATGACCGCAGTCAATTGATTGATCGGGCGGTAGAGAATCTCAGCCATAAATTAATTGAAGAGTTTATTGTAGTGGCTTTGGTTTGTGGGCTATTCCTCTGGCATTTACGTTCAGCAATGGTTGCGATTGTTTCTTTGCCTTTGGGAATCTTGTCAGCCTTTTTATTGATGTATTATCAGGGACTAAATGCCAATATCATGTCATTGGGTGGGATTGCAATCGCGATTGGTGCTATGGTTGATGCATCTGTGGTTATGGTCGAAAACGCACATAAGCATATCGAAGCTTGGCAACATGAACATCCTGATCGAGTTTTAGAAATACAAGAGCGTTGGGACATCATTACTCGTTCTGCCAGTGAGGTTGGGCCTGCTTTATTTTTCTGTTTACTCATCATTACTTTATCCTTTATTCCCATTTTTACTTTGCAAGCACAAGAAGGACGATTGTTCTCTCCATTGGCATTTACTAAAACTTATGCCATGGCTGCTGCTGCGGGGCTATCTATTACATTGATTCCAGTTTTGATGGGATACTGGATTCGCGGGAAGTTACCATCTGAACAACGGAATCCATTAAACCGTTTTCTCATCAAAATATACCGTCCTATGTTAGATAAAGTCTTAGCTTATCCAAAGACAACGTTATTAGGTGCGTTACTCATTTTTCTTATCAGTCTTTTTCCTTTAACGCAATTAGGCGGAGAGTTCCTGCCTAATATGGATGAAGGTGATTTACTGTATATGCCTTCAGCTTTACCGGGATTGTCCGCAGCAAAAGCTTCTGAATTACTTCAACAGACTGATCGAATGATTAAAACTGTTCCAGAGGTTGCCACTGTATTTGGTAAAGCTGGGAGAGCAGAGTCGGCTACAGATCCTGCACCTTTAGAAATGTTTGAAACCACGATTCAGTTTAAACCACGATCTGAATGGCGTTCAGGTATGACACCAGATAAGTTGATAAAAGAACTGGATAAAGCTGTTCAAGTACCGGGTTTAACAAATATCTGGGTGCCGCCTATTCGTAACAGAATTGATATGTTGGCGACTGGGGTTAAAAGCCCAATCGGGATCAAGATTTCAGCAAATGATTTGCAAGATATTGATCGGGTAGCACAACAAATTGAACAGGTTGCCAAAAAAGTGCCCAGTGTTAGCTCAGCTTTAGCTGAACGACTCACTGGTGGGCGATATGTTGATATCGATATTAATCGAATGGAAGCTGCACGCTATGGTCTCAATATCGCCGATGTACAGCAAATTGTGTCATCAGCAATTGGTGGGGAAAATATTGGTGAAACTGTTGAAGGGTTAGCAAGGTATCCCATTAATGTACGTTATCCGCGAGAAATTCGAGATTCACTTGAGGCATTAAGAAATTTACCAATTCTGACTCAATCAGGTCAGCAAATTGTTTTGAGTAGTGTTGCCAACATTCAAATCACAGATGGTCCTCCGATGCTAAAAAGTGAGAATGCTCGTCCAAGTGGTTGGGTCTATGTTGATGTACAAGGACGTGATTTAGCCTCCGTTGTTCGGGATTTGAAACAGTCTATTGACCAACAAGTGAAACGCTCTGCGGGTATGAGTATTAGTTATTCAGGTCAATTTGAATTTATGGAAAGAGCAAATGCTCGCCTAAAGGTAGTAATACCAATCACTTTGATGATCATTTTTCTATTGCTGTATCTGATTTTTAGACAAGTACAAGATGCTGCTCTGATTATGCTGACTCTACCATTCGCTTTAATTGGTGGTATTTGGGCAATGTATTTCAGTGATTATAATTTCTCAATTGCCATTGCAGTAGGCTTTATTGCACTTGCCGGTGTTGCCGCAGAGTTTGGAGTGGTGATGTTGTTTTATTTAAAGCAGGCGATAGAACATGCTCAACAAAATTTATCATCTTTAACTGAGCAGCAACTCAATGATGCCCTTCGTACAGGGGCAGTACTACGGGTTCGCCCTAAAGCGATGACTGTAGCTGTCATTCTGGCGGGTTTGATTCCTATCCTATTAGGAACTGGAACGGGCTCTGAATTGATGAGTCGTATTGCTTTACCTATGGTTGGGGGCATGATTTCAGCTCCACTTTTATCAATGTTTGTTATTCCCGCTGCATATCAACTTTTAATCAAAAGAAAACTATCAAAATCTTGATAGTTTTCTTATTTCGTTCAAAGAGGTTTTATTATGTTTAAATTTATTAAAATTGTCGCTCTTGTTGGCACTGTTACTGCGTTAAGTGCATGTAGTAAAAATGAGGCGTCAGAGCAAAAGAAAGCGGAAGCGCCTATGGAGCAGATGAGTAAAGAATCATCTACAGCAACGACAACTCAAGCAGTTGGAGTGATTACGGCTATTGATACGAAAGAAAATATTTTGACACTCGATCATGAGGCAATTCCTGCGATTAAATGGCCTGCGATGACCATGGGCTTTAAAGTTGCTGATCCTGCATTATTGAATGGGCTTGCAGTAGGGCAAAAAGTTGATTTTGAATTAAAGGCTGAGGGAGAAACATACACAGTCGTAGCTGCTAAGTTAAAAAAATAGGAGGATTTAGTAGATAGAATTTTGATAGTAATGAGGTTCTTTTCAAAAGAGCCTTATTCTCTAATAAAAAACAAAACATATGGTGTTGCATATATATGGTAATTCGAATATAAAGATATTATAAATTATTAAAAGAGCTTAACTCAATGGCAACTTCATCAAATGTGAAGATTTATCACAACCCTGCTTGTGGGACATCTCGCAATACTTTGGCTTTGATCCGTAATACAGGGATTGAGCCAACTGTGATTGAATATCTCATTACACCACCTAGTCATGACGAATTAGTTAAATTGATTCAGGATGCAAAATTAACAGTAAGAGAGGCCATTCGCCAGAATGTAGATCCATATCGGGATTTAGACCTTGATCGTAGTGATTTAAGTGATGAGCAGTTACTTGGTTTTATGCTTGATCATCCAATATTGATTAATCGACCATTTGTTGTTACTGAATTAGGCACTCGCTTAAGCCGTCCCTCAGAAGTTGTCTTAGATATTCTACCATTACCTCAGAAGGGTGCCTTTACGAAAGAGGATGGTGAAAAAGTGATTGATGAAAATGGTCAACGAGTGAATTAAAAATTTTACTTTTTGTATATGATTATCCGTATATCCAAATAAGTGAATAGGAATTAAGAATGGATCAAGTTAATTTTTTTAAATGCTTATCAGATGAAACTCGACTCAATATCGTGACTTTAGTCGCTGAGAATAAAGAATTATGTGTTTGTGATTTGACTGAAAAGTTACAACTGAGTCAGCCAAAGATTTCTAGGCATTTAGCGTTATTGCGTTCTTCTGGTCTCTTACAGGATAGAAGACAAAGCCAATGGGTGTATTACAGCATTAATCCGCAGTTACCAACGTGGTGCCATGACGTTCTGAATCTTTTGGTAAGCAGTCAAACCATAGTAAATAAAGATTCGCAAAATATCCAAATAAATAGCTATTGTGAGTAATAGAATATGAAATTTCTTTTTTTGTGTACTGGAAATAGTTGCCGTAGCATCCTGTCAGAAGTTCTTTTTAACAGTCGTGCGCCTGAAGGGTGGAAAGCATACAGTGCAGGAAGTAAGCCATCCGGGCAAGTACATCCATTGACCATAGAAACTTTAGAAAATCTTGGTCTCTCAACAGATGGTTTGTGGAGCAAAACCATTGATGACTGCGAACAATATCAACCTGACGTCGTGATTACTGTTTGCGATTCAGCAGCTCAAGAAGCGTGCCCACTTTATTTAGGTGTAGCGATTAAGGCACATTGGGGCTTGGCTGATCCTTCACATTTAGATTTGCCGAAAGAAGAAAAATTAAAAGCATTCCAAGTTACTGTTGATCATATCAACCGCCGCTTAGACGCTTTATTGGCACTAGATACAACTCATATGTCTCGCCCAGATTTGATTGCAGCAATCAATCAAATTTCGCATATTGAATGAGAACATCATGGCTCAACAAAGATTATCTTTTCTAGATCGTAACCTCACTCTATGGATTTTTATCGCCATGGCATTGGGGATTGCGATAGGTGTGTTCTTTCCGCAAGCCTCCGTCGCTTTGGATAAAATGAGTGTGGATTCTGTCAATATTCCAATTGCGATTGGTTTGATTTTGATGATGTATCCACCGTTAGCCAAAGTGGATTATGCAGCCCTACCACAAGTGTTTAAAGACAAAAAAACCTTAACTTTGTCTTTGGTACAGAACTGGGTGATAGCACCAGTACTAATGTTTGCATTAGCCATTATTTTTTTGCATAGCTATCCAGAATATATGACAGGCCTAATCCTGATTGGGTTAGCTCGCTGTATTGCAATGGTCTTGGTGTGGAATGGTTTAGCCTGCGGTGATAACCAATATGTAGCTGCATTGGTAGCATTTAATAGTATCTTCCAAATTTTATTTTTTAGTACGTATGCGTGGTTATTTCTGACTTTCTTACCGCCATATTTTGGTGTTGCAGGGCAAGTGATTAATGTCGATTTCTGGACGATTACCCATGCGGTATTAGTGTATTTGGGAATTCCATTTTTCCTTGGCTTTATTACGCGATTCACTCTAGTGAAAGCCAAAGGTCTTGATTGGTATCAAAATGTCTTCTTACCTAAGATCAGTCCACTGAGTTTGTTAGCTTTATTGTTCACGATTGTGGCGATGTTTAGCCTCAAAGGGAACGATGTAGTGAGCTTGCCACTAGATGTCTTGCGTATTGCCATTCCATTGACAATTTACTTTATCGTGATGTTCTTCATTAGCTTCTTTATGAGCAAATGGATGGGGAATGACTATCCTAAAACAACAGCAATTTCGTTTACTGCTGCTGGGAATAACTTTGAGTTAGCGCTGGCTGTAGCGATTGCAACCTTTGGTTTAGCTTCACCTGTGGCATTTACCACAGTGATTGGTCCATTGGTTGAAGTGCCAGTATTGATTGCTTTAGTTAGCGTGTCTTTATGGCTCAGAAAAAAGTTTTTTAAAGAAGAGGTGTAATTTCTATGACTCTCCCGAATGTAGATATGAATCTTCTCGATCAACCTACTTTAGAAAAAGTACAGGCAAAGGAGTTGGATCATCCACCTCGTATTTTGCTGCTGTATGGTTCTAATCGTGAGCGTTCATACAGCCGATTGGCAGTAATGGAAGCAGGACGTATCTTGGAGCAGTTTGGTGCAGAAGTAAAAATCTTTCATCCTAAAGGTTTGCCCTTACCTGAAGATGCGGACACTGAGCATCCAAAGGTGAAAGAGTTGCATGATTTACTCGCTTGGGCTGAAGGAATGGTGTGGTGCTCACCTGAACGTCATGGCTCAATGAGTTCGATTTTTAAATCACAAATTGATTGGATACCATTAGCAGGTGGTGCAATTCGTGCAACGCAAGGCAAGACTTTAGCATTGATGCAGGTTAGTGGCGGTTCGCAGTCATTTAACAGCTTAAACCAGATGCGTATTTTAGGCCGTTGGATGCGCATGATCACTATTCCTAACCAATCATCTATTCCAAAAGCTTTTTTAGAGTTTGAAGAAGATGGAAGGATGAAACCTTCATCCTTCTATAATCGAATTGTCGATGTAATGGAAGAACTATATAAGTTCACCTTGCTCACTCGTGGGCAAAGTCAGTACCTCACAGATCGTTATTCAGAGCGAAAAGAGTCGGCAGAAGAATTATCTAAGCGTGTCAATCAACGTAGCTTATAAACTTTAGGTGATTAGAAATGCAAAAGAGACATTCTAAATTAGTGATCTTAGGTTCAGGACCTGCGGGTTATAGTGCTGCTGTATATGCAGCACGCGCAAACTTAAAACCCACATTAATTGCGGGTATACAACTTGGTGGTCAATTAACAACGACCACTGAGGTAGATAACTGGCCGGGTGACTCAGAAGGTTTAACTGGTCCTGTACTTATGGAGCGGATGCAAGTCCATGCTGAACGCTTTGGCACAGAGATTGTGTATGATCACATCAATGAAGTTGATCTAAGTGTCCGTCCATTTGTGCTTAAAGGCGACATGGAAGAATTCACTTGTGATGCACTGATTATTGCTACAGGTGCGACAGCACAATACTTGGGTCTTGAATCAGAGGCTAAATTCATGGGTCAAGGTGTCAGTGCATGTGCAACTTGTGATGGTTTCTTTTATAAGAACCAAAAAGTCATGGTCGTGGGTGGTGGTAACACCGCAGTTGAAGAAGCACTTTATCTTTCTAATATTGCTGAACATGTTACCTTAGTTCACCGTAGAGACAGTTTACGTTCAGAGAAAATTCTACAAGATCATCTTTTTGCCAAAGAAAAAGAAGGCAAAATTAGTATTCTTTGGAACAATCAAGTTGATGAAGTCTTAGGTGATAATACTGGTGTTACTTCAGTTCGGTTGAAGTCAACTTTGGACGAAAGCATACAAGACGTTGAAGTTCAGGGCTTATTTGTTGCTATTGGTCATAAACCCAATACAGGTATTTTTGACGGTCAACTTAACCTACGTGATGGCTACATTCAAGTACAAAGTGGCACTTCAGGAAATGCAACAGCAACCTCTGTGGCAGGTGTATTTGCTGCGGGTGACGTTGCTGATAGCATTTATCGTCAAGCAATTACCTCGGCAGGCTCAGGCTGTATGGCTGCTGAAAAGTATTTAGACAATCAAGAATAATCAATACATTCACTGAAATAAATCAAGCTAACTCCACCTCTCATGGGTGGAGTTAGCTTTTCTATATTGTTTTTTTATTTAGCTACTTATAGTGTTACGCCAGTGTTTCTCTATTTCGGATTCGTTTACTTAAAGCGAGTGTGGGGTAAACGCCTAAATACATAATTGCACCGAAAGCGGCAACTGATGTTAAAGAATCAAGCGTTTGCTTGTTGATAATAATGACTAGCGTAGCAAGAGTTAAATTTTTAATCAGTGTCGTAGTGGCAAGACCACTTGATGCTTCCGTGATTACACCACTGATAACCTGAGCTGTGACAATAATAAGGCAAACAAAAACAAGCCACGGATGATCTGGAAGTTTAGGTAACTCTTTACATGCGATGATTAAGATAAGTGCAACTACAGAAAATGTGGCAAGTTTACCAAGCAGATTCAATGCGTTAGCTGTAAGGTAAGAATGTTTCGCCAATAGCTTGCCAAGATACCAAGGCATCCACAATGTTCCGATTAAGATACAGAACATAAATAGCACATGGTATTGGGTTTGTTCTGCATTGAAATAAAAGAATAGGGCTAATGGTAGGGTGACTAAAGCAAAGGTTGAGCATAAAGCCAGCCGATGAGTTACAGCACTGGCTGAGGCTCCATCCCTAAGTGCCCAAGGTACTGCCGAGGTTCCAATACCAGAAAGGATACAGACAGTTAAACCAAAACTTTCATTAACGGAGAGAAAACCTAAATATGAAAAAAGAAAGATAAGACTTAAAGGGATTAGATATTGAGATAATAAAAAAGGATAGCTGATTTTTTGTTTCTGTGACAGAGAGTGATTAATGGTTTGAGCACCTAAGTGGAGCATGACCAACCAAGATGAAAGTGGTGCCAAAATTGTTAAGAATTCATTCATTCGATTAACTCCCTCCTAAATATTTAATATTATGATATTTATTGATTTATCTAAATTTATAAGCATAAGAGAATCACTAAATCTAATACTTTTCCATATCTAGCATTTAATAAATATATTTACAGTACTACGTCATAATTTGTCGTATTAATTAGCCTGTTATATTTTAAACATATTAGGTTATGCTAAAGTGAAACTATATTAATAATTATCTTGAATTAAAAGGATAAATTATGTCCGTTTCACAAATGTTCCAAGATTTTTTGAGTAATCTCAAAGTTGATAATGAAGATCAAATTTCAAGTAGATATCAAGAGATCACAAAGGCTTTAAATCAAGAGTTCCGTAACACAGAATCTAGAACAGATCACTGTCTACAAGTAGGATCTTATGGGCGTTGGACTGCAATTAAGGGTATTTCTGATCTTGATATGTTGTATATCATGCCTTTTTCTAAATGGGATACATATAAGGAAGGCGGACAATCAAAACTTCTAAAAGATACGAAAGATGCAATTTTGAAGCGTTATCCTCGAACTACAGTATTTGTAGATCGTTTAGTCGTATGTGTTCAATACACTAATTTTCATGTTGAAGTTCAACCTGTTTTTAAACAGGAAGATGGATCTTATAAGTATCCTGATACTTATAATGGGGGAAGCTGGAAAATAACAAAACCACAAGCTGAAATTGACGAAATGAAAGTCATGAATGATGCTAAAAATCGAAATTTACGTCGTTTATGCAAAATGGCCCGTGCTTGGAAAAATAAGCATGGTATATCAATGGGAGGATTGCTCATTGATACATTAGCTTATAACTTTATGAAATCTACAACTGAATATGATGATAAGAGTTATCTATATTACGATTGGTTAAGCCGTGATTTTTTTAAATTTTTAGCAGATCAACCTGACCGTGATCATTATCAGGCTTTAGGTAGTAATCAAGATGTAAAAGTTAAGGCTAAATTCCAAGATGCTGCACAAGATGCTTATGATCTTTGTTTAGAAGCGATTTCACTGGGAACGGATGATAAAGCTTATTCTAAATGGAGAATGATTTATGGTCGTAATTTTCCTAAAGCACCAAGTCAAAAAGCGAGTATGTCTATTCGTATCGAAGATATGCGCTATGAACATACAGAACAATTTATTGAGGATCAATATCCTGTAGATATTCGCTACAAACTCAAAATTGAGTCTAGAGTAACTCAAGATGGGGAGTTTATTGCCTTCTTAAGAGGTTTTAAACGTAGAAAGAAAAAGTTAAATCATGGTCGTAGCTTAAGTTTTTATATTGAGGAAAATACGACCCCAACAAATTTACAAAACTACTCAGTTAAATGGAAAATTCTAAATAGAGGTGAAGAGGCGAAACGACGTAACTGTATTCGTGGGCAAATTATTTGGGATAATGGAAATAAAAGCATTGAAGAATATTCGAGCTTCAATGGTGAGCATTTAGTTGAATGTTACATTATTCAGAATGGTGTAGTAGTTGCTCGTGACCGTATTCATGTGCCCATTGAGGATTAAAAATGAATAAAGCGGAGCTTTTAAAATATATTGCTGAAACAGGATATAGTGTTGGATTTGGAGCAAAAAAAAATTTTGCAACATATGATCTCATTGAGAAGATGCCAGGATGGATTGGATTTATATCCACGGCTGTTGGTATTCTTGGACTAGTGATCGATGCGCTTTCAACAAAATTAGTCTCAGCTATTTTTGTAATCATTGGTATATGTGGATTGTATATTAGTTTTTATGATAAAGACAAAAATAGGTACGAAAATGCAGGTACAGAATTAACGAAACTTTTTAATGAATTGAAATCATTATATTTTGATGTTAAATGTTTACCTGATAATTCAGATGTCACTGTCTATCAAGCTAGGTTACAAGATATAGAAACTAGATATTTCCCTTTATGTATAAGTAAGCAGATCCTTTTTAGTAATTGGTATGCTCATTACAAATTCTTTTGGGAACATCAAATTAGTTGGATGGATGAGCAATTAAAATTCAGATTTATAAGAGATAAAATTCCTTTATCTCTTATTTTTATATTAAGTGCTTTTGTAATTGGGATCGTAGCTTTTTTGAGCTGTACCACATGGCTTCAGGCTATTTGTGCATGATATATGTTGCCCAATCGCTCATCAATCTTTTTCTTTTTTCAAGATAAGCCCCACGTAAATAAGCAGCTTCGACTTCATCTGGCAGTTTATGAGCCAGTACATGCTCGCATACTTCACGTGGGTAATCAGTTTTATCAGCTGACCAGTCACGGAATGTAGAACGAAAGCCATGTGTCGTAATAACTCGATTCTGTTTTGGATCAATATAGCCTAAGCCATTTTTTTTAAATTTTTGCTCATGCATACGTTTGATCAGTGTAGTCAATGACATATCAGAAAGCATGTCACCAGTACGCGGTGCAGGGAAGATAAAGTCTTGAGCTTGAGTATGATCTTGAATTGATTCAAGTAAATTTATTGCTTCTTTAGACAAAGGCACACGATGTTCCTTTTCAGCTTTCATTCGTTCTTTAGGAATGATCCAAACTTTATTCTTAAGATCAACTTCCTGCCATTTAGCTCCAAAAACCTCGCCAGAACGACATGCAGTTAAAATTGTAAATTCTAGTGCCTTCGGTGAAATTCCTTTTTTCTGATTTAGGTGCTGGATAAACTCAGTAACTTGTTCATAAGGTAAGGATGGGTGAGGGCGTGATTCCTGTTTTAAGTTACCTAAGATAGGCTCAAGATTACCTTTCCAGGCGGCTGGGTTGTCACCTTCAAAATATCCCATAGCCTTGGCATAATCGAAAATAGACTCTATACGACCCCGAATGCGTTTAGCTGTTTCGTTTTTCTCAATCCAGATGAATTTTAGAGCTTCTGCTATATCTACTTTAGTAATCGAACTAATACTAAGATCACCTAAAGTTGGATAGATATAAGTTTCCAATGTGGATGACCATTGACCAATATGCTTTTCATTTTTGAGCTCACGAGTTTTATTGGCAATAACGATTTTTGCACATTCCATGAATGTTTTGTTCCGTAGCTGCTGGATATGCAGCTTTTCAAGCTGTTCCTGCTTATATGCAATTGGATCAATGCCACTTCGTATTTGTAGTCTTAATTCAGAGGCCTTGGCACGAGCTTCCGCTAAGGAAACTTCAGGGTAGGGACCAATCCCGATATCACGGCGATGAGATTTTAACTTGCCATCTTTATCTAAGCGTTTACCTACTACAGCACGCAAAATCCAGACCCGGGAATTGCCTTCAACATTTAAGCAAAGGCCATCAACACCTCCTACAGAATGTCGTCCAGTCGCTTTAATTTTTGCTACACTGAGCGCAGATAGCTCTTTAGATTTTTTTGGCATGTCTTGATTTACCCCACAACCTACCCCTCATAAAATACTAGAAACGGCAGGAAGAGACAAGACTGGTTAGGATGCTAAAAATATTAAACTTTTGTAAAATATAAATTTTTAATATTAGTTTGGATTGCTTGAGACTAGTGTTATACGGACACCGCTTCCGCCTGTCCCGTCCTAAAATAGATTGACAGTATTTCATTTAAAACCGAGTTAAGCAATTAGCTCGGTTTTCGCTTTCTCATACATCTGATTAGGAGTAATCATATTTAAACTTAAATGCGGTCTGTAGCAATTATAAATCACTATAGATTCCGAAATTAAATGGTCTAACTCCTCCATCGTTTTACATCGTGTAGTTAAGAACTCCTGTTTGAGTATGCCATTGATTCGCTCTGCTAAAGCATTTTGGTAACAGTCTCCTCCATCTGTCATCGAGGGACTTATACCGTAATGCTGTAGTGCCGATTGATATAATTCAGATCAATATTGAGAACCTCTATCTGAATGATGAATCAGGGTTGTTGCTCTATCTTTTATAGACTTCATTGCCATTTGTAAGGCTTGTACAACATTCTCTGCCCGCATATCACTTGATAACTTATAACCTTTAATTTGTCGGGTATAGGCATCTGTCACAAGTGATAGATAATGCACACCCTCTGCACTTTCAACATAGGTAATATCACTAACAAAGACTTCATTTGCCCGTATTGGATAATAATCCTTTAATAAATTAGGATGTTTCTTCATCCAGTGTTTGCTATCTGTAGTTTTGGTATAGCGACGTTTAGGGCGTATCAATAAATCATTCTCTTTTAATACCTTAAATAACTGATCTCGACCAAACTTCAGTCCTTGTTCTAGCAATTTTGGTTTGATCAGCCAATAGAGTTTACGCGTACCGATACTTGGCATCAAATAACGATACCCCATAACCAATTCAAGTACTTGCTGAGTTTCCTGAGCTTTGATTTGAGCACGTTTTTCTGATTGATAGTAAGCCTGTCGGGTGATTCCAACCCACTCACAATAACGTGAGACATTTAGTCTTCTTTGGGCTTGCCAATCTTTGAAACGTGCTCGGTATACTTTTTTCCAAGATCACTCCCACATTCTTTGTCTATGTGATAAATCACATCTTGGATAAATTCAGTTTTTAGCTTTTCTGCGGCTAATTGTTTTTCCAACTGGCGAATGCGTTGTTGAGGGGTGAGTTGGCGTTTTGAAGTGGAAGGCATAGCTTTAGAAGTCCAATCTTGTTGTCCGTACTTACGTAACCATGTAAGCACAGTTGATCTTCTTTGAATACCATATTTTGCTTGAGCTTGTTTATAAGTGATTTGCCCTTTTTCTACCTCATGGACAATCAGCATTTTAAAGGCAAAACTGTAATCTCGTTGTGTTCGTTTAACTCGTTGTTCTTTTTCATATTCCATAAAATAAGCCTCTTAAGGTGTAAACTTATTTCAGGACGGGACAGCCAAATATTTAAATAAGCCCTTGTTTTTACAAGGGCTTATTTTTTACCTGTGCTTTTACCCCTCAACTTACTTAACAAAAAATCATAATTTGTCTGGTTATCAGGATTAATTACACATCGATCAAAGCAATCTATACAAAATATGTAAATATTTACTTTATTAATCAGGTGAATAAAAGAAGAATTATTTGTTTTTTATACCAGTTATTATCAATAAAACTATCCTCAAAGCCCAATCTACATATCAGTAATCAACATTAAAAAATATGCATTATTTGCATGAAATATTTAATTTTTGCATTGTCGTTTTTTTTCAAAAAAAGTAACACTTGCCACTGCTGATAGTGGCGTCAGCGGTTTTGTTTCTTATAGTGCTAAATCGATGAAGCCCGTATGGCATGGAATTTATAGGTGGATAACCTAAATGTAAAGTGCAATAGGGAAGGAATAATTATTATGAATCAAAAGAAGCTGCTCAAATATATTCTGGTGGCAATGATCACAGGGATATTAGTCGGGTGGGCATGTCATAGCACTTTAAGTACGGCGCAAACGACAGACATCGCAAGCTATTTTAAAATCGTCACAGATGTTTTCCTTAGATTAATTAAAATGATTATTGCACCGCTGGTGTTTGCAACAATTGTTTCAGGCTTAATCTCGATGGGTAAATCATCCTCACTTGGATCGATTACTTTAAAAGCCATGGGCTGGTTTGTGGGTGCATCTTTTATTTCACTTTTGCTTGGCATGGGGCTCGCGAATTACTTCCAACCTGGTGCAGGAATGAATCTAAGTGTTCCAAAAGAAGTGGTTGATGTTGGCGTTAGTGCATCAAGTTTAAGTTTACAGACATTTATTACCCATATTTTTCCAAGAAGCTTTGCCGAAGCGATGGCAAATAATGAAATTTTGCAAATCCTTGTGTTTTCAATTTTCTTTGGTTCTGCATTGGCTTATGTCCAACATCAAACTGGTGCGACAGTGATTGGAAAAATTATTGATGAGTTATGCCGCGTCATGTTTCGTATCACTGACTATGTCATGGCGGCTGCACCCATTGCTGTATTTGCTGCGATTGCATCGGCAATTGCAGTGCAAGGCCCTAAGTTAATCTTGGATTACAGTATTTTCATTGGTCAGTTCTATATTGGTTTATTGATCCTGTGGATGATTTTAATTTCTTTTGGTTACATCTTCTTAAGAAAAGACGTTTTTCGATTGGTGCGAGCAGTACGTGAACCAACCATGTTGGCATTTGCAACAGCGAGTAGTGAATCAGCATACCCAAAAACGATGGAAGCATTAAACAAATTTGGTGTTCCAAAACGTGTGACGAGCTTTGTTTTACCTTTAGGTTATTCATTTAACCTCGATGGTTCAATGATGTATATGGCATTTGCGGTATTGTTTATTGCTCAAGCTTATAATATTGACCTGAGCTTTACGCAACAAGTATTGATTCTTTTGACTTTGATGATTACCAGTAAAGGCATTGCTGGCGTTTCTCGCGCATCTATTGTCGTCATAGCATCTACACTTGCTATGTTTCAACTACCAGAAGCGGGTATTCTTCTGATCTTGGCAATTGACCAGTTTCTAGATATGGGACGCACTGCGACCAATGTGATTGGAAATAGTATTGCGACGGCGGTGATTGCACGTACAGAAGGTGATAAGCATAATGCTGAAGAGACAGAAACTGATGAAGTAACTGTTGACACAATTGTTCCTGTCAGTCGATTAGCAGACAATACTTAAATGAGATAGTTATTTAAGTTACTTATTTAAAAGGATTGTATTGCAGATAACGGTTTTTAATTGCTTAGATTTTTAGATCCAATATAAAATAAAAACCGTTATCTTAATTTTTGTATAATGATGTTTCTTATATAATTTAAATAAATTATATGGTGTGTTTTATTTTGGATTGCTGTTTGTTAAAAGGTTCCAAATATATTTTATTCGTTCGGAAATAATCATTTTTCTTCTGATGATATATATGTCTTGAGATGTGTGAAAATTGGGTTGATTAATCACCCTAAGTTTATTTTCAGATAACTCTTTTTCAACAAGTAATTTGGGTAACCATGCAATACCTAAACCTTGTAAAACTAATTCTTTTAAATCACTCGCATTATCTGTTTCATACAATGTTCTATAATTTAAACTATTCTCAATAACCTCGTCTACACATTTTCTTAAATAGGCTTGTTTACTATAGGCTAATAAAGGAAAGAGCTGATTAAATGAGTATTTAGGTTCATCATTATATACTGCCGTCACAGGTAAGATGTCCATTTTCACAATTTTATGGAAAATAAAAAGCGATGTGTCTAATTGCTGAAGTGTTTTTTGATCGCAGTAACAAATCAAAAAATCACATGATCCATCGGTAAGTAAACGCATGCCTTGTTTAAGATTTGCAGCGATAATTTCTAGTTTCAAGTCTTCAAGACTTAGGGATAAATCGTGAATAAAGCGAGGGAAAAACTGTGTGATGAGGGAGTGAGATACTGCAAAAGTTACATTTAGTTCATTGTTTTTAATGTTTTTTTCTAGGTAGCTTATCGTTGAGTTAAGTTGATGTTGTATGCTTTTGGCAGATGCCAATAATACTTGTCCAGCTTCAGTGAAATCGATGGTTTTACTATCTCTCTTTAAAATTTGAAATCCTAAGGCTGTTTCGATATTTTGGATTCGACGCGAAAATGCGGATTGGGTGACATGTCGTAGTTCTGCTGCTTGGGAAATTGAGCTTTCCTGTTCTAGTGCAATTAAATCTTCAATCCATCGAATTTCCAAGGTCATAACCAATCCTTCATATGTGCGTATAAGCTATTATAATCTATTATGCAAAAAATGCATGTAGTAATATTTTTTTACATTAGAAAAAAATGATGCTGTCTTCTAATATAAATTTATCGAGATCTAGAGTCTATTTAAATGAATATTAAGATTAACACACGTACTGAAAAAGATTTATTAGGTTTGAAAGAAATTCCAGATCATTGCTATTATGGTGTGCAAACGTTAAGAGCAATTGAAAATTTTAATTTAAGTTCAAGTAAATTAAGCCAGTTTCCTCATTTTATTAAAGCGCTTGCAATCGTAAAATCAGCTTGTGCACATTCAAATTTTAAATTAAATAAAATTGATGATAATAAAAACAATGCAATTCAATATGCATGCCAACAAATTATGAATAATCAGTATCATGATCAATTTATGGTAGATATGATTCAAGGTGGTGCTGGTACGTCTACAAATATGAATATAAATGAGGTCGTTGCTAATGTTGGTTTAGAGTATTTAGGACGATCAAAGGGCGAGTATCAATATTTACACCCGAATAATGATGTCAATATGTCTCAATCGACCAATGATGTCTATCCAACAGCGATCAAGTTAGGCTTAATCTCAGCAATTGAACAATTGAATACGCCGTTTAATAATCTTATTGCAAGCTTTAATGCGAAATCGAACGAGTTTGCAGATATTTTAAAAATGGGGCGTACACAGTTGCAAGATGCCGTCCCAATGACTTTAGGGCAGGAGTTTGGTGCATTTGCTGCGACTTTACAAAGTGATCTGGATAAACTTAACCGTATCATGCCTGATGCCTTGAGTGTGGTGAATTTAGGTGGAACTGCGATTGGTACAGGAATCAATACGGAAGTTCAATATCGTGAATATGCTATTCAAGCATTGTCAGAAATTACGCAGCGCAAGATTAGCAGTGCACCTGATTTGATCGAAGCAACATCTGACATGGGTGACTTTGTTTTACTCTCAAGTTTTTTAAAGCGTACTGCGACGAAACTATCGAAAATCGCCAACGATTTACGTTTATTATCAAGTGGTCCACGTGCTGGATTGAGTGAGATTTACTTAGAACCACGCCAACCAGGTAGCTCAATTATGCCTGGTAAGGTGAACCCTGTTATTCCTGAGGCGATGAATTTAGTTTGTTATCAAGTGATTGCTAACGATTTGGCGATTACTTTGGCTGCTGAAGCAGGTCAATTGCAATTAAATGCAATGGAGCCATTGATTGCATTTAAGTTATTTGAATCAATTGAGTTGCTGGGCAAAGCCATGCAAATGTTCCAGCAAAAGTGTATTGATACGATTCGTGCCAACGCTGAGCTGTGCCAATCTCAGGTTGAAAACTCAATTGGGATTGTTACAGCACTTAATCCGTACCTAGGTTATGAAACAACGACACGTATTGCCAAACAGGCCAATGAAACTGGGCAAAGTGTATTGGCTTTAATCAAAGCAGAAAATTTAATTTCTGATCAAGTTTTGGCAGATATCTTGGCTGTAAAAAACATGGTACATCCGAAGCAATCTGCATAATCGAGCTTGGTTTGTGTCATCAAACTGAGATAAATGAGTCGATTGGATTCAGTGGCGTTAAAGATTAAATTCTTTAACGCCATGTTTAATTTCTATGCTTGAAGAAATCAAGCTATTCCTTCCCCAAGCTGTGTTATCAGTCTTGATAAAAGGTCACTTTATCCGTGTTTAATACTTTGTTTGCGTCGTTTGAGCCCATGATTCAAGTCACGGCTGAAATGTAAGTGAACACTAAGAAATCGTGTTATTGAGTTGACCTTCTGAAGTAAGCAATTCAGCCATTTCTTTGGTTTTCTTTAAACCAGGCATACGATATTCAGTATGTCCATAGTCTTTGATTGATTTCCAACGTCCGCCCCATGTTAAGCCAACAGATTCAGCTACTTGACCGTAAAGTTCATAGCCTCGCATTGCCCACGGGTCACGTTCACTAATTACCACTTTACCGTTACGTTTGAATGCAACATCTGCAGCTAAACCAAATTGATGATAACTTTGGTAACTTCTCGCACGTGTGGTATTGGGATTTCCTGCTAGCATATTCTGTCGAGCGGGGCTGCGATAGCCTTCGAGCAAGACAAGCTCATAGCCATGTTGCTCTTTCATAATCTTAAAGACCATGAGTAAACGTTGTTTATAGCGTGGATTCATCTTGTCCCACTTACGATCAACTAGATTACTGTCAAGCGCACCATGTGCATGTGCTATAGGGCTCTCGATTTGTGAGGCATCAATTGAACCACTATGTTGAGCATGATATTCCTGCTCGATACGGGTTGCTTCAATTAATGCATCTTGAATAAGTGTTTCATCAACTTCTGGTGGTGGACTGAGGATTTCACCATTCAATAACGCATAAATTTGTGGATCAGTTTGCTTCAAATATTCTGCTTCGATGCGAGTCGAATTTATTGGACGTGTAAAAGCAAATATTAAAATACTGGAAAATAAAAAAAATCCTGCAATTAAAATCCACCATTGCTGTATATGCCAATGCGATTGCAACTTTTCAGGTGCGGCGGCTTGATGCATGTTTTCAGCAAATTGCATCGCATTCGCAATTTTCTTTTTGCTTTGTGGAAGTAGTGAGCGCAATAAATGAATACACTTGGAGCGTAATTCATATGACATCAATAACGTCAGTACAATAATGACAAGCAAAAAGCTAATCGAAATAAACCAAATCATTCGTTATTTGAGTTCATTAACAGTAAATGGTCGCTGAGTCACATTAATTTGTACAGATGCCTGCGGCGCTTCAGCTTCTGGTTCTGCTGTTTTTGGCGCAGTAGTTTTTGTGGGTTCAGTTTCTACTTTTTTGGTTTTTTCCGCTCCAGTTGTTGCTGTATTTTTTTGCTGAATCGGTTTTGAAATTGTTGCTGGTACAGGTTTATTTCCGTTCAATTCATTGGCAAAAGGAGAGCTGCGATGTGCTGGATCTGTAGATGTGGCAGTTGCTGAGTGTTGGAAAAATTTATTTAAATCTGTGTCTTGAGGTTGGGTAAAACTACTATCTTCTTCAGATTCATTATTTTCGTGTTGGACTTGTTCCGCTACATTACTCACATTTTCTACGGAGCTTTGTGTGCTTGTTGTTGGTGTTGAATAGGGCTCAGTCTGCTCGTGTGTCTCTACAGGAGCATTGGATTGAGTTTGGAACAATACAAAAAAAACAATTAAGCTGAAAATAACGCCTAAAATAAATCCGACAAATACATAAATTACAGGAGATAAACTCTTTTTTTTATTCGTCTGTAATATGCGTAAAGAAGTTGGTCTTTCCTGAGTCATGTGTCGTCAACTACGGTAAATGGATTGTAATATGCGCTTCTTCAGCGGGTGCCGAAATCACATTTTGATATGGGGATAGTGCACTTTGATTTTGTTGTGACAGCATAAATTTTAGTCCAGCAAAACTGAGTGCAGCAAACATCAATAAGAAAATTAAAATCCAAAAAAATGGCAATTCGTGATGAATAATATGCTTGATTTGATCAGGAATCGCTGCAAATGGTGAAAATGCAGCCTTTTTACCTTTTAGATAATCAATTTCATCGCCAACACGTGCAACTAAATGGTTGAGACTTTCGATAGACTCAAGTCGATATTTACCTTGAAAACCAAGCAATAAACAGTAATGAAAAACTTCTAATGCAGCTAAGCGATCTTTACCACGGCTACGCAGCTGCTCTAAGATCTCAAAAAAACGATAACCTGCTAATTGAGAGCCAAATAAACTCAGCTGTAACGGACTAATCAACCAAGTATTTTGTAAGTTGAAATAGGCAGAATCTTGTTGTGTCGCGATTGTTTCATCAATCAAAGCACAAAAAGCATATTTTGCATCATGGATGTCATCTGCTGAGAATTGCAGACGTTTTGCTTGTTGCTCAAAACGATTTAATAGTTCCAAAATTTTGTTACGGAAATCACTTGGATTTGAAGGAATATAGCGATTACGAATTAAAAATACTAAATAGAATCCATCATGCAATAGATCGATGAGATTGGTTGTTTGGGATTTATTCTGGGGTAAATTGGCAGCAGGCAAGCCAGAACCAATTTTACCATCATCAAATAAAGAGGGGATGCCAGTTGGATGTTGAGTCATCGTTGCTCTCTTAGCTATTCATTACAGCAATCAGTTCGATACTGATATCTTGGAAACCAGCGGGAATATAAACACAGATAGACTCTGATTCCAGCATTTGTTGATAGAGCTCATGATGTGGCTCAATTTCAAAATAACTTACACCTGAGCGAACAGGAATTGCCGTTGGGACCTGCATCAAATGGTGAATAGGCACAGCAGGTAATGCCGCAACGACGCGTTGTTCAACATCAATCGTGCTTCCTACTTTAAATCGTAGTGGCACGATTTGGATAAGTTCATGAGTTTGCATCATACTGCTTGAAACTGCGATATATAGACGAGTATCACGCGTGATCTTGTCTGATTCAAGGCTGCCAACCCAATAAGATGGGCGGGTTTCTTTTAAGGCAATACTGAAGTAGCGACTTGAGATAATGGTATCTAGCAGATCCCGTAAAATTACATCGAGTTGCTGAAAGCTGTCTTGCAATTGATGATGTTTATAATGAGGTAAATGATCAACGTCATAATTGCTAGAAAAGGTAAGCAGTGATCCAGCTAAACGTAATAATTCTGAAAATAGACGCTCAGGATGAATTTGAGGATACTGGAATAGGTGATTTAATCCAGCATAAGCCGTATTTAATGCATTAATTAGCCAGAAAGAAACGATATCACCAGAGCGAAACTCAATGAGCTTCTGTTCATTTTCTCGGTTGTTACTCTGAATGGTTTTTATCTTTGCTTTAATCACATTCAGTGTGCGCTTGAGATTACTGGTCAAAGCATCCGAAGCCGCAACATGCAAAATAGGTGGAATAAACTTTGGATCAAGTTCAAACGTACCAGAGCTTTGACGTTTTATTTTGGCAATTGGCAAATACAAGAAGCCATCTAAAGTTTGACTTGGCTGTATGTGCTGTTCAAGCAGTTTGAACTCAGCACGACGACGCAATAGACTGAGATCTGCAGGACTGGCATCGGTAAATAAATCGTGTGTTTCTGAGAGATAATTATGATAACGACTAGAAAGCGATCCTTTCTCATCCGCAATATTTTTCTTATTTGCTTGGAGAATTGGGAGTGCCAAATAAACAACCATCTCACCTTCTAGGTTGAGATCATCCAATAATAAGGGTTCTGGGAGTAAATCTTGTGCAGGAGCATGGTAAATTTCACCATCTTGCCAAATGATTTCAACCTCTTCTAAAGCTAAGATATGGGTTGAAAGTTGTACCTGATCAAATTTAAGTTTTTGAACACCATAGGCATAGGGAACGAGCGCACGGATCGTATGATTTAAGCGTTGTTCATGATAGGTATCTTGGATTTGGAAGTGCTGTGGACGTAAAAATAAACCTTCACCCCAAAGAACTTTTTCTGCTTTAAACATATCAATTTACCAGTAATTATTCATATTCATTCTTGGGTTGAACACCGAGCATATCTTGTACCATTTGTAATGGATGTTCATCTTTGATGACTTGACCAAGCCATTCATGTAGCGGCATTTGGCTCCATTTTATGGTTTTTTGCAACATATAGCTCACAGGACTATGCGGCTCGTTTTTTTGGAAATAAGTGGCTATTTCTTGCAAAACGCGCATCGCTTGTTCGCGATTTTCAATATGAGACTGAACTTGGGGTTGGAAAGACATGGTATTTTGTACCGTAGTCGTTTGAGGCATCACAGGTTTTTCAATTGGAAGATCTTGAGTTGCAACTTCAGGATTATGTGGTTGTGTTGACTGTCCAAAATATTCAGTTTTATATATCTTTTTAAGCGTTTGGTGGATACTTTCCAAGCTGGAATCAATTGCTGCAAAACTTGGTGAATCCAAACCTAACAAACCATCTAGCACATTTTTAAGTACAGACCATTGCTGCAAAATATCATTAAAATGTTGATAGTTTTGAAATTGAAAGGATACATCGGTATTCGATAAAGCTTGCTCAAACTGTTCAAGCTCGTTATTACTATTTGAATTATCATAATCATCACTTTGTTTACGACGCACATTTTCATGATAAAGAAAATTGTCATAATCCAATAAATGATAAAAAGGTGTGGTATTGATTAATGGTACTTTCTTAATCAACAGAGGGAGTTGATTGATCAAACCTTGTAATAAACCAATACGTTGATCTAAGTCGTCATCTTCTACTTCTGGGTGGATGGTTAACCAATATTGTTCAAGTAAACGATGACTTAAATCAAGACTTTTTGCGATGCCTTCAAACCCATAAAGATTTGCCCAAGCCTCAGAAAGCCATGTTAGCAAGCGTATATCTTTACTTTTATACTGAAGTAGTTCAATAGAAGTAGATGAAACATAATCCCAATCTGCTTGTTTCGGCTCAGTGACCCAATCACCTTGGTCGAGTAAAACATCGTCTTGAGTTCTCGCTTTTTTTATCGTGTGGAACTCATTGGAAAATGAAAAATCTTCACCACAAGGTGACTGCTCATCAATTGGGGTCAGTAATGGGAGTATGTCCATTTTCATAACAATTTGGGCTCAATCTTGAATATTTTAAACATCAGCTTTGGTTTTTTTACTTGAACGCTTACGAGTTCCTTTAGCAACTGGGTCTAATTGATAGCTAATATCATCATCTTTGGTATCAATAATGATTAATTTCGGTAATTTATGCTCAGCTAGAGCAACTAAAATTTCGGTCGCAAGAGACGGTAAAACAGTTGAGTTCAAAATATTGTCTACGTTTCGGGCACCACTATCAACTTCAGTACAGCGGTTTAATAACAACTCTACAAGATCATCAGAATACTCAACTTTGGTGGCATATTGTTTTTCGATTCGAGCAACAATTTTCCCAAGTTTATGTTTAATGATTCTGACTAAGAGTTCGTCATGTAATGGGAAATATGGAACAACTCGCATACGACCGATGAAAGCAGGCTTGAACTGTTTGTAGAGACTTGGTTTTAAGTGATCAAGCAATGCTTCAGCAGTTGGCCATTCTTCTACGGGTTGATTTAAACAAGCTTGCATGATCGCGCTGGAACCAGTATTTGAGGTCAATAAAATGGTTGTGTTTTTAAAATCAATCACACGACCTTCACCATCTTCAAGCGTACCTTTGTCAAACACTTGATAAAATAATTCTTGCACATCACTGTGTGCTTTCTCAATTTCGTCGAGCAAAACAACGCTATATGGATTACGACGTACGGCTTCGGTTAAGACCCCACCTTGACCATAACCAACATAACCTGGAGGCGCACCTTTCAAAGATGAAACAGTATGTGCTTCTTGGTATTCAGACATATTAATCGTAATTAAATGTTGCTCACCACCATATAGTTCATTGGCTAATGCCAGAGCAGTTTCTGTTTTTCCAACACCACTTGGCCCAACCAGCATAAATACGCCTTGTGGCTTATTCGGGTCTTCCAATTTTGCTTTGGAGGTTTTAATGCCTTGAACTAATTGATGCAGGGCATAATCTTGTCCCATTACACGTTCTGCAAGTTTATTCTCAAGCGTTAAAATCTGTTTGATTTCATCATTGACCATATTCCCCACAGGAATACCAGTCCAATCAGAAATGATTTCATTCACAATTTGAGATGTAACACGCTCAAAAACTAAAGGATTTTGCCCTTGTAATTGAGCGAGCTCTGTTCTTAGATCAGAGATTTTTTGTTTCAGTTCAGGTTGTTCTTCTTGCTGATTGAGCTGTTGGATTTGTTTAACGAATTCGAGTTCCTGTTTCCAACGTTTTTCTACATCTAGAATCTCAGATTCTAATGTTGAAATTTGCTGATTGAGTGTTTCTAAGCGCTCATGATGTATAGGGAATTGTTGATGCTCTTGGGTAATAAGTTGCTGTTCAAGTTTTAAGTTATGGTGTTGAGCTTTAAGCTGATCCAGAATAACTGGTTGTGCATTTTGAGTGAGTGCTACTCGTGCAGAAGCTGTGTCTAAAACACTGACTGCTTTATCTGGTAGTTGGCGACCACTAATGTAACGATGAGAAGCTTGTACTGCAGTAATAATCGCTTGATCGTCAATACTTAAATTAAAATGATTCTGCATGACTGGAATCATGGCGCGTAACATGTCGATCGCTACTTCTTCAGTTGGCTCTTCTACTTTAACGACTTGGAAGCGACGACTTAGCGCTGCATCTTTTTCGAAATATTGTTTGTATTCAGCCCATGTGGTCGCTGCGATAGTCCTTAATTCACCACGTGCCAAAGCTGGTTTCAGTAGATTGGCTGCATCATTTTGCCCAGCTTGACCACCAGCACCAATTAAAGTGTGTGCTTCATCAATAAATAAAATAATCGGGTGCGTTGAGGCTTGTACTTCTTGGATAACCTGTTTTAAGCGATTTTCAAACTCACCTTTGACGCTGGCACCAGCCTGCAATAAACCCATGTCTAGCACATGAATTTGTACATTCTGCAATGCTTCTGGGACTAGACCTTGTGAAATTTTTAAGGCCAAACCCTCTACAACTGCGGTCTTACCTACACCTGGTTCACCCGTCAAAATAGGGTTGTTTTGGCGGCGACGCATCAAAATATCAAGCATTAAACGTATTTCGAACTCACGACCAATGACAGGGTCAATTTGTCCATTTTGTGCTTTCGTGGTTAGGTTGATGGTGTATTGATCTAGCGCGGGTGTTTTAGCTGGTATTGTTGACGAGGCTTCTACAGACTGAGTTTCTTCAGTTTTATTATTTTCAATTTGGGTATGTTCACTGCTATTACCACACATGTCTAAAAACTTGTGCTTCATGGTGTCGATTGGAAATAGCTCAAATAAACTCGATGCTCGGAAAGCAATTTGTTGGAGATCGGGCTCAGTGAGCAAAGCAATAATTAAATGACTACTACGAATAACAGGTGTTTGTTCGGCGGATGCTAATAACCATGCTTGTTCAAATAATTTTACAATTGATTTTGCAAAAATTGGAGTGCGGGTATTTCCCTTGGGTAATGAAGCAATAGTTTCTTTTAAATCATTAGTTAAAGCTTCAGAAGAGATATTATTTTTTTTTAATAAAATTTGTAAATCATTTGCAGGTATTTGATTTAATAACTCTACAAATAAATGCTCAATTTCAATCTCATAATTCAATTGGTTAATGCAATAATTTGCAGATTTTTCTAATGCGGAACGAGTAGGAGATGATAGTTTTGTGATTAAAACTTTTAAATTACTCATTTATTACTCACAATAATTTTGAATACCAAGCCCTGCTAAGTACGTTTTGACTTGATATTGTTGTTATATCTAAAATATATTTTCTGAATAAAATCAAAAACTTATGTAAACACTTGTTGAGTGTACAGATTATTCTACAACAAAAGTTGTTACTTTTAAACAAAAAAATTCTGTCTATTCATAAAAAAATAATTGCATAATATAATCAAAATAATCCATTAATGTTATAAAACGTAATTAGTATTGACTTTCTATGTCGTTTTTTTGTTAAATTCGCGACAATATTCTACGTAAGTAAAATTGATGAGTGAGAGGGTTTTTTAACAATAATTGTCGACTCTATCAATTAAATAAGTTAAATAATGATGAGGCACATTTTGAAAAAAGGTATTGTAGTATCAATTCTTTGTATGGCAATAAGTGGTTTTGCTTATGCGGAAGAGCAAGAGACGAAATTGGCTGATCAAGAATCTAAGCAAGTTGATCAAGAGACAAACCTAACTGATAAAAAAGCAAAGCCAGTTAAACCAGTTAAATTAAAAAGAAAATGTATTAAACAAAACCCATTAGTAGAAGGGCAAACCGATCAAGAATTACTTCAAATTTATCAACAAGTTTGTGATAAATCCAATGCAAATAAAGTGAATGATTTATTGGCTCAAGCTGCTATGCGTATGTATGAGTTAAAGCAGCCGATGAATGCATTGACACTTGCCAATCAATTACATGAAAAAAATGTTCAAGGCACATTATTAACAGATGTTACTTTCTTGGCTAGCGTAGAAATGGCGAACACTGCATTACAGCAAATGCGTGCTGAAGAAGTGCGTTATCTAAGTCAAGAGTTGACCTATCCACCAGCCAAAGAATTGAGTGAGAATATTCGCACTGCCATGCCAGTTAGTGTGTTGGCTGTGAAAAAAGTGGTGGAAGAGGCGCCAAAAAAAGAAGTACGAAACACCAGTACAGCTAACCGTCGTGCCGTGAGTCAACCTAAACCACGTGCGACTTCAACACCGCGTAATACCGCAACACAGACTACAGCGCCAGCGAGTCGTCCAACAACCACAACACCAAGTGCTGTTCGACCAACAGGTACGAATCCATTTGCTTCGTTGAAACAATAATCAAGGGTAAAGAGTTATGGCTAAAAGAGAAAGCGTACAGAAAAAGTTGCAACGCATTCGTCCACCTCGTGTACAGCTGACTTACGATGTTGAAGTTGGAGATGGTAAAGAATCAAAAGAATTACCGTTTGTTGTCGGGGTCATGGGTGACTTTTCTGCGGCATCAGAGCTTGAGAAAACCAAGCTGAAAGATAAAAAATTCATTAATGTTGATCTAGATAACATCGATGAGGTAATGGAGTCTTTAGCACCAAGAGCTGCATTTCAGGTGGAAAATACGCTAACTGAAGAAGGTGGGCGTATGTCGGTGGATTTAACTTTTAATTCGATGGAAGACTTTAGACCAGAACAAGTCGTACAACAAGTTGATCCATTGCGTAAATTGGTTGAAGCACGTGAGCGTTTAACGGATCTTCGCAACAAAATTTCAAATAGTGAACGTTTAGAAGATTTGTTAGATGAAGTACTTAAAAATACAGATCAAGTTCGTCAATTAAGTGCGGAGGCTGAAAATGAGTAATTTACAAGCTGCAACTGCATCAAATTTAGAAGCTGAATCGACACATTTACTTGACTCAATTGTCGAACAAAGTCGTATTGCCCGTAATGATGATGAGCATGTACGAGCTAAAAGCCTCATTGGTGAGTTAGCGAAAGAGGTAATGGCAGGAACGATTACTGTTTCTGAAAATATGACTTTATCGATTGATAAGCGTATTGCTGAGATTGATGCCTTAATTTCCAAGCAACTCAGTGAAATTATGCACCATGAGCAGTTCCAGAAGATCGAGTCAACATGGCGTGGTCTCTACTACTTCTGTCAAGAAACACCGTCTAACTCAATGATTAAGATTCGTATGTTGAATACGACTAAAAAAGAGTTGGTTAAAGATTTTCAGGGCGCAACTGACTTCGATCAAAGCACACTCTTCAAGAAGATTTATGAAGAGGAATATGGCTCATTTGGTGGCGCGCCTTATGCTGCATTGATTGGTGATTTTGAGTTCGATCGCACACCATCGGATATGTATTTGCTAGAGCAGATTTCACATGTAGCTGCTGCGGCTCACGCCCCATTTATTTCTGCTGCTAGTCCAAATATCTTAGGACTAGAGTCATTTACAGATATTGATCGTCCTCGTGATGTCTCAAAAATCTTTGAAACTGCTGAATATGTTCAATGGCGTTCTTTCCGTGATAGTGAAGACTCACGGTATGTTGCACTTACTATGCCGCACGTACTTGGTCGTTTGCCGTATCACCCGAAAGAGGGGACTGCAACAGAAGGTTTTAACTTCATCGAAGCGGTAACTGGTGAAGATCACCATGATTATTTGTGGATGAATGCGGCTTACGCTTTTGGTACACGTCTAACCAATGCCTTTGATGCGCATGGTTGGTGTGCTGCTATTCGCGGTGTTGAAGGTGGTGGTTTGGTTGAAGGTTTACCAGTTCACACTTTTAAAACATCAGATGGTGAAGTGGTATTTAAGTGTCCAACTGAAATTGCAATTACCGATCGTCGTGAAAAGGAGTTAAGTGATCTTGGCTTTATTCCTTTAGTTCACTGTAAAAATACCGACTATGCGGCATTCTTTGGTGCGCAATCAACACAAAAACCAAAAAAATATGATAGTGATACGGCAAATGCCAACTCAGCACTATCAAGTCAGATCCAGTACATCATGGCTGTCTCTCGTATCGCTCATTACTTAAAAGCAATGATGCGAGACAAAGTGGGAAGCTTTGCATCAGCAGGTAATGTTGAAGCCTTCTTAAATGAATGGCTTTCACAATATGTCTTGCTTGATGATGGTGCTTCACAAGAAGCGAAAGCGCAATATCCGCTTCGTGAAGCATCTGTAAAAGTTGTAGAAGATCCTGCTCAGCCGGGTCACTACAAATCAGTGGTCTTTTTGAGACCACATTTCCAGCTGGATGAGTTGTCTGTTTCCTTACGACTCGTGACTGAACTACCGCAGTCCTCAAATTAAACAATGAGATCAGCTAGATAATAACTTTAAATAAACAGAGGTAATTTTTAAATGAAAGATATATACGTTGAGTTTCGTGGTAAGTACAAGGTAGACGGAGAATCTCGTGATACTGAGCACAAAGGTTGGCTAGAAGTTAACTCTTGGTCTCATAAAATCCGTCAACCTAAGTCTGCGACTTCAAGTAGCGTTGGGGGCCATACGGCTGAACGTGTTGAACATGATGATATGGTTTTTGTTAAAGATTTGGATGCAACTAGTCCAAAACTTTGGGAAGCTTGTTCAGCAGGTTATACGTTTGATGAAGTACAGATCGATTTTTACCGTGCAAACGGTGACAAGCGTATCAAGTATTTACAAATCAAATTGAAGCACGTTCTTGTATCAAGTGTGACTCCAGTTGTTAATGAAGAAGGTGTTCCAACTGAGCAGTTCGGCTTGAAATATGCTGCTGTTGAGTGGACTTATAACCAACAAGACATTAACGGTACTGCGAAAGGTGCTGTTACTAAGAAATGGTCACTTTCTAATAACACAGCATCATACGCTGCGTAATTGGAATTTTGATTTTTCTATAGAGGTTAATAGTTTATTAACCTCTATTTCTCTTATTTTTCTGTTTTATCATCATGAATTTAGATCATTTATATCCATATGGGTTTAGATCAACATTATTTGATCGCTTATTGCCTGAGCATGAGGATTATTTAAGAGGGTTGTCAATTCAACAATTGCGAGAATCTGTTGCTCGTGATTTAGAAGATCTCCTCAATAGTCGAATTGCACAATTTGAAGTGGATATGGATGAGTATCCTTTGGCGAAGAAATCAATTTTACAGTTTGGGATTATTGATTTTGTAGGACTTTCCACTGCAAATCCTTTGGATCGAGACAAAATTTGTCAATCAATTGAGCAGTCGATTGCAGCACATGAGCCGCGATTGAGACAGATTAAAGTTGAGATGTTGCTGGATGGACATAATATGGGGGCATTGTGTTTAAGTATTCAGGCCTATTTGAATATTCATCCACTTTATGAACCTGTTTTCTTTGATGCTTTACTCAAACCAACTACACAACAATATGTTATTTCTGCAAGAGCTTAGTGTGAGAGAACTGTGATAGAACAACTTCTACCGTATTATGAAAAAGAATTACAAGAATTCGGTCAGCAATCCAGAGAGTTCGCACAGAAGTATCCCAAGATTGCGCAACGCCTATCACTAAATCAAGAACAAATCGATGATCCTCATATTGAGCGATTAATCCAAGCCTTTTCATTGATCGCTGCACGTATCGATAAAAAACTTGCGGATAGTTACGATGTCTTTACCCATTCCTTATTTGAGGTAATGTTTCCTCAGTATTTGAGACATTTCCCTGCATGTACCGTGGTTAGCTTTGAAGATATTAATAAAGTTAAGCAGCTAACTGAGGTGCATCGAATTCCGCAAAAAACAGCATTGCGTTCACGTAGTTTTAAAGGCGTGCAATGTGAATTTAATACCACCAATGAGGTTCGATTATTACCTCTTGCTTTAACTGGGTTGGATTTTCAAACCTCGCCTAGTACGCATATGCATTTGAACCAAAATGCGACTTTAAGCATGAAGTTTGAAATCTTTAATGATGCGCATTGGGTGCTAGAAGAAAAGTTACCAATTTATTTGGACGCGATTTCGAATTTTCCATTACAAGTTCTGGATAGTATTTTTAAAAAAGAAACGGCTTTTGCTGTTCGTATTGGGCAACGTAGCGTAGAAATTGCCAATCCATTTGCTGTAATGGGGTTCAGTGAACCAGAAAGTTTATTGCCCGTAGATCAGCATACGCATCATGCTTATCGTTTATTGATGGAATATTTTTGTTTTCCAGAGAAGTTTAATTATCTTAATTTGGACTTGAGTGTACTTAAGGGAATGCTACGTGAACATGAGCAGAGCTTTGAAATCCTCATCCACCTAAAATTAAATTTGAATGATCAAGCCGTTGTCCGTAATTATTCTGAATTGAATATTGCCAATTTTAAATTATTTACTACACCTGCAATTAATTTATTTGAAAAACAAGCAGAACCACAAAAAATAACTCATACACAATTACAATATCCGTTGATCACAGATGCGCATCATCCTGAGTTATATCAAGTGTATTCTGTGATTGAAATGAATATGGTGCGTGAAAAGACCAATCAGGAACAAAGCTATCTTCCTGTATTGCCTTTTTTTGCTATGAGCCATTATCAGAATGATAAAGTTCAGTTCTTCTATTCTTTAAATTATCAATCATCTGCAACCCAAGCGATGCAGATAGGGTATTCGATTGTTTCTAAACATCTTAAACCCTATGAAATAAAATCTGATTTTATTAGTACTAAATTGCTGTGTTCAAATGGTGACTTACCACACGAAGCTTTAGGACAAAGCAACAATATTTTAAATTTGAATGATAGCAGCTTAGCGAGACGTGCTTTAATTCTTAAACGTCCGACATCACCTTTTGAATTTGATAAGAATAAAAATGAACAGTGGCGGATCATTTCACATTTATCTTTAAATACCTTGGCTTTAATGAAAGGGGATGCCTTAAGCCATGTGAAAGAATTATTGGCTTTGTATAACTTACCGCATTCGAAAGAAAATATTTTATTGATCGATGCATTGAAGACTTTAAGTTTTTCAACAGCTAACAAGTTAGTCAATGCCAAGCCATTTCCCATGTTTGTTCGAGGCGTGAAAGTAGAGCTAAGTATAAACAGCAGCGTGTTCCGTGGGCACAGTCTATATATTTTTAGTCAATTATTAAGCCATATTTTTAATCTTAAAGTACAGATCAATAGCTTTGTCGATGTCATTGTCAAAGATAGTAGCAATCAGCAGGAGATATACCAATGCGTTCAGAACGTTGGTGGCAAGATGCTTCTGTAGTTGATCAGCTTTTTCAGCAAGCAGGCTCTTTTGAGTTTATTCAATCAGCGCGATTATTGCGTCATGTGCCTCATACCTCTTTGCCAAAAGATTGGTCAGAGGATTTTAAGTTTGAGACGTCATTCAGTTTAAGCTTTCCAGCAACTGAGATTGAAGCACTGAGCTATCAAGATGAACGTATTTATCTCACCAATTTGGTGGTGGGATTGACAGGTACACAAGGTGCGTTGCCTTATACTTATACCAATAAGTTGAAACAAAGTCCGAGACAACAGCGCCAAGAAGTTAAACAGTTTCTTGGTCTATTCAATCATACGTTGACGGCAAAATATGTAGATGCAAGTTTGGTCTACAATTTGCCAATCCGTTATGAAATTGAATCAGAAAATCATTATCTGAATATTCTGCATGCTTTAAATGGTTATATCCGCTCACAACATGAACAACAGGATTTAGAAGAATATTTTGCAGAATTTTCAGGGTTGATGCAGGGGCAAAACAATACAGCTCATGCATTAAAAACGGTATTAGCCTGTGTGTTTAATGAGCAGGTGCATATTCAGGAATTCGTGAAAGAAACATTTAAGCTGGGGGATGAGCAAAAAACCAGTTTGGGTGGAAGTACGCCAAGTTTATTGGGGGTAAATACGTTTTGTGGTGATACGGTACAACAGATTGATGGGAAAATTGAAATCCAAATTGGTCCATTAAAGCGAGCACAGTATTTAGCTTTTTTACCAGAGCAACCTTTAAATAAAAAACTCAAACATTTAATTCAGACATGGTGTAGCCCAACTTTATTTATTGATGTGCGTTTAATACTTGATAAAAGCGAGATTGGGCCAACGAGTTTAAATTCGACACACGAAAATGGTCTTGGACAAGGGGCATTTCTTATGCCATCTGAGCAATTACAACATAACACCGAAACTCGTTATGCATTATTAGGGGCAGCATAATGATTAAGAAATTTTTACTGCTCTTTTTAAGTTGTTTCTTTATCGTCAGTTTTGTTGTGATTTATTTCTGGCGCGATACTCAATTTCAACCTGATGCTAACGATCTGCTTCACTATTTTGTTTTTTTACCATTGTTGATTAGCACGGTACTTATTTCGCCGTGGTTGATTTATCATTTATATCAGAGGCATAAAGAAAAAAAGCAGCAAGCTTTGACTGCTGAGCAAAGTGAAGAGCATGAGTTGACTGAAGTGACTGATGCGCTGGAAAGCACATGGTTAACCCTTAATCTTTATGCAGCGGGTGCTTATAGTGCACTTGGGGAAAATGATGCAATTCTTGATGGGATTAAATCTCTTGCGAGTCCTCAGTTAGATTCTAAATTATCGGATGCAATTGGATTGCCCGTTTTGTCCTATCGTATTGAAGATTTAGATCAAGTATTGAGTCAGGATGTCTCAGAAGAGATGCAATTTATCACGACTCAACAGCAGCGAATCATGGCATTGATCCAGCATCAGCTTCAATCTCACCAATCACTTTTATCGTCTGTCGCTGATCATTTAAAGCAATCTAGTCTGTTCTATGAAAGTCAGAATTTGCATGAATATCGTATGCATCCTGCATGGATTGACCCTACGCATTCAGAGGGTGACGAAACAGAAATGAAACCCGTTGAACGGGTTTATCGTTTAGATAAGTTAAATTTGCATATTTTACTGTCTGAGGACGTGATTCATACGTGGAATGATTTGAGTAGTAATGAAATCATTCAGGCATTTTTTTATGGTTTAGGAATCATTCCCCAGAAATTCCATATCGAGTATCACTTTGTTAGTGGGACATCCGTTGTTCAGCAAACGGTTGAGTTATTTGAACGTATTCAGAAACAACCAAATGAACTGAGCTTAATTATCACAGCGGATTCCGAAATCGATCAAGATATCTTGGATGAGCGCCTGTTAGGGGAAAAAACTTATATACCAGCTGAGTTTGTGAGTAGTTGTTGCGTTGCACATCCCGCCGTACAAATAGAGCAGTTGCAACCTTTGAAAACATTAAAGCTTGTATTAAATCAAAATAATTTAAATCAAATTTTTGAAGAGCTAAATATCCATGATTTACCGCAATACGACAATGAAGAGCCTTTTGTTCTGCTGCTCGAAGATGGAGAAAACGTTAAAGTGGTCAAAAAGCTTGAACAATTCTTTGCTCAAACTCCAATAGAACCGCATCACTATCTTTATTGCAAACCGATGTTCGGTGAGACTAAAAACCTTTCAAAAATCTTTGGATTAATGTTGGGTGCTCAGTTTCCAGATCCTCAGGTTGCCTTTATTTATGGCCAAGATTTAAAAGCATTTATTCAAACTTTTCCTGAACTTCCGATGGAACAGGAAAGTGTAGCACTTGCTGATTGATTAACTTTTTTAAGAATTCGAGAACTCAATGTACATCATTTTAGGTTATCTGTGGCAGTACATCACCAATCCTAAAGCAATCATTGCCTTGTCCTTGCTTGTTGCTCTGATTTCGTCATATTCAGTTATTCCGCGCCACATTTTTTTCGCCTTGGTCGCAGCTTATGTGCTTGGTTTAATTATCTATGGCATTTATTGGTTAATCCAGAGAAGACGCCATGCTGCACAGGGTGAAGAATTAGCCAATGCCATTGAACAAAATACGAGTGCTGAGCAAGCTCAACAGAAAGATAAAGCTGAACTACAGTTGATTCAGCAGCAAATGAAAGAGTCAATTCAATTGATTCGCAAGTCAAAGCTTGGCGACAAAAAGGGCAATGCTGCGTTGTATGAGTTGCCGTGGTATATGGTTATTGGTAATCCTGCGGCAGGAAAAAGCTCTGCGATTTATAATTCTGGCTTGAAGTTCCCGTTTGAAGAAACGCATCAAAAAATGGTGTCTGCAGGCTTAAGCGGCACACGTAACTGTGATTGGTTCTTCTCAACAGAGGGGATTTTATTAGATACAGCTGGACGTTATTCAGTTTATTCAGAAGATCATTCTGAATGGTTGGGTTTTCTTAACATTTTAAAGAAAAATCGTTCCAAAGCACCGATTAATGGTTTGATTGTCATTGTCAGTATTGCGGAGTTAGTCAGCCAAAGCCCAGAAAATTCATTAAAATTAGCCAAGAATTTACGCGCACGTATTCAAGATTTAACGGAAAAACTTGAGGTTGTGGTGCCGGTTTACTTGGTCTTCTCGAAAATGGATTTGATCGCAGGTTTTACTGAGTTTTTCGATTGCTATGAATCACAGGAATATAATCAAGCTTGGGGTGCAACGTTACCTTATGATCAAAGTTCATCGCACAATGCCGTAGAATTATTTGAAAAACATTACAGCATTTTGTATGACGGTCTAAAAAGTGTTAGTACAACTCATTTAAGTCGTCGTCATTCTCAAAATATTTCACCAAGTGTCATGACTTTCCCCTTGGAGTTTAAGACATTAAAACCTGCATTAAAGAGCTTCATTAGCACGTTATTTGAAGAAAATCCTTACCAGTTCCAACCAGTATTCCGTGGTTTCTATTTTACCAGTGCATTACAAGAAGGCGTAATTGAAAGCCCTATGACGGAAAATATTGCCCAAGAATTTCAATTGGAGCAAATTCCAAATAGTAACCAAGAAGGGACATCACACTCTGTTGCACCAAATCATGGTTATTTCCTACAAGGTCTTTTTTCCAACGTCATTTTGCGCGACAAAGATTTAGTCAAGCAACATATCAATCCTGCGAAAAAACGTCAGCGTTATATTGCATTTATCGGGGCTTTGGTGGGGGTTTCTTTAGTACTAGGCGTTTGGGTTTGGTCATATCGAAATAATCAGCAGTTAATTGCAGATGTTCAAGCAGATTTAGATAAAGTTGTACATTTAGAAAAAGCATCGGGACAACAATTGTCGACGCAGCTTGAATCCTTGTTAATTTTACAAGAACGTTTACAGCAGTTGGATGAGTTCGCTGATAATCGACCACTCAAATTTAGTTTTGGCTTGTATCAGGGCAATCAACTTCGTGAAAGCTTAAAAACTGAATATCTAAAAGGTATTCAGCAGATTGTATTGACACCAACCCAACAGAATATTGCTCAATATTTGCAACGCGTGAAAGGTAATGAAGCAACGTTAAAAGAAAATCACGTCAATGTTGAAATTAAACAAGTCGCAAGAACTCAACAATACTTAGAGCCATCGGATAGTAATCCACAAGATGCTTATAACGCACTGAAAGCCTATTTGATGATGAGTAATCCTGAGTATATGGATAGTAGTCATCTAAGTGATCAGGTTTCACGTTTCTGGAGATCTTGGTTAGATGCCAATCGTGGACAGATGCCTCGTGGTGAGATGATTCAAGATGCGGAAAAAATCCTTTCCTATGCAATGACTTTAGCGAATCAAAGTGGTTTCCCAGTATTGGAAACTGATGCTCAAGTTGTTGATCAAACGCGTCAAGTTCTATTGTCTGTGATTCGCGGTATGCCAGCACGTGATCGTGTTTATAACGAAATCAAAATGCGTGCAGCTGTTCGTTATCCAGCTGTTACTGTTGGGCAAATCGTCGGTGAGCAAAATCGAAATATCGTTTTAGGCAGTTATGCATTACCGGGTGTATTTACGCAAAAAGCTTGGGATGAGTATGTTGAGCATGCGATTGATGATGCAGCGAATAAACCAACAGATAGTAAAGACTGGGTGTTAAATAGTCGCCAATCGGATGACCTAACTTTCTCTGGTAGTCCAGAGCAGATACGTAAGCAATTGGTTGCCTTGTATAAGCAAGAATATGTCGCGGAATGGAAGAAATTCCTGAACGGGATTTACTATGCCAAAGCTGATAAGTTTGATCAGCAAGTGAAGCATATTGATGTATTAGGTGAGCCACAAAACTCGCCGATCCGTGTTTTATTGCAACGTATTGCAGTTGAAACCAACTGGGATAATCCAATTGTGCAAGCGGAACTCGCCATTCCAGAAAAAGGTTTCATTGCTTGGTTTAAGCGCAAAGTTTTGAAGAGTTCTGATGATCAACGCACCATTCAAGCCATGAATAATGCTCAAGGTGCGATCTCACAAGAGTACCAAATGTTCTATCAGTTGGTACGCAAACGTGATGATTTACAAAACAAATCCTTGTTTGATGAATATATGAATAATCTTGCGCAAGTGCGTAGTAAGTTCAATGATCTGAAAACAGCTGGAGAAATTGGACCAAGTGCTATGGCATTGGTAAAACAAACCATTACTGATCAAACATCTGTGTTTAATATCACACAGAAATATGTTGATGAGAAAATGATGGTGGGTATGAAAGAAGCTGACCAACAAGTGGCGCAGAAATTATTAATGAGTCCGTTGACGCAGGCCTTCTCAAGTTTGATTTTACCAACACAAGATGAGTTAAATAAGTTGTGGGGTATCCAAGCCTATCAACCATTCCAAGCAAATCTTAGTCAGAAATACCCATTTAATAGCAGTGTAACTTTACAAGCTACCAGTAACGAAATTGGTCAAATTTTTGGGGAAACAGGCAGTATTTCTCGCTTTGTCAAAGAGGCTTTAGATCCATTTGTGATTCGTCGTGGCTATGTTTTGACGTCTAAAACTTGGAAAGATTTGGGTATTAGTTTAAACCCACAGTTTGTGATGGCATTCCAACAGTATGTTGCACCGATTAATGGTATGGCAACAGGCAGCTTAGATCAGCCTGCGGCTGCGCCAGCATCGAATCAATCTAACTTCCAATTTTATCCATTACAAAACCCTCAATTCTTGTCATATACCATTGATATTGATGGGCAACGTATGGTCTATGAAAACGGAATCCAGCAATGGGTGAACTTTGTATGGCCGAATAAAGGTGCGATACCAGGTGCGCGAATCACGGCGGTTGATTTAGAAGGGCAAACACATACTATTTTCGATGAGCCGGGTGAATATGGTATTAACCGTTTAATCGATGCTGCACAACGTAAAGAACAAAATGGTAGCTTTGAAATGGTTTGGAAGAGCAAAGCTGATCCATCATTATCATTAAAAGTGAACTTTAGATTAATTAGTGGCAATAGCTCAGGCAATATTGGTTCGAGTCGAGGCTACGCAGGTCTACAACTGGTCGATAAGGTTGTGACTGAAAAAGCGGTTCGAGTCGTTTCTGCTCAAGCTACACCAACAAATGCACAACCAGCAGCAACCCCGCCATCTCAAGGAGGCGCACGTTGATGATTAGGAATATCTTGCAAGACTTGAGGGAGGGCGTATGCAACACTTAAGAACAACACCGTTGTATTATGGAAAGACGCCAGCCCGAGGGGATTTTATTAAATCTAAAGGGCAATATGCTTTAATCCAAGTGCTGGATCAGTGGATTACAGAGGCTTTAGAACATGCCATGTTGTCACCTGATTTTAAGCAACGTTATGAAGCTCTGCCTGCACTGGATTTTTTTATTGGCAATCCCTCAGAATCGATGTTTTTGGCTGCAAACTTGATTGCGAGTCAAGACAGCTCTGGTCGACCATTTCCAATGGTGTTGAGCCAACTCTTAGAGGTCGACCAGCCTTATCAAAATTTATTGCTTGCACCGTATTACTATAAGTCAGTATTGGTCGATTTATTTCAACGTAATCGTGTGTTGCGTAGTATCCGTGATACCACGATTATGTTGGATAAACTGAATAATTTACCTAATACCGTACAGTTATTTACAGCATCTGAATGTAATGCCTTTTATGAAAATCATACGCTGCACTCTTTTGCACAGTTGATGAAAATTAGCGTTTATACGCTCGCGCAAAGTATGATTGGTTTAGGACTTTTATTACAACCGATCTTAAAAAATGGTACCAGTCGATTAAATAAAGTACTCATTTTGCCGATTAATAATCATATGTATTGTTATGAAATTGCTGCATTCTGGGTCGGGATGATCGGTCGATTCTTACAGAAAAGCAATACAGAGCTTTTGATTGGTATTTTGCATCGTGAAGAGCCGATTTTATTTATAGGCTTTCAAGGGGCAGATATCATGGCATTAAGTGATTTGTTTACCCAAAACATGCAAAGTGAACATTGGGTTTCGCTTATTCAAGCAGAATGGATCGATGCCTATCTTGAGCAAAATGCAGGTCTTGCAACTTTGGAACAATCTTTGTGTCAGCGTCAGCTCAGTCTGAACCAAGGCTTAAAACTTTTCCGACAAACTTTTTTAGATGAATAAATATGAGAAATAACCGTAAAGTTCTACTAAGTACGTTCATCATGGCTTGTTGTGGTTTGGTGCAGAGCCATACGGTATTGGCTGCGCCGATAGTTGTTGAGGGTGTGGTTCCAAACGAATCCAGTAAACAAGCAATCTTAGTTAAGATGCAATCTGTATATGGGGCAGATCAAGTTGTAGACAAGATTCAGGTCCGTCCTGTTTCTGCTCCAAATGGGTGGAGTGATTCTGTAACTCGTGTTATTACACCTGACCTTAAGAAAGTGAAGCAGGGGCAATTACGTGTTCGCGGTACGCAGATTGAGCTTACAGGAAAAATGAGCAATCCAAATGAAATTCAGCCGACGGCTTCGAATTTTCAGTCTTTGGTTCAGCAACCGTATCGTTTCAATGCTCAACTTTCGGTCAATCTAGCTGAGCAAAAAGTGATTGATGATGCATTAAAAGATCGTATCATTGAATTTGAGTCTGGTAGTGCGATTCTGACTGAGACGGGTAAACGTATTTTGGATGAAATGGCAGTTGCCTTAAATAAAGTGGGTGGAAAACAAGTCAAAATCATTGGACATACAGATAGTTCAGGCGATGCCAGTCGAAATGTGATCTTGAGTAAAGAACGTGCTGTCGCAGTGCAGGATTATTTAGTCTCGAAGAATATTGCAACCGATCGTTTGAGTACTGAAGGTAAGGGTTCGAGTGAGCCGATTGCAGACAATGCGACGGCTGATGGTCGTCGTAAAAATCGTCGTATCGAGTTTGAAGTGCTTTAATTTTTTAACAATATAAGAGGGATGCGATTATGGCAACACCCTATATCGTACTAGGTTGCCCAACCACAGGTGGTGGAAAGGTGATCTCGGGTAACAGTGGTTTTTTGATCGAAGGTATTGCGATTGCATGTGTTGGAGATAAGGCCACTTGTCCAAAGCATCAGACTGTTGCAACGATTATAAGTGGCGACCCTTGTATGTTAGTAATGGGTAAAGCCGCGGCAAGAGTGAATGATAGTTTGTCGTGTGGATGTAAACTGTTGCCAAAACAAAATTTAGCTGTAAAGGGCTAGTGTTATTTTGAGAGCTCCTTCATGGAGATTCAAATACAGAAAACTGGCTAATTTTTGCTTTTGGTGTATCTTTACTGGGCGGTATGTTTTAAAAATATATCGAAGCAGAGGAAGATAAGAATGCGGGTAAAGATCAAAGCAATATGTATAGCTGTAGTGGTGGCAAGTGGTGGAGTGTTTACTCCACAAGTTTTTGCCAAGAGTACCGTGACTGTATATGCTGCTGCCAGTTTGACTGATGTGATCAATGAATTAACCCAAGACTATCAACAAAATAATAAAGTTAAAATCAAGAATTCATATGCAGGTTCTTCAACTTTAGCTAAACAGATTGAAGCTGGGGCGCCAGCTGATATTTTTATATTAGCAGATCAAGAGTGGATGAATTATCTACAAAATAAAAAGTGGGTCAAAATACAAGATCGTGTGAATCTGCTTGAAAACCGTTTAGTGGTGATTCGCCCTAAAAATCAGCCCCTCACTTTAAAAATGGAAAAAAACTTCGATCCAACGCTAAATCACAAAGGTCGATGGTGTACTGGAAATAATCAAAGTGTGCCCGTTGGTCGATATGCAAAACAGGCTTTGGTATCACTGAATTGGTGGAACAAAGTTGAACCGCATATTGTGGAAACCGAAGATGTTCGTGCAGCGCTTAATTTTGTTGCGCGTGGAGAGTGTCGAGCAGGTATTGTTTATGCAACAGATGCGGCGATCAGTCGAAATGTCGAGATTGCAGGCGTATTTCCAAAAAATAGTCATACTCCCATTATTTATCCAATAGGTTTACTGAAAAATAATCCTGAGTCCATGAAATTCTATCAATTTCTACGCAGTGATCGTGCAGCTTTGGTCTTCAGAAAATATGGTTTTAGTGTTCTTGTACCATGATGATACTTAGTCCCGAAGAAATCGAGATTTTAAAATTATCCTGTAAGGTGGCGGCAACTTGTCTCATCTTTAGTTTAGTCCCTGCAACTATTATGGCATGGATACTTGCTCGCAAAGAGTTTTGGGGAAAGTCCTTATTAGAGACTTTGGTCTTTTTACCTTTGGTATTACCGCCTGTTGTACCAGGCTATTTACTTTTACAGTTGTTTGGCAATCGTGGTTTTTTTGGACAATATCTGGCACCTTTTGGAATTGAATTTGCATTTAATTGGAAAGGGGCTGTACTCGCATCTGCGGTGATGGGTTTTCCACTATTGGTTCAGTCAATTCGTTTAGCGATCGAATTGGTTGATCAGCGTTTAGAAATGGCTGCCAAAACCTTAGGTGCTTCTTCTTTTGGTGCTTTTATGCAGGTGACTTTGCCATTGGCAAGTAGTGGGATTCTGGTAGGGAGCATTTTGTGTTTTTGTCGAAGTCTAGGTGAGTTTGGCGCAACCATTACCTTTGTGGGGAATATTGCAGGAGAAACCCGGACTTTACCATTGGCCATGTATAGTTTGATGCAACAACCTGACACTGAAGCTGCGCTGTGGCGACTCATTATTTTGTCATTATCGGTGGCATTTTTTGCTTTATGGTTTGCGCAATGGTTCAATCGGTATCAGAAAAATAAGCGTGGTTATTCGATATGATCGATTGTCAGTTACATGTTCAACAGGGGCAGTTTGTTTTAAACCAAACTTTCCAATCTGATCAGTCTGTAATTGGTTTATTTGGTGCTTCAGGATCGGGAAAAACGACTATTTTGCACAGTATTGCGGGATTGATTACTCCGCAAACAGGTTGGATTAAAATCCAAGATCAACTGTGGTTTGATCAATCTCAACGAATTAACTGGAGCACCCAACAACGTCGTGTAGGTTTGGTTTTTCAGGATGCCCAGCTTTTCCCGCATAAAACAGTGATGCAGAATTTAGTGTTTGGATTTAAGCATATTCAGCCACAACAACGCCGATTCGAAGTGGACTACATCGTAGAATTACTCAAACTAGATCATTTACTGCATCGAATGCCGATTAAACTTTCAGGAGGGGAAAAGCAACGTGTGGCATTAGGTCGTGCATTGCTTTACTCGCCAAAATTGTTGTTATTGGATGAGCCTTTATCTGCCTTGGATGCAGCTCATAAAGCTGAAATTATTCCTTTTTTTCAGCAGGTGATACAGGAGATTAAGATACCGATGCTCTATGTCAGTCATGATAAATCTGAAATAGAGCAACTCACTGATGTAATTTGGTATTTATAACAAAATATAAACTTATAGATATAAAGCTAGCCCACACAATGCTGAAGCAAAAATCAGATAAATCACATTGATTTGGAATTTAAACAGCGCAATTAATGCCGCTATTATCATCAGCGCTGCTTCAAAATTAAAAGCTTGATCAAATCCATTTGGCCATAGAACATGATAACCAAAGAACAAGGCGAGATTTAAGATCACACCAACGACAGCAGCCGTAATAGCCGTTAACGGTGCGGTAAATTTGAGTTGGTTATGGGTGGATTCGATTACAGGTGCACCTGCAAGAATAAAAACAAAAGAGAAAAGGAAGGTAAACCAAGTCACGATGATGGCTCCGAATGCACCAGCGAGAAATAGGTGTTCACTTCCGAGCAAAGAGGCATTAAATGCACCGAGGAAGCCGACAAAAGCGACCACCATAATCAGTGGACCAGGCGTGCTTTCGCCCAAAGCAAGTCCATCGATCATCTGTGTAGGGCTGAGCCATCCATAGTTCTCTATCGCACCTTGATAAACATAAGGCAAAACAGCGTATGCACCACCGAAAGTAAGCAGCGCTGCTTTGGTAAAGAACCATGCCATTTGGGTATAGTCGTGCTGCCAGCCGAAATACATAACCAAAGCCATTAAGGGCACACACCAAAGTGATCCCGCAATGATCAAAATCTTAATCAGGTGCGTCCAACGAAAAATCGCATGTGCTGGAGGCGGCGTATGATCATCAATCACCGCTGCTAAGTGATTTGTTTGACTGCTTTGATGTGTATTATTTGATGCAAAAAAATTAGGATACTTTTTACTGAGCAGATAGCCGAGTGCTGCTGCGGTTAAGATAATTAAAGGGAAGGGTAACTTTAAGAAAAAGATCGCAACAAAAGCAGCTGCAGCAATTCCCCATAACATTTTATTTTTGAGTGAACGGCTACCAATACGATAAGTGGCATGGAAGACAATCGCCGTGACCGCAGGTTTTATGCCGTAGAATAAGCCAGCAATGACAGGGACGTCGCCAAACTGTATATAAACCCAAGAAAGTAAAATGAGTATAAATAAAGAGGGAAGGACGAATAAGATGCCAGCAATTAAACCACCCCATGTCCGATGCATCAGCCAACCGATATAGGTTGCAAGTTGTTGAGCCTCTGGGCCAGGTAGTAGCATGCAGTAATTTAAGGCATGCAAAAATCTTTTTTCTGAAATCCAGCGTTTTTGTTCGACCAGTTCTTGATGCATTAATGCGATTTGACCTGCAGGTCCACCGAAACTGATAAATCCTAATTTTAACCAAAATAGAAAAGCTTGCCAGAAGGGAATGGTGTTGGAATCAGTTTCGTTGGTAGGGTGCATAGGAAGCTTCCATGGATTCTATTATTTTCCAAAATATCTATTGTAGGCGCATAGATTTTTCTTAATGATATATTGTAATGATTTAATAATTCAAAATAATGAAATCATTTTATTTTCTTGCTCTAAACTCATTTCTTTAAATATTTATATCTTATAAAAGAATAAACAACGCACTTTTTCTTATTTTTAATCATAAAGACTCAGGCATACCATAAGTGGATATTATTGAAAGATCATCTAATTATGGGCCTCAAAAATACTAAGCCACTCCTTGTTACAGCAATCGTCCTTGTGGCGATTGTTGCTTTTATTGTCTATCAAAATCAAAAAGATGTGGCATCTGTTTTGTCTAAAAACAATAAAGCAGTGGTGATCGCTTATCAAACAGGTGTTGATCCAACTAAGGTTGCGCAGGCCAATGGTGCTTATGAACGTGACAGTGGACAGGCAATTCAGTGGCGTAAATTTGATGCAGGTTCAGATGTGGTCAATGCATTGGCTTCGGGCGATGTGGTGATCGGCAATATTGGCTCTAGTCCTTTGGCTGCCGCAGCAAGTCGTGATTTACCGATTGAAGTATTCCTCGTGACAGCAAAATTAGGTGGTTCAGAAGCTTTGGTGGTCAGTGATAAATCTGGGATTAAAACCCCAAAAGATTTGATTGGTAAAACCATTGCTGTGCCATTCGTTTCAACCACACATTACAGCTTATTGTCAGCTTTACAGCATTGGGATATTGAGGATAGTCAAGTCAAGATTATTAACTTACGTCCACCTGAGATCACAGCTGCTTGGGAACGTGGTGATATTGATGCGACCTATGTTTGGGAACCTGCATTAAGCAAAGTTAAAGCCAGTGGTCATGTATTAACAGATTCAAAACAAGTCGGCGAGTGGGGTGCACCAACATATGATCTTTGGGTGGTGCGCAAAGACTTTGCTGAAAAAAATCCTGAGTTCTTAAAAGCCTTTGTACAAACTAGCTTAAAGCAGATTGAAAGTTATAACCAAGATCCGAAAGCATTTGAGAAAAATGCAGACAATATCCAGAAAATTGCACAATTGACTGGCTCAGATGCGAAAGATATTCCGTTGCTTCTTTCAGGAAACATTTACCTAGATCGCCAACAGCAACAAGCTACCTTATCAGGTGAGTTTGCCAAGAATATTTTCGATACCGCAACTTTCTTAAAAAGCCAAGGCAAGGTGGATCAAGTAAAACCTAACTATCAAGCCAATGTCACCACTCAGTTTTTACAGCCTTAGGAGATCGAAATGAGCGTATTCGCTGCTGAGCATCTTCATTTAACTTTTCCAAACCAGACCGTGCCTGTATTGCAAGATATTAATCTCCGAATTGAAGAGGGCACTTTGACGGTAATTTTGGGTGAGTCGGGTTGTGGAAAAACCACGTTGCTCAATATTTTGGCTGGTTTTCAAAAACCAAGTTCAGGACAGATCAAACTTGATGATGAAGTACTAACGACACCTGATGCTCGCCGTGCGGTAGTGTTCCAAGATCATGCGCTATTACCTTGGTTAAATGTCTCTGAAAACATTGGTTTTGCTTTACAGCTCAAAGGCTTGAAAGCACAAGACATTCAAAGGCAAGTCGATGCCATCCTGAAAATTGTGGGTTTGAGCCATGTTGCACAAGCCAATATTTGGGAACTGTCAGGTGGTATGAAACAACGTGTCGGTATTGCACGTGCTTTGATTAGCCATGCAGCCTTTATTTTATTAGATGAACCTTTCGCTGCGCTTGATGCATTTACCCGTGAAACCATGCAGCAGTTGGTATTGGATTTATGGATTGAACAAAATAAATCTTTTTTCCTCATTACCCATGACATTGAAGAAGCGTTATTGCTCAGCAATCAATTGGTATTGATGACAGCTCGCCCAGGAAAGATCGTTGAAACTTTAAAACTAGATTTTGCAGAGCGCTATAAGCAGGGTGAATCGATTCGTACGATTAAATCCGATCCAAAATTTATTCAATTACGTGAGCAATTGTTTGAACGTTTGCGTGTACAGAAACAAGCTGGACATGAGGTGGCTGTATGACAGGTCAAGCAAAAAATACAGCCTATAAGCTAAGTAACACGACCGAGTTTGCACAAATTGAGCCGAAACAATTAGCTTCAAAACGAAATGCTATAGGTGATTTTCTCGCTCATCATCGCAGTTTGGTACTCAGTCTTTCAAGTGTACTTAGTGTATTGGTGATCTGGTATCTGATCACGGCATTAAAAATCGTTCCAAGTTTGTTTTTACCAAGTCCACAAGCAGTATGGCAAAAGTTTCTCGAAGTCAGTCAACAAGGCTTTATGAAAGCGACTTTATGGCAACATTTAGCCGCGAGTATTTCTCGTGTCTTATTGGCTTTAGTTGCTGCAATTGCGATTGGTGTGCCTTTAGGTTTGTGGATGGGCTTGAACAAATGGGTGCGCGCCGTGCTTGATCCTTTGGTTGAGTTATTGCGTCCGATCCCACCTTTGGCTTATTTGCCATTATTGGTGATCTGGTTCGGGATTGGTGAAACAACCAAAGTACTTTTGATTTTCTTTTCGATCCTTGCACCAGTCATTATCAGTAGCACTCATGGCGTAATCAGTCATCAGCTCAATCGTGAGCGTGCTGCCTTATCTTTAGGTGCAAGCCAATCGCAAGTGTTTTGGCATGTGATTCTGCCGACAGCCTTACCACATATCTTAACGGGTATCCGTATTGGCTTAGGTGTGGGGTGGTCGACCCTAGTGGCTTCGGAATTGGTGGCAGCAGATCGTGGGATTGGGTTTATGGTGCAGTCTGCGGCACAGTTCCTGATTACCGATACAGTGGTTCTTGGCATTATTGTGATTGCGATCGTTGCAGTGAGTTTTGAATTGTTTTTGCGTTGGCTACAGAAGCAACTTTCTCCTTGGTATGGTCAACAGTTATAAGTGCAAATTGTAGAGAATAGAGCGTTAGAAATGACTTTAAATATTGAAATTATTAAATCAAGCATTGGTGCGATTATTCACGATGTTGATTTAAATACGGTTGATGAAAATACCACACAACAAATTCAACAGGCTTTGCTGGATCATCATGTAATTTTCTTCCGCAATCAGCAGCTTGCACCTCAGGCTCAAGCTGAACTTGCTCGTGGATTTGGTTCTTTACATATTCACCCTATATTCCCGACAGTAGAAAATGTGCCTGAAATTATTGTACTGGACAGTTGGAAGCAAGATTTACGTGACAATGAACTTTGGCATACTGATGTGACTTTCAGTAAAAATCCGCCATTAGGGTGTGTCTTACAAGCCATCAAGATTCCACCTGTAGGTGGCGATACGCTGTGGTCGAGTGGAGTAGCTGCATTTGCTGGGTTGGATCAAGCGTTACAAGAGAAATTAAAAGGCTTAACTGCAACGCATGATATTCGTCAGTCTTTCCCAATTGAACGTTTTGCGCACAATGATGTGGAGCGTAAAAAACTGGAAGAAACCTTTAAACGTAATCCGCCTGTCGTGCATCCTGTAGTCAGAACGCATCCTGTCACGGGTCAGCCAATTTTGTTCGTGAGTGAAGGTTTTACCACGCGTATTAATGAGCTAGAAGAATCAGAAAGTGCTGAGTTATTGCAATATCTATTCGCCCACGCGACTCATGAGCAGTTTCATTTACGTTGGCAGTGGCAAGAGGGTGATGTGGCGATTTGGGATAACCGTTGCACACAGCATAAGGCTTTATTTGATTATGGTGATGCGCATCGGATTATGCACCGTGCCACGATTAACGGTGATGCGCCGTTTTATCAGGCGGCAAGCTGAGTTTAGATTTAATCCCTATGAAATGGGGGAATACTTGATGGAATATGATACTCGGAAAGTCATCCGCAACTGTCTGAGGCAGGACTACATTAATAAAGTGATGTTTCTGCGATGCATTAAATTAGTTGCGGGTAGTCAACGAGTTTTGCGGATGAAAGTGGTTTTGCCTACTTTTCCCGAAAGAAAAGTAGGGCGAGCCGCAGGCTGATCCTGAAATGGGATGAGAACACGGCAAGACTCTGTAAAAGCCTATCCTTTAATAAATTAATTCAATATTTAAACGGCCTTTAGTGGCTGATTTCATAGGTCTGTTTATAAACCGAAGGCGCTTGTCCAGTCCAGCGTTTAAAGGCCCGTCGGAATTCCCGTAATTCACTAAAACCAAGTTGTAGGCTGATCTCACTCATGGATAGGTTCTGTTCAAGTAGTTGTTTGGCTTTACGCTCTAATACAGTTTGCCGAATTTTCTGAAAACTCCAGCCTTCTAATAATAATTGCCGTCTTAAGTGGCGTTCGCTGATGTGTAATTGCTGTGCGGCTTGTTGCATCTCAAAACGCTCAGGTAAATGTTGTTCAATCAAATGATCCAGTAAATCGACAAAGTTACTTTGATTAAATAGATCAATTTGTATTGATGCCTGTTCACAGATTTGTATTGCAGTTGCATAGTTGGCTGGACTGTAGTTTTTTAAGCGTCGCTGCAACATACTTGTTTTAAAACGCATGATGTTTTTATCGCTATTAAATTGAACCGAGCAGCCAAAGATATTGCGATATTCTTGTTGGTTGTCAGTTGGTAAATAGCTAAGTTCGAGGCTCATCACATCATCATGATCGCCTAACATTGCATTTAAGCAGGCGATGGTACTACTAAACAATTCATCAAAGAAAAAGGCTTTGAGATCGGACTCTGGGTTGGGTGTTGTCACTTCGAGTTCACAGATTTCACCTTGAATCCTAAATGCTAAATTTAATACGCTTCCTGAAATACGATGATAGCGAAGCGCAATCTCCAAAGCCTCTGCGACAGTCTTACAGGATTGCATCGCAAAACCCAAAATTCCCATTGAAATCAGACCTTCACTTCTTCCTAGTTTTAAACCAAGACAGGGTTGTTGATAGGTTGAGATCGCTTGACGCACGACATTGCACAGTTGGTCAAAGTGAATCAAATGATTTGTTTGCTGAATTTGTATGAAATCCAATCCTGAAGCTTCAAACCATTGTTTATAGTTCCATTTTTTCTGTTCAGCATAATGGATTAGGCTGGCTAGAATAGTCGGAGGTACAAATCTTTGTAAGCAGATCGAATGCGTTATTGCTGTAGGCATTTGTCCGTTTTGCCCCCCAAAGTATCGTTTATTTGACCCTTTTGGGTATCGCATAATTTTGATTAACTTTCAACATGCTTCATCGAAATTAGAAAAAGAATTGAAAGGAAAGTACCAATGTATCAGGTTGGTTGGAACAAGCAGGAAATCAAAATTGTGCCTAAAGGCTATGCTATGTTCGGTTATGGGCAATGGTCACATCGAGCCTATAAACAAAGAACAGCGTTATATGCACGTAGCTTTAGCATTGTCGATCAACACCACAATCGATTGATTATTTGTTGCCTAGATTTAGGCTGTATTACACATGCGATGCGTAGCAAAGCTGTTGCTCGTTTAAGAGGGATGTTAGGTTCAGAATTTAATGAGAATCAGCTGGTGTTAATGGCAACGCATACACACTCAGGACCTGGGGGCTGTGCGCATGAAGCTTTATACAATATGCCAACACCTGGTTTTGTACATGAGCATCTCATCGCGATTTTAAACGCAATTGTTTTAAGCATTCAGACAGCAATTGAAAATGAACAACAAACAGATATTTTTCTTACAACGCAAGCTTTTACGGAGGACACGCCTGTAGCATGGAATCGTTCGATTCAAGCCTATAACCGAAATCCTGAGGTGAGATCACACACCGAAGCTGAAACCCATTTAGCATTAAACCGTGAAATGCAATTCATCGGCTTTTATCGAGAACATAAATTACAGTCTTTTATTTCATTGTTTGGTGTACATGCCACTTGCCTTGGCAATAAATTAAATGCGTATGATGGTGATAACAAAGGTTATGCTGCTGCATTTTCAGAACAAGCTTTAATTCAACAAGGCATTCAAAATCCAGTGGCGATTTTTGCACAAGCAACGGCAGGCGATGTATCACCACATTTTCACGGTAAAGATCAACTCAAGATCCGAAATCAGCTTAAAGGAGAAGCTGAATATCAATATGCGCAACAAAACGGACGTTATCAAAGTGAGTTAGCTTTGATGGCATTGCAAACAGCCCCAAACAATATGCAAAAAGTCGCAGGGGAGATTGATGCAGTACTATCCTATGTTGATCTCAGCAATATTGAGATTCCACCTGAGTTTGCAAATGGACAGCTTGATGCAAAAACTAGCCAGCCTTGTCATGGGACTTCATTTTTTGCAGGTACACCTGTCGATGGATTAGGTGCGCCCAAACCGATAGTTAAAGGAATGCAGTTCTTAGCAGATCAATTTAGAAAACAAAAAATGAAACATTCAAGGGCTGATGATTTTACTGAATATCATCAGCTTTATTCTTCACAAGGACCCAAACAAATTTTACTAGAAGCTGGAACTAAAAAGATTTTGGGTCAACCAATTGGCTTCCCACCGAGTATTCTTGATCCATTGATTGCGGAGATGAATCGACAAGTGAGGGCGGGTGCGATCAAGCAAAGTCCACTGGTGCCGAGTATTGTACCTTTACAAATTATTCGTTTAGGAACTTTAGCACTTGTTTGTTGTCCTGGAGAATTTACGACGATTGCAGGGCAGCGTGTTATTGAAACAGTGAGACAAAACCTGCTCGGAACATCATCATTTGATCGAGTATGGTTGGCCTCTTATTGTAATGATTACATGGGCTATGTAACCACTTATGAAGAATACCAACAGCAAGCTTATGAAGGCGGTCATACATTATTTGGACAATGGACCTTGGCTGCATGTCAAAGTAAATTCAAAGACTTATCTCAACAATTAATATTGGATAAAAATAAACGTAATTACGATCAAATTACAAGACCAGCGCCAATTCCAGAACATGAATTGGCGAAACGCAGTAATCATGGCAATTTGAAAACGGCAGTAAGTCAGGGAGAGCTTGTGTGAATCATCCTGTTCAATGCACTTGGTCAAATTGGTCTGGTTTGCAAAAATCAATGCCACAGCAGATTCTCCAACCCGCGAATATTCAAGAATTACAGTCGATTGTCTCTGAACATCAAAAAATACGGGTGGTCGGTGCGGGGCATTCATTTACGCCTTTGGTCTGTACGAATGCAACTTTATTGTCTTTGGATCACATTGCAGGAATTGCATCCACTGATACCAATCGATGTCAGAGCAGCATTTATGCAGGCACACGTTTATATGATTTAGATCAACACTTACAGCAGCAATCGATCAATCAGGCCTTGATGAATCAGGGCGATATCGATCAGCAAAGTCTGGCGGGTGCTGTCTCTACAGGAACACATGGCACAGGCGCAGATTTGCATTGTATTTCTGCTTATGTTGAAGCTTTTGAGTTGTTGACGGCTTCAGGTGAAATCCTGAAATGCAGTCGTACAGAGCATCCTGAAATCTTTGCCGCAGGACGGGTTTCTTTAGGCAGCTTGGGAATCTTGACTCAGATCACCATGCAGAATCGTCCACGTTATAAGCTCAAAGAACATATCGAGCTATGCCGTGTCGAAGATATGATGCAAAACATTCAGCAATGGAAACTGCAACATCGACATATTGAGTGTTTTGTCTTTTCTTATGGCAAACAGTTAATGCTAAAAACCTTGAATGAAACGAGCGACGAGATTTTAGCTCGTAAAGAGAACTTTCCCTCAGATGATACTTTACTGACCTTATGTTCAGAACTGACCAAAACCTTTCCTTCACTGAACCCTTATTTGCAGAAGCTATTAGGCGTCTTTGTTAAACCGACGACTTATGTGGATTGGTCGAGCAAAATATTTCCAACGCCACGCAATACCAAGTTCAATGAAATGGAATATCAGATTCCTGCTGGTGAAGGCGTTGCTTGTTTAGATGAAGTATTACATGCTTTACGTATGCATAAAGTAGCAACCTTTTTTCCGCTCGAATTTCGCTTTGTAAAGGGGGATGATATTTGGCTCAGTCCTTTTTATCAGCAAGACTCTGTTTCGATCTCGGTGCATCAATATCATAAACAAGATCCACAATTGATTTTTGATGTGGTTGAGCCAATCTTACAGAAATATCAGGGGCGTCCGCACTGGGGGAAAATGCACAGTATGAGCTGCATGCAGCTTCGTGATTTATATCCAAAGTGGGATGATTTTATGGCTTTGCGTCAGCAGCTTGATCCAGAGGTCAAATTTTTAAATCCCTATCTGGAAAAGTTATTTTTAGGTTAGTTTTGATATCAAACCCTTCTCATTATTTTGATACTCGAAAACGACATCTGCAATTGTTTGATAAAGGACTTCGTAGGGTCAGCATATCCCCAATTAGATAAAAGGATGGAAAGACATGTTGGATCATTATTTTAAACAACTTAATTCAGATCTAAAGAAACAGGGGATTGCGACCCCGCAACTGATTGTCGATGAAGCTGCCTTAAAACAAAATATCCAGCATGTTCAGATTCGCCTTGCGCATGCCCAGCATTTAAAAGCACGCTTAGTGGTGAAATCTTTAGCAAGTTTAGATTTACTCAAGTTGTTATCTGCACAGATCGATACCCAGCGTTTTATGGTGTTCCATCAGCCACATATCATTTCGATTTTAGAGAATTTTGCTGACGCGGATATTTTGTTAGGTAAACCAATGCCAGCCCAAGTCGTCCATCAATTTTTCGAACAATATATGGAGTGGTCAACAGCGAAAATTCAGTGGCTGATTGATACCAAAGTACGTCTACAGCAATATCTTGAAATCGCCAAAAAATATTCTATTTGTTTAGATATAAATATTGAAATTGATGTTGGTTTACACCGAGGCGGAGTACAGACCACACAGCAATTCACAGAAATTTTGGCGTTGATTCAGCAATATCCGCAATATTTAAAACTGTCTGGCTTGATGGGCTATGATGCACATATCACCAAAGTCCCTGCAATTATTAAGAAACCTGAGTTGGCTTATCAAAGTTCACAACAGACTTATGCAAATTATCAACAGCTTATTCAAAAACAGTTTCCAGCACTGTGGCATGATGAGCTTTGCTTTAATGGTGGTGGCAGCCCAACTTTTAGCTTTCATACCACAGCAAGTATCTGCAATGACTTATCCTTTGGTTCAATGCTTTTAAAACCAAGTGACTTTGATCATGACTTTCTACAAGCGTTACAACCTGCTGTATGGATTGCGGCACCTGTGTTAAAAGTTTTGCCTTTTACCCAGCTTCCATCTATGGCTGTGTTGGATAAATTACCGCATAAATGCAAGGCTCTATTTATTTATGGGGGGTATTGGATGGCAAATTATGTTTACCCTGATCAAGCACATACTCATGTTTTGTATGGACGAAGCAGTAATCAGGAGTTGATCAATGTACCCAAGAATTGTGATACGCAAGTGGATGATTTTGTGTTTTTGAGACCGACCCAAAGTGAGGCAATCATTCCTCAATTTTCAAACTTAATGCTATATCAGCAAAATAGGTTTCAGTCATGGCAAACTTTTCGAGAATAAAGTGCAATAAAAAACCTTGTACGGCATGCACAAGGTTTTATTCAATTGGCTGATTATTGCTTGACGATAAGAACAGGAATATGTGATTCGGTCAGAACTGTACGCGCAACACTACCAAGCAATAAACGTTTTACCCCTGTACGTCCTCTTGAACCCATAACGATCAAATCTGCACCGATTTCATCAGCAACGAAAAGGATACCGTCTGTTGCAATACCATGATGAATTTTGGTTGTGACATCGATACCATTTTCAGCAAAAGACTGAGCAATTTCTTGTAATTGATTTTTGGCATGTGCTTCTGCTTGCATAAAATGATCTGTAATCGCAGGTGCAACTTGATAAAAATCAACACCGACAAAAGGATCGACAGCAACCACACTCAGCACAGTCACTTTTGCTCCAGATAATTTTGCTAAGGAACGTGCGTGCTCAACAGCAGCATAAGAAATTGGAGAATCATCGACAGGAACTAGAATATTTTGGTAAGACATGTATTTACTCCTTATAATTTATCGTTGTCGTCATTACTATGTTGATAACATATTTCAGATATCTCAAGCAAATAAAAATAGGAAGGTTTGTGTTAATCAGCTTAGAAAATTATAAACAGCAAAAATTTGATCAGATAGCTGCCAAAATAGTGGCGGATCCAGAAACATATTTGGCTTTTGATACTGTTTCAGACTTTTATAATGCAATTTGGTTAGATGAATTTCCGCAGGGAACGACATGGTCAGCAACTGGTCTTGATGATGGCGCAGAACAGTTTTATGCGGTGATTGAGTATGGTCAGCAGTGCCTGTCGATCAGTCGTACCACATCAATTGCTGTAAAATTAAGCACACGAGAAAATCACAATAAAAATAACTAATCCGAACAGTCACCCTTTTTTGTTGTGCTGGACTTTGCGATTTGAGTGAGAATGATATACTTCGGGCAGTGATGAGTTCCTATATAAAACGAAACGGAAATTTAAATTATGGCACATCAATTTACGGTTAATGAAACAATTCATGGTGTTTCAATCGAAGACTTTTCAAGATTAGTCGCGGATACAGCATTGCATGAAGCAGTGTGTAAACGTATTCCAGGTGAGAACTTAGAAATTATTGAATCTGCAATTAATGGGGATATTTACACGTTACGCCGTGAATATAACCTTGATGTAAATATTCCTGATGTCGCTAAAAAATTATTAAAAAATGCATTTCGTTTAAAGCGTTCTGACGTTACTCATTTGAAAAACTTAACTTCAACAGTTGAGTTAGGTGCAAACTTACCTTTAGAAGCAAAAGGTGAACGAAGCGTCACAGGTGACAGTGAAAAAGTAAATATTTCTTTAACTTGGACAGTAAAAGTTAAAGTACCTTTGATTGGTGGGATGCTTGAGAAACATGCTGAAGGCGAAATTCGTAAATTTAGCAGTTTAGAAATTGAAATCGTAGAGGATGAATTAAAGAAACAACTTTAATTTAGATTAGAAAAAACGCTTCGTATCATCAATACGGAGCGTTTTTTTATTTTTAGCGTGAAAATGATAGAAGCAATAGAAAATATCCAATACTATGTTAAGCACGATTTGATCAAAATAAGGTCATGGGTATGAGTGTGGTTTTGCCTGTAGCGCAACGTGGTGAAGAAATATTAGAACTTAAAGCGGCATTTGTTGCAGATGGGGAGTTTAATAGTGAGTGGCTATTGCAATTGGCTTCCGCGATGCATGCGACGATGTTGGAGCGTAATGGTGTTGGAATTGCTGCACCACAGGTTTATATCTCCAAGCGTGTGATTATCGTGGCATCTCGTCCAAATCCTCGTTATCCCGATGCGCCTGAAATGGATGCTGTGGTAATGGTTAATCCTGAGATTTTAGAATTTTCTCAAACGACTTGTTTGGGGGAAGAGGGATGTTTAAGTGTTCCTGATCAACGTGGTTTCGTAGAGCGCGCACAAACTATCAAGGTGCGTTATTACACCTTACAAGGTGAAGTTGTTGAAACGACTTTTGAGGGTTTTCCAGCTCGTATCGTTCAGCACGAAGTTGATCATTTGGATGGTGTGTTGTTTGTGGAGCGATTAGCTTAGCCCTGTTTAGTCAGTTTTTGAAAAATTTGAATGAGACTAAAAATAGAATAAGTGATTGTGGAATTACAATATTAGTATCTTAATTTTAAAATCATTACAAAAGATATAATTTTAATATTATCAACACTCTGTACTATAAAAATGATACTTAATTATAAATTTATACATTTTAAGGTTACTGATTATGCAAACCCCACTTCCTGATTATCTAGCGCATGTAATAGAGGCGTGCGACATAGATAACAGCGGACATTTAGCTGATTATATTCCAGAGTTAGCCAATGCAAATCCCAATCGGTTGGCTTTAGCAATGTCGACGGTAGATGGCGAAATCTATTCAGTTGGGGATGATGATATTGAATTTACCATTCAATCGATGTCTAAACCTTTTGCTTATGCCTATGTGCTACAACAGCTTGGCATTGAAGCAGTGTTAGATAAAGTTGGAGTAGAACCTTCTGGAGAAGCGTTTAATGAGATTTCATTAGGTAAGGATCGTCGTCCCAAAAATCCGATGATCAATTCAGGCGCAATCACCACACATTCATTGATTCCAATTAAAGATGATTTGGAAAGTGCAGAAATTTTACGTCAATTTATGAGTGCGCTAGCAGGGCGTGAACTACGTTTTGATGAAGCTGTTTATGAGTCTGAGGTGAAAACAGCTTATCGGAATCTCTCAATTGGTTATATGCTGAGAACAGTCGGGATTTTGGAAACTGATCCTGTGGATATTGTGAATGGTTATATTCGCCAATGTTCGATTTTGGTCACGGTGAAAGATCTTGTACGCATGGGGAGTGTACTTGCCAATGGTGGTGTTGATCCTAAAACAGGAAAACGATTATTGAATCGCTCTGTGGTTAGACAAGTGCTCAGTGTAATGATGAGTTGTGGTATGTATGATGCGGCTGGTGATTGGCTTTCAACGGTTGGAATTCCTGCCAAAAGTGGTGTGGCTGGCGGGATATTGGGTGTATTACCGGGGCAAGTGAGTATTGCCGCATTTTCGCCAAAGTTAGATGAGCATGGTAATAGTGTTCGTGGTATTGATATTTTAGAGCGACTATCACGAGATATGGGATTGCATCTGATGGAAGGTACACCTTCAGCACAAACGATTGTTCAGAGTCATTATCGAACTGGAAAAGATGCTTCATTGAGTGTGTATGTACTTCGAGGTGTATTGAAATTTACTGAAGCTGAAATGTTATTGCGTATCCTACAAGCTGAGCCGATGGATCAAAGCACTATCGTGATTGACTTAACTCAGATTTCAATTATTCACGATGTTGGTAAACGTATGTTTTTAGAGGGTATTGATCGCTTGATTGATGATGGTCATACCTTGCTTTTGGTTGATCCTGAGCAACGTTTAGATCATGCACGAACTCATAAGGATCGAACACTACATGTTTATCAAGATATTGAAGATTTAATTGCACAACTAAAGGATGCTGAAAAATAAGGAAACTTAAATTTCACCAGCCCTAAATTGCTGCGGTGTTTTACCCAAATGCCGTTTAAACATTGCACTAAAAGCACTTGGATTGGTATAACCCAGTGCTTCAGAGATTTGAGCAATCGATTCACCATTAGAAATTTTACTCAGTGCATGAGCGATATGCATCTGTTGAATCCATGCGCGATAAGACAGCCCCGTTTCTTTTTGAAACATCCGCATTAAGGTTCTTGAACTTGTACCAATATCATCTGCCCAATCAGTTAAATCTTTTGAGTGATTTGGAGAATGTAGTAGCTGTTGACAGATTTTTAATAATCGTTTGTCTTTGGGCCAAGGAATTTGAATGCTTAATAAATTGGCTCGATGAATTTCTTCAAAAATTAAAATTTGCAAAGCCTCTGAAATTTCTTGAGAAGAAACAATATTGGGAGGGTCGATTTGTGTAATTTGATTGAGCCGAATCAATAACTCATGTAGCAAATTACTGACTCGAATAATAAAACATTCTTTGCCCATTAATGTTGCGGCACTCACTTCAACGAGGGCGGTATTTAGCTTGACGTGACTCAGTGAAATGACACTATGTTCAACATTTGCAGGAATCCATAATGCACACATTGGAGGAACTAACCAGACATTATTAGGTGTGAAAACTTGGATGTTTCCCATCGAAGCATATAAAAACTGTGCTCTGCTATGGGTATGTGTAGGTGTAAGCTCCCGATAGGTATGTTCTGAGGACAGTCCAATCACCAATTCAGATTGATCGGACTGAATAAGAGAATCATGCATACATCACTCTAAATTTTGTCATTTATACGATGATTATTGGAAGATAACGTTATAAGCGACAATTTACAATAAGCACCTTATCTAAAAATATTGGAGTTTTTCAGATATGACGTCTTCAATACAGTTGAAAGATGGCATTGCTGATACCGTAGCAAATGATCAGCCGCAAGGTATGATTATGAAGGTTGTAGGTGCAGTCGCTTTTGCTCATTTGCTGAATGATTTGATTCAAGCAGTCCTGCCAGCCATCTATCCCATGCTTAAAGCAAACTTTTCACTCAGTTTTGCTCAAGTCGGGCTGATTTCCTTTGTGTATCAGATTACGGGTTCGCTGCTTCAGCCTTGGATTGGACTGTATACTGATAAACATCCAAAACCTTATCTATTACCATTAGGAATGATGGTGACATTGTGCGGTATTTTAATACTCGCGTTTTCTCCAAGTTTTACCGTATTGTTGCTTGCATCTGCACTTATCGGCGTAGGTTCTGCAACCTTTCATCCTGAAGCTTCGCGTGTGGCGAGAATGGCATCGGGTGGGCGTTTGGGTACAGCTCAATCGACCTTTCAGGTTGGGGGAAATACAGGTACAGCAATTGGACCATTATTGGCTGCATTAATTATTGTGCCTTTTGGGCAACATGCTGTTGCATGGTTGGTGGTATTTTCACTATTAGCGATTTGGGTTTTGTTTGGAGTAAGTCGTTGGACGATTAGCCATGCAAAAAACTCATTTGCTGCAAAGGTCAATCAAGCACAAACCAAGTTGCATGGTCGCCAATTAATCATTGCTCTAACTACGATTAGTGTGTTGATGTTCGCCAAATTTACTTATATCGCAAGCATTAGTAACTATTTTACTTTTTATTTGATTCATAAGTTTCATATTAGTCTTCAAACGGCTCAATTACATTTATTTGTGTTTTTGGCTGCGGTCGCTTTGGGTACTTTTGCAGGTGGACCGATTGGTGATCGAATTGGTCGTAAAGCGGTGATTTGGGTGTCTTTTGTGGGGATGGCGCCGTTTGCTTTGATGATGCCGTATGCCAACTTGTTTTGGACAACTGTTTTGTCAGTGATCACAGGTTTAGTATTGTCATCTGCTTTTGCTGCAATGGTAGTTTATGCTCAGGAAGCTGTTCCGGGGCGTGTGGGTATGATCTCAGGTTTAATGTTTGGTCTAATGTTCGGTGTCAGTGGTATTGCAGCAGCGGGGCTTGGGCATTTGGCTGATGTGAACGGAATCGAATGGGTATTTGGTCTATGTTCTCTTTTACCACTGCTTGGCTTCGCAACGGTCTTTTTGCCAAATACAAAAGCTAAATAGTTGGTTTACATTTAAGTCTCTCAGTTCTAAAGGATTGAGAGATTTTTTTATTTGAGATATTTTGAATGAGCTCAACTAAAAGTGCGTTAAACTTTGTAAATTAAAATAATTTTCGACAAATTAATAATTTTAAAAAATGGTAAATTGATGCAACCCTATAACAAAAATTTAAAACAGCCATCTCGTGATTTACGAAACAATATGACAGATGCTGAGCAACTGCTATGGAACAGAATAAGACGTAAACAGATTTTAGGATTGCAGTTCTATAGACAGAAGCCAATTCTAAATTTTATTGTGGATTTTTATTGCCCCAAAGCAAATTTAGTTATTGAATGTGATGGTGGGCAGCACTATACAAAAGAAGGATTGGAGGCTGATCAGAATCGAGATCAAACTTTAAGTGAGTTAGGTCTTATCACTTTAAGATTTAGTAATCATCAGATTTTGACTGAAATTGATGCTGTGGTGGAGAGGATTTATTGTGTTATTGAGCAAAGGTTAGAACTTATCAAATTAGAATCCCCCTAAATCCCCCTTTGAGAAAGGGGGACTTTCCGTGAATTTGATGGTGGTATTGTTTCGCGGAGTTCCTCCCTTTTTTAAAGGGAGGTTAGGAGGGATTTTTTATACAAAATGATAATTCGCATGTGTGTGGGAGAGAGTGAGTAAATGTTTCATACTGAAATTCAATTTGTTTATCATGTAAAGTGTCTAAAAATTTTTCCAAGCTATAAATATTATCAATCTGATCTTGGTTTAAACCAACATTAAGAGCATTCCAAAGTAAGCAGTTTATAGCTTCAGTGTAGATACTTAGGTACTGTGGAAGAAGATCAAGTTCATATAGAAATAGTTTAATTTTCAATTGATCTACAACATCTTCATTGCCCTGAATATAGTAGGTTAAAGTAGATGGATTGAAATCATTCTCTAATTTGAGAATTTTTGATCCAAACCAAATATCATCACCAATATCGGTATACTTAATTTTTATATTAAAATCAGTCAGATAATTTTCAGCCTTGTGTACACTCCAACCCTTTTTTAATGGAATTTCAATTAAATGTTTTCTTTTCATATTTCTTTGTTTTATGAGGGAAAATGACTTTATAAGCTGTTGATAATTTCCAATCTTATGTATTTTGATGTGATGAAACCATTCATCGATTAAATCTTTTTGAGTTCGAAAATTAATAATGACTAAAAATTTGGTAAGAGAGATTAGTTTTTTATTATCAATAAAAAAATGAAGTCGTACGAATATTTCCTCATATTTTATATATAAGAGAAAAAACCAAAGGAAAGGTAAATATAGTATTGTTAAAAAGATCGGTGTTAAAAAATCTTGTAATGTTTGATAATTTGCAAACTTTGAGAGATCTCTAAAAATTTGAATTAAAAAATGGGTAAAAAATAGGAAAAAAATAATTATTAGTATGGAGTCGCAAAGTTTTTTAACTTTAAGATGTTCAGGATTGTGTTGAGCAACTGTACTGAATACCGTTAAAATAGTAATAATTGGGAAAATAATTATTAGTTCTATAAGTAGATTAAAGGTATGAAAATTAATAATAAACTGAAGAAATATGCTTAAGTTTATTGATGATTTTATAGTTCCGATAAAGAAATTTTGCGAATTCTCCTTAATAGTGTTTATGTTAAACAAAGTACCTATTGCAAATGTTATATACCAGAAAAATGTATTTTTAAGTTGGCTAAAATCCCAAATCTGAAGTTGATAGAGAAGCCATAAAATCGGCGTTAGATATGAAGTAATGAATAAAATGGACGTAATTATTTTTATATGGAAAAAACTTTTAATGATAGCAATAAGAGATGATCTAAGATGGAGGTTTTTTAAAGAGTAGAAAACGATAACTACGAAAAAAATTATCATCCATACAATTGAAGCTATTTCCCTCGTATTTAGTTGATCCATATTTGAAAAGCACTTTAATTTTAATGATTTAGTATAGTTTAATTTACTCGACTTTATAATCCCTCCCAACCTCCCTTTTCAAAGGGAGGAGCTGTCATGTAATTCATTTAATCACATGAAATCCCCCTCTTTTTAAAGCAGGTGAGAAGCATTGCTTCGCAAGGGGAGATTATAAGAACTCTAAATCAACCAATCGAATCATCTAAATTTGGTGCTAACCAACGCTTCGCTTCATCTAATGTCCAGCCTTTACGTTTTGCATAATCTTCAAGCTGATCTTGAGAGATTTTGCCAACGTTAAAGTATTCACTTTGAGGATGCGAATAATAGAAACCACTGACAGAAGAAGGCGGCATCATGGCAAAGTGTTCAGTCAGTTTGGTACCAATCTTTTCTTCTGAGCCTAACCAATCAAATAATACTGCTTTTTCAGAGTGTTCAGGACAAGCAGGGTAACCTGGAGCAGGACGAATACCGACATACTTTTCTTTGATCAGCTCTTCGTTACTCAGCGTTTCATCGGCTTTATAGCCCCAGAACTCTTTACGAATACGTTCATGTAAATGCTCAGCGAATGCTTCTGCAAAACGATCCGCTAAAGACTGAATCAGAATCGCTGAATAGTCATCACCTTTGGCTTTATATTCATTTGCCAATTCTTCAGCGCCAAAGATCGACACCGTAAAACCACCGAGATAATCTTCAGGTTGTTCAGAAGGCTTAATATAATCCGCCAAAGACAAGTTTGGTTTACCTGTCACTTTGTCTGATTGCTGACGTACGTGCTCAAAGGTGTGAGTGCGATGTTGACCTGATTCATCAAATACGCTGACGGTATCTGCACCAGTACGCTGAGCAGGGTATAAGCCAAATACAGCACGGGCATCGAAACGTTTATTTTCAATGATGTCTTTCAGCATCGCTTGCGCTTGATTATAAAGATCAGTCGCTGCCTCACCAACTACTTCATCTGTCAGAATTTTCGGGAATTTACCTGCCAAACTCCAAGAGATAAAGAATGGTGTCCAATCAAAATATTCAACTAAGGTTTCAAGTGGATAATTCTTAATAACTTGTGTACCCAAAGCATTTGGTTTTGGTGGGACATAGTGATTATCAATTTTAAAACCGTTTTCGACTGATTCTGCATAACTCAATTTTGCAGCTTTTGGTTGCTTGTTCGCTAAGCGTTCACGAATCTTGGCATATTCAGCACGATGCTCTGCAATAAAGTTACCGCGCATTTCAGGAGAAAGTAGGGTAGTTGCGACACCCACTGCACGAGACGCATCAGCCACATAAATAACGGCATCATTTGAATATTGAGGATCAATTTTAACTGCGGTGTGTGCTTTTGATGTGGTTGCACCGCCGATCAATAAAGGAATGTTAAAGCCTTTACGTTGCATTTCTTTGGCTACAAAGACCATTTCATCCAAAGATGGAGTAATCAAACCAGACAGACCAATGATGTCACATTTCTCATCAATTGCTGTTTGCAGAATTTTTTCCGCAGGTACCATCACACCGAGGTCAACGATGTCATAGCCATTACAACCTAAGACAACACCCACAATATTTTTACCAATATCGTGTACGTCACCTTTTACTGTTGCCATCAGGACTTTACCTTTAGACTGTCCTTCTGATTTTTCTGCTTCAATGTATGGGTTGAGCCATGCCACCGCTTGTTTCATGACGCGTGCAGATTTAACAACTTGAGGAAGGAACATTTTTCCTGAACCAAACAAGTCACCGACCACGTTCATGCCGTCCATCAGTGGACCTTCGATCACATCAAGCGGACGTTTTGATTTTAAACGTGCTTCTTCTGTATCTTGGTCGATATACGTGGTAATACCTTTAACTAAAGCGTATTCAAGACGTTTTTCGACAGACTCATTACGCCATTCAAGATTTTCGGCTTCTTTGGTAGCACCCGCTTGACCACGATATTTTTCAGCAACTTCTAAGAGTTTTTCAGTTGCAGCTTGACCTGTCTCACCTTGGTTTTGGTTGAGTACAACATCTTCAACAGCATCTTTCAGCTCTTTATTGATATCGTCATAAATCGCCATCTGACCAGCGTTTACGATACCCATGGTCATGCCTTGTTTGATGGCATGATAGAGGAACACGGAGTGAATCGCTTCACGTACAGGTTCATTACCACGGAATGAGAATGAAACGTTAGAAACACCACCTGAAATCATGGCATGTGGTAAGTTTTGTTTGATCCAACCAGTTGCTTCAATAAAGTCTACGGCATAGTTATTGTGTTCTTCGATCCCTGTTGCTACTGCAAACACGTTTGGATCGAAAATAATATCTTCAGCTGGATAGCCAACTTCATTGACTAAAATGTCATAAGAGCGTTTACAAATTTCACGCTTACGCTCTGCGGTATCTGCCTGACCAACTTCGTCAAAAGCCATGACAATAACTGCTGCACCGTACTGACGGCAGAGGCGAGCTTTTTCGACAAACTCGTCATAACCTTCTTTTAAGGAAATCGAGTTTACAACCGGTTTACCTTGAACACATTTTAGACCAGCTTCAATGATTTCCCATTTCGATGAGTCAATCATGATTGGCACACGCGAAATATCAGGTTCTGACGCGACAAGGTTCAGGAAATGCACCATCGCACCTTGCGAATCGAGCATCCCTTCATCCATGTTGATATCAATGATCTGCGCACCAGCTTCAACTTGTTGCTGAGCGACTTCTAAAGCTTCTGCAAAATTTTCTTCACGGATGAGACGAAGGAACTTTTTTGATCCTGTAACGTTAGTACGTTCACCAACGTTTACAAATAAAGAATCATCATAGATATTAAATGGTTCTAAACCACTCAAACGGCAAGCATGAACAGTCTCAGGAATTTTACGTGGTGGAATATCTTTAACAGCTTGATAGATCGCACGGATATGATCTGGTGTGGTACCACAGCAACCACCAGTAATATTGATCAAACCACTCTCAGCAAATTCTTTAATAAAAGCTGCAGTTTGTTCTGGTGTTTCGTCATACTCACCAAATGCATTCGGTAAACCAGCATTTGGATGCGCTGAAACAAAGGTATCTGCAACGTCAGCAATGGTTTTAACGTGAGGGCGCATTGCATCTGCACCCAATGCACAGTTAAAACCAATTGACAGCAAATCACCATGACGCACTGAGTTCCAGAATGCTTCAGCGGTTTGACCTGTCAATGTACGACCTGAGGCATCTGTGATCGTACCTGAAATCATCAAGGGAAGTTCATAACCGATTTGTTTAAACACTTCTTTGACCGCAAAGATTGCCGCTTTACAGTTCAAGGTATCGAATACAGTTTCGATCAAAATGATGTCAGCACCACCTTCGATCAAGGCGTGCGTTGCTTCGATATAATTTTCTTTTAGTTCATCGAAAGTAATATTACGGAATGCTGGATCATTGACGTTTGGTGAGATTGAACAAGTACGCGATGTAGGGCCAAGTACACCTGCCACAAAACGAGGCTTTTCTGGGGTTGAATATTTATCACATGCAGCTCTGGCGAGACGTGCCGCTTCACGGTTGATCTCTGGAACAAGATCTTCCATATGATAATCTGACATCGAAACACGAGTACCATTAAAGCTGTTGGTTTCAATGATGTCTGCACCAGCATCCAAATAAGCTTCATGGATGCCTTGAATAATCTGCGGTTGAGTTAATACTAAAAGATCGTTGTTACCTTTAAGATCAGAAGCCCAATCTGCAAAACGTTCACCACGATAATCTTCTTCTTCTAACTTATGGCGTTGAATCATGGTTCCCATTGCACCGTCAATAATCAGGATACGTTGGGCGAGAAGAGATTTTAGGGTGGCAAGCGTGGACATAAGGAACCCCAGTAATGGCAAAGATAAAAAGCAGACGCATTGTAGCAGAAGCAATGCTGAAGCGCTTATTTTCCATCTAAAAGGCGGTGAACCGCGCATTCAAATTGAAAAATGTCATAAAACTTTCATCAAAGTGCAACAATTCGAGGTAATAATGCTTAAAAATAAAGCAAAACGTTCGCAGTATGACCAATAAAAGTCATATTTTTTTGCGTTTGTTGCAAAATCAGACAACGATTTATTCTAACCCTGATATTGCTTTATTTTGTTGAAAAATATGGATTAATTTTGATTTAACGCACTGTTTCGATACAAAAAATTGGTGTAAAAGTGATGAAATGATGAAAATTTGAGTTCATGTGACAAAGCTTTGTCATATAATTGTCATAATTTAATTAAACAATATGGGGGATTTTTTTATCCTCCAGCCGTCTACATGAATTCAAATCTACCCCCTGCTTCGGATTCACCAGTTGCGACAGAATCGCAAGCCCAATCGACGAATGTACATGTACCAACACCTAAATTTTTTATGCCGGTGTTCTTAACAGTCATTGTTGCTACACTGATTTATATTGGTTTTCAGGTGAGTGCTGATTTATCCCATGTCCCACCATTAAGTTTATATTCAGTTATTTTATTATCTACGGCACTATTTATTGCCTTGGCATTCGAATTTGTAAACGGTTTTCATGATACTGCAAATGCTGTTGCGACGGTGATTTATACCAATGCGCTTCCTGCACCAGTAGCGGTCATGTGGGCAGGTTTCTGTAACTTCTTAGGGGTTATGGTGGCAAGTGGTGCAGTTGCTTACGGTATTATTGCATTATTACCTGTTGAAATGATTATGAATGTCGGCAGTGGGGCTGGTTTTGCCATGGTTTTCGCGCTGTTGATTGCAGCGATTTTGTGGAACCTCGGTACTTGGTTTTTGGGTATCCCCGCATCGAGTTCACACACCCTAATTGGTTCGATTTTAGGTGTGGGCATTATGAATCATTTGTTAAATGCATCAACTGGCGCAACCAGTGGCATTGACATGGATCAAGTGCTAAAGGTCGGTAAGGCGTTATTATTTTCTCCAATGATTGGTTTTGCTTTTGCAGCCGTTTTATTCTTATTGGTGAAAAAAATCTTTAAACGCCAAATGGAGTTGTTCCAACCACCTGTTGGAAATAAGCCACCACCACCACTCATTCGCGGTATCCTGATTTTCACTTGTACAGGTGTGAGTTTTGCTCACGGTTCAAATGATGGTCAAAAGGGTATGGGTCTAATCATGTTGATCTTGATTGGCTTGGTTCCATTGGCTTATTCGCTGAACAAAAGTTTAGACCAAAAGCATTTACAATCTTTTGAGCAATTATCAGCTCAAACTGCTTTGGTATTGAATGTTGATCAACAAGAATTTTCTGATGAAAAAGCGCGAGATATCCTGACAAAATACATCCAAACCAAAGAACAAACACCTGAAGTTTTACCTGCATTGGCGAGTATGACTGGGCATTTAGGTGAAAAAGTTGCAGCTTATGGTGATCTTAAAGATATTCCAGAAGCTGGGGTTGCTGAATTACGTAATGATATGTACTTAAGTACTACAACGTTTAAGCGCTTAGATAAAGAAGATGCGCTACCTGTGATGACCACAGAACAGCAAAAAGTAGTAAAAGACTATCGTAACAATATGGATTCATTCCTACAGTACATTCCTAACTGGGTAAAAGTTGCCGTTGCATTGGCCCTTGGTTTAGGAACAATGGTGGGTTGGAAACGTATCGTTATTACAGTGGGTGAGCGTATTGGTAAGAATCACATGACTTATGGTCAAGGGATGTCTGCTGAATTGGTTGCGATGAGTACGATTGCTGCTGCTGATGGTTTTGGTATGCCTGTTTCAACAACACATGTTTTAAACAGTGCAGTTGCAGGTACGATGGTCGCAAATAAATCAGGCTTAAACTTTGCTACGATTAGAACGATTCTTTCGGCATGGGTATTTACGTTACCAGCGACGATTGCATTATCTGGTGGTTTATACTGGTTGTTCTTACAATTCGTTTCTTAATTTGAGTGATTACAAGATGATAAAAGCTTTGCTACGGCAAGGCTTTTTTTGCTTTAGATAAAAGGTATTTTGATATTATCTGCTACATGGTCATCGTTTAGTAACTCTTATCAAGCATCTTTTGGATGCGGTTGATGTACCTATATCTAATGCTATTTGTGTTAAATGGAATAATGACAGTTAAAACGAAGTGGGGATTTAGAGAAGGGCTTAGTCTTTAGCTGAGTAAGAAAAATATAGAGGGATTGAGTGATTTAGGAAACTTAATACAATAAAAAAGAGCTGTCGAAACAGCTCTTTTAATCTTTTTAACTACAGTGCTTTAAGCTTGTTGAATCCCAGCAACAACCCAATCTTGCTGTGAACCAACATCTTTAACAAAATGCCAAATCTCAGTAAATGGTTGCGGTAAACTGTTTAGATCTTCGCTTACGGTGCCTGTAAAACGTACACTCACAACATACTGACCATTTTCAGTTGCTGTTTCTGCAATCATTGCATTGAGATTACTAAACTCAGCTACATCTTGGTCTTGGTTTGCCATAATGTCTTGATACATAGACGCATATAAGTCAGGTGTTAAATAACGGCGAATTTCCTGAATATTGCTTGCTGTGTTCATAGATTGAATATGGTTGAAACGCTGACGGGCAACACGTAAAAAAGCAGCAGGTTCAGTGCCGTCTGGCAATTGATTACCACTACTCATGGTTGCACTACCAAATGGAGCTTGAGTCGGTGCGTTACCAAATGGAGATTGTGTTGCAGCACCACCGCCAACTGCTTGACCAAAGATATTGGTGTTGTCACCAGTTTGGCGAGCAGTTGGTTGTGAACTTTGACGGCTAAACTGGTTCGAGTTTGGACCGCCATTGTTTGGAGCGTATGGGTTATTTGCTGCTAATTTTTTTTTTGCGCCTAATCTGCGGAACACAAAGAAGGCGGCTGCTGCTGCAAGTAAGACCCATATCCAGCTTGGAAGCCCTTGTTTCTCTTCCTCCGCTGCTACAGCTTGCTGCTCGGTTTGTGCTGGGTCTTTATCATCAGCCATTGCATTTGCTGCTACTGCACCAAGTGCTGCACCAGCGACACCCGCAGCGACCATACCACCTACGCCAGGACCTGATTTTTGTGGTGCTGTAGCAGGTTGTTGTTGTGCTGGTGTTGCTTGACGTGATTGCTGATAAGACTGATTATTTGCTGGCTGTGATTGACTTGAACTAGAACGGCTCATGCCATGGCTTTTACCGCCACCTGCACGCTTCGCTTCCGCAAGGGGTGCAGCAACCAAAGTTGCCATTAATAAAGCTGCCATCAAGCCACGCTGGTGTACTTGCATCGAAAATTCCTATTCAATTCCAATTTGTGAGTGTATTTATGCAGGTATTTGTGCAGAATTTCAATCAAAAAAGTATATTTTTTTATGTCAATTCATCACTCAATTGCATTGCCTCTGTCAAAGCTTCATGTAAACGCGCAACAGCAATCACCTGAATCCCGTCAATTGCTTTTTGCGGTGCATTGCCACGCGGTAAAATTGCATATTTAAAGCCATGTTTTGCTGCTTCTCGGAGACGTTCCTGACCATTTGGAACAGGACGAATCTCACCTGATAAACCGACCTCACCAAATACAGCGAGTTGTTGTGGAAGTGCCTTGCCCCGTAGGCTCGAAGCACAGGCAAGTAGAACCGCTAAGTCAGAACCTGTTTCCGTAATTTTTAATCCACCTACAACATTGACATATACATCTTGTCCTGCAGTTTGTACGCCACCATGCCTGTGCATCACTGCGAGTAACATATTTAGGCGGTTTTGCTCTAAGCCAAGTGCAACACGACGTGGTTGTGTGTGTGCATCGTCTACCAGTGCTTGAACTTCAACGAGTAGGGGGCGAGTACCTTCACGGCTAATCATCACGATAGAACCGGGGATTGCTTCGTCATAACGACTTAAAAAGATTGCAGAAGGATTTGCAACTTCTCTTAACCCTTTGTCGGTCATTGCAAAGACGCCTAGCTCGTTTACTGCACCAAAACGGTTCTTTACCGCACGAATCATGCGATAACGTGAGTCAGTTTGCCCTTCAAAATACAAAACACAGTCCACCATATGTTCAAGCACACGTGGTCCAGCTAAAGCACCTTCTTTCGTTACATGCCCCACGATAAATAACGCCGTTCCACTATTTTTTGCAAAACGTGTGAGTAGGGCCGCAGATTCACGAATTTGTGAAACACCACCTGGTGCAGATTGTAGCGTCTCGGTATACAAGGTTTGAATAGAGTCTAAGATGGCAACCGCGGGGCGTTCTTGTGCTAGAACTTCACAAATACGTTCCACACAAGTCTCGGCCATTACTTTGAGTTGATCGGTAGGTAAGTCTAGACGCTGTGCTCGTAAAGCAACTTGAGAAAGAGATTCTTCGCCAGTGACATAGAGCGCGGAACTGTTCTTACTGGCCATATGAGTGGCTGTTTGCAGCAAAATTGTGGATTTTCCAATACCCGGATCACCACCGATAAGCACAACGGAACCCGTGACCAGACCTCCGCCCAACACTCGATCAAACTCACTTACACCTGTCGCTAAACGTGTTTCATGGGACACAGAAACTTGATTAAGTGTCGTAATATTGGCAACTTGCCCTGCATAGCCACCGATTTTAGGTTGAGCGCGATGTGTAACAGTCGGTTCGATACGTACTTCGACCAAACAGTTCCATTCACCGCATTCAGTACATTGCCCAGCCCATTTCGGATGATCAGCACCACATTGTTCACAACGGTAAACAGTTTTAATTTTTGCCATATTTAAAATTGAAAAATTTGTGTAAATTAGTTAAAAAGTAAAGTAAATACGAAAACGATGCGTCGAGTCCATTTTTTCTTGATAAGGATAAAGAAAAAGGGCGTTTTTTCGTACTATTACTGGTTAAAGGGAAGTGCTCAGAAAAATAACATGATATAAGACTTTTACAAGTAAGATACAGTGTGTTTTTGAGTTTAGATATTTCTTCAGTTCACTTTTTCCATGGAAGGTCTTTGAGCGTTTGTTCAATTCTTGTCGTGAAACTTAAGTTGAATGGCATAGATATTGCTCTTGCTCAGACAAATGGGAATTTAACAGTTGTTATATTTCCAACGTATATAAAAAAGGTTGATTTATATGAGTGCAGCAGAAATTGTTGATTGGTTAAATGGTATTATCTGGAGCCCAGCGCTAATCTATTTATGCTTAGGTGCAGGTTTATTTTTCTCTATTCTTACGCGGTTCGTTCAAATTCGACAACTCAAAGAGATGGGAAGATTATTAATAAAGGGAACATCTTCATCACAGGGGATTTCATCTTTTCAAGCTTTATCTGTTTCGCTTTCTGGTCGTGTCGGCGTAGGTAACATTGCTGGTGTTGCAGCAGCAATTGGTTTTGGTGGTCCTGGTGCCGTATTTTGGATGTGGGTTGTTGCATTCTTAGGTGCAAGTACTGCTTATGTTGAATCGACTTTAGGTCAAATTTATAAAGTAGAATATCAAGGTCAATACCGTGGTGGACCTGCTTTTTACTTTGATAAAGGTTTAGGCCAACGTTGGTTAGGTATTTTATTTGCGATCGCTGCAATTATTTCTTGTGGCTTGTTCTTACCAGGTATTCAAGCAAATGCAGTTGGAAATGCATTTACGCAGATCACAGGTCAGGGTGCGATCGTCTTTGGTAATGTTGGTGTATACAAGCTTGTCGCGCTTGTTGTAATCGTAACCTTATTATCGATCATTATTTTTGGTGGTATTAAACGTATCGCACGATTCGCGCAGTTCGTTGTACCATTTATGGCGCTAGGCTATATCATCATGGCGTTGGTGATTGTGTTTATTAATATTCAAGAGCTTCCGAATGTTATTCGCATGATCTTCGCTGATGCCTTTACACCTATGGCGGGTGTGGGTGCTGCAATTGGCTGGGGGGTAAAACGTGGTGTTTACTCAAATGAAGCTGGACAAGGTACAGGACCTCATGCTGCAGCTGCAGCTGAAGTTCAGCATCCAGCTCAACAAGGTCTAGTACAGTCTTTCTCTGTTTATATCGATACGTTATTCGTTTGCTCTGCAACAGCTTTTATGATCCTGATTACAGGAATGTATAATGTTCAGGGTACTTTAGAAGCGGGTCAATTCATTGTTCAAAACGTTGGTGCAACTGTTGAGATTGGCTCACCAGCCTTTACTCAAATGGCGGTCAGTACTGTTTTTGGTGGTTTTGGTCAAATCTTTGTAGCGTTGGCAGTATTCTTCTTTGCTTTCACGACCATTATTGCTTACTACTATATTGCTGAAACCAACATTACTTACCTCAGCTATATCACAAAAACGCCTTCATTAATGTTCCTCACCAAATGCTTCATTATTGCAGCAGTTGTTTATGGTGTAATTAGTGCAACTGGTTATATTTGGGGTATCGGTGATATTGGTGTTGGTTTAATGGCATGGATTAACATCATTGGTATTATCTTGACTTACTTCATCTGGAAGCCGACGATTAAAGCATTGCGTGATTATGAGAAACAGCAAAAAGCTGGTGTAACTGAATTTACATTTGATCCAGTTAAACTTGGTATCCGTAATGCAACATTCTGGGAAGATCGCCTCAAGAATAAATCGAAAAAAGATTAAGTCTTGACGACATCATCTTCATGTTCTACTTAAAAGCAGCCTATATGGCTGCTTTTTCGATTTTTACTTGAAATATTAATGAATATAGGCAATGAATTGGTAAGTGGAATGAAATAGCATATTCGTTCAGGACAAAATAAAAATAGCGTGTTGGATTGATCCAAAGTGATCTTGCGTGTCAGGTAACAATGAGTTGAATGCTATTAACAAAGAAAGCTATTTTTAAAGTATTGGATCATTTCTTCAGAAATTGGCGTTTTTTTATGTTTAGACTTTAGCCTGTCGATTGATCACGCTATACTGCTGCGAATCGTAAAAGTTAGGTGCTCAGATGCGTCCAGTCATTTGTTCTATCAGTGTGTTACTGAGTTGTGTTGTTTTGACAGCATGTGGTCAGTCAGGTGCATTGCAATTACCATCTGATCCAAATCATGATAAACGTGCAAAATACTTGCTTTACAAGAATGAAACATCTCCAGCCAAAGTTTCTTCTGATGTAAATACAGAGGATAGCAAGGTAGATAACCAAACCGCACAACCTTCGACTCAATCTCAGACCACTTCACCTTAAGTTTGTATATAAGGACATCTTCATGAGTTTCACTCGCATTAATGGAGTATTGCATGCAGAGCAATGTTCATTAGACCAGCTCGCACAGCAATATGGCACACCTCTATATGTTTATTCCAAAGCAACTTTGGAAAAACATTATTTGGATATGGATCGTGCTTTTGATTTTATTGATCATCAAATCTGTTTTGCAGTGAAGTCAAACTCAAATATCGCTGTTCTCAATGTCTTGGCAAAATTGGGTGCAGGTTTTGATATTGTGACGGGTGGTGAACTTGCGCGTGTTTTAGCTGCTGGCGGCGATCCTGCGAAAATCGTATTCTCAGGTCTGGGTAAATCTGAAGCAGATATTGAGAAAGCATTAACCGTGGGTATTGCTTGCTTCAATGTAGAGTCACATGCTGAGTTGGATCGAATTCAAAAAGTTGCAGCAAAGCTCGGCAAAAAAGCACCGATATCGTTGCGTGTTAATCCTGATGTGGATGCAAAAACGCACCCGTATATTTCGACCGGCTTAAAAGAAAACAAGTTCGGTATTCCGAGCGATGCAGTTGATGCAACATATCAATATGCAGCGTCTTTATCAAATTTAGAGATCGTGGGTATTGATTGTCATATTGGTTCGCAGTTGACAGAAACCAAACCATTCGTTGATGCACTTGATCGCGTCATTTTAATGATTGAGCAGTTGAAAAAACTTGGGATCAACCTCAAACATATTGATATCGGCGGTGGTTTAGGTGTTTGTTATAAAGATGAAACACCGCCAACGGTGGCTGAATATGCAAATTCAATGCGTCCTGCTTTAGAAAAACTGGGTTTGAAAGTTTATATGGAACCGGGGCGAAGTATTTCTGCCAATGCAGGTGCTTTGCTGACCAAGGTTGATTTGTTAAAACCAACCAATCATCGTAACTTTGCGATTATTGACGCTGCAATGAATGACTTAATTCGTCCAGCGTTGTATGAGGCGTGGATGGATATTCAGTCGGTTAATCCAAATTCAGATGTTGAAGTAAAAACGTGGGATCTCGTCGGTGCTATCTGTGAAACTGGTGATTTTTTAGGTAAAGAGCGTAATTTGGCTCTACAAGAAAATGATGTGTTGGCTGTTTTGGGTGCTGGTGCATATGGTTTTGTGATGAGTTCAAATTATAATAGTCGTGGTCGAGCTGCCGAAGTAATGGTCAATGGCGATCAGGCCTATTTAATTCGCGAGCGCGAAACAATAGAATCACTCTGGGAAAAAGAGCGTTTGTTGCCTGAGGAGTAAATTGGATGTTTTTAGAATTTACCAAAATGCATGGTTTGGGCAATGATTTTATGGTCGTTGATCTCATTACCCAGCGAGTTTATTTAGATACCGTGACGATTCAGCGTTTAGCTGATCGCCACTTTGGTGTGGGCTTTGATCAGCTTTTACTTGTTGAGCCACCTGATTTTCCAGATGTAGATTTTAAATATCGTATTTTTAATGCGGATGGTTCCGAAGTTGAACAATGTGGAAATGGGGTTCGTTGTTTTGCACGTTTCGTGCATGAACGTCGTTTAACCACGAAAACTAAGATTCGTGTACAGACCAAAGCGGGTATCGTAGAACCTGAGTTGGGGGCTAATGGTTGGGTTCGTGTGAATATGGGGCCACCCAAATTTCTTCCAGATGAGATTCCGTTTGTGACTCAAGTCGATGAAGACATTGAGGGTTTATATTCCTTAGAGCTTGCTGATGACAAGAGCATCAATATTGATGTGGTCAATATGGGCAATCCACATGCAGTGACCATTGTTCCTGATGTCTTAACTGCGGATGTGGCTGGAATTGGTCCACAAGTCGAATCGCATGTACGTTTTCCAGAACGAGTCAATGCAGGTTTTATGCAAATTTTGGATGAAAAACACGTGCGTTTACGCGTGTTTGAGCGTGGTGTTGGTGAGACCTTAGCTTGTGGTACAGGTGCATGTGCTGCTGCAGTAAGTGGTATGCGTCGTGGTTTACTTGCGAATGAAGTTGAAGTTCAGCTTGCAGGCGGTAAGTTGCATATTGCATGGCGTGAAGGTGATGTCGTCTGGATGACGGGTCCAACTGCATATGTATATGAAGGGCGTTTGGATTTGAGATATTTTCAATCTTAATGCACTTAAGAGCACCAGATCATGGTGCTCTTTTTTATTTTAATAGTTTGAAGTTGCTGATGAAGAATAAAATTATTTTTTTACCGGGTGCATCTGGCGATCTAAATTTTTGGCAACCTGTAAGTGATTTGTTGCCTGATAAATATGACAAAGAAATTATAGGTTATCCTTCATTTGGTTGTGTTGAAGCAGATAAAAATATAGAAAGCTTCGAGGCATTGATTGATTATGTGGTCGGAAAAGTTCAACAAGAATGTGTGATCGTCGCTCAATCCATGGGTGGGATTTTTGCAGTGGCCTCTGCTTTAACGAAACCTGAATGGGTAAAAGGATTAGTATTGGTTGCCACGTCTGGTGGTATTCCGCTGGAGCCTTTTGATGTTCAAGATTGGCGTGAAGGGTATAGCCAGCATTATTTACAATATCCAGATTGGTTTGTGACAGCCAATATTGATTTTGACGCTGAGTTAGATTCAATTGATATTCCAGTATTGTTATTGTGGGGAGACCAAGATCCATTGAGTCCACCCACTGTCGGGGAATATTTAAATCAACGCTTTCCAAATGCTGAACTGCACATTATAGAGGGTGGTGATCATCAGTTTGCTCATACACATGCACAGCAGGTCGCAGCATATATCAATACTTATTTGAATCGTCACGATTCAAATTAACGTTTACTAAACGCAAGTTTGAGTGCAAACAGAATAAAAATACTACCTGTAATTCGATCCATATAGCGAATAAATTTGGGTTGTTTCAAGTAATGCGAAACCGTTTGCATGGCATAGATGAGGAACATTGACCAGATAAAACCAATGACCACATGAATCATGACTAACCCCATCGTCCAAGCAATTGGTGAGGCTGATTGCGGAATAAACTGAGGTAGAAACGAAATATAAAAAATACCAACTTTAGGATTCAGTAAATTACCTAAGAAACCTTTCACAAACCAGTTCTGAGTTGAATGCGTTGTGGGAGTATTTGTGAGCTGTGCGCGAGGTTTTAGGAGCATGTTGAGCCCAAGCCATGCAAGATAGAATGCACCCATCCACTTTAAAATGTTGAAAGCTAAATCCGAAGTCATTAATAATGCCCCTAGACCGCAAGCCACGATGAGTCCCCAAGCAATACAACCAAAGTTAATTCCCAATGCTGCTTGAAAGGCTTTTAATTTGCCTTCGAGTGTTGCAGTACGAATAATCAAAGTTGTGTCTAGACCAGGAGTGATCGTAAGTAGTGTAATTGCGATTAGATAAGGGATTAGAATTGTTGTCATGACAGTTGGCGAAAGTCTAATGCTTGAAATTTATTGTATTACAATGATCGATGATCTTCGAGATTTGTTTAATACTGAGAACAAACATTGTTAAAATATCACGATAAAGGAAATAGGATGGAGAATGACTTGGAAACTCCTGAAAAGCTGCTTTCAATGTGGTTAAAAGAACGAGTGATTCAAAATCAGTCAGCGCATACGATTTCCGCTTATCAACGTGATTTGACTGATTTCTTTAAATTTTGTGAATATAAACAGTTACAGTTAGAAGATGTTGAAGCATCGGATTTAAGAGAATACTTGGCATCTCGGGTAGAGCAGGACCAATTGAGCTCTAGTAGTTTGCAACGACATTTGACTTCTATTCGTCAATTTATGAAATGGGCAGCGCAAGGACGATACCTACAGCATAATCCATCCGCTGATTTTAAGCTAAAGCGTCAACCTAGACCTTTACCGGGTATGATTGATATTGAAACGGTCAATCAAATTTTAGATCAGACTGCACCAGAGAAACTGATTGATCAACAGCTATGGTTGAGAGATAAAGCCATGCTGGAACTTTTATATTCGAGTGGCTTACGTTTGGCAGAATTGCAAGGCTTGACTATCAAAGATATTGATTTTAATCGCCAGCTATTACGTATTACGGGTAAGGGCAATAAAACCAGAATCGTCCCTTTCGGACTCAAAGCAAAACAAAGTTTAATTGAATGGCTGAAAATTTATCGCATTTGGCAAGGTGGTTTTACGGCGGACTCGGCGGTGTTTATCTCACAACAGGGACGTGCCTTGATGCCGAGGCAAATTGAAAATCGAGTGAAATTACAAGCCCAGCGCGCAGGGGTGAATGTTGACTTACATCCACACTTGTTAAGACATTGTTTTGCGAGCCATATGCTTTCAGCGAGTGGAGATTTGCGTTCTGTACAGGAAATGTTAGGGCATAGCAATTTATCTACTACACAAATATATACCCATGTAGACTTTGATCAGTTGGCAAAAGTTTATGATCAAGCCCATCCTCGAGCGCAAAAAACTAATTCTTGATATATTATGTTGCAAAATTGCTTGTTTAATAGTCGATGAATTTTCCACTTTCTCTAGAAAGCTCACTAAATTATCACGCTTACTTTATTGCCAGTTTTTATATAAAGTTGAAGACTGTTTAAGGTGATGGGAAATGATCTATCGTAGATCATTCTAAATTGAAGAATAAAGTTTGTTTTAGGTCTTTGAATTACTTAAAAGATTAAAAAAATCAAAATGTAATATTCATTCTGCTGATAAATTAAAACTCTTAAATGAATAATTGTTTCGAATTAGTGAACTGGGCATTTCATCTTTTTTATTGCGCTAGTGGAAATTGTGACTTGACCGAAATGCCAAATACATTGCAAGATAGGGCACCTAAAAAGTTTCATTCGAAGAGTTAGAATACTCTTTACTACATTTACTTGCTTAGAACAGCCGAGGATTACATGAAGGCTCTTGTTGCTGTAAAACGTGTGGTTGATGCCAACGTTAAAGTTCGTGTTAAGCCGGACAATAGTGGGGTTGACCTTACTAACGTTAAAATGTCTATCAACCCATTCTGTGAAATCGCAGTTGAAGAAGCGGTTCGCTTAAAAGAAAAAGGGACGGTTACAGAAATCGTTGTTGTTTCAGTGGGTACTAAAGATGCGCAAGAACAACTTCGTTCTGCAATGGCTTTAGGTGCTGACCGTGGTATTTTAGTTGAAACTGCTGATGAAGTTGGCGCTTTAGAAGTTGCTAAAATCTTGAAAGGCGTAGTAGATGCTGAGAAACCGGAACTTATCCTTCTTGGTAAACAAGCGATCGATGATGACTCTAACCAAGTAGGTCAAATGCTTGGTGCTTTACTTGGCGCAGGTCAAGGTACTTTTGCATCAGAAGTTAAAGTTGATGGTGGTAAAGTTCAAGTAACTCGTGAAATCGACGGTGGTTTACAAACTGTTGAGCTTGGTCTTCCAGCAATCATCACAACTGACTTACGTTTGAATGAGCCACGTTATGCTGCGCTTCCAAACATCATGAAAGCGCGTAAAAAGCCGCTTGATACTAAGTCACCTGCTGATTTTGGCGTTGCAACAGGCACTAAACTTAAAACAATTAAAGTTGAAGCACCTGCTGAACGTAAAGCTGGCGTACAAGTGAAGTCTGTAGACGAGCTTGTTGAAAAATTGAAAAATGAAGCGAAAGTGATCTAAGGGAGTAAAATCATGAGTATTTTAGTTATCGCAGATCACAACAACCAAACTTTGAATGGTGCAACATTAAATGTTGTTGCAGCAGCTCAAAAAATCGGTGGTGACATTACTGTATTAGTTGCTGGTTCTGGTGCTCAAGCAGTTGCTGACGCTGCTGCTAAAGTTGCTGGCGTAAGCAAAGTATTACTTGCTGACAATGCTGCTTATGCAAACCAACTTGCTGAAAACGTTGCTGGCTTAGTTGCTGACATCGCGAAAGGTGGTTACAAATACGTATTAGCTGCTTCTACAACAACTGGTAAGAACCTTCTTCCACGTGTTGCTGCACTTCTAGATGTAAGCATGATCACAGACATCATTGCTGTTGAATCTGCAAACACTTTCAAGCGTCCTATCTATGCAGGTAACGCAATCGCAACTGTTCAATCTGATGAAGCTATCATCGTTGGTACAGTTCGTGGTACTGCATTCGATGCGGTTGCTGCTGAAGGTGGTTCTGCTGCAGTTGAAGCTGTTGCTGAAGCAAACGATGCTGGTATTTCTAAGTTTGTTAGCGAAGAAATCGTGAAACTTGATCGTCCAGAATTAACTGCTGCACGTATCGTTGTTTCTGGTGGTCGTGGTGTAGGTTCTGGTGAGAACTATCACAAAGTACTTGATCCATTAGCTGATAAGCTTGGTGCAGCACAAGGTGCTTCACGTGCTGCGGTTGATGCTGGTTTCGTACCAAACGATTTCCAAGTAGGTCAAACTGGTAAAATCGTTGCGCCTGATCTTTACATGGCGATCGGTATCTCTGGTGCAATCCAACACTTGGCTGGTATGAAAGATTCTAAAGTTATTGTTGCAATCAACAAAGACGAAGAAGCGCCAATCAACAGCGTTGCTGACTACTGGTTAGTTGGTGATTTGAACACTGTTGTACCAGAATTGGTATCTAAACTTTAATTCTTTGAATTAAGTTTAAAAGCGCCCCTGCGCAGACAGCTAAAGCGATGCTTTGCTGTTTTGCTCAGGGGCGCTTCTTTTGATCTATGCGACTCAAAAGCCAAAAAGTGTACTTTTGAGTACACTTTTGTTAAAATAGAAACTTCGATCCGTTTTGGATAGGTTTTCTCCCCGAATGAAATTTGATTTTCGCTTTAATTCTGTAGCGCTGGTTTTGTGCGCGCTTTTATTGGTGATTTTATATTCTGCTTTGTCTCATGTCTCATTATTAGCCACCTTGAATGTGCACTTAATAGAGAATCTTCAGGCAATTCTATTATTGATTTGTGTACCGTTTACTTGGTTTTATATGAGGCCTAAAACACTCACAGAGCAAAAAAAATGGTTTTGGTTGTGGGCGATGGCATGGTGGTTGATGTTCTTTGGGCGTAGTATTAGTTGGGGGCGTGATTATTTCCCAGAAGTTCCGCATTTGTATTTTAGAATGATTTCGATTGTTGTGATCGCGCCTGTGGTTTTTATGCTGTTTTCACCTAAATTACGAGCTGAAATTAAATATAAGTTTCAATCAGTCAAATTTCCATTTTGGTATTTAATTATTGCCGTTGTTTCACTACTTTTTGCAGATAGTGTAGAGCACCATCGTTTGATTGATACGTGGATATTTAATAGTGCAATTAGCCCAGATATTGTAGAGGAACTGTATGAGCTCCCGTTTCTTTTAGCACTATTCTTTTCAGCTTTTTACTTTATGCAGAAAGATAGAAAGTCTGTAGTAAAAATCTCGATTTCACCTATGAATTCGCAACAGCTTTCTCAGTAAAGCATCCATTTTTTAGTATTTTAAGTTGATTGTTTGCTGATGTGTATCCTGTTGATCGGATGCCTAATCTGACATGGATTGTCGATCTTTTATCCAAAAAGGTATTTTTTCTTTTTTTATCGTGATTTTTAGAATCTAGTAATTTTAAGTCTTTAATATCTATATGGTTTTTATTGTAAAAAAATGCTAATTTCACTGAGCTAAATTCCCTGTTAATCAGTTGTCTATGCTATAATTCTCCGCTGTATTTTTTATTTTTGGTTCAAGTTTTTTGAGCTGAATTTTTGCAAGATTGAAGACATAAAAACAGGTAGAGCCTTCTACTTGTAAACAAGGAGTATGCATGAGCGTATCGGAAATCAGACCGATTGCCATTGAGGACGAACTCAAGCATTCATATCTAGATTACGCAATGAGCGTAATCGTATCTCGTGCATTGCCAGATGTTAGAGACGGTCTAAAACCTGTTCATCGTCGTGTATTATTTGCAATGCATGAATTGGGCAATGATTATAACAAAGCGTACAAAAAGTCTGCCCGTGTTGTCGGGGATGTGATCGGTAAATATCACCCTCACGGTGATAGTGCTGTATATGAAACGATCGTCCGTATGGCACAGGACTTTAGCTTGCGCTACATGTTGGTTGATGGTCAAGGTAACTTTGGTTCTGTCGATGGGGATAGCGCAGCAGCCATGCGTTATACCGAAGTCCGTATGCAAAAGTTAACCCACGAGATCTTAGCAGACTTAGAAAAAGATACGGTCGATTGGGAAGACAACTACGACGGCTCTGAGCGTATTCCTCAAGTCATGCCTACGCGTATTCCAAATCTGTTGATTAATGGAACCACGGGTATTGCAGTTGGTATGGCGACCAACATGGCGCCACACAATATGACTGAGGTGGTCAACGCTTGTTTGGCTTATGCAAATAATCCGAATATTTCTGTAGAAGGTTTGATGGAGCATATTACAGGCCCAGACTTTCCTACAGGTGGCATCATTTATGGTAAATCGGGTATTGTAGACGCTTACCGCACTGGTAAAGGTCGTTTGCATATCCGTGGTAAGTATCATTTCGAAGAAGACCAGAAAACAGGTCGCACGACCATCGTCTTTACGGAAATTCCGTATCAAGTCAATAAAGCAAAAACCATTGAGCGTATTGCTGAACTTGTCAAAGAAAAGAAACTCGAAGGTATTTCTGAACTTCGTGATGAATCAGATAAAGAAGGGATGCGTATTGCAATCGATTTGAAGCGTGGAGAAAACGCTGAAGTCGTTGTGAATAATTTATTCTTGCATACTCAGCTTCAAAACTCATTCAGCATCAATATGGTTTGCCTAGATAACGGTCAGCCTAAATTGATGAACTTAAAAGATATTATTGCGGCATTTATTCGTCATCGCCAAGAAGTTGTGACGCGCCGTACCATGTACGAATTGCGTAAAGCACGTGAGCGTGGTCATATCTTAGAAGGTTTGACGGTTGCTTTAGCCAATATTGATGAGATTATCGAAACCATCAAAACCTCAGCCAATCCTGCTGAAGCGCGCGAGCGTTTACAAGCAGGTGAGTGGGCTGGTGGTGGTGTGGTTGCCTTGCTGGAAAAAGCGGGTGCAATTTCAGTTCGCCCAGATGAAATCGAAGGTGAAGATCCTGCTCGTCCATTTGGTTTGACTGGTGATGTTTATCGTTTATCACCGACACAAGTTGCAGCAATTCTTGAGTTGCGTCTACACCGTTTAACTGGTTTAGAACAAGATAAGTTACATGCTGAATATACTGAGATTTTAGGACAAATTGCAGAATTAACCGCAATTCTCAATGACTTTAACTTATTGATGAATGTGATTCGTGAAGAGCTTGCTTTAATCTTGCAGCAGTATGGTGATGGTCGCCGCACTGAAATTGTTGAGTCTGGTGTTGACTTCTGTCGTGAAGATTTGATTCCTGAAGAGCAAGTTGTATTGACTGTGTCTCAAACGGGTTATGCTAAAACACAACCGTTGTCAGATTATCAAGCACAACGTCGTGGTGGTCGTGGTAAGTCCGCTACTGCAATGAAAGATGATGACATCATCCAGCATTTGATTGTGGCATCAAACCATGCAACTGTCTTGTGCTTTACTGATGTGGGTAAAGTTTATCGTTTACGTGTCTTCGAAGTACCTCAAGCATCTCGTGGTGCCAAAGGTCGTCCGATCATTAATTTATTACCTTTAGATGCGAATGAAACTGTAACTGCAATCTTGCCGTTGACAGAGTTCCCAGAAAATCACTATGTATTTATGGCAACGGCCTCAGGTACGGTGAAACGTGTGGAATTGGCACAATTCAGTAATATCCGTGCCAATGGTTTACGTGCAATTGAACTGAATGAAGAAGATACCTTGATTGGTGTTGCGATTACTGATGGTAATCAGCAAATCATGCTGTTCTCGAATGAAGGTAAAGCAATTCGTTTTGCTGAAACTGATGTACGTGCAATGGGACGTACTGCGAAAGGTGTTCGCGGCATGCGAGTAACTTTAGCGGCTGCTGTTGATAGTGAAGACGCAGATTTGGACAATGATGATTCGGATGATAATGATGATTCATCTGATTCAAATGTATTGAGCCGTATCGTATCTCTCGTTGTGGTACCTGAAACAGGTGAGGTGCTGTGTGCGAGTGCCAATGGTTATGGTAAACGTACTCCAGTGAATGACTTCCCGACCAAGAAGCGTGGTGGTAAGGGGGTAATTGCGATTAAGACCTCTGAACGTAATGGTGAGCTTGTCGGTGCGGTATCAATTGATGAAACCAAAGAGCTTATGTTGATTTCTGATGGTGGTACCTTAGTCCGTACTCGTGCTGCCGAGGTTGCGATGACTGGTCGTAATGCTCAAGGTGTTCGTTTAATTCGTCTCAGTGATGCAGAAACATTGGTTGGTGTTGTTTCAATTGATGCTGTTGAAGTGGAAGATGAGGACGAATTAGAGCTGATCGAAGGCGTAGAAAATCCAGAGGCGCAAACAGCAACTTCAGAAGAAGTTGCAGTAGAACCGAAAGATGATACGCCTGAAGCGTAAATCTATTCATCCTAAAAAAGGAAGCTAAATAGCTTCCTTTTTTATTGGTTTCATCATCACCAAACGGTAATAAGATAGTGCTAATAAGACTGCGCCAACTGTGCTGAGGTAAATAAGTTTAGGTACAACGATAGAGGTGGGTACACCCATTTGATTGAGTTGAACAAACATTTGGACACCGTGTGTAGATGGTAAAGTCCATGCAAACCACTGCATCCATTCGGGCATAGCTGCGTGTGGCCATGCAGCGCCAGTCAATAAGAATAAGGGAACTGAAGTAACGACAACCAAATGTCCAACGCGTTCAGGCATATCCACCAGCGAACCAAGTAACATACCAAGACCGATAACACAACTTACATAAATAGGAACTGCGAGGAGCATGCCCCAAAAGTTTCCTCCATGTGGATATTCATATAGCCAAAACGTGAAACCATATAAATAAAGGCTACCTAAACCACTAATTGTAAGGATCGTTGCAAATATTGCCCAGAACTCCAAGGGTTCAGCAGACCAGCCTTGTTCGCGATAACTCGCAATGAGCATGGCTAAACCAAGCAAAATAGTTTGATGAATGATTAGACTGGCAACAGCAGGGAAAATATAACTGCCATAACCTGACAAAGTATTAAATAACGGAATATCGTGGATTGGCAGCTCAATTTCAAATTGGGAGGCTTCGCCAAATTTTTCCAAATGCTCTTTCAGTGTATATTCGATCGAGGTCGCAAGACCTGTAGCAGCTTCTTTAGTTTGTAAAAAATATGCTGTACTGAAATAAAGCCCAATCCCTCCCATTTCCCCGCGTCTGAGGCTTTGACTCAGGTTTTCTGGAAGTAATAAGATCGCTTCAGCTTTTTGGTTTTTCACCATTTGTTCTGCTTCAAGGAAGTTCCCTGTGACAGCCTGTATCTGGATATGGGGGCTACTAGCAGTTTGACTAATAATTTTAGAGCTTAAAACACTTTGTTCTTCATCAACAATCACGATCGGAATATTTTCTGCAACTTGCGCTTTATAGGCAGTTGGATAAAAAAAGCTATACATGAGAATAGAGGCAATCAGTGTGGTAAACACTGAGTTATTCTTCACAATATTTTTGAAAGTTTGTTTGTAATAAAAGAAAAATGATTTCATGAGTGAATCTCCTGAACATTTTTCTTCAATAAACGAAGACTTAATAAGCTAAATATCACTGCAAAAACGAGCAGAATAATGAAAGGTATAACTGAAATAATGACATCGCTTCCAATCACCCATTGCTCAGTCTGTAATTTTGCGTAAGGGGTAAATGGAATAATCATTGACCATAATTGTGTAAATGCAGGAGCATTATTTAAGGGGAGTGTGACACCTGCGAAACTCATGGACGAGCCACCATAGAGTGCGATAAAACCAAAACTTTTAGGCAGGTCTTTGGTAGCTAAGATAACGCTACTGCTGATCATGGCATAGGCAAAATAAAACACAAACTGAGCGATCAAAAGAAAGCTAAGTGAGCCTGCGATAAAATAGCCTTTGACTTGGGTGAGCCAGAACATCCAGCACCATGTCCAGAAACAAAAAATCAGCACATAAAACAAAATTTTTCCAAAAAATCGAGAAACAATCTGTGTTGAACCTAACCATTCTGCAAAGGTATGCCGTTTAAATTCTTGCCCGATCGCGAACGCAATACAACAACACAGCAATAAATGGAGTACTGCGGGAACAATGAACGGTTCTAAAAATAGCTCATAACTCATGCTGGGGTTATATAGCATCGAGACTTTGACATGTGGCGTAGGGAATTCAGCATAAGGGATTTTATTTGCTAAATAACTATTACCTAAATAGTCGCCAATGGCATTGAGGGTACTACTTTGCATTGCTGAAGCAATGGTATTACCAATACTAAAAAAAGATTGGTTATACGCCATACTAATTTGAGCATTTTTCGCCTGAACAAGCCGTTGCTCCGCACCTTCAGGAATGAAAACAAAACCCCAAACCTGAGTACTATTAATCATACGTTCAACTTCGTCTTGACTTGAACTGATAGTCTTTACACTTAGACTTGGGTTAATACTGAGGTTATGAATGATTTGTCGGCTTAATTGGCTTTGATCTTGGTCAACAATGGCAATCGGTAAGTGCTCAGCTTTTCCAGCCGAAAGCATGCTGGTAAAAAAGATGATGATCAATAAAGGCATAATGATTGCCATAAATGCATCTACTTTATGGCATTTTAAATAACGCAACTCTCGAAGCATTGCAGCAAACATTGGTTATTTTGCCTCTTTAATTTTAAAAAGTACGCTCATTCCAACTTTAAGATCTGGAATAGATTGCTCAGGTACTAAGTGGAATTTAAAGCTGCGAATATCATAACCACCCGTTTGACGTGTGGTTTTAATAGTTGCAAAGTCTCCTTCAACATCAATGTTCTTCACTTTAAATGTGACTTTTTGATTCAGCGCAGGTACGAAACCATCTAAAGTTTTGTTTTGATATACACTTTCATACATATCTTCACGGACATTTAAACTGACCCACATCTCATGGTCTTCAATAATACTGACGACAGGCACACCAGTTGCGACTAACTCTGTTGGTTTGCCATAGGTTTTCGATACAGTACCGTCGACCGGTGAATAGAGCTTGGTTTCTTCTGTCAATGCATTTGCTTCTTTGACAGCAGCTTGTGCCATGGCGACTTGTGCATCGGCAGTTGATTTCTGTTGTTCGGTGCTACCACGTTTAGCGCGTGCATATTGTTGATATGACGCCTCAGCAGTTTCACGGGCAGAGGTTTGTGCCGCAAGCATCTCATCACGACGTTGACGAGAAATCACACCTTGTTGATAGAGGTTTTCACCTCGTTTATAGGTTGTTGCTGCAAGTTCTGCTTGCGTTTTTAAAGCTTGCCAGTTGGCATACAGAGTTTCAATATTTTCTTGTTGAGAACCACGATAAACGGTTGACTGGAATGCCATTGCACTTTGCAAGGCGGCTTGGGCTTGTTCTTTTTTGGCTTCAAGTTCGGGACTCACAAAGCGAATAAGCGCTTGCCCTTTTTTTACGGCTTGTCCTTCAGTTACATAAAATTCTTCGATACGACTAGGCACTTTGGTGCTGATGTGTATTGTTTCAGCTTCAACTCGTCCTTGTAATTCAACTGCTTGGGGTTGATATGCTTTCCATAAACCATATGCAATTAAGCCAAGCAAAATAAATACAATAATTAGACCAATAATTTTAGCTTTACCTTTCTGGGGTGGTTGAGCTGGTGGTTTCTGAGTATTTGATGGCGTAGCAGTCTCGTTAGTGTCAATTTGTTCTGTTGAAGATGCTTGCTCATTTAAGACGTTAGTCGTTTGCGTTTCATCCGCTTTTGCCACGTTATCTGTATCGCGTTCTGAATTGGATGATGATTGATTTTGGCTCATAAATGTCTCCAATTAACGGATAAAATCAGTACGTGGTTGATTAACATAGAGCTTGAACTCGTCAATCGAGCCATAGCTTTGTAATAGGGTTGCTAAAGATAAAATATATTTATATGCATTGATTGCCATTTCACTTCTCAATGCATTCAATGCATTTTGTGCATCGATGACTTGAGTTGCAGTTCCCATACCTTCCTTAAAGGAAAGTTGTTGAATACGTAGATTCTCTTGTGCTGCTTTGGTGTTTTGTGTCAATAGTTGGTGGCTGGTTTGCGAAGCATTCAATTCGCTATAGGATTTGTACAGCACATTTTCAATTTCTTGCTTGGTACGTTCTGTCATGAGTTCTGCCGCATAACGTTTTAGTTCTGCTGCATGTACGTTTTTATTTTTATCGACACCAGAGAATAAATTGTATTTTGCCATAACGCCAATGATCCAATTTTCTTTCTCATCTAAACCATATTCACCAAAAGCAAAGACACTTGGCTTTTTAGCTGCTTGCTGAATTCGGACATTTTCATTGGCTAGCTGTGTGTCCATTTGCAGTTTTTTGATGAGGCTTGAATTTTGGTCGTAGTTTGCAAGTAGCTTATCTAATGAATGATTTTGATCTGTATTTACGAATAGGGGAGTGCTGAGATTTAATGGCGCTTTAGTTTGCAATAAATTTTGTAAACTAAACTGACTCGCTTGTAGATTCGATTGTGCATTTTGATAGGTACGTTGCGCATTATTACGAGCAACTTCAAATTGCATGCGTTGTCCTTTATTTATAAAACCCTGCTTTTCTAACTTTAATGCATTGTCATAATGTTGTTGCATTGCATTTAGATTAAATAAACTGGTGCTTAATAATTGTTGCTGCAATTGCACATTAAAATAGGCCTGAATCATTTCAAAACGTTGAGAATCTTGTTGCTGTTTCTCACTGATGTCAGAACGCTTGGATTGAATACTGGCAATTTGTTTGGCGCTACTAATTTTTCCGCCTGTATAAAGTGGCATGACCATAGAAACAGATGTTCTAACATCATGATCTTTAATGGTGACATCTAAATTATTGGGTACTTTATTTAATCCATCACTGACGGTTTGATCAAAACCTTGGCTGACTTGATCGATGACTTCTGGTGGGAACACATTTTCCCATTGAGATAATTTGTCATCAAAACCGCGTGTGAGAGAATTTTCTAATCGACGCTTACTCGACTCTAAAGGAACACTCGTTTCACTATGAAAAGAATAAGCTCGCGCATTTAAATCAATGCGTGGAAGTCCTAAATGTTTGACTGCCTCCATCTCTAAGCGTGATGCTTGTTGAAGTGCTTGTTGAGCTTGAGTTGAATAAGCATTTTCAACGACAAATTTCTCTGCTTCGCTATAGCTGAGTGTCTGAGCAAGTGTAGATGTAGAAAATAGGGCATAACTGATTAAACTAATACAGAGGCTTAGCTGTTTTGGAAACCGTTTGACCTTAAAACTCGGTCGATTATGTCGTTTCAACATTATGGTATGTCGCACTTTAATAATATCCTGAGTGAGTCTAAATTCTTTTTATAAAATTAAAATAATATGTTTTTAATTAAATAGTTATATTGCCGATGTTGGTGTATCAAATTTGTAAAAAGTAGAGTTTTTAATCTAAATATATTTTCCGAAAATTAGATAATTTGCTCATAAATAAATAGAAACGGTTGTTGTTAAAATCAGTCAAACACCCAAAGATGATTGAAATATTTATTGGATAAGCTGCTGCAAGCTACGTCAATCTGTGCTTAAATTCCTATCTCAATTTGTTTCACTTTGACAAGGGAAAATTCATGCGTGCTTATAATTTCTGCGCTGGTCCTGCTGCATTACCTACTGCCGTTTTAGAAAAAGCTCAACAAGAAATGTTGGATTGGCAGGGTAAAGGGCTGTCGATCATGGAAATGAGTCATCGTAGCAATGATTATGTTGCTGTTGCGGAAAAAGCGGAAGCTGATTTACGCAAACTCATGAATATTCCTGAGAATTATAAAGTGCTGTTCTTACAAGGTGGCGCATCTCTCCAATTCTCGGCGATTCCGCTCAACTTGTTGGGTAAGAATAACAAAGCTGATTATATCCATACTGGAATTTGGTCTGAGAAGGCATTAAAAGAAGCAAAGCGCTACGGCGATGTAAATGTTGTAGATGCGGCCACTTTGATTGATGGTAAACATGCAATCACAGAACAAAGTACTTGGAATCTTTCAAATGATGCAGCATATGTGCATTATGCTGATAATGAAACCATTGGTGGTTTACAGTTCGCAGATGTTCCAAATGTAACCGCGCCGTTGGTTTGTGATTATTCTTCTAGTATTTTGTCTGCACCCGTAGATGTAAACAAATTTGGACTCATTTATGCGGGCGCACAAAAGAATATTGGTCCTGCTGGATTAACTATTGTGATTATCCGTGATGATTTGTTGGATCAAGCAAAACCAGAAATTCCAAGCATTCTAAAATATGCAGACCAAGCCAAGAATGGTTCTATGGTAAATACACCAGCAACTTATGCTTGGTATTTGGCTGGTTTGGTTTTTGAATGGTTGCTAGAGCAGGGTGGGGTAGATGCGATTCATAAAGTGAATCAAGAAAAAGCAAAACTACTTTACGGTTATATTGATGCTAGCGATTTCTATAATAACCCGATTGCAGTAGCAAATCGTTCAATGATGAATGTTCCTTTCACTTTGGCAGATGAGGCACTGGAAAAAACCTTCTTGAAAGAAGCTGAAGAAAATCATCTGCTTAATTTGGCAGGACATCGTTCAGTGGGTGGTATGCGTGCAAGTATCTATAATGCTGTGCCATTGGAAGGTGTACAAGCACTCGTGAGCTTTATGGATGAGTTTGCTAAACGTCATGGTTAAGTAATAAAACTTATTTAAAATAAAAGCCCTCAGAATTGAGGGCTTTTATTTTATGTTACGAATATGGTCAAAAATTAGAACAAGCCAACTTGATGAAAAATAAGTGCTGCTAAAAACATACCCAGTAGAAAAAAGCAATAAGCACCAACATCAAGTTTAAGACCTTGATCACTTGAATGAATAAGACTGGTGGTCGTTTGTTCTGGTATAATTTTCATTAGAACGCCTAAAATGCCATTTATGTGATTTTTTGTCACTTTAAAGCATTTTTAGCATAAATATTGGCCTGAATCCATAGGTTGCCACGAATATATTCGCCAATGTTAAAGTTTTTATACAAATCATTTTTAGTTGCGATGCGAATAAGGATTGCAGGTAAATCATCTTCTAAAACTAAAGTGACATCATAAAGGGTATATTCATCTTGCATAAACTGCGTAGTGGTTTTACCAACAATATTACCTTGGAACCAAGCTTCATCTTCTTGACCTAATGTTTCTCCAAATAAATAGGCAACCATTTTAGAAAAGTCGACAGTCACAGGTTCTTGATCTTCTGGTGTTTTTGGTTCCCACTCATTAATAAGCTCCTGTAAGTTTTCAGGTGCAATCCCATTATGTTCTGCAAGAATTGCATTTAATGCTCGGTGGTGTTTAATTGATGCTGGATCATCAACAATGATTTTCTCGTCTTTGGAAACGGTTTCTAGTTCATATGCCCAAGCATTAAATTGAACTTGATAACTGTGGTTTTTGTCATATTGACAGCGATTTACACTAAACAAATTATCAAATGCATAAATCACTGTATTTTTATTTAAGTTCAAACGTAACACGGCTTGAGTTGCAGAATCACAGGTAATAATTCGTTCGATCTGTGCATCATATTTATACGGGCTCTCAAAACTCGGAAATGCTGTTTTTAATGCACGAGGTTTTTGATCTTCAACGGCAATGATTTGGTTGATTGAAATACCCTGATGGCTTGGCCCACGAATTAACCAAAATGATTGATCCATTTCCTGTTCATTTTCACAGAGTCCCATCGGCATGATCGGTGCATCAAGTGCCAATCCTAACCATTTGGGAACATCCGTTTCGGGCGTATCTGTTAACAGATTCCAATGCTCAGCATGATTACCGAAATTTTGATCTTGAATAGTAATGGTTTCTGGACTGTTTTGATTTTTCATAAAGCACGATGCAAAAAGATTGAACTTAATCTATTTAATCGAGGGTAACTGCTATATTTCAAGTCTGGATATGTAATTCTACAAAAATTAATTTATTTTGATCTTAATCCGACAAAATAGTGAAATGCTAAGATTAGCCACTGATCTTAACTCTACTTTTCTTGTAATCTGCTAAACTATATTTTTATTCTTGAGAGCGCTTGTCAACGTGCTGCCATTTAAATTATGGGTAGATGCGGATGCTTTACCAAAGATTTTACGTGAAGTGATTTTACGCGCATCGGATCGTTATCAACTCGAAGTCACTTTCGTTGCCAATCAAAATGTAGGGATTACACCCTCAATCAGAATTAAATCTATTCAAGTGATGAGTGGGGCAGATCGCGCCGATCAAGAAATTGTAGATCGTATGCAAGCGCACGATATTGTCATTACACAAGATATTCCGCTTGCAGCACAAGTGATTGAGAAAGGTGGAATTGCAATTCATCCTCGAGGTGAAATTTATACCACTGCAAATGTCAAAGCTCGATTACATTTACGTGATTTTATGGATACCTTGCGTGGTGCTGGGGTACAAACAGGTGGTCCACCTCCAATTTCTGAGCGAGATAAACGCGAATTTTCGAGTGCTTTAGACCAAACAATACTAAAACAAAAACGCAAAACCGCGTGTTGAGCAATCTATGCCATCTCGTCTTAACTTAATGCTGACTTATGGGTTGTTGGTCTTTATTTGGGCTTCAACACCTTTAGCGATTGTTTGGAGTGTCTCTGATCTTCATCCAATGTGGGCATTACTGTTACGTTTTTTGATTGCGTTGCCATTGGCAATAACAGTTCTACTTTGTTTAAACGTAAAATTTCCCATGCATAAGTTGGCGTGGTTAAGCTATGTTGCAGGGTCACTTAGTTTGATTGGTTCGCAAATTTTTACTTATGCAGCTACGGCTTATCTAAGCTCAGGTTTGATTGCATTAATGTTTGGCCTAGCGCCGATTATGGCGGGTTTAATTGGACGATTTGGTTTTCAACAAAAATTAGCAACGCTACAATGGTTGGGGATGGGGACGTCAATTATTGGGTTAACGATGATCTGTCTGAGTGGGAATCAAAAACATGTACAACCGCTTGGAATCTTATTGATGTTACTCAGTGTTTTTTCTTACTCACTCTCTATCTTTTGGGTCAAAAAGATCAATGCGATTGTACAGCCCATGGCACAGGCAACAGGTTCGATATTCGTTTCGACATTTTTTGCCTTGTTATTACTGCCTTGGATCTGGCAATTTGCACCTACAGAGATTCCATCTGCAAAATCGTTATTGGCGTTGACTTATACGGTAATCATGGCTTCGTTAATTGCAATGTTTTGTTATTTCAAACTGGTTCAAAACCTACAAGCAACGACATTATCTTTAACCACAGTAATGACGCCGATGCTTGCGATTTTGATAGGCGCCTATCTAAATCATGAACAATTATCAGCACAGGTTTTTGTGGGTGCTAGTATTATTTTGTTTGGCTTATTGCTTTATTTTTATAAAGATTTAAGAACACACAAGCGACTAAGCACTTGAGTTTAATTATTGATTTCATCCCGTTGCGCTTGTTGAATACTAGCTGCAAGTTTTGCACGGTCTTGTGGATTTAAAGTAATAAAATACGCACCGATGCGGAATTTACCTTGTTCATCTGCGGTACTATGTGCAACTTGTGCGGTCGCAGCGATATGAAAATAGTTCTCAGGATGACTCAAGGTAATATGAATATAAGTCCCTTCGTTAATATCCTGAGCACTAAAGAAACTTAAACCATTTTCCGAAAAATTGACTTGTTCAGGTACAGGCAATTGAGATTGTACGATATTGTCGTAAAAAGAACCTGTAATCAGATTTAATTTTTGATTAAAAAGGGATAAGATGCGAGCAATTTGTTGATCTTTTTCATTTAATTGTTCTAATTCGTAGCGAAATGCATGATCAAATTGATCTAATTCAGCAAGTAGTAGAAAATAGCGCGGTAATACAAAATGAGAGTCATACGGATCATTCAGTGCAACATCATCTGGAATGATTTGATAGTTGATTCTCAACACAGCATCAATACGAGACATCACGCGACGTTCAGTGTTGTCGTCAACAAGATGATGTTGTGCATTTTCCATAATAAATCACCTCGGACTAGATGGTATGTTTAAGCCAATCTCGCTGTATATAGGGTTGAGATACACTCGTGCTCGGCGGAGTAATCATTTTATTTCTTTTATCGCCTTGGTTTCCATGATTGGTTTGACTCTCGGCGTTGCTGTTCTCATTACAGTTTTATCTGTTATGAATGGTTTTGATCGAGAATTAAAAACTCGTGTCCTCGGAATGGTACCACAAGCTACTGTTTCTTCTACTCAAATTTTAACAGATTGGCCAGAACTTGCAAAAAAAGTTGAGAGTCATCCACATGTCACGGGTGTAGCACCTTTCACTCAATTGCAGGGGATGTTGACTGCTCATGGGCAGGTCGCGGGGATTATGGTCACGGGTATAGAACCAGAATATGAAAAACAGGTTTCAATTATCCAAAATCATATGGTGACAGGTGACTTAAATGCCTTACAAAAGGGTGAGTTTGGTATTGTTCTTGGAAAGGACATGACGGATGCACTTGGTTTGGGGCTAAATGATAATGTTACTTTGGTTCTTCCTGAAGCAACACCATCACCTGCTGGTGTGGTACCGCGTTTTAAACGTTTCAAGATTGTCGGTATCTTTAGTGTGGGTGCAGAAGTAGACTCAATGGTGGGTTATATTGCGTTGAACGATGCTTCAACTTTATTACGTTTACCAGATGGTGCACAGGGTATTCGTTTAAAGTTAGATAATATTTTTGCAGCGCCTAAAGTAGCAAATGAAATAGTTAGTGAATTACCGAGCAATTTTTACGCATCTAATTGGACTTATACCCACGGGAATCTGTTCAATGCGATTCAAATGGAAAAAACCTTAGTTGGTTTGCTTCTATTCCTCATTATTGTTGTTGCGGCATTTAATATCGTTTCATCTTTGGTGATGGTAGTGACTGATAAGAAATCAGATATCGCTATTCTAAGGACTCTCGGTGCTTCGCCGTCTATGATTACTAAAATTTTCATGGTGCAGGGTACTGTGATTGGTGTTATTGGGACAATTGCAGGGACAATTTTAGGGGTGACTTTAGCATTGACCATTAGTGACATCATTTCTTGGTTTAACACTGTTTTAGGGTTAAATCTATTTGATGCATATTTTGTTCATTACTTACCGTCATATCTCAGATGGCAAGATGTGGTTGTGATCGTGATCGTGTCACTATTATTAAGTTTCTTGGCAACGATTTACCCTGCATTACGTGCAGCTAAAGTTCAACCTGCTGAGGCGCTGCGTTATGAGTAAGATTGTTTTAGAAGCTAAAGAAATTTATAAGCATTTTGATGATGGCAAAAGTAAAGTTGAAGTCATCAAAGGTTTATCACTTCAAGTAAATGCGGGTGAGTTTGTCTCAATTGTTGGAGCGAGTGGCTCGGGTAAGAGTACTTTATTACATGTTTTGGGTGGCTTAGAGCAACCTTCACAAGGTCAAGTATTCTTGCAAGGACAGCGTTTCGATAATTTGGGTGAAGCTGATCGTGGTTTCAAACGGAATCAATATTTAGGTTTTGTGTATCAATTCCATCATTTGTTACCTGAATTTTCAGCCTTAGAAAATGTAGCGATGCCACTGATGTTCCGTGGTGATGTGCAATATAAGTCTGCTAAAGCTCAAGCAGAGTATTTATTGGACCGCGTGGGTTTGTCACATCGTATCGATCATAAGCCTGGTGAGTTATCTGGTGGTGAACGTCAACGTGTGGCACTTGCTCGTGCTTTGGTGACTAAGCCCGCTGTTGTACTCGCAGATGAACCAACAGGTAACTTGGATCGGAAAACAGCATTGAGTGTTTTTGAATTATTGACGGACTTGAAAAATGAACTCAATATGGCGATGTTAATTGTGACCCATGATGAGCAATTGGCACAATCGGCAGATTCAATTTTACATATGCAAGATGGTTTATGGATTGAACAATCATAAATTATTGATTTAAGCTCTTGTTAAAGCCCTGAAAAAGGGCTTTAATTTTGCCCACAGAAAAATCAAAATTAAATTCATCATTGATGCTAAAAATTATTTTATTGGGGTGGGTTGCGGGTATCGCACTTATGGGAATGCATTTCCCGATCATTACATCTACATGGTGGCTTTGGCTGATTATTGCATTTGCGATCTTTGGTTTCGGATTTTATTGGAAAAAGCAGTATTTTCATTATCCTACTTATAAAGCCTTGCTTTTAATCAGTGCGATTTGGGCATTATTTTGCACAGGTTATCATTATGCTGATATTCAATTACAACAACGTCTTATTTTTAAAGAACAAAATGTTGAAACATTTGAAGCCATTGTTTATATCAAAAAGATCAGTGAACTGAATGAAAATGGCGAAAAACAAGTTGCTGAGGTTTTGAATCGACATGCGCAAAGTGTGAATTGGTTTCTTCATTTAAGGAAAGAAAAAGACAAATCTAAAGTAGAGCCAGAATTTCAATTGGGTTATTACTATCGTGTATCTGGGCAGATTCGACCCGCCCATAGTTATGCTGTTTCAGGTGCATTCGATCTGGAAAAATGGTTTTTACAACAAAATGTGCAGTCGGGATTTTCTGTACGAAATATTCAGCCTATTCATGAAGATGAACTCTATCAGCTGGGTTATCATCATCATTTGCAGCAACAACAATCTCATTGGGCCATATTCTTATTAGCTGTTGAAAAAAAGCGTCTGGCTTTTCGACAAATGCTACAGGCATCAGCATTCCAACATAAAGGGTTGCTATTGGCTTTGCTCACAGGGGATGAGAGTCTGTTATCTGATGCCGTAAAACAACAATTTCAACACCTTGGGATTTCACATTTATTGGCTATTTCTGGACCACATGTGTTGGTATTTGCATTGATACTGACTTGGTCATTACAAAAGTTGATTCAGCGCTACTGCCCAAGCATCTATTTGAAGCAACCTCGACAATTACTACTATTATTGCCCTTTATCTTTAGTGTCTTGCTATATGTGGCATTTGTTGGGTTTGAAATTCCAGCAATGAGAACATTATTAACTGTTAGCATTGTCAGTACTTTTATGTGCTTAAGACAGTCGATTCAGGCATTTAGTGTGTTGGTTTATAGTGCGAGTTTATTGTTAGTTTTAGATCCATTTAGCATTTTATCTGCTGCATTTTGGTTATCTTATGGCGCGTGTTTTATTTTGATAAGAATCTATCAGACGATTATACAGTTACCACAAAATGTAAATTTAACATTTAAACAAAAAATGATCTGGGGCAGTCATATTCTGATTGAATCGCAATGGAAAATTTTTGTCGCGTTATTGCCTTTGGTTTTGATTTTCTTTCAGCAAGTTTCATGGTTTGCCCCCTTAACTAATCTTATTGCTATCCCATTGTTAGGTGCTTGTATTGTTCCTTTGGATATTCTAGCTGCATGTGTGTGGTTAATTATTCCTACATTGGGGCAGTGGTTATTTCAAATGAATGATGTGTTTTTGTCATTCTTGATGCTAATTTTAGATGTACTTCAATCGATTTCGCCGCAGTTGTATGGGATAAGTTTCACCCCTTGGATGATGGTGAGTTTAATTATCGGTATTTTTCTATTGTTTTTGCCTAGAGATGTTGTTCCAAAGTTTTGGGCTGCTGTCTGTTTCTTACCGATATTATGGGGTGTAAAAACTCAACCCGAAGCATTGCACGTATTAGATGTTGGTCAAGGACAAGCTGTCTTAGTGCAACATACCAAAGGTAATCTCCTGATTGATACTGGTGGATCATTTGACGAAGCCAAATTCAGTATGGGGGAGCGAGTGGTTATTCCTTTTCTACGTCAGCAAGGTATTCGGCGATTGGAACACGTTGTGTTATCTCATTTGGATCAAGATCATAGTGGAGCATTTACGTCGATTCAGAATAGTTTTGAAATTGATTTGGTTCAATCGAATGAAAAGCATGAAAAAATGCAATTTAAGGAGAATTTTTCATTTTGCCAACAAGGACAACAGTGGTTATTTCCAAACATCAACATCCAAGTTTTATTTCCTCGAGCCAATGAATTGAGCTATGCGAAATATCAGAAAAATGAATATTCTTGTGTGCTCTATGTGCAATTTTTAGATGCTCAACCTTATCAGAACTTTTTGATTATGGGGGATGCAGGCTGGGAAACCGAATATAAATTGTTACAGCAGTATCCAGATTTAAAAGTCGATGTGTTAATTCTTGGTCATCATGGCAGTAAGCATAGCTCTGCTTACGAATTTTTGGCAACCCTCCAGCCCAAACTTACAATTGCTTCTGCGGGATTTAATAATCGTTACGGACATCCCAGTCAGGAGGTTTTGAAACGATTGCAGCACTTAAATATTCCAATATTAAATACAGCAGATGCGGGTACGATTAGCTTTATGATGAATAATCATGATGGGGTGTTGCTACAGCATCGACAAAAAAGAAAATGGTTATCCAAAAATAGCCTAAGTAATTGATGCTTGCTGAGTTAAATGGCGAACTTCTGCAACTTTGGCTAATGCTTGATTTTCATCTATATCGTAAATTCTTTTTAATTCTTTATTGGCACTAAAGCGTTTGTAACTCCAGTGATAATGATCAGGATAGCGTTTAATTAATTGTTCTAAAGTCTGATGAATAATTAATGTTCCATCTTCGGCACTACCTTGGTAAATTTGAGGGTCAATCGGCTCAATATACATATCAAAGCTATCTTGATCATTACGCATTGTATAAATGAGTAGTGCCTTTGCCTTAGTTTTTTGAATTAACTTTGCACTCAAACTACTTGAAGCGAGAGGAATACCAAAATAATTGATCATTTCTCCGCCATGATCAGGTGTGTGATCAGGTAGGATAGCAGTTGTGCCGCCTTGTTTTAATGCTTTAAAGATTTGACGGACACCACTTTCATCTGTTGGTACTAGATGTGCCTGTTCACGACTGCGCGCTTCTCGCACAAAACGATCTGCATCAGGATTTTTAACAGGTTTGTAGAGAATCGTCATTTCTGTGTATTGAGAAAGCCAGGCATTCATGACTTCCCAAGTTCCGAAATGTGGAACGATCAAAACAATTCCTTTTTTTTCAGCCAATGCCTCATGTAAATACTGCTCACCATATACATTTTGAATGCGTTGAATATTTCTTTGATTGGAAGCTCCCCAAATGCTTAAAAACTCAAAGTATGAGGTTAATTCATTTTGAATTGCTTTTTTGGTCAACTGTTGTCGTTGCTGTTGATCCATATTCGGGAAAGCAATCTGTATATTTAGACTAATAATTTTTGATATCTTAGAAAGTTGAAAACTCGTGAGAAATCCAGCAAGCATACGTGCAAAGAAACGTCCTAATTGAATCGGCTGGCGACTCAGAAATTTGATTAGATGGTAACTAGTGTTGCTAGATTTTGATTGAGCCATGTATTTTAAATGCGAAAAATTACAAAGTGAGAGTATAAGGTAAAAAATAATTATAAGTTAAAATAAGTTATTTAAACAGTTTTGCTCAAATCAGCGTATATAATAAAGCCACTTTTAAAATATATTGGATTGGAGTCTTATGTCCGATTGGCCACCAAAACCACAAAATGAACCCACAAATCCGAATAATGTGACAGGCAAAGAATGGCAGATTTTAGAAAAGGCCGTATTGGCTTCTGTCGAAGAGCAGCGTCGAAGCCGACGTTGGAGTATCTTTTTTAAATTCCTAGGTTTTGCATATTTACTTTTCGTGTTGATTGCAATGGGTAAAGGGTGTTCGACGTCTTCGACGAAAACAACGACCAATATTACCAGTGATCATTTGGCAGTTGTGGATATTATTGGAACGATCGACTCTTCCAGCGGTTCTTCTACTGTAAACAGTGATGATACAAATAAGGCACTCAAACGTGCTTTTGAGGCAAGTGGTAGTAAAGCAGTTGCCTTGAATATCAACTCACCAGGCGGTTCTCCTGTGCAATCTGATGAAATTTGGCAAGAAATCCGTTACCTGAAGAAACAACATCCTGATAAGAAGGTCTATGCTGTGATTGGTGATATGGGTGCATCGGGTGCTTATTATATTGCTTCAGCAGCAGATGAGATTATTGTCAATCCATCGAGTTTGGTGGGATCAATCGGTGTCATTATGCCTAACTATGGTTTAAGTGGGTTAGCTCAAAAGCTCGGAATAGAGGACCGTACCTTAACTTCGGGTAGTAATAAAGATATTTTGAGTATGACTAAACCTCTTGATCCAGCACAAAAACAGCATGTGCAATCAGTATTGGATAATGTACATGCTCATTTTATTAATGCGGTTAAAGAAGGTCGTGGCAAACGTTTGAAATCGAATGATCCTGCGATTTTCTCAGGTCTATTTTGGACAGGTGAACAGGCAGTTGCCTTAGGTGTCGCGGACCGTAGTGGTAGTATGACGACATTAATGCGTGATCTAAATGTGAGTCAAAAAGTTGATTATACTGTTCAACGTAATCCTTTCGAGTCTATTTTAGGGCGTATGGGAGCAAAGATCGGCGAGGGAATTAGTAGTTCACTTGCAGATCAACTTCAGGCTCAACAAAACGCAAAAATACAATAACGCCGCTAAAATATTTTAATCTTCAGGGCTGTACTTGATTGCAGCCCTAGTTTTTTCAAAAATAACTACTCAGTTCTTCCTTTTTGGTTGCTACACTGTTTAAGTGGAAGATACTTTATCAATCTATACGCTTAAAAAGACTGTTATGAAACCTATTATTCATTTTGCCCATGCCAATGGGGTTCCATCTAAAGTTTATCAAAAGCTTTTTCGCCAATTGGAAAATCAATACGACATTATTTATGTTGCTGAGATAGGAACAGATAAGCGTTATCCCATCACAGATGGCTGGTCACATTTGGTAGACCAAGTAATTGATAGTGTTGTGCAACAAGCACAAGGGCGACAGGTGATTGGTTTAGGACATTCTTTAGGTTCGGTGCTCACATTGATGGCAGCTTATCGTCGTCCTGAGTTATTTTCTCAAGTGATTATGCTGGATCCACCTTTAATTATTGGTAAGGCTTCTTTTGTTTTTCATCTGGCTAAAATTTTTAAGCCTAAACTAGTCGACAAGATCACTCCAGCGGGTCTATCGGCTCGCCGTCGAGATCATTGGGAGTCACGTGAACAAGCTGCCGAATTGCTTGGTTCAAGAGGTTTCTACCAACATTTTGATCCTGACTGTTTTCAAGCATATATTGACTATGCATTAACCAATGATCCGCAAAGAGGTGGGGTGACATTGACGATTCCCAAAGCGGATGAAGTTGGATTATTTAGAACTACACCTTCGATGTGGTGGTTGCCGATGCCCAAACCGCCTGTTCCAGTCCATTTAGTGGTTGGTCGTGACAGTGTTTTCTTAAAAGAAAAATTTCCTCAAGTCGCACAAAAGAAATTGGGAATTCCTTTTTCTGTGGTTGAGGGTGGCCATATGTTCCCCTTAGAACATCCATTGGAAACAGTTGATAAAATTAAAAGTCTGGTGCGTTGAGCCAATAAAAAACACATCCGAGGATGTGTTTTTTATTTTTTAGTATTGGGCAAACTGAATCGGTTGTTCTAATGGTTTTTGATTGAAGTAGGCTTGACCATTTTGCCAAGTTAATTGACCCGTACAAAACCATTGTACAACTTGAGGGTAAATGAAATGCTCAAGTTGGTGTACCCGTTGCGCTAAGCTTTCTACCGTGTCATTTAGACTGACTTGAATTGCAGATTGCGCAATGCTTTGACCAGCATCTAATTCTGCTGTTACAAAATGAACCGTACAACCATGCAAGCGATCTCCAGTATTTAACACACGTTGATGTGTATTAACACCTTTATAAAAAGGCAGCAGAGAAGGGTGGATATTTAACATCTTACCTTGCCATTTACTGACAAAGTTTGGTGTTAAAATCCGCATAAAACCTGCAAGGATGACTAAATCAATTTGCCATGCGATCAATTGTTGATGCATAGCTTCATCAAAGCTTTCTCTAGTTGGAAAGTCTTTATGTGAAATGACTGCGGTTGCAATATTGGCATCTTCGGCACGTTGTAATGCATAAGCATCAGCTTTGTTGGATAAGACACCAATGATTTGCCCTGACAGATTTGCATCTATCAGGGCTTGTAGGTTGCTACCGTTGCCAGAGACAAGGACCGCAATTCTCATTATGCAAAGATCACACGAATTTTTTCGTCAGCGCCTTCAACAGATTCAGCATTTTCTTGGATATGACCAATCTTCCAAGCTTTTTCACCTTGTGCATTTAAGACTTCAATTGCTTTATCTGCTTCACTAGGATCAACCGCAATGACCATACCAACGCCACAGTTAAATGTGCGATACATTTCGAAGCGTTCTACATTGCCTTCTCGTTGTAGTAATTGGAATAACTCAGACCATTCCCAGCTTGATTCATCAATGACAGCTTGAGCGCCATTCGGAAGGACGCGAGGAAGGTTACCTGGTAAACCACCACCTGTGATATGTGCCATTGCATGCACGTCAACTTGTTTGCACAGTTCTAAAACAGGTTTTACATAAATGCGCGTTGGTTCCATTGCAACATCAGCGAGTGGGCGACCATCAATGATTTGAGTTAAATCTACATTCTTAACATCTAAGATTTTGCGTAGTAATGAATAACCATTTGAATGAGCACCACTTGATGCTACACCGATCAAAACATCACCGGCTTTGACTTTAGTGCCGTCAATGATCTTACTTTGTTCAACGACACCTACTGCGAAACCAGCAAGGTCGTAATCTTCACCTTCATACATACCCGGCATTTCAGCAGTTTCACCACCGACCAGTGCGCAACCAGCAAGCTCACAACCTTTACCGATACCCGTTACAACGTTTGCTGCAACATCTACATTCAAATGTCCAGTTGCATAGTAATCTAAGAAGAATAAAGGTTCTGCACCACAAACCAGTAAATCGTTTACACACATTGCGACAAGATCTTGTCCAATTGTGTCATGACGATTGAGATTGAGGGCTAAGCGTAATTTTGTACCTACGCCGTCAGTTCCTGAAACCAATACAGGCTCTTCATAACCTTTTGGAATTTTGCATAGTGCGCCAAAACCACCAAGACCGCCCATGACTTCAGGACGAGTGGTGCGTTTTGCGACAGATTTGATACGATCGACCAGTGCGTCGCCCGCTTCAATGTCGACGCCCGCATCTTTGTAGCTTAAACCAGTATTTGGGGTAGAAGTTGAGTTGCTCATAGTGAAGTCTCCGCATTGGCGGCAGATTATAACCTGAATATACGAAACTCTTATGTTATTTATGCTCGAAAATGCTATCTTTATTAAAAATTTTTTCCATTTATAACGATTACACGAACAAAGGTTAAATTTTATGCAAGATCTGGTACTCCGCCGTATCTTTATCCTCGCTGGGATCGCATTATTGCTTTGGGTGCTTTATCTACTCAAGCCAATTGTGATCCCGTTTGTTGGTGCGTTTTTGATTGCATATTTTTTTAGTCCACTGGTTGACGTCTTAGTGAAGATCAAGCTACCACGTTGGTTAGCGATTAGTGTGGTATTTATCGGTATTGGTGTGACACTAACCGTTGTTTTATGGTTTCTGGCTCCTCTTGTATGGAAACAATTGATTTATGCACGGGATAGCATTCCAGCAGGTATTCATTGGGTAAATGCAACGTTTCTACCTTGGATGTCTGAAACTTTTGATTTGGTTCCAATGGAAATTGACACTGATCAAATCTCAAAAGTCGTGATGGAATATGTACAAACAAATTATAGCTCAGATAGCATTCAAACCTTTGCTCTACGTCTCGCACAATCAGGTCTAAATTTTATCCAAATTGGTGGGATTATTATTTTGATCCCGATTATTTCTTTCTATTTCCTTTTGGACTGGGAAAGAATGCTTCAAAGTTTACGTCGCTTGATTCCACGTCCATATGAAGCATCTACTTTAAAAATTATCCGCGAATGCCATAGTGTATTAGGTGCGTTTGTAAAAGGTCAGTTTTTAGTGATGCTTTTATTAGGGGTGATCTATGCTGTAGGACTGCAACTTATTGGCTTAGAAGTGGGGCTGATTATAGGGATGGTCGCAGGTCTGGCAAGTATCATTCCATATCTTGGTTTTGCCGTTGGGATTATTGCTGCAGTTATAGCAACTTTATTTCAGTTTGGACTAGATTGGACACAACTGCTTTTGGTTGGAGCTGTTTTTCTTGTTGGGCAAATGGTGGAAGGCTATATTCTTCAACCTTTCCTACTCGGAGATAAAATTGGTTTGTCTCCAGTTGCGGTGGTATTTGCTGTTTTAGCTGGTGCGCAACTCGCAGGTTTTCTTGGAATGTTGATCGCATTGCCTGTCGCGGCTGTGATTGTTGTATTACTCAGACATGCTCGAGACAATTATGAAAAAAGCAGATTCTATGGACTTCCCCAAGAAATGGTTGTCGTTGAAAGTACGCCACAACATATCAGTGTTGAAACCGATCAAGTAGAGCTTGATCTTGAAATAAAAAACTCTCAAGATACAGAGACTTCTAATCTAAAAGATGACTCCAAGTAAGCGGGGAACAAATTAACTCTATGCGTCAATTACAACTGGATATTGAACCACAACTGGATGCCCGAATTAGTGATTTTTCGGGGCCGGGTTGGGGACCTGTAGTTGATGCAGTGAGACAACTACATACAGGGTTGGTTAGCCGTCTGTATATTTATGGTGGTGCTGGAACGGGAAAAAGCCATTTATTATCAGCGATTTGTGATTCATATCTAGAGCTGGGACGTCCAGCTATAAAGGTTTCTTTGCTGGCTTTATTAGATGCACCAATTGAAGCGATTACTGCTTTAGAGTTTTATGATTTAGTGGCATTAGATGATATTGATGCAATTAGTGGAGTGCCTCATTGGCAAAAAGCAGTTTTCCATTTGATGAATAACCATGAGGGGCAATTAGTATTCTCATCTCGAGTAGCGCCGATTGAGTTGAAATTAGAGCTTCCCGATTTGCAATCAAGATTGACACAGGCTGTGAGCGTAAAAGCGCCAAATGGAAGCTCTTTTGTTGATCGACAGGCATTACTACAATCTGTGATGACACGTCGAGGCATTCATTTTGATCAGCAAATTGTGGACTACTTATTGCACAATGGTCCTCATCAAGCTTCGATTCTTTTACAGACATTGGCTCAATTAGAAAAAATGCTGAAAGGTGAAAAAACCAAGCTATCTAACACCACATTGAAACAAATTTATGCATTGATTGATGAATATCGCCAATAGCATAAAATTTCTTGAGTAATTTCGAGAGCTGTGACAAAGTACGCACAAAGGATGTGGTTGCAAAATCGGATTTTTGCAATACCTAGAAAAATGAAAATAGAAGGAGAACGGTATGCTCAAGCGGACGCTTGCCTGTGCTTTATTTGCGATTACTGGACATGCATATTCAGCAGATATTCTTGTTACGACATTAGTGGATGAAGACAAAAATGATTCCGTTTGTTCATTACGTGAAGCTATATTCTTTTTAAATAATCGAACTGAAGATCAATATAAAAATGGCTACAACGGATGTGGTAATAAAGACTCTAACTCGACAATCATATTGAAGCGAGATCAAGAATATAAATTAAATAGTCAGTTAGAAATTAAAGCGCCAATGACCATAGCAACAGCTGCAAGTACGGACTTTAATAATCAGAAGATAGGTTTGAATAATGCGACGATTAGTATAACTGGGAAAAATCGGTTATTTGTGATCGATGATGGGGATGTTGAAAAAGCTTTAGTCAATGTTGTTTTTAAGGAGCTTAATCTAAAGGGGTCATCTGAAAAAATAGATAATTTTGGTGGTCTGATTTTAAATCGTGAATATTTAAAAATTCATTACTCACGGTTATCGGGTGGTAATGCCAATCAGGGAGGAGTAATTTACAATGTGGGTATTCAATCTACAACAACAAATACTATCGGTAGAGTAGAAATTTTTAATAGTATTATAGAAAATAACAAGGCTAATCAAGGTGCTGTTATTTATAGTGATATGCCAAGCTATTTAATTTGGAACTCGGTAATTAGAAATAATGAAGGTGCTGAAGGGTTAAAAGGTTCCTTGTTATTTGTTAACACCGGTCTGAGTGATGAGACAATTGGTAGTTCGTTAATTAATAGAGATGTTGGAGTCAGAAATAGTACCATCTTTGATAATAAAGGTGGGTTTGTTGCTAATATTCGTGAAGGTATGATCTTTAATAATATAACAATCATTCGAAATGCAGCAGGTTTGTATCTTGATGCGATTAAATGGAAAGCCAAAATAAAAGTTACTGAAAATGGTGAAGAAGAGGAAAAAGTAGAAGAACTTCCAAGTTCCTATGTTTCAAATAGTATTATTGCTGAAAATGGTATAAAAAACTGTGCTCAATCAGAAGATAATCAAGCAGTTGTTGAAAGTAATTTAACTACTCTAGAATGTGATCTAAATGCTACTTCCGGTCGACCAAACTATATGCTTGGTAATAGTCAATTAATTGCTGGTGGTATGACAGAAGGGCATTGCGATTATCCCCAAAGTAAGGGTTTGCTTTGTCCGTATAAAGTACCAGAAGATAGTATGTTTGGTTTTTTTCAGCCACGGTTGTTAACCACCTATAATTCACTTTCTGAGTCCTTGATTGTTAATAAAGGTCGTATATATAGTGATGGAACAAATTTGGGTATTGCTAGTTGTGAATTCACTGATCAGCGTGATAAGCGCCGTAGCGGTTACGATGAGCTTTGTGATTTAGGTGCTGTTGAGCTTATTGTTAATAGAGGAGATGTTCAAATTGCTGGACAAGATATCTTCTATGGTCAACTAGCTAAGTTTAGTATCGCCAAGAGTTTGTTAGATGGAGAACTATTAGATCCTAAGATATGTACTGAGTTATTGAAACGTAATACAGACTCTAAAGGAAAACCTTGGCAACCTGGTTGCTTAGATGTAGAGCAAACGGAAACTGTTTCTAAAGGAACTGTTACAATAGATCAACTCGGTAACGTTACTTACATACCAAATGGTAATTGGCATGGAGCTGATAAGTTTAAGTTGCGTATTATAACAACCATAACTCGTTTTAATGATATTTCTACTCAATATATTGAAATACCAACGAATATCGTACAGGAACCACAAAATACTTTTAAAAGTAAAACGGTAAACGTTGGTGGCGGTAGCGTGGGGTTTGGAGTAATGCTAATACTATTTAGTTTAGTTGGATTTCGACGTTTTAAGTCATAATCAAGGATGATGAGATGAGAAAATATAAGAAAGCTTTTTTAACGACAGTATTATTATCTTCGATGTCATTGATTGCCTCAACAAATGGCGAGATGATTCAGGTTACGACTTTTGATGATGAATATGGTGAGAATCCAAATACATGTTCTCTTCGAGAAGCCTTAGAAGCAGCACGATTACGCACGTCTTTTGGTGGTTGTATAATAAAAACTGGTTTTTTAACTAGTAATTCCAATCATATTCAGTTAAAAGCTGGTGAATATATTTTAAAGAAAGAGCTTGTCCCGCAAGTTAATGTTGTTATTTGGGGTGAAAGTCCTGTTAATTGGAATGAACAGAATATTTTAATTAATGATGTGGTTAATCAATACCCAGCACTGACGTCATTAAAAACAACAATTAAAGCAGAAAACTCACGTATTTTTAATACAGCTTTTTCTCAAAAAAGTTTGAACTTAAACAATTTGATTTTAACTGGAGGAAGAACAGCAAGTATAGGTGGTGCAATTTATGCTGGTGCTGATGTAGTATTAAATAGAAGTCATATATTAAATTCGGATGCAGGGCAAGCTGGCGGTGCTATTTATTTATCTGCAAACGCTACAAAGCTGGCAATATCAAACAGTCTAATTCAGGGCAATAGAGCACCCATAGGAAGTGTACTTGCAATGAATGACTTTAATGATAATTTATATATCAGTCGTGATATTAATATTCAGTTTAGCAGTATTGTGAATAATGGCTCAGATATTTCTAAAAGTATGTTTGAGTTTATGGGCAAGCCAAGTGTTCTATTTGAATCTAATACAATTTCTCAAAATAATGCAGATTTAAGTCATGGGAATTTGATTAAATTTACAGGCGATACAGATGTTGGATCTGGTCAAAATAACCGTAATAGTATTTTGAGTGACAAAAGTGCATTACTACTAAAAAATAACACGATTGTTGAAAATAATGCATATACGACATTTTTATATGACAAAATTGGACAAAAAGTATTAAATTTTAATGTAATTGCTTATAATGGTGGGGTGGGAACTTATGCATGTCGTTATTTGCTAGGGAGTGCAAAAGAAGAAAAACTAGTTGGATTAGTAGCAAACTATAATGCTTTTGCTCGTTCTGGTACAAATTTTTGTGATTTCCCAGATGAAGTATTTAAAACAGATGCTACAAAAGAAAATAATATTGATATAACAGGAAAACTAATAACTGACTTATTAAGTCCACGTGTTGAAGCTTCATCTTATACAGCTTTTCTTCCGTTGTATTATCCCAAAAATAATAGAGCAAACACAGATGAAAAAGTAATAACTCTGGTTGATACAGGAGCAAATACAAACTGTAGTGACTTCGATCAAAGAGGGTTGGCACGTAAGGTTGATAGAATAGTTGATGATAGTTCTGCATTAAAAAATACTTGTGATATTGGATCTGTAGAGTTAATGAAATTAACAGCCAGAGACTTTCCAGATTTATCAAATTCATCGATCAGTCAGATGATAGATAGCTATCAAATAGAATATGATAGATACGATGAATTGGTAAAAAAACCAAATAATGTAGATTTTGTACCTTATTATAAGTTTCGTGCAGAACAATACAAAAAAAAGTTAAACGTTTTTAATAACCCTGAGACAAGAAAAAATGCCTTAAAGTATAGAGCTATTTACGTGGATTTATGGGATACTTTACCTCAAGAAGTACGTAGAGATGATGGCGCGCATGCTTTAGAATTTTTTGATCCAAACCTATATAAAGTCAATGTTGAAACACTAGGCACTGGATTGACAAAAGATCAATTGAAGACAGACGAAAATCTATTCTGTAAATGGAATGAAGATTTAGAGCAGATTATGATTTACAGGATTGATGATTTGATTACTCAATCTGGTGATAAAGCATTCTGTAAATATACAATTACGTCTATATCCGATCAAAGTGTTACGTCATCAGGTTTGCTTCAGGCAGAATTCAATAATATAAAACCAGTTGTAACCGATACTTCTGTAACATTGAAATATAAGCAAAGTGAAACTGCGACATTGAATTTGCTAGATTTTGCAAATGATGATGGTGATACAGGTAAAAATGGTTCAGGTCCTCAGTTAAAGCCAAATAAACCTGCTTTTTGGCGTAATGCTGAGGGCATAGAATTACCTATCCGTTTATCAAATGTCTCTAGTAATTTGATTATTACTGCTGATCGAGAGGGGAATTGTCCTGCGCCAGATCAACAGGAAAAATGCTATGGTGGGAATATTTATATTAAAGAAGCAAATGCTTTTAACCCATTTAATTTCTCATTTAATTATCAAGTGTATGATAATGACCAAACGCCAGCAATTTCTAATGTTGGAACTGTCAAGGTGATTAGTACTGCAACGACAACTGATGATACTCGTAATGCCAAAAGTGGAGGAGGAAGTACAACACTTCTATCATTATTTGGTCTACTAGGTTTGTTAGCTTATCGCCGTTTTAGAAAGTAAGATCAATGTAAAAATAGCGCCATATGGCGCTATTCTTTTTTACTAAACAAGAGTTGTTTAGTGTTCAGAATATTTAGTTAAATATTCTTCTCTAATATTTACTCGCTCTTCTAAACTTGCATTTTGCATACGTTTACGTAAGGTGCTGCGTTCTTGTGTGCTCATTCTCTGCCATACATCACGCATTTTTTGTTTTTCATCATCGGGGAGTTGAGTAAACCACTCCATGCGTTGTTGTAGTTGAGAGCTTTGATCGTTAGGAATCTCTTTAAGCGTTTGATATCGCTTTATAAGCGCACGTTGCTCTTCTGGGGATAAATCATCCCATGCTTCTTCTGTCGTTGTTTTAACTGGCTTGGAAAATGGCCAAAAGCGATCTGAGCCAGCAAAACTCGTCTGTAATAAGCCGACTGTACATACAACAAGTGCTAATCTTTTAGCTGCCATGTCGAACCTTATCCTCGCCCAAGACCATTAACATTTCCATATCTTCAACCATTTGAGGGGACAGTTTTGGATTAATCACAACTTGGTTTTGTGGTTTATCAGTCAATTGTAAAGAGTTTGGTAAAATCACAATACCTGTAATTGCAGCAGCTAATGCAAAACCAGACATTTTCCAAATGCTGTAATAAGACGTTGGTTTCTTTTGGACACTATCCAAAACATGATTCATCACCATGAGCTTATTGTGCTGCTGTTCTTTTGCAAGTTGATCAAGTTTGGAAGTCACTTGTTTAGTGAACTCATCTTTATTCATTTGATGATCCTCCCGTATGTGGATTTAAATGCGCGAGAGCAACTCGGAGCCCCTGAATTGCACGGTGATAGTGTGTTTTTACACTACCTTCACTACAGTCCATAATTTGAGCAGTGGTCATCGTGTCGAAACCCTCCCAAGCTCTCAGCATGAATGCTTGTTGTTGGCGAACTGGTAACTGATGAATGGCTTCTTGAATTTCATCCATTGTGACTTCTTGATCAAGAAGCTCAAATGGATTCGGTGTAGATTCATCAATGATATCAGTAATTTCTTCATCATCATCTAAATTAATTTTTTTAAATAAAGAAAATGGATTCGCGCGGCGTGCTTCCTTACGTCTCCAATCTTGTAGTTTATTATTAAGGATTGTATAGAACAGCGGGTACCATTCTTCAGTATTTTTATCTGCATATGATTTATGCAAAGAAATAAATGCTTCTTGCACTAAATCCATTGCGATCCCTTGTTGCCCTTGTGTAGCACTTTCCATCATTACAAGCGCACGACCAGTCACATCTTGCATAAAAAAACGAAGACGTTGTTCAACAGTACTGGTATCAGTACTGTTGCCAGTTTGAGCCTGTTTCGGTGCTAAATCCATAGAGATGGAAAATCCTGTCATGGAAACCCACCATTATTATCAATTCATTAATCATATAACGTTGAAAATGGTGGATGCGTTGACAACTTAAGCAATTATTTTTTGTAGTGTAATAGATTTTTCCAACAAAAAAATCGGCTTTAATGTAATTTAACGTTTTATAGACGTTGACGGACCATCTCAAAAAAGCAGATTGAACCTGCGATTGCAACGTTTAAAGATTCTTGTCCCCCCGGTTGAGGAATTGTTACAGCTTGAGCATGTTCAAGTGCATACTCACTTGCACCTTGACCTTCATTCCCTAAAATCCATACGCATGGTTGGGTCAAATCTTTGGAATATAGGCTTGTAGATCTATGTGAGCTGGTGACAAAAACAGGGATCTGAAATTTTGGAAGAATTTCATTGAGCTGAAAGTTTTCAAAACAATTCAAACTAAAATGAGCACCCATGCCAGCTCTTAGCACTCTTGGAGACCAAAGTGTTGCAGAGCCTTGCGTACAAATGATTTGTTTGATATTGGCTGCGGCTGCTGAACGTAATAATGTCCCCACATTTCCAGGGTCTTGGATATTTTCCAAAATCAAGGTATCAACACCAAAGTCAATTGTTGATGCTGTTTTAGGTAGATCAATAATGGCTAAGCAGGGAAGCGTCGTGCCTAGAGTGCTTAGATCTTTATAGAGTACTTCGCTAATCACGAAAACATGACCTTGATGTAGCTCCATCACTTTTTGTAGATCTGTATGTGCAAGCGCTTGTTCAGTTGTAAATAAAGAAAATATTTTTTTCTGTTGTTGCAACCATGCAATGCAAAGGTGACTACCTTCTAAAACGGTTTGTTGGTGTTTTTTTCGAGCACTATTGAGTTCAATTAAGCCACGCAAATGTTTAATTTTTGCATTGTCTTTTGATTCTAAAAAGATAACCGCCATAAGAAGAACATCCGAAAGGGCATCAATATAATGATGCCCAAAGTAATTAAGTTATGAATGATAGCTCGTTACACGTTGAACTTCATTTTTAGAACCAATAATAACAGGTACACGCTGATGAAGCTCAGTTGGCTGGATTTCCATAATACGAACTCGACCTGTTGTAGAAGCACCGCCTGCTTGCTCAATTAACATGCTCATCGGGTTGGCTTCATACATAAGACGTAAACGTCCTGCTTTTTTCGGATCTTTCAAATCATATGGGTAAAGGAAAATCCCACCACGACATAAGATACGATGAATATCACCTACCATACATGCAACCCAGCGCATATTGAAATCTTTTTCACGTACTGATGTTTTCCCTGCTAATAGCTCATCGATATAACGCTTTACAGGATTTTCCCAATGACGTTGATTTGATGCATTGATTGCAAATTCTTGAGTATCCGCTGACACTTGTACATTTTCAGTGGTCAATAAAAATGTCTGTGAGTTTGGATCTAAAGTAAAGAACACCACGCCTGCACCGACTGTAAGCGCCAACATGGTTGATGGACCATAAAGCACATAGCCTGCAGCTACTTGCTCGATACCAGCTTGCATAAAGTCGGCAGACTGAGTTACTGCATTTTTTGCGGGTAAGATCGAGAAGATCGTACCAACACACATATTAATATCGATGTTACTAGAGCCATCTAGTGGATCAAATAACACTAAATATTTTCCATTTTCTTGAGCAGGGGTAAAATCGTCCAACTCTTCAGATGCTAACCCACCGACTTGAGGGTGTACTTTTAACGCATCGATTAAATAATCGTTAGAAATTACATCTAATTTCTTTTGAGTCTCACCTTGAACATTTTCATTGCCTGCACTTCCTAGAATTCCAGCTAAAGCGCCTTTTTGTAATGCTTGATCAATAGTCTTGCAGGTTTCAGCAATTGTTGCGATGACTTGAGCCAATTCTGGAGTCAAATTCCCATTTTGTTGTTCTAAATATTGAGACAAAGTTAGGTTTGACATTTTTAATAGCTCCAATTTAGCTGTGTCAGAAATGGATAAAAAAGAATGCACCTATTCTAGATGAGATCGCTATAAAATAAAAATTATCTTACTTTATTTATGTTGCTTTTATGATTACAAGTATGGCATTACATGCTATGTTGATTGGATATTAAACAGGACGTTGGAGATCGAAAATGTCAACTAAGACTTTTGAGGCAACACCTACTGCAGGTGAGCCAATTAATTTAGATGAAATTTCTAAAGAATGTGTCAAGGATGCTTGGAAAGAGTATGAGGCAAAGCCTGAATATAAAAAGTTTAATAAGCATGACTTGATAGAATCAATGCAACCTAACGATGATGATACCTCATCTCAAACATAAAAAATGCTCACATGATGTGAGCATTTTTTATTAAACTTATTTATCTTAATAAAGGTGGCACAGCTTCGTAGTTGATCTCAACACGACGGTTTTCTTTCCAAGCTGCTTCGTTGTGACCTGGGTTTACAGGAGCTTCTTTACCATAGCTAACTGCTTCAAGCTGCTGAGGATTTACACCGTTTGTTACTAAGAAGCTTTCAACTGCTTTTGCACGACGCTCACCTAATGCCATGTTGTATTCACGGGTACCGCGTTCATCAGTATGTCCAGTCAAAGCTACACGTGAATTTGCATTTGCAACTAAGAACTGCGCATGTGCTTGTAATGTTTGGTAGTCTTCGTTAGATAACTCACTGCTGTCATAGTCAAAATGAACAACCCGTTTCGCCAAGAATGCTTTATTTGCAGCAGTCACCCCTTTTGCAGATGCACCAGCTAAGTTTTGTGCATTTAAGGCTGCATCTTCGCTCAAACCTTCAGTACTTACTGTCGTACCTGTTGGTGTATTTCCTGCAGTAATGTCTGTTGCTGGTTTACGGCTTGCACAACCAGTAAATACTAGCGTTGCAGCAATGAGTGGAAGGCTAAGATATTTCATATTCATGTGATTCTCCAATCAAGTAAATTTATTTTGGTGCCCAAGCAGGTTCACGAACTTCACCTTGCTCGCTTGGTAAATTCATACGGAAACGACCATCAGTAGACATGATTGACAGCAAGCCACGATTACCTTCGCGTGTTGCATAAACAACCATTTGACCATTTGGTGAGAAGCTTGGTGATTCATCTAAGCTGGTTGGGGTTAAGATATTTGTAATCCCTGTATTAATATCTTGGAGTGCAACTTTATAACTGCTTCCACTTGGGCGATGTACTAGAGCGAGTCTTTTTCCGTCCGCACTCAAGGTCCCACGTGCATTGAAAGCACCGCGGAAGGTGAGTCGTCGTACTGATTTATCTGCAAAGGTATAGCGATAAATTTGTGGAGAACCACCGCGATCAGACGTGAAAATAAATGATTTACCATCTGGCGAATAACGTGCTTCAGTATCAATCGCAGTATCATTGGTCATGCGCTGTACTTGACGTGTATTCAAATTCATTTGGTAAATTTCAGGATTACCATGCATGGATGCTGTAAATAACATCGATTGACCATCAGGTGAGAAGCTCGGCGCGCCATTTAAGCCTCTAAAGCTTGCAAGTACTTCACGTTGACCAGTCGCTAGATCTTGCAAATAAATGGCTGGACGTTTGGTTTCAAACGAAACGTAAGCAATTTTCTTCGCATCAGGCGTCCAAGTTGGGGAGAGGATAGGATCACGTGATGAAAGTACGGTTTTCGGTTGTTCACCATCGGTGTCAGCAATTTGTAAAGTATAACGCTGTGCGGGATTTGCTTGATTACGGAGTACATAAGCAATACGACCACTAAAGTCACCGGGGATGCCTGTCAGAGCTTGATAGATAGCATCACTGATCATATGCCCAGCTTGACGTACACGACCAGCAGGGACAGTCAAAACCTCATTGAGTAAGTATTGTTGTTTTTGTACATCGTAAAGCTGATAGTGAATTTCAAAAGTATTGGCATTTATAGCCTTACTTTGACCAACCACAACATATGGAACACCCGCATTTTGCCAATCACTTGCCTGAATCTGATTCATACTGGCAGTTGCAGGTAAATTCTGTGACGCACTGGTAAAACGACCAGAGCGATTCAGATCACTTTCAACAATAGGGTAGATCGCATTGTCATTTGTAAATGGAACAATAGCGATTTTTGGCGCTTTTTCGGGTGCTTTTGCAATCTCCAATTGAAGCTGCGCAAAAGTTGTCATCGGAATAGTGGTACTAATTGCAGTAAAAACGGCAATTGCGATGAGATGCTTACGAGTCTTTTCCATAGTTACAATTACTTGCTCTCGTTTTTTTGTGGCTGTTGATTATTTAACATAGTTACATGCTTTGTGCTATTACAAGCATGTAACGTTAACCATTTATTACTATTTTGCTGTGAAATTTGAAGTAAAGCTTCGAGCTTCACGTCTTGCATCTGGATCTTCTGGCATCGGATAAGGAGCTGCTGCTCGTATCGCTGCTTCAACACTAGCTTTAACATCAGGATCACTTGCTGTTACAACAACAGATAAGACCGCACCACTATCACTTAATGTTACACGGGCACTAGCTCTTTGACCTGATGAGCCTAATGGCATATTCCAAGCACGGTAAATTTTCTGTTCGAAATCACGTTTAGCTGTTGAAGCAATACGTCTAGATTCAGCTTTTTTCTGGGCTGCCTCTTGTTCCGCCTGTTTTGCGGCAGCAGCTTTAGCATCCGCCTCGGCTTTTGCTTTGGCATCTGCTTCGGCTTTGCGTTTAGCATCCGCCTCGGCTTTTGCTTTGGTATCTGCCTCGGCTTTGCGTTTAGCATCTGCTTCGGCTTTTGCTTTAGCATCCGCTTCGGCTTTGCGCTTAGCATCTGCCTCGGCTTTTGCTTTAGCATCCGCTTCGGCTTTGCGCTTAGCATCTGCTTCGGCTTTGCGCTTAGCATCTGCTTCGGCTTTTGCTTTGGCATCTGCTTCAGCTCTACGTTTAGCATCTGCGGCAGCTTTTGCTTTGGCATCTGCTTCGGCTTTGCGCTTAGCATCTGCCTCGGCTTTGCGTTTAGCATCTGCTTCGGCTTTTGCTTTGGCATCTGCTTCGGCTTTTGCTTTGGCATCTGCTCTACGTTTAGCATCTGCGGCAGCTTTTGCTTTGGCATCTGCTTCGGCTTTTGCTTTAGCATCCGCTTCGGCTTTTGCATCCGCTTCGGCTTTGCGCTTAGCATCTGCCTCAGCTTTGCGTTTAGCATCTGCTTCCGCTTGACGTTGTTGAGCAGCTAGTTTGTCTTGTTGGATTTGTTCTGCCTTCTGTTTTTCAGCTGCAAGCTGTTGTTCAGTCGGCTGTGATGGCGTTGCTGGTAAATTTTGTGGCAACGTTTCATCTACAATAGGGCTTTGAATCTCTTCGGCTTGATTTTCAGCTGTGGTTTCATAATCGATTGTTTGAGGTAGGTCATCTGGATTAACCAAAATCGTTTTTACTTTTTTTGGTTGCTCAAGAGGTTTACTCATACCTAAGTACAACAAACCAACAATAGCCACAGCATGAATACCTAGCGTAAAAGCTAGTGCGATCGCATTTTGTTTTTCTTTAAAAGGCGGCTTTTGGAATTTTTTCATAGTTTATTCTAACGGCTTAGTCAGCAGGCCGACTTCAGTTAGACCCGCATTTTGTAAACTTGCCATTAGAGCAATCACATCACCATAAGGACGTGATTGATCACCATTTACCAAAACGGTCAGCGTTTTATTTTCTTGCTCGGCTTGGGTTTGAGCATCATTTAGAATACTTTCTAACTCTTGAAATGACAGAACCTGATTTTTATCATGCTCTTTATATTCTAAATAAATATTGCCATTGCTACCGAGAGTAACGATTGGTGGTCGCTCTTTTGACTCAATTGGATTGTTATTGGCTTGTGGCAAATCAACCTTGATTCCACTGGTAATCATCGGTGCTGTAACCATAAAAATGACTAACAGCACAAGCATGACGTCAATATAAGGAACGACATTCATATCGCTTTTGAGCGGCTTTTTGATGCGTTCAAAACGCCCTGATCGTTGAATTGCCATTATGCATCTTCCTGAGCCGTTCCAATCGATTGACGTTGTAACAGCGCCACCATTTCTTCCGCAAAAAGAGCACGATCTGAATAGATGGCTTCACCTTTCGCTGTAAAATGGTTAAATGCAAGTACTGCCGGAATCGCAGCAAATAGACCAATTGCAGTTGCAATTAATGCTTCTGCGATTCCTGGGGCAACAGTGGCCAAAGTCACTTGATCAACTGCAGCAAGACCAATAAAGGCATTCATGATGCCCCAAACGGTACCGAATAAACCAATGTATGGAGCGACAGAACCAATGCTTGCTAATACGCCTAGGTTTTGCTCTAAACCGCCTTGTTCGCGGCTTAGACCAACGCGTAACATACGTTCAGTACCTTCAATGGTTTGAGTTGTGTCAGCTTTACGTTTTTTAAGTTTAAAGAACTCAGATAAACCTTGATAAAAAACATCTTCTAAACCGTTACGTTTAGAGTTCAATTGGGCATTGTTATATAGGGTATTTAGCTCAGCACCAGACCAGAACATTTTTTGAAAATGCTCATCATCTTGCCCCGTTTTTTTAAAGCTCATATGCAATTTAGCAATCACATACCAACTATAGATTGAGGCAAGTAATAAGATCAGCATGACCAGTTGTACAACAGGGCTTGCTTGTAAAATAAGGTCAGAAATGTGCATTGAAGATTCTAAATTAGTTGCCATAAGTCACTGTGCCAAAAGTTTATTTTTCGTCCTGTGCTAATTCTTTTTGAATCAGATCACGAATTTCTTGAGGAAGGCGTCGAGGCATCAATTCTTTGTTTAGACATGCCAACACAACCTCACCAGAAGCCAGCAAGATTTCACCACGATATATATTCTGTTGCAATACAAAAGATGCAGCTTTACACGAAATAACACGCGCTGTAACGGTAATCAAATCATCCATTAATATAGGGCGTACATATTTGACTTGAATTTGGTGTACGACGAAGTTGTAGTCTTGTTGATGCCAGTAGTGATCTACGCCGGCTGCACGCAACCATTCGGTACGCGCTCGTTCCATGAAGCGAATATGATTGGCATGGTAGACGATACCGCCTGCATCTGTATCTTCAATATATACACGGATATTAAATTCAAAATGATTTGCCATGTCCTTTAACCTATTTCAGTGTGTTTCGGGCGATGGTGGAATGATAGGGTTTCGAGCTAGCGATGGAAATAGTAATAAATAACATATTGGAGAGCATTAGATAAAAATAAAGCCCTGTAGTAGGGCTTTTTTTTGTTTAAGCAGAAATTAATAGAACTCAATCCATTCGATTGTTTGAGGGAAACCTGCAACGCTGCGATTATTGGCATAGGCATTAATTAATGCCTGACCATTGGTGGTCCTAGTAATAACAATTGAATTTTGTTTATTATTGATATCTTCGATGTCTAATTTAGCTTGGCTTGGCTCCATTTTTTCAAGATCTTGAAGGTTGTTAAATGCAAAATTGGAGTTAAAGTTGACAGAGAAAAATTTTGCTTTAACTTCCCCAGTTAATTGACCTTTCGCATTACTATCTATTTCCCCTTTAGAGGTTGAATAATTCGAAGTCAAAGTATAATTATTTATAATAAACTGATAGTTGTTGGTTTTGTCGAGTTTATCTAAAGATTTATAAGTGAATTGATTTGCTTCAAATAAATCACGATGGATATCATTGTTGATCGAAGTGGAGGTTTTGGTTAATTTTCCATTAACCGTATGAAGTTCATCTGCTAAATCAATATTAAAATTAATTAGAGTTAAATCAGATTTTTCAGAATTTTCTGATTGGGTGAGTTTAGTTTGAATTGTCCCAGATACAATGACTACTTCATCTCGCCCAAAGATTGGATATGATCCGTTATTGGAGTAAATAGTGAGATTTTTACAATTGTTTAAGGTCACACTATTATCATTGTTTAATATCGCACTACCTGATTGGCAAGAAGCAGTGTGGAGATCAGGATTTTTTTTGCTAATTTGATTGTGAATTTCTAGTGCTATAGTGCTAATTTCAATTATTGGATTTTCATATTCATTTGAAATAGAAACTACATTTTCATTAATAATCTCAATATTCTCTTTCTTTGCAAAGTCTAATTTTTCTTTGCTATTGAATGATGATTGACTATTATCTCCACCACCTCCACATGCGGTCAATAATAGTGCTCCTGAATATACTGTAGAAATTAATAATTTGTTTTTCATTTCTTACCCTTATATTAAGTTTTGGTTAGTTTAGATGTGTAATTTGATTTTAAGACGATAAATTATAACAGCAAATTATAAATTTAAAAAATATTGATATTATATTGGAATAAATATCGTATTAACACGATATTTATTCGCTTGAAAGCTTATTCAGGCGGTGTCATACCAAATTGTAAATAAGCCATATTGGTTGCAATACGACCACGTGCAGTACGCATCACATAGCCTTGCTGGATCAAATAAGGTTCAATCACATCTTCCAGTGTTCCACTGTCTTCAGCCATTGCCGCTGCCAAAGCTTCAACACCAGTTGGTCGTCCTTCAAAACGTTCTAAAAGCATAGACAAATAACGGCGGTCTAATGTATCTAAGCCATCTTTATCGACATTTAACATATCTAAGGCGCGTTGAGCCATGTCTTGAGTAATTTCACCAGTCCCTTTGACTTGAGCATAGTCACGAACTCGACGTAACAGGCGGTTGGCAATACGAGGTGTACCACGTGAGCGACGTGCAATTTCCATTGAGCCATCATGCGTGATTGGCACATCCATGAGGTTTGCTGAACGAGTAACAATATGAGTTAAGTCTTTGACAGAATAAAACTCAAGACGCTGTACAATACCGAAACGATCGCGTAGAGGAGAGGTCAGTAAGCCAGCGCGTGTAGTTGCAGCTACGAGTGTAAATGGTGGTAAATCAAGCTTAATTGAACGGGCAGCAGGACCTTCACCAATCATAATATCGAGTTGAAAATCCTCCATTGCCGGATAGAGAATTTCTTCAATTACGGGTGAAAGACGATGAATTTCGTCAATAAACAGAACATCACCTTCTTCAAGATTGGTCAGCATTGCTGCTAAGTCACCAGCGCGTTCCAGTACTGGGCCAGAGGTTGACTTTAAATTGCCACCCATTTCTCGCGCGATAATGTTTGCCAGTGTGGTTTTACCCAAACCTGGTGGACCAAAAATCAGGGTATGGTCTAAGGCCTCACCACGACCGCGAGCTGCGCCGATGAAGATTTCCATTTGCTCACGGACTACAGGTTGACCAATATAGTCAGCCAATGACGTAGGGCGAATGGCGCGATCAAAATGATCTTCTGGTTTTTCTGTTCCGCTAATAAGACGATCTTGCATATATCTATTACTTCATCATGGATTTAAGCGCAGCACGAATAATATCGGCAGACTCAGTATAGTCTGCTTTTACAGCAGCAACAGCTTTTTGTGCTTCAGCAGGTTTATAACCCAACGATTGTAATGCGGCTTCTGCTTCGGCAACAGGTGAGTTTGCCATAAATTGAATTTGAGCAGCTGCCGTATTTGTTGTGCCGCCAGTTGAATTTGCCAAAGCTTTAAAACGATCACGTAATTCAATCATTAAACGCTCGGCAGTTTTTTTACCGACACCAGGAACTTTAATCAGTGTATTGATATCATCATGCTCAATGGTATGAATCAGTAACTCAACACTCAATGTTGATAGGATACCTAAAGCCATTTTAGGACCAACGCCATTGACTTTAAGTAAGGTACGGAAAATTGTCTTTTCCTGTGCATCACTAAAACCATAAAGTTGTTGGGCATCTTCACGAACCACAAGGTGTGTCCATAAAGTCACTTTCTGTCCTTTTTGTAATTGGCAAAATGTTGAAAGTGGCGTATCTATTTCATAGCCAACACCATTTACATTGAGTAAGACGGTTGGGGCTTCTAAGGCAAACACTTCGCCAATTAAACATCCGATCATTGAGTCTTTTCACTTAGTTGTTGATGGTTGAATAGTAGATGCCATTTGTTCTAAACGCAAAATGGCTTTTAGAATTTCTTTACGATTTCTCGTGGATTTTATCCAAGTCGGTAACCGTGAAAAATAACTGCGATTATAATTTGAAAATTCACGTTCTCTTAGATCGGCTTGAATAAAGTTTTTCAATATTTCTAAATGAGTTGGGTTGTAAACACAGATTTGACCTTGTCGAACAGCAATATTTAAAAATAATTGATATGAGTAAAAAGAATCTAAGCCTTCTTTGGAGTCGCTAACTTTTCTTAAAGTATAGATAGAGTCATCAAATGTATTTTCTCGTAGACAGAAATTACAGCTTATAGTTATTTCTATTGGAATAAGTGACTTACGGGCATATTGCTGAAGATATTTGTATTTCCCTTTTCTACATGTTGTACATTTCGTATTTATTTCGACTTCACATGTACCTCTCCATTCATCAATATTTTGATTTAAATTAAAGTAATAACTCATATAGTCATAACTTTGGGTACGAATATGCTGTAATGATTTGCGATATGTACACTGAGTACAAAAAACCTTTACTCCTTCTGATTCCTCCTCCTTTATTTCGACAATTTTTGCGAGCATTTGACATGTTGGACAATGTACCCAAACTTCTGGTTTGAGAAGAGATACGCTACTTATACCTTTATCAATAAATCGAGACATTAAAAGAATCCAACTTTATTACCTTTCAATTCTTGCGCTAAGCTATAAGCTTGGTGATCAGAGAATTTACTAATAATATCCAAAACCTGCATGATATTTTGATAATGGTTGCTTTGGAAGTTTGCGCCTGAGTGCTGCAAAATAGAAAGTAAACGCTGTTCTTTAAAACTTAATGTTTTATGAGGCATTGTTAGTGGAACAAAAGCATCCAAAATAGTTTGCAAACTTTGATGCGCAATAATTTCTAAGCCAGATTTTTGTGGATGTTCAAAAATACGGTCGCGTGCAAGGTTTTTTGCCGTTTGGATGCCTGCTTCAATATCTGGTGAACAATATTGTAAAAGACCACCTTTGAGTTGACCTGTAATAATCTCATAATGATGCTTTGCAAAAGCAGTCGTTACTTCGTCAACTAAGCGTTTCATGACTCGCCCACGCAAAGCGGCAATTTTTTGTTGCCAAGTGGTATGTGGTAAATGCAGTTCTTCTGGGCGACCAAAATCGGCGATTAAATTCAGAAAGATAGGTTCAACTTCATCATAATCCAACATATTAAGAATAATGCCATCTTCTAAATCAATCAGTGCATAACAAATATCATCAGCAGCTTCTAATAAGTAGGTCAATGGATGACGACAATAATGATAGTCACCGAGTTGAATCAAACCGAGTTGTTCCGCAAGCTGTTTTAAGATTTCTTTTTCGGATTGATAACAACCGAATTTTGCCCGTTGATGTGAAGGTGTGTCACCTTGTTCATTAATGGTTTTGGATAACCACGGATATTTGAGATAAGCACCTAGTGTGGCACAGGTGAGGCGCATACCACCATCATTAGGGTGATAATCAATACGACTGAGTAAGCGTAGCCCTTGAGCATTGCCTTCAAACTGTCTTACATCAGCTTCTTCTTCTGGAGTCAGTTTGGTCAGAAAGTCTCGATGTGAGGCATCATCAAACCATTCACGAATGGCATATTCACCTGCATGACCAAAAGGGGGATTTCCAATGTCATGAGCTAAACATGCTGCTTGAATAATTGCACCAACATCGGCAGGGGAAATCCACATCGGTAATTCATCTTTGATTTTTTCTGCAGCTAGCATACCGAGTGAACGACCAATACAAGAGACTTCAAGTGAATGAGTCAGACGTGTATGAATCCCATCATGTTGAGTCAGAGGGTGAACCTGTGTTTTTCTATTCAGTTGACGAAAACTTTGGGAAAATATAATTCTGTCGTAGTCTTTGTGGAATGGGCTTCGAGCCAACTCATTGCTGCTTTTTTTACTACCTAAACGAATTGCAGATAGCAATTCCAACCAACGCATTTGTTCCATTTATCATTATTCAAACTAAGTTCGCTTCATCATGCCAAAAAAAAGATTAAAGCACTAGCGTAGCGCGACATAGATTGTCTTGTTGATACAAAACTAAATCAGAATAATCACTAAAATAATCGGTCAAATATTTAAAAAACTGAAATGTGATTTGTTCTGCAAAATAAAAGAATTGTTACGAATAAAGTAAAATAGATCAGGCGAGACAGAAATAGGGCATTCATCGTCGAAAACTCTGATTTTTAAGTTGGATATGGCTAGCTGAAAAGAGGCTTTCACAGTAGAATATGCGCTCTTTCATAAGTCACATTGCGGTGGGTCTGTTCGATCTGCCCGTGGAGCCAAAGTCAACATGTTTATCGTGGCCGGTGCATCAGCACATTCTTCTTTTAAGAAAGCTCAACTCTTAAACCGTTTAGCGTCAATGAGTTCTGTTCAATCTTTTGACAGCCAGTGGGTTTATTTGTTTGATCAAGCGCTCAACGAGCAGCAACATCAATCGGCATTACAACTTTTAAACGATGGTCAATCTTTCGAACTTCGCCAAGCTGCAAGTGATGAAATCCAAATTTTAGTAACTCCACGTGTTGGCACAATCTCTCCGTGGTCGTCTAAAGCAACTGATATTTTCCAAAACTGTAATACACCAGTACACCGTTTAGAACGTGGTCTTTTATTCACGTTAAAAGGTGTGACTGAAATTACGAATGAAGTGAAACAAGTACTTCATGACCGTATGACGGAAACAGTTTTTGCTCAAATTGAAGAGGCAAAAGCTTTATTCTCAGAAACTGCGCCGAAGCCACTCAACTCAATTGATATCTTGGGTCAAGGTAAAGAAGCATTAGTTAAAGCGAATAATGAGTTTGGCTTTGCTTTATCTGAGCAAGAAATTGATTACTTAACCGAAGCATTTACTAAGCTTGGTCGTAATCCAAATGACATCGAGTTAATGATGTTTGCTCAGGCGAATTCTGAACACTGTCGTCATAAAATCTTTGGTTCTGAATGGACAATTGATGGTGAAAAACAACCATTATCATTGTTCCAAATGATTAAGAATACCTATAAAGAATCTCCAACAGATGTATTGTCGGCGTATAAAGACAATGCCTCTGTGATCGTGGGTTATGACACCATGCGTTTTTATCCAAAAGCGGATGAAAATGGTCACTTTGTTTATAAATATAAGAGCCAAGCCGCTCATATTTTAATGAAGGTCGAAACGCATAACCACCCAACCGCAATTTCTCCATTTGCTGGTGCTGCAACGGGTTCAGGCGGTGAAATCCGTGATGAAGGTGCAACAGGTCGTGGTGGTAAACCAAAAGCAGGTTTAACAGGCTTTACCGTTTCAAACTTGAATATCCCAGGTTTCGAACAGCCTTGGGAAGAAAACTATGGTAAGCCTTCACGTATGGCATCGCCATTACAAATCATGATTGAAGGTCCATTGGGTGGTGCGGCGTTTAACAACGAGTTTGGCCGTCCTGCATTGAATGGTTATTTCCGTACCTTCGAACAGAATGTAAATGGTGAAGTGAAAGGCTTTCATAAACCAATTATGATCGCTGGTGGTTACGGCAATATTCGTCCTGACCACGTTGAAAAAGATGCGATTCAACCGGGTGACTTGCTCATTGTATTGGGTGGTCCTGCCATGTTAATTGGTCTTGGTGGTGGTGCTGCATCATCTGTAGACAGCGGTACCATGGGCGAGAGTTTAGACTTTGCTTCGGTACAACGTGAAAATCCAGAAATGGAACGCCGTTGCCAAGAAGTGATTGATACGTGCTGGCGCTTAGAAGACTTTAACCCAATCGTGTCTGTACACGACGTGGGTGCGGGTGGTCTATCAAATGCGATGCCTGAACTAGTGAATGATCACGAGTTAGGTGCTGTATTGAACCTTCGTAAGATTCCATCTTTAGAGCCAGGTATGAGCCCGATGGAAATCTGGTCAAATGAAGCGCAAGAACGTTATGTGTTAGCAATTCGTCCAGAATCTTTAGAACAGTTTGAAGAAATTTGTGCTCGTGAGCGTTGTCCGTTTGCAGTACTTGGTGAAGCGACTGAAGCACGTCATTTGACGGTTGAAGATCCATTATTTGAAAACAATGCAGTCGACATCCCAATGCAAGTCATGTTGGGTGGCACACCACGTATGCAACGTTCTTATGAAACGATTGAACGTCAAGGCAATGACTTTGATGCGTCAAAAATTGATTTGAAAGATGCGATTTTCCGCGTATTGAAAAATCCAACAGTTGCGTCTAAATCATTCCTGATCACGATTGGTGACCGTTCAATTACCGGTATGGTTGCACGTGATCAAATGGTTGGCCGTTGGCAGGTTCCTGTTGCAGATGCAGCAGTAACCACCACCAGCTTGCAAGGCTTCACAGGTGAAGCAATGGCGATGGGTGAACGTCCACCAGTTGCTTTGTTAAATCCTGCTGCATCTGCACGTTTAGCAGTTGCGGAAGCAATTACCAATATTGCGTGTGCCAACATCGAACAAATTAGTGATATCAAACTTTCTGCAAACTGGATGGCTGCTGCTGGTCAAAAAGGTGAAGACCAAGCCTTGTTTGAAGGTGTGAAAGCGATTGGTATGGAAATGTGTCCTGCTTTGGGTATCGCCATTCCTGTTGGTAAAGACTCACTTTCAATGCGTACCACTTGGAATGATGGCGAAGATAAAGCCGTTACTTCTCCAATGACAGGCGTGATTACTGCGTTTGCACCTGTTTTAGATGTACGTAAAACATTAACACCTGAACTTAAGGACTTAGCAGATTCAGTACTTGTACGTATTGATTTGTCTAAAGGCCAATTCCGTTTAGGTGGTTCGATCCTTGCGCAAGTATATAAAGCAATCGGTTCGGTTACCCCAGATGTTGATAGTTTTGATGACTTCAAAGCATTCTTTGCCTTGATTCAAAACTGGAACAATCGTGGCGTGATCAAGGCTTACCATGACATCGGTGATGGTGGTCTATTGGCGACTGTTGCGGAAATGATGTTTGCTTCGCGCTTAGGTGTTGCTCTAGAAAATCAATCAACTGAAAGCTTATTTGCTGAAGAAATTGGTGCAGTACTGCAAATTACGGCTGCTGATTGGGCGCAGTTAGAAGTTGAAGTTGCAGCATCTAGCTTGAAAGATGCCATTGCAGTGATTGGTCGTGTGAATTCAACTGATCAATTGGTTGTAAATGGTTTAACACTTGAGCGTGCTGAACTACAACAAGCTTGGGCTGAAGTATCTCACCAGATCCAACGTTTACGTGACAACGTTGAAACAGCTGATCAAGAGTTTGCCTTAATTGCAGATAAAAACCACAAAGGTTTAATTGCTCAACCAACTTATGACTTAAATGAGCCAGTTGAAGCGCCGTTTATCAATACACGTCGTCCAAATATGGCAATTTTGCGTGAGCAAGGTGTAAATGGTCATGTGGAAATGGCTGCTGCATTTGACAAAGTGGGCTTCAATACCATCGACGTACACATGAGTGACTTGCTTGCAGGTCGCGTGAGCTTAAGTGACTTTGAAGGTTTAGTCGCATGTGGTGGCTTCTCATATGGTGACGTGATGGGTGCTGGTGGTGGCTGGGCGAAATCAGTATTGTTCAATGCGAAATTACGTGATCAGTTCGAACAATTCTTCCATCGTGAAAATACATTCAGCTTAGGCGTATGTAACGGTTGTCAAATGATGTCACAACTTGCACCACTAATTCCGGGCGCAGAGCATTGGGGTCGTTTCCACCGTAACATGTCAGAAGTTTTTGAAGCGCGTGCAGTGAACGTTCGTGTAGAGAAATCTGTTTCTGTGTTGCTTGAAGATATGCACGGTTCAATTTTACCGATCGCAGTTGCGCATGGTGAAGGGCGTTTAGTTGCGACTGAACAACAACTTGCAGCTTTAAATGCTGAGAACCAAGTGGTGTTACGTTATGTAGATAGCTTGGGTAATCCAACTCAACACTATCCGTTGAACCCAAATGGATCACCTGAAGCGATTACAGGTCAAACGTCTAAAGATGGTCGTGCAACAGTCATGATGCCGCATCCAGAACGAAACTTCCGTGCTTTACAGCATTCTTGGAAGCCTGAAGATTGGGCTGAAGATGGTGCTTGGTTGCGTATGTTCCGCAATGCACGTAAATTTATTGGTTAATGTGACTTAACCATAAGAGCCACCGAAAGGTGGCTTTTTTGTTTTATGATATATTTGATATTAGTGAGTTTTCCATTTTATTTTATTGATTCTAAGCAAATGAAAAAAAGACTGTTAGATACTGCGACTGTAGTATTAGATAAATTTGTTAATCGTTATCATGATTATGAAAACTTTTGGGCAATAGGTGTTTTATATAGTCACTGTAAGGATATAAATCAATTTTCCTTAACTTTCGATCTTCTAAATCAGAAATGCTTCGAAAATGATGAGTTTTTAAAGAAAATAAATGATAAATTCTCAAAATATTTAGATGACTATTTGCTTATACATAATAAAAAAAGAGATGATGTAGCTGAGGCAATGATCAAAATTGCATTTGATAAAGATCATAAAATGTCGGTAGAAACTTTATATGGTGATTACTTCCAAGTCAGAGTGATACTTATTGATTCGTATACTAGAAAGTTTTTTCGATATAGTGAGGGGTATTGTGTGCCTCATACTCAATGGTTAGAGCAAAGAAATTATATAGATTCACTACCGATAGAGAGTCACCAAATAATGGGAAATAATAATTTCCCATTGGAACTTCCTAAAAAATCGTTAATGAGTACAGATGTATTATTTGACAATTATACGGATCTATAACCCATCTTCTCTTGGTGAAAGCCAATCTTTATATTTATCCCTTAAAGCTTGCCTTTTTACATCGTCAAAAATAATAAAATCAATACCACCATCATAGGGAGCAACAATGATGTTCTGCTCAAAAGAAAGCATAAAAGCTCGAACCTCATCATCAGCGATCTTTTTCAATAACTCATCGTGAGTGTTGGGTTGCCAAGTTGTTTCTATCGAATATGGTCTAAAAAAATAATCTTCACCTTCTTCATAAAAATCTTCAGGGTTTACTTGTTTTAGATTAATGCCTTTTTCTGCATGAACTAGGTAAGGAGGAAGCACAAATACAGGTTCATAATATTCATCATTAGAGGACTGACTAAAATAGTGACCTGAAACTATAAAGATAGAGGTATTTTCCCCAAAACAATCTGTAATAATTTCATTATGTCGATTTAGTAGTAATTCGTATTCTTCAGGAGTGTTAGCATATCTTTTTGATTCGGGCAAGCTATGAATTCTAAACCAATATTGCGGAAAGTAGTGTTTAAGTAGGTGAGAAAATGGGAGTTTGTTGGGATAGAGTTGATCCCATTGAGATTGAAATGAGGTGCTCATATTTTGAAATCGAAGAATTTAGTAATATATTATTAATATAACTTGGCATAGTTTATTTAAGAAGTATAGCTTCAGATCAATTTTGCTTTTAAAAAACTGGTTCAATTTTTGCTTTCTCAATAATGATCATAAAAATCGGAGAACAACATGATGAAAAACGAAAATTACATGAGGACGATCCATAGCAAAGGAAAAGGCTGGTTTTGGTTTGGTTTAACAGTGGTTCTCCAAATCTTATTCATAAGTTTGAGTTATGTCCTAATCAAGATTTAACTTTGATTCTTAACCTTTTTTAAAGCTATGATTTGAGTACAGCTTAACTTACTCAGCCATTCAACTTATGCTAAAACTTATTTATTACGTGCCGGAATCACATCTTGAATCAACTAAACTTGCTATCTTTGAAGCGGGTGCAGGTGGGATAGGGAATTATGAACACTGTGCATGGCAAGTGAAAGGCATCGGGCAATTTAAGCCGGTTAAAGGTGCAAATCCATTTTTAGGGCAGTTAGATGAACTAGAACAACTCGAAGAATGGCGTGTTGAAACGATTGTGCCTGAAGAAAAAGCCAGTGCTGTGGCAAAGGCATTAAAGGCAAGCCATCCTTATGAAGAGCCTGCCTTTGAGTTTATCCAAATATTAGAAATTGAATAATCTATACTTTTTGAATAAATAAATCACGATCGAAACGGTATTGCGGGAAGAACACACCATCTTTGGCACGTTCACCTGCACCAATTACCATCACAGGATGTTGTTGATCATTTAATTTTAAAATTTTACGTACTAAAGGTTCATCAAAACCTTCCATCATACAACTATCAAAACCATAGGCACGTAACGCCAATACCAGGTTTTCACAAGCAAGCGCTGTGGTTTTAGTCGCCCATAATTTGGCATCGGCAGGGTTAAATGCAGTCACAGGAAGTTGTTTATCGAGTGTGCGGGCAACTTTAAATGCAACTTTTTTAAAGTTACCTAATGCATTGAAATAACCTGTTTTATAGTTGTATGGGATAAAGCGGTAGTACTTTTGAACCGCTGGTGGTGCTTCGGGAAATGGGAACTCACTGATATTCAATTTTGCCATTTCATCAACGCGATCCGTTCGAGCGACACAGACGATCAACTCAGATGCTGTTTTAGCAGCAAGTTGTCCTAAACACGCTTTAACCAGTTGTTTTTTCTTGGCTGGGTTTTGTACGACATAAAACGTCCAAGGCTGTAAGTTTGATGAGTTGGGTGCAAGCAGTGCCAAATCTAAACATTCATCTAAAATTTCACTTGGAATCGGTTTGTCAGTGAATTTACGTACTGAACGACGACTTTCAACGACTTTGCGGAAATTGGCAACATCAATATCTTGTGGGGCTGGTTCGTAGTAGCGTTTCTTTTCGGCGGTTGCATTTGAAGTGGTCATGAGTTCGATATTTTCCAAAATGTTTATTCTTCTATTGGGATGTATCTGAAAAAACCAACTGATGAGGTGTAGAAGTTACTTTTTTATAAAATATAGAATCATTAAATTTTTAGAATCAAAGCTAATCTAAATAGAAAAGCAAGTTACTCGATGGGAATAACTTGCTTGTAAAATCAGAATGTAAGGACGATTTAGGCAGGGGCGGTTTCTAGTTTCGGCTCAGGACGTTTGAGTAATGCATAACTAATGCCTGTAATACAGCTCCCCGCTGTAATTGCAGCGAGGTATAGCCACGCATGATTAATCGCATTTGGAATCAGTAAAACAAATACGCCACCATGTGGTGTAACCAGTTCGCAGTGGAATAAGGCAACCAATGCACCTGTAACAGCACCACCTAAAATACAAGCAGGAATCACACGCATCGGATCTTTAGCTGCAAAGGGAATTGCACCTTCCGAAATAAAACATAGACCTAGTACAAAGGCCGCTTTGCCAGCATCACGTTCACTTTGATTGAATTTATTTTTTGCTAACAAGGTGGCAATCGCCATACCAATGGCTGGAACCATACCGCCAGCCATGGTCGCCGCCATTGGCATATAGGTATTTGTCGTGAGTAGTCCTACGGTAAAGGCATAAGCTGCTTTATTAATTGGACCGCCCAAATCAATACACATCATTGATGCGAGTACAATTCCCATTAAAACAGCATTGGTTGTGCCCATATTGTTGAGGAAATCTTTCATCATCTCAAAGATATGTGCGACTGGCTGTCCAACCACATAGTACATAATTAGACCTACTGATAATGTGCCTAAAAGCGGAACAATCAGAATAGGTTTCAATGACTCCAAACTGGTTGGCAATTTGATTTTTTTGGCGAGAAATAGGGCAATGTAACCTGCAAGGAAACCTGAAACGATACCGCCAAGAAAACCAGCTTCAAGTTGTGTGGCAATTAATCCACCAATCAAACCTGGTGCTAAACCGGGACGGTCAGCAATTGAATAGGCAATATAACCCGACAGCATTGGCACCATTAAGGTAAATGCTGCTGCACCGATTTGCTTTAATATATAAGCTAAGCTTCCTGTTTCTTCTGCTGCATTCAGCCCGAAACAAAGTGATAGCGCAATTAAAAGACCACCTGCCACGACCATAGGCAGCATGAAAGACACACCAGTCAGTAGGTGCTTATAAACGCCAGTTTTTTCTTGGCTTTTATTTTCTGCCGTTTGTTTACTTTGTTTGGATGATTCGAGAACGGTTGCTTCACTGATTGCTTCGGCAAATGCTTTATCTGTTTGCTTGAGGGCAAAGCCTGTACTGCAGCGATAAACACGTTTACCTACAAAACGATCGGTATTTACTTCAATATCAGTGGCTAGAATAACAATGTCAGCTGCAGCAATGGCTTCATCTGTGAGGATGTTTTTTGCACCTACAGAGCCTTGTGTTTCAACATCAATCTGATAGCCAAGTTTATTTGCACCTTGTTGCAATGCTTCGGCAGCCATAAACGTATGAGCAACACCCGTTGGACAAGCGGTAATCGCAACAAAACGTTGCGCTTGCTGTGTGTTATTCAATTGAGTTTCAGCTTTGAGTTGATCAATCGGTTGTGCATGCGTTAAAGCGTATTCAAAGGCCTGCTGAATATCTTGGTTCGCTTGTTCCAGTGAAATGGTGACGACTGGATAAGCTTTAAATGGGTCAAGTTGAGTCGGTGTCTGACCAATAAAAATAACTTTATTAAATGCAATGTCAGGAATTTGATCTTTTACTGAAATAGTATGACTTTCAAAACCTTGTTGTTTCGCAAGTTGCGCTAATTTTTTTGTCAGAATCAATGCATCAACAGGATTTTGAGGATGATTGATGACCAATAAGATAGAGTTAAGGGTTTGCATCAGATTCACTCAAGATTTTGATCGTGGTGTGTTGTTTTAAATCAGCTAAAAGTTCAGGGGTTGGAACACGAAAGCCAACCTGAGTTACGGCATGACTGGCAATCGCCGTTGCTGTTGCTAGGATATCATCTGTCGATAACTGACATGCTAGCCCATGAATCATGCCTGCCAAAAGAGAATCTCCAGCACCTACAGTACTTTTCACATGTACTTGTGGGGGGTGGGCAGCATAAGCTTTGTTTTGATGAAGCCAATGTACGCCATGTTCACCCATTGAAATGACGATATGTTCAATTTGAGAATTGAGTGATTTAAATAATTGTTGTTGATCGTCAAGGCTTTCAGCTAGCACGCCAAAACTTTCTTGTAATTCATCGGTATTGGGTTTGATCATCCACGGATTCATAGCGATCGCAACAGTTAAAGCCTTGCCACTCGTGTCTACAGCAACAGGTTTGTTTTGTAGGTGTAGAATTTGAATGAGCTGTTTTAAATCATCCACGCCAAAGCCCAACGGTAGGCTACCCGCAATCACCACATAATCTACTGAGTCACTACATTGTTGAATACGTTTGAACAATGCTTGTTTATCTTTAGTAGACACCTGAAAGCCTTGACCATTAATGTCGGTCATTCGTCCAGACTGTTCAGCAATTTTGATGTTTTGGCGGGTTTCACCTTCGATATAAATAAATTGGTCATCAAACTGCATAGTTTGAAAATGCTGTTTAAAGAGCGTTTGATTTTTTGTACCTAAAAAACCAGACACAATTAACTCATGCCCTAAATCATGTAGCACTTGAGCAACATTGAGCCCTTTACCTGCGGCGTGATATTGAATGTTCTGCTGACGATTGACCTCGCCAATACGTAACTGTTCAAGTTCGATGGTGGCATCAATGGCAGGGTTGAGAGTAATGGTTAAAATTTTAGCCATGTGTTTGCTCCACGAATGATCGAACGGCAAATGCACTTTCACATTTGAGTGCTTGTTGGGCAAGCTGTTGGCAATCAGCAAAATTAAGCTGACGAATTTGTGCTTTCACTAGCGGAATACTGGACGCTGACATACTGAGTTCGTCCACACCCAAACCCAGTAAAACAGGCACAGCTTTGGGATCTGCAGCAAGCTCACCACAGACGCCGACCCATTTTTGCTGTGCGTGGGCTGCACGTACAGTTTGATCAATTAACATTAAAATACTTGGGTGGAGCCCATCAGCTTCGCCAGACAAAACTGGATGTCCGCGATCGATCGCTAAGGTGTATTGGGTCAAGTCATTGGTACCAATACTGAAAAAGTCGACTTCTTTTGCAAGCAAGGGCGCGATTAATGCAGCTGATGGAACTTCAATCATAATACCGACTTCGAGATTTGGGCAGGGATGCTTGAGCAAAACCTCATCCAAAATTGCTTTAGCCGCGCGCCATTCTTCAATACGTCCGACCATCGGGAACATGATTCTTAAAGGGCGATCATCTGCAGCACGAACCAAAGCAGTGAGTTGCTGACGTAATAGTTGTGGTTTACGTAAGGTTAAACGGATACCACGCACGCCCAAGAAAGGGTTTTCTTCGGCATCGATTGGTAAGTACGGTAATGGTTTATCACCACCGACATCTAAAGTACGTACCACCAATGGTCGACCAGCCAACGTATCTAATACATGACGGTATTCTTTTTCTTGTACATCTTCATCTGGTGCTTGGCGATGCGCCATAAAGACTAATTCAGTGCGCAATAAACCAATTGCTTCTGCCCCATAGTTTACTGCTTTTTCAGTATCTAAAATTTTGCCGAGATTGGCCGCGACTTCGACTTGGTGCTGATCTAAGGTAATCGCTGGCTCGTGACAATGTTGCTCAGCTTCATGACGACGTTGATGTTGTAACTCACGTTCTTGGATGGCATCGTCAATCTGTGCTTGAGATGGATTGATTTCGAATGCACCCGTATCACCATTAATTAATACCGTTGTATGAGGTGTGATGTTAAGCACCGCGTCACTTGCCCCCACAATAGCCGGAATTCCCAAAGCACGGGCAACAATCGCACTATGTGCACTTGCACCACCCACAGCAGTCAGAATACCTGCGACACGGTCTTTATTCAGGCGTGCAACATCGCTTGGGCCTACATCATGCATGATTAGAATATAGGGTTGCTCAGGTTCTTGAGCTGCAACCTCATTACATAAAACAGCTAAGACCTTGTCACCAATATCACGCAGATCAGCGGCACGTTCTGCGAGCAGACGATCGGGTAGAGCAGCTTGGGCTTGAGCTGCTTTTTCAATATATTGATGCCATGCTGCAGGTGCACTTAGATTTTGATTCAGAGACTGGTGAACTTGCTGAATGAGATCAGGGTCATCCAGCATTTCCAAATGTGCCATAAAGATTTGTTTGATTTCATTGGCTTCAGTTTTGGCTATGAGTTGATGGAGTGTGTTTTTTACACTATGTAGTGCAATTTCTAGTTTTTCCTTTTCTGCTTTTACATTATTTCCAAAACGTTCATATTGGAAATGTTTCGGTTTGATTACATGAGCTGGGCCAAAAGCGAGTCCTGTGGATGCAGGAATACCTGTTGTTGGTGTTGTAATCTCTTCTTCAAACTCAAAAGTATTGATCTGTTGAGCGTCAATTTTATTTTCAATTGCTTCGACCTCTTCACCTAAACCTTGTTGAACAGCTTGGATAATTTTCGAAAGACCTTCTACAGCATCTGTATCCGGTTCAGCAATGAAAGTAAGTGTTTGCCCATATTTGCAACCCATTGCGAGTAGTTTGGTTAAGCTTTTTGCAGAGATGAATTGTCCATCATCCACAGCAACGCGAATTTCGCCTTGATAAGTTTTGGTAATATTAACCAGTTGAGTTGCAGGGCGGGCATGTAGTCCATGCGCATTTGCCAACACAATACGTTGTGATGGCCAATCTGGGATCGTTTCCGCGCCAACCAGTTTGGCAATATCTTGACGATTATGCTGATCATTGAGTTGTTGTTGGATTTGTGGTTGGAATAATAAATCGAGTAAGCGTTGTAATTGTTGGTAATCTAATTGTTCGTGCTGGGCAATACAAATCAAGGTTTGAATTTGTCCGTTTTTAAAATCGATGGTTTGATCAGCTTTCACGATACTCACTGCAGATTGTGAAACATAGTTTTTTGCAGAAATAGACCAAAGCGTATCTTGAATTTGGATGAGATTTTTAGGATCAAGTTGACTGATGAAACCAGCCTCAACTAATTTTTGTTGTTTGAGTAGTTTATTTGCTGACCATAAAAAATCATCAATATCAGTAACTTGAATTTGAGTTTCAATTAGGTTTTCATGTAAAACTAATGTTTCGGGTTGAGCTTGTAAAATCTCAATAATTTGCGCTGCATTTTTAGCGTGTTGGACTTGATCAGAAACATCTTGAGAAAGTGCACGAGTCAGAATTTGCAAAACTTGTAAATGTTCATCAGACTTTGCTGCAATCACAACAGCTAAATAAACTGTGTTTTCACCGTCCCAAACCACACCTTTTGGGAAATGTGCTAAACGAATGCCCGTTTCTAAAATAAATTCACGGGATTGCGGAGTGCCGTGAGGGATTGCAATCCCTTGACCCAAATAAGTTGCACTTTGAGCTTCACGTGCATGTAATCCAGATAAGTAATCTGCTTTGACTAATTGATCTTGAACCAAAATATTGGCTAAACATTCGAGAGCTTCTGCCTTATCCTTAGCAGATTGATTCATATGTACATGTTGTGGCTCAAGTACAAACATAAAACATCCTTTAATGATGAAAATAATAATCTCTGTTAAGTCTATACTTCGATATAACAGCAGAGATATTTTTTTAAATTAACCGTATATGTCGCAGGCAATTGCAAACGATCAACAGCACACGTCAAAGATAAAAAAAAGAAGCTAATTTCCATTTCATGTCTCTGACAATCATGGTTTAGCTTCTTAATTTAAACTTTAACAGATGCTCAAAAAGATATCGAGGTGAAAATCTTACAAATTCCTCTGAGGATACATTTTATAAACATCTATGCCGTTTATATTTGCTTAATTAAACTGTGAGAAGTCCGGCTTACGCTTTTGCATAAAGGCTTGAACTGCTTCCATCATCTCAGGAGAGCGTACGCGTTGCATAAAGATTTCAGCTTCTTCATCAACACATTCAATGATTTCAGCTAAGTCTTTTTTCATCAAAGCCTTACTTTGCTTAATTGATGCCAATGGTAATGCAGCTAACTGTTGAGCGGTTTGTTGAGCGATTGCATAGGCATCTTCAACAACATCATTTACAAGATTTGCTTTTACTGCTGTTACTGCATCAAATTTCTTAGCAGTAAACAATAACTCAGCAGCTTTTTGATAGCCAGCCTGTTTCACGAGTAAACGACTTGCTGCACCTTCTGGAGAGAGACCAAGGCTGACAAATGGAATTTGGAATAGGGCAGTGTTGTCAGCATATACAAGATCAGCATGGAGTAAGATCGTTACACCAATACCAATCGCAACACCTTTCACCGCAATAATCAGTGGCTTAGAAAAACGAGCTGCAGCTTTTAATAAAACAAATGGTGGTTGATCACCGGCTTTGCCCTCATGTGGCTTTTGAATAAAGCCCATGAAGTCCTTCATGTCATTACCCGCAGTAAAGTCTTGTTCTGCTCCACGGAAAATAACCACACGAACTTCTTTACTTGCATCTGCCTCATCTAAAGCTTTTGCGATCCAAAGATAAAGTTCGCCGTAAAGTGCATTCTTGGCTTCTGAACGGTTAATGGCTAAGGTGAGTACGCCATCTTCTAAATTTGCTTGCAAATGTTGATGAGGTTGTTGAATACAGCTAAGTGTCATCGTACTATCCTTGCTTTAATCCAGATTGATTTTTAAAGTGGTCTCATTATGTCGCATATTTATTTTTATAGTGCAACTGATGAGTTCACAAAAAGTGAAATTAAGCCTATGTACACATTTGACTATCTCGTTTTTATTGGACGTTTCCAGCCTTTTCATTTGGCACATATGCTGACCATTGAAATTGCACTGAGACAGAGTCAGCATGTGGTACTTGCTTTAGGCTCAGCACAACCAGAACGAAATACCAAGAATCCATTTTTGGCTACGGAACGCGAGCAGATGATTCTTTCTAATTTTTCTGAGGAAGATCAAAAACGTATTCATTTTGTGCATGTTATTGATGTTTATAATGATGAAAAATGGGTAAAACAAGTCAAACAACTCGTAAATCAGGTTGTTCCTGCGCATTCCAATGTTGGCTTAATTGGTCACTTTAAAGATGAATCATCTTATTATTTAAAATTATTTCCAGAGTGGACAATGGTTGAACTTGAGAGTTTGAAAGCCTCAATGTCAGCAACACCGATGCGTGAAGCTTATTATCGCGGCGAAATCAAAACTCAAGCTTTTCCAAAAGGCAGTATTCAATTTTTAGAGAACTTTCAAAAAACGCCTATTTATGCAGCGTTACAACAAAAGTTTTTGGCAGGTGACACGAGTAATTTAGACCTCACTGAATAAAGTGAGTTGATGAACCTTTAAAGAACGTCTGTTTTTAAATGTGTTATTAAAAAATCAATGAAGGTACGAATATGTGCTGATGCATATTTTTGTGAGGGGTAAACTAAAGAAAATGGACGACTTGCTCCAGCAAATGGATGCAACAGTTCTACGAATTGTCCATTTTGAATGTCTTGCGCAACGATAAACCGATAGGTTTGTAATAATCCTGCACCATGTTTCGCAAGCGTAACTGTTCCTAAGATGTCATCTAGACAATGTAATGATCCCTTGGTGGTATATTCATGGATCTGATTGTTGACTTTAAACAGCCAAGGAACACTTTTCCCCGTGCTGGGTAAGATGAATTGTAAGCATTCGTGCTGATCTAATGCTGCGATATCTGTTGGTATTGTATATGAATCAATATAGCTTGCTGCAGCAACCACAACTAATTCAGCATGTTCTAAGGTACGAACGATTAGATTGGAGTCTTTGAAGTATCTGCCACGAATTGCTAAGTCAAAACCCTCCGCAATGAAGTCGACATTTTTATTGGTTAATTGAAGATCAATCTGAATGTTTGGGTATTTTTGTTTAAAAATTGGAATTAGCGGTAATACTCGATAATGTCCATAAGGAGTAGGGAGGCTGATGCGAATTCGACCATTGAGTTGCTGACTTTGATTTCTTAATAATTGTTCTGCTTCAATAATTTGGGTTAAGCCTTGTTGACATTGTTGAAAGTAAATTTCACCTGCATGGGTCAAGCGAACTTGACGTGTACTCCGAACAAATAATTGCGTATTGAGACGTTGCTCTAGACGCGCAATAGAGCGGCTGACAGCAGCTGGTGTCAGACCAGCAATTTTGGCTGCTTGAGTAAAACTTTTATGCTCAGCGACAGCACAGAATAATTCAACACTACTCAACATCACGTTTTTTAGTTGTTGTGTCATTTATTACACCATGTAAAAAATGATTTGATCTAAAGGTTATTTAATCACATTGATGTAAATAATACGATGAGCAATAACCCTAGCCAGTTTATTTCAACCAATAATTTCTAAATGAGGAAATTGCGATGCCTTATATTTTGATTCAAGTCACTAAAGAAGGTGTGACAACAGCACAGAAACAACAATTGATTCGTGGTGCAACCGATTTGCTGGTCAATGTACTGGATAAAGATCCAGCCACGACCTTTGTCGTGATTGATGAGGTTGAAACTGATAATTGGGGAGTAGCAGGTGAATCTGTATCTGTGATACGCCAAAAGTACTTACAAAGTTTGGATCAATAAAATGAAGAAACATGCAATATTTGATATTCAGCAGCAAATAGAAAAATATTTTGATGCTTTATATTTCTGTGATCTGGCGCTTTTAAAACAAGTTTTTCATGCCGATGCGATTTATATGAATGTAACTGAACAGCCCATATTACGATTGGATATGGCTGAGTATTTTTCGATTGTTGAAAGCAGAACTTCTCCTGCTTTAAAAAATCAGATTAGACAAGATAAAGTGATTTCTATTCATTTAATCCATGATCAGTTAGCAATCGTACATGTTGAATGCGTGATTGAGCCTAAGTATTTTTATGATGCACTCACATTTACCTTAGATCATGATCAATGGAAAATTATCAGCAAAGTTTTTAGTTATCAATTGCTTGATTAGATCAGCTGTCTAGGCAACTTCCCAAAAAATCAGCCGATTAGAAAATGGATCTGTAATGCTTAACTCAAGTGTTTCCCAATCTGTTTTTTCGACTTGTGGTTTTGCATACTTATAATTTTTTTGAATTAGCTCTGTGTGCAGGGCATCTAGATTTTCCCAATAAATGCGGATTGCACTATGCGGACTGGCATCACCAAAATGTTCAGATAGGTGAATAATGCAGTCACCTTTTGAGATCTGTAGATATAAAGGAAAATTATCTGCAAATTTGTGCTGCCAGTCGATATGGAAACCGAGATATTCCATATAAAAATTATGAGCTACATCAATATCAAAAATACGTAAAATAGGAGTAATCGATCCAGAGTACATAGTTTAACCTTCTAGCGGATGCCAAATTGCTGAGTCCAGTAGTGACGTTGTTGAGGTGATTGATCAGGAGTACAAGCGATCGCGTAATCTGTAAATTTTGGGTGCATCATATTGCTGCAATGTGCTGGGCTTTTAAGCCATGATGCTAGAACCTCTTCAAGATTTTTCTGTCCACGGGCGACATTTTCGGCACCACCGCGACTGTTAAATTGGGATTGCTTTAAGCGAGTTCTTAAATCTTGCCCCGTAGAACTGACATGACCTAGAAAGTTGTGTGTTGACATGTCTTTGGAGTGCGTTAGGGCTGTTTTATATAAATGTTGATTCCAAGCTAATGGCTTTGCAGCAGCATAATGTTGTTGTCCGCATTGGCGAGATTGACTGCGTAGCTGGTTGATCGCATTCATGATTGCCTGTTGATAGGCTGGATTTGATAGATCCTGACAAGTGATATTTATACTTGCTTTGGGTGTTTGTGTTACTGGTGTTTGGCTAATTTGATTGTTTGGCAGATGAGGAGTGCCAGAGTTGCTACAAGCTGAGATTACAATCCCAAATGGTATCAATATAGATGGCTTAGAAATATTCATGTGATTGCTTAGACTTTAATTATTATGATTTTTTAATCATACTTTATGGCATTAAGATTGAATATGCTTCTTTATGTAAAAAGCGGGATTTAACCCCCGCTTTATGAAGGCTTGAGATTACATTTCAGCCTGAAGTGCTTTTAGATCTGCTAACACTTGTTCTGCATGGCCAGCCGCTTTGACTTTTCGATAGCTTTTAACCAATTTTTGATTATGGAAAATGAATGTTGAGCGTTCGATCCCCATGACTTGCTTACCATACATGTTCTTCTCTTTGATCACATCAAAATGCTTACAAAGAATTTCTTCCTTATCGCTGATTAGATCGATTGTCAGTGCTTGTTTCTCAGTAAAATTTTGATGTGCTTTTACAGAGTCGCGTGACACCCCAATTATTTGGCAATTCAAGGCGTCAAATTGATCTTTTAGGCATGAAAAACCTACCGCTTGAGTCGTGCAACCTGGCGTTGAATCTTTAGGGTAGAAATACAAAATTAGCCATTCATTGGTGAGTTCAGTGAGGTTTAACTCACCATGTGTGGTCGGGAATGTTTGATTCGGTAGTTGGATAGTCTCAGACATGTTTCATCCTTCAATTTGGTCTAATTCAAGTGGTAAAAAAGCATATTCTTCATGATAAACAATATCGCCGCGGCGTACAGGAATAGCTTTGTTAAAAATTGGTCCATCAATCACAGTTGTATGGAACTCACCACCTTCACCACATGGATCAATCCCACGATTTTCAAGTTCTTGGATATATTCTAGAGTTAAGGTTTTGCCTAAATCTTCTATCTTCATTCCTAATTTAAGATTTACGGTGACGATTACACTTTGAAATCCCAAATTAATAAATTCTTCAACCACTTCACGATGTGGGCGCAACCACAAAGGCATACCTAGTTTTAGCCCAACTTGTTGAGTCACTCGATCATGCCAGCACCCATGCTCAGGCATATCCAAATCACCTGTAACCAATACTTCTGCATTTTGCTGTTTAGCTTGTTCAAGTAGTGTAATAAATTTAGTTTCATAATCAGCCCAACTCGAAGATGCCATAAACACGGGTAGACCAATTGCATTAGCTTGAGCGTGGATGATATCGAGTGGCATCGCATGTGAACGTGAGCGTTGTCCTTGCACTTCCAGCATTACAATTAGCCCGATGACAGTGCCAGTTTGCATAGCATGATACAAAGCGAGAGAGCTATCTTTACCTCCACTAAAAGAGACGACTGATCGGCTATTGGTTGCATTATTTTTCCATTGATCATACATGGTATGGTTCAGCCGATTTAAATAAAATGATAAGTTCGATTTTAACAGAGTTACAAAAAAGCCTGCATAAATGCAGGCTTGATTTAGCAATATAAGCTTACTTTTTAGGAGCTTGCTGCTGCTGTTGAGCAGCTTTCATTGCTTCTTCAGTTAACTTTTCTAACTTGTTAACCAGTGGAGCACCTAAACAAGCTTGTAGGTCTTTATTTTGTTGCTGTACAAAAGCTAAAGAACTTGGGCTTTTCTTGGCGTTAATTGCGCTTTGGATTTCCCATTTTTGTGCTTCAGTTACTTTACCTTGAGCATCAATTTGGCAACCACAGAATTTGCTTACTTCTGCAGCAGTTAATTTACCGCCTTTAGCCGTTTGGTCTTTACATACGTTGACCAACGCTGATTTTACATTGGTACTTTTATATGCAGCTTCGAGTGGGTTGGTATTTGCCTGAGTTGCAGTTGCAACTAAAGCAGTCGCCGCCATCATTGTAGAAAGAATAAGATTTGATTTTAAAAACTTCATATATGTACCTAATTATTACCCTAATATCGTCTAGTTGGTATAACGCGTAGGATCCGCAATACCTGCTTCGATAAAACCTTGTTGACGTAAACGGCAACTGTCGCATTTGCCACATGCACGTCCTTGAGCATCTGCTTGGTAGCAGGATACCGTTTGACTATAGTCTACGCCATGTTCGATACCTAAGCGTATAATATTCGCTTTGGATAAATGTAACAAAGGTGTTTCAATTTTAAGAGGTTTTCCTTCAACGCCAGCTTTTGTTGCAAGACGAGCCAAATTGGCAAAAGCGTCAATAAATTCTGGACGACAGTCAGGATATCCTGAATAATCAACAGCATTGACCCCAATCACGATGGCTTCAGCATCAAAAACTTCCGCTGCAGCGAGGGCGTAAGACAAGAATATTGTGTTACGTGCTGGAACATAAGTTACAGGAATACCTTCTTGTAATTGTTCTGGGACATCAATGTTATGATCTGTAAGTGCAGAACCGCCAAGATTACCTAAATCAATATTAATGACACGATGCTCTACACCTGCACGTTGTGCTAGTGCTTTGGCTGCATCTAACTCTGTGGTAGAACGTTGACCGTACATAAAACTGATAGCAACACAATCATAACGCGCTTGTGCCCAAGCGAGACATGTTGTTGAGTCTAAGCCACCAGACAATAATACGATGGCACGAGAACGCATATTATTTTCCATGATTCAACCTAAAAATATTGATTAAGAACGGGTGTGGAAGTCACAAAAACCCTTTCTAAAATTTTAACGACCTGATTCATCGTTCCAGAGCAGTTTATGTAACTGAAGTTGGAATCGAACAGGGAGATGGTCGTCTAAAATCCACTGAGCCAAATCACGTGCTAAAGCAGGGAGGGCAACAGCGCCTTTTTCAACAGCAAAAGCTGGTGAGAACCAAACTGTACTCACTTTATCTTGCAGTTGGAATTGTTCAAGTTGTTGTCTAGACCATTCGTAGTCAGCACGATTACAAATCACAAATTTGATTTGATCATGTTGGGTCAGATAGTCGAGATTGGTTAGCAAATTACGATGATCTTCTTTAGATGTAGGTGTTTTTAAGTCAAGAACTTTAGAAACACGCGAATCAACTTTTGATACATCCAACGCACCACTGGTTTCAAGTGATACTTGAAACCCTAAATCACATAAACGCTGTAACAATATTAAGCAATTGGGTTGAGCAAGAGGTTCACCGCCAGTGACACAGATATATGGTGTTTTGTATTGGCTTGCTGTTTCGATGATACGTTCTAGTGATAAACGTTCACCTCCTTCAAAGGAGTAAGTGGTATCACAATAACTACAACGTAATGGACAGCCTGTTAAACGAATAAAAACTGTTGGCAAACCAAAAGTATTCGCTTCGCCTTGCAAAGAATAAAAGATCTCTGTGATACGTAAACCAGCCGCAGGATCAGAGACAGGAATTGCAGAAGAACGTAAGGAAGCCATAAACATTTACCACAAACAAATGCTACATAAGCAGCATGCTATATAAAAAACAAAATCTCTACGACCATGACTGATCGTAGAGACGAGGAATGATCAAGTTCCTAGGAACAATTGAAGCTCCGTGGAACGATCAAGTTCCGCAATAAATATTACAAATTAGTCTGCACGTAACAAATCGTTCAAGCTTGTTTTAGCGCGAGTTTTCGCATCCACTTTTTTTACGATGATCGCAGCATATAAGCTGTAGGTACCACATTTTGATGGAAGGCTGCCTGCAACGACCACAGAGCCAGCTGGTACACGACCATAATGAACTTCACCAGTTTCACGATCAAAGATTTTGGTTGATTGACCAATGAAAACACCCATTGAAATCACAGAACCTTCTTCAACGATCACGCCTTCAACGATTTCAGAGCGTGCACCGATAAAACAGTTATCTTCAATAATTGTCGGATTCGCTTGTAATGGCTCTAAAACACCACCAATCCCAACACCACCAGATAAGTGAACATTTTTACCGATTTGAGCGCATGAGCCAACAGTTGCCCATGTATCTACCATGGTACCTTCGTCAACATACGCACCGATATTGACATAAGACGGCATTAATACGACATTTTTCGCTTGGAAGCTACCACGACGCGCAACCGCAGGAGGAACAACACGTACACCAGCAGCTTTAAACTGTTCTTCAGTCCAACCCGAGTATTTGGTTGCTACTTTGTCATAGAACTGTAGATCACATGCTTCGATTGGTTGATTATCATTAAGTTTAAACGAAAGTAAAACGGCTTTTTTTAACCATTGATGAACAACCCATTCACCATCGATTTTTTCAGCAACGCGAAGTGAGCCATTGTCTAAACCTGTTAATGCTTCCTCTACAGCTTGACGAATTTCTGTAGGGCAGTCCGCTGCGCTAAAGTTGGCACGGTCTTCAAATGCTTGCTCGATGATTGTAGAAAGCTGAGACATGATCTTCCTTCTTCCAAAAAAAATTTTAAAGATTTTACACTAATTTGATCGAAGAATCTTTGAAAAAAGTCGTTACAATAAATTGTTGGAATTTTATGCAATAAATTTGTCATAAAATGAAATATGTTGTTTTTTATAAATTATTTCCGAATACACAATTACTTCTAATTTGTATCAGAAAATAACAAAAAGTAATCAGTTTATGTATAAAAAGTTGTCAGGCATTCTTTTAATATGAATTCACAGAAACAATTATATCGAAATTGAAATAGAAGTATTTTTTAAGGAGACCTCAATGAAAACTTTGCGTGTTATTCTTGCTGCAGGTGTACTTACAGCGATTGCGGGTACTACATTTGCTGACGAGCAAGTCGTAAGAGAATCGGCATATGCATTTCCTTCATTTTTAAACCCAGTATCTGTACGTGCTGAAGTCGGTACCACTGGTTATGGTGGTGCGGTGTCTTACCGTGTTAATCCATACGTTGGTGTAACTTTAGGTTATAACGGCGGTGATATCTCTTGGTCTGATGACATTAAAGTCAATGGCTCTAAATATGATATCGATATGGATAACAACAACACTTACCTAAACGCTGAAATTTATCCATGGGGTGCAAACCAAAATGCATTTGCACGTGCTTTATATGTCGCGGCTGGTGTTGCTTATCTAGATAATGACTATAAATTAACTCGTGATGTTGGGGCAACTCGTTCATTCCGAGTAAACAATCAAGACTTTATAGCGCAAGCAGGTGGAGTGAAAATTGATGGTAAAATGGACTATCAAAATGACATCGCTCCATATTTAGGTTTTGGTCTAAATGCTCCTGTATACAATAATTTTGGTGTATTTGGTGAAGTAGGTGCTTACTATACTGGTAATCCAAAAGTTCAATTAACATCTTCTGGTACAGCTATTACTGAAGGAAGCCAAACTTTAGAACAAGCAGTAAGTGCGGAAGAAGCTAAAATTGCGAATAAAGACCGTTATGAATGGATGCCTGTGGCTAAAGTGGGTGTGAGCTTCAAGTTCTAACCTATACATTCATCATAAAAAAACGAGCGCTATGCTCGTTTTTTTATGTCTGATTTTTCCAATTACAAGATACTTATACAAATTTACTCTTCAGGATAAGCAACTTTTTTTAGTGCTTTAATATCTGTAGTTGGGGAGCAAAGAGAGATAAACTCATAACCATAGCCACGTAGTAGATGGCCTTTGCGAACGGCGATCCATGTTGTATTGACGCCAAACATATCAGTTTTAATTTGTTGAAGACGATAATCTCGCTCTGCATCATAAGCGACATCGTTGACTATACCGACGCCCATATTGAGTTCAACATAAGTTTTGATTACATCCGCATCCAAGGCAGACATCACAATATCGGCATGTAAATGTGCATCTTCAAATGCTTTATCAATTTTAGAGCGACCCGTGAAGCCCCCATGATAAGTAATCAATGGATACTCAGCCAACAGTTCTAGGCTGATGTGGTCTAATTTACTTAAAGGATGATCTTTAGGTGTGATGATACTATGGTGCCATTCATAATAAGGAACACTTGCTAAGTTTTCTTCTGTGGTTAAAGATTCAGTGGCAATACCAATATCGGCTTCACCTTGAAGAAGCATTTCAGCGATTTCTACAGGACTTGCTTGTTGTAAAACCAAATGAACTTTAGGAAATAGTTTTTTAAATTGATTTACGATCGGCGGGAGTACGTAACGTGCCTGCGTATGTGTAGTGGCTATGGTAAGTGTTCCTTCATCCACTTTGTTAAAGTCATCTGCAAGACGCTTGATATTGTCTGCGTCAACTAACATACGTTCAACAATATTCAGTAAAGATTGTCCGGGCTCAGTTAAGCCTAATAAACGTTTTCCTTTACGGACAAAGAGCTGTACGCCTAATTCATCTTCCAGATCTTTAATATGTTTACTCACGCCAGATTGTGAGGTGTAAAGTGCTGCTGATGCTTCAGTGAGATTAAAGTTTTGACGAACAGTTTCTCGAATAATTCTGAGTTGTTGAAAGTTCATAAATATTTGTTCCTTGCAAAAGCATGGTAATTCGAAAGCATTTTATCTCTAAATTTCCCTAAATCCTCATTTAATAAAGGGAAAATTCCACAAAAGCATGGGATTTATTGCTTTTGTGGGCACCTTCCTTTCAACGGAAGGTGGGGAGAGCGATTCTTAAGCAACTTGTATGCTTGTTTGATCTGCAAATAAATGAAGCTGAGCAGCACTAATCCAAACCGTTTGATTCGGTTTGAATTGATGTAAGTTTGCTTCCTCTACACTTAATAAAATTTCGATAGTACGTCCACTGCGATCTTGTAATTCAGCGATGACTTTACCTGCAATCCATACTTCGCGTAAAAATGTTGCTTCAATGGTATTTGCTTGAGGTTGAGCGTGAATATGCAATTCATTTGGTCTTGCAAATGCAATCACTTTACCTTGAGGTGCTTGTACCGTTGTTGGTAGTTGAATGCGATCATCACCGATACGGATAATACCGCCAGTATGTTCGCCTTCGAAGCGGTTTGCTTGACCCAAGAAATCAAATACAAATGGCGTCGCTGGTTTTTCATAGACTTCACGGGGAGAACCAATTTGCTCAACATCTCCTTTGTTCATGACGATGATTTGATCAGCAACTTCCAATGCTTCTTCTTGGTCATGTGTTACAAAGATAGACGTGATATGTAGTTCATCATGTAGGGTACGTAACCAACGACGTAGTTCTTTACGAACTTTAGCATCTAAAGCACCAAAAGGTTCATCCAGTAATAACACACGAGGTTCAACTGCAAGCGCACGTGCAAGAGCAATACGTTGGCGTTGCCCACCCGAAAGCTGAGCAGGGTAACGATCCGCCAAAAAGCCTAGTTGAACGAGGTCAAGTAAACGCGTTACACGTTTTTTAATTTCGGCTTCTGATGGTCGAGTTGCTCTCGGGCGGACACGTAAACCAAATGCGATATTGTCAAAAACAGTCATGTGACGGAATAGTGCATAATGCTGAAACACAAAACCTACTTGGCGTTCGCGTACGTGGATGTCGGTTGCATCTTCACCTTCAAGTAACACTTGACCGCCATCTGCTGACTCTAAGCCTGCAATAATGCGTAATAATGTGGTTTTTCCACAGCCTGAAGGACCCAGTAATGCAACTAATTCACCTTCAGGAAAATCTAAAGAGATATTTTTTAGCGCATGGAATGCACCAAAGTGTTTTTCAATATTTTTAACTTGAATACTCATGTGTTCATTCCTTAATGGGTTGGCTGTTTGCTTGTTCTTGGCGGATTTCCAACCAAGTTTTCAAGATCAAGGTGATGATTGCTAAAAATGCCAGTAATGAAGACACCGCAAATGCAGCACTAAAGGTATATTCGTTATAGAGAATCTCAACATGTAGAGGCAAAGTATTGGTTTCACCGCGAATATGTCCTGAAACAACAGAGACTGCACCAAACTCACCCATCGCACGGGCATTACACAGAATGACACCGTAGATAAGACCCCATTTGATGTTCGGTAGCGTCACTCTCCAAAAGGTTTGCCAACCAGAGGCACCCAATACGATGGCAGCCTCTTCTTCTTCCGTACCTTGTGCTTCCATTAATGGAATGAGTTCCCGAGCCACAAAAGGAACGGTAATAAAGATTGTGGCGAGGACAATTGCAGGTACTGCATATAGAATCTTAATGTCATGATCCATGAGCCAACCACCGATCCAGCCTTGTGAGCCAAAAATTAAAACAATCATTAAACCAGCAATGACCGGTGATACTGAAAAGGGCATATCGATAATGGTGGTTAATATGGCTTTACCACGAAACTGAAATTTAGCGACAGACCATGCTGCAGCAACACCAAATATCACATTAATTGGTACGGCAATCGCTGCTGTCAATAAAGTTAATTTCACTGCTGATAAGGTATCTGCATCGGTTAAAGCATTGATATAAACGGCTAGACCTTGCTTAAATGCTTCTGCAAAAACCAAAATGAGTGGCAAGATTAAGCAACTTAGAAAAAAGATAAGTGCAATGCCAATCAAGCTATAGCGGACCCAAGTCGGCTCACGAGTTGCATCTCGAGCCTGTAATTTGAGTGCTAAAGCATTGCTATTGTTATTTAAACTCATTGTGCAACTCTCCCTGTGCGACGGCTCGCCCATGCCTGTATTAAATTAATTAAAAATAAAATGGCAAAAGAGAGAATCAGCATGACCACAGCAATGGTTGTTGCACCAGCATAATCATATTCTTCTAAACGAGAGATAATCATTAAAGGCGCAATTTCAGTTTTATAAGGCATATTGCCCGCAATAAAAATCACAGAGCCATATTCTCCTACGCCACGAGCAAAGGCCAGAGCAAAACCAGTCAGTAAGGCAGGAAATAAGATAGGCAAAATGATTTTGGTAATGGTTTGCCAACGATTTGCACCCAATGCGGAAGCAGCTTCTTCCAATTCGGTTTCAATATCACTCAAAACAGGTTGTACAGTACGAACAACAAACGGTAGACCAATAAAAATTAATGCCAACGTGATACCAATCGGAGTATAGGCAACCTGAATTCCTAGTGGTTCAAGATATTGTCCAATCCATCCATTTTTGGAATAGAGTGAGGTGAGCGCGATACCTGCAACTGCTGTAGGTAAGGCAAAGGGTAAATCGACTAAAGCATCTACTATTCTTTTACCAGGGAAGCTATAGCGAACTAAGCACCAAGCTAGGAGTAAACCAAAGATCACATTGACAAAAGCAGCGATCAGCGCAGCGCTAAAGCTGAGTTGTAATGATTTTAAGATTCGCTCAGACGTTAGAATTTCCCATAATCCATCCCAACCAATTCCAAAAGATTTGATAAAGACGGCTGATAAAGGAATCAGTACGATTAAAGACACGTAAGCGAGGGTAAAGCCTAAGGATAGGCCAAACCCAGGCAGCACTCGGGAACGCTGCGACATGATATTTCCTCAAAGAGAAATGTTTGCTAAACAAGCAAATAAGCTAAATATAAAAATATAAGGAGCGAGAGTTAGGCAAATTTCACATTAAAATTTGCCTGAGGCATTCGAGTTCGCGGTTGCATGTTTTTTTCAGGCAATAAGTAGTTCAGAATTTCTGGAAACGGACCAAATCCTGATGCCACATTGACATGACCGACAGCACCTAAATTGATCGGGGTGAGTTTCCATGCTTGTGCGAGTTGTAAAGCATCGACATAACCTAACCATGGATCATTTTCACTGATCAATAAAGTCGTCGGTAAATCAATTTGAAGTTGATGAAAATATTGTTTGTAGTCAGTCAAACTGTGGCGTGCAAAACCACTTTCACCAAAACGTGCAGGATTTGCTGGAGCGACTAGCACTAGATTTTTTACTTTAGCTTTCAATTCAGGATGTTCTGCAAGTGCTGCGACACTGGTTAAGCAACCAAAACTATGTGCAACAACTTGGACTGGAGAGTTGATTGCTTCTAATGCGCTGAGAAACTCGGTAACCCATTCACTTAATACTGGTCGATCCCAATATTTTTGTTGTACACGAGAGCTAGACACCAGTTGTTGCTGTAACCAAGACTGCCAGTGCTGTGCTTCGCTACCACCTACACCCGGAACAATTAAAGTGTGAACCATGTCTGCTCTCCTGAGAATTTCTTCTAAAAGTAATTCTTATCGGCTGTTTGCCTTAACAATCTGATCAAAGATCCCGCCATTATCAAAATGCTGTTTCTGCACTTTGGTCCAGCCGCCAAATTCTTTGTCGATGGTGATCAGTTTGAGCGGCTTAAATACGCTTTGGTATTTTTTCAGCACATCGGCATTACGTGGTCTGTAAAAATGACGTGCAGCGATTTCCTGACCTGCTGGTGAATAGAGGTAGTTCAAATAACCACGTGCAATTTGTAGGTTGCCATTTTTAGTCGCATTTTTTTCTACCACTGCAACGGGAGGCTCTGCCAAAATTGAGAGCGAAGGAACCACAATTTCAAATTTGTTTGGTTGTTCACGTATTGCAAGGAATGCTTCATTTTCCCAAGCCAGTAAAACATCACCAATGCCACGCTCAGCAAATGTGGTTGTTGCACCACGTGCACCAGAATCAAGTACTTTGGTCTGTTTATAGATTTGGCGGACAAATTCTTGTGCTTTGGCATCGTTACCATTGGGTTGATGTTTTGCCCAAGCCCAAGCTGCTAAATAATTCCAACGAGCGCCACCTGACGTTTTTGGATTCGGCGTAATAATTTCTACGCCTGGCTTAATCAGATCACCCCAATCTTTAATTTGCTTAGGATTATCTTTTCGTACTAAAAATACGATGGTAGACGTATACGGTGTTGAGTTATTAGGTAATTTTTTCTGCCAATCATTAGGTAGCAATTTTGCATTTTTAGCAATTTCATCAATATCCGCAGCCAAAGCTAAAGTTACGACATCGGCATTTAGACCATCAATAACGGCACGTGCTTGTTTACCAGAACCACCATGTGATTGTTTGAAATTAATATCTTGTCCAGTACGTTGTTTCCAAAAGCTACCAAACTGTTTATTAAAATCTGTATATAGCTCGCGTGTTGGATCATAAGAGACATTTAAAAAGTCTTGAGCAGCCAAACTGGATGCTGAAAGTAAAGCAGCCAAAAGACCAACTTTGAGTTGAGATAAACGCATAAAAACCCCTTGAAATTACATAAGCATTTAGAATATGGATGCAGCATAACGCTGGTTTTTTTGCAAAAAAAATAATAAAAAAAGCATTTGTTATGAAAAAAAAAGAAATATATAAATGTGATAAGTTATGCTGAATCGTTGATAAATAATAAATTTTTATTTCAGTGTTTTAGTTGTTATAATTTTTTAAAATCAAAGAGTTATTCAATTTTAAACTTTGATTCTCATAAACTGAAAAAGGTGCTTAGATCATGCAATGCTATAAAAATGGACACTTAATTGATTCCATTCCTTTACTTGATCGGGCATTTCATTATGGAGATGGTTGTTTTACAACTGCGCGTATTTTTGATGGGTGTTTTGAGTTAAAAGAACTGCATTTTGCACGTTTACAACTGGCTTGCCAGCATTTGAGTCTAAAAACTGATTTATCCTTGATCGACATGGTTTTTGAACAATTACAACAGCAATTTCAAAGCCTAAATGGCACACTCAAAGTTGTGATTAGCCGCGGTGAAGGTGATCGTGGTTACAGTTTTCCTTTACATGCTGCTGATCTTTATGTGTGGTATTACCCTAAAGTAATGCAAGCTTTTCAGCCTGAATGGATTGAGAGTGGCTTACTCAATCATGCCTTGGGTTTAAACATGCCACACCTTGTAGGTTTAAAAACATTGAATCGTCTTGAACAAGTTTTGCTTAAGCAAGAAGCGGATCAACGGGGGTGGCTAGAAGCCTTAGTTAGTGATGTGCAGGGTTATATCGTAGAAGGGGTGAGCAGTAATTGTTTTATTCGTATAAATGATCAGTGGATTACGCCTGAACTTCGTTATAATGGCGTCCACGGTGTGATGCGAGCCAAAATCTTATCTCGAATGCAACAATACAATGTGTCATGCGAACAACGTTGTATTGGCATGGATGAGTTTGATCGTATTCAAAACCTGTTTTTTTGTAATGCATTGCATCCGATGCGAGCGGTTGTACGATTGAATGATCGCGCGTTAGCGCAACAACCTTACCTTGATTTATTTGAAACTTTAAAACTTAGCCAGATTGATTAATATGCCAAAGCCACCAAACTCAAGCAAAAGTAAGAAAAAACCAAAAGCAAAGCCGAAATCAAGATTTACCTTTAAAGCATTTCTTGTATTTATCTGTGTTTTTACGATGGTGGTCTTTGGCGTGATATGGGCAAATTTATTTAAGCCTTATCCAATGGAGAATAAAAAACAATTATTAGTGATTTCATCTGGAGATACATATTCTCGTTTCATTGATCGATTGGCTGAAGAACAGAAGGTAAGTTTCCCGATCATTTTAAAGCTCTATCAGAAATTTATGATACATGACAGTATGAAAGCTGGTGTATATGAGCTAACTAAAGGGATGAGTGTTCGTCAAGTGCTGGATATGCTTGCCAATGCAGATAATGCCCAAATGAATCGAATATTGGTCATCGAAGGGACAAACTTCAAGCAACTTGTACAGAAGTTGAAAAATGATCCGAATGTGACCAATACAATTTTAGATTTGCCTCAAGATCAATTACTAAAAGCTTTAGATATTTCCTATGCTCATCCTGAAGGATTATTTGCACCTGATACATATTTTTTTGCGAAAGGTGAAACAGACAAGAAAATTTTATCAGATCTCTATCGTCGTCAGATGAAAGCACTGGATGAAGCATGGGCCAATAAAGCTGACAATCTTCCATATAAAAATAAATATGAAGCATTAATTATGGCTTCGATTATTGAAAAAGAAACCAGTTTAGATAGTGAGCTTCAGCAAGTATCTGGCGTGTTTGTTCGTCGATTAAAAATAGGCATGCGCCTGCAAACTGATCCAACCGTCATATATGGTATGGGAGATAATTACAAAGGTAATATCACACGTAATGACCTACGGACACCAACAGCATATAACACCTATACCATTTTCGGTTTACCTCCAACGCCAATTGCTTTACCAAGTAAAAAAGCAATTGAAGCGGCGATGCATCCTGATGATTCGCAGAATCTTTATTTTGTTGCAACAGGCACAGGTGGGCATAAATTTACAACCAATTTGCAAGATCATAATCGTGCAGTACAAGAGTATTTGGCGGTTTTACGTGCCAAGAAGCAGGAGCAACAGTAAATGTTTATTAGCTTTGAAGGTACCGAAGGCGTAGGTAAAACCACGCTGATTCGTAAAATTCATCAGTATTTTGAACAGCAAGGTAAAGAAGTCGTATTAACTCGTGAGCCGGGTGGTACGCCTTTGGCGGAACAAATTCGCTCTTTATTATTGGCAGTGAATCATGAAGAACAAATGAGTCATGATACTGAGCTGTTATTGATTTATGCAGCACGTGCACAGCATTTACAACAAGTGATCTTACCTGCATTAGCGGCAGGGAAGATTGTATTGAGTGATCGTTTTACAGATGCCAGTTTTGCTTATCAATGTTCTGGACGAGGTTTAAGTCAGGAAAAGTTGCAACTGTTAAATCAAACCTTTGTCGCGAGAATGCCGAATATTACCTTTTGGCTGGATGCCCCGATTGAATTGGGCATGACCCGTGCGCGAGAGCGTGGTGCCTTGGATCGTTTTGAGCAAGAGAAACTGAGTTTCTTTGCTAAAGTTCGTGCAGGTTATGAGACCTTGTGGCAAGCAGAGCCGGAACGGATCAAACGTTTGGATGCAACACAGAATGCGGATGTTGTGTTTGGAGAGGCGCTGCAATATTTGAAATAGACGTTAAGCAATAGTAAATCTGAAAATAGCCTGATTTTTAGTATTTGAATTCAAGTTGTTATTCACTATCGAGATCGGCGGCATGGATGCCGCCAGTTGGACAGGGGTAACAAGGATGTACCCTCTGCCCAACAAGGGATTTTGATTACTTTGATCCTTCAAAGTAATGTATTGCCTATACAAACGAGATCTAATTATTCTGTTTATATGAGGCAGTACCAATTAAAAAATAATAGATGAATAAATTGGGTGTTATTCATTCACCAACGGCTGTTCCACCTTAAAATTTGGTGGCGTCAACACTGTCTTGCGAATTTCATTAGAAAGCTCAGGATAATCCAGTGTGTAATGCAAACCACGTGATTCCTTGCGTTCCATCGCACAACGTACAATCATTTCCGAAACCAGAACCAAGTTACGCAATTCGATCAAGTTTTTGCTGACACGATAATCTCGATAGTATTCATTGATTTCACGCTTCAACATTTCGATACGGTGTAAAGCACGCTGTAAACGTTTAGTCGTACGAACAATACCCACATAGTTCCACATGGTTGAACGCAATTCATCCCAGTTTTGCAGAATGACTACATCTTCATCTGCATCGGTAACTTGAGACTCATCCCAAGAAGGGACATCTGGAAACTCAAAGCTTGTGTTGTGTTTGCTCTGAATATCTTCTGCTGCACTCATGCCGTAGACAAAGCATTCAAGCAATGAGTTACTCGCCATACGATTTGCGCCGTGTAAACCAGTATAAGAGGTTTCACCAATCGCATATAAGCCATCTAAATCAGTTTGGCTATGTTCATCGACGACGACACCACCACAGGTATAGTGAGCCGCAGGCACCACAGGGATCATGTCTTTGGTAATGTCGATTCCAAGCTCAAGCAAACGTGCATACAGTGTAGGGAAGTGTTCGGTAATAAATTCAGGTGATTTATGCGTAATGTCTAACCAAACGTGACGGATACCTAAACGTTTAATTTCATGGTCAATAGTACGCGCGACAATGTCACGTGGTGCAAGTTCGGCACGTTCATCAAAACGCAGCATAAAACGTTCGCCATCTGGTAAACGCAGATATGCACCTTCACCACGCATTGCTTCGGTAATTAAGAAAGAACGCGCTTTCGGGTGATATAAACAAGTTGGATGGAATTGGTTAAATTCCATATTGGCTACACGACAACCTGCACGATAGGCCATTGCAATACCATCACCAGTTGCAATATCAGGATTTGAAGTATACAGATATGCTTTCATTGCACCGCCACAGGCGAGGGCAGTAAATGGTGCTAAAAAGGTATGAACTTGTTCGCTATCTTCATGCAGTGCATATAGACCAATCGCACGATTCTTTTGATCTTGATGACCCAGTTTGTGCAGGGTGATTAAATCAATCGCAATGTAATTTTCAAATATTGTAATATTTTCACGCTCTTTAGCGCGCTCAACTAAGGTTGTTGAGATAGCTTTACCTGTTGCATCGGCAGAGTGAATGATACGACGTTGAGAGTGACCACCTTCACGAGTGAGGTGAAGTTGTTCATCATCGTCTAAAGTGAATTGCACGCCTTGTCCAAGAAGGAAATCAACAGAAGGTTTGCCGCCTTCAACTGTATGTTTGACAGCATCTAATTCACATAGATGTCCGCCTGCAATCATAGTGTCATTAATATGTTGTTGAATGGAGTCTGTTTCGTCTAATACCGCAGCGACACCACCTTGTGCATAAAAAGTACTGGCTTCTGTCAAGGCTGCTTTTGCTAAAATCGCAATGTTGTAATGACTTGGTAAAGAGAGCGCAAGACTTAAACCCGCACCGCCACTGCCCACAATAATCACATCAAAATGGTGAATTGTTTTTAAATCAGGCATGTCAATCTGCTTCAGTTTTAAACGTTTGCTAATGACAACGCTTTTTGACTAAAAAGGCAAGAGCTAATCTGCCTAGAATTGAGTGATTTTTTAGCAAATGAAACGAGAGATAGTGGTACATCCAATATCAATATTTTCTTAAATAAATCTAGAAAAATTAACAAATTGTTTTAATACATTATCGGTTGGCATTTATAAACTTCGGCTTCTCCATAATTTATTCATATTTGATTGCTGCATTCTGTTGTATGCATTGAAAATATAAACATATTTTTACGAAAAAAAATCTGGGCTTATGCTAAAAACATAGTCTAAATTTTTTGATTATTCATCTGTAGGTTCTTGCTTCATGAAAAGTCGCTATTTACAACAAGGAATGTATGCTGCGGTATTTACGGTTGCAGCTGCTCATGTGAACGCTGCATCGCCAGTGGATTTTTCAAATCTCGTTGAGCAGGTGAGTCCTGCTGTTGTGAGTGTCAATGTTGTGAAAAAAATGACTCAGGAAGAGTTGTTGCAGCAACAAGTACCAGAGATTTTAAGGCGCTTTTTTGGCAATCAAGTCATCATTCCACAGCGACAAGGACCTCAAGAGAAGACTGCATTTGGTAGTGCTTTTTTTATCAGTAAAGATGGCTATCTCGTGACCAACCATCACGTGATTGCCAATGCGTCACGTATCAGTATTACGTTGAATGATCGTCGTGAATTTGATGCAACTTTGGTCGGGAGCGATGAGCGTACCGATGTCGCCGTACTAAAAGTTGAAGGGGCGAATTTCCCAGAGTTAAGAGTAGGGGATGTTAATCAATTGCGAGTAGGTGAGCCTGTTCTCGCAATTGGATCACCATTTGGATTCGATTATTCTGCATCGGCAGGGATTGTAAGTGCGAAGTCACGGAATATGAGTGGTGAAACATCTGTTCCCTTTATTCAAACAGATGCTGCTTTGAACCCGGGTAACTCTGGTGGTCCATTATTCAATCAAAGAGGTGAGGTTGTTGGTGTAAACTCTCGTATCTTTAGTGGTACGGGGGGGTATATGGGATTGTCGTTCTCTATCCCAATTGATGTTGCGATGGATGTTGTTCAGCAACTGAAAGCTAATGGTAAAGTGACTCGTTCTTATCTTGGTATTATGCTGCAAGATATAGATCGCAACCTAGCCGAGGCTTATAAACTACCAAAACCTGAGGGTTCATTAATTACTCAAGTTGCACCGAAGTCACCTGCTGAAAAAGCGGGATTGAAATCTGGGGATGTGATTTTGAAAATTAATGGTGCGCCAATTTCGCGTACCAGTGATTTACTTTATACCTTGAATCGTATTTCTCCGAATCAAACCATTCGATTAGAAATTTTGCGTGATGAAAGAGTTCGTACTGTTTCTGCAACATTAGGTACAGCACCTGATGACACCCCTGCGACAGGTGATAAAAATAGTCCGACCAGTGGATTAGGGATGAGCATCCGAAACCTCACGCCAACTGAGCAATCTCGTTTAGATGTTCGTGGAGGTATTCTCGTACAAGAAGTACAGCGTGGTGGCTTAGCATCTCTATCTAATATCGTAGCTGGTGATGTTATTTTACAAGTTAATGGCACTGCAATTAATGATAGTGCAGGTTTTGCTAGAGTAATTGCTGGATTGCCAAAAGGCAGCGTGGCTCGTGTGGCGATTATCCGTCAAGGACAACGTGCGATCTTAGGCCTACGTCTACAGTAACATTGTATAAAGTCATAAGAACCACTCTATTTTGAGTGGTTTTTATTTTGTAATCTAGATTTGTTTCTAATACTGTATGCAGCAGATTGGTAAATCAAGTATGGCAAGAAATGAGTACGATTTTTGATTTAAGAATAAGCGTTCAACCTGAACATATTGATGTTCTAGGTCATGTGAATAATGTGATCTATGTTCAATGGATGCAGGATGTAGCGGCAGCACATATTGAAACTTTGGGTTTAGGTGTGGCTCAATATTTGGAGCTTAAACATGCTATGGTTGCGGTGGAACATCATGTTCAATATCGTAAAGCTGCGCTTGCAGGTGACGAAATTATTCTACGCACTTGGCTAGATGATATTAATGCGCTGTATTCTTTTAGGCAGTACGCATTTTATCGTGAAAAAGATCAAAGCATTTTATTTTTGGGAAATACCAAGTGGGCATGCATTGAGATTGCTACTGGTCGTCCAAAACGTATGTCCCCAAGTTTTATCCAAGCTTATCAACCGATTCCAACTGATTTAAATCCCTTGGATTTTTCCGTTTTATATGAGCAAATATAAACCATAAAATCATGACAGCGTGGTTTAGATTGGTAATAATTATTTTGAATACTTTGAATGGTCGTTCTGTTATAATCGCCAACAATTTTGTTAAACCGTTTTGGCTCATAACTTTTTAAAAGTATAGGGCGATTTATTTTCTCAAGGTAACCCATGGCGCAAGCTAAAAAATCCGTAGATATCAAAAATATACGCAATTTCTCGATCATTGCTCATATTGACCATGGAAAGTCGACTTTGGCTGACCGTTTTATTCAAATGTGTGGTGGTCTACAAGACCGTGAGATGCAAGCTCAGGTACTAGACTCTATGGAGCTTGAGCGTGAGCGTGGGATTACCATTAAAGCTGCATCGGTGACGTTGTATTATACGCATCCAAATGGTCAAGAGTATCAGTTGAACTTTATTGATACCCCAGGACACGTTGACTTCTCTTATGAAGTATCACGTTCTTTAGCAGCATGTGAAGGTGCTTTATTGGTCGTTGATGCTGCACAAGGTGTTGAAGCTCAATCTGTAGCAAACTGCTATACCGCTATTGAACAGGGCTTAGAGGTATTACCGATCTTAAATAAGATTGATTTGCCGCAAGCAGAGCCTGAGCGTGTGATCCATGAAATTGAAGAAATTATTGGAATTGAAGCAACTGATGCACCTACCTGTTCTGCAAAAACTGGTTTAGGTGTTGAAGGCGTTTTAGAGCGTTTGGTTGATGTGATTCCAGCACCTGAAGGTGATCGTGATGCGCCACTTCAAGCTTTGATTATTGACTCATGGTTCGATAATTATCTTGGTGTTGTTTCGTTGGTTCGAATCAAACAAGGTCGCATCCGTAAGGGTGATAAAATGTTGGTCAAGTCAACTGGACAGACTCATCCTGTTACTTCTGTGGGTGTATTTAATCCAAAGCATACTGAAACTGACATCCTTGAAGCGGGTGAAGTTGGCTTCGTAATCGCAGGGATTAAAGATATCTTTGGTGCGCCAGTCGGCGATACCATTACGCTTGCATCTACACCTGAAGTTGCAACTTTACCAGGTTTTAAAAAGGTAAAACCACAGGTCTATGCAGGTCTGTTCCCGATTGATTCAAGTGATTTTGAACCGTTCCGTGAAGCTTTGCAAAAGCTACAGATCAACGATTCGGCATTATTCTTTGAGCCTGAAAGTTCAGATGCTTTAGGTTTTGGCTTCCGTTGTGGCTTCTTAGGTATGCTGCACATGGAGATTGTACAAGAGCGTTTAGAGCGTGAGTATGATCTTGATCTAATTAGCTCTGCACCTACTGTAATTTATGAAGCTTTAACCAAAAAAGGCGACATTATTTACATTGATAGCCCATCAAAAATGCCAGATGGCTCAACGGTTGAAGATCTACGTGAACCGATTGCAGAATGCCATATTCTTGTACCGCAGGAATACTTAGGTAATGTGATGACGCTATGTATTGAGCGTCGTGGTGTGCAGAAAGACATGAAATTTTTAGGGAACCAAGTTTCTGTTACTTTTGAAATCCCAATGGCTGAAGTTGTGATGGATTTCTTTGATAAATTGAAATCTTGCTCACGTGGTTTTGCGTCACTTGATTACAATTTTGTACGTTTTGAAAGTTCAGCCTTAGTTAAGGTAGACGTGCTAATTAATAGCGAAAAGGTAGATGCCTTAGCGATGATTTGTCACCGTCAAGATGCTCGTCATCGTGGTATTGCTTTGGTCGAAAAGATGAAGGATCTGATCCCTCGTCAAATGTATGATGTGGCGATTCAAGCGGCAATTGGTGCGCAAATTATTGCTCGTTCTACTGTTAAAGCGATGCGTAAAAACGTTTTAGCAAAATGTTATGGCGGCGATGTGTCTCGTAAGAAGAAACTTCTTTCGAAACAAAAAGAAGGTAAGAAGCGTATGAAACAAGTGGGAAGTGTAGAAATTCCACAAGAAGCCTTCTTAGCTGTATTGAAAGTAGATAGATAAAGAAAGATCAGGCTGGGTAAGCATTGCTTAACCTAGCCCTAAGACGAGCAGTCAGGCTGCGAGTGAGGGTTTGTGGATTTTGATTTTAATTTGATTCTAGTACCAGCGACACTGATTTTTTTCTTGGTGTGGTTGCTTGATAAGTTTGTACTCAAACAACGTGCAAATCGTGGGCGTAACCAAGAAAATTTTATCATTACATGGGCGTATGATTTTTGGCCTGTGTTGGCGGTTGTGCTCGTTTTACGTTCTTTCTTGTATGAGCCATTTAATATCCCTTCTGACTCGATGGTACCAACCTTAGAGACAGGTGATTTTATTTTGGTGAATAAATTTGATTATGGGGTGCGTTTACCGATTGTTAATACCAAGATTATTGATGTTGGTGAGCCTAAACGTGGTGAAGTGATTGTTTTCCGTTACCCACCACAACCTAGTATCAGTTATATCAAACGTGTGGTTGGTCTACCTGGTGATCATATTCAGTTTAAAGATGGTCAATTGGTCGTAAATGGTGAACGTGTTGCTAAAGTTGTAACTGAGGTGAGCCGTGAGAAAGACGCATTAGAGACACCAGCAGTTTCATATTTTAAAGAAACTTTAGGTGATCATCAGTATTCAGTGCGCTACTTAGATGGACGTAATACACTTGTTGAAGCGTATCAGTTTGCTCAAGCTAAAGGTGCGGATTCGTTTATTCCATTTGTTGCAAAAACCAATGATGTATTTATTAATACACAAGGGCGTGATTGGGATGTAACTGTACCAGAAGGTCAGTATTTTGCGATGGGTGATAACCGTGATCAAAGTGCAGATAGTCGTTTTTGGGGCTTTGTGCCTGAACAGAATTTAACAGGTCGTGCTTTTTATGTATGGATGCATAAAGAACCTGGTCTAAAACTTCCAAGTTTTAGCCGAAATGGTAAAATTGATTAATAAATAAAAACACATAGGAAAGAAAAAATGCGTAAATCTCAGCAGGGGACTTCGTATATTGCAATTTTATTTGGGGTGGTTTTATTTGCAATTGCTGTGAAAGCAGCGATTGCAATATGGCCAGCATATTGGGATGACAAAATTATTGACAGTCAGATTGAAGGCTTATTGAAAGATAGTCCTCAAAATACGACGCCAACCAAGTTTGCATCTCAGATGGATCAACGTTTGGATATGAATGGTGTACGAGATCTTCGTTTTAAGGATATCGCACAAGCTACATATAAAGATGATTTGATCGTCGTGAAAAAGTATGAAGTGCGAAAGCCTTTCATGCTGAATATCAGTTTAGTGATGACTTTTGAGAAGACTTTTGACCAAAAATCTGCCAAACAAGCTCAATGATACAAGACTGCAAGCAAGGATAGGTTACCAATTTCAACAAATTGATTTGTTGAAATTGGCTTTAACTCACCGCTCTGTTAGTCATAAACACAATTATGAACGCCTAGAATTTCTAGGCGATTCGTTATTGGGGATGATCATTGCAAATTATTTATATCATACTTACCCCACTGAAAACGAAGGTCGCTTGACGCGTATGCGTGCAACTTTGGTTCGACAAGAGGCACTAGGTAAAATAGCGAATGACTTACAATTGAGTCGGTCATTAATTTTAAGCACTGGTGAATTAAAATCAGGTGGTCATCATCGTGAGTCTATTCTCGCTGACACGGTTGAGGCCATTATCGGTGCGATATATATAGACAGTAATGATCTCAACTTGCTACAAGGCATTGTGTTAAAATGGTATGAACCTTACTTTGACCATATCGAACCGACGGACCAACTGAAAGACCCAAAATCACGGCTACAAGAGTATTTACAAGCACGTAAAAAACCTCTCCCAGTTTACGAGGTTGTAGATATTCAAGGCGATGCACCAAATCAACATTTCAAGGTGGAATGCTTGGTTGATGGATTGCCGAAAATTCAAGGCGAGGGCTCAAGTCGTCGTTTCGCCGAACAAACGGCAGCGGCTGAAATTTTAAAATTATTGGAGCAATAACCTGATGTCTCATTCAAATGACAATAAGCCAGAAGCAACTGAACAGCAAGACGGCAATAACTTAATTGATCAATTCTTTAGTTCTCAAGGAACTACCATTCCTTCTGATTTTAAGAGCGGTTTTGTTGCAATTGTAGGTCGCCCAAATGTGGGTAAATCGACCCTGATGAATCACTTACTCGGTCAAAAGTTATCAATTACATCGCGTAAACCACAAACCACCCGTCATAAGATTGTTGGTATTGATTCACGTGAGAAGTCACAGGCTGTATTTGTAGATACACCTGGGATGCATAAAAAAGAAGTGCGTGCGATTAACAAGATGATGAATCGCGCCGCACATTCAGCACTGCGAGATGTAAATTTAGTCTTATTTGTGGTGGATGCTCAGAAGTGGACTCAAAATGATGAACTCGTTTTGGAAAAACTCAAAAATGCAGATATGCCAGTCATTTTGGTGATTAATAAGCTAGATACATTTGAAAATAAAAATGAAGCTTTACCTTTGATTCAAGAGCGTGCCAAGTTAATGAACTTTGCTGAAATCGTTCCTGTGTCAGCTTTGCGTGGTGCAAATTTAGAACATTTGCGTGACACGATTGAAAAGTACCTTCCTTATCAGCCGCCATTGTACTCATTAGATCAAATCACTGATCGTTCTGAGCGTTTCCTTGCGAGTGAAATCATTCGTGAAAAAATCATGCGTCAGTTGGGTGAAGAGCTTCCATATGATTTAACTGTGCAAATTGAGTCATTTAAGACGGAAGAAGCCACAGTCAATGAAAAAACAGGTCGTCTAAAACCACCTTGTACATATATTGATGCGACAATTTTTGTAGAGCGCCAAGGTCAAAAAGCGATTGTAATTGGTGATAAAGGCGCCAAACTCAAGAGTATTGGGATGGATGCACGTGCAGACATGGAAAAAATGTTTGAACAAAAGATCATGCTAACGCTTTGGGTAAAAGTGAAAGGTGGTTGGTCTGATGATGAGCGTGCTCTTAAAAGCCTAGGTTATAGCGATATTTAATTGAACAGGTCAGGTATGAAAACAGCAATCCATGTATTCGTAATTGTAGTCTGTATGTCTATGCTACAAGGCTGTATTCATAAAGTTGTCACTGTGCCTGTTAAAGTCGCTTATAAGACCACCAAAGGTGTTGTGAAGGGCACGGCTGCCGTAGTGGGTGCCGTCATTCCCGATGGTGATGATGAGGATAAAAAGGACCATAAAAAGAAGGATTAGTATCGTCTTATGATGCGTAATGAAGTCCTACATGGTTATTTGATTCATCATCGTAGATATCGGGAAAAGAGCCATATTGTGCATTTATTTACGCAAGAATATGGTCGGGTGGATGGAATTTTAAGACAAATTCCTCCACCACAATATCAGCCGATTCGTTTGCAAGCGACAGGAAAATCAGAGCTCAAAAATCTCACTAAACTGGAAATTTTGAATCAACCCGTATTTTTTCATGGTGATGCTTTTTTTGCAGGTTTTTATTTAAATGAAATTGTGTTGCGTCTTTGTCCTTTAGAGGAGGCGATGCCGCAAACTTTTCAACAATATCAGTTAATTCTTTTGCAACTTCAATTATTGGCAACGCATGAACACGCACCGTTGTTTCTTCGACAAATTTTACGACAGTTTGAACATGTGTTATTGCAAGAACTAGGTTATGCCATTGATTTTTCAATTGATGCTAATCAACAAGTTATCCAGCATGAACAAAATTATCAGTTTCAATTGAATGATGGCTTTATGCCTGTTGCTCAAGCGTCACGCTCATCTATGTCTGGACGGCTTATTGCGACTATGCAAAATTATGAGCAAGGGCAAGATTTTACTCACGAACAATTGCAATTATTGGCTAAACTATACCGCCAAATGATCAGTTCTTTGTTGGGTGATCGACCACTAAAAAGTCGTCAACTTTGGATTCAAAATACACAAACTTAATCTATTTAAAGTATTGATTGCTTTAATTTGATAAATAATAGGATATTTATATGGCTGCAATCTTGGGTGTAAACATTGATCATGTTGCAACATTAAGACAAGCACGAGGTACTGTCTACCCTGACCCTGTACAAGCGGCTTTGGTTTGTGAGCAAGCTGGTGCAGAAGGGATTACCTTGCATTTACGCGAAGATCGCCGCCATATTCAAGATGACGATGTTCGTCGTATGCGCCCATTATTAAAAACAAGGATGAATCTTGAATTGGCTGTCACCGACGAAATGGTCGCATTTGCTCAAGAGATTCAGCCACAACATGTATGTTTCGTTCCTGAGCGTCGCCAAGAAGTCACCACTGAAGGTGGATTAGATGTGGTGGGACACTTTGAAAAAGTTAAGGCAGCAACAGAAGCATTGAAAGCAATTGGTAGTGATGTGTCACTTTTCATTGATGCTGATCTTGCTCAAATTGATGCAGCGGTGGCATGTGGCGCGCCAACAATAGAAATCCATACAGGCGCATATGCAGATGCTGAAACAGATGAGCAGCAACAAGCTGAATTGGCACGGATTATCAAAGGTGCGGAATATGCTGCCTCTAAAGGTTTAGTGGTTAATGCGGGTCATGGATTAAACTTGAACAATGTGGCACCTATCGCCGCAATTCCACAAATTCATGAACTCAACATTGGGCATTCAATTATTGCTGATAGTGTATTTGTTGGTTTGACCCAGGCCGTGAAAGATATGAAAGCAGCGATTCAGGCTGCTGCGAGATAAGTAAATGAGTAGTGTGAATTATGATGAGTTGATGCAACCTGTAATCAAGTTTTTAGGTTGCACTACACCTCAGGCTTGGTTAGATGAAGCCATCAATAATTTAGATATTCTCATGCAGGATCATGCGAATTGTGAGAAAAAAGCAGCGGGAACAGCAATGAATTTGATGTTTCGTTATAGCTTTTTTACTGACTTACAAGTGAAGTTGGCACAGCTTGTGCGTGAAGAAATGCTGCATTATGAGCAAGTTTTAGAATTTATGACCAAACGTGGTCAAGAGTGGAAAGGTTTAAGCGCAGGTCGATATGCGGGCGAACTACGTAAAGAAATTCGTACATATGAACCTGAAGCTTTAATTGACGTCATGATCATTGGTGCATTTGTAGAAGCGCGTTCTTGTGAGCGATTCTATTCGCTTGCGCCCATAGTCGATGATGAGCTAGGGCGTTATTATCGCTATTTGCTTAAATCGGAATCTCGTCATTTCGAAGATTATTTGGCTTTGGCTTTGGATGTTGCAAAAACAGCTAAACTTAAAGATCCAGAAGAAAATATTCAACAACGGATTGATCACATTCGTGAAGTCGAAAAGAACTTGATTTTAAGCCCAGATGATACTTTCCGTTTTCATAGTGGTGTACCTGCGAAGGTTATCGCTTAGCTTCTTGGAAGAGAAAATACCTCTAATCGATAGGGGTATTTTTTGCATTAAATTTAAAGCGTAAAAAAGCCCATATCATTGATATGAGCTTTTTTGAATCTTGGCTCTCCCACCTGGGCTCGAACCAGGGACCTGCGGATTAACAGTCCGTCGCTCTACCGACTGAGCTATGGGAGAATCTGAGAGCCATTATAGGCAGCTTTTGAAATCGGTCAAGCTAAAAATGTCATGTTTCTTTCATTTTGATGCCATATGCTTTTTATTTGCACAATTGATAGCAAAAAGCAAAAAAAACTTGAACTTTGATTTGGCTGTTGCTAGATTCGAATCAGAAAGAGCGTTTAGGTAAGACCTAAACAGTGTGGATTTAACCCTACTTGCCAGCACTAAAATGGCTAAATCGGAGGTCGAAATGACTATTCTAAATATTGAAACTATTTTTTCAAACTTCTCTTTTTATCAACAAAACTATCTCGATATTTTGCAGGATCCTGAGCGTTATTACACGCCTGTAGAAAATGCATTTTTAAATACTTTTCCTTTTAAGCAAAATGCTTTGTATTTAGGTGATTTGCTACAGCTATGGTTTGGAAATAAGTGGAAAATTGAGAACGCTCGTAACTTATTAAGCCAAAAGAATCCACTTTTAGTCAGTGTTCAATCTCCATTATATTTGTTTCAACTGGGTGGAGAACTCATCCTCGGTGCTAATACTGCGCTAGCGTGGTCTGTTGCTGAGCAGAAAGTGGTTACGGTACATGTGAAAAGTATTTGGCAATACGCCGTTTTTAGTCATTTATGTGATCGCCCAAAACATGTCAAAAGTAGTAAGGCAATTGCATAATTGCCTTAGCTTATTTTTAAGTTTTTAAGGTCATATGATCATGCAAGTTGTAGTTGTATAAGCCTAAAATTTAATCTGGGGATCCATCCATATTTGCCTTCAATAAACTCTCAATCTATTGCTACGATTGATCATTTTAGCTGTTGCAATTAATTGAGGATTTTGGGGGAAGGGGGCAATAGGTTACCATTAAGGTTCATCGCTCTGAAGCAATGTTAGAAGCATATGGGCAACCCTATTTGGTAAAGCTAAGTTGATGATGAGCTAAAACTATATTTACAAATTATTCATTGCGAAAGAGACGAAGTGTTTTAATCTATTTATTCTTGAATAATAATTTAAACAAAAGGTAAATTTTAAAATGAATGGACAATGTGTTTGTGGTGAAACTACTTTTGAGGTGAAATTAAAAAACCATGATGTTCATGTTTGCCATTGTTCTATCTGTCGCAGACAGACCAGTGGTGTGATTATGACGGTTGATGTAGAACAAGGGAGTCTAGCGTTTTTAAAGCAAGATCATCTTACAGTTTATAATTCATCAGAATGGGGAGAACGTGGATTCTGCAATGCGTGTGGTACCAATATATTTTGGCGTACCAAGGATCAGAACTATTGCAATATCAACGTGTTTTCTCTAAATGAATCACCTCAAGATTTAAAGCTAGATCTTGAAATTTTTATTGATAATAAACCTGAATTTTATGCTTTCCAAAATTCAACTAAGAAAATGACCGAGGCTGAAGTGGTAGCGTTATTTAACGGTGAGGCTGGAGAATAATAGGAAAGCTGAGATATGAATTAAAATTAGAATATAAAAAAAGAAGCTTCATTTTGAAGCTTCTTCATCTTAACTAAGCTTATTATTTTTCAGCTTTGATTGATGCAATTGCGGCATCAACACCATCAATAGATTCAGCTGCTTTTTTGATACGAGATAAAGCATCGACTAGAACCTCATCAGCAGTTGCGTAAGAGATACGCATAAACCCACCTAAGCCAAATGCATCACCTGGAACAACAGCAACGCCAGTTTCCTCAAGTAACCATTCAGAGAATTCTGTGCAAGATTTTAAGCCTTTGGCACGAATCAATGGGCGGATGTTTGCATACGCATAGAATGCACCATCGGCAGGTAAGCATGAAATACCTTTGATGTCATTTAAGCCATTCACAACTAAATCATGACGGCGTTTGAATGCTTCAATCATTGGTTGTAAAACGTCTTGTGGACCGTTCAATGCGGCTTCTGCTGCAACTTGTGAAATCGACGTTGGGTTAGAGGTTGATTGAGACTGGATCTTTTTCATCGCGCCAATGATTTTTGCAGGACCAGCCGCATAACCAATACGCCAGCCTGTCATTGCATAGGCTTTAGATACACCATTTAAAACGATAGTACGGTCATATAAGTCTGGTGCAACGGTTGCAATGTTGTAGAACTCATCTTCCCAGCGAATTGGTTCATACATGTCATCAGAAGCGACAAAAACTTGTGGGTGACGACGAAGAACTTCAGCCAAAGCTTCGAGCTCAGCTTTGGTGTAGATCATACCTGTCGGGTTCGATGGGCTGTTCAATACCACTAAACGTGTATTTGGCGTGATCGCAGCTTCTAATTGTTCAGGTGTGATTTTGAAGCGTTGTTCTTCACCACATTTCACAATCACTGGTGTACCTTCAGCAATAATCACCATATCAGGATAGCTTACCCAGAATGGCGCAGGGATGATGACTTCATCACCTTTGTTGAGTAAAGCCAGTGCTAAGTTAAAGAAACTTTGTTTACCACCACAAGAAACCAAAATCTGATTTGCTTGATAGTCCAAGTTATTATCACGTTTCAATTTTGCAATAATTGCTTTTTTGAGGCTTGGAGTGCCATCGACAGCCGTGTATTTCGTAAAGCCGTTGTTAATCGCTTCAATTGCAGCATCTTTGATGTGTTGAGGGGTATCAAAGTCTGGTTCGCCTGCGCCTAAACCAATCACATTTTTACCCGCAGCTTTAAGCTCAGCAGCTTTGTTGGTTACTGCAAGTGTAGGGGACGGTTTGATGGCATTGACACGATCAGAGAGACGTACGTCCACGGCATTATTCCTTCTTATGGGATTAAAAAATAAAAGCAGGTTATCTTAGCTTAAATAGAACTTTTTGTGGTCAAAACTTGCCTTAATCGTATAAAAAGTTACCAAATTATAGGGTGGAAGACAGCTTTTGTTTTTACACATTTTATTTTTATAAAAATCATAAAAAATCTATTACAATAGCGTTTAGAAATTTAGATTTCGAGAGAATTTCAATGAGTACTCAATCACCCAAGGCAAAAAAAGCTTTGGTTAAATTGCCATTTCCGATGCCATCTGCTCAGGATGATTCTGAAGATGCAACGCATAATCAGGTGCGTCCAAAACCTGAGCAATATGCAGATCGAACTTGGATGCCACCGCGTGGCACGCGCCGTTCGATGGGAAAACGTTAAATCGAAGAAAAAAGGATATCTTAAAAGATATCCTTTTTTCTTAAGGGTTATTCAATTAAGGTGCTTTATAAAGCAAACGATTTGGACTACCCGCTGGATCTTTAACGATATTCGTTGTTGCTAGTTTCAGCAAATTGGTTGTAATTGTTTGCGGTGATGCAGTGGGGGTGCTTTGTAACATTCCAGCAACAACACCAGCTACATGCGGTGTCGCCATAGAAGTGCCATTTGAGAGTTTGGTTGCAGTATTGCTATCGTACCAAGCCGATGTAATTTGTGTTCCAGGCGCAAAAATGTCCACACAACTGCCATAGTTAGAGAAGTTTGCTCGCGTATCGGTATTGTCGATTGCCGCAACGGTAATCGCTTTGCTTGCTCTAGCAGGTGAGGAATTACACGCATCCGTATTTGAATTACCCGCAGCAACGACAGGGGTATAGCCCTGATCATAAAGTGTGACGATTGCATTATCCAAAGATGAGCTGACGCCACCACTTAGTGACATATTAACCACTGCTGGTTTTTTACCATTCTGGACGACCCAATCTAACCCAGCCAAAACTCCGCTGGACGTACCCGCACCATCACAGCCCAAAACACGAATTGGTACTAAGGTTACATCTTTCGCAATACCATAAGTTGTTCCACCGACTGTGCCAGCTACATGTGTGCCATGTCCATTGCAGTCGGTAGTTCCTTTACCGTCACTGATCGCGGTATATCCTGATTTGACTCGACCTGAGAATTGTTGATGAGAAGTAAGTATGCCTGTATCTACAATATAAGCTGTAACACCTGCACCTGTCTGGGTATAGCTATAATTGGAGTCAAGTGGGAGATTCTTTTGGTCAGTACGATCTAATCCCCACACTGCATTATTCTGAACGTTACTATGAATACTCATTACAGTATCTGGTTCAACAGACAGTACATTGGGATTCTTTTTCATAGCTTCCACAAATGCTTGACCTGCGTTGCTGGGAAGTGAAATTGCAAATCCTTTTAGTACAGATTCATAGGTATGTAAAACTTTTCCGCCATGAGATTTGGCCAGTGTCGCTGCTAAGTCTTTAGATGATGTTTGTGCCTTATTAAAGGTTACAATGTATTGATCTTTGATTGGACCATGTTTGGATGATGGGGTGGTTGGGGCTGCAAAAGTAAAGCTTGCGCAAGTCGTAAAAATTAAGGCAAATAAAGGTTGCTGAATATTCACTTGAATCTCCATTTTTATACGATGTCTGTTTTTCTGTACTGAGTTTTTATTTTTTCTATCCTATCAATTTATAGTTTTTTTAGTTTTATCTCCTTTTGCTCAGTGGTTTATGTGGATTTAGCAGCGATTAACTGGGTGTTGAATGGTTAAATCACCACGCCATAATTTAATAAAGTCTTGCTCGTCGATATCGTACAGTTCCATCAGTGCAATGATCACGCTGACGAAAATCATGGCACCTTCGGAATTGCTTTGAAAATTAAATATTTTCCCATTTAGCTTACCCAAAATATCTTTAATTTCATGTTCTCTACCGCGCCCATAGCGGTCACGTGGATAAAGTTCTTCATTCAGTACAATCAAAGCAATTGCTTTTTCATTGGCTGATAAATTTGTTTCGGATAATGCTTCTTCGAAAGATTCATATCCATGGTCGAAGTAAAAAATAACTTCATCTTTGATAAAAGCATGGACGATTTCGGCCGTTAGATCTGGAAATTTTGATACAGCATCTTCTTCGATAAATGGACGAAATGATTCAGGGAAAATCACATTTGAATGTATGCCTTTGAATAAAGGCGCTATTTCAGAGACTTTATATCCAGCGATACCACAACCTAATGCCGTTAAGAAATATTTCATTTTGGGATGATTCTTTGCATAAATCTTAAAATCATCGACATAATGAGCTATTTGTGACAGGGGCATTTGTTGCATATGTTCGTTCAGCGTTGGAATCGCAAAGCTTTGCCCAGCCCATCCACGACCGACACCTTTTACTGCCGCAAAGTGCTGAGCAGCGACACGAGCAGCGCCACTGTCATGTCTTCCTGCTAAATCACTACCAAAAACAAATACTGTATCTTCTGGGAGTTCAGTGACAATCGTTTCATCATGATATTGGTAAGACATATTTTTTATCATAAGTAATTAAGTATCAGCTCATGTTGAATGCGTTTCTGGTATGGGTCAAGTGATTTTAAGGGGTCAATGTAATATGACTGACCTGATTATGATTTGCTGCATAAGTTAGATTTGTACCAGTTATATTTACCACGTTAAATGTTGTACTGGTTACGTTTCGAGAAAGAGTTCCACTATTTAGCTGACATTCCCCAATACTATTGGTTATACAACTGATGGCAGAGGCACCAACACTAAATCCTCCAGTAATTGTGGCATTACTGACAGCTTTTTGATTTTGATCGACAACTTTAACGTTGACCGTTGCTTTCCATGTGCCAAATAACCAATTTCGAGTAGTAGCGCCGATCAGTTGGTTAATGCTCGCTAGAGTATTGGTAGATTGCTGTATTGTTTGGTTAGACGGCGTACTATCAGATGCAGTTGCAGTAAATAATAAACGGTTTGAACTACCTACTACATTTTTGACAACATTAGGTGTAGACGTCGCAAGGATTTGATCAGTAACCATTTTTGTAGTAGCGGTTGGGGTTCGCTGCAAAATCAGAGCAGCAGCACCTGCAACATGAGGTGCAGCCATTGAAGTCCCATTGCCTGTACCAACTGAACTGTTACTTCTGTTCCAAGCGGAAGTAACACCACTACCTGGGGCAAAAATATCAACGCATGCACCATAGTTCGAATAGCTGGCACGAGTATCTGTTTTGTCTGTTGCAGCAACAGTTATGGCATTTGCCGAACGTGCAGGAGACAGATCACATGCATTGGTATTGGAATTTCCAGCGGCAACAATAGGGATAAAGCCTTGAGTAGATAGATTATTGATTGCTGTATCCAACGGTTCGTATGCAGGCCCTCCCATGGAGATATTGACAACGGCTGGTTTTTGCCCATTTTTCAATATCCAGTCAATTCCTGCAATCATATTACTCATCAACCCTGAACCAGAGCAACCGACGACTCGTATAGGGATCAGATTAATTTGCTTGGCGACACCATAGGTTGTACCTCCAGCCAATCCCGCGACAAACGTACCATGCCCATTACAATCATTAGTACCATTAAAGTCTGAGATCGCTGAAAAGCCTTTTTTTACTCGACCTGTAAACTCTTGGTGGGTTGCTAAAATTCCCGTATCAAGAACATATAAATTTACCCCAGCACCTGTATTTTCATATTGATAACTTTGGTTTAACGGAAGTGATCGTTGATCAATTCGATCGAGTCCCCATGAAGGATTACTTTGGATTGCACTGATTTGAATGACTTGATCTTCTTCAACGTAATTGACCAATGGATGGCGTAGCATGGCATTTATAAATGCCTGACTGGCAACTTCTGGTATGCTAATCGCGATACCTTTGAGTGCTTGATCAAAACGATATCTCGTCTGACCGCCGTACTGTGTTTGGATGGTTTGGGACAGTTGAGCGGATTGCCCTGATTGGTCTTTAAATACAACGATATAATGTCGCAATGCTAAAGGAGTTGGCTGAGAGGTTGAGCGGATTTGTTGTAAAGTTTCTGTAAGTTTAGTTTGTTTTAATAATTCATGATGAAATTCAACGGCATTGGTTTGAGCATCAGTGTTTAGTATTTTGACAGGAGCTTTATGGGTTGCTGCAAAAGTAATTACAGCAAGTATAGTGGTAGCCATAGCAATCTTATATTTTGTTTTCAAGATAAGCCTCCATGCTTATGCGATTTCTCATTTCTAAGCGCATTGTGATATTTATTATTCTTGTGATCATAAGCTGATCTAAAATTGTATAAATCGGCAATTTGTAACATTAATTTAACCAAAATGTATATTGCGTCTCGTTTTTTGAAATTGTTTTGTTAGATCAACTTATTAGATGTGGTTGATATTTTAGTGATCAACGTTAATTCGAGTTGAAAATCTGACGTGTGGCACGTTGGCTTGATCAAAGTTAAAAAAACGTTAGCCAAATTTTATAACGAGGAGAGTGTAAGGTTGCTTGAAAATTGTAGCAATTTTTCGCCACATTAAGATTTAGGGTTGTATCTGCAAGATTAATCTCAATATCATAGAACGATAAGAGTGTAGCAAGATGAACGATATGCAAGAACAAGAGACTGGTCAGCCATTTGAATTAGTCACCAATTATCAGCCTGCAGGTGATCAACCCCAAGCAATTGAAAAATTGGTGAATGGTATTGAGCACGGTTTTCGTAATCAATTGCTACTGGGGGTTACAGGGTCTGGTAAAACTTACACCATGGCGAACGTGATTGCCAAAACGCAACGTCCGACGATTGTGATGGCACACAATAAAACACTTGCTGCACAGCTCTATGGTGAATTCAAAGCATTTTTTCCCAACAATGCTGTTGAATATTTTGTTAGTTATTATGACTACTATCAACCTGAAGCGTATGTCCCTTCGTCAGATACTTTCATTGAAAAAGATTCGGCAATTAATGATCATATTGATCAAATGCGACTCTCAGCGACACGCGCATTATTAGAACGTCGTGATGCGATCATCGTTGCATCCGTTTCAGCGATTTATGGTTTGGGTGATCCAAATGCATATATGCAGATGCTTCTGCATATTGTACAAGGTGATCGCGTGAGCCGTGATGACATTATTCGTCGTTTAGTTGAAATGCAATATACCCGTAATGAGTTGGAGTTCTTACGTGGTACATATCGTATTCGTGGTGAGATTATTGATATTTTCCCTGCGGAATCGGATCAAGATGCTATTCGGGTTGAATTGTTTGATGATGAAGTCGATTCGATTCGTTGGTTTGATCCTTTGACCGGAAAGCTTGTTCGTAAAGTTCCGCGTGTGACCATATATCCTAAGAGTCATTATGTTACACCCAAAGATCACTTAACTCGTGCCATTGATACAATTAAAGATGAATTGAAAGATCAGCTTAAATTTTTTAAAGACAATGATAAATTGCTTGAAGCTCAGCGTATTGAACAACGGACACGCTATGATTTAGAAATGATGCAACAGTTGGGGTATACCAACGGTATTGAAAACTATTCACGACACCTCTCTGGTCGTACAGCAGGTGAAGCGCCACCTACTTTATTTGACTATGTACCAGAAGATTCCTTATTGATTATTGATGAATCGCATGTGACGGTTCCACAAATCGGTGCAATGTATAAAGGTGACCGTTCACGTAAAGAAAATTTGGTGAATTACGGATTCCGTTTGCCGAGTGCTTTAGATAATCGTCCGATGAAGTTTGAAGAGTGGGAGCGTATTGTTCCGACAACCGTATTCGTGAGTGCAACACCAGCATTATATGAGCTAGAAAAATCTGAGCAGGTGGTGGAACAGGTGGTGCGTCCAACAGGATTGATTGATCCTGAAATTGAAGTGCGTCCAGTATTGACCCAAGTAGATGATGTATTGTCTGAGATTAATATCCGCAGACAGTTGAATGAGCGGGTTTTGGTTACAACCTTAACCAAGCGCATGGCTGAAGATTTAACTTCATATCTGAAAGAGTATGGTGTAAAGGTTGCCTATCTCCACTCAGATATTGATACGGTAGAACGCGTTAAAATCATTCACGAACTTCGGACAGGTGTGCATGATGTCCTCGTAGGAATTAATTTATTGCGTGAAGGTTTGGACATGCCTGAGGTTTCTTTGGTTGCTATTCTTGATGCAGATAAAGAAGGGTTTCTACGTTCAGAACGCTCACTGATTCAAACGATAGGGCGTGCTGCGCGTAATGTAAAAGGTAAAGCCATTTTATATGCAGATCGTATTACCGACTCTATGCGTAAAGCGATTGATGAAACAGATCGACGCCGTAACAAACAAATTGAGTTTAATGAGTTACATGGCATTACACCGCGAAGTGCAGTGCGTCAAACCATCAAAGAAATCGATACAGGTGAAGTTCTCACAGATGATCAAATTGATGAAAATGCACTACAACAAGCTCAATCAATCAGTGCAGATGAACAACATCTACTTTCTGATCCAAAGTTGTTTGCAAAACATATCGGCAAATTGGAAAAGGAAATGCTGAAAGCCTCGAAAGAGCTACAGTTCGAGCAAGCCGCTAGGTTACGTGATGAAATTGTTCGTTTGAAAGCACACATGTTGAAATCTTAAACAGTGAAGCGAATTCCTCAAAAGTGATACATATCTCAACAGTTTTTGTTTATAAAATAGACTAGTTTTATTAGTTAACTATATGACTACTTATAACAAATTCTGTTTTGAGGATTTCTCATGCCATTAATTAAAAATTTCCCAAAAGCCAGTTGGCGTCTAGCAAAAATCGCAATCGGTGGTGTTGTTTTAACAGGGTTGGCCGCAGGCACAATTGCCTACGCACAAGCTAAGCCCTTAGCAACCGTTGAAAAAGTTGAATTAGATAAGTATCTCGGGGTTTGGTATGAAGTTGCTCGGAAACCTATCTATTTTGAGCGAAAATGCGCCTATAACATTACCGCCACTTATACAGTCAATGAAAACGGTAATATTATTGTTGATAATAAATGTTATGACGGTGATGGAAATTTACAACAAAGTTTAGGGGAAGCCTTTGTTGCGAATGCACCTTTCAATAGTAAGTTAAAAGTCAGTTTTTTACCCGAAGGGGTACGGTGGATTCCAATAGGTCGTGGCGATTATTGGGTTCTAAAGCTAGATGAAGAGTATCAAACGGTACTGGTAGGTGAGCCACGTCGAAAATATTTATGGGTGTTATCAAGAACCCCAAATCCAAATAAAGAAGTTATCCTTGAATATTTAAATTATGCAAAGTCGGTTGGTTATGATATTGGCGATATCATTTATCCAGAGCATCGTTAAAGACGTTAAATTTATTCAAACCATGCTTGCATGGTTTTTTTATTTTCATATAGTGGATAAATCAAGTTCTTTATAAAATTTCCCCAGTTTAGAGGTTTATGATGTTTAAAGGAATTGCTTATTCAGTTTTGGCATCTGTAACTTTTGGGGTTCTGTACTACTATACTCAATTGCTTGGCGCCTTTGATAGCGAACAAACTTTTGGTTGGCGTATTATTGCGACCTTGCCATTTTTAACTTTGTTTATGTGGTTTAGTGGCGATTTGTTTCATATCAAAGCCATTTTAAAAAGAGTGATTGCCGCCCCTAGTTTATTATTACTTTTGATGATTACCTCTGCGCTCACCTCCGTGCAATTATGGATATTTTTATGGGGGCCGATGCATGGTCGTGGATTGCAAGTATCTTTAGGTTACTTTCTCTTGCCTTTAGTGTTGGTATTAGCGGGGAGTGTTCTGTATGGGGAAAAGCTTTCAAAGTTTCAGGCGCTTGCTGTATTTCTTGCTATGTTGGGCGTTGGGCATGAAATATGGAGACTGGGCAGTATTGCTTGGGAGACAGCGTTAGTTGCGATTGGTTATACCGCATATTTTGTGATTCGAAAGCAAATTAAAACAGATAACTTGGGTGGATTTTGGTGGGATATGATCATTATTCTACCTGTTGCGATTTTCTTCACTCAAACCGGCGATACACCATATTTCAAGTTTCTAGAGCAACCAAGTTTAGCTTTGGTCGTGATGGGACTTGGCCTGTTTAGTGCGATTGGTCTAGGTTGTTATCTTTTGGCGAGTCGCTATTTGCCGTTAATTCTTTTTGGCTTGTTGGGATATTTGGAACCCGTTTTGTTGGCATTGGTCTCATTTGCACTTGGTGAAAAAATTGGTGAAGAAGAGTGGTTGACGTATATTCTTATCTGGTTGGCTGTCTTGGTACTCGTGATTGAAGGTGCTAATCATCTTGTCCAGCAAAAACGACGAAAACAGCAGCTTGAGTTAAATCTAAAACATTATCCCAAGCGGCTTAATAATGCGGAAGATTAACCCAAAAATCGCAATCATATTTGTAAAATGATCATCAAGCATTTTTATAGGGATGGCTATTACGATGATAGAGAAAGATTTTTAACCAAAATCACAAAAATAATTATAGGTATTTTATGAATTTATAGTCAATTGGGACAAAATCTTAGCTCGTTTAGCAGCTTTTGATTCAATCTTGATGATAATTCCATTACAATTATGGCGTTTTAAAATTTCACGCCCAGTATAGATATTAAATTAGAGGACGTAACTGTGAGCAAAGACACTATCGTTGCCCTACATGCAGAACACCAAGGTCGTTGGAAAAATCGTGAGGAAATCGCGGAACGTATGATTGCCTTGATTGGTCAATTGTACCGTGAGAAAAATATTGTTGTTTCTGTTTACGGACGTTCTTTAATTAACCGTTCAGTAATCCAAATCTTAAAATCACATCGCCGTACACGTATGCTTGATGTTGAGCTTTCAGTTGTAAATACCTTCCCAATCTTGGAAGCGTTGATGAAAGTAGAAAACATTGGTTCTGCGGAAGTTGATATCGGTAAACTCGCGGTTGAATATAAAAATGAAGGCGGTGATGTAGACGCTTTTGTTGCTAAAGCTGTTGCTTCGATTCAAGGTAAGGCAACTGCGGTTGAGTCTAAAGATGTAGTTCTTTACGGGTTTGGTCGTATTGGTCGTATCTTGGCTCGTTTAATCATTAGCCAATCAGGTTTAGGTCGTGGTTTAAGCCTTAAAGCAATTGTTGTACGCAAGTCTTCTGACGGTGATTTGGCGAAACGTGCTTCTTTATTACGTCGTGACTCTATTCACGGTACTTTTGCTGGTACAATTTCTGTTGATGAAGAAAACGAAGCAATCATTGCTAACGGTAACTTCATTAAAGTGATTTATGCATCTAGCCCAAGTGAAGTTGACTATACAGAATACGGTATTGAAAACGCACTTTTAATCGACAACACTGGTAAATGGCGTGATGCTGAAGGTTTAAGCCAACACTTGAAATGCCCAGGTGTTGCACGCGTAGTGTTAACAGCACCAAGTAAAGGTGAAATGAAAAACGTTGTTTACGGTGTAAACAATGCTGACATCTTAGATGAAGACAAAATCATCTCTGCTGCTAGCTGTACAACAAATGCAATTACACCTGTATTAAAAGTTTTAGACGATAAATACAAAGTATTAAATGGTCACGTGGAAACTGTTCACTCGTTCACAAATGACCAAAACTTGATTGATAACTACCATAAAGCAGATCGCCGTGGTCGTGCTGCAACACTGAACATGGTAATTACTGAAACTGGTGCAGCGAAAGCAGTTGCTAAAGCATTGCCTGCACTTAAAGGTAAGTTAACAGGTAATTCTGTACGTGTTCCAACACCTAACGTTTCTCTTGCAATCTTGAACTTGAACTTAGAGAAAGAAGTTGATCGTGAAGAAGTGAACGAATACATTCGTCAAATCTCAATCAACTCTAACTTACAAGGTCAAATTGGCTATACCAACTCATCTGAAGTGGTATCAAGTGACTTCATTGGTTCTCGTACTGCGGGCGTATTTGATGCGCAAGCAACCATTACTTCTGGTACACGTTTAACTGCTTATGTTTGGTACGACAATGAAGTAGGTTATAGCTGCCAAGTATTGCGTATCGCTGAACAAATGTGTGGTGTGAGCTATACAAAAGTTCCAGCTGAAACAAATGCATAATATTTGTTAGTAAAGCTATACAAAAAAAGCCCAGTTCCCACTGGGCTTTTTTATTGACTGTACAGAATCTATGCAGATTAAAACAAAAAAATCGAAGAGAATAACGACAAAGGGAAAGATTTGGTTAGGAATACTTCATTGTTGCAGTTTAGACGTTTGTTTGCAGTTTTTGCTTTGATAGTTGTTGCTAACTTGTGTGGCGTTTATATCGCAATGTGGGTGTTTAAGCATTTCAATATTTACATTCCATTAAAAGATCAAAAAGTTGCGATTGATTTACAAGAACCGTTACAGGTTCGAGTCAAAGTGAAGGAAGCACTGGATGTTGAAGTAAATGGTCGTGTTGATGCAAAAATTCCAATTAACGAACAACTTAGTGTGCCTTTAACTCAAACATTAACTCCCCGTGTTTACTTTGATAGTCAGGTCCCAATCAGCACGATTATTCCTGTTCAGGAAATTATAAAGGTTCATCAAGAGCTCCCAATCGATACCAAAGTTCAAGTAAAGATTCTTGGTAGAGACGTCACGTTACCTTTAAAAGGTTCTATTCCACTACAGCTTGATGTGCCGATTGATATCAAAGTGCCGCTACAACAAAAAGTGCACTTAAAGTTTGATGCGCCTGTAAAAACAGTATTGAAAGAAAATCTAAATATTCCATTGAAGACACAGCTCAATGCCAATATTCCTGTACAAGGCAAGCTGAATGTTCCAATCACTTCTGACTTGAATGCAGCTGTAGATGTCAAAAATACCTTACCTGTCAAAATCGCAGAAGGTGAACTCAAGATTCCGCTATCAAGTATGTATCTGGATCGCGTTGTTTCTACAACGAGTGAAAAGACACCTCATAAAACAGAAATAAAAGTAGGTGAATGAGTCAGATGCTTAAAACATACAAAAGCGCCTTTATTAGTTTTGTGATTTTGACCACATTGGTCGCAATCTTGTTTTGGTTTTATTTGAATATTCAAGCATCGGTCATGGTTTCAGCACAGCAGGCGGATATACGTTTGCCCGAATCTTTAGCCACTCAGATCCAAGTTGGGCAGCATTTACAAGTAAGATCCAAAGGTGAGTTAAACACGGATCTACTCATTGATCGTACTCTGGAATTACCATTGCAAGGCAAATATTTAGCAGATTTAAGTTTTGAAGTTGAAACGCCGATTACAGTGGATATTGATTATCAAACAATGCTTAAAGTAGATGAAGTCATGCCGATAGAGACCACCACTGATCTCATTTATCAGAATAAGTTACTGCCTAAATTCCCTTTAAGTCTAAATATACCCGTAAAGCTAGACATACCGTTTGAACTCAAACGAAGTTATACCGTTCCCGTCAAAATCGTGTTTGAAGGACCTGTACATTTTGCATTTAATGAGTCTATTCATTTGCCGGTGAAGCATCAGTTCTATCCACGTTTAAATATCAATGATGAAATGAATATGAGTTCGATTTCATCGTTCAATGCAATCATGTTTAACTCAGTGCAAGACACAAAAGCAAATTTAGAAATGCAAATGGACCTGCCATTAAGAAATGTAAGACCTTAAAGCCAATAAAATCTGTTTTTTTAAAGCCAAAATCCTATTTGCTGATTTTTCTATTCGAGAATTTTATTAAAATGTGGCAAAATAGCCCGTTTTAAAGAATTTAGAGGATTGGCACATGCGCTTTGTTGATGAAGCAGTCATTACCGTAGAGGCTGGCGACGGTGGCAATGGCGTAGCCAGTTTTCGCCGTGAAAAATTTGTCCCTTTTGGTGGCCCAGATGGTGGTGACGGAGGGCGTGGCGGAAGTATTTACATCCAAGCAGATGATGATACCAGCACACTTGTAGATTACCGATATACACGTCGCTATCGTGCAGAACGTGGTAAGAATGGTTCGGGTGCGAACTGTTCTGGTCGTGGCGGTGAAGATGTCATTTTAAAAGTGCCTGTAGGTACCACGATTGTTGATACTGAGTCTGGTGACATTATTGGTGACTTGGTTGCAGATGGTCAGCGTGTCAAAGTCGCCAATGGTGGTGATGGTGGTTTAGGCAATACACACTTTAAATCATCAACGAACCGTGCACCGCGTAAATGCACGCATGGTATCAAAGGTGAATATCGTGAAGTACGTTTAGAGTTAAAAGTGCTTGCTGATGTTGGCTTACTGGGTATGCCAAATGCGGGTAAATCAACTTTCATCCGTGCGGTGAGTGCTGCAAAACCAAAAGTTGCCGATTATCCATTTACAACAATGGTGCCAAACTTAGGTGTCGTTGATGCAGATCGTCATCGCTCATTTGTGATGGCCGATATTCCTGGATTGATTGAAGGTGCTGCAGAAGGTGCAGGTCTTGGTATTCGTTTCCTTAAGCATTTGGCGCGTACACGTATTCTTTTGCACATTGTTGATGTTCAGCCGATCGACGGATCTGATCCAGCACACAATGCCAGAGCGATTTTGGCTGAGTTAGAGAAATTCTCTCCAACATTGGCGAAGCTTCCTGTGGTGTTGGTGTTGAATAAATTAGATCAATTGCCAGAAGAGTCACGAGAAGAATGGTGTCAGCACATTCTTGATGAATTGCAATGGAAAGGTCCAGTATTTAAAACTTCTGGTCTTATGTCTGAAGGAACCAAGGAGGTTGTGTATTACCTCATGGATCAAATCGAGCAACAACGCGAGCGTGAAGTTGAAGATCCTGAGTACGCAGCAGAAGTTAAAGCATTCCGTGATCAGCTTGAAGCTGAAACACGTGAACAAACCATCGCAGCAAAAGAAGCTTATCGTGCATTGCGTAAGGCCCAGCGTGAAGCAGGACTAGAAGATGACGAAGATGATTTTGACGATGAAGATGATGATAGCGGCGTAGAAAGCGTCTACGTTCGTGATTAATTAGACTGTTAAACTCCCTTTTAATTCCTGTTGTACAGCAATCGTCGCTGTGCAACAGGAAAAATAATTTGAGGAAAAAATGATAGAAGTGGTCGATGGGCAACGTCAGCTCAATGCGTGTAAACGAATCGTTGTTAAAATCGGATCATCTTTACTGACTGCAAATGGGCAAGGTTTAGATCTACAGGCAATTTCGCATTGGGCGAAACAAATTGCGGATCTACACAATGCTGGACATGAAATTATTTTAGTGTCCTCTGGTGCAGTAGCAGAAGGGATGGTACGCATGAAACTTGCGAGTCGACCCACTGATCTACCCAGTTTGCAGGCTTGTGCCGCGATCGGTCAAATGGGCTTGATCCATACATGGTCAAGTGTATTAGATCAACATGGCATCCGCACTGCTCAGGTTCTTTTGACTCATGATGATCTTGCTGATCGCCGTCGTTATCTCAACTCATGCGATGCATTGCAAAACTTGATTGATTGGCGTGTGATTCCTGTCATCAATGAAAATGATACGGTTTCTACAGATGAAATCCGTTTCGGCGACAATGATACTTTAGCTGCAATGGTTGCGGGTCAGGTGCAAGCTGATTTGTTGATTATTTTAACGGATCAACAAGGCATGTTTGACTCAGATCCACGCAATAATCCAAATGCCAAGCTATTCTCTTCAGTTCGCGCACTTGATGATCGCTTGTTTGAAATGGCAGGTGGTGGTGGCGTGTTAGGACGTGGCGGTATGGTGACAAAAGTTCGTGCTGCTCGTTTAGCTGCTCGTTCTGGTTGTCCAACATTGATTGCAAGTGGTGAAAGTGAAAATGTACTCGCTCGTTTAATGTCGGGTGAGATGATGGGTACGTTATTCACAACGGACAATGATCGTGTTACCGCACACCAAAAATGGTTAGCGGCTCATCTACAAACTGCTGGACGTTTGGTCATCGATGATGGTGCTGTAGAGGCGATTAAACTGAAACATCGTAGTTTATTACCCGTAGGCGTGAAAGCGATAGAAGGGCATTTTGATCGCGGTGATGTGGTTGAGTGTGTGGATAAAAAAGGACAACGTATCGCAGTTGGACGTGTCAATTTTAGTTCACGCTCTGCTGATCTTGTAAAAGGATTGTCATCAGATAAAGTCCATCAGGTCTTAGGTGAGGCACGTTCTTTGGAAATGATTCACCGTAATCATATGGCGATTTACTGATCAAACATTGTCTCGACCCTATAAAACAAAAAAGACTTCTCTCGGGAAGTCTTTTTTATTTGAGCTTTTAAATTATTTCTGCTGTTGAATATTCTTACCCATTCTTGCCAGTAAAATGACCGGAATCAGTCCAACTAAGACAATTAGCAAAGCTGCGATCGCACCATCTTCATACGTTCCTCTAGCTGCTTCAGCATAAAGTTGAGTTGCCAGCGTTTCCATATTGAGTGGTCTGAGCAATAAGGTTGCAGGAAGTTCTTTCATGCAATCTACGAAAATAAGGAGTGCTGCTGAAATAATGGCAGGACGTAATAAAGGTAAATGTACACGCCATAAAATAGAAAAACGATTTTGCCCTAAGTTACGTGCAGCGTCGTCAAAGACGCCATGAATACGATTATAACCTGATTCTATTCCACCGATGGCAATTGCTAGAAAACGGACGCAATATGCATAGATCAAGGTAAATGTAGTACCAAGAAATAATAAGCCCGTGTGAATTCCAAGTTTAAATTCCAAGAAGTCGGCAACAGCATGATCTATTTTGCCTAGTGATAGCATGAGTCCAATTGCAAGGACAGTTCCAGGAATCGCATAGCCTAAGCTGGAAATACGGCTAAACCATGTATTTTGAGTAAAACGAGCCGCACTGACGATGAGAAAACCAATAAAAATAGTGATCACTGTTGCGATGCTGGCTAGGCTTAGCGTGTTGATTGAGGCTTGTAATAGATAATCAGAAAACCCTGCATATTGAAATCGTTTATATGATTCTACGAGTAGATGGCTAATCGGAATCAGAAAACCGATACAGATTGGAATTAACCCTAAACCTAGAAATAGCCATGCTTTGCTTCCTGTGACTTGTTGTGCAGGCATCAATCGACTACGTTGGGCCGAATTCATATAGCGTTGCTTACGTCGTCCAAGTCGTTCTACGATCACCAATAAAGTAATGATCATTAGCATGAAAATAGCAATTTGTGCTGCACTGGCGAGATCGGATTGGTTTATCCATGTAGAGTAGATGGATAACGTAAGGGTTTTAACACCTAAAAATTCGGTTGCTCCAATATCATTGATGGTTTCCATCAATGCCAAACTTGCGCCAACAGCAATCGCAGGTCGAGCTAGAGGAATGGCAACTCTTAAAAAAACTTGATTGGGTTTTAGTCCTAGGCTTCGTGCGACTTCAATCAGACTGGCTGATTGCATCAAGAACATGGCACGCGTACTGAGATATACGTAGGGATATAACACAAAGCTTAAAAGGAAAATACAACCCCAAACTGATCGAATATTGGGAAACCACCAAGGCTGTGCTTCCCAACCAAACCAAGCACCTAAGACCGTTTGTACAGGACCAATTGGATGCAGAATATCAATATAACTATAGGCAATAATATAAGTAGGGACAGCGAGTGGAAGTAGCAATGCCCAATCTAAAAAAGCACGTCCTCGAAACTGATAAGCCGTCACCAGCCATGCACTACCAGTCCCGATTAAAATGGTCAGTAGACCGACCCCCAATAAAAGGAGAGTGGTATCAACTAAGGTTGGTGGAAGAACATAGCGCAGCAAATGTCCCCAAATATCGCTATTGCCTTGTAATGCTGTCCAAATTAGTGCCAGTACAGGTAAACAAGCCAGTAGGGTCAAAATACCACTAAGCGAAAATAGTAAACGAGGTGAGTCTTTCTTTTTGATCATCGAGGATATTGGGGACTAAGTGAGAAAAAGGCAAAACAAATCAGTATACAGGCAATCTTGATGATCGCCTGTTTACGCATTGCGAGGCTTAGTGATTAAATTGAACTTTATCGACTAAAAGGTTGGCTGTTTTACGATGACGTGCAATATCGCTTAAACGAATTTTGTCGACTTCCAGTTTACCAAAGCTCGCAATAATTGGATCAACTTTAACACCTGCTTTTACAGGGTACTCAAAGCCACTTTGTGCATAAATTGCTTGAGCATGGTCAGAAGCTAAGAATTCAAGTAATTGAACAGCCTCTTTAGGGTTCGGCGCGTATTTAGCGACAGCAGCTCCAGAGACATTGACGTGTGTACCGCCATTTTTAAAGCGTGGTAATACGACATTGATGGCATTGCCCCAACGTTGTTGCTCAGCATCTCCAGTACGCATCGTACCAACATAGTAAGTATTCGCTACCCCGATATCACAGATTTTACCTAGAATATCACGGGCTACATCGCGGTCACCGCCACTTGCTGGTCGTGCCAAATTTGCTTTCACACCACGAAGCCATTGTTCGGTTGCTTTTTCGCCGTGATGGGTAATATAAGCTGCAATTAAACTGGTGTTATATGCATGACTACCTGAACGAATACAGATTTTTCCTTTCCATTTTGGATCAGCTAAATCTTCATAATTGATTGCAGTTAAAGGCGTGCGTTCTTTAGATGCATAAACAGCACGTGCACGCATTGATAATGCATACCAGTGACCATTTGCCGCACGTAAGTTTCCAGGAATAGCAGTATTCAGGACCTTTGAGTTAATACGTTGAGTTAACCCACCTTCAACTAAATCAACTAAATTACCAAAATCAACAGTCAGCATCACATCAGCAGGCGAACGTCGTCCTTCCGCTTTTACTCGCTCAAGTAATCCATCTTTGATAAAAACAGTATTTACTTTAACGCCTGTTTTTTCACTAAATTCTTGTAAAAGTGGTTGAATTAAAACAGGTTCTCTAGTGGTATATAGGTTTACTTGAGCGGCATTAGCCCAGCTACTTCCTAATGCCACTAGTCCAGCTAAAGCAATATGAAGCTTTGACAGTTGTTTCATTTATTTCATCCCTAATCACAAAGTTTAAACATTGAACGTTTGTTTGGTGCGAATATTTTCGATCGGTGTTTGATCATCTAAAGCGTAGAAGAAGCATGTCGTTAAATCTACGTGGATATACACTTGTTCTGCTGTACTAAAATTCTGTTGATAGTCAACTTGTGCCAATAAGATATTATTTTCATTCTCAATTTGTAGACGTAATTGTTGAGTATGTCCCATAAAACTTGAAGAAATGATTTTTGCAGGCAATCTATTCTCAGCAGCTTCTTTGAAAATGTAAATCTGGTGCGGACGAAAACAACATTGAATTGCTTGCTCTGTTTGTTTTAAGTGTTGAGGTTTTGGGATTGCCCCAAAAATTGTATGAAGTTGATCATTTTCTATTTGTGCAGATATTTCATTGAGTGCAGAAAAATAACGTGCCGCAAATAAGGTTTTAGGTTGTAAATAAAGCTGTTTTGGTGTTCCGATCTGAATAATTTTGCCTTGATGCATCAAAATAATTTGATCCGCGATTTGCAGGGCTTCTTCTGGATCATGGGTTACGATGACGGTCGTTGTAGCTGTCTTCTTTAAGATTTCGATGGTGCTTTGGCGAATATGATCACGCAAACGATGATCTAAATTAGAAAAGGGTTCATCCATCAGTAGAACTTGCGGTTTGGGTGCAAGAGCACGTGCCAAAGCAACACGTTGTTGCTCACCACCGGATAGGGTATATGGATAACTATGTAGATGATGATGCATAGAGACGTGTTTCAATGCTTGTTCTGCAATCGTTTGTCGCTGTTGTTTTGGTAATTTTCTTAAACCAAACATGACGTTTTCCAACACACTTAGGTGAGGGAACAGCGCATAATCCTGAAACACTAAGCCAATATTTCGCTCTTCTGCCGGCACTTGTTGTTGTGCATTCCATAAAATGTCTTGTTCAAGTTGAATTGAACCACTGCTAGGCGTTTCTAAACCCGCAATCAACCGTAGCATCGTCGTTTTGCCACAACCTGAATGTCCGAGTAAACAGATAATCTGTCCGCGAGTAGCAGACCATGTTGCCTGATTGACCGCAAATCGAGCTCCATATTGCTTGCTCAATTGTTGGATGGTTAAGACATTGGCCTGAGGTGCAGTATGAGCATTCATGGTCAATTCACAGTACAATTTATTTGAGCAAATAATAACTAATAATTCTTCTCATGTAGAGTCTTTTTCTAATTTCTTTTGCGGTTGCTTTTCATCAACATGTTGTGGATGTATAACGTGTGGAAGTGTTAAATCTTGTCCAACCATGTAAGCGTGATCTGTCAAGCTGAACATTTCAAGATCTTCATGGCTATTACCATAGGCATAAACTTGATGGTACTCATTCAGATTGTATTGTTGCAGTACTCTAATTTTTTTCTGTTCACAGCTACAATCCAAAGACTGGTAATGGCCAGAGAGTGTGCCATTAACAATTTCTGTTTCTGTACAAATCAATTCGATATTTAATAATTCACAGATCGGCGCTAAATATAAGTCAATTGAAGCGGAAACAAGCACAACATGATCGCCACGTTGTTGGTGTAAATAAAGTTGTTGAAGTAGATCTGGATCTAATTCTTTAATAATTTGTTGTGCATAATTGATTGCGATATTTTGTATTTGCTTCGCTGTCATGCCTTTAAACATCGTTTGAAATAATCGAGGTCTCATCGCATGTGCAGGATATAAACCTAGATAGTAGGCCTGAATCCAAGGAAGGATTTTCAAGCCTTTTAAAATAACATGATGTTTCGGGAGGGCGAAAAAAATAAATCGGGTAAAACTGTCTTTGGGATAAAGCGTGCCATCAAAATCAAATAAAGCAAGATTTACAGTTTTAGTTGTTTTGCTCTTTGCATGCATGTTTCATATCGTCCATTTACACGGCTTGCAAACCAATTGGTATTATAATCACGGCTCAATTTTGGACCGGAAATTACGACTTGAGGCATGATCGCATATTTTGCATCTTTGCCTGTTTTGCTTTGATATAAATTTTGTAGTGCAGTATAAGTCTGTGTATTTTCGAATTTCTTTGATTTTTCCTTTTTCAAGTCACTTCGAATTTGACGTGGGGTAACTAAAACCCCATTTTCAGCAAATACTGAAATCAAAGCTTTTTCGGTTTGGCTTTGAGTTGGACGAACATTACCTTCTTTATTATAGATAAGTAGATCACCATCTAAATCAATTTCAATATCAGTTAATGCGTCTAACATGCTTTGAAATGCTGCATTACGGCTGGAATACATGCCAGAATTATAGTCAGCAAAGCGATAAATTGCGCGATCATAATCTGCAGGATAAACCATTAAACGATGGATGCCATAATATAGGCCACCGTATTGGGTATAGAGATCATTGCGTAATTCTGCAGTGCTCATACCGATACGTTTATGTTCTTTGGCATAATTAATATGAACTTGCATCGATCCTAGGGTGGTAATCGGATTCATTTTCTCACTAATATCTTGGCCTACAAGTTTTGCAGCGCCAGTTAAAGCACTAATATGGTAATGCTTTGCCATGTAATCAAAAATTTCACGATAAAGTAGATCAAGCTCACGTTCTGTTTTAACTCTACGCATTTGGCGCATATAGTTGTCTTCAGGAGAGGGTTGATTTTTTAGGACTTCCTCGAAGTAACCTGCGACGGTACCACCGATTGTCTCCCCAAGTTTTGCTTCGAATTTTTCATTTAACCGTGTATTAATTTCCTGAACTGCTTTTTCACCTAAACCAGCGACTTGTGGGTCTGCAACAAAGTTTGACTCTTGATCCACCACGGCAACAATCGTGCATACATTCTGTTTAGATTGAGGGATATTAAGTTCTTGCATAATGTCATGAATATCTTGTGCCCAAGCGTCACGATCACGTACACGTGCTGGAATCACACTTTTAATCTGATCTGCTTTCAGTACAGGTTCTTTATCATTTGCCCACCATGCAAAATCACCACAAGCGGTGAGACTGGCACAGCTGATGATTAGGCTAAGTGTTTTTAATAGCGGACGAGATGAGTATGATTTGTTCATGATCAGGACAACACCACATAAAAAGATGAGTCGAATGGGCGAATGAAGTATACTATGGCGATCAGAAATTGTAAGAAAATATATGTATATTGGTTCATATCAACTGTCAAATAATTTGATCGTTGCTCCGATGGCAGGGGTTACAGACCGACCATTTCGAACATTGTGTAAATACTTTGGTGCTGGGCACGCGGTTAGTGAAATGATGACTGCTGATAAAACCTTGCGTATGAGCAAAAAGAGTCTGTATCGTGCAAATTTTGATGGTGAATTAGCACCAATTTCAGCACAAATAGCGGGTTCTGATCCTGAGCAATTGGCTGAGGCTGCGCGCTATCAAGTTGCCAATGGGGCGCAAATTGTTGATATCAATATGGGCTGCCCTGCAAAGAAGGTTTGTAACAAACTGGCGGGTTCTGCTTTGTTGCAAGATGAAGATCTGGTTGCACGTATTTTGGATACAGTCGTTGCTGCTGTTGATGTTCCAGTAACATTAAAAACTCGTCTTGGTTTTTTAAATGGTCAAGAAAATATTTTGCGTGTGGCGAAACGAGCTGAAGAGGCGGGGATTGCTGCTTTGGCTTTGCATGGGCGTACGCGTGAAGATATGTATTTAAATCATGCTCGCTATGAACTCATAAAACAGGTGAAACAACTCATCAGCATCCCAGTGATTGCGAATGGTGATATTGATAGTCCAGAAAAAGCAAAATATGTATTAGATTATACTGGCGCAGATGCCATCATGATTGGACGAGCAGCACAGGGCCGACCTTGGATTTTCAGAGAAATTGGACATTACTTAAAAACAGGTGAACATCTCGCTACGCCTGACATCGCTGAAGTTAAAGCCGTTTTGTTGGGGCATTTATCTGAACTTTATCAATTTTATGGTGAATATTCAGGTTGCCGTATTGCCCGTAAACATATTGCTTGGTACACCAAGGGTTTACGTTCAAGTAATGAATTTCGGCAGAATATGTACAAGGTTGAAAGTACCGCGGATCAGGCAAAAGTCGTTGAAGCCTATTTTGATCAATTACTTGATCTCGGTCAGCGAATGAGCGATGTACAAGTTGAACAAGTAAATTTGTTAGAGATTAAATAACCAGAATTTGCGTATTTGAAAAAGCCTGTAATTCGATTTGAATTACAGGCTTTTTATTATGCTAAATGAGCTGTAATTTTCTGCAAGATTTGCAAGATCACATCAAACTCACTTTGAAGTGGAGTGCTTTTGCGTGTCACTAAAGCTAAAGTACGACTTGGAGCATCTTCGATGGATTTAATAGAAATCGTTTCATTACCATTCAACATGCTATTTTTAATCGCAATTTCAGGTAAAAGTGTGAAACCTAAATCAGAAGATACCATTTCGACCAATGTTGGTAGTGAACTTGCTTTTAAGCGATGATCATTTTTGCGTTCACCAACAGGGCAGGCACTCAATGCATGATCACGTAAACAATGGCCTTCTTCAAGTAACATCAATCGTGACAGATCAAGATCATCTAAAGAGTTTGCATTGGCAGCATTGCTGTCATTTTTATTGTAAACCAGTGATAAATGCTCTTTTGCGATTTCAGCAACTTTTAAACCACGTGTATCAAATGGCAGTGCAAGAACAATCATATCTAGATTGCCATGTTCCAGTTTTTCTACAATCTTTTCGCTTTGTGCTTCATGTAGATGGAGTTGAATTTTTGGCAATTGTTGATGCACTTCATCCAAGAGTTGCGTCAAGATAAAAGGTGCAATTGTTGGGATAATACCAAGATGCAGGTCACCTGTTAGCGGCTCACTCATTTCTCGGCTTAAACGCATAAGATCTTGTGCATCAGCTAATAACACACGTGCACGAGCAACAACTTGTTCACCTAGAGGGGTTAAACGGACGTTTTGACGATCACGTTCAACTAAGACGCCACCTAGCAGACGCTCTAGTTCCATGATTCCCCCAGATAAAGTGGACTGGGTAACAAACGAACGGCGTGCTGCTTCAGTAAAATGTAATGTTTCTGACAACGTAACTAAATATGATAGCTGTCTTAATGAGGGTAATGCAGCCATAGTGTCCTAGTGTGATGATCTAAAATGATGAACAAACAAATCGCTAAGTTGCGGGATGAAATGTGCAGGAATATCATGCCCCATTCCATGAATTAATTCAAACTTAGCACCCGTAATTGCTTTTGCAACCGCTTTACCATGACTTGGTGGTAGTAAACGATCTTTTGAACCGTGCACAACCAAAGTGGGCTGAGTGGTATTCTTGTTCAATGGTAACAAAGAACCTGTACATAATATTGCTAAAAATTGTTGAAGTACACCCGCTGGATAAAAACTACGGCGATATAATTTTCGAATGGTTTGAATTGCTTCAACTTGATTCACATAACCAGGTGAACCAATAATTTGAAATACTCTTAGACTATGATTAACAATTGACTCTTCATCACGTGCTGGAGGCCTTCCCAATAAACTGAAAAGTTGTTTTGGATAAGGGAAAGGAAGGAAAGGTTGATTGTTACTCGTAAACAATAGTCCAACTTTTTCTACCTTTTCAGGGTATTTCGCCGCAACGATTTGAGAAATCATGCCGCCCATCGATGCACCTAGTAGATAGGTTTTTTCAATACCTAATTGGTCAATGAGCATGGCGACATCATCTGCCATATCATACAGTGTATAGGGCGCACCTTCATTGCCAAGCCCAAACATGAAACGTCCCATGAGTTTCATTGTATTGAGTCTTTTACCTTTATTTCTAATTTTTGAAGATAAACCAATATCACGATTATCAAAACGAATCACACGAAACCCTTGGTCAATCAGCGCTTTACAAAAGAAATCAGGCCAAAATAACATTTGTGCACCTAATCCCATGATGAGCAGAACTGTTGGATGTTCAGGGTTTCCGCCGATTTCAACATGGAGTTCGATACCATTGCCCAAACTTACTTTGGTCTCTTGCATAAATGCAGTATAAGGCGACACATTAAATTGAAGGGCACTGTTCATGCTGCTCGTTCCAAGTTGAATTATTTTTGTCGGTATTGAGTTTATTGAAACCTCATTTTTCAACAAACTCGCTATATTTAATAAACCTTAATTTTGTGCAGGAATCAAGTCAGGCACAAGTTTGGTCAGTGTCAAACGCTGTTTTGCAGCTGTTGCACCTAAAAGTACAAAGCCTCTTAATGTGCCTTCTGCATCAACTGCTTTTGCTAACATTCCATCTTCAAAGTCTTCCATCTCCCAAGTCACATCAATATCTAATGGGGCAGGTAAAACAGTGAGTGGTGCTGCAGGGGTTTTTACTGCAACAGGCATCGCTGGATAGTGTACGGCAGTGTTTTGACCACTTAAAGTTTTAGCCAATGCTCGAGCTTGTTGCATGATTGGCATTACATAAGGAAGTAAAGTTCCGTTGACTTCAGCACAGTCACCAACCGCGTAGATATCTGCTTGATTGGTTTCTAATAAAGTATTGGTGATGACGCCACGACTTGTTTGAATCCCTGCTGATTTTGCTAGGGCTGTATTTGGTTGTAAACCAATTGCTGATAAAACGATATCCGCAATCAAGGTTTGTCCATTTGCAAGTGTTACAGCGTAATCTTCACCATCATTAATTTTGGTAATTTTTTCAACTGTTGTTGAAAGGACAAATTTAATTCCAGCTTGTTCTAAGTTGTTTTTGAATAAGTCTGCAACATGACTAGGCAATAAACGTCCCAATGGTTGTGGGGCAAGATCGATTACCGTAATATCATATTCGCTATGTAATAAATCATTGGCAAATTCACAGCCAATTAGTCCTGCACCTAAAATAACAACGCGTTTATCTTTACGTTGAGCAAGGTTTTCACGGAAGTTACGATAGTCAATCAATGAGTTAACGACATGGATATCATCACTGCCATCACCTGAGATAGCTAAACGGATTGGATTCGCACCGACTGCAAGGACAAGTTTAGAGTAGGGTTGCGTAATCGTTTCACCATTTTTTTCTAAAACGATTTCATGTGCTTCTGCATGGATTTCTTTGACCCACGTTTCTGCCTCGATACGCATATTGAGTTGAGTTGCCATTTTATTAGCATCGCCTAAAGCAATTTGCTCAGGTGCTTTATTGCCTGCGAAAGCATTGGATAATGTTGGTTTTGCATAATTTACCGCATCATCTCCACAGATCATAACAAGTTCTTGTTCTGGGCTCAGTTTGCGAAATTCACGAGCAACGGTATAACCAGCCATACCAGATCCGATGATGACGATAGGATGCATGAGATTCTCCAACATTTTTTATATAAAAATTAAACTAAAGAAAAAAGACCATGAGAGAGGGGGTGTGACCACTTGATCTATGGTTGCGACAGAAGATATTTTTTAGGCGATACAAGGCATGGCTTGTGAAATTTAGTAATTCTAAATGAATAAGACATAACGTAGTAGCGTCAAAAAATCTCCCTGTCCCGTAGGGTTGTGGCTAAAAATCCCTCATACTTCGTTATGAAACTTGGCAAGGAAATAGCCATTACCTGCGTTTCATGTCTTGTCTGATGAATTTTTAGCCTGCAACGCAACCCATTTATAAAGTGATCACAGCCCCTAGAGGTCTTTTTGACAATCTTAGATTTCAATCATTTCAAAATCAGCTTTTGAAACACCGCAATCTGGGCAAGTCCAATCATCAGGAATATCTTCCCATTTAGTACCTGCTGCAATGCCGTCTTGTGGCCAACCTTCTGCTTCGTCGTAAATCCAACCACAAACGATACATTGATATTTTTTCATGTGACTCTCCAAACTGATAGGTATGCTCAAATTGCCTTTCAGTAAAACTGTTCCATAATGTCGCTACGATCGCTGCAATATAGTACTAACTTGTGTTGATCGGGAGTTAGATTTTTACGCAGAACGACATTTAAGTAAAGTAAATGCAAGAGTTTAATCATTTATTAAAAAAGAGATATGGCAATTCAAGCCGAAAGTCTTGTTATTTGAGCAATTGCTCTAAATTTATTCGTGTCATTCTTCGTGAATGTAATTGAAAATATCGAAACGTATAAAATTGGTGTGAATAAAAAATAAACATTTGAACAAGCGGTATCATATTTTGAGTGTTAATTATTAGAGAATTAAACATATGGAAACCTTGGTATACAGCATAAAAATTCATGCCTCTCAACAAAAAGTATGGGATGTACTTTGGACTCTTGACAGTTATCAGGCTTGGACAAAATTCTTTTCACCCAGTTCAACGATGCAAAGTGATTGGAAGGTTGATGGTAAGACTTATTTCTTAGATGGAGAAGGCAATGGAATGATTTCAACAATTGCAAGCATTGAAGAACCGAAACAATTGATCTTTAAGCATCTCGGTATCATTCAAAATGGTCAAGAAGACTTAGAGAGTGATGAGGTAAAGTCATGGGCTGGAACTTTGGAAAAATATTTTCTGCTTGAATCAGGTGCAGATACTGAACTACATGTCGAAGTGGATGTGCAACCTGAATACATTGAAATGATGGATAAAGGGTTTAAGCAAGGCTTGGAAGCGATTAAACAAATGTCAGAAAGTTAAGTGAAATTAGGGTATAGATATCGCTAAAAATCCTCGTGGAAAAAACAAGAAAAACTGATAAATATAGGCTTTTTTAAGAATGTCAGGTCGAAAAGATACGAAAATGTTTTGCGATCTGCTATTCTATGTGCCTTTATTTTTACTTAAACCGAGGCAGAGATGACGCAACAAAACGCTCAATCGACTTCTGAACAAACACTTTCCGAAAACGATTTAATCGCACAGCGTCATGCCAAATTAAAGCAAATCCAAGAGACTGCAAAACAGACTGGCAAGAGCCCTTGGCCAAATACCTTTAAACGTGAACATTATACAGCTGATCTACAAGAACAATTTAAAGATCAAGATAAGGCACAAATCGAAGGTGCTGAAAAAGTTTATGTAAAAGTTGCGGGTCGTGTCATGCTCAATCGCGGATCATTTATTGTGATTCAGGACATGACAGGTCGTATCCAACTTTATGTGGATCGTAAAGGTCTACCAGCTGATATTTTAGAAACGATTAAAAGCTTAGACCTTGGCGATATTATCGCAGCTGAAGGCTATATTGGTCGCTCAGGTAAAGGGGACTTATATGTGCACCTTGAAGCTTTTGAATTGCTGACTAAATCATTGCGTCCACTCCCAGACAAATTTCATGGTTTAACAGATACTGAAGCGAAATATCGTAAGCGTTACCTGGATTTGATCGTAAACGAAGAAACACGTAAAACTTTTGAGATTCGTGCCAAAGTTGTCGCTGGTATTCGTGCATTTTTAACCAATGAGCGTTTCATGGAAGTAGAAACACCGATGATGCATGTCATTCCAGGTGGTGCTTCTGCAAAACCATTTGTGACGCATCATAATGCGTTAGATATGGAACTCTATTTACGTATCGCGCCAGAGCTATATTTAAAACGTTTGGTTGTTGGTGGTTTTGAGCGTGTGTTTGAAATTAACCGTAACTTCCGCAACGAGGGAGTTTCAACGCGTCATAACCCAGAATTTACCATGATTGAGTTTTATCAAGCTTATGCAGATTATAAGGACTTGATGGAACTTACTGAAAATATGCTTGAGAAATTGGCAATTGATATCTTGGGTACAACTGACGTGCCTTATGGCGAAGAAGTTTATAGCTTCAAAGGTCCATTTAAGAAGATTTCAATGTTCGATGCGATTCTTGAGCATAACCCTGATTTCACACCTGAAAATGTCAATGATCGTGAATTCTTGGCGAAATTTACTCAAGATGTATTAAAAGAAAAAGTTAAGCCGGGTTTTGGTTTGGGTAAGTTGCAGACAATCGTATTTGAAGAAACGGTTGAGACGAAACTTCGCCAACCGACGTTCATCACAGAATATCCTGCGGAAACTTCACCACTTGCACGTCGTAATGATGATAATCCGCATATTACTGATCGTTTCGAGTTCTTTATTGGCGGTCGTGAGTTGGCGAATGGTTTCTCAGAGTTAAACGATCCAATTGATCAAGCTGAACGTTTCCAAGCACAAGTTGCAGAAAAGGATGCAGGTGATGATGAAGCAATGCATTACGATGCGGACTTTATCGAAGCGCTTGAATACGGTTTACCTCCAACAGCGGGAGAAGGGATTGGTATTGATCGTTTGGTGATGTTATTCGCTAATGCACCAAGTATTCGTGATGTGTTGTTATTCCCACATATGCGCCGTAAAGACTAATTTTCGAGTTATGCGGAACACCAAAGACCACTTTTATAAGTGGTCTTTTTTGCATTCTACGTTAAGAAATGTAATTGTTCAGTTTGGTGATTGAAAACAACCTATAAAAAAACGATGATGTGTTCATAAATAAATTTGAGAACAGTCTGGATATGTTTTTAAAAAAATCGCTTTATGTCGCATTATTGGCGTCTCTCTCTTCCGCTGTATTTGCGCAAGGTATTGTGTTAAATGATGAAAACTTACGCACTGACTTGAATTGGTTAAACCAACAAGGCGTAATTCAAATCAGTACTTCAACTTGGCCAATGAGTGGAGATGAGATTAAACGCGCTTTATCACAAGCTCAAGTAACCAATAAAGCACAACAGAATGTTATCGACTCTGTTATGCATGCGATTGCTGCGGACAATGCAACAGCAAAAGTAGGATTACATGCAGGTACTGATCTTAAAACAATACCTCAAGCTTTTGGTGACAGTCAAAAGTCCCAGTATCAAGCCGCGTTAGAGTTTAATGCAGGTGGTGAAAATTGGGATGCAAAAATCCGGGTGAATGCTGAAAAAGATCCTTTGATTGACAATGGTAATGATGTCAACGTTGAAGGTTCATATATTGCAGGAAAGCTTTGGAATCAATGGGTCATTGCTGGGCAAATCCCAACATATTGGGGACCAGGACACGATGGTAGCTTGATTCGTGGTGATGCCAGCCGTCCAGTTTACGGTGTCACGGTTCAACGTGCAGTACAAAATGCATTTGAAACAAAATGGCTATCTTGGATTGGGCCATGGCAATATCAAGCCTTTGCAGGACAATTAGATGACTATGAAGCAATTCCAGATACAAAGCTAATCGGTCTTCGATTCACAGCGCGTCCGTTCCAAGCTCTGGAAATTGGTGCTTCACGTGCAATCCAATGGGGTGGGGATGGGCGTCCTGAGAGCTTTAGTTCTTTATGGGATGCAATGTTAGGAACGAGAGATAACGGTGGTCGAGGTAAACCTGATCCTGCCAATCAGATTGCAGGCTTTGATGCTCGTTTGTTCTTACAGCCGTTATGGGGTGTACCAATTAGCTTCTATACCCAATTCGTTGGCGAAGATGAAGCTGGTGGTTTACCTGCAAAATATCTGTATCTAGGTGGTGCTGATTTCTCATCAAGCTATAACAATATGCCGTACCAGTTATATGCAGAATGGGCAGATACGCGTACAAATGGAGAGGCAAAAGGCATTTCCTATAATCATCATATTTACAGAGATGGCTACTACCAACATGGTTTCCCATTAGGGCATGCTATGGGTGGTGATGGACAAATGTATTCCGTTGGTGGGGATATTCGTTTTGATACGATGAATCGCTTAAGTGGGCGAGTGATGTACGCAAACGTTAGTCAAACTCAGCGTGTAGAGTTAAATAATGCTGCTTTCCCTAAATCAGATAAGATCAAAGGTTTAGATATCACTTGGACTCATTATGTCAAACCAACAATCCCATTAAAGGTAAATGGTTGGGTGAGTGATTCTGATGTGAATGGTAGTGATGGTGGTGTTTCTGTTGGTGTAGAAATTCCATTAGAAAAAAATATGTTCCGTTTCTAATTTGAAAGTATTGCGGAAAGAGGCCTATAGAGGCCTCTTTTTTGCTTGGAGTGGATTATGTGAATTGGGGAGTATTTTGTAGATTTTATTATTCTTTACATATCACAATTTTGCATATTTATATGAAAAAACAAGCTAAAGAACTCGTTCTAAATTATTATAATGAATAAACTTTGCTAGCTGATGAAAAAGTAAGTTAGTAAGCATATTGATATCATGAAAAATTGGAGTTGTTATGGCACTCGTTCCTCCACACGGTCTTCCAAGTGGTGGTGTAAAACCACTTATAGATTTTATGGGTAACATGGATAAGGAGGTAAGTGTACATGACTGAGAATAGATTAACGCACCTCAAGCAACTTGAGGCTGAAAGTATTCATATCATTCGTGAAGTCGCGGCTGAATTCGAAAATCCTGTGATGCTTTACTCGATTGGTAAAGACTCTGCAGTGATGTTGCATCTTGCACTTAAGGCATTTTATCCTGCGAAACTCCCATTCCCATTACTACATGTAGATACAGGTTGGAAATTTAAGGACATGATTGCTTTTCGCGATAACATGGCGAAAACGCATGGCTTTGATCTGATCGTTCATCAAAATGTTGAAGGGCGTGAGGCAGGCATCAATCCATTTGATCATGGTAGCTCTAAATATACAGACATCATGAAAACTCAGGGCTTAAAACAAGCCTTGGATAAATACCAGTTTGATGCTGCTTTTGGTGGCGCACGTCGCGATGAAGAAAAATCACGAGCGAAAGAACGTGTTTATTCATTCCGTGATACGAAGCATCGTTGGGATCCTAAAAACCAACGTCCAGAACTTTGGAATCTTTACAATGGTAAAGTAAACAAAGGCGAAAGCATTCGTGTATTCCCATTATCTAACTGGACTGAGTTAGACATTTGGCAATATATCTATCTAGAAAATATTCAAATCGTTCCTCTTTATTTCTCTGCCGTACGTCCAGTGATAGAGCGCAGTGGTACTCTTATCATGGTGGATGATGAGCGTATGCGTTTGAAAGAAGGTGAAGTCCCACAAATGAAATCGGTACGTTTCCGTACATTAGGCTGTTATCCATTAACAGGTGCAGTTGAGTCTGAGGCGGATACATTACCTGAAATTATCCAAGAGATGCTTTTAGCGACGAGTTCAGAACGTCAAGGTCGTATGATTGACCATGATGAAGCTGGCTCGATGGAAAAGAAAAAGCAGGAAGGTTACTTCTAATTTCGTTTAGGAAATTCGATTTCAAATTTTGTGGAGTTTTGAGCAATGTCTCATCAATCAGATCTTATTAGCCAAGATATTTTGGCCTACCTAAAACAGCACGAAAATAAAGACCTTCTGCGCTTTTTGACCTGCGGAAACGTCGATGATGGTAAATCAACGCTTATTGGTCGTTTACTTTATGACTCAAAATTGATCTACGAAGATCAATTGCAAGCGGTAACGCGTGATAGTAAAAAAGTGGGTACGACAGGCGAGGCACCTGATTTAGCATTGCTTGTAGATGGTTTACAAGCAGAGCGTGAGCAAGGCATTACCATTGATGTCGCGTATCGTTATTTTTCGACTGAAAAACGTAAATTTATCATTGCCGATACACCGGGCCATGAGCAATATACCCGCAATATGGCAACAGGTGCTTCAACTGCTGACCTTGCGATTATCTTGATTGATGCTCGTTATGGCGTGCAAACACAGACGCGTCGTCATACCTTTATTGCAAGTTTACTCGGTATTAAAAATATCGTTGTTGCGATTAATAAAATGGATTTAGTCGAGTTCTCGGAAGCTCGATTCAATGAAATTCAAGTTGAATACGATGCGTTTGTAAATCAATTAGGTAACCGTCGTCCTGAAAATATTGTCTTTGTTCCAATTTCAGCACTTAATGGCGATAACGTTGTTAATCCATCTGTAAGTACACCTTGGTACAAAGGTCAAACGCTGATGGATATTCTTGAGTCAGTGGAAATTAAGCGTGAATCGAATAAACATGAATTTCGTTTCCCTGTTCAATATGTGAATCGTCCAAACCTTGATTTCCGTGGTTTTGCGGGCACGATCGCATTGGGTGAAATTAATATTGGTGATGAAATTGTTGCACTTCCATCTGGGAAGAAATCAACAGTTAAAGAGATTGTGACTTTTGATGGCAATCTTGAGAAAGCTGGTGCTGGTCAAGCTATTACCTTAACCTTAAATGACGAAATTGATATTTCACGTGGTAATGTATTGGTTCGTACGGGTGAGCAACCTTTAATTTCTCGTAGTGTTCGTGCATCAGTGGTTTGGATGACCGAGCACCCTTTGGTTAAAGGTAAGCTCTACAACGTCAAAATCGGCACTCAAACTGTTCCTGCAAAAGTCACTGCAATTAATTTCCGTGTCAATGTAAATACACTTGAGCACACTCAGGTTGAAGAGCTTGAGTTGAATGCAATTGCGGATGTTGTGATTGAGTTTGATGCGCCAGTTGTATTTGATCAATACCAAGACAGTCGTTATACAGGTTCATTTATCTTTATTGACCGTTTAAGCAACGTGACCGTTGGTGCAGGTATGGTTGAAGCTGCTGTTGAGTGGACTGCGCATAGCAATCCAGTTACTGCAGAAGATCGTGCTGCTCGTTTAGGTCAGAAACCTGCTGTGATTGGTGTTTCTGCACAGTTAATCGAGAATGCTCAAGCATTAGAAAGCTTATTGATCCAACAAGGTGTGGTTGCGATTGCAAAAGCGGATTTAACTGTTGATCAAATCAATCTGTTACGTGAAACAGGTGTGGTTGTGATTACTACGACTGTTGAAGGAACTGATACCGATATTGCTGCTGAAACTGCTGAAGAGGCTGCTGATAAAATAGTCGAATTAGTTCGTCTTTAATTGATTAAGTTAGTTTAATAAAGCTCACCATTTAGGTGGGCTTTTTTTGTTTTTGATCCTGAATTGACGGTGAGGAAATATATAAAATAGATCAAATAAGTAGAGGACCTATTTTAGCGAGAAGTTTGACCTTTTAATTTTCTTTTACGGTTGCTTTTATGAGACAATATCAGTTCATATTTTTTGTATTTGGACTCCCATGACTGAGCAATCTCCCGAATCTTTAAGCGATATCGAAATTTTAGACATTTTACAGTCTATGAAAAAAGATGAGCTAGATGTTGAAGCCAAAGAGATCATTCGTAATGGGGGGAAAGCAGGTCGCCAAGAAGCGCACAAACTGGCTTTGGTTGCATTAAATACAAGCTTTGAAGAAAAATTTGTTGAAGCTGTTACTTTAGCTTTAGGTTTAAATGCAGGGCAGGCTAAAAAGATTCGTTATAAGAAAGATCGTATCCGCATTTTAAAAGTACGTGGTATCGATTATCTCGCAATTGACGGAGCAGAAACGGCACAAGTATTGGCTCAAATCGCACAAGCAATCACACGAGAAGACGCAATCGTTACCGAAGGTTTGCATAATATTTTCCCATTTTGGAAAGAAGGCTGGCCAATGGTTCAATTTGATAATGCTTATAAAATTTTGGCTGAAGATATATTGATTCATTACCAAGCCACTTTAGATGAGTTAATCTCGCTATATGGCGGGAATTAACATACGACGATAAGTGATTCATTTAAAATAACAAGGATTGTTAACTTTATGAACTTACCTCATAAAATTCCTCCAGAAGCGCTGCAAATGCTGCGCGATGGGCAATTAATACACGCGATTAAGATTACTCGTGAGAAAACTGGACTGGGGTTAAAAGAATCCAAAGATCTTATTGATCAATATCTAAATGATCATCCTCAAGAACAAACGAGAATTCAGGAACAATTAACTCAGCGTAGTCGAAGTGGGTTAAAAGTTTTTGTTGTGATTTTTCTGATACTGGTCATTTTGATTTGGTTTGTGATGCAATAAAAACAGCAAGTTTAAAGAAAAGACTTGCTGTTAAAATGTCTATTCTTCTTTTATGGCAGGCCTGTCACTCTCTTGGCTAGGGAGAATTTGCGTGACAAGCAATTGGTCAATTTTATAATGATCAATGTCAACAACTTCAAATTTGAAGCCAGCATATTCGACGGCATCCGCAGGACGGGGAATTTTACGAAGACGATACATAATGAAGCCTGCGATCGTTTCATAGTTCTCGTTTTCGGGAAACTCCTCTATCTCTAAGACATGCTTCACATCTTCGATCGGTGTGCTTCCATCGATTAACCACGAATGGTTATCGCGCTTAATAATTTGCTGATCTTCTTCCATAGGTGTAACCCAATCACCCATCACGGTAATCATGATGTCACTGAGCGTAATCACGCCCACAACCAGTGCATATTCATTGATGACGACAGCAAACTTTTCCTTAGTCGAGCGGAAACGGTCGAGCAACTCAGAAAGAGTGAGAGTATCTGGAATAATCAGAACGTTACGAATCGTTGATTCATTTAACTGAAGTAAGGATTGATTATTTAAAATACGCACAAGAATGTCTTTGGTATCAACATAACCAATGACTTGATCAATGTGTTCATTACATACTAAAAATTTTGAGTAAGGGTACTCAGCTAATTTTTGGCGAATACTGCTCTCATTTTCTTTGAGTGTAAAGTACACAACATTTTCACGTGTGGTCATACTCGAGGGTACAGTACGTTCTTCGAGTTCAAATACATTTTCAATGAAATGATGTTCTTGCTTTTGTAAAACGCCTGCTTGAGCACCTGCATCCATGACAGCAGAGATATCATCAAAAGTGATATTGTCATCGCGTGTGGTATTTACCTTAAATAGCCTAAACAATAGGTTTGCGATGGCATTAATTCCCCAAGCCAAGGGTTTGCAAACTTTAATAAAAATTTGAATAGGTTCAATCACACTAATTGCAATTTTTTCAGGTGCAATCATTGCCAGACGTTTCGGCATTAAATCAGCAAATAAAATAAATAGTGAAGTAACGAATGTAAAAGAGAGTGCAAAACCTATGGTTTCTAACCATGCGCCTGTATAAAAACGACCAATCAAATCTACGAAAAAAGGGCGAAAGGCAGCTTCACCTAAAATACCGCCCAAGATTGCAACTGCATTTAATCCAATTTGAGATGCAGCAAAAAAGTCTGCGGATTGCTCTTGCAGATCCAGAACCTTTTGCGCACGATGTTCACCTGATTCGGCTAGAATTTTAAGCTTAACTTTTCGCGCACCTGCTAGTGCAATTTCGGTGAGAGATAAGAAACCAGCTGCAATAATCAGCATTGCGATGATAATGATATTTTGAACGAGACTCACACGTCACCTGAATTTGAATCATTATTATATTAATGTTTTAACATAAAAAAGTTGTCAAGTTAATCTTTAGATTAACTCGACGTTGTTCATCTTTTATCGTTAATTTTAGTACTGTGAAAATTGAGAGTTATTTAATAAAAATTCTCGATTTTCTTCCTCAATCATTTGGCGAGCTACGAATAAAATCAGTTGTCTTAACCAGCGATGGGCTGGGTGATGATGAAGTAAAGGACACCAAGCCATTTTTAATTCGAATTCAGGAATGTAAAAAGGAGGATCTTTGATGACCAATCTTGGGTTTTGTGTTTGAAGCTGTGCCATACGAGTTGGTAAGGTTGCAATCAGATCTACATTTTGCGCTAAGAGTGCTGGCATTTGATAATGTCGTGTAAACACGGAAATCTTACGGCGTTGCCCAATTCGCTCAAGGGCTTGATCAATCCAACCTAAACCAGCTTGTTTATCAGGATTGACACCGAAACCGACGCCCATACCTGTTTTTGATACCCAAATATGTTGCGCATCTAAATAACTTTTAAGATTTAAATGCTGAACGGCAGGATGCTTATCATTTAAAATACAACTAAAGCTGTCACGCCATACCAAAACTTGATGGAAACTTTGCGGAATTTCATTGAAGCGGTTAATCGCTAAATCAACTTTACCTTGTTCCATATCACGGTAGGACACATCACTTGGCGTTAAAAAGTCGAGTACCACGTTCGGGGCTTCTGAGCGTAATGCTTTAACTAAACGTGGAACTAAAGTCGCCTCGGCATAATCAGATGTCATGATACGGAACACACGATTACTGGTATATGGGCGGAATTCAGTTCGAGGCTCAAGAATCATGGAAAGATCAGACAGCGCATCACGAATACGAGGTTGTAATTCCAATGCGCGTTCTGTCGGGGTCATCCCTTCAGATGATCGAATCAAGAGTGGATCATTAAATAAATTACGTAATCGACGTAAAATATTACTCATAGCTGGCTGAGTGACACCGAGTTGTTCAGCAGCTCGGGTGACATTTTTTTCACGAAGAAGTACGTCAAGATAAATTAATAAATTAAGATCGACTCGCTCCAGATTCATAAAAAAAATACCGAAAATAAAATCCTTGAATTGTGATGAATTATGACATATCTCAAGTCATTTGTGTAACTTAATACTACAAAAAACAACAGCTGAATGATGATGTACAAATAAGCTAGAAATTTCTACTTACGTTGACGGCGATAAGTCTATTGGATGACGCATCTGAGTCTGGCCTAATGCGGAAATAGGGGGGGGAGCTTAGCTTTAACAACGCAGTTTTAGTGTCATTGTAAGCATAGAGACTAAGCTGAAAATGTTTGGAAATAAAAAAATGAACGCTAATTTAGCCTAAAAAGTGATTTTTCGTATTTCTGAAATTAATTTAAAAACAGATGTTTATTTTGTATTTTTATGTGGTGTTGAAAAATGCCCTCACATATATTTTTTAAGAAAATACCGAAAATTAAGCTAGAATATTGGATTAATCCCTTGGCAAAGACTAAGCTGTGTTCATATTGATGCATTGCTCGAAATCTCGCCGACATTAGAAGCATGATTTTCAGCGTCCAATCGATGCCAATCCCTTAAAGGAAAATATCATGACATATCAATCAGCTTTAGAGCACGTTCGTGCCGTTAAAGAAAAATTAGGTGGCACATGGGGTGCGATTCGCCCAGAAGATGCTGCTCGTATGATGGTTCAAAACCGTTTCCACACTGGTTTAGACATCGCTAAATATACAGCTGCTATCATGCGTAAAGATATGGCTGAATATGACGCTGATAATAGCAAATATACTCAATCATTAGGTTGCTGGCACGGTTTTATCGCGCAACAAAAAATGATTGCAAACAAAAAATACTTCGGTACTACAAGCAAGCGTTATATCTACCTTTCTGGTTGGATGGTTGCTGCTCTTCGTTCAGAATTTGGTCCACTTCCTGACCAATCTATGCACGAAAAAACTTCTGTACCTAAATTGATCGCAGAAATCTATACATTCTTACGTCAAGCTGATGCGAAAGAATTAAACGATTTATTCCGTGCTTTACAAAAAGCTGAAGCTGCTGGTGATTCTGCTAAAGCTGCTGAAATCATTTCTCAAATCGACAACTTCGAATCTCACGTTGTGCCAATCATCGCTGATATCGATGCTGGTTTCGGTAACGAAGAAGCAACTTATTTGTTAACTAAACAAATGATCGAAGCGGGTGCATGTGCAATCCAAATCGAAAACCAAGTTTCTGACGCTAAACAATGTGGTCACCAAGCTGGTAAAGTAACTGTACCACACGAAGACTTCTTAGCTAAAATCAATGCTGTACGTTATGCATTCCTTGAGCTTGGCGTTGACGAAGGTGTTATCGTTGCACGTACTGACTCTGAAGGCGCTGACTTAACTCAAAAGATCCCTGTATCTAAAGAGAAAGGTGATTTGGCTTCTCAATACATCAGCTACTTAGACACTAAAGAAATTGATATTTCTGAAGCTGCTGACGATGAAATCCTGATCAAGCGTGATGGCAAATTACACCGTCCAACTCGTTTAGCTTCTGGTTTATACCAGTTCCGCGAAGGCACTCAGCACGACCGCGTTGTACTTGACTGTGTAACTAGCTTACAAAACGGCGCTGACATGATCTGGATCGAAACTCCAACTCCAGACGTTGCTGGTATTGCTGGTTTCGTAAACGACATCAAAAAACAAGTTCCAAATGCGAAACTTGTATATAACAACTCTCCATCGTTCAACTGGACGTTAAACTTCCGTCAACAAGCTTACGATCGTTGGGTTGCTGAAGGTAAAGATGTTTCTGGTTACGACCGTGCTAAATTAATGAGCGCTGAGTATGATGCTTCTGAATTGGCTGCTGATGCTGATGAGAAGATCCGTACTTTCCAAGCTGATGCTGCACGTGAAGCAGGTGTATTCCACCACTTGATCACTCTTCCTACTTACCACACAGCTGCTCTTTCTACTCATGAGCTTGCTAAAGGTTACTTCGGTGAAGAAGGTATGTTGGCTTATGTTGCTGGCGTACAACGTAAAGAAATCCGCGGTGGTATCGCATGTGTTAAACACCAAGCAATGGCTGGTTCTGACATCGGTGATGATCATAAAGAAATCTTTGCTGGTGAAAATGCACTTAAAGCTGGTGACGCTAGCAAAAACACAATGAACCAATTCGGTGGCTAATCGCTTCTGATTGATTCAAAAAAACCCTGCATAAGCAGGGTTTTTTTATTGAGTATTCAGAAAATTTAATTTATTAAAAATTTACTACTCAGCTTCTTTCTTTAATTGATATTTATCTGCTAACTCACCAGTAATTTCATTACCTTCTAAATCTAGGGCTTTTAAATAACCTTCAGCAACGAAATATTTACGTCCATCACCTGATTGATCAAGCTCAATAATTGATGTGTTAGCGCTATTGAAGGTGAAGCTACCTTTGCTTTCAAATGGTTTACCATCACCTTTACCTAGATAAGTTTCTTTTAATTCGTAAGTTTTATCTGAATTTAGCTCAAGTTCTGTTTCTATTCCTTCACAGTCAGCGCAAGGTAATACACCCTTGTAGGTGCCATTCCAATCTAAAGAGTTTTCTGCTGTATGTGCGTTATCTGCTGCAATTGCTTCGCTGGCAGCAGTGGTTGGCATCTGCTCCTCGTTCTTTGTGTTGTCGTTTTTACTACATGCAACTAAAAAAACAGAAGCGAGAGATAGAGCTATAATTGATTTTTTCATTTTAAATTGAACCTTATAACGAGAAATGCTCGTGTCTTAACTTATGGGATTTTAAAATGAAAGGGTAGTTGGAGAATGTAAGTTTATTTAACCTTTGGTAAACATGGAGTATTTTAATTTTTGATCGCTACTATTAAATTCGCTAAACAGATCTAAGATCAATATTATGATTTTATATTTATCTACAATAAAAAAGCCCTAATCAAAAGATTAGGGCTTTTTGAATTTTGGAGCGGGAAACGAGACTCGAACTCGCGACCCCAACCTTGGCAAGGTTATGCTCTACCAACTGAGCTATTCCCGCAATAGGACGCATTATAGAGAGTTTCGTTCAACTGTCAACTCTCTGTAATGCTAAGTGTTGAATTAATCAGCACGTCGCCAGATTGTTCCCTGACGTGTATCTTCTAGAACCACACCTTGATCCAATAAAGATTGACGAATGCCATCGGCTTTTGCAAAATCTTTGGCTTTTTTTGCATCTACACGTTGTTGGATCAAGTCCTCAATATCCGTATCAGAAAGCGCAAGAGCATCTTGACCAATATCAGATTTAAGGAATTCATCTACATTGTGTTGAACTAAACCTAGAATATTTGTGAGCTGGCGTAAAGTTGAGTAGAGAACCGTTGCTTGTTCTGCTTGTTCTTCTTTCACTGCACGATTTAATTCTTTATTCAGCTCAAAAAGAACAGCCATCGCTTCAGCAGTATTGAAATCATCACACATTGCATCATTAAAGCGTTCAACAAAACTTTGCTCTAAAGCATCAACAGTTTTTTGACTATACACTTGTTGATAGGCTTTGAATGAATGATAGAAACGGCTCAACGCAGTTTTAGCTTCTTTTAAAGCAACATCAGAAAAATTGACTGGACTACGATAATGTGATGAGACAATAAAGTAACGAATCACTTCAGGATGGAATTTTTCCATCACATCTCGAATCGTAAAGAAATTGCCTAAAGACTTAGACATTTTCTCACCATCGACATTGATGAATCCAACATGCATCCAATAATTTACATATTGTTCGCCAGTAGTTGCTTCGCTTTGCGCAATTTCATTTTCATGATGAGGGAACATGAGATCTGAGCCGCCACCATGAATATCAAAATGATTGCCTAAGCAGCAGGTTGACATTGCAGAGCATTCAATATGCCAACCTGGACGACCTTTACCCCAAGGTGATGCCCAAGCAGGTTCATTTTCCTTCGCATGTTTCCAAAGCACAAAGTCAAAGGGATGTTTCTTTTCAACTTCAACATCGATACGTTCTGAAGCACCTGCTTGCATATCATCGAGTTTACGACCTGAAAGTCGACCATATTTTTCAAATTTACTTACTTCAAAATAGACATCGCCATTGCTTGCAGGGTAGGCAGCACCTTTATTTACTAAAGTGCTAATCATATTTTGCATTTGATCGATGTACTCGGTTGCTTTTGGTGCCTCATCAGGTGCAACGCAGCCTAAGTTCGCTGCATCTTCATTCATTGCATCAATGAAACGTGCGGTGAGTTGTTGAATACTTTCACCATTTTCGTTTGCACGAGCAATGATTTTGTCGTCAATATCGGTGATATTGCGAATATAGCGTACTTTCCAGCCTTGGCTACGTAAGAAACGGATAATGTAGTCAAATGCAACCATAACGCGAGCATGTCCAATGTGACAGTAATCGTATACGGTCATACCACAGACATAGATATCGATTTGACCTTCATTACGTGGGACAAATTCAACTTTTTTACGTTGCTCAGAGTTATATAAAACAAAAGGTTGCATAAGGGTTTTCAAACACTCTACAAAATTAGCGTTACATCATAACGTATGCATCATTTTTCATAAAGTTGTCTAGAGAAAAAAGATTAATTCGATGGATAGGGGAGATTGATCATTTATGATTATTCATTTTTGGAAAAGATGTCTCTCCATCTTCCTTGAAAACTTATACATTTGGAAACGTGTATAACTTACAGTTGTGCTAGAATCTCCACAATTCTTTCGATTAAAATCATCCATCATCAAGTGGATAGAGTATTACTTTGAGTCAGACTCGCATGTCACAAGCTATAAATTTTCAGAAAAGTGCATTGGAAACTTTGCGTATTGAACAACAAGCAATCGAAGTGCTTGCAACTCAGGTAGATGAACGTTTTGATCGTGCATGTGAAATTCTATTGCAATGTTCAGGACGTGTCGTTGTTACTGGTATGGGAAAATCAGGCCATATCGGACGTAAAATGGCAGCGACATTCGCATCTACGGGGACCCCCTCATTTTTCATGCATCCTGGCGAGGCTGGTCATGGTGATCTTGGTATGTTGGTTCGTGGTGATGTGCTGATTGCGATTTCAAACTCTGGTAAGAGTGATGAAATTATGATGCTCATGCCATTGATCAAACATTTGGAAGTACCTTTAATTACGATTAGTCGTGATGATAAAGGTCCGATGCCACAGAATGCAGATGTCGCTTTAACCTTGGGTTTGGCAGATGAAGCCTGTCCTTTAGGTTTGGCACCGACGTCTAGTACTACTGCTACACTGGTTTTGGGTGATGCTTTAGCGGTTGCATTATTAGAAGCACGTGGCTTTACCGCTGATGATTTTGCACGTTCACATCCTGCTGGAGCTTTGGGTAAACGATTGTTGTTACATGTGAAGCATTTGATGCATACGGGCTCTGAATTACCGAAAGTAAAGCCTGATACACCGATGAATAAAGTGTTATACGAAATTTCTGATAAACGTTTGGGTTTGACGACGATCGTAGATGAACAAGATACTTTGTTAGGCATTTTTACCGATGGTGACTTGCGTCGTATGATTGATCGACAACAAGGGTTTGATGTAACTGCTGTGGTCGCTGATGTGATGACAGCGAATCCACTTACGATTTCTCAAGAGGCTCGTGCGGTTGAAGCTTTAGAAAAAATGCATGAGAAGAAAATTAACCAATTCGTTGTTGTTGATGATGCTAAAAAAGTGATTGGTGTTATTAGTATGCACGACCTTATTGAAGCTGGAGTAAATTAAGCCATGGCATCGTATGCTTTACAAGAACAAGCACGTCATTTACAAGCCTTAGTGCTGGATGTGGATGGGATTTTAAGCGATGGCTTTGTGACATTGACCAATTCAGGCGATGAAATTAAATCATTCGATATTCGTGATGGTTTAGGTATGAAATTGGTTCAAAAAGCGGGTATGAAAGTTATCATCATTACTGGTCGTAAGAGTAACATTGTTGAAAAACGGATGTCAGACTTAGGTGTTGACTTAGTCTTTCAAGGTCGTGAGGACAAAGGTGTTGCATTGCGAGAAGCATGTGCACAATTCAATATTCTCCCGGAAGATTGTCTATATATGGGAGATGATTGGCCAGATTTGTCTGCATTTTCAATCTCTGGTATGTGTGTGACAGTGCCGAATGGTCACGAAGAAGTTCGTCGCCGTGCACATCTTGTCACACAGGCGATGGGTGGTCGTGGAGCAGTTCGAGAAGTATGTGATATGTTATTGACGGCAAAAGGTGTTTACCAAGAACTGCTTGAAAAATATCTTGCTGTGCCACATTAATACAAGTATAGAGTCGATATGCTCAAGGTTAGGTAACCCTGTTTATGGATACCAAAGTTTTATACGTTATCGCTATAGCCGTTGCGAGTGTCAGCGGCGGTTTTTATTACTTTAGCGGTAAAGCAAAAAAGTTAGATGTCGATGCTGCTAAGAATATGACTTATTCAGCACATGGTGTTCATTTAACTCAAACAGATGAGCAAGGGAACTTGTATGTCCGTGCTGAAATTAAGCAATTACAGCAAGATATGCAGCAAAAAACCTCTCAGATTGATCAACTGAGCGCAGTTATGTACAAGCAAGGGAAAGCGGATGCGACTTTTTCGGCTCGACAGGCGAATGGCTATGATGATAACCATAAAATTATATTGACAGGAGATGTGGTTGTTACCAATTTGTCTGATCAAGGTAACATGGAATTTCGTACCGATGAAATTACAGGTTATCCAAAAACTAGAGAGTTAGAAACACAACATCAAGTGATTATCCAATCGCCATCGTCAGAGTTTATCAGCCAAGGTTTAAAGGCCAATTTGAATGATGGGCAATATGAGTTTTTTAAAGTTCGAGGAAAGTATGCGCCAAACTCTTAATTTTAATAATCGCTTTACTTCCTTAAAGCAATTCACATGTATGGCTGTCATCGCTTTATCTTCTGCTACAAGCTTTGCTTTGCCTTCAGATCGTAATCAACAATTGACGCTGGTTGCAGATCGTGCAACTTATAATGATAAAACAGGTGTTACGACATATACTGGTAATGTTGTGATTGAACAAGGTACGATGAAACTACAAGCTGATTCAATCGTAGCCACTTTAAATAGTAAAAGAGAAATCCAAACCATCACTGCCAAAGGTCAACTGGCTAAATTTCAACAACAAATTGATGCAAATCGTGGTTTGGCACGTGGTGAGGCTCAACAGATTGTTTACAATGCTGACACAGGTATTCTGACTTTAACAGGGCGTGCATATCTGTATCAGGATGGCTCAAGCATTCGTGGTGAAAGTCTAAAATATAGTATGAATAAAGGTGATGTGGAAGCTCAAGGGTCTTCATCAAATCGAGTGCAAATTATCATTCCACCATCTAGTTCAAAAAGTTTTCCAGGGGCGCGTGATTAATGGAACAATCGCTGCAACAACCACAAACCTTATGTATTAAGCATTTAGCCAAAAACTATAGTAAACGTTGGGTGGTAAAAGATGTGTCTTTTACCATGCAAAGTGGACAAATTGTGGGGTTATTAGGTCCGAATGGGGCAGGTAAAACGACGAGCTTCTATATGGTTGTCGGTTTAGTTCGAATGGATAAAGGCGAAATTCATTTAGATGATTTGGATTTATCTGATCTCGCAATGCATGAGCGTGCTCGTAAAGGTATTGGGTATTTACCACAGGAAGCTTCAATTTTTAGAAAGCTAACCATTGCCGAAAATATTATGGCAATTTTGGAAACACGGAAAGATTTAAACAAGCAGCAACGCCAGCAACGTTTGAATGAGTTGTTAGGTGATTTTAAAATCAGTCATATCAAAGACTCATTAGGTATGAGTGTGTCTGGTGGTGAACGTCGTCGTGCTGAAATTGCGCGAGCATTGGCTGCTGATCCGAAATTTATGTTATTGGATGAACCCTTTGCAGGGGTAGATCCAATTTCTGTGGGTGATATTAAAGAAATTATTCAAACACTGAAAAATCGTGGAATCGGTGTGTTAATTACGGATCACAATGTTCGTGAGACTCTGGCAATCTGTGAGAAAGCTTATATTGTAAGTGAAGGCTCAGTGATCGCAGAAGGAACACCACAAGAAATTTTAGACAATGAGCAGGTTCGTAAGGTTTACCTTGGCGATGATTTCGTAGTTTAAAATGATTCATATCAGCGTTAGAAGAACCCAGAATGGGTTCTTTTTTTTGCATCTGACTTCAATAAAGTGTGACCTAATTTACAAAAAATAAACATTTATAACTGGCTGAATTTGCATCTAAAACGTGGTGTTTTGCACAAGAATAAGAGTAGAATGGTTTTGCTTTAGGCGATAATTACATGATAAGAATATGAGCATTAATAAAGATATAGATGAGGGAACACGTAAAGCATGTATGGATTTTAAGTGGCTATTTTGTGTAGCGACTTTATCATCTGTGCCCGTTACGCAGGCCTCAACACCAAGTGAGCAATACCATTCTTTAAAGAACAACGTATCTCAATTGTTCTCACCCAAGAGTAGTGATGAGTTTAAAACAGCTAATATGCAAAAGTTGAGTAACTTTTCGGTTAACTCAACTGTAACTGAATTACCCGTTGTTGGATCGGGACGTCCAATGGATACATCGGCGCCTGCAGTTGTATGGCAAAATCAGAATAAAACTTTAAAGGATGCAATACAGCTTGCGGTTCAACGCAATCCCGAAATTTCTCAAACCTTAGCAACACTAGCTGCTCAAAATGCCAACATTGACGTCGCAAAAGCAGGTTATTACCCTCAGATATCAGGTGGGGTAAATACTGGAGATCTGACACGAAAAGGTGAGCGGGGGCGGCAAATATTAGCTTTGAATGCAACTCAAATGCTTTATGACTTTGGAAAGGTGAAATCTGGTGTATCCACTGAGGAAGCCAAACTTCTGCTGGAACAAGCCAATGTGTTGGTTAAAGTGGATGATATTTCATTAGATGTAGCACAAACTATTATTAATATTCAACGTCAACAAAGGCTGATTAGGATTGCAAATCAGCAAATCGCTGGAATCAAACGTATTCAGGAAATGGCAAACTTACGAGCCAATGCAGGCATTAGTAGTCAAGCCGATCCTGTGCAAGCACAATCCTATGTGCAATCGGCCCAGTCTGCTTTAATTGCTCAGCAGTCAATATTAAGTCAATTGCAACAGCGGCTCTATACTTTATTAGGTTTTGATGCGCGAAGTGTGCAATGGGCCATTCCGCAGGATTTTGTTCAACAATCAGATTTATATGTAGAGCCTGAATTTAATACCATTCCGCAAATGATTGCAGCGTATGCGGGGATTGAAGTTGCGAAAAATCAAAAAAGACAGACGCAGGTGAGTAATTATCCTACTTTGTCAGTAAAGGGTGAGGTCAGCCAAGCATTGCATGGTCGAAATCCGAATAATGACAAACGAGGTGGTTTTGATAGTGCAATTATGTTGGAGGCAAGTAGTCAGTTTTATCAAGGCGGTGCTACCACTTCACGCTTGCGAGCTGCGAGTTTTGCAGAAGAAGCAGCCAAAGCACAGGTAAATGCGGTATATTTAAGAGTATTGGATCAGATCAGAACCAGTCGAGAACAAATCGAGAGTAAGCAGCGTCAATTGCAGGTATTAGCGGGTCAACAAGCTACAACTGTACGGACCAAAGAGCTTTATCAAGAACAATATAAACTGGGAACTCGTACACTTGTCGATTTATTAAATGCTGAGCAAGCTATTCATAGTGCAAATTCAGAAGTAGAAATAGCGCGTTATGATATTTATAGCAGCATTGCCCAATATATTGCCGCCACAGGGCGTTCTCGCCAAGCCTATGACCTGAATAATATAAAAATTCAAGGTTTTGAGGTGCAGCCATGATAACAAAAGTAGATTACCAACCTTGGTTACAGGCGATATTAACCATTGCGAAGCATTACCGTATCGAACCATCTGAAGAACGTGTTCGATTACAATTAGATTGGAATCAAAATCAAAATCTTGATGAGGTTCTGACTTTGATTGGTCGCCAAGTCGGTTTAAGTATACGACGAGTGAAATTTAGCAATGATGTTATTAACCCTTGGCGTTTGCCTGTGCTTGTTGAACTGGCTGATGGGCAAGTTGGCGTCATTGATAAAGCAGATGGTACTGGGCATGTCAGCATTCAACTGAGTGGTGATCAGGGATTAGCTCAAAAGTTTGCTGTAGGTGCTTTAAAACATATTGTTAAAAATGTATTTATTCTACGACCAGAAAAGTCAGTCCCAGATGCCCGTATTGATGAATATATTAAGCCTTACCAACCGAGCTGGTTTTGGTCGATTGTTTTAAGTGATTGGAAGCGCTATATCGATATTATGTTTGCATCTATGATTGCAAACGTATTGGCTCTGGCAACGATTGTATTTTCGATGCAGGTTTATGATCGTGTCGTTCCTTCGCAGTCGATACCTACCCTGTGGGTACTGGCTGGTGGTGTATTGATTGCAGCGATTTTTGAGTTCGTACTTCGTATTTCAAGAGTATATATCTCTGACATTATTGGAAAACGTGCAGATCTAAGGATATCAGACCGTGTCTTTGGTCATGCACTTCGAATTAAAAATAGTGAACGTTCGAAGTCAACGGGTACTTTTATCTCTCAAATTCGAGAGCTCGAAGGTGTCAGAGAGTTGGTGACCTCTACCACTTTAGGGGCGATAGCAGATCTTCCATTCTTCTTCTTATTCTTATTTATCTTTGCAATCATTGGTGGAAACTTATTCTGGGTAATGTTAGCGATTGTACCTTTAATGATTTTACCTGGAATTTTAGTACAGAAAAAATTGGCTAAACTTGCACAAGAAGGTATGCGTGAATCTTCAATTCGCAACGCAATTTTGGTTGAGGCTGTACAGGGAATTGAAGATATTAAACTGTTACGTGCTGAATCTCGTTTCCAAAACCAATGGAATCATATGAATGAAGTTTCTGCAGATATTAGTATGCAGCAACGTAAAATTGTAGGGGTTCTTACCGCATGGACACAAAAGCTACAAGGGCTTACTTATGCGATTGTAGTTCTCGTCGGATGTTTTGCGGTAATGGAAGGTGAAATGACCACGGGTGCATTGGTCGCATGTTCTATTTTGTCATCACGTATGTTAGCACCTATTTCTCAAATCACAGGTATATTAGGGCGTTTGCAGCAAGCCAAAGTTGCCAAACAAAGTTTGGATGAGTTGATGCAGCGTCCTGTAGATCAAGCTGACCATGCACATCTTGTGCATAAAGAAGTATTACACGGTGATTATGAGCTTAAAAATATAGTCTTCCAATATGGCGAGGATGATCCTCGACCAAGTTTGATGATTCCACATTTAAAAATTCGTGCAGGGGAGCGTATTGCAATTTTAGGGCGTAATGGCGCTGGTAAATCGACTTTACTGCAAATCCTTTCTGCAATGCAGACGCCAAACTCTGGTTCAGTACATCTAGATGAGTTAGATATTAGCTTGATTGATCCTGCGGATGTGCGTCGTGATATGGGCTTATTAAATCAAAATGCGCATTTGTTCTATGGAACGATCCGTGAAAACTTAACGCTAGGTGCTCCATTAGCACGTGATGAAGACATTTTAAAGGCCTTGAAAGTTACAGGTGCATTAAGCTTTGTGCATGAAAAGAAAGAAGGTTTGGACCACTTGGTGTTAGAAGGTGGGGTTGGTTTCTCTGGGGGACAACGACAAGCATTATTATTAGCGCGTTTACTCATTCGTCAGCCAAATATTTTATTGTTAGATGAGCCAACGGCTGCAATTGATGATGTTGCAGAAAAACAATTGATTGATCATTTAAGGGGTTGGCTGGGTTATCGTACTTTAATTGTTGCAACACATCGACGTGCGGTACTGGAGTTAGTTGACCGTATTATCGTCATGAATGATGGAAAAATCGTCATGGATGGGCCAGCAGATAAAGTATTACAACAATCAGCTGCAAAACAAAAAACAGTTTAAAGAGGAAAATTCATGAGTGATCAAGAACAAACAAGCAGCCGTCCCATGAATGTGACTTATAAGGAGCCAAAATTGCCGAGTTCATCCATCATTGTATGGTTGATTGGAATTGGTTTAGTGGTACTGCTCGTTTGGGCATGGGTATTTAGTTTAGAAGAAGTTTCAACAGGTACAGGTAAAGTTATTCCATCTTCAAAAGAGCAGATTATTCAGTCACTTGAAGGCGGGATTTTAACTAAGCTAGATGTTAAGGAAGGGGACATTGTTGAAAGTGGGCAAATCTTAGCGCAGTTAGATCCGACTCGTTTTGCTTCAAATGTTGGTGAATCACAGTCTTTGCTTATGTCAGCTATGGCCACGGCAGCACGTTTACGTGCAGAAGTGAATGGTACTGCACTGACTTTCCCAGAAGAGGTACTAAAAGAGCCGAAATTGGTGAAAGAGGAGACAGCACTTTATTATTCACGTCGTGCTAACTTAGAAGAATCTATTGCTGGTAATCAGCAAGCACTGAGATTAGTTCAACAAGAATTGGCGATGACAGAACCACTGGTGGCGAAAGGTGCGGCAAGTGAAGTTGAAGTACTTCGTTTAAGACGTGAAGCCAATGACTTACAAAATCGAATTAATGACATCCGCAACCAATATTATGTAAAGGCACGTGAAGAACTTTCTAAAGCCAATACGGATATTCAAACACAACAACAAGTTGTTAAAGGTCGAACCGATAGCTTGCAGCGTGCAGTTTTTAGAGCGCCAGTTCGTGGTATTGTGAAAGAAATTGATGTCACTACTTTAGGTGGCGTTGTACCACAAAATGGTAAGCTTATGACCATCGTTCCTTTAGAGGATAAATTGTTGATTGAAGCTCGTATTTCTCCTAGAGATATTGCTTTTATTCGTCCTAATCAAGAAGCTTTGGTTAAAATCACAGCCTATGATTATGCGATTTATGGTGGTCTAGAAGGTAAAGTGACAGTGATCTCACCAGATACGATACGTGATGAAGTAAAGCAAGACCAATTCTACTATCGTGTTTATATTCGCACCGATTCTGATCGTTTGTATAATAAATCTGGTAAAGAATTTAGTATCACACCAGGTATGGTTGCCACTGTTGATATTCGTACTGGACAAAAAACGGTATTGGATTATCTATTGAAACCGTTTAATAAAGCCAAAGAAGCTTTACGCGAACGTTAATCTCTATTCTTCTCTCTAAACCTCGCTTAGGCGAGGTTTTTTATTTATGCTAGAAATCGTTATAATCAGTTTTTAAGTTTGTATTTTAGTTTTATGCCTTTCACCATTGCCACTTCGGTAACTTTTGAAGAAGAAATTAAAAAAAGTCGTTTTCAAGCGATTGCTGCAATTGTTGAAAATGAACAACAAGTTAAAAACTTTTTGGAAGAAAATAAGGATCTATCTACGACGCATCAATGCTGGGCGTGGAAGATTGGGCACAATGTCCGATTCAATGATGATGGTGAACCCTCTGGTACCGCAGGACGACCGATTCTTGCCACCATTGAAGGAAATGATTTAACCAATGTAATTGTATTGGTCAACCGCTGGTATGGTGGTGTTAAACTCGGTACAGGAGGTTTGGTCCGTGCTTATGGCGGTTGTGCTGGTCAATGCTTGATGCTGGCTGAGAAAATTGAGCTGATTCAGAAAAAGCAGATTCAATTTGCTTGTTGGTTTAATGAGTGGGCAATCCTTCAATATGATTTAGTACAACACCAGATCGAATATGTTGAAAGTTATAATGAAACAGGTGTTTTGGTTGAAGCACGTTTGCAGGTTCACCAGATAGATGCTTTAAATAACAAACTTCAGGATATTACGCGTGGACGTGAACAATTAAAAATAATAGAGGAGCAAAACGATGCATGATCCTTTATTAAAATATCGTGAGCAGCATAAGCAGCGCTTAAATTATATGCCTTGGTTGTATTGGTCATTGAAACCAAAGCATCGTGAATGGGCGGAGGTATGGCAAGCCGAATATCAGGCTTATTTGATGGAGATGGAAACAGTTGAAATTGGGAAGAACTGTTTTATTTCTCCTTTAGCACATATTTTTGCTGAACCTGGTAGAAAAATCAGTATCGGCGATAATACTTTTATTGCAGCAGATTGTACTTTACATGGTCCTTTAGAGATTGGTAATGAAGTGGCGATCAATCACCACTGTATCTTGGATGGTGGACGTGCCGGAATTAAATTACATGATCAGGTTAGGATCGCGGCTTATAGTCATTTATACGCATTTGATCATGGTATGGAAATGGATCGAGCCATATATCAGCAACCAGTTACGTCGAAGGGAATTGAAGTCGGGCGAGATGTATGGTTAGGCGCCCATGTTGGAATTAAAGATGGCGTGAAAATAGGTCATCATGCGGTCGTTGGAATGAATAGCATGGTCACTAAAGACGTTGGCGATTTCGCGATTGTCGCAGGGAATCCAGCAAAATTAATTCGCTATCGGACTGAATAAAAAGCATTAAAAATCTTGTGAGATTCGATACATAAATTTAACCCATCATGCTTTTTTCTGTGTTAAGTTAAAAATAAGTAAAAGACCTAAGGTGCTAAACCTAAAGAGAGGCGAACATGAAGCGCGTAATTGCATGTATTGATTCTTCACCCTGCATTGATGCTGTTGCTGAAGCTGCGGTATGGGTTGCGAAGCAAACGCAAAGAGAATTAGTACTGTTGCAAATCTTGGATTATTATCCTGCAAGCTATCATTTAGGTGAAATCAGTGGTGTTATTGGTTTTGAGAGCAACGCAATGCTGCTCAAAGAACTGGCTGAATTAGAACAGAAGCAAAGCGAATTAGCGCTGGATTATAGTAATAATTTACTGAATCATATTTCTGATTTGATTGAGAAACAGTATGGTCTAACCAGCAGTAAGATTCAGGAAAAAGGGGATTTTCTTGAGCAAAGTTTTAACTTATTGAACGAAAATGACGTTGTGATTATTGGACGTGTTGGGGAACGTGCGGCCGAGAAGAATAAGCCGATCGGAAGTAATGTTGAAAATTTCATTCGAGGCGCAAATTGTACTGTGATCACGGTGGGTGAGCATTTTGAGCCACCAAGACGTTTTATATTTGCTTATGAATATTCCCCAACTTGCCAAAAAATGTTGCAACGCATTGCGCAGAGTGATTTATTAAAAAAATTGCAATGTCATTTGCTCTATGTGGGTGATCATCCAGAAATGTTGGCTGAGCCTGAGAAGTATTTAACTGATGCGGGTTTAGAAGTTATGTCAATCTATCGTTATGGTGATGTGGCACAAAATATTCTGGAATATCAAAGAGAACATAACATACAGTTAATCGTATTAGGGGCGTTTAGTCATAGTAAAATCCACCAGTTCTTCTTGGGTAGTATTACCACAACGATTTTCCGTAATGCTAATGTGCCCTTACTTGTCGCTAAGTGATTCATTTTACTCCATATAGTTATCCGCAAATACTGTGGATAACTATATGGAAAAGCACTGGGGATAAAGATAATTTATTGATATTTAAAAATTAAATTGAATAGGTTGTTTTTTAATCTCTATTTTACGATAGCAATAGCAAAGCCATCATGTCCCTTAGAACCAACAGTTTGTAATGCTGTACATGATAAAAGCTTTGGGTGATTTTTAAGTGCAGCAAAGGTTTCACGAATGCCTTCAATACTTGGCTTTTTGTTATTATCATCCAAGATATCACCTGCACGAATCACATTATCGAGAACAAGTATCGTACCTGAATGAGCTAACTGTAAGCTAAGTTCTAAATATTCAGGATAGCTTTGTTTATCTGCATCGATAAAAATGAGGTCAAAAGGTTCACTATTCTCAGTAATGAGTTGATTCATCACATCAGCGCCGCGCCCTTTTTTTAGCTCTATATTGGTAGGCATCTTGGCAAAATCGATATTTTCTTGCGCAATAATTACATGAGTGTCTCGACCTTCAACTGTCAACAAATAACCATCTTCAGGCAAAGCTTTCGCTAACCAAATCGTACTATATGCCGCAAAAGTTCCAAGTTCCAATACCCGTTTACACTGATTCATTTGAATCAACATTTGTAAAAACATACCTTGATTAGGTGCAACAGCCAAATGATTAGAGAATCCTTGTGTATCTGTATTATCTAATGCGTGTTGAAGTTTTGGATCTGTGGGAATTAAATGCGAATTGATATAGTCATCAATGTCAGTCCACAACTGTTGCATAATCAATGTTACCTTTGAATCTGTTAACTGCATTTTAAACATTTATCTTCAGAGTGCAATTTGATTGCTGAATTATTCATTGTAATCAGCAAGAAAAAGAGATCAGATGATCTCTTTAAGTCTAGTGTTTCAAATTAGAGATTACACATCGAGCTATTACGGCTCAGATCTGGCCCCCAAGTTCGATATCCTTGTGTATCAATATGGATCTGACCTGAACGATACAGCCCAATACCAAGATTTAGACTTTGACCATGTTGTATCCAAAACTGACAGAGCTTAAATTTTGTTTGTTCAATATAAGCATAATCCTGTGGTTGAGGATATTGAGGACCAATACGAAAATCGATTGCGGAATTAAACAAATGTCGCGATGAACTTGCTCCACCAGCACATTCGTTTAAGGGGAGGTCACGATAGACAGAAGTCACTTCGAAATCGGTGAGGACTTTTGCTGAAATGAGATATTTGAAAACACGTAATGTAGAGAGTGAGTTGCCCCATAATTCACGATTTGGAACAGCGTATTCAGAACGACCACACTTTTGCCAATCTCGTGCAGTACGTAAGAGCTCAAAACTTGGAATAATATGTGCGACTTGATTGCGAGCTAAATATTGTTCGTATTCGCGAACACGTGCGTAGTTATCACCTTGTCCTAACCATTGACGATAAGATGCAGGTTCGACTTTATCTGGAGCAGGGCGTGTTAGAGTAACCTGCTCCTGAGGAATATAAATTCTTTTAGCTTGATTTACTTGTGTTTTAGAACTAACACAACCGACCATCATCACAGGGACGATAAAGAATGATAAAAAACCCTGTAATTTTTTTCGCAACATAAACGGCAATTCACAATCTATAGGCTCATTATTTTAATGCAAAACAGCCCATATATAATGGATCAATTGCAAAGAAATGTGTGTTTCGAGTATTAAAAAAGACCAGATTAACTGGTCTTTTTCATTATTTTTCTAGATATTGCAATTTGTTTGGTTTGCCATTCCATTCTTCACGATCAGCAGGTTGTTCGCCGATTTGAGTAATGTTGTTGCCAGCCCATTTTTCAGATAACTCAGCATTGAGCTCGATAAAGACTTCTTGACCTTCAGGCAATTCATCTTCAGAGAAAATCGCATTTGCTGGACATTCTGGTTCACATAATGCGCAGTCAATACATTCATCTGGATTGATAACAAGGAAGTTTGGACCTTCATAGAAACAGTCTACAGGACATACTTCAACACAATCTTGATATTTACATTTAATACAATTTTCAGTGACAACAAAGGTCATGGCGACAGCTACCTAAAAATACGGTTTTTGTTTGGAATAGGCTATTGTAGGCAAAAATAGGGGAAACAAACAATTGCTTTTATTGATATTGTTTATTTATACATGTGAAAAATATAGTAACTAATTGATAAGTTTAAATATGTTGTGCTGGTGCATTGATTTTAAAGACATAATATACAGAAGTATTGATGATGAATTGGTTTATCTTTTGCTTTAAGGGTTAATAGAGAATTATTTTTGATCAATGTTTATATTGAATAAATAAGGTGAATATCTTCTGGTTCTAATTCCCATAGATGATGATCAGGTTGTGTTAATAATTTGGCACCATGTCTGAGGTAAAAGTCCACAGTACGTTTACTTGGTGTTGCTGAAATATAGAGTTGTTTTGCACCCAACCGTTTCGCTGACGCTATAGCAGAATACATCAATTGTGCTCCAATTCCTTGACCTTGGTGATCTGCATCAACATAAAAATATTGCAATAATTTTGCGTCTGGATAATCTACGATCATTTGGTTGGAAACAACTTGTATGCCAACTAACTGGTGATCTGAGTTAAATGCTCCGATACATAATCCATCTTGTTGGCAGATTTGTTTTAATAATGGTGGATCATTTTCTAGATGATAAGCATCCCAATTTTCAACATCATAAAAACAATCAATTAAATCTAAATCTTGCCCCTGTTGAACGTACATTTGAGTGATCAATTCACGGCGGTTAATCTGCTGCCAAATTAAATCGATTTCTGAAGTATTAAGTTCTCTAAGCACAATATTAAGCATTTGTTCCTTCGATTGATGTCTTCGTCTATTTTATAGATCATATAAGGGATTATCTTATTCGAAAAAGCTCTCAGACAAGCATTGCTGTCTTGCACTGAGAGCTTGCTGTTTAGGATTTGAGAGCAGCTTTTAACGAATAAAGTTGTTCAAGTGCCTGACGAGGTGTCAGATCGTCAACATCGATTTGATGTAATAGGGCTAATGCAGGCGAGGTTACTTCAACCTCAACAATTTTTTCAACCACTTGAGTTTCAATCTCATGTTCGATTGAGCTAAACAAATCATTCTGAACCGTATTTTGCAAATGTTGGTGTTGCTGTTTTTCCAAGATTTTTAATCGCTTTTGTGCTTCTTTAATGACATTTGCTGGAATACCTGCCAGTTTTGCAACCTGTAAGCCATGACTTTGACTCGCTGGTCCTTGTTGGACTTTGTGAAGTAGGATGAGATTGCCATTTAACTCTTGTGCAGTGACGTGGTAGTTATCAATACCTGTTTCACTACTTAGTTCGGTCAGTTCAAAATAGTGGGTGGCAAATAGACATAAACATTTCACGCGTTTAGTTAGATCGAGTACACAGGCCCAAGCTAAAGATAGTCCATCATAGGTACTGGTTCCGCGTCCAACTTCATCCATGAGTACCAAAGATTGGCTGGTCGCATGATGTAAAATTTGTGATGTTTCAGTCATTTCAACCATGAAGGTCGATTTACCTGTCGATAGATCATCGGCTGAGCCAATACGGGTAAAAATTCGATCAATTGAACCTAATTTTGCTGATTTAGCAGGAACGTAGCTTCCACAATATGCCAAAAGACTAATTAACGCCGTTTGACGCATGAAGGTTGATTTACCTCCCATATTTGGCCCTGTGATAATCGCCATGCGATGTTGAGGATCAAGAAAGGTATCATTTGGTGTAAATGGTGCTTTGTTAAGAGCCTCGACAACAGGATGGCGTCCTGCGTGAATCTTAATGCAAGTTTCAGGTGTAAATTCTGGTCTTGCCCAATTATTTAATCTTGCTTGGTGGGCAAAATTAGCCAATACATCAATATAAGCAATCGCCGCACTCATCATTTGTAATTGGGCAATATTTTGGCGCAGTTCATCCAATAATGATTCGAATAAAAGCTTTTCACGGGCGAGGGCACGTGATTCACTTGATAAAACTTTATCTTCAAAGCTTTTTAGTTCTGGTGTGATATAGCGTTCAGCATTTTTTAATGTTTGACGGCGAATATAGTCAGCAGGTGCTTGTTCTGCTTGAGCTCGGCTGAGTTCGATATAGTAGCCACTCACACGATTGTAGCCGATTTTTAGCGTATTAATACCCGTACGTTCACGCTCTTTAATTTCTAAATCAATGAGGAATTGTCCTGCGTGATCACGGATTTTACGTAATTCATCGAGCTCATCATCATAACCTTCTGCAATTACATTGCCATCACGTAGTAATACAGGTGGGCTTTCTACAATCGCAGCCATCAAGTGTTCATGTAGGTTTTTGAAGTCTCCAAGTTCTTGATCAAGCTGAAGAAGTAACTTAGATTGCTGTATTTTTAAAACAGGTGCTAAAGCATGGCGTAAAAATGGAATCTGTGCACAAGCTTGACGAAGCTGTACTAAATCTCTAGGGCGTGCACTACCTAACGCAACACGACTGAGCACACGTTCAATATCTCCAATCTCTTTCAATACTAAACGGACAGGAGACTCATGGTAGCCTTTGAGCAATTGTTCGGTTGCATCCAGTCGTGCATCGAGAATCGCAGTATCACGAATAGGTTGCATGAGTGTACGACTGAGTAAACGTCCACCCATAGCTGTTTGGCAGTCATTAATCAATTGGAATAATGAGGTTCCATGTTCAAATAACGGTTCGATAATTTCTAAATTGCGACGTGTAATTGGGTCGAGTGCAATAAAATCGGTACTTTGCTCAATTTGAATCGAACGAATATGAGGTAATGCTGTTTTTTGAGTTTCTTTCGCATAGTGAATCAATGCAGCAGCGGCAGCTTTAGCAAGAGGCAATGAGTCTAAACCAAACCCGGACAAGGTTGAAACTGCGAACTGATCGCACAAAGTTTTTTGGGCATTATTGAGATTAAAATCAACATTGGGACGTTTGGTGACAGAGCAATCTAGGTTCTTCTTAATATGTTCAATAATGTTTTGATCAATTAAATCCTCATCAATTAAGATTTCGCTTGGCATTAAACGAGCCAGTTCAATTGCGAGTTGTTCAGGTTTATAGTCTTGTTGTTGTACTTTAAAGATACTGGCACTGAGATCAAGTAAAGCGATCCCGATTTGATTTTGTTGGATGCAAAGCGCGACAAGATTTGAAGATTGGTAGCTTCCGAGCAAGGCATCGTCAGTGAGTGTACCAGGTGTTAGAACACGTACGACTTTGCGTTCAACAGGACCTTTACCTGTAACCTCACCAACCTGTTCACAAATCGCAACAGTACGACCAGCTTTAACTAAACGTGCTAGATAACCTTCTGCTGAGTGATAAGGCACACCAGCCATTGGAATAGGTTGACCATTGGCTTTCCCACGATGGGTTAGCGTGATACCTAAAAGTTTGGCGGCTAGGTGAGCATCTTCGAAAAATAATTCGTAAAAGTCACCCATACGATAAAACAATAGCGCATGTGAATATTCCATCTTGACCTTGAGGTATTGCTGCATCATAGGTGTATGTGAAGATAAGTCAGCCATTGTTTCTGTGCTATTCATGTATATTAAATCCTTAAATTTAAACAATAAATAAGTAAACCTTGAAAGTTTGGCTGTCCAACCAATTCTAACAACATCTATGTAAATCTGACTTAATCTAAGAAAAAAGTATACCTTTTAGTGTACCTTTTTTTATGTCAAAATTGAGTCAACAGTGTGTGAGAGTTTTGAACATACTCTCACGGTTGCCATCTTAACAAATTGAGCTTGATTGACAAAAAGGATTCCTAAAATGAATGAGGAAATTAACAACAAAAAGAAAGTTGCATTGTCAGCACGTGCAATTGATAAGATGAAAATTGGAGATCCTGATAAAAGTGATATTGGAGAATATTTGGGTTTGAGGGTAGTCTGTGGGAAAACTGGGCTAAAAAGTTTTGTATATAGGTATAGAAGTCCAATTGATAATTCTTTAAAAAAAATTACATTAGGTAATTATCCGAATATGTCTTTGGCTGAGGCAAGAATTGAACTTCAGCGTTTAAAATTATTGAGATCGCAAGGTGTTTGTCCTGCTTCAGAAAAGAAAGAAGAAAAGCTTGAAATCAAAAAAAATAAACAAAATATTGAGCTTGCACCTAAGATTTTGACTCTTAAGGAAGTTGTTGATCTTTATTTGACTGAGGTAATTGATGATCGGGTGATTGTTGACCAACGAACTGGTGTGAAAAAAATTATAAGAGGTACTCGTAATTCAAAAGGACAACATGAAACTAGAAGAACCTTGTATGTAGATGCTGTAAGAGTGTTCGGTGATAGACAAGCCGATAGCATTGTAAGAAAAGATATTGTTGAGTTTATAAAGAAAATCATAGATCGAGGTGCACAAGTTCAAGCAGGGCGAGTACTATCAGAACTAATAGCAGCTTATGATTATGCAATTGGTTTGGATTATTTCACTGAGCATTTTGCTAATCCAGCTTTGCTCGCTAAATCGAGTTTGAAACAAACCAGAATGAAACTCACTTCAAATAAGCGTACTCGCGTACTTTCTGAATCGGAATTAAAGCATGTTTTAACATGGCTGCCAGAATCAGGATTTTCAAAACATCATAAAAGTATATTGATGATAGCCCTTTGGACTGGTGCACGTACAGGTGAGATTTGTTCTGCTGAGTGGAAGGACATCGATTTTGAAAAGGCAACTTGGCATTTAAAGGGGACAAAAAATGGTTCTGAACGTTTTGTGCAGTTATCAAAGCAATGTGTAGCTCATCTTAAAGGGTTACCTAGTCTAAACAGTATTTATTTGTTTCCTTCATTTAGGACTGGAAAACCAATTGCACAGAAAACTTTAACTGAAGCTAAGTGGAAATTAAAAGGAGAGGGGCGAGCTAAAAATCATAATTTACAACCACAACAGTTATGGCCAAAAGAAATGGAGGATTGGAATCCTCATGATTTAAGAAGAACTTTACGAACAAATCTATCAAGATTAGGCTGTCCAACTGATGTTGCTGAAGCCGTTCTAGGTCATTCAAAAAAAGGTATAGAAGGTACTTATAATTTGCATACTTATGAAAATGAATGCGCTATTTGGTTGCAAAAATGGAGTGATTATTTGGAAAAATTAAAAAAATATTAGCAACCTAATTAGATCTCTGTTGACACTAGTAAAATCTTTTAATTAGAAGCTAGTATTAGACCTCTTGCAAAAATCATTTTTTAACCAACTCCATGTTGTAAATTGCAGCAATTAAATTCAGACGTAAACCCATGCGTTTACGCCTATTTCGATAACGTGTAGCCAGAATTCTAAAGGTCTTTAATTTTCCATTGACGTGTTCAATTCGAATACGACGTTTACTAATTTCCCGATTTATTTGCTTCTGTAATAAAGTTAACGGCTTCTTTTTACTTACCTTGAATGGCATCAGGCATTTTATCCCCAAACGATTTAAACCTAAATAACCTTTATCAATCAGCATAAAGGCTTGATATCTCTGCTTTTTACGTTGAGCCTTAAACAACTGGAAATCATGTGTACTCCCATGTGTAAGACCTAATGAAATAATCTGCATCGTTTCATAATGAATGATGAGTTGAGCTTTGATCGTATGTCGTTTTTTCTTACCGCTGTAGAATCTTTTCTGTTTTTTTTGGACGCTCAATTGTCATTTCAGTTGCATCGACAATAACAACATTCCAATCTATCCCTGCACCATGCGGTAGTTTCTTAGGTAAATGAAATTTATCAGATTTTATTAAAATATTTTCTATTTTATGAATAATTCTGGACGCAGTTGATTCGTGGATTCCATAACTCATAGCAACATGAAAGAGCGTGCGATATTCACGCCAATAACTTAGCGTCATTAACAGTTGGTCTTCAAGTGAAAGACTCGAAGGTCTACCTCGTTGAGTATTGACTTGGCTTGACTCTAATACTTCAAGCATTTCTAAAAAGGTTGAGGGTTGTATTCCAATCAGTCGTTTAAACTGACTATTTGATAGCATCTTTACTTTTTCATATTTCATGTACTCATGATAGTAGAACATGACTTTTTAATGTGGATAAAAAACAAACAAAACGTTGATCGTTTTTTGATTTTTGCAAGAAGTCTATTAATTAATAATAAACTTTGTTTAGTGATTTATCTATTTAGGTTGGATTTAAGGTTTTTAAATTAATCAAAGAGATTTTATTTTGGATTATTAATTATGAGCGTGATTTCCAAGATTTACTTGTTGATAATTTGGAAATTAATTCTAATTATACCGAATTGTAATGTGTCTATATGTACTATTCATAAAGTTAAAAATATCTATAAAAACGTGAAAATGAAAGTAATAATATTGAAAAAATTAATGCAAATGGGATACTTCATCTTTTCACTGAAATTCTACAAGAATAAGAAAATTTAGAGATCAAATAATTTGATAATAATTATTATTTGTTAATGAAAATAGTTTACTTGTAGTTTCTGATGATAAGAGTTTTTTATATAAAAAATTATGACAAAGTGAAAATAGATGTGTTTTTGTTAGAGAGGACATGTATATTCTACCAATAGTATAGAAAAAATTAGGAATTTTTGGCATGGAAGTTACAAAAATTAATGTCGATCAACGTATCAACGATATCTCTGATATCTTAAGAATATTTCTTTATCTGAATCCGAGTACAGGAAATTCTCAAATTATTTATGCAATCGAAGCATTTTATGAACTTTCTTTACGACGACAGTTTGGTGAAGATATTCCAGAAAATAGAAAGAAATTTTTAGTAAAATTTGTGAATTATTTACTTCGTATAGGAGGGAATTATTCGAATCAACTTAATTACATCAACGAAAATGTAAAAAAACCATTATCAGAAAACCCGTACACTAAAAGCGAACTAAGATATATAGCTCATGCGTTTAACCCAAATAATTCAAGATTAAACGCCCTCATTTTTTTACCTAAAATCTGGCAACAATATTTTTATTCCATTGATTTTATTCATTCGAAAATTTTCTTACATCAAGGAGATGTTGAAGAGAAAATCGATATATTTATTACAAACTGGTTAGATAATTTTCCACCTATGGAAGATAATTATTGGTTGAAAATTTATCAGCGCCTCGAATACTACCAGAAAAAAATTGATGAATGTTTCATTAATTCAAATAAAATAAAGGTTGTATGTTTAAAGCTTGGATATCATTTAGATCCAGAAATAGACCCAAAAAAAATAAATGATAAACATCTGGAATGGTCTAAGAATAGAGCCTTAAATCATTTAAATATTTTTGTAAAGGAGCTTCAGCATGATAAACGGATACTTACAAGTTTTTTAAAACTTGATTTTAGTTCAAATTATGATTTTACCGTTTTTGGTATATTCGTTTTTAAAAATCACAAGACAGAATCTATGGTGAGTTTGGTCGATGGAATACAAAACATATGGCAATCTACATTTTCAAAACTTGAACGTTGGGAACAAACAACTCGACTAAATTATGGAAATGAGTGTTCAATTTATAACACTGATCAGTATAGATATTTGGATTATACACCTTGTTGCAAACATATCTCAGGAAATATCACTACTGGTGTTATTGAAAAAAATACTGATAAATATAATTTATTTATAAGAACAACTTTAAATTATGTTGTCAACTCTTCAAAGTTGTTTGAATTTTTTATAGCTGGCGTTGAATGTAATTATTTCTATCATTTTCACAATGAGCAACTTCCAATTGAGCCAAAAGTTGAAAAATCGCAATCAAAAGCTTCCAAAAAATTAAGAAAGCGAATAGAACCTATCGCTGAAAAGTTTGAATTTGGTTTGTTGAAATATTTTAAACAAATCCAGTTAAGAAAAGTTGAAGAGAAGCATATAAGAAATATTGAATTCATGTATGAGAATTTGCTAGAACGGTACCCTGAGATTGAAAAACCAGTATGGCAATTTCTCGCAGAGGCTGAAGTATTTGTTTACTTGCTAGCAAAATGGAAAGAATTGCCATTAAATCCTGAAAAATCATCTGTAAACTCAAAGACTTTTTATCCTAGTGGCGACTTAAAACAGTTGTATACAATAATTTTTAAGAAAGTCCTGAATAAAAAAAGACTTTTTGAAATCTTATTTGCTAAGTTCGGTTTAGTTTTTAATCCATATTTATTAATTGCTTATATCGCTTTAAGCAATATTGAAAATGAGCTTAAATTTCAGGAGTTTATTAAGTATTCTGATGAGCAGTTGGTTAGGTTTTGTGCTGATATCCGAAAAATACTTGATGGTTCACTCAGTGATTTTACTAATCATCTAGAATATAGCTTAAGACAAGTTCAAAATCTTGAGTTTAAAAAACAAATTCTTTCTAGTATAAGACTTTATATCCAAAGTTTAGAAGAAAGTGCTAAAAAAGCAAAAACTCTAAGAGGACTGATTGAGTCAAATTTAGAGCAAGCACGCAGAGCAAAAAGTCAGTATCACGCCTATTGGACGCAAAAAAAAGCATTTACTGGAGCGAATATCTTTATTTCTGTTGAAGTACAATGCGCTAATTTTGCATCAAATTTTAAGGATATTGACGGAATTTTTAAAACTGTAATTGATAAATTGAACAAAGATACAGCTATAGAGATACTTGCTTATATTGGTTGTTGGGATATGCTTGGCTATTCTTCTCATATCAAATCAGCAAAAATAACACTTCTCTTTTCAATTTCTAAAAGGGATATTGCTACAGAAATGGATTTCATTAAACATTTTCAGTCTAAGTTGACATTCGTATGCGAAAAATATAACAACAAAAAAATGGAGAGTAACGATCAAGTTGAATTAACATTAACAGAAGATAGGTTTTCTACGCTCATCATAAAAAGGCTTAGATCTGAGCCATTGCAAGGAGAGGAAAAAATTTCAATTTTAGCATGGTTCCATTATGTGAGCCAAAAGCCTTTGTACTTGAAGTCGACTCTTGATGAATATAGCAAAAGAGCAATTAAGGGATCTGCGAGTTACAAAAAACGAAAGAAAGTACAAAAATCTCAGCTAAAAAAATTCAATTCAGAGTTGGCAATTTGAACATAGTATAGGGGTAAAGCCCTAAATAAACACGTATTTTGTATATTGCATATGGTGTATATATTTATGATATATAAAATAAATATTACATATCATAAAAGATCTTAATGAAAAATATAGTTACTAGACTGCTTGATGGATGAGATAGTTCCTAGGTAGTGTACTAAGTTTCCAATAAGAATATAAAAAAATACAGAAGTATCTTTCCTATGACTTGAAAGTGTTATAGGAGAGTATAGTGTTGAATCATAGTTATTCTGAATCTGAAGTTTCTTTTGGCTTCGATTATTTAATTTGCAACTTTGAGAAGGACTTATCTCGACGTGTTGTCAAAAGTTGGACCGACAAGGATTTTGTAGACTTCCTTTTTAGTTCCATGTGGCTCCAAGAGATTATTGGGCAGAGGCAAAAGTGGGTCTGGTTGCTGAATTTGCCTGATCGAGAATATTGCCCTCGTATTTCATTGTTTTTTAAATGCGTAACCGAGTATTTTGAACAATATCCTGAACTTAACCAAAATAATGTTCTTTTGCAAATTCCACTTACTGTCATTTTGATGATAACTTTGAACTTTGCTAAGAAGTTATTATCGCTTTCTTACAGTCGTATTAGATCAGATCGCAAGTATCAGGCAAAAGTAAGGGAGAGAGATATATCAGAGAAACTAAAGCAACTCTCAGCGCGTAAGTCCAGGTTGTTACCGTTTCGTTTTGAGTTGTACTATCGTGAAAATTATGCATATTCAGTGAGTAGTGTTGAACTCAGAATTCACCTTGAGCGATTTGTAAAAGAGATAAATAAGCCTGAGCATTATGTTTTGACAGAGGTAGATCGAAACAAAGTTGATTTAGAGATTTTGTTCTACGCTAGAGTTGTTGAACAAGGAAAGAAATACGGACATTTCCATATTCATTTTATGGTAATCCTAGATGGTAAGCATCTACAAACACCCTATAGATTCCATCAAGCTGCTACAAAAATCTGGCATCAGATTACAGAGGGTAATGGTTATTTATCTGTCCAAAATAAAAAGAATATTCGTTATCCTATGCAACATTACATCAATGGTCAGGTTATTGATCGCAAAGATACTGAACGCGTAAAAATATTGATGAATTATGTGGCTCCTTATCTGACTAAGATTGGCACAGATTGTGAAAATCAATATCTGCGCATTAAGTCATATGGTTTTGAAGCGTATGCTTGTAGCCACTTTAGAACCAACAAGGTGAAGTAAGTTACATCTAGTGACTAAAATTGGTATGGAGCTGATCAAGAAAGAATAAAAAAATATGTCAAACACCTTCCTATGCAATTAAAACAGCATAGGAATTTTTGCAATGAATATCTCAAAGATTGAGCATGAATATGCTCCACAACTCGAACAAAATCTTTTAGCTCTTTATCAACAAGTCCGTTTTCGAAGATCTGAATTAGATATGCAGTATTGGCAAGAGTTATTTATAAAAACCCTACCTGACTGGAAGCCATTGATGCTGTTTCGTGAGCTCGAGTTTGATCTTTGGATTTCAGCCTTTCTTTATTGTTATCAATGCACCCTTTATGATCTTCAGTTGATGTATTTAGAAATTGATGATGTAGAGCAGGTCAAACAATTTATCGATTTACTACTAAAAAAGTTGTGTGATCTTTTTGCTAGTGTCAACTTCTTTGAAAGCATTAAGAAAGAAAAAGAAGAACATGATAAACATATTCGTAAATATAGAATGCAGTATGAGGAAGTGACTAAATATCAACACCACCTTAATACGGTACGACTATATTGCACCTATCAAGCGGATTATCATCCTTTCGCTTCAATCTTTGACCTTGCTAAACACATAAAAGAATTTGAAAGAAAAGTTGAGAGAAACGTATTGGTCAAAATGGGATGTCTGTATTTTTATCGCAAAGTATTCCGTGTCCCTGAAAAGAATCAGTATGTATGTGCCTATTTCCTTAGCTTTAATGAACGTTTACTTAATCGTGGTGATGGCTTGTATCAGCAGTTGAAACAACAATGGCTAGATGCGACTAACAACTACGGCTTGGTACTGGATGTAGATTCTGATTTACCTTGGGAAGAACGGAGTGATGATTTTTTAGCGATGTTTGAGGACATGGAGGATGCTTGTGACGATCTAAATGGCATGACTAATAGTGAATTTTATAATGTTGGTGACAAAGCAACCCGTTTAAGGGTGCGTCCAAGGAAATTTCAACAATTTTTGGGTAAGCCAATCAAAAGTTATAATTTATAAAAATACCAGAATCCTGCGATACCTTGCTTATCAATTCTACACCAATCCATTTGCTCCTCTTTGTCTGCTTGACGGCAGACAGAGTGGGGGCTATCCTTTCGATGCTGGCCTACATTGCTAGCGGGTTTTGACAGACTCGAAATAACAAAGACAGTAGATAAAAGTACTCTTTTATGTGCTGTGAACCCGTTCGTCCCCCTTTCTCTTTATGGTAGGACGTTAGGGGGACGCGCTTGCGCGTGCTGGTTTCTTTGTTTACCAGTCTGTCAACCCTCTTTCGTTCTACCACCATAATCAATTGACAGTGATTCGGTAGAACTTCTTTAATAAACAAAGGAGTCGCCTCATGCGTCTACAATTTTTAAAATTTCCTGATTTGAATCTACCCCAGTGTTGTGTATGGCTTTGTCATCACTAAACCAATAACAGCATACATAAAACAATAATTTTATCTGGGGTAAACAAATGAAGGATCTCCATCCTCTGTTTGTCTGTGTGCTCGGATCATTTTTACTGATCGGCTGTGGAAATAAAAATGCTTCCACTGAAGTTTTACGCCCTGACGAAAATGCAGCACTCAGCCAACGACTTGAACCAACACATCGACCTGTTCTGGTCGAGGCCAAATTTCTACAACCATTTTTAAAACAACAACTAGCCGAAGCTGATGTTTCAGGTTTCCGCGATTATCTGCATGCTCAAGAAGGCAATCGATCTGCGCTGCAACAGTTCCGAGACAAACTCCAACTCAAAGCAAATCAAATCTTGGTGCTGGGAGTAGAAAAACCAGGACAGCAATCCTTACAGGAATTTCTAAACAATGACCTGTTTGCCAGTGCGAATGATCTCGTGATTAACCATGCTCGTTTTCTTAAAACTCCTGTTGAAGGGCAAGGCAAAGGTGAGTTTGAAACCACGGAGCAGTACCAAAAACGCCTAGACGCTGAAAATGCTAAACATAAAAAACTCACGGCTCAGGTCAACGTCGACTTAGGGCGACTCGAAGATGCCTTAAATTACTTGGCTGCACCGATCCCAATCAATGTACTGAGTCCCACAGCGGAAGATTCAGCGCAATATGATGTAGATCGTCAAGTGATGCACATCCAAGCCTCATCCACCACCACAGCGGATTATTATTCCTCAGTGGTCTCGACCTTAAATCTGATCTTTAGTGCCTCAGTGAAGGATGCCGAAATCATACTCGGCAATTTGAGAGATGAACGAGATAAACGAAACTATCTGGGCTTTATCTTCAGTGTGCAACAAGGACAACTCCGCATCGATCAAGTCATCCTCTATCAACACAACAACAATGATGACCGCTACCTACGCTTAGCTACCATCAATCCCTCACAACTGTATTTAAGCACCCGTCCATTAATTGCAGATGAATCTAATCAAAGTCTCAATTCCAAACAGCCATATCCACTTCAACAAAAACTACCGTTTCAATTTGGCCTAAAAAACTACCGAAACCCTGAGCAACAAGCCCCAGAACCCATCTTGGAATCTAGACCACCAACAGAAGAAGAACTCACTCAACTGAGTTTAGAGGCTGCATCGAGTGAAACTGAGGGAGCACTATAAAATGTTCAAACCATTTCAACTCAAGTCTCGTATCAGCACTGGAGTCGTCAGCAGCTTGTTATTGCTGGGGAGTTTAACGGGTTGTGGAGTACAAGATGCAGCGCGGGAAATTCCTAAAGCAAATGCCATACTTCAGTTATTGCATGCCCAAGATCAGTCGGTGATACAGATCAAGTTACAACAATGCCAAGTCGGTAATTTATTTGCAGGGCAGACAGGCACTAGTTCCAAATATGACCTCTACAGTTGCCAAGTGCATGTTGAACGCTTTGACGATGAATATAAGCAATCGTTTATCCAAGAGCAAACGATCTATCTACGGCCCTTCGATTCCGATATTGGTTGGCAACTGATCGCACCGAATGAATAGTTAAAACAAAGATAAAGCGAAGAAAAAAACATGAATAAAGAAATAGTGATCTCTTATCTCAGTATTGCGGTGCTGTATTGGTTTTATCTGCTTTGGCGGATTGAAGACAGTGGACCAATCGCAGCCTACCTTTTTGGACGCGCCATCATGTGGCCGTTTCAATTACTGAAATTTATATTTTGATCAGGCCTTCATGGGAACAAGAGTGAAAAATCGATGATGGACTTTAATCAGTTTAAACAACAGTTTGCTCAGTTGGCTTTACTGCAAGCTGACCCAAACATTTATGTCGCTCCACAGATTCCCATGAATAAGATTCTGGGTGCGATGAGTTATTTACCTGCACAAACCCAAGCAGAAGAAGTCTTGGTCTTAGTCGATGAAACCGTCTTTGGACAGGGAAAAAATGGCTTGTGCTTAACCGATCAAGGCATCTACTTCAAAGAAGCCTTTGCCAGTGCAAATGCCTATCCCTTGAAATCGATTAGCTCGGTTGGCTATTCGATGGGACTGCTCAGCAAACACCTGGTGATCAATGGCACAGTCAAAGTCAGCTTGGCTCAACCTGAAAAAGCAGGAATACGCCTCTTGGCCGATTTCCTCAATCAGTATTGTGCCTTCGCTAAAGCTCAAACGCAGAAGAATTCCTCAGACTTTATACATGAGAATCAGCAGCAGACTCAAAGCCAAGACACCATTGCCAATCTACAACCGATCATGAAGCTCTATGCCTACCTATTGTTGGGGTGGAGAGGAGAGTGGAGCCAATCCACAAGAACTTTGATGACACAATTGTTTGACCGAGACTTGGTTCATCCCAATGACCAACAGTTTCTCAAACAGATGATGCAACAGAATCATCCATTCGACTTTTTTGATATCTTGGATGAAATCACACTGATTCAGCACAGCCTACCTCCTTCGTTAAGCCTTGCTTTGCTCGAAGAAGTATTGGTGTTAATGAATAAAAGAAACTTTGACGCTGAAACAACACGCAGCCATTTCTTTCAGATCAGTACAGCATTGAATGTTGAGCAACAAACAGCATTCGCCATACTGACCAAGTATCCTGCATATACAGATACCCAAGCTAAGCAGCATGCTCCTCAATCTTCCATACCGATCCATCAGCTGACACCCGTACAACTCGCCGCCTGTGAGTTACTTGATATCACCCCTGAACAATTAGATCGACCAAGCCTCACGCTTGCCTACCGTCGTAAGATGGCTGACTTCCATCCTGACCAATACCAACAATTACCTCCAGCAGTGAGGCAATTGATTGAACAACAGGCGCAGCAGATCAATCAAGCACGCAGTTGTTTAGAAGCACTGCTAGCGTCATTTTGACGGAAAATCAATATAAAGAAATTTCAGATACATATTACCTATTTGAACAACCAGCACCAAGCGAACGCAATAAACCGCTGACGACTGTCCAAACACAAATCAAGCCTTATCAAATAGAGGATAAAATAATGATGAATAGATTGAAGACTTTCCTATTGCCTGTACTACTCATACTTCCTTTGAGCTTATCGGGATGTGGTACTGAATTTAATCCTGAACGAATGGAAGTTACGCTCAATACGGAATATAGCCCAGGCGGATTATACGATCGGACTTATGTGATCCTCACCATCCGTTCACTCGATGCAAATCCAATCACACTGAATAAAGTGGATGTGAATAATGGACGTTGTGGATATACCGCACGCTACCGTAATCCCATTCAATTACCAGCACATTTCCAAATGGGCCAAGCCTTAGAGTTATATTTAAACTGCTCTTACGAATCGATTGTGAAAGTTGATATTGAAACAGATCAAGGTGCAGCAAGTTATCGCTTTAAATAACACGGCAAAACTCAGGACGAGTATCACTGTATAGCGCAAAAGCAAGCAAACAACCATGCCCATGTTGGGCATGGTTTTTTTATGTCTACAGAGAATGCTTGTCATCACTTTACTCACTGCGAGGACACTCATGATGAATCCCGTACATTGTCCTTATTGCCATTCAGATCAAGTGATCTTGAAAGCCACACAAGCGCATGGCCCTCAATATTTTGAAAAAATCCTAGAAAATTTCTCACCCTTCACGATGGCTGTACTCGGAATAAAGTTGGCAAGAAGTGCGGGCATTCCCCCCTATGTCGGTGGATTGATTGGCGTAGTTGCAGGGGGCGTATTGATCTTGGTCAGTCAACATTACTTTTATCGACATTACCACGCGGCTCAACATTACCAATGTTTGCATTGCGGACAAAGCTTTGCAGTGGCTGATTAAAGAATTACCGCATTCATCTCTGTATCAACGCTAGCTGCAACAACCCGAGCTGCAACAATCCTAGCTCTAACACCCCTAAGCACACTGCATTTTAAGTTTTAAACATCACATCTTTATTTTTATAGAGGAATTCTGCTCATGGCACATTTAGTTGAAACAATGGCATTCACGGGTCAAACCCCTTGGCATGGGTTGGGGAATCAACTCACACCCAATCAACCCATCGAAGTCTGGGCACAACAAGCAGGTATGGATTGGCGTATCGAATCCTCTGATGTCAGTTACATGGCGAAAAACCAACGCGGACAAAACATCATCTTACCTTTTGAAGAACAAAGGGTGCTGTATCGTTCTGATACCCATGCACCTTTATCGGTGGTCAGTCAACGCTTTCAAGAAGTACAACCCAAAGACATTTTAGAGTTTTATCGTGACCTGACTGAACAATCAGGCTTTGAGCTGGAAACTGCTGGGGTGCTCAAAGGCGGGAAGAAATTCTGGGCATTAGCCAAAACTGGACAGACCTCAGCACTGAAAGGCAAAGATGTCAGTAATGGCTACATTCTTTTAGCGACGGCGTGTGATGGTACCTTGGCGACTACCGCACAATTCACCTCTATTCGTGTGGTCTGTAATAACACCTTAGCCATTGCACTCAAAGCACAAAACGCTGGATCGAACAACACAGGTGTGGTCAAAGTCCCGCACAGCACTCGTTTCGATGCGGATAAAGTCAAACAACAGTTGGGTGTATCAGTCAGAGCATGGGATGAACACATGTATGAAATGAAGCAGCTCAGTCAACGTAAAGTAACGCAACAAGAAGCAGCTGCTTACTTTGATGCTGTATTTAACAACACTAATCTGAGTATCGCTGAACAGGATGAAAGCATTATTCAGTTTTATCGAAATGCAGCCATGCCGAATCAAACAAACTCATCAAAAGCCGACAATAAAACAGAACCGAATGGACGTGCGATGTCAAAAGTCATGACTATGTTTAATGGACATGGACGAGGGGCTGAACTCAGTTCAGCCAAAGACACAGCCTATGGTTTACTGTGCGCAATCACGGAATTCACTGACCACGAAAGACGAGCGATGAGTACCGATCATCGACTCGATTCAGCATGGTTCGGAGCGGGGGCTGCGATTAAACAACGCGGCTTAGAACAAGCACTCAGAATGGTGGCATAAATTCAGTTTCAGTTAAGCAAGCTATATTAGCCTAAGCAATAACACCCTTCGCCACATTCCTCAGATGTGGCTTTTTTTTATGCCCAAAATTCAGCTTTTACATATTTCATAACGATAGGATCAATACACCATGCAGAGTCATACCCATATTCAGAACAGTTTAAACCATCCACCCTTATTGCCTTATGTACCTCAGCTTAATCCAAACCAAAACCCACCAACCCAACAGGTCGAAGTAGGCACCCGAAGTAAACGTCATTCATCCAATCCAGCTCAAACTAAACAGCCTCGCAAAAGCAGAACACCAGTTGCTAAACGCTTAGCTAACACCAAGCAACTCAATTACCAGCAATGGCTTGAAGTCAGAAAGCAAGGGATTGGCAGCAGTGATGCTGCAACGACCTGTGGTCTCAATCCCTATATGTCGATGCTCGAATTATGGATGATTAAAACAGGACGCATGCAGCAAAACATCGAAGATGAAAGTGCAGGCTATGCACCGTTGTATTGGGGGAAACAGCTTGAACCTTTGGTGGCTGAATACTACAGTATGCATACCAATCATAAAGTGCGTCGTGTCAATGCCGTGCTACAACACCCCGATGAAGACAAACACTTTATGTTGGCGAATTTGGATTATGTCGTTGTTGGTAGCGATGAAGTTCAAATATTAGAGTGTAAAACCGTCGGAGAGTATGGTGCAAAACTTTGGCGAGATGGCGTGCCTTTATATGTGTTGTGTCAGGTACAACATCAACTGGCAGTGACTGGCAAACAAGCGGCACATATCTGTGCGCTGATCTGTGGACATGAAACCAAAATCTATAAAGTGACCCGTAATGAAACGGTGATTCAACACATCATCAATGCCGAACGTCACTTCTGGCAATGTGTTGAATCGGGTATTCCACCGAGTGTCGATGCCTCGGAATCTGCTGCCAAAGCTTTACAACAACTTTATCCAGAGCAAATCCCATTAACCGTAGAAGACCTGACTCAAAACGAACAGGCCAACTACCTCTTTAACCAGCTTTTAGAAGAGCGACATAGACTTGAGCAACACCAACAGTATTTCGATGAACTCAAACATCAAATACAAATGTTGATGAAAGATGCCGAGCGAGCTGTGTTTACAGGTGGCTCAGTGACATGGAAGAAATCACAAGACTCTATCAGCTTAGACACTAAGGCTTTATTGAAACAATACCCTGAATATCTACAGCAGTTCCCACAAACCAAAGTAGGTACACGGCGTTTTCAGATTTATCCGAATGGTGGATAACTCATTCTTTATCCACATTTACTACCTAACACTACCAAACTAAAACCAATCGATCCCATACCCCAGCAGGTGTGGGATTTTTTATGTCCATTTTTTATTTAAAGGAATTCATTATGATTAAAGGTTTAGCAATTACACCACCCGTACTGGGTCGTATTAGTATCGGCAAGATTGTCGAAAAGAATGGTAAGCGTGTCCCTGAAAAAGATGATCAATTTACCATTACTAGTCAAATTCAAGGGAAAGACGGATGGATTAGACATCCATTAGATGAACAGTTACGTGCCAAGGCACAAAATCAGAAACTCAGAACCATTCCAGTCCGTATGATCTTTAATGATCCTGAATTGAATTTAAGAGCAGAGTACAGCCTGTTTGACCGCCAGACTGGACGCTTAATCTGCTCAGGCAATGGAGAAAGCTGTCAGCGTCTTGGGCAAAATGGCATTGAACAACATCCATGCCCATCACCTGATTTATGTCCACTGGCGCAAGGTGGGCTGTGCAAACCCTACGGACGGCTTTACGTCAATCTGGATGAATCGGATGAGTTTGGCACATTCATCTTTAGAACCACTGGCTTTAACAGCATCCGCACTTTGGCAGCTCGGCTGCGTTACTATCATGCAGCATCGGGTGACCTGTTGTCATGCCTACCACTGCAACTAACGCTAAGAGGCAAAAGCACCACCCAAAGCTACCGTACCCCGATTTACTATGTGGATTTAACCCTACGAGATGGCACAAACCTGAAAGATGCGATTAGCTCTGCCAAACAGATCAATGAACAGAGCAAATCAGCAGGGTTTTATCAAGAAGTATTAGATCATGTAGCAAGGCAGGGCTATGGCAATGCCAGCTTTGAGGTGGGAGGTGAAGAGGGCTTGGATATTGTTGAGGAGTTTTATACGGAGGAATCCAAACAAGAATCATCTCAACAACTCCATGACCTGAACCATATGCAGGATATCCAGAAAGGGTTACAGCAGTCAGTACAGGCTTTGAACTAGCAGGGCTTAGACAACATTGGACTGCGTAAAATTTTATTGGACTGACCTATCATCTGAGCGAATACGCGCTCGCATCAATGATTAGGAGAAAACATCATGAATGCGTCGATCACAGGTCAAACTTTTCAGATGAATCAGATACTAAACTTGAAAGATGTCATGCAAATTACGCGGTTAGGTCGGGCTACTATTTACAATATGCTAGATCCTAAAAACGTTAGTTATGATTCTACATTCCCAAAGCAAATCAAATTATCAGCAAACCGCGTGGGATGGATAGCTAGGGAAGTAAATGCATGGATTGAATCAAAAGTTATTGAAAGATAAAAGAGGGTAGAGGCGATTAAAAAAAATTCAAGATATTATGATCCGACATTTCCTCAGCCGATACGGTTAAAAGAGATGCATTTCGGTTGGTCTGCTTGGGAAATCCATCAAAGGATTAAGTCTAAGATGGAAGAATGAGAATAATGGGAGCTTTTGCTCCCTTATTTTTTTGATAGAATTGAGAAAAACTATTCATGATATTAATGAAACAAACTTTAGATTATTACGATATAAATGCACTGGGGTTCTTTGAGTCTACAATTAGGGTAGATATGGAGAGTCTATACCAACCATTTTTACGTTACCTACCAGATAAGGCTTTTATACTTGATTTAGGTTGTGGTTCAGGTAGAGATACCTTAGCTTTTAATAATAAAGGTTATCAGGTTGCAGCAACAGATTATTCAAAAGAACTGGTTGATAAAGCATGTCAATTGACAGGAATCAACGTACGTTTTGAAAGCTTCTATGAGTTGTCTGAGCTAAATAAGTATGATGGTATTTGGGCATGTGCTTCACTATTACATTGTGAAAGAAAACGTTTGCCGGAGGTACTGGAAAAAATACTGAAAGCATTAAAAGTGAATGGTATCTGCTATATGTCATTTAAATATGGTGCGGGGGACCGTTACAAGGATGGAAGACAATTTACCGATATGGATGAATCACAAACACAGAGTTTATTAAAAAAATTTGATAATATTTTACTGTTACAACAATGGATTACGATTGATAAACGTCCCAATCATAATGAAGATTGGCTCAATATCGTATTTCAAAAACGAATTTGAATAAATAATGTCAGTATCCATACCTACACCACAGCAGCAACTCAAGTTTCTGAAACAGATCCAGCAAATTTTACATTCAGGAAGTTTTTCTTCCACTTATAAATTTGCTTTGTTGATGAGTCTTTCTCGCTTAGCGATTGAGCAAGGAGATGATACTGGGGAAAGCTTAACGTTAGACTATCTGGATATTGCAGAGAAATTCATAGATTTATATTGGAAACAGACTCTACCATTTCATTTTAATGAAAATGAACCGTTCCTATTACAACAGAATAATGGCAAGCAAGCAGGAATTATCAGCTTAATTTACACTGCTCAGCAAAGTTATAAATCCCTTGCCTTAGCCAGACGAGATCATGTGTACTGGCTACAATTGAAAAAGAAAGTAGCAGATATCGTAAAGAAAATGCCTGTAACTTACCTACAGAATTTGAAAGGTCAAAATGTTGAGTTTTTATATCGTTTAGAAGATTCTCGAAAACAACTTATACTTTTGCCAAATGTCATGTATTGCTTACGTCAGTTTAGCGAAATCATTGAAGAGTTATGTCAGAAAAAATGGGTTGATTTTGTCAGATTAAATAAATGTAATTTATTGGTTCTGGATGGTTTACCTGATCTTGCAACATTCATGTTTGAGCCAAGCCGAAATCAGCTTCGACAAGTAGGGAAGTTCCTAGTTGACCTACAAGCATATAAGTGCTTTTACTGCCAAAAGCCAATTAAACAAAATAAATGGGCTGTGGATCATTTCATACCTTGGGCAATGTACCCAGCAGATACAGGTCATAATTTTGTGCTTGCAGATGAAAAATGCAATTCGGCAAAAAGTGATTTCTTGGCGTCAGAAGAGTTTTTGTTCCAATGGCAAGAGCGCAACCAAAACTTTGATCACCTCATTACAGAGCAGTTATCAAAGCTGGGTTTTCTTGCAAATATTGAAAGATCACATAGTGTTGCAAGTTGGGCGTATAGTCAGGCAAAGGAGAATGGATATCTCTTTTGGAGTAATATAAATTAATTCTTTAACTTATTTAAAGGTAGTACCAAAGATCATCAACCTTACTATCCTTATCTAATCTTACCTCTATATATTCACTATATTTCATTTTATTAGGGTCCTTTTCATGGTGAGCAAAAAAAGCCCCCTGTAAAGCATCACAATGAAAGCAGCCATTGGATAAATAGGCTGTACCACGTGTTTTACTAAAACGTTTAATAATAAAACCATATGTATATTTTTGCATAAGTTTAGGGTTATTTAAAATTTCACTATGAGAATTAGAGAGGTGTTCGATAGTTAATTCAGCTATTTTGGTTAAGTCTGATTTGTAATGTATGAAGTAGTTGATTTCCATAATAGTATTGGTTAATTGGTTACATTTCCAACATCTGACTTGATTCAATCCTAACTGTAAAAATCTTTGAGCGTTGGGTTTTAATGAGTGCTGAATACCACCGCTCATAAGGTGCTGGAAGAACTGAATAAATTCTTTTTCTACTAAATCAAAACTGTCACAATTTTTAAAAGCACCACTTGCAATAAGTTGGTGAGATTCTTTGTCCAAGGAAATTGAAAAGATAGGCAATTCATAACTTTGATAATCTATTACATCCCATTTGTTTTTTAAAGTTGTGCGCATGAACCAAATTGCACGGATTCCTGAAGCTTTATACTTTTCTTGTCTACGTTCTGTTTCTTCTATACTTTGGTAGGACCATTGAATTTCAATTACAATTTTTGATTGTTCTTTTTCTGCATAAATATCAGCAATCCATATTTCACCATCAGGTGTTTGACCTCGATATTCAGGAAAAACTTTCCAACCATTTTCATGTAGATGCTTTAGGATCAAGTATTTGCAAAGTTGATGTTCACGACTTTCTCCTGAGCTAAACTCACATGTACTTGATGGATGGTGAGCAAAAAACTGAGTACCCAATTTATTTTTTTTGGGAATTGCTTTGGTATCGCAGCATGGCATATACATATTTAGATTTTTATATTTCTCTTTTAATCTTGACCATTGTTCATCATCAAGCATAAAGCTATAAATTTCTTTTTCTTCGATAATACTTAGAAAGCCCATTTTTATACGAATTAGTTAATTTTTAACTTATTTTACGGGTGGTAAAACCCATTGTAAATCAGGCACAATTAGCCGCATAAATTTTAAGTTTCAAGCTGTAAAGCAAGCGGTATATTTCAATGACAAATAACAATTTTTCTCAAATTGCAGCTTTCATTTGGTCAGTCGCAGACCTACTTCGTGGTGACTTTAAACAATCTCAATACGGACGTGTGATTTTACCATTCACTTTATTACGTCGTTTAGAGTGTGTTTTTGAGCCAAGCAAAGCTAAAGTGCTTGAAGCGAATGAAAAAGTGAAGGCAATGCCTTTGCCAGAAGAAGCAAAAGAAAAAATGTTGCTAAAGGCGACAGAGGGTCTAACTTTTTTTAATACCTCTGAGCTTGATTTAACCAAATTGGGTAAGAATGATATTCGAGCTAATTTAAACAGCTATATTCAACACTTTTCAAAAGATGCGCGTGAAATCTTTGAACACTTTAAATTTGAAGAGTTTATTGGTTTACTTGATGACGCTAATCTACTGTATAAAGTAGTACAATATTTTACAAAACCTGAAATTGATTTAAGTCCACAGAAGATTTCTAACCATGATATGGGCTTAGCGTTTGAAGAGCTGATTCGTCGTTTTGCTGAAAGTTCAAATGAAACAGCAGGAGAACACTTTACCCCACGAGATATTGTGCGACTCACAACAGGTTTAATTTTTAGCCAAGATGATGATGCCCTTAATAAAGAAGGTGTGATTCGAACGATTTATGATCCTACTGCTGGGACAGGCGGTTTCCTATCATCAGGTACGGAATATGTGTATGAGCATAATCCAGAAGCAGTGATGCGTGTGTTTGGTCAGGAATTGAATCCAGAATCCTACGCCATTTGTAAAGCGGATATGTTGATTAAAGGGCAAGATGTCAGTCGTATCAAGTTAGGGAATACATTGTCTAATGACCAGCTTGCCTATGAAAAGTTTGACTATATGCTGTCAAATCCGCCATTTGGTGTCGATTGGAAAAAGATCGAACAAGAGATTAAAGATGAGCATGAACAAAAGGGCTTTAATGGCCGTTTTGGTGCAGGTTTGCCGCGTGTCTCTGATGGTTCGCTATTATTCTTAATGCATTTGATCAGTAAAATGCGTGATGTGGATAGCACAGGTCAAGGCAGTCGAATTGGTATCATTTTAAATGGTTCGCCTTTGTTTACAGGCAGTGCGGGCAGTGGTGAAAGTGAAATCCGCCGTTATATTTTAGAAGCGGATTTGCTCGAAGCGATTATCGCCTTACCAACTGATATGTTCTATAACACAGGCATTGCGACCTATGTTTGGGTGCTCAGTAATAAAAAAGATATTGAGCGTAAAGGCAAAGTACATTTAATTAATGCCGCGAGCCTTAGTTCGAAAATGCGTAAGTCGCTTGGCTCAAAGCGTAATTACCTGACTGATGCAGAAATTAAGACCATTACCCAAAACTATGGTGCATTTGAAGCGGTAGATACGCTGACTTTAGATGGTGAAAGTGAACAGCAAAAACCATTCTCAAGCAAAATTTTTAATAGTTATGAATTTGGCTACCGTCGCGTCACCATTGAACGCCCATTACGTTTATCTGCTCAATTGTCTGATGAACGAATTGCGAGTTTACGTTTTGCACCAAAGCCATTTAATACGGTGATGCAAAAAATCTATGACAGCTATGGCAAAGAGTGGACTGAAGCAAGCTATGGTCAATTGAGTGATGATCAACACGTTGAAATTCGTGCATTGATCAAAGCTGAATTTAGCGAACTCAAAGAAAAAGACATTAAAACGGTACTAGAGCCAAAACTTTGGTTAGAACAACGGGCCTTAATTCGTAAAGCAGAAGCCTTGCAAGCTAAAATTGGTACGGCGCAGCATGATGACTTTAATGCCTTTGATGAGCTGCTCAAACAGACTTTAAAAGACACCAGCATTAAACTCGAAGCCAAAGAGAAAAAGCAGTTCTTGGATGCGGTGACTTGGAAAAATCATGAAGCTGAACCTGTGATGAATAAGGTTGTTAAAGCGAAAGAAAATCCGCTATATGGTCAGTTTAGCTACCAAGGCAAAGTGGTTGAGTTTGTACAGGATGGTGACTTGCGTGATGCGGAAAATATTGCGCTTGACCCAAGCCAAAACACCACCAATTTAATTGAGTCTTACTTTAAGCGTGAAGTACAACCACATGTGCCAGATGCGTGGATCAATGCCGATAAGCGTGATGCTCAGGATGGCGAAATTGGCATTGTGGGCTATGAGATTCCGTTTAACCGTCATTTTTATGTGTATGAGCCGCCGCGTGATTTGGCGGAGATTGATGCGGACTTGGATGCGGTGAGCCGTGAAATTATGGCGCTTCTGCAAGAGGTGCATTCGTAATGGCAAAGTATCAGAAATATGCTGAATATCAAGATTCGGGTGTTGAGTGGTTAGAACAAGTGCCTAAAGAATGGGATGTTATTAAAATTAAGCACCTTAGTTCCGTGAAGAGAGGTGCAAGTCCACGACCAATCGATGATCCCAAATATTTTGATGAGGATGGTGAATATGCTTGGGTCAGAATTGCAGATGTTTCAGCCTCGGATATATATCTTTTAAAGACTACACAAACTATGTCTGAATTAGGTAGCTCTTTGAGTGTAAAATTAGAACCTAATGAATTATTTTTGAGCATTGCTGGAACTGTAGGCAAACCATGTATTAATAAAATTAAGGCATGCATTCACGATGGTTTTGTATATTTTCCTGATCTAAAAATTCCAAATAAATATTTATTTTATGTGTTTGCAGGCGAACAAGCGTATAAAGGGCTTGGTAAAATGGGAACGCAACTTAATTTAAATACTGACACAGTTGGTGATATTAAAATTGCTTTACCAAAGTCAGTTCTAGATATTCAGCAAGTTATCAACTTCCTCGACCACGAAACCGCAAAAATAGACAACCTTATTGCCAAACAAGAAAAGTTGATTGAACTGCTGAAAGAAAAACGCCAAGCAGTGATTAGTCATGCGGTAATAAAAGGTTTAAATCCAAATGTACCGATGAAAAATTCAGGTGTGGAATGGTTGGGAGAAGTGCCTGAGCATTGGGATGTCTCAAGGTTTAAATATGTCTGTATAAATATTATCGCAGGGCCTTTTGGTTCGAGTATTACAAAAGATATGTATGTACCAAGTGGCTTTAAAGTTTACGGTCAAGAACAAGTAATTCCTAATGATTTTGAAATTGGGGACTATTATATTTCAGAGAAAAACTACATAGAATTAAACCGTTATGCAGTGTACCCAAAAGATATTTTGATTAGCTGTGTGGGTACATTTGGAAAAATTGCTGTATTTCCAGAGAATGCAGAAAAAGGAATTATTAATCCACGTCTAATAAAAGCAACAGTATCTAATAATTTCAATCCTAATTTTTTTAGAGAGTATCTTAAAAGTGATGCTGTCTTTAAACAGTTTGAGCAATTGTCTAGAGGGGGGACTATGGGGGTCATTAATATTGGTATATTGAATGAGATTATTGCAGTCATTCCTCCTTGTTTAGAGCAGGACGAAATTTATAATTTTATTCAATATCAAAAAAATAAGTTCAATACTCTAATTTATAAAGCTGAATCAGCAATTCAACTCATGCAAGAACGCCGTACAGCACTTATCTCAGCCGCCGTGACAGGCAAGATAGATGTCCGTAACTGGCAACATCCGAATCAAAAGAATGAAGCGGATGTGGAGTTAAGTGCATGACTCTATCTACTCCTCCTATACAAATCTGGTCGCAAATGCGAACAAAAAGTCATTGCACAAAAACGCACAAAGTTGCACAATACGCTCAACAACACCCGACAAGGCTAGGCAAGCAATTGCATCCTCAAACTGTCGGGTTACTTTTTTCTGCTATACCAAAACATAATAATAGCTCTACATGCAGGCAATTACCTCGATGTGCAGGTCATGCCATATGAAAGCATTTAATAAATCCCCTAAAACATTTTCCGAACAACTAGAGATTTTAAAATCTCGTGGTATGGTCGTTTCTGATGAAAAAAATGCCATTTTTCATTTAGCCCAAGTCAACTATTACCGTTTAGGTGCCTATTGGCTACCCTTTGAACAGACCCATTCACCCCATTATTTTAAAGCAAATACTCATTTTGAACAGGTGTGGGAAATCTATGTTTTTGACCGTGAACTCAGACTATTGGTACTCGATGCAATCGAACGGATTGAAGTGGCTATTCGAACCCGATTTGCCTATGAACTTGCGCATCGGCATGGTGCGCATGCATTTATGCATCCGCAATATTTTAAACCGCTGCGTAGATGGGAAAAGCTATTAGAGTCGTTAGAGGGAGAAATAGACCGAGCCGATGAAGTGTTTATCGAGCATTATCAACGTACTTATGATGATCCAGAGCTACCACCGATTTGGGCAACTTGTGAGGTGATGAGTTTTGGTCAGCTTTCCAAATGGTATCAGTCACTTGCTCCCAAACAAACACGCGCAGCAATTTCGAGTCATTTTGATTGCGATGAAAAGCAATTTGAAGGTTTATTACAGCATCTCGTATATTTGCGAAATACTTGTGCACATCACTCGCGGCTATGGAATCGTAAATTTACCAAAACCATTGCGAAACCTCGAAACAAACCTTTGGGCTTGGCGCAGCAGTGCAATTTTGATCAAACGACTTCGGCAGATCGTAAATTGTATAATAGCTTGGTTTTTCTACTGTACTTTATGGATAAAATTACGCTACAACATACATGGCGTCAGCGTTTGATAGACCTTTTGTTGTCGCATAATAACATATCAAAAGCATTTATGGGCTTTCCTGAAGATTGGCAAACTTATCCAATCTGGCAGATTAAAAAATAGAAAAAATATTTAGAATTTAAAGGGGTGACGGGAAAAATGAGATCTGATGTAACGTTAGAAACGAATTTTCAACAAGATATTATTACGCAAATGCAAAGCCACGGTTGGCAGGTCGGTTCACCGCAAGGCTATCACCGTGAAAAAGCCTTATATGAACAAGATGTTCTGGATTTTGTACAAAACACTCAAGACAAAGAATGGCAGAAATTTAAAAGCATTTTCCCCAATGATACTGAACGCCATTTTTTAGATACTGTGGTGGCGCAGCTTAAAAAGGCGGATATTAATGCCACCGATATTGAATCTCGTAGTTATGGGACTTTGGGTGTATTACGTCATGGGCTAAAAACCCGTGGTACACGTTTTTCATTTTGCCAGTTTAAACCTGAACATGGTCTAAACCCTGAACTCAATGAAATTTACAAACAGAATATTTGCCGTGTTGTACCTGAGTTGGTGTATAGCCCATATGCCAACAAAGCCGAACTCGAAGCCACAGGTAAACAAGCAAAAAAATGGCGCATCGACTTAGTGCTGTTTATTAATGGCTTTCCTGTGGCAACGCTGGAACTCAAGTCAGAGTTTAAACAAGCTGTGCAAAATGCTATGGCACAGTACAAAAAAACACGCCTGCCAAAAGACCCTGAAACCAATAAACCAGAACCATTACTGACTTTTAAACGTGGTGCATTGGTGCATTTTGCGGTGAGTCAGTATGAAGTCTATATGGCAACCCATCTTAATGGCGACAACACCTATTTCTTGCCCTTTAACAAAGGCACTAAAGAACAGGGTGCAGGCAATGATGTGCCTGAAGATGTGAATGAATACGCCACAGGTTATTTGTGGAATGAAGTTCTAACCCCAGACAGCTTACTGAATATTATTGGTAATTTTATTCACTTACAGATTGAAGAAAAAGAAGACTGGGAAGGGCGTAAATATAAAAAAGAAAGCCTGATTTTCCCACGTTATCACCAATGGAAAGTCGTGACGAAATTAGTCGAAGACTCCTTAGCAGAAGGCACAGGTCAAAAATATCTGATCCAACACAGTGCAGGTTCTGGTAAATCTAATTCAATTGCATGGACCGCACATCAACTGTCTAGCTTATACGATGCCAACAATAACAAAATGTTTGATTCGGTGATTGTAGTCACAGACCGAACTATTCTCGACGCACAGTTACAGGACACGATTTATCAGTTTGAACACGCGGATGGCGTGGTGGGGCGGATTAACAATAAAGAGGGCGATGGCTCTAAATCTGAAAAATTGGCAAAAGCATTGGAAATGGCACAGCCGATTATTATTGTTACTATTCAGACATTCCCTTATGTATTACGCGCAATTGAAAACAGTACCAGCTTAAAGGAACGTAAATATGCTGTAATTGCAGATGAAGCACATTCTTCGCAAAGTGGTTCAACAGCACGACAGCTCAAAGAAACGCTGATGCTTGAGGAGCGTGATGAGGATGATCAGCTGACTTCAGAAGATGTACTCGATGCGGTGATGGCTTCACGTAAAGGGAGTGAGAATTTAAGTTTCTACGCCTTTACGGCAACACCAAAAGATAAGACATTACAACTGTTTGGGCGTTTGCCGAATCCTGAACTACCTCCATCCAAGACCAATAAGCCTGAAGCCTATCATGTCTATTCAATGCGCCAAGCGATTGAAGAAGGCTTTATTTTGGATGTCTTAAAAAATTATACCAACTACAAAGTGATTTATAAGCTCAAACAAAAGATCGAAGAAAAAGACGATCAGGTCGATGCCAAAAAAGCCAAGATCAAGCTCAATCAATGGGTACGACTACATGACCACAATATCTCGCAAAAAGTGCGTGTAATTATTGAGCATTTTAAAAAGAATGTGATGGGCTTATTAGGTGGTCAAGCCAAAGCCATGGTAGTGACTAGTTCACGTAAAGAAGCCATACGCTACAAACAAGCCTTTGATAAATATGTGGCAGAGCAAAACTATGCCAATATCCAAGCGATGGTGGCTTTCTCTGGTGAAGTCGAATTTGCTGATCATGATGCGGACAGCAGCCATTTGGTCGGGCAGAAGTTTACTGAAACTAATATGAATCCAAATTTGAAAGGGCGTGAAATGCGTAAGGCATTTGATAGCGATGACTTTCAGGTGATGATCGTTGCCAATAAATTTCAAACAGGTTTCGACCAACCAAAATTGTGTGCTATGTACGTCGATAAAAAACTGGGTGGTGTTGAGTGCGTGCAGACCTTATCGCGTTTAAACCGAACCTATCCTGGCAAAGCAGAATCAGGCACATTTGTTCTAGATTTCTTTAACGAACCACAAGAAATCTTGGATGCATTCCAGCCTTACTACCAAACAGCTGAACTGGCAGATGTTTCTAATCCTGATATTGTCTATGACCTTGCTGAAAAGTTGAAAGCTGCACGCATTTTTCTTATGGCTGAAGTCGAGCAATTTGTTGATGCTTTCTATAGCAAAAACAAATCTAATGCAGCACTTGCCAATATCTGTAAACCAGCGATGCAACGTTGGCAGCAACGTTATACGCAAGCAATCAATGATTATGACGTGACCAAGAATCGTTTGGAAATTACCAAACGAACAGGTGAACCTGTGTTGATTGCAAATGCTGAAAATGAATTTGCAGAAGCGAAAAAGGCACGTGATGCACTAGAAATCTTTAAAAAGGATTTAGGTAGTTTTAGTCGTTTTTATGAGTTTATGTCACAAATTGTGGAATATGATGATAAAGAACTCGAAAAAATCAGTTTGTTTGCCCGTACTTTGCGTCCGTTATTACGTGAGCAAGCGGCAGATGAAGATGTGATTGATTTGAGTAATGTGGCAATGAGTCATTATCGGCTCTCTAAAATCCGTCAACAGGATATTCAACTTAAAGCGGATAGTACTGAACATAAATTAGAACCAGCCAATGATCTGGGTTCGGCAAAAGCAAAAAATAAACAAGAGGATTTTTTATCGGTCATCTTACAGCGTGTAAATGATGTTTTTATTACCGATAAGCTGACAGATCAGGACATGATTAATTATGTCTACACCGTGGCAGACAAGATGTCTGAAAACACCAAAATGATGAAGCAGATTCAAAACAATACCCGTGAACAAGCGATGTTGGGGGAGTTTGATAGTGCTTTAGATGATGCGGTACTTGATAGTAATACTGCGCATACTGAACAAATGACACAGCTGATGAGTGATCCAGCCAAAATGAAGCAGTTTGCCAATATTATTTATGATGTGTTGGTGAGTCAGCAAAAAACAAGATGACAATAGATAAAGCTAAAGGTTATTGAATTCATGGAATTAGAAAAATTTAAGCAGAAGTTTAACTTGCCTCGTATTAACGATTATGTAGCACTTTTATCGGAATCACAGAAGAATTGGTTTTGGGAACAATTGATGGAAATAAAGCAAGTATTTCCAAATATTGATATCTACCATGCTGGAGCATCTAAGTATGGGTATTTAGGTTTTGGTAGAAAAAGAGTTCAAGCGAAGAGAGTAGAAGATTTCTTATTTGTACTTCATTTAGAAAAGAATGGAAATTTTATACTGTACATCGCAGATCAAACATATAGATTATTACGTGTTGATGAGGATGTCCTACCACAAGGATATGATCAATCTGTACAAAAAGAATTAAATTTAAAGGACTGGCTAGATCAGGTAAAGACATTCACTGAGGAGTTAGACTTAGATTATTCAGGTGAAGATTTATACCCTGTAAATTATGAAGTAGAAGACTATTTTACAACTTTAGAAGCTTACAATTTTTTAAAAACAAAATATCAGAAAATTAAGGAAGCAACTAAGAAAATAGTTGGATTTAGAAATAATTCTAATCGAGAGTTAGCTTTGATTTTAGAAAATTCTAGACCTTCTTTGTTTATAGGTGTAGACCCAGAAGACAATCAATACTTTAAATTGGCTTTGTTGCACAAATAGACGAAAGATAGAGTTGTTCTAATCTTCAGATATTTATGCAACAGCCACCGTTTTAGCTGTACCAAGTTGAGTAAATTTATTCAAAATATCGACTCTTATTTGCAAGTCAACCACCTGACGATTAAAGCATCGACTAGATACACCTTGTCCAAGTCGTTTCAAGGCAAACATTTTAGCCTCTATTCGGGATCGTCGATGATAACCAATATCTCGTTTCCACTGCTTTTGACCCTTGTCCCAACAGCCTTGTACTGCATGATTCCTTGCTTTACCAATTTCATTTTCTGCCCATAAAGCAGCATTGGAACGAGGAGGGATAATTACATTTGCTTGCCGTTTTAAAATCGCATCATAACAATTCACTGTGTCATAAGCACCATCAGCCGTGACAGATGCAATGGGTTCATCAATTTGATCTAAAAGAGGTTGGAGGATTTCAGCATCACCATATTGGCAGGTCGTGACTTCAACCGCTTGTATTTCTCCACTGTTTGCATCTGTCGCAAGATGTAATTTCAGCCATTGACGATGTTGGTTTACGCCATGTTTTTTACGCACCCATTCCCCATCACCTGTAACTTTGATCCCTGTGCTATCAACTAAAATATGCAAGTCTTCCTGTGGATTTTTTGCTGATTTATGTAGAAGTGGCTGGAGCTTATCTGCTCGCCGACTCAATGTTGAGAAGTCTGGAACATTCCAGTCGAGGTGAGCCATTTGAAAAAGGCTTTGAATGAAACCTTGTGTTTGGCGTAAAGCCAGTTGGAACAGGTTTCGTATCGTGAGGGCAAATTGAATTGCTATATCAGTGTAGGTAGGTTGACGTCCTTTTTTTCCAGTAGGTGTTGCAGACCATTGCATTTGGGGATCAAACCAAATGGTGAAAGCACCCCGTTGACGTAAAGCCTGATTGTACTCAGACCAGTTCGTTGTTTTGTATCGGCTTTTTGATTCTGTATTCATCTAACATGTATGGGGATGAAATTTATTTATGCAACAAAGCCATCATCAAATATAATGATTTAAAATATTATAGCGACATATTATGTCGTTAATTTTTTATGAGGTCAAACCGTGAGTGACGATGAATGGAAAGAATATGCCAAAGGCTTAATTAAGGCAGAAATTGCCCGAAAAAATATAAGTCTTATTGATCTATCCAAAAAACTTGAAGTAATGGGTATATCCGAAACACCACAAAACATTAGCAATAAGATCAATCGTGGTACATTTGGGGCTATTTTTATGCTTCAGATACTTAAAGCGATTGATTGTAAAGAAATTCGACTATAACCACTTACCACACCTAAATAGGATATTCTTCATGACTGATAATTCACTGAAAAAAGGCAGATATACACGCCACAGCAACAAAATTGGGCTTTATTCAACCAGCCAGGAACGAATAGGCTTTTTAAGCAATAATAATGATGTTGTACTTAGCTTTCCCTTTAAAGATGCTGTTCTTGAAGCTGGAATGAACAAAGAAGATTTAGGGCGTGAAGAACGTTTTCTTCATCTTGAAGCTGATGGTTCTGATATTGATACTTTATTTGAACCAAAAGCATTGACTAATTTCCAATATTATTCGCACCCTTGCACAGCACAGCACAGCACAGCACAGCACAGCACAGCACAGCACAGCACAGCACAGCACAGCACAGCACAGCACAGCACAGCACAGCACAGCACAGCACAGCACAGCACAGCACAGCACAGCACAGCACAGCACAGCACAGCACAGCACAGCACAGCACAGCACAGCACAGCACAGCACAGACGAATCTGAAAATAAAATAATTTTTTTTGATGAAAATGGAAATTTACAACAGAATTTATTAATTAAAGGTAATAATTTACTTGCTTTATATTCATTACGTGAACGATTAGCGGGTAAAGTAAAGTTAATTTATATCGACCCACCATATAATACTGAAAGTGATAGCTTTACATATAATGATAGTTTTAACCATTCATCTTGGCTAACTTTTATGAAAAATCGCCTTGAAGTGGCAAGAGATTTACTAAAAGAAGAAGGCGTAATTTTTGTTCAATGTGATGACAATGAACAAGCTTATTTAAAAGTGTTAATGGATGAGGTTTTTGGACGTAGCAATTTCTTAAACCAGATTTCAGTAAAAATGAAACAAACCTCAGGCGCATCAGGTGGTGGTGAGGACAAAAAGTTAAAAAAAAATATTGAGTATATTATTATCTATACAAAAAACATGGATGGTGATTCGGGTTTTAAGAAATTTAATGAGGTGTATGAAGAAGAAGACCTCTTTAGCGTAATTAAGCAAATGCGTGATGAAGGTAAAAGTTGGAAATATACCAGAGTAATAAAGAGCTTAGGAACTAGAAAACTCTTAAAGACCATCCATGATGGTTCAGGTCAACCTATTGATTTATACACACACGATAATGTTGTTATTGAACCAATATCTAAAATAAGTAAAGAAGAAAATATTTCAGAAGAAGAATGTTATTTGAAATATTTTGATTTTATATTCCGTGATACAAATGCTCAAAGCTCTATTAGAACAAGAGTAATGGATGCTATTAATGGTGAATATGATTTCGTAAGTATTGACTACACTCCAATATCAGGGAAAAGTAAAGGAAAAAGAACAACTCTATATTATAAAGGAAATAATTGTGACCTCATTGCATGGCTTAAAGATGTAGCTGTTAAGAAAAATGGACAACTTATCAAATTAGAAAAATTAGGAACTTATTGGGATGGATTTCCACTAAATAACCTAACAAAAGAAGGTGACGTTCTTTTCCCTAATGGAAAGAAACCAGAGCAATTACTTAAGAAAATAATAGAACTAGCAACTGATGAAGGCGATATCGTTCTTGACTACCATTTAGGTTCAGGAACAACGTGTGCTGTCGCCCACAAAATGAATCGTCGCTGGATTGGCATTGAACAAATGGACTATATCGAAGACACTACATTACAGCGATTAACAAAAGTTATTGACGGTGAGCAAAGCGGTATTTCTAAGGCCTTGAATTGGCAAGGTGGTGGTTCATTTGTTTATTTTGAGCTTAAAAAATATAACCAAGACTTTTTAGATAAAATCATGATTGCCAATAGTAAAGGTGAGCTAGATGAAGTCTACAATGAAATGGCTAAAAATGCCTTCTTGAAGTTTTGGTTCGAGAAAAACGAATTTGAAAAAGATGAAAACTTCCGTTCACTAGATTTAGATCAACGCAAAGAATTACTGATTGGCATTTTGGATGAAAACCAACTTTATCTGAATCATGCAGATATGCGTGATAGCCGTTACCATGTCACAGATGAAGAAATGGCTTTAACCGATCTATTCTATGGGGCGAACAATGACTAAAAGCACAAAAACCAAAGTCAAGGATACATTGTCGCAGTTCTTGTTTAATCAAATTGAATCGAATCCTGAATATCAGGAGTGGGTCAGAGATTATCAACTCCCGACTTACATCACCGATAATCTTTCAAAGACATTACGAGATTATCAGGAAGTTGCCATCAAGCACTTTATTTGGCTATTTGAGCAAGACCCAAGTCAAGCTAAGCATTTGTTGTTTAATATGGCGACAGGTACAGGTAAAACGCTCACAATGGCTGCTGCTATCCTGTATCTATATCAAAAAGGCTATCGCAATTTTGTGTTCCTGGTACACCAGTTGCAAATTAAAAATCAGGCGGTAAAAAACTTCACAGATTATAAGTTTGCCAAATATCTATTTAATCCTAAAGGGGTTAAATTAAACGGTAAAACCATTAATATTCGTGCGATTGATCGGTTTCAAGATGCCCAAAAAGATGCGATTAACTTCATGTTTTTCAGCACAGCACTTTTATATAATCGCCTGACAGAATACAATGAAAATAGCCTGACTTCCCAGGATTTTGCGGACAATGCTGTTGTTGTTATTGCCGATGAAGCACACCGTTTAAATGTGGATACCCGTAAAAAACTCAAGAAAACCGAAGACGAAGATATTCGCAATTGGGAAACGGCTGTTCAATCTGCAATCTATGCTCGTCCCGATAATTTACTGTTAGAGTTTACCGCTACCGTAGATTTAGAAAATCCACTCATTCATAAAAAATACCGTGATAAGTTGATTCATCGTTACGATTTTCTGCAATTCAATAAGGATGGATACAGTAAAGAAGTCGGCTTCCTCTATAACGAAGAAACACAGATTGAAGATCAAAAGCGTTTATTGGTTATCAATGCAGTCGTGATGAGTGAATACCGTAGATTACTAGCTGAACGAGAAATGAATGTTCAGGTTAATCCTATTATTTTGATTAAATCAACCAAAATTGCCAAGAGTGAGGAAGATCGGGCGTTTTTCCATAAAGTGATTAGTTCACTCAAAGTAAGTGATTTAGATCATTTAAAAAACTTAAGTTCAGGCACACAGCAATCCCTCATAGAAGAAGATCGAAACCGATTTATCTCTCAAATGTTCAGTTGGCTTGCTTCACGAAAATCAGGATTGGTATCAACTCAAGACCCTAATGGTTTAAATGCATTTATTGCGGAAATTAAGATGCGTTTCCGTGAAGACAACAGTATGACGTATAACAGTCAGAAAAAAGAGAAAGCCGATTTACTACCTTTATTAGATAGCCCAAGAAATGTCATTCGGGCAATCTTTTCTGTTAATGCCCTTAATGAAGGTTGGGATGTACTTAGCCTATTTGACATTATTCATTTTGATATTTCAGAAACAAAAAAAGTATCGCTACAAGATATTCAGTTGATTGGTCGTGGTGCAAGATTGTGTCCATACAAACTGCCAAGAGCTTATAAGATATCTCAAAGTGGAGGGCTATTTGATGAAGAACATAGTTATGAGTTCGATCCATTCAAACGTAAATTTGATAATGCACCGCATGAGCATGGACGTATTTTAGAAACTTTCTTCTACCACTTTGTTAAAACAGGTACGTTCTTAGATAACTTGCAATATGCCTTACTCGATGAGGGAATTGTCAATAAAAGTATGGAAAAACGGACGATTAAGCTCAAGTCCGAATTCCTCAATAGTGAAACCTATAAAAAAGGTTTTGTATTGGTGAATCAGCAACTATACCGCAGTAAAACAACGGATACAGAAATTGATGCCACTTTTAAAAAGGAAATCAAAGCCAGTACCTACCGACTTCACACAAGAAGTTTAACGGACAAAGAGCAAAATAAAATTCAGGCAGGGATTCAGTATAAAACCATTCATTTAACCGATGAATACTTTTCACCGTTGATCATCCGTAAGGCATTAATGTCAGCGGAAAATAATTTCTTTCGATTTAACCATCTGAAAAATCATATTGTCGGGATAAAAAGCATTGATGAATTGATTGAAAAATACCTCCCTTTATATGAAATTAAATATTCTTATTCAGAAGGCAAGGACATTCATCAACTTGAAGCGCATGAAAAACTGCAATTATTGGTCGGTGTGATTCTACCCGAAGTACGTAAAGCCATAGATCGGCACATGCCGAAGATTACAGGTAGTCATATTTTTAAACCCAAATCACTATCGTCCATCTTTCAGCAAGAAAAGAACATCTACTTGGTTTCCTTCCCTATCCAAGACTTAGATAGCGAAACAAGTGATCATGCACCTGATGAACGTGCAAAACCACAGTCAAGCCATGACAATCCAGATCTACAGTTTGATGTTGAAACTGCCGATTGGTATGCCTACAGTGAAAACTATGGCACAAGTGAAGAAAAACGCTTTGTTAAGTTTGTTGCAACTCAAATTGATGAGCTTAAATCACGCTACAAGGGTGCAGAGATTTACCTTATTCGCAATGAACTCGATTATTGGTTGTTTAGTCCTAAAGATGGCCGAAGATTCAGCCCTGACTACATGCTGATCATTAATGATGCTGAAAATAGTGAAATGTACTATCAATGCTTAATTGAGCCTAAAGGCGGTCATTTACTTGAAAAGGATACATGGAAAGAGGAAGTATTGATTAGTTTGGATGATGAAAGCCAAATTGCTTTTGATGCAGAACAAGATGATTCACAAAACTACGTTGAGTTCTTAAATGAAGTCAAATCGCATGGTTATAAAGAGATTAAATGTTTAGGATTTAAATTTTATAATACTGATCCTAGAGATGAATCTGATTTCGCTATTGATTTCTGTACAAGAATGCCGAGTTAATCTCGGCTTTTTCTAGCTATAAGTGATTGATTATTATATTTTTGTGCGGTTACGATTTAATATCGTTAATATCAGTAAAGTGCAAATATCAATAGATAGCATGATTGTACCCATCTAACCAAATATATCTTTTTCGCTGCGTGCTAGTAGGTCGGTCAGCAGCGGATGCTGGTATTGGCGCTGTATAGTAATAGCAAAAAAATCTTCATATAAATCAGGAAACACAGTGTACTCTTGTAAAGCCCCCTGTTTGAGTTCATCACGTACTACCACAGGGGGTACCAAGATGGCGGCAGTACTGGCGCGTGCCAGCACCCGCATCATGGCCATATCATCCACTTCCGCCAAAATGGTTGGTTTAACCTGCAATTTTTCACACATTAAATCAAAATGACCGCGCAGGGCGTTCTCATGACCCGGCACAATCAATGTTGTATGTTGTAGATCACTGGTGATGCAAAATGGAGTTTTAACCGATCGAGGTTTGCCAATCAGGCTAACGGTTTGTCTGGCAATACGCTGGCAACGCCACGCCTGCACACTACTGGCATACTCCTCCCGATTGGATAACACAACATCAAGCTGGTGGGCAGCAAGACGATTTAACAAGTCAGTTATGCCGCCTGATTGCATGACCAGCCTGACATCCTGCCGGTGCAATAAAGGTTCAATGAAACTTTCCTGAAAATTGCGGCTTAAGGTGGCAACAGCACCAATACGCAGGATTTGCCGCGTGACTGCATCACCCTCCTGAAACAGGGATAATAGTTCACTGCCTTGCGCGTTAATATTTTCGGCGTAACTTAGCGCAATCCGTCCAGCTTCGGTAAGTTCCAGCCGTCTGCCTTGACGTAAAAATAAAGCCTGTCCTAGTTGCTGCTCAAGCTGTTTAATCTGACTCGATAGTGCCGATTGGGCAATATGTAATTGCTGTGCAGCACGGCTCAAGTGCCCTGTTTTTGCCACAACACGAAAATAATTTAAGTGATGATAATTTAAGTAAGCCATGCGGTCTCCTAATTGTTCTAATAAAAAGAACGTTTTGGTCTTTATTATGAATTTTACAGAATAAAAAAATGATCTCAAACTAATCAAATGTCAAGAATAGGAAGTTGATCATGCTAAGCATTGTGCCACATGAGTTATTTATATCCAGTCAACTCCTGGCTTATGGCGCACTGGTAATCGTGTTGCTATGCGCCATAAGCATTGGTTTAAGTGCCAAACGCGGTATAGGTTTTGCCCAAAAATGCCATGTGTTATCGGTGTTTTGCCTCAGCATGTTTGGGCTTGCCATCGTATCGTTGTTTTTTGGTCGTGCAGCGCATGTTTTAGCGCCAGTTGACCTCTGGCTGCAATTGGTTCAGTTAAATACATTAAGCTCTCTAATGCTGGCGCTAACCAGTTTAATTGGCTGGGTGATTACCAGATTTTCTGATCATTATTTGCAGGGTGAAAAACAGCTTGAACAGTACTTAAATGCCTTAACCCTGACTTTGCTAAGTATCTGGTTAATTGTTATCAGTAATCATGTGCTAGTGCTGGTGTTGTTATGGCTGGTCAATGATCTGGCGCTGCATCGGCTACTGACCTTTTATCGCCAACGTCAAGCGGCGGCTGTGGCGGCTGCCAAGCGCCTTATATTTTGCATGTTTGCCAATGCTTTGATGCTTGGTGGCGCTTTGTTGCTGCTTCAGCAAGGCTTATCCCTGCACATTGATGTATTGTTGCAGCAGTTGCAAGGCTTGCCTCACTTATCGCTTGGCACGCATATCGGATTGTTCGCATTATTTGCTGGCATGGTGCTTAAAAGTGCACCGTTGCCTTTGCATGGTTGGCTGTTACAGGTAATGGAAGCACCAACTCCTGTATCGGCACTACTGCATGCGGGTATTATTAATTTAAGCGGTTTTTTGTTGTTGCGCTTAAGCAGCGTGCTTGATCATTTGCCTGATGTGCAGTTGTTGCTGGTAGCCAGTGGAACGCTAACGGCATGTATTGCCAGTCTGGTCATGATGACGCGCATCAGCGTCAAAGTCATGCTGGCATGGTCAACCTGTGCGCAAATGGGATTTATGCTACTGGAAATCGGGCTGGGTGCTTATTCACTGGCACTACTACACCTGATTGCTCATGCACTTTATAAGGCTTATACATTTTTGGATGCAGGTCAAACCAGCCAGCAGGTCAGCCATTTAAACAATTATCAAAAACGTGATTCTGGTGCACCTTTAAACCAGTCACCTTTACAGGTACAGAGCCAGTTAAAGACAGAGTTACAGACATTTGCAGGCAGCCTGATTGTTCTGCTGGTGGCAGGCTTGCTTATCTGGTACTTACCTATCAGTGCAGCCAGTCAGGTACTTGGTCTGTGTTTTGCGGCAGGTCTAGTTTCGGTACTGACCAGCCAGCATAGCCGCCATGCCAAGCACCAGATCACCATGCAAACTGTTATCCTCGTGGCAGTTGTTGCCATCATCGGTTATGGTTTGCTGCATTTTATCTTTGCCGAAGTAGTTACATCTTCAACCCTTACACCACCTATCATTCATCTGGTGTTGCCATTGATTGGTTTTGGCATTTTGCTCTGGTTACAACAAAGTGTATTACTACGCACGCAGGGTAAGCTAGCAAGCTGGTTACATCCACATGCCTTTGCAGGATTTTATCTGGATGAATACATCACCCGAATCATCTCGCCGATTATTCGCTACAGCCTGTATGGGTTAAGCGTTAAACAAACCAGCCCTAAGCCAAATGATCCTAAGCAAAACACTATTCAGCAAAAAATGGAGTGCTCACATGAATACGACTGTTAACCTGCAAGCCAATATTTGTGTAAGTGCCCATGAGATTTTACAGCACGCCTATCAAGCCTGTGCACGGATTGCACCCACCTGGCCACTTGACCGCTTTATTGCGGTTAACCCCTGGTGGGGACTGATTGACCAGCCACTCACGCAGGCTGCAACAAATCTGATGCAGTGGAATGGAGGGCAATGCACCATGTCGCCTGAATGGTATCAGCAGGCTATGCGTAAAGGAAAAATTAAACCAGCCATTGTTGCCAGACTACAGCAACAGCAGGACAACTATCCATACCCTGAAAATGTTAATCCATTGTCAAACTTGCTGATCAGCCAGTGGCTGGATCAAAACAGCCCACATAAGCGCTTAAGCACCTTAACCGAGTTGGGTTTACAGCATATTGGCCAGCACTGTGGTTCATGGTTTGATCAAGGGCAGGCATTGTGGAAAAATAATGCGCATCTTTCACTGTATCAGGCGTGGCAAGTCACCGCACAGCATGATGCAGGTCTGGCCCTAAGCACTGGCATAGATGATCTTGGTCAATGCATTGCTCATTTACCCCAACAACCGGGCAGCCTGATTGTTAGCGTGATTCAGCAGCTAAAACTCAATACCGACCAGCTAATGCCTTATTTTATGGCGTTATTGCTGAGTATTAAGGGTTGGGCCAGTTTTGCCGCTTATCACGATCAGCAGGCAGGTAATGTAATCGGGAATTTACCATTAGACCATCTGCAACCATCAAATTTGCCACCATCGACGTTAATTGATTTACTGGCGATGCGGCTGGCATGGGACTGGATTTTGTCACAGCAGCTCGCCAGCGAGCCACTATTACAACAGTGGTACGATCAGCTGTCTTGCCCACCTGTCGATCAGGCAAAAACCCAGTGGTTATACCAGACCGCACTGGAATTAAGCTGGCAGCAGGACATCAATTTGCAACTGTTGGCGCCAACCAGTACGCTACAGGCTAACACAGCAGTCGCACTGCAAGCCGTATTCTGTATTGATGTGCGCTCTGAGCGGGTACGGCGTGCACTTGAACAACAATCATCTGCGATTAGTACTCATGGTTTTGCTGGTTTTTTTGGTTTGCCGATTGAATACAAGGCAGCAGGTGCCAGCCAGTTTAGCCCGCAACTGCCAGGTTTGTTGAGCGCAAGCCTTCAGGTGAAGGAACATAGCACCTCAGTGACACACCTGCATGACTTGTCGCAGTATAGAGAAACTCAAGCCAGCCAGCTTGCTCTGTTACGGCAGTTTAAGCAATCTGCCAGTAGCGGTTTTGGCTTTGTAGAAACGCTGGGGTTGGGTTATGCGTTCAAACTAATTCAACGCAGCATTTCCAGACAATCGGCTCAGTCATTAGCTTCCATCAGCAATCCGGCAACTGCACCTGCACTCAATGACCTTGATCTAAAGGATAAAGCGGCTTTATGTGCCAATATTCTGGTCGCCATGGGCTTAAACCATCAGCTTGCGCCTGTGGTATTATTAACGGCACATGCCAGCAGCAGCACCAACAACCCGCATGCTGCCGGACTGGATTGCGGAGCATGTTGTGGTCATAGTGGTGAAGTCAACGTACGCTTGCTGGCCAGTTTGCTCAATCATCCCGATATTCAGGTGACGCTGAAATACAATCATCACATCAACATTCCGGCTTCAACGCAGTTTATTGCTGCCTTGCACGACACCACCACCGATCATATCCAGCTTTTTGATGTGCCAGCCGAATTTCCCCAGCAACAGTTACAACAACTGCTTGGCTGGCTTGATCAGGCGTGCGAGCTGGTACGGATAGAACGTAGCAGTGAGCTTAAATTAAAAACAGGTACGTCATTGCTACCGCAGTTGCAACAACGGGCAAAGGACTGGGCACAGGTAAGACCAGAATGGGGGCTGGCTAACAATGCAGGCTTTATTGCCGCACCACGTCAGCGTAGCAAGCATATTGACCTACAAGGTCGCTGCTTTTTACATGACTATAATTATCAAACCGATAGCGATTTAAAACTGCTTGAGCTGATTTTAACCGCACCCATGATCGTGGCGCACTGGATCAACATGCAGTATTACACCTCAACCGTGGATAACCAGCACTGGGGCAGCGGCAATAAGGTATTGCACAACATTGTTGGCGGTAATATTGGGGTATTTGAAGGCAATGGCGGCGATTTGCGCCTTGGGTTGCCCATGCAATCACTACATGATGGCGAACAGTGGATACATACGCCGCAGCGCCTATGCGTGTGGGTGGAAGCCCCTAAAACCAACATTTTGGAAGTTGTGCAACAGCATACCAGCCTACAGCAACTGGTGGCGGGTGAGTGGCTCTATCTAAACGCTATTGACCCTGATGGCGGTCAAATTGACCGTTTGATGTTTGAAAATCATACATGGCAATGGCATACGCAACATCATCTTGTGGTATGAGACTATGAAGCGCTGTCTAACACACTAATATATTGATTATTTAAAACTCTGCTTTAGGACAATGAATGATGAATTTAAAGCAACCCGCACCACGCGCTCCAGACTTGGCACCTATTGACCTTCATCGGCTGTCGTGCTTACGTCAGCTTGAAGCAGAAGCTATTTTTATCATGCGTGAAGTAGTCGCCGAATTTAGTAATCCGTGCATGTTTTATTCTATCGGCAAAGACTCTACCGTAATGCTGCATTTGGCACGCAAAGCCTTTTTCCCCGCCAAAGTTCCCTTTCCCTTGCTGCATGTGGATACAACTTGGGAATTTGCTGAAATGGCACAGTTTCGTGACCGCCTTGCCGCAACGCTGGGGCTTGATATTCTGGTGCACGTCAATACCGAAGCCCTTGCACAAAATATTCACCCCTTTGAACATGGCTCCAGCAAATACACCGACATGATGAAAACGGTAGCATTAAAACAGGCACTTGACCTCTATCAGTTTGATGCCTGTTTTGGTGGTGGCCGCCGTGACGAAGAAAAAAGCCGTGCAAAAGAGCGTATTTTTTCCTTTCGGGATAATAGACAGCGCTGGGACCCCAAAAACCAGCGTCCAGAATTATGGAATATTTATAACGGCAAGCTGAACAAAGGTGAAAATATTCGCGTGTTTCCTTTATCCAACTGGACAGAACTTGATATCTGGCAATACATCATGTTGGAAAATATTGACATAGTGCCACTGTATTTTGCCAAACCTCGGCAAGTGGTATGGAAGGATGATACCTGGATTTGTATTGATGACGAGCGGATTCTAAGCCATTTAAGTCCTAAAGAGCAGCAGACCATTCAAACCCGCTCAGTCCGCTTTCGTACTTTGGGCTGTTATCCGCTGACGGGTGCGGTGGACAGCAGCGCAGATACCTTGCCTAAAATTATTTGTGAAATGCTGCAAAGTACCACCAGTGAAAGACAAAACCGCATGATTGACCATGATCAGGCTGGTTCCATGGAAAAGAAAAAACAAGAGGGGTACTTTTAATATGCTTTCTCTAGCGTTTTTAACTCAGCACCGTAAACAGCAGGCGGTGGCTATTGCACTGGCTAATACGGGGTATCTGGTGTATGAGGTTGACGATTTTGATACTGATACATTTGGTACTTTTACTGGCGAAATTGCACGGCTTGACTCGCAATCAGACACGGCACTTAAAAAAGCACAGATGGCCTGTGAGCTTAGTGGCAACCGTTTTGGACTAGGCAGTGAAGGCTGTTTTGGTGCTGACCCCATGCTGGGGATGCTACCGTGGGGTACTGAAGTGCTCGCATTTTGGGATGCAGAACTCAACTATGCGATTTATGGCTGGGTGCAGGGTGCACAAACAAACTATAACCATACCACAGTAACCACCATGCAGCAGGCACAGCAGTTTGCCAACAGGATCGGTTTTCCCTCGCATGGTATTATTGTGGGTCAGGCTAACCAACCCATCTTTAATAAAGACCTCAATAGCGATGCAGCGTTAGCAGCCTATCTGACCCCATTATTACTAAGCGGCGATCCTATTGACTTAAACACGGACATGCGTGCCAACCGTAACCCTACACGCAGACTAATGCTTGCACGCTGTGCCGAGGCACTGGCACAAAAATTAAATTGTGCCTGTCCACAATGCCATGCCGCGGGATTTGCGATCACAAAGCATATTGCAGGCGCACTCTGTGAATATTGTCACCTGCCCACCACCATGCCCAAAGCCTCGGTGTGGCATTGTCCACTTTGCCAGTTTGAGCAGATTCAAACTATCGATACCAGAGCGACGCAGGGGCAATGTCAATATTGTAATCCCTAAGTAGATGTCAATTGCATCATAATTGTTATATTTGGGAGAATCTTGCTAATTATAATTACAGTACAAGATCAATTCTTCATACCGTTTGGCATGTTCAAGATTGTGACACCAATAAAGAATTCCAAAACTAGGTCATTTTTGTCCAGTATGGTCCTGCTAGTAGCATGTTTCTTCAAATTCATAGTGACTAGGTACTTTGAATTTAATATTGCCACTTTTATGACCTATCCATAGTTTATTATCATGAATGAGTGTGGCTTTGATGCATAAACATTCAAAAGCTGAGTTTTCTCCAATCTATTCAAATTTAAGTGACAACTTGGGTATGAGATCTACCTAATTCCGTAAACCTATTCAGAACTGCCACACGCGCATGAATTTTATTGACCTGACTTTGAAAAGGTCATGCCGTCAGCTTATCTCCTAATAATTTGATGCAATGCATTTTGGTTTCCATCAAACTTCGACAGTGATAGCCCGACCATTTTTTCCATAGTGTTCTGCCTAAATGTTTAACCGTTTCACGTAACTCATTTCGTTCTATTGAACTGATTTTAGAATCTTTCCAGTGCTTGGCATTCTTTCTGGGAGGAATTACTGCATGTGCTTGATGATCTAAAAATCACTTGTCTGCAGCACTTCGTGTCGTACGCCCCATCGGTATATACAGATTCGCTCATCTGGTGGGATCTGATCCAGTAAATCACCTAGTAATTGTGAATCCCTGACATTATTTTTCGTAAGCTGAACGGCAGGTATTTGCAGTGTTTCAGCATCTATACCAATATGCAGTTTACGCCATTGCCGACGGTATTCAGGCTGATGTTTTTTACGCTTCCATTCGCCTTCACCTAAAAACTTTAAACCCGTAGAGTCGACAAGTAGGTGTAACCCATCATGACTTTTCTGATAGCTTATCGCAATATCAATATGCTTTTGTCGTCTACAAAGGGTGGAGTAATCTGGTGCTGTCCAATTCAAGCCACAGAGTTTAATCAGGCTTTGAACAAAGCCAGTAACCATACGTAAAGAAAGACGGAATAGAGATTTGATCATTAAACAGCATTGAATCGCTGTATCGGAATAAGTTTGATTTCGTCCTTGCTTGCCTTGTGGTTGTGCATACCATTGCGTCTTAGGATCAAACCAGATTGAAATATTTCCTCGCTTGATTAAAGCTTGGTTATACGAGGACCAATTGGTTGTACGATAGATTTTAGGTGTAGGCTTCTTCATCTGGAAATTATATTACTGAAGAAGCCTTCAAGAATAGCTTTGTGCAACAAAGCCTATTTGATAATTATAAAGGGGAAAACTATGTCTCTGATCCTAGACAGAATTGTGAACAGTCGATCCCTCTAAAGCTCTAAAATATTTCTGCTCAAAAGCTTCTGGGCTTAACTAACCATTGGCAGAATGTCGCCTGATTCGATTGTAGTAAATCTCAATATATTCAAACAAAACAGCATTGGCTTCTTTTCTGGTAGTAAACACACTACCGTGTACCACATGACCTTTCAATGTATGAAAGAAGCTTTCGGTTACAGCATTATCCCAACATGAGCAGTGTACTGCGCAAGACTGCGTGACATGCTTTGAATACATCCATTCATCAATAGTATCGCTCTAAAATCACGACTACAATACTGACTGCCTTGATCCGAGTGAACCATCACACCCTTTGGATAACCCTGACGTGCCATTGCATAATTAAATGCGTCACACACCAATTGACGGTCTATTCGATAGCTGGTTTGCCAACCCACAATACGACGGCTAAATAGATCTAACATCACGCATAAATATAACCAGCCTACTTTGGTTCGAATGTAGGTAATGTCTGTCGTCCATACCCGATTCGGCTTTGTGACGGTAAATTGGCGATCCAATAGATTGGGAGCTGTAGGCAAACGATGCTTTGAATCTGTCGTATGTTTATATTTACGGGAAATCTTACTGCGTAACCCGAGATGCTTGAGCATTCTTCCTACCGTACGTTCGCTCAGGTTATAACCCAAATCATGCATATCATGAACGAGTGATGGGGCACCTAAGCGAGCATGATGGTGCCAATACACTGCTTTTAAATCAGTATATTTCTGAGCAGTATCAACTCGTCGCTTACGCCAAGCATAATAACCAGAAGGGCTGACGGCTAAGTATTTACAGGCGGAAGATATAGTGACTGCCTTTTTCATCGTTAAATCCGCTATTACCGTGTACTTTTCTTGGTTTGATCGGCGGTCAGAAAGTACACATGCGCCTTTTTTAGAATATCATTGGCTTCCTTGAGTTGTCTGTTTTCCTTCTCAAGTTCAACAATACGTTGTTGTTCTGGTGTAAGTTGTCGTTTACTGGTTCCAGCCAGATTCGTTTCACGTACCCATTTATCTAGTGTTGAATACCCCACACCTAACTTCCTAGCTATGGCAGCTAATGGTTCATGTGTGTTTGCTAGTGCGTACTCTATCGATTGTTGTTTAAATTCGGTGCTAAAGCGTTTCGCCATTTCTTGAATCTCCATAGATTAAAGTTACGTTATCTTTAGAGGGACGTGCTGTCCATTATTTTGTCTAGGATCAATTAAACTCTAGCCAATTAGGCTTACACAGAATTTTGAACGCTCTCAATAGAACGATAAAAAATCAGAGCTCTAAAGCTCTGATTTTTTTAATCTCTATCATTCATGACCCAATATAGTCACCTTCAGGAGACCATTTTTCTTCATAACTAGGATACTCGTCATCATCCTGATCATAATACGTATCCTGCTCGTAATAAGGCTCATTTTGATATACATCGTTATGCTCATAGCTATAAGGCTCATAATTATCTTTTTGATAATCATCGTCTTTATCGTCCGATGAAAAACATGAAACCAACAAAAAGAGGATAAAAGCCAATCCTACAAGCATTTGGAAGATTTCCCAAGCCTTTGCTAAGACCTGCTTTATTCGAATCCACAACTCAGACACATGAAAATCCACTATTTCATCAAGCGTAAGAACTGAGGATTGTTCACCTTCATTTGCAGATTATTTTTGTATTCTTCAATCGTTCCTCGAGCACAGAAACGTTTACCAACCATGCCATCAATGCGACCAAAACGCTCTTCAAACCATTTGTAGTTATTGTCCCAAACTAAAAGCGTTAGCGTTTGATTCGGATACTTTCGATCAAGATTCAAATAATGGCGATTTTCAAAATGTTTAACTTCTGCCAATTGACCACAAGCCATGACTGTCTTACCAACATGGAACGGTGCTTTAATTGCCTCAATTTTAGCTTCCTGAGCGATAGTGCTGACACTTGCTAAAGACAGTAGAGACGTGACTAAAATTTTTTTTAGCATGAGATACACCTTACTTATTTAATGATTAGAAACCTGATTTTCTGGAGAACGAATAACAATTTGAGGAATGCCTTTGTAGCTTTCGATTAAGCCAGAGATACAAATATTGCTACCCTCTGATGCTGGCATGATGTTGTTTGACCACATCACCGCGCTGAATTTATGTTTTGGATATTGTCCACCAAAATTGATATATGTTGCTTTTGCTGTTTGTGAAATTTGACTGACTTCACCACAGACTGTCGTATTTTCCCCAATGTGTGCATCGGCTTCATAGATTGAAATCTGACTGGATGACGATAAATTTGTATCGTTCATATTTCCTTCAAATGAATTTGCGACAGTTGGTTCAACAATCTCTCTTGGTTTAGCGACTGGTTGAATTTCAGATGGTGTACTTTCTACATGTTTATTGGCTACTATAGGAGTAAATCTCTCAGATAAATTTGGATTTTCCTGACCAATTGATGATTCTTCTTGAGACAGAGTATTAATTTCATCATCTATGGAAGAAGTACCATAATCTGCTTCAGACCTCGAATCACTTTTCGAAACTATCAAGTAACCTACTATCAAAACGATGAAAAAAATTAGGCAAGCAATCATAGCCTTGTATTGCTTATTCTTACGCATTTGCTCTTGATAGAGTGGATCTAACCCAGCTTTTCTCTTAAGCTCTAGCTCATATTCTTTTTGTTTTTTTTGCAGTTCTAAATCATCCTTTTTCTTTTTGTTCTCGAGCTCATTATCATGCTCAACTTGTGCAAAAACAGATATCAGAAAGAGAACCACAAAGATAACGACTATCGTACCTATTACACCCATCACATACCTCTACATAATCTGCTGTAAAGAATTCAAAATCATCTGTGGTTTGCCCTTGTACTCTTCAATCATCCCTTTCACGCAGAGTGTATTATTTTCTACGTTTTGAAGTTGTTGGCTGACATCCGAATTATTATTCCAAATAACAACAGTAAAGGTCGGATTAGGATAAGGTCGATCAAAATTCAAATAGACCCCTTTAGAGAATTTTTTGTATTGTGCAACTTGACCACACACAACTTTATGCTCACCGACATATTGTGAGCTTTGTGAAGCTTCAATATAGTTCTGAGCAGGACGATGAGCACTTAAGTCATTTTCCTGTTCTGAAAAACCATCAGAAGACTGAAGTGCTAAAATCTCATTGTTTGGAGTTGTTGTTTTTGACTGAACATAGACTACAGCACCGAGTACAATTGACGCCATTACGCCAGCACCCATAAGAACATACTTACGTATTTCTTTTTTGACTGAGCCTAATTGTTCATTTTGTTGAACTTTGATATCCGTTAATTCTTTCCGAACTCTCTCGAGCTCTTTCATATGGTTCTGCTTGAAGGTGTTAAGCCCACTACGGACTTGGCCCAGCTCACCTGTTATATCAACTGATTGATCTTGACTGTCTTTGACTCGGAGTCTTTCGTATTCTGCAATTTTTGCTTCATATTCTTGAATGAGACTTTGAATCTGCTTCTGCTTTGAAGCATCAGTAATTTGTCGATTTGCTTGTGTTTTTAAAGCTTGACGTATTTCAGAAATGACTCGTTGCTGTTGGTTAAATGCTTTTTTATTCGTATAACGCAACACAATACCAAACCGTTGGATCAAATCATTTTGGCGTTCTAGGAAATCGTTAAACTTTTCATAACCTTTATTATTGATTTTGGCATAACCATCTAGTTCAATCGGTAGTTTATAACCTTTTGTTTCGTTGATAATCATGAAATCGATATAGCGATTACCTGCATTACTGTCTTTAAATGGAAATTGAGCAACAACATCATTGGGCGTAATTTCTGGGATTTGGCTTAAAATTTCATCGACAAATTTTTCTTCATATCCGACGATATGCTGAATTTTGTATCGATTTTCGTATTTCCATTTTTGCCAATCTAACATCATATACACCTAACATTTTTATTGATTGCATCATTGAATTAAAATAGTCATCAGAAACCTGTAAATACACTGGCTTCTAATTAAATAGTGCTTCTGAGAATTCTTGATGCTCTGCGTTCTCGGCATTCAAAATCAGTAAACTGTAAGCCTTCTTCTTTTAGCTCATGGTTTGCACTATTTAAAACTTTTTCAGACAAGTAATTATAGAAGATTAGACTTCTTGCGTTAGTCAAATTTTAAGCAGTCAAAAGCTATATTTAATAAGGTTTTAGCCAATTCAAAAATTAGATAAAACTATACTTTCGCAAGAGGTCTATTAATCCTAAAATATAGTCACGGAATTCATCTGCCCCCCATTTTCCCTCGAAGGTCATTTGCGATGTTCCATAATCGTTTTTGCAATTCTTGAAGCTGTACTTGGGTCATGTTAAAAATCAATCAAAATCATTGTTTTAGAATGCGGTTACTTTGCCACAAGCCAAATGCGATATAAAGAGTAAAACATGAAAAAGGAGTCTTTCGCCTCCTTCTTATAGTCACTTCACGATGATGATGTCTGGTGAAATTTCTTTCGAGTGATAGTAGAGATATAGATAACTCGATAAGAACTGTTGAAATGACTGCTTGACAAATTCTTGATCAAAACCATCTAAACCATGTATATCAAGTGGATCTGTGTTCACCTTAAACATATACGTAGAGTGTTCTATTGCTTAACTAAACCCTGCACTCTGATTTGGATCTAATAATATTGAGTTTTTAGTAAAAATTAAATTCCGATCTGTGATCACAAAAATCTGCGTGTAATATGCGCCAAACAGGACTCAGCGTTTCCATTTTGTCGGTGGTGAGAAATTTGTTCATTGTGGTGCATCATTACAGGAAGTTTGTGTACCTGTTTTAGAGTTTAGATCATTACTGACACAACAACGTACTGAAGTAAAACCTGTAGATTTCCAAATCTTAGATCGCAATCTTCGTTTTACCAATAAAATCTCATTTGTTCGAACCATGCAAACGAATGTCATTGGGGATAGTACCGCCTAAGCTATTTTCTTTGATTTTTAATTTATGCATTGGTTTGATCAATTTTATTAAATATGTTTCAGACAGTATTTTCAGTCAAATATAGAAAGTATATGGAAGCTGATTGAACTATTTTAGCAAGTAAATGAAAAAGTAGTTAAATGTCATCTTATTTAAATATCTGCGGCGTATGGTTCAGCCATCTTTAGATGGGTTGATGCCATGCTCGGTTCTCTTGAAAAATTCCAATTAAAAACAATCAGCGTGGTATGTATAAGTTTCAGCGCTTTATTGCTTACCGCTTGTCAAACTACTACGATAACGCGAAATCAACAAGCCAATACAGAGCAACAGCTCCAACAAGAAAAAGTCCAACAACCGAAACGTGTGGTCTTTTTTTTGGGTGATGGTATGGGCATCACCACGCTTACCGCTTCACGTATTTATGCTGTTGGTGAAGATGGTCAGTTGGCGATTGATCGGCTGCCTGAGTCTGCTTTTGTTCGTACCTTTTCTGAAGATGCGCAAGTCACGGACAGCGCACCTTCGATGGGCGCGTACATGACCGGTGTGAAGATGAAAAACGAGGTGATCTCGATGCAGACAGGGACAATTGCGGTTGAACCTGACTCAGTAGGGAATAACCAGTGCGCTAGTAACCCACAAAACAAAAATAAGCAAAACACACAGACTTTACTTGAATTAGCCAAAGCAAAGGGCTGGGGGACAGGGGTTGTGACCACAACGCGGATCACGCATGCCACACCAGCATCGACTTATGCGCATATATGCCACCGTGATGCTGAAAATGACATTGCATCACAGTTGGTCCCGAGTTCAAAAGGCGATGATTATCAACGCTATAACCTCAAACTCAAAGATGGAGTCGATGTGGTTTTAGGTGGAGGTAAGCGTCAATTTTTGCCTAAAGATGCAGGTGGAGAACGTACTGATGGGCGCAATCTAATTACCGAGATGCAAAAGGCAGGCTACCGCGTGGTTTTTGATGAAAACCAACTGTCCCAAGTGCAACTGGCGAAAAATGAAAAATTATTGGGTTTATTTAATAACAGCCATTTAAATTACGACTTGGATCGCACCAAGAAAAACTTGGTAGAGCCGAGTCTTAAGCAAATGACGCTGTCCGCTTTAGACATCCTGACGCAAAATAAAAAAGGTTTTTTCCTGATGGTGGAGGGAGGGCGTATAGATCATGCGCTGCATGACACCAATGCCAAACGTGCTTTACAAGACACGATTGCCTTAAATGATGCTTTAGAAGCATCCATTCAAAAGCTTAAACAAAGTGATCCTGAACTTAAAAATACACTGATTGTAATCACAGCCGACCATGATCACACCTTGGTTTTAAATGGTTATGCCAAGCGTACAGGAAAATACGTCGAAGGTAAGGAAACCAGTGTGCTTGGATTGGTAAAAAACTATGATCAAGCGGGCTTTGCTCAAGATATTCATGGTCAACCTTATCCGATTATCGGTTTTGGTACGGGCAAAAAACGCCCCACTCAAAACCGTATGGATGACTTGGTACTGAACTTAAAAGACACTGATGTCTGTCATCCTGTACAAGGGCCAAGGGCACCACAAGGTGAAAAATATAGTTTCACTTATCCTTTGGCTGAAACGGGTTGGTGTACGGGCACTGCTGCGGATGATTTCCAACAAGAAGCTGTGATTCAAACGGGCTATAAAGATAAAGAAACGCATGGCGGTGCAGATGTGTTTTTAGGTGCGATTGGTCAGGGAGCCGATCAGTTCTCAGGTAGCCTTGAAAATATTGAGGTCAATCACCTCATTCGTAAGATCACAGGCTTATAGCAGAGGGATATCACATGAAACATACTTTAAAAACCATCCCATACATGATGCTTCTGCTTACAGCGTCGATTTCTTCAAGTGCTTTGTATGCTGCGGACACCACAGTTACACCGACGAAAAGCGTTATATTCTTTTTAGGCGATGGCATGGGACCAACCACAGTGACGGCAAGTCGTATTTATGCTGTGGGGGAAAATGGCAAACTGGCCATGGACAGCATGAAGCACGCAGCAAGGATTAAAACCTATTCTGAGGATGGTCAAACCACAGATAGCGCTCCCTCTATGGGCGCCTATATGACTGGGCAGAAAAATAAAAATGAAGTGATTGCCATGACAACAGGAACGGTTGCGGTCGAACCTGAAGAAGGAAAATTGCCGAATGGCAAAAGCTTAGCGAAAGCCATCAACCGTTGTCCAGAACAGGGCAGTAGTATGGTCGCAGGGATGCCTGCCTTAAGTATTTTAGAACTGGCAAAAAAGCAGGGTAAAGCGGTTGGCGTAGTGACGACGACCGAACTCACCCATGCCACACCTGCGGCAACCTATGCACATATCTGTCACCGTGATGCGCAATACGATATCGCGCTTCAAGCTGTTCCAAAAGGTAAAGCTTATAATCCAAACTTATTGGATGGCATTAATGTCCTTATGGGAGGCGGCTTAAATCATTGGACGCCTTATGATGCAGTCTCTAACCCCAAAGGGCGCTTGGATGGTCGTGATTTATTGGCAGAGTTTAAACAGCAGGGTTATCAAACCGTTTTAAGCCAAAGTGATTTGGCACAGACGGTCAATACTCAGAAAATTTTCGGCGTATTCTCCACACAGTCGCATTTAAATTTTGATTTGGATCGACTCAAGAAGAATATAGAGACTGAACCGAGTCTGGCGGCGATGACCAGTAAAGCGATTGATGCACTGCAAGCACAGAGTCATGGACAAGGCTATTTCTTGATGGTTGAGGGTGGGCGTATTGACCATGCGCTACATGCCAATAATGCCAAACGGGCATTGCAGGAAACCAAGGCATTTAATGATGCAATTCAAACTGCACTGGATAAAGTGGATTTGAGCAATACCTTGATTGTAGTGACGGCAGACCATGACCATGTGATGACCTTTAATGGTTATGCCGCACGAACGGGTCAAACGACGGAAACTAATCCAGGTATTTTGGGGCTGAGCTATGACTATAATATTGCAAAAGAGCAAAATGCTTACAGCAAAGTGCTGGCTGATGGCCAAGTACATAATCCATACCGCGATGTAAATGGGGCAACAGGAACGACGCTTGTTTTTGGAAATGGTACGGGTAAACGTTTAGATATTCGTGACAGTATTAGCAACGAGCAAGCCTTTGCTGACGACTATAAACAAGAAGTCGGGGTACAACTGACGAAAAGCGAAACACATGGCGGCGGAGATGTGATGCTGTTTGCTGAAGGAAAGAATTCAAATCTATTCAAAGGCACACAAGAAAATACATGGGTATTTGAGCAATTGAAAAAGGCGTTTGGATTCTAATGGATACAATATTTATACGGCCGTTCAAATTCAAAATGAAATTCTTAGCATTGTCTTTCAGTTTGCTCAGTCCATGGGTATGGTCGGCCGATGAATATCGTATTGATTATCAGATTGAACGGTTGGATGCCAATGGGGTCACGACAATTCAAAAATACAGTGAGAAAATAATTCGAGATGAGCAAAATATTTGGATTGAACGTTTAAACACACAAACGCATGCTGACGAAGCCCAGACACATAGCAACGCTCATGTGTCTGCCAAAACAGACACCCATGAGCATGTGAGTTTTGACAGTGCAATTCAGTGGATGCAGCGCAAAGATGTAGTCGGGCAAGCAAACGTAGAAAGTCCGTTTCAGCGTTTTTATATTTTGCCAGATGAAAAAATGCGGGTGCAATTGCAGGATGTCGATCAAGAAATGCTAGGGATGAAAAACTGTTGGCGCTGTGAATATAGTTTGATTCATCCTGACATTTTAAAGCGAGCACAATTGATTCAACGTGATCCGAAGTTAGTGCATTATCAAATACGCAGTGCTGGGCAAACGTTGAATATTATATGGAGTGAACAGGATCAACTGGTTCAAAAATATGAATTGCTCAAACCGACCTCAGGCTATGCCAAAACCTTTACCGTGCGCAAAATTGGCCAACATGTTGCTACACCTTGGACACAAACAGAAAAATACAGCGAACGTGACTATGCAGACTTTAGTGATTAGCCGATGAGTTTTTGACTTTTAATTTCGACGTTACAATAGAAATACCCGTGATTTTTTTGGGAAAAATAAGCGCTTAGGACTGTGCCGCTTGTACGGTTAAACCACTCCACCGCTTAAACGCACGTCGAAAATTAGTGGCATCGTTAATTTGTAAATACTGAGAAATCTGTTCAGTTTTAAAACCATGTACACGATATAAAATGATGGCAGTATGCAAACGACTTTGATCGAGTTGTGCCTGAAAATGGGTCTGATGCTTTTTCAGTTTACGTTTTAAGGTGGCAGAACTCATTTGAAAATAGTCAGCGGTTTGTTCAAGTTGAATATTATTTTGAATATTCTGCATTAAATATTGGTGCAAACTGAGCAAAAAACTCTGTTGAATATTTTGAGCTGTCATTTCTTTCAGCGCATATTGATAACTGATTGAAGCTAAGATCGAAGAGGCATTGGGAAGTTTTTCATAAATCAAATCGCGAGGTAGGCTCATCATGTTGATCGGGCGATTAAACTCTAAAGCACTGCCTAAATGTGTCCAATATTGTTCAATATAATCCGGTTCAGAAAAATTAAACTCGAATTTCCACGCTAATTTGGCTTGGTACAGTTGACGGCTAAACGCTTGTACTGCACTCATTGCGCTTTCGATTAAAAAGCGATTTTCAAGCTTGTTTTCATCTAACCAATAAATATGAATATGGCTTTGACTGTACATGAGTCGAGGGCATAACCAAGGTGAAACGGACGCGGAAAATGTTAAATAACGGCTAAGTGCCTCATCGAAGGTCGATGCATAAAGCATGGATTTAATGGCGTCATTAAAGGGGGTGGTTAGGCTGCGTTGACCAAATAAAAAACTGATGTCCTGATTGCGAAAACACTGTTCAGCATTTTTTAAAACCTGTTGTAACTGTTGTTGACTAATTAGTTTTTGCCCCGAAAAGATATCTTCTAAGAAAATACTGCTGCCACTGAGCAGGACGTGATGTTCGACTTCATGACTCGCTGCCAAATCAATTAAAATAGACAATTGATGATGCGCAGGAATGTAGCTGTAGTCGCATTCAAAGCTCATACCATGACTCGCTTCGGTGAGTAGTACTGCTTCACTTGGAGCAATTGCTGATTTAAGGCACTCAAGAGTTGTTGGGCAGTTTGGTATTGTCCGACAGCGCAGCAGGTCGTGAGTGCTTTTAGAGGAATGTGCACGGACAAATCACGTTGATAATAAGCACTGACCATAAGCATGCGTTCAAGTTGAGCAGCCATTTTTTCAGCCTGTTGTAGCTTCGTCTCTGGTAACAGCATAATAAAACGATCTCCTGCGAAGCGGCAGAGCAGGTCTTGTGGTCGTAAGTTTAAGCTAATCAATTGTGAAACATGTTGTAAAATAGATGTGCCTTCATCAAAGCCATGTGCTTGATTAATCTGATTAAAATTATGCATATCTAGCAGTATGACGGACATGTCGCTGGGTTCATGCGAGTTTTGCTCGATTGCGGCTTTGAGCTGTGTTTTAAAATAATGAGCATCGGCCAAAGGGGTGAGTGCATCGAATAAGCGATGATCCCGATAAATACGTTCTCGTTTTTGCATGTGTTTAGAAATTGCCTGTTCTTCTTGATGCCAAAAATAAATCCCGATGGTAAATAGATACAGTCCAATTGGAAAAGGAATGGACTCAAGCCATGCATCCCACATGATTTCTTTAGGCAGGCGAATAAACTCATCTAAGCTGTCCATCCACATGTGGAAAAAAATAAAACACAGTCCATAAAAGATATAGTTGGTTACACGACCCAAAGGACGGCTTTTAATAATAAAGAAAATCCAAATACCAATAAAAACAGTTGCTCCCCCTTCACCTAAAATATCGACCCAGTTCCATTCAGCAAATGACTTGCTCTGCCCAAGTAAGATAAACAACCAAAGGGATAAGCTGCAGGCAGTCGCTACACATAATAAAGGCCAGCGGTAGTAAGCAAAGTATTTAGGCATAGCATTTTTTGAAATGATTTATTTTCGCCCAAGCTAAACAGATTTAGATGACAGTTTGATGGCAATGGCTAGGGTCAAAATAGATCAGTGTATTTTTGATTTTTAAGAATAAAAATGCTGAAAAACCCTATCTTTGAGGTGAATATGCATCATTCTGTATGCTCAGTATTTTCTCTATACAGATCAAATTAGCTCACTTTTTGCTGAAAATGGCCAAAAACAAATAAAAAGGGCAGATCGTAAAAGGCACTGTCACATCATGTTCATATTCACTTTTTATTGTGCGCTCAAACCATGCCACTTTGGCCTGAGGGGAAGAATACAATGAGCAATCTGAATAGCCGTTTAGGCAGAAATAAACGTGCGGGCTTTCAGCTCAGCACACTGGTCTTGTCAATGTTAAGCCTGACACATGTTTATGCGCAGGAAGAAAATAATGTTGAATACGTGCAGGTCATTGGACAAGCCGCAAGTATGGATAAAGCACTCAAAGAACAAAAACGTGCCGACCAAATCAGCAGTGTGGTACATGCCGATGGCATTGGACAATTACCCGATGACAATGCCGCAGAAGCGTTGCAACGGATACCAGGTGTATCTACAGAGCGTGACCAAGGCGAAGGACGTTTTGTTTCCGTTCGTGGTTTAGGCGCTGACTTAAATGCAGTAACCATCAATGGTACTTTGGTTCCCGCGCCTGAAAGCGATCGCCGTGGCGTAGCATTGGATGTCTTACCTTCAGACCTAGTACAGTCATTGGCTGTGGTGAAAACGCTGACACCAGACATGGATGCCAACTCATTAGGTGGTACGGTGCAGGTTGAAAGTTTATCGGCTTTTGACCATGACGGTTTGTTTTATACGGGAACGATTGAAGGTGGTTATGATGAAAAACGGGAAAAATATAGCCCTAAAGCATCTGGTGCTATCAGTAATCGTTTCAGTGTTGGTGAGGGGCAAGACAACCTTGGGGTGGCACTGGCACTGAGTTATCAAAACCGAAAATTTGGCTCGGACAATGTTGAAACGGGTGGGGCTTGGGATGGTGACGCACTTGAAGAAACCGCAATGCGTCAATATGACATCGAACGTGAGCGCATTGGTGCGGGTTTAAACTTTGATTACCGTCCGAATGACACAGGCGAATACTATTTAAGAACTTTATATAGTCGCTTTAAAGACACTGAATCACGTCAGGAAGTGGCGGCTGAATTTTCTGATCCACAACTTGCAGGCCAGCGTGGTGATGCAGAAGTGACTCGTTCACTGAAGAGCCGTGAAGAAACACAAGAAATACAGTCTTTTGTCCTCGGAGGTAAGCAAGGTTTTGGCACGTGGACGGTGGAAGGTCAGCTCGGTTATAGCGAAGCATCGGAGGAAAATCCAGGGGGAATTTCGGGGGCAAAATACCAAGGTGATTTTAGTAATGTTGGATTTAATAATACGCAAAAACCTGTAATTACGGCAGACCAAGATTTTTATGATGCGGCCAACTATGAGTTAGATTCGGTGTCGTGGGAAAAATCTAAAACCACCGATAAAGAATACAACGGTAAATTAGACTTTTTGAAAGACTATATGCTGGGGAATTATGCTGCTGCATTGAAGTTCGGCGGAAAAATCAGTCAACGTGAAAAAACCAACAATACCGATGAATGGAAATATGAAGATCTCAGTACGTCAAGTTCAGATTTCAATTCAAACAGCCATTATGAACTGGGTCAGTTTGGTCCAACCATTAATAAAAACGCTATTAAAGATAAAATCAGTGGATTAAATCCAAATGATTATGTGGTTGCTGACGGTTCAATCATTAATGACTTTAAGTCGAATGAAGACATACAAGCGGCTTATGTCATGAATACCGTTGATTTGGATCAACTGCGTGTGATTGCAGGCTTACGTTATGAAAATACCAACTTTGAAGCACGTGGTTTTGAGTTCAATGATGATGTGATTACTGCGACTAAATATGAAAATGACTATGATCATTGGTTGCCGAGTTTACATTTGCGTTATCAATTGGCCGATAACGCATACCTCCGTGCCGCTTGGACCAATAGTGTGGTCCGTCCAAGCTTTGCGCAAAGTGCACCAGGTGTCTATATCGATGGTGATGAAGCTGAGTTTGGTAACCCAATGTTAAAGCCTTTAGAGTCTTCTAACTTTGATCTGGGTGTAGAAAAGTATTTTGGCAAAGCCAGTATGGTGGGTTTCTACGCATTTTATAAAGATATCGATAACTTTATTTATAACACCAATATTGCAGGAACAGGGCAATGGGCTGACTTTGATGAAGCTATTACCTATAAAAATGGTAATGAAGCAAAACTGTACGGGATGGAGTTTGCCTACTCACAAAAGTTTGACCATCTAGGAGCGCCTTGGAATGGTTTCTTGCTGGGCTTTAATACGACCTTTAGTAAGTCAGAAGCAGATATTGATTCGATGAAAGATGGCGAACTTCTGAGCCGTCGTATTCATTTACCAAACCAGTCGGATGTGGTCGGTAATGCCATGATTGGTTGGGAAAATGAGCGCTTTGGTGTACGACTTTCAGCAAATTATAAATCGAACTATTTGTATGCATTAGGTGATATCGACACGCCAGAAAAAGACATTTATACCGATGATCAAATCTTCCTTGATTTCAGTAGTCATGTGAATTTATCTAAAAACTTACAATTGAAGTTTGATGTGCAAAACATCACCGATGAAACTTATTACAACTATGCAGGCTCTAAGGCTTATAACGCTCAATATGAAGAATATGGCCCAGCATACAAACTTGCACTGACCTACACCCACTTTTAAGTCGAATTAAATTTAGTTCTCAGGTTTGCTCAGCAGAAGCAGACCTGAGTTTCCTTGCCCAATTTTGAGTGTCTCTATGAAATTTTCATCTTTTAAATTGTCTGCTTTAAGCAGTTGCTTACTGTTACTAGCAGCATGTAGTCAACACAGTATGCCTCAGCCTACGCAGAGTAGCCAGTTGTTAAGCCCAGTTGAAATACCAATAGATCAGCCCATGGCAGCGAAGTTGCAATTACGTGAAGTCGACATGAATGGGGCGAAAACTGAGGATGTGCAATGGTTAACCTTGAGTGCATGGCCTGAAGTTGCCGCACTGTTGAGCAGTAAAAATAAAGGGCTACAAATTTTAGATGATCAACAAAATGTACTACATCAAATTCAAGGTCAGTTTGGGCGTTTTGATTATCGGATTGGTTCGGAGCGATTATTGATTGCTGCGTCAAATGTGCAACAACAGCAAATTCAACTGATGAGCATGAACTTAAAAAATAAAGCATGGGACAAACCTAGCTTCATTCCAAAGCGTTCATTTAAGTCTGAAGATGTTTGCCTATATACCGATGCTCAAGGGCTGAGTTTTGCTTTTTTAGTGGGTGAAGAGGGGCTTGGTGAGCAATGGTTGGTGGCTCAGCATGAAAAGGCTTTGGTTCAACCACAGTTGGTACGTCGTCTTAGTTTTCCACCTGCCAGCAGTGTATGCAAAGTGAATGATAGCACCGCAGAGCTGTTCATTAATGAAGAGAATGTTGGGGTTTGGGCATATCCAGCACATTCTGAAGCTGACATGGTGCGTCAAGCGGTAGATCTCGTGCAACCCTTTGGTTCGATGCAAGGTTCACCCTCTGCAATTGCGATTGTAGATGATCATATCGCTGTACTCGATGCAGAAAAACCTTTGCTTTATCGTTATCAAAAGCAAGATAAGCAATGGAAAGCACAGCCACCTTTACAATTAGACACGGTGAAAGAAGCAGAGACTTTGAGTGTTCAAGGTAATTTAACCGACAAATCCTTGCTGATTTTAGATGATAAAACCGTAAAAGTGGCGGATGCGGAATGGGAAACTCAGACCCAGACCAAAGCTCAGAATATCATCACCATTCCAGCAGAAGTGCAGACGGAGGGTGTGCCAAGTACAGGTGACGCGGCTGATGATCCTGCGATTTGGCATAACGCTACACAACCGAGTCAATCCCGCATTTTAGCGACAGATAAACAAGGTGGTTTACAGGTTAACGATTTACAGGGCAAAACCGTGCAGTATTTGCCAGTAGGGCGATTGAATAATGTTGATGTACGCTACGGTTTTAAATGGGGCAATCAAACGGTCGATTTGGCTGTGGCATCGAACCGAGATCATAACAGTCTGCATCTCTTTGCGATTCAACCCAAAACGGGCAAGGTTTCTGTGCTCGGCGAGCTAGCAACTACATTGGATGATATTTATGGCATTTGTATGTACCGCGATGCTCAAGGGGAAATCTATGCCATTCCCAACGATAAAAACGGGACTTTTGTTCAATACCACATCACGGCTGCACAGCAAAAATTACGGGCTGAAGAAGTACAACGTTTTTCAGTTCAAACCCAACCTGAAGGCTGTGTCGTAGACGATGCCACAGGACGTATTTTCTTGGGTGAAGAAGATGTCGCGGTGTGGGTAAAAGATCTCAATCCAAAAACTCAGCTCCCTATGCAGCAGGTGATAGGTGTAGGAGAGGTGATGCATGATGACATTGAGGGAATGGGACTTTATCACGGTAAAAAGCAAAGTTATTTGGTAGTTTCAAGCCAAGGCAATGACAGCTTTGTGGTGCTTGATGCCGCAGCACCTTATACGGTTCGTGGCGCATTTCGTGTAGGCATCAATATCGACAAAGGCATTGACGCTGTGTCTGAAACAGATGGACTAGATGTGAGTTCCCTAAATTTTGGTGGCAAATGGAAGCAAGGCATGTTGGTGGTGCAAGATGGACGTAAACGGATGCCTGAAACCAATCAGAACTTTAAATATGTGCCGTGGGAAAAAATCGCTCAAGCCCTGCATTTGGACTAAATAGCGCTTTAGTACATAGGCTGGGGCAAAGAGTCACAGCCCATTTTAAAAATATACATGTACTGCACCATGCAGTAAAAAATTGGAGTGCGTTATGCAAGCAACAATGGATCAAATGTCGGTTTGGATGTTGATTAGCCATGCCAGTGTGTTGGTGAAAGTAGTGATGTTGATTTTGGTTTTATCCTCAGTCGTAAGTTGGTATTTAATCGTGCGTCACGGTATGTTACTTCGTGGACAAGAGCAGCTTTGGAACCGCTTTTTAAAGAATTTTAGACAGCAAAAAGATCTCAATCTTTTACAGCAAGATTACCAACAGCCTGAACAACAGAAAGGCGTAGTCAGCATTTTTCAACATGGGGTGGATGAATACCATCAATTGATCAAAGATGACCAACTCACTACAAGTGATGTGATTGATGGGGTAGAACGTCGTTTGCTCAGCAGCATCAGTGAAGAAGAAGAAAAGCTTCAGCAAAATCTGACCTTTCTTGCAACAGTCGGTTCAGTCAGCCCGTATATAGGCTTATTTGGAACGGTCTGGGGCATTATGAATGCGTTTATTGGACTGTCTGCCGTTGAACAGGCAACCCTCAATACAGTTGCACCAGGGATTGCAGAAGCGCTGATTGCGACAGCTATTGGTTTATTTGCCGCTATTCCTGCGGTCGTGGCGTATAACCGCTTTTCGGCACGTGCTGACAAGCTTTCCAGTCGTTATTACGGTTTTGCCAATGAGTTGCAAACGCGTATTTATCGTTTGTTGGGGCACACTGAGCGCACTTCGCGTTAAGGAGCAAGAACCATGATTAAGCGTCCTCAAAAATTAAAACCCAATGCTGAAATGAATGTGGTTCCTTATATTGATGTCATGTTGGTGTTGTTGGTAATTTTTATGGTGACTGCACCAATGTTGACGCAAGGCATTCAAATTGATTTGCCTAAAGTGGATGCCAATGTCATGCCCGCGTCACAACAGCAGCGTATTGTAACCTTATCTATTCAAGCCAATGGCCAGTATTACTGGAATATTGGATCAGAAGTGAATACCGAGAAAGTTACGGATCAGGCCATTGATTTAGCCACTATGCAACAAAAGCTCGTTCCGATTATTCAAAAAGATAAAAGCTTACAGTTTTATGTACGTGCCGATCAGGATGCTGATTATCAACTGGTTGCACAGGCCATAGCATCCTTGCAAAAAAGTGGGGTAACGAACTTGGGGCTAGTGACAGAGGAACCACAATCATGATGACAACCGTTTCCAAAATTAGGTTTCGTGATCAAGGCCTAGCACTTTCGGTCACGGCTGGATTGCATATTGCGCTAATTGCATGGTTATGTACGGTTGAGATGCATGAAACATTGGCGGAACCCAAGCCGAAAACCATTCAATTACAATTTGTGCAAATACCCCCTCCAGCCAAACAACAACCTGAACCTAAAAAGCCTGAGCCGATAGTCGAAGAAAAACCCTTACATGAGCCTGTCAAGAAACAGGTTGAGAAACCTACTGAAGTCCAACCGAAAACCACCAAGAAGTTTGTAGAGTCACAGAGCAACAAAATTGTACCTACAGCGTCTAAACCGACACAGCAAGTCGTGACGGAAAAGCAAACGGCAGTAGCGGAATCTCAGAAAACAGTAGATACGCAGTCTCAAGCGGATATACCAACTCAGACCAAGACCCAGAAATCAGTAGAACCTAAAGCACAAACTCATCCTGAATCATTTGATGTTAAAAATTATCAACCTGTTACAAAAATAGCACCAGCTTATCCTGAACAAGCTTTGGATCGTAAGCTGGAGGGGGATTGTACGGTGGTGTATAGCGTGAACGAAAAAGGACGGGTAGAAAATCCAAAGGCACAAGGCGACTGCCATCCGATGTTTGTACGACCTTCGATTCAGGCTGCTCTCACTTTTAAATATCAGCCTCGTCTCGTCGATGGCAAACCGACTAGCGTGTTGAATGTTAAAAATACTTTCCAATATCGTATTGAAAGTTAATTGTATTGATCAATTGAGGAAATCACTCGATTTAGTTTGATTAGAGTGCCTGACTTGCTTTAATTTTAATGCTTTAAATACATTAAGTTGGTTTAAGTGCAAAAATTAGCCCAATCTGCCATCAAACTCTTACGTTTTTCAAGATAAGCTCCGCGTAAATAAGCAGCTTCAACTTCATCTGGCAATTTATGTGCAAGTACATGTTCACAAACTTCACGAGGGTAATCGGTTTTGTCTGCTGACCAATCTCGGAAGGTTGATCTAAAACCATGTGTAGTAATCACACGATTCTGCTTAGGATCAATATAGCCTAAGCCATTTTCTTTAAGCTTTTGTTCATGCATACGCTTGATCAGAGTAGTCAATGACATGTCAGATAGCATTCTGCCATTGCGTGGTGCTGGAAAAATAAAATCTTGCGGCTGAGTATATTCTTGGATGGATTCAAGTAAGTTAATCGCTTCTTGAGATAGGGGCACACGGTGTTCTTTGTCTGCTTTCATACGCTCTTTAGGAATGATCCAAACTTTATTCTTAAAATCAATTTCCTGCCATTTGGCCCCAAAAACTTCCCCAGAACGACATGCAGTTAAAATTGTAAATTCTAGTGCCTTTGGTGAAATTCCTTTTTTCTGTCTCAGATGCTGGATAAACTCAGCAACCTGTTCATAAGGTAGGGATGGGTGTGGGCGGGATTCTTGCTTTAAGTTACCTAAGATAGGCTCAAGATTACCTTTCCAAGCGGCTGGGTTATCACCCACAAAATATCCCATCGCTTTAGCATAATCGAAGATGGTTTCTATACGACCACGAATACGTCTGGCTGTTTCATTCTTCTCAATCCAGATCGGTTTGAGAGCTTCAGCAATAGCTACTTTGGTAATGGTGCCAATAGTGAGATCACCCAGCGTTGGATAGATATAGGTTTCCAGTGTTGATGACCATTGCCCAATATGCTTTTCATTTTTGAGTTCACGGGTTTTATTGGCAATAACAACTTTCGCACATTCCATGAATGTTTTGTTCCGTAGTTGCTGAACAAGAAGCTTTTCAAGCTGTTCTTGTTTGTGTGCAATAGGATCAATGCCACTTCGTATTTGTAATCTCAATTCGGTTGCTTTGGCACGGGCTTCGGCTAAAGAAACTTCAGGGTAGGGACCAATGCCAATATCACGTCGATGAGGTTTTAGTTTTCCTTCTTTATCTAACCGTTTGCCAACAACAGCACGCAAAATCCAAACACGAGAATTACCTTCGACGTTCAGGCAGAGGCCATCAACACCGCCAACAGAATGTCGTCCAGTCGCCTTAATTTTTGCTACACTTAGAGCAGATAGCTCTTTAGATTTCTTTGGCATGTTTTTTTACCCCACAACCTACCCCTCATAAAATACTGGAACTGGTAGAATGAGACAAGATGTGTTAGGATGATTAAAATGTTAAAACATTGAAATATATCTGTTTATAATATTTATTTGGATTGCTTAGGATTATTGTTAGACGGACACCGCTTCTGTCGAACTGAAAAATTAAATACGTAAATTATAAATTTTAATTTAGTGTACCTTTTTGTATACCTTTTTATATGTTTTGTGGAAAAGTTGTTTAATATCAAATGTAAGATACTGCTGCATCATCGGCGTGTGGGATGAAAGATCAGCCATAACTGTGTCACTATTCATGCGTATTAAATCCTTAAAAATAAAGCGTCAATATGAGAGTATGAGATTTTGGTTTCTAATAAACGTGAATAACTTTGATGTACATATGAATAAACAAAAACAAAAAAGTTTACGTTTTAGTGTACCTCTTTTATGTCAAAAAACTCTTCAACCGAGTATGAGAAATGAGGTGATTTTCTCATGTTTGACATCTTAGCAAATCGGATTGGATTCACAAAAAAAGATTCCTTGTTCAGCTGAAGAAATAAACAACAAAAAGAGAGATAAGGTAAAAATGGGTTTGACAATATGCGTGTTATTTACTCATCTAAATTTAACTTTAAGCAAATTCTTCATAAAGTGTACGCTATAGTTTTTATTATAAAGATTTGATTTATAATATTTTAATTGTTTTTTACATTTTTGGTTACAAGGCTTTTGTCGACAAACTTATTGTATATTTGTCATATTTTGCTAGCAAAAACTTAGTACATCTTATTTTTGTTGTTAGCGGTGTACTTTTATAACGCATAACTGCTTTTACGGTAACTCTCTTACTTTGCGATACATTTTGTGGCAATTACACCATTTAGACTCAGTGCAGTTATGTTTTTCTAATTTAAAAAAGGAAGTGTTTCAATGAATAATATACAAATTAAAGTGAAGGACCAATTTGAAACCGAAAATATTGCAGTTGCGTTTATTAAAAAAGTGAATGAACAAGACATTCCTTTATTCAAGCGCATAGAGCATATTGAAATTGAAGGGGAAATCTTAAGACCGAATATGGAATTACTTTTCGAAAACCCTAAAGATGGACGTATTTACCAATTTGTTGATATTGTAGATATAAATTAAATTCTATCAGCTATAAAACCCGATCTGGACTTAGCCTAATAAGCTGGATGGTTATTCTGAGGACTGAGCTCTGTACTCTACAGGGCTCAGTCCTTTTAATTTAACCTTGATTTTGTCCAAGATCATAAAATTTTATTTGATCTGCTCTAAACCTTGATCATCGATAATATGTTTCGCTTGTGGTGATTTCACAAATTGAATTAACTCCTTAGCCAATACTTCATTTTTAGAGTTTTTCCCGATACCTGCAGAAAATATAGTCACTTTTTGATAGGGGGCTGGAATAGGTCCTACTAATTCAACCTGTCCATATTTACCTGTAAATGGTTTGATTTCACTGATTTGTTGGAAACCAATGTCAAATTGTCCTTCCGCAACACGTTTAGCAACTCGATCACCGACAACCTTTTCGGCTTTAGCACGAATTACTTTATATTCCACGGGCTGAAAACTTGGGAAAACATCCTTTTCAAGGTGTGTACCACTCGCACTTGCAGAATATCCAATTTGTCGTGCATCTAATAATGCTTTTTTAAAATTTTCAGCAGAACTGATATCTGGTTTTTTGGCACCTTTAGGTATCGCCATGCCAATGCTAGAGTTGACTAAATCTACATGCGTATTTGAGTTGAGATAACCTTTGTCTATTAGTTTGTTGAGTTCAGGTGAGGCTAGAATGACGACATCGAATTGTTCGCCACGCTCCAGCCGATTTGGGATAGATGTACTTGAGGCTCCCATAGATGAACCTGAGGATAGCTCAATGTTATGACCTGTTTTTTCCTCAAAAAGAGGGATGAGTTTTTCCATAGAAGAATAAAACCCACCAGAACTAATTACTTTGAGTGTATCTGCATAAACTTTAATCGGACTGAAGCTAAAACTTACTAAGCAAACAATTGTTAAGAATGGAGATTTTTTCATGTTAGATCGCTTAAATTGAGTACAGTATGGAAAATGACTACAGAGCACCATATTGTTGATGAATAAAGAATTTCTTGTTTCAGATGCTATTTTCTGGGCGATGTTATGACATAGCGCTGTTGTTATGGAATAGCACAAGAAAAATAGGTGTGAGATCTGACACAGACTGGAAATTAGCTTGAGTTCTTATATATTGGCATTTAGAAACCTCCTTGTTCTATATTGTTATGTTTTACCTGATCTGGTTCTTAGTTAATTAGTTTCAACTTAGCTGAGATCAAAGATAATCTTTTGAGTAGAAGAGAGATGTTTTATGCTTAGGATGAACATGCCATCAATATTTCAATAATTAGAAATAGCTCTTTGACTCAATAAAGAATGTAAACCCAAATAAAAGTAAGGAGTGATAGGTCAAATCTAATGAGGTATTTAAAAAAACTAATGGCGTTCTAGAAAATTAATTCAGAACATGGCCAGCTTTTGTTCTGTACAAGCGCTTTAACACAGGCTTTGATTGCTGATTTAGCGGCTAACGCAGCAGGTGATAATTGTTCTTCGGCGATGCTCACTAAATAATTGATACGTTCAATTTCTGGATCTACGATTTTAAGTAGCTGTAATTTATGTTTATATTCTTGTAGACAAGCACTCCCAGGACGAATACTTACAAGATCTAGGTGAATCAGACTATCCATGAGTAAATGTAACCCATCAATCTCATAAGCAACCTTTACTACACCAATCTTATGTTCTAAGAATTTTCTCAAACTATGTCTTTGGCGAGGTAGAACTAAGGGAATATCACCAATGTATTGAGACTGAATCACACCGCTCTTGAGGCAGTCATGAAGATGATGTTTTTCTAAGATTTCTCTACGTCCCATTAAATACATTTGCTCTCGAACTAACGGTTGTATAGACCATTGCCTGTCTACTTCATTGGTAAAAATAATAGCGAGATCAAGTTGACGTGAGTTAATTGCTTGTATCAGATTGCCAGATAGGGTTTCTATCATTTCAAGACGAATGTCAGGATAGCGTTCTGACATCAATTTCATTAATGGTATGCCCAATAATGCTGTAATTGTGGGGGGTAAACCAATACTGACATGACCTGAGAGCCTTGCTGAGTGTGCTGCATCAATTGCAAAGTTGATCTGTCTTAGAATTAATTGTGAATGTTTTAAAAATGCGAGTCCTGCTGGTGTTGGCGATACTCCAAAAGCATTTCGCTGTAATAAACGTATACTTAATTCTTGCTCAAGCTTACTAATTTGCTGACTAATCGCCGAAGCACCAATATCAAGTTTCTGGGCTGCTTTTCCAATACTTCCTGCTTCAACTACCGTTAAAAAGTATTTTATTTGTTTAATTTCCATGAAAAAGTTCTCTAAGCATCCATGTTGAATATTTCTAAAAATATTACTAAACATATCAAGTAATATTATTTTAATAGTGTCTACAAAATTAATGCTTATTCAAGCAAAAAATATATTGATCTTGGGTGGAGAGAGAACGTAATTCTGAGTTTTAAAGATTTAGCCTATATTTTTTTTAAATACCTTAGCAAGTGTTTTTAATCTTATTTCAATCAAAACAATGGTTTAAATTGTTTTTTACGTATATGCAATTTGGAGCTAAAACACTCTGAAATTCAATACTATTTAAAATAATTAAATACCCCTTTAATTCTTCGCTATCACAGCAGCTCGCTGTTTCAAATTAAAGTAAGGAAAATTTGAGAGGAGTGAGATCGATGGACGATGTTCTCATTGTTGGCAACAGGAATGCCGCGTTGTATCAGAAATGTTTGCTTGTTTTTGAATATTCATCATCACATGAATTGGGTTTGAATTCTCATCTAAAAATAACAACAAGTTAGTTTTGAAATGCATACGAATTTTATCGTGTTTGCTGTCTTAGATTGTGTCTAAAGTTATGTAATAACGTAGGTTTTTCTTGGGGTGAGGCTCTATCTCACAACACTTACATTGAAACTCGCTGTTTATAAAAATTTTTCAAATCACCAAGGCTAAACAACGACCAAGGAGGTTCTGCAATGGTAGTAGGGAAAACTTTAATGGATCACTTAAACAATAAGGATATTTTTGTAATGAAAAAACTTTCATTTGCTCTAGTTACATGTTCGAGTCTGATTTTCACTGGATGTAATACTAGTGGTGCAAAAGAGGTAGGGCAACCTAAACGTCCTGAATGCATTGCCCCAGCAAAGCCTGGTGGTGGTCTGGATATGACTTGTAAATTAATCCAAGCAGGTTTGAAAGAAACAGAGGTTTTAAATGATCCAATCCGCGTAACGTATATGCCAGGTGGAGTAGGTGCAGTTGCCTACAATAAAATTGTGAGCAATGATTCTTCAAATAATGAAGCTGTAGTTGCATTTTCCACTGGATCATTACTCAATCTAGCCCAAGGTAAATTTGGAAATTTCACAGAAAAAGATGTGAGATGGCTTTCAGGTGTTGCGGTTGATTATGGTTTAGTTGCCGTACATAAAGATTCGCCTTATCAAACCTTGGGTGATCTGATAAAAGATCTACAAAAAGACCCTAAGGGAATCAGTTTTGGTGGAGCTGGTAGTGTTGGTGGTCAGGATTGGATGCAATCAGCAATGCTTGCAAAAAAAGCAGGAATAAATCCTTCGACAATGAGTTTTGTTGCTTTAGAGGGAGGGGGCGAAGTTTTAACTGCACTTTTAGGTCAGCATGTCAAAGTGGCAGTTGGAAATATTAGTGAAGTCAGTTCAAATTTAGAAGCTGGCAGAATACGAGTACTTGCTGTATTTGCAAATGAGCGTTTACAAGGCAAATTTTCAAACTTACCAACTGCGAAAGAGCAGGGTTATGATATTGAATGGCCTGTGATTCGTGGCTTTTACATGGGACCTAAAGTCAGTGATGATGCTTATCAATGGTGGAAAAAATCATTCGATAAAATGATGGAAAACAAAAAATTTGAAACCGTTCGTAATAATCAGGATTTGTTGCCATTTGCACTGACTGGCGATCAGATCACAGCTTATGTCTATAAGCAAACTGATCAAATGCGTCAATTATCTGCTGAATATAAATTATCTAAATAATCAATGAATGAGTGCCAAATCGATGATTTGGCACTTTTCGTCGTGTTAAGGAATAACAATGAAATCAGAACGTATCCTAACGGGGATTATTGCCCTTTGTGGTTTGGGTTTGGTGATTTATGCAAGTAACTTTGATGCGCCAATCTCCTATGACTCTGTGGGACCAAAAGCCTTTCCTCTTTTGATTATGGGACTGATCACGGTGAGTGCTGTCTATTTGACTGTTAGACCCACGATCATGTTTGAACCTGTTGAGTTAGGCTGGACTAAGCATTTGCTTTTTAGAATTACATTATGTGTATTTGCGTTGACTTTATATGCAGCTTTATTTGAGTTACTAGGGGTCATTATTGCAACAACATTGATGGCAATAGCTATAGGCAAATTATTCAAAGGAAAAACAAGACCAACCATTATCACCGCCTGTATTTTGGGTGTAACAACCTACTACTTATTTGATCGTGTTTTAGATGTGCCATTACCAATGGGATTGCTGGGTTAAGGATGACAAATTTATGGACGTATTAAGTTTCTTAATGACTGGCTTTGAAGTTGCACTGCAGCCACAAAATTTATTAATTGCATTTATTGGTGCATTTGTTGGAACTATTGTGGGATTGCTTCCTGGTTTGGGGCCAATTAATGGTGTTGCGATACTTTTACCTTTTGCATATGCATTGGGTTTGCCAGTTGAGAGCGCATTAATTTTACTTGCTGCAGTTTATCTGGGTTGTGAGTATGGAGGGCGAATTTCGGCAATTTTAATTAATGTTCCAGGTGATGCTGGTGCCATTATGACCACGATGGATGGCTATCCTTTAGCTCAGCAAGGTAAAGCTGGTATTGCTTTATCACTTTCCTCAGTGAGTTCATTTATTGGAAGTATGGTTGCTTTTATTGGAATTGTTTTTTTTGCACCGATTTTAGCGAACTGGGCGATTGCATTTGGGCCAGCAGAATACTTTGCTTTGATGGTTTTTGCGATTGTGTGTCTAACTGGTTTGGTGAGCACGCAGCCCTTTAAAACATTAATCATGGCTTTGATTGGGTTGGGTTTGTCCACGGTTGGTATGGATGCAATTACAGGCGTATATCGTTTTACTTTTGATAGTGTGGGGTTAAGTGATGGTATTGCTTTTACAACCATCGTAATTGGTTTATTCAGTGTCAGTGAAATTCTTCTACTATTGGAAAGAACAACCGTTGGAAAAGTTGTACTTGCTCAAGGCAAAAGATCTTTATTTAATTTAAAAGAGTTATTGAGCTCATTAGCAACCATTATTCGAAGTTCATTCATTGGATTTTTTTCAGGAATTTTACCTGGGGCGGGGGCAAGTGTAGCGAGTGCTATGGCATATACCACTGAGCGTAAGCTGGCAGGTGAAAAAGGTAAGTTTGGTCAAGGAGACCTACGAGGATTGGCTGCCCCAGAAAGTGCAAATAATGCCGCTGCATGTGGATCATTTATTCCCATGCTAACTTTGGGTGTACCTGGATCGGGTACAACAGCCGTTATGATGGGAGCTTTGACGTTATATAACATTACACCAGGCCCTCAACTGTTTGCAGAACAACCTGTATTAGTCTGGGCTTTGATTGCTTCACTGATGGTTGGGAATATTATTCTTTTAGTTTTAAACTTACCATTAGTTGGTTTTTTTGCCAAACTACTTAATATTCCTAACTATATTCTTATCCCTGTAATTGCAACAGTTAGTTTCGTCGGTGTTTATGCAATTCATAGTACGATTTTTGATTTATTACTGTGTATTGGTTTAGGTGTTGTCGGCTATATATTAAGAAAATTTGATTTTCCATTGGCTCCTTTAATCTTAGGCTTTGTCCTTGGTGAGTTAATGGAGTCCAATCTACGTCGTGCTCTTTCTATTTCTCATGGCGAGCTAAACATTCTGTGGGATAGCAATATAAGTATAGGCTTGTGGGTGATGTCAGGATTGCTTCTGATTTTACCATTTGTCAGAAAATACTTATTTGTCAAAAGACAAATGCGGAAATAAGCTCTTTTAATGGTCAGGATTCCTGACCTTTTTTATGATTATGGAAAAGATTACTTTCAACTCTTTGGGTTTGTATTTGCGGACATTGTTGTTATTGCTATGAATTATTTTGAATTACGATGGCCTTGGTTATATGGAGATTGCATCTAGCCGATTACTCGTTTAGATAAGAAAAATTGATCGTCACTCCATAAGTTGAATTAAGTTAGCTGCATCGATATATGGTTTAGGGATGTACTTTTGTGTTTGTGAAACAAAGCATTTCTTTGTAACCCGATGGTTAAATAAAGATACAACTTATTTTATTTTTAAATAATAAAATTCAATGCCTTATGTGGGTTGGCAATAAAAATATAATACTTATAACTCTTGTTACAACGCCATAGTCGACAAGCATTCGAAATTTTTACATAGTTCTATACAGATAAAATTGGGAATCGGGAGAATTACTCATGAATATGAATAAGGTCACGGTAAGGGTAAAGGATCAAGAAGAAAATGAATCAATTGTTATTGCGCAATTGAATGAACTTGAGGACCATGAGGTTTCATTTTTCAAACGAGTAGAGCATATTGAAATAGAGGGTCGTGCGATCTTTCCAAATATGGATTTGCTATTTGAAGATGAGTTTGATGGGAAAATTTATAAATTAGTTGCTTTAGTGAATGATAAAAGACTAGTGTAATAATGAAATGATCTATTCTAGTCCGAATAAAAATGCCCATTGATTTGTATAAAATCAGTGGGCTTTAATTTAATTTGACTTAATTGATTCATTATCATTGTTGATTATTCTGAAGTTCATGTTTGGGAGTATTACACGGATATACTAAGTAATGGGGTTAAGTCCTTTCACAATATCTTTAAACTCAGAACCATTTAACCAAAAAGATTTCTTTAAAAATAGTGTCGTCATAATACTTTCAGCAGCTTCACTATTTTCGTTCTCACAGAATATTCCATAGCTATTACCAAGAACAGTATTGTTCTCAATGAGACGAATAAAGAAAGCATGTTGTTCGTCAGCATAACCAAGAATAGCATCGCGTTGATTGTTCATTTTTCATGTCTCCACATCAAAAATATTTGCATAAAGCTTACTACTTAGAGATCAAATATATTCGTGAATTAGATCAATAACTTAATGTCTTTGATACAAGAGTTGTGCATTAAGTTATTCATTTAAAACAGTAATTTAATTTGTTCAACATCCTTGTTTTGACTGAACAAGCTAAAATCTGATCTATGAAATTCATTGTTATGCAAAATTAATTTTTCGTCAACTTGAATTTGTAACTTTTTCAAGTTAAATTAATTGAAAGCATTTTTAACTTGGGTAAGGGGGAGTTATGTCCAAAAAGACTGAGTCGGAGCATGGTGGAGCCAGAGCCAATGCAGGACGAAAAGCCCAATTCAGTGAACCGACCAAAGTGATTCGTGTTCCTGAATCTCAGGTCGATTTCATCAAAAAATGGTTACTGAATAATGTCAAAACTGGCGCACGAAATGATTTGACTTCGACAATGAAAATCCAAAACGTGCAGGCAAAGAATGATCGAATTTATCATATTCCACTAGCAACTGAACGTGTTGCAGCAGGTTTTCCTTCACCTGCTCAAGATCATGTCGAGCAAGCTTTGGATTTAAATGAGTTTTTAATTCGAAATGAAAACTCAACATTTATCGTGAAAGCCAATTCACTGTCAATGTTGGATGCTGGAATTGATATTGATGATCCCTTAGTGGTGGATCGAAGTATTCCTGCCAAGTCAGGTGATATTGTGATTGCTCTGATTGATAATGACTTTACTGTAAAACGATTAATGATTGATCATCATTTTAATCCTCCAAAAGTTTGGCTAAAAGCAGAAAATCCTGATTATCAAAATATTTATATCACTGAAGGACAGGAGTTGGTGATTTGGGGCGTCGTGACCTATAACTTGAAACCAATGAGATAAACTTATGCCATTACCACAACGTATTTTTGCTTTGGTCGATGTAAATAATGCTTATGTTAGTTGTGAGCGTGTGTTTAACCCAAAGCTAGAGAATCGTCCTGTGGTGGTTTTGTCGAATAACGATGGCTGTGTTGTTTCCCGCTCGTATGAGGCAAAACAATTGGGTATTCGAATGGCTGTACCATTTTTCCAAATTGAAGAGATCATTCGCCAGCATCATGTTGCTGTATTTTCAAGTAACTATGCTTTGTATGCAGAAATGTCTCGGCGATTTATGAATATCTTGGCAAGCTTTGTTGATCCTTGTGAGCAGGAAGTCTATTCAATAGATGAGTGCTTTTTAGAACTTACAGCTTATCAACATCATTATGATCTAAGCAAATATGCATTTCAGATTCTGTCTACTGTAAAGAAATGGTTGGGTTTACCTTGTTGTATTGGGATTGGTTATTCAAAAACGCAAGCAAAGCTCGCAAATCATTTGGCAAAAACGCATGCCAGTTTTAACGGAGTTTGTAATCTCGTTGATGAGGATCCTTGCATCATCGAGGATTTATTAATGCACACCCCTGTAGGAGAGGTATGGGGGGTGGGACGAAAAATTCGTCAGCGTTTGGAAAAAATGAATATCTACTCTGTGATGGATTTGCTACAAACTGATCCGAAAAGGATGGGTAAGCATTTTTCGGTGGTATTGGAAAATACGGTTAAAGAGCTTCAGGGCGTTGCATGTTTAGAAATCGAAGATGTCATTTCTGATCGTCAGCAGATTCTAAGTAGTCGTTCATTTGGACAACCGATTGAAGATAAAAGTAGTCTCAGTGGTGCGCTTACTGAATTTACTTTGCGCGCGGTGGAACGACTTCGAAAACAAAAATTATTGTGTAAAGCCGTGGGTATAAGTATCCGCACCAATCGATTCAATAAAGACGCGTATTATCGGCCTTTTACGGTGGTGTATTTGGTCGATTATAGTGATGACCGTTTAGTGATTATGAAAGCGGTACAACAGGGCTTAGATCGGATTTATCAGGCGGGGCATCGCTATAAAAAAGCAGAGGTGATTTTGTTAGATATTATTCCTCAACATCGTCATGCCGTTGATTTGTTTTATAACACAGAAGAAATGTTGACCCGACAAAATCTTTCGGTTGCGGTTGATGAAATTAATGAGCGATTTGGGCGAGATGTAATGACTTTTGGACGCTTGATTGGACCTCAAGGGCGAGCGTGGGGAATGACCCAAAACCATAAATCACCAAGCTACCTAACAAAGTGGGAGGATGTGTTAAGGGTTGGGTAGATTGTTTTAGAGTTTATATAAATTTTAGTGGTTTAAAATATAGATATTCCCATTCTGATAATAAGGAAAATTAACAAAATCAGGAAAAATATTCTAATAAACTGACTACCATAATGTAGTGCTAAAAAAACTCCGACAAAAGAACCCAGAATATTACAGAATGCTATGATTAAACCGATCTCCCAGAGGATATGACCAGTTGGTATGAAAAATAGCAGTGCTGCACTAAATGTACCTAGGTTCACTACCTTCGCGGATGCGGAGGCACTGAGAAAATCAAAACCAAATACTTTGACAAAAAGGAAAAGTAGAAAGCTTCCACTGCCTGGACCAAAAATGCCATCATAAAACCCAATAACCCCACCAAAAACGATGCCTAAAAAAATTTCTTTATGACCACATTTGATATTAGTGCTATACGCTCCTAAATCTTTTTTTAGAAAAGTATAAACGGCCATGATGATGAGCAAGAATAAAACGCTATATGTCATAAACTGCTTTGGGATATGAGCGATTGACATAGCGCCAATAAATGCAAATACAAAAGCTGAAAGCATTGTGGGGATTAGAAGTTTCCAAACAAACTTAACTTTGTGTACATATCGAAAGAAAGATGATGCTGTTCCAGCCCATACAGCCAATTTATTTGTGCCCAAAACGGTGGCAATACTATGTTGTGGTAGTGCATGTAGTAAGGCTGGTATTTGCACTAGACCACCACCACCGACAGCGGCATCAATTAAACCACCACAAAAGGCAAAAAGTCCCAAGATAATGAGGGTGGTTTCATCAATCATAATAGTGAACCAATAGATTGTATTTAAATCTTAAAAATTGGTGTTATAAATAGACTTTTAACTTCAACGCTTAATACATAGAAGTAGTCGTTATTGTTGAAATTACGATAATTGAATGCTGATTACAAATGACTTATATTGAGTTTTAAATTCTATAAAAATGAATAGTTAAAATGGAATTAGCCCAAATCAGAATGTTCAAAACGGTTGCGGATACTGGAAGCATTATCAGAGCATCCGAATTATTACATTGCGTCCCTTCGAATATAACCACCCGAATTAAACTGCTTGAAGAAGAATTGGGTACTCAGTTGTTTATTCGACAAGGGAGAGGATTAGTCATTAGTCCATCTGGGGTTATTTTTCTTGAATATGCAAATGAAATCTTATTTTTATGCGATGAAGCGAGTCGTGCAATCAGTATGAACGCACCGCCTTCTGGCGTATTAAAAATTGGTGCAATTGAATCATCTGCGACCAGTAGATTGCCGAAATTATTATCTCAATACCATCAAGAATATCCATTGGTTAAACTTCAGTTTAGTACAGGAACTTGGCCACAACTGATCAAGGATGTTTCAGAGTTTAAACTGGATGGAGCAATTATAGCAGTTGATCAAAAGCATCCATCTATTGAACGGCTGAAGATTTATAAGGAGGAGTTGATTGTAATTGCTTCACCATCCTTGGGTGAATTAAAGCATCCAAAGGATTTATCTGATAAAGATATCTATATGTGGCCAGTGGGGTGTCCTTATCGCAGCGCTTTAGAACATTGGTTGAGCCTTAATAATGTCTCTGTGCAAATTACGAGTATGGCAAGTTATGCAACAATTCTAGGATGTATTAGTGCTGGTTCAGGGGTATCACTGGTTCCCAAAAGTGTTTATGAGCAATTCAAAGGAATAGGTGGGATACGAGGGTACTCTTTTGAACAGATACCATCTATCCAAAGCTATTTTATTTGGAATAAGAAATCTAAGGGGCATCATGCAAAAGATGTTTTTATAGATTTACTAAAGTCAGTATGCTGATGTATCTAGGGGGGAGTTTAGCTCAAATTAAAAAAGACAGGTCGAAGCCTGTCTTGTAATGATGGTATAAAGCAACTATAAACTTTTTGCATAGGCTTCGAGTTGATCGACCACAGTTCCCCAGCCACTAAAAAAGCCCATGTCTTCATGTTGTTGTCGAGCTGTGGGTGTGCGGTGACGTGCAATCGCTGTATATTTGGTTGAGCCATTACCAAGGTCTTCAAACAAAATAATCGCCGTCATAAACGGATTTTCACTTGGTTTCCAATCTTCAGTATAAGCATCAGTAAACACTAATTTTTCATGCTCAATAATTTCTAAAAATACGCCGTGATTCGGGATCTGATTACCATCGACATCAAATAGCGTATTAAATTTTCCTCCAACTCTTAAATCAATTTCACAAGACACAATTGAGTGAGGCTTGGGAATAAAGAAATGTTTAATATGCTCTGGCGTAGTCCAACATTCCCAGAGTAATTCACGTGGTACATTGATGGTTCGCTCTAGTTTTAGATCTGTTTGAGGGTCAAGGTTCATTTTTTCTTTTCCTTTGTAAATTGAGTGCGTAGTCTTCTAATTGATTTAAGCGTGTTTCCCACATGGTTTGTTGTTGATGTAACCAGTGTTGCACAGGATTTAAGGCATTTGGGCTCAGTGCATATGTTCTGACTCTGCCATTTTTTAGGGTTGTGATGAGTCCAGCTTCTTCTAGTTTTCTTAGGTGTTTCAGAAAAGAAGGCAGTGCCATCGCATGTTCTTCTGCTAATGATGTCGTGGTCGCGTCACCATGAGACAGACGAGTCAAGATAGCTCTGCGTGTTGGGTCACTTAAAGCATTAAATAAAAGATCGAGTTGCGAATCATACTTAGCCATATAGCTAAGTATTAGCTCAAAAAAAACACAAGTCAAGAAAAACTTATCCAAAAGGCTAAGTTTCCCAGTAACTCAGTTGTAGTACATGCTCATAAATAAAAAATGATGGTTTGATATTCAATGCTCAAACTCGTTAGTGAGCTCACCGAATATTTTCCCACCATTGTTTAAAGCGCTGATGATCGTTATCGAGTTCAACTAACTCACCAATCATCGGTGTTGCAAGTCGATACTTTCTCGATTTTGAATATTCTGTAATTCTAGTAATTGGTTCATACCACGGATGTTTGGCTAAACTAAACTTGGAATGATGTACAGGAATCATATTACGTGCATTCAATTCCTCAGTGGCTTGAGCAACCTCATTCGGGTGACAATGTACCGCATGCCAAGCGGCATCATATTGTCCATTTTCCATCAATGCCCAATCGAAAGGCCCATATTTTTCACCGATTTCAACAAAATGTTTGTTATAACCGCCATCGCCTGTGTAAAAAATCTTTTTATTTGGTGATTGGATAATAAATGAAATCCATAGGTTTTTGCCGCCATCAAAAGCACGTCTTGAGTCGTGATGAGTGGTCTCGGTGATAATGGTGATACCATCGTCAAACTCAATGCGATCTCCCCAATCTTTTTCAATCAGTATGTCTTTGGGATAACCCCAATATTCAAAATGTTCACCAACACCGAGTCCAGTGATCACATATTTGACTTTGTTCTTTAATTGCAAAATAGTTTTATAATCCAAATGATCATAGTGATCATGTGAAATCAGTAAATAATCAATATCAGGTAATTCATCGACGGTATAGATATCAGTTCCTCGATAAGCACGAGTTCCCCAAGGCAGAGGCGAGACTTTGCCACTCATGACTGGGTCAATTAAAAAAGTTTTACCGTGGAGCTGCATAAAAACAGAAGAATGCCCGAACCAGATGATGACATCCTGTTGAGGATTGAGAGTCCGTAAGTTGGTTTTAACCGAAGGGATAATATCTTTGGGGTGACGATGCGGAATGGTTTTAATAAAGGTTCTATATAGTTCAATGAAGGTGTGGGAGCAATCTGTCATGCCTCGTTTTTCGGTGAGATTGCGAAATTGACCTTGTCTATAGTTGGGAGAGTTTTGGATACGTTGTAGTCGTTCTCCAGAGGGGAGTTTTCCAAAAAGAGGGTGTCGTGTATAGAGAAAACAGATAAAAATAAGTAGGCTTAGAGCGAGAGCAAAAACAATAAGCATAAATCGCATTACCTTTTATTTGAGCATTCGATAGTCAATATTAATAGAAAGTAAAAGCGACAAAATGATGAAACCTTGATAAAAAGTCGATGAATGAAAATGTCGTGATCGTGATATAGCTTAATTTTTATTGTGATCATGCAAAGCTGAAAAAAGTAAGTCAGCGGTGACATGATTGAGCAAAACGAAGCCATTAGCGGGAGGTGGTTTATGCTAGACTATGTGTGGATAACAGTATTCATCACTGTGAATAAAATGAGTAAATAAGATGATTGGGCAGCAGAGAAACATATTAGCGGCGATGGGAATAGATGTTTGGATTCCTAGAGACGTTGTATGTCAAAAAAATACTGCACCAAGTCTGTGGCGAGATCAGATCATTGATCAACCGACTCAATATAGTGAACCTATACCGAACAGTGCTCATATTATTCAAGATGCTCCAATGGCATCTGTGGAAACTCAGCCAGCGACAGTCCGAGAGAGTTCACAACAGGTTGATCTTGTTGAAAAGTCCGTTGTACAAGCTCCTGTTGTAGAAAAAGAGCAAATCGTCATTACTGCGCCAGTCCAAGCGTTTGAGTTGCAGATGTACGTTCTAGAAAATTGCGCTATTTTATTGGAAAGTAGTCAGCTAAATGATGCACAACGACAACTATGGCAAAATATTCAAAAAGCTCGACTTGGTCAGTATGCTGAATTGAAATGGCCATTTCCACTGGCCGCTTTTCAGGAAAGTCGTGGACTTTCGTCTTATATTCAAGGCTTTTTAGATGCAACAGCAAACAATAAAAAAATTCTTTGCCTTGGCCAGCTCGATTTTATTCAACATACCAATATATTGCATCTTGCAAGTTTAGAGGAAATGATTGCTCAACCTTTATTAAAAAGACGGTTATGGCAGCTTATGCAGTCGTAGGAAATGGAAAGCTCAGAATGAAGAAAGTCGTTGTATTTAGTCAAATTGATCAAGACGTTTTAGCGCGCTTACAACAAAGTTATCAGGTTGTGGTTCTCAACCCTAAACTAGGGGATATTAACGAGCAAATCCGTACTGAAGTCGTTGACGCAGATGCCATGATTGGTGCAGGACGTTTACTCAATGAAAGTAATTTAGCACCTGCACAAAAACTAAAAATCATTTCGACTGTTTCAGTTGGCTATGACAACTATGATGTTGAGTATCTAAATCAAAGAAAAATTTGGCTTGCGAATACGCCACATGTATTGACTGAAACAACAGCGGATTTAGCTTTTAGTTTGCTACTGAGTGCGGCACGTAAAATTCCGCAATTAGATAGTTGGACCAAGCAAGGACAATGGAAACGGACTGTACCGATTGATCAATTTGGTGTGGATGTTTTCGGTAAAACCCTTGGTATTATTGGGTTAGGTCATATTGGTGCAGCCATTGCACGTCGCGGTTTTTATGGTTTCAATATGAATATTTTGTATCATAACCGCCGTGAAAAAATCGAAGTTGCTCAAGCCGTCAATGCGCAATATCGAGAATTAGATCAATTATTACAACAATCTGATTTTGTCGTGGTTGCGGTGGATCTAAATAATGAGTCAAAAGCACTGATGGGTGAAGCACAATTTGATCTCATGCAAAAACATGCAGTGTTCGTGAATATTGCACGTGGTTCCGTTGTCGATGAAGATGCACTTATTCAGGCATTGCAACAGAATAAAATCTTTGCAGCAGGTTTGGATGTCTATGCAAAAGAACCTTTACAAGACTCCCCGTTATTTGAGCTTGCAAATGTAGTCACTGCACCACATATCGGTTCAGCTACTTTGGAAACACGCCAAAAGATGGTGAATCTCGCTTATCAAAACCTGATTGATGCTTTAGAAGATCACGTACCCCGCTATTTAGTCAATCCAAAATTTGAATAATTGCTTACAACTTGATTGCTGATTAATTGTACTCAACTATCTTTTAAGCCTGCTTAATATTGATACACTTGCGCCCTTTGTGATTTGGTCTTGGGGTGCGTGTGTTCGAGAAATTAGCTGAGCAGAGTTTAGGCTTAATGGGGTGGGAAATTGACAATCATTGGGATTTGGATATTGATCAATGTGTCATGATTGCAGCACCACATACCAGTAATTGGGATGCGTTATATGCGCGTTTAGCGCTTAAAGCGTTAGGAGTGAATGTTCGTCTAACGATTAAAGATAGTTATATGAAATTTCCTTTTGGCCCATTTGTACGCGCAATGGGAGGGATTGGAATTGATCGCAGTGTGAAACAACAAGATCAACAGCGACCAAGTATGGTTCAGCTCATGAGTGATTTGTTTAAAACCCATCCTAAGCTTGTGATGCTTGTCACTCCAGAAGGAACCCGTGCTAAACAAGAACAATGGAAAACAGGGTTTTACCATGTGGCTGTGGCAGCAGGTTTGCCAATTGCACTGGCTTATATGGACTACGCCAAGAAAAAAACAGGAGTTGGAAAAATTGTCTATCCTTCGGGTGACTACGAAAAAGATATGACAGAGATCATGGCATTTTATGAAAATATTCACGCAAAATTTCCAGAGAAATTTAGTGTTGACCAACGTTATACATCGAGCAAATAATCTACATTTGATTGTTCGGATATAAAAGAAGACAGGAAAGCTGTCTTCTATAACACTTTGTTGCAAATTCTTCTCATTTTCGATGTTATATTAATTTTCTCCATTAGAATCATAGAGAAACCACTTGAGATCGCTGCTACTCGCATGTGGCTTAATTGCCACCACTCAAATTAGCCACACTCAGATTTTCTTGCCATCTCAAACAGCGGGACAAACAGAAGTGCCTGATATTGGCAGCGGCGTTGGTTTGCTTGATCAACAAAAAGAAAAATTTATCGGTGAAAAAGTATATCGACAAGTGCATCGACAAATGCCAACCATTCAAGATGCTTGGTTAGAAGATCAATTTCTACAGGTTTTCTCAGGGATTCTTAGTCAAACTCAACTTGGGCAACCAATTGGTCTTATCGTTATTAAAGATCCTCAAATCAACGCGTTCGCTGTGCCAGGTGGATTATTTGCCCTGAACACAGGTTTGATTACATCAGCAAAAAATTTGGATGAAATTGCGGGTGTTATGGCGCATGAAATTGCCCATGTTACTCAACGTCATTATAGTCGCTCACAAGAAGCATTTAAGGGGCAGGGACTACTTGCTCTCGCTGGGATTCTTGTTGGCGCAGCGATTGCATCACAGGCAGATGGTGATGTTGGATCTGCTGTCATGATGGGAACGCAAGCTGCATTGATCGATAAGCAGCTTAGTTATAGTCGTAATCAGGAGCGTGAGGCGGATCGTATTGGTATGCAATTTATGTATGCCGCAGGTTATAACCCTCAGAGCATGGCAGATTATTTCGAAACCATGCATCGCGCGACTAGTCGAGTGAGTTTTTTACCAGACTTCTGGTTGACCCACCCATTAACCACCGAACGTATGAGTGAAGCTCGTTTACGTGCCAATCAATTACCACGGGTTAAACCTAAAATTTATGATCTCGATTTTGAAATACTGAAATGGTATACCACCGTTACGTCTAATCAAGCCAACGAAATTCAGTTATTAGCATTAGCAAATCAAAAAAATACTGCAGCTCAACTGGCACTGAGTAAATTTTATCTTGAACAAGGTGATTATACTCAAGCTCAGGCAAATCTTGATTTGGTCAAAAATAGATTAAAGTCACATGTATTGGTGCCTTTGATCCAAACTGATATTTATCTGGGTCAAAATAAATTAGCACAAGCACATGATGCGATTAGTTCAATCCAAAAAACTATGCCTGAAAATAGAGCTTTGTCCTATAAGTTTGCTGAAGTATTGATTCGACAGGGGCAGGTAGCACAAGCGCAAAGTTTGGTGCAGCGCTTCATCCATAAAAATCAGAGAGATATTCAAGGTTGGGCACTATTACAACGTGCTGCAAATTTAGATAAAGAGTTACCATTACAAGCTGTCAATGTCTTATGTTATCGTGCTGAGGTTGAGTATTGGTCTGGTTATGAAGAGAATGCGATTAAGTCATTGCTTCATGCGCAACGATTGGCAAAAGGTAATATGGCAATGTCTGCAAAAATTGATGCACGTTTAAAACAAATGCAAGATGACCGCCGTAGAAAAATTTAATTCTTATTAGAAAAAGTGTAATTGGGGGAGCGAATGGTTAAAGGACAATGCCTATGTGGGGCTGTGCAATATCAATATCATGCAGAGATCGAAAATAGTATCTTGTGTTATTGTCAACAATGTCAGCAAGCACAAGGTGCATTTGCAGGTTGGAATAGCCCACTTGATCAAAGCAAGTTTGAGTTTGTGAAGGGGAGAGATCAACTCAAAGAATATTTCCATACACCAAATAAAGCACGCGTTTTTTGTCAGCAATGTGGTAGTCCAATTTATTCGTATCGTACTGACTTGCCCAATGTGATCCGATTGCGTCTAGGCACTGTGACTGAGGGGCATATTCCTGCACCGACAGAAGAATTTTTTACCGAGCATAAGCCAAAATTTATTGAAGTAAGATAATATGGCAGGCTTGAGCGTTAAAGAAGTTAGAAATTGATGAAGAAAATTATTGTTTTTATTTGTGCAATTGGTTTTATGGGGATTTGTTCAGCGGCTTCAGTTGAACAATATGTGCGTACAGTAGAAAAAATAACGACAACTTATGCGCAAGATATGCGGAACTTTCTTCGTAGTTTAGATCCACAACTTTCACAATTTACGCCTGCACAACAGGCCAAATACTGTGACATTGTGAATCAATATGTTCAAGACTCTTATGCAGCAATTGAAAAAAATAGATCACAATTACCGAGAGAGTATGCCAGTATGACCAAACAAAATGTGATTGAGCAAGTCACTGAGTCAAAGGAAATGCAAATGCTGAAAAAATATAATATTCAGTGTGAATTTAAATAATCGAAAGACTTTGGGTTCATTATTGCAATGAATCCAATTTTACAAAATAGGGAATATAAATGAGAGTTAAGCAGATTAGCTTAATTTTGCTTTAATTTTAGCAGATACTTGTGAAGGATCGGCACGCCCGGCTATGATCGGACGTAGAGAATTCATCACCTTACCCATATCTTTCATGCTAGTAGCTTCTTGAGCAGCAATCGTTTGCTCAATGATAGAATCAAGTTCTTCCTCAGTCATAGCTGCTGGTAGAAATTGAGAAATAACCTCAACTTCGGCTTGTTCTTTACTAGCTAAATCATCTCGACCAGCGCCAGAAAAGGCTTTGATCGATTCTTTACGTTGTTTAATTTGCTTTTCAATGACCGCAAGAACCTGAGCATCGTCAAGCTCAATGCGCTCATCGACTTCGATTTGCTTAATTGCTGCTTGTAGACCGCGAATTACCGTTACTGTTGCCATATCTTTGGCACGCATTGAATTTTTTAATACGTCAGTAATTTGGTTTTTTAAAGTCGTCATAGTCTTTTCAGCAGTCAATCACAAATTAATTAGTAAAGGCGAGTAGTACGTACAGATTCGCGAGACAATTTCTTTTGGTAACGCTTAACTGCAGCAGCTTTTTTACGCTTACGTTCTTGAGTTGGTTTCTCATAGAATTCGCGCTTACGAACGTCAGCTAAAACACCCGCTTTTTCGCATGAACGCTTGAAACGACGGATAGCTACGTCTACTGGTTCGCCTTCTTTCAACTTAACTTGTGGCATGTAAAATCCTCTAAGATTATGGATAAGATCTAACGCACAATGCACTAGATCGCAAGTGAAGGTCAGTATTTTACTCATTTACAACTCAGATCACAAGTCTATAATAGCTTCGATATTATTTTTGATCGTTGTAAAGGCAGTTTAATGATAGTTTTGGGCTTAGAAACTTCGTGTGATGAAACTGGGTTAGCACTCTATGATAGCGAACTCGGCTTGCGAGGACAGGTTCTCTATAGTCAGATTAAACTTCATGCAGAATATGGTGGTGTTGTTCCAGAATTGGCTTCACGTGATCATGTTCGCAAAATGATTCCTTTAATGAATCAATTGCTTGAACAAAGCGATGTTCAAAAACATGAAATTGATGCAGTTGCTTATACACGTGGCCCTGGCTTAATGGGCGCATTGATGACAGGTGCATTGTTTGGTCGAACATTGGCTTTTGCTTTAAATAAACCTGCAATTGGGGTGCATCATATGGAAGGTCATATGCTTGCACCATTACTTTCAGAAACACCACCAGAATTTCCTTTTGTGGCTTTATTGGTTTCAGGTGGTCATACACAATTGATGGCGGCTTATGGCATCGGTCAGTATGAGTTACTGGGTGAATCGATTGATGATGCCGCAGGTGAAGCTTTTGATAAAGTTGCGAAAATGATGAAGCTCCCTTATCCAGGTGGACCTAATATTGCCAAGTTGGCTTTAAATGGTGATGCTCAAGCTTTTGATTTTCCTCGCCCAATTTTACATCAAGGTTTAGATTTTTCATTTAGTGGTTTAAAAACGGCAGTTTCTGTCCAACTTAAAAAACTTGGTGAAGAAAATCGTGATGCCGATATTGCAGCTTCGTTTCAAGAAGCGGTGGTTGATACGCTAACTAAAAAATCAGTAAAAGCGTTAAAGCAAACAGGTTTAAAGCGATTGGTGATTGCTGGAGGTGTGAGTGCGAATGTTCGTCTACGTGAACAATTAGAAACTTCACTGGCAAAGATCAAAGCACAAGTCTATTATGCCGAGCCTGCACTGTGTACTGATAATGGTGCCATGATTGCTTTTGCAGGTTATCAGCGTTTAAAAGCTGGACAGCAAGATGGTTTAGCTGTAACGACGACGCCACGTTGGCCGATGACCGAGTTAAAACCAACCTAAATTAAACGCATCCTTTTGATAGGTTGTGAGACGATGAGTAAATCAGAGAGGTCTCTGGATTTGCTGAACTATTCTTATATTTAAAAGTCAGATTCTTGATTGATATCCATAGCGAGTTTGTTGTTAACGCTATCGTATTAAAGTATTGGATATATTATTTATTTTGATGAGTGAAAACTCATCGCGGAGTACAGACGTTGAAAATTTCTTATATTTTTACTTGTGGCCGATTAGAATCTTTATTTAAGATTCTATGCCTTACTCAAAAAGGTGAGGAGGTGGTTGCATCAAAAGAAAAAGTAATTGAACAATATAGAAAAGATATCGCTTTAGGGCGTCCATTTGAAGAAACTAAACTTTATCAATTGATTGAACAAAGTGAAGAGAAAATTGTCATTAATCGTTTAAGTAATATTCTTCGAGAAAAACCAGCTCAGCAGAAAAAAGACTTTGATGCGGATGAATATAAGACGGGTGCATGGTCTGAGTTTAACGATTATAAGTTAGCCGTTCGATTTTCTAATGCAAAAACTGAGCTAAGTGAAAAACACTTTGAAAAGACGGGTGAATACATGACCAGTCGTGGTATTGCGAAATTAACGGGTTTCAATCCAGCGAATATCAAAAATATGTTGCAGCATAAAAGAAGTGTAGTAAGAAAAATGCTGACAACCTTAGAGAAGTTAGCAAAAGAGTATTGATATTAACGTTCTATAGTAGAGCGAAAACGATGCAGAGGAAATTTATTTTCTGCATCGAAAGTCAAATAGTCTCATCCAATGTTTGATTTATATTTTGATGAATAAGAAAAAATCAGCTGATTCTGGTCAGCCTATTTAGCTGTATTTATAAAAAAAACTCCTATTGAGGAGGTCTATTTAATATTAAATAAAATGATTAACACACATTTTAATGCTTTTAAGAGCTAAGTTTGAGCATCCATGATGAATACATTTTTCTGCTGAGAATCCTTCATGACTAAGAACAGCTAGAAATTGTTTTACCGCTTTAACCTCACTTTCTGATAAAAGATGGTTTTTAGTATTTAATTTAATACCTAAGATCGGGTAAGGCTGTTCCGTCGGCGAACACTCAAAATACCACCATTGCAGACATTCTGAACATTGGTAGGATGTTGTAGAATAATTAAAATCTGGTATTGTTTCATTAGTAGGAGGTTCTTCTCTGAAGTATTCTGGAAAGTTATAAACTGCCTTAAAATTAAAACTAAAAAGATTAGTGAAATCATCTGGGCATGCAAAAAAAGATTTTACCATTAGGCATTCACACATATTAAAAACTCGCATAGGTTAGTTAATTATTTTTAGACAACACAGCCAAACAGACAAAAATCAAAATCATACCTATCCAACCAATCGGTGCTAATCGCTCACCGACCAGCAATACTGCAAACAGTGCTGCAACAAGTGGCTCAAATAAAGTAAGCGTGGTTGCGGTGCTGGCAGAAATTGTTTTTAAAGCATAACCAAATAACAGATAACCGAGAAACATTGGAATAAGCATCATATAACCGACAACATAGAGGTTAATCGGTTCATCAAATAGATTAGACCCAGTAAAAAATAATGTAGGCAACAAAATTAAAGCGCCAAACCCAAATATTAAGCCCATGGAGGCTTTAGAGTCGACACCACGATCAATCATTTTCTTGGCAGCCCATGAATATAAAGAATAGGTAAGTGCTGCAATCAGTCCAAGAATAATCCCAATCGTTTTCTGATCTGTGGAGATATTTTGTGTTGATCCATGAGAATGTGATTCACCAATCGACAAAAGAAATACACCGATAACACCAAAAATGAAGCTGATAAACCATTGCTTTGATAGTGATTTTTTGTCAAAGAACTTTTCCAGGAGTGCTGTAAATAAAGGTGCTGAACCAATTGAAATGACTGTGCCAATAGTAATCCCTGCCATACGCATCGACGAATAGAAAGCCAATGGATAAATAGCGACAGAAATTACGCCAACTAACAGTAGGGGTAAATAGCTACGGATCTGGGGTAAATGACCGAGAATATTTCTATGTGCCAGTAAGGCTTGTAACAGGCCACCACCACCCATTGCAATCGCCCCAATCGCTAAAGGACTCAAGTTGGGTGCATAAGATGCAGCCGTACCTGTCGTTCCCCATAAAATTGAAGCGACTAGGACTGCGATAAATCCATAATGTGAACTTAAGTTGAATGTTGAGCTTTTCAATTTGAAATCTCTTGTTCTAATAAGGTTTGAGCCATTTGTCTAGCAGCAAAGACTTTTGTGCTTGAACTTTCCAAACCGGCGAGGACGATAGAGCCTTCTAAAAGAAAAGAAAGTAAAAGAGAAAGCTGTTTGACTTTTTCATCATCGGCAATAAATTGGCTTAGATGCTGTGCCACGATACTTTCAACTTCATCTTTATGTTTTTTCACAGCTAAACGTTCTGGACTATGAGCGGGAAATTCTGCTGCGGCATTGAGTAGTCCACAACCACGAAAACCATTTTCGTAAGCAAATTCAGCATGATCTTGATAGGCATCAAAAACAGCGAGAACGCCTTCGATAGGTGATTGGATTGTTGCTTTTCTTTTTTCGTATAAATCTAACCATTCCTGATGACGAGCTTCGATATAGTAAGTCACCAGTTCGGATTTGGTTTTAAAATTGTTATACAGCGACATTTTGGCGACGCTAGCTTTTTCAATAATGCTATTGATCCCTGTATTGTTAATCCCATCGTTATAAAACAATACAGAGGCTGTTTCTAAGATTTTTTGTTTTGCAGATTTTGTGCTCATAAAAACATCTATTAGGTATACCGATCTACCTAATATTAAGTTGAACTCACTGATTTATCAAGCATGAATTTTTAAACAGGTCGTAATCTTTTCTAGATATGAAATGGGCGTTGGATAGGGTTTGATAAGTCTTTGAATAATTTCAAAGACTTATTGTTTTGTGAAAGCTTGTAATGGACTTAATCTTGAAATGCACTCTGATTCTCTACATCGATATATTCGATATAGCCACGTCCTTGAACGGGTTGACTCAAATATTCACCTGTGAAAGTGTAGGCACTAGCATAGCCAATGCCATGCCCATAACGAAATGGACTATCAATTTCAGCATAGATTTCTAAGATTTTTTGATCTGCTGTGTCTTTTACCATCCATGAGAATAACTGGGGTAAACGCATTTTCTTACCACTAGGTGAAACATAGTCATCAACTTGATGAGAGATGACCCTAAATTCAACATGGGTATAGATTTCTGCTGGTCGATCAGTGTGTCTAACATGTAGAGAATAAGCAGCAGGCTTTCCTAAAATATCCGCTTTGGTTAACAACAATTGTGTTGTCTCATTTAGGTTGATAATTTGATAGGTAAAGAAATCAAGCGGTAGCTTATACGCCTCAGGCAATAGTTTTTTAATAACACCATGTGCACCAGCTGCACGTGCATATTCATAGGTACATAAACCTTCTGCTACAGTCGTTTCACCTCGATATTCAAGTTGACCCTTGAATTTAGCCAACAGGCTAAAATGATCATAAATAGGAGTCTTGATAAACCATGAGACTTGATCAGTGACATCTAAATCAAATTCAAAATGTAGACCATGATAATCACCTTGAAGATGAATATGAGGTAAAGTCCCTGTAATCGAAACTTCTTCACCCAATTCAATCTGAGTGCCATTTTCTAGAATCTTGGTTTCATCTGAAATGATATAGGCTTTTAAGAGATGCTTATCTAATGCCGCTGTACTTGAAAAAAACGTTGCCGTGTTTCTTGGGTCACCTAAAGTGATGTCATCATGGTCAAAAGCCAGTGCACCGGGTGTTCCCAACAAAATCATAATATTCAAATAACGGTGTGGTTCAGGCAGGAGTGGAAAGAAGATGCCATAATGTGTCCACGTATAAAACTTCTCATTGGTTCTTGGAATAATAATTTCAGGTTCAGAAAATGGAAGCGTTGAGTATTTTTTAGCTTGATCCAAGGTGCCTTGCGCGAGCAACAAGCTTTTGCCCAAGGTTTTACTGGTCAGGGAAGTGGGTGGCAGTTGTTTTTTCATCTTTATTCCTATACTCATCTTATGCTGAGACTTAGGTTAAGAAAAACAACTGCCATTGCTAAGCGGAAATAAGGACAGCGCTACAGCTTTTCAGGACATTTATTGATTGGTTTTGTTGGACAATTTTTCTAAGTTTTGCGAGCCGATCCAATGCTTTGAGAACTGATAGGCTGCACGCCCAGAGCGTTGACCACGTGCCTGACACCATTTCAAACTTTCGCCACGAACCAGATCGTTATATTCCAAACCTGCTTTAGTAATGTAATGCTCAACAATTTCTAAGTACAGTTGCTGATCCATTGGATAGAATGACAGCCACATGCCGAAACGGTCAGAAAGCGAGATTTTTTCTTCAATGGCTTCTTGTGGATGCAACTCTGTATATTGGGGTACATCAACTTTACGCACCGGGGTATTTTCATGCATAAATTCGGGCAATAAGTGACGACGGTTACTGGTGGCATAAATAATAAAATTGCTTGACCCTGACTGTAGTGAGCCATCTAAAACACTTTTTAAGCTACGATAATTTTCATCTTCTGCATTAAATGCTAAATCATCACAATAGACGATAAACTTCTCAGGACGATGTTCAATCAGTTTTTGAATCTTAGGCAGATCAGATAAATCATCACGTTCGATTTCAATTAAGCGCAAACCTTGTGCTGAGTATTCTGTCAGTAAGGCACGAACAATTGAGGACTTACCTGTACCACGCGAACCAGTCAGCAAAATATCATTTGCAGGAAAACCATTTAAAAACTGTAGCGTATTTTGAATGATTTTATCTTTTTGGCGCTCAATTCCTTTGAGATCTTCTAAATACATTTTTTTAGGTTGTTGTACGGCAACCAATTGTTGATTTTCCCATCGAAAGGCAATTGCAGAAAAATCGGTGGGTTGTTTTGGTGCAGGGAGAACTTGTTGAAGCTGTGTTAAAACACTCGATAATGATTGGAGAATAGAATCAGGTAAATTGAGGATCGCCATAATGAATACAAACCAAACTCAGTAATCAATGATTAAGGATACTAGCATTGCTTTCGCGGAAAAAAAGAAAATATCATCATAAATATTGCAATACGTCGATTTAACCCTTGATTGTTGCGACAGCTTTTTGCATTGTATAGGTGCACGATTCGAAAAATACGATTAAAAATTGGGATCATCCATGTCAAATCTGCTTTTAGGAAAAAGAAATACATACCAAACTTATCGAGTAGGTGTGTTGCAAGAGCGTTTAAGACATACAAGTAGTTATGAAGAGTGGAAAGAGCTTGCTTTAAAATTAGATCAGGAAATGGGGACCGAGGCATGGAAATATGACAATGAGTCACCTTATTTCGATGCTGAAATTCTGTCTAGGCGACACAACCTGTTAAAGAAATATCGAACACAGCATCGCACATTAGATTTAATGTACGTGTTGCGAGAAGGTTTATCTTATGATTTTGCCAATATCGGGCATCCGATGTTGTTTGCTGAAACCTATATTGGCACGAAAAAAATTATCGAAAACTATGTAGAAGAAGTAAGTGAATGCTTCCGCTATTTATCATCAAGTGAATGTATAACGTTCCAGCTTAAAGAAAAAATCCAGTTTTTTGAAGAATGCCAAAAAGCCTATGGCCAACCTGCATTGATGCTGTCTGGTGGTGCGACATTGGGGCTATTCCATACGGGTGTTTGTAAAGCACTATTAGAGCGTGATTTGCTCCCCAAGGTTATTTCTGGATCGAGTGCAGGGGCAATCATGACGGGAATGCTCGGCGTCTCTTTACCAGACCAGATTCCAGAGTTACTCACTGGGGAACATTTTTTTCATAAAGCATTTCGTTTTAGAAAAATTATAGAGTTGATCAAGGGTAATGGTGGCATTGCTGATGTGATGTACTTAAAAAAATTCTTGGTACAAAACTTAGGCGATGTGACGTTTGCCGAGGCTTATAAGCGTTCAGGATTACATATCAATATTGCTGTCGCCCCGTATAATACCGCACAAAATCCGCGCATTTTAAATGCTTTAACAGCACCACATGTTTTAGTCTGGAGCGCTGTGCTTGCTTCATGTGCGGTTCCTGTCCTATTTCCACCAGTGCATTTGACCAGTAAACGCTATGATGGACAACATACGCCGTATATGTCGAATACCAAGTGGGTAGATGGCAGTATGCGCAGCGACTTCCCTCAAGAAAAAATGGCAAGGCTGTATAATATTAATTACACCATTGCGAGTCAGGTAAATCCACATATTGTTCCATTTATGCAAAGTGATTCTGCGCGATTCCGTCGTGATGTGTTGAGTTGGCCTGAACGAATTATCAGGCATCAGGGTAAAGCGGTGGCGATGGATGTCATGGATTTAACACGTAACTCTTTGGGAAGCTTTTTCCCTATACGTCGCGCGCTTGATCATGGTTATGGTATTTTAGGGCAGCGCTATTATGGTGATGTCAATATTATTGCCAAATATGGTTTAAGACATTATAGCTATATGCTACAAAATCCACGTCCAAAACTCTTTCAGGTTTTACAACAAGAAGGTGAGCGTGCGACATGGCCTAAAATTGCCTCAATAGAAACCCATGCACGCATTGGTAAAACCATTGAACATTGCTTAGCATCATTGCGAAAGCAGGAAGAAAAGCAGCAAAATGAGTTCTACTACGTGGATCTTTGATTCAAATATCCAACCTGATGAATTAAAGCTTCGTACTAAAAGTCAAAGCTATGCGTATGGTCGACGACTATATACTTTTCAAATGGGTCAGGAGATGTATTGGCTTAAATTCCATTTAACCAATACCAACCCGATTTTACAGGCTGCTTTTCAACATGAGTTAAGTTTCTATCAGTCGTGTTCATCCGATAACGCTTCGTTTCTTATTGATCATCGGATTATTTCTTTGGCACAGCAAAGCTCAGTTCTTCGTGATTTAGGCGAGGGGATTGGTTTAGTCGTATTGGATTCAGTTCCTTTTTTTACTGATTTGAATCCATACCAACCACTTGAAACAATTAAACAAATGATCCAGCAAGCTTTATATGCGCTTGGTGAATTACATCAAATGGGATGGATTCATGGTGATTTAAAGGTTGAACATTTCCGATTATATAAAAATACATGTCGATTGATTGATTTCGAGCAAAGTCTGCAATTGCATCATGAAACTCATAATTTGAACGCAACACCACACTATATGGCACCTGAGCTATTTCATGGCAAAAATAAATCAGTGCAGAGTGATTTATATGCTTTGGGAATTATTCTATATGAATGGTTGACTCAGACCAAACTGAGAGCAAATAGCTATCACGATTGGGCCGTATTACACTGTCAGCAGCTGCAACTTCAAGTTTCCAAGCAATTGGAGCCATTTTTGCCATTATTAAAAGGTTTGACTCAAAAACATTCTGAGCAACGTTTATGTTCTGTTCTAGATGCACAAGTCTTGTTAAATGATATTAATCTGCTGCAAAAATAAACATAAATAATTGATTTGAATATTATATGTTCATTTAAATGGGTTTTTTCTCAGAAAGACTTGTCATAAAGCTGCTTTCTCACTAATATGCATAGCCATCGGGGGCGTGGCGAAATTGGTAGACGCACTGGATTTAGGTTCCAGCGCCGCAAGGTGTAAGAGTTCGAGTCTCTTCGCCCCCACCAAATTTAAAAAGCAAGAGTATCTTGCTTTTTTTATGGTTAAATCAGAGATGAGTTAATCATGAAGTTATAGAGGATTGGTGTAATGGTAGCATGACGGTCTCCAAAACCGTTCGTCAAGGTTCGAGTCCTTGATCCTCTGCCAAATATGAAAGGAACTTTTTTAAAGTTCCTTTTTTTATTTCTGTATTTTTTCATTTGTATATGAAAAAAGCATTAGCCTTGAGATGCATAGTTTTTTATAAAAAAGGACTTGTCAGCAGAAAGGTTTATCACTAATATACACATCCATCGGGGGCGTGGCGAAATTGGTAGACGCACTGGATTTAGGTTCCAGCGCCGCAAGGTGTAAGAGTTCGAGTCTCTTCGCCCCCACCAAATTATTAAAAAGTAAGAACTTACTTTTTAAAGATTAAGTCAGAAATGAGTTAATCACAGCGTTATAGAGGATTGGTGTAATGGTAGCATGACGGTCTCCAAAACCGTTCGTCAAGGTTCGAGTCCTTGATCCTCTGCCACTTTGCAAGTATGCAATGTAAATAAAGAAAGGCTTAAATCAAAAAGGTTTAAGCCTTTTTTGTTGTGTATTTAATCGTGCTGTTATTGTTTCAAGAGGCTAAATGGTTTTAGCCTCTAAATTGTTATAATGTATTGAGTTAAATTGACATATCAAGATCATCATATTCGTATAAGGTTTTCCCTCGTTGAATGTGTTCTTGATAATGTTGAGCGCGTAGTTGATCTAGTTCTGAACCAGATACGCCATCTTTCCAATAACCTGCAATACGTACGTCATTTTTATCAAACTGTTTATCTTCAACGAAAAAATGACGTAATGCTCTTGCCTCATTGCGTTCGCATGCCGCCCAGATCGTTACATTTTCATAGTTTTCTAGTTGAAATGCTGCTTTTAACAGGAGGCCTTTTTCTAGAGCGTGATGATCTTTATGCAATAAGTGGATCTGAATCTGATCGAGATTGGGGAAGTCACAAGCAATATTTTTTTCAGCACTTTCTATATAGATATCCGCACTGATGCCATGTGGCCAGTGTTTAAGTATCGAATAAACAGCGGGAACAGCCGTATCATCTGCAAAAATAACAACATGCTTTTGAGATGAGAAATTTGGAATAAAATGAGGTCTTGGTCCAATTAGTCCAATTTTTGTGCCGACTTGTGCTGAATTAAGCCACTGCATCGCAGGGCTTAAATCTTCATGTTTGACAAAATCAATTTCAATTTGAGCATTTATTGGATCAAAAGAACGGATCGTATACACACGAGAGATGGGTTGACCGTCTGCGTGCTGAGCAACCAGTAAACGAATTGCCAAATTTGGAGACTTCCAAAGTTCTGGTTGGGTTGTATGTATCGTGCCCTGAATTCGGATAATGGATGGAAAAGGGGCTTGGATTGAAACAACGGTCATCTCCAGTTGTTCCATATCTTGCAAATGGTCTTTCTCTTTCAGTAAATTACTGGATTTTTGTTTCGATTTCTCTGCTATTTTTGTCATTGATATAGCCTAAGTTAAACGATCATGATAGGTGTTGTGAGGTGAAGTAATCACAGTCTTTATTTACTAAGATAGCGAAGTGCTGCATCATTGTAAATGATAATTGTTATCAATTGTGTTTGTGGAGTTGAAATATCCTCTGTAAAAAGTCTTCAAATGAGTTTTCTTTTTAATTTATATCTTTGATATTCATAATTTATTTTAATAAATAATATTCAGAGTCGCGTTGAGGTTGATTCATTAATTAACAATTGAAAATGATTATCATTTGTATTATTTTGCTAAGCTATCAAACCTCGAACAAAAAAATATAAGAGAGAAGATTTTTAATGGTTACTTTGACAATCCATTTTGAGCTATCTGGATCAAAATCAATGATGCCTTAAATGATCATTTTCCAGTATTTTTATCACTTTATTTTTGAATGTTCGATTTGAAAGTATGAAATAGAAAATATGTTGAGGATTGAACTGTATGCAAAAAGATTTAAATCAAGATTTACTAAAATTTAATAGTAAAAATATAGATTTAGAGAATTACCTGAAAAAAATTTATGAAAATATATCAGGTAGAAACTCGAATAAAACAGCATTGATATTCAATGGTCAGCAGATCAGCTATGCTGAAGTAGGGCAGAATGTCATTAAGATTGCTTCTGCATTAAAAAAGCAGGATTTAAGAATAGGATCAGTGGTCGCAATCTGTTTGAGAAAAAACCCTGAACATATTTATACCGCTTTAGCTTGTGCGTTAACGGGGATGATTTGGTTACCGATTGATATGGATTCACCATCATCAAGGCTTCGTTATTTACTCTTAAATAGTCGTGCTGAGATTGCGGTCAGTGACTCGTTGGTAGAAGGTATACCGAATTTAAATATCAATCAGGCTTTACTCAATACCATCGTCTGTGATCCAGAATGGCGTTATGAGATCAATCGTTCACCAGCGTATTATTTATATACATCTGGCAGTACTGGTATGCCGAAATGTGTTGTATTAAACAATCTGGCAACTGCAAATGTACTCTCGCATACCATCGCAGAATGGAAGATCAGTTCTGACGATGTCGTTATAGCGATAACACCTTTTCACCATGACATGTCTGTGTTTGATGTATTTGCTACCATGGCTGTTGGTGCAACGTTGATTGTTCCGTCATTTGAACAGAGTAAAAATGCTCTGGTTTGGGCCGAGCTAGTAGAACGATATAAAGTCTCAGTTTGGAGTAGTGTTCCAGCGATTGTGGATATGTTGGTCAGTGTGGCCCGCACTGAGCAACTACAGTCGCTCCGTTTAATCGCGCAAGGAGGTGACTATATAAAACCTTCGCTAATATCCAAGTTAAGACAACAATTGCCGAATGCGCGCTTATTTTCATTGGGTGGTCCTACAGAAACCACAATTTGGAGTATATGGCATGAAATTAGTGATACGGATCAGACGGTTATTCCTTATGGCAAAGCATTAAAGAACAATCAATATTTTATCCTAAATGAAAATATGCAGCCTTGCCAAATGGGTGAGGTGGGCACGATGTATATGGTGGGGATGAATTTATCAAATGGATATTTACGTGATGGAAAGCTTGATTATCAAGATTTTATGGAAATTCAAGTCAATGATAATGAGAGACAAATTGCATTTCGTATGAGTGATCAAGGCTATTTCAGAGCTGATCAAAATATTATTTTTGCTGGGCGTCAAGATGGCTATTTAAAGATAAAAGGCGTGAGAATTTCGGCTGTTGAAGTTGAAAATACTTTATTGAAGAATCCGAACATTCATCACTGTGTTGTGGTGGGGTGTACGCATCCAACCACTGAAACCCAGGAGTTGGTAGCGATTTACACATTAGCAGATCGTAATAATAGTACTGAGTTAAATGGTTTAGAATTAAAGCGTTTTTTAAAAGCTTATTTGCCTGACTCACATATCCCATCTAAATATTTAGCCGTTGATCATATCCCATTAACCCGAAACGGTAAGGTTGATCGAAAAATGTTGCAGACATCGGCTCAAGATCAAATTTACTCGCCTTCTGCAAAAGCGCAATCTACATTTGATGATGTTGGAAATTCTGTTTTGATGATTTTTCGTGAATATATCGATGAAAACAAAGATGAAAAAATGGATATTTTCTATAGAAGTGAGATATTGGATATTGGAATTAAGCCGAAACAACTGATGGTTATTGCACAGAAGCTTTCTCAAAAGCTTGATACACAAATTGATTTCTATACTTTGATCTCATGTAAAACGGTTCAAGATGTTGTGAATCGAGTACAGCAGCAAATAAATTCTTAGATCATTTTGCAGTAGCATGAATGCTCGTTTGAGTAGCCTTGAATTGAAAAGGATCGCAATGTGCTTAAAAGCTGGATGGATAATCCGTTCTTTTAAGCACACGATTGCGGTGATACGTTTTATACGAAATTTAGATTTCTGCTAAGGTTGCATTTATTTTTTCGCAAATACTTTCAACAAGTGGAGTGGGAAAACGGTGCGCTTGATAGGTGATAATCATACTAAGTTGATGTTGCCCATCAATGACATTTTCCATGATTTCAAAATGTAAGCCGAACATAGATTCCTCGCGTTCAGGCAAGATTTGACGGTAAGGAATACCCCGCCCATGCGGTGCTTTTAACGCACCATTTAATGCATTATTTGAATGAATATGGATAAACACATCGAATAATAATCCTTCGTTGGCATGCATGCCTAAAGCTTTTTGTATATGGTTAATCGGGATATCCGCATATGCCATTGAATCATTAATCATGGTACTAATATTTTGAAGTAATGATTGGAATGAGTCTATTGGATTAAATACAGTACGGTGAGCAACCATTGTTGTGAAGTAACCCACGGTATCAAAAAATTCAGGATCAGTTCGTCCAGATGCAGATGTACCAATCACGATTTCTTTGAGTTGTCCTTGTTTATGCAAAGCATCTGCGATAGCGGTATATAGAACTGTAAAAATAGAAGCGTTGTGCTGTCTGGCAAATTTAGCAAGCTTGTTATGCATTTCTGATTCAAACTTGAGTTCTAGCCATTTGACTTGAGGTATTTTTTCCGAAATATCAAACGCTTGATTTGGGGTGGCGAGTTGTAATCCTTTGGTTGCACCCTTTAGCATATCTGTCCAGTAATCAATGTGGTTCTGATTGATCCCTTGTTTCTGTTGAAGCAACGAAAAATCATGGATTGTGTGAGCTGGTGCTTCCCACATAGGTGTTTTTTCATTTGAACGAGCAAGATAAGCATGTCTGAGGTCTGACATAATCGTGTTTAAAGACCACTCATCAATGACCATGTGATGGACTAAAAATGATAATGTTTGTCGACCTTGTGCATTCCGAAGTAAGCGTATTCTGATCGGTAGCTCATGGCGAAGATCAAATTTATATGAGGCTTCATTTGCAAGCGTGATGTTTTTGCTTTCATTACTCCCCCAAAACCATTTTTTTTGATCCAACGCTGAAATTGGGACAGTCTGTTGATAGGTCTGTCCATCATGAGTATGGAATGTTGTACGCAAGCCTGCATGTCTCTCCACGATATCTTTAATTGCCTGAAATAAGATACCTTCATCTATTTCTTCCAAAAATTCTACTGCGAATGGTAGGTTATAAATTGGACTGAAATCGAAACTTGAATATGCTTGCCAAAGAAAATCTTGAGCCAGAGTAAGCGGGGCTTTTGCTTGATTTTTTAATGTATTGGTTTTAATCCTATCGGTTTTGATGGCGGCGTAGGTTGCCAAACCTACAGCAGATGGGGATTTAAAGAAATCATTAAATCGAATTTCAATCCCATGTTTGTTGAGTAAATTCCCAATAATTCGTGTTGCTAATAATGAGTGACCACCAAAGTCAAAAAAGTCATCATCTAGGGTCAGCTCAGGCTCGGCGAGTGTATTTCTAAACTCCTCCAAAATGACCTGAGAAACGTAGCTTTGATCAGTTTCTACCTGAGTTTCTGTCGTGTTTTCAACAAGATGATTTGGTATTTCAATTTCAGTTAGGGTGAGTGAAGCGTTGTTTCTTGAGTATTGTTGGTATTTATCTTTTATTGCCTCGATGAAATTGGCTGATTGATAGCATTGGTCGAGAATGGGGTGAAGGATTAAAAGCAGAAAAAAACCTTGTTCAGTATCAAAAATATAAGTTGAAAAAGGTGGATTGATTTCAGCATTCCAAACTTGTGCTTTCAATAGTGTTACTTGGTCAAATATTTCTTCAAGCTTACTATTTTTAAGTTCCAAGCAAGCTGACCAATCATCAAACTGATATTTATATAAATCACCGTCATCGCTAAATTTATAACGAACATTCAAATCAGGTGTAGTTTCAACAATTTCTCGAATTGTTTTGCTGAGAAGTGGAAGATTAGATTCTTGATTTAGCTTCCATAGATTAAAGTGACGAGCTACTTGCTCTGGTTGTTGTAATTGCAACATCCAGATGCGCTCTTCGTAGTCACTAACAGGCATGAGAGATGAAGTTTCGGAAAGTTGTGCCAACATAAGTGAATCCCGTTTTATAAATTAAACTATTTTGATCATTTTTCATTTCGCAAATTTTAGGCATCAGATTAAAGTTTATATAATTCATGATGTTATTTATTTGCATACGTGTAAAATCCCCAGATTTTGAATGAATTGATCACCACCTCAATGCTTTACATGTGGTAACAGGGGTTACATTTTACTTAAAACATACTATAATTGATTCTCATTTACATCAAGATTATCATTTTTAATAATAGCTGTAACAATAATCTATATCTTGCTAGTTATTTTATAAAATATTGATTAGTAAAGAAATTATTTTAAATTGGGACAGTTAATACCGCTTGAAAATGATTTTTAAGACCCATGAATATTGATCTTGATTCATTGTTCTTGGGAGAGCTTGCTATTTACTTACGACAAAATTAAGGAATTTTCATGAGAATATTCAATCATGAAAGGTCAATAAACACATTAAATATTGAACATATTTTCAATCATCATTTTTGTATGCAGCTCGATTTGCGATTCTTTTCAGTTTTATCGCGTATTAGTGGGGCATGCCCCTAATGCAACTGGGCTTATTCTGTCTTTTTATTGTTTTATGTATCGGTTCATTGTTGCTCGGTGCTGAGCAAATTGAATGGTCTGCATTGCTTTCATTTTCTGGAGATAGCTGGCTGACGCTCACAGCTAGCCGTATACCTCGTTTGATTGCGATTGTGCTAACAGGTATTGGATTGTCAGTGTGTGGTGTCATTTTACAGCACATTGTCCGCAATAAATTTGTAGAGCCGGGGACGTCAGGTGGTTTAGATGCGGCCAAATTGGGTATTTTGGTGTCATTAACTTTAGTTCCAGTGACGAGTACGTTCAGTAAGATGCTGTTTGCGATGATTTTTAGTTTTATCGCCAGCTTAATCTATATTGCGATTATTCGCCGTATCCGTTTTAGAAATACGGTATTGGTGCCTGTGATCGGTCTAATGTATGGCAGTGTGCTGAGTGCATTAGCTGAGTTCTATGCTTATAGCACCAATATTTTACAAAGTATGCAAGGGTGGCTTATGGGGGATTTCTCAAGAATCGTCCAAGGTCATTATGAAATCATTTACATCATTTTTCCTATTGTTTTATTGACTTATTTGTTTGCTCATCGCTTTACCGTGATTGGAATGGGTGAGGAGATGGCTTCGAGTTTAGGATTGAGTTATGCCGTTATGGCTGCTACAGGATTAATACTCGTTGCGATTACTGTGTCAACAACGGTCATTACTGTCGGAGCAATTCCTTTTGTTGGGCTTGTTGTTCCAAATTTAGTTGCACTGAAATACGGTGAAAATTTAGCTAAAACCTTACCAATCGTCGCATTAGGTGGTGCTTCATTATTATTGCTTTGTGACATTATTGGTCGCTCAATTATTTATCCCTTTGAAGTTCCTATTGGGCTAACGGCTGGAGGTGTAGGAGGCGTTATCTTCCTGATCCTTATTTTGAGAGGGCTTCGATAATGCGTATGGCGAAGCTATGGATCGTTTTTCTGATAGTGCTGTGTCTAGCTCTAGTGTTTGTATTCCTAAATTCGGGATTGGATTTTGATTATGTCATTCCTAAACGGCTTGTTCGTCTTGCAACAATTGTTCTAGGCGGTATTTGTGTTGCAGTTTCCTCGATCGTTTTCCAGACAATAGTTGGTAATCGTATTTTAACCCCTTCAATTATGGGCTATGAAGCGATTTATTTATTGTGGCAGGTTTTACTGCTGTTTGTTCTCGGGACGCACGGATTAACCCTATTGGGGTTAAATGGCAACTTTTTTATTTCTCTTATTTTAATGCTGCTCTATTCGTGGGTGATTCATAAGTGGTTATTGCCATTCGGTCGAAACGATGTCTTTTTGCTATTGCTACTGGGTTTAGTTCTTACGATGGTCGTTGGAACGATTACTCAATTTATTCAGCTTAAAATCAGTCCAGGGGAGTTTTCAGTTTTCCAAGGGTTTAGCTATGCCACGTTTAATCGCTCCCAACCAGAAACACTCTTTTATTCTTGTTTAGCTGTATCAGTGGTTTTATGGCTGGGCAGAAAAACATTGCCTGTGCTGGATGTTCTAGTTTTAGGTCGTGAGCAGGCGAAATCACTTGGAGTTGACCATCATCGTTATGTCAGCTTTTATTTGGCAATGATCGCGATTCTGGTCGCAGTATCTACAAGTTTGATTGGTCCTACAGCATTTATGGGCGTATTTGTTGCAAATATCGCCTATGCATTGGCGGGCAATTATAAGCATAAATTAACCTTACCCCTCGGATGTGCAGTCACGATAGCCATCTTTATTGCGGCTCAAATTCTAGTTGAGCATGTTTTCAATTACAAAACGACTGTCAGTATTCTGGTCAATCTCGTATGTGGTATCTATTTCCTTACGCTGATGGTTCGTGCCAGAGGTGTTACATGATTCAGGTCAAGAATATTCATAAATCATATGGTGCAAAGCCTGTACTTTCTAACGTAAATGTTGAGTTCCCTACACAGCAAGTGACGTCACTGATTGGTCCAAATGGTGCGGGAAAATCGACTTTGCTCATGATGATGGCACGTCTAGTTGAATCAGATAAAGGTGATATTTTTTTAAATAATCAAAATATTGCCAATATAAGTACAGCGGCATACGCCAAGAAGATTGCAACTTTACGCCAAGCCCCAGGATTTAATCTGCGTTTAACAGTAGAGGAATTGATTTCATTTGGTCGATTCCCATATAGCCGTGGCGCTTTAACTGAGCAAGATCATCAAATAATTGATGATGCGATTGCATTCCTTTCTTTAGAGCCATTACGCAAATCTTATATTGATGAAATTAGTGGCGGTCAACGGCAAATGGCTTTTTTAGCGATGACGATTGCCCAGCAGACAGACGTACTTTTATTAGATGAACCCCTAAATAATCTCGATATGAAACACGCCGTTCAAATTATGCGTGCATTGCGACGTTTATGCGATGAACAAGGCCGGACGGTGATTTTGGTGATTCACGACATCAATTTTGCCACCAATTACTCAGACCATATTGTCGCATTAAAGAACGGCAAACTTCATTTTAGTGGACCAACAGAACAAGTCATTACAGAGGCGCAATTAACGGATCTGTATGAGCTTGATTTTGAAATTACATACAGTGAGCGTGGCTGTATGTGTAATTACTTCAACTCATTTGGAGCTTGAATAAAGATGAACTGGAAAAGAAAGTATTGGGGTTTAGCCCTAATCATAACAGCGGCTATAACATTACAAGGATGCGATCAAAAAGCTGCTGATACTCCCGAAAATGTACAGAAGTTAGCAGCACCGATCACGGTGAAGCATATGCTTGGAAGTACAGTCGTTGACTATCTTCCACAACGTGTTGCTGTACTTGATATGAATGAAGCTGATTTTCTGGATCAATTAAACATCCCGATCCTAGGGATGCCAAAAGATTATGTTCCGCACTTTCTGGAAAAGTATAAAAGTGATAAGCAAATTCAAGATTTAGGTGCAATTGTACAGCCTAATATGGAGCGAATTTATGCACTTAAACCAGATTTGATTTTGATGACACCATTGCATGTTAATCACTATCAGGAGTTATCTAAGATCGCTCCAACTATTCATTACGACATTAATTTTAATGATAGTGAGAGTAATCATATCAATCTCGTTAAAGATCATTTGATGACTTTAGGTCAAATATTCAATAAAGAAGATTTGGCTCGTGAGAAAGCATTGGAACTTGATGCGGAAGTGAAGCAAGTACAGTCAGTGACTGCCAACCGTCCTGAGAAGGCACTGGTCGTTTTACATAATAATGGTGCTTTTAGCAACTTTGGTATTCAGTCTAGATATGGCTTTGTTTTTAATGCATTCGGGGTAAAGCCAGCGAGTAAGGCTAAAGATACAAGTTTGCATGGACAGCCGATTTCGAGCGAATTTATTAAACAAGCAGATCCAGACATTCTTTACATTGTCGATCGAACTGCCGTGATGGAACGTCGCTCAACAATTAATGCTGCAACTGTAGAGAATCCATTATTACGTCAAACCAAGGCTTGGAAAAATGGTCGCGTTATTTTTGTCGATGCGGATGCGTGGTACACCACCGCTGCAAGCCCAACCTCACTCAAAATAGTGATGGATGACGTGAAAAAAGGCTACCAATAAGCTGCATCAAGAATAGCTGAATAAGATTTTAAAAGCATAGGTTTTCACTATTTTACTTGGTATTTCAAGTAGATGGTACATAGAACAATGAATCACAACATTAAAGGCCTTCAAATGAATAATGTTATATATAACCGTAATTTAGAAACTGAACATCGTAAAATATTTAAAAAACATTCTTTTGCATTAAATGGTATTGCCTCTGCAAGGATGGCGTTACGATTTGGTTATGCATTGGGCACAGTCTTTATGATCTGCGCATCAAATGCGCATGCTGATGTGGCAAATGTCTCGACAAAGGGGATTGACCAACAACAAAATGCTCAGTCGAATGTCGCATCGTTACCGATCATTACTGTAAAAGCCGAACACGAAGATCGTTACGCAGGTGGGCAGGTTTCATCGAAAAGATCACTGGGTTTTTTAGGTGATAAAACCGCTATGGAAACCCCATTTAGTGCAATTGCATACACTGAAAAATATATTTCAGATCAGCAAGCGAAAGATATTACAGATGTAATCGCAAAAACAGATCCATCTATTTTCTCAACAGGCGCATATGGTGTAATTGCAGAAAGTTATGCGATCCGTGGATTTAGATCAAATTCTGTTGCTGCTGGTCGTGATACATCTATGGGGGGATTGTATGGTGTTGCTCCTTTATATCGCGCTTCACCAGAAATGTTCGAGCGTATTGATGTATTGAAAGGGCCTTCGGCGATGCTGAATGGTATGCCTCCAGGTTCAACTTTAGGGGGAACAGTCAATTTAGTTCCCAAACGTGCAGGGGACGATCCTCTAACTCGCTTTACAACGACTTATATGTCAGATTCACAATTTGGTGGACATCTGGATATTGGACGCCGTTTTGGTGAAAACAAAGAGTTTGGTGTGCGATTCAATAGTGTATATCGAGATGGTGAAGGCGCGATTAAAGATCAGGAAAAAACTACTCATCTATTTTCGCTTGGTTTAGATTGGAAAGGTGACAATGCACGACTTTCCGCAGATCTATATACCAGTCGTGACCATGCTGATGGTATCAATCGTGGTTTAACTATTTTATCAGGTGTCAATTTACCTAAAGCGCCAAACCCCGATACTTTATTGAATCCTACATGGACCGTTTATAATACAAAAGATAAAGGTGGGATGGTTCGTGGTGAGTATGACTTGAATGATAGTTGGATGGCTTATGCAACTGCAGGTATGAGTAAAACAGAATACGATACTTTAGGTTCTTCTAAAACAGAAATACAAAATGAAGCAGGTGATATAAAGTTTAATATTGCACATCTGGGTTTTGAATATGAGCGTAAATCAGCCGAAGTAGGATTACGTGGTCAATTTGATACAGGTACTGTAAATCACTCGCTGGCATTAAATGCAACACATTACCGAGAAACAGTTGATGAAGCTGGTATTAGACAAGGATTTCCTGAGGGAGATCGAAACACCAATATCTATAATCCGAATTGGGGGCCGAGACCGAATCGTGCCACTATAATGCCTATTTTTAGTAATAAAGAAAATTTAACAAGTGTTGGCTTAGCCGATACGATGTCGATTCTTCAAGATCAGGTTCAATTGACCTTAGGACTACGCTATCAAAATATTGTTACCGAAAGTCTAAATGGTCAAGGGGTTCGAAATATTAATGGTCGTTATGATAAAAGTGCTATTACACCTGCAGCTGCAATTTTGGTGAAAGCAAATGATCATGTTTCATTATATGCAAACTATATTGAAGGATTGAGTTCGGGAGGGACTGTACCTTCGGGGCAAAACTACGAAAACGAGGGTCAAATATTTTCTCCTTTTAAAACTAAACAGATGGAAACTGGGGTGAAATTTGACAGCGGTAAATTTACCAATACGTTGAGTGTATTTCAGATCAAATCCAGAAATTCTTATGTAATTAGAAGTACGGATAAAGAAATCAAATCTATTTATGGCGCTGATGGAGAACAACGTAATCGCGGAATTGAATGGGGCTTTTATGGTTCACCTGTTGATAGTATTCGTGTAATGGGAGGTGCAACTTATATTGATCCTAAAATTACAAAAACGGGAATTAAAAATGAGTTAGGCAATGTTGTAGCGGGTGTTCCCAAATTGCAAGCTAAGCTTGGTGTTGAGGGTGATGTATCTTACATCCCAGGTTTGACTTTAACAGCCAATGCTTCAGCTGCGTCTAAACAATATATTTACAGTGATAATACAACTTCAGTACCTGGACGGGAAATATTTGGAGTTGGTGCACGTTATAGTACTAAAATTGCTGAATTACCCATTACTATCCGCGGGAATATTGATAACCTCACCAATAAGTCTTATTGGGCAATGCCTCAATTTACAAGTTTAATGCTTGGTGCGCCACGTACTTATTTATTATCTGCCACAATTGATTTTTAATCGAATCTAACTAGAACGTAAAAAAACTGCCATATCTAATTTGGCAGTTTTTTTATTCATCGTTCCAATTTATCTCGGTAAACCATAGTGCTGGAAAGAAGACTGTTTAGGAATTCGATAAGCATTACGTCCTAACAACTGATTAATAATCACTGAATTTCGTGTTGCACCGATCCCTAGATCAGGTGAGCCAACACCTTGTTGAAAAATCTCAGCATTTTGAATGAAAATTCTCCCTTGTCCCTGATCACAGCGTGAAGCTGTGAAGTCTTCTTGAACAATACAATCTTGTTGTTCATCAACAGCTAAAACAGAACCTTTCATATTTTCAAACCATTCAGGCCAATCATGGACATAGCCTGTCGCTGCAACCAGTGCATCAGTTTCAAAGCTACACTGTTGATTCAGTTGAGTATGTAGACAGGTTATACGAAGAGAACCTGATTCAAGTTGTTCGATTGATTCAACTTCACAGCTTGAATATAAGCTTAGTCCAGATTTTTTCCCGCCAACGGAACGTTCATAGAGAACGTCATAGATCTCCCCGATAGTCGAGAAACTAATCCCCTTATAGATAAGTCCCTGACTGGCTGCTATGTCACGACGTTTTGCTCTAGGCAGGCTTTGGAAATATTGCATATATGCTGGTGTAAAACACTCTTGTCCAAGTTTGGAATACTCCATCGGATGAAAACCTGCTGAGCGTGTCACCCATCGAATAGATGCACCTGCATCGACCTGTTCTGGAGTCAGTGCATTAAATAGCGCAAGTACACATTCTGCCGCACTTTGGCCAGAACCTATGATTGTGACTTGCTTGCACTGTTTAAGTTGTTCCTGAATTTGTGCAAACTCCGCGGAATGTTTTACCAAAGGGTGTTTACATTTTTCTAGCCATTGAGGAATTCGAGGCTTAGTCCCAATACCAATCGCTAAATCTTGACTGATATATTTTTGTTTTTCGCCTGAGGCTGATTCACTTTCTATAATAAATTTATCGAGCTTTGAGTCATATTCAACATCAGTGACGTTTTCTCCAAATCGACAAGCTGGTAATTGTTTTGAAGCCCAACGACAATAATGATCATATTCACGTCGAGGAATTAAAAAACTGTCGTAATAATAAAACTGATGTAAACGATCATGTTGATGTAAGTAATTAATATAACCTAATGGATGGCAAGGGTTAGCCATGGTGACCAGATCAGCAAAAAAAGGAACCTGTAAGGTGGTACCTTGTAAAAGTAATCCTTCATGCCAACGGAACTCTGGCTTACGCTCCAAAAATATACTTTTTATCTCAGGGTGGTGTGAAAGTAGAGCCGCTAATCCTAAATTGAATGGTCCAATACCAATTCCAGCAATATCTATATTTTTCATGAGTATACTTTATATAATTCCACTAAGTTTAATGTTCAAAATACGGGTGAATGGGATACGAGAAGTTTTTCTACATCTGAAATGTTTCGACAATGAATAAGTTGAGCAGGTGAAAGCTGAATCGCGTAAGTTTCACGAATGCGCTTTGAAATGATCTTAAGATGCTGTGGACGAAGTCCTAAATGAGTGAAATTTATCGAATCATCGGTTATGTCATTATTAGATTGACCCAATGCCTCTAAATAGATTTGCAATAGTTGATGACGCTGTTTAGTTGTCTTTACCGTACTATTCTGAAGTGATCTATATTGATATTGAGCGACATTGTTCTTGAAATATTGCCTGTTGCTTTGAAGCGCAGTAACTAACTCAGTCAAATCAAATGTAAAAATGTTTGAGTCGATGATTTGGTAGATAGCGGATTGAAGCATATGTAAAAAGTCATCAATCATCTCTGCTGAAAGCGCATCTTCGGCATAATCAATATCGAAGACCAAAGCCTCATCATTTCCAGTGCTAAAACGGATATCGATTGCAACTTGGGGTGTTTGAGTAAGCCCGTCCTGTAGTTGAATAGCATGTGACTCTGGCAGTACCGACCAAGATAAACCATTGGTAATGACGATAGGTAATACAGGGGCTTTACCTGTTTTTTCAAATAGGAGTCGGGCGAGATCAACACCAGAAAATGAGAGATGCTGTAAACCCGCTAATATTTCTGTTTGTAATTGATTGGATTGTTGAACAAATTGCGCTGTATATTTCCATTCCACAGCAATAAATGTGGAGCTATTTACAAATGGCCCCGTATATAAAGGTAAAGTAGGAATAGCAACGCATAATGCCTGATTAGTACTCCAATGAGACAACACTTGTAAAATGACAGACATAATGACTGAGTTTTTAAACAGTGAATGTTTGGCTCCAATTTTGGACAATTTTTTAAATTGATCTTTTGCAATGATTAGCTTTTTACGTTGGTAACGCGATGTCATCAATTGTTGTAATGGGGTCGTCCACGGAAGTTGTGGGATATCAGTCAATTTGGAAAATTTTTCTTCCCAATATCTTAAATCAGATTGCTGTTTAGACGAGTTATGGACTATTTCATGTTCTAGCGTTTGTGTTTCAATATCATATTGTTGACCATCAAATAGTTCTAACATCAGTGTCGCAATAGATCGGCCATCTAAAATTAATGCATCAAAGCGAACAAAAATCGTTAATAGATGATTTTCTAATAAAAAGACCGTGATATTCCATGGTGATTGGTTTAAGTCGAAGAGATCATGTGTATATTGATGTTTATAAGATTCTATTTGATCAAAAGCGAGTTCTAGCGATAACGCTCGTAGATCTACTTCTTTTAGATTAACTGTAATTTGGTCACTTAGATATTGAGTTAATTTATTTTTATCAATATGCGTGCGTAGGCTTTCATGTCGCCGTACCATTTCGATTAAACGTTGTCTTAATAAAACAATATCGATGCTGCCATGATATTGACGAAACTCTTGCATAGCGACACCTCCTAGCGGAAGTGTTTGAGTACGACCTAATAAATACGCTTGTTGTAAGGCATTTAGTGGTTTTACCGATGTTATATGTGATTTTGGGGGCTGTTCTGATGCGGTGATTGGGATATGAAACTGTTCAGGATCAGCTGCAAGCTTTCTAAGTAAATCACTGAAAGATTCAAATAAACTGCTAATCCATGTTTTGGGCAAGTGATCCAAACGGATATCCCAGTTGACTAAAATACCGCCATTGAGATTGACAACTTGAGCATCAAGTGCAACTTGAGGACCTTGTGAAATGACCCAATTCATTTCACCAAAAACCCGATGTACACGTTCAGAAAGTAAATCACCATCTGCTAAATCGAGTGCTGCTGTAAATACCACTGGCGCAAGTTCAGCACCTCCATGATAACGTGATAAATCACGTAGGATGTTAACACCTGGATAATGCGAGTGTTCGAGTAAATCGAGCATTTGATTTGCTATTTGCTTACACAGTGTTGCTAAACTATCTGCTTGCTCCATGTGAACATCAAGGATTACCAAATTAGCAAAATCACCAATACTCCGCTCGATATTTTTTAAAATAGGCTCACGCCAGAAGGTTGGAATATTTAATCTAAACGCTTGATCTTGGGTCGCATTTCCAAGCGTATATGCAAATAACCCTAATATTAGACTAGAGATCGTAATGTGCTGTTTTTGTGCCAGTTGTTGTAACGCTTTGCGGATCTCAGGCTGTAACCATGTACTTAAACGATAACTTTTTGCTGTTTCTAATTTTTCATGAGTGGTAGGTAGTGATGGCGCAGGAGTAATATTAGGTAAGCGCTGTTTCCACCATAATCGATCTCGTTGATTTAATTTTTTAAGATCGGGATCTGTACGTGTTTGGTGATGCCATTCAAAAAAGTTCGGGGGGGGAACGTATGATATATCTGGATCTTCATAGAACAACGATAGATCCTCCATCAGCCGACGAAAACTTGATGGATCAATTGCGATCATATCGGTATCAATATGAAAACGAAAATGCCCATTCTTCAATACACTGATAGAAAACCTTGCGGTTTGACCATTACTTAAATCTAGTTTTTGATGTGTCCATTGCTCACGTTTTTGCAACAGCGCTTGCTCAAGTTTATTTTCGCTTAGCATCGAAAAATCTTCGACTTCTAATATCGCATGGGGAGTCTCAGACATAATGTTTGGGATGCCATCGACACTTAAATTTAACCGTAGCAGGTCGTGTTCTTGATAAAGCCTTTGAATGGCTAAATTTAATTTTTGTAGATCGATGATTTGACCATCAAATTCAGCATAAAGATGGGCTGAAACCCCACCTAAATCTGTACTAGTAGACCGCCCAAACCAGCAGGCAGCTTGCATCGAAGTTAATTCACACATTGAACGATAACTCGGTTGACAAATTAATCTTGTTTTAGCATCATACAAACAAATGAAAATGATTACCAGTTGCATTTGATAGTCATTTTTAATTACATGCAGAAAACAGATCGTTTGTTTTTTCTCAATGTATTTCTTTTACTGCGATATAGATTAAAACTATATTTTAGTAATTAAGAAAATTGAAATGTATACAAAATCAATAGCTTGATAACCATTAAACCAGTTTTTGAATATTTAGAATGATATGAAAAATCAGATGATTGAATTTGTTTACTGGTCCAAGGAGAGGGCGCAGCGTTATCGAAACAAAGGTTACTGGATCGACCAACCTTTAACGCGAATTTTGACGGTAGGTGCTAAGTTGCATCCACATTCACCTGCGGTGATTTGTGGTGAACGACAGTTTAGTTATGCTGAGTTAGATCAGCTATCAAGCAATTTGGCTTCGCGATTGGCTGAAAATGGCTTGGGTAAAGGTGATACCGCTTTGGTACAGCTTCCTAATGTGGCTGAATTTTATATTGTCTTTTTTGCATTGCTTAAGGTTGGTGTTGTACCACTAAATGCATTATATAGTCATCGGCAATATGAGCTGAATGCATTTGTTAGGCAAATTCAACCCAAGCTTTTAATTGGTTCACGGCAGCACGAAGTTTTTCGTAATAATCATTTTATTGATGCACTTCATGAGCATTGTTTAGCGCCTGAGATCGTTCTCATGCTTAATCATCAGCCGACTGATTTTAGCTTGATTGAATGGATTGAAACCGCAGCGACAAGCGTTGTGGATATTGCGCCTACGGCTGCGGATGAGGTTGCATTTTTTCAACTATCAGGTGGAAGCACAGGAACACCGAAACTGATTCCACGTACACATAATGACTATGATTATAGTGTGAGAGCCAGTGCTGAGATATGTAGTTTAAGCTCAGCTACTCGGTTACTGTGTGCACTGCCTGCACCCCATAATTTTGTGTTGAGTTCACCAGGTGCATTGGGTGTTTTACATGCAGGAGGATGTGTTGTGATGGCACCTAATCCTGAACCGTTAAATTGCTTTGCACTGATCCAACAACATCAAGTCAATATGGCATCTTTAGTCCCTAGTGCTGTCATTATGTGGTTGGAAAAAGCACCTCAGTATCAGGCTCAAATCCAATCTTTGGCTTTGCTTCAGGTTGGTGGTGCAAGTTTTCCAGAATCTTTAGCACGTCAAGTGCCTAATGTTTTGGGCTGTCAATTACAACAAGTCTTCGGAATGGCAGAGGGCTTGGTTAATTACACCCGATTAGATGATACAGATGAACAAGTTTTCACCACGCAAGGACGTCCAATCAGTCCTGATGATGAAATCAAGATCGTTGATGATCAGTCTAGGGAGGTTCCAGAGGGAGAGGTTGGCATGCTTGCAACTCGTGGACCTTATACTTTTTGTGGTTATTATCAAAGTCCTGAGCACAATCGGCAGGTGTTCGATCAAGACGGATATTACTACTCAGGTGATCTTGTTCAACGTACTCCTGATGGTAATTTGCGTGTAGTAGGGCGGATTAAAGACCAGATCAATCGCGGTGGTGAAAAGATTGCATCAGAAGAAGTAGAAGAATTGATGCTTTTACATCCCGATGTTGTTCATGCAGCACTGGTCGCAATCAGCGATGAGAAATTTGGTGAAAAGAGCTGTGCATTCATCGTTTCTCGTGCTCCTGAACTCAAAGCCGTCATGCTTAGACGTCATCTCATGGAACTGGGTATTGCACAATATAAGCTTCCAGACCAGATCCAATTCATTGAAAGTTTGCCACTTACCGCCGTAGGTAAGGTGGATAAAAAACAACTTCGCACTATTTTAAATACATCTATAACATCTTAAATCAATATTGAGCAGCATATGGCTATTTCAAAAATTTCGACCTATCTCATGCCTCAACCAGAGAGTTATCCAAATAACAAAACAGATTGGCAATTAGATCCAGCTAGAGCGGTTTTATTAATTCATGACATGCAACGTTACTTTTTGAATTTTTATGATGCTGAAAGTGAGTTGATTAAAACAGTGATTGATAATCTGGTTCAATTAAAAAATTGGGCACATCAGCACAATATTCCAGTTGTTTACACCGCACAGCCTTATGAGCAACCAGCTGAAGATCGCGCATTACTGAATGCAATGTGGGGACCTGGTTTGCCAGCTTCTACAATTGATCAGCAGAAAATTATTGATCAACTCTCTCCAGATCAACAAGACATTGTTTTAACCAAGTGGCGTTACAGTGCTTTTAAACGCTCAGACTTGCTTGAGCGAATGCAACATTGGAACCGTGATCAGCTCATTATTGGTGGCGTGTATGCACATATTGGTTGCATGATCACAGCTGTTGAAGCTTTCATGAGTGATATACAACCATTTTTAGTCGGAGATGCAGTTGCCGATTTTTCAGAAGAAGAACATCGCTTAGCTTTGAAATATGTATCTTCACGGTGTGGTCAAGTTGTGGATACCGAATCTGTAGTGGGGCATGTTACAACAGGCATTACACGACCTTGGCTAGAGCAAAAAGTTCAGCAGCTTATTGAAGAAGATGAATTAGATCCAGAAGAAAACCTGATTCTTTATGGATTGGACTCATTACGAATTATGCAGTTTTCTTCGGAACTCAAAGCACAGGGAATCAATATTAGTTTTGAAGAATTAGGACGCACACCCACCTTATCAAATTGGTGGTCATTGGTTGATGCAAGGCAAAGGATTGCGGGATAAATGATTGGATTTATGTGGTACGAGGCAAATCCTAGTCGCTAAATTTATATACAAAATTTACATCTTTGATAGCGACTCCTTAGACGACTTGTAATCGTCATAGCAACGGAGCAAAAAATGATTTTATCGCCTGCTGATCAAGACCGAATCGAAAACTTTTGGAATTATTGTTTGAAGCATCAATATTTTAATATTGGATATCCTGAATCTGCAGATTTTGATTATTCCGCTTTATTCCGTTTTTTCAAATTCTCTATTAATAATTGTGGTGATTGGAAAGACTATAGTAATTACGCATTGAATTCTTTTGAGTTTGAAAAAGATGTGATGGCGTATTTTGCTGAAATTTTTCAAATTCCCTTTGAGGAAAGCTGGGGATACGTAACCAATGGGGGGACTGAGGGCAATATGTTTGGGTGCTATCTAGCACGAGAGTTATTCCCAGATGCCACATTGTACTATTCAAAAGATACGCATTATTCAGTTTTGAAAATTGCTAAATTATTGCAAATGAAATCTTGTGTGATCGAGTCATTAGATAATGGTGAAATGAATTATGATGATTTGATCAACAAAATCCAAACCTCAAAAGAAAAGCACCCCATTATTTTTGCCAATATTGGAACAACCATGACAGGTGCTATCGATGATATTGGGCTGATTCAAACGCGATTAGAGCAAATTGGATTTTTGCGGCAAGATTATTATATCCATGCTGATGCTGCACTTAGTGGCATGATTTTACCTTTTGTTGATCATCATCAGGCGTTTTCTTTTGCTGATGGAGTCGACTCGATTTGTGTTTCTGGTCATAAAATGATTGGTTCACCTATCCCTTGCGGCATTGTCGTGGCAAAACGTCAAAATGTAGGACGTATTGCAGTAGATGTCGACTATATCTCCACTCGTGATCAAACGATTAGTGGTTCGCGTAATGGACACACGGTTTTACTTATGTGGGCTGCAATCCGAAGCCAAACATTTTTACAGAGACGGCAAAGAGTTCAACATTGCTTGAAAATGGCTCAGTATGCAGTTGATCGCTTCCGAGCTTTTGGTGTCCAAGCTTGGCGAAATCCCAATTCAATCACTGTGGTTTTTCCATGTCCTTCAGAGCGCGTATGGAAGAAGCATTATCTGGCCACTTCTGGAAATGTAGCTCATTTAATTACCACAGCACACCATCGTGACACTCGACAGATTGATCGCTTAATTGACGACGTCATTTTTGATCTTCAAGGTGCATCGAAACGTACTGTTGGTTTTTAATCATCTCTACGAATATGTTCTGATCGAATCAATCTTTATTTTGAGCTAGAGCCAATCATCTAATAATACGCGGATAGCACCGCTAGGAAATAATTTATGCAATTAAATCTTCTAAAAAAACAGTTATTCAATGACGTTTTAATATCTTTATTATTCAGGATGAAAATAGGAAAGCATAAGGATGGAGGCAACGACAAGCTCATTCAGAATGCGGTTATTTTATTCAGTATAAAGCGAGCTGAATATGTGTGATTTAAAGTTATCTCAGGTGATGACAGAGCCATCTTTAGCCCCCGCACTAAAACCTGCATTTCCTAAACTATTGATCGGAACTTTAATTGCCGTGCTTTCAGGTTTAGCAATGCTAACTGCACTATGGGGAATGGTGCAACTCATTGGTAATTTGTCTGCTTATTGGGTCATTTTTTCTGTTACGTTTTGGGGTGTTGGTGCAGTATTCGCAGGACTTTCTTCTTGGCTAGTACACGATGCTGAAGCTGGATTTTCAGCTCGTTTACGCCGTCAAGTGGTTCATCATCTTACTCGTTTGCCTGCAACGACACTTGCTAAGCAAGGTGATCAAAAATTAAAGCATTTAGTTTCAGATGATATTGCGACCTTACATCATATGGTGGCGCATTTACCTTCAGAGATTGCAATTTTTGTTGTGATTCCTGTGGCTTCAATTGTTTTGCTGTTGCTATTGGTTGGTCCAATGGCACTTTGGGTGTTGTTACCCGGTGCTATAGCGTCCCTGTATTATTTGATCGTGGTACCCCATGTATCGAAACGAGATGGTGCTGCGCGGATGCAAGTTATGCTCGATATTATCGCCGCTGCTGATGATTATGCGCGTGGTATACGGGATAATCGAATCTATGGTCAACAGTCTGGTGCCTTAACCGCCTATACTCAGTCTGCACAACATTTTACTCAGAATATGGTTTCCTGGGTAAGTAAAGTGGCAACACTTGCTGCTGTGGCAATCGCCTTATTACAGGCCGTTGCAACTTTTGCAATTGCATATCTTGTAGCTTATCAATATGACAGCATGACATTGGCTGCAACGCTTTTTTTTAGTCTGGCGATCGTGACACCTTCATTGCGCTTAGGGCATGGACTGGATTATGTGGCTGCTGGACGAGCAGCGGCTACTCGGTTAGCTCTATTTCTAAAGGAACCAATGCTCCCATCGGGACATATTCAACAGCTTAAAGGCAATGCCCCTCTTGAAATTGTAGAGGCAAGCTTTGTTATTGATGGTCAATCAGTGTTTGAGCAAATGAGTTACTCATTCCCACCTCAATCAATCACGGCTATTACAGGACCTAGTGGTGTTGGAAAAACAACACTTCTGAGAGCACTTGCTGGTTTAGCGGTATTAGAAAAAGGTGTTGTCCGAGTTGCAGAAACGGACTTATCTGAATTACATGAAACGTTGCGACATCAAAAGATTTTATTTATCCCTCAAGGTGGCGATGTATTAGCAACTACAGTCAGACAAAACTTGGTCTTATCTGCAGTTGATGCAACTGATGAACAGCTTGAACAGGCGTTGTTCAAGGCTCAATTAAAAGTAGATCTGGATGCAGATGCAAGTTTACTTTCAGGTGGTGAAAAACAGCGTGTTGGCATTGCTCGTGCATTTTTATCATCAGCATCGGTTATTTTGTTAGATGAACCAACAAGTGCACTAGATGATGCCAATACTGAGAGGTTAATGCTTGAATTAAATGATCTCGCCAAAAAACAAAATAAAACGATTGTCATTGTCACACATGATTTAGCTTTGGCTGCTGGCGTAGACAGTAGGTTAGTGCTTGATGCAATCAATGATGCAGGGAGAACTCTATGAATACTGTAGCTAAATTAAATCATGAACAGATTTTTTCAAAGCTCCCACCTGCTGCCAGATATAAATTAATTGCTGTTGGAATGGGATGGGTTTTTGTTGCAGCAATTGAAGCAATTGCTTATACCGTACTTGCATTTGCTATGGTGTATCACTGGTCTCCTATAGGCGTTGTAATTAGTGCAATTGTCGCTATTTTGGTGACAGTGATGGTTACTCGTGCAGGTTTTCTTACTGGTGTTCGTTTGGCTGGAGATTTATTTGAAGAATTGGGTCGATCTTTAGCTCGTGCCAAACTTTCTTGGTTTAACAATGAACAGCGAACTCAAGTTGCGGCGATGGCAGGTCAGGGAATACCTGGATTTATGAGCGTTCCTGCACATCAACTGCAAACATTTTTACATGCGCCATTTATGCCGTTGTTCTTATTGGTTGGAATCGCATTACTTGCGGGGTTACGAACTGCACTGGTTGCTTTGGTTTTGGTTTTACTCTCGTTATTGGCACAATTCCTTGCGCAACGTTCACTGATGCGTACTGATGAAAAACGTAATCGTGTTGATTTAGCTGCTTCGCAAGCAACTTTAGAGTTGGTGGATCATATTGAGTTATTGCGAACAGCAGCAGGTCCAGTCGGTGCGGTTCAACGAATTGAGCATCGTTGGCAAGAACAAGAAGAGACCTTATTTCGTATTAATCGTGCTGCAGCATTTGCAAATTTTGTTGCAACCTTTGCAAGTGTTTTACCTATTGCTGGGATGGCAATCTTTCTCGTACTGACAGGTAGTCTTAATGCTGCGCTAGTGCTGGCACTGTTGATATTGATTGGACGTGCGTCAGCCCCTTTAGCTGAACTCGCCGTGGCAGGATTGCATATCAACGATTTGCTTTCGTCCTTACGAAACTTTAATCAGATCACACATCCACCAGAGTTACCTAAGCCATTGCAAGCTCAAACTCCTGTTGGTTTTGATATTTCGATAAAAAGCATCAGTTATGCGCCTGCACTTAAACATATTACTTTTGATATTCCATTCGGGAGTAGAGTATGGGTAACAGGGCCAAGTGGGAGTGGTAAAAGTTCATTATTAGAATTGTTGATGCGGTTCGATGATCCACAAAAAGGAAAAATTACATTTGGTGGAATAGCTTTAGATCAAATGAATGATGAGGATTTGGTCGCAAACATTGCTTATGTCACGCAAGAGCCGATTCTATTCACGGGAAGCCTCGCGGAAAATATTAGGCTGGGAAAACCTGACGCCAGCCCAGAAGAAGTGGAAACTGTGGCGAGAAGGGTGGAATTGGGAACGGTTATTGATCGTAGTTCAGAAGGGATCAATCAATCAGTCGGACAACAAGGTGCAGCATTGTCAGGAGGAGAGCGTCAACGTGTCGCGATTGCCCGCGCATTACTCAAAGATGCGCCAATTTTAATATTAGATGAAGCGACCTCTGCTTTAGATGAAAAGACTGAGCAAGCAATTGTTGCCGAAATTCGTGGTCTGTCTTCTACCGTTATTTTCGTTACCCATCGTGATGCAACGATTTGGCATCCAACCGAAACCCTAACTTTAACCGACCTGACTTAATTAATGTTCAACCCCTGAGTCTTGTGCAGTGCTTAGGGGCTGTAGGATCATTAAAATGAATAAAGATCAATATAATATGTTCTGCTTACCGCCTGCAGGGAGTAGTGCGAGTATTTATTATCCATGGAAGAAGCAGATATCTGACAATATTCGTATTATTCCTATTGAATATTCGGGTCATGGGCTAAAAATAAATGAACCCTTGATGAATGATCCTAATCTATTGGCGATGCAAATTGCCAATGAAATACAAGCTTACCCCGAAACAGCGTTTATTTTATTTGGACATAGTGTGGGAGGCGGTTTGATCTGGAAAGTACTCAATTATTTGAATGAAAAACCAGTGATTGATCAGTTGAAATTGATTGTAATCAGTAGTCGTCCAGAACATAGTTATATCCAACATATGCGTTATAAGCATGCGTTGACGGATAAAGAAATTATAAATGAATTGAAGCGATATAATAATTTTCCCGATGAAATCCTAAATAATCCTGAGGCATTGACTTTTTTCCTCAGAATTATTCGAAATGATTTTTATCTAAGTAGCCAATTGTTGGGTGAAAAACTGAGTAAAACGAAGGTTCCTGTCATCGCATTTTATGGTAAAGATGATCCTGATATTCCAAACAAAATAATGATGGATGCATGGCAGCAACACACAGACAATTGGTTAGGTAGTGTTGAGTTGGACGGAGATCATTTTTATTTTTTAGATCCCGAGACACGAATAAAAATGCTTAAAAAAATTTCACAAACAGTAGAAAAACTGACGTTGAATGTTGCTTGATATGCACGCAATTCCTGACATAACAGATTGGAATACACAGTCCATACAATCCTTGGATCATTTCAATATTCAACATGAAAAAATAACGTGCTTCGGATTAGAAATACATAATATTCAAGTTGAGCCATTAACAACGCTAGTTCAGCTTGATGATCTCTATCAGCATTTTAATATTTTTTTTCCTCTTAATATAAAGAATGCAGGGTTAATTCGACAGTTAGAGTTTTTTACGGGACGTCTGGCTGCGAAATATGCCTTACATGATTTGAATTTGCAGGATTGTGTTATTCATCAAGGTCACCAAGGTGAACCAATATGGCCTGACGCTGTTATTGGAAGTATTAGTCATGTCAGTCATCCGCGTTTATGTTGTGCTATTGCATATGCTCAAAAGCATAATTGTGCTGATAAGACATTTGGAATCGACATAGAATCGAAAAAGTGCCAAACATTGTTTCAACAGAATGATGAAATTTACCATGTTTTTCTAAGTGAAGATGAGCAAGCAGCACTTGCAAATACAGGCTTTAAAAAACCTGATTTATATTTGCTCGTATTTTCTGCAAAAGAAAGTGTGATCAAAGCCTTTTATATTAAATATAAGCAAATAATTGATTTTAAATCAATTCGTTTTGATGGGATAGTAGATGATTTTATCTGGTTTCGTATTCATCTCGGTTCCTCACTGAAGAATACCATAGTTACCAAAGTTCATTTTTTCGATACAGATAACGAGATAATTACAATTTCTTGCATTTAAAACACTTCACATTATTGATAATGATAATCATTTGTATTAATGTGTTTGAGCACTTATACATTTCCTATATTTAGAAGAAGCAACACTAAATCCGCTTGAAAATATCAATGCGAGAGGCAACTTAAACATGATGCAAACTACAACATCCGCAGAGCAAAACTTAGAGCATAATGATCAACATAAATTTTCATGTTTTTCTACGAAAAATTATCATTTAACGGTGAAAGACTTTGTTAAGACAATCAATACACCTGCTGCAAATATCACATTGTTTAATGATGAAATTGCCAAGTGTTTTGATGAGATGAAAAAACAGGGTAGTCGCAATCCGATTCTGATCGGCGCAATCCCTTTTGATATTACAAAGAAAAGTAGCCTGAATTTTTACGCTGATTATCAAAAAAAGCCACAGAAAACATCGGATTTTCATCCGTTGCGAGATCGTGATCAAGTTGAAGTTGTAAATAAATCACTATTAATTCAACGTCAAAAATTTGAAGGAGCAGTGCAGCTCGCTTTAAATGCTTTTGAGGCAAAAAAGGTTGAAAAAGTAGTTCTTTCTCAAGCTGTTGAGTATGAATTTGATCATCAGCAAAAACCTGAAAATTTGTTAAGTTCGTTATTAAAACAAAATCCAAATGCCTATAATTTTGTGATCCCCGTAGAGCATAATCATTATATTTTAGGTGCCAGCCCAGAATTACTTTTATCGAAACAGGATCGCATTGTAAGTAGTAACCCTTTGGCAGGATCCAGACCTAAATCCAATATTTCAGAAAAAGATTTGTGCAGTAAACAAGAATTACATCATTCGGAAAAGGATCAGAATGAGCATCGAATCGTGGTCGAAAACATACTTAAAAATCTAGTGAGTTACTGTGTTGAGCTTAAAGTTTCTGAATTTCCCGATATCTTAGAAACCTCAACCATGTTGCATTTATCATCTGAGTTTCAAGGTGTTCTCAAAAGACAAGCACCCAATGCACTCAATCTTGCATTGGAGTTGCATCCGACACCCGCAGTATGCGGTTCGCCCACAGATGTGGCTAAGCAATTTATCTTAGATCATGAAGGTTATGATCGGCATTATTACACCGGTTTGGTGGGATGGATGGATGCAGATGGTAACGGAGAGTGGGTTGTTACTATTCGTTGTGGTTTGCTCAGTGAAAATAAAATGCGCGTGTATGCAGGTGCAGGAATTGTTAAGGGATCTGATGCTGAAGCAGAATGGTTTGAAACCGAAGCAAAAATGCAAACGATGTTAAATATTTTTAATGCAAATAGTGCTGTTTGATGATGAGTCCTGATCAGTACACGCTGGGTATAAAATTTATAATGAGAATTTGATTGTGAATATGACTGAGAAAAAGATTGCATGGGTTGTTGGAGTAAACCAAGGAATTGGACTAGAAGTCATGCAGCGTTTATATGCTGAAAATATACAGGTGATCGGTATAGATAAAGCAAAAGATCAAGTCCCTGAGCATTTTAAGGAAATGATACATGTTTGTGATATACGTGATGAACAGCAAATCGCTAAACTCTGTCGTACCTTATTGTTAGAGAGTCCTCCAGACTATTTTATTCATGTCGCTGGGATTTTACATTTAGGTGAACATGATGAAATTTCGTTTGCACAATGGAGAGAAACATTTGAGGTCAATCTATTTTCACCATTTCATTTTTTTCGCCATTTAAGCCCATATTTTAAAAAGAAAAAGATGGGAAATGTGGTCATCATCTCCTCTAACTCAACAAAAGTACCCCGCATGAATATGTCCGCATATGGCGCATCAAAATCGGCACTCACATATTTCACCAAAACAGTGGCACTTGAGCTCGCTCAGTATGGTGTACGCGTTAATATTATTTCCCCAGGTTCAACAGCGACGGCTATGCAATATCAATTATGGGAAAATAGTCAGGGTGAACAGAATACAATTCTGGGTAATCTTTCGCAGTTTAAGGTGGGGATACCGTTAAAGAAAATTGCGAAAGTGAGTGATATTGCCAATGCAGTTCTGTTTTTTATTGGTGAACAATCAACGCATATTACAATGCACGATTTGGTCATTGATGGTGGAGCAACATTGGGCAGTTGATTTTATAGTAGCTTTTCCATTCAATCTCTCAACTATCTTATCGATGGTTGAGAGATTTTTTTGATGTTGTAGAAAAATCACAACTGTTTTAACTCTATATTGCGTTAATAAATAAACTTAGAAATTTTATCTGCCATCTGAATGACTAGATCTGCGATTTCATTTTTAAAGTAATGTTCGTCATAAGTGCCTAATGGACAACTGACAGATAAAACAGCGGTCATTTTTCCAGTCGATTGTTTAAAAATAGGCGCAGCACAAGCAGCCATATCATGATTGAAATGTCCCCAACTGACCATTGATCGTTGTGTTTTTACAAAGCCTAGTCTTTGAAGCAGTTCTTTCATATTTTTCGGTGTTAATTCGGAAAAAGTATCCCATTGATTAAAGTGTTTGTATCGCTCACGAATTTCACTTTCACTTAAGTCAGCGAGCATCATTTGTCCAATCACTGTGGCGTGCGCTGGCCAGCGTGTTCCTAAACCAATATTGCTGGTAAAAGTTCCATTGGATTGCACATTGTTGATAAATACAATGTGTGTACCTTCTAAAATGGATAAATGTACAGCAAGTTTGGTTTGATCACGCAGCTCTTTCATTAAAGGGGTGGCTAGATCTAAGAGCGATTGTTTCGACAAGCTATTAAAACCAAGTTCCATTACTTTTGAATCAAGCGCGTAGGTTTTTTGCGATGCTTTTCTGAGGAAACCACATGATTCTAAGGTGTAGATCAGACGGAAAGCGCTAGAGCGGTTTACTTCTAAAATTTCAGCAATCTCGGTGATGGTCATTTCTTGGGTTTGCTGGTTAAAGGCTTGCAAAATTGCCAAACCACGTACCAAGCCGGGTACTAAATAGCGATCATCATTTTTAGTGAGTTCAGATTCTTGAGAGTCTGTTTCTATCGTTGGGTTCATCAGTTTAATTTTCCTACAAAAAACGCAAATAATAAAAATTTAATTTTCTTAGGGTTCTATTCTAACTGCAAAGCAGAGTTAAAAGATAGTTTTATATATAAAACAAAATTTTTTAAGTAAAACGTAAAATAATGTGTAATAAATATCAAACATATGATTTTAAACAATATATATAGTTTGACAAAAAAATAAGCATAGGAGTATTCTTAATTAAAGTTTGTTATATCAAATAATGTTTTATATATAAAACAAATGAGGATGCAAGGATGAGTTGGATCTCAGTTTGTCAGCAAGATGACGTAACCGAAGACGAGCCAAAAGCCATAGAAGTTGACGGTAAGAAAATTGGCGTATTTTTCATCGACGAAAAATATTTTGCCATCGAGAATGTTTGCCCACATGCCTACGCATTATTAACAGAAGGCTTTATTGAAGATCAGACCGTTGAATGTCCTTTGCATGAGGCGATTTTTGATATTCAAACAGGTGAGCTAAAGAGTGGACCAGGATGTCGTGATCTATGCACTTATCCTGTACGTGTTGAAGGGCAAGAAGTTCAAATTCAACTCTAGGTCTTAATGAGAAGGAAGGAATCGCGTGAAAACATTTAATGAGAAGCTAGCTAACTGGATCCATGCAGTGCCAGCAACCGAAGCAGGAATTAACAATATCCAAGTTCCAGGGCAGCCAGAATTATTAATTTGGCAAACTCGTTATAAAGAACCAACGGTTTATGAACAAGACTTTGTACAACATTTAATCAAAGCATTTTCAGCTGGTGTGACTGAGCTGAATGATCTCGTACAGACTTTAAATCAGCAAGGTTTCCGTTGTGAGTCTGGTGAGCTTTGGACTTCTGAAAGTTTTTCAGAAGAAATGCAACGTTTAGGTTATTGATTCAAGGAAGAACGATTATGAACGCAGCAGTATCAGCTACGCCGAGTGTCGAAGAATATTTAGATTTAGGTTTACGTGATCAATGGCATCCAGTGCTTGCAAGCTGGGAAGTCGCCGCAAATCCAGTGGGTATCACTCGTTTGGGCGAGAATATTGTGGTTTGGCGTGATGACCAAGGTCAAGTTCATGCTTTAGAAGATCGTTGTCCGCATCGTGGTGCACGTCTTTCTTTAGGTTGGAATCTTGGAAATCGTGTGGCTTGTTGGTATCACGGTGTTGAGGTTCGCCATGACGGTGTGGTTGAAGATGTACCAGCGGTACATGAATGTCCAATGAAAGGCACAAAATGTATTAAAAGCTATCCAGTGATCGAAGCACATGGTGCAATTTTCCTTTGGTTTGGGATCGACCCAAATGAAGAACCGAAAGCACTCGATTTTCCTGAACAACTTGCGAGTGAAGACTGGAGTGCATTTCTTTGCCAAGCAGATTGGAAAGTGAATCATCAATATGCGATTGATAATGTCATGGACCCAATGCATGGTAGCTATTTGCATTGTACTTCGCACTCAATGGCTGAAGGAGATCGCACCGCAGAAATGAAGCACCGTTCAACTGAACATGGTTTTGTTTTTGAAAAAGAAGGTCAAATTGGTGTCAATTTCGACTGGGTTGAATATGCCAATACAGGTGCAAGCTGGTTACGTCTCTCGATTCCTTATCGCAAAGATTTTGGGCCGGGTGGTGAGTTCTGGATCGTGGGCTATGCAACACCAATTGATGCTAACAATACCCGTGTATTCTTCTGGCGTTGCCGTAAAGTTAGTGGTTGGCAACGTAATGTGTGGCGCTTCCTTTACCGCAATCATTTAGAAAAATTGCATTGGGACGTATTGGAACAAGATCGCATTATTTTAGAAAACCTTGCACCGAATGCACGTCAACAAGAATTCCTCTATCAACATGATGTCGGTTTGTCTCGTTTACGCCGTTTAATGAAAAAAGAAGCAGAAAAGCAGTTAAAGAAAATTGCAGCTTTGAATACCTCAAACCGTATTGAAATGCAGGAAGAAGCGCATGGCTAATGTTGCATTGTTACAAGGCAAAAAAGTCCTTGTCACAGGCGCGGCAAGAGGCTTGGGACGTGACTTTGCACAAGCAATTGCTGAAGCAGGTGCTCAAGTTGTCATGGCGGATATTTTAGATGAACTTGTTCAGAAAGAAGCGATTGAACTTCAACAACGAGGTTTAAAAGTTGAGGCTGTAAAAATTGATTTGTCTGATGCTGTTTCAATTCAGCAGGCTGTAGAACAGGCTGTTGAATATTTAGGTGGAGTAGACGGTTTAGTCAATTGTGCTGCTCTAGCAACCAATGTTGGCGGTAAAAGTTTAATGGATTATGACGCTGATCTTTGGGATCGGGTCATGAACATCAATGTCAAAGGCACATGGTTGGTGACTAAGGCATGTGTTCCATATCTCAAACAGGCGGATGCTGGAAAAGTGATTAATGTTGCTTCGGATACGGCTTTGTGGGGCGCACCGAATCTGATGGCTTATGTTGCGAGTAAAGGTGCATTGGTTGCCATGACACGCTCGATGGCGAGAGAGCTTGGGCAATTCAATATTTGTATCAATACGCTTTCACCGGGTTTAACACTGGTAGAGGCGACTGAATATGTACCGCAAGAACGTCATGATTTATATGTGAATGGTCGTGCGATTCAGCGTCAGCAACTACCACAGGATTTAAACGGAACAGCACTGTATTTACTGTCGGATTTGTCTTCATTTGTGACAGGTCAAAATATTCCAGTGAATGGCGGTTTTGTCTTTAATTAAGGAGTTTATCTCATGATTACAGGGATTGAGATTTTAAAGTTTGGTGTTGAGGACAGGGCTGCTTCCAATAAGTTTTTGGCAGACTTTGGATTAACTCAGAGAAGTTCAGATATTGAAGGTACTGATCTTTATCAAACCCAAAATGGTAGCAAGATTTATTTGTTTGATTGTGATGATACACGTCTACCTCAGGCCATTGAATCAGGCTCTACCTTACGTGAAGTGACGTGGGGGCTTGATGACGCCGAACAAGATTTAGCAGATTTAGCAGATCGTTTGGCTGATGTGGATGGATACCAAGCCACCACTGATCTGGTGCAATGTATAGATCCAAATGGAATGACGATTCGTTTTCAACAAAGTTTCACGCATGAGTTACCTGCACTAAGAACTGAAGGGATCAATCAATATGGCAGTGTAAATCGTATTAATGCTGCTAGTCCTGTATACGAGAAAGGTCAACCTGTGGCGATTGGTCATGTGGTGTTCTTTACTCCAGATTTAGAAAAAACTGAGAAATTCTATATTGAAAAGCTAGGTTTCTATCTATCTGATGCCTATCGTAATCGTGGTGCATTCTTACGCTGTCGTGGCAAGGGTTTTCATCATGACCTGTTTTTATTGTCGATCCCCAATAAACCTGCTGGTCTAAACCATGTTGCTTTTGTAGTTCGTGATATTCACGAAGTGATTGGTGGCGGTTTGAATATGAACCGTTCTGAGTGGTCAACTTTTATCGGTCCTGGTCGGCATCCAATTTCTTCGGCTTATTTCTGGTATGTCAATTCACCATTGGGTGGTGCATTTGAGTATTACACCAATGATGATTATTTGACTGAAGAATGGCAGCCGCGTGTTGAAGAGCATCGCTTGGAACTATTCACTGAATGGGCGATCGAGGGTGGTTTAGATGACCATACCCGCCGTCAGGTTAAACCTGCATAAAGCGATGAAGCAGGGAGAAATGCTATGGAAAGAATCGTGATCGTTGGGGCGGGACAAGCCGCAGGTTGGGCGGTGAGTACGCTGCGTCAAAATGGTTTCTTAGGTGAAATCCATGTGGTTTCCAATGAGGATCAGGTGTTTTACGAACGTCCACCACTTTCAAAACAAGTACTTTCGAAAGAGGCGAGTTATGAAAGCTTAAATTTGTTTTCAACAGAGCAGATGCAAGAATTTAATATTCAATGGCATAAGCCTGCTGTGGCAGCCCAAGTCGACCGTCAGCAGAAGCAAGTGGTTTTAGAAAGTGGCCAAATATTGCCTTATGACAAGTTATTGATTGCAACGGGAAGTCGTGCTCGTGTGCCAGTTAACACATGGCAGTTTATTCCAAATGTCGTGACACTACGCAATGTACAAGACTGTGAACGCCTTGCAGAAATTTTACAACATGCTCAAAAGTTGGCAGTTGTTGGTGGTGGTTGGATCGGTTTAGAAATTGCAGCGACTGCTCGTAAACAGGGCAAAGAGGTTCATATTTTTGAATATGGTGATCGTCTTTGTGCTCGAAGTGTCAGTCCCGATGTATCTGATTTTTTGAAAGCGATGCATCAGCAACAAGGTACGCAAATTCATTTGAATAGTAAAAACTTACATTTGATTGAAGCAGGTCATCACAAAGTTGAAGTGGTAAATCATCCCAATACGAGTGAACTATTTGATTGTGTGGTGGTTGGTGCAGGTGCTGATATTGCAAAAGAGCTGGGTGTCAATGCCGGCTTGGATGTCAAAGACGGTATCGTAGTGAATTGTTTTGGTCAAACCTCTGATCAAGATATTTATGCTGCAGGTGATGTGGCGATCCATCCTAGTTTAGGTTATTGCATTCAGTCATGGGCAAATGCGCAGAACCAAGCAATTGCAGCCGCTAAATCGATGCTGGGTATAGAAACTGAATATACCGATATTCCATGGTTATGGTCGGATCAATATCACTTCAATATTCAGATATTAGGGACTTATCAACCAGAAAGAACCAAGCAGACAGTGGTACGTAGAAGTACGGATGATCAATGTAGTTATCTGTATCTGGATGATCAAAATTGTTTAATCAATATGATCGCAATCAATGACTCAAAATTGGTCAAATTGGCAAAACGTTGGATGCAGTCCAATACCGTATTAGACCCAAAACTATTAGCAGACCCTGAATTTAATGTCATGAAATTAAAACCATAAACATTAAATTCTGGTTCATGACTCAATCGAAGGAATGAAGTATGAGTAATGAAGAAAAAAGTGGATTTAAGCATTGGGTGCCTGCTTTTGTCCTGATGGTGTGTGTTGTACTCGCATTTTTTGACAAGATTAGTATTGCGGTTTTATTTGCTGATCCACATTTCCAAGGTGCAATGGAGATTGCGGAGAACAAAGCGAAGCTAGGATGGTTGATGACCAGTTTCTTGCTGGCTTACGGTTTTTCATCTGTATTTCTCAGTTTCCTAGGTGATATTTTCGACCCAAAGAAAATGCTGTTTTGGAGTGTTGCATCTTGGGGTGTGCTGATGCTGTGCATGGGCTTTACCACCAGTTATGCAGGAATGTTGTTTTTACGCGTTTTACTGGGTTTGGCTGAAGGTCCATTGTTTGCACTCGCATATACCATTGTTAAACAGACCTATACCGATCGTCAGCAAGCACGTGCGTCAACGATGTTTTTATTAGGCACGCCGATTGGTGCTTTTCTAGGCTTCCCGATTACAGCTGCTGTATTAGCAAAATATGATTGGCATACCACATTCTTTGTGATGGCTGCGCTAACACTTGTTGCTTTGGTTGCGATCATCATTGGTTTGCGTGATCTACAGCTGAAGAAAACCATTGAATTGGAATCGACCAGCAAACGCATCAATTTCAAAGGTCATATTCTGAATACCAAAGTCTTATTACAAAACCGTTCATTCTGGTTGGTATGTATTTTTAATATCGCTTTGATGACGTATTTGTGGGGATTAAACAGTTGGGTTCCTTCTTATTTAATCCAAGACAAAGGCTTCAATCTTAAAGAGTTTGGTATTTATTCAAGTTTCCCATTCATTGCGATGCTCATTGGTGAAATCATCGGCGCATTCTTGTCTGACAAGACCGGACGCCGTGCGATTCAAGTCTTTGGTGGCTTATTGGTGGCAGGTATTTTCATGTACGTCATGGTGATTATGACCAATCCATTTTTGGTCATCGCAGCCATGTCTTTCAGTGCAATGGCATGGGGTTTTGGTGTCGCAGCAGTCTTTGCATTACTTGCACGAGTGACGACAGCTGATGTCGGTGCAACAGCAGGCGGGATTTTCAATGGAATGGGCAATTTTGCCAGTGCAATTGCCCCAGTTCTTATCGGTTACATCGTGATGCAAACAAACAGTTTTAATTTAGGAATTACCTTCTTAGCAGCAGTCGCCGTTATTGGGTCATTCTTCTTGCTTCCTTTATTGAAACGTTATTAATCAAACTATTCATCAAAAACTTAGGAGTTAAACATGTCTACTCAACAATTTGAATCATGGAAACAGCCTGAAGGCGCTAGTTTGGAAGATTGGTTAAACACACGTATCGCACGTTTTGAAACACGTAAATATGATTTCGATGCGTTGAAATTCCAAGCAGATTATGACCCGAAATATCGTCGTGCTCAAATGCGTTATATGGGAACAGGGGCAACAGGTGTAGTCAATGATGGCAACACGGTTCCAGCTGAAAACTTTACTTTTTCAACCATGGTTTTACCTGCGCAATGTGAAGGTCCTTTGCATATCCATCACGATGTTGAAGAAGTGTTTTTCATGTTACGTGGCGAGATTGATCTGTTCATTGAGCATAACGGTGAAAAATTTCAAACCAAATTGAAAGAGCGTGATCTGATTTCAATTCCGCCAGGTATTTATCGTGGCTTGTTTAACCCTGGTCAGGAAGATGCCTTGATGTGTGTGATGTTGGGTGCTGGAAAACCAACTATTCCAAACTATCCACCTGAGCATCCATTGTCTCAAATCAAACGTTAATCAACGCGATTAACTGTAAAAAGGAATGAAGTGATGACTTTGATTGACACATTAGCCCAATACCCAGTGAAAACCATTGAGATCGATGGTCAGCTGCAAGCCTATCGCGAAGCTGGACAAGGCCAAACGCTGATTCTTTTACATGGTATCAGCTCTGGTTCTGCATCATGGGTCAATCAGCTTGATGTCCTTAGTCATCACTTTCATGTCATTGCTTGGGATGCACCGGGTTATGGCTTATCTGAGGGTTTAAATACGGAACAGCCAAATGCAACCGATTATGCTCAGCGTGTGCTGGCGATCATGGATGCATTGGCGATTTCTAAAGCCATCATTGTAGGTCATTCATTAGGTGCATTACAGGCAAGTGCTTTTGCCCATCTATATCCTGAACGTGTTGAAACCTTAATCATTGCCAATGCAGCGCAGGGTTATCAACGATCGGATGAAGACACCAAAGCACAGGTTTATCAGAAACGCCCAAATCTATTGAAAAGTTTGGGCAATGCGGGGATGGCGGCAAGCCGTGGTCCACATTTAATTTATAAACAAGACCCTCAAGCACTGGCATTGGTTGGTGAAGTGATGGGGCAGCTCACTTTAGACGGTTTTACGCGAGCATCGTATTTGTTGGCGTATGACGAGATTAGAAATTATTTAATAGATATCAAAGTTCCATGTGTGGTGATTGCTGGTGACAAGGATGAAATCACGCCTGCTCAAGCCATCATGGAGCTGGCGATGGAAATGCAATTGAGCCGATGTCATCTCATTACAGATGCAGGTCATCTGAGTTATGTCGATCAACCTGATCAGTTTAACGACATTGTTTTATCGGCAAATTAATTAAACGAGAGATATGGATATGAGCTTCCAAGTTGAAGGAAAAGTAGCAGTTGTAACAGGTGGCTCGTCAGGCATTGGTTTGGCTGCTGTGGAAATTTTAGTTGCAGAAGGTGCAAAGGTCGCATGGTGTGGTCGAGATGAAGCGCGTTTAGTAGCATCGAAACTTTATATTTTAGAGAAATATCCACATGCCAATATTTACACCAATATCTGCAACGTTTTGGACAAAGAAGATGTAAAACGATTTGCACAAGATGTGAAGCAAAACTTAGGCAATGTCGATATGTTGATCAATAACGCTGGTCAAGGTCGTGTGTCGAATTTTGAAAATACCCAAGACGAAGATTGGATGAAAGAAATTGAACTCAAATATTTCAGTGTATTACATCCCGTTCGTGCATTTTTAGACGATTTAAAACAGTCTGTTTGTGGCTCAATCACCAATGTGAACTCATTGTTAGCCCTACAACCTGAACCGCACATGATCGCAACCTCATCTGCACGTGCTGCGCTACTAAATTTAACGCACTCACTGGCACATGAATTTACTCAATATGGTGTCCGTGTGAATTCAATCCTTTTGGGTATGGTGGAGTCGGCACAGTGGAAACGCCGTTTTGAAACGCGTTCAGACCCAAATCTGTCATGGGAACAATGGACAGGCAATATTGCTAAAAATCGTGGTATCCCGATGCAACGTTTAGGTAAGCCTGAAGAACCAGCACGTGCCTTGGTCTTTCTCGCATCGCCTTTAGCATCCTATACCACAGGTTCAACTCTCGATGTCTCTGGTGGATTTAATAAACATTTATAAGGTGTGCACATGAAACAGTTGATGATGATTGGTTTTGGCGCGATGGCAGCAGAAGTGTATGCCCATATGCCGCAAGACTTACAACTTAAATGGATTGTGGTACCAGCACGGAGTGTTGAAAAAGTTCAAGCGCAAGTTGCTCATGACGTGCAAGTGATTAGCTCGATTGATCAATGTCAGGGTACACCTGATTACGTGATTGAAGTTGCTGGTCAAGCTGCGGTGAAAGAGCATGCGCAAAAGGTTTTGGAAAAGGGTTGGACGATTGGGCTCATCTCAGTTGGAACTTTGGCGGATAACGAGTTTCTGATCCAGTTAAAAAATACCGCGGAGCAACATGATGCCCATTTACATCTTTTGGCAGGTGCGATTGCTGGAATTGATGGGATCTCAGCGGCGAAAGAAGGTGGTTTGGAAAAGGTCACTTACAAAGGCTGCAAGAGTCCAAAAAGTTGGCGTGGCAGTTATGCAGAGCAATTGGTTGATTTAGATCAGGTGAGTGAAGCAACCGTTTTTTTCCGTGGTACAGCCCGTGAAGCTGCATTGAAGTTTCCAGCCAATGCCAATGTTGCGGCGACGATTGCGCTTGCAGGTTTGGGAATGGATGAAACCATGGTGGAACTGACGGTTGACCCAAACATCAATAAAAACAAGCACACGATTGTGGCGGAAGGTGTGTTCGGTGAAATGACGATTGAGTTGGTCGGTGTGCCTTTGGCGAGTAACCCGAAAACTTCGACATTGGCTGCACTCAGTGTGATTCGTGCCTGTCGCAATAGTGTTCAAGCAATTCAGATTTAAAGGATTTGATCATGGTAAAGGAAATTTATATCGCTGGTGAATGGCGATTAGGTCGAGGCGACACGATTCAAAGTCTGTTTCCAGCAGATCAATCTGTAAATGCTGAGATTTCAACGGCGAGTTTAGATGATGTCAATGAAGCGATTGAAAAGGCTGATTTGGCATGGCGTCAGGCGGACTGGCGTAACAGTCTACCGCATGAACGTGCGCGCATTTTGTATAAAGTGGCTGACATTATTGAAGCGCGTGTGGATGAGCTATCCAAGCTACAAACCCGTGATAATGGTAAACCATTGGCTGAAACGCGCGCTTTAACTCTAAGTGCAGCGGCAACAGCGCGTTATGTGGCAGCAGCCTGCGAGACACTAAATGATGAATTAACCACACAACGTGCGCCAGACTTTATGACCATGAGTGTGCATGAACCTGTGGGTGTTGTGGCAGCGATTACACCGTGGAACTCACCGATTGCCAGCGAAGTACAGAAGCTAGCACCTGCGCTTGCTGGCGGTAATGCAGTCATTTTGAAACCAGCAGAAGCGACTTCTTTGATCGCATTGGAATTAGCAAAAATCTTTGAAGACGCTGGTTTGCCTAAAGGTTTATTGAGTGTGCTCGTAGGACGTGGTTCTGTGATTGGTGATGCAATCGTAAAGCACCCATTAGTACGCAAAATTTCATTTACAGGTGGAACCAGTACAGGACGTCATTTGGCACATATCGCCGCTGACAAGTTGATCACCACATCTTTAGAACTTGGCGGAAAATCACCAACGATCGTCATGCAAGATGCCGATATTGAGCTTGCAGCAAAAGGTGTGGCTTATGGCATTTTTAGTTCAGCAGGACAGGCATGTATTGCTGGATCACGCTTATTTGTGCATCGCAGTATTTATGATCAATTCTTAACGCGTCTAGTTGAAATTACCAAAGGCTTGCGCGTAGGACATCCTGAAACCGCAGGCGTGCATTTGGGTTCTTTGATCAATCCGAAGCATTTAGCCTCAGTCGATGCTTATGTTCAGTTAGCAAAAAAAGAAGGTGGTCAAGTTTTGGTTGGTGGTCAGGCATTGACTGAAGGTGATTTAGCAAAAGGCAGCTTCTATTTGCCGACCATTATCACAGGTCTCAATAATTCAGCACAAACCTGTCAGGAAGAAATCTTTGGTCCTGTATTGGTAGTCATGAAATATGACGATGAAGCGGATCTGATTGCCCAAGCCAATGACAGTTGTTTTGGTTTGGCCGCAGGGATTTGGACTGAAAACTATCGTAAAGCTTGGCAACTTGCACGTGCTTTGGAAGTGGGAACAGTCTGGATCAATACCTACAAAAAATTCTCAATTTCTGCACCTTTTGGTGGTTTCAAAGAAAGTGGAATTGGGCGTGAAAAAGGTCGTTTAGGCATCTTGGCGTATATGCAACAAAAAAGCATTTATATGGGATTAAGCGAACAGCCAAATCCTTGGTGCGATTAATAAATTCATGGAATGAAATAAAATTTTTGAGGAATACAGTAATGACAGAACGTGTAAATGTAGGCGAAGCAATCGCTCGTGTTTTAGAGGCGCACCAAGTTGATAGTATCTACGGCGTTATTTCAATTCACAACTTGCCAATTGCTGATGCAGTCGGTCGTCGTGAAAAAATTCGTTTCGTCGCAGCACGTGGTGAAGCAGGTGCGGTGACGATGGCAGATGGTCATTCACGCTTTAAAGGTTTAGGTGTCGCCTTGACCAGTACTGGTGCAGGTGCAGGGAATGCTGTGGGTTCATTGATTGAAGCGATGAATGCAGGTAGTCCAGTATTGCATTTAACAGGTCAAGTTGAACGTGAATATTTAGATCGAGATGCGAGTTTTATTCATGAGACCAAAGATCAACTGACTTTCTTACGTGCATCGAGCAAAGCTGCTTTTCGTATTACTAGCCCTGACAATGCGGTAGGCGTGATTCGTGAAGCAATTCGTGTAGCGACTACTGTCCCAATGGGGCCTGTTAGTGTTGAGCTACCGATTGATGTTCAAGCAGCAGAAATTGATTTACCCCTGAATCTAGGTCCAGTCAAAGCACTTGAATTGCCACAAGCAGATCAAGTTGAAGTTGATTTGATCATTGATGAAATCAAAAAAGCCAAACGTCCAATTTTTTGGATCGGCGGTGGTACGCTTAATAGTGTGGATGAAGTCAAAGCGATCGCTGATCTCGGTATTCCAGTAGTGTCTTCAACCCATGCGCGTGGTGTATTGGCAGATGATCATCCGCGTAGCCTAGGTGCATTCCATAACTCCGCAGGCGTTGAACAACTTTTAAAAGATGCCGATTTATTGGTTGTTGTTGGTTCTCGCTTACGTAGTAACGAAACCAAAACCTATTCAGTGCAGTTCCCTGAAAATATTATTCAGGTCGATGCGAATCCTGTTGCACAACAACGTAATTACAAAATTCGTAATTTCATTTGTGGTGATGCCAAAGATGTGTTGCAACGTGTTCTCACAGGTTTAGCAGGCGTATCTAAAATAGATGCTGATTATGATGCAGCAGTTGTCGATGCGAAACAGGCAGCAATCAATGCTTTACGTACACAGCTTGATCAATATGCTTTGATCTGTGATTACCTTCGTACAGCTTTACCACAAGATGGCATCTTTGTTCGTGATATCACCATGTCAGGCAGTACGTGGGGCAGTCGTTTATTCCCAGTACAAGCACCAAACCAAAATATTCACTCTTTAGCAGGGGCGATTGGTCTTGGTCTGGCAACAGCAATTGGTGCCTCAATTGCCAATCCTGACAAAAAAGTGATTGGTTTAGTCGGTGATGGTGGTTTGATGCTCGGGATTGGTGAGATTGCGACGATGGCGCAAGAAAATACCAATATGGTGCTGATGATCATGAATGATGGTGGTTATGGGGTTATGCGCGGTATTCAAAATAATTACTTCGGTGGCCGTCAGTATTTTAACGAATTACACACACCTGATTACCAAGCATTGGGTGAGGCGATGGGCGTGAAAAGCTGGAAAGTCGGCAGTGCAGAAGAGTTTAAAACAGTGATTCAGCAAGCAGTTGATTTCCAAGGTCCAAGTGTGATTGAACTGGATATGCATTCAATTGGGCCTCTGAATTTTGCAGGTCCTCCACAAAAGAAATTGTATTAATCCATCTCGGTATTGCTCGGTAATAGCGCTGCTGAAGAACGATTTGTAGGCAAAAATTTTTGTCTACAAATCGAATAAAACTATGTTTTACAGGTAAAACAAAAAATAGAGCCAACAGGATGGTTGGTATCAAAGCGAAGGAACATGATATGAAAAAGACAATGATGGTCGCGATGCTTGCTGCATGTTATTTGGGTACAGCATCTCATGCATTTGCACAAAGTCCAGCACTGGAATGGAAAAGTGAAGATGGGACGGATGCTGTCAAACTCGGTGGTGTAGTGCGTTTGAATCAACGTTACGAAAACTGGGAGGGGCCAAATGGTGGTTTTGGAAAACTCTATTTTGATATTTTCCGAGTTGATCTGAAAGGTAAGTTTGATGATGCCTATTTTAATGCCAGTTACCTCTTTCAAGATCAAGGTAAACGTTCGATAGAAAAAGCCTATGTGGGTTATCATTTGGATGAACATAACAGCATAGAAGCTGGTTTTGTCTATAAACCCTTTGCAATTTATCCTTATCCACAAAATGGTTGGACTTATCACATTCCATTTTTCTTGGGTTATGGTAATAACATTGCTCCAGGCTTGAATTGGAATTTTCAGAATAAAGAATGGGACATGAAGCTAGGCTATTATCCTGAGATGCTCGCAACCAATCTTCGTTATTCTCCCGAAAGTGCGACCTATGATGATTTAGCTGAAAATGCATTCCCGACACAACAAGGCTATCAAAATGAAAAACGTCACCAAGTGAATACACGGATTGTTCGTAAGTTAGAAACTGAATTTGGCAAGCAAGAGTTTGGTGTATCAGGTGCTATTGCACAGCTACACAACAAGATCACAGATAAAAATGGTAAGTACTATGCTGTTGGATTGCATACAGATAACAATTACAAGCGTTTTAATTTACAAAGCTCAGTGATTCATTATCAATATGATGCAAAAAATCCTGATGGTGTAAACAATGATATGACACTGATGGGAGCGAATGGTTTAACGCCAGCATATTTCATTGCTTCCGAAGGAACCATTGCGAGTTTAAACCTCGCTTATACATTACCTGTACAAGACATGGGCAAACTCAAAGCCATCCGTTTCTACAATGATTATAGTTATTTAGATAAAAAACGTGAGGATTGGTCAGCCTCACAAATGAATACCACTGGCATGATGTTTATTGCCTCACCTTTCATGGTGTGGGCGGATTATACATGGGGGAAAAACGCCAATATTATCGGTGGTGCAACCAATGCAACGGGCTTTACTTCTACTGTTTCACCAAATAGTGATAAATGGCTTTATCGTATCAACTTAAATATTGGTTTTAGTTTTTAAACTTCCTAAGTATAGAAAAATAAAAAAGCAAAGCCGAGGCTTTGCTTTTTTATGAATGAGTTGTCAGCTTAGATTTTGCTGATCAAATCATTGATTTGTTTTGCTTGTTCAGCAGCATTACCTGTATATGTTGCAGGTGTAAGCTCTGCTAAACGAGCACGTTCATCAGCTGGAACTTGAAGAAGCTCATCACCATTTACGAAGTTCACCATCATGTCACGTGTCATGGCTTGACCACGAGTAAGCGCTTTTAGTTTTTCGTAAGGTTTTTCAACGTTATAACGACGCATAACCGTTTGGATCGGCTCAGCAAGAACTTCTTGTGCTTGGTCTAAATCTTCATTTAAACGGTTCGCATTGAGTTCAAGTTTGCCAATACCTTTTAAGCAAGCATCAAAAGCAATCAAGCTTTGCGCAAAACCAACACCCATGTTACGAAGAACAGTTGAATCGGTTAGGTCACGCTGCCAACGAGAAACTGGAAGTTTTTCACCTAAGTGACCCAATACTGCATTTGCGATACCTAAGTTACCTTCTGAGTTTTCGAAGTCAATTGGGTTTACTTTATGAGGCATCGTTGATGAACCAACTTCACCATCTTTTAATTTTTGCTTGAAGTAACCAAGCGAAATATAACCCCAAACATCACGGTTAAAGTCGATCAAGATCGTGTTATAACGACGCAATGCATCAAACAATTCAGCCATGTAATCATGTGGCTCAATTTGTGTGGTGTATGGGTTGAAGCTTAAACCTAAAGACTCAACAAATGCTTGCGCATGTGCAGCCCAATCAATTTCTGGATAAGCAGAAAGGTGAGCGTTGTAGTTACCTACAGCACCATTGATTTTGCCCAATAATTCAACATTTTCAAATTGCTTGATTTGGCGCGCTAAACGATATGCAACGTTTGCCATTTCTTTACCCAAAGTTGTTGGGCTAGCAGTTTGACCATGTGTACGAGACAACATTGGTTGTTCAGCATGTGTGGTTGCCAAAGTAGAGATTGCATTCAGAATTTGCTTCATGCTTGCAACTAAAACTTCACGACCATTTTTAAGCATCAATGCATGAGACAAGTTGTTGATGTCTTCAGAAGTACATGCGAAATGAATAAATTCACCTGCATTTTTTAATTCGTCGATGTTGGCAATTTTTTCCTTAAGGAAATATTCAACTGCTTTTACATCGTGATTAGTTGTACGTTCGATCTCTTTAATACGATTGGCATCTTCTTCAGAGAAATCAGCGACAATCGCATCTAAAGCGGCATTGGTTTCAGCAGAGAAAGCTGGTACTTCGATAATTTCTGCACGATTTGCAAGTGCTTGTAACCAACGCACTTCAACAGTGACACGAGCGTGGATTAAACCAAACTCAGACAAAAAAGGGCGTAGTGCATCGCATTTGCTTGCATAACGTCCATCAAGTGGTGAGAGTGCGGTTAAAGCATTCATACAGATTCCTTAATCTTGGAATAAACATAAAAATAAATTCGTTGAAGCATCGGTTTAAACCACCTGATACTGCAAACGAGCGAGAGCTTGAATATCGTTCAACAACTTACGTTTTCTGAAAACCATCGTCCATGAACTACCACCGAGTTGTCGCCATAAATGCGCCAATTGTATGCCCGTAAACAAACATGCTCGGATTCGATTGGTATGATTAATATCTTTAAATGCTTCAGCATTACCACGAACGAGAATACGTGGATTGATTTGCCCAGCAGTTTCAACATACGTTTGTGCCAAACTGGCAATGACACTTGGATGCAAATAATTGTTATCGAAAAAAGACAACTGTTTGAGGATTTTTTGTTGAGATTTTTCAATAATTTTAACGTATTCGGGGTTGCTATAAACCTTTTTTTCCAACTGCAACAATGCCATCGCATAAGACATTGGCAGTTTGGTGTTACTGAGTTTAGGGATTCTGGATTTTGGTGCAGTATTAAAAGGCTGGGTAATACAGCCTTCTAATGTTTTTAATCCTAAGGAAATATCTGCAAGCTGGTTAAAAAAATCTAAGGTCTGTTTTGCATTATTATTTGTTGGACGGATATTTAGGCTGGCTTTGACGAGGAGTTCAAAATAGAAGTTACCACTTTCCCCAATACTTTGTTGACCAGACATGGCTGTCATATGTGTCAACTGGGTTGCCTGAAAAACTGCAGCCAATGCCAAAGCACGGTTTTGTTGAACATTCAACGCTTGGTTGGGCTGAAATGGGAACTCCGCCATGCTACGCTTCCAATATCCTTAGATAAAATCGGGTTGAGGTGCATTGGTGTGGTGAATCACGCCACCACCTAAGCAGACCTCTCCTGAGTAAAACACCACACTTTGCCCAGGAGTAACGGCTCTTTGTGGTTCGTCAAATTCAACACGAATACCATTTTCGCTTTGATCATCACGATAAATAGTACACGCTTGATCAGGTTGTCGATAACGCGTTTTGGCAGTGCATCGGAAACCTGATGTTGGAATTTCCTGTTCACCGGCAACCCAGTCAATCGACTCACTCCAAAGCTGAGTACTTTGCATCAATGGATGTTCATGGCCTTGTCCAATCACTAGTCGGTTATTGGTAACATCTTTGTGTAATACGAACCATGCACCTTCTTGTGCACCTTTCATACCACCGATACCAATCCCACCACGTTGACCCAGCGTATAGTACATTAAGCCGTGATGTTCACCAACTTCTTTGCCGTTGTCTAAGACAATTTTTCCAGCTTGAGCAGGGAGGTATTGTTTTAAGAAATCACTAAAACGACGCTCACCAATAAAACAGATTCCCGTTGAATCTTTTTTCTTGGCTGTAGCGAGATCTAGTTCTTCAGCGATTTTTCGAACTTGAGGTTTTTCAATTTCACCAACAGGGAATAGCGTCTTGTTGATTTCACGACCATGCACTGCGTGTAAGAAATAGGTCTGATCTTTATTATTATCAACGCCGCGTAGTAATGGCGCGTAAGTTTCACCACGCGAATTTTGCATGCTAGCACCACGACGCGCGTAATGACCAGTTGCAATGAAGTCTGCACCCAATGTCATCGCATGATCTAAGAATGCACGGAATTTGATTTCTTTATTACAGAGAATATCTGGGTTAGGCGTGCGACCAACGGCATATTCTGCCAAGAAATGCTCGAATACACGATCCCAGTATTCCATTGCAAAATTTGCTGTATGCAGTTTGATCCCGATTTTATCTGCTACGGCTTGCGCATCCGCCAAGTCTTCAAGTGCTGTGCAGTATTCCGTACCATCATCTTCTTCCCAGTTTTTCATGAAAAGACCTTCAACTTGATATCCTTGTTGAAGTAAAAGCGCGGCAGAAACAGAGGAGTCTACACCACCAGACATACCGACGATGACACGTTGTTGCATCTAATTAAGCATCCAAATGAGAAGTTAATGAGGGAGAAAAAGGGTGCTCATAAATAAGCGATAAAGGATATTTCTTGCCAGCGAGGGCATCTTGAACAGCTTTTAAAACCAATGGGCTACGTGCACGAGCTGTTTCTTGTAGCTCATCCAAGTTCATCCATACTGCACTGACAATACCTGTATCCAGTTGCGCATTTTCTTCAACTGAAGTCACATGTGCCAAAAAGCAAAAACGGTAATAGGTACGATCAGGAAACATTGGTGGCGTATAGGTATAAATACCGAGTAAGTGATCAACTTCAACATGATGACCTGTTTCTTCTAAGGTCTCACGAATTGCTGCCTGGATAATGGTTTCATCACATTCAACATGACCAGCAGGTTGGTTAAACACAGTATGTACATAGCCCTCACTGTGTTCTTCGACAAACAAAAAACGTCCGTCTTTTTCGACTACAGTGGCGACTGTGACATGAGGTGTCCAAGCGGTCATAGAAAGCACCATGATTTTAAAAAACGTATTCTACAAAATTTGGGGCAAGATGGCTAGGTTAAAGCTTTTTCTTGTGACTTGTATGCTTTTAATAATAAATAACCTGAAAACAGACCAATTACGAACCCAAAGCCAAATAAAGGACTAAGCATTAAAATTTCAGTATAAAGATTTGGATAATCGCCCATTCCGAATAAAGCTGAATAAAAATAAAGGGATAATACTGGTAGAGTTGTTGATAGCCCACCGAGTACACCACTGATTAACACTATTCTAAAATGACTTTTTACTTTGGGGAAAATGATATAGTTCATCAAAAAAGAATAGATGATGGATTGAATACCACAAAACAGAAGTATGAATAAGTACATACCTATTGCACTGGTGATGATAAACCATATTGCTTCTAATACAGTGATACTGAAAATATACCGAGTAATAACATGTTCGCCAGAGTATATTTCACTAATAGTAGAAAATAATATGATGACTAAAAATATGAGTGAAACAACAAGCGAAGGTAAAATAAAACCCAAATATAAGAGTTTTTTAGATACTTTGACCATTATTATCTCTTAATTATGCGGTTACTTGATTTTTATAATCATTCTTCACTTTTACATAATTCAGCGCTGAATAGGGTAAAAATGCTTTTTCTTTATCTGTGAGAGGGCGGACTTGCTGTACTGGACTACCCACATACAGATAACCACTTTTTAAGACTTTACGGGGAGGAACAAGACTACCTGCACCGATCATCACATCATCTTCAATAATCACGTCATCTAAAATGACAGTATTAATGCCGATTAGTACGCGATTACCAATGGTACAACCATGTAAAGTCACATGATGTCCAACAGTCACATCTTCACCAATCACTAGCGGTGAACCGTTTGGTTTAGATTGGTTTTTATGGCTAACATGCAACATACAATGATCTTGTACATTACTGTTTTTGCCAATCTGAATCGAGTTTACGTCGCCACGAATGACCGCAAAGGGCCAAACCGAAACATTCTCAGCTAATTTGACATCACCAATCACGACTGACATATCGTCAATATAACAGCTTGCATCAATATCAGGTGTTTGGTCTAAATAAGAGCGAATGTTTTTAGTCATGGGATCAACCAAGATAAACGATAGTGGAATTATAAAGTAAAAAAGCATTCAGACTAAACAGCCTGAATGCTTAAATTAACTATTCAAAAGTCAGGGCTTAGAAAAAGCTGCTAAAGAATAGCTTGATACGATCAATCATACGCGCGAAGAAGCCAGCTTCTTCAACAGGTTTGAGTGCAACCAAAGGTTTTTCAGCGATGACTTTGCCATCAAGACTTGCAACCAATTTCCCGATCACTTGACCTTGTGCTAAAGGCGCATTGAGCTGAGGTTGAACCACAAGTTGTGTTTTGATTTTATCGGCTTGACCTTTCGGCATCGTCACATTGAAGTTTTCAGCTAGCCCAATCTGTACTTCATCTTCCTTACCAAACCAGACTTTTGCTTTAGCGATTGCTTGGTTGGCAGGTTGGACATTTGCAGTTTCAAAGTTCGCAAAGCCCCAAGCTAACAACGCACGTGTTTGATTTGCACGTTCGTTCATGCTTGGTGTACCAAAGATCACCGAGATCAAACGCATCGGACCACGTTTGCTTGAGGTTGTTAAGCAGAAGCCAGCTTCACTGGTGTGACCTGTTTTTAAACCATCAACACTTGGGTCTGTATAGAGCAAAGCGTTACGGTTACCTTGTTTGATCCCATTAAAGGTAAATTCTTTTTCAGAATAAATTGGGTAATATTTCGAACTATCTTTAATAATATGCTGAGCCAAGATCGCCATATCTTTAGCAGTCGAATAATGACCTTCCGCAGGCATACCCGTTGAGTTCACGAAGTTGGTATTGGTCATGCCAAGACGTTTGGCTTCTTGGTTCATCATGTGAGCAAATGTACCTTCATTGCCCGCAATGTGTTCAGCCATTGCTTTTGATGCATCATTACCAGATTGAACGATAATGCCGCGTAGCATTTCCAATACAGTCGCAGTGCCATTCAACGGAACATACATACAAGATTCAGCGCTGCTGCCACGGCACCATGCTGATTCATTCATGCGTACATGTTCGTCTTCTGTTAATTTGCCTTGTAATAATTTTTGTTCAATGATGAAGCTCGTCATCATCTTTGTCATAGATGCGGGTGCAAGTTTTTCATCTTCATTTTTTGCAGCGAGAATCTGTCCAGTTTCATAATCCATTAATACATAGGATTTATTATTTAATTCTGGTGGAGCAGATAGGACAGTCGCTGCATATGAAAAGCTTGGCAAAAGTAATAATGCAGCAAGAGCGCTTTTTCGAGTCATTCTAGGTAGTTCCAATATCTTATATGGTGCAGATGAGCCTAGCATTTTAGGGCAAAGCAAAGCCGACTTCTATGGGGGAAGTCGGCTTTTTCATACAGTATTGTAACTAAGACTTATGGAGCGCTGATTCCAGATAAGGTGTTATCAATATTTCATTTATAGTTTTGAACATCTTCGCAAATTTGACGATTTTGCGCTTGAGTTGCGGCACTTGCATCTTTGCGTGCTTCAACGAGGAATTTTTGGAAATCTTTAGCTTTGGCTCGTGTATTTAATACATCCACAGCTTTAGATTCTTTAGGTAAATATTCTTTAACTAAGCGTTCATAACCTTGGCTAAATTTTTTATCTTCATCAATCAATTTTGGACAAATTTCAGAAAGTACATAGATTGCTGCAAGTTCTTCTTGCGTTGTACTTTGTACCGTTGAAGTGACATCAATATTTTCTGACTCTTGTTTTACATTGGCTGCAAAAGTAGTTGATGCGAATGCACTTGAAGCAATCAGCAAAGACAAACTTAGCGTTTTAAAAACATTTTTCTTCATAACAAGCTAAACTCAAATCAGGGTTTACATAGTTTGCATAACTTAGCATAGCCGAAAAATAAAATTGTATACTTGCTGTAGGAACAATGGAGGAAATGTGATTTTAAATCCAATCTTGGCGTTTGATATTGACAAATCCTAGTAAAAACAAGAAAAAAACCTTAATGAGGAGCAGTATAATGACAACTAAATTTCGTGGTGGTGTTGATATTGCACTGAAGCTTCCACCACATCAATTTGAAGCAACAGTTGCTTTTTATCGTGATGTGCTTGGTCTTAAACCAATTACGGATAAAGGATCAGAGATTGGTTTTGAGTTTGGTCCAGTAAAATTATGGATCGATACGGTAGCTAAAATAAGTCAGGCAGAGCTTTGGCTAGAACTATTTACTGATAATTTTTCAGAGGCTGCAAAATATCTTAATGATGCTGGCGTTGTGCGCTGTGATGAAATTGAACCTTTGCCAGAAGGATTTAAAGGAGGATGGATTAGCAGTCCAGCCAATATTATTCACATGGTTCGAGAACCTAATGCTTGGTAATTGAAGAGATGAATAAATAAGGCTTGGATTCAATATTCTGAATCAAAAATGATCAAGCATTTTAAATATGATTTTCTATTTATATAAATTGGTAGCTTAGTTTTAGATTGCTAAACTAAGCTACCACATTCAAGGTTAATTAACCTTCAAAATTAAGTACATCTTCACAAACAGACTTCTGTTCAGCTTGATCAACTTCTTTCGCTGCCGCCCGTGCTTCTTTTAATGATATTTTAAAATCATTATCCGTTTGAAGGCTTTGCAATGATGCTGATTTATTTGAATATCCTTCTAAATACGATGCAATGATCTGATTGATGTTTTGATCAAATTTAGCATTTTTCCCAATCATTTTTGGGCACATCTCGATTAAAACTTGAGCGTTCGCGATATCATCTTTAATCAGCGCATCCGCTTCTTGAACCGAAATTGCTTCTGCAAAAATTGCTTGAGCTGTAAAAAGTGAGAAGCTAACCCCAATAATACGAATAAATTTAGATAAATGTCTCATGGCTGCATAAATTTCTAATACTATGAAGTGGTAAATATATATAATTGAAGGAATAATTCAATTATGAAAACTGAGTAGTAAAAGGGCTATTGACATATTCTACCGATAGGTTTGAAGTAGCAATCGCCCAAAATTGAAGAGATGAGAACGTAGTGAATATTTTGATTGCAAATGATGATGGTGTTTTTGCCCCAGGGCTTCAAGCGTTGGCTCATGCATTAAAACCATTAGGCCGTGTTGTTGTAGTTGCACCTGAAAGTGAGCGAAGTGGTTATTCAAGTGCCTTAACACTCGACCGTCCTTTGCGACCTGTTCAGATTTCCAAAGACGTATGGGCAGTAAATGGGACACCAGCAGATTGTGTTTATTTGTCCATGAATGGTTTATTTGATTTCGAATTTGATCTCGTCGTGAGTGGTATCAATAGCGGTGCAAATTTGGGTGATGATGTATTGTATTCTGGAACAGTAGGGGCTGCATTTGAAGGCCGTTTAATGAAGCATCCTGCAATTGCTGTCTCACTTGCTGGTTCAAATGTACGCTCATATGAGCAGCCGCAAGATTACGCTAGAGCTGCACAATGGGTACATGATTTTATTGCCCAAGGCTTACCGATTTTACCGCCTCGTCATATTTTTAATATCAACATTCCTGATGTTGAACAAATTAAGGGCACCAAAGTAACTTATCAAGGACGCCGAGGACAATCCAAGCCGATTAGTAGTCATGTGGATCCTCGTGGACGTCAAGTATTTTGGATCGGTTTGGCAGGAGAAGCTGTACTGGAGCGACATCCTGCATCGAGCAGCCATATTCAATCTGACTTTTTTGCTGTTTCAAATGGCTATGTCAGTATTACTCCGATTCAAATGGATGCAACCAACTATGAGGTGTTAGATAATTTGCATAATCACGTGAATGGTTAGTCATGTGAATGTTATAACTTTGTGAATATCGTGCGTGAATACTCGTTTTTTCTCACTTTTTTGGTACTCTAAGGCGAAAATAGATTAAGGATTTTTCGATGAGGGCGAAGATGCACTTAAACCACGTCTCGATTTTTCAGTCAAAAAAAATGGTCAAAACAATCGTATTGTCTATGGCTGTTGTTACGGCGGCTATTGTCAGCGGTTGTGCATCTAAACCTCAAGTAAGTGGTGGTGGGGCGAGCCATGTGAATGCTCCAAACTATTACACAGTTCGTTCTGGTGATACTTTGAGTGGGATTGCAAATCGTTATGGTATGAACTATCTCGATATCGCAGCACTAAATGATATCGCACCGCCATATCGAATTTATGTTAATCAATCCTTACGTTTAAAAGGTTCAGCCGCTCAACGCACCACATCAACACAAGCAATGAATCAGGCAGCACCTATTCAGCGTCAAAGTATTAATATTCCGACACAACAGCAAGTTGCGCCACCACCAGTTAGACCTGTTACCCCAACACAACAACGCCCTGTTGTTCCAGTAACACCACCATCAACATTGGCAAGTGGTCTGCGTTGGGTAAAACCATCAAATGGTCCAGTGATTCAAGGATTTAATCTGGCGAGTAACGTGAAAGGTACGCGCTATGGAGGCAACGTTGGTGATCCTGTGTTTGCTGCTGCAAATGGACAAGTGGTTTATGCTGCTGATGGTTTAAAAGAATACGGTAATTTGGTCTTGGTGAAGCATGTTGATGGTTACATCACTGCCTATGCACATAACAGTAAAATGCTGGTCAAGAGTGGTGATAATGTGACTGCAGGGCAAAAAATTGCCGAAATGGGGTCATCTGGAGCTTCACGTGTCATGCTAGAGTTTCAAGTCCGTTTAGATGGTAAACCAATCAATCCAACAACGGTTGTACCAAACTAATTTTATTGTTAGGGCCTTTTAAAAGGCCCTAACAAACTTTCAACAAATTGTTAATAATCACTAGTCTATCAATAGACTTCTCTGTATACTCAATGTGTTTGCTTTTATTAGAACAATAAGCATATTAATAAATTGAGAGGGATGTGTATGTTAGATCAATTGCGTGCAATGGGGGTTTTTGCTTGCGTTGTAGAAAAAAGTTCATTTAGCGGGGCAGCTAGAGACTTAGGAATAACAACAAGCGCAGTGAGCCAGCAAATTCGCTCATTAGAGCAAGAAATGGATGTTACCTTACTTCATCGTTCCACTAGAAAGTTGAGCTTAACAGAGGCAGGACAAGCATTTTTTTTAAGTTGTCAGGAAATGTTGGCAGCAGCAGAGCGTGGAAAAATTAGAATTAATGAGCTGCGTGATGATCTTGTTGGGGATTTACGTATTGCGACAACACCAGAATTGGGCGCATTGCATGTGGTTCCCGCGCTGTCTCATTGGATGTCCGCTCATAAAGGTTTAGCGGTTCATTTTGAAGCGGATCATCGCTATATTGATTTAATATCAGAAAGAATTGATATTGCGATTCGGATGAGTCTTAAAGTAGATGATCCACAATTGACGGTCGTTCCATTGGCACGTGTAGATCAGATTTTGGTTGCCTCCCCAAGCTATTTAAATCAATCGCCTCCGATTACGCGACCAGAAGATTTGATTCACCATGAATTACTGCCTGTCACTTTAATGCAGAACTTTCAGCATTTCACTTTTCGCCATGGTTTGAGTGGGGAAAATGTGAATGTGGAAATGCAAACCCGTTTAGGAACAAATAATGTTTTTGTCGCTAAATCATTATGCCAGCAAGGCTTAGGGATCGCACGTATTCTGTATATGGATGTGCAAAAAGAATTAGTGAGCGGTTCTTTGGTTGAAGTTCTACCTGATTGGCAGTTACCGACGTATACATTACAAGCATTAACTTCAAAGCGTGAACAATACCCAGTCAAAGTCCATCGTTGCATTGATGCACTGAAGCAATATTTTGCGCAACTTCCAGGAGGACGTTCCTTACAAGGAGTTGCTTAGTCATCAGTGAGATGTCGCTCTAAATTTTAAAAGCCATGTTTCCTTGGAAACATGGCTTTCTTACTTATTTGCGTCTAGCTTTTACTTTAGCATGAGACTTAAGTGATTTTACTTCAACTGTTTCATCCACAGATTTAGACTCGGTTTGGTCTTTCTTGGTTTTTTTACGCTTTTTCTTTTTCTTAGGTTCATCATCTTCGACAGCTTCGCCATCTTCAATTGCTTGCCAATATTCCAGTTGCTCCATAACTGCGGCATAGATGGAATTTTTACTATATCGACCTTTTTTATCGAGTGTTCCTACTGGTCGAGCCATCAGAATTTCTAATGCTTGATCAATTGTATCAATCGCATGCACATGGAACTGTCCAGCTTCTACAGCTTCAATCACATCTTGGCGTAACATGAGGTGTTGCATATTCTGGCGTGGAATAATCACACCTTGCTTGCCTGTTAATCCTTGAAGTTTACAAGCATCATAGAAGCCTTCAATTTTAGCATTGACGCCTCCAATTGGTTGGACTTGACCCAATTGATTCATTGAACCTGTAATTGCCCATGATTGGTCGATTGGGATTTGGCAGATTGCAGAAATTAATGCAGATAACTCAGCAACGGTGGCACTGTCACCATCCACCTGTCCGTAGCTTTGCTCAAAGGCTAAAGCAGCAGAGAAGTGCAGGATTTGCTCTCGGCCAAAGTGTGCTTTAAGGAAGCTTGACATCAATAACACACCCTTGGCATGTAAAGAACCACCAAGTTCTACACTTCGCTCGATATCGAGAATATCGCCGCCACCTTGGTAGACAGACGCTGTTAGACGAGAAGGTAAACCAAACTCTACATCAGCATAATGAATCACTGAAAGCGCATTGATTTGTCCTAGACGATGTCCAGATGTTTCGATCAGTTGTGTACCGCGAGATAAATCTTGCCAATACAATTCGCGTAAATAGCCTAAACGATATTGGCGATGGTGTAATGCTTGATTAACATGATCATGCGTAACAATTTTGTCGTCTGCTTTAAATGCATGATGATGTGCTTCGCGAATTAAATCACCCAACGTAGAGGCATGTAAGGATAAGGAGCTTTGATCCTCGGCTTGACGACTTGAGTCTGTTAGCAATGCAGCAAGTGCTGAACGATCAAATGGTAACAGTTTATCTGCTTGTACGTAGTCAGCAATCAGTTGCATATATGCTTGTTCATTGCTGTCATTACGTTGTAATGTATCAGTGAAATCAGCACGTATTTTAAAGACGCTGCCTAGCTCTGGTTCTACCTCTAAAATTTCATAATAAATCTCAGGTTCAGCTAATAAGACTACTTTGATTTCCAATGGTACTGATGCGGGTTCAATCGAAATACTACCCGTCAACGTTAGCATATGTTCTAAAGATGATAGTTTTAGATGGCCTGACTTTAATGCGCGCTTTAAGCCTTGCCATGCATATGGTTGTTCAAGTAGTTGCTCTGCTTCGAGCATCAAAAAACCACCATTCGCACGATGTAAGGAACCTGGACGAATTAGGGTGAAATCAGTCGTAATCGTTCCGTTGTGCGTGAGTTGTTCGACATGTCCAAGTAGATTGTAGTGGGTTGGAAAGTCTTCAAAAATGACAGGTGCGCCGCTATTTGGTTTGTTTGCAATGATGACATTGGCTTGATAGCGAGCTGGTACGCGATTAAACAAAGCAGGGGTAAAGTCATCCTCTTCTTGTTCTAAAATTAATTCAACATTTTCGATGATGTCTTCAGCATAATGCTTTAAATATAATTCGAGACCTTTGACCTCTTTATTTCTATTTAGAATAGATTCAATACGAGGCATTACGACCTGAGAGGCAATATCGCGATTTAAACTGGAGACTTGGTCGCGTGCATCATCTTCTAAATCACCAAGATGAAGACCTAAGCGTTCAAGTTTTTTCTCCATATAACGAATATTGGAAGAAATATCAGATCTTTCTTTACTACTCAGCGTACTGAGGTCTTGTTGGGTTAATTCATGATACTCATCATCTTTAAGTAACATCGGAATAAAGACATGCTTATCATTTCTAGAAACTAATTTTAAGTCGAGCCCTTCACCTTCTTTTGTTAGTTCTGCTAAAGCTTGTTGTTGTACTTCACCTGTGGCTTGACGTATGCGTTCGATGCGATTGTGATAGCTTTCTGCACTAAATCGACGTTCTAGCTGTTTTAAGATAATTTGCCATGTCTGTTGTAATGCATTTTGAAATTTTGAACCTTGTCCTGCTGGAAAACGCAAGGCGATCGGTTGTCTTGGATTTTTGAAATTATTGACATATACCCAATCATCAGGTGTTTGCATGGTTTTGGCATGCTGTTGCAATAGACGTTTAATCATCGTGCGTTTGCCTAGACCAGCCGTTCCTACTGCGAATATGTTATAGCCCGAATAAGGCAAGGAGATACCTGCCTCTACTGACGCCCGAGCGCGATCTTGCCCTAAAAAATTATTGAGCGGTTTGATCCGTTTAGTCGAGCTTGGGATTTTAGCCAAGTCGGGAATATGTGTAAGCTGATTTGCTTTTAGTGCTGTTTTTGTGAGTGTTGCTTGTATATCTGCTTGTTCAAAGGCACTTGGAATTGCAGTGATATTTGCTGTAATCGTGTTTGTTGGTGTTAAAGATAAAGTTGTTGCAGTCATTTGATCAAGTTTTTGGGTCACTGTTGCTATCCAACAAATAAAACGAAATGTAAGTCATTAACGTTATACGGGTTTAACCTCAAAGATCAAGCGAACTTGTGTTTTTTATCGACAAAACAAAACAATGGTTGCATAAAGCAACTTGCAAGCAAGGACAAGAAACGATTGAATAGGCAGATTCTCGCATGTTCATGGAAAATAATAAGCAATGACGACACAAGCCTCTGGGTGGGCATCTGCATTTAAAGCATTTTTAGACCGCCGCGCTCTGATTATGTTATTTCTTGGTTTCTCCGCAGGGATACCAATTTTATTGATTTTTTCAAGCTTATCTTTATGGCTAGGTGAGGCTGGAATCGATAAAACAGCAGTCACTTTTTTTAGTTGGGCGGCATTAGGTTATTCTTTTAAATTTGTATGGGCGCCGTTGATCGATGAGCTACCTGTACCATTTCTAACCAGAGCGCTTGGGCGTCGTCGAGCATGGTTATTAATTGCTCAGTGTTTGATTATCTGTGCGATTTGTATAATGGCATTTTCAGATCCTTCATTGGGTCGAAGTTATTTAGTACAAATGGCTGCTGGTGCAGTTTTATTGGGCTTTTCTGCTGCGACCCAAGATATCGTTATTGATGCTTATCGTATTGAACTAGCAGAAACTGAAATGCAAACCATTTTAGCGTCAACTTATAATGCAGGTTATCGCATTGGGATGATTGTCGCGGGTGCTGGAGCTTTATTCTTAGCTGCCTATTTGGGTACAGCAAAAGGTAATTATATATACGAAGCATGGAAATATACTTATTTGACCATGGCGGCTGTTATGGTCGTCGGGATTATTACCACACTGGTTGTTCGTGAACCGAAAGTTGATCGTGTCTATAAAGATTATAAGAAGACTGATTACTACCGCTTGGTATTGGTATTTTTTCTAGCAGTCACAACTTTTGTAGTGACGTATATTTACTCTGGTCATTTAACACAAGCATTGATTCAAGCAACCGCGATTAAAGATACTGCCGCACTTTTTGGTTTAGAAGCACTGCGGTTTTTGACAGCGACAGCAACCGCTATTTTTATTGGCTTTAGTCTTGTTAAAATGGGTGTTGTAAATCAAGAAATGGCAAAAGAAACATGGGTCGCGCCTATTCTAGATTTCTTTAAGCGTTATGGTGTAAAACTCGCATTAGTTTTATTGCTGTTGATCGGCTTCTTCCGCGTATCCGATATTATTGCTGGTGTGATTTCCAATGTGTTCTATCAGGATCTGAATTTCAGTAAAGAGCAAATAGCGGAAGCCGTGAAAGTATATGGCGTACTATTTAGTTTACTCGGTGGCTTTTTAGGCGGCTTGCTTGCACAACGGATGAACATTATGAAATTAATGTTTATCGGTGCGGTACTTGCAAGTTCGACAAATCTAATTTTTATTGGTTTAGTAAAATCTGGAAAGCCATTGGATCAGGTTCAGATTCAGGTTGGGCAACATTCTTATCAAGCGGAAACAGATGAAGTCGGTTATTGGAAAGTCCATGTGCCTACACAGGCACTCGTACAGGCGGATTCGGTGCAAGTAGCTGCACAATTCAAAAACCAAGTTGAGTCTAAAATTCAACTAGAATTGCCATATTTAATCGCAACACAACAGCCTCAAATTCAATTGCTACCGATTAGTCATGACGATCATCTTAACATCAATGAATTAAAGCAGAGTTTGGTGATTAAAGGACAGTTGGCAGGTATTGATGCCGATCAGTTAGATGTTGAACGACCTGTTGTATTGAAGTTAGATGGTCAAGAGTTCATCGCTAAAGTTGATCAGCATGGCCTATTTAGTGGTGTGATTAGTGGACAAATACTACAATCGTCAACCAGCAAAACGATCACTGCAATCGCAAATTTGAAAAATTCTGGCGAACAAAGTTTCGTCGCAACGCGACAGTATTATGTTGAGTCAGCAACTCCAGTTGCGACAACTTTAGATGTTGATATTCAGCCAATTGCCCCAATTAGTCCAGATGAGCAAGGTAATACAGAGCTATCAGGTAAAGTGATCAAGCAATACAGCTCGCTATGGCTATATTTCGCGATCATCGTGGATAATCTTGCGGCAGGTTTGGCTGGTGCTGCATTCATTGCATTTTTATCGAGTTTAACCAGTGTCTCTTTTACAGCGGTTCAATATGCTATTTTTAGCTCATTAATGACTTTAACCCCCAAATTATTAGGTGGTTATTCGGGTACGATGGTGAGCAATATGGGCTATCCGAATTTCTTTTTAATGACGACTTTAATTGGTATTCCGATTTTAATTTTAGTGGTTTGGGTCGCGAAATTATTACGTGATCATGAAAATCAAACAACACAACAGCAGACAGGTGAATAACGATGCGCATGTTACATACGATGTTACGAGTAGGTAATTTAGAACAATCTTTAAAGTTCTACACTGAGGTACTTGGTATGAAATTGCTACGTCAACGTGATTATGAAGAGGGGCGTTTTACCCTTGCTTTTGTTGGCTATGGTGATGAAGAAAATAATACCGTACTTGAGTTAACCCATAACTGGGATACCAGCAGTTATGATTTAGGCAATGGCTACGGTCATATTGCGATTGGTGTTGAAGATGCTTACAAAGCATGTGAAGAGATCAAGGCGCGTGGTGGTAAAGTTGTGCGTGAAGCTGGACCAATGAAGGGCGGTGTAACGGTTATCGCTTTTGTTGAAGACCCTGATGGTTATAAAATTGAACTCATTCAACAGGATCAAAATGCTCGTAATAACTAATTTGAATTCATCTTAAGCTGAAGATTTCTCATTTAAAAGCGCTAGTATTATTTATATAGCCCAGTATGATGTGTCGATCAAATGGTCAACAATATCATATTGGGCTTTATCATAATTAATGGGTGAATAGGAATAAGTTATGTTCAAAATTTTGGCATTGGATCGCTTTACACTTCTCTTGGTGGCGATGGTTGTACTTGCAACATTTTTACCCGTTTCAGGTCAAATAGCATCTTATTTCAATATCCTAACCATAGTCGCTATCGCAATACTTTTCTTTTTACATGGTGCAAAATTATCACGCGAAGCTGTGATGGAGGGAATGCTACATTGGAAAATGCATGCCTTGGTCTTTGCCTTTACCTTCTTAATTTTCCCTGTACTTGGTTTGATGGCTAAACCTGTTTTAGAACCATTATTGGGGCAACAATTGTATTGGGGCTTTTTGTTTATGTGCTTCTTGCCATCAACAGTACAGTCTTCGATCGCCTTTACTTCAATGGCTAAAGGTAATGTTGCTGGTGCGGTGTGTAGTGCATCTTTTTCTAATATTATCGGGATGTTTATTACCCCGATTTTGGTTAGTTTTTTTATTCTAGGGCAGAGTCAACATGGTTTTGACCCTACCAAATCAATTATACAAATTACCTTGCTATTATTAGTCCCATTTATTCTCGGGCAGATATTACGTCCTTATATTTATCCATATATGGTCAAAGTGCCGAGTATAGTTAAAGCATTTGATCAAGGGTCGATCTTAATGGTGGTCTATGGCGCATTTAGTAGTGCTGTCGTTGCAGGATTGTGGCAGCAGGTCAGTGGTATAACTTTACTTTACCTTATCATTGCTTGCTCAGTGTTATTGACCATTGTGATGCTACTGGCTTTTTATGTCCCGAAATGGTTTGGATTTAATCGAGCTGATCAGGTTACGATTTTCTTTTGTAGTTCAAAGAAAACCTTGGCGAGCGGTGTGCCGATGGCGCAGATTTTATTTATTGGGCAACCATTGGGGATGATTGTTTTACCGATCATGATTTTTCATCAGATCCAGTTAATGGTATGTGGTGTAATTGCAAATCGTTGGTCAAAATCAACACAAGAATAATTCGCTAAATTTGATTTATTGGCGTATAATGCTCGCCACTTGTTGGCTTTGCTCTGACTTTTAGGGTCTCGGTGGGTCAAAAGAAATGGTCTGTTGTCGTGTTGGTCTGCAAGTTTAGAACACTTTGCCTTCCTCATATTTTGAGAGTGATCAATTGCGATAACAGCTTAAGCCTTTCTTACTATTAGGAGCATCGAGCATGCGCGCCGATATTCATCCAAAATACGAAACTTTAGTTGCTACTTGTTCATGTGGTAACGTTATCGAAACTAAATCTGCTTTAGGTAAAGATACACTTTATCTAGATGTATGTTCTGCTTGCCACCCATTCTACACTGGTAAACAAAAGAATGTGGATACTGGCGGTCGTATCGACAAATTCAAACAACGTTTTTCTGGTATGTCACGTTCTATCAAACGTTAATATCAAGAAAACAAAAAACGGGCTTTATGCCCGTTTTTTTATGCCTACTGAGTTCCTCACCCATTTAATAAAGGATGAGGAGCATTTCAAGTTGTGTAGAGAAGGATTTTCTATTGATCTTGCACATCTGTTAGACGATCGAGTTTTTTCTGGAAGTAATTTCCTTGCAGAAAGCGTGTTTCAACATTCCAAGCATTGGCAAATAAATTCATATCGTTCAATTCGGTCAAGAATATTTCAATTGGTTTCTGTGCAATGAAATGTAGAACTTTCTCTTGTAAGTTGGCCATATCTTTCTCAGAAGAAAGCATCTTTGAAAGGTTGGGATGAAAACTAATATATTGCGTATCGATTTGCTGTAGGATCGTGTCGCTATAAAGAGAATTACCAAAACCACGAATAGCAACTTCAGCACCATGTTGACGTAACAATGCGATTTGAGGTTGTGCTTGAGATAGATTTTGTTGGAGTGCTTGTTCGGAGAATTGTAAGATAATAGGATGAGCCTGTTTGCTACCAATGATCGTAAGTAGCTTTGCAACCAGTTCAGGTAACTTCTTATCATTCAGCAAAATGTGATGATTTAGATTAATAATCAATTTTGCTTTTGGATATTGCGTAATGAAGTTATGCAGTTGTTTACACGCTTCGACTAAGATCCAACGATCCAATTGAACTGATAACTCAGGATCATCTTTTAAATCTGAAAGATCACTGATTTCTTGCCATTGGTTATTATGTATAAAGCCGCTAGAAACTTCATAAGTATGCGTATATTGATCCTGTTTATCATAGGTTTGCTGATATTTTAAATGGATATCACCTGCTTCCAGTTTTTGTTTCAGATCTTGTAATAAACTCAACTGAACTTGCTTTGGAATGTGTTCCGTGGTTATACCAATATTGGCATCAATTTTTGGCGTATTGATGACTGGCAGTGATTTTAGGAATGCCTTAGAAATAATTTGCTCAAAATGAGCTTCATCAGGAATTTGCTTGTTAAGTTCGCAATAGCCTAATTTTAGATGTAATGGAAATGTAGATTGTTCAGTTGCGAGGAGTTGGGGTTTTTGTAGGTTGTTCAGACTGATCAATAATGAGTTTAAAACTGCTTTTGATTCAGCTTGAAATAAGCCCGCATAGACACCTGTATCTATTTGATAGACAGGGGCGTTGACCTGCTCTTTAATAAAGTTAGGAATGCTAGAAAAATATGCTTTTGCGCCCCGCCAGTCTTTTTGAAACACCTCATTTGGAAAGCTATTCAAGCTAAACAAAACCAAGGCATTGTCATTGGCTGGATGATTCAGCATCTGGCGATTAATTTGTTGTAATGCATTAAATAAGTTTGAACTTTTCTCTGTGCTATTCGATGCGGTATTGGCAACGATTGCAGGTTGAATAGCAGTTCCACATTCAATATTGAGTTGTATTTCATCTTCATTGCCTGAAGGTAAAAATTCAACTTGTAATGGATTGTTTTGAATCGTTGGATTTTGAGTACGAAGTTCAAAACGCGCTTGATCAAATTGACCTTGTGAAATCTTTTTAAATCGTAATTTAAACTGGGCTAGGTCTTCTGGTTGTAATACATCAAGAATGGGTAGACCAACCAGATCATCTGCACTTTCAAAACCAAAAAGATTCGCATATTCAGCATTTACACTGATATGTATGCCTTCTTGAAGCATGGCTACAGCTTTATGGCTTTCAGCGACAAGTGATTGCGCTTGTGTTTGAGCTGCTTCTAGTTCGCTGAGTAAGCGATGTTCACCTTGAACCAAGCGACTGTAAGAAAGTGCTCGAACAATATGGATATAAAACTTTTCAGATGATTCTAGATTTAATACGTCATAAATTCCTTTATGAATATAGGACTGATATTGATCTGCTTTGAAATCTTCGGGTTCAAGTAATAAAACTGGGAGGCTCGGTTGAGTCGAAGCTTGAATAAGAGAGAGGGTTTGTTCAATTTTTAAATCGTAAGCACGTCCAAAAATCACAATATCCCAAGGTAAATTTAACTGCTTTTCAAATGTTTTTAGATCATCTAATAAAGTCGCTTGGACTTGATGATCTTGAGCCGAAAATAAAGCTAAAATTTGATTATAACGTAATTGGTTATCATCAATAATCAATAAGCGTGTTTCAGTCCGTTTTAGTTTTTTAGAGAGTAAAGAATTTCTCACTTTAATGCTTCCCATAAATCTTGATCAATTTTGTCCATATTTCTTTGTGCCATAAATTTGCGAAGAACCGGTTGTTCTTCGTCATTCAGTAGTTCAAAGTCAAATTGAACAAAACTTTGGGTGATTAATTGTGCGTTTAATAGATACACTTTTACTTCCTCTTTCCCCAATCTTAAATGAACAGCTTGGTGTTCTCGAAAAATTTGTGAACCTGGTAATATTAAAGTCGTTTTGGTTTCATCCAAATTTTGATTTTTTAATAAAAGCGCTGGGTGATAATTACTAATATGTCGATCTGCTTGAATACGAACAGCACAAGGGAAAATCTCTTGTGCTAAAACCTCTAAACCGAGTTCCAAGCTTTTCTCGGTCGATTGTTTCAGCCAACGAATCACACCACCGCGCCAATGCCCATGTGATGTTTCTTTAACTAAGATGTATTCTCCTGTTCTTAAATTTTTAGGGGCTTCACCTGACCATTTAATACGATAACCGTTGACACTAATATCGAGTATATCGGCTTGATGAACGGTTTTACTTTCGCGGTTTAAGCGTTGAATCGCAGACTCTTGATTTTCAGTTGTATTTTTCTTATCCCAAGAGGACATAAAGCGTGATTCATTTTGTAAATTATAGCTATGCTCTAAGAATAAAGTTTCAGCAAAGTTTTTTGCTTTTGATAAATAAAAATGTGCGGTGAGCAAACCAAAACAAATGTGTAGCTGAGCATTGTATTCATAACGTTCATGGCGACGTTCGGCAATGGTTCCTAAAATAGTTTGCACATGAAATTTTAAAGCAGGTGTTAAATAAATTTTCTCGTTTTTAGAGACATATTCAGGGTTTTTATGCAGTGTAGCGGTAACATGATCTAATAAAGAATGTGTGCTGATAAAAACATTAGGCAAAAAGCCAGAACTTTGTTTCTTATTATAAATGGGTGGGTGATCTTTACTGGTATCAATCACATATTTGGTTAACTCAGTTTCTTTAGAGAGAACTTGAACCATTTTTGCCCAATCAAAGCTACATTGGAATAAAGCTTGTATTTCAGATTGGCGAATTTGATTGGTGTTGAAAATATCCATCAGAATCAATTGAGCATAAGCCTGAGATATTGTACTCAAGGGATTAGGTGTGCCTAAAACTTGCTCCAAATTACTATGATGGTATTTGTGTGTAACGGCGGCATCGTAAAGTTGATGAGCGATTAACCATTGTCCTGCAACAGGTTCACTATAGAGCATATGCTGTTGATACAATAATTGAGTCAACTGTTGTAATGCTTGGAAGGTCGCAAGTGTACGCGCAGTTTGTAAGTTCTTCTTTTGACTCAATGCAAAAATCGAAAATTTTTGCTGATCAAGTTGGTCATTACTGCGACGGACAATATTGATATAAACTGCTGCGAAGTAGCATCTTAACAACATCGCAAGCTCAATTATGTGTTCATTTCGATCAGAACTAATCACACCTTGATTGAAAAAGTTTTTCTCTAAACTGCCTAGAACATTTTCAATTGTTGGATGTAATACTTGAACCAAGTCAAAACGTAAAGTTTCAGAGCACTCTAACTCACTGAGTTCTAATAATGCGGCAAATAGGGCTTTTGATGTATCACCCAATTGCATAATCGATAGATTAGAAATCCACTCATTTAAACTTTTGGTATTGGTATCACAAAAGCTGAGTTTGTCCCGTCTTAAGACAGTTGGAATTTGAAAAATATCCGAAAAAGCATTATTCATCATTGTGTTATCAATCTCAGAACGTTTGAACCCCAAAAAGCGGTGTTTTATTTTTTTCGCCCGCAATTTCCCTCACAAGTTTAGGCACTAAATAGCCTGGCAAACTTGCTAATACATCACTGTATATATGGTCTATCTCTGAAGACCTTAGATCAAAATGTTGAGCACCTTTTACTTTATCCAAAACATGTAAGTAATAAGGCATTACTCGTGCATCAAATAAACGGTTACTCAACTCAGTCAAAGTTTTTGCAGAATCATTCACACCTTTGAGCAAAACCGCCTGATTTAGCACGGTAATGTGATGTAATGATAACTGTAATAACTTAGAGCAGGTGAAATCATCAAGCTCAGCTGCGTGATTTGAGTGTACCACTACTATAATGCGTAGCCTACTGTTTTTTAATATAGAAATCAGCTCTTCATCGACGCGGTTTGGAATAACAATGGGAACACGTGAATGAATTCTCAATATCTTAATTTGAGGGAGAGATGCTAGGCGTTCTAACCATAATGAAATTTTTCGATTGTTCAGCGTCAGTGGATCGCCACCACTTAAAATTACCTCATTGATGAGAGGATTTTGTTCAATATAGTGCTTTATATTTTTCCAATCATCGTTTTTCGGTAAGTTTTCTTGATAGGGGAAATGACGACGAAAACAATAGCGACAATGAATCGCACATGCACCTGTTAATGTTAGTAAAAACCGAGATTGGTATTTATGCAAAACACCAGCCATTTGATTGGCTGCTTCTTCGCCTAAAGGGTCGGTTACAAACTCGGGATGTTCTTCCAGTTCAAGATGATGCGGTAGAACTTGCAGTAATAGGGGATCAAGTGGATCACCAATGCTCATTTTTCCGACGAATGCACGTGGGACACGCAATTTAAACTGTTCAGAGGCGAGGATTGCCCCTGATAATAGTTGATCGGTAGATAACTTAAGCAGATTTAACAGCTCTAAAGGATCAGTAATTAGGTCACTGAGTTGTGATTGCCAGTTTTGCTCTTGATGTAAATAGTTTATCATGCCATACGTTAAAATAGTGTTAGCCGCAGCTGTTTGCTTAGTCTAGCATTGGGGCTTGTTTAACGTTCATATATGAATTGCGTTATCGGTTAAAATTTAATCATGCGAGGCGTGAAACGCAGGGAATGGCTATTCCCTTGCCAAGTTTCATAACGAAGTATGAGGAAGTTTTAGCCATAACCCTACGGGACAGGGAGACTTTTTGTCGCTACTGCGTTATGTATGGTTCATTTAGAATAACTAAATTTCACCATCCATGCCTTGTATCGTCGAAAAAATCTCCTCTGTCGCAACCAAATATGAACGTTAAACAAGCCCATAAGATTTGATTTTTAAGTTTGGAGTGCGCCTTTCATGGCCTATTATTCTACAAATGATTTTAAAGCTGGCCTTAAGGTTATGCTTGATGGAAACCCATGTTCAATCATGGAAAATGAATATGTAAAACCAGGTAAGGGTCAGGCATTTAACCGCGTAAAATTGCGTAACCTTCGCTCTGGTAAAGTATTAGAAAAAACTTTTAAATCAGGTGATTCTTTAGAAGCTGCTGATATTGTAGAAGTTGAAATGGATTACCTTTACAACGATGGTGAAATGTGGAACTTCATGGATCCTGTCACTTTCGAGCAAATCGCTGCTGATAAAACAGCGATGGGTGATGCTGCGAAATGGTTAAAAGATGATTCAAATGAAAAATGTACAATTATGTTGTTCAACGGTGTACCTTTAACGGTTAGCCCACCAAACTTTGTTGTGCTTAAAATCGTTGAAACTGATCCGGGTGTACGTGGTGATACTTCAGGTGGTGGCGGTAAGCCTGCGAAACTTGAAACAGGTGCTGTTGTACGTGTTCCATTATTCGTACAACAAGAAGAAAGCGTTCGCGTAGACACTCGTACTGGTGATTATTTAGAACGTGCATAATTGTTTCTAAATATGCGATGATCGAAAGGGATGATAAAAATCATCCCTTTTTTATGCCAAAGTATTAGATAAATCAACTTTTAAAAACGATAAACTTACGAAGATATTTCCGAAGAGAAAATATAGGTATGGAAAGCCATGTAACAGCTAACGAAAAGTTATGTATTTGAGAGGTTCTGAATGGAAACAACACAAACAAAATCATCACTTCCCTCTAAGCTCTTATGGAGTTTGGTTGCCATTGTAGGTGCGATCTCATTTGGGATACTTGCAGTGAGTCGAGGTGAACATGTCAATGCAGTTTGGCTAGTGCTCGCTGCAGTCTGTGTGTATAGCATTGCTTATCGGTTCTACAGTTTATTTATTGCCAACAAGGTTTTTGAATTAAATCCCAAGCGATTGACCCCAGCGCATCGCTTAAATGATGGTTTGGATTATGTCCCAACCAATAAATATGTGTTGTTTGGACACCATTTTGCTGCAATTGCTGGAGCTGGTCCTTTAGTCGGTCCAATTTTAGCCGCTCAAATGGGTTACTTACCAGGAACGATATGGCTTTTGGTTGGTGTTGTGATTGCTGGTGCGGTACAAGATTTCCTTGTTTTGTTTATCTCAACACGTCGAGATGGTCGCTCATTGGGTGAAATGGCAAAACAGGAATTGGGTACCTTTGCAGGTGTGATCGTGATGCTGGGTACGCTAGGCGTGATGGTGATTATTCTTGCAGTACTGGCTTTAGTTGTAGTCAAAGCCCTCGCTGAAAGTCCATGGGGCGTATTTAGTATTGCAGCAACTATTCCAATTGCTCTGTTCATGGGCATTTATATGCGTTATCTGCGCCCAGGGAAAATTGCAGAGGTTTCAATTATCGGCTTTGTCCTGATGATGGCTGCCATTGTATTTGGTGGTGATGTTGCAAAACATCCTTATTGGGGTGAGTTTTTCACCTTAACTGGAACGCAACTCACATGGGGACTGATTATTTATGGTTTTATTGCCTCTGTGTTGCCCGTTTGGTTGTTACTAGCGCCACGTGATTATCTCTCGACCTTTCTTAAAATTGGTGTGATTGCGGGTCTGGCCGTTGGTATCTTATTTGCAATGCCTGAACTGAAGATGCCTGCGGTAACACATTTTATTGATGGTACGGGACCTGTCTTTTCAGGAAGTTTATTTCCTTTCTTATTTATTACCATTGCTTGTGGTGCGATCTCTGGTTTCCATGCTTTGGTTTCTTCAGGAACAACCCCAAAACTGGTTGATAACGAAGTCAATATTCGCATGATTGGTTATGGTGGTATGTTGATGGAGTCTTTTGTCGGCATCATGGCAATGATTTGCGCCACAGTTTTAGATCCAGGTATCTATTTTGCGATTAATGCACCAGCTGCGGTATTGGGTACAAGTGTCGAATCTGCTGCGGAGGCCGTACGCAATCTAGGCTTTGTGGTCACGCCTGAAATGTTGACTGTTTTGGCCCAAGAAGTGGGTGAAAATTCTGTTTTATCTCGTACGGGTGGTGCACCGACATTTGCAATTGGTATGGCGCACATTATTTCAGAAATTTTCAATAATCGCTCGATGATGGCATTTTGGTATCACTTCGCGATTTTATTTGAAGCTCTATTCATCTTAACAGCAGTAGATGCTGGAACTCGTGCTTGTCGTTTTATGGTTCAAGATACAGTGGGTATCGTTGTACCAGCAGTGAAAAACTCAAGTTCATTTGTTGGAAATCTGATCGGTACTTTTGTCGCTGTTGCAGGATGGGGGTATTTCGTTTACCAAGGGGTGGTTGATCCTCTCGGTGGGATTAACTCCTTATGGCCATTGTTTGGTATCGGTAACCAAATCCTCGCTTCAATGGCATTGATTCTGGGTACGGTGATTTTGTTTAAGATGAAAAAGGAAAAATATGTTTGGGTGACGATCATTCCAACGATTTTCCTTGTCATCACCTCAATGACTGCAGGTTGGCAAAAGATTTTTCACGATAATCCCAAAATTGGTTTCCTTGCTCAAGCCAATCGTTTTTCAGATGCGATCGCCCGTGGTGAAGTTCTCGCACCAGCAAAATCGATCGCTGAAATGCAAACCATTGTATTGTCGAATCAAATCAATGCTGCACTATGCGCCTTCTTTATGATTGTTGCTGTGGTTATGATTATTGCATCAATTGGTGCAGTTCGTAGAGCCTTGGCAAGCCCAACGCCAACAGCAAAAGAAGCGCCAGCTGTATTTACTGAAACCCCAATGACTGCAAATAGTCTGAAAGGAGGTCATGATGGAGTTTAAGATTGCGCGTAAAAGCGGTTCGATCATCGTAAAGATCATTAAATTTACGATCATGTCGCAAAAACAATTACTGTTATCCCCACGAAATTGGTCTCGGATCGCAGTGTTGTGGCAACGTTTGCAGCAAAGCTTTCGCTTGATGGTGGGTGTGCCTGACTATGAAACGTATTTGCAGCATATGAAAACACATCATCCAGATCTGACCCCTATGGATGCAAAAACGTTTTATCGTCATTGTGTCGATGCACGTTACCCAAGTTCGGGAAACATGAAAAAATGTCCTTGCTAGAAATTATTTGATTTCTTTGAAAAAATTATAAAACAGTGTATGTTGAATCATGCACTGTTTTATTTTTGGGGAGATAGAATAATGTGGGGTCTGGAAAAAGTTTCAGCTCAAGATCATATGCAGCAACATCAAAAAATAAAACAAGATATTCAGGGCTATGGCACTAAAATCGAACGTTTTTTAGTTGAAGTGAATCAACTGATTCTTGATAAGCCACAACAAACCAAATTGGCACTGACTTGCTTATTGGCAGGTGGTCATGTGCTATTTGAAGATTTACCGGGATTGGGGAAGACTACATTGGCGAGTGCTTTAGCACGGCTAGCAGGTCTGCATTTTCAACGTATTCAATTTACCAATGACATGTTAGCCAGTGATGTGATTGGTATTAATCTTTTTAATCAAAAAGAACACGTTTTTGAGTTTAAAAAAGGACCTGTTTTTACCCAGATATTGTTGGGTGATGAAATCAATCGTTGTAGTCCCAAAACGCAAAGTGCGCTGTTGGAAGCAATGGAAGAGGGCGCAGTCACGGTTGATGGTATCAATTACGAATTGCCACAACCTTTTTGGGTCTTGGCCACTCAAAATCCACTGTTTCAAAGTGGGACTTATGCTTTGCCTGAATCGCAATTGGATCGTTTCCTGATGCGTTTATCTTTGGGCTATCCATCTCGTCAGGCTGAAAAATTGTTATTACAGCAAAGTTCAAGACAATTGCTGATTCATCAATTAGATGCGGTTTTTGATCAAACCGATATTTTGCAGTTACGTGAACTTGCGCAGCAGGTTTATCTTAGTGAAGCTGTTTTAACATATATTTTAGATCTTGCTGCTGAAACAAGAAAACAACCGCATGGACTGTCTACGCGTGGCGTACTGGCTTTGAAAGCTGCATCACAAGCATATGCATTAGTAGAGGGGCGTAGTTTTGTGAGTACAGACGATGTGCAGGCTGTATTTGTTGCTGTGGTAACGCATCGTTTAGGGGTGTCAGAAGCAGAAGTGGAAAGGATTTTGCAATCGGTTAATGTGTTGTAGTCGAGAATGAACACATGCAGAACAGATTAAAGCGCAGACTACAACAGTGGGTATCAAAGCGATTTCAGGTGGAACAAAGTAAAACCTTCTTGCAAAAGGATGTTTTGGTATTTATTCATACTCATGGTCTTCTATATATCGTTCTTATTCTGATTACCTTTATTGCAGGCATTAACTATGCAAATAACCTGATTTTGGGTCTTTGTTTTTTAATGAGTGCAATTTTATGCATTAGTTTTTATCTCACTTTTAAACAATTACATGGTCTGCATGTTGAGCTAATAACGGCAGAGGTGGGGCAAGTCGGTCAGGTTTTAATACTGAAACTAAATTTTAAGCAACCTGCAAAGACGAATCGATATCTGCAAATCCAATGGCAACAACAGCAACAGATTCTTTATTTAAATCAAACTCAGCAGAGTATTGAGTTGGCATTTTTTCCACAACAGCGCGGCATTTATCAGTTTGATGCAATTAAAATTTATTCGACTTATCCTTTGGGATTGGTGCGTGCATGGACATATTTAAATTTAATGGAAAAAGTTTGGATTGCTCCCAAAGCTTATGAATGGCAAAAAGAACATAAAAATCAGCCGAGTGCTGCGCATGATCGTTTAGATGAATTTCGTGAGCTAAGAGCATTTCAGCATGGGGATTCTTACCAAAATGTTGCATGGAAACAGGTGGCTAGAGGGCAAGGATTTTTTATTAAAATGTTTGAGGCACAAGCAACACAACAGTATTTAGAAATTGATTATCAGCATATTCAAACACAGAACCATGAAGAAAAGCTGAGCTTTATGATGGGGTTGATCGAACAGTGTGAGCAGTATGGTGATGATTATGCCGTGATTTTGCCGCATATACGTTTGGATAGAGGTCAGGGGAATACGCAATTGATCCAAGCAAAACGCTTGTTGGCACAGGCGTAATGACATGATGACAAAGCAAAATTATTTTTCTGTTTTGACCGCATTGATTTGTATCTTGATTGGACAGCTGGCTTTTATTCCTGTCACCTTGAGCGGTTTTTGGGGAATTGTATGGCTATTAATGTTGTGGCGTTATCACAAGCAGGATTTAACACCGATATCTAAACTTATCCTCCTTGAGTTTATTGCCATCTCATTTGGTCTAATTTATTTCCATTATAAAAGCTTGCTGGGGGTGGAACCCGGCGTTGCTCTATTAAGTACGTGTTTATTTGCCAAAAGTTTGGAAGCGAAAACAACACGTGATTTATTGATTGTATTTAATTTTGCTTTATTTGTAGCTGCAAGCTTGCTGTTACATAGCCAAGCATTTTGGATGGCTTTGATTGTCCTCGTAACATTTGTCATATGTTTGATGGGGTTATATCGTATTCAAACGGGTTTGTTTAACCAAAATAGATTATGTTCAAATCAGTTAAAGCAAGATGCTAAACAAATTTTTAAATTCATTGGCATTGCCACACCATTTTTTATTTTGTTATTCATTTTCTTTCCTCGACTTCCGCCACTTTGGGCGATTCCGATTCAAAATGACCAAGCGATAACAGGTATCAGTGATCGTATGTCACCTGGGGATATTGCACGTTTATCGCAGTCTACAGCGTTGGCTTTTCGAATTGTTGCAGATATGCAGCAGTTTCCAACACGACAAGAATTGTATTGGCGTGCTTTAGTTCTGGATGAATATGATGGTGTAACTTGGACCAGTAGTTATGTTAATCAACAGATAAGAGGGATACCTAACAGTTCACGCCGTGTGGAATATCAATATTTACCCGCAGACGAGCAAAGTAACTGGATTATGGGTTTGGAATATTCTATTCCGCAAGAAAGATATTTACAGCTCTATCACGATGATAGTATTCGCCCAATTAAATTGATCAAACGTAACCAACCTATACAAATGCAATGGTTAGGTCGCACAAATGCAGAGCGCCGTGTTTTATCAGCCCAACAATTTGAGTTAAATACTCGATTTAATGAGGATTTGGATAAAAAGGCGCAAGAATTAGCAAATGAATTGTTTGAACAGAGTCAGCGTCATCCTGAACGATACGTTCGAGCAGTATTGACGTGGTATAGGCAAAATGGCTTTGTTTATACTTTAACCCCCGGTACATTGAGCGGAAATCGCATCGACCAATTCTTATTTTCTAGTCGAACAGGTTTCTGTGAGCATTATGCATCGAGTTTCGTCATGTTGATGCGTTATGTGGGTATTCCTGCGCGAGTTGTCACAGGCTACCAAGGTGGACAACGTGCTCTTGATGGAAAAAGTTGGGAAGTTCGTCAGCTAGATGCACATGCATGGAGTGAGGTGTATCTGGATGGATGGTGGCAACGGGTAGACCCAACGGCAATCATCGCACCAGAACGCTTCGACACCAGTATGCAAGATTATTTAACTCAGGATCAGCGGATCTGGGGAGATCAGCAGACCAAAGCTTGGCAGATGCAACAATTTAAATTTTTGAAGAATGTCCGTATTTGGAGCGATTATCTGGGTTATCAATGGCAAAGTAAAGTTGTCGGCTATGATGTTGATAAACAGAAAAACTGGTTATCTAAAATAGGATTAGATACGACTTATGGTTACGTTGTCATGTTGATTTGTGGCGTAGCAGGAATATTAATTCTTTATATATTTTTCTCATTGTGGCAACGAAATCAACAGCAAGCACCATACCACCGAATGATTTTAAAATTTCAAAAAACTGTTCCCAAGCATATGCAGAAAATGCCCGCTGAGACATTTCAGGTTTGGATACAACGTTTATCGGCTGATCTTGAAAATCATGAGGCTTTTGAACAAGTGGTTGTGTTGTATCAGAAAATCGTATTTTTGGAGCAGGGCAATGCTAAAGATCTTGCGCAATTTAAGAAGTTGCTTAAAGACTGTGCGATTGCAATCAAACAGGCTCAAAAAAACTTGTGATCAGTCTGAAAAATGCATATCATACTTTTCATTCTAGGTGTATAGCTCAGTTGGTTAGAGCGCTACGTTGACATCGTAGAGGTCTCCAGTTCGAGTCTGGATATACCTACCAAAATTCACTGTGAAAACAGTACATTAAAGCCCACTCAAAAAGTGGGCTTTTTTATTTTAGGGGACTTTTCGGGGTATTTTCGGGGAACTCCGTTCGGTTTTAATGTGAATAAGTACAATAAATCGCCGTATTTAGAATTTAAAAAATCATCTAAAACTGACGCGTTGTGGCTTTGGTTCTTCATGTCCTTGTAGGTAGTGATCCGTCATTTTTTCGGTCGCATGACCAGCTAATGCTTGAGCATAAGCTTTGCCATATTTCTCGGTAATATTGAAAATACCCAACGCACGTAGATCATGAAAAGATGGTCTTTGTCTCGGCTCTAAATGGTCACATGCACCCGACAAATCCCGATACTTTTGGAATTGCTTGGTGAGGTGATCTTCAGTCACAGCAAATGCATGTAACTTCACAGCTCGGTTATGCGCCGTGATGCGATCAGGACGAGTTGCGATGAGGTAAGGGCAGTTCAAACGAAACGAATTTTCAAGGCACTTCACCACAGCTTCCGCCAGTTCAGGATGCATATCTACTTCGATATAGATCGGCTTGTCATAATTTAATGACTTGTGCTGCAGGACGGTAAATGTATTTTCTTTCACATTCACTGCAGTGCGTAACAATGCCACTAGATCGCCACGGCGTTGAGTGGAATGCAGTGCCAAGTCGATTGCATATTTCAACCAATCAGGACTAACTGCGCGTATTTGAGCAAGCGTTTCATTACTCAGTCTTTGCCGTGTTTTCTTCGGTCGAATTGGTTTTAAGGTTTTCTCAGCGATGTTGTCATTCGCCCAACCATTTGCCACAAAGTATTTAAATATGTCGATCAGCAAAGAACGATGCTTTTCTGCTTGGAACGGTGTTTGTTCTTTTAGAAAAGTGGCCAACATATTTAAAGTGATTTCATTGCAAAAGATCGAACCCCAAGTGTCGATATACTTATCGCAGTTGGCATTGATAATGGTCAATGTCGATTTGGCATAAGTTTTTTCAGAGAGTCGTAGTTGTAGGAACTCTTTCAACCCATCTTCAAAGCTTGGAATGTTGGTTGTGATTTTACGGTTAGTCTCTAGTATTTTTGCGACGATATCTGGATGTCTGTCCAAAGCCGCATTTAAAGCCATTGCCGCGACGATAGCTTCATTACGATCTTTGCCGAGTGATTTACGTTGTCCATTGGGTAACATATAACGATAGTAGATCGTACCATTTGACTTTTTATCAATCTCGACATGGGGTGGGAGGTCGAGGCTCCCTGTTCCGCGTGGTCGTGGTGTCATGTCATATCTCAGCTAATATTCGATCTGCGATCGGATTGCCTGTTATTGGTGGAGACTCCAATGCAATTTTAGGTGTCTCGCTGTTGTAGTAGAGAGGTACACCCCATGATGTGCACTCGATATACCAGTGCGTACCTATTTTCTTACCACTCAACCAACCACGTTGAATATGGCTAATGAGTGTTGCACGGCATGGTCGTGACTCTTCGTCTGTCCAATATTGTTCAGCAAAAATAGTGAGTTTAATTCGTTTGATATTAGTCGCCATTTGGAGTTGCCTCCGATTCAATTCCAGCCTCAATTGCCATAGCAACAAGGTCTTCTAAAGGCAAAATAAAACGTTTACCAGTTTTCTTGGAAATAATCATTGGTGATTTCATGCCAGCCAAATGAAATGCAAATTGCTCTGGATTTTCTTCAGTGCCAAGTTCACAAACAGCTAGACTCATAATCAAAGAATCATTTGGATATATTTTTCCACGATTTTTAGATTTACTCATTTGATTAACCTCCAACCACTGCATAGCAAAATTGGATGAATAGCCAAAGTAAAAAGGCGAGTAGGGCAAAGAGGCTAAATTCTTTGAGGTTGATGTATATGACTTTCCAAACTGATGGATGAAGATCAGCCGCCGTTGGATGTTGCAAAAGAATAGGTGTCGTTTGACTGTGTATAGGCTTTTGTTTCATACTTATCTCGCTTAATTGCAAAGCCCCGTCGCCGTCCAAAGTGAAGGGGCTTTTTTATTGATTACGAGATCAATACTACCAAAAGTAGAAAAATAGTCAATATTATCTACTTTTTATTGTTTTTGTCAGTATTTTGTTTTGGTAATATATGGTTTTCTATGATGTGGGCAATAACTGGTTGAAGCTTATTAAATTTATAGGCAGCTTCTAATCCGTTTAGAGTTGCATAGTCATTATCATGCTTATCAAAATTGCCTTCATGCAAACACCATTCAAATAATTTTTTAATTAATTTAAGTTGCTCCCTATCTGCAACAGGATAATTCTGAAGTTTACCATTGTAATAACCGCTAAAGTCCGAGCCTGAATAGCTGTCATCAACTCTAGCTAAACTATCTAAAAATGCCCATATTCCAACAACCGTGAGTAATGGATGTTTATCAGGATCTATATCTGTTAAAGACTGATATAAACTATTAAATTTAGGAATATTTAACCGATTTATCATTCTGATCATATCTTGATCTTTCAGAATGGCCTTTGCATGCTTCGGTTTTTTTAAACGTTCATTCTTTATTTTTTCTGGATCATTTGGATCATTTGGATCATTTGGATCATTTGGATCATTTGGATCATTTGGATCATTTGGATCATTTGGATCATTTGGATCATTTGGATCATTTGGATCATTTGGATCATTTGGATCATTTGGATCATTTGGATCATTTGGATCATTTGGATCATTTGGATCATTTGGATCATTTGGATCATTTGGATCGTTTGGATCGTTTGGATCGTTTGGATCGTTTGGATTGTTTGGATTGTTTGGATTGTTTGGATTGTTTGGATTGTTTGGATCGTTTTTTGATTTAGGAGTTTTTTTCTTAATATATTTATCTTTTATTTCAGAACGATATTTATCGGCAATTGGTTGAATATTATCTATAACATCTAAAAAAAGTGGAGCGTCTTCTCGCATAGCACTTTTTGCAGTATTCCAAGGAAGTTCACTTGGGTTTTTAGCAACAAATCTGACAAGGCACACAAATCCATTATATTCAGAATGCCATTTTGTTTTCCAGCCATGTTTAGCATCGGTACTTGCTTTTACGATCACACGATCATTACAAATAAAGTAGATACCAAAGTCATTAGTTAGTTTTTTATTTTCGCTCAATGAGTGTTTTGTTTCTGAACGAAAATAATAGTTTTCATGAATTCCAGACTCAATTATTACTTTTACATCTCCAAAATCTTTTTTTTCAATTATAGACGGAATTTTACTATCTATTCTAAGCTTAGGTAATTTTGAGTCTAACTCTAAGGTTTTTCCAAAATAATTAAGCGAAATTTTAAAGCCTTTTGAAAAGTAAATTGAATATCTATCTTCTAATCCATGAATTGCATTATCAATCCATCTGTAATTTTTGATGTCTTTAATAATTTCGTCTTTTAATTTGCAGACAGTAAATACTGTATGTGGTTTACCGCTAGATTTGCTAATACTTGCAACTAAATCATCACCAGAACCACCAAAATTATTATTGGTAAACTCTGCAAAGTATGACTCTGTACCATTATCAATAATAAATTTATATTGAGTGCCAATTTTTAATAATGAGCGTTTTAAACCAATGCCATATTGTCCGATACCATATTCATGGCTAGAGCTTGATGCAATAACAAAAGCTTTTGTGGCTAAAGTATTTTCATCCATACCTAAACAATTATCTTCAATTGAAAAAGTATCATCTGTAATATTTAAAGATACCGAAAAACCTTCATAGGTTTGTGGTAAACCATAACTATCTTTTAAAGCACTTTTATTTGATAAAATTTGGTTTCTTGCAGCATCAATTGAATTATCAATCAAATCATATATAGCTTCTAATGTTGAAACATCTTTTGTTAATATCTGCTCTAAAAAATCAGATGACGTTCCCATTGAAATTTTTAAAGTATTGTTCATTTGACTCATCATTTTTCCTATTTAACTAAGCAATCTCTTTTAATTTTTCATGTGAAGTAAGTACTTCGTAAATTATACTTAATATTTTTTTGGATACGATTGGAGATACACTATTTCCAATCATTCTAAAACTATGCCATTTCGTAGGATGGAAAGTAAACCAGTCTGGAAATCCTTGTAATCTAGCTGCTTCTCTTACAGTAATGACTCGTCCTTCTTCTGGATGTAAAGGTCTTACAGCTTGATGTCCACCTTTATCTGAACCAGTACCAGCTCTCAGAGTAGGGCATAAACCATCCCATGCAAGTTTCTTAGACTTACTTACAGGATCTATTTTACCTTGAGGAGTATCTTGATAACGTTGACGGACTTTATCCGTATGTATGGTATCAAATAAACCAGATACTCTCCTAAAATTTAGTTCAAGCTTTGCAGTATTGGTACCTAAACTCTTTGGCGGAAAGGAACGCATTAATTTTGCATATTCTGATAAATTTGCATTGTCTCGATATTCAGCAAATCCATAATCTTGATCATCTTTTGACTGATTAATCGGTGACGGTATATCAGATATAGCATCTTTGACTGTAACTATAGAATCATTGAATATGAATTGTTCTGGTGATATTTCTGACATTCTAATTGGGTCATAGCCAATAACGATAACGCGTTTTCTAGTTGTTGGTGCCCCACACTTTGATGCATCTATAATTATAGGTTCTAATACTTTATATCTCTTATCTATGATTGATATCGCTTTATCCAACTGTGGGCGATTTTTTTTATCCATTAAGCCTTCTACATTTTCCATTATAAAAAACTTGGGCTTTAGTGTATTAATTTGTTGAAAGAATACTTCTAATAGTTGTCGTCTTGGATCGTTTACATCACCTATACCCATGCGGCTATAACCTTGACACGGAGGACCGCCAATAACACCATCAATTTCTGTTTTCCCTAAGATTTTTTCCCAATCTTTTTTCGTAATTTTAGATATATCACTATTAATAACTTTTGTATTAGGAAAATTATTTTTATAAGCTGATTGTAGTGTGCGGTCAATATCAATGGCAGCTAGAGAGTGAAACCCTGCTAACTCAGCTCCTAATCCGAACCCCCCACAACCACAGAAAAGATCAACTAAAGTTGGTTTTTCATTCATAATTATTTACCTAAAACCGATTTTATATTTAATATTCTAAAAAAAATAGGACTCATTGTCGACCGATATATTACATTCTTAAAAATATTAATTTAAACATCTCTATACAACCCAACAACTTTACCAACCAATTTGCATCCTTCACGAAGCTCCATGATTTTTTCAAGCCATTTCGGGTTTAAGGGTTCCAAATACATACCGTTGCTTTCTACGATCAATTTCTTGAACGTTGCTTCTGTCTCCCCATCGCATGCAACGATAACCAAATCACCTGTTTTTAAATCACTTATTTGAAAGTCAGGATTTACATATATTTTGTCATGTGGTCTAAAGTCTGGAAGCATTGATTCTCCAACAACTTCTAAACCATAGCCATGTTTCCCGCATTTTGGATTCGGTGGTAGCCATTCCTCAAACTGTGTGCCTGCTGGTACAGCCTCAGTAGAAGTCCAAGTACCAGCTTGTACCCATGAAATTACGGGTACTAATCGACCTGCAACTGGAAAGGGGCTTGAAATGTTAGTTTCTAATCCTGTTCCATGATCTAAGTAGCTAATATCTACATTAAATTTTTCAGCCAATATCTGCATTTTTTCTTCGCGTGGTTTTGCAACTCCAAGCGTATATCTACGAGCCATTTCGTATGTGACTTCGATTGCATCTTTCAACTGATTTACAGTCTTTATAGGCGAGTCGTCTTTATCCATAAGACTTTTTAGCCTAGATGCAAAATCATGATATTTAGCTGTTTGCACGTTGGATTTCTTTCCATTTTCTACCACAGGTAGAATATTACCTCGTATTTTAAGTTGCACCAATACTATTTTAGGTAGTATATTATCTTCTACTTTAAGTAGTGTTAATGGTCGCATGATGTCATCACCAAAGGTTGCTTTAGAAAAAGCTATAAAAATAGCAGGGAGTAAGTCGGCATTAGCCCGCAGTATAGGGATTACGCCGTGGGCTTTAAGTAAATGGAATTTCGATAGAATTCCTGAAGAACGTTGCTTATCAATTGAAGAATTAACCAATCAGCAAGTTAAAGCAGAGCATTTAAGACCTGATATCAATTGGGCATTCGTCCGTTCTACTAAAAATAGTAATAAAGCACCCATCGAATGAAAACGTTCAAAGGAACACGATATGAACATGTTAGATGCTGCTTACAACACTGTGCATGACTACAAAGGCGGGGCATCGGCACTTGCTCCACGTATGGGCATCAAAAGTCCCGCCGTGCTCAATAGCAAAGTCAATCCAAACACAGACACCCATCACTTGACGCTACTCGAAGCCTCAAAACTGATGGCACTCACAAACGACTACCGAATACTGCAAAGCCTCAATGCCCAACACGGCAAAGTGGCGATTAACCTGCCTGACATACCTGAAAGCCGAGACACCGCATTAACCGATCTCGTCCTGACCTTTGGGATGAAAGGCGGAAACGTCTACACGCTATTTAAAGAAATGATGGCAGACGGACGCATCACACGCGGGGAAGCACTAGACATGTCTAGGGTAATCCACCGACTACACGAAATATTGGCAGAACTCGATACGCAGATACACCAGTGCGTAGACGATAAAAAAGAGGTAACCCCATGAGCTTAGATGCAACGATTTGGGCTTGGAAAGCGGAAGTAGAAAGTTCCACACAACGCCTCATATTACTTTCACTTGCAGACCGTGCAGGAGAAGACCACAAATGCTACCCAAGCATTATGCGAATGGTCAAAGACACCAAGATGAACCGCAAAACCATCATCAAAGTTTTAGACGACCTAGAACAAAAAGCATTGATTAAATTTACAGGCAGCATTGTTGGCAACGGCGTAAAAGTTTACCAACTGCTCGGTGTGATCGGTCGAGAAGATGAAACAACCAGTACCAAAAAGGGGACTAGTGGTAAAAACGGTACTAGTACCAATTTAGGTACTTGTTCCAATATTGGTACTAGTACCGAAAACGGAACAAGTACCAGTACCGAAAACGGTACCGAGACCAGTACCGAAATTGGGACACAGAATCTCCCAAGGAATCTTCCAATAGAATCTAAAAATAAAAAAGACTGGCTTTGCTTGAAAAAACTTCGTGAAGAAATTTCATTGGCGGATGACAGCATCGAAGCGGAAAACATCCTGAACGCAAAATGGGCTGAACGAGAAAAACGTGCATTCGAGATTTACAACCAAGACAAATCCCTCTGCGATGCACTGATGAATTTTCACTTTGCCGATTGGTTACTCAACGCCTACCGAAGCAAATATTCAAACACTGAAAAAACGGGATACAGCAAAACCACTGCATCCGAAAACCCAAAGCAGCTCAGCGACAAACAAATTGCGAGTTTTGCTCAGAAACTTGCACACCATCCTGAATTTTCGAGCAAGTACAGCGAACCGGGCGAATCATTTGAAAAACTGGCTGCACGCATCGCCGTAAAACTACAAAACCCAACCCAAGCCAAAAAATGGGAAGGTTACCTGAAGCAAGTCGGCTTTAGCGGCAACTTGAAGGAGGCAGCATGATTCCTGAGGGCACAACACATATCGAAAACGATGGAACATTTTGGCAAAACCACAACGGCACATGGTCTTACTGGAGCGACGTGTTTGGTTGGTGTGGATACATCGGTTTGGTGAATCAAATGTTCTTGAACAACAAAAATGAGCTAGGGGTGATGCAAGCATGAAGATCATGATCGGGATAGATACTGGAGTGAATACAGGTTTCGCCGTAGCTGCAGACCGTGGTAACGGCGGAGAGCTTGAACAGGTGGAAAGCCTATCCATCACACAAGCCATGACCAAAGTGCAAAAGTACATTGGTATTTGGGGAGCGCAAAACGTTTGCTTGTATATCGAAGACGCTAGAAAACGTACATGGTTTACGGGCGGACGAGAAAAAGCTCAAGGCGTTGGATCTGTAAAACGTGATGCGCAGATTTGGGAAGATTGGTGCAAAGAGCAGGGCTACACCTACAAGATGATTCACCCTGCAGCCAATGCTACCAAAAAGCAAGCGACAGACTTTATCCGAATGACAGGTTGGAAAGGTCGAACCAATGAACATGCGCGAGATGCAGCCATGTTGGTATTTAAACGATTTGCGAAGTTTTGAGGTATAGAGAATGAATGCTGCAGTAGTAAACCAACATATTTTGCAAAGTGTGGATTGGACTCGATTTGATTTGGAAGGCTGGCTCTACCAGTTCGGTGCTTGGATGTTATCTGCAATGGGTACGTGTGGACGCATTGTTAATCCAATTGCTGTGGCCATGGACAGTGCAGCCAAAGCGAGAAAGTATAAGAAGCTCTCTAAAAAGGAACAGCAACAGATTATTGTTGATTATCTAACAGGGGACTTTGAACCACCTAAAATCAAGAACAGTCGTATAAGCTGCCAAATCAATGACAATGAAGCTCGCGCCGTACAACGTTTGATATTAGATATGTTTGGTCAGTCTGAGATTATGGATGATTGGATGGATGCAATTATCGACCGATACTTTTATGGCAACTCTTGGGCTGAGATGGTGACAGATGAACGCAGTCAGATGGATGCACGTATGGATGTTAAATGTGGCTTGGCTGCGTTGCATTGTCGGTATGGGTTTATAGAGATGAAGTAAAAAAGAATTGAGTAACTCTTAAATCTCCAATAGATGCTTTTGGCCAGCAATGTACTTTTCAAGCACAATTAAAGGTTTCATATATACGCATTTAATAGGTGCAAACTGTGAGTCAAGAAAAGCATCATTTGATTGATCGCACATTTTTATTTCTTCAAATACCTTTTTATCTCCAGGGAAAATCAGACCATTCTTTAATGTATAGTCGGAGAACTCAGGCATTTGACTTAGAGCTTTTTCATAAAAAAACTGCTTCACCAGATCTGACCAGCCTGGTGAATTATCAATAGTTGTCGCCTCGTAATACTTTGCATCCAGTACTGTCAATGTTTGAAGAGCAGTATCCTTGATCACGATATCAGTGCGCATACCTGATTTCTTTGCTGGCAGTACTTGACCTACATTATCAATAAATACAGGTTTAGGTAATTTGCTATTAATATCTATGACATTATCAAAGCAATTGGCAAGCATATGTTCCCAAGCAACGTGAAAACGTGTCACGCCGATGATTTGATTCTTTTGATGATTTCCTTTAAGTCCTCGCAAGTACTCGATTAGGGTTTTCAAAAGTAGAGTTTGACGATCAGCAAAGTGATTTCTTATTTCATTTTTCAAAACAGAAATCTGAGTATCAATTGATAAGTTGGTCGCACCATATTGTTTCAGTGAATATGGAACCTTGTGGTTACCTGTAAAAATAAAACCGTAATTTGAATAGACCTGTTTCAGAATGCTCGCATGGATTTTAGTAATTTCAGAATTTGTTGAAGTTCTCTGTTTGCCAAATACATCCAGATAAACAGGATGACCATTACTATCAGGATAAGAAACAGATTTGTTTATGGTTTTGTTCCAATCAGTTTTTCCTGTATTTCTTCGTAAACGAACCTCTTCATTCTTGAAGATCCCATGTTGCTGGAAGTCATGAATTAGATATTTGTACATTTCTAATTTTTCGAAACCTGTTTCATCAGCCCCATCTTCAGGATTTCTTATTTGAGTTCGAGACGATTTTGCAAACTTTAAAAGAGCCAGCATCAACACAGAACAATAACGTATGGGATCATGCTCAATATCGATAAGATTGGATTGACGTGGAAAGAAGAAATAATTCTTCCCTTGGTAGGTGATAAGCCCACAAAATGACGTCCTTAGTCCATTGATAGAACTTAGTAACCCTTGTGATTGTATATATGTTGCAACAGGAGTCGGCAATGAATGTATTGGACTCCTATCTAAAAAATATATGTTTTTAGAGGCACTAGTTTTCACCAGTAGTATCTTCCACAGTTAGGTCAGTGTTTGAGGTTCCGTCTTTGGATTCCTCTGTAGTCTTTTTAGGTTCTTCTTTTATACTGAGTAAAAAGTCATTAGAAAAAACAATTTTGTTATCATTAAATTCTTTAACTAAATCACCAAAAGTTTTAATTTCTGGATTGAAGAGAACTGAGCGTTCACTATGACGCAGAACATCATCCCAGAGATACATCATGATTTTACCTGTTAATGCATTTTTCGCATTTTCTGGATTGGCAATTTCAATTTTGTTTACGAACCAAGGACCTAAATGTCTGTCTTCAGGAATAGACTCTAAAGATAGGATGGTATTAACAGCTTTTGCGAATACTGGCCAACTTACACTTTTTTTACCTTCTTCTGTATAAATATCAAAATTTCCTACAGGCGAATTTGAGAAGTTCAGAGGTTTGTATATAAATTTCCAACGACGTTTAAATGCAGAGTCTAATGGCATAACAGCTTGATCACTGCTGTTCATCGTTGCATATATGCTTAGATTCGCTGGAATATATAACTTATTCTCATTGAAGCTATTTGGAAGTTCATCTTTAAGTAATTTAAGTAAATCCTTGTCGTTGATATCAATGGAATACTGGCTTTTACCAGTCTCATCTCTGTCTAATAATTGAAACAATTCCCCGAAAACTGCTGCAGCAGGAGCACGGTTAATTTCTTCAATGATGAGATAATAAGGATGACTTGGATCTTTAAGAGCCATAATCAAAGCTTGAATGAAAGGGCCATGTTTGAAACTATATTCAATTCCACCATTTCCCATAGATGGTCTGAGACATCCTACAAAATCGCTATATTGGCTTTCTGGATGAAAGACTGTTCGGACTGAATTATTATCATTTGCAAGTTTATCAATGTCATGGCTCTTACCTGTACCTGGTGCACCGTAGTAGATGATGTTTTCACCTTTCTTTGCCAGACTAGATTCACTTGTATCGGAAATATATGACCCCGCTATTTGTTGAAACAAATCTTGGAGCTGTGTGCTTCTTAAAAACACAGTAATGAGAGTAATTAACTTATCAGAGCTTGCAGCGATAACCTGAGAGGCACCAAGTAAAGTACTATCGTATGCATCATGTCGGTCAAGAGTCTTACCACTACCACCAAAATTCCACCACGATCTCTCGTATAAAAACTTTTTAACTAGCTCAAAATTTGAATTAAGAGAGGTGCTATCCCTTGATTGTAGTTCTTGGAAAATTTCTTGTTCGAAATGAAGTTCTTCTGGTGTTTTTGATGCTGGCTCAGAGTTTTTTGGAAATTCTTTTAAAAATTCTTTTGGAAGATTTAACTTTTCCCTTACATCATGTACCAGATCAGAGTATTTAAAGTACTCATAAGCATACTTATGAAATACAGATGATATCCATAACCATCTTGAAGGTAGAATCGCAATTAGATCGTCTCTATTTTTATAAGTAATAGAGTAATCAGAGAATTCAACTGAAACCCCATTTGAAAGTATTTTAGATATTTCTTCTTGCAGTAAATATTTCAATTCACTCGTAATTTTTATATCAATTTTATTTGGTAAGTTTTGATATTCCTGTCTACATGCAAGAACTACATCATGAAGGTTTGCAAGTTCAAAAACTGACATATTTGCCTCTATTGTATGGAACTTACTTTTGACATATGTTATATTGAACCGGGTCAAAAAGCGGATAAGTTATTGTGAAGTACGTTGATTTTGATTCATCTTATATCAGACAAAAAAGAAATAATATGGGGTTATCCCTCAAAGAGTTCGCTTTGCTTCTTGATATGAAAGAGAATGGCGAAAGAACCGTCAGAGGATGGGAAAGTGGAGAACATGTTCCTACCAAGGCAAAGTGGGAACAGATTATTGCATTGCCTGACAAAGCGCCGTTCAGAGAGCAACCTGAACAGAAGCATAAATTTACTTTTATTGACCTATTTGCGGGTATTGGTGGGATTCGTCTACCGTTCCAGCAACTTAAAGGTAAATGTGTATTTAGTTCTGAATGGGATAAATTTGCTCAAAAGACCTATGCTGCAAATTTTGGTGAACTACCTTCAGGTGATATTACTCAGATCAAAGCTGCTGATATTCCTGATCATGATATTTTGTTGGGCGGCTTTCCATGTCAGGCATTCTCACAGGCAGGAAAAAGACAAGGTTTTCAAGATACACGAGGAACCATGTTCTTTGAGATCCAACGTATTCTTGTAGAGAAGCGTCCCAAAGCATTTTTGCTTGAGAACGTAAAACAATTGCAAGGACATGATAAGGGTAGAACACTAAAAACTATTCTTGAAATTTTGAAAGGTGAATTTGATCAAGAACTAGATTTAGAGGTTTCACTTTCCGATGAAACTAAAAAAGCACTTTCAGAAAAGCTTAACTATTGGGTAGATGTAAAGGTTCTTCGTGCTGCTGATTTTGGCGTGCCTCAGAATCGTGAACGCATTTTCCTTGTAGGTTTTGACAAAAATTACTTCGGTGAAGAATGTAATTTTGATGAGCTTTTTTGCTGGCCAGTTCCACCTAAAACACAGACAAGATTAGGCGACATTCTTGAAGATGTTGAGAAACTAAAACAAAGCGAAGATGTCTATACAATTTCTGATCGCTTATGGGAAGGACATCAACGCCGTAAAGAAGGTCATGGAATCAAAGGGAATGGGTTTGGTTATACTCTTTATACTGGCGATAGCTCTTATACCAACACTTTAAGTGCTCGATACTATAAAGATGGTTCTGAAATCCTTATTTCTCAGGCAGAGTTAAATAAGAATCCTCGTAAGTTAACCCCTCGTGAGTGCGCAAGACTTCAGGGTTTTCCTGAAAATTATATTGTAGATGCTGTTTCACATGGTCAGATTTATAAGCAATTTGGTAATTCTGTTTGTATGAAAGTAATTGAAGCTGTTGCTGGTCAGATGGTCAATTGTTTGGATAAGGCAGAGAAAATAGTCTCAGAAAAACAATTGAAACTATTCTAAGGGCGTAAAATTCTCAAAAGGGCATATCTGTGTTGGATATTGCCCATTTGTGAAACCCATTCCAGTCCCACCCTGAATAATGGAATCAGCAAGATTATTCTTGAACTTCTTCATACTTATCATTCTCCAACCAACAAATCTCCTTTCCTGCTGATTATTCACTTGTCTTACAAGATAATAAGCTGGCCAACCTGTAGTTTGCTCTAATTTAAGTAAATCATTTATACGACCTAGGTCCATGCCGAAACCTTGTGGAGGTTTTTTGCTTAAGTCTTTCTCTTTAATTTCAATAAAAGCAAAATTATTATTTTGGGTTGAGAAAATTATCGAATCAATATCGCTTGGTGAACCTTTCACTTTTGAGAAGCCGATATAACCATCGAAGATTAAACGTTGAACATATAAGTTTAGAATATCGCTATATTCAAATGATTGTAGGGAGTTTATTGCAGCATTAAATGCTTCCGCTGGAATTTTATGTGCATTTCGATTGGGTGTCTTGTCAGTAAAAGTGTTAAAGAAGTTGCTAATATCAATTTGAGTAAAAGAATTACTTTGGCTGGAATATTCATAGCAATTCATAGCTGGGACAGGGATTGGAGACTGTGTATTCATTACATCAATTAAAGGCCATTGATTTACTGGGACAGAGTTATCCCATTGAATGAAGAACATTCTGTGACATGAAATTAGCGCGATTTTTCTATAGATTTCAATATAATCATTAGGTGCAGAGTTACAAATAGTAAAATAGACAGGTGAAATTAGAGAGTTTGAAACATAGTGATTAGGAACAAAGTATCCACCTGTAAAAACGGGAATATTCGGTCTTCTTGAGCGCATCCAAGGTAAAAAATCAAGTTCTGCTACAAAACCTTTAAATCTACTTACATATGCAATTGATCCTAGAACATTATTTGCAATTAGAATGTGTAGGGAATCTAATATTAGAGTTTTATCTTGGTGTTCCATATAAAGACCATCTAAGTTTTTTAAATGTAAGAAATAGTTCTAAATGTTTAAGTACGTTGAAAGATAACCAATTATTATATAAATAACAATCATTAGAATAAATTTGTTTAACTATTATTTATCAATAAGTACAAAATGAAAACTTGACCTTGTACAAAGGGCATGGCATATTTCTGCTATAGTGAGCGAAGTTATGCTAATTCTTCACTAAATTTATTTAAAGCTCATTAAGTGATGGGTTTTTCTGTTTTTTGATATTTATGGAAAATAAAATAATATGAGTATTAGAGAAAAGATATTAAAATCAATCAAAAGTTATGAAAGTTATAATGGGGAAACTCCAGATTATTTGTTTTTAGATACTGTTAGTTTCTCTATATACCAGAACGAAAATAAAGATCAATTAATGGGTAATAAGATCGAAAATATGGAATATGCAATTATTGAATATCTTACTCCACATATCGAATGTCATTTAAAGAGTCGTCTTGATCAAGTTGTTGAGTTCTGGGGAGGAGATGCTGATGAACTATCTCTGAACTTTAATAATAACGAAAATTTATTTTTACGTGTACAAATAGAAGCCTATTGCAAAAGAATCGGGAAAGAACCATTTAAGCTTTTCTGATTTGACTAAGACTCTCTTTAGAAGGGCTTCTCAGCAATAACTCTTTAAGAACTACTTGCCGGACGGATTACGGCACACAAAGCCCTGCTAACACAGATGTGATAGCGGGGCTTTTTCTTTTTCATATTCGAGGATCAATCTATGAAATTTGTAAATTGTCAGGGTTGTGAACAACGGAGGAAATGGCTACATGACCGAGCAAAACAATCAATCAGTTCTATCCAGCGAGCAATTGAAGCTCTCTCAAGTGTTGGAACAAAACAACCAGATCCTAAAGCAAAACAACCAACTGATCGTAAACCAAAACGAACTGATCAAAGCGATAAAGCAGTTAGTGCAGATCAACACTAACCAATCCCATCACATCCAAGAACTTATATGTTTGATTACGGATGAGTCAAAGGATGAGGATCAACATCAATCTTTGGATGACTAATGATGTCAAGACCATGCCGAGAATATGGATGCCCGAATCTTGTTAAGTCAAGAGCTCAGAAAGGCTACTGTGATGATCACGCCAGCAAGCGAAGCAACTGGAACAAACGCCCACAACGATCAGGATCAACTACAGAGCGCGGATATGGACATGCATGGCGATTGCTACGTGAGCAGGTATTGCGCCGTGATGATTATCTTTGTGTGAGTTGTGCGCTCAATGGTTACATCGTTGAAGCGACAGACGTGGATCATATCGTTGCCAAGGAGCATGGCGGTACAGATGACATCGTAAATCTCCAATCGCTTTGCTCGTCGTGCCACAAAGAAAAAACAGCGCGAGAAGACAGCAAAAACATCGCCGTGATGGGAGGGGAGATCAAAAAAGTTCAGAAATTTAGTCTGAAATGACCGCCCCCCAAGTCACATTTTTACGTGCGCGAAATTAAAAATTCAGGGTATTGACAAATGAGTGGACTTGCGACTGTTCCAGGACGAGGTAGAAAGCCAAAACCTCAAGAGACAAAAAAGGCATTAGGGAACAAGGGTAAAAGACCACTTAATACTCATGCTCCAGAGTTTTCTGAAGTTAAAGATATTGAGGTTCCTGAGTACATCTCTCCAATGGAACATGCTGCTATGATGTGGCGATCGGTCATTCCTGAGTTATTAAAAAATAAGTTACTTCGGATTACTGATATGCACAATGTTGAAGCCTTCTGTATTGCTTACCACAACTGGCGTTCAGCCCAAAATGAAGTTGCTATGTTTGGAGTCACTATCACTACTGATCAAGGTAGCATTATCAAAAATCCAGCATTAACTGTGTTGAATGAGGCATCAAAACAGATGGTTACTTTTGGTTCATTGTTGGGTTTAGATCCGTCATCTCGTAGCCGTTTAACTGGTGGAAATGGCAAACCAAAAGATAACCCGTTTGCAAAGGTCTTGAATATGTGACGAGGTAGAAATGACAGCTTTCCCAAACGTTGACATAGCAAACAAATGGGCAAAGCAGGTTGTTTCTGGAAAAATCCCGTCATGTAAATGGGTAAAATTAGCTTGTCAGCGCCATTTAAATGACTTAATTCACGCTAAAAAGAAAGAATTTCCATATAAATTTGAGCCAAAATTAGCTGAAAAGAAGATCGCTTTTATCGAATTGCTACCTCATACCAAGGGTGAGTGGGCAATGAAGCGAATGAAAATCTCGCTTGAACCTTGGCAAAAATTTGGGATAGCTTGCACCTTTGGATGGACACGAAAAAAGGATGGCTTTCGACGCTTTAGAGAGAGTTATTGGGAAGTCCCACGTAAGAATGGTAAATCCGCGATTGCTGCTGGTGTTGCGCTCAACATGTTCGCGAATGATGGCGAGTTCGGTTCAGAAGTTTATGCTGGTGCGACGACAGAGAAGCAAGCTTGGGAGGTTTTTAAACCTGCTAGATTAATGGCCATACGATCACCTGAGTTTATTGAAGCTGCAGGAATTTTAATTAATGCGGGTAGCCTTGAAATACCAGATGAGGGTTCCGTATTTGAGCCGATCACTGGCGATCCTCCTGATGGTCAGTCACCACACTGTGCCGTGGTTGATGAATTTCATGAGCATCAGACATCAGCTTTATATGACACGATGCAAACAGGTATGGGTGCTCGCCGTCAACCTATGATATTTACCATTACAACTGCAGGTTTTGATATCGAAGGTCCTTGTTACGATCTTCGCAGTCGAGTGCAGGAAATGTTATTAGGCACAGTGCCCGATGATGAGCTTTTTGGTTGGATCTGGACCATTGATGACGGAGATGATTGGACTGATCCAAATGTATTGGCTAAAGCTAATCCTAATTATGGCGTTTCTGTTTATGGTGATTATCTAGAATCACAGCAGCGCCGAGCAATACAGAATGCCTCTAAACAAAATGCTTTCAAGACTAAACATTTAAATGTTTGGGTGTCTTCACGTACTGCTTATTTCAATATGGAAAAATGGCAAGCGTGTACAGATAAAAATTTAAAATTTGAGGATTTTTTAACTGTTCCATGTTTAATGCCAATTGACTTGGCATCCAAGATTGATATTTGTGCCCGAATCAATCTGTTCTACAGAATTGAACAGGGGAAGATACATTATTACTGTGTGGATCCTCGTTTTTATCTACCTGAAGACACTGTGATGAATGGCGAGGAAAAACAGGTGGTTGATCGTTATCAGAAGTGGATGAACATGGGAATTCTTGAAGTTCATGACGGTTCTGAAAATGATTTTGCACTTGTGGCCAGTGATTTGATTAATGATGCAAATAAAGTACCTCTCACTGAAGTTCCATATGATGAGTGGGGTGGCTTTCAGGTAGCAAAAGATATTACTGAGGCTGGATATGAGGCAGTAAAAATCCCAAAGAATGTGAAAACGTTTTCACCAGCGATGAAAGAACTAGTCGCTGCTATTTCTTCTGGCCGCTTTCATCATGATGGAAATCCGATTTTATCCTGGATGATTGGTAACGTAATAAGTAAACCAGATGCCAATGAAAATGATTTTCCTCGTAAAGAGAAAAGTGCCAAAAAGATTGATGGTGCCGTCGCACTGTTGATGGGTATCAGTCGTGTTTTAGCTTTAACAAGCCAAAAGCAAGAAACCAATTTATCTCAACATATAGAAAAACACGGGGTTAGAAGATTGTAATGAGTCTAATGTCAAAAATTGGGGAGTACCTTGGTATCAAGGCTACTCCCCAAATTATTTCTAGCCCTGATGATTTGATGAGGATTTTTGGGGCTGGGTATATAACAGGGGGTGATCCTGTCACGCCTTTAAGAGCAATGCAATTGGCAACAGTTTTTACATGTGTTCGTGTTTTGGCTGAAAGTATGGGGATGTTGCCATGCAGACTTTATCGAAGAGAGGGAAAAAAGAAGATCCCTGCAGAAGAGCATAAATTACATGATCTTTTGTATGTAGCACCTAACGATTTTATGACAGCTCAAGAATTTTGGGAGCTGTTAATGGTGTGTTTATGCCTTCGAGGTAATTTTTACGCTTATAAGGTCTACGCCTTGGGTCAGGTTGTTGAGTTATTACCAATAGATCCCTCAACAGTAACGCCAAAGCTTAAAGATGATTGGACAGTTGAGTACCACGTTTCATTTAAAGATGGTGTACGTGTTTTGACTCAGGATGAAATTTGGCATGTTCGACTGTTCACTTTGGATGGTTTGAATGGATTGAATCCTGTTGCATATGCGAGAAAGTGCTTTTCTTTAGGATTAGACCTAGAAGCTCATGCGTCTAATCTTTTTAAAAATGGTGCTGTTACTTCTGGTGTTTTGGAAACGGAAGAATCACTAACAGATGATGCATTTAATCGATTAAAGACAGAGTTCACTGAAAATCACACTGGATTAGCAAATGTTTATCGGCCGCTAATCCTTGAAAAAGGGTTGAAATGGAAACCTACAGCATTAAATTTTGAAGACTCTCAATTTCTTGAAACCCGTAATTTCCAAAAGAATGAAATTTGCGGTCTTTATCGTGTACCGCCTCATCTAGCCGCGATGATGGAAAAAATGACGCTTAATAATATTGAGCATATGGGCATGTCGTTTGTGAACTATTCACTTGTTCCTTACATGACACGGATTGAGTCACGTATCAAAGTTGGTCTGATCAAGCCAGATGAGCGCAAAAAATATTATGCAAAGTTTAATGCTGGAGCACTTTTACGTGGTGATTTGAAATCACGTTATGAATCTTATGGCAAAGGTATCCAATGGGGCTTTCTCAGTCCGAATGATGTACGAGAGTTAGAGGATATGGACCCTCGTGATGGTGGTGATGTTTATCTAACGCCTATGAATATGACGACAGATCCAGAAGAGGGTAAAGATGGAAGTTAAATATTTAAATGTTCCGCTAAAAATTAAATCTGTTTCTGAAACAGGTGAGTTTGAAGGATATGCATCTGTTTTTGATGTCATTGATAGTTACAGCGATATCGTTGTCCGAGGTGCATTCCAAAAGTCTCTCGAACGTTGGGCTGAAAGAAAGGATTTACCTTCAGTCCTATGGCAACACCAAATGGCAGAGCCAATTGGACCATTCACAGAAATGAAAGAGGATGATTACGGGCTTTTTGTTCGTGGTCGTTTACTCATTGATGATGACCCATTGGCCAAGCGTGCACATGCTCATATGAGGGCAGGCAGTGTAAAAGGAATGTCGATTGGTTACATGCTGAAAGATTGGGAATATGACTCAGCAAAAGGTGCATTTTTACTTAAAGAAATTGATCTGTGGGAAGTGTCTATTGTGACTATGCCCGCAAATACTGAAGCAAAGATTACCGAGGTGAAAGCATCACTTCAAAAAGGCGAGATTCCACCGCCGTCAACAGTGGAAAAAGCCCTGCGAGAGGCATTGGGTTTTACACGTTCACAAGCTAAAGGATTCATGTCCAAAGGCTACAGCGCATTAGAGCAGCGAGAGGTTGATCAAGAAGATGCGCTTCAATCACTTAAGTCCTTAAAATCCATTTTCGTAGGTAAATAATTATGGGTATCGAAAAGAAAGATATTGAAGAAGTAGCAGCTGATCTAAAAGGTGCATTTGAAGATTTCAAAAAGTCAAATGACAAAGAGCTTGAAGCGATTAAAGCTGAAAAAGCTAAGTTAGAAGAAAAGACGGATAAACTCAATGAAAAATTGGGTGAGTTAGATAGCTTAAAAGCCGAGCTTGAAAAAGAAATCAAGCAAGCAAAACGACCTGGTACACCAAGCGGTGGGGATGTTGAAGCACATAAAACAGGCTTTTTACAATTCTTACGTAAGGGTAATGACGATGGTCTTGCCGAATTGCAACAAAAAGCGGTGCAGGTGGGTGTTGATGCGGATGGTGGTTATGCAGTTCCTGAAGATTTAGACCGTACGTTATTGGAGCTTTTACATGATGAAAGTCCAATGCGAAAAGTATGTAATCAAATTACCGTAAGCACGCCTGATTATAAGAAGTTAGTTAATTTAGGTGGAGCTGGTAGTGGTTGGGTTGGAGAAACAGATGCACGTCCAGCAACTGGTACGCCAACTTTGGCTCAAATTATGGCAACTATGGGTGAGATTTATGCTAATCCTCAAGCAACTCAGACATCTTTAGATGATGTGTTCTTTAACGTTGAAGCATGGATTCAAGGTGAAGTTGCAAGAGAGTTTGCGGAAAAAGAAGGTTTGGCTTTCTTGATGGGTAATGGTACCAACAAACCAAAAGGTATATTGGCAAATCCTTTCTCTGATACCAATGATAAAGATCGCCCATTTGGAACGATTCAGCAGTTGAGTTCTGGCACGCCAGGTACTTTTAATGGTGATAACTTAATTGATTTGATTTATTCAATCAAAGCTGGATTCCGTCAAAATGCTGTTTTTATGATGACGAATTTAACGCAATCTAAAGCCCGTAAATTGAAAGATAATGAGGGCAATTACCTGTGGCAACCAGGTTTACAAGCCGGTCAACCTTCAACTTTGTTAAGTTATAAGATTGAAGAAAACAATGACATGCCAGAAGCAGAAGTGGATGCTAATGCGATTTTGTTTGGTGATTTCAAACGTGGTTATACCATTGTTGATCGTATGGGAACTCGTATCCTTCGTGATCCATTTACTAATAAACCTTTTGTTGGTTTTTACACCACAAAGCGTACAGGCGGTATGTTAACCGACAGTAATGCACTGAAAGTATTAGCATTGAAAGCTTAATTTTTGACAGAAAGCCTCTTTTAAGAGGCTTTCTTTTTTGGAGAGTTTAAATGCCAATTATTACGGTTAAAGAGAAATTTAAGATTGCAATCGATAACGGTAATCAAGTTGTAGAGTTCGTACCAGGTGAATTTATGGTTGATGATCGTGTGGCTCATGTGGCCATTCACCAACTTAAAGTCGCTGTACTAAAAAAGGGTGGTAGCAAAAATGCCAATTTTGACACTGGAACAGGTGAAGCAGCGGCTCAAAATTGATAGCGAAGATGAGGATGCAGATCTTCAACTATTAATAGATGCTTCGCTTTCTGCATTTGAAGAAGTAACTAATCGAAAACTGTATGAAGTTGGTGAGGTAATTCCTGAGGATGTCACTAATGGAATACATGTATCGCCTTTCATTATTCAGGGTGCTTTAGCCTTAATTGGATATTGGCATGAAAATCCTGAAGCAACAGGTAACATGGAGTTATTACCGAAATCAACAACATGGGCTTGGAATCGACATCGATTTTTAAATATGGGGTGATCTATGGAGTTTGGGAAATTAAAGCACCGTATCACTATTCAAAAGTATGTTGAAACGCAAGACGACAATAACCCTGAATATTTAATTAAGGGATGGGTTGAATATTGCACTGTTTGGGCGGATGTACGGGATCTATCAACTAAAGATAGGCTGCAAGCTCAATCTATTGGTTCAACGTTACAGGCTCGCGCTATGATTCGCTATAGTGCTCAGACAGCAGCAATCGATAGCTCTATGCGTATCTTATTTGATAATAAATATTATCAAATCAATGGTGAACCCAAACGAGATTTGCACAACCGTAAAACTTACATCACGATTGAATTAAGTGAGGGTTTAATAGAATGGATATAGTTGAGTTTGAGTTAAGTGGTGACAAGCAGATTTCTAAACGACTTAATCAACTCAGTAACCCTCAGATAGCTAAAAAAATGGCAGTTCGTTCGGCTCGTAAAGCCATGACACTGGTCAAGAATGCTGCTGTTGCAAATGCAAGTTTAATTGATGATCCTGAAACATCAGAGCAAATCTCAAAAAATATCGTTGTCCGAGCTGGAAAATCTAAAGATAGAAATTCTGTGCGGATGCGAGTTGGTGTGAAAGGAGGTACTGAATTTTGGCGCATACATAAAAATATGATTCGCAAAAACAAAGCAAATGGTGAGAATGAGCGTGTACCAAACCCTTATTACACATCGATTCCCAACAATACTTCGTATTGGTGGCATGTGGAGTTAGGTACCAGGTACTCAATGGCTGTTCCATTTCTACGCCCAGCATTGGATAACAATATTGAAGTTGTTACTCGAACATTTTCAGTTGATTTTATGACGGGTATAGATGAGGAGTTGAGGAAAATCCAATGATTCCAATACGCACAATTCTGAATGATGCACCATCTGTTACAGCGTTATTAAAGGGTAGTGATGGTGTGTTGCGAGTTTATCGAGATTTGGCAAGTGAGGGAGTGCAATATCCTTATGTTGTGTGGACCTTAATCAGTGGCCATGCTATCGATAACGTAGATGTTCCTGCGGTAGACGACAGTATTGAAATACAAATCGATGTTTATGCTCAGACTGAACAAGACAGAGACAATGTATTTAAAGCAGTGCGAAATGTATTAAAGCATCACAGCATTATTAATAATTTTCCTAATATTGGTTCAGGTGTTCCTGGTATTTACAGAGGGACATTCACATGTGGCTGGTTGATTGAGGCCTAGAGATTTTATTTAAAGATAGCGACCTAAATGGTCGTTTTTTATTGCCTATTGTTTGAGGAGTAGCTACTCATGGCGCGTATTAAAGTTCAAAAAACCCAAGTATTTTATTTTGATGGAACTGCAATCGTTCCAGTGGTCTGTGCAAAAACAATTGATTTAGGCCAGGACAGCGAAGAAGATGTGGATGTAACGTGTCTTGATTCAGATGAGGTTGATAGTGATGCAGGTCAGGTCACACCAGGTGAAGGTTCACTTGCAATTGATTTTGATGATGAAAACTCATCACATCTTCAATTATTAGCTTTATCTAAAACAGATCCAAAGCAAACAGTACACTGGTATCTAGGCTCTTCACACAGTACTGATGGACCAACGGTGACTGGAGGTGCGGTAACATTACCAACAACACGTACATGGTGGGAGTTTGATGGTTATCTTAAACGTGCAGCACCAACTTTTGAAAAAGGACAACATGTTGGATATTCATTCCCACTGAAACGCCGTTCTTCAGTCCAAGAAACAATTCGTACTATTGGACCATAATCATGAAAAGTATTAAAGATCTTAAGCGTGTCACCAAAATTGGTGCACCTGTTAAGCGTACAGTTTCATGGACGGTCATTGCCGATGATGAAAATATTGATTTCCTACGTGAACAAACGGGTAATAGTGAAATCGTTTTGGGGGAATCGGTAGATTTAGAAGGTCAGGTGTTTATCAAAAAACTTAGCTTTAATGATACATCTGAAACTTCAAAGGCCATCGAGTGGGATATTGACTACGACAATATTGAAAACTCAAAGGTAAAGGCTGTGGATCATCGACAATTACAGGCTGCACAGTTGTTAGGTTCAGTTTGTGAAGATTTAGATGGTAAGCTTTTCTTTAGTTCTGTCGATGATGTTCTTTGCTCAGATCCTAATTTCATTAATGCTTTATATGCCGTTTCCAGTGAGGTCAATAATTTTTCGGGAAAGTCTCGGACAAAGAGTTCTCAGAAAATGAATTTTGGTGCGAGCTCGTTATCAATGGAATCGGTGGAAGCACCATTGGAGAAGCCAAGCAAAACCTGAGCAATGCCGAGTTTCAAATGTGGAGAGCCTATCGCGAAAGACGCGGTTCTCTATTTATTGGTCGCCGTATTGAGCAGGCTTTTGGAAGTTTCATGGCCTTTTATCACAATGGCAAAGTGAAAGAGGAAGATTATCTCGAACCTGCTCTTTTTATGCCACATGAGGATAAACCTAAAGAAATTGAGATCTCTTTGGATGAGGCTATGGAAAATGGATTTCGATGAAAGTGAACCGTCTGTTGGCGGTTTTTTATTGTCTGGAGAAAAGTATGGCGATCAATCTTGGTACTTTGACATTAAATCTTATTGCAAATACAGGATCATTTACACAAGGTTTGCGAAATGCTGAAAGTTCAACAGACTCAGCCTTTAAAAAAATGCGTGGTGCAGTTAATACCTATGGCAATGTTGTTGGTGCTGTAGCAGCGAGTGCTATTGTTGGGTTGGCTGGCCTAGCATATCAAACAGCACAAACTGCAGTAGAGCTTGAGAAATTTGCACTGCGAGCAAACTCATCAACCCAAGAGTTTCAAAAGATGGCGGTAGGTGCTGCTGCCTATGGTATCCAGCAAGAAAAACTCTCTGACATGTTGAAAGATTTCAATGAGAAACTGGGAGAGTTTACAACGATTGGTTCTGGGGAGGCGGTAGACTTTTTTGAGCAGATTGCCACTAAAACCGAGGGTAGTGCTGCTGGGGCCAAAAAACTTGCAATAGAAATGCAAAAATTAAGTGGTCCAGATGCTTTGCAACTTTATGTCGATAAGATGCAAGAAGCAGGTGTAACACAACAACAGATGTCATTTTATTTAGAAAGCATGGCATCAGACATGACAGACCTTATCCCATTGTTGATCAATGGTGGTGAAGGAATGAAACTTTATTCAGATGCTGCTGAGCGTGCTGGCTTAGTGATGAATGAAAAAACGATTGCATCATCAAAGATTTTAAAAGAGCAAGTATATCTATTAGATTTGCAGTTGCGTGGAGCAAAAAACCAACTTATGCAAGCTGTTATTCCTGCTTTTGTAGATATAGCAGGAGCATTCTTTAGTGGTTCAGAACAAGGTCTGCAATTTACCGAAGTTGCAGATGGTGTCGCAAAATCGTTGAAAGGTGTTGCCTCGGTAGCGATTGGTGCGGTGACAGCGATTCAGCTAGTAGGTAAAACACTGGGTGGAATGGCTGCTGTTGGTGGAGCGATTTTTAGTGAAGCAAATTGGTATGAAATGAATCCAATCGGATTGGTTAAAGCTGCTTATGATGCTAGAAAAGAAATCGGTGCACTTACAACGGAAATAAAGTCTGATTTACATAATACTGTAATCGGTGCGGCTGAACGCATGGATAAAATGTGGGAAGGCAATGACGCTTCAACAGCAAAACAAATGGCTAGCTTGAAAGAGTTATCTAAAACTCAATCTGGTGTAACCAACGGTCTTGATGAATGGGTTGATAAACAGAATAAATCTAGTGATGCGACTAATCGACAATCGAAGGCTCAAACTGAGCTTAATAGATTGTTAGAGAAACAATATTATTTGAGAAAATCATTAATTTATGAGTTTTCTTCAGATATTCAACGAATGAAGCTTGATTATGAGAGCGTTATTTCTGATATCAATGATGCTAATTTTTCTCCAGCATTACGTAGTCAATTTTTATCTGCTGCAAAAGCTAGATTTGAAGATGAGCAAGTTCTTTATAAGATGAAGCAGGCTTTTGAACTTCAAGAACATAAGGTAAATGAAGAAGCTAAAGCCAAAGCGACTTTTATTATTGATCAGCAAATCATCGCAAATCGAACAGATATAAATACTGCTGAAAAACAACAGTATTTGAATGCACTGCAAGAAAAACATACTCGAACAATGGCTTGGTTGCAGCTTGAGCAAAACATGCGTTTAAACGATGCATCTCAAGCATTTCAAACTGAGATGCAGAATATTGCTGCCAAATATGAGTTTGAGCGTCAACAGATCCGTTTGAATAGCAAGTTAAGTAAAGATGAGCGTGATGCTTTGATTAGTGCATCTCGAATCACTGAAAGCATTGATTCTGCACAGGGGCGTGATTCTACTTTATATGCTTATTGGGGTGCGGCAGGTATAGATACAGCAGCTGAGCAAGCGGCAGCGCAACGGTCTGAAGCATTTCAAGCTGCTTTGGATTGGCAGTTAATTACTCAAGAAGAGTATCAACAAAAAATGCTTGAAAGTGAAAGCCTGTACTATCGAGCTAAAGCGGCCTTGGGTGTGCAAGATGCAGCAAATACGACAGCTGGTATGGCGGATTTGATGAGTTCGCTACTAGGTGAACAATCAGCAGGTTATAAGGCTATGTTCATTGCTTCCAAGATGTTTGCACTTTCAAAAGTTCTTCTAAATGCCCCTGAAACGTTCTCGAATGTTTATAACTCTGTTTCAGCAATTCCAATGATCGGTCCATACATTGCTCCATTTGTTGCTGGTGGTGCTTTAGCAGTTCAACTTGGTCAGGCCGCACAAATTAGATCAATGAATTTACAGGGCTTTGCCACTGGTGGGCATATTACGGGGAAGGGAACAGGTACGAGTGATGATATTCCGATTTGGGCATCTAATGGTGAATATATGCTTCGTGCTGCCGCTGTTGAAAAGTTAGGATTAGCAAATCTTGACTACATTAACCGTACTGGCATGCTACCCCAGAAATTTGCGACAGGTGGACCGATAGGTAAGGAACGTTTTTTATCAAATCCAATTCGCCCTAGTGAAGGGATAAATATTAACGTTTATACACTACCAGGCACTACCGCTGATGTAACTGAAAATAGAGATGGCTCTTTAGATGTACGAATTAGGCAGATTGCAAGGGATGAAGTAAAACAAGGCTTTGCGAATCTCAACCAAGCGAACTCATTTGAGTCAAAACAGGTCAGAAACAACATAGCAGCAGGGCGTGTGCGATGAATAAACTTGATCTATGCCCACTTCAATCAAGCTATTCGGTCAAGTACGGTACATCAGTTGAACGAATAACTTTACGTGGTGGATTTGGTCGATATGTTCAAACTAAAAACGCAAAAAAACATCTTGTAGATGTGGCCTTTACGCTTCGAGAAGATGACTTCATATATTTCAGGGCATTTTATCTAAATTGGCAGCTTAATCCGCTGCCTTTTTTAATGTCTTTAATTATTGAGGACAGCGAGTTTAGAGAATATATCGCTCAGTTTGTGCCTGATTCTTTCTCATTTAATGAGTTAAGCGGAAAGATTTTTAAAGTCTCGGCGCAGCTTGTTGTGGTGACTTCTGAAGTGCAGATTCTGACTTCAAAGCCGTACCCCTTGTTTTTTTATGATTCTATTAAATCAAGTGCTCTTCCAGTAAATCCAAGAACATTCGATCCAGTTTTGAGCAATGAGAATCTTTTAACGAATTTTTCAGTCAAAAATGCAAAGTATTTATCTGAAATCACTTATACAACTTTGCCTTACGAACCTGTTGATCAAGTTAAATCAGATTTTTCAGTCAGAAATGCAAAGTATCTGTCTGAAATCACTTATACAACTTTGCCTTATGAACCTATCGATCAAATTAAGTCTGCTTTTTCAGTCAAAAATGCAGTGATCAAAGATGTGTTAATTACGCATGAGACAAATGCTGATCTGATGCAATCGGAATTCATTGTGTTAAGTGCCAAGTATATTGAGGAGATTTAATATGTTATTTAAAACGAATATAAAAGTTGGCGCGAGATTTAAGCTTATTGTTAGAAAGTCTGATGAACAAAGATTAAGCGAAAGTGCGTGGAGTGATAATTTGGTTCTTGATGCAGGACTTGACGCGATGGCTGGAGTTGGTAGTGCAGCAATCTCTCATGTATGGGTTGGATCGGGGAATTCTGCACCAGTTCCGTCTCAAGTTAGTTTAGATAATGCTATTGCTGGAACAAGTACAACACAAGGTAGCGATCAATCGGGATTGCAGGTATCCGCTTTACCTTATTATTATTTTTGCAAAAGAACATTCCGTTTTCCTCTTGGAGCTTCGGCTGGAAACTTGTCTGAGGTAGGGCTTGGTAATGGTGCAGGTTCTTTGTTTAACAGAGCTTTGATTCGAGATAGTTCAGGCAACCCTACGTCAATCACGGTTCTAGCAGATGAGATACTAGATGTTCTCGTTGAGCTACGTGTTTATCCATCCACAAATTTCTCAGGTCAATTTCAGTTACTCAACAAATTTGACGAAGTAGTTAGTGCACATGACTATGCTGGCAATGCTGTACTTCACAATAATGGTATAGCATGGTCAGTAGCGTCTGTTCGTGTAGATTTGCCATTACTAGCAGCAAGAGTGATGGCAAATTCAGTAAATCCATTAAATACATCATATCCAAATACCACAGGTGCTGTAACCAAAAGCATGTCCCAATCAAGACCAAATAACAGAGCTTTAATTGGTTTATTTACATTGGGTCTGAATGAGGGAAATGATTGGGATCACAAGGGCATCCTGATTCCGATTGCAAACTTGTTGTCTAAAGGAGATTCGTCTGCGCTGATCGGTTACAAATGGGATATTGATCCACCAATTCCAAAGAGTAATCAGCAAACACTAAGATATATGTTTGAGCTAACATGGGATAGGTATACGCCATGATGCCGAATAATGCATTATCAACAAGCAGCGTTTACGCTGCTTTTTTAGTGCCTAATCGTATTGATGAGCTGATTGATTATGAATGGGGTGGTATTGATTTATATGATGCATCGCAGGGTTTGCAAGCCAAGTTATGGACTTGTTTTTATGAGAGTGGAGTCATCAAAGCTAAAGCTGATCAAGTCGCATATGACTTAATCACTGTTGCTGATATAACAGCATTAAGCTTTGCATTTGATTTAAATATGCGCCCTGTTGTGACTTATGTGGTCAATAATGAAGTGTTTCTATGGTGGTATGACACCGCAGCAGCAGATCATGTGACAACGAGTTTCGGCAGTTTGATCATTACTCCACAGTTATCCCTTGATGATCACCGCACAATTTATTCAGCAAATGCGGATGTGATTTTTGCATATATCAAAGCTGAGCAACTATGTATTCGATTGCAACGAGATCGTTATCAAATTGAGTATGAGCTTGGGGCTGGACAGGTACTCATTCAAATCGGAATGATGACGAATAATAGATTTGGGTTTGCTACAAAGATCATGAACGGTTTTGATCTGTTTTTAGATCAGATGTATGTCGATGCTCGAAATAAAGCATTGCGTTTTGATTATCTGGATCTATGCCCACTGCAGGCATCTTACAGTGTTCAATTCGGAAATAATGTCATCAAAGCTGAGGGACTGAATGAAGATGCATTGAGAACTCAATTTGAAAATATAGAAAATGTTGTGTCGATCAATTTCAATTTGAAAGAAAAAGATTTTGATTATTTCATGTCATTTTTTCGGATTTGGCAGCATAAACGTAAGCCGTTCTATGTAGATCTCGTTTTAGATCGGCGGCCACTCAGCCAGTATTTAGCGCATTTCATACATGACAGTATCTCAATGTCTAAGACTGGGGCTATTTTTAAAGTAAGTGCCCAGTTATTTATCTTGAATAATGAATTTGATAAATCGACGATTCAGGCAATAGCGGAGTCAAGGAATGTCAGAGCTTGAGAGTTTTTTATACGGTCCAGATAATGCTTATTTGATTGAGTGTATCGAGATTAAACATAGTTTGTGGCCAAAACCATTGCGCTATGTGACCAATGTTTCTGAAGGTGTAACCGTCATTCAAAGTGGCCAGCCAACTTTCTATGAATATGCTGTTTTAAAAATAGATCGCGGCAGTGTCAGTGATGATCTTGATCAGAAGCTATCAATAACGGTCGGGGATCTGGGTAAAGTTATTCCTGACCTTGTTGATCAAATTATTGAGCAAGTATCACTTGAGCGACCACTAGTGACTTATCGTGCATATTCAAGCATTGATTTAGCAAATCCAATTTTGCAGATCGATCACCTAGAAATCACAAGTCAGAACAATGACTACCAGGGGACGACTTTTGAAGCTGAAGCAGAGCAGCTTAATGAAGTTGGTACGGGATTGCTCTTTTCAAAAGAGAATTTCCCGACTTTAGTAGGCTTTTACTAGATAGAGAGCTGAGTAAATGAGTGTTCAGCATAAGCAATTGTTTTCATTGTTTGAAAAGCAATACAACGTCCAAAATTATCATTGTGTTCATTTCGTAATTGATGCTGCTAGACAGTTGCTAGATCAAGATTATTCAAAAAGCTTTATTGGTTTGACAGCTTCGCTAAATGATTCCATTCAGACATCAAGACAGACAGTCATTCGCAATAAACACATAAAAGAGCCTATACATGGTTGCATTGTCCTTATGACAAGCCTTACGGGAAATAATCACGTAGGGCTTTTTTATTGCGGCAAGGTTTTGCACTTGAATGAATCCGGCACTCAATATTTATCAATGCGTAGTCTGAAATGCTTTTACACGAGATTTAGATACTATGAGCCACTTACAGATTTATGAAGATCCGCTTGATGCGAGTACGATTACGCTTGAGCAGACAGATAATGTTTTAAAGCGTTTCCTTGAAATCAAAGCAAGATTTCCGCAAGCACGAATTTATAAGAATACGCCTTGTGTGGAAAATGATGTTACTCCAACTGATAAATTTACAGCATTAAATTTGCTAGACGCTGGACCAGAGGATCAATTTCATATTGTTTGTCATGCTGGAGACATCATTTCAGCAGTGAACTATGTTGTCGTTAAAATATTTGGTTCTATTGTTAATGCTTTAGTGAAAGTGCCAACACTTAAGAATCAATCTTCAGATGCTGGTTCAAGCAATAATGATTTGACTAGTCGTGAAAATAAACAGCGAATCGGTCAACGTGTTGCTGACATTTATGGAAAAGTAAAAGCAATTCCTGACTTGATCGCACCAAGTTTTGTGTACTACGTAGATAAGCAAGAAGTTGAAGAATCATTGATGTGTTTAGGTCGTGGTTTTTATCACATTCAAGACATTAAAGACGGTGACACCACCTTATCTACAATTGCAGGATCAGCATGTTCAATCTATGAACCAAATACCAGTATCATTGGTACACCACAAATTCAGATAGGAAATGCTTTTACAGAAAATCCATTAGTTGCGAAGATGTGTACAGCGATCAATGGCCAGTCATTGAATGAGGGTAGTGAAGATATAACAAACTTGGATGTAGATTTTCAACTCACAGCTCAATATCCAAATAGATTGCAAACACTTAATCCTGCGATTGATATGCGGGATTATTTTCAGATTGGTAATACCTTGCTTCTCAACATGTCAGAGATAGGTGTAGCGAATGCGAATATTTCAAGTGAATCAGTTCCTAAAAGCACGGGTGAATTCCATATTCAAACTACTCAAGTATTGGATAGTCTTAACTTTAAGTCACTGCAAATTACATCACTTATGCTTGATGATCTGAATTTATCTGGTACTTATCAAGTATCAAGTATCACGCAGGTGATTGATGGATATATTTGTAATTTGGTTGATCCTGAATTAGTAAACTCAAATTGGTCATTGATTGTAGATCTAGATGAAAAGTCTGCTTTCTTTTCTGGAATACTACAACAAAATGCTGATTCAATTGACGTGGGTGGTGAGTATCCTTCAGTTCTTGCTGTTGGCATAAACTATATAGACTTGGAAGTTCCAACAACTTTGCAACCTGAGTGGGATAAATTACAAGGAATTAGCATTGGACAAACGGATATTCATCTGAGAAAAGTTGTATCAAGTTGGCTTGGTTGGTATTACATTGATTACAACGACATTCAAGAACTCATTTTCAACATTTACTTTCCTCAAGGTTTACGTTTAATCGGCTGGAAAGGCAACTATTACAATGAGTCAGTTGGTTGGACGATTCAGTATCAAGAAGTGGTTGCAGGTGTTCCAGTTGGTCCAATTTCTGAGCATGTCGAATGGACTTATGACAATACCATCGTCGGTTTTGGTTACTCAAGTAGAATCCAATTAAGTCATAATTTTACGGATGGCGTTCGTTTCAGAATCAAGAAAGAGCCTGAAGTTTGGGCTAAAAATGTTATTCAGCGTATACGTGAAGCAAAACTCAAATCTGTTTACGCATGTTCAGTTTCAAGCAAGCTTAGTTATGATGATGTAACGATCATTCGTACTAAAACAATTGGCACCAATGAAGCAACCAGCGTTAAAAACCGCATGTTGAACTGTATCGCCACACGTAAGCTTTTTACATATCGAACGGGCTTTAAGTCAGTAGAGAGAATCCCGACAAGTAATTTTGCTGACATTGTCTGTGCGATTACGACCGATGAATTAATTGGGCGTAGAGATATAAGCACGCTTGATGTCGCTAATCTCTATGCGGTTGCTGATGAAATTGATGCTTATTTTGGTGTGCCGATTCAGTTTAACTATACATTTGATGATGCCAAGATGTCCTATGAAGAGACACTTACAACGATTGCGAATGCCGTATTTTGTGATGCGCGCCGTGAATCAAATCAAGTTTTCTTTGTATTTGAAAAGCCGCAACAAGTACCGACTTTATTGTTCAATCACAGGAATAAAAAACCTGAAAGCGAGAAGCGTTCTGTCAACTTTGGTGTAAACAAAGACTATGATGGGGTAAAACTCAAATGGATCGATCCGACTGATTCCTGGTCTGAATCAGAAATCAAGTTACCTAATGATAATGTGGTCAATGCGCGAGAGTTGGAAATTAAAGGCATCACCAATCTTCAGCAAGCGATGCTTTTAGCGCATCGAGCTTTGAATAAGTTGCTTTATCAGAAGAAAACTGTCGAATTTTCTGCTTATAGTGAAGCTGATCTTGTCACTCGGAATGACTTAATTCTTGTTGCTGATGATACGCGTCCGATGCTAATTAGTTCAGGATCTGTCATTGACCAAGATGGGCTCTATTTAACGTTGTCACAGCCGTGTGTACTAGAACAAGATGGAAGTTATGTCATTCATCTTCAATTGCCAAATGGCCAAGTGGACGTTGTTCATGTGACACAAGGAGGCCATGAGCGAGAAGTCTTATTAGCACGTGCACCGACTTCGCAGCTTGTTATTGAGTATGAGGGGAATATCAGTTGTTCAACCTATCTGGTTACGACCGACATGCACAGCAAGCGAGATCTATTTTTGATTACTGAAAAGTCTGGTGGAGGTGCTGAGTCTTCAATCACTGCAATAAACTACACTGATCAATATTACTTAAACGATAAAGATTATGTCTGAATCAACAGCCGCCGAAAGGCGGTTTTTTACATCTGGAGAAATGAAAAATGGCAGAGCCAGTAAGTAGCGGTGTTGGAGTAGCTACAGCAATAAAAATGTATGGCATGTGGTTTCTGATGGTCATTGCAGCCTTGGCATTTGCACTGGGGTATCTTGTGGTGATTATGACGCGAATGCCTCGATCACGTAGCGAGTGGGTGGTGAGTTTAATCACTACCTTAGTTGGAAGTATCGCAGGAGGTGGTTTCATCATCCAGCATTTTGGACTACATGATTATGCAACAACTTGGGCAGGGCTATGTGCTTTAGGTGGTTTGTTCTTCGCATCAGGTTTACCAATATGGGCAATCATTCGTTGGACTTTTAATTATGTGAATGAACGAGAGGATTCAACAATTTTTGAAGTAGTGAAGGAAGTAAAGGACTTCAAAGATAATTTTTAATTGATGCCGCCGTTTGGCGGTTTTTTTGTATTAGGTGCAATTCCTCATTAACGCTTAAATTTTGCATACAAGTCGAAAAGTAAACGGAAGTCTTTCCGCCTAATACGGAAAGACTTTTTTTCTTATCGTTGCTTTATCAATAAACAAACGAGGAGATCAATGAGGATATATGCACTAAAAAGCAAAAACCCCAGTGCGCCAACACTAGGGTTTTCAAATCCACTTAACCCACAAGCAAAGGGGAAATGTCTCTATGCATAAGCATACATCAAAATCTGAATTAAAGGTAGATGGAAAAATGAGCGAAAAAGGCGCAGATCGTGCGGGGCTAATGCAAGCAATCACAAATTTGGGGTTGGTAATCGGTATTGTTGTTATCGCCATAATTTTAGCTTTGAAATGAGCTACGAGTACAACCTATGCCGCCGAAAGGCGGTTTTTTATTGCCTAAAGGAAAGCAAAATGAACATCGAACAATATCTTGAAGAATTAATTAAGCGTGAAGGTGGTTATGTAAATAATCCCGCAGATCGGGGAGGTGCGACCAAGTTTGGTATCACTGAAGTGGTCGCACGTGCGAGTGGATTTAAAGGTCACATGCGAGATCTGCCGTTAAGTGTGGCCAAAGACATATATCGAAAACAGTATTGGATCTCACCACGATTTGATCAAGTCAATCTGATTAGTAACGCCGTGGCTGAAGAACTACTCGATACAGGTGTCAACTGTGGGACGGGCTTTGCCAAACCATTACTGCAACGTGCTTTAAATCTTTTGAACAATCAAGGTAAAGGCGGATGGCCAGATTTAGTAATTGATGGAATCTATGGATCAGCCACTTTGAATGCCCTGAAAACCTTTATGGCCAAACGCGGGAAAGAAGGTGAAAAGGTCTTAATCCGAGTGCTCAATATCATGCAAGGGCAACGCTATATCGAAATATGCGAACGTAACCCTACACAGGAGCAGTTCTTTTATGGCTGGATCAACAATCGAATCGCATAACAAACTAGTTCATCATTGCAAACGCTCATGGTCATCATTGATTGTGAGCGTTTTAGTTTTGTGCTTACTGTCAGGATGTTCAGCGCATACGATCAATAGTAATGTCCATGTTGGGATATGTGTTAAAGCCCTCTGAGGAGGGCTTTATATAGAACTTGGATTAGTCACAGGTAGATTTACCAGGGTCAACGTATTTAATCGATAAATTATTGTTATGCTCAATTAAGCAGACATTTGCTTGAAAGTATTTATTAGTATTTAAAATAACGTCATAAGCAACATTTTTTTCAATCTCTTTAAAAGGTATTAGAACACAGTTTTTTTCATCTATTGGGAGTGGGGCATTTTTATACAGCTTTTCGTAAGTACTTTCAAACTCTTTTGTATAATCAATCTTACCCACGGAAATTAAAAATGTATTATCAAAACCATAAAAAGTTCTAGTATTGTCCGTAAATGCACATAGATTATCTTGTTTAATTGTTAACTCTAATGGACGTGGACCTTGGCTACATGCATTTAATATAATACCTATAGTCAATACAAGGCTGAATTTTAAACTCTGTTTTATCATAATTAGCTGCTCGGTAACATTGAAATAAAGAATCCTAAAATTCAAGGTTTATCTTGTATTTTGAGTTGCCCAGGGGAGATCTATAAAAAAGCATCCGAATAAAAACTATTTAAAAAAGTTCTTTATGTTTTCCCAAAAACTTGGCTTTATATCTGTGCACTTGGTCCCTTGGACTTCTTGTAATACAAGTTTTCCTGAACTTTTCTTAACGCAAAAATCTTTGTTGTAAGCTTTTTTCACCCCACCCAATGTTGCACTATATGGTGTATTTTCTTTTAAACCTTTAAAGTTATTAAAATTTTTCTCTGTAAGAAGAATACAATTGGTTTTTGTCGGATAGTTATTTTCAAAATGATTTTCATAAATCCAAGATTCCGTACTATCTTGAGATAAATTAAGTATGACGAGGTTAAATATACCTTTTTGCTGTGTATCATTAATATAAAAACATGGTTTATTATTTTTTAGTTCAATACTCACTTCACCACCTCTATATGGGGATGAAGTGGCCGAAACATGGAATGGAAGATATAAAAAGGCTAAGAATAAATATTTATGCATGATTAATACCTTTTTGGTTCTTGATGATAATAAATTCCACCATAATTCTTTGATAACAATTCACTGTTAGATGGATCTGCAAGAAAATCTTTCAGAACATTTTTTAAAGCAAATTTTTGCATGACATTTTTGTTATGCAGAATTGGATAGTTATGTCCTTGAAGTGGTAGATGATAAGCATCGTAGTAATGACTGATAATTTCAGCCTGTTGTTCAAAATTAAACTGATTAAAATTCTTGCCTTGATCGTCACAGACTAAATCATAATCGTAAGCTTTAGCATCACTATAGCCGCCTCTTATGCCAATTTCGATACCACGAGCAGCTACGTTTAAGCCTAGTTGATATTGCCATACATGCGCCATTTCATGGATAAACCATATTTTATTTGTTGCTTTTTTATCAATTGAAAAGTCTTTAACTTTATCATAATCCTCATTAGGTAAATGTATGCTACCAAAGGGTGTCATGGCATTTTTGCTTCTTGTTGGGATTGACAACAGGCCACCACGGATAATTTCTACTTTTGTATAATCTATTGATTCTTTAAACATAATTTTGGCTAGATTAATTTCACCACTAGTCAGTTTTCTACGTGTATTGACAGGTACCGTTGTTGGATTCTGCTCAACACTGTCTTTACTTTTTAATTTGGCTTTAAGGCTTACAACAATGTTCATGATCTTTATCCTCAATAAGTATTTTTAATTCAATTTCTTCGTTTTCTGAGCCTGATATAAATTGTGTATACCCTTGTTCATCCGTGACACCTGTCGAAAACAAAGCGCCAGTTTTATAGATTTCGTAGTGAACATTAGCTAAAGGTTCTGAGGTCGTTTCATCAACGATAAAAAATTTCTGCCCAAATTCTTTTGTGGTATCAGCTAATAATTGATTAACTGGTGAAGATGCAGCTTCAGAATTTGACGATGCACTTGAACTACCACCACCATTATCCTGAACAACAAGATTTTGTTGTGGTAATAGCTTACAGCCACAAGATAAAGAATCATTTACTCGGGCAGCAGCTTTTCCAAACACTTGCATGTATGGATCACCACTAATAATCGTTGAAACAGTTTGGTGTTTAGGGCAGGTTGCTTTATCACCAACGCAAGCAATGGCTTTACCTTCGATTAAGAAACTACTATTTCCTGAAATAACTTTACCGCCGCCCGTCGTGGGGCAACCAATTACGATATATGGCGTTGCCAATTTTAAAACCCTCGTAATATTTTATTTTGGCAACATGGTAGCAAAGTGAGTCTAGGGTGTACGGACTTTTATGTATTTTTATTGCAAAGGTAACATCAAACTTAATTACAAATGCCTAACCCTTTGGGATCTCATAATCCCTAGGCTTTCTGACATTCTCAACAAACCTTTCTTCCATTGCTCCATACTTTTTAAAGTTTTCACGAGCTTGATTAAGTGAAGGCACGTTTGCACAACCAGCCCAATCATGATCCTCTGATTGAACAGGGTCATCCTCCCAGAAGCATACAGGGCAGATGTCATATTCGCCGTTTGATGGTTCGCTTCTTGTAAGATAGCCGCAGCATAAACACGGGTAGAGCATTATATTTCTCCAATATTCTTGCTTGTCTTTCTTCTGTTGAACTTATTGATCGTAGGGAGAAAAAGAGGGATTTATTGTAACTAATTTTGAATTTTCTTCATCTAATGGAAATACTGAATGTTCAAACTCAAATTCTGATATGTCAGCTTGGCTTCTAATTCCTTCCGAGAAGGATAAGGCAATATGTGCTAGGTAGTTTTGTTTATAGGTTTTTATAACCTCTTCATTTCTTAGAAAAATATAGACTTTATCTTCGGGATCCCAGGGTGAATTATCATAGTCAGGAAGTAAATAAGATGCAGTTATTTCAACTTCAAATTCAACTTCATATTGAGCATTTTTGGAAGTTACCTCAATTAATTTTTTATTTTTTATATCAATATTATCAATTGCAATATCATAAACCTCATCTATTGAATCATAAAAATCAGAGGTATCAAGTTGTACTTCAAATTGAGCTTCAATTAAAATTTCTCTAGTTAATTTGAAAATCTCATTTCTTAGTCTTTCAAAAATGCTGTCTGCAAACTCAATTGGCTGGGATAGCTCCTCATCATTTCTTAAGACTAAGTCGAGAAGTTGATTTATAGATTGAAGAGGTATGCAACATTCATTTTGTTCAGCAAAAGATAGCATATCCTTGTCACTGCTAATTATATATATTTTATGCATTCTTGATTGGGCAACCTCTTTAATAGCCTCTAATACAAATGCATCTGGAAATTCATTTTTCTTATTTTCATTGATAAATGGGGGTTGTTTAGAAAAATATTTTTCAAAAACAATATCTGGATTAACGTTACTTATGGGGATTGTTTCAACATTCGGATAATTTAAAAAATTTTCAAACTTTGCGATTATATTATTGTAAACATCTTGTTTTTTTGTTTTTGAGAATATTGAATTTAAAGATAGTTCTGGTGCAGCTCTTAATATTTTTCCTTTATCATCAATATAGGTGTTCAGTTCTCTAATAGCTTCTTCTGATTTTTTTATTATATGTGACTTTATCTCATTTTTTGTTATATCTGTTATTAGTAGTTGTAGTTTATCATATTCTAATAATTCTTCTAACGTTTGAAGAGCATGATGTCCAAATTGAAAATTTTTATTTTCAAATGCACAAGTATCGATAAAAATTAGTCGTGTTTCTAGTTCCATAGCAGATGCCGTCCATTTATGTTTGTAGTTAAATAAAGAAAATTATATATATTTCAATTTTCTGATGGATTGTTTTTGACCTCTTTTTTAAATGCTTGAGCCATAGTTGTCATGGTCTCTAGTGCATCTTTGGCAAAACTTACATCTGCATTTTTAAGAAGATAAGTTTCTGGCCATTTAATTTCAGAACTAAGCTGTTCTAAGAGAATACTGAAATCCCGATCTCCTTTCTCAACAGAAACGAGATAGATAAGCATATACTTATCAAAGATAGACTTAATTTTTGTAAGGTATGTAGAAGTATCTGAGAAGCTTTTGTACTGACGTAGATACCAAGCACTTAGGAATTCAATAAATATAAAAACTAATGAAGTGGAAACAATTCCGTAGATATGGTGTGTTTCAAATTTACCTACATAATTTATATGAAACTGCCAAATTATAGTAGCCACAATGAAAAATAAGATACCAAGTCCAGAAAACCGTTTCCCATTATCTAAAAGTAGTGATGCTTTCCTATCTGAGTCAATCGATTTATTTTCTAAATAATTTATAATATTAATAAAGTATGAAGAGAAATCACTTGATGCCTCATTGGGAGTTAGCTTACTGTTCTTGCTACTTTCTACTGTAATATTGCCATTATTATTTACAATATTAATGGTTCTATATTTACTCTCCTCATCAATATCACTTAACTCCTTATTTTGACCTGGAGTTAAGAGTTTTACTTCAATAAAAAGTAATAATAAAATGGGGAAATAAATAAAATATGGTATATTTTCATATACATAATCAAAAAAACTTTTTTCTTTTTGTAAAGTGTAAAGCATAATAATGAGAATAAAAAAGCCAATTGATAGTAGTCCTATCAATTTATAAGCAATAATTCTTTTCTCATTTGAGAAGAATTTTTTAATTATTTCTTTAAATATATTAACATCTGTACTCATTAATTTTTAACTCAGATAAAAACCATCGAATCCCGCTCAACTTTCCAAAATGTCACGAAGTTACTCCTAGAAAATAAATAACATAAATCATCTAGTTAGCTTGTAGGTAACATCTCTAAAAATTTTTGGAGTTATGTTGAATAGTACATCAAATTCCACCCCACAACACCCCCAAGTTGAGGTATATTTAATCTCAAAATTGATAGTTTGTTTGAAGTGTTCTAAGGGTACGTTGTATGGGGTTATTGGACGAAAAAGAAAAACTTATAAGGGATAACTATTTAGAAGTATGGAAGCTGATAGAGTTGCTTTCAAACACAGATAAATATTGCAATATTGGGGTATATTTAGGAAGTATAGAAGCCCATACAAGGAAATTACCTTTATATAGGGTAAATGAATTTTATCAGGTTGGCCATGTAGCCCCTCCAAATAATACTTATTCAGATATTGAAGAGATCATAAACTGTCTTATTTACGATACAAATGGAACTAAGGAAGAAACTCAAGCTACCCTTGATAAAGTATGTCTAAAATCTGTCGATTATTATTGGAAAAAGTCCGATCTATTAAAATTTAAAGAACTTAAAGGTATACTTATACCGACTCAAATATTAGAAGTATCAAGCATAGAAACCCCTATATCTAGCACTAATTCTAAAAAAGAATTAAACAAAAATAACTTATATATCTCAGATATTTTAAATGAGAAAAAAGAAAAATACTCTTCATTTATCTATCTTATAGAGGATTTTTGCCATACTTTCGATATATTAATTTATGAATTATCTAGTTTTTTGCTTTTAAATGGTTTCGAAAGCCAAACTATTGTATATGTTAATATTAGTAAAATAGATTGTATAGCTTTAGATGACCTGAGTTCAACAAAAGCCATACATCACATTTTAAATATTTTAAGCAATAAAAAATTTAATAGTACAAGATTTGAAAATAGCTTAGATGATGAACTCATGTATGAGTTTGGTCATATTCAAATTGAAAAAAATAGTCTTTACAGCTTTAAACCATTAAATGATTTAACGGTTAATATCCGCTCTGGTTATGAGGTATTTGGTTCAGCAAAGTATGGTGATTTAAATATAAAAGAATTAAATGAGGATTTACGAAATTATCGCCAATCTCAACCTGAGATATTTAGTGATGAATGGTACGACATGTACCCTAAATTGAAAGAGCTTAGAGATGTCACACCACAGGAAATACCTGACGCATTCCCCAGTCTTTTAAGCCAACATCCCGCCCTTGATACCGATCACCCTAATCATGCACCAGAGTTGAAGCTGGCATTTGAGTTGTGGGAAGAAATCTATGTGAACGGAAAATATGTTGAATCGCACAGTAAATCAGTCGAACAGCTTTTATACGAAAAAGGATATGAACCACGATCAGCGAAAACCTTAGACCTAACTAATTTAGCGAAAAGGATAATTGCTATTACTAACAAGGTTAATCCAAAGAAAACAAGTAATTAGTTATGTGACACATGTATGTGTCACATAACTAAATTAATACGGTAGATTATGTGTCACAAATTAATTTACAAGTGACACTTGTATGACACATCATGTTTTTTGCTTTACTAGCCTCATTCACACGACGAGGCTAAAGTAATGATAGGCTTATTTAAAGAAGTTTATTTATTTCATGAATTAATGGGGTTGAATCTTTATTGTCTGCTATTATTTTCAATTTTTCTATTAAGAACTTATATTTCTCAATTTCTAGAAATAACTCTGGGTTGGGATCATTTATATAGCTGTTTTTCAATCCATCAAGAATACCTGTATACAAGATAATGAAAGCTTCGGCAGTGCCTGATAAAAAACCTTTGCCATATTCTATCTTTTGTTCATTAGTAAAAATTGTTGATTCAAAACTTTTCTCAAGTCTATCAACAATCTCAGCATTCATAGATCGGTTATTTTCCTTAGCGGTTGTAGCTAGTTTCTCTCTAAATTCGGGAGTTACACGTACTTTCATAGTAACTACTTTGTTGTCGTCTTCAGTCATAGCAAAGGGCTTAAAAAATAAAATTGATGATAACCCCATTTTGGGGATTGACCAATAACCCCAAAACGGGTACATTTTATTAAATCCCCAAAATGGGGATGGTGGAGAGAGTATGAAACCTAAAGAATTTGTGTATGTAAAAGTTCGTCTAAATGATGAACTTCACAAAAAGCTGAAAGCGAAAGCGCAGAATGAAGAACGCTCAATGAATTATTTAATCAATAAGGCTGTTGAGTTACTGCTTAATCAAAATAAAGAGGTAAAAGTATGAATGCAATTGTCCCATTACTAACCCAATCCATGACCAGTTTAGAAATCTCTGAACTTGTAGAAAAGCGTCATGATAATGTTAAACGCACTATTGAAACTCTTGTAAACCAAGGTGTTATTACTTCTCCTCAAATTGAGGAAAAGCCTACAGCAGGTCGCCCAAGTACATTTTTCGTATTCACTGGTGAACAAGGCAAACGAGATAGTATCATCGTAGTAGCTCAACTTTGCCCAGAGTTCACAGCCCGCTTAGTAGATCGTTGGCAGGAACTAGAAGCCCAAATCAATAAACCTATAGATCCAATGCGATTACTTGCAGATCCACATGCTTTACGAAATGCCTTACTCACGTATTCCGAAAAAGTGATTGAACTAGAGCAGCAAGTGGAAGTGATGCAGCCAACAGTTGAAGCATTTGATCGTATTGCGACAGCGGATGGAAGCTTGTGTTTAACAGATGCTGCTAAGACTCTACAGCAGGAACCACATAAATTTAATAAGTGGCTCAATTTGAATGATTGGATTTACAAACGTAATGGGAGTAAACATTGGGTGGCGTATCAAGACAAAATCAAAGCAGGCTATCTAGAACACAAAGTTAAGGATATCCAGTTGCCTGATGGAACAATCAAAATCACAGAGCAGGTGAGAGTGACACCAAAGGGGTTAACCAAGCTTTCAAAGCTATTAGGAAACTACAATGCATAATTCAGGCAATAAAAAAGCCCTTGCGAATTTCTTGGCGGAAAACAAAGGGCTTAGTATTGTCATCGCATGGAGCAATAAACTACATGAACAGTATGACGCAGTTAGTTGCTGAAAATCAAGTCTATGATGCAAATGATGTAGCCGAAGGCTTTGCACTGGCTTATGAACAAGTTGCCGATATTGCAGCAATTCTTGATGCAATTCAGAACAAGCAAGAGCGAACTATTGAATATCTGAGCAAAGTTTATAACGTACCTGAATCTGTGTTCAAAGAACTAATTCGGCTTTTTCAGATTACAAATAGCATGATTCAAGACTCACTTGAGTTTAGTAAATCTCAGGAAGATGCCTATAAAATTTTAACTGGAGAGAATACTTCTTGAATACAAATCCCGAAAGTTTTTTTGATTAAAAAGTGATCGAAAAACTTTCGGGGAATGAATTTCTAAGTGACTGATTTTATTGAAGTTAGGTAAGCCGTTTTTGACCTAATTCTTAGGCAAAAAAAGTACATAATATTATTATTTATCAATATATTGTATTCACTTTGACGCAATCTTGACATCGTAGAGGTCTCCAGTTCGAGTCTGGATATACCTACCAAAATTCACTGTGAAAACAGTATATTAAAGCCCACTCAAAAAGTGGGCTTTTTTGTTTTCGGTGTTCAGACTTATATTATTGTAGGTGAAAACATTTATCATTTTTGGCTTTGCGCGGAAATGTCCTACGCTGAAACAACCAGAATTGCGAATAACTATTTAGCTCAAAAACATTCTTATCTTTCGTAACTCAAATATTTAAAAATTAGCCCGCCCATTTTGGTGGGTTTAATTTATATAGAGTGAGTTAGTCGGATAAATATTGGTAAAAAATCCAATTAAAAAAGCCCCTCATATCTGAGAGACTAGTTATATCAATTATTTGGTATGAATGGCTGTAATTTCTTAAATAACTAAACAAATCAAATTGATAAAAGTAGTTAATAGTATAATAAATCAGTGCACTAATTTATTCTTTATAGTAGCAGCGCCTCAAAACTGATTCTAAGGCGCTGTTAATAACAAATTATTTGTTATTTGGATCAGCTTGTTCATTATTCTCAGGCAGATCTTTTACGTTGCCAGGAACTTGTGTCGGTTGAGTTTCAGTAGGTGGTGTTACAGCAGAATGCTCCATTGCTTGAGCTTTGATAACTTTTGCATGGTTCGTTGTATTTTGAGAAAAACTTTTGAAACCTGACATTTTTATCTTCTTAACTTCACTGTGGAGATCTCATAGTACGCTTTAAATCCAGATACACTACGGTAGTTTCAAGACTTATATGTGTTGATATGTGCTTGAAAAGTAGTTTATATCGATTAAATATTTCATAAATAAAATCAATTATATATAACTGCTTGAGTAGTATCGTTTAAAGCTTGAAACTACCCTGTGCAAATTTCAAGTGTGAGTACATAAAACACACATATATATTTTGATAAAAGATTAACTTAAAAAACAATAAAACTTAATGGTTGTACAATTATAGTTTGTATTCGATAGCCGCTAAGCATAGTATGATTAATTAAACTGGAGCATATGAATGCTAAAAGACATTACAATTATTGATTTCCAAGGCAAAGAAAGAAGAGCACAGGCAAACTATACAGAAGTAAATGCTAATAAAATCAATCATTCATCGAGAGTTCGGAAACCTAACGTTGAATACATTTTATTTAAAGGAGAATTTATTTTTCCTACTTTAGATTTAGTTTTCAACAGCTCTGATGGCAATAGCTATTATATAGAGTGAGCATAACCCACTTCAGTGGGTTTTTTAATGCTTGACGCTTGAGATGGAAAGAAATGAGCAGAGCAGATTGGTACTTACTCTCATTAGCGCAAAGCGAATCAACCTTCTGAACGGATTACTGCGTACAAAGCTCTGCTAATACAGATGTGATAGCAGGGCTTTTTCTTTTTCAAATTCGAGGATTAATCTATGAAATTTGTAAATTGTCAGGCTTGTAAACAACGGAGGTAATGGCTGTATGAACAAACTAAGCAATCGATCAGTTTTATCCAGCGAGCAATTGCCGCTCTCTCAAGTGCTGGAGCTGTAATTTCCCCGAACAATAAAAGTATCTAAAAAGTAGAGTTTTCTCTTAAGAGAGAAGCAGAAAATTCTGCATAAGGAGATCTAAATTAAATTTGAAAACAGTATATTAAAGCCCACTCAAAAGTGGGCTTTTTGTGATTGTAAGGTTTTAAAAAAACAATCTGAGAAGTGCGTTAGAGGTATCTATTCTAATTCGATTTGATGGTCGTCTTTTGTCACTTTAATTTTCAATTTTTTATATTTTCGCTTATTGGGATCAAGTGCTGAGTTTGTCACCTCTGTTGCAAACACGGAATCTTTCATCAAAGTCCCATATGCTTTATATCCTAAGATTATACGATTTGGCTGTTGACCATTTCTAGAAACGTAATAATCAATCATTTGATTTAATTCATTTAAAAGACTTGTATCACTCATGGTTAAGATGCATCACTTTTAAGAATTTATTAAATAATAATATAATTCAACTTTGTTATCTATATGAAAAATAGAAAAAATTTATTAAATCATTGTCATAAAATTGAAACATAATTGAAATAATTTTTTAAATTACATGATATTTCAACTTATTTAAATCCTTTAGCCATTTCTTCAAATTTAGATCGATAAGCTTAATAGAGAATTGTTTTGAAATGAGAGATTCTTAAAAGTGATTAAGCATTTTTAAGCAAATTTCAGGTAGAAAGATGACAGGGCTTATGTGAATAATTGAGTTTTAGGCTATATTCCATCTTTTGGATGGGGAGGATGAATGTAACTTAAAAAGAGAAATTTATAGGCTTTTGTGGGTCAAAGCTATTCGCGTCTAGCGATTCGGATTATTGTATCTGTTACTTCAAAACTGGTGGGAGTTTAACCCACTTGACCTAATCACATATTGGTGATAATTTAAACAATACGGAAGTCATATACGATTTGGGATTTAAGAGAAATCTTGCCTAGATAATAAACGTTATGACAAACCCGTATACATCAGCTAACAACGAACGAAACGATTGAGATCGTTTTTAAAAATGTTCAAGGTTGTAGAAAAGCCCGTAAATCGGGCTTTTTTAATGTCTACAACTTAGAAAGAGCATTAAGGCAAATCAAACCAAATCATTTGACTGTCTTGTGATGCGGTAATGGTTGCAGTCTCATCAAACAGTAAAGCATCACCAGCTTTGACTACATGATCAGCAATCATAACTTCACCAGAAATCACATGAACATAGTTCACTTTTTTCTTTGCACTGATCTCCAATTTTTGATCCTTTTCAAGAACAGCAGTTTTCACTTCTGCATTTTGACGAATCAACATTGGTGCAGATTCATCACCTGCAATCAAATGCCATTGGTTAGGATGGTCTTTTGGGTTTAAGTGAATTTGCTGATAAGTTGGTTCAGCATCTTGTACATTCGGTTGAATCCAAATCTGTAATAGATGTACCGCTTTATCATGCTTATTCATTTCACTATGGGTAACGCCTGTACCCGCACTCATCAACTGCCATTCACCCGCATTGATTTGACCCTCATTGCCCATACTATCTTTATGGGAAATGGTACCATCAAGAACACAAGTCAAGATTTCCATGTTGTCATGAGGGTGAGTACCAAAACCATTATGTGCTGCAACCGTATCATCATTAATCACGCGGAGAGCACTGACCCCCATGTATTTCGGGTTGTACCAGCTCCCAAATGAAAAGCTATGGTAGGTGTCTAACCATCCTGCTTTTACATGACCACGGTTTTCACTACGATGTAGATAAGCATTCATCCTTCATCTCCTAAATTATTGTGTTTTGCTTAATGCTTATAGTATTGATTCATAATGATGATATATAGTCTTTAATTGCGACATATTGTTCTATAAATGCAATGATTAAATAGGATGTATTTTCCTGAATAGAACAAAAAAGGCCGAATAAAATATTCAGCCTTTTCAAATTAGTAAGCTAATTTACCAATTTATTATTTTGATTTATTTCCAAGCTGCGGAATCGCAGAACCTTGACCTACAGAAAGTAAACCAGTTTCTGTATAAAGACCAAGTTTTGCACGGGTATCAGTAATATCCAGATTACGCATTGTTAACTGGCCAATACGATCCATTGGTGTAAATACTGAATCACCTTTCTCCATTGTTAAACGCTCAGCTTCATAAGTGAGGTTAGGAGATTCAGTGTTCATAATAGTGTAGTCATTACCACGACGTAACTCTAAAGTAACTGTACCCGTAATAGCTTTAGCCACCCAACGTTGTGCTGTTTCACGTAGCATAAGTGCTTGTGAGTCGAACCAACGACCTTGGTAAAGCAAACGACCTAAACGTAAACCGTTAATACGATATTGTTCGATCGTATCTTCGTTATGAATACCTGTCACTAAACGCTCGTAAGCAATGTGCAATAAAGCCATACCAGGTGCTTCATATATACCACGAGATTTGGCTTCGATAATACGGTTTTCAATTTGGTCAGACATACCTAAACCATGACGACCACCGATACGATTTGCTTCTAAGATAAGTTCAACAGGATCTTCGATACGTTGACCATTTAATGCAACAGGGAAGCCTTCCTCGAAAGTGATTGATACTTCTTCCGCATCAATTTTTACATCATCTTTCCAGAATGCAACGCCCATGATTGGGTCTACGATTTTGATGCCAGCATCAAGGTATTCCAAATCTTTTGCTTCGTGAGTAGCACCCAACATGTTTGAGTCAGTTGAATATGCTTTTTCTTTTGACATTTTATAGTCAAAACCATTGTCGATGAGGAATTGTGACATTTCCGCACGACCACCTAACTCATCAATGAAGGTTTGGTCTAACCACGGCTTATAAATTTTAAGCGCTGGGTTGGTCAATAAACCATAACGATAAAAACGTTCAATATCGTTACCTTTATAAGTCGAACCATCACCCCAAATGTTCACATCATCTTCTTTCATTGCAGTGACAAGCATTGTACCCGTTACTGCACGACCTAAAGGTGTAGTATTGAAATAAGGAACACCACCAGTGCTGATGTGGAATGCACCACATTGAATCGCAGCAATACCTTCAAGTGCAAGTTGTAAACGACAATCGATTAATCGAGCTTTGACTGCACCGTATTGTTCAGCTTTCTTTGGAATCGCATCATAGTCATCTTCATCAGGCTGACCCAAGTTTGCAGTATATGCATAAGGTTCTGAGCCTTTTTGTTTCATCCACAATAAAGCTGCTGAAGTATCGAGACCACCAGAAAAGGCAATCCCAACTTTTTTGCCTACAGGTACGTGCTGCAAGATAGTTGCATTATCAGTCATTGCTTGTCCTAACGTTTATTAGTAAAGACACCGAATAGGTCGTCTTGAGAATAAAAAATCGGAACTATTGTAACACTTTTCGTGCAGCAAAGTTTTGTAAAATCGAGTTGATCATGGTGAAAATTAAAATTTTTATAGCGCTTGGTATCTTTTTGCGATTTGAGTGATCTATTAAAGTGGAGGCTCAAAATAGATAAATAGATTTTTCATATTACAGATACAACTAATTTTTACCGTTGCTGGATAAATGCTTTGAAATCGTATGGGTTGACAGGTTCAACTTCTGTGGGAATGACACTTTCTGATGATAGCCATTGCATGTGATCAACTTTGATAAAGTTTTCTGAGGGGAGTGTATATAAATAACCAATACGATCCCAATTGACGCTACATTGGAAAAGTTCAACATAAACGAAGTCATCCTCAAATTTAATGCTGAATCGAGCTTCTTTGGATAAGCTAAGATATTCAATTGCAAATAATTGAGCAATTCTTTTATCTTCAACGGCATATATGCCAAAAGCATTGTCCATTTCCCCATCGCCTATAGCTAGTTTTGGTTCAAGAGATTCTCGATAGTTTGAAGAACCATGAAATAAGAGTAGGGGTTTAGATGACATATTGTTTTGTTATTCTTTGAAATTTGAAAGTTATATCGACTATATAGTTTGCCTGTATACATGTATTGACGTATTTGACCACGTTTTAGTAAAAAAGTGTCATCCACTCCAATAACAAATCAAAGTACTATGCAACAAGTTGCAAAGCCAAAAATATAGAAGGAATACCATGACTAGCTATGCAAATATATTAAAACCACTACATTTGGGATTCACCACCATTAAAAATCGTGTGGTAATGGGCTCGATGCACTCAGGCTTAGAAGATCGTTTCTATAACTACCCTAAGCTTGCGGCTTACTTTGAAGAAAGAGCCAAGGGTGGAGTTGGTCTAATCATTACAGGTGGTATTTCTCCTAATCGTCAAGGCTGGTTATTGCCTGCTGGCGGTACTATGAATAGTTTGGCTGATATCCCTCATCATCGTCTAGTAACGCATGCTGTACATAAGCATGGTTCAAAAATCTTAATGCAAATTTTGCATTCTGGGCGTTATGGTTATCACCCATTTTCCGTTTCTTCCTCTGCGATAAAAGCACCGATTAATCCGTTTAAACCGCGCCAAATGTCTGACTCTCAGATTTTGGCAACCATCGATGATTATGCACGTTGTGCAAGCTTGGCAAAAAAAGCAGGTTACGATGGTGTGGAAATCATGGGTTCAGAAGGCTATCTAATTAACCAATTTCTAAGTAATCATGTAAATAAACGTACAGATCGCTGGGGTGGTGACATTGAAAACCGGATGCGTTTCCCAGTTGAGATCGTAAAAGCAATTCGCGCTAAAGTTGGTGAAAAATTTATTATCGCTTTTCGTTTATCGTTGTTGGATTTAGTACACGATGGTAATACCATGCAAGAAGTGATTACTGTAGCCAAGGCATTAGAGAAAGCTGGTGTAACGTTATTAAACACAGGAATTGGTTGGCATGAAGCACGTATTCCAACGATTGTAACGTCGGTACCTCGTGCAGCATTTGTAGATTATACCGCAGAGGTTAAACAGCATCTTTCAATTCCTGTTATTGCTTCTAACCGTATCAATATGCCAGATGTAGCTGAAGAGATCGTTGCATCGGGTAAGGCCGACATGGTGCAAATGGCACGTCCATTCTTGGCAGATCCATATTGGGTGAATAAAACTGCGACCAATCGTGTTGATGAAATTAATACTTGTATTGCTTGTAACCAAGCGTGTTTAGATCATGCATTCAAAAATCAGCGTGTGAGTTGTTTGGTCAATCCACAAGCCTGCTTTGAAACAGAACTGGTTTATATCAAGACCAAAAAGCCAAAGCGCATTGCCGTTGTGGGTGGTGGTGTCGCAGGGATGTCTGCTGCCACTGTTGCTGCAAGCCGTGGACATGCTGTGACTTTGTTTGAAGCCAATAGTGATGTTGGTGGCCAGTTTAATCTAGCTAAAGTTGTGCCTGGAAAAGAAGAGTTTCATGAAACCATTCGTTATTTCAAAGTGCAACTTCAACAAACAGGTGTGGACGTTCGTTTAAATACACGCGTAAGTCGTGAAAAATTAGAAAGCGAAGGATTTGATGAAGTTGTGGTTGCAACAGGGGTTGTACCGCGCGAGTTGAAAATTCAAGGCAGCACAGCACCGCAAGTACTATCCTATGCAGAAGTGTTAAGAGGTGCTGAGGTTGGACGTAAAGTTGCAGTGATCGGTGCAGGTGGTATTGGTTTTGATGTGTCTGAGTTTTTATTAAAGCCACCACATCAGCCTCAGCCACAACCTTTAGCGGAATGGCAACGTGAGTGGGGTGTGGATCCTGAAGCAAATTATATTTCAGAAGGTGGCTTGCAACGCCCTGAAGTTGAAGCACCTGTTCGTGAGATCTATTTATTACAACGTAAGACGACACCACTCGGAATTGGTTTAGGTAAAACCTCTGGTTGGGTGCATCGTGCGCAATTGAAAAAACACGCAGTGCGTATGCTTCGTGGTGTGCAATATAAAGCAGTGACTGATGAAGGATTGTGGGTCGAACACAATGGGCATGATCAATTATTGCGTGTTGATACCATTGTTGTCTGTGCAGGGCAAGAATCTGTGAAGGATTTGATGCCTAAAGAGGGTGAGAATACTTTTGCAAACTACCATATTATTGGTGGTGCGAAGCTTGCGGCTGAGCTAGATGCTAAACGAGCGATTCGAGATGGCGCAGAGTTAGCTGCAAGACTTTAATAATTGATGAAACATTATGCATTTGAATACATTGCAGTTAAATTTTTCTTGAATAAAGGAAACAAGCTTTGTATTCTTACGCACATGGAAGCGTGGCAGAGCGGTTTAATGCACCGGTCTTGAAAACCGACGAGGGTGTGAGTCCTCCGTGAGTTCGAATCTCACCGCTTCCGCCAAATATTTAAATAAGCCCTTGTTTTTACAAGGGCTTATTTTTTATCTGTGATTTTACCCCTCAACCTATCCTTCATCAAATTTTGGATTGATATGGACTGATTTAGACAAATTAGGATAGCAATCGCTTAGCTGTGCGAGTAAGCCTATGAACCCTTATTCAGCAAAGTTAACTCTCAAGTAAATACATCTACCTCCAAAACTTAACGTACATTCAATTGGTAAATTACTGACAAATAAAATTTAAACGTTTAGTCAAAAAATGATAATAAAAACCTTTAAAAATCAGAATAATTCATTTACAAATCCGTTGATGTAAATGATAATTAATATCATTAAAGCGGTGCTGCATTGTCCCATCAATGTTATGTATTTTGAACAACTCTCAAGTGATCTGTGTTTTAAGAAATCGTGATTCGATAAAACATTTCAAACAAATTATTGATTTCAATTTTCTAGCTTAAAGCTCAGTTGTGTTTAGAACAACTTATGATCCTGATTAAATTTAGTGAATTTTATGTCCAAATCTTCCAACACTTATTCAACCACATGTATTGGCTATTTCAATTGCTGTATCAATGGGGCTTATGTCTCAGACTTACGCGGAAAGCTCAAAGCTTCCGATAGATACCGCAGATAAGCGTATATCGAATACTGCGTTAGCGAATGTGAATGCTCAGAATCAAATTTATCAGATGACTCCGATTGTTATACAAGCTGAAAAAGAAGATACCATTCAGTTCGGGCAAAGTATTTTGAACCAAAAAGCGATTGATCGTTATCAAGCCAATAATGTTGCGCAATTATTGGATAATATGCCAAGTGTTGGTTCTGCAGGCTCACCAAGACCAGGTGGTCAAACGATCAATATCCTTGGGATGGGTGGCGTTGAGGATGTGCCGATTAGCTTGGATGATTCGATTAAAAGTTTTGATAAATATCGTCAAGGTTCAGTTTTTATCGAACCAGAAATTTTAAAGAAAATTACTGTAGATAAGGGTCCACATAACGTTGAGGTAGGAAATGGTGGCTTCGGTGGAAAGGTGACTTTAGAAACCAAGGATGCAACTGACCTACTTGTTGATGATAATCATATTGGAGCTTTTTTAAAGTATTCACGCTTCTCAAATAATGCACAAAATACCTATACTGGGGCCGTTTACGCTCAGACTGAAAATGGTTTGGTTGATGGGATGTTGTATTATACCAATCGAGATAGTGGGGATGTGAAACGCCCAGATGGCAGCAAATTTCTATATTCTGCACAAGAGCAAAATACCTATTTAGTTAAGCTTGATTTTCATCCTACAGACAGCCAAAAAATTACGCTAAATGCGATGCAAAGTGGTCATAAAGGGTGGGAGCCATTTGCGGCTATGCGTGATCAAGACGCTGTACCAACTGAGGCAGATATTAAAAAATATGGCTATGAAGAAGCCTGGAAACGTCGTCTAGTTTATCGTGATCAGAGCGATACAAGCTATTCGATCGGTTATGAACTCAATCCAGAATCAAACCCTTATCTGAATTTGAAAGCAGTTGCATCCTATTCCAAGACGAATCAACATGATCAAAGATTACCTAGTGTTAACGCTTCGGCTGCATTATTGGGCAATGAAAGCTGGGTGAAGTATACCAATACTGCATTCAAACTCAGTAATATTAGTCTTGTTGAAACCCAATACGGTACACATAAATTAAAAGTGGGTACGCAATATCAAAAAATGGAACAGAACTCGCTTCTGTATGATAAGAATAATTCAAAGAAAGCAGATTATAACTTTGGCTATTATGAGCCTAACTATATGCCATCAGGACATCAGCAGATGTTGAGTGCATTTGTAGAAGACCAGTATCAAATTAACGATTTCACTATTACGCCTTCGATTCGCTACGATCATATTACCAATACAGGTACTCCAAATCGCGCACCACGTTTTAATGATCCAAGTGCAGGGCATGATTATTCTAGTAAAACTTATACAGGTTGGTCGCCAAGATTAGCATTGGCATGGAAGCAGGCGGATTATCTGACGTGGTTTGCCAATATCAGTAAAACATGGCGTGCGCCACGCGTAGATGAGCAATATTATGTGCAATCTGCAATGACTTCGGTGCCATCAACCAGTCGTTATTTATTGCCAGAAAAAATGCTAGCGATTCGTTTGGGTAACGAAATGAATTTTGATGATGTCTTTACGACAGATGATCATCTACAAGTCCGTCTAACTTATCACCGTAATCGTGGTAGTGATGAAATCTTCCGTAATCGATCAACCTTCTGTAAAGCACAGGCTGAAAATAATGCCAATGGTGGCAATGGCAGCATCAGTGACTGTAATGGAAAGTATCATCATGGCTTCTATCGCAATGTCACAGACTATACGATCAAAGCGTATGAGGCGGAAATTTTCTATAATCAGCCGACTTGGTTTACAGGTTTGACTTATTCATATATTCGGGGGCAACGTGATAATTCACCTGTTAATCCGTGGTTTGATCAGAAAACATGGATGACGGATATTCCACCGAAGAAAGCAACAGCAACCCTAGGTGTCAATGTTCCAGAGCACCATCTAACAATGGGATGGCGAGGAATATTTGTTGCTGCACAAGATCGCAGTCTTTCCGATAATGATAAGTCGATTGCAGCATCCTCTTTTTCTTTACCCAAAACCAAAGGGTATTCACTGCATGGTGTTTACATCGACTGGCAGCCAGTGGGAGAAAAAGGACCAACTTTAAATCTTTCGATAGATAATTTATTTAATCGAGATTACAAGATGTATTTGGGGGAATACATGACGGGTACGGGGCGTGATTATAAGTTGAGTATTTCCCAAAAATTCTAAGTTTAATCAGTTAATAAATTGGGACTGTCTATTTTCTAATAAATTCTTCCTCTTCTTTATGATATTTGGAGAGGAAGCTCACTTTTTTAATCAGATAACATTGATATATGTGGTTAAAAATACAAATTGTCACAAATAGACGGGACGGTCTGAACATCTGATCGAATTTTCCTGTAAAATGCCCTCACGTTTAAAAAAACTCAATAAGAAGCGATGTTCAAGACTATTTATGCTGCATTAGAACAACTCGGCTTAACCGCACAAAAACGTGCGATACACATACAATTTGCCAATCCGAGCTTAAATCAACAAGTCTTCCTCCAAAAAATTCAAGGTCAGCACGCCATTAATCAGGGCATGATTGCAGAACTGATCTGCCTTTCTACTAATGCAACGATTCCATTAAAACAATTCATCGGTTGTCAGGCAGCGATAGACCAAGTCACCGATACAGGCACACTGTTTAGAACCACAGGGATTATCACAGAAGCCGTACAAGGACAATCTGACGGTAGCCTCACGCTGTATAAACTCAAACTCCAAGATGCAACTGCACTGTGGCATAAACGCCGAAACAGCCGCGTGTTTATGAATAAAAATGTACTCGACATCGTACAGACCCTATTCAAAGAATGGCAACAACGCAGTCCACTATTTGCATCAAGTCTTACACTCGACCTTGGTGGGATCAAACAAGACTACGACATCCGTCCCTTTGTGATGCAAGCCAATGAAAGCGACTACGACTTCATTACCCGACTGCTCCGAAGCGAAGGCATCAACTGGCTGATCGATGAAGCTCAACTCAACGTTGCCAACAGCAACAACCCCATCCAAGCTCAAAAACTCCGCTTGATCGATGACAACAGCCAATACCAAGCCTTAAATCGAAGAACGATTCGCTACCACCGTAGCAGTGCTACCGAACAATACGACAGCATGACCAGCCTCATTGCAGAACGTTCGTTACAACCCACAGCAGTCCATATCCAACGCTGGCAAGCTGATGCCCTAGAACAAGAAGATGGGGCAGGTAGCGTCCAAAGCAAACACCAACATAGCCAACACCACGACAACGCCAGCTTAGGACTCGAAGATGCATGGCACTTCACTCCCGCATGGATGCAAGACCTGAATGGTGAAGATGGTGCAACCGCATCAGGCAACACCCAAATCGAAAAACTGAACCAACACCTCAGTCACTACCACGATGCCCAAGCCAAACAATTTATTGCCAGTACTACCGTGCGAGATACCCAAGTGGGCTACTGGTTTAAACTCAACGAACACCCAGAGATCGACCAACACAGCGGATCTGACCAAGAATTTCTAATCACAGCCAAAAGCTACTACAACCAAAACAACCTACCCAAAGACTTAAACCAACAAATCCAAAGCTTGATCGATCAAAGCCAATGGCAGCAAGACCACAAGCACACAAACAAGAGCGAAGAACGCCAAGCCAACCAACTGACGCTACAACGCCGCAACATCAAAACCGTACCCGAATACCATCCACTGCAACACCGTCCAACTGCTCACCCACAACGTGCCAGAGTAGTGGGACCCGAAGGCGAAGAAATCCATGTGGATGAATGGGGACGAATCAAAGTTCGCTTCCTGTTTACCCGCAATGACGACCATAGCCACGATGGTGGCGCAGGCAGCAACAACAACGATACCGATTCAGCTTGGGTGGATGTACTCACTCATTGGGCAGGCGAAGGTTATGGTGCACGCTTCCTACCCCGCATTGGAGAAATCGTCGTCATCGACTTCTTTGATGGCAACATTGACCGTCCCTTTGTCACCGGACGACTGCACGAAGCACAACGCAGTCCAACTAAGTTCGATGACCAAGGCAAATTACCTGATACCAAAAAACTAGCAGGGATCAAATCCAAAGAATATCAAGGTTCAGGCTACAACCAACTACGCTTTGACGACACCAACGGACAGATTAGTGCCCAACTACAAAGTAGCCATGCAGCCAGCCAACTCAATCTCGGCAAACTGAGCCATCCCAAAGCCCAAGCAGAAAGCGAAGACCGGGGTGAAGGTTTTGAACTACGCACAGACCAATGGGGTGCGATTCGAGCAGGTGAAGGCTTACTGATCACCACTCATGCACAAGCGCAAGCCGAAGGCGAACATCTCGAAGCACAAACAGCCAAACAACAACTCGAAGGCAACCAAAACAATGCCAAAGCCCTGAGTGAAGTGGCAAAGAACCAACAAACGGATGAATTAGAATCGGTAGAGCAACTCAAAAGCTTTGCAGAAGAAATTCAGCAAGATATAGCCAAATTCAACAAAGCCTTACTATTACTCAGTTCACCGAATGGGATTGGACTCAGCACCTCAGAAGACATCCATCTATCCGCAGATGGACAACTGAACCAATTTGCAGGGGACAGTATTAACCTGACCACGCAGAAGAACCTGATTGCCCAAGCCAGTCAAAAGATCAGCTTATTTGCAGCGCAAAGTGGAATCAAACAAGTCGCAGGCAAAGGTAAGGTTGAGATACAGGCACAAGGGGATGGGGCTGATTTTATTGCTCGGAAAGACATCCAGATTATTTCCACCGAAGATACGATTTATATCACGAGCCCAAAAGAAATCGTATTTACCGCTGATAGTTCACAGCTCAAATTGAATGGTTCAGGGATCTTTCCAACGACGGGTGGAAAGTTCGAAGTGAAAGCAGGGCAGCATTTGTTTGCTGCGGGAGCGAGTGCAAGTGCTAATGTTCCTCAGTTACCAAAAGCTAAACCAATGCAAAGGGCTTTGGAGTTATTACGAAGCTATGGTGGCGAAAACTTCTTTAAACAAAATAGTTATAAAGTGATTGATTCACTCGGCAAGCAAATTACAGGCAAGCTTGATGGAAGTGGTTTTGCTCAAGTGACAGGCATTGCACCAGGTCCAGCGAAAGTGATTTTTGATAAAGATGACAGTAGTGCATGGATGCAAAGTAGTGATTTTAGCCGTGATTATACATGGGCTGAGCCTGTTTCTGGTGTTGCAGGATTAATGAAAAATGCTTTGGGTTCATTGGGTCAAAATACTATGTCACAGTTAAAAGATAGTCTTCTTTCACTGGACAAAAATAGTTTAAAAGACCTTGGAAAAAACACAGTCAATAATTTAGTTGACCAAACTGTGGGGCAAATCAAAAGCCAAGTGACAGATACAGCTTTTAGTGCGATCTCGAATCAACTTAATTTAAATGTATCCCCAGATCAAATCAGAAGCCTTGGGCAGGTTGTGAAAAACCCAAACCAATCTGTTGAAATGATTAAGGCGCAGGGAATGGATTTTTTTAACGATCAAGCCTCAGCAAAACTCACTCAATTCACTAAAGTTGATTCTCCAATTCAATATGGTGTTATGGATACATTTACAAAGCTTAAAAAGTAGATCAGATGAAAAGAAATACTGAGTTTAAGTCACAGTATTGATGTAATTTAATGAATTAAAGGTTTTATATTAATGACTACTGAAAAGACACAACAGGTAGAAACAACAAAACAACCCGCTGTTGAACTCGCAGTATTTAACTTAGAAAGTACTCGGGATGTCACTGATTTACAAATGATTGCAAATCAAATTCAACTTTATTTACATGTCTGTGGCAATACCTCGCTAGAACAAGTCAAAAGTAATGCCAATGTTCCGACGGTTGCGAATATTTTTGCATTGACTGGTAGCGTCTTAGATTTACTTTTGTATGCAACAACACCGAAGACTGGTGATGCTGATTTGCAGCGTGGTGCTTTACTCGGGGCAAATTTAATCGGATTGTTTCCTGAACCGAATAATGAAGCTCATGCTCGCATGGCGTTACGACCAATGTTTGGTGTAATGGCAGAATGTTTATACCCTGAAAATGGGAAAATTAAAGAAGCTGATATTAAGCGTTTAGGCTTACATCTCAATGCAATGGTTGCAGGGGATTTAGAAGTATTTTTAAAAGAAACTCAAGCAAAGTTAAGTGGACTACTGACCCAAGCGGCAACCTTGGGTGCAAGTATTTTACAAAGTATGGCAACCCAAACTACAGCTATTAATGCAGGTGTTGCAGCTCCAACAGGCGCTTCGGCAGAGAAACGGGATCCCAAGCTTAAATTTAGCAATTGGGCCGTGCCATTAATTGACCTAATTGGAACACCGAGCCAAGCAAACCTGACACCGAAGATTGAGCCGAATATTCAAAGCCGTTTACAGCAAGAAGCAACTCAAGCGATTACGAGTTTAAGCCAAACACTGCAACAGCAAGCCAATGCTAACCAAAAATATACTTTGGCTTGGTTAATACAAGAAACCTTGAAAGCGATAAAAGCGTTAGAAAATAAAGGCAGCGCTAGTGTGCCGATGAATCAAACGGGGGAATATGAACGGCATACCAAAGGGGATACTTTAGAGTTCGTGAGTTTACAAGCCGATGCTTTAAATGCTCCACCATGTGAGGGTGCTGATTCGCAATCAGGAAAAAGCATTAGCTATTCAATTGGTGCTGAACGAGTGCAGCATGCAGATTTTTATTTGCCGAAAGTTGGTTTTTCCTTTATCCGTCAATATAACTCACAAATGAATGAGTTTGATCACAGCAAGATCGGCGCACGTTGGATGATGCCATTTTCCAACATGATTCAACCCAACGCTCAAGGGCATCTATTTATTGACAGTAAAGGGCGAAAGCATCAACTTCCAGCTTCGATTACATTTGAAACTTATGAAGTACCGTATGAAGGTATAACGGTACAACCGATTGAAAATAGTGATCTCGTTTTAAACTTTGGTGGAGAATGGTCTTTTCAATTCCATCAATTTTCGGTTGGTCAGCCTTATCAGTTGATTCAACAATTTAATGAAAATACACAAGAAAAGGTTGTTTTAAGTTACCTTGTTTTCGATGAAATTGCCTATCTGCAAAGCGTTGATTTCCAATTAGAACATGCCCAACATCAATTAAAATTTGCTTTTAATGAGCAAGTTAAAATCATTGCTGTATTTGTTGATGAACAGGTTGAGCCTTTAGCGCGTTATCAATATGATACCCAAGGCAATTTAATTGAAGCCATTGATCAAAATGGTCATGTCCGAAACTATGAATACAACCATTTCCATCAACTCACACGTTATACCGATCGTACAGGGCGTGGGCAAAATATTCGCTATGAATCAACTGAAGCCAAAGCTAAAGCAATTGAAGAGTGGGCAGATGATGGTAGTTACCATACCAAACTCAAGTGGCATCCTCGCTTACGTCAAGTTGCTGTTTATGATGCCTACGATGTTCCGACCTATTACTATTTTGATCTGAATGGATTTACCTACCGTACTCGTTTAGCAGATGGACGTGAATCATGGTACAGCCGTGATAGTCAAAAACGTATTACCCGTCAAATTGATTTTGAAGGGCGTGAGACACAACAAGAATACAATGATCAGGATCAACTCATCAAAATCGTACAGCCAAATGGCGGGGTAATCCGTTTTGCCTACGATGAACAAGGCAATTTGGTCGAAACAAAAGATCCCGAAGGCAATATTTGGAAACGAGAATATGATGCTAAGGGTAATATCAGCAAAGAAATAAATCCTTTGGGGCATATCACCCAATATAAATACAACAATGACAATCAATTGATCGAAGTGATTGATGCCAAAGGCGGCAGCAAAAAAATTCAATACAATGAATTAGGACAAATGACCTCCTATACTGATTGCTCAGGCAAAAGCAGTACTTGGGAATACGATGAAGAGGGTTCGTTAACTGCTGAACAAACTGCAAATAATAAGGTCGTGCAGTACCTTTACAGCACTCAAGGTCGAGACAAAGGACAACTCCAAAATATTGTTTACCCTGATGGATTAAAAGAACACTTTGAACATGATGAAGAAGGGCGTTTACTCAAACATATTGATACTAAAGGTTTAGTGACTGAGTACCAATACAATGCCACAGGATTACTCGAACAACGCATCGATGCTAATCGACATCGCATTGGCTATCAATGGGATAAACAGGGACGCATCAAAAAACTAATCAACCAAAACCAAGCAGAATATTTATTTGATTACAATCAATATGGTTATTTGGTACGTGAACAAGCCTTTGATGGAGAAGAAAAACACTACAGCTATCATGATGAGAGTGGTCGATTATCTGAAATCCGACAGCCTAATATCCTGACCCAATTTGATTATTACGCCGATGGACAAATCGCATCGAAAAGCTTTACCCATTTAAATACTGGAAAGAAGCAAACAGAACAATTTGATTACAACCTGAACAATCAACTGAGCCGAGCCAGTAATGAGGTTAGCCAAATTGATTTTTATCGCAATGCACTTGGGCAATTGGTAAGAGAACATCAGCACTACAAAATCGCAGGGCTTCGTCCACTTACTGCGGTGTTACGTTATGAATATGACGAACTTGGTAATCTGGTTAAAACAATCCGCCCAGATGGACAGGAACAAGCCAATTTGAGTTACGGCTCAGGACATTTGTATGCCATTGCCCTGAATAAACAGGACATGGTTTCATTCCAACGAGATGACTTACATCGAGAAACAACACGCCTATTGGCAAATGGACTCATCCAAACTAAACACTATAATGACGTTGGTTTACTCAGTTCACAACTGATTCAGCCTGAACAAAAAACGCAAGACTATTTACAGTACCAAGCGCATCGACATTATCATTACGACCAAAACTACCTACTAAACCAAGTTGAAGATAGTCGTTTGGGTAAGCTCAACTATCAATACGATCCAATTGGGCGCTTAATCACTACACAAAGCGCACATAAAACCGAGAGTTTTAGCTTTGATCCTGCGGGTAATTTGATCGACCCTGTATCCGCATCTGGTACGGCACAAATTAAAAACAATCTGGTCAGAAGCTATCAAGGAAAACATTACCACTACGATGTACAAGGCAATGTCATAGAGGCTAAACAAGCAGGTAAAACCCTCAAACTGACATGGGACAACCAAAATCGATTGATTCGCAGTGATCACAATGGTCAAGTCACTGACTACGGTTATGATGTATTTGGGCGCAGACTTTACAAGAAAACGGTAGATGCGCTGACCTTGTTTGGTTGGGATGGCGATTTGATGATTTGGGAATCCCGCAAATCAGAGCAAGACAGTTTTACTAAACACTATCTTTATGAACCGAATAGCTTTGTTCCACTGTTGCAAGCTGGATATAAAGATTTTATTCAACTAATAGAAACACCTGATTATGCTGAATATCAAAACAAACCTTATTCAGTTTATAAAGATCCTGTATGGCGCAATGATACCCGTAAAAATCGAGTGGATTTAGAGCAGATCACTTTTTACCATTGTGATCAAGTCGGTACGCCACAGACTATGACTAATGCAAGAGGTGAGTGTGTTTGGGAAATTACCCAAAATACTTGGGGCAGCACACTCGACATCAAAACAGTAAATCCAGACAATCCGTTTGAGCAGAGTAATCTCAGATTCCAAGGTCAATATTACGATCAAGAAACAGGATTGCACTATAACCGTTACCGATATTACGAGCCACATAGTGCAAGATATGTGAGTAAAGACCCGATTGGGTTAAATGGAGGTTTTAATGCATTTAAATATGTTAGAAATCCTCATCAGCTAGTAGATCCTTTGGGATTAGTAGAGTGGAGTGGTTCTTCTTATCAAGTTTCTGGTGGACCTGTATCAGGAGTTAAATATGAACTTCGAAGTGAGTGTATAAATGGGCGTAGAGCGCGGGTTGTAGTTTATGCTACAGGTGGTACTGAAGGAAAAGGTCTGGCAGTTGGAGCCGTTGGCTCGGAAAGTGTATCATTTGAAGATGGGAATGAAGCGATTGATCCTGGTGTATTTAATGGAACTTGGTCAGAAGTTTCTGCTGGTGTTAGCTTTATCAAGGGTATAGCAGTAGGTAAAACAAAGTTAGGATCGGCACTTTCTAACGGTGTTCTTACTTTTTTCTCACGAGGATATACGGCTTCTGCAGGTTCTGTTTTAGGAGTATCAAGAGTCACCTCCCAACACTTTGAGGATTGTAGAGTTGAGGCGAAATGCGAAGGTGAGTGTAAGAAAAGAAGGGATGAAGAAATGAAAAGATTACAGGAGCTTGGTGAGAGATATCAAAAAGAAAACCCTGTTTATTTAAATGTACCTCCGAGTTCTCAATGGTTTCCGTCAAGTTTTTAATTTTTGGAGTCTGTAAATGAAATTTTCTTATTCTATTTTTTTAACCTTATTGCTGGTAAGTGGTTGTAGTAATGGTACATCGACAAACAAGATTCCTGATTCAGAGAAAATTGAATCAAGTGAAAAAAACTCTTATCAAAAATCAAAAAAATATTCTGAAGCTGGTGATAATGAAAATTATTTAAAATCTTTAGAAGCATCTGCTGAAAGTGGGGATGTAATCGCCCAAAATGAATTGGCTGGATTGTATGCATTTGGTGAGGGTGTACCAAAAAGTGGAGAAAAATTCATTTATTGGTCAGAGTTAGCTGCATCTAAGGGATATTCACTTGCTCAACTTAATTTAGGCACAGCCTATTTTTTTGGAACTAATGGAGTAACTCAAGACTTGGTAAAAGCGGAAAAGTGGCTAACACTTGCTGCAAGTAATAATGAAGAAATTGCTAAAAATTATTTACAGCAAATAAAGAATAATCAAATACCAGATGCATCAATACCAGATGATATAAAACTACTTATGGAGAATGATAAGTAGTTTGGCTTATTTACTCAAGCTGATCTTGCCCCTATGAAGCGTATTCTATATAGCTTGGGGCTTCCTAATCTATTGATGAGTGTTAATGGTCTAACCTAATGAAAGGTCCCATAAGATTAGTTAAATTTAAATTACGTGTTTAGTTATCAAAAAAGTTTTTTGTGAGATAATAGTCATTCAAAATGAAATTCTAAGCGTTTGTATAAAGATGTTAAAAAACAAATTGTTGCTGGGTTCAACTAGCATTGTTATATGTAGCTTAATTGCTTGTACAAATTTGAATAAACAGGACAAGTTCCCTACGCTCGAGGAAGAGTGTAAATTAGCAGGAAGTAGTAGTAAGCAGTGTGAAATTTTTAATTTAAAAGATCTATCCTTAGATGAAAAAGAGAATCTAATGGGATGGGTCTATCTAAATGGGTTAGATAATATCAAACCTAATCATGATAAAGCTTACTATTGGTTTGAAAAGGCTGCAAAAGCTAATAACCATGAAGCTATAAACTCATTAGGTATGATTTACTTTGCTGGGTTAGGAAAAGATAAGGATTTTCAAAAGGCTGAAGAATATTTTTTAGAAGCAAATAAGTATGGTAGCAAAGATGCTAAATTGAACTTGGCAGAACTATATAGAGTTAAGGATTTTGGTCGGTCACCTGATTTTGAAAAAGCAGAGCGTTGGTATTTATTGGGAGTCCAAGATAATCCTTCACGGGCATATGAGGGGTTATCAAAAATGTACTTGGATCAAGAAAACTATGAAAAAGCATTTAGTTTCTCTGAAAAAGCTGCTGAACTAGGTAATCCTGAAGCACAATATAATTTAGGGGTTTTCTTTGAGCAAGGCGTGTTTGTAAAAAAAGATAAAAAGCAAACTGAATATTGGTATGAAAAAGCAGCGAAACAGGGACATTTGAACGCAACTAATAATTTAAATATTCCTAGAAATAAATAAATGGCGAGGCTTCATTATGTGATTTTTTATCATAATGAAGCTTTAGTATTTATTCTTATTTAATTGAGATTTAATTATTAAATAGCTTTGATTGTTTGGAGGGTTTTAATAGTGGATCTTATATTTTATTTGCGTTGGGTGTTTTTAATATTATTTCTATCTTTGTTTTTATTGTTTATATATTTTCTTTATCGATATTATATTAGAAAGGGTTTGGCGCAGGACATTTGGAGTTTTTTCTCAAAAAGCAATACTTTCAATAAAGTAGTCAACGATTTAGTTTTTAAGGGTGATAATAGTTATCAGCGAGAGGTGATATTTTTAAAAGTAGTATTTTGGTTGGTTGGAGTTTTTCTTTGCTTGACTATATGGAGTATTGGATATTATGAAGAAAGAGTTATGTAGAATCTTGTTATAAAAGGATAAATATAACTCTGTCCAAATTTATTCATATTGCTATGGTATAAGTCTAATCGACGTATCAATAACGTGATCTAATGTACATCGATTAATCTTGTAATAAACAAAAGGTATATTTCCTTATGTTTTTGAAATAAATCAAATATCCTTCCTATCGATCAATTTCTAGTGCTTTTCCACGGCAACTCAAAAACAATTGATTCTGATGCCACGCCAGTTGCCCAGAAACAATGGTGGTATCAACTTCATAAGGAAAGGTTTTATCTTGGAATGGTGTCCAACCACATTGCATATAATTTTTTTGATCTTTGACCGCGATCCTATGCGTATTTTCTTTGAGTAGAACGAGATCGGCCCAATAGCCCTCACGAATATAGCCACGATCTTTGATCTTAAATAAGTCTGCAACTTGATGAGATGTCTTACGCACCATCGTTTCGATACTGAGTTTTCCATCTGCAACCAGTTCCATCAATGCGGGCACAGCATGTTGTACCAGTGGCAGACCTGAAGGCGCATTCATATAGGATTGTTGTTTTTCATCCCAAGTATGTGGTGCATGGTCGGTTCCAATAATATCCAGTTGATTACTGTTGGAAATTGCATGGATCAAAGCCTCTTTATCCTGTTGGGTTTTGATTGCAGGATTACATTTTATTATATGCCCCAGAGCGGCATAGTCAGAATCATCAAAACTAAGATGATGGATGCAAACCTCGGCTGAAATATGTTTTCGGTTTAAAGGCAGATCCTTAAATAAACATAATTCTTTGGCTGTGGTCAGATGTAAAACATGCAATTGAGTGCCGTATTTTTCGGCTAAGGAAACAGCAAGTCGAGAACTTTCAAAGCAAGCTTGTTTATCTCGAATTTTAGGGTGCATTGCTGCTGGAATATTTTCGCCATATTTTTCTAAATATATTTTTTCCTGATCTTTAATCCGAGGTGTATATTCACAATGCGTCAATAAGATAGTCGGTACATTAGCAAATAAACGCTCTAGAATTTTAGGATCATCGACCAACATATTGCCTGTTGATGCACCCATAAAGACTTTGACACCACTGACTAATTTAGGATCAAGCTGTTCAATAATATCTAAGTTTTCAGAACTCACGCCAAAATGAAATGCGTAATTTGCCATGCTATGTTGCGCTGCGATCTGCTTTTTTTGTGCCAGTGTCTCTAAGTTCAATGTCGCAGGATTGGTATTGGGCATATCCATGTAACTAGTAATACCACCAATGGTTGCAGCCATAGATTCAGAGGCGATACTGCCTTTTTGTGGTGAACCTGGATCTCTGAAATGCACTTGATCATCAATCATGCCTGGGATTAACCAAGCACCATTGGCATCTATGGTTTTCGCATTGAAAACGCCTGTGATATTGCTAGCGATTTTCTCGATTCGTCCATCTTGAATCAGTACATCCGCAATGTACTGTTTATCTTCATTGACTAGATTGGCATTGCGAATAATGATCTTGGAAAATTGTCTAAAATTCATTGTGCAATGCCTTATATCCTTTGACTAATTCGATATTGGTGCTCACCACACTTTCAGAAAACTCACTGATTGAAACATCAACAGGCGGATATAGGCTTAAATCTGTTTTGGGATTGATATAGCTCATGGCAGGAACATAAAAGTGACTCGGTAAATCACGCCCGTCGACCACTGCATTGTGTCGGATCGCACTATGATCACCGACTTTGCAGTTAAACAAGACACTGTTAAAACCTACAAAAACATGGCGACCAATCTCACAAGGACCATGAATAATCGAACGATGTGCAATAGATGAATTTTCTCCAATTGTCACTGCTGCACCTGCTTTGGAGTGAATCACCACACCATCTTGGATATTGGAGTTAGCACCGATAATAATCGGTTCCATTTCGCTATGTTCATCGGTTTCATCAGCACGAATTACGGCATAAGGACCAATAAATACATTGGCATGTACGATGACTTTGCCGCAGATAATAGCAGTTTGATCGACATAAGCAGATTGATCGATAACAGGCAAATGACCGGATGGATTTTTACGTAGCATAGAATTACCGCTTAAAATAAGTTAAATCACAGGTTGAGTTAAAATCGTCACTTGATCTGTATCTAGACCAAGATAAAAACAAGTCGGGCGTAGGGTATGGCAGGCTGGACCAGTTTGATTAACGAAAAACAATAGGCAGTCTCCATCACAATCGAGTCTGGCATCCGTCAAATATTGACGATGACCTGAACTCTCACCTTTACGCCATAAACATTTCCGTGAGCGTGACCAATAGCAAACTTGTTTGGTCTGCAAGGTTTCGATTAAGGCGTCTCGATTAACCCAAGCCATCATCAATACTTCTTTGCTTGTTTGATCTTGAGTGATCGCGGGAACAAGACCATCTTGGTTCCATTTGATCTGTTCAAATACAGCTTCAAAATCAAATTTCTGCCCCAAAGCCCCATGTTCCATCTGCTCAAAAATAGAATGCTTTACCATTGCCATGAACCTTGAGCCACAGCATCATGCGCATGCAGGCTTTCTGCATGAATGACTTTGAAATTAAAGCCTCTAATGCTTTTATGATTTAAAAATGTGCCATATAACCGTCGTAAGGCATCTTCACAAAACATCAGGTTTTGACCATTGGCAATCGCAAACGCTTGTTCATCTATGCGTTTAACGGCTGTTTGAACTGGTGTCATAAGGGCTTGTTCAGCCTGATTGATAAATAAAATCAGTGGGATATGTTGGATATTATGATCAAGTCTGAAATTAAGAATTGCAAAGCTTCTTTGACTATGTGGTGTTGCAGCAATCGCATCTGTACTGCTTAGCCAATCTAAAATTTCCTGCTGATCTAAACGAATGTCTTGATTGTTGAGTGCTGATTCAAAACGTTGTTGAATAATGTTTCTTGCAAGAGCAGCCGAGCATGGGCAGGTTGATGAATAGGGAATCTCAACGTTTAGTTCTGCTAAAAACTGCCCATCTAAAAGTTGGCATGACAAAACAAAAGGATAACTTTTCCAACCTGAAAGCTTGCTGATCAATGCAGGTCGTTCGATATACAGTTCGCTATGAATTTCAATTTTTGCATGTTTGGATAGATCACGATGACTTTCTAAAAAGTCTTGTAATAATGACTGCAGATCGATCAAGTTCAAATTTTCAATCGAACTCAGTTCTAATAGTCGCGTATACAAGCGTGACATATGAATCCCTTTGGCTAAGGGATCGTCCAAACTGACATAAGCATTGATTTGACTTTGACATAGCGTACTTTCGATACGAACGGGTAATGCAATTTTTTCCATGCCAACCCAATCTAGGCAATGGCTATAAGCTTTGGGTAAAGTCGATTCAGCTGAAATATCTGGAAGAGCGAGATTCATTTGTCTAATGGCTTACGTTGTAATGTTTGTTGTAATGTTATAACATAACAATAAGCATCGACAAGCGCGTTGCGAAGTAAATTCGATTTAAGTGATGCTGGCGAGTCAAAATGAAAAAAATCTACATGCTCGGATTCATTTGTGGTCTGTCTGCTTGTCAGTCTTCGTATCAAGAGATCCAACCGCAACCTCGACCAAAACTTGAATCGAAACATACGATTCCCAAAGTGATTCTGCAAGAAAAGCGTATCCCATCTTCGTATCTCCAGTGGGCAATGCAGGCTCAGCATCAACAGCAAATCCAAGCTTATAAAAATTTCTTGAAAACCCAAGGGATTGATTCTTTTATTCCAGATTTTGAGTTTTTTCAAACAGCGAGAGATTGGCAAAAGTGTAATTACGCTGAATATGAAGTTCCACCTAGAGAACTCTGGAATAACAGCATTCCGACTTTAAAGATTCTGAAGCAATTGGTTGAACAAAAACGCATTGATCAGTTTACGGTGACATCTGTGTATCGAAACTATGCATTGAATCGGTGTGCAGGTGGGGCGGGTGGATCTAAACATGTGTTTAATGCCGCACTAGATTTTCGTATAGGTAGTGAGAATCCAGATCCAATTGAACAAATCCGTATCGAAAATACAAAAAAGAAGCTTTGTGAATTCTGGATAGAGCAAGGTGAAGCATTAAATATGGGTTTAGGTGTGTATGCATCAGGACAAATCCATATCGATACAGCAGGCTATCGTACATGGGGAGTCGACCATCGGTACACTTCTTCACCTTGTATGAATAATTCTTTTAATAATAACAATGAGTAAATTGCAATGAAGCTGACGATCGCTCAACAAAATATTTTAGATATTTTAAAAACAGAAAATAAAGCCATGAGTGCTTATGAGTTATTGGAGAAGGCCAAACCTTATGGCTTTCAAGCGCCAATTCAAATCTATCGAATTCTGAAAAAACTGTCAGAACAGTGCCTGATCGTAAAACTAAATACCTTAAATATGTATGTGCTAGACCAAGCCGAAATTTCAGCGAGTTATCGGCTTTTTACCGTGTGTACCGAATGCCAAAGCGTGCAAAGTATCGCCATTCCACAACTTAAAACCTGTGTGGAAAACACCATCCAAGCCAAACAATTCAATCCAAGATACCCATATTTAGAAGTATTGGGTCAATGTTTCTCATGTCTTTCCAAACATGAAACTCAACATATTTAATCAGTGAGAACGCCAATGAATCATTCTTTAGCCACTCCAAGCAAACTTCCTGTGACCGTCCTATCTGGTTTTTTAGGTGCAGGAAAAACCACGTTGCTCAATCATATTTTGAACAATCGGGAAGGGCGAAAAATCGCTGTGATCGTCAATGATATGTCTGAAGTGAATATTGATGCGGCATTAGTTCGTGAGGGCGGTGCTGAATTATCACGTACAGATGAAAAACTGGTGGAAATGAGCAATGGTTGTATTTGTTGCACCTTACGAGAGGATTTGTTGATTGAGGTACGCCGTTTGGCTGAAGATAATCGCTTTGATCAATTGGTGATTGAATCGACAGGAATTTCTGAACCTTTACCCGTGGCAGAAACATTTACATTTGAAGATGAAAATGGCGTTTCACTGAATGAATTTGCGCGTTTGGATACCATGGTGACTGTGGTCGATGCCTATAATTTTTTAAAGGATTATAGTTCTCTGGATAGCCTAACTTCACGAGGTGAATCATTGGGGGAAGATGACGAGCGTAATGTGGTTGATCTTTTAATCGACCAAATTGAGTTCTGTGATGTGATTGTGTTGAATAAAGTTGATTTGATTAATCGTGAAGAAAAAGAAAAATTATTTGGCATTCTACATTCACTTAACCCAAGAGCGAAAATTGAAATTTCTGAATTTGGGCAAGTGAAGCTAGATAAAATTCTAAATACTAACTTATTCGATTTTAATGAAGCAGCTCAAGCGCCTGGTTGGCTGAAAGAACTCAGAGGTGAACATACCCCTGAAACCGAAGAATATGGGATCAGTAGTTTTGTTTACAAAGCAAGAAAGCCTTTCCATCCACAACGGTTTTTTGATTTTGTAAACTCTGAGTGGCAAGGTGTGATTCGATCAAAAGGATTTTTCTGGCTTGCTTCCAATCCTGAGTTTGCAGGTTCGTGGTCGCAAGCAGGTGCGATGGCTCGTCATGGTGTAGCAGGGTATTGGTGGGCAGCTGTACCAGATGAGCATTGGCCCGAAGATCAAAATAGTCGTGATGCAATTGAAAGAAATTGGGATGAATTAACAGGTGACGCAAGGCAGGAAATTGTTCTGATCGGTATGGATATGGATCAAGACGCACTAACGGCGCAGTTTGATGCATGTTTATTAACAGATGACGAAATGGCACTTGGTGCAAAAGAATGGGAGCAGTTTGACAATCCATTTACGGGTTGGACAGATATGATTTTAAAGTAATTCGAGAAAATAAAGTTAAGCTCTAATTTACATTTCTATTTAAATTAGAGCTTCTTTTATGCTTTAGATCACATGTCTTAGGTCTCGAGAAGTTTCCAGCAGTAATGGCAAAATGTGAGTAATTAAATAATCTTTGGTCGTTCGCATGGTTGGCGATACGATATTCAACGCTGCAACAACATCAGTATTTGAATCATAAATAGGCACCGCAACAGCGTGTACACCCAGTTCATGCTCTTCACATGAATAGCACCAGTCTTGCTCTTTGATTTCATGCAGTAGCGCCAAAAACTCCTCACTTTCGGTATGCGTATATTTAGTAAGTCGTTTTAGGGGATATTTTTCTAACCATTGTTTCTGTTCATCCAAATCAAGATGCGCAAGTAAAATTTTACCTGCTGATGTGGCATGAGCGGGCAACCGATTACCTAGATGTAGACCATATGGGTTAACGCGATCTGTTTGTTGATGTGCTGCACTTCGTGCGATGGTAATTGCTTCATATCCATCTAACACCATCACTGAATAAATAAGTGAGGTCTGATTGGTCAATAAATTTAATAACGGTTGACAAATTTTGGGGAGTGGGGATCCATCTAAGTAAGCACCTGAAAATTTTAGAATTTTAGGTGCAAGATAATAATAATGTCCATCAAACTCCAAATAGCCTAAGTATTCCAAAGTAAGTAGATGACGTCGAGCAGCGGCACGTGTCATGCCTGTCTTTTCAGCAGCTGTACTGATATTTAGACGATGACGTTCTGGACCGAAACACTCTAGGATGGTTAAACCTTTAGCAATACCTGCGATAAAATCTTCATGTCGAATTGACTTCTTATTCTCACTGTGATGAATCAATCGAACAGTTTTTTCTTGATCATGATCCATATGATGATAACTCCAATCTGCAATTTCAGTTGCTCATTTCCATTCTAATCAAAAGCTGACTGTTTTACTTGGATAATGTTCGATCATCGAACATAAAATATATATATCGAACAAAATACACTTTAAAGCATAGAAGTGCGTCCAAAATTTATCAAGAATAAATACAAGCAATCCGAACAGAACACTCAACTTCATTGGCCCGTTTTTCGGCCTGAAAGATTGAGTGACTTATCGTACAGGAAGTAGTCAGATGATTGATAAGAGTACAGCCTCATTGGTTGAGGTTTTATCCCAAATAAAAGATGGATCGACCATCATGATCGGTGGCTTTGGAACCGCAGGACAACCTGCTGAACTCATCGATGCTCTGATTAAACTCGGGGTTAAAGACCTTGTCATCGTCAATAACAATGCAGGCAATGGCGATTATGGCCTTGCCAAACTCCTAAAAACAGGTGCAGTCCGTAAAATCATCTGCTCTTTCCCTCGCCAATCTGATTCATGGGTGTTCGATGAACTCTACCATGCTGGAAAAATCGAATTAGAACTCGTGCCACAAGGTAACCTCGCTTGCCGTATTCAAGCCGCGGGTATGGGTTTAGGTGCTGTATTTACACCGACTGGTTTTGGAACATTATTGGCAGAAGGTAAAGAAACTCGTCATATCGATGGTAAAGATTACGTTCTTGAATATCCAATCAAAGCTGATTTTGCCTTGATCAAAGCTTACAAGGGCGATCGTTGGGGCAATTTAGTTTTCAATAAATCTGCACGTAACTTTGGACCGATTATGGCCATGGCTGCGGATGTCACCATCGCTCAAGTCTCAGAAGTGGTTGAACTTGGTCAGCTTGATCCTGAACACATTATTACCCCAGGGATTTTTGTCCAGCATGTGGTTGCTGTTGAAGCAATATCACCTGTCGCTGCGCAATAAGGAGAATAACAATGAGCTATCAAAAACTCAGCCGTGACCAAATTGCAGAACGTGTTGCACAAGATATTCCTGATGGTGCCTATGTCAATTTAGGCATTGGCTTACCGACTAAGATTTCAAAATACTTACCTGCGGATAAAGATGTTTTTCTGCATTCTGAAAATGGTTTATTGGCGTTCGGTCCACCACCAGCTAAAGGTGAAGAAGACCCTGAATTGATTAATGCAGGCAAAGAGTATGTGACCATGCTCACAGGGGGATGCTTTTTCCATCATGGAGATTCCTTTGCCATGATGCGAGGTGGTCATCTAGATATTGCGGTACTAGGTGCATTCCAAGTTGCAGCCAACGGTGACCTTGCCAATTGGCATACAGGTGCAGCCGATGCGATTCCTGCTGTCGGTGGTGCAATGGATTTGGCTGTCGGTGCAAAGAAAGTCTTTATCACTACAGATCATGTCACCAAACAAGGTGAACCCAAGATTGTTGAAGCACTGTCTTATCCAGCCACGGGTCTGAAATGTGTTGATCGTATTTATACCGATCTGTGTGTGATTGATGTGACTACAGAAGGTTTAAAGGTGATTGAGAAAGTGAATGGTCTGAGTTTTGAAGAGCTACAGGCTTTGACGGGTGCTCAATTGATTGATGCGACACGGGGATAATGTTTACCAGCCACTAATTACGGGTTAAAGCGAAAGTTTTATGTATAGGCATTGCCTTACTTTTGAAAGGTCAAAAGTAACAAAAACCTTTGTTGGACTGATGGTATATCCATATACCACAGTCCAACGGGCGACATCCCTGTCGCCTCCGCGAAATACCAGTGATATTGGGCCGAATTGAGCCAGACATGGATTGAAGGAAAATATTTAAAATGAAAAACGCTTATATCATTGATGCGATTCGCACACCATTCGGTCGTTATGCAGGTGGTTTAGCGCCTGTACGTGCTGATGACCTTGGTGCAGTTCCGATTCAAGCCTTAATGCAACGTAATCCAACCGTGGATTGGCAACAAGTCGATGATTTGATCTATGGTTGTGCCAATCAGGCAGGTGAAGACAACCGTAATGTCGGCCGTATGTCTGCGCTGTTAGCAGGCTTGCCGTATCAAGTCCCTGCAACCACAGTAAATCGTCTTTGTGGTTCATCTTTAGATGCCATCGCCATGGCAGCACGTGCAATTAAAGCAGGTGAAGCAAATCTCATTATTGCGGGTGGCGTTGAGAGTATGAGCCGTGCACCCTATGTGATGGGTAAATCGGATAGTGCTTTTGGTCGTAGCCAAAAGATTGAAGATACCACCATGGGTTGGCGTTTTATCAATCCAAAGCTCAAAGAAATGTATGGTGTAGATACCATGCCACAAACTGCAGAAAACGTGGCAGAGCAATTTAATATTAATCGTATCGATCAAGACCAGTTTGCCTTGGTGAGCCAACAACGTACTGCAGCAGCGCAAGCCAAAGGCTTTTTTAAACATGAAATCGTTCCTGTCACGATTCCTCAACGTAAAGGTGATGCGGTTGTTGTCGATGCGGATGAACATCCACGTGCATCGACCACGATTGAAGCATTGACCAAACTCAAAGGTGTTGTGAAAGCAGATGGAACAGTGACTGCGGGTAATGCGTCAGGTATTAACGATGGTGCAGCAGCGATTTTGATCGCTTCAGATGAGGCAGTTGCTCAATATCAACTTAAACCACGTGCCAAAATCATTGCAGCCACGACAGTGGGTGTCGAACCCCGCATTATGGGTTTTGCCCCTGCACCTGCAATCAAAAAGTTACTCAAACAAGCCAATCTGACCTTAGAACAAATGGATGTGATTGAGTTAAACGAAGCCTTTGCAGCTCAGGCGTTAGCGGTGACTCGTGATTTAGGTTTGGCAGATGATGATGCCCGTATCAATCCGAATGGTGGTGCGATTGCTTTAGGTCATCCACTCGGTGCATCGGGTGCGAGATTAGTGACCACAGCTCTGAACCAACTTGAACAGATCCAAGGACAATATGCTTTGTGTTCGATGTGTATCGGCGTGGGTCAAGGCATTGCCTTGATTATTCAGCGTGTTGAGTGAGGTGTGAAATGAGCCAGTTATATGCCAGCTTGTTTTATCAATCAGATGTGACCACTATTTTTAGTGATCGTTCTTTATTGAGTTATATGATCCAAGCTGAAGTGGCTTTGGCAAAAGCACAGGCTCAGGTCAATGTCATTCCTCGTGAAATGGCGACGATCATCGAACAAGTTGGGCAATCTGCTTTAACACAGATTGATTTTGATGCTTTGGTGGTTGCAACAGGTTTGGCTGGAAATATTGCTATTCCTTTTGTTAAGCAATTTACAGCCATTGTAAAGCAGCAAGATGAACAAGCTTCACGTTATGTGCACTGGGGCGCAACCAGTCAAGACATTATTGATACGGCAACGATTTTGCAGTGTCGTGATGCTTTAGCCATGATTGAAAAGCAACTTCAATCTGCATATCAAATTTCTTTGCAACAGGCTGAACGTTACCGTGACCAAGTGATGATTGGGCGTACATGGTTGCAGCAAGCTTTGCCGATTACATTAGGACATAAGTTTGCACGTTATGCAGCTGCATTAAAACGTGATCTTGATCGTTTACAGGCAATGAAAACTAGAGTGTTCACCGCCCAGCTTGGTGGTGCAGTAGGTTCATTAGCATCTTTGCAAAATCAAGGTTCTGCTGTAGTTGAAGCTTTTGCAGCCGAACTAGGACTTACGACGCCTGAATGCACTTGGCATGGCGAGCGTGATCGTATTGTAGAGATTGCTAGTCTGCTTGCCATGATCGTGGGCAATGTTGGCAAGATGGCAAAAGATTGGTCATTACTCATGCAGACTGAAATCGCTGAAGTTTATGAACCAACAGCAAAAGGGCGTGGTGGTTCATCGACAATGCCTCACAAGCGCAATCCAGTTGCAGCCGCTTCAATTCTTGCCGCTGCAAATCGCGTTCCAGCGCTGATGGCTAGTGTTTATCAAAGCATGGTTCAAGACCACGAACGTGCTTTAGGTGCATGGCATGCGGAATGGTTGGCGATACCTGAAATTTTTCAGTTATGTGCTGGCGCATTAGAGCGAGCAAATGATGTGCTTGAGAATATGCAGGTTAATCCTGAAGCAATGCAACGTAATCTTGAATCTACACAAGGTTTGATCATGGCTGAAGCAGTGATGATGTCACTTGCAGGCAAGATTGGACGCTTGAATGCCCATCATGTAGTCGAGCAAGCGTGTCAACAAGCAATTGCACAACAAACTCATTTAAAAAATATTTTATCCAATCTAGATGAAGTGAAAGAACATTTTTCAGCACAAGCCTTAGATGAGCTTTTTAAGCCCGAGTCTTATATAGGCAATATCCAAATGCAAATTGATTCTGTTCTCAAGGCAGCTCAAGGAGATTCACAATGATGATCAACATTCATAATCGTCAAGGATATCAACTTGCAGTGCAAGTGCAGGGTCAGAAAGATGCTCCAGTGATTGTATTTTCCAACTCACTTGGAACCGATCATGGGATGTGGCAAGCACAGGTTGAAGCATTGTCAGAACATTATCAAGTCGTGACTTACGATACGCGTGGTCATGGTATGAGCCGTGTGATTGAGCAAAGCACTTTGCAAAACCTTGCTGAAGATGTGGTGGATATTTTAGATGCGCTCAGGATTGATAAAGCACATTTCTGTGGCATTTCAATGGGAGGTATCACTGGATTGTATCTCGCGATTCATCATTCAGATCGCTTTTTGAGTGTCACGATCGCAAATTCTGCCGCAAAAATAGGAACTGCTGAAGCATGGAATAATCGTGCGGACAGTGTAGAGCAACACGGTTTGGCAGAGCTTGTTAAAACCACACATACTCGTTGGTTTAGTGAGCATTTTGATTATGCTCATGATGTTTTAGCACAGAAAACCATTCAAAGTTTAGCTGTTACACCTGCGCAAGGGTATGCGAATGCATGTCGTGCTTTGGCAGGGGCAGATCTAAGTGATCAACTTCAACAGATTCATATCCCAACTTTAATTATTGCTGGTCAATTTGATCCAGTAACGACGGTTCAAGATGCTGCTTTTATGCATCAGTCTATTTCACAAAGCCAGATTGAGATTTTGGCAGCTTCTCATTTATCGAATATTGAGCAACCTCAAGTCTTTAATCAAGCATTGTCTAAGTTTATTCAGAAAATATAACCAGTTCAGGTTAGAAAGGAACTCGCCTACAAGGAGGCAACTATGGCACAGGAATTTGCTGCTCCCAAAAATAGTATGGATGCACAGAAACTGATTGATCATGCACCAATCAGTAAATATCAGTGGTTAATCGCAATTGTTTGTTTTCTCATCGTTTTTGTAGACGGAATTGATACTGCTGCGATGGGGTTTATTGCTCCCGCATTAACACAGGATTGGGGAATTGATCGCTCACAGCTTGGACCCGTAATGAGTGCAGCTTTAGGCGGGATGATTATTGGTGCATTAGTATCAGGTCCCACAGCCGATCGTTTTGGCCGCAAGATTGTATTGATCGTTTCCATGCTGATTTTTGGGGGCTTTACGCTTGCTTCTGCCTACGCAACGAATTTGGATCAGTTGGTGGTATTGCGTTTTTTAACGGGTATTGGTCTGGGTGCGGCGATGCCAAATGCAACCACATTATTCTCTGAATATTGCCCAACGCGTGTACGGTCTTTAATGGTGACCTGTATGTTCTGTGGCTACAACTTGGGGATGGCAACGGGTGGTTTCATTAGTAGCTGGCTTATTCCCAATTATGGTTGGCATAGTTTGTTTTTGTTAGGCGGATGGACACCATTGTTTTTAATGCTTCTGGTGATTTTTTTCTTACCTGAGTCTTATCGCTTCTTAATTGTAAAAAATAAGAATCCTGAGAAAGTACGTCGAATTTTAACGCACATTGCACCATCACAAGTTCAAGGTGTAACGGAATTCCACATCCCAGAAGAGCAATCAAATGTAGCTCAGAAAAAGAGTGTATTTGGCATGTTGTTTTCAAAACAATTTTCCAAAGGCACCGTTTTATTGTGGTCAACCTATTTTATGGGGTTGGTGGTGATTTATCTACTGACCAGTTGGTTACCGACCTTAATGCGTGAAACTGGGGCGACGTTGGAACGCGCTGCATTTATCGGTGGTTTGTTCCAATTTGGTGGTGTACTCAGTGCTTTATTTATCGGTTGGGCAATGGATCGCTTTAATCCTAATCGAATTATTGCAGGCTTTTATTTTGCCGCAGGTTTATTTGCGATTGCAGTCGGTCAAAGCTTAGCAAATCCAACATTGCTTGCTGTTTTAGTTCTCTGCGCTGGTATTGCGATCAATGGTGCGCAATCAGCAATGCCAGCTTTAAGTGCTCGTTTTTATCCTACCCAATGTCGTGCAACAGGCATTGCATGGATGACAGGTATCGGTCGTTTCGGTGCTGTGTTTGGTGCTTGGATTGGCGCAGTGTTACTTGGGAATAATTGGTCGTTCACTATGATTTTAAGCATGTTGTTTATTCCAGCAACGGCTGCTGCTGTGGCGATCTTTGTGAAATCTCTAGTTGCGCATACGGATGCAACCTAACTTTCTTTCAATTCGGGACAACGTCAATGAATGATGAACAGCGTTATCAACAAGGTCTGAAAGTCCGTACAGAAGTACTGGGTGAAAAACATGTCGGGCGTTCTTTAGAGAACCTGAATGACTTTAACCAAGATTTTCAGAATTTTATTAGTCGATTTGCTTGGGGGGAAGTGTGGTCACGTGACGGTTTACCACGCCATACCCGCAGTTTAGTCACCATTGCCATTTTATTGGCATTGGGGCGAGAAGATGAACTTAGGATGCATTTACGTGCTTGTTTTAACAACGGCGTGACTAAAGATGAACTTAAAGAACTGATTTTACATAGTTCATTGTATGCAGGCTTACCCGCTGCAAATGCTGCAATGCACTTGGCTGAAGACGTCTTTAAAGAAATTGGAATCGAAATGCAACCCGTTTCGGCACAACCACAGGATTAAGGAGATAGGCATGTTAAATCATACATTAGGTGCGTATCCGCAACGTAATACAGATGATCACCCACCAGCATATACACCAGGCTATAAAACCAGTGTATTACGCTCACCAAAAAATGCGTTAATTTCGATCAATGAAACTTTAACGGAAGTGACTTCGCCACACTTCTCACAGAACCTTTTTGGTCCTAAAGACAATGATCTGATTTTGAATTATGCCAAAGAGGGTTTACCTGTTGGCGAGCGAATTATTGTGCATGGTTATGTGCGTGATCAGTTTGGTCGCCCTGTTAAAAATGCCTTATTAGAAGTATGGCAGGCCAATGCTTCAGGTCGTTATCGTCATCCGAATGATAAGTTCATCGGAGCGATGGATCCGAATTTTGGTGGTTGTGGTCGTACTTTGACGGATGAAAATGGGTTCTATATTTTCCGTACCATTAAACCAGGTCCATATCCGTGGCGTAACCGTATCAATGAATGGCGTCCAGCGCATATTCATTTCTCATTAATTGCGGATGGCTGGGCGCAACGTTTAATTTCGCAGTTCTATTTTGAAGGCGATACATTGATTGACTCTTGTCCAATTTTGAAAACGATCCCATCTGAAGATCAACGTCGTGCCTTAATTGCGTTGGAAGACAAAAACAATTTCATTGAATCAGATAGCCGTTGTTACCGCTTTGATATTCATCTTCGTGGTCGTCGTGCGACTTATTTTGAAAATGATTTGACTTAATGGAGTAACACAATGAACGCGTGGAATTTTCAGGAATTGAAAGAAACCCCATCACAAACAGGTGGTCCTTATGTACATATTGGTTTGTTACCACAACAAGCCAATATCGAAGTGTTTGAACACAATTTTAACAATCAGTTGGTGAGTGAAAAAACGCAAGGTCAGCGTATTCGTCTTGAAGGACAAGTATTTGACGGACTAGGTTTGCCATTAAGAGACGTGTTGTTGGAAATTTGGCAAGCCGATGCCAATGGTGTTTACCCAAGTCAAGCCGATACGCAAGGTAAGGCTGTTGATCCAAACTTTTTAGGTTGGGGACGGACGGGTGCAAACTTTGAAACAGGTTTTTGGAGTTTCGACACCATTAAACCGGGTGCTGTGGCAGGTCGTAAAGGCACAACACAAGCGCCGCATATTGCGGTAGTTGTATTTGCGCGTGGTATCAATCTCGGTTTGCATACTCGTATTTACTTTGATGATGAAGTTGAAGCAAATGCCAATGATCCGATTCTAAACAGCATTGAGTGGGCGACTCGTCGTCAAACCCTAATTGCCAAACGCACAGAAGTGGATGGTAAAGTGGTGTATCGCTTTGACATCCGTATCCAAGGTGAAGATGAAACTGTGTTTTTTGATATTTAAAGTTTTTCTAAGTTTTAAGTGAATAGCCAATGATTGCTTGCTCTTGGGAAAGACAGGCAATCCATTAAGGAAGATGAAGATGAAGATGAAGATGAAAACACTGGCAGCATTAACACTGCTTGTTAGCCCTTTATTTACGGTTCAAATGGTACAGGCACAAGAAAATGTTCATAGCCCAGTTCAATTAGCTGAGATTGCTAAGTCACCAGTTAAAACGATTGTACCGATTACTGCAAAAACTAAAGAACAAGCAATTGCTCAAGCTAAAGTGATTGCAGCCAATCGAGACGCAGATCTAGCAGAATTTCGTATTGATCTGCTCGATTTTGCTGCTGATACCAAACAGGTAATTGCTTTAGGACACGAATTAAAAAAGGTATTAGGTAATAAACCAGTGATCGCGACCATTCGTACCCATAACGAAGGTGGTCAACTCACTATTAGCGATGCTGATTATGGCAAGACCTATCAAGCCTATTTAAAACAGCCTTTTATGGACATGCTGGATATTGAAATGTTACGTGATCAGCAGGTGGTCAAAAATACAGTTCAATTGGCACATGATAAAAAAGTGCTGATCGTGATGTCGAATCATGATTTTAAGAAAACGCCAAGCGAAGATGAGATCGTTAAACGTTTATTGAAACAAGATGAACTTGGTGCGGATATTTTAAAAATCGCAGTGATGCCGCAAAACAAACAAGATGTTTTCACCTTGATGAATGCCACTTTAAAAGTTAGTCAACTTTCAAATAAACCATTGTTGACGATGTCGATGGGCAAACTAGGCACCATTTCACGTATTGCGACAGCCAATATGGGGGGAAGTTTTAGCTTCGGCATGATTGGTGAAGCATCAGCACCCGGTCAAATTGATGTGACCCAACTGAAACAGTTGTTAAAAATAGTTCAGCCGACAGAATAATTGAAAAGGATTTTTACAATGAACGTTATTTCTTTACGTTTAACTGCTTTAGCAATGGGTTTAGCTGTATCAGGTTTGGCAGTAGCTGAAACTTACATCGTAGATCGTTATCAGGACGATACTGAAAAAGGTTCACTGCGTTGGGCGATTGAACAAGCCAATAGCAAACCGACAGAAACCAGTGAGATTCTAATTCAGGCAGTAGGGAAAGCACCTTATGCAATCAAAGTAAATAGCCCACTTCCTGAAATTAAAGCACCTGTCAAAATCATTGGTACACAATGGGCGAAAACAGGTGAGCATATTGCCATTGATGGTTCCAATTATATTAAAGGTCGTGGCGTTGAAGCATGTCCTGGCGCAGTTGAAGGGCAGTTTGGAACCAATGTACGTACAACCACTTTACCGGGAATTGTGTTACGAGACATTAATGGTGTGACCATTCAAGGTCTAGAAATTCGTCATTTCTGTATTGGTATTTTGATGAATCGTGCCAGCAATAACCTGATTCAACATAACCGCATTATGCACAACTATGGTGGTGCGGGCGTGATGTTGACAGGTGATGATGGTAAAGGCAATCCAACAGCAACCACCACCAATAACAACAAAGTCCTCAATAATTATTTCCAAGACAATGGTGATGGTTTAGAGCTAACACGTGGTGCTGCATTTAATTTAGTTGCGAATAACCATTTTATTTCAACTTCAGCAAATCCAGAGCCATCACAAGGGATTGAAATTCTTTGGGGCAATGACAATGCGGTTGTGGGGAATAAATTTGAAAATTATTCGGATGGTTTACAGATTAATTGGGGCAAACGTAACTATATCGCCTATAACGAACTGACCAATAACTCATTAGGATTTAACCTAACGGGTGATGGTAATATTTTAGATAGCAACAAAATTCATGGTAATCGTATTGGAATTGCGATTCGCTCTGAAAAAGATGCTAATGCACGTATTACATTAACAAAAAATCAAATTTGGAATAATTCAAAGGATATTAAACGCTGTGAAGCAGGCGGAAGCTGTGAACCAAACCAACGTTTAGGTGCAATCACTTTTGATATTCCGGGCTTAGAGCATGCACATTTTGTTGGTTCTCGTGGGCATGGTGTCAAGATTGATCCTGAAAACTTACAAAAAACTTGTCAGCAACCAAATCAACAAGGCTGTAATCCACAACCGAACCAAGCCATTCAAGCACCAAAACTTACACTCTCAAAAGGGCAGCTTGTTGTTGAGGTAAAAGGACGACCAAATCAGCGTTATCAAGTCGAATTTTTTGGAAACTCGGTAGCAAGTTCAAATGAAGCCGAGCTTTATTTAGGTTCAGAGATTGCTGTTACCAATGCTCAGGGTGTTGCAACAGTTTCATGGAAACCAACTGCTCAAATTGCCTCCATAACCGCCAATGTGACGGATCATTTAGGCGCTACCTCTGAACTGAGTTCAGCCGTGCAAGTCAAATAACAATAAAAGTAGCACCTTTCCTGAGGTGCTACTTAGATTAGAAAGACAAGGAATTTATCGATGAAACAGCATTTGTTTTTATTTAAAACGACGTTACTGACATTTTCAATTTTATCTGTACAGCATGCTTTAGCAGATCAACCATGGTCACAAGATCGTCAATGGTTATTAGGTGATTGGAATGGACAACGCCAACAACTAGAAAAAGAGGGTTATAAATTTACCGCATCGATCATGAGTCAATCAGCAACCAATTTGGATGGTGGCTACAATGATGACAATGCCTTTAAAAATGCAGCGCAATTATCTTTAGGTGCAAATTTTGACTTAGAAAAAATTGCAGGGTGGAAAGACACGACCGCTAATATCTTGATCACTAAACGAGATGGTAATGCCTTAACTTTAGATCGTATTAAAGATCCACGTTCAAGTGCTTTGGGAAATAGCCAAGAAATATATGGACGCGGCAAAATCTGGCGTTTATCACAAGCATGGATTAAAACCGGTTTTGCAGATAATTCAGTCCAATTCAAAATCGGTCGTATGGGCATGTCTGAGGACTTTAATGGCTCTCAATGTGAATTCCAAAATTTATTACTATGTGGAAGCCAACTCGGTAAATCGATCGGCTCGATTTGGTACAACTTACCAGTCGGTCTATGGGGTGCCAATGTGAAATACCAGTTTGCACCTGAGTGGACGCTCGGTGTAGGTGTTTATGAAGTTAATCCTGATAACGTTAAAACCGATAAAAACAGTGATGGGTTTAACTTGGATATGGACAATGTTAAAGGTGCAACTATTCCTGTTGAACTGGTTTGGAAACCTCAATGGACTGTGTTCAATGGTTTGCCCGGTGAATACAAAATTGGGGCACTTTATTCAACTGCTGAAGCGAATGACATCGCGATTGCAGATAAAGTGCATGATGGTAAACATAGCTTTTGGCTCAATGCGCAACAACAATTGACACAGAACGGCGATGATCCAAAGCGTGGTTTGTATGCCAGTGTTAATGTCGTGGTAAACGATAAAGAAACAACAGCAGTTCGAAGTACGCAACAACTTGCACTTTGGTACAAAGGACCATTTGAGAGTCGTCCAAATGATTCAATTGGTTTGGGTATTGCAAACTATCTAGTCAATGATCGTTATAAAGATCGTCAAATCGATATCAATCATAGTCGTGGTTACGACCAATATGATGCATTCGCAGCAGATTATGTTCCTGTTCAACGAGATGAGCTCAATGTTGAATTGAACTATACCTATCAATGGTCACCAGCTGTCATGTTACGACCAAATCTACAATATATCCATCAGCCTGCTGGTGTGAAAGAGGTGGATGATGCTTGGGTTGCTGGATTGAGCATGCGAGTGAATTTCTAATTTAGGAGTATGACCCATGTCAGAGTCTACCAATAGCCATACCATATTAAAGATATGGTGTTTTATTTTAGGTCTCGCCTTATTGCTTACTGGGCTATTTTTCACCATTGGTGGTGGAAAGCTGATTGCTCTAGGCGGTTCATGGTATTTCATGATTGCAGGTTTATTCACCCTAGCATCTGCGATTTTTATTTTTAAGAAGAAAGCTCTCGGTGTTTGGTTATTTAGTCTTGTTTTTATCGGCACGATTATTTGGTCATTAATTGATGCAGGTTGGGAGTTTTGGCCATTATTTTCGCGTCTAATGTTCCCAGCAGGTATTTTTGCTGCATTGATGTTTACCTTGCCATCGATTCGCCGTTACCAATTCCAATCTAGCATAGATTTACCTGCTTATAGCTTGGGCATATTAACTGTATTTGGAATGATGGTTGGTTTTTATCAAATGTTTCAGCCGCATCCAACGGTTACTGCATCTGGACAGCAATTACCATTGGTACCTGTTGAAACGGATATGAAGCAAACCAATTGGCAACATTATGGTCAAGATGCAGGTGGTAGCCGTTTTGCAGCTTTAGATCAAATTACCCGTGACAATGTACATCAGTTAAAAGAAGCGTGGCGCTTTCGTACAGGTGACTTTACAACGGGTTCAGGCAATGGCGCTGAGGATCAAATGACGCCTTTGCAAGTTGGAAATAAAGTTTTTTTATGTACACCACATAACAATATTTTTGCTTTAGAAGCAGATTCTGGTAAACAAATCTGGAAGGCGGAGGTTAACTCCAAAGCCGATGCTTGGGAGCGTTGTCGTGGAGTTGCTTATTTTGATACAACCCAGCCATTACAACAGCCGACTCTAGCTGGGGCCACACCAGTAAAAGCAGTTGCAAATAATACCGCATGTTTACGTCGAGTTTATACCAACACACCAGATGGGCGTTTAATCGCGGTCAATGCGGATACGGGAGAGCGTTGTAAAGATTTTGGTGTGAATGGAACGGTTGATTTGCACAAAGGTCTAGGTGAGGGCACCAAAGCACCGCGTTTCCAAGTCACTTCAGCTCCAACAGTGGCAGGATCAGTCTTAGTTATAGGTAGTCGTATTGCTGATAACTTTGCAGCAGACATGCCGGGTGGGGTAGTCCGTGCATACGATGTCATTACAGGTGAATTGCGTTGGGTATTTGATCCACGTAATCCTGATCCAAATTATATGCTCAAAGAAGGCGAAATATATAAGCGGAGTTCTGCTAACGCATGGGCTGCATTATCTTATGACCCTGAGATGAATACCGTATTTTTGCCAATGGGAAGTTCTTCTGTCGATGTCTGGGGCGGTAATCGTCAGCCACTCGACCATAAATACAACTCATCTGTATTGGCTTTAGATGCAACCACAGGTAAAGAAAAATGGGTTTATCAAACTGTCCATAATGATTTATGGGATTTCGATTTGCCGATGCAACCGAGTCTTGTTGATTTCCCTATGAAGGACGGAACCAATCAGCCTGCGGTCGTGATTGGAACAAAATCAGGTCAGTTCTTTGTTCTTGATCGATTAACAGGAAAACCTTTAACAAAAGTGATTGAGCAACCTGTTAAACCCGCCAATATTCCTGATGAACAATATAGTGCAACGCAACCGCGCTCAGTAGAGATGCCACAAATCGGCAATCAAACTTTCACTGAGTCAGATATGTGGGGTGCAACGCCATTTGATCAATTGATGTGTCGTATTAGCTTTAAATCTATGCGTTACGAAGGTTTATATACAGCACCAGGAACAGATATTTCACTTAGCTTCCCAGGTTCTTTAGGTGGGATGAATTGGGGAAGTATCGCGTTTGATCCAAGTCATCAATACATGTTTGTGAATGATATGCGTCTGGGTTTATGGATTCAGTTGATTAAACAAACACCTGAAGATTTGGCACTTGAAGCAAGTGGTGGAGAGAAAGTCAACACTGGAATGGGCGCCGTTCCAATGAAAGGGACACCTTATAAAGTAAATAAAGATCGTTTCTGGTCTAAATTCAATATCCCATGCCAAAAACCACCGTACGGTACAATGACAGCCATTGATATGCGGACACGTCAAATTGCTTGGCAAGTACCCATGGGAACAGTTGAAGATACAGGACCTATGGGCATCAAAATGGGGCTTAAAGCACCAATTGGAATGCCAACGATTGGGGGGCCAATGGCAACCCAAGGTGGCTTAGTATTCTTTGCTGCGACTCAAGACTATTATTTACGTGCGCTTGATTCATCAACAGGGAAAGAGTTATGGAAATCTCGTTTACCAGTCGGTAGCCAAGGTACGCCGATTAGTTATGTTTCACCTAAAAATGGTAAACAGTATGTGATGATCACAGCAGGCGGTGCACGACAATCTCCTGATCATGGCGATTATGTGATTGCATATAGCTTAGATTAAGTTCAATTCAATCTTTAAAAAGCTGCAATAGGTTAACTGTTGCAGCTTTTTTTTATTTAATGATTCAAAAGTATATTCGTAAATTGGCATATTCATTGCTTAATATAAATAAATCTGGTCTGACCAGTCAGACAGTGATGCAAATTGGAGCAAACATGGATTTGGAACAATTCAATTCATTAAATAATGAGCAGGCATTTGAAGCATTAAAATCATGCGTTCATATTCAATCATGGATTCAGAGCATTATTCAGCAACGGCCTTTTGGTTCAGTTGATGAGTTATATCAAACGGCTGCTTTACAGGCTCAAACATGGCAATGGTCAGAAATATCAGAAGCGCTTGCGCAACATCCACGAATTGGTGAAAAAAAAGCTGCCACGACTTTATCGGAAAGAGAGCAGCAGTTTTCACAAAAAGAACAGGCTCAGCTTGGTGCAGATCAAGATATTCAACAAGCACTGTATCAGGGCAATTTAGCTTATGAGCACAAATTTGGTCATATTTTTTTAATTCGTGCTGCAGGGCGTTCAGGAACTGAAATGCTCGCAGAACTTAATCGACGTTTAGAAAACTCAGTTGAGTTGGAGCAGTTCGAAGTCAAACAACAACTCAGTGAAATCGCGTTAATTCGTTTAAAGCAGGAGATTCAATAATGGCAGGTATAAGTACACATATTCTAAATGCTTCATTGGGTAAACCTGCTGCGGGGGTTTTCGTTGAATTATTTAAGCAAACTTCCCAAGGTGATGTATCGGTGGATAAACAATTAACCGATGCGGATGGTCGTATTAAAGCATTCGCTATTGATTCATTTACACCAGGTAATTATCAGCTCATTTTCAACATTGCCGATTACTTTCAATCTATGGAGGTTGAAAGCTTTTATCCGAGAGTATGTATCGATTTTAAGGTAAGCGAAATTCAACAACATTATCACGTGCCTTTATTGATCAGCCCATTTTCTTATTCCACCTATCGCGGTAGTTAATGACTCGCGATGTAGAAAGTATAAATTTTTATTGAGGAAAGGCCACCATGCACAACGATAAAATGCACAGTGAACCTCGTGCAACCGTTTCAGCGGAACATCAATATTTAGGAATGAATAAAAATGTTATTTATGGACTGCAACATGTGCTGACGATGTATGGCGGAATTATTGCACCACCCATCATTATTGGTGCTGCCGCAGGTTTAGAAGCCTCGGAAATAGGTTTGTTGGTTGCTGCGGCGCTGTTTGTTGGAGGCATTGCAACAATGTTACAGACCTTGGGTTTCAAGCACTTTGGAGCAAAGTTGCCGATTGTTCAGGGAGTCTCTTTTGCAGGTGTTGCAACAATTTTGGCAATTGTCACCACAGGTGGAGGATTAGCTTCAGCGTTTGGTGCAGTCATTGTTGCGTCATTGATTGGTTTATTACTGGCACCATTCTTTTCAAAAATTATTCGTTTTTTCCCTCCTGTGGTGACTGGCTGTGTGATTACCATGATTGGTATTTCTTTATTGCCTGTTGCGATTCGTTGGATGATGGGTGGCAATCCCAAAGCTGAAAATTGGGGAGATCCAGCAAATATTGGTTTAGCTGCGATGACTTTAGCGATTGTCATTATTTTCAGTATGTTAAAAAGTCAGTTAATGCGTCGTCTGGCGATTTTAATGGCGATTGTATTAGGTACGATTATCGCTTCATTGGCTGGTTTTGCCGATTTTTCCAAAGTTGCTAACGGTTCAGTGTTCGCTTTTCCTCATATCTTCCATTTCGGCATGCCAGTATTTGAATTTACTGCCATTCTTTCTATGGTGATCGTGACTTTAGTCATTATGACTGAGACTACGGCGGACATTATCGCAATTGGTGAAATTGTTGGAAGCAAAGTTGATTCTAAACGGATTGGAGATGGTCTACGCGCTGATATGCTGTCTAGTGCAGTTGCCCCAATTTTTGGTTCGTTTATGCAAACCGCATTTGCACAAAATGTGGGGTTAGTTGCAATTACTGGGATTAAAAGCCGTTTTGTGGTGGCAACCGCTGGAGGGATTCTGGTAGTACTTGGCTTATTACCAATTGTTGGGCGTTTAGTCGCTGCTATTCCAATGCCAGTATTGGGTGGGGCAGGTATTGTATTGTTTGGCACAGTGGCCGCAAGTGGTATCCGTACATTGGCAAAAGTTGATTATAACGATCATAAAAATCTGATTATTGTCGCAACCTCATTGGCAATCGGTATGATTCCAATTGCAAACCATGAGTTTTATGCTCAATTCCCCAAATGGGTAGGTACGTTATTACATTCTGGAATTAGCTCAGCATGTATCACTGCCATTTTGCTCAATATTTTATTTAATCATTTACCTTTCACTAAGAAGTCTGTGGAAACAACCACATTACCTATTAATTCTGGCCACTCATAATCGTATTGCGGTGGCTTGATTTTCCAAATCCATCACACGTTTTAAACATCAACCATTAAAAATTACTTATTCATTTTCGAATAGGTCTAGGGGAGCTTTTGATTTTAAAAATCAAAGGTTGGGACTTTTACAACTTAAAAATGAACTGAGTCGATTTTTAAATGAATCATTAGGGGAATATTATGAAAAATTTTACTTTGAAATCGGTGACCCTACTCATCGCAATGGGGAGCATGGCCCAAGTTTGGGCTGCGGATACGAGTTTGAATGGGCTGTTTAATTTAGGGCAAGACTGCAAAGTGCAAGATAATTCAGTTAAATCCATACAGGAAATGCTGACTTGTGGAGCGATACATGGTGCAGTTAAAACAGCTTATTATTCTTTGAATAATGGTTATTTTGTCAATAATCTTAATCAAGATACAGTTGCGATTGGAGGTTATATTAAATATGAAACAGCGCCATTGTATGGCGTACAAGCAGCCATTGGTTATGATCTGCAACGTCGTTTAGATGAAAAAAATAAAAATGATGAAGTATTTGAGTTAAAAGAAGATCGTGATGGTTTAGCAGAAGCCTATGTGACTTGGAAAAATGATTTCGCACGGGTGACGGTCGGTAATCAACGTCTTAATTTACCATTTATGGGGGATTATGCAGATCGGCGTATTTTAATGGCTTTGTATCAAGCTGCGGATCTCCAAGTGGGAAATAACACAGACTTTATACGCTTAACCAAGGTCAATAAATTTAAAAGTTATGCTGATGATGAATTTAGCAAAACCACACGTCAAAATTCAAATACTCAATCAGATGGCGTGTGGTCAGTTGGTGCAGGTAAGAGTTTTGATATCGCCGAAGGTAAGAAGCTTAAAGCCCAATTTTGGTATCAAGACTATGATGATTACACACGTTTGATTTATACCCAAGCAGATTTGTCTTTACCAAAATTGAATTATTCGCCAGAGTTTTCTATGCAATATATTTCAGGTATAGATCAAGGTAAAGCTTTGGCTGGAGCAGTAGATAGCCAAATTTTTGGTGTTCAGGCAGCGTTTAAAGTTTTGCCAAAAGCAAGTTTGAAAGTGGCCTATAACTATATCAAACCAGATATCGAAAGTTATCTAAATGGTGCTTTATTAACGCCATACGCTACTAAAACTTCTTCAGGTGAAATTTTCGCACAGCCATTTTTTACCAGTACTCAGGATCTAGGTGCAGGGAATGCTTTTATGACGTCCTTGGAAGGGAAGCTCACTGATCAAGTGATTGCTGGTGCTCGATATTCTTTTATGGATTTGAAAGAGGCTGATCATGTTGCGAGTCGTAATCAGTCTGAGTATATGGTTTTTGGAATTTATAATTTCACAGGCGCTTTAAAAGGATTTAGTGTGAGTAACTTCTTTGGTATCCAAACTTCACCACGTTATGAAAAAGACTTTTTACAAAATCGATTTACATTGAGCTATAAGTTTTAAAGTCTGCTTTATTCCAATTGCCTATTTCAGCTTTGTGAAACCTGTTTTTTAATATGCTTTCCGTACTTAAAACAGCCAAGCGGGATCACCATATGTTTGATGAAACCTTCAATCCTGCTGAATTAGAAAGTTTTGGTTTTCGATAGCTTAACTTCGTATAAGGTGTACTAGCCCAAATTTGACCTGATAGGCACATGAAAAAATGGATAACTGTCAGATCGGGTTTGGGCTAGTAATAATTTAAATCAGGCTCGGATGTGCATCTAGAATGCGAATCAGGGTTGCTGCTGGCCCTGTTGGATAGCGTCTGCCTTGTTCCCAGTTCTGAAGTGTACGAGGGCTAATATGCAAACGTGCAGCAAATTCTGTTTGGCTCAATCCTGTTTTCTCACGAACTTCTTTAATATCAGGAAGAGTCAGCTCGGTCACTCGACTTGCTTTAACTTCATTACGTTTAATAGCTCCTGCTTCTTTGATCGAAGCAACGAGGTCATCAAATAAGTTATTATCCATGAAATTGCTCCTTCACAAGTTGACATAGGATAGCGGTCTCTTTCTCAGTTAGGTTTTCTTTAACAGATTTAGGGTAAGCCAATAGCATAAATATTTGATCATCTTTAGTGATCCAGTAATAAATTACTCGAATGCCACCACTTTTTCCTTTACTGCCTTGGGCACAACGTACTTTACGAATTCCACCACCATTTTTAATGAGATCTCCCTTATCTGGCTGAACTAAAAGTTCTTGTTGGAGTTCTCTATATTCATCATCAGAGATAAGCTCTTTGATTTGTTTGGTAAAAATACTGGTTTCAATAAATAGCATGGCGTAGGTACGTCAATGGCGTATTTTTTTATTGTAGTGAATATCGTGAAAAAAAGCTAGTTACTAAGTTGGTAATGATCAATAGCTAAAGATTCTCATAAGCTATTTTATAAGGATTTGCCTGATTAAATTATTTAGATAAAAAAAGCCCCCATTGAAGGGGGGAGTTAAAACTTTATGTTATTAATCTAAAGGATTTCCTACAATATTGCTAATAATTCCTTGCATGATGTGCGAACCTTGTTCTGTATAGAGTGATTGATACCACTCTTCAGTCACTTTTTGATCTTTCATATGCGTTACATCACAACGCTTACGAGCACGTAATACCATTTCTTTGGTTCGGTCATTACGTTTGTTCTGGTATCGTTCTAGTGCATCACTTAGCCCAAAAGTATTTATCTGCAAAGCACGTGCCAAGTAAATAGCATCTTCCATTGCTTGGCAACCACCTTGCCCAATGTCTGGGGTTGTACTGTGTGCTGCATCGCCAAGTAAAACGACACGACCTTTATAAAAACTCATAAAAGGTTCAATATCATGGATTTCAACGCGATTGGTTTTTTGTTCATCCAAACAATCAATCAGTTGATGCACAGGTGAACACCAATCTTTGAAATATTTTTTCAGCTCAGTTTTATATTGATCACGTTGATTGGGTAGACCTGCTTCTATAGGCACATCAAAAAAGAAATAGAAACGATTTTGTGCTACAGGCATAAGTGAGACACGTTTTCCTTCACCGACATAGGTTGTCCATTGTTGTGCCGGTGCAATTTTTTCATCAATTTCAACCAGTCCATTCCAATTGACATAACCAGCATAACGTCGTTCAACTTGATGGCCGAGTACAAACTTGCGTGTGATGGAGTGGGTTCCATCCGCACCAATTAATAGATCAGCTTTTATCTGGGAACCATCGGCAAAACGAATGCTGACATATTCAGACTGATTTTCAATCTCGGTCATTCTCATGCCTAGTTTAATATTTTCTAAGCCAAATGTTTCCATGAGCAGGCGTTGTAAATCTGCACGTGCAACAGGGTAGGCACGTTGTCCAACTTCTTTGTATAAAGGAGTTAAACTAAATTGAGTCATGGTTTGACAAGTGAGACCATCGATATAGGAAAGAGACTCCATTTCTCCGCCTAAAGCTTGAATTTGATCAGTCAAACCAAGGTAATTTAGACATTTTACGCCGTTCGACCATAGTGATATTGCTGCGCCTACCGGTAAAATTTCTGCTGCTTGTTCATAAATCGTGACCTGATGTCCAAATTTTTTTAAAGCGATACCAGCAGTTAAACCGCCCATACCTGCACCTACAATCGCAATATTCATTGTTCAGACCCTAGTATTCAAAATGATAAAATTTCTAATGAGTCTTAAGCGAGAATTGTGCCAATTTTATTTAGTGGTTTAACAGGTCATACCAGTTATTATGCGCTATGAAGAAGCGGAAATAGGATGGGTGTTTCGATGTGGTTCAAAGTTTGAGTTAAAGTGGTGCATGGGTATTTTATCAAGACTCATGACGAGAAAAATAAACACCAGCACGTTGAGCAGCGCCAATAATATGTGCCTGCATTGCCTTTTCAGCCGCTAAAGCATCTTGTTTAAAGAGTGCCTGTAAAATCGCATCATGTTCTTTTATGGTTTTAAATGCTAAATTTGGTTGAACAAAAGGAAGAATCTGACTTTTCTTAATCCATTCATTATGCATTTTAAGTGTTTGAATGATCGACTGATTATGACTTAAATCAATGATATGTTGATGAAATGCATAATCAAATTCAGAAGCAGCTTGCCAATTTTGTTGCAAAATTGCATTTGAGAGCGCTTCATAGTGTTGTTTTAAAATCAATTTATCTTGTTCAGTTAGGTATTCACATGCCAGCAGGGCGCAAAACCCTTCAAGTACGTAGCGTAATTGATAAAAATCTTTTAAAGAAATGCGATGTTCACCTTCCCATTGTTCTGCTGCTTTACTGTGTTGTGAGATGACATACACCCCTTTACCAGCCTTGATTTCTAATAGACCTAAAGCGGCAAGGCGGGTCAAAGCTTCACGTAGAGAAGCGCGGCTAATTCCTAATTGCGTGGCAAGATCACGTTGAGAGGGTAATGCAGAACCAATTGCATAAGTACCTTCCTGAATGCGTTGATGAATGACTTCCACCGCTTGCTCAGTCACTTGAGATGATTTTCCATTGAGCATTGCTTGTGGACTCATAAACATCGTTTCCTAAAAATAAAATGAACAATTTGATTCTACACAAAATTTATAAATTTAAATTGCTTCAAAGCTAAAATTAGATAATTATTTATAACAGGTCAGACCAGTTGGACTGGATTTTGCATAGAATGAACCATATGAAAATGTTTTGTAGGATTGATTAATGACGGTGCATATTGCCAAAGTAGTCGCTTTGCCAGATAACTTACAAGGTTTAACCAATTTAGCTGATGCGCGCATTGGCGCGAGCATTGTGTCTTGCTCTGATGAGTTTTTTGCAAGTGCGGAAAGAATGTTACAACCAGAACCTGCAAAATTCATCGAAGGCAAGTTCGATGATCATGGGAAATGGATGGATGGATGGGAAACACGTCGTAAGCGTGAAGCAGGATACGATTGGTGTATTGTACGTTTGGGTGTAACTGGAAAAGTTTCAGGTTTTGATCTCGATACTTCTTTTTTCACAGGGAATTATCCTGCTTCTGCATCGATTGAAGGGTGTTATGCACCTGATGATCAACTGGAAAATATCACTTGGATTCCATTGTTAGAAAACTCGGTTTTGTCTCCTGATCATCATCATTTTTTTAGTTGTGAAGTACATAGAATTACCCATATTCGACTTAATATTTTCCCTGATGGCGGTGTTGCTCGTTTACGTGTTTATGGCAATGTTGTACTGGAAAATATAGATTCAACCCAACAAATTGATCTGATTGGTTTGAAAAATGGAGGGCGTATTGTTGCATTTAGTGATGCGCACTATGGGCATCCGAATAATTTACTCAGCCCAGATCGCGGCATCAATATGGGAGATGGTTGGGAAACCAAGCGCCGTCGTGAACCTGGTTTTGACTGGTGCGTTATTGCCTTAGGTCAAGCGGGGCACGTAGAAAAAATAGAAATTGATACAGCACATTTTAAGGGTAATTTTCCTGCTTTTTGTTCGATACAAGCTGCTTATGTTGAGGATGCTACGGATGCTCAGTTGATTCCTCAGAGTATGTTTTGGCCTTTTGTGTTAGAGCAGCAACCGTTATCAATGGATGCGATTCATGCATATATTACCGAAATTTTGCAGCATCAAAAAGTGAACTATATTCGTGTCAATATGATCCCAGATGGTGGAATTAGTCGGATTCGCTTGTGGGGGAAAATTATTAATTAGATATGAAATTTAGGTATTTATTTACTATCGTGGAGGCGGCATGGATGCCGCCCGTTGGACTGCATTACATGGACGTAATGTCAGTCCAACAAATGGTTTTGCCTACTTTTCCCGAAAGAAAAGTAGGGCGAACCGCAGGTTTATCCTGAGGTTTGATGGGAACTTAGTATGATTCTGCTAATCATTTTTTTAATAATTAGATAGCTTTTAAATTAAATTCAAGGCATTAAAGTGAAAATCAATCTATGAAGAAAAACATCCAAATTCAGCCTTTAACTCAAGAGAGTTTTTCCGCTTTTGGTGATGTGATTGAAAAAGAAAATCATGATTTTTTTTCGATTAACCAAGGTTTAACGCAGCGCTATCATGCATTATCAGTTGCTCAAATTAGTGGCGATAATACCGCTGTTGGTATGAGTATTTTTCATAATTTATGCGCAACGCAGATTCCGTTTAAAATAGACATGCTTGAGCGTCATCCTTACGGTTCACAATCATTCATTCCATTACAACAACAAAAATTTATCATTATTGTGGCTTTACCTTTGGATCACTCACAACCAGATGAACAGCAAATCTATGCCTTTCTAAGTAATGGTAAGCAGGGTATTACCTATCGCCAAGGGGTTTGGCATCATCCATTAATTACCTTAGAAGCTGAAAGTGATTTTTTAGTGGTGGATCGTATTGGTGGTGGACAAAATTGTGATGTGTATCATTTGACCCAACCGCGATGGGTTGTCGAGTAAATTTGAATGTTATAGATTTTGGATATTTCTTGTTTTATTTTTTATTTTGATTATATTCTCTTTTTATTTCTAATTGCTTACTATTCATTGAGACTCCTATTCATGGGAAAGTCAAAATAATAGCAAAAATACTGATTTGATATGTCCAAAAAGCCTTATGTGTCACCTGAAGAACTTGAACAACAAACTAAACAAAAAAAGCAAAATAAAATATTGCTCATTCTTTTACTTGTTTTATTTATCCCGCCTCTAATTTTATTTCCTGCATACCCAAAGAACGAATGGCAATATGGTATTTATCGTTATATCACTGAGGAAATGTTCATCACTATAGGAACTAAAGGGCCTTTGCCTTTTTTTACTATTCTTTCCAGTATTTATATCACTTCAGTAATGCTGATTTTTAGCTGCTATCTATTTTTTTTGTTGATTAAAAGATTTGGATTAAAAAAGGAATTCCAACATTTTATTTATGATAACTTTTTTCAAGGTGAGTTTAATTTATCGAAGAAGTGTCCATGGCTTGAAAAGCCATTAATTAAAAAAACCATCGTTTCGAGTATATTTTTATTATGCCTTTTAATGGGTCTTTTACATTTTATTTTCGATGAGATTTCATTTCATAATAGTAGCCGTAGAGGTGAGATTATTCGGTTTAGCTATAACTATAGGATTGGTGTTCTTGTCTGTGAAGCAAGTTTTAGTTTATTTACTATAGCCTCATTTTTATATTTTTGGCTTTTAGCGATTTATTTATTCAATTATTTTTTTCGAGGATTAGGTACTGGAAAAATTACCCCTCCTCAGAAGACAACACCAAAACGAAAGCGGAGAGGCAAAAGAAAAAATTGAATTTATTGCTCAGATTTAACCTTTTGCCTCAAATTTAATCCATTAATTGCATAGGTTTTCTATTTGTTGATTCAGAAAGTACAAATGCAATGAATGTTTATTAACTTAATATTTACCTTTAAAATTTGCACTAATTCTTTGTTTTAGATATTCCTTTGCCGTGATTGCTGGATATTTCTTTTGCGGACTTTCGATGACCACATCTTCATTGGCTTGACAGAAAAATGCCAAACTATAACGTGCGCCTTGATATTCATGGGCTTCAGGATTTTTAACGCGATGAAAATTTGATGGAAGTTGATCATCACTCCAGCGCATCAACATATCACCAATATTACAAGTGATTACATCATCACGCGGTTCAATACTTGTCCATTGTTGTTGGTCCATGTCTTTACCAGGACAAACTTGCAGACCACCTTGGCCTTTGCGCTGAAATAGTAAGGTTAAACAATCAAAATCGGTATGTGCACCAGCACGCCATAACCCCAGTTGATCTTTGATGGCTGGATCAATTGCATAATAGTGCAGCATCCGGAGTGTACTTTGATAAGTTTCTTGATCAGGATCATGTGCTAGCGTAAAGAAATTATCTGCGAATCCAAGTTTGTAAGCAAAGCAAGATAATATTTTCATACCCACTTGCCAGCATGCTTTTTCAAACTCAAGCATTGTGGTCTTAAATGTTGGTAATTCTTGTTCGCTGGGATACAACCCCATCATTCTTGGGCGCGTAATTTGATAGGATTCTTTCTGATCGGGCGTACTTGTAGATGGGCGAATTTGAGCTTTGCTTTCCCAGCCAGCATTTCGATTCAAAGGGTATTGGGATTTGATATGTGTAGGTAGCTCAAAAAACTTTTTTGTCATTTCAAAAGCATTTTGAATTTGTTCTAAATTAATCCCGTGATTTGAAACTTGAAAAAAACCAATATCAGTTGCCGCAGACCAAAGCTGTTCTGCAATTTCATATTTACGATCTTCAAAGTTGGAAAGATCAATGATACGAACTTCTCTTTCAAAAGTTTCTTGACCCAAAGCCCCCATACGTGCTTCTTTTTGCAGCTCTTCTAAACTGTAATTATTTTCAGCTAAATTGGTCATGTTCGCGCTATTCATATTTCACCTCAATTGTTGAATAAACCATGACCCAATCAAATTGAATGAAAGGCGACTGGGTCATTTTTTCAAAAAAGAGCAACACATCCTAAATAAATAGAATGTGAGCTTATTTCTGAGCAATGACCCACATATATTGTTTAGATATATGCTGAACGCTTCTACTCCGACAAATCAATACAAGCATTTTTTATACCAATCTAAAAAGAGATTAATTTATGAACTTGATGTATATAAAATATGAGAAATAATATTGACCAGTATAGAATATTTGAATGTCTAAAATGATAGTTTAATATTTGATCCTTTTTTGTGCATGTTATGGTTTAAAAATGGTGCATTTTATTTGTCTATCTAAAATTATTCAAAATTAAAAGTAATGTTAATAAAAAATAGATGGCTGATGTGAAATTAAAAGAAAAAATATTAGCCTATCTTTATGAAATATATCGATTAAATAAATACTGGCATGGTGTTTGCTAAATCATAACTGAGTATAAGCGGTTAGTGTGTATTACACATGGGACATTGCTCTACAGCGTTAGCTGTTCCTCTTCTGGGGACAAAGTCATTTCAGGGCTTTGAGAGAATCTGTGTGCCTTTTTACATTCGATTTTTATTCCCCTAAAAGAACAGTGAAATGAGTTCAAACATATTTAGGGGTCTTACTTATGAAAATTCAGCACTATGTAGGCAAAGGGCGATTAGCTGTCATTGCGAGCGCATTACTATTCAGTTCATTTACTCAAGCTGCCGACAAATTAGTTTTACAAACCACATGGTATGCACAAGCAGAGCAAGGTGGTTATTATCAAGCTTTAGCACAAGGAATCTATAAAAAATATGGGCTAGATGTCGATATTAAAATCGGTGGCCCACAAGTCAATAATATGACGTTATTACTTTCTAAACGTGCAGATATTATTATTAATTATGATCTCCAAGTATTAAAAGGTATAGAAAGTAATTTTCCGATCAAGGCAATTGCTGCACCATTTCAATTTGATCCACAAGGTATTTTGACTCACAGCGATGTGAAATCTTTGGCAGATTTGAAAGGAAAAACAATTCTTGTATCTACCAGCGGACAAGCAAGTTGGTGGCCATGGTTGAGAGAAAAATATAATTTAAATGCAGCTCAGGCTCGTCCTTATACTTTCAACATGCAACCATTTTTAGCAAGTAAAAATGTAGCTCAACAAGCCTATGCAACCTCAGAGGTGTTTCAAGCAAAAAAAGCTGAACCTTCGAGTAATTTTTTCTTATTCGCTGATGCTGGATACCCAGCCTATGGTGGAATTCTTGTGACTCGAAATGATGTCATTCAAGCAAAACCCGATGTTTTAAAACGTTTCGTACAGGCTTCTATGGAAGGTTGGAAAAACTACCTAGCCCATCCTCGTTTAGGCAATGCGATGATAAAAAAAGAAAATCCCAATATGAATGATGATTTATTGGCTTTTGCAGTTGATCAAATGAAAAAACGAAAATTGATTGATGGTGGAGATGCCAAAACTCGAGGGATTGGCGTGATGACAGACGCACGTTGGAAAGCAACGCGTGATTTTATGGTAAATGCAGGTTTGCTCAATGCTAAAACTAATTGGAAAGCGGCTTATACCACACAGTTCAATCCTGTAAGTAAATAACAATTACATCAGTAGGTTAGAAAATCAGACATTCGTCTCAAGGGGAAACCGCATGAATTCAGTTTTATCTGTAGATATTCCGACTACATCAAATTTTGTTACGCCAATGATTATGGTGCGTGGAGCCGAAAAAACCTATCCAAACGGCACACATGCTTTACAGCGACTTGATCTAGATATTGCACAAGGTGAAATTGTTTCTCTACTTGGACCATCGGGCTGTGGGAAAAGTACATTACTGAAGATGTTTGCTGATCTTGAGCAACCCTCAGCGGGGCAAGTTCGCTGGAATGGTAAGGCGGATATTCAATCACAGTGCAAAATGGCAATGGTATTTCAAGAAGCCACACTTATGCCTTGGGCAACGATTGAGGAAAATGTACGTCTGCCACTTGATTTACAACACATTGCTAAGTCGAAAAGTTCCTCCAAAGTATCTGATGCTTTGAAAGCAGTAGGATTAGAGCAATTTGCGAAAGCTTATCCGCGTGAACTTTCAGGAGGAATGCAAATGCGCGCTTCTCTTGCTCGTGCATTAGTGACAGAGCCAGATTTATTACTCATGGATGAACCCTTTGGAGCTTTAGATGAGTTTACTCGACATAAACTCGATAGTGATATCCGAAAACTTTGGTCTGAACGCGATTTAACCGTTGTTTTTGTTACTCATAGTATTTACGAAGCAGTGTATTTGTCTTCTAGAGTGATCGTGATGGGTGCAAGACCTGGTCGAGTAATCGCAGATTTAGAAGTGGATGGACCATATCATCGAGATGAATCTTTTAGAACATCAGATGCGTTTATTAAACAATGTGCACATTTTTCTGCTTTGTTGGCTCAAGCAAACGGAGGGTATGATCATGGTTAAACCTTTAATACAACAACCTGTTATGCAGCGTATTGCAGCGCCATTTATGCTTGGCTGCTTCTTATTACTCACATGGCAATTGAGTTTTCAGCAATTAGAAGTTCCCGTTTATGTTGTACCAAAGCCAAGTGATATTGTGATGGCAATGATGAATCAATCTTCACTGTTGTTTGGTAGTTTATGGGTGACGTTAAAGATCACATTACTTGCTTTTGCTTGTGCAGTGATTATTGGAACTTTAATTGCTTTTCTATTTGTACAAAGTCGTGTTGTAGAAGCATGTATTATGCCTTATGCCATTTTATTTCAGGTAACTCCGATCGTGGCGATTGCACCTTTAGTGATTATTTGGATTCAAAATACCACTTTGGCATTGGTGGTATGCGCCATGTTAGTCGCTGTTTTCCCAATACTCACCAACACAACTTTAGGCCTACGTAGTGTCAATAAAGGGCTACTTAATCTTTTTCAGATTAATAAAGCCAGTCGTTGGCAAATTCTGATGCGTCTGCGTGTGCCGAATGCGTTGCCTTATTTCTTTGGTGGCCTACGGATTTCATGTGGTTTAGCGCTTATAGGAGCGGTAGTTTCCGAGTTCGTTGCAGGTGCTGGCGGTACAAGTGCAGGTTTAGCCTATCAAATTTTACAGGCAGGATTCCAACTAGATTTACCTTTAATGTTTGCTGCACTGTTTCTCATTACTTGTACAGGCTTAGGGCTGTTTGTATTGATGTCTTTATTAAGTCGTGTATTTCTTCGTAAATGGCATGAGAGTGAACAAGTATGATGAATAATAGTTATTTGATTAAAAATGCCCATGCGATTTTGACTGGTTTATCAGGTACTGCTGCTCGATCTTCTGCGCCAGACATTCGTATCCAAGCTGGAGTAATTACTGAAATTGGACAATTGGCTGAGTATGAAAATGAACAGGTAGTAAATGCGAAAGATTGTGTTATTTATCCTGCATGGGTAAATACCCACCACCATTTATTTCAGTCTTTATTAAAAGGAGAGCCTCAGGGTTTAAATCAAAATTTAAGTTCATGGCTCGCGACTACACCGTATCGTTTTCGTGGTGCATTTGATGAAATGACATTTCGAATCGCAGTGCGTATAGGTTTAATCGAGTTACTACGTTCAGGTTGCGCAACAGTTGCAGATCATCATTATTTATATTGGCCAAAAATGCCGTTTGATGGTGCTGCTATTTTATTTGATGAAGCTGAAAAGCTCGGCATGCGTTTTGTATTATGTCGTGGTGGTGCAACGCTTACACGTGGTTTAGAAAGTGATTTACCACAAGCATTACGTCCAGAAAAATTTGATGACTATATGGCTGATATAGAGCGGTTAGTTCATTTATATCATCAATCAGAAGGCAACTCTTTTAGAAAAATTGTAATGGCCCCCACATCAACTTTACATTCCATGACACCAGAACAATTTAGAGAAAGTGCAAAAATTGCTAGAAGGCTTGGTATCGGTATGCATAGTCATTTATCTGAAACGGTAGATTATTTGGACGCAGCAAAAGCTAAATTTAATATGACACCTGTGCAATATTGTGCTGAAAATGATTGGGTGGGCAATGATGTTTGGTTTGCTCATTTGGTGAAGCTATTACCAGAAGAAATCCAGATTTTGGGTCAAACAAAAACAGGAGTTGCACATTGTCCTCAAAGTAATGCACGTTTAGGCAGTGGTATCGCTGATTTGGTAAGTTTAGAAAAAGCTGGCATGACAATTTCGATTGGTGTTGACGGTGCAGCGTCCAACGAGGCTGCTGATATGTTGTCAGAAACACATGCCGCATGGTTATTACAACGTGCGAGAAAAGGTATGTTGGCAAAACCACAATATGAAGGTGGGATGTTTGAGGGCGGTGCCGATGCTGCAAGTATTGAAGATATTATTCGCTGGGGAACAGTAGGTGGTGCAAAAGTTCTCGGTTTAGATCAAGTCGGTACGATTGAGATCGGTCAACAAGCGGATTTGGTATTGTATCGTTTGGATGATCCTCGTTATTTAGGCTTACACGATATGGCGATTGGTCCTATTGCAAGTGGCGGTCGCGCGTATATTAAAGCGATGTTTGTTGCAGGTAAAATGGTGATTGAAAATGATCAAATTCCAGATCTAGATATGATGGAGCTGGCTTCGCAAGCGAAACAATCAGTAAAGCTGTTACAACAGCGGAGTATGGAGATGGCAAAAATAGCTTGAGTTTAATAAAAATTAATTTTAATTATTTTTCAATGGCTGGATTCTTAAATTGTATAAGTTGGCATTACTTTTTAATTGATCCAAAGACGAATTATTCTTGTATAAGCTTTAGCCTTACTTTTGACTGGGCAAAAGTAACAAAACCGCTTTGTTGAGCTGATGGCACATCCTTGATGCCACAGCTCAACGGCGGCATCCCTGCCGCCAACCACAATAGTAAATAATAGTTAAAACTTTACCTAAACACGCAAAAATACTTAGATGGTTTTTAAGTTATATCATCCTGATAAGGATGATATCTATACCAATGTTCCGCAATTTGCTGACGAGTACAAATCCATACCCGATCATGATTTTGCACATAATCCAAAAAGCGCTGTAATGCTTTAATACGGGCAGGGCGACCTAGAATTCGACAATGCATCCCGATAGATAACATTTTCGGTGAAGTCGCTCCTTCAGCGTACAGCACATCAAAAGCATCTTTTAAATACTCAAAAAAATCTTCACTACGATTGAAACCAGTCGGAGAGGCGAACTTCATATCATTCGTATCAAGCGTATATGGAATAATGAGATGTGGACGAGTTTCACCATTCTCTTTTGATAGTGTTGTCCAAAAAGGTAGATCATCCCCATAATAATCACTGTCATACTGAATCTGATCATAGTCAGCCAAGAGTTGACGGGTATTGGGGCTATCACGCCCTGTATACCAACCTGTTGGATATTCCCCAAATAAATCTTTTAAAATTTGCATGGCTTCAGCCATATGTACTTTCTCGGTTTCAATATCTACATTTTGATAATGAATCCAACGTAAACCATGAGAAACAACATCATAATGATGCTGTTTAATTGCTTCTACAACTAACGGATTTCGTTGTAGTGCCATGGCGACTGCAAAGATACTCATAGGTAAATTACGTTTGGCAAACTCTTGATGAATGCGCCAGAAACCAACGCGTGAACCATACTCGTAAATAGAATCCATGGACAAATGTCGTGCTGGATAACTTTCAGCGCCACTGATTTCAGAAAGAAACTGCTCTGAACCATCATCACCATGCAAAATGTGTCTTTCTCCACCTTCTTCATAATTCAATACAAACTGAACGGCAATTTTGGCTTGATTTGGCCACTGAGCATGTGGAGGATGATTGGCATAACCTAGCATATCTCGAGGATAATCATGGGTGACATGGTTAGTTTGATCTATGAGTGTCATGGGGTTGCCTAAGAAGATGGAAATGTGAAACTTCTCATTAAATTACTCGATGGATTGTTTGGGTGTCAAACAATAAAATAATATAAATCATATATTTGTGTGTTTTATTTTGGTGCGTTAATCGAGTTTATTTGCTGGGTAATCTTCATCATGCGCAATTTTAGTGCTTCCATGTGTTCAATGATTTGATTCATCATAATTTGTGATATTCGTGAGAGTTGCCGTTTTGGTGCAACACACAAGGCAAGGGTAATCGGATGTAGTCCATTTTCGTGAATCGTTCTGAATTCAAATTCACCATTTTCAATAAAAGCATAGGCATCTAGATAACTCATGATACCAATACCTAGACTGTTTCTGAGCAATGAAAGCATCATACGAATATCGTTGCATTCAATTTGATGGGGAGGATTAAAATCATGTTTCTTATATAAAGCCATCACATGATCATGAATAATCAGCGGTGCAGCGGCGATGATATGGTTGAATTCCAGTGTATCCGAGAAATAGATTTTTTCTTTGTTTGCTAAGGGATGTTGTTTGGGAATGACAAAACCAAGTGGCATTTCAATAAATGAGCTGACTTGCAATTGATGCTGATGTTTTGGATTGAGGATTAAACCAAAATCGAGTTCTGCATTAATTACGAGATCGGCAACATAGTCGCTATCTAACACGCGAATATTGAAATTAATCCAAGGATAATCTTGATGAATGGATTGAATAACATCCGTGACAAAACTTTCACTGAGAGCGGAAATGACACCAAAATCAATTGAACCTCTCTGTAAGCCTTGGATTTCATTCAAGCGCTTTTGTGTCATTTGAAAGTCTTTTTGCCAACTTCGCAAATCTGCATATAGCAACTCACCGGCCAAAGTTAGTTTTAAGCCATTTGGCAGGCGTTCAAATAAAGCTACACCAAGTTCCTCTTCAGCTAAAACGATCTGACGATGTACCGCTGAAACTGAAATAAAAAGCTGATCCGCTGCTTTTCTTAAACTACCGGTTTTGGCGACTGCAATAAAATATTCAGCGAAGCGAGAAAAGGGTAATGCCATTACATGTACGTTTTATAAAAAATAAGTATTTAAACAAAAGCAATTTTAGTGCCGTTACTGTTCTAATTTTTAGAATGAATGATCAAATTCATTCTAATAGACGAAAAAAACGTTCTGTTCCACACTGCATTTAAGCCATATAGATCCGTGATCTTTAGCAGACAGAGAGCAAAACATGAATGCAATTCCGTTAATCAATCTTCCAAATAAACCTTGTCACAGTCAGTTTGATGATAGGGATTGGCACATATTGGCTCAACATTGGTATCCCGTAGCACGAGTTGAAGACGTAACGACTAAGCCACAGCAAGTCACATTGCTTGATCTGAATATTGCGATTTATAAAACTGAGTCAGGCAACATTCATCTAGTTCGTGATATTTGCCCACATCGAGGTGTACCGTTAAGCAAGGGTTGGGTTGAAGGTGAAACGATTATTTGTCCTTATCACGGTTTGCATTTCAATGAACAAGGTAAATGCATAAAAATTCCTGCACAGCCTGATCTAACCAAAATTTCTGATCGTTTTTCCTTAACCAAATTTCCTGTGGTCATAAAATATGGTTTGGTATGGACGAGTATTTTAGGCAGAGATGAAAGCTTGGCAAATCTCCCAGTACTGGATACATGGGATACAGAAGAACACCAAGCAATTTTACCTCCATATGTGGATATTGCTGGTTCAAGTGGTCGTCAATTAGAGGGTTTTATTGATGTGGCGCATTTTGCTTGGGTGCATCACAATGCATTTGCGGACAGAGAGAATCCTGTCGTTCCGAAGTATTCGACTGAACGCACCAATTATGGGTTACATACTGAATATGTCAGTAACGTCAGTAATTATCCACATGGGATGCAACATTTAGCGCCTGATGATTTTCTTTGGGAGCGGATTTTTGATGTTTATGCACCATTTTCAGCAGTATTGACGATTCATTTTCCAAATGCTGGCGTGTTGAAAATCCTCAATGCCTGTTGCCCAATCTCACATAATAAAACTCGATTGTTTGTACCACTGACACGTAACTTTGATACCACTGGGGATTTGCAAGCTGTTTATGACTTTAATGCACAAATTTTTGCAGAAGATCAGGAGATGGTAGAGTCTCAAAAACCTGAAGAATTACCTGTAGATATTACCATGGAAGCACATTTTGAAGCTGATCGCTCTTCAACCATGTATCGTCGTATATTGGCAGATTGGGGGTTGAGTAAGCGTTATACCGTTTAGCTTACGAGTTTATCAACTCAAGAATTTAAGTGAACAAAATTCCATATTATTTAAAAGTGGGATTCTAATTGTATAAGCTTGTATATACAAATTGACACTAATCCATATACAATAGCTGAAAGTATTTTGTATGAGTTTTAGTCAATGTCAAGAACATCCAAGCAAAACGATTTGGATTTATCATTCGGGGAAGATAGTCCTGTTCCTTTATATTTACGTGTAAAGCAAATGATTTCACAAAAAATCTATGAAGGCACATGGACAGTCAATAAAAAGATTCCATCCGAGAGTGAACTAGTCAATTTGCTTGGTTGCAGTCGTATGACAGTCAACCGCGCTTTGCGTGAGTTGACCAGCGAAGGCTTGCTGGTACGTATACAAGGTGTGGGTTCTTTTGTTGCGGAAGGACAAGGGCGAACAGCTTTATTTCACGTGAATAATATTGCTGAAGAGATTATCGCTCGAAATCATAAGCACCGTGCAGAAGTGTTAGTGTTAGAGCAAATTCAAGCTGATGCTGAGCAGAGTGTGTTAATGCAGATGCGTGAAGGGCAAAAGCTATTTCATTCGATTATTGTGCATTATGAAAATGATGTGCCTGTACAAATCGAAGACCGTTTGGTTGATCCAGTGTTGATTCCAGATTATTTAGCACAAGATTTTACAGCGATTACACCGAATGCATATTTGATGTCAAAAGCACCTGTAACCGAGGGTGAGCATGTGGTTACGGCGATTTTAGCTTCTGCTCAAGAATGTAAATGGTTGAAGATTAATAAAACCGAGCCTTGTCTGTTGATCCGCCGCCGTACATGGTCAAATAAACAACTGATTTCCAGTGCGCGTTTGATTTATCCAGGCAGTCGATATTATCTGGAAGGTAAGTTTACGCAATGATTTCATCTTTCTAATCTCATTAGAAATGCTTGAAAAATATTGCTTTGAGTCAGCAGAATATACAGCCTACTTGTCTAATAACACTGAAAAAGTCTAATTTTATCTCTCTTTTTTAAAACCCATACAAATTGTAGTTGTATGGGTTTTTTGTTGTCGAATAAAAAATAAATTATTTTATTTCATATGTTTGAAATTTATTTTTAGAAATGGAATGAAATGCATCTTTTCAAGTTAAAAGTTTTGTGTAGTATATAGATGTATATACAAGTTAATACATGCTATATCGTAAATAACAGTTTAACTTGCTAACCAAATTCCATCGAAAGGAGTCTCATCGTGACAACGACAACAAAATTTCGTGACGTAGAAATTCGCGCACCACGTGGTACACAGCTCAGTGCTAAAAGTTGGTTAACTGAAGCGCCGCTACGCATGCTGATGAATAATCTTGACCCTGATGTTGCTGAAAATCCGAAAGAGCTTGTTGTTTACGGTGGGATTGGACGAGCAGCACGTAATTGGGAATGTTTTGATAAGATCGTTGAAACATTAAAAACACTAGAAGAGGATGAAACCCTATTGGTTCAATCAGGGAAACCTGTCGGCGTGTTCAAAACCCATAAAGATGCACCGCGCGTTTTGATTGCGAACTCGAACTTGGTACCGCACTGGGCGAATTGGGAACATTTCAATGAATTAGATGCAAAAGGTTTGGCGATGTACGGTCAAATGACTGCAGGTTCTTGGATCTATATTGGTAGCCAAGGCATCGTACAAGGTACATACGAAACTTTTGTAGAAGCAGGTCGCCAACACTACAATGGTGATTTAAAAGGTCGTTGGGTACTCACTGCTGGTTTAGGTGGTATGGGTGGTGCTCAACCATTAGCAGCAACATTGGCAGGTGCTTGTTCACTGAATATTGAATGCCAACAAACCAGTATCGATTTCCGTTTACGCACACGTTATGTTGATGAGCAAGCAACAGATTTAGATGATGCGCTCGCACGTATTGAAAAATACACCAAAGAAGGTAAAGCTGTTTCAATTGCATTGCATGGTAATGCAGCAGAAATTTTACCTGAGCTTGTGCGTCGCGGTGTACGTCCCGATATGGTCACTGACCAAACCAGTGCACATGATCCACTTAATGGTTATTTGCCAGTGGGTTGGACGTGGGAAGAATATCGTCAACGTGCTCAAACTGAACCTGAAGTTGTGGTAAAAGCGGCTAAACAATCGATGGCAAAACACGTACAAGCGATGCTTGATTTCCAGAAAATGGGTGTACCAACATTTGACTATGGCAATAATATTCGTCAAATGGCACAAGAAGAAGGTGTTGCGAACGCTTTTGATTTTCCAGGTTTCGTGCCTGCTTATATTCGCCCATTATTCTGTCGTGGCGTAGGTCCATTCCGTTGGGTTGCATTGTCTGGTGATCCAGAAGATATCTATAAAACAGATGCAAAAGTAAAAGAGTTAATCCCTGATGATGAGCATTTGCATCGTTGGTTGGATATGGCGCGTGAACGTATTAGCTTCCAAGGTCTACCAGCACGTATTTGTTGGGTTGGTTTAGGTCTACGTGCCAAACTCGGTTTAGCTTTTAATGAAATGGTTCGTAGTGGTGAGCTTTCAGCACCGATCGTCATTGGTCGTGATCATTTAGATTCAGGTTCAGTATCAAGTCCGAATCGTGAAACAGAAGCGATGCAAGATGGTTCAGATGCAGTATCAGATTGGCCATTATTAAATGCGCTCTTGAACACCGCAGGTGGCGCAACTTGGGTATCGCTGCATCATGGTGGTGGTGTAGGTATGGGATTCTCTCAACACTCTGGTGTCGTGATTGTATGTGATGGTACTGATGAAGCAGCAGCACGTATTGCACGTGTATTGACCAATGACCCTGCAACAGGGGTGATGCGTCATGCAGATGCAGGTTATGACATTGCGATTGATTGTGCTAAAGAGCAAGGTTTGAACTTGCCAATGATTACTCAATAAAAAATCACTCAATCACATTTACGGCGTTTTTTGCAATTGTGTAAGAGACGCTGTAAGAGAACAATATAGTTCAAAATAGGACACCAATCATGGAACTTCTCATTCAACCCGGCAAATTAACGCTAGCAGATCTTCGCCAAGCTTATTTAAATCCGATTAAAGTTAAACTTGATGAAAGTGCATCGGCTGCGATAGAGGCCAGCGTTGCTTGCGTGGAAAAAATTGTCAATGAAGGTCGTACTGCCTACGGGATTAATACAGGTTTTGGCTTGCTTGCCTCAACGAAAATTGCGCCTGAAGATTTAGAGAAACTACAACGTTCATTGGTTCTTTCGCACGCTGCAGGTGTTGGCGAGCCATTAGATGACGCAATGGTTCGTTTAATCATGTTGCTTAAAGCCAATAGTTTGGCACGAGGTTTTTCTGGTATTCGTCGCAAAGTGATTGATGCCATTATTGCGTTGATCAATGCGGAAGTCTATCCACATATTCCACTCAAAGGATCGGTTGGTGCTTCAGGTGATTTAGCCCCATTAGCACACATGTCATTGGTTTTATTAGGTGAGGGTAAAGCTCGCTATAAAGGTGAGTGGCTATCTGCTGTTGATGCACTAAAAGCGGCTGGTTTAGAACCAATCTCTCTTGTGGCTAAAGAAGGTTTGGCCTTATTAAATGGTACACAAGTATCAACAGCGTATGCGTTACGTGGTTTATTTGAAGCAGAAGATTTATTTGCAGCAGCTACGGTTTGTGGTGGTTTAAGTGTTGAAGCAATGTTGGGTTCACGTGCACCATTTGATGCTCGTATCCATGAAGCACGTGGTCAACGTGGGCAAATCGATGTTGCTGCGGCTTATCGTGACTTATTGACTGACTCAAGTGAAATTGCCCACTCACATGAAGATTGCAGCAAAGTTCAAGATCCATATTCACTGCGTTGCCAACCTCAAGTGATGGGTGCTTGTTTGACCCAAATTCGTCAAGCAGCGGAAGTATTAGAAATTGAATCAAATGCTGTGTCGGATAACCCACTGGTTTTCGCTGCTGAAGGTGATGTGATTTCAGGTGGTAATTTCCATGCTGAGCCTGTTGCGATGGCAGCAGATAATTTGGCATTGGCAATTGCAGAAATTGGTTCACTGTCTGAACGTCGTATTTCGATGATGATGGACCGCCATATGTCACAACTTCCACCGTTCTTAGTTGCCAATGGTGGGGTCAATTCAGGATTTATGATTGCTCAAGTGACTGCCGCAGCTTTGGCAAGTGACAACAAAGCTTTAGCACATCCTGCAAGTGTAGATAGTTTGCCAACTTCAGCAAACCAAGAAGACCATGTTTCTATGGCACCAAATGCAGGGAAACGTTTATGGTATATGGCTGATAATGTTCGTGGCATCTTGGCAGTGGAGTGGTTAGGTGCCTGTCAAGGTCTTGATTTCCGTGAAGGTTTAAAAAGCTCTCCGAAACTTGAACGTGCGCGTAAAGTGTTGCGTGATCAAGTGCCGTATTACAGTGAAGATCGTTTTTTTGCTCCTGATATTGAACAAGCAAGTGAGTTACTCGCAAGTGGTTGTTTGAATGAGCTCATTCTCCCAAATTTGTTACCGAGTTTAGTTAAAGCTTAATCAGTACAACATGAAAGACAAAATAGCCTAAGTAGTTAATGCTTGGGCTATTTGAGGATAAATGCATGAAAAAGCTTTGGAAAAACTGTCATATTGCCACGATGCAAAATGGACAATATTCCAGTATAGAAAATGCAGCCATGGTGACAGATGGAAAGCATATTGATTGGATTGGTTTAGAAAAAGATGTACCTCCACTAGAGTTTGAAGAATCTATTGATCTCAATGGTGCATGGGTCACGCCTGGCATGATTGATTGTCATACCCATAGTGTTTTTGGGGGGAATCGCAGTGTTGAGTTCGAACAACGTTTACAAGGTGTGAGCTATGCGGAGATTGCTGCTAATGGTGGTGGTATCGCCAGTACTGTGCGGGCAACCCGTGAAGCAACTGAAGCGCAGTTACTTGAATCAGCGCTAAAACGTATTCGTTGCATGTTAAAAGAAGGTGTGACGACTATTGAAATCAAGTCAGGTTATGGCTTGGATTATGAAAATGAACGGAAAATGTTGCGTGTCATTCGTCAGATTGCACAAACATTACCTATGACTGTGAAAAGCACGTGCTTAGCTGCACATGCATTGCCGCCTGAATTTAAAGATCAAGGTGATGCCTATATTGAGCATATTTGTACAGAAATGTTGCCCAAACTGCATCAAGAAGGGCTTGTCGATGCTGTTGATGCGTTCTGTGAGTATTTAGCATTTTCACCTGAACAAGTTGAGCGTGTATTTAAAACAGCGAAAACATTAAATCTTCCAATTAAATTGCATGCAGAACAGCTTTCTTCATTGGGTGGTTCAAGTTTAGCTGCACGTTACCATGCATTATCTGCTGATCACTTAGAGTTCATGACGGAAGATGATGTTAAGGCAATGGCTGAGGCTGGAACGGTTGCTGTGCTATTGCCCGGTGCATTTTATTTTTTGAGAGAAACCCAACTTCCGCCACTAGAAAGCTTGCATAAGCATGGTGTTCGGATTGCATTATCTAGCGATTTGAATCCAGGAACTTCACCAGCTTTGTCCTTACGTTTGATGTTGAATATGGGGAGTACTTTGTTTCGTTTAACGCCTGAACAAGCCTTGGCAGGTGTCACGATTCATGCCGCTCATGCATTAGGTTTACAGGCAACACACGGCAGCTTAGAACAGGGAAAATATGCGGATTTTATTGCATGGGATATTGAGCACCCTTCTGAAATTGTGTATTGGCTCGGCGGTGATTTAGGCAAAAGAATCGTACGACACGGTACTGAAATTTCGATCAGCTAAGTGCATAACATTTAAGTAGCGATATTAATTATGGATCATTCATTTAAGTGGCAAGGAAGATATGATGGAGAAGGTGAGGCGCACTTACGTATCCATCAGGTGGTCAATACCAGTCAACACGCCACATATGCATTCATTGGTTTTAGTTCAGATGAAGGCGTAAAGCGAAATAAAGGTCGTGTCGGTGCTGCGGATGCGCCAGATCTGATTCGTGCGCAATTGGCGAATTTACCTGTGCACCAACCTGTCACAATTGCTGATCTTGGAACTGTTGTTTGTGATAGTGGTAAGTTGGAAGTTGCACAGGCTGAATTGGCTGATCAGGTTGAACGTTGTTTGAAACAGGACATGAAACCGATCGTCTTGGGCGGTGGGCATGAGGTTGCTTTTGGTAGTTTTTCAGGTTTGTTTCAATATATTCAAAATCACGAGCCAAATAAAAAGATTGGAATTATCAATTTCGATGCCCATTTTGATCTTCGTGAAGCAGAGCAAGTCACTTCAGGCACGCCTTTTCTAAATGCAGCAACATTATCAGCACAACATCAACAAGAATTTCATTATCTATGCATTGGTGTGGCGAAGCATTCAAATACCAAAATTTTGTTTGAAACAGCAGACCGTTTGAACAGTACTTATATTTACGATGATGAATTACAACAGAAAAATGTCGAAAATATAATCTTAAAAATACAAAAATTTATCGGAAAAGTTGACTATTTGTATATTACGGTTGACCTTGATGTATTTAGTGCTAGCATTGCGCCGGGTGTAAGCGCACCAGCGGTAAAAGGAGTTGATTTATCGGTATTTGATCCATTATTAGAAGCCATAAAGGAAACTGGCAAAATTAAAGTTTTTGATGTGGCTGAATGTAATCCACGGTTCGATTTGGATAGCAGAACTGCCAAATTAGCCGCTTATATAATTTTTAACTATATATTTGATTGATGGTTCACGTGAACCTTTCAAAAGGATAAGGCAAAAATGTCTAATTTATCTTATGTCTCTCAAAATGACGGTCCATGGGCAACTTATCTCGAACAGATCGAGCGTGTTGCTCCATATCTAGAAGGTCTAGAAGGTTATGTGGATACATTGAAGCGCCCAAAACGTGCTTTGATCGTTGACGTGCCAATTGTTATGGACGATGGCACAATTCGTCATTTTGAGGGTTATCGTGTACAACACAACTTGTCACGTGGTCCGGGTAAAGGCGGTATTCGCTATCACCCAGATGTAGATTTAAATGAAGTAATGGCACTTTCAGCATGGATGACAATTAAGACTGCGGTGGTAAATCTACCATTTGGCGGTGCAAAAGGCGGTATCCGTGTTGACCCACGTCAACTTTCTCCACGTGAATTAGAACGCTTAACACGCCGTTATACCAGTGAAATCAGCCATATTATTGGTCCACAAAAAGATATTCCTGCACCAGACGTGGGTACTAATCCAAACGTCATGGGCTGGATCATGGATACTTATTCATCGGGTCAAGGTCATACCGTAACGGGTGTGGTAACAGGTAAACCTGTACATTTGGGCGGTTCTTTGGGGCGTATCAAAGCAACAGGCCGAGGTGTATTTATTACTGGTCAGCAAGTTGCTGAAAAAATCAAATTACCTTTAGATGGCGCTAAAGTTGCGGTGCAAGGTTTTGGTAACGTAGGTAGTGAAGCTGCGTATTTATTTGTTGAATCAAAATCTAAAATCGTAACAATCCAGGACCATACAGGTACGATTTACAATCCTGACGGGATTGATCTTGCGGCATTAAAAACACACATGGAAACTCATCAAGGTGTGGGTGGTTTTGCTGGTGCGCAAGCGATCAGCGATGAAGCGTTCTGGACTGTAGACATGGATATCTTGATCCCTGCTGCGTTAGAAAGTCAGATCACGGTTGAACGTGCGAAAAATTTATCAGCAAAACTGGTACTTGAAGGCGCGAACGGCCCAACATATCCAGAAGCAGATGACATCCTCGTTGAACGTGGTATCACTGTTGTTCCAGACGTAATCTGTAATGCGGGTGGTGTAACCGTATCTTATTTCGAATGGGTTCAGGATATGTCGAGCTATTTCTGGTCAGAAGAAGAAATCAATGAACGTCTTGATAAACTTATGATTCAAGCGATTAATGATGTATGGCACAAATCAAGTGAGAAAGAATGTACTTTACGTACAGCTGCCTTCATTTTGGGTTGTGAGCGTATCTTAAAAGCACGTAAAGAGCGCGGTATTTTCCCAGGTTAATTGATAACTCGGTGAATCAAAACGCTCTTAAGCTAAATGGCTTAAGGGCGTTTTTTTATGGGATTGGGCTAGATTGCATCTTGAACAGCTTGAATAAATTGATCTACTGCATATTGAATATGCACTGTCCATTCAAAAGAGCAATTCATTCGAATAAAGTGTTGATGTGAAGGTAGTACATTAAAGAGCGGACTTGGCGCGATTCCAATCTGTTGTTGGATCAGCTGTTCATAGATTTGCATACTGTTGACTTTGTCAGGCAGTTGAATCCATAGAAAATAGCCACTTGGGTAGTTAAAGACTTTGCAGCCTTTGGGTAAATGATGTTTGAGATATTGAAAAAATTGCTTTTTATTCTTTTCTAGAGCACGTCTAAGCGTTCTCAAATGCTTTTCATAATGATGATGTGATAAGAACTCAACCAATGCATTTTGAATCAGTGCATTCGCAGAAATAGTACTCATCAATTGTAAATGTTGGATGTGTTCTGAGAACTTACCTGCATAAACCCAGCCTATACGAAAGCCAGAGCCTAGGGTCTTGGAGAAAGATGAACAGTGTAAGACAAAGTTTTGTTGATCAAAATATTTCATGGGCAGTGGTTTTTGAGCACCATAGAACAACTCTTCATAGACATCATCTTCGATTAAATGAATTTGGTGCTCGTGTAAAAGCTTGGCAATTTTATACTTAGTGTCGTTGCTGACTGTAAAGCCAATCGGGTTATGAGCATTGAGCATGAACCAACAGACTTTAATTGGATAATCTCGAATCACTTGCTCAAAAGCCTCAAGATCAAAGCCATGTAGGGGATGTTCAGGCAGGGTGATGACCTTCAAACCTAAACGTTCAGCCGCTTGCCATGCACCATAGAAAATTGTTTGCTGCAACAGAATATAATCACCAGGTTGCGTGATGGTCTGTAGTGATAAATTTAAAGCTTCCAAGCCCCCAGATGTGATAACGATATCATCAGCATCGGTTGGTATGCCTTGCATACAATAGCGCTGAGCAATCAGTTTTCTTAAGGCAAAATTTCCCGGTGGCAGATTGGAAGTTTGATCATAACTTTGCCGATTGCGAGAGAGCTGTCCCATGATTTGAATTAATTTGGGTGGATAGAGCAATTGGCTATCTGGAAACGCTGATCCTAAGGGGCAGATTTGATCCGACTGAATCGACTTTAGATATTTAAATACTAGCGAGTTGATTTCAATTTTGGGATTTAATGACACCACAGTGGAGGCTTGTGGAATATGTTGATGACTTTGTTCAGCAACGAAATAACCCGATTTTTCTTTTGAATAAATTAAGCCCTGTGCTTCTAGTTCTTGATAAGCATTCATTACTGTAATGAGACTAAAACCAGATCGTTGGACTTGTTCTCGTAAGGACGGCAATTTGCTATGGGGTTCCCATGATCCATTTTCGATGAGAAGTTTCAGCTGATGTGCTAACTGTTCTGATTTATACATAAAATACCCAGATCAAACTTTTCTGTTTATGAGTAATGCCTTTTATATAAATAATTTTATAACAGATAAATGAAAAAGAAATGATCTGTTATATTTTTTTAGTAAAACTCTGTAGCTACTTATCAATTTGTATTCATTGCACAATAAAGCTATCAACCAAGCAGCTTGTTAGATTACTCAAAAAATAAGTTGCTGGATCTTAAGCTACTGATTCGGCTGGATGGCATCAATGACGTTTGTAACCCCAGAACTCAATGCAATAACTCGGCTTTTTCCAGAGCAGCAACCTTCTGAATGGATACAGCACAAGTTATGTCTAGAATATGTCAATTTAGAAGCGACGCTACTCAGAGCGAAAGTACTAAGAAACTTTTCTAAAGCGCGTGTCGTGTATATTGCGCAAGCCCAAATTGTTAAAAATGACAATAATCTTGCGTACTTATTTGCGCCATTGATCATTGCCAACTTAAATCAATTTGTGATTTATACCACTTCGTACTCACTGCCTGTATTTAAGATTCTGAATCAATATTATCAATCAGATCGAAGTATTCATTTAAAAATTGAAGAGGTTATACAAAGCCTCAACTTATATGTTGATCTGGTTGATCAGCCGAGAAATGAAGAAGATTTCTTGTATCGGAGTTTGATTAAGGCCTTGTGTAGAACCGACGTTTCAGAAGTGTTTTTAATTACGCATTTGGGAATCGATGAGGTACAGCTTTGCATCTTACAAGATTATTTTGAAATCAAAATTCATGTGATCTATGCGGATAAACAGCGATCAGTTGTAAATGATGATTTGATTAATACTCGGAAATTATTGTTTAAAAGCAAAGATGAGTTTCATCGAAATCTTTGCGCATTGTTTTCTCAATTAAATACGCCGCTGATTGCTCAGATTGGTCAATTTAACCAGCAGCAAGCAATGCATCTCATTGAGGATATGTTTTATTCGGAACATATCTTTGAAAAATTATCAGTTTATGGCGAATACATGCAAACACGTATTCAAAATGGTGCCAACTTTAAAGTTTTATCTACAAATGAGTTGTCACATCGTTGAGTTTAGGATTTAAAGAGGAGAGATTATATGTCTCAAGCACAATCAAAATTTCCGTATCTTACTGTTGGAATTAGTATTTTTCTAGGTTGCTTATTCCTACTGTTCTTCTTTTTAGCAGTGAGCCATCAACCTGATTATATGCCTTCACAGCAGCAAAAAAATGTTGAAGCTCAACAGTTAAAATAATCAGACAAAACTTGAATAGTCAAGCAAGCTGCTTTCATGTTAATTCTACTTGTGTAGAAATGACAAAAGCTCAGATGAGGGCAGCTAGATGGATAATTCAGAACAAACCATTCATAAGCAAGAAAATAATGGCTTTGCCAGAATTGAGCCGTATAACCAACCTGCGGGTGGTTGGGGAGCATTGCTCAGTGTTGCCCGTAACCTCAAAAGGCAAGATATTCTAAAGAAAGGTTCAATCACACTACTCAATATTAATCAACCAACAGGTTTTGATTGTCCGGGTTGTGCATGGCCTGAAAAAAAAGATGCACATGCCTTTAACTTCTGTGAAAACGGTGCCAAAGCCGTTGCATTTGAGGCAACCAGTAAAACAGTAACACCTGAGTTTTTTGCAGAGCATACGGTCAGTTGGTTGGCAGAGCAGAGTGATTTCTATCTAGAAGATCTTGGGCGTTTAACTGATCCGATGCGCTACGATCCTAGCTCAGATAAATATGTCCCAATTTCTTGGGATGAAGCTTTCCAGCTCATCGCCAAACATTTACAAGCTTTAGATCACCCAGACCAAGCCGCATTTTATACCTCTGGTCGTGCCAGTAACGAAGCCGCTTTTTTGTACCAACTTTTTGTAAGAAGTTTTGGAACCAATAATTTTCCTGATTGTTCCAATATGTGCCATGAGACGACGAGCGTTGGTTTAAAAGATTCAATTGGTTTGGGAAAAGGTACGGTTATCTTAGATGACTTTGATCAAGCAGATGCGATCTTTAGTTTTGGTCATAATCCGGGCACCAATCATCCACGTATGTTGGCAACGCTGAGAGAGGTTTCAAAGCGTGGCGGCAATATTATTGCCATTAATCCCATCAAAGAACGTGGCTTGGAACGTTTTCAAGATCCTCAAGCACCGTTGGAAATGATGACCAATGGTAGTACGCCGATCAGTCGTTATTATTTCCAGCCCAAAATTGGGGGAGATTATGCACTACTATTTGGGGTGCTCAAGCATTTATCTGAATGGGACAAAAAGGCGATAGCGCAAGGAAAACCGAGTGTATTTGATCGTAGTTTTATTGCGATGAATACGATTGGTTTTGATGAAATGTTAGCTGAAGTTGATCGCACGGACTGGGAACAAATCCATAAATATACAGGGCTTTCACCTGAGCATTTAGAATCGATTGCGAAAATGTATTTAGATGCTAAAACCGCAATTTTCTGTTGGGGCATGGGCATCACTCAACATCGTCATGGGACTGCCAATATTCATATGCTTGCAAACTTAATGTTGGCTAGAGGGCATATTGGTCGCCCGGGCTCAGGTTTATGTCCTGTACGTGGTCACAGCAATGTACAAGGTGATCGCACGATGGGGATTAATGAAAATCCAAGCGATAAGTTGTTAGATAGCATTGACCGTGTGTTTGGGATCACATCTCCTCGCAAACATGGCTTTGGTGTGGTTGATACCATTAAAGCGATGTATGAAGGAGAGGTAAAAGTCTTTATTGGTCTAGGTGGTAATTTTGCAGTTGCTACACCAGACACACCTTATACACAAGAAGCACTTCGACGCTGTAATTTGACCGTAAACATCACCACTAAACTTAATCGAAGCCATTTGGTGTGTGGCAAAGATGCATTGATGCTCCCTTGTCTCGGACGTACCGAAGTTGATATGCAAGTGCATGGTCCACAAGCAATTTCCGTCGAAGATTCTATGAGTAATGTCCATTTATCCGCAGGACGCAATCCACCAATCTCAGACAATATTTTGTCTGAACCTGACATTGTGGCACGTATGGCAGCAGCCACTTTGCCTGACAGTCAAGTCAAATGGCGTTGGTATATCGAGAGTTATGATCGTATTCGTGATTCTATCGCTGATGTTTTTGATGAGTTCCATGACTTTAATCAGCGGGTTTACCAACCGGGTGGTTTTCACTTAGAGCATCCTGCCAATCAACATGTTTGGAATACACCAAGTGGTAAAGCCCAATTCTTGATTACGCCTTTGGCAGAAGTTTATGAAGATGCTGAGAATCAATATGCGGCGGCTTATAGCGAACAACAGGTTTATACCTTAATGACCACACGCTCGCATGACCAATACAATACGACTTTATATGGATTAGATGATCGTTATCGGGGTGTCTATGGACAACGTCGTGTGTTGTTTATGAATCAAGCGGATATAGATACGGCAGGTTTTGAAGCTGATCAATGGGTTGATATTGAAAGTGTATTCTCTGATGGGGTTAAGCGGATTGTGCATAGTTTCCGTATCGTACCCTATAACATTCCCCAAGGTAGCTTAGCGGCATACTATCCAGAAACCAATCCGTTAGTTGCATTAGGTAGCCACGATAAATACGCCAAGATTCCTGCATCAAAGAGTATTCCTGTCATTCTTCATGCTGGGCAAGCACCTGAACATTTTAATTTGGCAGTTGAAGTTGATCCAGAACATGCAAATCAACGGGTCAGTGGCGTATAACGTATTCGATTTTTAATATTCGAATGAGAAATATCAAAGAGGTTATAGGTGGATACCAAAATACGCGGCTATGAAACGGTGCAAGTACACCGTTTCCATCAGGATTTGTCTGAAAATGAAATGGATTATATCGTTCAGGAATATCCGATTGCATTGATATATAACGGCATTTCTCATGCAGTTATGATGGCAACGCCGTCCGATATTGAGGTATTCGCCAAAGGCTTTAGCTTATCTGAAGGAATTGTGCAGAGTCTCAATGAATTATATTCGATTGAAATTAGTCAAAATGAACTGGGTGTGCAAGTAGAGATGACAATTGCATCGCGTGCATTTATGGCCCTCAAACAACATCGACGGATGATGGTTGGGCGAACAGGTTGTGGTTTATGCGGGATTGAGAGTTTAAAGCAACTTTATTCCGAGCTGCCATTGGTGAGCAGTCATGTTTCGTCCTCTTGGCTTAATCAAATTCCAAGTGCAATTGCTCAACTCAAAGCTAAACAAAAAATTAGTGAATTAACAGGTGGTGCTCATGCCGCTGCTTGGGTGGTCCAAGGTCAGATCATTGCTTTGTTTGAAGATGTTGGGCGACACAATGCCTTAGATAAATTATTGGGTTATTTGGCTGAACAAAAGTTAAATGTTGCGAATGGTTTTGTGGTCATGACCAGTCGTGCCAGTTATGAGCTGATTCGCAAATGTGCGCAATTCAACATTGCTTTATTGGCAACGATTTCGGCACCGACTAGCATGGCAATCGAAATGGCAAAAAAATTGAACCTAACCTTAGCAAGTTTTTGTCGTGGAGATAGCTTCGTCGTTTATACGCACGAATAGTAAAAATTTGTGTTTCTGTTGCTAAGTGATTCATCGATTTGTGTAGGATATACGTATTAACTTTTTTTATTCCTAAAAATTATGAATATACCGCTTAGACCACAGCCTGTAATTAATAATCTTTCAGGTGAAAATGCCTTATTTATCGTTCTAGGTATCCATGCTCAACCTGATTATTCTGGGGTGATTGATTTTCTTGCAAACTTTTCTGCTTTGGTTCGGAGTCTCAATCATCGATTTCCACAGAGTAATTTTAGTGCTTCTGTTGGGATTGGTTCAAATGCCTGGGACTTATTATTTCCACAGTTAAATAAACCGAAAGAGCTAACTCCATTTCAGGAAATAAAGGGAATCAAACATACTGCGGTAGCGACGGCAGGAGATTTATTTTTCCATATCCGAGCGGATCAGGTGGCGATCTGCTATGAACTTGCTGCGATTCTCCATGAACAACTTAAACAAGATACCTATCCCATCAGTGAAACCAAAGGTTTCAGATATTTTGATGGCCGTGCCATTTTAGGCTTTGTGGACGGTACTGAAAATCCTGAACATGAAATTGCCAAAGAAATCGCCTATGTAGGTGCAGAAGATGCTGAGTTCCTTGGTGGTAGTTATGTATTCATTCAAAAATATTTACATAACATGGAAATGTGGAAAGGGCTAAGCACCGAAGAACAAGAAAAAGTGATTGGCAGAAAGAAATATGATGATGTTGAATTAGGTGATGATGTTAAGCCACAAAATGCACATAATGTGGTGAGTAAAGCACACGATGCTGATGGCAATGAATTGAAAATTCTCAGAGCCAATATGCCATTTTCAAACCCAACTGAAGGAGAGTACGGCACTTTCTTTATTGGGTATTCACGCTCATTCAATATCACCAAAACGATGTTAGAAAATATGTTTCTTGGCAAAGAAAATGGTCATGTGGATCGGTTATTAGATTTCAGTACACCTGTTTCTGGGAGCTTATTCTTTGTACCGACCTTTGACTTCCTCGAAGATTTAGGCGAGTAAGTTTAATTCGCTGAAATGAATCAGTTTATTTCAGCGAAAATGTTTATTGGCTAATCAGATATTTTTGTAACTGAGTACGGAATTGATCTGGAATACGATCTGATTTCTGCGCGCTGAAATCGAAATACACTTGAACAGCTTTACCTCGCGCAACACAGTGATCATTTTGCCAAGCTTCATGTGCGACAATGAATGAAGAATTCCCGATCTGTTCAATCCATGTTTTGATTTCGATATCAGCACCATAATAAATTTGGGCAACAAAATCGACTTCAACTCGTGCGAGAATCAAAGGTAGGTTTTTGATTTCCATACTTGGGTTGAATAAACGAAAAACAGGTTCACGTGCGGTTTCAAACCAACCTGTGATTACAGTATTGTTGATATGTCCGAAAGCATCTGTTTCATAAAATCTTGGTGTGAGCGAAAGTGTAAACATAGATTAACGGTTATTTTCTGATTTAAACTTAAACACTATAAGGGCTGAGTCTTTAAAAATCAGCCCGAATAACAGACTTAAGCGTTTACGAATGTCGAGATAATCCACCTCCTAAAGCCTTATAGAGTTCGATCTGATTATTCAATTTAGTTTGTTCAAGTATCAATAAGCCTTGTTGAGCTGCATAAGCTGAACGTTGTGCATCCAATACGGTCAGATAACTATCAATACCAGCTCTAAAACGAGCACTAGATAGCTTATAAGTCGTATCTGTTGCCGAGACTAAGCGGCGTTGAGCATCAAGACGTTCATCAATATGTGCATGGGCAGCAAGAGCATCATTCACCTCACGAAAAGCAGCTTGAATTGATTTTTCATATTCAGAGAGTGCTATCTTTTGGTCTGTTTCTGAGATTTTAACATTCGTCTTTCGAGTGCCCCAGTCAAAAATGGGGAGGTCAATACTTGGGCCGATTGACCAAGAGAAACCACCAGACTTAAATAAATCATTCAGTTCAGTTGAAGCATATCCAGCAGAACCAGTTAGGCTAATAGTCGGAAACATTCGTGCTTTCGCTGCACCAATATTTGCGCCTGCAGCACGCAGTTGATATTCGGCAGCCTTTAAATCTGGACGATTATTCAATATGTCACTACTTAAGCCCGTTGCAAAGGTCTTTTCTTGAGTGATATTAGAGATCGCTTGGTGAGGCAGTAAGTACTTTGGAATGGTTTGCCCAGCCAATAGATTCAATAAATTCTGTGCTTGCAAGACTTGGGTTTTATAATTTGCCACATCATTACGAGCAGTCTCTACAGAGATTTGTGCTTGTCGTAATGGTACTTCACTATCAATCCCAACGTGGAAGCGCTTTTTATTCAGCTCGTATGAATCAAGTTGAGCTTTTAAGGTTTGTTCAGCTAGGCTGAGATTCTCTTTCGCAAATGCATAATTTAACCATGCTTGTGTGATTTGACTCACGAGGCTAATTTGTGTGGCGTCGCGTGCGCTTTGCGTAGCTAAGTATTGATTTAAAGCGGTATCTTTGAGACTTTTCACTCGTCCCCAAAAATCCAATTCATAGGCTGTTACACCTAAACCAACTTGAAAGGTAGAGTAGGGATTATTGGGATTTATCGAGGGATTTACTTGTCGTACTGCGCTGCCTGTGGCTCCTATCATTGGTCGTTGGTCATTTCGAGTGATTTGGTACTGTTGCTGAGCGCGTTGAATATTGAGCGTTGCAGTGCGCAAATCTCGATTGTTCTCTAAACTGATCTCAATGACTTGCAATAAACGAGGATCAGAAAAAAAATCTTTATAACCTTGTTCTGCAATTGAGGTTCCACCATTAGCATGACTAAAGCTTTGCGGAATATCAGAGCGAATGACAGGTGAAGGCGCTTGCATACTGACACAAGCAGTCAGGGCGATAGTAAGGGTAGAGATGACGATGCCACGTGATAAAAGTACAGTCGATCTAGACATGGTACGCTCCAAATATAAATGAATATGGTTTAGGCCTGCTGTATCAGAGGAAAGGTGACTTTCCTCTGATTTTTCAGTTTAGGAGGTAGTTTCTTACTTCGTGGATGTTCGCTTTGATTTAAACAGTTTCTCTACGCCGCCAAGGATAAAGACGAAGAAAACAGGAACGAAGAAAATTGCAAGAATAGTGGCTGATATCATGCCGCCAAATACACCTGTACCTAATGCGTGTTGGGTTTCTGAACTTGCACCAGAGGCAATCACTAAGGGAATGACACCACAGGTAAAGGCAAGTGAGGTCATCAAAATCGGACGTAAACGCAGTTTCGCTGCTTGTACTGTTGCCTCGATCAAACTCATCCCTTCTTCTTTGAGCATTTTTGCGAATTCAACGATCAAAATGGCGTTCTTGGCAGAGAGTCCAATGATGGTAATCAAACCAATTTTAAAGAATACGTCATTCATCATTCCTCTTGTCATAATCGCAACTATGGCACCGAAGATACCCAATGGAACAACTAACATGACAGAAAGTGGAATTGCCCAACTTTCATATAATGCAGCCAGCACAAGGAAGACCACTAACATTGATAGAACCAATAAGAATGCCATTTGCGATTCAGACTGTTTCTCTTGCAGTGAAATTCCTGTCCATTCATAGCCAATTCCTTTCGGCAATTGAGCGATCAGATTTTCCATTTCACGCATTGCATCACCAGAAGAGGTATCAAAATTAGGGATACCCGCAATACTTAATGAAGGACGACCATTGTATCGGTTATATTGTTGAGGAGCTTTGTTCCATTCAGGTGTAACCACCTCAGACAAAGAGACTAATTGACCGCTTGCACCTGCGACTTTGAGATTCAAAATATCTTTTAAGTGCATACGTGACTTTGCTTCCACTTGGACAATCACTTGTTGCATACGACCCTGATTTGGAAAATCATTGATATACATTGAACCCATAGAAGTCGAAATAATATCGGAGACATCAGCAAATCTCACACCTAGAGCATTCAGTTTTTCACGGTCAATTTTTAAAGAAATATTGTCACCTTGTGGTAAACCCTCATTCCAAACCATGTAAAACTTTTTGTTTTTAGCAGCCATTGCCATCAATTGATCTTGTGCTGCTAACAGTGCAGGCATACCTAAGTTGGCACGATCTTGTAAGCGGAGACTGAAACCTGAGAAAGTACCTAACTCATCAATTGCGGGTGGAAGCACAGCCATCGTCGCGCCTTCTTTGCTATTTGCCATTTCGGCATTGACAGCGTTGGTCATTTCGGATGCGCTAGAAGTACGATCTTTAAAATCCTTCAATGTAGTAAATGAAACAGCCACGTTTTGTCCAGAACCGCTAAAGCCCCAACCGAGAATCGTGGTGTTATTCTTAACATTTGGATTGTCTTTAAGGCTATCCTCAAACTGATTTACGATGTTTTTTGTACGCTCAGTGGTTGCATCGGATGGCAGTTGGAAGGAGGTTAGGAACCAACCTTGGTCTTCTTCGGGCATAAATGCAGTTGGCCAGTACTTCATTCCCGCAAAGGTTAAACCTGTAATCACAACAAAGATCACCATCATTGGAATACTATGTTTAATCACTTTAAGTAGGATGCGTTCATATTTTTTCGTAACTTTATCAAAGCTACGATCAAACCATGCAAAAAAACCTTTCTTCTGATGATGCCCGTCAATTGGTTTGAGAATCGTGGCACAGAGTGCAGGTGTTAAGACCAAAGCCAATAGTGCAGAGAATAAAATAGACACCGACATAGTCAGGGTAAATTGTTGATAAATGATACCCACTGAACCACTGGCAAATGCCATGGGTAAAAATACCGCTGCCAGTACGAGTGTAATCCCGATAATTGGACTGGTGATTTCCTTCATGGCTTTAGAGGTTGCCTCTTTAGGCGGTAAACCTTCGGTTGCCATAATCCGCTCAACGTTTTCCACGACGACGATCGCATCATCTACGATGATCCCGATGGCGAGCACCATACCAAACATCGTCAATACATTAATGGAAAAGCCTGCAACTAACATCACGGCAAAAGTGCCGAGTAGTGCAATCGGTGCGACAATCGCAGGTATCAGCGTATAACGAACGTTATGTAAGAATAAGTACATCACGATGAAAACCAGAACCATCGCTTCTAATAAAGTATGGATGACTTTCTCAATGGAAATTTTAACGAACGGCGCCGTGTCATAAGGAATACTAAATTGCATACCCTCGGGTAAATTGACGTTTAACTCTTCGATTTTTTCACGGACTGCGTCTGCTGTTTTTACTGCATTGGCACCTGGGCTGAGTTGAATTGCAGCAGCAGTAGACGGTTTACCATCCTCCAAGATCGCAAAGTTGTAGGCTTGAGAGCCAATTTCAACATTGGCGACGTCAGAAAGTCGAATTACACTACCACTGGTTTTGCTTTTCAAACTGATATTTTTGAATTGCTCTATACTATCAAGTTGCCCTTGTGCAGATAAAGGAATGGTGATGAGCTGACCCTGTTCGGCAGGCATATCGCCAAGACGACCGGGTGCGATTTCAACATTATTTTCACGAATAGCTGCATTTACATCACTAATCGATAGACCATAAGACACGAGTTTGTTTGGATCGACCCATATTCGCATGGCTTTTTCTGCACCAAAGGATTGAACTTTTCCGACACCTTCGACACGTTTTAATTCTTCCACCACATTGCGGACAAGATAATCACTCAAATCAATTTCAGAATATTGACCATTGGGTGATTTGATACCGACTAACATCAAGAAACCGGATGATGAAGACTCGACTTGTAAACCTTGTTGGCGAACAATTTGAGGCAAACGTGCTTCGATGGCTTTGATTTTGTTTTGTACATCCACTTGTGCCATATCCACATCTGTACCTGGTTTAAAGGTCGCAGAAATCTCGGCTGTACCAGACGTATCTGTGGTTGAGCTGTAATACAACAGGTTTTTTACACCAGATAATTCCCGTTCAATCAGTGTAACTACACTATCATTAATGGTTTTAGGTGTTGCACCAGGATAGACCGCACTAATATTGACTTGTGGAGGGGCTACGCTTGGAAAGCGGGCAATCGGTAATTTAGGAATACTCAGTAACCCAAATAAGATAATAAAAATCGCGATCACCCACGCAAAAATGGGGCGACGAATGAAGAATTGGGACATCATTGGGCTCCTTGGGTGGCAGGGATTTTCCACGCTGTCATTTCAAGTTTTTGATCAGGTTGAATGCGGTCAATCCCTTCAACAACCACCTTTTCACCAGTTTTAAGCCCTTTATTGACTAGGTAATATTGTTCATATTGCTGCCCTAATTCGATTGGACGAATTTCAGCAGTGCCTTTGGTATTGATGACATAAACCTGAGGCTCCCCAGAGATATTGCGTTGAATCGCTTGTGCTGGGATCAACAAGGCTTGTGGGACAGAAGCACGATCAATATTTACACGGACATACATGCCCGGTAGTAACTTTCTCTCTGGATTGTTGACCTCAATACGAATGGTGACATCACCTGTTTCTGGATCAACATTAATGTCTTCAAACAACATTCGTGCAGTCACGTTATAAGGCTGACCATGGCTGTTAAAAATTCGAACAGTTTTTTGGTCATTTGCAGATAATTCACCGCTTTGTAATGCCGCTTGTAAACGTTCAAAGTCTCCAATGGATTGCTTCACATCGACATAAACTTTATCGATTTGCTGGATGGTCGCCATGGTATTTGCATCACCTTGGCTAACTAAAGCACCTTCAGTTACGAACGACTGTCCAATACGCCCTGAAATCGGTGCTCGAACTGTTGCATATTGAAGATTTAAATTTTGTCGTGTAAGCAAGGCTTTCATTTGAGCAACATCCGCCAAAGCTTGGCGATATTCAGCTTGAACATTACTGACTTCTTGTTTACTAATTGCATTACTCGGAAGTAATTGCTCGTAACGTTCCAGTTGAACTTTTAGACGTGTAACTTCCGCTTCTGCTTTATTAAGTGAAGCTTTATTACTATTTACATCAGCTTGGAAGGTTTCAGAATTAATTTTATATAAAGCTTGTCCTGCCTTTACCTCACTCCCTTGAGTAAATAGCACTTTTTCGATAATGCCACCGACTTGAGGACGAATTTCAGCCGTACGAAATGCTTGTACGCGTGCGGGTAGGTTTTCGCTAAAATTTACAGATTGAGCTTGAACGTTGATCACACTCACTTTTGCAGGAGGTGCTTCAGGTTGTTCTACTTCGGAACTACAACCGTGTAGAACCAGTCCAATGGATAAAACTAATGGGAGTAAAAGATGCTTTTGCATACTGCCAAATCTCAGGAGTTTTTGATGTTGACAGTATTTTCTGATTTTGTGTAACCACCGTCCGTAAAGTGTGGAAAAAGTGTGGAGATCAATTGATAAATCGTCGTATTATGAAGATTGACTGATTTTTCTATGATTGATCTCTATGTTGGAAGCTTCATTTTCATTCGATTGTCGTGACAAATTTATTCTTGTCGTTGAGGATGAGTATGATATTGGCGATATTATCGAGCACTATTTAAAACGCGAAGGAATGCGTGTAATTCGTGCCATGAATGGGAAGCAGGCGATTGAAATACATGCATCGCAACCGATTGATTTAATTCTTTTAGATATTAAACTTCCTGAGTTAAATGGTTGGGAGGTACTTAACAAAATCCGTCAAAAAGCTCAGACGCCTGTAATCATGTTAACTGCACTGGATCAAGATATTGATAAAGTCATGGCGTTACGTATAGGTGCTGATGACTTTGTGGTGAAGCCATTCAATCCAAATGAAGTGGTGGCTCGTGTGCAAGCTGTTCTCAGACGGACTCAGCAAAACACTCAAGCTTTAAATAAAAATATAATTTATAAAAATATCGAGATTAATACAGATATTCATAGTGTGTATGTACATCGAGATACTCAGAAAGTTTTGCTCAATTTGACTTTAACTGAGTACAAAATTTTACTCCTTATGATTGATCATCCACACAAAGTTTTTACCCGTAGCGAACTTATGAATCACTGTTTACCAGATAGTGATGCTTTAGAGCGTACCGTTGATAGTCATGTCAGTAAATTGAGGAAGAAACTAGAAGAACAGGGGCTGCAACATATGTTGATCAATTTACGTGGTGTTGGCTATCGCTTGGATCATCCACATGAAAAATAAATCAGGTATTAGCAAACAACTCTTTATCGCGCTGAGTATTGTGAACTTAAGTGTGACGCTATTTTCTGTTTTTATAGGCTATGTAATCTACAATTATGCAATTGAAACGGGGTGGATTACGCTGGGTTCATTGGAAGAGGATTGGACCGAATTTCATGTCGTTGATTGGGTTTGGCTATTCACGGTGATATTTTGTGGTACGGTGATCTCCTTAATTATTGGTTTACTGCTGGCGAAACGTTTTATTGTTCCAATTAACTCTCTAGCCAATGCCGCAAAAGAAATTAGCTTAGGTAATCTTTCTGCAAGAGCTGAAGATACGAAAATACATTCAACAGAAATATCAGAGTTGATGCATAACTTTAATAATATGGCTCAAAAACTTGAAGATTCTGTGAAAACGGCACAAGTCTGGAATGCTGCAATTGCACATGAGTTACGTACGCCAATCACGATTTTACAGGGGCGTTTACAGGGGATTGTTGATGGTGTATTTGAGCCTAAACCTGAACTCATGAAAAGTTTATTGAACCAAGTTGAAGGACTCTCGTACTTAGTTGAAGATCTAAGAACATTGAGTTTGGTCGAAAACCAACAGCTCCGATTAAATATTGAAGCTGTGAATTTTCAGTTGTGTGTAGATAAAGTCATTTCGATGTTTGGCGAAAGGCTCAAACAAGCTCGCCTCACGATTGAAACAGAAGTTTCAAAAGATATTGTGCATTGTGATCGACAACGTATGGAGCAAGTGCTCATTGCTCTGGTCGATAATGCTGTTCGATATGCGAATGCGGGATTGCTAACAATAAGATCAAGAATAAATGCCAATGATTGGATTTTACAAATAGAAGATGAAGGGCCTGGGATTGCTTCAGAATACCAACATGATTTATTTGATCCTTTTTTTCGTTTAGAGGAGTCTCGTAATAAAGAATTTGGTGGAACGGGGCTAGGTTTAGCCGTTGTCCATGCGATAGTCGTTGCGCATCAGGGTTCGATTCAATACCAAAATAAAAAACCAAATAGTGTGTTTACTATTCGTATTCCGATGACAACTGACTTAGACCGTGTTTAGACGAACCATGATCTTTCGGAAATTTCACATCACAGAATGTTCACATAGGATTGATTAGGCTTATTGCTATTCAAAGCAAATGGATAGGTCTTATGTATCAAAAATTATTTTTTAGTAGTTGTTTAGCCCTGTTTTCAAGTTTCGCATTTGCTCAATCACAAACACTGAAAAATGAAGCTGTTGAACGTATTGATATTCAACAATATGCCGGAAAATGGTATGAAATTGCTCATCTGCCTATGTTTTTTCAACGTAATTGCGTAGGGGATACGACTGCCGAGTATCAACTCAATTCTGACAATACAGTTAAGGTGGTTAATCGTTGTCGCAATAAACAAAATCAAATCGATCAGGCTGAGGGTGTCGCTTACCCCCAAAATGAAGGCAAAAGTAAATTAAAGGTAAGTTTTCTACCAAAAGGTTTACGCTGGGTACCCTTCACTAAGGGGGATTATTGGGTGTTACGAGTTGATCCAGATTACCAAGTGGCATTGGTGGGTGGGCCGAGCCAGAAATATCTTTGGATTTTGTCTAGAACACCAAAGCTGAATGAGCAGATTTATAATGATTATGTCGAAACAGCACGTCAGTATGGCTACGATGTAGAACATTTGGTCAAAACATCGCACAAGACACCATAACTTTCAATTAATTAAATCATTTTATTAAGCAGAGTTATGAGGTATAAGTGCTTCATAACTTGCTAAAAATATGAAATAAAATGAATGTAGAATTGAGTCTGATGCAGCATCTAGTGAAATGGCTTCACGTAAAATTCATATCAATATTATTAACATCATAAAAAGAATATTTATGATCCGAACTAGGATGCCAAAATGCTTAAATTTTTTCTGCAATGGATCGATAGTTGGTCATCGACTGCCAGTTTAAGTACAAACGTTGATTCTACAAATACAGTTAAAGACAGTAACATCCAATGGTTTAGAATTTTACCGTTCATTCTGCTGCACGTCGCTTGCTTGGCGGTGTTTTGGGTTGGTGTGTCTTGGTTTGCTGTTGTTTTTATGTTGTTCTTTTATCTGATTCGCATGTTTGCAATCACAGCTTTCTTTCATCGTTACTTATCCCATAAGACCTTTCAGACTTCTCGTATAGTTCAGTTTATCTTTATCCTAATCGGAACAATGAGTGCTCAGCGCGGTCCTTTGTGGTGGGCAGCTCACCATCGCTACCACCATCGTTATACGGATACAGCACAAGACCCCCATTCTTCGACACATGGATTTTGGTACAGCCATATTGGATGGTTTCTCAATGATCAGAATTTTGCGATCCGCAAAGAAGTCGTGAGAGATTGGCTTAAATATCCAGAACTTGTTTGGCTAGATCGTTTTAGTTTACCTGTTGTTTTGCTCACAGCCGCTTCCATTTATGGTCTGGGAGAATGGTTGGCTGCTGCATATCCGCATTTGGCAACATCTGGGTTACAGCTTTTGGTATGGGGATTTGTGATTTCTACAGTGTTATTGATTCACGCGACTTTATGCATTAACTCGATGGCTCATTTATATGGTCGCCGTGATTTTGAAACTTCAGATAATAGTCGGAATAATTTTATTTTATCAATTATCACCTTAGGTGAGGGCTGGCATAACAATCATCATTTTTATGCAGGCAGCGTACGTCAAGGTTTTTACTGGTGGCAAATAGACATTACTTATTATTTATTAAAAATGATGAGTTATTTAGGGTTGGTTTGGGGGATGAAACCTGTTCCTCAGCGGGTATATGAGGCAAAAAAATCCTACTCTCAGCAAATAAATATCAATAAACAGAAAGTTGGACAAGGGGAGTCTTCATGAAAATCGCAATTATTGGATCTGGAATTTCTGGACTCTATGCCGCATGGAAACTTTCATCGCGCCATCAGGTCACTATATTTGAAAAGAATGATTATTTTGGTGGCCATACGGACACGCATCGTTTTTGCATCGAAGGGCAGTCACTTGCTGTAGATAGTGGTTTTATCGTATTCAATGAATACAACTATCCTTTGTTTAGTGAGATGCTTGCTGAGTTAGGGGTCGAGTCGCAAAGTAGTGATATGAGTTTTTCGGTGAACAACCTCGTAACTGGCTTACAGTACAACCCGTCAAAAAAATGGTCATTATTTGCCAAGCCACAGAATTTTTTTAAAAAAGATTTTCTACACATGTTGGCAGATTTAATCCGTTTTTATGACAACAATAAAGACATGGTTGTTGCAGATTGTGATTCGCAATTAACGCTTGATCAGTATTTAAATCGACACGCATATTCAGACGCTTTTAGACATGAACACTTGTATCCAATGTGTGGCGCATTATGGTCTAGTCCAGTCGATCAAGTTGGAAAAATTCCTTATAAATTTGTCGTAAGTTTTTTTCAGCATCATCGTATGTTACAGCTCAAGCAAAGACCGCAATGGCAAACGGTGCAAGGTGGTTCAGCTTCCTATATAGAGGCGATCCGAAAATCGTGTGCAAATATCCAATGGCGAGCTATGGCAGTTAGTGCTGTGACACGTCACTCAGATCAAGTTAGTGTGAGAACCCAGCATGGTGTAGAACAGTATGATTGGGTGATTTTTGCTAGCCATGCAGATGATACTTTAGCGCTATTAACTGATGCGACGCAGTTGGAGCAAAATGTGTTAGGGCAGTTTGGTTATCAAGATAACCATATGGTGGTTCATCACGATCAGTCCATCATGCCGAAGCGTCGATCTCAGTGGGCGAGCTGGCATGTTCATGTAACGAAAAATCAAAATACTATTTCGTCGCAACATTTGCATTACGGTTTTAGTTATTGGATGAATAAGTTGCAAAACCTATCCTGTAAAACTCAAATTTTTGCAACACTGAATCCAAATTTGAACATTGCTGCGGATAAAATTTTAGTTGAACGACATTATCGACATCCCGTATTTAATGCCGAAGCGATTGACGCACAAAAACGTTGGCGCGAAATCAATGGACAACATCGTAGCTCCTTTTGCGGTGCGTATTGGGGATGGGGTTTTCATGAGGATGGAGCAAGCAGTGCTGCACGTGTTGTGGCTCAGATTGAACGGGTATCTTCAGTCGCCGAACAGCAGGGGGTTGAGCTATGCTAGACAGTTCATTTGCCATCGCTTCTGCTCAGATACGGCATCGGCGTTTTCAACCTAAGTCACATGAGTTCTCAACTGATCTCAAATATCTTTGGTTTGATCCAGAGCAACTCTCTGATTTACTCAGTCAATCAAAATTATGCTCAGAACGCCATTGGAGTTTGTTAAATCTATATCCTGAAGATTTTCTGACAGAACAATCAGGTTCAATCCGAGAAAAGATTAAGCGAATCATTCTACAGCAGACTGATAGCATATTACCTAGTCACACGAATATCCGAATACTGGCATTGCCAAGAAGTTTAGGATTTCGTTTTAACTCTGTTGTGTTCTATTTCATTTTCGATGCACAGCAGCAGCCTTTATTCATTTTAAGTGAGATTACCAATACCCCTTGGAATGAGCGTAAGGTGTACGTGCATGATTGTCGGTTACAGGCTCAACAGCGTGCAGATTTTCAAGGTTATCAATTTGACTTTGAAAAATCTTTCCATGTTTCACCTTTCATGCCGATGCAGCTTGATTATCGCTGGCGATTTCATTTTTCAATGCAGCAACACGTGATCTATATGCAGCTTTATCAACAAGAACAAAAGATATTTGATGCAAATATGCGCTTTACGCTATCGGACATCACGCAGCCTTCACAACTACGTCGATATGCTATTTATCATGTCTTTGAACCTTTCAAAATGTTAGCGCAAATTTATCTACAAGCGTTTCGTTTATGGAAGAAAAAAGTTCCATTTTATCGACACCCAAATAAAGAGAAGGATAGAAAAGAACATTATGAAAACTCTCATTTTCGGTGAACAAAATTCGCTCCCTTGGGTACTCAAAAGCTTATTTAAGCTGCGCCATGGTCAAATTACATTTCGTGGTTTATGGAATGGTACCGTGGGTGAGCAGGCTGATTTACATGTTGAGGTTGACGTTCACGACAAACAATTATTCGATCTCATTTTAAAGAACGGTGTACTCGGCGCTGCTGAAGGCTATATTCGTGGCTATTGGCATTGTGAAGATTTAGTTGGTTTGATACAGCTTCTGTCTCGAAATCGTCATTTGCTTGATCAAATCAATCAAAATGTGATCTCTCAAGCCAGCCAGTTTTTACTGAAAGCTTGGTATAAAACGCGTCATAATTCAATTTCTGGAAGCCGTAAAAATATTGCAGAGCATTATGATCTTAGTAATGATTTTTTTAAATTATTCTTAGATGAATCAATGATGTACTCGAGTGCAGTATTTCAAAATGAACAGATGAGCTTGGAGCAAGCATCTGATTATAAAAAGGAATTGATCTGCCAAAAGCTGAAATTACAACCCATGGACCATTTAGTTGAGATTGGTAGTGGCTGGGGTGGCTTTGCCATATATGCGGCACAAAACTATGGTTGTAAAGTCACAACGATTACGATTTCTGAAGCTCAATATCAAGAAGCAAAGCAACGTATCGAGTCTGCAGGGCTATCTCATCGTGTGGATATCCAACTTAAAGATTATCGTTTACTTGAAGGAAAGTACGATAAGTTAGTTTCGATCGAGATGGTTGAAGCTGTTGGTGAGGCCTATTTATCTACCTACTTTCAACAATGCCGTCAATTATTAAAGCCAAATGGCTTGGCTTTGATTCAAGCCATTACTATCGAAGATGCTCGATATTTAAAAGCCTTAACTACAGTGGACTATATTAAGCGATATATTTTCCCAGGTAGTTTTATTCCTTGCATCAGTGTGTTGACCCAGACGGCTTCCGAACAAAAACTGACACTGAAGCATCTTGAGGATATTGGACAAAGTTACGCTATAACGATTCATCATTGGCGTGAACGCTTTTTAGCAGCCCGTGAGCAAGTCTTAGCTTTAGGGTTTGATGATAATTTTATACGGATGTGGGATTTCTATCTTTGTTACTGCGAAGGTGGATTCAAAGAGGGCGTGATCAGTGATGTACATATGCTCTTTCAAGCAAACCCATATTAGGTCATTTTGTTGAATGCCTGAGGTAAATCCATGTTGACACTACTTCTGATCAATGTCTCGATCATGATTTGCTGCTGGTTATGGGCAAGTTTGAACTCCCGTGCTGGAATTGTTGATGCGGCGTGGAGTTTCTGTATCGCGCTCAACATTGGATTAACTGCGTTCATTCAAGATCAAGCACCGCTTTCGGTTCGATACTTTCTTGGAATCCTGAGTTCGATTTGGTTTTTGCGTCTAGCTGGACATTTATTGCGACGTTATCTCGATGAGCAAGTTGAAGATCGTCGTTATGCCAATATGCGTCGTGCGATGGGCAAATATCAGCATTTGGGCTTTTTTGCATTTTTTATGTTTCAAGCGGGTTTGGCGATTTTATTCTCATTACCCATGATGATTTTACTCAATACCCCTGCAGCTCAATGGAATGATTTGACCAGTTTGTCTTTATGGATTGCTGGGGCTGTGATGTTAATCGCATTTTGTGGTGAAGTGATTGCAGATCAACAACTGTATCGATTCAAGCAGAATCCTAACAATCATGCCAAAACAATGGATCAGGGTTTATGGCGTTACTCACGTCATCCTAATTATTTTTTTGAATGGTTACATTGGTTTGCTTATCCAATCATTGGTTTGGCGGCAGGACAATATTTGCTGTGGATTTACCCTGTATTGATGTGGTTATTTTTATATTACATCACGGGTATACCTTTCAGTGAACAACAAGCCCTGAGAAATAGAGGGCAGAATTATCTCGACTATCAACAACGGACTTCTATATTTATTCCGTGGAAACCCAAAAAGTAGGTGCGCACATGGACTTTATTATTCAACAATCTTTAAAATTGGTAGAAACGGGGATTGTCCCTGATCAAGCTATTCGCGCGGCAATTCGTGCACTCAGTAAAAAACGCTTAATTCAGGAAGGGCGTTATGATCCTGAACAGTCAGCACAACGATATATGGATGTGTTGGCTATGCTGAAGCAAAGCGATATTGCAATTGCTACAGACATTGCCAATGAACAGCATTATGAATTGCCGACAGCTTTTTTCCAGGCTGTACTTGGCAAACGTTTAAAATACAGCGCGTGTTATTTCCCGCATGAGAAAACCAGTTTAAATGATGCGGAAGAATTTGCATTGCAGCTATATTGTGAGCGTGCACAATTACATGATGGACAAGATATTCTAGAGTTAGGCTGTGGTTGGGGTTCACTCACCTTATGGATGGCAGAGCGTTATCCAAATGCCAAAATTACTGCTGTCTCAAACTCTGCAACACAACGTGAACATATTTTATCGCAAGCATCGACTAGAAAATTGAATAATATAGAAGTGCTTACTTGTGATGTGAATGTACTTGAATTGGATTCAGATCGTTTCGACCGAGTGGTTTCAGTGGAAATGTTTGAACATGTTCGAAACTATGAAAAATTGTTTGAAAAAATCCACAGATGGTTAAAAGCAGACGGTTTATTGTGGTGTCATATTTTCTGTCATCGTTTTATGCATTATCCTTTTGAGATAAAAAGTGAATATGATTGGATGTCAAAATACTTTTTTACTGGTGGTTTAATGCCAGCGACATCAACATTTTTACATTTCCAACAACATTTAGAATTATCTCAGCAATGGCAATGGGCGGGTAGTCATTATGAAAAGACCGCAAATGCATGGCTAGAAAATATGGATCGACAACAGCAATATTTAAAACCAATCTTTGAACGTGTTTATGGACAAGATGCAGCCGCTTGGTGGCAACGTTGGCGTATATTCTTTATGGCTTGCGCTGAGCTATTCGGTTTTGAACAAGGACAGGAATGGGTGATTGGTCACTTTTTATTTAAAAATAATAAGCGATTAAAAACATCCTAATCCCTTAAATAATCGAGTTGATATGATAATAAAAACCACTGCAACCAAGAAATCGCACGCTTTAGGCGAGATATTCAGCCGCCATTATTGGTTGCAGATTGGTTTAATTGCGCTATCAATTGTGATCGGGATTTCATGCAGTGCATGGGTAATTAAAGGATCGCTGCTCAAAACAGCTCTAGAGCAGGAAATGGAACATTATTGGATGCGTATAGAGCGTAATCCGAATGCAGATTTACCTGACACCAAAAATCTGTATGGTTATCGCTGGATGACTGATATTCCACCGCAACCATTTAGACAAATGTCGCTCCAATCTGGTGTGCATCGTATCTTCATTGATGGTAAAGAACGCATGACTGTTTATGGTGAACGTAATGGTCAACATGTGTTATTAGTCTTTGGCGAAAGTAATGTGAATAAACTAGTGTGGCTATTTGGTCTTGCGCCACTTATGTTTAGCTTATTTATTCTTTATAGTTTTTTATGGTGGTCGAATCGTCGTGCACGTCGCTATTTTTCACCGATTACTCGTTTGGCAAATGCACTTGAGCAAATAGATTGGGAGCATCAGAGTAAAGAGGCTTCACCATTTCAAGATATTTCAACAAATGGCAATATGGAGGCACAGTATTTAAAGCAAGCTTTGGAAAAATATCATGTGGTTTTGAGTGAGTTTATCCAGCGAGAGCGTGAGTTTACTGGAGATGTTAGTCATGAGCTGCGTACCCCGCTTACGATTTTAAAAGGTAACGTGCAACTGTGTCAGGCACGATATGGACAAGATAAAGCGCTTACTCGTCTGCAAAATACCATTGAGGATATGCAGCTTTTAGTTGATACCCTATTAGCGATAGCAAGAAATACGACGAATACCTTGACGATAGAGCAAGCTAAACTCTCAGAAATCGTGCAAGATTTGGTATTTGATTTGGAGCCTGTTAGTCATTCCAAAGGAATGCAAATCCATGTAATCCAAGAACATGCTGAGCAGTTACGATGGTTATATCCTTCGATGACTAAAATGGTACTCAGTAATATATTGCGTAATGCACTTAACTATTCTGAAGGTTCAGATATTCATATCATTCAGCAGAAGAAGAGTATTTTGATTGCAGATAATGGCATTGGAATCAAATTGCCGGATGATTTAAAAGTACAACAACTCTCGGATCGACAATTGCAACTAAAAGCCAAAGGACACGGCATCGGATTGCAGCTTGTACAGAAGTTATGCAAACAATTGGGTTGGCGAGTAGAGTTATACGATCGTCAATTTTATCTCTTGACTCATCCACAACTGGACTTGGCTTTAACTACAGGGTTGATTGTCGTGGTGTATTTAAACTAATCAGAAGCAACAGCAACTTTAAGACCGACCCCAGATACCGTATGAATGAGTTTTTGCTCAAAGGGTTTATCAACCATTTTACGTAAGTTATAAATATGGCTTCTTAAGGCATCACTTTCAGGTTCTTCATCTCCCCAAAGTTCCATGACAATTTCTTGTTTGCTAATCACTTTAGGTGAGTTTCGCATCAGGATTTTTAATAATTTAAACTGAATAGGGGGTAAATCGATGATTTTACCAGCACGAGTAATTTGTTGAGTGGCACTATCAAGGACAAGATCATGTATTTGAAGTTTACTATTGGACACTTCACCCATTGCACGTTTGATTAAGGCTCGTATGCGTACGACTAATTCATTAAAATCAAAAGGTTTAACTAAATAATCATCTGTTCCAGAGGCAAAACCTTTGAGTTTATCATCCAAGGTATCACGTGCTGTTAGCATAAGTACCGGAATATCCAAACCACGTTCTGTTCTTAACCACTCGCATAGTTCATAGCCAGACCCATCAGGTAAGTTGATATCTAACAATAATAGGTGATAGGGCTGTTGTTTAAGGAATTGGCGAGCAGCATCTAGATTACGTGCGTGATCAATAACGAAACCGTGGTCTTCTAAAAATTCACAGACAGTTGAAGCCAGCTCGTAATGATCTTCAACCATCAAGATGAAATAACTTGTATTCGGCATTGTATTTGATTTATTCATTTAAAAGTTGTTGTTTTAATTTAGCACTAAATGGAGATTGCCCAAACCAAATTTTAAAATATTGGTTGGCTTGTGCATCCTGAATTGAGCCTAAAACTCTTTGGTTTAGACTTAGTGCAAGTGTTTTTGAGGAGGCGGTGTATTCAAGACGATAAAGATCACCTTTCCGTACAGGCCGATAAAGTTGGGTAATGCGATTGAGTGGAGAATCTGAACTATAACGATCAACATTCTTTTTGAGGAAGTGTTGTGCTGCTCGCTTAAAGGCCCATTCAGGAATGTCGTGAGTGTAGTTGAAATCTAGGCGAATACTTTGATCTTGCCAATTTTTACTACAATCTTCGGCGAGGTAACTCACAGTTCCCACATTTTTTTTGGTCACAATTAAAGGTGCTGAACCACATGATTGTAAAGAGGCATGACTTATTGTTGTTGTTACCAGTGTAAACACCCCAAATGACAATAGTGCCAAATGTCTTTTTAAGATCAGCATATCAACTCCTTAAGATTCTGTTAGGTAACTTTCTTAAACGGGGTTAACCAAGCGTAGACCCCACTGACGTATGGAAGTGAGCGATACAAACCATTGGCAGGATCCCAATAATCTTGTTGGAAGACAATTTGTTTTGCCGGATTTATTTTAATTTCACTGATTCCATAAGATGACATGGTTTTGTTACGACCTAAAAATTTGAAGTCGTATGTCATATGCCAGTGCACGTATGCAGAGTCTTGTTGATAAGTAGTATTTAATAACTTAACCGAGACATTACTAACGCGTTGATTCATTCCATTGAAGTGCTTTATTAAGTCTTGCTTAGATGAAAACTGAGCCAGTGTGTCATTTATAAATAATTGCTCAGCATAGAGTTGACCAGCTGTGTCAACAAACTGTGGGGTACCAAGCGTATTGAAAGCTGCAACAAATCGTTGACCTACTTCCAACGCTTGTTGATCATTCAAATTAATCCCTGAGATTTGCTGACGAGCTTGACTATAATCAGGAGTATAGCTAGGGATACTTTTGCAGGCAGACAAAGAAATGATGCTGAGTGCAGCAATCGAAAGCTTTATAATGGTAGACATCATCATTCTCCTATATTCATTGTATCCAGCTTATAGTTGGTTACGTGAAAATGTTGTGAATGATGAATACTATGTTTTTTAGGCTTCTGCTTTGGCCAATTCAGCTTCAATATAGCTAATAATCATCGTGCTTAGGCCTTTGATCATTTCATCAAAAGTAATTTGTGGATTTGGTAAAATCAAGTGGCGTGCCACATTAAAGATACTGCTATTAATACTGATATAGGCTGTGACGCTCAAATTATTTACTTTTAAATATTTTGGATGGCGCATCATGTATTTCATCAGCACTTCCATGAGTGCCATTTCGATCTGACCAATATAACGCTCATATTTGAGCTCGGTTGCATATCGCAGACATATCAAATAACGATCATTGTCACGAGTAAGCAGATCACGAAATGTATAGAAAATCATTTCAAATAAAGGCTCTAACTCCATTTCAACAATAATAGGGGTGAGCTCTTTCACCATGTCGAGAACTTCTTTGACAAAAGTTTTGGCCATGGCATCGTAAATTTCTTCTTTATTTTTAAAATACTCATATAAAGAACCGACACTTACTCCTGCTATATCAGCAATATGACGTGTGGTTGTGCCACTTGTACCATTGGTTGCAACAGCGATAAATCCTGCCTCAATAATCGTATCTACAGTAACTTTTGAGCGAGATTGACGGGGTTTGCGAGTAACCATAATGCATTATTATTAAAATCCGAACATATTGTCAGATTAGCATGCTGCGATCTGAAGTTAAAGACTGATTAAAATAATCCGAACAGATAAAATTACAGTTTTTAAAATTTATGTTTTATATCTGTAATATAAAATAGACTATTTGAATTTATTGAAATCTTATAAAAATTAAAATTATTTTAAGGTGTTGTTATTAAACAGTTTATTCTAATTTGGTGTTTTGGATTTTTGATGTTTTTAAACTTTATAAGTAAGTGATTTAAGATCAAAAACCAAACGATTTTACCCGAATTGAATCCGAACATAAGATCGGTTTACATTGGTTCTAGTAGGGAACTAGGTTCAATAAAATCTCCCGAATCTTTTTTCGTTACTTAATGATGAATGAGTATAACGAAATGAGATGAGCCTAATCCAAAGAATGCAAAAGGGCAAATGACGCTCAAGTGAAGTAGGTAGGTGTAGCCATGATTAGCAGCACATTGAACAAAGGTTTGAGTTTATTTAAATCCAACCCAATAACTGAGCAAATCGATTTTGCGAGTAAAAAAAGCATACCCATTCGACACTTGGCAATCGGATTTGAAGGTAAACAGATTGATTTATCATTCTATATGAATAACCAGTTTGCAACGATTTTCTTTGCAACGCTTTCTGTTTTCTTGACTTATGGTGAAGACTTAGTGATTGAAACAGCACGTCATCACCGTGATTTGCTCAAAGATCCTATTTTAAAACAACGTGTAACCTCTTTGATTGGTCAAGAAGCAATTCATTCGAAATTACACAATGAATTTAATGATGCAATTGTTGAACTAGATTATCCAGTACGTTTATACCGCTTCCTGGGTGAAAAGTTCTTTGATTATATTTTCTTGAAATTCCCACAACCATTAAAACTTTCTCTAATGGCTGGAATCGAGCATTTCACGGCTGTTCTAGCTGAATACATGATGGCACATGAGCAGAATTTCTATTTCTCGGATGATGCCAAGACACGTGCTTTGTGGATGTGGCACATGCTTGAAGAGTCTGAACATAAGGATGTTGCTTATGATGTTTATCAAACATTGAATGGTAATTATGCGTTACGTGTTACAGGATTCTTCCTTGCTTATTTCACGATTCTTGGGTTGATTCCATTCTCTGCAACATTGGTTCCAGTTCTGCGTAAACCTCAAGAAATGTTAACTGCGAAATTTTGGAAAGATGCTCGACGTGGCGTGAAACTGATCTTTAGTCCAAAAGATGGCGTATTTGGTAGCACACAAGGTCGAATCTTTGATTATCTGCGTCGTGACTTCCACCCAAATGACCATGATGCCTCACATTATTTTGAATACTACGAGAAGAAATTGTTGTCAGAAGGCGGTGCCTTACATCCGTTCTTTGTGAAGGAATTTACACCGAAGATTCAAGCTGCTTAATTTAGAGTTTGAACTGAGTTGCAGTAAGTAGTGCAGGACGGATTTTATGAGTTTAGTTGGCAGAATAGCTCATTGTTATATGAGCAGTTTGGTTCTAGTCATATTTTATTCGTCCACTATGCTGTCAAGATCTTCAAGGTGTTTTTGATTTTTTACTCTTTATATGAGGGGATCAGTTATGGTCGCTCAAGTTATTCGAAATGTATTTTCAGACAAACTTAGTACTAAATATCAAGGCATTGTCCAAAATTTAGCGAACAAGGCTCCAATTCCTATTCGTCATTTTGATTTCAAATTTAATCCAGCCGAGTTGGATCAGAAGTTCTTCTTAAATAAAGAGTTGGCGACTTCTTATTTTCACGCTTTATCGATTTTCTTAACCTTTGGTGAGGATGTGGTCATTGAGACAGCTCGTCACCATCGTGAATTTATTAATGATCCGATTTTGAAACAAAGATTGACTTCATTAATTGGTCAAGAAGCAATTCACTCAAAAATTCATAATCAATTCAATGATGAAGTTCTCAAAGAGAATGGTTATCCAGTCGAATTACTCCGTGCGATTGCTGATAAAGTGTTTGAGTACGGAATTTATAAACTACCGCACTCTATGCAGCTATCTTTGATGGCAGGTATTGAGCATTACACCGCTGTACTCGCTGAATTTATGATGCAGCATGAAGAATATTTGCTTGGTTCGCAAGATGAAAGACAACGTGCGATGTGGATGTGGCACATGCTCGAAGAATCAGAGCATAAAGATATTGCTTATGATGTGTTTCTAGAGTTATCAGGCGATTACTGGGTTCGTATTACTGGATTCTTACTTGCAAGTTTAACCATTTTAGGTGGTGTTTCTTTAGGTGGTTACTTGATGCCATTTATTCGTAAGCCAAGTAATTTAATCAATCCACGCTATATGAAAGATGTATTAGAAAGTACCGCATTGTTATTTGGTAGTGAACGAGGCGTATTTGGTAGTAGCTTTATGCATATCTTGGAATATTTACGTCCAAGCTTCCACCCAAACGACCATGATACGACCAAGTACATGGAATATTACAAAGAGCGTTTATTAAATCCAGAAACAGGTTTGTTATCACCTTATTTCTTAAAAGAATTTGTACCACCTGTTCGTGCAGCATCTGCATAACTTGGTCAAGCTGAAACAATAATTTGGAATACAAATATGAAATTATTTGGAAAGAAAGCCAAACCAAGCCAAAACGCATATGCAGTGGTAACTGGTGCGGGCAGTGGGATTGGTCGTAGTTTTGCACTTGAACTGGCAAAGCGTGGCGGGACTGTGGTTTGCTCCGATATTAACTTGGAAGCAGCAAAAGAAACGGTTGCCTTAATCGAGCAATTGGGTTCAAAAGCTTTTGCAGTAAAGTGCGATGTTGGAAATGCTAAACAAGTTGAAAAGCTTGCTGACCAAGCAGAACAATTGATGCAACACCCAACAACACTTGTGATCAACAATGCAGGTGTTGGGTTGGGTGGTAAGTTTGATGAAACCTCTCTGGAAGATTGGAAGTGGGTTTCAGATATTAATTTATGGGGCGTGATTCATGGTTGTCACTATTTCGTACCAAAGTTTAAACAACTTGGTCGTGGTGCAATTATCAATGTTGCTTCGGCAGCGTCTTATACTGCGGCTCCTGAAATGACAGCGTATAACGTGACTAAAGCTGGTGTACGTGCTTTGTCTGAAACGCTTTCAGCTGAATTGAGAAAACATAACATCAAAGTCAATGTGTTATGTCCAACATTGGTGCCAACCAATATCATCAAAAACGGAAAAGTACCGCACAAGGGTATCTTGGACTATGCACTGACAAACTTGGCCTTCACGACCAGTGACAAAGTTGCCAAGCTGACATTAGACCGTTTGGATAAAGATCAGCTTTATACAATCCCTCAAATTGACGCAAAACTATTCTGGTTAATGAAACGTACTGCTCCGAATTTATATGCAAAATTCTTGGGTACTTCATACCGATTAATGAAATAAAACCTGTTTAGGAAAAGATTTTAATTACTGAAATAAGCTTTCTTTAGATGGATGAATGCGTATTTCAGTTAAATGAAAGAAAGGATATTTTGAATGACAGCTCAAGCAAAAAAATTAAATTCTGCTGACAAAAAAGCGCTCCCACAGCATATTTACGATACATTTATCGTAGGTGCAGGGATTTCAGGTATTGCGACAGCAATTCGTCTTGATCAAGTTGGTTATAGCAATTACAAGATCATTGAAAAGGCGACACGCGTTGGTGGTACTTGGCGTGAAAACACTTATCCAGGTTGTGGTTGTGACGTACCGTCAGCTTTGTATTCATATTCATTTGCACCAAGTGCAAAATGGAGTCACTTATTTGCTCGTCAACCTGAAATTTTAAACTACCTTGAAGAAGTGAGTGAAAATTTTGGTGTAAGTTCAAAAATTGAATTTGGTACAGAGTTACTCAGTGCAAAATGGGATAATGAGCGTAATTTATGGGTGATGGATACTAATAAAGGGCAGTTCTTGTCACGCTCAGCGATCTTCGCAACTGGCCCAATTACCGAAGCTCAAATTCCAAAATTAGATGGTTTAGAGACTTTTACAGGCGAAATGTTCCATTCAGCAAGATGGAATCATGATTATGATTTGACTGGTAAACGTATTGCGGTCATTGGAACGGGCGCATCAGCTATTCAGTTTGTGCCACAAATTCAACCTAAAGCTAAAGAATTGTATGTATTCCAGCGTACCGCGCCGTGGGTTGTCCCAAAACCTGATACGGATTTAGGCGATGTAAGTAAAAAGTTAATCGAAAAATATCCATTGATCCAAAAAACTTGGCGTCAAGCGGTTGCTCAATCATTGAATGCGATTAACTTTGGTTTACGTAATCCTGCAGTGTTAAAGCCAGTCGGTGAGTTAGCTAAACTGATTTTACGCTTCCAAGTTGAAGATCCAGAATTGCGTAAAAACGTGACGCCAAACTTTACTATCGGATGTAAGCGTTTGTTGTTCGCTAACAATTATTATCCAGCTTTACAGCAACCAAATACTAAACTCATCCCTCATGGTTTAGTTAAAGTTGAAGGCAATACTGTTGTTGCTGCAAATGGTGAGCGTCATGAAGTGGATGTGATCATTTGGGGTACAGGTTTTGAAGTCTCTCATCCACCGATTGGTAAGCGTGTTGCGAATGAAAAAGGTGAGATTTTAAATGACCTTTGGAAAAGTAGCTCTCCAGAAGCGTATTTAGGTACAAGCATTGAAAACGTACCAAATGCTTTCTTAGTTTTGGGGCCGAACGTTCTGGTATATGACTCTTTTATTGGTCTAGCAGAAGCTCAACTTGATTATATCGTTGATGGTTTATTGAAAATTAGAGATCAAGGTATTGCCAAGTTAAACATCAAACCTGAAGTGATTAAAAAGCACAATGAGTTAGTACAAAAGCATCTTAAAACAACTGTTTTCAATGCTGGTGGATGTAAGAGCTACTATTTAGATGCAAATGGTCGAAACTTTGCTGCTTGGCCTTGGTCATTGAAGAAGTTAAAACAACGTTTAAAACAGATGGATTTAAACGATTATCAAGTGACGTATCAAACTGAAAAGACCAACTAATTTTTTAGTCGAGTGATATAAGGGCAGTAAATTTTATCTTAGGGTGGAGTTTGCTGCTTATTTTTTGCAAGGTAGAAATAAATTAGGAAATAAAGATGAAAGATGGACAATCAAGCCGAACGGCTGAAGCGGCTGCAGCATTACGTGCAAATCATTTCCAAAATGCCGAAAATCCTGTTTTTTCTGATCCATTTGCATTTGAGCTAACCAGTAAAGGTTGGCAAAAATTATTAAAAACTCCACTGACCGTTAAAGTGATGAATTCTACTGTATTTAACCGAACGTTAGGTTTACTGACAGGGCAAGTTGTTGGTCGTTCGCGTTATGCAGAAGACTTATTGCAGCAAGCGATTCAGCAAGGAACTCAGCAATATGTCTTGGTGGGTGCAGGTTTAGATTCGTTCACGTTGAGACAAGCACAGCGCTATCCTAATTTAAAAATTTTTGAAGTTGATCATCCTGATACCCAAGCGGCAAAACAGTTGAAACTCAAAGAATTTGGTGACATTCCAGCTAATGTTGAGTTTGTATCAATTGATTTTGAAAAAGAGTCGATTGCAGATGCTTTGGCAAGAAGTTCCTTTCAACAAGATCAAAAAGCATTTTTCTCTTGGTTAGGCACAACCCATTATCTCGAACCACAAACGACATTACATACCTTATCCAGTATTGCTCAAATCGCGAGCGAGGGCAGTGAAGTGGTTTTAGATTATTCGATTGATTATCGTGAGTTGGATGGTGTTGAGCGTTTCGGGAGTTTGTTCGTTTCACAATTTACACGGTTTTTGAAAGAACCATTAAAAGGTCAGTTTCGGCCGAAAGACTTACATCACGCTGTAAATAAACTTGGTTATCAGGTCATAGAGGATTTATCAGGTGATGGTCTAAGTCAGCGGTATTTTCATCAGCGTCCAGACCATATTCGACATACCATAGCAACGCATATGCTGCATTTGTGTTTAAAATAGATTGAGAAGAACACAATTAAAAACATTAAAAAAACTAGATATGCTACGCTGGTAAGTTTTATTTAAGAAACTTGTCGCTATGAGCGCTGAACAACAACTTGAGGCCAGTAAATTTCAATGGTCTTTTTTACTGCCTAAGTATTGGGGAATATGGATTGCTTTACTGATTTTGATGGTATTCGCAATTTTACCTTGGGCAATCCAATGGCGTTTAGCGGATCTTTTATCTAAAGTTGCATGGAAAGCTTTGAAATCTCGCAGAAAAACTACAATTAGGAATCTAGAGGTTTGTTTCCCTAATAAAAGTGAGTTAGAAATACAAAAGGATGCACAACAAGTTTTCTTGAATATGATGCTTGGTTTGTTTGAGGCATTAAATGCTTGGTATAAGCCAAGTTGGTTTAAAAACCGAATTCATATCCATGGATTACAACATATTGAAAACGCACAACAGCAAGGGGTGCTATTGTTAGGAACACATACTACACTTTTAGATGCAGGTGGTTTTGTAAGTAGTCGTTTCTTTGATTTTGATGTGGTTTATCGTCCACAAAACAATCCTCTACTTGATATGTTGATTCGTAGATGTCGAGCCACGATTTATAAGAATCAAATAGGCAAAGATGATATGAAAGGCTTAATTCACAGTCTAAAAAATGGGCATGCCATTTGGTACAGTCCTGATCAGGATTTTGGATTGAAGCAAGGGGTTATGGCGCCATTTTTTGGTGTTCAGGCTGCGACATTAACAGCGCATCGACGATTGATGAAAATTACCAAAGCATTGGCTATTCCTTTATTCTTTTATCGTGAAGGTGATATAACAAATCCGCAATATCATATTTTATTAGAACCACCTTTAGAAAATTTTCCAAGTCTTGATGAGATTGAAGATGCGACGCGAGTGAATTTGATTATCGAAAATCAGATCAGAATGCAGCCAACGCAATATATGTGGTTTCATCGTAGATTTAAAACAAGAATCGAAGGACAAGCAAAAATTTATTAATTGAACACCCTTAAGTTTATTGGCATGGTCGAAACTATAGTGTAATAATTAAACGGATTACTTTTTGGATTTTGATATAAGACCATGATTCAGATTGATTTAAATAGCGACTTAGGTGAAAGCTATGGTGCATGGAAAATGGGCAATGATGATCAAATCCTTTCTGTGGTCAGTAGTGCTAACATTGCCTGTGGTTTTCATGCTGGTGATCCACAGAATATTTTAAAAACGTTAAAACAAGCAGCTCAACGCAACGTCGCTGTTGGTGCACATGTTTCTTATCCTGATTTGGTTGGCTTTGGCCGCCGAAACATGGATTTGTCTTATGATGAATTATTTGCAGATGTGTTGTATCAGATTTCAGCTTTACAAGGTTTGGCTCAGGTTGCGGGAACATGCGTTAAGTATGTAAAGCCACATGGGGCGTTATATAACACCATCGCTACAGATTTAGAACAAGCCCAAGCGGTGATTGATGCGATTCAACAATATGACGCCAGTCTCGTGTTGGTTGGGTTAGCTGGATCATCGTTGATTCCCTTTGCCCGTAAGCAAGGTTTAGCGGTGGTTTCAGAAGCGTTTGCGGATCGTGCTTATCACAGCAATGGTACTTTGGTCTCTCGTCGTCTAGACAATGCTGTGATTCATGATACTGGGCTGGTTGCACAGCGGGTATTAGATATGGTGTTAAAAGGTGGAGTGGAATCGATTGAAGGCGAGTTCACCAAGATTCAAGCCGATACCATATGTGTGCATGGCGATACGATGGGTGCTGTACAAATGGCACAAGAGATTCGACAAACACTGTTAGCACAGCATATTCAAATACGTAATTTTGTGGGTTAAGCCTTTTTGACCATAATAAAAAGAGTGATGAGATGCGGTTTTTATCAGTTAATTTGGATTGTGTGTTAATTGAATTTCCTAGTTTAGAAGAAACAATTGCAACGTATCATTTTTTACAACATAGCCAGCATCCTTATATTCAGGAAATGATACCCGCAGCCCGAACGATATTGGTTTATTTTGATTGTTTGTGTATTGATGTAAAAAAATTAATCCAGTGGATTTCAGCGCAAAAAATAAAACAAAACTTTTTCAATACAGGCAAAGAAGTTGTTCTACAGGTTGATTATCAAGGCGCTGATTTAACCCATGTTGCTGAGTATTTGGGAATCAGTGTTGATGAGGTTATCTATAAGCATACTCACAGTCATTGGCAGGTTGCATTTATTGGTTTTGCCCCAGGTTTTGCGTATTTGGTCAGTCCTGATCATCCATTCACCAGTATCCCGCGTTTGGCCTCGCCACGAAAGAAGATTCGGGCTGGATCTGTGGGTTTAGCGGGTGAATATAGTGGTGTTTATCCAAAAGATAGCCCTGGAGGCTGGCAACTGATTGGTCAAACAGATGAAAAAATGTGGGATATTCATCGTGCTCAACCTGCTTTATTGTTACCCAGTGATCAGGTCATTTTTAAAGATGTTCGCAATCATCCAACACAGATTTCTGTCCCCGATATACCCATTTCTATTCCAAAAAGGAATGAAAAATCAGCAGTATTCGAAGTTAAAAATGTCGGTTTACAAGTCTTAGTGCAAGATGATGGGCGTAGAAATATGTCCAAACTGGGTATAGGACGAGCAGGGGCGATGGATGATCGTGCTTTTAAAAGTGCGAATCTAATTGTAGGCAACCCTTCTGATGCGGCTGTCTTTGAAATATTGAATGGTGGATTGCGATTGAAAGTATTGCAATCAACAGTGATTGCAGTGACAGGTGCAGCAGCAGCGCTTTGGATAACTTATGCGAACTCGAACAAAGTTCAAGAGTCATTATACCAGCCGATTGCTTTAGACGCTGGTGATGAAATTTATATCTCGCCACCTCAAGCAGGACTTCGTAACTATTTGGCTATTCGTGGTGGGTTTGCTGTTGAGCGTGTGCTAGAAAGTGCAAGTTATGATGTTTTGGCTGAGTTGGGACCATTACCGATTAAAGTTGGTGATCAAATTTATGCTGATCAATTAAAAACACAAGCTGTAAACTTAGATCAATCGGCTATTACTTTACCAAGCAAGGGTGAGACGGTTGTGGTTGATGTCATACTCGGACCTCGAGTGGATTGGTTTAATCCACAGAGTGTGGATCTATTATTTAGTCAAGCTTGGTTAGTCACCACAGAAAGTAATCGAATTGGTCTAAGACTATTGGGAGAGCAGCCGCTACAACGACAAATAAACCAAGAGTTACCTAGTGAAGGATGTTGTACGGGTGCAATTCAAGTTCCAGCAAATGGTCAACCAGTTTTGTTTATGAATGACCATCCATTAACAGGGGGGTATCCAGTGATTGCCGCGGTAGCACCGTATCATCTGGGGCTGATTGCTCAACTTGCAGCAGGGTGTTTCATTCAATTTAGAAAAATTTTAGATTTTATGGATATCGCATCACATGAATACACAGCATAAACTTTTAATCGCTAATCGTGGGGAAATTGCGGTTCGTATTATTCAAGCTTGTCAAGATTTGGATATTCGTTCAGTTGCAGTGTATGCAGATGATGATATTGATAGTTTATATGTCCAATATGCGGATGAAGCATGGGCGCTGTCGGGGGTGACTGCCAAAGAAACCTACTTAGACATTGATAAAATTTTATCGATTGCGCGACAGGCACAGGTAACGATGATCCATCCAGGATATGGTTTTCTGTCGGAGCGTGCGGATTTTGCTCAAGCTGTCATTGATGCTGGATTGATCTGGATTGGACCATCGCCAGAAAGTATTGAGAAACTAGGAGATAAAATACAAGCACGTAAAATTGCTCAATCTGTTGGTGCACCTTTAGTTTATGGGACGGAACAACCGCTTAACTCTGCGGCTGAAGCAGTCAATTTTGCTCAGCAATATGGATTACCGATCGCAATCAAAGCTGCTCATGGTGGTGGAGGGCGTGGTTTAAAGGTGGCTTGGCGGTTAGATGAAGTTGCTCATTTATATGAGTCTGCGGTACGCGAAGCGCAAGCTGCATTTGGGCGAGGTGAATGCTTTGTAGAGCAGTATTTAGAAAAACCTAGACATATCGAAGCACAAATCATTGCTGATCAACATGGTCAAGTGGTGGTCGTTGGTACTCGTGATTGTTCTTTACAGCGTCGTAATCAAAAGTTAGTCGAAGAAGCACCTGCACCTTTTATCAGTGAACAAATTTATCAGCAAATCATTCAGTCGTCAGTCAATATCTGTCGAATGGCAAAATATGTGGGTGCAGGAACAGTTGAATATTTATTGAGTCAAGATAACAAACTTTCGTTTCTTGAAGTGAATACACGATTACAGGTTGAACATCCTGTGACAGAACAAACTACAGGCATCGATTTGGTTGTAGAGCAAATCAGAATCGCCTTGGGTCAGCCACTTTCGATTCAGACAACTCCTGAGCCTCAGGGGCATGCAATTGAGTTTAGAATTAATGCAGAAGACCCTGCACGTGGTTTTATACCTGCGTTTGGTCAAATCACTCAGTTCGATCCACCATCCGGAATCGGTATCCGTTTAGATCGAGGTGTAGGAAATGGAAGTCTGGTGTCCAGCCATTTTGATTCTTTGATGGCAAAATTGATTGTGACTGGAGCTACGCGGGAAATAGCGATTCAACGTGCTAAGAGAGCGCTTGCTCATTTTAAATTAGAAGGGATTGCTTCTGTATTGCCATTCCATCAGGCGATTTTAACTGAACCTGATTTTGTGGATGAGTTTAAAATTCATACGCGTTGGATTGAGCAGGATTGTTCACATTATTTTGCAGTACAGCCTCGCAGTCAAAGATCAGATCAAATGACATTGCAGCGCTATCATATTGAGATTGACGGTAAACTGCATGAGATTGGGTTGCCTTTAGCGTTCTTTCAAATGGAGAACAAGCACAGCCCAGATGTCCATAACAATGTTAAACAAGTTTCTAAAAACGAAAAAGCTGTACTTGCACCGATCAATGGTGTCATCAGTGCTTGGAAAATTAAAGAGAATGATCAAGTGCAACAAGGTGATGTGATTGCCATGATGGAGGCGATGAAAATGGAGGTTCCTGTAATTGCTCACTGCACAGGAAGGATTCAGCATCTAAGAGGTATAAATTTGACCATAAATGCAGATGAGGAAATTGCGAGAATAGAAGGATAGCAAGTGAATTATGTAAGCCATTAAATCTACTTGAGATTTAATGGCTGTATACAGATTAACGACGGCTGTTATTATAAATCGCCATTGCAGCAGGTAAGTTCTTACGCATATCTGCAATACGTTGTGTATTTGATGGGTGAGTGGATAAGAAAGCAGAACCACTCTTGCCATCTAAGCGGTTCATTTTTTCCCATAAAGTAATGGCTGCATTTGGATTGTAGCCTGCTTGAGCCATCAGCATTAAACCGCCGTAGTCAGCACGACTTTCTAGGTTACGAGAGTAAGGTAAGCCGATACCAATTTGGCTGCCTAGATTGATTGCTGCATTACCCGCTTCACCAATGTTTGCACCTGCATAAGAGGTACCAATACCAATTGCTAAGTTAGTTAATGCTTGAGCGCCAATTTTACTTTTCGCATGTTCTTCTAAAGCATGCGTCATCTCATGGCCCATGATTGCAGCAATTTCATCATTGGTGAGATTAAGCTTATTTACAATGCCTGTATAGAAGACGACTTTACCACCTGGAGCGACATAAGCATTGACGGTATCTGATTTCAATACAGCGAGCTGCCAGTCAAAACGTTGACCTGTTTGGTTAAGTTTATCTGCATGCGGTTTTAGACGATTAAATACCGTGTTGATTCGTTGGTAAGTTGCAGAACTTGTATCAAGTTGATTTTTTGCACGGGCTTCTTGAGTCATTTGTGCAAAGCCCTGTGCTGATTGTGCATTGAGGGTTGCAGTATCGGCACCAGCCATTTCAGCAAACGATGCGCAGCCAGAAATGGTCATCACAGTGATTGCACAAAGGCTTAAAGCGAACTTCTTCATACTTATTCTCTCCAAATCAGTATCTTATCAATATCAATATACTTAAGCCGAATTATAAAAAAAGTTGACCATTCTTTACATTCTGATTATCTCTATAATCATAGTAATTATGTAATCAAAAGCCTATTGATTTTGTTCTTTTTATTCAAAAAATAAAGCCAGTGTGAACACTGGCTTTTTATATGACGGTGATCTAAATTAATCAATCTTCATCATCATATTCATCTTCAGGAAAGGTATTTTCCTCTAAAGACGCATCAAAAATTAAAATTGCTTTACCATCAGTTTGGATCATGCCTTGGTCTTCAAGTGTTTTGAGGACACGACCAACCATTTCACGAGAGCAACCGACAATACGACCAATCTCTTGACGAGTGATACGAATCTGACGACCATTCGGTAAAATCATTGCCTCTGGTTGAGCAGATAAGTCGATTAAGCAACGTGCAATACGACCTGAAACGTCGATAAAGGCAAGGTCAGTTACTTTACGAGTTGTGTTTTTAAGACGACGCACCAGTTGAGCAAATACTGCGTAACTTAAATCAGGATACTGTTTACTTAATTCATGGAAATTGTCATAAGAAATCTCTGCAATTTCGCATACATCTCGAGTGCGTACTTCAGCAGTACGTTGAGGGTTCTTTTCAAAAAGACCCATCTCACCAAAGAAATCCCCAGGGTTCAAATAAGCAACAACGATTTCACGTTCATCATCTTCACGTAAAATAATTGATACTGAACCTTTTAAAATTAAATACAGTGATCTTGATTCCGTTCCAGCGTCAACAATCGTGGTGCGTTTAGGGTATCTGTTAATATGAGCACGTTTTAGCAAAGCTTTTACTGATTCAGGTAGTTGGCCTGGAGACAAAGCATCAGTGCTAAGATGTGAAAAATTTGAAGTCATGCTTAAAATTTCCGAATTTGGATGAAACCGATCGCACAGGCTCGTTTGAGCTTTTTCTACACAGAAGAGATGAAATTCCTTATCAACTCATTTTATGTTAGTGTACAAGAACAGAGTAAATTTATAACGTTTTTCGGGTAGTTGCAATGCAAACAAGTGTACATTGGTTAGAGAATGTTGCTTTTGAGGCGAAATCAGAAAGTGGTCACAGTTTAGTGATGGATGGTTCTGCTGAATATGGTGGTGAAAACCGTGGCCCACGTCCTATGGAGTTGATTTTAATGGGACTTGGTGGGTGTGCTTCGTTTGATATTGTGACTATATTAAAGAAATCTCGCCAAGATGTGACAGGGGTCATATGTCAGCTAAAAGCTGAGAGGGCAGACACAATTCCAGCAGTATTCACCAAAATCCACTTACACTTTGTGGTCACAGGGAAAGCGGTGAAAACCAAGCAAGTCGAAAAAGCCGTGGAATTATCAGCAGAAAAATATTGTTCAGCAAGTAAAATGTTGTCTGATGGTGGTGTAGAAATTACACATGATTTTGAAATTGTTGAAGCAGAATAGACGGAAAACTATTAAGTTTATCTAAAAGGTGATCTATTTAACATAGATCACTTTTTTTTAGGTTTTATTTTAGAAACAACTGAGGATCAACACGTGCATTGTTAAGACTCATTCCCCAATGCAAATGTGCACCTGTGACTCGCCCAGTTTTACCCACTAAGCCGAGTACCTCACCTTGGCGAATAGATTGCCCTTTTTCTACATTAATTTTACTAAGGTGACAGAACATGCTGATTAAACCTTGACCATGATCAATCAGTACGGTTCTTCCATTAAAAAAATAATCACCAGTCTGAACAACAATACCATCAGCAGGTGCTACCACTTTTTGTCCAACTGGTGCCGGAATATCTAAACCAGAGTGAGGTGCACGTTCTTCGCCATTAAAGAATCGCTTGCGACCGAAAGAGTTACTGAATTTCCCAGCTGTTGGTCGAATAAAATTTGGTATGCTTTTCCATGTACTGGTTGTAAATGACTCATAAACGCTATTCTGCTCTTTAGCTTCCTGAGCATAACGATCTAACTGTGCTTGACTAGGGTTGACATAGTCTTGATTTTTAATGGTAAGCCGTTGTTCAGCATATGTATAAGGTCGGATTTCGATTTGAATCGGTTTGCTGTTTGTGGTGAGCTGTAATTGACCAACAGGTGTAGAAAGAGGGATACCTAGCACAGCATAACGTTGTGTACCTTCTTGCGTGATTAACACAGGCTTTTGTTGATAAAAGACTTCTGTAGTTTCTGCCGTTAAAGGAATAACAGCAACTCCACCAGCGCGACGAGAATCTTGTGGAAGTTGTGCATATGCCGAATGAGTAGAGACAAGACAAGCTGCGCCAAGCAATATTGTTTTTAAATACATGAGAGCCATTTTTGATTCAAGTAAAGTGTTAAGCTAAAACGTCGGATTAAGAATCACAATAAGGATTTTGTTCAAAATGCGATAGATCGAAAAATTAAACAAAATATACTTGAAATAGATTGTTTATAGACCCATATTATGACTGAGTTTTATTCATTGTTGTTTTAATAAAATATTGAAAAATATATAAATTTTATTTGAAATTTTAAAAAACGTTCCCATCTAAGTGATAAGTTAAAAATTTGTTGTGAGGAATAACAAGAATGCGTTTTGAAAAATTTACAAACCGCTTACAGCAAGCGCTCTCAGATGCACAATCTTTGGCAATGGGTAAGGATCATACTGCTATCGCAGGGATTCATATCTTGACAACTTTATTAGAAGAGCCAGCCAATTTAAGTTTGCTGCAACAGGCGGGCGCTCGTTTGCCAGAATTAAAGCAAAAACTTGAGCAAGCTATACAAAATGCACCGACACTGGCAAATCCAACGGGTGATATTAATCTAAATCCTGAAGCGGTAAAGGCATTAAATCTAGCTGATCGCTATGCTCAAAAAGCAGGTGATGAGTTCTTATCAACCGATTGGGTGTTACTTGGTTTAGCTGAGACAGGAGAAACCAAGACGATCCTCAATAGTGTCGGTGTAACCTCAGAAAGCTTGCGTAAAGTTATTGAAAATATTAGAGGAAATGACAAAGTCATGAGCAATAATCACGAAGATCAACGGGACTCACTGAATAAATACACCATTGATTTAACTGAACGAGCATTAGCGGGCAAACTTGATCCTGTGATTGGTCGTGACGATGAAATTCGCCGTACGATTCAGGTGTTATCTCGCCGTACCAAAAATAATCCTGTATTGATTGGTGAACCGGGGGTAGGTAAAACTGCAATTGTTGAAGGTTTAGCCCAACGTATCGTAAATGGCGAAGTGCCAGAAGGATTGAAGAATAAACGTGTCCTTTCACTGGATTTGGGTTCTCTCCTTGCTGGTGCAAAATACCGTGGTGAATTCGAAGAGCGTTTAAAAGCAGTACTTAAAGACCTAGCTAAACATGAAGGTGAAATCATCCTGTTTATCGATGAGCTACATACACTCGTGGGTGCTGGAAAGGGTGATGGCGCAATGGATGCAGGGAATATGTTAAAACCTGCTTTGGCACGCGGTGAGTTACGCTGTGTAGGTGCAACGACTTTAGATGAATATCGTCAATATATTGAGAAGGATGCTGCACTTGAACGTCGCTTCCAAAAAGTATTGGTGGATGAACCAAGTGTTGAGGATACCATTGCGATTTTACGTGGTCTAAAAGAGAAGTATGCAACTCACCATGGCGTGCAAATTTTAGACTCTGCGATTATTGCTGCAGCGAAAATGTCGCATCGTTATATTACTGATCGTCAATTACCAGATAAGGCGATTGATTTAATTGACGAAGCAGCATCGCGTATCAAAATGGAGATTGATTCAAAGCCTGAAGCTTTAGATAAACTTGATCGTCGTTTAATCCAGTTGAAAATGCAATTGGAAGCCGTGAAAAAAGATCAAGATGAAGGTAGTAAAGCTGAAGTCAACCATCTTGAACAGCAAATTGCTGAAAAGCAAAAAGAGTACAATGATCTTGAAGAGATTTGGAAAGCTGAAAAAACACTGGTTGAAGGTGATAAGAAAGCGCAAGTAGAATTGGACCAAGCTCGAGTTGCTTTAGAAAAAGCAAAACGTGAAGGTGACTTAGCTGAAGCAGCACGCTTGCAATATGGTGTGATTCCAGAGTTGCAGAAACGACTAGAGCAGGCTGAGATTGCTGAGGAAAACGAAGAACCAAAACTTATTCGTACCAAAGTGACTGAGAACGAAATTGCGGAAGTCGTAAGTGCGGCAACAGGTATTCCAGTAGCGAAAATGTTGCAAGGTGAACGTGAAAAACTTCTCCATATGGAATCATTTTTACATAACCGTGTGGTTGGTCAAGATGAGGCTGTGGTGGCTGTTTCCAATGCAGTACGTCGCTCACGTGCAGGTCTATCAGACCCGAATCGCCCTAGTGGTTCTTTCTTATTCCTTGGTCCAACAGGTGTGGGTAAAACCGAGTTAACCAAAGCGCTAGCAAACTTCTTGTTTGATAGTGATGATGCCATGATTCGAATTGATATGTCCGAATTTATGGAAAAACACTCTGTCAGTCGTTTGGTTGGTGCTCCTCCAGGCTATGTGGGTTATGAAGAAGGTGGTGTTTTAACTGAAGCCATTCGCCGTAAACCATATAGTGTGGTGTTGTTTGATGAGGTAGAAAAAGCACATCCTGACGTGTTCAATATCTTGCTGCAAGTATTGGATGATGGTCGCTTAACAGATTCACAAGGTCGTGTGGTGGACTTCAAAAATACAGTGATTGTGATGACCTCCAATCTCGGTTCACAAGATGTACGTGAATTAGGTGAAACGGCGACAGATGATGAGGTTCGAGCTGTGGTGATGAGTGCTGTAAGCCAACATTTCCGCCCAGAGTTTATCAACCGTATTGATGAGCTGGTGATTTTCCATTCACTGAAAAAAGCTCAGATCCGCGGCATTGCCGATATTCAGTTGGATCGTTTACGTTCACGTTTGGCCGAGCGCGACATGCGATTAACTGTGGACGATACTGCATTTGACCTATTGATAGATGCTGGTTTTGATCCTGTTTATGGTGCTCGTCCATTGAAACGAGCAATCCAACAACAGGTAGAAAATAATTTAGCTCAGAAAATTTTATCTGGCGAGTTTCAAGCAGGTGATAACATCTTGATTAAAGGTGAAAATAGTCAGCTTGTATTTGATAAGGTCAAACTGAGTTAAGCTTAAAATTTTATCAATTGAACAAAAAGATGGTGATGAAAATTGCCATCTTTTTTTGTTTATATGCTATTGATCAGTTTTTTTTAGGAATATGCTGAATAAGATTGCAGCTTGATGAAAAACTTGATAGTTTCAGAACAAATAAGAAAAAGATTCAGGATGAATTGCAATGAAAAACAAGCAACATTATTACGCAGGTATTTGTGTAATTTTGTGCATGGGTATTTTGCCTTCTTCATTTGGGTGGAGTGCTCAACCGATGCCAGAATCAACCTTAGCACTACAAACAGGATTGGCAACGAGTACCTTGCCGAATATTATTTTCAAAGCCAACCAAGATGCTTTGCAACCTGAGCAAGAGCGTTGGCGTATTCAACGTGCGTTAAGTGATCGTTTCTTACGTGAAGTGAGGATCAGTATGCTGGAAGATGGTTCACTATCACCTTACGAAGAACAAAAGAAAAATACGGTTTCAGATAGCCGTGATAAAAAGAGGGCAACCTTGAAACCACATAAAGAGTCTCCTGATCGATTTATGGTCTATGAGTTTGAATCGACGAATATACATGGTGAAATCACGATTACTGTAAAGTAATCGTGATCTGAAATGTTAACGACTTGATCATTTATTTTATTGAGGGATGCATAATTTTCCACGCTCTGTGGATCTTATGATTTCGTTTAAAATCTAAACCAATGGTTTCATTTGTTATTTCTTCAATGTCATACATGGCTTCGATTTCTTCATCCAATTCAAAACCACGATAGTTATTGGAGAAATACAACGTTCCATCGCTGGTTAAGCGGTTCATTGCACGTTTAATCAGCGATACATGGTCACGTTGAACGTCAAAGGTTCCATAAAACTTTTTCGAGTTTGAGAACGTTGGAGGATCAATAAAGATTAAATCGTATTGCTCATGTCCTTCTTTTAACCATTCAAAACAATCGCTTGCAAAGAACATATGCTGTTCATCAGCGTGATCTACAGTTAAACCATTCAGCACAAAGTTTTCTTTAGACCAGCTCAGGTAGGTATTAGATAAATCTACACTAGTTGTACTCGCTGCACCGCCCAAAGCAGCATGTAAACTTGCTGTTGAGGTGTAGCTATAAAGATTGAGGAAATGCTTTCCACGAGCTTCTTTAGCAATTCTCAAACGCATTTGGCGATGATCTAAGAATAAACCTGTGTCTAAGTAATCGGTCAAGTTAACCAAGATACGAGCATTGCCTTCTTGAACAATAAAGCGTTTAGATGCGGTACTTTGCTTTGTATATTGGTTTGATCCAGCTTGTCGTGCACGAGTTTTAATAAAGATTGCATCGCGACCTAAGCCTGTCACAGCACGTATCGCAGCAAGGGCTAAATTAAAACGTTTTTTTGCTTTTTCTGGATCAATACTTTTAGGTGGAGCATATTCTTGTACATGCAATCGATCGCCATACAGATCAACTGCAACATTGAAGTCTGGCAAGTCTGCATCATATAAACGCAAGCAGTAAACATTTTCTTTTACAGCCCATTTTTTTAGGTTCTGCATGTTCTTTTGCAAGCGGTTGGTAAAGTCTTCTGCACCTTCAATTTTTTCAAATTGTTGTGGTTGCCATGTTGCTAAAAATGGCTGTGTGACTGTGGCTGGCTTCACCGTACCAAATCGCACATAAATCGGTAATTTACCATTCATTAAGCGGAGTGTTTGAGGCTCAAGAAAAGCCAGTACATCAGCTTGTTCAACTTGTGCGGCAATAATGGCTGCACGTTGATTTGGGAAATTCTTTTGTAATAGCGCTGATAAACCAAGATATAAAGAACGGTTAGATGCTTTATCGCCTAAACGCTCACCATACGGTGGGTTAGTTACAATAAAGGCTTTTTTTCCTTCAGCATGGAAGTTGTCCCAATCCGCTAAAGTACGTTCTTCAATTTGGATTTGATCGAGTAGTTTTTCAAAACCAGCAGCGATGATGTTTTGACGAGTGGCTTTAACAGCTTCCCAGTCAGCATCATAAGCATATAGTTTTGGTAAGGAGCGTTCTAATGCCTTTTCATGGCGTTCCGCAGCCTCTGCTTTTAGTGATAACCAAAGCTCACGGTCATGTCCATGCCAACCGTTAAAACCGAAACGTCTAACTAGACCTGGAGCGCGATCAGTCAATATCATCAGGGCTTCGATGATAAATGTACCCGAACCACACATAGGATCAAGGATAATATCGGGTTGATATTCGGCTAATTCTGCTTTTTGTAAAATTGCTGCTGCAAGATTTTCTTTAATAGGAGCATCGGTCATGAAGCGACGATAGCCACGTTTATGCAGTGAATCGCCAGATAAATCTAAGCAGTAAGTGTGTTCTGTCTTACCAGCCAAAACATAGAGCGTAATTTCTGGTTGTTTAATATCAATGCTTGGTCGTTTACCCACAGCTTCCATAAATGAATCGACAACACCATCTTTAACACGTAAGGTTGCGAATTGAGTATTGACCTTAATTTCACGTTCGACATGTAGGCGTACTGCAAATGTGCTTTGTGGCGCAAAGATAAGCGACCAATCAAAGCTGATCGCACCTTCATAAAGTTCTTCAGCCACATCACGTGCGTCATGGGTATGTTCAAGCTCATGAGTATGAATCGGTAAAAGTACGCGAGAAGCAAGACGTGACCACATGCAAATACGGTATGCATTTTCAAGTGTGCCTTTAAATACCAAACGTCCAGCGAAGCGTTGAATGTTTTGAATCCCTAAATTTTCCAATTCTTGTTGTAATAAGGTTTCAAGTCCATCCGCACAGGTCACCCAATAGTTTGTCAGACGTTGTGTAGAATTCATGCACATTTCCAAAAAAGCAGTTCAGCAATCGGCTATTTTAACTGATTTTTATCAATTCTGTCGGTGCTTATTTGTTTGATTGTCAGCTTTATCATCGATTAACGACTTTTTTGAATATCTGATAGCTGAGCGAGCTATCAGTTAGAAAAGCATTTTGGATAATAATTTTAATAGTTGGTACATATTTTGCTAACAGTAACATTGTTCATCAGAAAATTATTTTTCTTAAAGTTGATGAAATTAAAGAAATTTAGTGGGGGAATTATGAAAGATAATCTGAATAATGATGTGGTTGTCAATGCAGATGCTTTTGCGATCGCAACTCAAATGTATGTTCGTATGCGACGTGTATCAGGTCGAGTTATTGATGTGATGTATTTAGTGCATAATAAAGATTACGCTCGACATATTGCAGACCTTGCTTTGGCAACTGAAGATCAGGAATTAGAGCGATATGTTGCTCGCTTAAGTTCATTAATTGATTTGTTGCCTGAAAACAGTGTAGAGAAAGCAGCAAAAATCGAAAAAGTCGAACAGCCAGAGGTGTCAGAGCTCTATTCAACAGAGGTTACAGAAGAAGAGATTTATCAGGCTCAAGTGCATCATCACTATATTGGTGCATTACGATAGCGGAATTTTGTTGCAAAGCTCTAATTTATTGCAACATATCGATGAAAAGTTGTGCTACTAAAATAAAAGAATTGGGCTACACTATGCAAGTTTTGGTGATTCGACCCATAGGAATCCATTATGCATATTGCAGCCCTGCATCAACCGAGTCAGGTTCAATTGAATCAACAAGGAAATTTAAAACACTTTTTAACAATTGAGGGTCTTTCCAAGGAAAGCCTGACCAAAATTTTAGATACTGCGCAAAGCTTTTTAGATGAAAATAATAATTTGATTAACCGTCCCTTACTGGAGGGATTAACGGTAATGAATCTGTTTTTTGAAAACTCTACTCGTACTCGCACTACATTTGAAGCAGCAGCAAAACGTTTGTCTGCCAATGTCTTGAATATCGATATTGCACGTTCCAGCACATCCAAAGGTGAAACCTTACGAGATACACTTTGGAACTTGGAAGCGATGGCTGCTGATATTTTTGTGGTACGCCACTCGTCATCTGGTGCAGCGCATTTTATTGCCAAAGATGTTTGTCCCAATGTTGCGATTATCAATGCTGGGGATGGTCGTCACGCACATCCAACTCAAGCGATGTTGGATATGTTGACCATTCGTCGCGAAACTAAAAAACCTTTTGAAGCGTTATCGGTTGCCATTATTGGTGATATTAAACATTCACGTGTCGCACGATCAAATGTTGCAGCACTACAAACTCTCGGCTGTAAGGATATTCGTGTGATTGCGCCGAATACATTATTGCCAGTGGGCTTTGATGAATACGGTGAACATGTTCGTTTGTTTAATAAAATGGATCAGGGCGTGAAAGACTGTGATGTGATTATCGCATTGCGTATTCAAAATGAACGCATTGACTCGCCAGCCTTATCATCACAAGCTGAATTTTATAAAATGTATGGCTTAAACAAAGAGCGTTTAGCGTTGGCTAAACCTGATTGTATCGTGATGCATCCTGGCCCTATGAATCGTGGTGTGGAGATAGATTCGAGTGTCGCTGATGGAGATCAATCGGTGATTTTAAAACAAGTGACCAATGGTATTGCAGTTCGAATGGCGGTACTTGCACTTGCGATGCAAGGGCAGTTACAAGAACAAGGTTTAATTGAAGCGATTGCACTGTAAAGGATAGATCACATGAGTATTGTAAAAATTGAAAATGTCCGTGTGCTCGATCCAATTCAAAAAACTGATCAAGTCAAAACGGTTTATATCGAAAACGGCAAGTTAATCGATGCTGTCGAGCATGTTGATGAAGTTATCAATGGTCAGGGTAAATGGTTAATGCCGACCATGGTTGATCTTTGTGCACGTCTACGTGAACCAGGACAACAACAACACGGTACCTTAAAATCTGAAGGTAAAGCAGCTCGTGCCAATGGTATTCTTCACGTTATTACTCCACCAGATTCTAAGCCAATTGTTCAAGACAATGGCGCCTTGATTCATGGTTTAATCGAAAAAGCATGGTTGGATGGTGGCATTTATATGCAAATTATCGGTGCGCAAACCCAAGCTTTGAATGGCAAACAACCTGCAAATATGGCTGGTCTAAAAAAAGGTGGTTGTACCGCAGTTTCCAATGCCAATGCCGCTTTTGAAAATGATGATGTCGTGATCCGTACACTCGAATATGCTGCTGGTTTGGGTCTGACAGTTGTGTTTTATGCGGAAGAGGCTCAAATTGCGAAAGATGGCTGTGTGCATGAAGGCTTTATTGCATCACGCCAAGGCTTACCAATGATTCCTGCAATTGCAGAAACAGTTGCGATTGCTAAATATCTTTTGATGATTGAAGCCACTGGGGTGAAAGCTCATTTTGGTCTCTTGTCATGTGGCGCGTCAGTTGAGTTGATTCGTATGGCAAAAGCCAAAGGTTTGCCTGTTACAGCGGATGTTGCTATGCATCAATTACATTTAACAGAACATTTAATTGATGGCTTTAATTCATTAGCGCATGTACGTCCACCTTTGCGTTCAGAACAGGACAAAGCATTACTGCGCCAAGGTTTAAAAGAAGGCGTAATTGATGCGATTTGTACCCATCATGAACCATTAAGCAGCTCTGCTAAAATCGCCCCATTTGAAGAAACGCAACCAGGAATTACAGCATTTGATACCTATGTTGCTCTGGGTGTTCAACTGATTCAAGAAGGTGTATTTGAGCCTTTGGAATGGGTTGAAAAAGTGACCATCATTCCTGCTGAGGTTGCTAATATGCGTGAGCGTTGGTTGCAAGAGGCGGGATGGGTGTTGCTTGATCCAGAACAACAATGGACGGTATCAAAAGAGAGCATCCTTTCTCAAGGCAAAAATACGCCATTATTGGGACAACAGCTTACTGGTAAGGTTGTTCATACATTTGCCTAAGATTTAGTCCAAGTTGTTGAGTGGAATAGAGTTTTGGCTTAAAGCTCTATTCCGCAGTCTGTAGCTGATATGTTTATATTGTATTGAATTTTTTAAAAACCCATGAAAACGATAAAAAATAGATTAAAGTATCAATGAAATGAGATTTACTTTGCATAAAATTATAAAAAAGAGATATAAGTCATTTGAATTGTTGGAGTTAATACAATGTCTACAAATCCAATGGAGTTACTTAAACAAAAAGTATCAGCGGTGATCGTCAATGATCAAACCAGCTTGGTAAATGAAAAAAATGATATCTTGTCTAGATTTTACCCAATTCTTTTGTCTCAATTTTTAGTTAAACCTGATCTTGTTGATCAATTAAAGGAAAAATTAACGCCTTCGGTTTATGATTTGTTTGAAAAAAATAATCAGGTAAAAAATGCATTATTGTTACGTTTGGCTGCAGGGCGAGTTTCGGTTGCTGAAGTGGAAAAAACTTTAAATCGAGCCATTCCAAAGAGTTTAGCGGTCCTTTCAAATGAGATCGGCAATGATACCATCAGTATTATTTATTATCTTCGTGATCATAAAGAATCTATACATGCATTGCTACCAAATTGGACTCCTGAGGTTTTGAGCTTGGGGCAAACGACAGAAAAAAACTTGATGCCACCTATTTTGACCATACCAGTAACACCACAAGACTCAAAGCAACCCAAAGCTTTTCCTTTCTTTGCTTTGGTTTTTGCTAGTTTCTCATTACTTTGGTTATATCAGATAAGTAAATAATTGATTTAGATCGCGGTTCTTGGCATGCTGCCAATCAAACAATATTTAGATTGAGTTTATGCGTATTACATTTATTGGTGCTGGTCGGGTTGCTACTCATTTAGCCAAAGTTTTACATCAGCAGCATCATATTGTTCAGGTTTTTAGTCGTGATTTAGCAAATGCGGAAAATCTAGCCTCTCAAGTAAATGCTCAAGCAATTGATCAATTCGCGCAATTAGATTCACGAACCGATTTAGTGGTGATTGCTGTCAGTGATCAAGTGATTGCTGAAATTATGAATTCAATTACATCACTCGTACCTCAGAGTTTAATTGTACATACTTCGGGCAGTACGAGCTTAATCACGATAGAGCAAGCATCACAGCGAACAGGGGTGTTTTATCCACTACAAACTTTTAGTTTGGATCGCGATATCGATTGGATTGAAACACCAATTTTTGTAGAAGCATCAACACAAGCCGATTTAGAAATACTGACAGGGCTTGCTAATAGCCTAAGTAATAGAGTCTATCAATATAGTTCTAAACAACGTCAAACACTGCATTTAGCGGCAGTATTTGCATGCAATTTTAGTAATTATTGCTATGACATGGCGCAGCAAATCGTTGCTGCTGAACAGGTCGATTTTAGCTTGTTATATCCTTTGATAACTGAAACGGCCAGTAAAGCTGTTGTTAATCAACCCAAGCTTATGCAAACAGGTCCAGCAATGCGCGGTGATCAAAATATTTTAAAAATGCATCAACAATTGCTTGCGCAATCTGAGAGGACTGATTTAGAAAGAATTTATACATTAATGAGTGATGGGATTTTCAAGCGCCATCATTAGTGAATTGGTAATAACTCTATTCAATATCAATGATTTGATTTAAAAAATCACCATTTGAGTTGATAATTTCCTTATACATATAATAGATATGTGTGTCTGTAAAATTCACTTCGCGCAGGCTATTTTCATTTAATTGAAGCAATTGGATATCTGGCATCAGCATTAAAATAGGTGAGTGTGTTGCAATGATAAATTGTGCACCTTGCTTACTCAGTTGAATTACTTTTTCCACAAAGTTAATTTGATTATTGACTGAAAGTGCGGATTCTGGCTCATCAAGAATATATAGACCTTCGGCGCGAAAACGGTGATCAATAAGTGCTTTCATTGCTTCACCATGTGATAGCGTATGTAAATCTTTCCCGCCGTAGAAATTTCGAATGGGTGGTCCGAAACTTGGTGCATTATCGAGTTGACGCATTTCGGTTAGAAAGTTGTAGTAAGTTTCAGAGCGATAAAAAAAGATATCTCTTATTCGACGTGGAGATTTTTGGATACGCAAATGTGAGCTATAGTCTAAATGGGTATCTTCAGTCTTATAATTAAAATTGACCGTTCCTCCTTCAGCCGAGCAGCCGAGCAGCCGAATTTTAAAGCTAAAGCTTCTAAAATCGTTGATTTTCCACTGCCGTTCTCACCAGTAATTACAGTGATATTTTTTCTAAACTCAAGTGGATAGAGATGAAGAAATGGAAAATCATCTGGGATGGTATTTAGTAATTCAACTTTAGTAAGTAAAGGTTTCATTAATCAATCATTTAAGTCAAAGCAGCACTTTATTTATGGATAAAGAATTATAGACATTCGATACTGTAATATTGATGAATTAAATTATCATCTAACATATGTAGATAGTCTAAAAACATAATATTAAAACTACCGACTGTTTGTGCTTGGTCATAAGCAAGTTTACCAGCAATTGCAAAGTGTAAGTGCGAAGCAAGTGCGGCAATTGCGGGCGAAGCAACCGCACTATAAGCTGCTGTTAAGGCACCTAGCGCGCATCCAGTAGCAGTGATTTTCGGTTGTAGATGACAGCCACCATTGACTTGAATCACCATATCAAATTGCTTTGAAATAATATAATCAGAAACACCAGAAATGGCGACACAATCTGTATGCTGCAATAAACGCCGAGCTTGCTCATAAACATCTTGGCTATTGAGTGTACTGTCTACGCCTTTAGATTGAACATGATTACCTGCTAATGCACTAATTTCTGAGGCATTTCCACGAATGATCGTTGGATGGTATTGCAATAATTGATCTACGGTTTCACTGCGCCATTTTAAGATTGGACCGTAGCCGACTGGATCGAGAACCCATGGTATTTGATGCTGTTGCGCCGTTTGAGCAGAAATCAACATCGCTTGGGTTTGTTCTGTGGTCGGTGTGCCAACATTAATACTTAAAGCAGCACTAATTTTGGTAAACTCTTCGGCTTCATATGGATTATCAATCATCGCAGGAGATGCGCCAGCTGCCAGCAGTATATTGGCGACATAGTTGTTGGCAACACTGTTGGTCATACACTGAATCAACGGTGTTTTTTGTTGCAACGCATGCCAAGCTTGAATGACTTGATCAATCAATTGTTGTTTTGATGACATGATAAGAATCCTGAAGCTTTAACGGGTGAAGTAGTGGTCTTGATGTTTGCACTGACGACAAATGAGGGAAACATAATCTGTAGCATCGTACTCAACCACGAGGTCATTAGAACCACAATACATGCAGCGTTTTACCGAATAAAAATTTAAACGAGGCTCTATTTTTCGCCATGATTTCCAAATTGGTTGAATAAAGATCTTTTCATCGTAGCCAAGAAATTTAAACAGTAAAATTTCACTCATTTTACTTAAAGGAATATTATGTGGTCTGGGTAATGTTGAAGTTTCCCATCGTTCAGTCACAGAACGTTCGCGGTATTGTTCCAATGTTTTCTTTAATAAATTGGTGTTAATAAATTTATCATTTTTTGGCTGTAAAGCTTTTTGTTTGTACAAATATTCGAGTGCTGTTTGAATTAGATAATAGATCTGACCGATGGCTAAACTATCCATAAGTCGAAAACAAAAACTTTGAAAAGGGCGACTACCTGCAATTTGAATCCCCCATGTTCGGCAATAAAATTGCATAAACTGAACAATCTCTTGGTACAAAACCAAATACATTGCATCTTTTACTTCGTCAGTTGTTTTAAAGGGAATGCCTAAACTAAGATTTTCATAGAACCAGTTACGTAATTGTTGAGCAACACTATATAAACTAGGATCTGAATAACCATCTAAACGAATATTTAAATAGTAATGTCCTGTTTCAATACCTGAATCTTGTGGTTTTAAAACACCGAGTTTGAGCAAGCTTTGAAGTAAATGGTTTTGGAATAAATAGTTGGGCGTAAAATGATGGAATTTAATATTTTCCCAATGAATGGTTTCATCATGTTGTACATCTTCACGCGCATAATGGTCGAGTAAACTCAGTAAAAATAATTTATGTAAAAAACTGAGCTGATTAAGGCTATAAATGACTTCATCTTTGGTACTGTATTTTCGTTGTTCTTGTAGGCGAGTTTGTTGTGTTTGTTTCTTTCTTGCAGCAGTACATTGAGCACAATGGCAATTCAGTTTACTTTCTTGCTGAAAAACGCGGTGTTGGCAGTGACTGCATTCGTGAAATTGTAGCTCTTGAGTATATTGTTCAGCTTCAACCCAATACATTGATGCTTGACACAATGGGCAATGGCTACTTTCATCTAACTGTTTTTGTAGAATCTGTAAATCCATTGATTAAGTCGTCTTAGAAAAAATATATTATACATTGCTGGCACATGAAGTGGTGCAAAGAATCGTTGAGAATGAGTCTAGATGTTTAAATTTTAAGGTGGCTGATTGTGAATGTAAACCTTGTTTTGGTAATGTTTAAATATGTGATTTAATTCAAATTTATAAAGAATAAAACTGTGAAATATACATGTTTTTTTATTGACCATATTGATGCATTGTAATAAAAATGTAGGCCCAAAGGATTGCTAGGGATAAAGGAGCCAATATGCAAAAAAAAATCCTCATGAATGGAGTCGTGGGAATCTCTCTAGGTTTATTAACTACACTTACGATTGCGTCAACACCAGAAGGCTATTGGAAGAGTATTGATGACCGTACAGGTGAACAGCTTTCAATTGTTGAAGTGAAAAAAAAGACTGACGGAACTTATACAGGTACGATTGTTTATCGATATCCTGTGCCTGGTGGTGGTACGTTGTTGACCAATTGTGTTAAATGTCCTGAACCATTTAAGAATAAACCAATTTTAGGTCTGCAAATCGCGTGGGGTTTGAAACAAGATCCTCAAAATCCAAATCAGTATATTGATGGTCGTGTTCTTGAACCAAAAACAGGAAATATTTACAAAGGTAAAGCACAACTCAGTGCAGATGGTAAACGTATGCGGATGCGCGGTTATATGGGAATTTCTGCCTTAGGACGTACGCAAGTCTGGATTCGTACTGATAGTCCAAATCCTTAAATTAAAATTTATGAATTACACTGTACGTATTTGATTGTTAAAAATTTTATAGAGTCAAGTACTGGGGCGTACAGTGTAACTGCGCTATAAATATGCTATTTTTTTAATATTAAATCTATAAAACATGACTAAGTAATTTTTTAACGGGGAAAATATAAAGATGTCGAATCATGTATTCATGAAAGGAATCATGGGGCTTTCTATTGCATTTTTAACGGCGACAGCTTCTGCTGCATCGATCGAAGGATACTGGAAAAGTATTGAAGAGCGCACAGGTGAACAACTCTCCATTGTCGAAATTCGAAAAGGTGATGATGGGCGGTTTAATGGGAAAATTGTTTATCGCTATCCAAATGCACATGGTATCGCTTTGACCAACTGTACCAAATGCCCAGCACCGCATACCAATAAACCTTTACTTGGATTGGAAATATTGTCTGGATTTAGACAAGATCCGAATAATTCTAATGCCTATATTGACGGTACAGTTTTAGAGGCGACCAGTGGTCGAATTTATAAAGGTAAAGGTGTCGTATCGGGCGAAGGTAAACGTTTACGAATGCGTGGCTATATGGGGGTATCTGCGCTTGGGCGTACGGTTGTTTGGATTCGCACCAATAGCGGAAATCCGTAAATTGCCAAATACTTTGAAATTCTAGTTTAAAAAAACCTCAAATCAGAGGCTGATTTGAGGTTTTTTTATTGAGTTAAATGTTAAACAGGGCATGGTAAGTTTTCGTCCTCCTGTCCGATTTTTTTTGCGGCAATAAGTGCTTGTACTTTTTTACTCGGTACTTTCTCTTTTCCTAGGGCATCGTAAGTATTCACGATATTGGTTACTTCTAATGTCGTCAGTTCAATTCCCTCTGCTGTTAGAAAAACGGAAATCACATGATGGTCAATACCAGCTTTCGCAAGATCATGGATTGCTTTAATGTTTTCGAGACGATAAAGGTGTGCTTTCAATTCCATAGTCGTAGCCCTCGCTTGTTATTTTATTTACCTACATTGGCATAATTGATTAAGCAATAACCGTGCACAAAATGTAAAACAAATAAAAAAAATGTAAATTAAGCGATGAAAAGCAGTTCGGTCTGTCACTTTTATTTAAGAATAGAAAACTATGTTGTAATTTTGTCTAAATGATCGGCTAATTGAAGCGAATATATTTGAAATTGAATTATTTCAACCCAATAAAATTCTTAAACTCGTGTCTGGCATTAAAGACAGGCTCTGATAGTTGGCGTATGATCGGTTGAGATGTACTAAATAATTTTCTAATACGAAATATTTAGACCAAACGGCATAATTTGTGCAAATTGATGACGCAACCAGAAGTCTTACCAACAAGACCGTTGACATGAAATTATGAAAGATAAGGAATACTGATGAATATCGCGGCGCAACCTCCTGTACAAACGGATCAAACCATTTATTTAAAAGACTATCAAAAACCATCATTTTTGGTTGATTCGATTCACTTGGATATTCAAGTATATGAGAATCATACAATTGTTGATTCAACGCTCGTAATGAAGCGTCAAAGCGCTGGTTCTTTGATTCTTCTAGGTCGTGATTTAGAGTTAAAATCAATTCAACTGAATGGTCAGACATTAAATTCTGATCAATATGAGTTAGATAGTGAACAATTGGTGATCACTGATGCACCAGATGAGATCATTTTACAAATTCAAGTGATTATTCATCCTGAATCAAATACCCAGCTAGAAGGTCTTTATAAGGCCGGAGATTTGTACGTTACCCAAAACGAGCCTGAAGGTTTCCGTAAAATCACCTTTTATCCAGATCGTCCAGATGTTTTATCTGTATTTACGACACGTGTTGAAGCCGATAAGAAATATCCTGTTTTATTGGCAAATGGTAACTTGCTTGAAACTGGTGAGGTCGATGAAAATCGCCATTTCGCGATTTGGCAAGATCCAACTAAGAAACCAAGCTATTTATTTGCTTGTGTGATTGGGGACTTGGCTGTACTCAAAGACCGTTATACAACTTCTGAAGGTCGTGACGTTGCGTTAGAGATTTATGCCGTAGAAAAAGATATTCCTAAGTGTCATATTGCGATGGAAGCGTTAAAGCACTCGATGCGTTGGGATGAAGAACATTATGGTCGTCCCTATGATCTCGACAACTATATGATTGTCGCTGTGAGTCAGTTCAACATGGGGGCGATGGAAAATAAAGGTTTAAATATCTTCAACACCTCATGTGTGCTTGCTGATGAGGAGTATACGACTGATGCTGCCATCATGCGTGTGCAGTCAGTCATTGCCCATGAGTATTTCCATAACTGGACAGGCAACCGTATTACTTGTCGTGATTGGTTCCAACTCTGTTTAAAAGAAGGTTTGACAGTTTTCCGTGATCAGTCTTTTTCTGAAGATTTACAGTCAGCAGCAGTACAACGTATTGATGATGTGGCAGTGTTAAAATCTCATCAATTTCCTGAAGATGCAGGTCCTTTGTCACATCCTCCACGTCCAGACCATTTTGTTGAAATTAACAACTTCTATACGGCAACGGTTTATGAAAAGGGCGCAGAAATTAACCGTATGATGGCAACGCTATTGGGTAAAGATAAATATCGTCAAGGTACGGATGAATATTTTAAGCGTCATGATGGACAAGCGGTCACAGTTGAAGATTGGGTTGCGGCGCTTAGCGCAGGTTCAGGTGTTGATTTATCAAACTTTCTGACGTGGTATAACCAACCAGGTACACCGAAGCTGGAAGTCAATGGTGCGTATGATGCTACGGCTCAAACTTATCGTTTGAGTTTCAAGCAAAGTCTAAAAGCACATCCAAAATATCCGAATTTAAAAGCTGTACCTATTCCTATTGCTTTAGCCTTATTTAATGCAAAGTCTGGTGAGCAATACACCTTGCACAGTGCCGATCTATTTGTAAATGATGTAAAAGATGGCATGTATTTGTTTGAGCAAGATGAAGCAACGATTGAATTTACAGGTATTACTGAACAACCTGTAGTTTCATTACTGCGTAATTTTTCTGCGCCAGTCAATTTGGCATTTGATTACTCAAATGATGATCTTGCATTCTTGATTCAGCATGAGACCAATGGTTTTAATCAATGGCAAGCAACGCAGACATTATTAGAGCGTATTTTATTAGAGGATCATAAGGCAGATACTTATATTGATGCCATCAAAAATACACTGCCTGATTTAGTCAATAAAGATCCATTACTTGCTTCTCGATTATTTGATGTCCCAAGTGAAAATTATTTAGGTAGCAGAATTGATCAAGACTATGAGCCAGAACTCATTCGTGAAAAACGCGAAGCAGTTTTAGATCGTCTGGCTCGTGAACTGGGTTCATTTTGGAAAGAAACATATTTATCTCTAGACCCTGATATGCAAAAAGAATTTTCTTTGGCAATGGGTGTTCGTGCTTTAAAAAATATCATGTTGAGTATGTTGGCACGTCAAGGTGATGATTCTGTTTTTGATTTAGCTTATGCGCAATATCAGCAAACAGGAAATATGTCAGAACGTTTAGGAGCATTACGTGTTCTAGTTTGGAATGATGCACCACAGGCTCAACTAGCATTAGATGACTTCTACAATCGTTTCAAAGATGAAGCCTTGTCTTTAGACCAATGGTTTACGATCCAAGCTTCGCATCCTTGCGCGACTGCAGAAACCATTGAATATCTAACCAAACATGCCGATTACGATTTAGGCACACCGAACCGAATTCGTTCTGTGAGCGGTGGTTTAGCAAGTAATCCTGTAAATACATGGAGTTTTGGTGTGGATCATTTCATTGAGTTAGCTGCCTATCTAGATGAAAAGAATCCAATTTTAGGTTCACGTTTATTACAGGTGCTTTCTCGTTGGTATACGTTGATGGAGCCTCAGCGTAGTCAGGTACAACAAGCGTTAAAAGCATTGCAGCCAAAGGTGAAATCGAAGAATGTGTCAGAAACTTTGAATTCATTATTAAGCATTTAAGCGTTAAAATTCTCTATAATCACAATCGTCATAGTGCGGTTGTGGTTATTCTTTTTGATTTTCTTTTTTTATGGAATTTCCCATTAAATAAAAATTATAAAAACATGAAGGGATAGCAGAGGACAATAATATATGGCGCTGAGCGTATTTGATCTTTTTAAAATTGGTGTTGGACCTTCGAGTTCACATACGGTTGCACCAATGAGAGCAGCATATCGCTTTACTCAATCACTTAAAGTTCAAGATGTTTTAGACAAGGTTGCTAGAGTACAAATTTTTTTATACGGTTCATTGTCATCTACAGGTATAGGACATGGCACAGATCGAGCGACAATATTGGGTTTGATGGGTAATGATCCTGAAACAATTGATATCCCTCATAGCCAAATACAGCTAGATCAGGTGTTGCAATCTCGCATACTTATGATGGATGGTACTCATGCGGTAAAGTTTGATCCAAATCAAGATATTGTTTTTATTGATGAGGCTTTACCTTATCATCCGAATGCGATGAAGATAATAGCAGTAAATGATGCAGAAGAACTCATTTATTCCAATACTTATTACTCGATAGGTGGTGGATTTATTATCGACGAAAGTCAGGTTGATCAAGGGAGTTTTGTCGAAGATCAGACTGTTGTGCCTTATCCATTTCAAAGTGCCAAAGAGCTATTGGCACTTTGTAAAACACATCAATGTAGTGTTAGTCATTTGATGTTAGAAAATGAAAAAAGCTGGCGCAGCGAAGCAGAAATTCGTGCCAAAATTATGCAAATTTGGCAAGTGATGCAAGACTGTATCCAAAGTGGTTTGCAACATGAAGGTGTTTTGGCAGGTGGTTTGAATGTGAAACGACGTGCCAAGAATATTCATCAACGCCTATTAAAAAAAGAAAATGAAAATTTGATTGCGACAACATTCAACGCCATGGAATGGGTGAATTTATACGCGCTCGCTGTTAATGAAGAAAATGCCGCAGGTGGCCGAGTGGTCACAGCACCTACGAATGGTGCGGCTGGAATTATTCCAGCAGTGTTATCTTATTATGTTAATTTTTCTAAAGATAAATCTGAAGACACCATTGTGAGATTTTTCTTGAGTGCCGCAGCAGTAGGTATTCTATGCAAATTGAATGCATCCATTTCTGGCGCTGAGGTTGGCTGTCAGGGTGAAGTGGGTTCTGCATGTGCTATGGCATCGGCGGGATTAGCTGAAATTTTAGAAGGTACGCCTGAACAGGTTGAACATGCTGCTGAAATTGGGCTTGAACACAACTTAGGGCTGACCTGCGACCCTGTCGGTGGTTTGGTACAAGTGCCTTGTATTGAAAGAAATGCCATTGCTGCTGTAAAGGCAATCAATGCAGCTCAGATGGCATTACATGGGGATGGTGAGCATTTTATTTCATTGGATAAAGTCATTCAAACCATGAAAGAAACAGGCAAGGATATGTCTGATAAGTATAAGGAAACCTCAAAAGGTGGATTGGCAGTCAATTCGATTGAGTGTTAAAAGTAGTTGCACTTGTATAAATGGGTAACCCAAGAGGTATGATGAAAGGGGGATGGATGGAGCTGTTGATGTTTCACATCCCTTTTTATTTGACAATTATTATTGTCATAAATAATATGATTGAGAATTAATCAATATAGACATTAGAAAATGGAAATAAAAACAATCACATTACCAACTCGACAGATCGAGGTTGAGATTTATGCGCCAGCCGAAACGACTGATAAAGTACCTGCAATTTTGTTACTCCATGAATTATATGGTGTGATTGATGCTTATCGAGAGGATGCTCAAGACTTAGCCGATCGGGGATATCTAGTATACGTGCCGAACTTATATAGCGGAGGAGCAGTCAAATATTGCATTCGTGCAATGGTTGCAAAAGCAGGACGTACCAATGCAGCTGATAGTGAAGTAAACAAAGAAATCCACGTGTTATTGGATGAGTTAAAAGTGGATCCGCGATCAAATGGTCGTTTGGGGATGTTAGGTCAATGTTTAACAGGTGGCTATGTCATTCAAATGGCAAAGCGTGAAGACATGTTAGCACCTGTTGTCTATCATCATTCTTTCGGCATCGAAGGTGCAGGTGTTCCTAAAACAGAGTCTTTGGATGAAATTAGGATTTTGCAAGGACATTGGTCTGAGCAATTTGATCCATTCTGTCCTGCCAGAAAAAGGAATAAACTGATTCAACAATTAGGTGATCGTGTTGAAGCTTATACGTATCCGATGCCACATGGCTTTCGTACGGTAAGTCGTGATCGACCAGAGTCAACATTGGTTTGGCAACGTACAGTCGATTTCTTTGACCGCGAATTAAAAAAAATTTAAAGATAAATGTTATAGTTGTTGCTGAAAACAATATCTCTAAACATTGACTTTGTATAAACAAAAAAGAGAGGGGAATATGTCAGATAAATACGAATATGCTGGATTCTGGATACGTGTAGGCGCAGCAATTCTTGACACAATTATTATTTTAGCAATTTTAATTCCATTAATGATGTTGTTGTCTCCAAGTGTAACGGATAATTTGACCAGAACGAGTTGGTCATGGACGGATTGGATTGGGCAGATTTTGTCAGCAGTATTTTATATATTCTGTTGGGTCAAATTTGCAGGTACACCAGGTAAGCGCTTACTACGTTTAAAAGTTCTTGATGAACAAACTGGCAATCATGTTTCAGTAGGACAAGGTATTATTCGCTATATCGGTTATATTCCTGCAACACTGGTGTTGTTTATTGGTTTGATCTGGATTGCTTTTGATCGAAAGAAACAGGGCTGGCATGACAAAATGGCGAAAACCGTCGTGGTTCGTGAACTATAAATCAAAAGATCTTATGACAGACATGTGATTGTCATAAAAAATTCATAACATTAGGGCTTGTTTATCACATAACATGCCCTACAATGTCGGCGAGTTTATGTGTTAAGGAATATTAAATGGACAGTTGTTCGAGGTTTGGATTTAAGAAACAATTAAATCAAAGCGGAAACTGAGCAAGATCGCCATTAATATTCGCTATCTTGCAATGAGATAGCTCTGATATCATTTTTTATAAATCCATCAAAAACTTAGCTTTCAGCAAAATGATTTTGCACGAAGACATTTTTAGGTCTGTTGTCCTAAAAGTGATCATTTTTATGTGCCTAATTTTTAGCATTTTGCTGATCACGATAACGAAATTAAAAGTTGAGCAAGTCGATGATGCAGTTTAAATTTCTCCAAAATATTGATTTATCAAATATCGTAGACACTTTAATTAGTCTTAGTGTCGCTTTTATTTTAGGTGCTTTGATTGGTTTTGAAAGACAATATCGTCAACGTACGGCAGGATTAAGAACCAATGTACTAGTAGCGGTTGGGGCCGCAATTTTTGTAGATATTGCTATCAATCTTACGGGAGCTGATGGTGCAGTACGTGTAATTGCCTATGTTGTTTCAGGGATCGGATTTTTGGGTGCAGGTGTAATTATGCGCCAAGAAGGCAATATCCACGGCTTAAATACAGCAGCAACTTTGTGGTGTTCTGCCGCAGTTGGGGCATCTGCTGGATCAGATCTGATTATTGAAGCCATTTTAGCCACTATGTTTATTTTGGCTGCCAATACGTTATTACGACCAATTGTTCATGTGATTGATCGCAGACCGTTAGATGACGATACTGAGGTGCTACATGTGATTTACATCATTTGTGATCGTAGTCAAAGTAAAGCGGTGATGGATGAGTTGAATTTGACTCTTAAGCACCATAATTATCCTGCCAAAGATATTCAGGTGACACCATTTGGTGAAAAGGAAGTCGAAATCGAAGTGACGTTGATTGCAACTTCGATTGAAGCAGAAGAAGCACAACACATCATTAACCATCTGAATTCTATGCCACAAATTCGCCAAGCTTTTTGGGATAAGAATGCGATAAATTAAATCGAGTGAGGGCGTTTGTAATCAATACAATAAGAAGCATTGTCTCATAAATGATGTATAAGTCTTCTATTGTTTCAAATAAAATAGAAACACATTGATAACAATGAGAATAGTATGAGTTCAGACGCTCACTCAATTAGTTTAATTGCACCCGTTGTTTTATTGGCAGCTGCTGTTATTGCAGTTCCTATTTTTAAAAGAATAGGGCTGGGTTCAGTCCTAGGATATTTAATTGCAGGGCTTATCATAGGTCCATTTGGTTTTGCTTTTTTTAATGATTCAGCTTCAATCCTACATATAGCAGAGTTGGGTATCGTGATGTACCTGTTTGTGATTGGTTTAGAAATGCAACCTTCACATTTATGGAGTCTAAGGCGAGAAATATTTGGTCTAGGCAGTTTACAAATTCTGGTCAGTTCATGTGCATTGACAGGCGTTGGAATCCTTTTTGGTTTCACATGGCAAGTAGCGTTTATCGCTGCAACAGGTTTTGTTTTGACCTCAACAGCGATTGTTATGCAGTTACTCGGTGATCGTGGAGACATTGCGCAACCACGAGGCCAAAAGGTTGTCTCTATTCTATTATTTGAAGATTTATTAATTGTACCATTACTGGCACTTGTTGCTTTTATGGCACCAAACCATGTGGTGGAAAGTACTTCTGCACGATTAGAAATGATCGGTATTGGTTTGCTCGCAATAGCTGGTTTAATTGCTGCTGGCTATTGGCTGTTAAATCCATTGTTTAGACTTTTAGCCGCTGCAAAAGCGAGAGAAGTGATGACAGCCGCAGCACTTTTAGTGGTATTAGGTGCTGCATTAATCATGCAAGTGAGTGGGTTGTCTATGGCAATGGGAGCTTTTCTTGCGGGTGTGTTGTTATCGGAATCCACTTTTAGACATCAAATCGAAGCAGATATTGAGCCTTTTCGAGGGATATTATTAGGGCTATTCTTCCTTGGTGTAGGGATGTCATTAGATTTGTCTGTTGTCGCTCAAAATTGGCAACTCATTTTGTGCGGTGTTTTGGCTTTAATGTTTGTAAAAGCATTGATGATTTACATCGTGGCACGTATTACCAAGAGTCCGCATACAGAAGCTCTAGATCGAGCTTTACTCATGGCACAAGGTGGTGAGTTTGCTTTTGTGTTGTTTGCTGCTGCTGTAAGTGCACAAGTTATTGATAATACGACTAGATCAAATTTGACTGCGATTGTTGTCCTTTCTATGGTCTTGACGCCGATTATTGGGATTTTATTTAAACGATTTACTGAGACTAAAGATGCAATCTCGTTAGATAATGTGAGTGTCGCTGACGGTTTAAGTGGCAGTGTTTTAATGATCGGTTTCGGGCGTTTTGGGCAAGTAACCAGTCAGTTGTTATTGGCTCGCGGTGTAGATGTAACGATCATCGATAATGATATCGATATGATTCAAAATGCAGAAAGATTTGGTTTTAAAATCTATTATGGTGATGGTGCGCGTTTAGATATTTTGCATGCATCAGGTGCTGCAACAGCACAAGCGATCGTAGTTTGTGTTGATAGTAAGGAAACAACCAATAAGATCGTCGAACTGGTAGGACATGAGTTTCCGTTAGCAAAGTTACTTGTACGCTCTTATGACAGAGAACATTCACTCTATTTAGTGAAGCACAAAGTTGATTATATGATTCGTGAAACTTTTGAATCTGCAATTAAATTTGGTGGCGTGATCTTAAAGGAGCTTGGTGTTGACCAAGAGGAAGTAAGACGCATTGCTCATGAAATTCGTGAACGAGATGAGGAACGCTTTGAGACAGAAATAGCAGCTGATGATGTTTATGCTGGTGTGGGATTCCAATATTCACATAACCAGCCACGTCCAACAGCTCCGTTGATTCAACCACAACAAGCAGGGCGGATTTTAAATGACGATGAAGCACATAAAAATTTAGACAATAAATAACGCCCAAAGTTTATTGTCTTGTGATGGATAAGCCTTAAGTTTTGACTTAAGGCTTATTTTTAAATTTGAAGATAATTAAAACAACGATTCCAAGGATTAACCCCCAAAATGCAGAACCAACCCCTAAAAATTGCACACCAGACGCGCTACATAAGAACGTAAGTAATGCTGCTTCGCGTTCTTCTACATTGGCAAAAGCAACAGCAATGTTATGGCTAATCGTTGCAAAAAGAGCGATGCCTGCAAGCGCAACGATGAAAATTTGTGGGAATGACATCAGTAAACTAACTAATGTTGCCGCAAACAGCCCCATCAAAATATAAAATAAACCACAACTAATGCCTGCGATATAACGCTTACTTGGGTCAGGATGCACTTGGTCATCCAAGCTTACTGCGGCACTGATCGCTGCCAAATTTACTGAGAAACAGCCAAATGGCGCAAAAAAAGTATGTGCGATACCTGTCCAGCCTACAAGTTGATTGACGTGAGGATGATAACCATAGCTTTTAATCATCGCGATACCGGGTAGGTTTTGCGAAGTCATATTGATCACAAATAAAGGTAAAGCCAAGCCCAAGATCGCAGACCAAGAAAATGAAGGCTGCATCCACACCGGCTGTGTCAATGACCAAGTGATCGGTGCGAGTTGAAAACTAATAAATAGTGGACAAATCGCAGCACCCAAAATGACTGTCAGCACAATACTATAGCGCGGAAATAAACGTTTTGAGAGTAAGTAAATCGCTAACATGCTGAGGATAAAACCTAGATGAGTTTCTAAGCTACTAAAGATTTGTATACCGAATTTTAAGAGAATCCCTGCAAGCATGGCACAGGTTAGGCTGGCTGGTATATGAGTCAATAATCTTTGAAAAACACCAGAAAAACCAACAACCGCAATCGCAATTCCGCAGATGACAAATGCACCAATGGCTTCATAGAGATCATAATGTCCAGTAGATGCAATAATTAAGGCAATACCGGGCGTTGACCAAGCTGTAGCAACAGGATATTTATATTTCCAAGATAACAATAAACCTGAAAGTCCGATCGCTAACCCTAAGGCCCAAAACCACGAACTAATTTGTGCAGTATTTGCACCGAGGGATTGTGCCCCTTGAATCACCAATACTGCTGAAACACTAATACCAATCAGAAATGTGATAAAGCCAGCGAATACAGCAGGAATCGAAAAATCTTGGATCAGGCGTTGCATCTATATATATCTATTATTGATTAAAAAATTTATTGAAAAGTATACCGTTTATACAGCATAAAACGTAGTTCAAAGATGATTGAATAAATTGATCATTTGATTCAAAAAGATGGAGATGGAACATGAACCAAGGTCACAGTCCACCTTAAAAATAAAAAATACGTCTAGGTCTAATTAAATCGTCGAAGTTGCAAGTCTTAAACCAAATCCAAAAAATAAAATGCCGACTAAGAATACGCCACTTGCAGCCAGTTTATAGTTATGTCTAAAGAAGCCAGCTAATTTCACGCCCGAAAAAATAAGTGCGGTTAGATAACTAAAACTGATGATTTGTAGAACCAATGCCAATACCAAGAAACTGATCATTGGGTAGGGATAACTTGGCTCAACAAATTGCACAAAGAATGATAAGAAAAATAAAATTGCTTTTGGATTCAACAAACTAATGCCAAGTGCTGTCCGATAAGGGTGAACTTTATCTAATCGAGGTAAATCGGCCAACTCTGTATGATGAGGTGGCTTTTTCCATGTTTGATAGCCACTTTGGAGTAGTTGAAAACCTAAGTAAGCAAGATAGCAGGCCCCAGTTAATTTAAGAATTACAAACAAAATGGGAAAGGCTTTTAATAGCGATGCCGCGCCTAATACAGTACAAACGATTAAGATAAAATCGCCAGTAAATACACCACAAGCGGCAGCATAACCAGTACGTATACCATAGCGTGAGGCCACAGACATGACATAGATGGAGTTAGGGCCGGGTAATAAAATGATTAAGATCGTACCGATAATATAAGTAGTTAAATCTGTGATACCAAACACGATGAACTCAATAAAAAAACCGACCCTCACTAATATAGCAAAAATCGGTTTTTAATAGGTGAAAAATCAGCTAATTATGGACTGATTTCAGCATCAACACCAAAAGATTGACGAAGTAACAAACTTAATTGATTTCGAGCTTTGATAAAGCCATCAATTCCACCTTGCAACAGTTGGAATGCCATTAAGTCTTGTTCAAGTTCAGCCTTGAAGCTTTCTTTAGTTTGTTCAGAGCGCTCAATTTTTTCAGCTTGTTGTGCTGCTTCTACAGTCAGTTGAGCATTAACGTGTTGTTGATCTTGTTCTAATTGTGCCAGTAAATTTGGTGCAATTGTCAGTAAATCACAACCAGCTAAGCCCAGTACTTGTGCCGTGCTACGGAAGCTTGCTCCCATGACTTGTGTTGGGATACCTTGTTGCTTGTAATAATTATAAATTTTCTTAACAGAGAGTACGCCTGGATCTTTTTCGATTGGATAAGCATCGACGCCTTCTGCTTTTTTGTACCAATCTAAAATACGTCCAACAAATGGAGAGATAAGCGTAACGTTTGCATCTGCACAAGCTTGTGCTTGATGTAAACCAAACAATAAAGTCAGATTACATGGAATCCCTTCAGCTTCTAAAACTTTAGCAGCTTGAATACCTTCCCATGTAGAAGCAATCTTGATTAGGATGCGTGACTGTTCGATGCCATAGCTTTGGTATAGCTTTGAAAGCTCTCTAGCTTTAGTAATTGTTGCCTCTGTGTCATAAGAAAGTAAAGCATCAACCTCTGTAGAAACACGACCGTCAATTAACTTTAAAATCTCAACACCAAACTTGACAGTTAAAATATCAATCGTACGTTCGATCAGTTCATCAGCTTCATAACCTTCTTTTTTTGCTTGTAAATAAGCATCTTCGATGAGTTCTTTACTTTCTGGTTGTTCAGCTGCTGCTGTGATTAATGAAGGATTTGTTGTTGCATCAAGCGGACGAAATTTTTTAATTGCTTCAAGGTCACTGCTATCAGCTACAACAGTTGTAAAATTCTTTAATTGGTTTAATGCGGTTTGAGTCATTGATATAACGTTCTTACTTAAACAAATATAGTGGTATTCTCATTTATAACACACAATTCAAGAAAGCAAAGCGTCACTTGTGATGACATGTCTTATTGTTGCATGCTTTTTAAGGTTCATTTTTCTGACGTTGATCTCGGATGTACTCAATCAGAAACCTTGCAGCTGCACCAAGTTCACTTTCTCGACTCCAGACGAGGTCTACAAAATATTCAAATTTTGGTGTGAAATCATAAAGCTTCAAAATTTTTAATTTTTTCTTTAACTCAGGGTTTTCATTAAACATTTCTAAGGGGAGAACACCCCAGCCCAAATTTCGAACAATCATCATGCACGCTGAATGATGGTTGTCGGTACGCCAGTAATCTTTAGCAAAAAGTAATTCAGGTTTAATCCTGTTATCTCTGCTCGCAACTACGATTTGACGGGTTTGAACCATTTGCTCAAAAGATACTTGTTCAAGTTGAGCCAGTGGATGAATATTCGAGATAACAGGTACTAACGCTTCTCTTTTAAGTTCAACAAACTGCTCACGACTGTCTAATTGTTCACGTTCAAACATCAAAGCCAATTGCGCTGACTGATCCAGCAACATGTGTAAAGCATCTTCTTGCGGAGCAGATACGATATTAATCGCGAGACTCGGAAAATTTTGCTCAAGTAGGGTAATGTAGTCTGTCCAATTGGTATGCAATAGTTCGGATACAACCACAATGTTTAATGTGGACTCTAAACCTGTGCTGAGCGCATGCGCATGTTGTTTCCATTGATTCATTTCAATCAGCAACTGTTGTGTTTTTTCATATAACACCATTGCTTCAGACGTAGGAGTTGGTTCACGTCCCACTCGCTCAAATAAGTTGAGATTTAAATCAATTTCTAGGTTAGCAATCGACATGCTTACCGCAGAAGGGACTTTGCCCAACTTGCGTGCAGCCGCAGAAAATGAGCCTGTTTCCATGACGGTTTGAAACATGATGAGTTGTTCTTGATTAATGTTCATTTGTCAAAAAAACTGAAAGAACCTGATTGGATTAATCAAAATTATAAAAATAAAATGGCAAATATCCAAACAAGAGAGTGTTATAGAAATGTTGATTTCCAAAAGAAGACTCATTCATGCGATTGTCTATGAAGTGATTTTATTGGTCATCATCGCAATTGCGTTAAGTTTTATTTTTGACATGCCGATGGAAGTAACAGGAACATTAGGTGTGTTTATGGCAGTTGTTTCAGTGATTTGGAACATGATTTTTAATAATTATTTTGAGAAAATTGAGCTTAAATACAATTGGGAAAGAACTGTACCAGTACGTATTTTGCATGCAGTTGGATTTGAAGGTGGTTTGTTAATCGCGACAGTTCCAATGATTGCTTATATGATGAATATGACGATCGTTGAAGCGTTTATTTTGGATATCGGTTTAACCTTATGTATTTTGGTCTATACCTTTATCTTCCAATGGTGTTATGACACTGTAGAAAATCGTTTCTTCCCAAATGCAAAATTTGCATCATAATAATGAGATCGTTAGATAGCACTCTTTATCACTTGATGAAGGGTGCTACTGTTCAAGGTGATGAGGCAGAAATTTATATTGCACCTGATAATGTTATTAGAAAATAAAATAATTATATCGTTTAAATAATATCTCTGCTTTTTAAGAAACCATATAACTGTAAGATTAGATTCAATTTACAATGCTTTGTGTTATAACAAATTTAACTCGACTACTATTTCGGTTGATAGACCATTCACTTGAGAAAAATCCCGTTAGTCTTATTTTAGGATTCATATCAACATAAAAAACATCATGCTAAAATAAGTCACTTGTCATTATAAATTGCACGACTTTCTCTATGTTTCAGCAAGAAATTTCTCAATTAAATCTACAACAACTCAAAGCAGGCGAAAAGCGTTGGATTGGCTCATTACTGGGATCGTCGGCAGCACTATTATTTAAAGAAATTGCGACCCAAAGTTCAAATCTATACGTCATTGTGGCAAGGAATAATCAGCATTTAGCTCAACTGGAAAGTGAGCTTGAGTTTTATGGTATTAAACCTACAATTTTTCCCGATTGGGAAATCTTGCCTTATGACCGTTTGTCTCCACATCAGGATATTGTCTCAGAGCGCTTGGCTATTTTGTCCAATATGCCGCAGAAAGGTATTTTGTTGATTTCCGCAAGTACTTTAGCGCAACGTGTTGCACCATATTCATGGGTGGTTGGTGAGCACTTTGATATTAAAGTTGGACAAAAGCTTGATTTAGAAACACAGAAAAAACAGCTCGTACAAGCAGGGTACCGTTTGGTTGATACCGTTTACGATCATGGTGAGTTTGCTGTTCGCGGTAGCATCATGGATATTTTTGCTTCGGGACAGGAACAACCGATTCGTATAGATTTATTCGATGATGAAATTGAAAGCCTAAAATTCTTTGATCCAGAAACACAACGTACGACGGAGTCTTTGAAAAACTTTACTGTTTTACCTGCCAAAGAGTTTCCACTCAAAGAAGGTCGTTCAACTTTTAGAGACCGCTATGCTGAGAGTTTTCCAACAGCAAATCCAAAGAAAAATCCCATTTATCAAGATGTCCTCGAAGGAATTGCGACCCCAGGGTTAGAATTCTATTTGCCTTTGTTTTTCGATAAGAAGGTGATGGAAGCACAAAGTATGTTCACAGCATACTTACCAAAAAATTGCATTGTCATTACAAATAATGAGATTGAAGATGAGTTAATCAACTTTTGGAAAGAAGTTGTACGTCGTTATGAAGATCGTCGTCACAACATTGATCAACCGATCCTACCTCCCGAAGATTTATTTTTAATGCCTAATCATGTACTACAAGCATTAAATCAATTACCTCGTATTATCGCTTCACCTGATGTTTTAGATTTAAAATCTGGGGTGTTAAATCTTGCTTCCGAGCAACCACCTAAACTTGCAGTTGATCCAAAAAAAGAACAACCATTTCAGGCGGTCAAAGACTACATTGATCAAAGTAAATTTCCTGTTTTGTTGGTGGCTGAAAGTGCAGGTCGACGAGAAACTTTAAAAGATGCTTTGCGATCAGTTCTAGGTGAAATCCAAACGGTAGAAAGTTTTGCTCAGTTCCAAAAAGATAAACTCAAAGTTGCGATTACAAGTGCTCCTTTAGATCGTGGTTTGCTCCTAACAGATCAGTTATCTGTCATTTCTGAAAATCAGTTATATGAACATCGGGTGGTACAACGTCGCCGTAAACGTCAGCAAGAAGTTTCTGAAGAGTTTTTGATTCGCAGTTTAACCGAACTGAGCATTGGTGCACCTGTGGTTCACATTGATCATGGCGTAGGGCGCTATGCAGGATTAATCACTTTAGAAATTGATGATCAAGACCATGAGTTTTTACAACTTGATTATGCTGATGCGGCTAAGGTTTATGTACCCGTCACTAACTTGCATTTAATTAGTCGTTACAGTGGTGGTGATCCTGATCTTGCACCATTGCACAAATTAGGAACGGATGCGTGGAGTAAGGCCAAGCGTAAAGCCTTAGAACAGATCCACGATGTAGCTGCTGAATTATTACATATCCAAGCGCGTCGTCAGTCCAAACCTGGATTTTCTTTTGAACTTGATCATATTGCATATATGCAATTTGCTAGTGGTTTTGCTTATGAAGAAACTTTGGATCAGGCAAATGCGATCGAAGCAACATTGCATGATATGCAGCTTGCCAAACCTATGGATCGCTTAGTTTGTGGAGATGTTGGTTTTGGAAAAACAGAAGTTGCGATGCGGGCAGCATTTGTAGCAGTACAAAATGGTAAGCAAGTTGCGGTATTAGTGCCGACCACATTACTTGCACAGCAACATTATGAGTCATTTAAAGATCGCTTTGCGGATACGGCAGTACGAATCGAGGTACTTTCACGCTTTGGTAGCAATAAAACGCACTTAAAAATTATAGAAGATTTGGCGGATGGCAAAGTAGATATTGTGGTGGGTACGCACAAAATTCTACAAGAGAATATTCAATTCAATAATCTGGGACTTATGATTGTTGATGAGGAGCACCGTTTTGGTGTTCGTGACAAAGAGCGGATTAAGGCATTGCGTGCGGATGTTGATATGCTGACCTTAACTGCGACGCCTATTCCACGTACCTTGAATATGGCTTTCTCAGGTATGCGTGATTTATCGATTATCGCAACACCACCTGCACGCCGTTTGGCGGTGAAAACCTTTGTGCAAGAACATACAGATGATTCAATCAAAGAGGCTATACTGCGTGAGCTGTTACGTGGAGGTCAAGTTTATTTCTTGCATAATGAAGTCGAAACAATTGAACGTGCGGCAGAAAATATCCGTCATCTAGTTCCTGAAGCGCGAGTGGCAGTTGCGCATGGACAAATGCGTGAACGTGAGCTTGAACAAGTGATGCAGCAGTTCTATCACAAAGACTACAATGTATTGGTGTGCTCAACGATTATTGAAACAGGGATCGATGTCCCAAATGCCAATACGATTATCATCGAACGCGCAGATAAGTTGGGACTTGCACAATTACACCAATTACGTGGTCGTGTAGGCCGTTCACATCATCAAGCTTATGCTTACCTACTTGTCCCATCTATTAAGCATCTCAAAGGTGACGCAGAGAAACGCCTAGATGCAATTCAACGTGCTTCGACTTTAGGTGCTGGTTTTATGTTGGCGACCGAAGATTTAGAAATTCGTGGAGCAGGTGAATTATTGGGTGAACAACAAAGTGGTTCGATGCAGGCAATTGGTTATAGCTTGTATATGGAAATGCTTGAGAAAGCGACCAAAGCTATTCAAAAGGGTAAAACACCTAATTTCGATGCGCCATTGTCATTAACTGCTGAAATCAATTTGCATATGCCTGCATTGATTCCTGATGAATATTTGGGAGATGTACACCAGCGATTATTATTCTATAAGCGTATCAGTAACACCGATAGCCAAGAGAAACTTGATAATATTCGTATGGAGTTGATTGATCGTTTTGGTATTCCACCGCAACCGGTAAAACAGCTGTTTAGCGTACATCAGATTCGCTTAAGAGCAGAACAGTTAGGAATCACCAAAATTGATATCAATAGTAATGGTGGTTATATCGAATTTTCACCAGATACACCAGTGCAAGCGATCAGCATCATTCAGCTTATGCAGAAAAATCCGACCTATTATCGGATGGAAGGCGGGCAGCGTTTGAAAGTGACTGTGCAACTTGCAGAATATGATAAACGCATCCAATTTATTGTCGATTTGTTGAATAAGTTGCTCAATGAATTGAATGTATAGCTTAAAAAACATGCTTTATTTTAAGTAAAGGTAAAATATCAATGATTCCTCCGATAATAAGTGAGGAAAATCATTGTTATTTGTAATCAAACGACTGATGAAGAATACTCACATCAGAACTGATGTGATAGTATTGATCATCATTATTCTGCATCATTTATAAAGATATGTTTAGTTTGCATCCACAACTTGCTCAAGATACATTTTTTGTAGGCGACTTCCCGCTTTCAACATGTCGTTTAATGAATGATATGCAATTTCCTTGGTTGATCCTTGTACCACGCGTACCAGGTGTTACAGAACTTTATGAACTTAGCCAAGCAGATCAAGAACAATTTCTACGTGAATCTAGCTGGTTATCGAGCCAACTATCTCGCGTATTCCGTGCGGATAAAATGAATGTTGCCGCTTTAGGAAATGTTGTACCACAATTGCATTTTCATCATGTTGTACGTTATCAAAATGACGTGGCATGGCCTAAACCAGTCTGGGGAACAGCAGCAGTACCATACAATAGCGATGTACTTGCACATATGCGTCAGACGCTGATGTTAGCATTACGTGGACAAGGCGATATGCCGTTTGATTGGCGCATGGACTGATCCAAAAATAGAAGAATAACAGTATTCTATAATAAAAAAGGAGGATAGAGTGCCGCTAGATAGGTTGATTGATAAAGAACCTAGACAGTTCGCATATTTTCATCGTTTGATGGGATATTCGATCTTGTCACTTATTTTGGTAATTTATACATTTACCTCATCGACTGCTAACTATCAACTTTATATCCTCCCTTTATTATTGATTTATTTTTTGCTTTGTCCGCGCTTGGAAAAATGGCTGCAATACAAATACGATAAACAAACTGAGAAGAACGTATTTTTTGCCAATGAAGCAATCATAGTAGCAATTATTTTAGCCGCTTTACATCTGAGTCTAGTTCCAACTTTTGTTATTCTATTTGCCTTATTGTATGTTGGATTAAACAATAAAATCTCTTTAATGGTTTCTTGTTTAATTGGGTTGATCGGTGTTATTACCTTTTATTTCAGTACTTTCTTCATCTTTGGTGCTGAGCAATATTTTGAACCTACTAATCCAGAGTTGACTGTAGTGAGTTTACTTGGGTTAATGGTTTTTATTGTGATTGGTAACTATTACCAGCATCGTCGTCTTAATATCCTCGGTCAACAGCGTCAGCATTATCATAATCAAATGACGCGTTATATTGCTTTTGCGAATCAATTAAGTCGGTATGCACCATTGCAATTGTGGCAATCCATTATGCGTGGTGAAGCTGAGGCGAAAATTGAATATAAACGTAAAAAACTAACGATTTTCTTTTCTGATATTCAAGGCTTTACTGAGCTTTCAGAGACGCTGATTCCAGATGATTTGGCATTTTTACTTAATGACTATTTAAGTCATATGACTGAAATCGCGAAGCAGTATGAAGCCACTGTTGATAAATTCATGGGAGATGCAATTTTAATCTTCTTTGGTGATCCAAACTCGCAAGGGACTGAGCAAGATGCAAAATCTTGTGTGGAAATGGCGATTGCAATGCGTCAGCAAATGAAATTGCTACGTGAGCGATGGAAGAAAATGGGTTATCCAGCACTGCATATTCGGATGGGGATTAGTACAGGTTATTGTCACGTTGGGAATTATGGTGCTTCACATCGTATGGCTTACACCATTGTTGGCCGTGATGTAAATTTAGCAGCACGTTTGCAGTCAGCGGCTGAAGTTGATGAAATCTTAATTGCTGATGACACACATCAACTGATTAAAAATGAATTTTTATGTGTACCTAAAGTGCCAATTTATTTAAAAGGGATTCAAGGTCCTGTTAAAACTTGGCAAGTGATGGAAAAATTCACTGGTAAGAAATCTGATACACAAAAATGGTTTGATTACGATTACAAAGGCTTCCATCTGGTATTAAATTTGGAAGAAGTACAGAATTATGAATATCCTGAACTTGTTGAAATCTTAGAAATGATGATTGATCGAATTAAGACTCAACAAAAGATCACCAATGCGCAGGGTGTTCCAAGGTTAAGTTTGGATGATGAAATAAAACCTTAACTTGTTAATACCCATAAAAAAACCTCATTGTATTAATGAGGTTTTTTTATTTTTGAAAGTCAGTTAGTGATTTTCAGAAGCATGATTGATGGTGTATTTAGGAATCTCAATCTCTAGATCTTCGTCAACCACTATAACTTGACATGATAGGCGAGAGTCGGGCTCAAGTCCCCATGCACGGTCAAGTAAATCAGCCTCAACGTCATTCATTTCTTCTAAGCTATCAAAGCCTTTACGAACAACTACATGGCATGTTGTGCAAGCACACGACATATCGCATGCATGTTCAATTTTGATGCCTTGCTTAAGTAAGCTTTGGCACAAATTAGCATCTTGTTCTACTTCAAATTCTGCACCTTCAGGGCAAATTTGTGCATGAGGAAGAACTTTAATACGTGGCATATTGATCACCTATACCTTTAGTTTGAGTTTGACCAATCTTCAAGTTTTGTACCTTTTAAGGCATGGTCAATATGTCGGTTCATGCGAAGTGCAGCAAAGGCATCGCTGTGAGTTTTAAGTTGCTGAACAGCGTGTTCAATCGCTTCGAGTTCATCTGTTTTCAGACGAGCTTTCAAGGCTTCTGCAGCAAGAATTAAATCACGCGCTTGCTGCTGGGAGAGTAAATCTTTATCTACCTTTAGGGCTTGTTCTAAGGCTTCAAGTTCACGCTGAGCTTCAACTTTGGTTTCTTGCAAATGGCGAAGATTTTTGTCTTCTTCAGCATGCTGGAAACCCTCTACTAACAATCGCTCCGTGTCAGCTGCGGATAAACCATAAGAGGGTTTTATATCAATCTGCGCTTGTACACCAGAAGTCGTTTCTTTTGCAGATACGGTGAGTAAACCATCAGCATCCACTTGGAAGGTAACTTCGATACGAGCTTGACCAGCAGTCATTGGAGGAATGCCATGTAATACAAAACGCCCTAAAGAGCGACAATGTTCCACCAAATCGCGCTCGCCTTGTACCACATGAATCAACATGGCAGTTTGACCATCTTGATAGGTGGTAAATTCTTGTCGACGGGCAACAGGAATCGCTGTATTGCGAGAAATTAAACGCTCAACTAAACCACCCATTGTCTCTAATCCAAGAGAGAGAGGGGTCACGTCTAGTAATAATGAACCATCTTGACTATTACCAATCAATTGATTGGCAGTAATAGATGCACCGATTGCAACGACTTCATCTGGATTGATGGTACATAACGGTTCGCGTTTAAATAATTCACGTACTGAATTTTGTACAGCGTAAGAGCGAGTAGAACCACCCACCAACACAACATGTTCGATATCATCTAATTCAAGTTTGGCATCACGTAATACGCGTTTACATACACTTGTAGTTTTATCGAGCGCAACTTGAATAATTGATTCAAAAGTTTGGCGATCTAAAGTTAGACGATCATCTAATAACTTTAATTCAGTTGATTCGTGATCTGTTAAATATTCTTTGGCTTGACGCGCAGCAACCACGAAAACAGCATATTCTTCATCACTTAGTGTCGTGATGTTGAGCTGTTTTTTTGCCCATTTTACGATTAAGCGATCAAGGTCATCACCACCTAAGGCAGTGTGTCCGCCTGTTGCGAGAACTTCAAAAACACCTTGTGAAAAACGTAATATGGATACGTCAAATGTGCCACCACCTAAATCATAAATCACATAGTTTCGATCGGTACTTAGATTGGTTTCTTGATCAAGACCATAAGCGACTGCGGCGGCAGTTGGTTCATTGAGTAGGCGTAAAACATTCAATCCTGCAAGTTGTGCAGCATCGCGTGTTGCTTGACGTTGAGCTTCATCAAAATAAGCAGGAACAGTAATCACCGCACCATTTATGGGATTATTTAGACTCGCTTCTGCACGGTCTTTCAGTTGTTTTAAAATTTCAGCCGAAACTTCAACTGGTGTTTTTCGACCAGCAATAGTTTCAAAAGCAGGCATTTCATTTTCTGCACCAACAAGTGTGTATGGGTGCTGAAACTTAATATCAGCTTGCGAACGACCCATAAAACGCTTTACAGAGACAACTGTGTTTTTGGGGTCAGTCAACATAAATGGTTTGGCTTCATAACCAAACGTAGTTGAGTCTTTCGCATAGTGAACAATAGACGGTAAAAGAACTCTGTCTTTGTCATCTTGTAGAACTTTCGGTTTTCCCGATAGCACTGTCGCCACTAAAGAGTGGGTTGTCCCTAAGTCGATACCGATCGCAATACGATGTTGATGCGGTGCGGTTGATTGACCAGGTTCAGCAATTTGCAAAAGTGCCATGCGTGAGATATCCCTTGAAAATAATCAGTAACAGCGGATTAAAAATCATCATCTAGATCAAAGCTTTCTTCTTCATCTAGCATACGATCTTCAGCTTTATCAATATCATTCATTACACGTTGGAAAAAACGTAATTTACGAACGGTATCGCGAGCTTCAGCCCAATCTTCATCGGCATAATCTAGTTTAAACTCTCGAATTAAGCTATCAATCCATTGCTGCACTTCGATTTTTAATGTCCGAAGTTGATCGGGCGATGCGGCTTCATCGAGTTGTTCGCGCATTTCAAGTGCTGATTGTAAGAACTCAAAATCACTAATGGACTGATCGAGGTGATGATCCTGCTTTTTTAAACTCAGCAAATATGCAGCGCGGCTATCAACCTGTGAAAGCACTTTATAGGCTTGATTGATGTCGCTAGACATAATCAAAGCTTGATCTTTATCAATCGCTTTGTCTGGATGATATTGCTGTTGCAAACTTAAAAATTGCTTTTTTAAAGCTGCTAAATCGATATCGAGTGCTTCTGGTAATTGGAACAACTCAAAATGATTCATGGGAGATGAATTCCGTTTTAAATCCCTCTCAACCTTCTTTACAAAAAAAGGAAGGGCTTCACAAATTAAATGATGCTATATCATTTGTGGAAGTCCCCCTGTAAAAGGGGGATTCAGAGAGATTTTTGACTTTAGATAAAAATTGAATGATTAAACAGTAAATGATTCACCGCAACCACATTCACCTTTTTGGTTTGGGTTGTTAAACTCAAAACCTTCGTTTAGACCATTTTTTACATAGTCCATCTCTAAACCTTCGAGATAAACTAGGCTTTTTGGGTCTACAAAAACTTTGACACCAAATTGCTCAAATACTTCATCATGTGTGTCGACATCATCGACAAACTCAAGAACGTAAGCCAATCCAGAACAACCCGAAGTTTTCACACCAACACGAATGCCTTCACCCTTACCACGATTTTGCAGGTAATTGCTGATGTGAGTCGCAGCATTTTCAGTTAAATGGATCATGAAAACTCCAATGTATCTTCGGTAATCAATTAAGCTTTCGCTTTTTTGCCACGATAGTCTTCAATCGCAGCCTTAATTGCATCTTCAGCCAATACTGAACAGTGAACTTTTACTGGTGGAAGCGCAAGCTCAGTTGCAATATCAATATTCTTGATTGCTTGAGCTTCATCAAGCGTCTTACCTTTTAACCATTCGGTTACAAGAGAGCTTGATGCAATTGCAGAACCACAGCCGTAAGTTTTGAAGCGAGCTTCTTCAATTACACCATTATCATCAACTTGAATCTGTAAACGCATAACGTCGCCACAAGCTGGTGCACCCACCATGCCAGTACCTACATTTTCTGCATTTTTATCCAAAACGCCTACATTACGAGGGTTTTCGTAATGATCAATTACTTTTTCACTATAAGCCATGTCGCTTCTCCAAACCTCGGGGTCAGCCTAATATTAATATGAGGGTTTAAACGCTATTTTCAATGAAGAATTCAATGAATTAGTGTTCAGCCCATTCAACTGTAGAAAGGTCAATACCTTCTTTATACATATCCCAAAGCGGAGAAAGTTCGCGTAGTTTCTCTACAGCAGCTTTGGTGATTGTTAACACGTGGTCAATATCTGCTTCAGTCGTGTATTTACCAAAACTAAAACGGATCGAGCTGTGCGCTAACTCATCAGACAAACCTAAAGCACGTAAAACGTATGATGGCTCTAAAGTTGCAGATGTACATGCTGAACCACTAGATACAGCAACATCTTTGAGTGCCATCATCAATGATTCACCTTCAACAAAGTTGAAGCTGACATTAAGATAGTTTGCAACGTTGTGAGTCGGGTGGCCATTCAAGAACACTTGTTCAAGGTCTTGTAAACCATTCCAAAGTTTGTCACGTAATTTGCGAATACGTTCTTGTTCTGCTTGCATCATTTTTCCAGCAAGCTCAAACGCTTCACCCATACCAACAATTTGATGAGTCGCTAAAGTACCAGAACGCATACCACGTTCATGACCGCCACCATGCATTTGCGCTTTTAAGCGAACACGAGGGCTGCGACGAACAAATAATGCACCAATTCCTTTCGGACCATAAATCTTATGACCAGAAAAACTCATTAAATCAACCTTCATCGTAGAAAGATCAATTTCTACTTTACCAGCAGCTTGAGCAGCGTCGACATGGAAGAAGGTTTTGTTTGCGCGGGTGAGTTCACCGATTGCAGCGACATCTGTTACTGTGCCAATTTCGTTGTTCACCATCATCAGTGATACAAGGATAGTATCTGGACGTAAAGCCGCTTGAACCATTTCTGGGGTAATTAAGCCAGTACGTGGTTCTGGCTCTAAATAAGTAATCTCAAAGCCTTGTTCTTCAAGTTCACGGCAAGTATCTAACACTGCTTTGTGTTCGATTTTACTTGTAATGATGTGTTTGCCTTTAGAGCCGTAGAATTGGGCAATACCTTTTAATGCTAGGTTATCCGATTCAGTCGCACCCGAAGTCCAAACGATCTCACGAGGATCTGCTTTGATAAGATTTGCGACTTGTTCACGTGCATATTCGGCTTTTTCTTCAGCTTGCCAGCCATATGCATGTGAGCGCGACGCAGGGTTACCAAAAGTCCCTTCGAACGTTAAACATTCCATCATACGTTCTGCAACTTCAGGCAGTACAGGAGTGGTTGCTGCGTAATCTAGATAAATTGGACGTTTCATGTCAAATACCTGTAACCGATAGAAGGGCTGAATCTAAACTTGGTGAGTTCTGACGTAACGCAACAGTTTGAACATTGTCACGCGCAATCAGGTCAGCAAGAGTGATTTTCGCAAGATAATCGGCAATATGGTGGGAGAGGTCTTGCCATAAGTCATGCGTTAAACACATTGCACCATTTTGGCAGTTACCTTTATGGTCACAACGCGTTGCATCGACAGTTTCATTTACGGCTTCAATGATTTCTAGCACAGTAATTTCACTTGCATTGCGTGCAAGGTGATATCCACCATTTGCACCGCGAACGCTTGAAACTAACCCGTGACGCTTAAGTTTTGCGAATAACTGTTCTAAATAAGCGACTGAGATGGATTGGCGTGCTGCTATTTCCGCAAGCGTGATCGTTTGTTCAGTTGGCTGCAAAGCTAAATCAAGTAGAGCAGTCACTGCGTAACGACCGCGAGTTGTTAGGCGCATGATTCGATACACATGAATAGACTAGATGTCTAAATTTTATGAATTCCGACTAAAATAGTCAAGTTTTTTAATTGCCATTATGCGTGTGAAAAGTAAAATATTTTGGAATTATTGTATCCACATATTATATACAAAAATGGCAACTAAAATAAAGCTTAGTGTCACAAAAGCAATATTGATCATACGTTGACGTTTTTGAAGTCGATGAATGCGATTTTGGTATTGTTTTACCTCAACCAATAACGTGTTGATTTCAGAGCGTTGTTGATCGATTTTTTCCAAAAGAGGAGCGATTCGATGTTGGGATGCGATGGTGTCAGCATCATCATCAAATGCATTAAACCATTGTCTCCAGTTCACCAAGATACTAGATAAGGTAAAGTGAGGAATGAGATCTGTGAATTGTTCGGCTAAAGTCGAATCTCCTAAAATACGAAGATTAGAAATACTTTTTTGATTATTTAGAACAAAAATTTTAATCAAATCGATCAGAGTGCAATTGATTTCAAGGTCAATTTTTCGATCCAAGGCTTTCATGTCAAACAGTAAACCTTTTTCCGTGAACTGAATGTAAAAGTCAAAGAAAGGAATATAGCTGTTAATTCGAATAGTAATTTTATCATCAATTAGCTTTTTCGTTTGCAAACGCAGCCCAGCATCATGCGTCAAGATGAAGGAAAAAAAAGTTTCTAAAACAATGATGACAATGTTTAGCAACAAATGCGGATGTTTATGTCTTTGTTGCGTATCAATCATAAATCTCTTTTTCCTTGCCAAAAAATAAATAACAAAATATCAAGTCTAGTAAATCTTGAGTATCCTTACCCAATTGTTAAAAATAATTTACATGACTATATTGCTTTGTAGAACAGTTTTTTAAAACGATCAAGTCCTAACTTTGATATTATAAAAACATTTTTATGGTTAAATACGACATGCTGTTTGTAACGAGCTTAGGAGTGATGGTTCATGGATAATACAAATATAGACAATGCTAGTGAAGATACTGAAGCAAAAACCAAGTCAAAATCAAAGAGTTCTAAGAAATCTGCACTCGATTTTAAAAAGTATACACAACAGATCTGGCTAGCTGGTTTAGGCGCTTTTTCGCGTGCAGAAGAAGAGGGCAACAAATTATTCGACTCTTTAGTCAAGGTGGGTGAGGAGCTTGAGTCTAAAACTGTCGATTTTGCAGATAACACTGTCGGTAAGGTAACCGAGAAAGCAAAAGAGTCGGTAACAGATACCAAAGATAAGGTTGAAAAGATTTTAGATAGTGGTGTAAATCACTCGCTGAATCGTATTGGTTTAGTGACACCAAAAGACCTTCAACATATCGAACAACTGTTAGTACAGCTTCACATTAAGGTGGACGCTTTAATTGAAGAAAATGATCAATTGAAGGCTAAATTGAATAAAAAGTAAAAAAATTGCAAGTAACTCGTCCGTTTATGTCGTATTTCGGTATTTATTTTAATTAAAAAAGCCTTTCTAGTATTGCGTTCTCCCCTAAAGCATTGCTATAAAGGCTGCATGGCCTTTTAAACTATAGCCTTGGATCTTAACAAACGATATTAAGAGGATATTTTTTATCATGAATAAATCAGAATTAATTGATGCGATTGCTGAAAAAGGGGGAGTGTCTAAGTCGGATGCTGGTAAAGCACTCGATGCGACAATTGCATCAATCACTGAAGCACTTAAAAAGGGTGATACGGTTACTTTAGTTGGTTTTGGTACTTTTAGCGTAAAAGAACGTGCTGCACGTACTGGTCGTAATCCTAAAACTGGTGAAGAGCTTCAAATCAAAGCAAGCAAAGTACCTAGCTTTAAAGCTGGTAAGGGTTTAAAAGATTCGGTTGCGTAATCTTTCTAAATCAATAAACGCACCATTTTGGGTGCGTTTTTTATTTATCCAATGAAAAAGTTAATTTGATCTTCATTCGGCATTCATTCACTTTGTTTTTTAAGTTAAAATTGCCCCGGAATTAAATATTGGAATATTTATGGAATCATTTCGTACGGTCATTAAAGGTTGGCTTGGCAAAGTCCTGTTAGTTTTGTTTTTGACCCCTTTAGCTCTTGTCGGTATTGAAGGATATTTTAGCGGTGGCAATAAAGCAGATGTTGCCAAATCGGTAAATGGTCAAGATATTTCTAATAAAGAATTAGAAAGTGCAATCAAGAATTATAAAGATCAATATTTGGCCTTGGTTCAAGGTGATGAGTCATTGTTGAATCTGTCAGCGATTCAAGAAAGAGCGATGGATGCACTTGTGGCACGTAGCTTATTGTCTCAGCAGGCTGAAAAACTGGGTATCTCTTTGAGTGATGCGCAACTTGAACAGATGTTGGCGCAGCAACCAAGCTTTCAGCAAAATGGACAATTCTCGCAACAGCTTTATGAGAACTATCTACGCTCAGTTGGTTTAACGAATCAGGCTCTCATTTCGAGTTTGCGTCAAGATCATGCTCTTAAAATGATCTCATCGAGTCTGATGGACAATGCATTGGTAAGTAAGTCTGATTTACAGCAACTTGCGAATTTGCAAACAGAGCAACGTACATTGCACTTGGCAAGCATCAAGCTAGATGATTATAAAAAGGGTGTTACAGCATCAACTCAAGAAATCACTGACTACTACAACAAGCATAAAAATGAATTCAAGCAAGTTGCAAGTGTTGATGTGGATTATGTGGTTTTAAGCCCAGCATTATTAGAACAAGCTAATTTAGCTGTTACTGATGCAGACTTACAACAGGCTTATGCAGCGTTTGTAGAAAAACAGCAGCAAAGTGTGAAGCGTGAAGTGAAGCATATCTTAGTAACGACGGATGAGCGTGATGATGCTGCAGCACAGAAATTGATTAATGATGTTTACGCGAAAATTCAATCGGGTATGACATTTGCTCAAGCTGCAAGCCAATATTCGGAAGATCCGAGTTCTAAAAATCAAGGTGGTTTGGTAAGTGCTTATGCGCCTGGAGCTTTCTCTGCTGATTTTGATAATGCTGTAAACACTTTAAAAAATGGTCAGGTTTCTAAGCCTGTAAAAACGCAGTATGGTTATCACATTATTGAAGTGCAGGTACCAACAGTAAATATTCCGTCATTTGAATCAGAAAAAGCACGTCTAACTGCTGAAGTTGAGAAAACTAAAGCCGCAAATCTGTTTAGTGATACGGTCAACAACTTAAACGAAATGGTTGTGGGGAGTGATTCACTAGAGGTTGTTGCACAAGAAGTCAAAGCTGCACGTGTTGAATCTGCAAAAGCGATTACTTTGGCAACACAACATCCTATCTTGAGTGATTTGAATGTTAAAGTGAAACTATTTAGTGATGATGTGAAAAATGGTGATCGTAACGCATCATCAAATATTCAATTGGCGAATGGTGATTCAATCTGGATTAAAGTTCGTGATTATCACTCAGCAGGAATTAAACCATTATCTGAAGTGACTACTGAAGTTAAAGCAAAGGTAGTAGAACAGAAAGCCTATAAAGCTGCTCAGGCAAAAATGGCATCTATCCTTGCTGATTTCAAAACTCAGCCTGCTGCACAAGTTGTTGCGAAGTCACAAGTCAATTTTGAGAGTGCAGGTACTTTTGCTCGCTCACATGGTTTAAAGCGTGCGATTGAACGTGCTGCATTTAGCATTCCTGCGCCAAGTAAGGAAGGGATGTGGTCTGCAACAACGGCGAAATTGCCAAATGAACTCGTTATCGTTGCTGTTTCAAATGTGGATAGTAGTGTGGCGAGTAGCTTGCCAGAAAAAGAGTTGTTGGAATTAAAACAGTTGTATCAACAATTCCGTGGTCAGCAGGTTCTAGAAGACTACACGGCATATTTAAAATCTCAAGCCGATATCAAGTAAGCTTGATTTGATCGCGATAAAAAAAGCCAGTTCAATGAACTGGCTTTTTTATGACTCCTGTACCCGAGTTTTTATTTTTTCTGAATAAACTTTGCTTCTTCAGATTGAGGGTATTGAGCTAGTAGCTTGGTTCTGTATTGGTTAGCTTGCGCTGTATTTTTATCGACTTCCTTTGCAATGCTGTAGAGCTGATATAAGGCACGAGATGCGCGAGCTGAGTTTGGATATTGATTCACAACAGTCGTGTAATTTTGTTTTGCTGCTGTGTAATTTACGGGTTCTACTGCGAGGTAAAATTCTGCAAGCCAGAAGTATGCATTACCGATATAAATCCCATTTGGGTGGTTTTTGATAAAGTTCTGCATCGGTTGGATAGCTTGTTTTGCACCGCCTTGTTTATAAGCATCTAACGCGACAGTGTACGCAGCTTTCTCTAACTCGATTTGGTTGTTCACATTCATATTGGATGCAGCGGGGCTTGGCTGCGATTGTGCTGTCGTAGCTGTGCTTTGTGTAGCTGTATTATTTGAAAGTGGCTGTGAAGCATCAATTGGCTCTTCAGTATTTTCTTCTGGTGGATCAATTTTCTGAGACAGTAGCTCTAAGCGTTGATCTAAATCGGTATAGCGGTTGGCAAGTTCTTTTTTTAATTGCTCAATCGCATTGTCATGCTCTTCTAATTGACCACGTAATTTACGTACTTCTTCTTCAAGACGTTGATTTTTTTGGATGAGTTCCCAGTTTAAATTAGAGCCGACATTTGTGGTATTACTGCTGCTGGCAGTCTGCTGGCTAAGTGCACGAGATTCAATTGGAATATTGGCATATACATATGCACTGCTGAGTAACGCAACAAAGAGTACAGAATGCTTTTTTAGCATGAAAATCTATCCATTCAGTTGAAAATTAAAGCTGCGAGCGAATCAGTCTCCACTTTTTTACAGACTAGCACACAGCAAATATGCATTTTGATTTAGTCATTAAAACAGCAACTCATTTAAATGCAATAAGCATTTACAATCTTCAAGCACTTTTGAAGAGAATTGCTTGGTTGTTGTTTAATCTTTGTACATTATTAAAGCTTACTAAATGAAAGCTTTAACTTATTGTTGAGTAATTAGGCAGTTGAACGGAAAACTCACTGAAAAACAGAGACAAGTCTTGCAACTCAAGTAAAAATCTCTATACTTTGTCAGGCAATGGTAGCCCTGCTGGTAGCTTCGCAATTGTACTCTATGAACCCCGCCAGGACCGGAAGGTAGCAACGGTAGTAGAACTATGATGTGCCGAAATCTTGCTAGTAGGGTTGCCACCAATTATTCTTCTTCGCTCGTTCGAGCAATTGCTTTTAAAATTACCCCCATATCAAAACCGCGATATTGTAAAAATCGAATTTGTTTTGCTTTGAGTTTTGGGTCTTTTGTAACGTCTTCACCAAATTTTTTTACTTTAAGTTGGTAGGCTTGATCTAGCCAATCCACTTCTTCAAGTTCTTCTGCTATTAATTCTGCATCTAGCTGTTTCGCCTTAAGTGCTTGTTTAATACGTTGTAAGCCTTTTCCTTTACGAATTTGGCTTGATAGGGTTAAAGCTGCAACACGTTGATCACTCTGATAATTTTTTTCTGCTAGCTCTGTTACTAAAATTGCAACTTCATTTGGATCAATTGCATATTGATTTAGCTTTTCGGTTAATTCTGCTTGTGAGTAATCTCGACGTGTCAATAATGCAAAGGCATATGACCTGAGTCTTTGACCTGTGAGTGTTTTCGGTTTGTCATTTTTTGTCGTGCTAAACATGGTTATTAATTCAATGGTGATTTATTTACGGCTATTCGTGATTTATTCTGAGGCAGATTACCTTGGGTTTAAATGATAGACGAAAAGAAAACGCCCCGAAGGGCGTCTAGTTTAGCTTTCTAGAAGATCTAGCTCATCTTCTTCCACTGCTGCGGCTTCGTTGCTGTTCTTTGTTAGAAGCTGTTCACGAATAAGCTTTTCAATTTCTTGTGCCATTTGTGGGTTTTCTTCAAAATGGCGGATGACATTATTCTTACCTTGACCGATTTTATTGCCTTGATAAGAGTACCAAGCACCTGCTTTTTGAACGATATCTTGTTGAACTGCAAGATCAACCAGTTCACCTAGTTGATTTGTACCTTTACCATACATGATCTGGAACACTGCTTCTTTGAAAGGCGGTGCCATTTTATTTTTAACAACTTTAACGCGAGTTTCATTACCGGTGATTTCATCACCTTCTTTCACTGCACCGATACGGCGGATGTCTAAGCGTACAGATGCATAGAATTTAAGTGCATTACCACCAGTCGTTGTTTCAGGGCTACCAAACATAACGCCAATCTTCATACGGATTTGGTTAATGAAGATCACCATACAGTTTGAGCGCTTCGCATTACCAGTGATTTTACGCAATGCCTGACTCATCAGACGTGCTTGTAAGCCCATATGTGAATCGCCCATTTCGCCTTCAATTTCCGCTTTAGGGGTGAGGGCTGCAACGGAGTCGACAACGATAAGATCAATTGCGCCAGAACGAACCAGCATATCCGCAATCTCTAATGCTTGTTCACCGTTGTCAGGTTGTGAAACCAACAAGTTGTCAATATCTACGCCTAATTTACGTGCATATTCAGGGTCTAAGGCATGCTCTGCATCGATAAATGCACATGTACCACCAGTTTTTTGGCATTGAGCAATGGCTTGCAAAGTCATTGTGGTTTTACCAGAAGATTCTGGTCCATAGATTTCGATGATACGCCCTTTGGGTAAACCACCAATACCAAGCGCAATATCAAGTGTTAGAGAACCCGTTGATACAGCTTCAACTGCTTGTACGGTATTATCACCTAAGCGCATCACTGTGTTTTTACCAAATTGTTTTTCAATTTGGCTTAAAGCGGCTTGTAACGCTTTACTTTTATTATCATCCATCTCAAAACCTCAAAACTTTATATTCTTAACGACTAACCCAAGTGGATGTACTGAATCTCAACTTGTTGGGACTTGGGTATAGTGGCAGATTCTCGTTATTAATTCCACATCTGATCTATGTCGGTACGACACAAAATGACGCGCCCAAATTGAGAAAATCTCAATCTCATCTTATTCATCATGATAAGACCATGACTGAGCATTTTCATGTTTAAAACGATTGATATCACGACGATCTTTTTTACTTGGTCGGTGATCTGGTCGCGCTAGATTATGCAGCTTTCGCTGTGATGCATGCAACTCTCGGCGCTCAATACTTTCAGTTGTTTCTTCATAAAGCTGTTGTGCGATTGGGGCTCCACCACGAACGGACGAAAGTGCTTTGACTACTACGGTTTTTTTATCAAAACCTTGCTGGATGGTAAGCTGCATGCCAATACGTACATCGCGAGAAACTTTTACGCGTTCATTATTGTGATGTACCTTACCACCTTCGATAGCTGCTTTGGCGATAGAGCGTGTTTTAAAAAAACGTGCTGCCCAAAGCCATTTATCAATTCGCATGGCATCCATGCTTTCTGCTTCATGCTGTTTTGGCATCTGTTACCTGTGTGTCGGGTTCAAGATAATCAAGGAGTTCTGTGAGATGATCGAGAGCAAGATATTCTAGTTCTGTCGCGATGCGAGTGGGTTTACTGCTCGAAGGTTGTAAAATGCTATATAACTTTGTGATTCCATATTTCTCAGCACCTCTTAATACAGCAACTGTATCATCAACAAAGACGGCATTTACTGGATCAAATGCGTGTCGCTGTTGTAGGGCTTTCCAGAAATGGACATCTTCTTTTGCAAAACCCAATTCTTCACTACTGATCATCACTTCAAAATAAGGGCTGAGTGCTACATTTTCAAGTTTCAGTTGTAAACCAGCTTGATCTGCATTGGTTAAAAGCCAACAACGATAGCCTTGAGCATTGAGCTGTTCTAATAACTCATGGCAACCAGAACGTGCTTTAATTTTTTCTTGATGTTCATACTGTAGTTGCAACGTGTCGACACCAACTTTGGTCGTCCAGTACGCCGAAGAATACCAAGATAGTGTATGCTTATGCTGTTGGTAAAATTGAAATAGTGTTTGTTGACTTTGTGCCAGACTACATTGATGGACTTGCGCATGTCGTTCAGGCAAACAATCGTTCCAGATAAAATCATCAAAAGCTAAATCAAGTAATGTGCCATCCATGTCAAACATGATGATTGGCTGTTGTAAATCTGAATATGACATAAGGTTAATCTATGTTTGTTAAAACGCTTGCCCCACAAGACAACTTTATTTTGCAACTTGTCCCGGTTATGGCGCAGGCTAGTCAAATATTACTGGAAGAATATCAAAATTATTGTGCGGGTGGTGAGTTTAATATTCAGGAAAAAATAGATGATTCACCAGTGACACAAGCTGATTTAAAGGTAAATCGTTTTATAATCAAGAAACTTGCCGAACTAACGCCTGATTTGCCAGTATTATCAGAAGAAAGCGATTACTCAGCACGTAAAGACTGGGAACGCTGTTGGATGCTTGATCCACTGGATGGGACAAAAGAGTTTATTCATGAACGTGATGAGTTTACGATCAATTTAAGTTTGATTGAAAACCATGAAACGACATTTGCTATTATTGCAGTGCCATGTGAACAAGTCATGTATATCGGCTATCGATCACAATTACCCTATAAGTATAGTTTTAGTAGACAAGAATGGTTTCAGTATCAGGTGGAATCACATTCATTAACGACACCCGTACAAATAGGTTTGAGTCACAATAGCAAAAACCCTAAATATAAAAAATTTATTGAACCGATTTTACAGCACCGAGAAGTTACGCGACGTGAAGCTGGCAGTGCCTATAAATTTTGTATGATGCTTGAAGGTGAGATTGATATATATCCACGATTTCATCCAACCTCAGAATGGGATACCAGTTCAGGACAAGCATTTTTGGAAAGTATTGGAGGTGGTTTGATGACATTAGAAGGAAAACCATTTCAATACAATCAGCGTGAAACAGTATTAAACAATGGCTTCATTGCATTTAGAGATCAAGACTATAAAACAATTGCTTATGATGCATTGCGCCTGTCAGGTATTTTAGATTGAGTGTTATGCTGCTCATGGTATAGTGAGTTAAGTTCTCATTTAAACGATTGAATATGGCCTTGCACTTATTACCCAAAAGCATGTTTGAAGCGATTGATTTACTTCCAGAAGCTTCGACTCCTGTAACGCTATTTACGCGTCATTCTTTGCGTGAATTGGTGAATGGGAAGGGTTTGGCTGGCTACGATTTGCAATTGACTGAACAAGGGCGTGAACTTGCCTATGCTTGGGGGCAATATTTAATTAAGAATACGGATCGAGCGATTCAACATTGCATCTCAAGTCCTATTCAACGATGCGTGGATACAGCTGCTTTGATGATCGAAGGGGCAGATGTAGTTCATAAGTTAGTAAATACTCATACGATAGAGATCGTTGAGCAGCGTTTATTAGTCGAACCAGGTAGTTTTGTGCTTGATATACAGCAAGCAGCTCCTTATTTTCGTAAACAAGGGGCATTAGGTTTTATCAATAGCTTTGTGAATAACGCCTTGCCTGGCATGAAGCATCCAATCACAGGTGTTTTTGACGTGTTGGAGTTGCTATATCACACTCATCCTACACATCAGCATGGTTTAAGTTTAGCCGTCAGTCATGACACCATACTTGCAGCGATTATTGCAGTAATCTCAGGCAAGAATCAAATTGAGCAAGCGGATTGGCCAGATATGATGGAAGGTTTATTCGTGTGGTTTGAGGGGGAAGATTTCGCAAATAGCAAACTTAAATGGATTTGGCGTGGTCAGAGAGAAGAGTTGCTGATTAAGCATTTTCATGATCCTTCATAATCAATAAAACTATCATTTTAGAAATTAGTTTTCCTTAGTTTTTATTAAATTTCCCCTGTGGTTTGTTTTAGGTTATATTGTTATAACTATATGATTTTTATAAATTAACTGAATCACATAATTTGTTTTTAACGATAAGTTATCGTGTTTATATTTGGGGAAATGTGATGCAATTACGCCTAAAGTATTTAGCTGTTTGTCTGCTGCCTGCTACTTTATTTGCCTGTGGTGGAGGTGGAGGGGACGCAGGTGACAAAAATAAAAGTGAAAATACCACCATACCTCCTGTTATAAATAAATACCCTGAACCAACGAAAGATGTGGTCGATGATTCTATTATTGGGTTCTACGATTATGATAAATCTGAACAAACACGCGTATTAAGAAATGATTTAAATGGAGATTTCATGGCGATGGTGCAATTTGCACAAAGTCATGTGGTGAATCCAAAAAATAATGAAAAAGATTGGATGCCGAGACTTACGGCTGAAAAAGATGCTCTTTTATTGGTTACGCCTCTGGCTGATATGGGTGACATTCAAGCTTTACAAGCAGAGATTTATGATGGTCAGAAACGTTTAAGAACGATAGATTTAATTGAGCCGACACGAATTCCAGCATCAGATCAATCTAACGCCGATGGCCGCCCAAAGGTAAGCTATTCAAAACGAGCATGGAGTGCAGCATTAAACTGGGATGAAATTCGAGCAGGTTTAAACATCCGAATTATAGATCCTACGAATAATCGTGTTGGTGATTTGCCAGCAGAAAATATTGATTTTGCTGTACCTGGCGAATTGGTGCTTCATAACATTCGACTGGGATTGCTCACTGAGCCACCTAAATCAACAGGTCACTATATGTTATTAGAACCTGCAAAAGCGGGGACGGACTATTTTCAAACGATTCCAGCTGCACGTATGGTGGTCGCGAAGTATGATGATTTAAAGCTAGATAAAGTAATGGTTGCTAGTGGCGTTATTTACGATGCAGCTAGCGACACTACGGGTGACGTGTATAGTGGTGATATGCGTGAAAATACAGCAAAATCTACTTTTGGTGTTGGTATTAATCTCGCTAACTGGGGGATTACCAGTGCATCCATGGCAAGCCAAGAACAACCACAACTTACGCAAAGCGTTGTTGCTCACCATGCTCGTGGTAAATATAGCAATGGTGATGTCACACACGGTTTGAGTGGCGGAAACGGTATGCTGACTTTGATTGATTCGATTGGTAACGAATTTAGTCATGAAATTGGACATCACTATGGCTTGGGGCATTATCCGGGTTCTGTAGGAGACAATATGTTTTGGGCAGCGCATCATGCGGATAGTGGTTGGGGATATATTGCTTTTCGAAATAAGATGCGTGGTAATTTAAATTGGACGTCGACTAAATTATCTGATGGTAAAAATGGTGTACCTAACTTCTTGAATCAATATGCTTATGGTTGGGATGCAATGTCAGGTGGTGGTAGTGCAAGCAGTATCTCAAAATATACGCACTATACTGGTTATAGTACCTATTCAAAGATTCAACCTGCTTTTGATCGTCATGTTTGGGATGAGTCTTCTCCAACAGGTTATAAAAAATGGAATACGATAACTCGACAAATGGAAGTATCACAGCCCAAAGTGCCTTCTTCGAAAAATGTTTGGTATAACAGCAAGGATGGGAACTATTTGAAACCACGGTTGTTTGGTGTTCCTGTTTATACGATCTTAGGGGGGTATGATCCGGTCAATCAGGTCGGATTGATTTATCCTGCGGCTAAAGGTAATTGGGGAAATGTATTTAACTTATCTCAAGTTGATACAAATGCTAAGTCGGCAAATTGTTGGCTTAATATTCAATTTCCTAAAAGTTCTCAGAATATAGCTTTAGCGCCACAGCGCGTAAATGCTGGAAGTAATGCAAATAAATTCCACATTAATCTTGCACAAGCTGATGCACCTCAAACTGCGAATTTGTATTGTAGAAAAGCAAATGAAGATGCAACACTACTATCAAGTATTACAATACCCGCATATGAGGTAGTATCAGATCCGTATGTGGAAATTGGCAAACAAGCTGGTTATTCGGCGCTTAGGGCAATTGAGTTACCACGGCTTGAACAGGCTTTGCTTGCCAATAAAGGTCGAGTGGTGATGACGCTTTCGGCTGAGTCAAAGTTATTGCTAGAAACCTATCAATCATTTATAGGGCAATTGTCTGCTGATGCTCAGAAGGAAATGCTTCGTTATAATCATCAGCAAGAAAAAATGTATCGCTTGAATCGCTGGATGAATGTTTATTCTTCAGATTTGCATAAGACTGAACCTGAGGCTGTACAGGCCTTCAATGGATTTGTTGAGAAACTTGGCTTAACCAATGATTTAGAACTCAGTTCTGCGACTCCATTGATGAATAGAACCCATTGCCTTAAAGCTGAGCAATTAGAAAGTGGCGTCTTAAATACTTATATAAGTGGTGCAGCTGGCTGTTCAGGGGATGATTCTGAAAAATGGATCTATGATGCCAATGGCAAAATTCATAATAAGAAATATATAGGCCAATGTTTAACTACTAGTGCGGGTAATGTTGTTAATTTATTGCCATGCGGTAATTTAGCAAATCAGATTTGGACAGTTGATCCTGCTGCACAGGCCATTAAGCAATCCAACCAATGTTTCGATTTGGAAGGTGGTTATTTGACCAATAATCGAGCACGTCTGATTCGCTATGCTTGTACGGGAGGTAGCAATCAAAAGTGGACGATTCCATTGGTCAACAATAGCTTAATACTTGCAGAGTTAACTGCAAAAAATTTAGTGTTAGCGGAACCGTTGTTAAGAAAAGATGGATTAAAAAAATAGAAGTTTTTTATCCATCTTAGGATGAATCATAGTTGCAAGCAGGGTCTATTTAAGTATGAATAGACTCTGCTTAGAAAATTAAAAAATTACTTTTAAAAAAACAAAAAATTCGTCATTATGTATCAATAAAAAAGATAAATTAGACACATAACTGGATAAAAACATGTCATCAAACACGATTTATTTGTGGGAACCTGAAATATTTACGGGTAAAGTTCCTGCAGAAGATGATTCTTATCAAGTGGCATTTGAATTGCATCAACAATATTGCCATACGCCGAGTCATGGCAAAACATTGCTCAGATGGTTGGATTATGTTGCTGATAAGATTAGTGATCCCCAATATCAATGTTTTTTTTCAGTACAAGTTCAACAATGGTTGGATCATGTTCAGCAACAATTTTCCGAGAACTTATGTGCGATTATGCCGATCGATGGGTTTATGTTGGATACGACTCAAAACGATGCGATATATCGTGTTTTTTATGAGGCAGTACATGAAACTGGTGTAGGGTTTTATGAGCCTAATTTTAATATTTGGGCAATTGGTGAATTGCAGTCACCTGAAAATGCTGTAGAGCATATGCTACAACCTTATTTATTAGAACCATTAGATGTGCAAAGTCTAAAACTTGAACAAACAGAGACAGTTGCAGCTTGGCAAATGCCTGATTTTCAAATCCCGCATAATATGGCTGCTGCTGAACAATTCATGTGTCAGTGGTTTGAGCAGCAGACATACACTAAAGATCTAAAACTCGATGTTTTTAATATCGCGCATGATTACATTTCTAATTGGGGTAATATTGGGCGACCTGAATTAGCATTGGATACAGGGTATCGTTGTTTTTTATTAACACAAAAACAGATTGGTGTTTTTTATCAATTAAAAATGGTGCTTAGAAAGCTAACGGTCAGTCCAATGCTATCGTTTGCTATGGATTTTACAGATCGTTTTATTTCGCAGTATTTGCAGGAACAGTTATCTGAACGCTTGATCTTTCGTTTACGCTCTATGGATATTTATCATTATTCAGAAGATAAAGGGCGCTCAGATTTATGTTTTTCTTTGATTGGACGTTGGGATACTGTTTCGGATATTCAGGATTTTCTTAAAAATTTAGATGCGTATATTAATTTTATTTTTTTCCATTTGGGCCAAGGTAAGTTAGATGCATTACAGGCTTGGGCATATGGTGATATGCCTGCTGGTTTGATGATTGATATGGATTTTCGTTTTGAGCTAATGATGTTTGCATTGAGCTTGGATGAGGAATATCTAATTGAACGTTATGAAGAATACAGGGAACAATTTACACGAAGTAATGCGCGCGCACATGATCTAGGTCTATTGGAAGAGAGTTATAGTTTTTGTCAAAAGTTAATGAAAATTGTAGAAAGTGAGGGGACTGCTTTAAAACCTTATGTTCGAGGATAATAAATTTAAGCTTAGGCACTTAATCAGCTATTTTTACTAAAATTAAAACAATAAAAAAGTCCGATAATTCGGACTTTTTTATATGCAGCAAATTAGTTAGCTAATGCTTTAATTTGAGCATTTAAGCGGCTCTTGTGACGAGCAGCTTTGTTTTTGTGGATGATGCCTTTATCAGCCATACGGTCGATTACAGGAACAGCTGTTTTATAAGCTTCTGAAGCAACAGCATAATCACCAGCAGCGATCGCGTTTACTGTACGCTTGATGTAAGTACGAACCATAGAACGCAAGCTTGCGTTGTGTTTACGTGCTTTAACGTTTTGACGAGCACGTTTTTTAGCTTGAGCAGAGTTTGCCACTCGTGCACTCCTTGAAAATAAGTTGGTCTGGGCGGGCTGAAGTTAAAACCAATACAATATTAGCAACATTCACCAGCCCGTAAACAAGTGCCATATTTTGAGGAAACTATGCCGTGAAGTCAAGTCTTGTCATGTTTTTAAGTGCATTTAACAGGTGATAATCTTAAAAGAAAACGTTACATTAATCTCAATGATCAATCGGAAGAACTATAAATGAGCAAAGCAGATAAAAAAGCAATTGTTATTGGCGCAACTGGCTTGGTTGGTCAGGCATTGGTCAGTGAGTTGCAGCAGTCAGATAGTTTTGAAACTATAACGGTTGTTGTAAGGAAAAAATTAGATACATTAGATAGTTATAGTAAAGTTAATCAACTAGTGATTGATGATTTCTTGTTGTTGAATGATGAAGATGTGAATACATATACGCACGCATTTAGTTGTTTGGGGAGCACGATCAAAAAGGCAGGATCTAAAGAGGCTTTTTATGCAATTGACTATGAGATCAATGCGCATTTTGCAGATTTAATTCAAGATAAAAATATTCATTTTTTGATTGTAAGTGCCTTAGGTGCGAACGCAAATTCACCTGTTTTTTATAATAAAGTCAAAGGTGAATTAGAAGATTATTTAAAAAGTCTGTCAATTTTTAAGCTTTCGATATTTCAACCTTCACTTTTGATCGGAAAACGTAGTGATGTACGATTGTTAGAAGATATGGCACAGACAGCCTTTAAATTGATCGAAAAAAAATGGACGAAGCCGTTTAAATTTAAGCCTGTCACAGCCGAACAATTGGCGCATACTATGGTGGTTGCAGCACAAACACAGTCCGCTGCATTTAAACTGTATGATAATTTAGCGATACAACAAACCCAATAATGGAGAGCTTAAATGACAACTGTACCTTTTGTAACGTGCGATTTGTTAGATGATAATCCTGAAAAGAACTTACAAGTGGTGATTCCTTCCTTAGATGGTAAATTCTTTAAAAGTTATGGAGCACGTAAAAGTTTTGGTGGTGAAGTTGTTACGGTTAAATGCTTTGAAGATAACTCTAGAGTGAAAGAGCTGCTGGCAACAGAAGGTGCTGGTAAAGTGCTTGTTGTAGATGGAGGGGCTTCAATGCGTTGTGCGTTGATGGGAGATATGATCGCTGAGTCTGCCGTAAAGAATAAGTGGAATGGTGTGGTGATTTATGGTTGTGTGCGCGATGTAGATGCATTAGCAGAACTTGATTTGGGTGTTCATGCATTGGCAGCAATCCCTCAAAAAAGTAATCGTAAAGGCATTGGTGAGGTTGACAGTACGCTGTATTTTGGTGGTGTAACAATCAATTCTGGTGATTATATCTATGCAGATAACAATGGAATTGTGATTGCCAAAGAAAAATTAGTCGACTGCTAAAAGGATAAAAGTATGCTTAAAATGGTGAGCCATCAATTTAAAGTTTTACAATCAGTAGCTGCAACACTTATCGAAGGTGGGCGTGGTGTATCAGGAACACCATTTCCCCAACAGCCTGAAAAACCAATCAAGCTATATGAATTTGAAGGTTCGCCATTTTGCAGACGTGTACGTGAAGTGATTACACTCCTAAATTTAGATGTTGAAATCTATCCGTGTCCCAAAGGTGGTGAAAAATACCGCCAAATCGTAAAACAAAAAGGCGGGAAAAAGCAGTTTCCATTTTTAATTGATGAGAATACAGTTGATCAGTTATATGAGTCACAAGAGATCATTCATCACTTATTTAAGCATTATGGAAAAACGGGACAAACTCCAAAAAAATATAGTCATTATCCTAAATTACCGTATGTTTCGACTTTGGCTACTGTTGCAAATGCAGCTCGCGGTGTTTGGATTAATAAGAAAATTACTCATCGTCCAGCGCCAGAACAGCTTTTAGAGCTGTGGAGCTTTGAGGCGAGTCCATATACACGTTTGGTTCGTGAAGTATTGTGTGAATTAGAATTGCCTTATGTTTTACATAATGTACCGAAAGAGCGCTGGCAAGATATGGGACCTGCGGTTTTGCGGTTAAAACCAGGAAAATATATTCCATTGCCAAATGGTAAGCGTGAAAAGACTGTTGAAATCATGGGGCGTGATATTCAGGTTCCATATTTGGTTGATCCGAACACGGGTGTGAAAATGTTTGAATCAGCTAAAATTGTTGAATATCTAAAGAAACAGTACGGACAATAAGCTTTGAAAAAGCACCTTTAAGAAGGTGCTTTTTTGTATCATTTGGTTGTTGCATTCATGATTGTTTTGCAGCTTAAATACTTTAGTAAATATTGTGATGTGAACAACTCATGTTAAGTCAGTTATCTAGTTTATTCAAAAGCTCAAAAGAAACACCAGAACAATTGTTTTTGAAAGAGCATGCTTTAGCCTTTGATACGGAACATGGCACTATATTAAATGGTGTAAAACTGAATGAATTGGGTTTTCGCCTTGAGTATTTTTCAAATCGAAAATTAGATCACTTTGATGATTTGGCAAAGTTGTTTGAAATCAGCCCACAGATAAATGAAAAAATTGATTTAGAAATTCATTCGCAACGTTTTGTTGAACGCTTGGGGAATACAGAAGAAAATCTCAAAGAGTTGAAACAAATGATCAAAATTTTGAATGATTATTACGTGAAGTTTAAAAGAGCTAAATAACCTAAGAATGAATTTTATTAGCTAGATGTAAAGCGGAAACAAAGAAACTTACTCCCCAAAGACAAATAGCCAAAAATATAATAATAGATAAATGTTGTTCTTCACCAGCTAAGAAATGGAGTAGAACAAAACATAGCCCCAAAAATAGGAAGATATTTATGATGAATAACCACATGTTTTAATATCCATTTTGTGCTTGATGATACGTTTTACTTACTAAGATAGAAGGAACAAAAATACAAAACGTTAGGTAGAAAATAAAATTGAAATTAAGAGCATAAGTTATTAAAAAAGATAGCGAAGCACCAAAAGAACTATTGAATAATCTTTTTCCAGTTTTAAAGTGATGAATAGGGTGTATAACTAGAGCCTTTTTAAATGATAGCTCTGCTAGATAGAATCCAAAAGCAAATAGCATGATCAAGAATATTGGATGCCAAGTACCAATGTAAAAGAGTTGATCAAATAGAAATGACTGCATGTGCTATATTTTATAGATATTGGTTTATTTAATCATAATTATAATAAAAAAGGGATTAAATCCAAAGATTTAATCCCTTTTTGTGTCAGGCTAGCAGTTATTTTTCAATAATAGCCGTTACACCTTGACCACCAGCAGCACAGATCGAAACTAAGATACGACCTGAACCTTTTTGGTTTAAGATCTTCGCAGCAGTCGCGATGATACGACCACCAGTAGCAGCGAATGGATGACCAGCAGCTAAAGAAGAACCTTTAACGTTTAACTTGCTACGATCAATCGAACCTAAAGGTGCATCTAAACCTAAACGCTCTTTACAGAATTTTTCATCTTCCCATGCTTTCAAAGTAGAAAGAACTTGTGATGCAAATGCTTCGTGGATTTCATAGTAGTCGAAATCTTGAAGTTTAAGACCAGCACGCTCAAGCATACGCGGAACTGCATAAGCAGGCGCCATCAATAAGCCTTCTTTCTTACCAACGAAATCAACTGCAGCTGTTTCAGAGAAAGTTAGGTAAGCAAGAACTTCGTGACCATTTGCTTTAGCCCATTCTTCAGAGGCTAAAAGTACGCATGATGCACCATCAGTAAGTGGAGTAGAGTTACCCGCTGTCATCGTTGCAGCTTCGCCTTTACCAAATACAGGTTTTAATTTAGCTAATTTCTCAGCTGTAGAGTCAGCACGTAAGTTGTTGTCACGGCTTAAACCTAGGAATGGTGTAATTAGGTCATCGAAGAAACCTTCTTCGTATGCTTTCGCCATTTTTTGGTGAGAAGAAGCAGCTAAAGCGTCTTGATCTTCACGTGCAATACCCCACTCAAGAGCAGTAATTGCTTGGTGATCACCCATAGACAAACCAGTACGTGGCTCACCATTTTTAGGCGCATCCATAAGATCTTTAATGTTGATTTTAGATAAAGCTTTTAAACGATCTTTACCAGTTTTAGCGATGTTAAGTTCAAGCAAAGCTTTACGTAAACCATCACCGAAAGCGATTGGAGCATCAGATGTTGTATCAACACCACCAGCGATACCCACTTCGATTTGACCTAAAGCAATTTTGTTTGCGACTTGGAATGCTGCTTGCAAACCAGTACCACAAGCTTGTTGAAGATCACAAGCTGGAGTTTCAGGAGCAAGTTGAGTGTTTAAAACACACTCACGAGTCATGTTGAAGTCACGGCTGTGTTTTAATACTGCACCAGCAACAACTTCACCTAAGCGCTGACCTTGTAGGTTGAAACGCTCAACCAAACCGTTTAACGCAGCAGTAAACATGTCGATGTTCGAAGCTGTGAAATATGCGCCGTTAGAGCGAGCGAAAGGAATACGGTTACCGCCGATAATGGCTACACGACGAACGGTGTTTTGGCTCATGGTTTTATCCTGTTGAACAGAAGGTTTGGTTGTTTTAGCTGTAGCTGCTTTTGTGGTTGCAGAAGAAGCAGTGCTTTTGGTGCTACGGCTACTAGTTGAACGAGTGCGAGTCGTTTTAGTTGCCGTACTTGCTGCTTTAGGAGTTGTGCTCGTACTTTTACTTCTAGTCGAAGTTGCTTTTGATGTATTTGACACATTCTCTTCAGCAGAATTCTCGACTGCTGGATTTTCTTGAGTTGTTTTGCTCATAAGGCTTTTCCAAGCATAATTGGGATATTCTTAATATAACCATAGCATATTTCAAATATTGCTGTATTGACTAGAATGACGCTTTAGACCACATTCAGGTCAAGACATCTAGACATGAACTCAAGTATGATTTGCTATGAGTCAATCAAACATTGATTTTATGTTATATACCAAACAAAAATCACATGTTTGTAAAAAATTCATTTGTATGAGAGATAATAACCATGACCGATCAATACCAAGCATTTACACAATCACCTTTGGGTAAATTTGTTGTAAAAAATCTAGGCTTACCATCACCTGTAGTTCTAGATCGTTTTGAAAATGCTCAACCTGTTGTGAATGGTGCAGTATTGCTTGGCGCAGCACCTTCAAGTACAAATTCTGCTGCGATTGCTCAGGTTCTTAGCAATATTCATGCGGATAGCTACGTAGGAAACAATGTTGAATTACAACAAACAGCTGCAAAAGTAGGTTTGAATCTTCGTCCATTAAACGCAGATGACAAAGAGTCAAAATTTAAAGCAGTTGTATTCGATGCTTCTGGCATTCAGGATTCTGAACAGCTTAAAGCGTTGTATGATTTCTTTAATCCAATCGCTCGTCAAATTTCAAGTTCGGGTCGAGTTATCGTTGTTGGTACAACACCTGAAACGGCTAAAACAGTAAAACAAGCAATTGCACAACGCGCACTTGAAGGTTTTGTCAAATCTGTTGGTAAAGAATTTAAAAAAGGTATTACTGCTCAAGTTGTATATGTTGATCAAGGTGCTGAAGCGAATCTAGAATCTACGTTACGTTTTCTAATTTCTCCACGTTCAGCTTACGTATCGGGTCAAGTGATTCGTGTTTCAAAAGCAGATGTTGTAGATATTGACTGGGCAAAACCATTGGCGGGTAAAACTGCGCTAGTTACAGGTGCAAGCCGTGGTATCGGTGAGGCAATTGCACAAGTTCTTGCTCGTGATGGCGCGCATGTAATTTGTTTAGATGTTCCACAACAACAAGCTGATTTAGAGCGTGTTGCTGGTTCAATTGGTGGTTCAGTATTGGCAATTGACATCACTGCTGCGGATGCGGGTGAAAAAATTAAAACTGCTGCTGCCAAGCAGGGTGGTTTGGATGTGATTGTTCACAACGCTGGTATTACTCGTGACAAAACTTTGGCAAATATGAAGCCTGAGCTTTGGGATCTTGTAATCAACATTAACTTATCAGCAATTGAGCGCGTTAACGATTACTTACTTTCTAATGATGGTTTAAATGCAAATGGTCGTATCGTTTGTGTATCATCTATCAGTGGTATCGCTGGTAACTTAGGTCAAACCAACTATGCTGTTTCCAAAGCGGGTGTAATTGGTTTGGTGAAGTTCACTGCGCCTACATTAAAGAATGGCATTACCATCAATGCTGTTGCACCAGGTTTTATTGAAACTCAGATGACTGCTGCGATTCCTTTTGCGATTCGTGAAGCAGGTCGTCGTATGAACTCAATGAATCAAGGCGGTTTACCAGTAGATGTCGCTGAAGCGATCGCTTGGTATGCATCAACCGGTTCAACAGGTGTGACTGGTAACGTTGTACGCGTTTGTGGTCAAAGCTTGTTAGGTGCTTAAGCATTAAGGTTTTGAAGAGGGGTGCTAGTGCATCCCTTTTTTATAAAAATATAGAAAGGTTTATTATGAATACACGTCATTTTAGTCAATTACCAAAACCTTATTTAGCTTATCCAAAAGTTATCCAAGGTTTAATTTTCAAAAAGCCGAAAGGTGAAAAAGTTTTGCCACAAGTTGAATATGTGGTTGATACACTCAAGATTGATACAAAACATTTAGAAAGCTACAACGAAATTTGTGGTTTTAAAAATGATGGATTCGTACCTGCAATATACTTGGCAGTATTATCTCAAAGCTTGCAAATGCACATGATGACGAGTGAAGCGTTCCCATTTGCGATTTTAGGTTTGGTGCATATTCGTAACCAGATCAAACAAACACGCAAAATTGGTGTAGATGAACAAATTACATTGTCATGTAAATTTGGTGAGTTGCAACCACATGATAAAGGCTTGCAGTTTGATTTCATCACAACTGCAAAAGTAGGTGGTGAAGTGGTGATGGAAAGTCTAACCACTTACTTATCTCGCCAAAAAACTGAGAAAAAAGCTGCTGAGAAAGCGAAAGAAACCAAAGAGCCAGCTTATCAGCCACAAGCTGAATGGAATATTTCTGAAAATACAGGTCGCCGTTATGCCGTAATTTCAGGTGATTTTAACCTGATTCATATTCATGCTGTGACTGCGAAAGCATTCGGTTTTAAACAAGCAATTGCGCATGGTATGTGGAGTAAGGCAAAAGCATTAGCTAGTATTGAATTGCCATCAGCTTATGAAGCGGATGTGTGGTTTAAATTACCAATGTATTTACCATCAACAGTTGAGTTTTTAACAGCGAATGAAGCGAAGCAAACTGAATTTTTGATACGTAATTTGAAATCTAAAAAGCCACATGTCGCTGGAACAGTAAAAGCAATTTAAGCTTTAATTAATTCCTTAGATTTACATCTCTTCTGTTCGCAGGAGAGATTGTCTTACAATAAAATGATTATAAGGATGCGTACTTTGATTAAAGAATTCCTTTTGGCCAATACTCAAAACTATCATGGCACTGTTGATGAACGATTCCTAGATTTAGCAACTCAATTTAGCCGATTTCAAGATGCAAGAAGCCATCAGGGTGGAGCAGCTTTAGTTGTCTATTTTCAAGGTCAAAAAGTTGTCGATATATTTACAGGTAAAAAATCACAAGAAGAAGATTGGCAGTCTGATACTTTGGCTATGTGTTATTCAACTGGCAAAGGAATTTTAGCTACACTTGCTCATGTTTTAGTGAGTGAAGGCTTGCTTGATTATGATGAGCCGATTGCAAAATATTGGCCGGAATTTGCTCAAAATGGAAAGCAATATATTACTTTAAGACATGTCCTATCTCACCAGACAGGTTTATTTGATATTCGAAATCTCATCGAGACAGCAACAGAAATGCTTGATTGGTCGCATATGCTGGATGTAATCGCCAAAGCTACACCGCGCTTTGCCGCTGGGCAAGGCTTTGCTTATCAACCATTGACCTATGGTTGGATTCTTGGTGGTGTGATTGAAAAGGCAGCCAAGCAACCATTGAGCTGGCTAATGCAACGTTATTTGGTGCAACCACTTGGATTAAATGGAGCGTATTTTGGTGTTCCAAGTTCTGAATTGGATCGTGTAGCTCGTTTAATATCCAAACCTAAAACTTCTGTTGCTTCGAAATCTGAAAATAGAAAAAGTACTCAAACACGAAAACCGTCATTATCAGAAAAACTGTTAGAGTTATCAGGACAAAGTCCACAAGATTTCAAAGATGCAATGATTCCAAAAGGAATGGGTAATTTTAGCTTTTTTAGTGATGCTGGTTTGCAGGCCGTTATTCCTGCTGCAAATGGTGTATTCACTGCCGATAGCTTAGCTAGAGTTTACGCTATGCTTGCTAATAATGGTCTGTGGAATGGTGAACAGTTGATCAGGCCTGAAATTTTCAAGCAATTAGGGATTGTACAATCGAAAGCACGTGATCGTGTTATGCCAATTCCAATGCATTGGCGTTTGGGTTATCACCGAATTCTTACTATGGGAAAACGTGCACCACACGGTTTTGGTCATGTTGGCTTTAATGGTTCTGGTGCATGGTGCGATTCCGATCGAGAGCTCAGTTTTGCTTACACACATAATTTTAATATTACCTCCGCAACAGGTGATTACCGCTTATGGGGTTTGAGCCAAGAAGCTTTAAGATGTGCAGATCAAGTCTTAAAGGGAAGAAAAGGATGGTTCTAAACCATCTTTTTTTATGTAATATCTAAGAACGTTTTTTTCCAGAATAGAGTTGGGTATTTAGTTATATTATTTAGAACTGTTAATGAGTTTTAATGATCTTTGAGTCTTGGTTCTCGATCATATTTTAAACTTTGATGTGATATGGTTTAAACTCAAATTTATAAAGCCGCTCCTACTTATTACGTATTTTTTTGATTTGTTTAATAGCTTTTTGTTAAATTGTGATAAAAATAAATATATGATATTTAATCGGAAAAATTTTAAAATAATTGATAAGTCTGATTTGGTTTGGTAGTGTTTGTTGTGTAAAAAATATACTTAAAAGGAAAGGTGAAAATGAAATTTGGAATTAAAGCGATTTGTTTTGCAAGTCTAATTGCAGCTTCAGCAGTGTATGCTTCAACCACATTATCTCCAAATCAACTTAACAATAGTGGAAGTATTCCAAGTGGTTACGCAGATTTAAAGTTTGTTTTGGCAAATGGGAATTGGGTCAAAAATATTTATTTGCCAAATACAGCCAATCACCAAGATAAAATTACGATTCAATCGAGTGCGGGTTGGAAGAGCTATCTAGATACTTCCAATACAAATCTACCGATCGAAGTACTCGAAATTCAAAGTGGTGATGTGTTTCAGTTTACTTATGATGGCAATCAAAAAAAATGGGTGGCGCAATTGAGTGCTGTGAGCCCAACCAATGGTATGCCATTTGAAGAAATCACACTTACTAGTGCAAAGTTACAACATATTTCATTAGCTGATGGTAAATGGGCACAAACAATCGCGTTACCAACTAATGTTAATGATGGAACATTAGTTCAAGTTACTTCAACGGCCACATATCCATCAATGATTGCGACGAATAATTTACTGTTTCCAAGTAGTTTTAATTTGCAGAATGGTAGTGAGTATTGGTTTAAGTACAATTCAGCATTACAAAAGTGGGTACCAGAATTCATTAAACCGATTAAACTCAATGTAAAAGATATTGGAACAAATTTGAATGCAGTCTCGGCACCGGTAACGGAAGTAAATTTTGCCAATGCAAACTGGGTCGCTAATTTTACTTTACCATCCACTGCGAATGACCGAGATCGAATCTTAGTAAAGTCCACCGCAACTTGGACAGCCAAAATCAATAACACCAACATTAATAGCAGTGCTTCTTTGATGCTCAAAACAGGAGATCAATATGAGTTCATGTATGTAAGTGATAAAGGGTATTGGGTGCTAATGTCTGCGCCGATAAAGAATATTGAAAGTACCTCAAACATTGCATCTGTCCTACCGAACATGACTGAACCAACTTTAAAGGTGAAAGTGTCGAATAGTAATTGGAGACAATCAATCAATCTACCTGCGAGTGCTCAGATTGGAGATAAAGTAATTTTGGCCTCAACTGCAGATTCAAACAGCTTCATTTTGGCATCTAACGGGCTTTCAACTGTTCTGCAAAATGGTGAAACACGCCGATTTGTTTATACGCAGCAAGGATGGGCTGCTGATAGCCATACAATTGATATGTTGTTTGTAAATAGTCCAGAGGTTTCAACGATCTTGGGAGAAAGTGCTGCAAAACTTCGTATGATTGAAGGATTAAGCTTAACAAATGTTACGGCTGAAAACTCATCTGCAAAGTTCTATTTGCGCAAAACTGGCTATATTACCTATAAAATTCCAGGGGATACATTAACTGCTGTTCTGAGCATTGGTCGTTCTGATACAACCGTACAAACTGAACGTAAACGTGTATTGGCAGATGGCGTTTATTATCAAGGGAATGAGCCAGGGAATGGTGGTTGTGGTTGGGCTTATGTAAATGCAAGTGCCTACAATATGATTGGTACAAACGACATTTCAGGTTGTTCAGTAGCTGCAATGCGTCATGAAATTGGCCATAATTTAGGTCTATATCATGGTGATTCAAGTCAGATTGGTTCGGGCTTTACACATCCGCTTGGTAGCACAGCTTTAGGTGGAAATAATTTAAACTTTTATTCAAGCCCTTATCTCTATAATCCTAAGTACGGAGTACGTTTAGGCGAGGAAGGTAAAAAAGATGCAGTAAGTGTCATTAATGCCAACGCTGTTCGTATTTCTCAATATAATTAAGTGATTTCAATCATATGAAGCACTCTAAAATTTTACTTTTGCTAGCAGTCACGTTCATCGTGATTGCTACTTTATTAATTTTCCTGAAACCCAATAATGTTAAAGCATTAGTTCAAGACAATGCTGTAACGAAAGAGCAGGAATCCTTTAACCGAACCGATTCAATTTATCCGCGTCACAATTTAACACTATCAAAGACAGAGTTAGAGAAAGCTGCGAAAGAAACGGTTTTATTTCATGAAATTCAGGCTGGTGACTTAGAGGCGAATACTCTTTTACCGTTGGCAAAAAGTGGCAAAGGTATGGCGATTCGCTATGATCAAAATATCATTGAAACCAAAAAAATCGGTGATGAAGTTCGATTTCAAATGCTTGAATATGGTTTGAATCGTAGTGGGGAAATAGTTGAAATTGAAAAGATTGATGATGATATTTTGCGGTGGCATGGTCGATTTCAGCAAGGAAATCCTGAGCTAAATTTCTTTACCATAACCCAAAGCCAAAAAGATCAGTACACGATCATGCAGATTTATACAGATAAGGGAAATTATACTGCTGAAATCAAAAATGGTCGTGGAATTGTTCAAGGTATGGATGAGGGTGTTGAGGATCACGAGCTACATGCCCACGATCATTAATTTAAGTATATAGCTCCGCCTGAATAATCGCTTCTACATGGCGTTTAAAATCGGCTTCATTTAAACCATTGAGGCCGAGTTTATAAATCCCTTCTAGACCACATACAAATGCGATCAATCGCCAAGCAATGTCTCGACTCTTTGAATCGAATTTAAACTCTCCCTTATCTTTTCCTTCATCAATCATAGCAACTATGGATTGATGCCAATCTTGCATCGCGATGTTGTATGCATTCTTGATTTCTTGGTCTTGCTCAATGAGAACTTCAGCTTCATTCCATAGGCGCAGATAGGGTTGAATTTGCTCAATATTTTCACAACCTAAAAACAAGGATAGACGCTGTAAATAGCTGTTGGTCGTTACTTGATTTTCGATTTCATCTAATTGTTGCATCAGTTTAATAAATGCTTCGGCTTTTAAATGAGAACTAGAAGCAAAGTGATGATGCACTTGCCCTGTTGACGTTTGAGCTTCGGTTGCAATACGACGCACAGTCATTGCCGAGAATCCTTCGTTCAAGGCAACTTGCATTGCAGCTTGAAGAATCATTTCACGACGTTGCTCTCGATTTAAATAGGCCATTTCTAAAAATCCGATGAAATTGTAGCGGAAGCTGCAACAAACTAACTTAAATTTTAAAATTGGACAAGTGTTCAATTTTGATTATAATAGCTGAAATTGAACATCTGTCCAAATTTAGAGGCATTTTATGTCACGCAAGTGGTTAATTCTTGCAATCATCGCATTGATCTATCTTCCCGTTGTTATAGATGCAACAGTCCTACACGTTGCTGCGCCAACACTCATTGATGCGTTGTCACTATCGAATAATGAGCTGTTGTGGATTATTGATATTTATTCTTTAGTCATGGCTGGGCTCATTTTACCAATGGGTGCGTTAGGAGATCGGATTGGGTTTAAACGCTTAATGATGATCGGTGCAGCTCTGTTTGGTTTAGCATCATTGATGGCTGCATTTTCATCTACAGCTTGGATGTTGATTACATCTAGAGCACTTTTAGCTGTGGGCGCGGCCATGATTTTACCAGCGACGCTCTCAGCTGTACGTAATACCTTTTTGGATGAAAAACAGCGCAATATTGCACTTGGTATTTGGACGACCGTTGGGGGCGGTGGTGCAGCCTTCGGTCCCTTATTTGGTGGGTTTTTACTAGAGCATTTTCATTGGGGGGCCGTATTTCTAATCAATATTCCAATCGTTATATTGGTATTGATCATGGCCTACTGGGTGATTCCAAAACAGCAAGGACAACCTAAACAAAGCTTAAACTTAATACAAGCCTTGGTATTGGTGGTTGCTATTTTGTGCATCATTTATGCAGTAAAAACAGCAATGCATGCTTTCAGTATGAGTGTGGTTGTGATGTTTGTTGTGGGCTTTGGCTTATTAATAGGTTTTATCCGTACACAATTAACGGCTACATCACCAATGATTGATATTCAATTATTTAAGCATCCTGTGATTGCCACAGGTATGGTGATGGCAGTCGTCTCAATGATGGCTTTGGTTGGTTTTGAATTACTGATTTCTCAGGAGTTACAGTTTGTTTATGAGCTATCGCCATTGGCAGCAGGGATGTTTATTTTACCCTTCATGTTGGCATTTAGTTTAGGCGGACCTATTGCTAGTATTTTGGTCAATCGCTTTGGTCTACGCTTAATAGCAAGTCTTGGAATGTTGATGAGTGCTATCAGTTTGTGGGGATTAGCCAATACAGACTTTATGCAAGCAAAATTGCAAGCTTGGGCATGGATGGGAACATTGGGATTGAGCGTTGAGATTGCGTTGCTTGCGTCTACCTCTGCAATCATGTCATCAGTGCCACCAACCAAGGCGAGTGCTGCTGGTGCGATTGAAGGAATGGCCTATGAACTTGGTGCTGGTTTCGGTATTGCTTTCTTTGGGTTATTGCTCTCTTGGTTCTATGCGCAAGCAATCATAATACCAAGCGAACTTCCTCAATCATTGATGGCTCAAGTTAGTGCTTCGATTGGTGAGGCTGTGCAAGCAGCTAAACAGGTATCGCCAATCGTTGCTGATCAAGTGATTTCTGCGGCTCAACATGCTTTTAGTCAATCACATCGTGCTGTATTACAAGTGGCAGCAACTTTCTTTTTGGTGTTGACTGTATTTATTTGGTTTGCTTTGCCGAAGAAAGTGATTACGGTTGAAGAATAAGTTGGTTCCCCTCATTTAAACTGATATTTGAGTGAGGGGGCATCACTGTTCATACAATTGGCTGAAATGTTAACCAGCTTTAAGCAGTTAGTTTTGCTTTGGATTGATCCTGAGATAACTCTACAACGAGTTGTCTAACTTGATGTTTTGCAGCATTAAGGGAGTCAAGATGTCTCTGATCACCGAACTCCTGATATTCAGATCGAATTTCAAAGAATTGATTTACACCCAAGTAATGACTAAGCACTTTGATGTGTGTACCCAGATGATTCATGTGTTCTCTAATTTCACCTTCACCTTCACCAAAACCAAACTCTCCACATGAATTGAGTAAAATTAAGGTTTTATTTGAAAATATAGGGGCCAAAGGAAAATCACCTCTAGCTAAGTCAAAAGTAAAGGTTTTATTGATTCTTATAATTTGATCAAACCATGCTTTTAGGGCAGCAGGCATCCCATAATTATACATGGGCGTCGTAATTAAGATGATATCTGCGATTGCGACTTCATTGATATATTGATCAGATTCACTTAGTATCATTTTATGAACTTGAGTTCTTTTTTCTTCAGGGGTAAATACTGCTCCCAGCCAGTCTTGGGAAATAAAATTTGGTGTATCTTCCGCTAGATCTCGATATGTGATTGGATCATGAGGGTGTTGCTTTTTCCAATCAGTGATAAAGAGATGTCCTAACATTTTAGAAATTGAACTATGTTTCTCACCTTCGCCAAGGAATGAGCGGACACTGGCATCAATATGTAATAAGTTAGTCATTTTAATTGTACTCGATTTGATTACTAGATCTTCAAGGTAGAGGATTTTGCAATCTGCTGACAAATGACATTATTTGTGTGTAAGATGAGTTTTTCTCATCTTTAAAGAAGTACAGGATGTTGAAGCGATTACCATCACTAAATAGTATAAAAGTGTTTGAGGCAACTGCACGGTTAGGTAGTTTTAAAGCTGCAGCGCATGAATTAAATGTTTCACCCACTGCGATTTCACATCAGATTAGTGAATTAGAAAAAGAGTTAGGAATTAAGCTATTTATTCGAGGATTCAGGATCGTAACTTTGACGGATGAGGGTAAAAAGCTCGCTGAAGTGAGTATTCGATTAATCTCAGAATTGAAACAAACACTATTAGAACTCACAACATATTCCATGCATATTACCATCAGCACCACAAATGCTTTTGCGGCAATGTGGTTAGTTCCTCAATTACATGTTTTTAAAACACAATATCCAGATATTGAAGTGCAGGTCAAAGCAGATGATCGCTTAATTGATATCGATCATGATCTAAAATTTGATATGGCGATTCGTTATGGCTTTGTTGATAAAAAACATATTCAGGTGAGCAAGATTATAAATGACCAATTTGGTTTATTTGCGACACAACAATATTGGCGTGATAGAGAGGAGGGAAATTCTGATGTGAAATTGCTAGTGACTCAATGGAAAAATGATAATTTATTAAAACATGATCAGTCTGATATTTTATTGCAGCGATTTGGTCAAGTTTGCCCCACGGTTGAGTATTTTGAAGATGAGAATCAAGTCATTCAAGCCGCACTTGCAGGGCAAGGAGTTGCTTATGTAAGTAAAATTTTAGTCCAGCAAACTGTTACTCAAGGTTGGTTGTTAGAGAGTCCATCTTTTCAAATTGAGGGCATGGATAATCTTTGTTATTACAGTGTTATTCCTAAGCGAAATCTCAATCATCCGAGTGTAATTGCTTTTCAAAACTGGGTAATGCAACGACTCGCGACTGTTTAAGGCGCATTTATCCCAAATTCACGTAAGATCTTACAAAGCTGAATCATGGGTAGACCCATTAATGTGGTTTGATCATCACCAAGCATTTTTTCAAATAAGCTAATGCCCAGACTCTCACACTTAAAACTGCCTGCACAATGCAAGGGGTGATCAATTTCAACATAGCGTTCAATTTCACCGAGTGTCAGATGACGAAATTTGACTTGGTAATGTTGAACTAGCGTCGTTTCAAAACCAGATTGGATATGTTGAACACTGAGTCCAGTGCTGAAAAAAACGGTGTTACCCGAATTGGCTTGTAACTGTTGGATCGCATTTTCAACAGTAAGTGGCTTCCCGATAAAATCATAAGGCGCATGTTCTCGCCAAGCGACTTGATCTGAACCAATCACAATTGCGTTTGGATATTGTTCTGCAATCACACGGGCTTTTTCATAAGCTAAACGCTTTGCCAAATCATCAGCATGTAATTCACCGTTTGCTGACTCATCAATATCAGGTGAAATACAATGATAGTTCAATCGTAAACGGTCCATGAGTTCTTTACGGGTTTGGCTACTCGATGCCAAGATGAGTTCCAAGCTATTCATTAGACAGCATATTCCGCAAGAACGTTGAGAGGCACGTAGTGCAAGACAGCATTGTGACAAGCATTTAATTTCACAGGAGGAGCGTGACCAGCTTGGTACGCTTCAACCCAACGCGTCACACAAATGCACCAAAAGTCACCTGGTTTTAAACCTGGGAATTCGATTTCAGGCAAAGGTGTAATCAAATCATTGCCCATTTTTTGAGAAAAATTTAAGAAATCTGAGGTCATTTGCACACACATGGTGTGTTGGCCTAGATCACTGACCGCTGTATGGCAAAAACCATTGCGAAAATAACCAGTAATCGGGTCAAAGCAACAACTTGCTAATGGCTCGCCGAGAACGTTCAAACGATTGATTTTTGGATCTGGATGAATAGACATAATTCTATAAAAATTCAGTGGTACTCATTATCATAATCAAAAGTGACGCTTTCGGCAGCTTTTCTGTAAAAAAACTCACCTTTATTTTTGATAATCATTTAAAATTGTGCCGTTTTTTAAATCAACTAGAGAGCCATCCATGAATTTTCAGCGCATGACTGACCTTGATTTAGCAGGTAAACGTGTTCTTATTCGTGAAGACTTAAACGTTCCTGTAAAAAATGGGGAAATTACGAGTGATGCACGTTTACGTGCTGCATTGCCTACTATCAAAGCGGCTTTAGAGAAAGGCGCGGCTGTGATGGTGTTTTCTCATCTTGGTCGTCCTGTAGAAGGTGAGCCAAAACCAGAACAATCGCTTGCGCCTGTAGCAGCTTATTTAACCAAAGCATTGGGGCAAGAAGTAAAACTATTTACAGATTACCTAGAGGGTGTAGAGGTTGAAGCGGGGCAAGTGGTTTTACTTGAAAACGTTCGTTTCAATCATGGTGAAAAGAAAAATAATGAAGCGCTTGCGAAAAAATATGCAGCGCTTTGTGATGTATTCGTGATGGATGCATTTGGAACTGCACACCGTGCCGAAGCATCAACTGAAGGTGCAGCACGTTTTGCTCCAATTGCAGCAGCGGGTCCATTATTGGCTGCTGAGTTAGATGCACTTGGTCGAGCGATGCAAACACCTGAAAAGCCAATGGTGGCAATTGTTGCTGGTTCTAAAGTTTCAACTAAGCTAGATGTACTTAATTCACTTTCTACAATCTGTGATCAGTTGATTGTGGGTGGTGGTATTGCAAACACCTTCTTGGCTGCTGCTGGTTTCAATGTCGGTAAATCATTGTACGAAGCGGATTTGGTTGAGACTGCAAAACAAATCGCTGCCAAAGTAAGCGTACCTTTACCAACTGATGTTGTGGTTGCAGATGCAAGCCAAATCAATTTCGAAGATTTCTTAGGTTCTTTGGCAAATGCACAAGCAGTTGTGAAAAAAGTAGAAGATGTCGCTGATACAGATATGATTCTAGATGTTGGCCCTGAGACTGCAAAATCATTTGCTGAAATCTTGAAGTCATCTAAAACGATTCTATGGAATGGTCCTGTCGGTGTATTTGAGGTTGATCAGTTTGGTGAAGGGACAAAGACACTTTCTTTAGCAATTGCTGAGTCAGCTGGTTTTTCTATCGCTGGCGGTGGTGACACATTAGCGGCGATTGATAAGTATCAAGTTGCTGATCAAATTGGCTATATCTCAACGGGTGGTGGTGCATTCTTGGAGTTTGTTGAAGGCAAAACTCTACCAGCCGTTGCTGTTTTGCTTGAGCGTGCATAAGCTAACTAGTTAAATCAATATTAATAATTGATTTAGTTATATATTCTAAAATTGAGTCGATGAAAGTCGGCTCTTTTTTTGATTAAATTTCGTCTTAGTCATAAAAATGTCATATTGTTGCAATATGATTGTCATCAAACTAACCAGTTATGATGGGAAGCTGTAATGAATTTGAAGTTAACACTTATTGCTTTAATGGTAGCACCAACTGTTATGTTAACAGCGTGTGCAAAAAAAGAAGAAGCAAAAAATGCTGAACAAGCAGCAGAGGTTGAATCAGTTCAAACATCGCCAGAACAACAGGCAGCTATTGATGCAATTGATAAACCGATTTTAGATGAAAAGAATACTGATGTTGAGGATGCTGAAGTAGCAGCAAGTGAAGCTCAATAGGATTCAGATAATAAAAAAGCCGATGTTTCAAACATCGGCTTTTTTTCGTTTACGAATTGGCTTTACAGTAAAATGTCAGCGTGGTTTGATAGTCATCATCTTTAGCTAAAGATGCGTTTCGTCCTGTAATGGTGCCAATCACACCAGCAGCAGCTTCAACCAGTTTTCCAGTCTCTTCATCCACAACACCTTTAAGTACACCTTGATAGGCAACTTTCTCGTCAACTAAGACTGGTGATGTGTTTCGTGTACAGGTTTTTTGAGCAGCACTGACAGCATTGTTTTTAGCAATTAAGCTGGTTTTGCCTATACCCGTTACTTCATAATGATTATTTTCTTTCTGAATGGCTAAGGTGTGGGTAGGGGAAGATGCACATGCCGTAAGTCCAAGTGCAACACTACCTAGTAAGCTAAAAATTAAAGTTTTTTTCATTGCTTTTCTCTAGTCAAAAAGTTATTTGATTATTTGAGCATAGAATTTTCAATTTCTTTGGCAGCTTATGTACAGTTTGTTGTGAAACTTAGTAAGAAAAGTAATTGATAGGGTGTTGTAAACCATGAATATACATCAAGCCAAAATTACCCATAGTGAAAAAGAATAAGATTATGCTAATCTAGCGAAATCCTTGTGCTAGTTAGATTTATATTAATGGCGGACTCCAAAATAGAGACAATTCATCAAAATATTCATCAACGTCAATCTATTGGGCAATTAATTGAACCCGCACCAGATACTCAACAAATCGAAAAAGCAGTTCAGGCTGCTTTAACTGCGCCTGATCATCATCGTTTGAAACCAACACGTTTTGTCATTGTGGGTGCTGATCAACGTGCTGCTTTTGGTGAGTTTTTAGCAAATGCTTTAGCAGACTTAGGCGAAACTGAGCCTGCACATTTGGAGCGCGTTAAACATCATCCCTTTCGTGCGCCTATGTTGGTTTTAGCGCTCACAACACTGCAAGACCATCCTAAAGTTCCTCACTTCGAACAAATTTTAAGTACGGGTGCTGCGGTACAGAATTTTTTATTATCTCTTCAAGCTCAAGGTTTTGCCACGATGTGGCGTTCTGGAGCGGTTGTAGAGTCAAATTGGCTTAAGCAGCAATTGGGTTTAAAAGAACAGGATCTGATCTCTGGTATTATTTATGTTGGAACAGCGGCCAAAGCAATTCCACCTCGTGCAGAAATAGATAGCCAAGCTTTTGTGACAGTATGGCAAACCCCTTAGTTATATCTTAAATGATTAAAGAATAATGAGTTTCAGGATAGAAAATGGCAGAGTTAAAATTTACTGATTTGGTTGAACCTGTTGCAGTAGATCAAAAAACAGCGTTGAGAATCACGGTTCTCGGTGGCGGTAGTTTTGGTACTGCTATGGCGAACTTGGCAGCACGTAATGGCTGCGATACCATGATTTGGATACGTGATGCGGCAGTAGCCGAAGAAATTAATCAAACACATATTAATAAGCGTTATTTGCCAGACTATACTTTGGAGCCTGCTTTACACGCAGTTGCTGACTTAGAGTTAGCTGTACGTGATCGCGATATTATTTTGGTTGCGATACCAAGTCATTCTTATCGAGATGTACTCAAGCAAATTGCACCATTTATCAGCGCACAAGCCGTTGTGTCTCTAACGAAAGGGATTGAAGCAAAAACTTTTAGCTTTATGAGCGAGATTATTCGTGAAGAGTTACCCGAAGTTCCTTATGGTGTTCTATCTGGTCCAAACTTAGCCAAAGAAATCATGGCAGGTATGCCATCGGGTACCGTGATTGCAAGTGAGTCAGAGTTGGTCCGCTATGCTGTGCAACATGCTTTACATAGTGCATTATTCCGTGTTTTTGGTAGTGATGATGTGCATGGTGTTGAGCTAGGTGGTGCGTTAAAGAATATTTATGCCGTTGCGATGGGAATGGGTGCTGCCTACAACATTGGTGAAAATACTAAGAGTATGATCTTAACTCGTGCTTTGGCAGAAATGAGCCGTTTTGCAGTAAAACAAGGTGCAAATCCACTTACATTCTTGGGGTTGTCAGGTGTAGGCGATTTATTTGCGACTTGTAACAGTCCGTTGAGTCGTAATTACCAAATTGGTTATGCATTAGGGTCAGGCAAAACATTAGATCAAGCAACCAAAGAATTAGGTCAAACAGCCGAAGGTATTAATACGATTGTTCAAGTGCGTACCAAAGCTGAAGAGCTAGATGTTTATATGCCAATTACCAATGCACTCTATGAAGTGATTTTTGAAAACGCACCGCCAATGACAATCGCACTTTCTTTAATGAAAAATGGTCATCGGAGTGATGTCGAGTTTGTCTTACCTCATCATGAAGTTTAAAGATTTTTTGCATGATGATTGACATGGTTTAGCCATTACAAAGACGAGTATTTAATATATAGCCAGATCGATTTATTAAATTGTCATCTTGCATAGTTAAGATATCAATATAAAGAATAAGGTAGTTTTATGCAGTTAACTTTAGTCCGTCACGGTGAAGCGTCTCCAGCAGTGAATGGAAACGATATGCAACGCCCTTTAACACAACGTGGGCATCAACAAGCTGAACAAACAGGGCTTTTTTTGAAAGAGGTTATACGCCCTGAAATTTTTGTAGTTAGTCCATTATTACGAGCTCAAGAAACGTTGGCACATATACAAACACATTTTCAGGGTATTCCTGTTTTAATGTGCGATAAAATTAAGCCAGATGATGATGCCAAAGATGCAATTGAATGGCTATCAAAACTGCCATATGAGTCGATTGCGGTGGTTTGTCATATGAACGTTGTGGCGCATATTGCTGAACAATTGACGCATGAAAATTTCCAACCATTTGCATTGGCTGAAGCTCGTATATATGATCAGGCAGTGATAGCTAACGGTTTATCAACACAGAAGAACCGTTTTATTCCAACGATCTAGATCTTTATGTCCGCAATAAAATAAGAGTATAAAACAACGATGTTGTATATATGGATGCCCGAAACCAATGGAACATGGTATTGGTCGACTGGGGAAAATTGGGTGCAGGCGAGTAGTCTTGAACAATTAATTCAAGAATTACAGGCGTACCATGGGAAAGAGGCGGTTGTCTATTTTCCTAGCCGTAATGCACAAATATTGCAACAAACAATGACCAAGATGCACTATAAGCAATTGGGTTATGATGGTGTCAAATATTTATTAGAAGAATACGTGACCTTACCTATTGATCAGATGAAGGTTGTTCATCACTTTCATAATGATCAATTGAGTATTCTTGGGGTAGCACAATCGGCTGTAGAAACATGGCAACATGCGTTGAGTTTGCTAACTATTGAAATTGTTGCATTCTTACCAGATTTCTTGATTTTACCAGAACCTGAAATAGATCAAGTGGTGATGGTTAACTTGTATGAGCACTTGTTGGTCCGAGAAGGCGCATATATAGGCAACTCTGTGGATGATCTCGCGCTATTTTTAGAGTTTCAGCCATCAGAAATGAATTATCAATTTGCTAATTTAAATGCAGATCAACTCGATCATTTGGCAAATGTTTCGGATCGTGACCATCGTACCGAATTTAGCTATCAGTTCGTTCAACCGATTCGTGCTAAGCAACATCCTTTTAATGTATTCCCTAAGGCAAAAAACTCAAATGTAAAGTGGTCAGGTTACTGGAAAGCCGCTGCAATTGTCTTCATGGCAGTGATCGTTGTACAGTTAAGTTATGATGTATTGCGTTGGTCGAAATTGAAGCGTGTTGCTGATCAAACTGCATTACAAGCGGTGGATCAGTATAAATCTTGGTTTGGTGAAAATAGTCGTGTGACTGAGCAAAATATTAAAAGCCAATTTGAAAGTCAGTTGCGAATGAGCAAACAAGGGGATGCGCAAGCACTATCATTATTAAGTCGAGTTGGACCAATTTTGATGCAAAACAGAATTGTTGCTCAGCAAGTGAGTTTTGATGCTGCTGTTTTATCAATGGCATTAAAGGCAAATGCAGCCAATGACTTACAAACATTGGTGCAGCAATTAAATCAACAAGGTTTCCAAGCAGAATTGGGGAATGTACAAGCAGATAGTGTGGGTGCTATCGGGACGGTAAAAGTAAAATAATGAAAGCACTTACACAATTACAAAACTTTGTGGATCAGAAAGTAGAACTGATTGATCAATATTTACAAAGATTATCACCACGTGAAAGAGTGATGGTTATATTCACTACTATTTTTGTGGTTGTCGTGATGATTGGAACTGCGCTTTGGCAAATGCATAGCAAGGCAAACCAGCAGCAAAAGCGTCTAAATGAGTTAAAAGATTTAACCGTATGGATGCAAAGCAATGCTGCTACGATGAAGCCTGCGAATGATCTTGAGCTTTCTGCGGCAGACAAAATCCAGCGCGCGGCACAACAACAGGGAGTTGCTGTTTCATCACAGCAAAATGGTGAACAACTGCAACTGGTTGCAGAGCATCGGAACTATGCCGTATTGGCCAATTTCCTTATGCAATTATCTCAAATGGGGTTAAGCATTGTAAAAATGGACATGGTTTCTAACAATAATCAGATCAAATTAACGGCAACAGTTCAATAAATCATAATCTATGGTTGAAATGTCAGCAGACTTTAAAATAACTCCATGCCAAGCATGGTGTTTTCACGAGCCTATGCCTATAATATGGTTACTTGAAAATCAGTAGACTGTGATTGGTATGTTATATTCATTGGCTCGCCCTTTGTTGTTTACTTTAGCACCTGAACGTGCGCACGAAGTCACACTTTCTATGCTGGATAAAGCGCATAAATTGGGTCTAATGCATCAAAAAGTCGAAACAAAACCTGTGACATGTATGGGGATTCAATTTCCTAATCCTGTCGGTCTTGCAGCAGGTTTGGATAAAAATGGTGCGCATATTGATGCCTTAGCAGCATTAGGTTTTGGGTTTATTGAAATTGGTACAATCACACCACGCCCACAAGCTGGTAATCCACAACCTCGCTTATTCCGTATTCCTGAAGCGAAAGCAATTATTAATCGTATGGGATTCAATAATGAGGGTGTTGATCAACTGGTTGAAAATGTCAAAGCTTCAAAATTTAAGGGAATTCTTGGTATTAATATTGGTAAAAATGCCGATACACCTGTAGAAGATGCCGTTTCAGATTATTTGATTTGCTTAGAAAAAGTTTATAACTACGCTTCATACATTACAGTCAATATTTCCTCACCAAATACTAAAAATCTCCGTAGCTTACAAAGTGGTGATGCATTAACTGAGTTGTTACAGACTTTAAAAGATCGTCAGTTAGAACTTTCGCAACAATACAATCATTATGTGCCATTAGTATTAAAAGTTGCACCAGATTTAACGACAGAAGATATTCAGTTTATCGCGAATCAATTATTGAGTTTTAAAATTGACGGTTTGATTGTGACTAACACAACTTTGGGACGTGAGGGTGTTGAAAACTTAGCACATGGCGATGAGGCAGGTGGTTTATCTGGCGCGCCAGTCTTTGCGAAAAGCACTGAATGTTTACGACAGTTTTCAAAAATTCTAAAAGGCAAAATCCCACTGATTGGTGTTGGTGGTATCTTGTCTGGCGAAGAGGCTGTTGCCAAACAACTTGCTGGTGCTAGTTTAGTACAAGTATATAGTGGCTTAATTTATACAGGCCCAAAACTTGTAAAAGATTGTGTTAGTGCGATGACTGTGTGAAATGAACACGCTTGATATCATTATTCTGATCATCTTGCTCATTGGAGGGCTGAACGGTTTGCGTCAAGGATTTATAAAAGCCTTTGCGAACTTGATCGGATGGATATTCGCATTGATCGTTGGGGCAAAATACGCTGTGGTGTTCGCACCTGCAATGGCTGGTTTGAGTCAAGATCCAGTCGTGCAAAAAATTGCAGCTTTTGCTTTTATTGTTTTGATCATTGTTGTGTGTACATGGATTGTTTCTGCATTTTTGAATGGGCTCTTGAAAAGTCTGAAATTGGGCCCATTAAATCGTTTAGCAGGCGGTGCTTTTGGTTCTTTAAAAGGATTATTAATTGTCCTCATTACCATGCAGGGTTTAGGTCCTTGGGTTGAGAGTTCACCGCACTGGAAACAATCTAAATTTGTACAAGTTTTACTGCCTTATGCACCTTTGGCAACTGAGTTATCGAAAGATGCTGCCAATGAAGCATTACATCAAATGACATCTGAAGGTGCGTTATTACACCGTCCTTCAAGCAAAATCAATGAATCGGAGCGGGTATTAGTCAATGAACGTTCTGATCATTCAACCAAAAATCCGTTTTATTAATCGGGGTTAAACCCTGTTCCTAGCTTGTCGCGAGGTTGCTATGTGTGGAGTTGTTGGGATTGCCGGTAAATCGCCAGTAAACCAAATGTTATTTGATGCTTTAACGATGTTGCAACATCGAGGACAAGATGCAGCGGGGATCGTGACTTGCCATCAAGGGCGATTATTTCTCCGAAAAGATAATGGAATGGTGCGTGATGTATTCCATACCCGTCACATGCGCGCATTACTGGGAAATTATGGAATCGGTCATGTGCGTTATCCAACAGCGGGTTCATCAAGCAGTGCTGAAGCACAACCGTTCTATGTGAACTCTCCATACGGTATTACCTTGGCGCATAATGGTAACTTGACTAATGCGATAGAAATTCATGATGACCTGTTCAAAACAGACTTACGTCACATGAATACCGATTCTGATTCTGAAGTTTTACTCAATGTATTTGCGCATGAGTTGCAGAAAATTGGTACATTAAATCCAACGCCAGAAGATATTTTTCATACCGTTTCGCGTGTACATGAACGTTGCAAAGGTGCTTATGGTGTAGTCGCTATGATCACTGGGCATGGCTTGGTTGGCTTCCGTGATCCAAATGGTATTCGTCCATTGATCTATGGTTCACGTGAGACTGAGCAAGGTACAGAATATATTATTGCGTCTGAATCGGTTGCGATTACTGCACTTGGTTTTAAAATTGAACGTGATATTGCACCAGGTGAAGCAATCTTTATTGATAGTGAAGGTCAGTTATTCTCGAAGCAATGCGCAGTAAATCCAGAATACCGTCCATGTATTTTTGAATACGTTTATTTTGCTCGTCCAGATGCAACAATTGACGGGATTTCAGTTTATAAAGCTCGTTTGAAAATGGGTGAAAAGCTTGCTTATAAAATCCTCAAAGAATGGGGTGAAGAGCATGACATTGATGTTGTGATTCCTATTCCTGATACGAGTCGTACGTCTGCTTTAGAGTTGGCCAATATTCTTGGGGTAAAATTCCGTGAAGGTTTTATGAAAAACCGCTATATCGGTCGTACCTTTATTATGCCAGGTCAACAACAGCGTAAAAAATCTGTACGTCAAAAGTTGAACCCAGTTGAACTTGAGTTTAAAGACAAGAATGTTTTATTGGTGGATGACTCAATTGTGCGTGGTACAACGTGTAATGAGATCATTCAAATGGCACGTGATTCTGGTGCGAAGAAAGTATTCTTTGCCTCTGCTGCACCTATGGTGAAATATCCAAACGTGTATGGTATCGATATGCCAGCTAAATCAGAATTAATTGCTTCTGAGCGTAGTGTAGAAGAAATTCGTGAAATTATTGGTGCTGACCGCTTAATCTTCCAAGATTTAGAAGATTTGAAAAATGCAGTGCGTACCAGCAAAGTACCAGACTTAAGAGAGTTTGATTGCTCTGTTTTTGATGGTGTGTATGTTGCAGGTGGTATTAATCAACAATATCTGACAGATCTTGAGCAAAAGCGTAATGATACAGCCAAGAAAAATGCAGATGGCTATATTGATGTGAATATTGATGCAGCTTCCGTTGATTTAACGGGTATTCGAGAAGCATAATTTGTTATGTTTAGAAAAGCGGGAAATTCCCGCTTTTTTATTTTATGATAGATGTTGAATTTACCTATAAACAATGTAATCAGGAAAATTTACATTGAAAGAAATGAGCCATTATTTAATTGAAAATAAAAGCATCGCATGGTCAATGAGTTTTTGTTGGCTTGCGATGCTGTTGACAGTTTTTATTCTCAATTTAATCTTAGGTTTAGTGGTTCATTTTTTTGATTATACACAGCAAATTTGGTGGCATGTCCTTAGTCCATATTTTATTGCGCTATTGTTTCTTGTGCTGGTTTGGTCCGTTGGGGCTGAATTCTATGTGTTACGTGAAGGCGGTCATTCTCTTGCTAAGCAATTAAAAGCCCGCCGTTTGGTTTATGAGGAAAGTACACCTGAAGAAAGTACAGCCTTAAAAGTTGCTGAACAAGTCGCTAAAAGTTTTGCAATAGAAACGCCTGCAGTTTATGTTCTGCCTGATGAAGTGGGAGTAAATGCTTTAACAGCAGGCTTCAAGTCTCAAGATATTGTGATTATTTTGACTTGGGGAGCTTTGCAGAATCTTGATGAGTTAGAACTGTATGGTCTGTTAAGTTACGAGTTCAATCAAATCTTATCAGGTGAAGCGGTTGAAAATACCAAACTTAAAATCTTATATAGTGGTCTAACTACTTTTAGCCAATGGGGAAGTAAATTAGCTCAAGCTGGCTATAATCCCTATGCAACGAATCGTCGCAATAAATTCGAGACAATCTTTGTGGCAATTGGAGGCGTGATTTGGCTAATCGGCAGTTTAGGGATACTAATTACACGTTTTATTAAATATCTAACCTTAAGTGGTCGTACTTTTCGTAATGATTTGAAGACAATGCATTTAATGAATAACAATGCCAATATTCAGACGTTATTACGTATCTATGTGCATCACTCGGGTTCTCAGATCCATAGTGCATATTCTGAATCTATTTCACATATGTGTTTTGCGAACTCTCTTAGCCCTCAAAGCTGGATGAATATTCATCCTAGTATTAAAGACCGTATTTATGAGTTAAATCCAACTTTGCTACAGGACTTACAACTAGAAAATTTACGAAAGTTACGTAGTCGTCCTTTGTTTAGTTTATTTCGCTCATTAGAGGAAGAAATAGCAGATGCGACAACACCTTGGAGCTCTCCTCAGCCATTACCATTGTTGCGTTTGTCGCCGATCAGCTTTGCTTTAAATGATGCGATTAAACCGTTAAATCCTGAGCTGCGAAAAAATAAGAAGCGTCCTGAACTGATTCAAAGAGCCATGCAAACAGCGACGGGCTCTCGTGAAGTTATGGTTGCGATTTTAATGATTCGTCAATATCGTGAATTTATTCCACAAGATGCACCTGTAAGCCATGCGATTGTCGATGCATTACTTCATCTTGATGGCCGTATTCATGTGCAGATTTTCCACGATGCTTGTAAGAACATAGGGCATATGCCAGCGAGTATTGCACGTCAGTTTTTAACCAAACTAGCCAATATTATACAGGCCGATGGTGAAGTTGGTTTACTCGATGCATTGTTATTAGAAAAAGTGAAGCATGAATTGAATTTAATGCCTGCTCATTTACCTACATCATTTGAGGAAGTAAAGTCGCAGATTGTTCATTTGATTGATGCTTTATTGCATGTGCAACAAATTAATAGCCCTAATCAGTTAGAAGTCCGCGAGCGTATTTTAAGATTTATCTTAACTGACGATGAAATGCAGATTTATGCTGATATTTCAGATGAGCCTTTAGATTTAGCAGAGATATTGAATGACGTGTCTGGGCTGTTGCTACGTGATCGTCTGAATATTCTTTCAATCGCAGAGCGCTGCTTATGGAGTGATCGAATTATTACTCAAGATGAACTTGATGTTTTGGAGTTGTTATATTGGCGTTTAGGTTTTGACACACAAGAAGTCGTTGAGCAAATGCTTAAGAAAAATAGTTTAATGATTATTTAGTTGATTGTATGGAAAAAATGATATTAATAAAAATGAATGCCCGTGACTTGATTGTCGATTTACTTTTAGGTTCACAAGGACGAGCAATTTCAATCAAACAGATTATTATCGCCGCAAAACTGTTTGAGATTAGTGAAAATAGTATTCGAGTGGCGGTAACTCGTTTGTCTAGCGAGGGTGTGATTGAAGCTATCGAGCGTGGTGTGTATCAATTTACACATCGATCTCATGAATGGGCTGATGTCATGTTGAATCGAAAACGTGGTATTAAGCACACTAAAGTTTGGAATCATCAATATCTTGCGGTTTTTACCGGTGGGCTTGGGCGTGTTGATCGGACGGCACTACATCGTCGTGAACGTGTTCTGAAACATTTCGGCTTTAAGGAACTGGAACAAGGGATTTTTATCCGTCCCGATAACTTGGCAATTGAATTTAATGATTTGATCATCGAACTCAGAAACTCTGGTCTGGAGGAAAATGCAAGAGTCTGCCAAATCAATCACTTTGATGCGCATACAGCATCGAGTATCCCAAGCTTGTGGCCCACTGAAATCTTAAATCAGAATTATAAAAAATATAGTCAAATGATTCAGGAGTGGTTGCTCAATGTGCAGCAATTAGATTTGGAAGAAGCAACCAAAGAGTCTTTATTGTTAGGCCGCCAAACAATTTCCTTATTGATGAATGACCCTTTATTACCAGAAGATTTTGTGGATGTGGCTGGGCGTAATCAATTTGCAGCAAGTGTACAACAACTTGATCAAACAGGCTTGGCACTTTGGGCAAAGTTTTATGAGCTAAATACAGCTTAATTTTTTATCTAAAAATATTACAATAAATCTATTTTTAATTTATTGACAGAAATATTACATGGTTTAAAATAAAATTAATATTTATGTAAATACAAAAATAAGATGTGAAGGACGGATGGGAATATGAATACACAAGTCGCGATTAGTGATTTATTTAGCCGTGATGAAATCACTGATTTGACCAGCAAATCAGATTTGCATGGTAGTTGGGCTGTTTTTTCAACTTGGGCCGTAATTGGTGGTACCTTTGCTGTTGTTGCAAGTTCTTGGGAATATTTACCAAATTGGGGGAAGTTATTGTTGTGTATTGCTGCCTTAGCAGTTTTGGCTGGGCGTCAGTTAGCACTTGCCATTATTATGCATGATGCTTCACATCAGAGTTTATTTAAAACAAAATGGTTGAATGACACTTTAACGGATTGGTTATGTGCACGTCCGATCTGGAATGATTTGCATAAGTACCGTGCTCATCACATGCGTCATCATAGTAAAACTTCGACAAAAGATGATCCCGATTTATCGTTGGTCGCTGGCTTTCCAACCTCAAAAAAATCCTTGATGCGTAAGTTTGCACGCGACCTTGCTGGTATTACTGGATTCAAGTTCGCAGTCGGACGAGTTCTGATGGATATTGAAAAAATGGAGTGGACGGTTTCGAATGATCGTCGTTGGATTTCACAAGAAGGCAGGCATTGGTCAGATTATCCGAAAGCTTTTTTTAAGAATAGTGGCGGAGCGATCATCACGAACGCAGCTTTATTTGCAGCGTTATGGGCAGCAGGTCATCCTAAATTATACGGGCTATGGATACTCGCATATCTAACACCGTTTCCATTATTCTTGCGTGTACGCTCTATGGCCGAGCATGCAGGGATGCCAAGTAGCAAAAGTGCTTTGATGAATACTCGTACGACTAAAGCAGGTTATATTGCACGAGCTTTGGTTGCACCGATTCATGTTAATTATCATAAAGAACACCACTTGATGGCAGCAGTACCTTATTTTAAATTGCCTAAAATGCATCAAATGTTGCGTGAGCGAGGACATGTATCTGAACCACCGACATATTGGCAAGTATTGGATGAGCTTTCTAAAAAAGAAGATTAAGTTGAAAACCAAAGATTGGGATTGGGGGTTACAAGATGGCGAGTAAGCAAGAAATTATTGAGTTTTTAGCTCAAGAATTTCCGCAAGCACTTAGAAAATGCACCATTGAAGCGATTACGGATAAGGGCGCTGAGTTGCTCTATCAAGTCGATCAGGATGATTTACGTCCTGGTCAGACTGTTTCAGGTCCAACCTTAATGTTGGTAGCAGATTTCGTTTTATATGTCGCTATCATGGGACATATGGGCTTGATCGCGATGGCTGTCACAACCAATATGACCATAAATTTTTTTCGAAAACCCAAAGCAGGTCAGAATATACGAGCCGTTTGTAAACTGATTAAAGTGGGAAAAACATTAGTTACAGGTGAGGTTTGGATATATTCAGGAGAAGAGGAAGAACCAGTAGCGCATGTGATTGGAACTTATGCACTTCCAAACAAACCCTAACCACATTTATGGCTAACAATATGAAATATCTAAAAACATAACAACATTATAGTATGCGGATGAGTCAGAACATGCTAAAACTAAGGATGTTCAAATTTATTTGTTCTGACATTATTCGGTAAACATGACCACTTCGCTAGACCTCATACCATTATCGCAAATTGAAGTAGACCCAGAACGTATCTTGGCAATCAAGCGTAATGATTTACTGCCTTTATTTAATGATCCTCATCATTTGAATCATTATGCTGATCATTTGGTGCAAGCTCAAAGTGTGTTATTAAATGGGGTTGATCCTAAATTAAACCAGCAGTTGAGTGAAGTGATTACACAAATCATTACTCAGTTATCGCAATCTAAAAAATATTTGGGTGGACGACGTTTTAACGCAATACAAAAATGGTTGGGAATTGATATTGAATATGATGCGGGTCAGGTCAAATACCTCAAAGATTTAGATCAGCTAATACAACAAGCCAATCATTTAAGCCAAAAATTGCAGATCGAAATCCAAAAGTCTCAAGCGAGATTGCAGCAGGTATTAGGATTGAGAGAGCAGATGGCGGTTTATATTGTCGCGGCTGAAGAGTTTCTAAACGAATATCCAAAGTTTAGTAAACCTCAGAGCTTGGATCATTTTGTAGAACGCCTTTCAAAAAAAATTAATACTTTGCAAACGCTACAAACCAGTAATGATATCGCAATAAAACAAATGCAATTGTCTCAACATTTATCTTTTAGTCTATTAGATCGTTTTAAAGAAGCACAGCAAGTTTTAATCCCTGCTTGGCAATATCATTTGAAGCAAAGTCGTGAATCAAACTCATCGGCAGTGCTTGAACAGTTAGATAAGAGCAGAGAAAATTTAATCCAAAATCTCAAAAAGTCATTACAGAAATAAAGAGGGGACATCATGTCAAATTCAGAATTGATACAGTCATCGAATGAGCTGGTGGAAAAACCAGAACAGCGATTTGAACGACTAAATTTAAAAGAATTAGGCTTACAACCGCAAGATCTTGCTGAAGTGATGAATGCACACAAAGAGCTTGCTGAGATCAATACTACTGTTGTGGCTGAATATGGCAAAAATATAGCGACTAAAACTTCTACTTATACGGATGAGTTGCTCAATCTTGTGCAAAACAAGGACTTGGATGCCACAGGACAAAAATTAAATGAAGTGGTGCAGGTCGCACAACAATTGAATACATCGAGTATTTTAAATAAGTCCAAAAGCTCAGGTTTCTTTGGTGGCTTGCTCAGTAAAATTAAAGGAGCTAAGCAAAGTTTTGATCAGCACTTTAATACAACTAAAGAGCAAATTGATGCATTAGTCAAAGAAATTGAAAGCTCTCAGTCTGGTTTGAAAGCGCGTGTAGGCACACTAGATAAAATGTTTGATGCTGTTCAAGAGGAATATAAACAGCTTGGGGTCTATATTGCAGCTGGACACCTGAAGCAGCAAGATATTCAGCAACAAATCTCAACTCTGACGACGCTGGAGCAAGATCAAAAGACAACCCAGCAAATTTATGATTTAAATCATTTAGCGAACAATCTTGAAAAACGTGTAAGCGATTTACAGATTCTACAGCAATCTGCGATGCAGACTTTACCGATGATTCGTATTATTCAATCGAACAATTTAATGTTGGTCGATAAGTTTTACGCGATTAAGAATATTACGCTACCCGCTTGGAAAAACCAGATTAGTTTGGCAATTTCATTGCAAGAACAAAAGAATAGTGTGCAGTTGGCGAAAGCAATCGATGATACGACAAATGATTTATTACGCCGTAATGCTGAGTTATTGCATCAAAACTCTGTGGATACAGCGAAAGCCAATCAACGTTCAGTGATTGATGTTGAAACCCTTGAACATGTACAAAACACCCTCATTAATACTGTGAATGATGTGATTCAAATCCAAAAAGAGGGCATGCAAAAACGTGCAGAAGCAACAACGCGATTGCGGGTGTTGCAAGAAAATTTGAATCATTTGGTTTTAGAAAATAGTGGGCATAATCCACCTAAAGTCTAATTTTTTCGTATGAAAGGAAAGATCATTGTCACCTATAGATGATTTAAATGTTCAACCGATTGAGCAACGTTTAGCAGGTTTGCGACAGAGACAGCGTCATTTGACGATTTGGTTTGTGTGCCTTACTACATTTGCACTCGTTATGGTTGCTTCTTTGTTTTTGCAAAAAGAATTTATCTATCGGTTCTTTGATCTTTCATTACATGTTCAAGCTTTAGATTTACCTTATAGCATTCAAGAATTTATTCCATTCAAGCAACCAGTCGACTATTTTTTTAATTTATTGTCTTGGGTGGGCTGGTTGTTTTTAAAGCTTTTAGTCTCCTTTATTGGTGCTTTCTTGTTACTGAGTTGGATAAAAAAAATTGGCTTTTTTCAACGCCGCTTACAAGCTTGGTCACAGCGTATTCTGGCGTGGATCATTGCTTTTATCTTACTTTGGTCAGGTTTGAGCTATCTACAATACGATTGGAAAGATGAAACGGAGCAAGCCTATCAACAGTGGATGAGTTATAAGAGTAATATTATTGAAAGTCAGATTGCTCAAGACTTGCAACAAGCTCGTGTCCCCTCAGCAGAAAAAGCTTATGTTCTGGCTCAAGTCGCTTTAATGCATCGACCTGTAGACCGACAAACAGCAAATGTTTATGTCAATCAGCTGATGAATATAGAAAAAAATAATCCAACTCAGTTCAAAGATTATAATTTTAAGCCTGAACAATTATGGGCAATGCAACAACAACTGTATGGAAAAAGTGTTACGCCAGTAACCCAATCATTGGAACCTCGTGTTCAAAAAGCCGAAAAAACGTCTCAGATTGTTAATCTGTTGTTATTGGTGTTGAGCTTTATTTTTATCAGTTTAAGCATCTTTTTATTTATATTGGCGAAGCATTTAAAAACTCGTCGCCAGCGTATCGAGCAAACACTACATCGCATTGATTGAAATTCAAAAAACCGATTGAACTCATAAAAACATACTGTTTCCTCTATGCTGAACTTTTGCGTACTATAGCCCCATGAAATTAATTTAGCCGACTTGAACTGCTTAGAATTTGGAGATTTGCATGTTAGATCAAAATATTAAAACTCAATTAAAAGCTTACTTAGAACGTTTAGAAAGTCCAATCGAGTTGGTGGCTGCTTTAGATGATTCAGATAAAGCTGCGAAAGTAAAAGAACTCGTGACTGAAATTGCTGAACTGTCTGATCAAGTTACGGCGCGTTTTGACGGTTCAAACGCTCGCCGTCCGAGTTTTGGTGTTGCCAAAGCAGGTGAACAACCGCGTGTGTTCTTTGCGGGTTTACCAATGGGACATGAGTTTACTTCTTTGATCTTGGCATTGTTACAAGTTTCAGGCTATGCACCTAAAGTTTCTGATGACGTTTTAAATCAGATCAAAGGCTTAAATCTTAAAGCAAACTTTGATGTGTTTATTTCATTGAGCTGCCATAACTGTCCAGATGTAGTTCAAGCCTTGAACTTGATTGCAATCTATAACCCAAATACCACGACCACCATGATTGATGGTGCGTTCTTCCAAGATGAAGTGGAACAACGCAAAATCTTGGCCGTGCCAATGGTGTTCCAAGATGAGCAACATATCGGTCAAGGTCGCATGACTTTGGAAGAAATCATTGCCAAGTTAGATACTAACTCTGCGGAAAAAGATGCTGCGATGATCAATGCCAAAGATGCATTTGATGTCTTGGTAATTGGTGGTGGTCCTGCGGGTGCAACTGCGGCAATCTATGCAGCACGTAAAGGAATTAAAACAGGTATCGTGGCTGAACGCTTTGGTGGTCAGGTGATGGATACCATGGATATTGAAAATTTTACCTCAGTGCAAAAGACCCAAGGTCCAAAGTTTGCAGCTGAAATGGAAGCACATGTCCGTGAGTATGATGTCGATATCATGAATCTCCAACGTGTGAGCAAAGTGACTGGTGCGGATCAAACAGCAACGGGCTTGGTTGAGGTTGAACTGGAGAATGGTGCCAAACTAGAATCCAAAACCATTATTCTTTCAACTGGTGCGCGTTGGAGAGAGATGAATGTACCGGGTGAAGCTGAATATCGTACCCGTGGTGTCGCTTATTGCCCACACTGTGATGGTCCATTGTTCAAAGGTAAACGTGTTGCTGTGATTGGTGGTGGTAACTCTGGTGTGGAAGCTGCGATTGATCTTGCTGGAATTGTTGAACATGTAACCTTGGTTGAGTTCGATACCAAACTTCGAGCGGATCAAGTGTTACAAGATAAGTTAAACAGCTTATCTAATACAACAGTAATCATGAATGCATTGAGTACTGAAGTGCTTGGTGATGGTTCACAAGTGACAGGCTTGAAGTATAAAGATCGTGCTACAGATCAAGAACATGTGGTTGAGCTTGCAGGAATCTTTGTTCAAATTGGTTTATTACCGAATACAGATTTCTTGAAAGACAGCGCTGTTGAATTAAGCAATCGTGGTGAGATCATGGTGAATGATCGCAACGAAACCAATGTGAAAGGTGTATTTGCTGCGGGTGACTGTACTACGGTACCTTATAAGCAAATTATCATTGCCACAGGTGAAGGCGCGAAAGCTTCGCTCTCTGCTTTTGATTATATGATTCGTTCTGGCGTTTAATAAATTAGAATCAAAAAAGCCCAAACTTTAGTTTGGGCTTTTTTATTTATTGCTTATACAAGCCATGATCAACAAGATGCTGACGAAGGATTCGACGTAACTCAAGTATTGCTTCAGGCGTTTCTTGAATAGAATGTCCGCCATGCAAAACTTTTTCTGAAACTGCTCCATCTAAGTGAGCACTTTTGTATGGAACGATTCCATCTGTGATGACATTTGGATCATCACTTTTAGTAATGTTGCCTAAAATAGAGTGGAACACTAGACCTTTTTCAGGTGGAACATCGGCAGTTAACTCCATAAATTTCGATTTTTTACTTAAATCACTTGGCCCATTTTGGATGACATCATTAGTCAGTGTTTTCACAAAATCTTTAAGATCCATATCATCACTGGTAAGTGTGTCTGCTAAAGTTGTGAGAAAAGTTGCAGGTAAACGGATAATTTTCCGCGCAGCTAAGGTAAACCAACGGTCAGCATAATCAGTTCCACGATGGGGCGACGCTAAGAAAACAGCTCGATTAAAGTTATGAATTGGTTTCATCTTTAATCGCTCACTAATAACAGGATGCTTTCTGAGCTGGGCTTGCTGACGGCTGGTCATCATTGCTAAAGCTTGTTTCGATAGATCTACATCGCTTACCAGTAAACGGCTAATGATACCGCCCATACTATGACCAATTAAAACAGCATCTTTTGCAGCAGCATCTCTAGGATTCAATGATGAAAAAGCCTGTTTCAATAATGCATAGGTCTGAAAGCGACTTTCTAAGATAGGCATATTGGTTGAATAGAAAACTTGCCATACTTGATAGTTTTCACGCAAAACTGGATCACCCATAATATCGTTGGTAACCGCAATCCATGCTTCAGGACTGCTCGCCAAACCATGTATTAATACGATAACTTTTTTATTCGGATTATAAGGTTCCAACATATAAAGATGCGGCATGGTGAGATGCTGGTCACGATCAATCAACGAAAGATAAGCAGCTGCACCTAGATTGTTTTCTGCTAACCATAGGCCGTAAGGCGCAGAAAAGTTTGCGGCAAGTGAGTATGCTTTGCCTGCGATATTGACTCTTTCAGTGTTGTAAGGATCATAAACTTTAATTTCAAAATTTGGGTTATTTAAAACATCTTCCACGCTGGCAGTTGCTTGTTTAGGTTGAGCAATGATCGTCGCTGCCAAATAACGTGCTTTATGAATATTTGGGTTGGTGCCATTTGGATATTTATAATTCAGAGGATCAAGAATATATTTATTTTCCCCACGATTGGCTTCTGAGGACGGGAAGACCGCCACAAAATCAGAACCAAAACCATCTCTGCGGTTAATGGCTCTTAACCCTGAAAAATTCATATTATAGCTAGAAACAAATTGTTCAAGCTGTTGAACATTTTGCAGGCGTTGATAAGATTCGATATCGATCGTATAGATACTTTTACCAATTTTAATTGTTGGGGTAATGGTTTTAGATGGATTTCGAAGACTGTGTACATTAACTAATTTGGTTAGTGCTTGATTATAGAAATCTCGAATTTGAACTTGTCGGTTATCAAAAATACGTTCTTGTGGTTGACGACTTGTTTTGAATAAATATGCATAGCTATATCGAATACTTTTATCTAAGGACTCAAGTTCTTGATCTAGACACTTTTCATAGTTTTGTTGAATGACTTTCTGTTCTTCTTCTTTACGATGTTTGCTTAGCTTGCTAATTTTACAATCCGAAGATTCAGATAATGACAATGCTTTAGCGAGATACAATTCGCTTGCAGTTGATAAGAGCTGTTCATCTAAAATTTGTGGGATTTTGTGTAAATCAGCGACACAGTCATTTGGTGTTTGGGTGCAGACTTTAGCTTCTTTACCAGACATGGAGAGGACATTCAGACTGGCTTCGCTTAATTTTTTATGCGTTAAAATGCTATTACGTTCATTGGCGATGGTTACATTTATCGCTTGTTGCTTTAGACTGACGACTTGGCAACCACTCACCATGATTGCACTGAGTAGACTAACAATAAATAAAGATTTATTCGGTTGAAATGCAAACATGATGGATCAGCACGGTAGGCTTGGATGTTATTTATAATACGAAAAATTAATGTTTTTTCAATGTAAAAAAAATAGACTGCTCAGGGCAGTCTATTTGTTCAAGAAATAAAAAATTAATTCATCACTTGCCACACGTTCCAGCGCTTACCAGATTCAATTTCACGAATTAAACGATCTGCGACTTCAGCCTCATCAGGGAACTTGATTTTATAGTTTCTGAGAGTTTGAATTGCATTTCTTTTTTGCTCTAACCATAAATAGTTGTTTGCAGCAGAAAGATATGCTTCTTGTACACCGCCTTTAATTGCTTTATCTAAATAAGGGATAGCTTCGCGCTGACCACCACCTTCAGACAAGCCAAATCCAAACCAGAAATTGGTTTCAGGATCATTTGGACTCATCGCAAGAATACGTTGTGCATAGTTTAACGACTTGGAGGTGTATGATGTTCCTAGATCAAGGTTGCGTGCCATGACGCTGGCTTTAAATGCACGCGATAATACATCAAATGATGCATTCGGTTTTTCTGCGAGCGCATCCAGCTTATGTGTGATTTCTTTGAGCTTAGTTTCATAACCTTTACGTTCTTGGCGTTCAGTAAAACGTGGCGGATAGTGACGCGCTTTACCTTCGACAAGCTGTAAGAAATCATCAATCTCAGTCACATCAACTTCATTTTCACCCGCAAGCACCGCATATTTGACATTACGTTGTTTACTATCGATCGTCGGAATAATAATTTTGTTTACATCTAAAGTCATTGATTTAGATGGATCACTTTGGAGAGAAACTACCATTTTAGTCACTGGTTGTGCAGCAGCTTCTTTGATAGCTAACTCAAAACTCGGTGGTGCATCGTATTGAATTGGATTTAAAGCATAGAATGCTGGAGTAGGATCAGGTTCTTTAAATACAAATGGCTCAGCAACATTTTCTTTTTTTGTTGGGGCTACGCCACAAGCCGTTAGAAAAGTGGTTGAAAGTACAAGTAATGCCAAGGGCTTAAAATTCATGATCTACATCCATTAATTTTAGTAAGAGGATAAAAATGATTGGTTCCGCTAGTCTAGGAAAAGCGGAACCAACTTGCAATGTACGAGATGTTATATTTTTTTAACTTACTCGGTTTTAAAGGTTGTACTTTGCGCTTCACATTCACGACGTACTTCTTCGATGATTTTTAATTCTTCTTTACTATATGGTTGAGTTTTAGAATTCTGACCGTTAAAAGTCGGATCAAGCAGAGATAGTCTTTGGCAAAGTGTATTCATACGCTTTTCATTCTTTTGCATGCGATCAAGCAATACCCGAATGCCTTCTAGAATCGGATCGGATTGATCTTCCGTTGTCGCATACGGTTCGAAACCAATACTCTCTGCATAATCACGTCGCAAAGCTTCTTGTTCTGTCTGTTCTTTGGTGTTTTGTTGTTTAAAGATATAGCGGGCAGGACTACCCACCGCAGTAACGCCTGCTGGAACTTCCTTAGTAACAACAGCATTCGATCCAACTTTCGCACCCTTGTGAACTGTGAAAGGGCCTAAGATCTTCGCACCTGCACCAACCACCACACCATCTTCTAAGGTTGGATGACGCTTACCTTTATTCCATGTGGTACCACCCAGTGTAACGCCATGATATAGGGTGACGTCATTCCCAATCTCAGCAGTTTCACCAATCACGACCCCCATACCATGATCGATGAAAAAGCGTTTACCAATTTTTGCACCAGGGTGAATTTCAATACCAGTGGCAAAACGGCTGAAAGAGGAGAGTAAACGTGCAGTCCCTTTAAACTCTTTTTTCCAGAGTTCATGCGCCATACGATGCATGATTAATGCATGAATTCCTGGGTAAGTGGTTAAAACTTCAAGCGTATTGCGTGCTGCAGGATCACGTGCAAATACAGCCTCAATATCTTCTTTAAGCTGTTTAATCATTTGTTATGATCCTCCGATTGAGATTTTTTCCATGAACCATTTGCCAAAGACTGTACACGACTAAAAACACCGCGTAATAAATGATATTCCATACGATCTAATTGTATCCTTCCGAATAAACGACGCAAGCGTAAAGGGAGTAAACGGGGATTATCAGGATCTAAAAACTCAATTTCAGTCAACATTTTCTCAAAATGAGGATAAAACTCTTCCATTTGCTGTTGGGTTACAAGCGGTTCGTCCCATTGCATGGTTTGCTGTTGTTTAAGTTGCATTTGCTCATTTGATGTGTCAACCACTGGACTGATTTGCTCCAGTGCCGCCATTCTTAACTCGTAGCATACAACTTGAATGGCTTGTGCGACATTTAACACACCATATTCAGGATTTACAGGAATTGTTAAATGATAATTGGCGAGGGCGAGCTCCTCATTTGTCAGACCACGGTCTTCACGACCAAAAACAATAGCAATGTTTTGCTGTTGTGACGCCGTGTGAAGTGCTTCTTTTGCTGCTGGTCTTACATCTAATAATGGCCACGGTATGGTACGACTACGAGCACTGGTTCCAAACACCAGATGACAATCTTGAATCGCTTGTTCGAGTGTTTCTACAATGTCGATATGTTCGATTAGATCTTGTGCGCCTGCCGCCAAGGCATCAATATCTGGGTGAGGATATGTTTTAGGTGCGACTAAAACTAATTTGGATAATCCCATGGTTTTCATCGCACGTAAAGCGCTACCAATATTTGCAGGGAGAGTTGTATTGACCATAACAATACGGACATGATCCAAAGGTTTGGTCATATTATTTTGCTCAAACTGATTCATATATCATCCAAATTTAAGAATATTGAGAAACTTCGGCTTGATAAAGATCCAAGGCTTCATCCATAGACATATTTTCAGGAGGTGTTGCGACAGTGCTAACTTTAGGTTTTTCAATTGCTTTGGCAGCTTTTGATTTCACTTGATATTCGATGAAAATAGCATCTTTTCCAAAATAATCACGTAATTTAGCGAGTAATTCATCTTGAGGGGCAACTTTCCATTGTGGTCCAAGATGTAATTCAGCATAGGCAAAGCTTTGCTCAATTTGTAACTGTAAACCAATATGTTGACTCATATCGACATTACAATACGGAAGCAGAATAGCTTGTAGATCTTTGGCTAAGGATTTGGTCATTAAATCAGGGCTTAGCTGTACTTGAATACTTTGAGCACGCTTTTGGCGGATGTCATTTAAACTAAATGCTTTGCTTAAACGGGCCATTGGGCGATCATAACCTTCACGTTCATAGATTTCGCCTTCGACTACAACGACTTGTTCGAGTCGAACAATATCTTTGTAACGTTGGAAACGTTCATGATTGCAACTGATTTCTACACGTGCAGTGCCATCATCTAAGGTAATCATAATTCGATTCGGGAAGTTAGCAATATCTACGACTAACCCTGCAAAAACAGTTGTGACCCCTCGACGTGTCGGTGTAAGTTCATTTAATTTGGCTGGAATAAAGGCTTTTAACTCTTGGCGATAAACATCAATCGGATGTCCTGTCAAATACAGTCCGAGCGTATCTTTTTCACCTTTTAAACGAACTTCATCAGACCAAGGCTTCACAGGTTTGGCTGGTTTTCGTTGAACTTCTTCAACTTCACCAAACAGATCCATAATTCCTGTTTCTCGGTTACTACGTGCTTGCTCAGCTGCTTGTACGGCTTCTGGAAGTTGCGCCATCAAGCTTGAGCGTTCTATGCCGAGACAATCTAATGCACCGGCACGGATAAGCGCTTCTAAGGTACGTTTGTTAATCTTTTTTAGGTCAATACGATGACAGAAATCGAATAAGTCTTTATATGGACCTTCTTTAATGCGTGAGTCGATCACAGACTGCATTGCCTGTTCGCCAACACCTTTAATCGCACCTAAACCGTAGACAATGGTACGTTCATCACTGGCATGGAAATGATATAAGGACATATTTACAGACGGAGGAAGTACTTCTAACTTATTGTTACGGCAGTCATCAATCAAGAACACGATACTGTCAGTGTTCTGCATTTCCGATGATAGTACCGCTGCCATAAATTCTGATGGATAGTGTGCTTTTAACCATGCGGTATGATAAGCAACCAGTGCATAGGCAGCCGCATGTGATTTGTTAAAACCATAGCCTGCGAACTTTTCCATGTAGTCAAAGATATGATTGGCTGTGGCTTCATCAATATCTTTTTCAGCAGCACCTTTAATAAAGATTTGGCGTTGCTTTACCATTTCCTCAGGTTTCTTTTTACCCATTGCTCGACGAAGTAAATCTGCACCACCCAAGGTGTAACCCGCACAGAATTGTGCTGCTTGCATGACCTGTTCTTGGTAAACCATGATGCCATAAGTCGGTTCTAAAACGCTTTCGAGTAATGGATGTAAATATTCAAACTCGCCACCGTGCATACGATGAATAAAGTCGGGAATTAGATCCATTGGACCCGGACGATATAAAGAAACGAAGGCAATAATTTCTTCAAATTTACTTGGTCTTGCTTCTTTAAGCATTTTTTTCATGCCGACGGATTCAAACTGGAATACCGCAGTCGTATTCGCTTCAGCAAAGACTAAGTATGCATCTTTATCGTCTAAAGGGACATTTGCAATTTCGAGTGGAGTTTCAGATTTGATTCGTTTATTAATATTCTGAACGGCATCCTCGATCACCGTGAGGTTCCGTAAACCCAAGAAGTCAAATTTGACGAGTCCTGCTGCCTCGACATCATCCTTGTCATATTGCGCTACACGGTTGGTACCATCTGGATCGCATAACACCGCAGAGTAATCGGTAATTTTTCCGGGAGCGATAACTACACCACCCGCGTGTTTACCTGTATTTCGTGTGATACCTTCAAGTTTAAGCGCCATTTCCCAGATCTCAGCCGCATCATCATTGTCTGGGTTGGATGGATTGGTAACGATATCTTTAAGTTGCGGCTCCATATCAATCGCAGTCGCTAGATCAACGCCAAGTGGTTTGGTTGGCACCATTTTTGAGATACGGTCCGCGAGTCCGTATGATTTACCCAAGACTCGTGCAACATCTCGAATAGCACCTTTTGCAGCCATGGTACCAAACGTTGCAATTTGGGAAACAGCTTGGCGACCATAGTTCTGCGCAACATATTCAATAACGCGATCTCGACCTGCAATACAGAAATCGACATCGAAATCGGGCATTGAAACACGTTCAGGGTTCAAGAAACGTTCAAAGAGTAGGTCATATCGGAGTGGATCGAGGTCGGTAATTTTTAAACTATATGCGACCAGTGAACCTGCACCAGAACCACGTCCCGGCCCGACAGGTACCCCATTGTTTTTTGCCCATTGGATGAAGTCCATAACGATGAGGAAGTAGCCGGGGAAACCCATTTTTAAGATGATATCAACTTCGTATTTGATTCGTTCATCATAGGGTTTTCGAATATCTTCCCAATCCTCATCACGCTCTGATATTGGATAAAGATGGTTTAAGCGCTCCTCTAAACCTTGACGAGACAGATGCTCAAAATAGGTATCAATGGTATAACCATCAGGGATAGGGAAGTCTGGTAAGAAATAGGTTCCGAGTTGGAGTGCTACATTGCATCGCTGTGCGACGTAATATGTATTTTCAATTGCACTTGGAATATCTGAGAAAAGTTCAGACATTTGTTGCCCAGTTTTGAAATATTGTTCGGGACTATAGTTTTTGGGACGTTTATCATCACCGAGTACATAACCATCCGCAATGCAAACACGGGCTTCATGTGCGTAAAAGTCGTCTTTTTCAATAAAATGAATGTCATTATGCGCAACAACACCAATTTGGTATTTTGCGGCGAGTTTGACTGCTTCTTGGATAAAGTCTTCTTCACCCGCGCGTTCGGTACGTGTTAATGCTAGATAAACACGGTTACCAAATTTTTCTATCCATGCTTCTAATAACGGTTCAGCTTTTTGTGGGTTTGAAGAGCAGAGCATTTTACCCACATCACTGTGTTGCCCAAGCAAGATAATCAAGTCTTCAGATTGTTCGAGTACCCATTCTTTTTGGACGCAAGGAATACTGAGTTGTTGCCCCTCGATAAAACCGCGGGACACAATTTCAGTCAGGTTTCTCCAACCTGTATTGCTCATTGCTAATAGTGTGGCGCGATGTTCAGCATCATTGAGTCGAATGACGCTGCCTAAAATCGGTTTAATTCCTTTCTTAAGGCATGCTTCATAGAACTTCACTGCAGCATGTAGGTTTGACAGGTCAGTTAATGCCAGAGCAGGCATTTCATCGTTTATAGCAGCTTTGACCAAATCGGGTATGCGAACAATCGACTCTGTAATCGAAAACTCTGTATGAATACCAAGATGAACAAACTGCATAGATCTATCCTTAACGCGACCGCCGATTATTCTAACACGCTCTGTCTATGGCTGTTGTCTAATATTTTTGCAATAAGATCATATCTGCTTTGTATTCGACTCAGAAACTAAAAAACCGATGTATATGCGATTTGATCATATACATCGGTTTAGTCGTTATGGACGTAAATTAATACTCCCAGAACATCCGTTGAATTTCTTTTGCATCATTGGTTTTAGTGAGTGCCAATGCCGCGAGAATGCGTGCTTTTTGTGGATCAAGATCATGTGCAGCTACCCAACCATATTTATCATCAGGTTGTTCAGCATTACGTAAAACAAAACCTTGAGCCACACGAGAAGAACGGATAATTTGAATCCCGTTATCATTGTGTAGTTGTTGTAAGGTTGGAACTAAATATTTTGCAACAGATCCATTACCCGTACCTGCGTTGATGATTGCTCGTGCTCCAGCTTTTGCATAAGCAAGATACGCATCAGGTTTCATTGAGTCTGAACCATATACGATTTGAACAACGGGTAGCTGTTCACCTTTAATCTGTTCAATATTAAATTCTGATGCTTTGGTATGTCGTTTAATACTGTTTCTAAACCAATATGGTTTTCCTTCAACAACTGTTCCTAATGCCCCCCATTGACTAACAAAGGCATTGGTATGGATATTTATTCCTTTGGTCACATCTCGTGCAGCAAAGATTGAGTCATTCATCAGTACCAGTACGCCTTTATTTTTTGCTTCATCAGATGAAGCAAGGGCAACAGCACTATATAAATTAAGTGGTCCATCCGCAGAAAGAGCAGTAGATGGGCGCATTGAACCAACTAGAACAATCGGTTTGTCAGTATGGATAACAAGATTTAAAAAGAATGCAGTTTCTTCAAGTGTGTCTGAACCATGTGTAATCACGATCCCATTCACAGATGGTTTTTTAACTAAATCATTGACTTGACGTGCCAGCGATAAAAGCTCTTTATCGGTAATGTTTTCAGATGCAATTTGTAGGGCTTGGATACCACTGACATTTGCTAGATCTTTAATTTGAGGAACTGAGTTAATTAGTGTCTCTACAGGAACTTTTGCTGCTGTATAGGTTGCACTATTGGTTGAGCTCGCGCCTGCACCTGCGATCGTGCCACCTGTCGCCATAATAACGACATTATTTTTTGCATACAATGAAACTGAAGCTGCAAGTAGGGTACATGCTAATCCTAATGATTTAACCGTTTTAATCATCAATCACAATCCTGTTTTTTAGTTTTCCACCGAAGTGCTATGTCAAATCCGACATGACATCGGGAGCTATTATTTGAAGTTTTAGCATTTAAATCATTGGCAAAATTATTTTTTATTAGACCTTTGTCTAGAGTAAAAGTAGATTTGATTAAAGATTTAAGTGACTGAAGTGGTTTGAAAGAATTTTCTTATTAATTTAAATAATATTAGGTACTTATTTTAATTTTTTTGGGGGTTTAATATAGGTGCATCATCTTGGTGCAATTTTGTGTAATGACAGACGAACTATTCTAAAATTAAAAAAAGCAATGTCTTGTACAGACATTGCTTTAATTTTTTTGCTTAACGACGTGTGGCTAGGAAGCGACCTAAGCGGTTAATTGCTTCACGAAGCTCATTTTCTGCAGGTAAAAATACCACACGGAAATGATCAGGCGTTGGCCAGTTAAAGCCTGTACCTTGCACGAGTAAAACCTTTTCTGCTTTTAATAAATCAAGCATTAACGCTTCATCATCTTCAACTGCGTACACTGTTGGATCAAGTTTAGGGAAACAGTACATTGCACCTTCTGGTTTAACACAACTTACACCAGGGATTTCGTTTAGCATTTCCCACGCAATATTACGTTGTTCATACAGGCGACCACCTGGACGTATTAAGTCATTGATCGATTGATAACCACCCAAAGCTGTTTGAATCGCATATTGAGCTTGATGGTTCGCACATAGACGCATCGAAGCCAACATGTCTAGACCTTCGATATAATCAGCAGCACGGGCCTTGTTACCTGTAATCGCCATCCAGCCTGCACGATAACCTGCGATACGATATGCTTTAGATAAGCCATTAAATGACACACAGAGTTGATCGCCAGCCAATGCCGCAACTGAAACGTGTTCTATACCGTCATATATGATTTTGTCGTAAATCTCATCAGCAAATAAAATCAAATCATATTTTTTTGCCAAAGCAACGATTTGCGCCAAAACGTGACGAGGGTAGACTGAACCTGTTGGGTTATTTGGATTGATTACCACGATCCCACGTGTATTGGGCGTGATTTTACTCTCCATATCGGCAATATCGGGATACCAGTAGTTTTCCTCATCACATTTGTAGTGAATTGCTGTACCACCAGACAGATTCACTGCCGCTGTCCATAATGGATAGTCAGGCATCGGAACTAACATTTCATCGCCGTCGTCTAGCAAGCCTTGCATTGCCATAACGATAAGTTCTGAAACACCATTTCCAACATACACATCGTTGACGTGCATATCAAAGATGCCTTTCTGTTGGTAGTACTGGCAGATTGCCTTACGTGCAGGGAAAATACCTTTAGAATCGGTGTAACCAATTGCATTGGGTAAGTTTAAAGCAACGTCATTGATAATCTCTTGCGGTGCTTCAAAACCAAATGGTGCAGGGTTACCGATATTGAGCTTAATAATTTTGTGCCCTTGTTCTTCCATTTCATTGGCGGCTCGTAACACAGGTCCACGAATGTCGTAGCAAACATGCTCGAGCTTAGATGATTTCTTAATTTCTCGTGGCGTAGTGTTACTGATAACGGACATAATTCCATCCAATGTTTTGTAAGTTAAGAAAAAATAGATTACCGAAAACGCACAATCTATTTTGAAATTTCGCTAGAAATTTATCAAGGACTAGCGTAAATATGGAAAGCATGAAGCATGACATTGAATCTCATAGATTTAAAGGAGTTTTTTCATGGGAAAAGTCAATAAAACTGACCGAGAATGGCAAAGAGAGTTATCACCAGAAGAATATCGCATTACCCGTAAAAAGGGTACTGAGCCAGCGTTTACTGGACAATATTGGAATAGTAAACAAAAAGGGATTTATGTATGTCGTTGCTGTGGTGCGAAATTATTTTCTTCTGAAACTAAATATGACAGTGGCTCTGGTTGGCCAAGTTTTTATCGACCGATTGATAATTTAGCCATAGAGGAGCATGACGATTCTTCACATGGCATGGTTAGAACAGAAATTGTTTGCCATGATTGCGATGCACATTTAGGGCATGTGTTTGAAGATGGCCCAGAACCGACTGGATTACGCTATTGCGTAAATTCAGCATCATTACAACTTAAAACAGAAGAAAAAAATGACGAGGAAACTTACCCATGAGTAACATTTATCAGTTCGAAGCTGAGTTGTTAGAGGGAGAAATAAAAGCACTTTCTGATTACAAAGGAAAGGTGATGCTGATTGTGAATACAGCAAGTAAATGTGGTTTTACACCACAATTTGCGGGACTTGAGAAACTTTATGAAAAATATAAATCTCAAGGTTTAGAGGTATTAGGTTTTCCATGCAATCAGTTTGGTGGACAAGATCCAGGTACGAATAAGGAAATAGGGGCATTCTGCCAGCGCAATTATGGTGTTAATTTCCCCATGTTTGCCAAGGTAGACGTTAAAGGACCTGAAGCACATGTGATCTTCCGTTTCTTAACCCGTGAGGCAAAAGGAATTTTAGGTAGTCGTAATATCAAATGGAATTTCACTAAGTTCTTAGTTGGACGCAATGGTGAAGTTCTGGGTCGCTACGCACCAACAACTAAGCCAGAAGCTTTGGAAGCGGATATTGAAAAAGCATTAGCGAAGTCATAGATATTCCTATTGTTAAAAAAGACGGTAATGAAACCGTCTTTTTAATTTTTTACTAGGAAGTTTCTGTTGGTAAGGGTTTATTCTTTCTGAAGTTAAACAGCTTTTGATGAATATCATCAATAAATGTGTAAACTACGGGAATAACCAACAAGGATAAGAATGTACTGGTGATCAATCCGCCAATTACTGATATTGCCATGGGTGAGCGGAAACTCGGATCAGTTCCCACACCTAAAGCAATAGGTAACATTCCAGCACCCATCGCCAATGTGGTCATGATAATCGGTCGTGCACGTTTATGGCAGGCATCGAGTAAGGCATTGAAACGAGAGTAACCCTTTTCATTACGTGCAATGATGGCGTAATCAACCAATAAAATAGAGTTCTTACTTGCGATGCCCATTAGCATGATTAATCCAATTAGACTCGGCATGGAAAAGCTACTTTTTGCTAAAAGGAGTAAGACGAAAGCGCCGCCTAATGACAATGGTAATGCTACTAAAATGGTGATCGGCTGTAAGAAATCTTTAAATAAAAGTACTAAAACCACATAGATACACAATACGCCTGTTAGCATGGCGAGACCAAAGCTAGAAAATAACTCTTGCATAACTTCTGCATCACCAATGTTAGTACGTGTCACGCTCGGTGGCAGATTTTGCATGGTCGGTAATTGGTCAACTTGGGCTGCAATATCACCTAAAGGCTGGTTGTTAAGTTCAATATTTAAATTGATATTACGCATACGATTAAAGCGATCAATTTGCGAAGGACCACTTTCAATATTGACTTCAGCAATAGTGCCGAGCATGACTGGGCCACGACTACCTTTGACAATAAGACGTTTCATCAACTCTTGATCCTGTCGAGCTGATAAAGGAAGTTTAATGACTACGGGAACTTGCCGTTGCGATAGATTTAGTTTTGCCAAGTTTTGATCAAAGTCACCCGCAGTCGCAATCCGAAGTGTCTCAGCAATATCGTAGGTGGTAACCCCTAGATCAGCGGCTTTTGCAAAGTCAGGACGGATCACTAGTTCTGGGCGAATTAATGCAGCACTTGAATTTACACTACCGATATTCGGAATCGTACGTAACTCTCTTTCCAATTGTCGAGCTGTTGAAATCAGTGCTTCGGGATCATCACCTGAAAGAGCCAATTGATATTGACTGTTGTTTCCAGCGATACCGACTTGAATCCTTGCACCTGGGAGAGGGGCAAGCCTTTGTCTGATTTGATCTTCGATTTGCTGAAGACTTGCACTACGATTTTTACGTTCAGTTGTTTGAATGGTTAAGGTTGCTTTACGTGGTTCAGTTGATGCACCACCAGCAAAGGGATCTGTACCTGCTGCACCGCCACCGATGGTAGTATATATACTTTTAATTTCAGGATGATCTTTAATTAAGTTGCGGGCGTATTCTGCAGTTTTTAATGTATCAGCAAACTGTGAACCCGGTGTTAATTCTAAGCGTACTTGGGTTTGTCCAGTATCTGGAGGCGGAACGAAACCAGTTGGTAGTAATGGAATAAGCATCAGTGAACCGATAAAAAACAGGATTGCACCAAATAAGGTGATCCAGCGATGGCGAATACACCAAGTCACCAATCGCATATATCTGCGCATGACTTGTCCATCATTTTCACGATCTTTGGCTAGTCCGGTTTCTCCTTGGTCATTTACAGAGCCATTCTGTAATGGGTGATCAATTTTTCCCACCCAAGGTTTTAGAATATAGGCTGCCATCATTGGGGTTAGCAAACGGGCCACAAGCAACGATGCAAAAATAGCAAGTGATGCTGTCCACCCGAATTGCACAAAGAATTTACCTGCAATACCACTCATAAAGGCGGTTGGTAAAAAGACGGCGATTAGGGTAAACGTTGTAGCAATGACTGCAAGACCAATCTCGTCAGCAGCCTCCATCGCCGCTTCATAAGGTGTTTTGCCCATCCTCAGATGCCGAATAATATTTTCAATTTCTACAATTGCGTCATCGACTAAGATGCCGACAACCAAAGACATAGCCAATAAGGTGACAATATTTAAAGTAAAACCTAGATAATACATGCCAATCATGGCAGGTAGAATTGAGAGTGGTAAGGCCGTTGCAGCAATAATTGTTGCGCGCCAATCACGCAAGAATAACCACACGACAAGTACAGCTAACAGGGCACCTTCATAAAGTAGTGCCATTGAACCTTTATAGTTTTCTTCAACAGGTTGAACAAAGTTAAATGCCTCGGTGATTTCAAGATCAGGATGAGATGCTTTGAGTTTATCCAATGCAAGGATAACGCCTTTTTCAACATCAACTTCACTTGCGCCTTTGCTACGCGTGATTTCAAAACCGATCACTGGTTTTCCATTCAATAACGCAGCTGAGCGTCTCTCTGCAATACCATCACGAATTGTCGCAACTTGATCGAGCCGGATGTGGCGGCCGTCACTGAGTGCAATATCCATCGCACCAATTTCTGCTGCTGTTTGTACTGTAGCGATTGTACGGATCGACTGTTCACTGCCACCTATTTTGGTTTGTCCGCCTGAAGCATCTTGTTGGAGTAGACGTAGCTGACGACTGATATCGGTTGCCGTTGCATTGAGTGCGAGTAATTTTTCAGGATCTAACTCAACTTCAACTTGTCGTGTGACACCACCAACACGTGATACCGCACCAACTCCTTTCACTTGGAGCATGGCACGTGAAATATCATAGTCGACAAACCATGAGAGTGCTTCTTCATCCATTTTTGGAGATTGGATGGTGTAAGTTAAGATGGGTGAGCCAGATAAATTAATTTTACTGACAATTGGATCTCTTAAATCCGCAGGTAAATCTGAGCGTACTTGAGAAACCGCATTCCGTACATCATCTACGGCTTCTTGGAGTGGTTTTTCTAGTTGGAATTCGGCTGTGACGCTCACTACGCCATCTTGAATATTGGTATATTGATTTCTGAGGCCTTGTAAAGTTGCAATCGAGTTTTCAATTTTACGTGCAACTTCCGTTTCCAATTGTGGGGGAGCCGCGCCCGGAAGTGCTGCCGTCACGGTTACCATTGGAAGTTCAATATCGGGGAATTGTTGGATTTTCATCCAGTGAAAACATAACAAACCCGCTAAACCCAACATGATAAATAGTAAAATACTGGGAATCGGATTACGAATTGACCATGCAGAAACATTCATCTTAACGCTCCTGCTGAGTAACAAGTTTTTGACTAAGCGGTGTATCAGGAATTTCTTTCGCGATGCTCACGAGATCTCCATCACTTAAAAAGCCTGTACCCGATGAGACAACTTTGACATTTGCAGGTAAATCTAGAATCTCAACACGATTACCTAAACGACGTCCTATGGTTACTTTTTGCTGAGTCACACGGTTATGACGGTCAACTGTGAAAATGTAAGTAAAACCATCACGAAGTAATAATGCACTTTGAGGCAGAGTAAGTGCCGATTTTTCTCCCAGATTAAATTCACCCTTAACAAACATACCCATACGAACAGCTTGTGTCGAAGGTAAATCGACATACACAATCCCATAGCGTGTTTGTGGGTCGATAACAGGTGCGATCATTCGCACTTTACCTTTAATTTTCGGTTGAGTAGGGTCTGGAGAAATAATTTCAGCGTCCATACCTTGTCTTAGTTTATAGAGATCGGTTGTGGTTACTTCAGCCCGCCACTCTAAGCGGTGATCTCTAATTAACCTGAATAATTCTTGTCCTGTTTGAGCTAAAGACCCGACAGTTGCACTACGAGCAGAAATCACGCCGTTATCAGGGGAAACAACTTTGGTTTGGGTTAAACGCAATTCATTACTTTCAATTTGTGCCTTGGCTGCATCTAAGCGTGCTTGGGCGGTCGCTTGAGATGTTTGATATTGCGCAGACTCTTGAACTGAGATAGCGCCAGTATTTTTTAGCTGCTGAACACGTTTAAGATTAGCTGCTGCATCTGCAAGAACTGCTTGAGCTTCTGCATAACTGGCTTTGGATGCTGCAAGATCTGCACGAATCGTATCGCTATTTATTTCGGCTAAAACCTGTCCACGTTTAACCTGATCACCAACGTTAACATTGACTCGAGTGAGACGTTGACCAGATAACTCACTACCAATTACCACTTCTTGCCATGCGGCGACATTGCCATTGGCAGTAAAGCTTTGTTTCCAGTTTTGTAATACTGGCTCAACGACTGTTACTGTGAGTGCAGGTTTTTGCTCCGTCTTTTTAGCTGTGTTAGGCGGACTGTCGGTTGTAGATTTTTTAGTAGTCTCAGTAAACCTTAAGGTAATGAGAATAATGACCAAACCAACGATGATTGCAAATAAAAGCCAAACTTTTTTATTGGTTTTTTGAGAAGTTTGAGAAGCCATCTTTCCATAGTCATCAAATTGTGTGATGGCTAAGTATAGACCAAGATTTCAACAGATGGTCAAGTGTTCGATGACAGATTTCAGTCTTGCCAGTAAACATTGGTAGAGGACGGTTTCTTTACCCTATCTATATGATATTCATTCGTTTTATGAGGTTTTTTGGGTTAAAGTGGCAATAAACGATTAAATACCACATTTTTCATGACAATTGTGGAGGTGAGGCGTTGTACGTTAGGTAGGGCTGACAAGCTATCATCATATAATTTTTGGAAACTTGCTAAGTCTTTGGTGACTACATGTAGGAGGTAATCTGGATTGCCAAATAGACGTTGAGCTTGCGTTACATTTGCAATTTCACTGACTTTTTCTTCGAAACTAGATAATGCCTTTTTGTCCCCATCTTTTAAAGTGACGAAAATAATTGCTGAAAAGTTCAAACCAATTTTGGATGCTTCCAAATCTGCATGATAGCCTTTGATAATTCCTGATTCTTCCAGTGCTTTCACACGACGATGACATGGAGATAGGCTGAGTCCAACTCTTTCTGCCAATTCAGTGATAGATAATCGTCCATTTGCTTGTAGTTCAGCAATAATTTTCTTATCAATGCGATCCATTTAGAAGAAACTACCTTTTAATTTTAAATGTATAGAAGTAATTAGAATAACATTTTAATCATAAAAGCCTACTATCTCAAAGCAATATTTATCAATTGGTATAAATATCAAAGCTGAAAAGTGACATGTTATTGAGGAATAGGGCTGCTTTATGGAATTAAGTGTGATATTAGCTTTTTGGAGTGTTTCAATTCTATTTGTGCTTACACCCGGTGCAGATTGGGCGTATGCAATTTTGGCAGGTATTGAGGGAAAGTTTGTTAGTACCGCCGTTACAGGATTGATTTTAGGGCATTTGATTGCAATTTTATGTGTTGCTGCAGGTGTAGGCTCACTCTTAAACCATTTTCCGATTCTACTGACGGTAATGACAGTGTTAGGTGCGGGATATTTACTGTGGATGGGAGTTCATCTGTTATTGCAGCCAGCAACTATTTCACACACTGATGGACAAAATCAATCATTAATGAATGCTAAAGCATGGTTGATTAAAGGTGTGGGGATTAGCGGTTTAAATCCTAAAGTACTTCTTTTGTTTTTTGCGTTGTTACCACCATTTATACATCCGAAAATGGCACTTTCTCCAATTGTACAAATCATGATGTTAGGGATGATTCATTTACTGAGTTGTGCTGTGGTGTATATGTTGGTAGGTGTGGCAGCAAAAAAATTATTGAGAACACGGCCAACAGCAGTAAAAATTGTGAGTCGTATTTCAGGTGGCTTGATGGTACTAATTGCTTTAATTTTAGTGGTCGGGCAAGTTTGAGAAAATGAAAATAGGAATCTATAGATAGATTATAGATTCCTTTGGTCATCTAAATTAAAGAATTGATTTTAGTCGTTTGACCACTTCTTCACATTGTGCCAAATCTGCAACCAACGCCATTCGAACATGACCTTCGCCTGGGTTACCTTGTTCAGTATCTCGAGAAAGATAACGACCAGGCAAAACTTTAATGTGGGCTTTTTCCATGAGCATTTTGGCAAAAGTTTCATCATTATCTACTTTTAACCAATAATAGAAGCCTGCATCTGGTTTTTGTAAAGGTAGCAGATGACCAAGCTCAGATTGGAATAAATCAAACTTAGCACGGTATTGTTGACGATTCTCTTCAACGTGTGCTTCGTCATTCCAAGCTGAAATGGATGCTAATTGATGCTGAACTGGCATTGCAGCGCCATGATAGGTGCGATATTGCAGATAAGGTTTTAATAAAGCTGCATCACCAGCCACAAAACCAGAACGCATACCCGGCAAGTTGGAACGTTTAGAAAGTGAGTGGAATACGATGCAATTCTTGTAATCATCACGTCCCATTTCTGCGCAAACTTCTAATAGTCCAACAGGTGCTTGATCAAACCAAAGTTCCGAATAACATTCATCAGATGCAATCACAAAATTATATTGATCTGACAAAGTGATTAATTTTTTAAATTGGTCTTTTGACAGTACGGTTCCCGTTGGATTACCCGGTGTACACACAAACAATAATGCTGTTTTTTCCCAAACTTCAGCTGGGACGGCATCAAAATCGCCTAAATAGCCATTTTCTTCATTGCAATTGATGAAATAAGGTTTAGCACCTGCAAGTAGTGCAGCGCCTTCGTATATTTGATAGAACGGATTTGGCATCACGATATAAGGTTGATCTTCACGTTTGATGAGTGATTGCACAAACGAAAAAATACCTTCACGTGTTCCAGAGACAGGCAGAATATGATCTTCTGCACTGATAGTGTTCAATTGAAAACGGTTTGTTAGCCATTGTGCAATACTTTGGCGCAACTCTGGTAAGCCTTTACTATTTGGGTATGTAGATAAATGTGCGAAATTATCAATAATGGCTTGTTTAACGAACTCGGGTGCTGGATGTTTTGGCTCACCAATTGAGAGTGGAATCAATGGTAAGTTGGCAGGTTGCACATCTTTAAAAAGTTGATTTAACTTTTCAAAAGGATAAGGATGCAATAGAGACAAGCTTGAGTTCATTTAAACGTTACCAAAAGTAAGAATGAAAAGTTCCCCCTTTTGAAAAAGGGGATGCGGAGCTACAACTCCGCAAAGTGTTTTTAAGATGGATTACAAATTTGATTAGAAGCCTCATCCAATGCTGCTTTTAATGTTTCAGCAAAAGTCTTTACTTCTTCATCGGTGAGCAATACACCATTTTTCTTGGTGACAAAGAAAATATCTTCTGCGCGCTCACCAAGCGTTGCAATTTTGGCAGAATGAATATCTAAGCCTTGCAACATGAATAATCCACCAATACGAGCCAATAAGCCCGGTTGATCTAGTGTTGAGATTTCAACCATATGCTGTTGTAAAGCAGGGTTGAGTACAATATCAACCGTGTTTTGTATATCAAAATGACGTAAATGACGAGGAATACGACGTTGCATGATACCCGGATATTGATCAGGGTGACTCAATGCCTCAACTAAAGCAGCTTTAACTTTGCGCTCTCGCTCTGGGTCGGTCAATAACGTCCCAAAGCGATCAAGCACCAAATAAGTATCTAAGCTAAAAGCAGTAGATGCTGTAATAATTCTAGCATCTTGAACATCGAGATTCATACGATCAAGAACAGCTACCGTTGTTGCAAATAAGTTCGGTTGATCGCGTGTATAAATAAAGATCTGAACCGCATCATCAGCAGCGTTACGGTGCGCACGGAGTAGAACCAAAGGTTTTGGATTATCGCCATGTTGTAATATTGCTTGAGTGTGCCATGCGATTTCATTGGCTGACTCTTTGACAAAATATTCATCACCAAGCTCTTGCCAAACTTTTTCAACTTCGGCGAGGGAGAAATCATTAACCAATAATTCACTGGCAGCAAATTTGGTGTCTTCAATCAGCATTTGGTAATCAACAGGACGACCCAAACCAGAGCGAATCACATCACGTGAATAAGTATAGAGTTGACGCATGAGCGAAGCGCGCCAAGTGTTCCATAGTTTTGGATTGGTTGCATTGATATCTGCTACAGTTAGTGTATAGAGATAATCAAGATGCTCCATATCACCGATTTTTTCAGCAAACTCCTTGACTTCATCTGGATCAGAAATATCTTTTTTCTGCGCCGTGAGTGACATGAGAAGGTGATTATTGATCAACCATGCAACCAGTTTACACTCGCGTTCAGTAAAACCATGGGTACGGCAGAATTCGATAGCATCGAGTGCACCGAGTTCACTATGATCACCACCACGCCCTTTTGCAATATCATGGAAAATTGCGGCTAGATAAACAATGTCATGGCGTGCAATTCGTTGGAAAACGGAGCTTACAACAGGGAATTCTTTGGCAAATTCAGGTTCTTTAAAGCGACTTAGATTACGTAGTAGCAATAAAGTATGTGCATCGACGGTATAAATATGGAATAAATCGTATTGCATTAATCCGGTGATTTGTCCAAAAGCTGGAATGTAATTACCCAATACACCATAACGTTTCATTGAAACCATTGTTTCATATAGACGATGCGGTGATCGAATAATAGACATGAATAGTGCTTGGTGTACAGGATTGTCACGGAAACGTTGGTCAATACGTTTTGCAGCAAGTACTAACAAACGTAGAGTACGTGCACGTATACCGGTAATTTCAGGTCGGTTTGCCAGTAAATAGAATAATTCTAAAATAGCACTCGGTTCTTCTGAGAACACTTTGTGATGTTGTACTGCTAATTTGCCATCTACGATTTTAAAACGTTCATTAATATCGATAATGTGACGTTCATAGTCTGGTAAACGAGGGGTAATCACGGATTCATTAAAATACGCCAGTAGCATTTCATTCAGGGTAGAGACCTGTTGCGCTGTGCGATAATAACGCTTCATGAATTGTTCAACTGCAAAGTTTACAGGTTGACCTTCTTCTCGCACATAACCAAATTTTGCAGCAATATCTCTCTGATATTCAAACAATAAGCGGTTTTCATCACGTTTGGCGAGACGATGTAAATGGGTGCGAATTTCCCACAAAAAGCTTTCCGCTTCTTCTAATACAGCTAGTTCGAACTCAGTAATAAAACCAAGATGTACAAGATCATAAATACGGTTTACACGGAAATGACGTTTTGCAATCCAACCAATTTGATTAATATCTCGAATACCACCGGGTGCATTTTTAATATCAGGTTCTAGATTACTTTCTGTATTGTTATGTTGAGCATAGCGTTTTGCTTGTTCTTGCATTTTTGCGTCATAGAACGTTTGATCCGTCCATGTTTGCGCAACAATTCGACGAGGCCATTTTGCAAGTTGTTCATTGCCGGTAATTAAGCGAGCCTCAATCAATGTTGTTGCAACGGTTAAGTCATTACTCGCTTGTTCAACACAGTTTTGAATGGTGCGGACACTAATGCCCGGTTTGAAGTTGCCAACATCCCAAAGTGATGAAATAAATGTGGAAATAAGTTTCTCTTGATCTTCACTTATTTCATCTTCAGATAAAATCATGATATCCGTATCGGAATACGGAAGCATCTCATGGCGACCATAACCACCAACAGCAAATAAACCCAATTCAGTTTGATCTAATCCAGCATGATTCCAAAGGAATATAAGTGCTTCATCGATAGAATTTGATCTTGCTTTGATGACATCACGAATCGACTGACCATTTTCATAGCTCTCTTGTAACTGCTTTTCTACATCTGTTCGCCATTGATTAATAGCTTGAATATCATGATGACTGGTCACGTAGTTTAGCAATGGAGATGTATTGATCATGAAAATGGGTCTTCTATCAAAGTCCCTCTTGATTGCAAGAGGGGTTAGGATTATTTAAGCGTTTGTTTCTACACTCACTTGGTCAGCTGCTTGTTGTGCTAACTCACGTGCCAAATCTGTGGTTTCAGCACGTGCAGTCGCGACACCCATGCGACGACGTTTAAAGCCTTCTGGTTTACCAAAGAGACGCAAGTCCGTGTTTGGGTTTGCTAAAGCAAGATTTACGCCAGAGAAGCTTAAGTTGTTTGCATCCACACCTGCATAAATCACTGCGCTCGCAGCAGTACTATGACGTGCTGTATTCACAGGTAAACCTAAGATTGCACGCGCATGTAACTCAAATTCACTTTGAAATTGAGAAGCTAAAGTTACAAGACCAGTATCATGTGGACGAGGAGATACCTCACTAAACCAGACTTGATCACCTTTGATGAATAACTCTACACCAAAAATACCACAGCCGCCCAATGCTGTAGTGACTTTATTGGCAATCCGTTTTGACTCTTGTAATGCAGTTGCTGTCATCGGTTGAGGTTGCCAACTTTCTACATAATCACCAGCATCTTGACGGTGGCCGATTGGATCACAGTAATGAGTCTCGATTTCACCTGTTTCAGGATTTTTGGCGCGGACTGTCAGTAAGGTAATCTCAAAATCGAAATCAATTTGCGATTCAACAATAACTGTGCCTTGATTGACACGTCCACCTTGCATTGCATATTCCCATGCTGCATCAACTTCATTGAAGCTTTTTACGCGAGATTGACCTTTACCAGATGAAGACATTACAGGTTTAACAAAGTTTGGATAGCCAATATCATCACAGGCAGCTCGGAAGCTTTCAAGGGTGTTGGCAAAACGATAAGCGGAAGTTGGTAAACCAAGTTCCTCTGCTGCTAAACGACGAATACCTTCTCGGTTCATGGTCAAGTTAACGGCTTTTGCAGAAGGAATTACAGTTGCTATTTCATTTTGTTCAATCTCAACGAGCACTTCAGTTGCAATCGCTTCGATTTCAGGAACAATTAAATTGGGTTGAATTGTTTCGATGAGTTTTTTTAATTCAGTAGGATCAGCCATATTGAGCGTATAAGCGTAATGCGCTACTTGCATTGCAGGTGCATGATCATAACGATCTGCAGCATGGACTTCGACACCTAAGCGCTGTAGAGAAATAACAACTTCTTTACCTAGCTCTCCAGAACCTAACAGTAAAACCTTAAATGCAGAAGATTGAAGTGGAGTTCCTAGAGTGACGCTCATGCGAATAATCCTATCCTGAGTAATTTGTGTTTAAGCATAGCAGAACTTTTTACGGAATTAAGCTTGTGTTAGACAAAAAACATGGTTTTTGTTAGACAAAAAAGTGTGAACTAAATACCCGCAATCTGCTTAGACATTGACATCATAATTCAGTTCTAATTCATCAGCATTTTTTCCACGAATCCCCCAATGATTTTTCGGTGTTTCAAAAATAGTAATTTCAATATCTTGTGGTGATATATCACACAAGTTTTGGATATTTGAAAATATGGTTTGAATGAGTTTTTGTTTTGCCTCGATTGATCGGCCTTCAAACATGGAAATTTCAATAATGACGTAATGATCGCTGCGATCATCTGGATAAACAAAGTTTTCTGGTTCCATAGGAATAAAGCGCTGAAACTTCTTTTCAATTGGATAAGCTAAACTTGTCACTAATGCTTGATGAATGGCTTCAGACAATCTCGGTCTAAATTGCGTGATCGTTTGATTTAATGCATAAATTTTTATTTGTGACATAAGTAATTTACTCCATAAGTTATAACAGTTTATGTAAGATTTGAAATGATGCTTTATACCTTCTTTATTCTTTTTCACATATTGAGAGTAACAAAAGAAATTGTTGTTAAAAGATGATGATTGGGAGGAGCTAATTTAAGAGAATAAGTCAACATACTACATCAGTCTAGTCATTGGTTCGCTGGTATGATTGATAAATCAGTAACAAAGATTGAGAATTATTTCTAAATTGACTAGCATTAGTCGCAAAAGTTTTGGTGACTGTTTTCAGATGTTAAAGAAAAAAAGCTGTATCAGCGCAATGGTGTTATGTACCCCCTTATTACTTATTGCATGTGGTAATGGGAATAATGAACCTGAAAAAAAGGTTGAGATCAAACCTGCGCCGAAACTGACAAATGATGCAACTGCATATGCAAATGCAGCTTGGCAATTAATCAATGAGATTGATTCACTTGTTTATGACAAGAAAATCGATGAAATAGAAGAAGAAGTAAGAAAGCCGCTGCGCCAATTGAGTACTGATTGGCGAATCAATGTCAAAATGACCGATTCGGTTACTGAAGGAAAATACGCGTTGTGCCGAAAAGCGCTTACTAGTCTAGATAGTTGGGCTAGAGATGTGCTCGCCAATGCCAACAGCGCAACTCAAAAGCAAGCAGACTATGAAAGAGACAAAAACCAGTGTAAAGGTGCGATTGATAATCCAGCACTAGGGAATACCTCGCCCAAATAGTTTACTATTCCTAAGGTTATAAATTGTAAAGAAATAGTTCTGAAATTTTGTTGAAATGATTGACTCATAGCCATGGAGAACGTAGGATAAATTTCCTAAATTGTATAAGGAACCTGTGGTTAAAAGCCAAGTTCTCATATGGATACTCCCAGTTTAATTTCAGAAACTTTTGGACAATTTTCTTTTGCTTCAGCCCTTAGTGGTGACGCATTACTCTTATTGCTATATGTTGTTTTAGCATTATTTTTTTCTTTTTTATGTTCGATTGCTGAAGCAACATTACTCAGTATTACGCCAAGTTATATTGCGGGCTTAAAGGAAACCAATCCTAAAAAAGCTGAACAGTTAAGACGTTTAAAAGAAGATAATATAGATCAATCCTTGGCTGCGATTCTAACCGTAAATACCATAGCTCATACTGTCGGTGCGATAGGTGCTGGTGCTAAGGCGATCTCAGTATTTGGTCAAGTGTGGTTCGGTGTTTTCTCCGCAGTCATGACCTTATTGATTCTGTTCCTTTCAGAAATCATTCCTAAAACACTTGGTGCTGTATATTGGCGCCAATTGGCTTCCTTTACAGGTATTTATGTCAATTTCCTTATTAAAACTATGTACCCATTAATTGTTGTTTCAGAAAAGTTAACCAAACTCATTTCTGGCGATAAAAAAGCGCAACAATTCAGTCGTGATGAGTTCGTAGCGATGGCGGGTATTGGTAAAGAAGAAGGGATGTTGAATGATCGAGAGTCTAAAATCATTAGAAACCTCTTTTTATTCAAATCATTTGATGCCAGTACGGTAATGACACCGAGAATTGTTGTTTCAGCCTTACAAAAAGATCTAACGGTGGATGAAGCACTTGCGATACCAACTGTCTCAAATTTTTCACGCTTACCAATCTATGAAGATGATCTAGATAGCGTAGTGGGTTTTGTGTTACGTGAAGATTTGTTAGTGGCAAAGAACAAAGAACAGGGCGAACATTCTATTAATGAATTTCGTCGTGAATTGATCACAGTCATGGCAAAGACCCCTTTATCTAGATTAATGGAAATCTTATTGGAACAACGACAGCATATTGCTTTGGTCGTTGGCGAATATGGAGATACCAAAGGTGTGGTGACCTTAGAGGATGTTGTTGAAACGCTTTTAGGGATTGAAATTCTTGATGAAGGTGACAAAGTCGAGGATATGCAAAAATTGGCAAGACAGCTTTGGGAAAAGCGTGTTGGAAAGATGGGGATTCATTTAGAGTCGCCATTTAAATAGATTTTTTAAATCTGTGTCGATCGCTTGTTGGCATTGAACTGTGAATCTATAACCTGTGTAATCGTTTTTAAACAATACTTACATTACACAGGTTTTAATCAATTAAAGTACCTTTTGTAGATAATAATTTTAATTTGTTTAAATCAATCACCTGTATTTTTTTGAAGCCCAATTGAATCACGCCTTGTTTTTCGAAGTGGTTAAGTTCTTGATTCACCGTTTGTCTCGACACTGTGAGCATATTGGCTAGTTGATCTTGTGATATTTGAATATTTAGATCTTGAATCGATGAGCGGTTACCGTAACCTTCTAATATAAATAACAAGCGTTGAGCAAGACGCTGGCTGATTGTTTGAGTTTGAATTGCAATTTGCTCTAAAAAAACATAACGAAGTTTTTGGCTGGTTAGTAAGGCGAAGTAGTACCAATAATACGGATTTTTTAATAAGAACTCTTTTAGAGGCTCTCCGGGAATTTGCAGAACAACGCTTTTTTTAAGTGCTATCGCATCATGTGATCGTGGTTGGTTATCGATTAAAGAGATTTCACCAAACCACATGATTGGCTCAGCAATTGCAGCAATTGCCTCATTACCATTTACATCGATGTAACCCAAGCTAATTGAACCTTCAAGCACACCATATACGCCATCAAATTGATCTTGGGCATGGAATACAGCGGCATTTTTTTCAATGACGAGTTTTTTACCGTACTCAATAACAAATTGCTGAAAAGGTTCTGTAAGCTGACTAAACCAAGCATTTTGCTGCAAATGGTGAATATAAATTGGATCTAACACGATGTTTCCTTTCTCAAAATTTAGTTCCATTTGTCAGCTACATGACAACTTTGTCTTTTGTTTTCTTATAGATTAATAACATATAGAAGTAATCGGAGAAATGAGAAATGACAAATTTGGAACGTCTACTAAGTCAATACGCGGCTTATCACTTAGATCGAAATAATATTTTGACCCATTTTATAGGGATTCCTTTAATTGTTTTTTCAATTTTATGCTTAACTGCTCGCGCTTACGTGGAAATTTCTAGCGTTTCAGTGACTTTGGCATCGATACTGATCCTATTAAGTACGATTTACTATATTTCACTGGATAAGCTATTTGGGATTTTAATGCTGATTATATTTATTGCAGTATATCCACTTGCAGTCAAAATAGCAGCATTACCGATGTGGAGTTGGTTAGGAGCAAGTATTGGTATTTTCGTAGTGGGTTGGGTATTTCAATTCATTGGGCATTATTTTGAGAAGAAAAAACCTGCATTTGTTGATGATTTGATTGGTTTAGCCATCGGACCATTGTTTGTTTTAGCTGAATTTATTTTTATGCTGGGTTTCCGCAAACCATTACATCAGCGTATTTTAAAAGAAGCCCAAATGAAGCGTGCGGCAATGGATATGAAAACGCAAACTATCTCTTAATGTTGTGTTGAATGAATAAAAAAACCGCCAATCAGGTCAAATTGGCGGTTTGGAAATCAAAACTTTGATTTATACGTTGAAGCGGAAGTGAAGGACATCACCGTCTTGAACGACATAAGTTTTACCTTCTAGACGCCATTTTCCTGCTTCTTTCGCGCCGTTTTCACCGTTGTATTGAATAAAGTCATCGTAAGAAATACATTCAGCACGAATAAAACCTTTTTCAAAATCAGTGTGGATCACACCAGCAGCTTGTGGTGCAGTCGCACCCACTTTAACTGTCCAAGCACGAACTTCTTGTACGCCAGCAGTGAAATAGGTTTGTAAGCCAAGTAAGCTATAGCCCGCACGAATCACCACGTTTAGACCTGGCTCTTCCATACCCATTGCTTCTAAGAATTCAGCACGGTCTTCATCTTCAAGTAATGAAATTTCAGCTTCGATCTGATTGCAAAGTGGTACAACAATCGCATTTTCTTCAGCAGCAAGTTTTTTTACTGCGTCAAGATGAGGGTTATTTTCAAAACCATCTTCTGCAACGTTTGCAATATACATAGTTGGTTTAAGTGTCATTAAACCAAAACCACGAACAGCTTTACGTTCATCATCAGAAAGGTCAGCGGCGCGAGCTGGTTTACCTTCGTCAAGTAAAGGTTGGATTTTTTCTAAAGCTGCTTTGGTTGCGATTGCTTCTTTATCGCCACCTTTTGCTGCTTTAGTTAAACGTAGTAATGCTTTTGCAACAGTATCAAGGTCAGCAAGTGCAAGTTCAGTATTGATGGTTGCGATGTCATCTAATGGGTCAATTTTACCATTTACGTGAATCACGTTTTCATCTTCAAAACAACGTACTACGTGTGCGATTGCATCAGTTTCACGAATGTTTGCAAGGAATTGGTTACCCAAACCTTCACCTTTTGAAGCACCAGCAACCAAACCTGCGATATCAACGAATTCCATGGTAGTAGGAATAACACGTTGTGGTTTAACAATTGCTGTAAGTTTGTCTAAACGTGGATCTGGAACAGGGACAATGCCTGTGTTTGGTTCAATGGTACAGAACGGAAAGTTTTCAGCAGCAATCGCTGCCTTTGTTAATGCATTAAATAATGTAGATTTACCTACGTTTGGCAGACCAACAATACCGCAATTAAAACCCATGAAACCACTCACAAATGTGTTATTTAAAAATTGCTGCTGATTTTACATGAAAGCCATGACAAAGTCAGGTCATGGCGAGTGCGGTTTTTTATTTCGAGCTTAAACTTTGCGTTTATCGAGTTGTTTAGCAATATTATCGCCTGTCGTTTGTACTAACATGACCAAAACAATCAGCACTAAAATCACCGCCAGCATGACTTGCATATCAAAACGTTGATAGCCGTAACGATAGGCAATATCGCCCAAACCGCCTGCACCTATCGCACCTGCAATGGCAGAAGAGCTGATCATGGTGACGATGGTCACGGTAAAGCCTGCAACAATCCCCGGCAAAGCTTCAGGAAGCAATACATGCCAAAGAATCTGCTTGCGGTTACAGCCCATTGCTTGTGCTGCTTCAATCAACCCTTGATCGACTTCACGTAGGCTGACCTCCGCAATACGGGCGAAGAACGGAATAGCGGCGATGGTCAACGGTACAATCGCAGCCAAGACGCCGTAACTGGTGCCGACGATCCAGCGGGTAAATGGAATCAAAGCCACCATTAAAATCAGAAAGGGTACAGAACGGGTAATATTAATCACCCAGCCTAAAGACTGATTGATTTTCTTGGAAGGATAAATCCCAAAATCAGCAGTACTCACTAAAATTAAGGCAATTGGCAGACCAATCAAAAAGGCGAGAATCGCAGAAACACCGACCATAATTAAAGTATCGGTAGTGCCTGTGAGTAACAGATCAATGAGTTGATTGTACATAACCGATCACCTCAAGTTGTGTTATTGCAGGATGTTTTGCAAATTGGGCGCTGTTCAGATTAAAGTCGAGATTGCGAATCCCGATGATCAATGAGCCGATGGTACGCTGCTGAATGCTATCTACCTGACTGTGATAGACCTGAATGGGGCTATTAAAGCCATCCAATAGTTCATATAAATCAGGCACCGATTTCGATTCACTGACATATTTCAATTTTAAAATCTGATGCGTACTCTCAGGCAAAATGGTTTGGCTCAACTCAAAGGGTAAATTCACCTGTTCAAAGTTGAGTAATTCCTGTGTGATTTGTTGTTGTGGATTGGAAAATACTGACCAGACTTGCCCAGCTTCAACGATTTTACCCTGATCAATCACAATCACTTGATCGCAAATTTCTTGGATGACCTGCATTTCATGGGTGATCAAGACAATGGTTAAACCAAGGTCACGGTTGATCTGTTTTAATAAGGACAGAATATTGGCGGTACTTTCAGGATCCAGTGCGGAAGTGGCTTCATCACAGAGCAGGATTTCAGGCTGAGAAACCAAGGCCCGCGCGATACCAACCCGTTGTTTCTGTCCACCAGACAGTTGAGCTGGGTAATCATTTCTCTTTGCTTCTAATCCCACCAACGCCAGTACCTCACTGACCTGTTGTTCAATCTCAGCTTTGTCATAACCCGCAATACGTAGCGGTAAAGCCACGTTTTCCCATACTGTTTTGGCAGACATCAAATTAAAATGCTGAAAAATCATGCCAATTTTCTGCCGAGTTTTGATCAACTCGGCATGGCTGAGTTCAGCAATATTTTGTTGATGAATCAGGATGCTGCCAGTATCAATTGACTCCAGTCCATTGAGGGTGCGGAGTAGGGAGGATTTACCCGCACCGCTTTTTCCAATAATCCCAACAATCTGTGCTTTGGGAATATCGAGATGAATGTCTTTTAAGGCATGTAAGCGTTGGCCCTGTACCTCATAAAACTTATTTAAACCGCGTATTTTCAGATGTGGGGCTGAAAAATCGACCTGTGAACCAAAACTCACCATCATCGTTCTCCTTATTTCCAACCAGGGAACCATAGCGTTGGACCAAAATCGCTATCCAAGGCCGCTTTCACTTTTGCTGAGTTTTGATAAATCTCGACAAACTTCTGTAGTTTGTTGTCTTTGTCCTGATAATCATCACGCACCACAAATAAAATCGCATAACGTTTATTGGTATTGTCATCAAACAATAAGGCACTTTCAGGATCAGCCGTTTTGGCTAAACGTAAGTAATGTGGATAGCCAAAAGCGAGATCAACATCATCAATAGCACGTGCAGTTTGAGGGCCTTCAACTTCGGTAAATTTCAGGTTCTTCGGATTTGCGGTAATGTCTTTGAGTGCAGAAAGGTGATTATTACTGTCTTTAAGTTCAATCAGCTTGGCTTGTTGTAAAAGCAGGAGTGCACGACCTTGATTGACAGGATCATTCGGAATCGCAACAGTTGCACCATTTGGCAGTTCATCAAAACTTTTATATTTTTTTGAATACAGTCCAACATGCGAAGCTGCACCCGCAGCAAATGACTTTAATTTAAAGCCAGTTTCTTTAATGGCATTATCTAAAAAGGGCTGATGCTGGAAAAAGTTCGCATCAATATCACCATGATTTAAGGTAATGTTAGGCGTATTCCAGTCGGAAAACTCAACCAATTTGACATTTAAACCTTGCTGTTTGGCTTCATCCGCTGCAATTTGCAGTGGGTGAGCAAAAGAAGGGCTAATTCCAATCACCAGTTCACTACTTTGGTTCTGTCTTTGTTTATTCCAAATCAATAAGGTAATAATCGCAACAACAACGACCAAGCCAATACCGAGCCATTTTTTAGAGGCTGTTTGAGCCATATATTTCTCCAATTCTTTATTTAGTTAAGCACTTAGGTTTTCAATTATTTTCAATTCGTTGCTATTTTTATATTTGCTACATCGGAACTGATCAGCAGGATGGCTGGCAGCTAAATGGTCCCCTTGGGCAAAAAGCTTATTGCGTAATGAACCTGTGGCATATTCAGTTTTATAACGTCCACGTTGCTGTAACTCAGGGATCACCAGTCGAATGAAATCATGGTGTGATTCAGGTGCAACCGTACGAGTTAGGTTAAAACCATCAATGCCAGTTTGATCGAGTAGTTCAATGAGATATTCAGCAACTTCAGCACCACTGCCAACAATAAGCGGATAACGTCCACCCAAAACATGCTGTGCTTTCAGATCATTTTTGCTGATGCGCTGTTCTTTAAACTTCTCATTAACGGAAGCAATGCTATTGCTCTTTTGATAGGGAATCGCTTCATCATCCTCAAACTTAGCAAGGTCGATGCCGACGGAACTGGCATAATGCGCTAATCCTGCTTCAGGGCTGGCATATTGACGATATTCAGCCAGTTTTTGCTGGGCAAGTTCATGTGTTTCAGCCACAACCACGGTAATGCCGACAAAGATTTTAATCGCATCTTGATCTCGACCTTGCTGTGTTGTTTGTAGACGTATTTTATTGACTTGTTGACGAATCTTTTCGGGTTGATCACCACCAATAAAAATACATTCGGCATGACGCGTGGCAAACTGTAGTCCTTTCGGTGAAGCACCTGCTTGGAAGAGTGTTGGGGTACGTTGAATCGAAGGCGCAACTTGAAACACACCTTGGCTTTGGTAATATTGACCTTGATGATTGATCAAGTGGACTTTATTGGGGTCAGTAAAAACACGCTGTTGCTTATCTTTCTTTAAGGCGTCATTTTCCCAGGAACCTTCCCAATATTGATAGCAAAGCTGTAAGAACTCCTCGGCCTGATCATAACGTGCATCATGATCTTTTAAGCCTTTTTGTCCAATCAGGCGTTCGGCACTGTCCAAATAGCCAGTGACAATATTCCAGCCCAAACGACCTTGGGTTAAATGATCAAGACTGGCAAAACGCCGTGCAAACTGGTAGGGCTGTTCGTAGCTGAGATTGACTGTGACACCAAAACTCAAATTTTGCGTGACCAAAGCCATGGCTGAAATCAGGGTAGAGGGATCATGACTTGGTAACTGAATCGATTCTTTCAGGGTGAGATTGATGCCATTCTGATAGACATCATATACACCCGTAATATCGGCGAGGAATAGACCATCAAACAGACCCTGTTCCAAGGTCTGTGCCAATTCAGTCCAATAATTCAGCTCATTAAAGCGATGTGATTGATCACGCGGATGCGTCCATAAACCATGATTGATATGACCAACACTATTCATATCAAAGGCATTTAACAAGATTTTTTTAGCAGTCGTTTGGCTCATTATAAAGTCCCCCGACGTGGAGGCAGTACGCCATTCAACACATAATTACCGATAAAGTAATATTTCCAGCGTGCAGCATCATGCAAGGTGTGTACACGCGCATTACGCCAATGACGATCAAGACCATCAGCACGTTGACTACCACGACTGCCAGCTAATTCAATCAATTTAGATGATGCCTTTAATGCCGTTTCAGTACTATGCGCACGAACTTTGGCGACATCAATTGAGGCTTTGGCTAAGCTTTCTGGATTGAGATCCTGTTTGGCAGTATCTACAGATTGGGCTGCTTGTTTCAGTAAAAGTTCGCTGGCTTTGACATCGGTTGCCACACGACCAAGCTCAGACAGGGTTAAGGGGTCTTGAGTAGCGGAATCAATATTTGCGTCAATCCAAGGGCGGGCGACACGCACACGCTCCAGTGTTTCTTCAAAAGCAGCACGAGCAATCCCGACTTCAATCGCTGCATGCATGATTTGCGCAAATGGCCCCACCAAAGATAGCTGCTTAAAGGCAGTATCAAAAGGAATCACATCCTCTTTGGCAACAAAGACCTGATTAAATTTGACTGTACCGCTGCCCGTAGTCCGTTGCCCAAAGCCAGACCAGTCATCAATCAGTTCTAAACCTTGGCTATCTCTTTGTACAAAGGCTAAAAACTCATTGCCCGTTTCATCAAGCACTAGGGTTGGAATACGATGGGCGAATAGGCTACCAGTGCAATAGAATTTTTCCCCTTGGATCAGATAACCGTTTTCGCTTGGGATTAGGGTGCTTTGTTTATGAGCTGAGGTACGGGTTTTAAATTCCGCCAGCGCATTACCAAACCGTGCACCTTGTAACACTTCCTGATAGAGACGCTGCTTTTGTGATTCGGTACCGGTATTACGTAATACTTCCAGTGCATAAAAATGGTTTTGTGGAATCTGACCGATTGAACCATCTGCACCACTAAACAGCGCAATCACTTTGGCAACAGTTAAACTGGAAACTTCTGCGCCACCATACTGCTTAGGTACAGTAATCGCCCATAAACCTGACTGACTATAGGCTTCGATTTCAGTAAACGGCAAGTTTCGATTGGCATCACGTTCAACCGCCGCTTGTTTAAACTGTTGACTGAGTTGCGTGGCAATTTCTAGGGCTTCGGCATCGCTTTGGATAATATGGGCTGCTTTAAAATTGGTTTTGGCAAAACCTTGTAATTCTTGATAAGAGGTCATGATGATTTGCTCCTTAAATCCAGGCATGGCGGGCAGGGTGTGTACCATTGAGGTAATAATCACCGATGGCATGGAATTTCCAACGCACAGGATCATGTAAGGTATGTACGCGAGCATTGCGCCAATGTTGATCAAGATTATGTTGGCTCAGGCTGGCACGACTGCCACCAAGTTCGAGTAATTTTTCGGAGATATGCAGGGCTGCATCATTGGCATAGATCTTTGCTTCCGCCACTAAAATAGAGGCGTGAGCAGCTTGATCAGCAGAAATCTCAGTAAGTTGATCAAGTTCATCCAGATATTCTGCTGCCTCATCCAACAATAAAATGGCTGCATCGAGCAGGATATTGAGTTTGCCGACTTCTTGTAGGGTGTAATGTTCTTCACTGGCCTTTTCTACACCTGCATCAATAATTGGACGTGCTTTACGAATGCTAGACAAGGTGTCATCAAAGGCAGCCTCAGCAATGCCAACATCAATCGCAACCTGCAACAGTTGAGAATAAGCACCACGCACATTTGGGGTGTCGGCAATAATGCGCTCGTCAAAAAATAGGGCTGGATTAGCGACGACGTTGTGTAGCTTTACCGTTCCACTGGCTGTAGTACGTTGACCAAAGCCATTCCAATCATTAATCACTTCAACGCCCGAAGCATGTCGATCAACGATCGCCAATACGGTATAGCCATCTGGATGTAATGCGCGAATCGCTAACCAATCTGCAAAACTGGTTCCTGTAGAGTAAAATTTTTCCCCGTTTAAAAGAAATTGACCATTTTCCAATGTTAAAGTGGTTTGAATGGCTTTGGTATCTTTGGAGTTTTTTTCAGGTCCACCATTGGCAATACGTTTACCTGCAAGTATTTGAGCGTAGATAAACTGCTTTTGAGTCTCTGAACCGGTGATATTTATAAAATTGAGTAGTCCGAATTGGTTTTGTGGAATTTGACCTACATTGGCATCGGCTTTACTCAAAATACGAAACACATGGGCCAAAATCTTGTTGGAGACAAAAGCACCACCATATTGTTTTGGAATACGAATACCGCCTAAACCCTTTTGACTAAACTGATTGATTTGTTCCGTTGGCAAAATACGATTTTGGTCTCGTTTATTTCGTTCTTCTAATGCAAAGTCAGCAACTTGATAGGCAGCATTAATGGTCTGCTGATCATTTAAAATCAGTTGTACTGGAGTTTGGATCACTGATGGATTACTGGACATGTAAACACCTCTAATAGATAAGAGGGACTTTACATAAAAATTACTTTTCAACTAAATTAGAAGTTTTGACTTAGATATCATAATAATTATTAAGCATTTTTTTTGAGAAAAAGCACATAAAAAGTAATATGGAATTTAATGGTAAAACAAATATTTAACTCTTTAAGACGTTTTCTTAATTCTTAAGGTCTATACTATTATGAAGTAAATGAATATTTTCACCTTAAAAACATATAAATATTTTTAGCCAAAATTTAAAAAAGATAGAGCAAAAACGACATTGTAATCATTCACTTTTACTTCTAAAGTATCAAAAAGCTTATGTTTGAGCGAATAGAAAAATAAATTTGGAGTGTTTATGCGGGTTTTATACCAATTTCCTTTATCTCATTATTGTGAAAAAGCTCGCTGGTTGCTAGATCATAAAGAATTGGATTATGTGGCACATAATTTAATTCCGGGTTTTCATCGTGCGTTTACCTATTTAAAGTCTGGGCAAAACTATTTGCCGATGTTGAAGGACGATAAGCAGTGGATTGCAGATTCAACGCAAATCGCTCTGTACCTTGATAGTACATATCCTGAGCATGCCTTACTACGGCGTGATGAACAATTACGTGAACAAGCTATTGAAATAGATGCGCTTGCAAATGAATTGGGTATTCATGTACGTCGATGGTCATTGGCACAAGCACTTTCCACTAGCGACCATCCACTTGAAATTATGATGGGAGAGCAAGGTTATTTGCGTCAATTTGAGAAATTTTCAAAACCAATTCTTAAGAGTTTGGTGGCTTCAAATTATCAATTAAATCCAGAAAAAGTCGCCCATTCCAAAGTATGTATGACAGAGTTAATTACGGACTTAAATCAACGTTTGATTGACAATCAAGGTCGTTATCTAGTGGGTGATCGTTTAGGATTAGCTGATATATCTGTTTGTTCCATGCTTGCACCGTTGTTGGTGATTAAGGGGACACCTTGGGAGTTGGAAAATGATGGTGTTGATCAATTTGGTGGAGAGTTAAAAGAATATTATGACTATTTGTTAGATCTTCCGATTGGACAATATGTACAACGCATTTACTCAACTGAACGTAATGCCCGTGTGGATTGGCGCGGTCTTTAACTTATTTTACAATTCAAATCTAATGATTAGGCTGGATATTAAATGTTCGGTTTAATTCATTAGATTAATGATCAGAGGATGTACATATCTAATCAGGTCGAAATTTATCAAATTAATAAAAGAAGTAAGACAATCGGCTAATCAATAAAACACAATTGTATATATAATAATTCATACCGTACGAGTCGGTTTTAAGCTGTGATCCAGCTAAAAACATAAAAATAGAGGGAATACCATGAAAACATTGCAATTTATAGCAGATTGCCCTAAACATGGGTTAATTGATCATCCGCCTAATGAATGCTATATCACGCAAGAATATGTGGCTGCATTGTTATATAAACAATTAGAACAATACGGTTTTGATGCCCAACATATGCGCCATGAACATGAAAAAATTGAAGTGCGTATCGATAATCATCAGTTACCTCTTTCAATTCTGTGTTCACAGCAAGATTCTGAAGGTCATATTTTGTGTGAGATCACAGCAAATCCTCAGCAAGAACAAGCTTGGTTTGAAAAGATCGAAACACAAAGCATTATCCGTCAATTGGCCCAAGCTGTTGAAAATAGTTTAAAAGCTGAACATAGTTTTTCTAAATTTGTATGGAAAAGCTAAGTTAGTTTTCAACATGCCATCTTAAATGAAGTGATTTAACATCATGACCGTTTCGGTGTATGGTGTATATTTGCTTAAACGCTTTATTTGAGAGTATATGTGCATGATACAGGTCGATTTTTCTAAATTATCTCCCCAAATGGTTTGGCGACATTTTGAGACTTTGTGCACGATTCCTCGACCATCAAAACATGAACAACAATTACGACAGCATCTCAAAGATTGGGCGGAACAGCGCAACATAGAAACCTATGTCGATGATATTGGTAATCTGATTATTCGAAAAGCTGCCACAGCTGGTAAAGAACAAGTTGCAGGTGTGATTTTGCAAGGGCATCTGGATATGGTGACTCAGGCAAATCGTGGTACGCAACATGACTTTTTTAAAGATCCGATTCGACCAATATTAAAAGATGGCTGGCTGATTGCTGAAAATACCACGTTGGGTGCCGATAATGGTATCGGAGTTGCACTGGCGTTGGCGGTATTAGAATCAAATGATATTGCACATGGGCCGATTGAAGTACTTTTGACGATTGATGAAGAGGCGGGAATGAGCGGTGCTCGTTTACTTGAATCGGGTATTTTAACGGGGCAATGGTTATTTAATATTGATACCGAAGAATGGGGCGAACTCTATCTTGGTTGTGCTGGGAGTATTGATATTGAAGTACAACAGCCTATCCAATATCAAACAGCACCTAGTGATTTAATTTATGTAGATTTATTTGTATCAGGCTTAAAAGGTGGTCACTCTGGTGTTGATATTCATCTTGGTCGTGGTAATGCCAACGTGATTTTAGCCAATTTCCTCAATGACAATTTATCGCAGTCAAATGGCAGACTGGTTGAATTCGTCGGTGGAACAGCGCGCAATGCCATTCCACGTGAAGCGGTAGCAACCATTGCAATTGAAATAGACCAATTGGCTGGTCTAGAAAAAGCAATTGCAGCTACACAAGCTGAATGGCAACAAAAACTACAAGGTATTGATGATCAACTGCAAATTACCTTTCAACAAAATGCCAATCAGATCAATGAAGTGATTGTGCTGCATCAACAACAAGCTTGGTTACAAGCATTGGCAACTTGTCCATATGGTATTGCCCAGTGGAGTAGTGCTTTAGCTGATGTGGTTGAAACCTCAAATAATATCGGTGTGGTCAAATTGACTAAAGATGAGGCGAAGACTTTAATTATGGTTCGTTCTATGGTGAACCAAGAAGCACTAACATTTGCCCAGAATATCCAACAGCACTTTGCCAATTTTGAAATTCAGTCTGAGTTAACGCCGTTGGTGTCGGGTTGGACACCAAATCCAGATTCAGCTGCATTGAAATGCTTACAACAGGCTTATCAGCGCGCATTTGAAATTGAACCGAACTTGAAAGTGATTCATGCGGGCTTGGAGTGCGGCATTATTGCGGAACATTATCCAAATTTGCAGATGGTGTCTTTTGGCCCAGATATTCAAGGGGCACATGCGCCGGGTGAGCGGGTTAGAGTCGATACTCTAGAGAAATGCTGGAAGTTGTTGGTGACGGCTCTGGAATCTGTAAAATAAATTTTCATAGTAAAGAAGCTCATGATTGAGCATCTTTCATCTGCTCGGCATTTATCATTTAATTTATAGGTGTTGTGATGATTCCGTAAGCATTGAAAATATCACGCCCTCCTTTGTTAGTTCTATACTATTTATTTCGAAGTTACCTATTTTGTATACTTCCAAAGTTTTGTTGAAAAGAAAATCTAACTTTTGAAAACTAGTTGAAGTAATAGAATTGCACGGTAATCCCCCTAAAAATAAAAACCTATTCTAGTGTAAGATAAATTGAATGCGAAAGGCTTTTGCTGCTTCACGCCAGCAACGAAATACCACCAATGACAGCGACCGGGTCAAAAAGTATTTGGCCCGGTTTGGCTTGAGTTGGGGTGATTTTTAATAATCATTCTGCGGAATTTAAATATTTTGTGCTATATTTAAGTTCATATATGAACTTTTAAGCTACATAAAGTGTCAGAAATAAACCATAAAAATAAGTTTTATCCACTTGATGGGCAATTATTTACCCAGCAGTTGGCTACATTGATCAAGCAAAAAAGACTTGAGAAACGGCTACGTCAAAGTGATTTAGCTAAAGCAATTTCTACTTCACTATCAACAGTTAAGCGTATTGAAAAAGGCGACCTTTCAGTCGAATTTGGTGTGGTTGTAAAAGCACTATGGTATTTGAATATTTTAACTGATTTACAAAAAAATCTTCCAGCAATAGAAAATAAAGAAAGCCAAAAAAGCCGAGTTCGTTTGGAACGAATAGATGAGGATGATTTTTAATGAAACAAACGATCTATTTATATATTCAGCTTCCTGATCAAACTGATTTTGTGACCCTTGGGCGTTTAACCGTTGAAAATGGTGTTGGGCAATTTGTTTATGCGCCGAGTTATCCGACAACTTGGGTGTTAGATGAGATCCACTATCCATGGCGAAAAGAACCTTATACGATCACCACTAATAACGGTATCCCAAATTTTGTCATGGATATTATGCCTGATGCGTGGGGGAAAGTAATTCTCAAACGAATTTATGCAAGAGAAAAAGATACACCTTGGTCGGACTTAGATTTTTTGATCAAAGCAAAAAATGCAGACCGTTTTGGGAATTTGTGTGTGGGTGAGATTAAAACAGTCACTCAAAAAGCAACTTTAGAAAATTTCCAGCACTTAGTTAAATTATCAGATTTTCTTGATTTTAGTGTTGCCATGCGAAAAGGCGAGGCGATTACACGAATCCAGTTGGCCATGGCGCAAACGACTTCATTAGGAGGGGCTAGACCTAAAATTACTTTGGTTGATCAAGATAAGTTGTATCTCGCTAAACCAAAAGATCGGGATGATTTGATTAATGTGCCGCAAGTTGAATTTGCCTGTTTAAGCTTTGCTGAAAAAAAGGGATTGGTTGTTGCTAAACATCAACTTATTCAAGTTTCTCAACAGAGTGAACAGAAAGATGTATTACTGTTAGAACGTTTTGACCGTATTTATGATTTACAAAGTCAAAAATTTAAACGCTTACCGATGTTAAGTGGTTTAACGTTACTGGATGCAGAATGGAATAGCACTAATCATCAACGCTGGTCATATCCACTTATGGCAAATGAAATGTATCGAAAAGGGATGTCACAACAGGATATACATGAATTATTTCGGCGGATGATTTTTAATATTTTGATTGGAAACGATGATGATCATCCTAAGAACCATGCTTTTATGTATCTAAATGGTCGTTGGCGAATTGCTCCATTGTTCGATATTGTGCCAAATCAGGAATATAAGCCTCAAGGTCTGAGTATGCAGATCGGTATTTATGGTACTCAAATGGGACGGGAAAATGTATTAAGTATGGCAAATCAGTTCTTATTAAGTTTCGATCAAGCACAAATGATTTTAGATGAGATGATTGGATGGGAAGCTGAGTTGATTCAATATTATCGCGCTCAACTCACACCCCATGACGCAGAAATTGTCATTTCTGCTATGGGCGTGAGTTATTTAAAAACTTAGATGTTATTTCGATTGTGGATCATCTTTTTTACGCTGTGATTGGCTAGATAAAAACTCCAAGTTCCAAAGTTTTTCAGCATGTCGACCAATCCACCAAAATGAAGCCGCCAATATGATAAAGAAGATTGCTTTATGCATACCAACCCAAAAGAACTCAAAATACTTGGTGTAGAGGTTAATAAATAAGAAGGTGATACCAAAACCACGTGAGGTGGCATCATCATGTTTTAAACCATAGACAATTGCTATGATGGCAATAAATGCGAAGAGAATACCCCAATGCAACAGCTCATATTGTTTAACGTTATACCAGCTATCCAAGTCACCATAATTGCCAAAGATCGAGAGAATCCATAAAGCAATAAACAGATAAAGTAGTCCCATGACATAAGTTGAATGGGCGAAATCTCTAAAATGCGCATAACGTTTAAATATCAGGCTTAAGCCAATCAAGGCACCGCCAAAAAAGACAAAGCGTAAAGGGAAGTTCATGCCTAGGTAATAGGCACCCCAACCCGACATATAGCCTGTTTCTGTCCCAAACCATGAGCCGAGTGAAAGTAGAGAGAACACCCAGATCAGTTTAGAAGGAAACCAGAAGGCAAGTGCGGCATAAATAATGGTAGAGAGTAAGAATAACAAAGAGAAATGCCCACTACCAGTATCAATCGCTTGACCGAAATAGGCGACAGACGCTGCGGTAGAAAGCACGCCTGCGAAAATAATCGCTTCATTGCTAAATTGATGTAAGGGTTTGATTTTACGTCGAAGATAGGCAAAGCTATAAAAGGCCGCCGCAACTGTAGCAAAAATCAGACAAGGAATGATTTTGGAATCGATAAAGATTTTTTCAATTAACTTCATCAAGTAATCATCAAGTGTGATGGCAGCTATTGCAATCACTGTGCAAATCATTGAAATCCAGAACGAATATTTTGCGAGTCGTTCCCAGTCAAAAGACCGAATTGAAAAACTTTGATTTAATTTATTGGCCACATCAGGCGTAATCGTGCCTTGTTGTTGCCAGTGCTCAATAGTTTGCTTTAAAAAAAGTCCCTGTTTTTTATTTAATTTCATTATTAAAGAACCTAAATGCCTGTACATCTATACTGATATAACAGACATTGGGTTCAAAACACGTATATTTTTCTTAGTAATTTGTTGTTAAGTCTACAGTTTTAAAAAACGACTAATGACTTGACGCAACTGTTTTAGATAACCTGTAAAGAAATGATTGGCACCCGGCAGAATCGTGATGGGATGTTTTTGCGGTTTTGCCCAAGCGATCATGTCTGAAAGGAGGGTAATATCATCTTGCTCGCCGTGAACAAATAAAATATCACCATCAATTGCAGGGGTTTGGTAATGACGTAAACCCACCACAGAACCTGTTGGTAAGCCGCAGAGCACTAATTGTTTTGGACGTAAGTCTTCACTGAGTTGTGCTTGGCATTTGGCCAATACATGAGAACCGAAACTAAAGCCACCGGCATAAAAAGTTAAACCAGCATGTTTTGCACGGGCATATTCAATCACAGCCATAATATCATCAGTTTCGCCGTGACCTTGATCATGTGTACCTTCGCTACCCTGTAAACCACGGAAGCTAGGACGATAAACCACACATCCCATTTCATTAAAAATTTGAGCCAATAGGACAGGGACTTTATGATGAGGTGTTCCACCTTGTAAAGGATGTGGGTGGCAAACAACAGCAAAACCTGTGATTTCACCTTGGGGTTGATCTACAAACATTTCAATTTGACCAACAGGACCTTGGATGAATACTTGCTCAGACATAAGATACGCAATGGATAATGGAAGAATCCACTATTTTACCGATAATGAAGAATGAAAACACGAATTGGCATTAAAAATTATCAACTGTTATAGTTTCACCAAGTTAAATTTATTTTTGATTGATTATGCTTGCTTTAATTTCTCCAGCGAAAACACTTGATTACACAACAGCTCTGCCTACAGATACATATACACAGCCACGTTTATTAGAACAATCACAGCAACTGATTGATGTATGTCGCAAGCTTTCTGCGAGTGAAATCGCATCTTTGATGATGGTTAGTGAGAAAATTGCCAATTTAAATGTAGAGCGTTTTCGCGACTGGAATGCAGATTTTGATTTTTCCAATGCGCGTCAAGCCTTGTTTGCATTTAAAGGTGATGTGTACACAGGTTTAGATGCTTATCACCTAAAAGACCAAGATATCAACTTCGCCCAACAGCATTTGCGTATGTTGTCTGGTCTTTATGGTTTATTACGTCCATTGGATTTGATGATGCCGTACCGTTTGGAAATGGGCACTAAATTAAAGAATAGCCGTGGTCATAATCTATATGAATTCTGGGGCAATATTATCACCGATCAAATTAACCAAGATTTAGCTGAAATTGATGCAAAAGTATTGGTAAATTTAGCTTCTGACGAATATTATAAATCTGTGAATGAAAAGAAAATTAAGGCAGAAATTGTTAAGCCTGTATTCTTGGATCAGAAGAATGGAAAATATAAAGTCATTAGTTTCTATGCGAAAAAAGCGCGTGGTCTAATGGCAAGATACTTGATTGAAAATAAATTAAACCAAGTAGAACAATTAAAAGCATTTGATAGTGAAGGGTATTACTTTGATGCTGAAAGTTCATCGAATAAAGAGTTGGTCTTTAAGCGAGATGAGCAGCACGCAGCTTAGATTTGCCTTGGGCAGGGTGGGATGTTAACCAAAGAACTTTTATTAAAACATGCAATATCGTCTGATCAAGTTCGAATCAAAGGGCATTTGACAGAACCTCGTAGTTATGGGGTGTATGCATTGCCTCTTGATCGCGATGGTACTCGACGATTCAGATTTGGTAATCATCCTATGCGTCAACAGGAACTAAAACATGAGTTTGGTTCCTGTACCTTGTATCAGCTTTTTCTAGAACGTAAAGATGCTGAATCCTTGGCGAAGTGGCTGAATAAAGAAATCCAATGAGGATGAGCAATGCAGCAGTATTTATCCACATTAGAAAAATCATGGTTTGCGCTGCATCAGTATTATCATTTCTCTGAACCGCAGAAAGTTTTTAATAAGTTGATTGCCGCCTATAATGAAAAGCAACGGGCTTATCATACGCTGCAACATTTGTATGAATGTCTGGTTCTAGTTGACTCGATTCGAGCTGATTTAAATGATGCGAATGCAGTTGAGTTGGCACTCTGGTTTCATGATGCGGTTTATGATCCGCAAGCGAAAGATAACGAGTTGAAAAGTGCTGAGCTGTTTGAAAAGTATATGGCTCAGGACCTATCTGTTGAGATTGTTGAAAAGATCAAGCGCTGGATTATTGCGACGCAAAATCATGAATTAACGAACGAGTTGGATTTGCAGTTTTTATTAGATATCGATTTGGCGATTCTAGCTACTTCGCCAGCGCGTTTTGCGGAATATGAACAGCAGATCCAGCAGGAATATGCTTGGGTAGATTCAGATGTTTATTCGATTAAGAGAAAAGAAGTTCTAGCGCATTTTTATCAGACAGAATCACTTTATCAAACGGAACATTTCCAACAGAGTTTTGAGCGAAAGGCGAAAAGTAATTTAAAGAATTTAATAAAATAAATGATTAAAGTTCATTAGTTGAGTCAGTAAGTGAAAGATTTAACATTAGATATTGCAGAGGGAAAACTTAATATTCGTGTGGCTGCTTGGATAGAGCATGAAGATCAGATTTTGGTTTCTACATTTCCTGATGGAAGTATTTCTTTAGTGGGTGGTCGATTAAAATTTTTAGAAACGACCCTAGAGGGAATTCAACGAGAAGTGCTTGAAGAAACAGGAGAATATTTTAATTCGCCTGTGCTTTTTGCGATTGTTGAAAATTTTTTCTATGATCCCGTTGTGGGGCGACATTTTCATGAATTTCTTTATATTTATAAAGGCGATATTCAAACAAAAGCTTCTTATCTTGATGATGCGACTGAAGCTCAAGTGATTTCATGGATGCCAAAGTGCGAGATGAAACGGCTAAAACCAGATGTTTTACATGATCTTGCTTTGCGATCAACTGAGCAAGTTATTCATCTTGTTAATCTGGAATCAAGATAAATCATAATTGCATTAAAAAAGGGAGCCAACAGCTCCCTTTACTTTTACTTATCTTACTTAAAGAAATAACCCGTTTCAGGCGAGCTAGCATTGGCCATACGCTTACGAGGCATACGACCCGCTAAAAACGCTTCACGACCTGCTTCAATTGCTTTCTTCATTGCAGAAGCCATTAAAATTGGATTTTGCGCAGCCGCAATCGCTGTATTCATTAATACGCCATCGCAACCCAATTCCATTGCAATCGCAGCATCACTCGCAGTACCAACACCTGCATCCACTAAAACAGGGACTTTGGCATTTTCTTTGATGATGGAAATGGTGTGTGGATTGAGAATACCGAGACCAGAACCAATTAAGCTACCCAAAGGCATGATCGCAACACAGCCCATGCTTTCAAGCTCTTGAGCGACAATCGGATCATCCGAGGTGTAAACCATGATTTCAAAACCATCATCAATCAAGGTCTGCGCTGCTTTAAGCGTTGCTGTCACATTAGGGTACAAGGTTTTTTCATCACCGAGCACTTCCAGTTTTACCAGATTGTGACCATCAAGTAGTTCACGAGCCAGCATACAGGTGCGAATCGCACTATCTGCATCAAAACAGCCAGCTGTATTCGGTAGAATGGTGTATTTCTCTGGTGGAATCACTGAAAGCAGATTCGGCTGATCGGCATGTTGCCCGATATTCACTCGACGAATCGCTACGGTCACAATTTCTGCACCACTTGCTTGAATGGCTAAATCGGTTTCATTTAAATCTTTATATTTACCAGTTCCGACCAATAAACGAGATTGGAAGGTACGTGAACCAATAATTAAAGGGGAATCTTGCATGGGCTTACTCCATTTTTAGCCGATTAGCCGCCACCAACAGCTTGAATAATTTCAATACGATCTTCAGGAGCAATTGCAGTTTGCTCAAGTCTACTTTTCGGAATAATCTGTTGGTTCTTTTCTACAGCAAAACGCTTGCCTTCTAGGGCTAGGTCTTGAATGAGTTGCTGTAAATTTTCACATGACGTGTCTGTGGACTCGCCATTTAGATAGATGTGCATGATAAATCCTTATTTCGTATGCTTGATTGCTTGCCACGCAATTAACAGCCAACTTGCAATCATAAAGGCACCGCCAATCGGCGTAATCGTACCTAATATTCTAGGTAAGCCGAGCGCCATAATGTACAACGAACCACAGAAAAAGAGGATGCCAATTTGCATCAAAATAAACGGAATTTTTATAGGAAAACTTGGTGTAGTTTTATTTAGTACACTCAGAATTAATAAGCCGAGGGCGTGATAGAAAAAGTATTGGGTTGCTGTACCCCACCAAACAAGTTGCTCAGGTGATGCAAAAGATTTGAGTCCGTGTGCGCCAAACGCTCCGAGCATAACTGCAAGGGCAAGATTGATTGCAGAGATCGCTATCCACATAATGAAAATGGAACTAGAAATTTGATAAGCAACGTTAACATATTCGGGTGTTTAAACAAAGCCAGATACAACAAAAGGGCATGAAAGCCCTTTTGTTTGATTTAATCTTAACTCGCAGACATGGCGGTTTTGATTTTTTCCATTGCATTTTTTTCAAGCTGGCGAATACGTTCAGCAGAAACATTATATTCAGCAGCAAGTTCATGCAATGTAGATTTATCATCGTCTAACCAGCGACGCTGTAAAATATTACGAGAACGATCATCTAATTGGTCCATCGCTTGATGTAATGCCGCCGTACTTTGTTCTTCATAATCTTCTTCTTCAGCTAGGCGTGCTGGATCGTAACGATTATCTTCTAAGTAAAGAGCTGGCGCAGTATGAGGTGTGTCATCGTCATCATCGCCTTGTGCTTCGAAAGCAGCATCATAGGCGGTCAATCGACCTTCCATTTCAAGTACTTGTTCTGCCGTGACATTTAAATCATTCGCGATTGCTTGCGCTTCTTCTAAAGTCAGGCGTTTACTCGATTTCTTCAAACTACGTAAATTAAAGAACAATTTACGTTGTGCTTTGGTCGTCGCAATTTTGACAATACGCCAGTTACGAATGACATATTCGTGAATTTCGGCTTTAATCCAATGTACAGCAAATGAAACAAGGCGCACGCCCATATTGGGATCGAAGCGCTTAACTGCCTTCATGAGACCTAAGTTGCCTTCTTGAATGAGATCACCTTGTGGTAATCCATAACCTGCATAACTTCTTGCAATATGTACAACAAAGCGTAGATGTGACATCACCAATAATTTGGCGGCATCAAGATCTTGGTCATAATAATAACGTTCAGCAAGTTCTTTTTCTTGCTCGGCCGTTAAAATTGGAATTTGATTGACAGTGCTGATATATGCACCGAGGTTTACACCAGGCGCAGACAATGACAGGGGCATCAATTGATTGCTGCTGTCAGTAGTCATGGAGTCTCCTTATAGGATGATATTTGAGTCAACAATTTCATCTTAATGCGAATGTTCTTCATCACTAAGGAAATTTGAGTATAGAAATGTAAATTTATCTTTACGAGTAACCAAGAGTTTAACAAAGAATAGCAGTTCCACAAGACCTAGATGGATTCAATCAGATAGTGAAACTCATTTTCTGAGATTTTTTTTGTTTGGCATTGCAGATTCTGAATTTGGCAATATCGTGTTACATCAATTTCACTGTGTGGATCAGAAGACTTTAACAGGTAGGTTTTTTTACCTGTTGCTTTTTTTAGTGCTCGTTTCAACATAAGTAATGGCATCGGGCAAGGTTGCCCTAAGGCGTCGATAACTTCAGCTGAATGAGTGGGTGAGATAGTCATAAAGGTTGGATATAGCTTATATCAGAATTTATCTCATTTGATTTTATATACGTAAAGGAAGTTCAACAAGTTATTTTTGGAGAACCGTGTTTCTGTAAAATAAACTAAATGATGAGTATAAACAGATAGAAGCATGGGAAATAACTTAAAATAAGTCTATTAATTGTCATAAACCCATGTTAAGCTCGATGCGTTTTAGGAAGTGTTTCATTTCGTTTTATCGTAAAAAACCCTATAACAAATGGATGTAACCGGAAATTGTTGATAGTTTTACAGAATGATTACAAGCTTTAAAATTATAAGATTTTAAAACCTTGTTGGCTCTGCTGTTTGCAACACCGGAAGGTCCTTATCTTTCAATATCTGAGGATTGACTTATGACAGCTCGTGAACAAGGCGTAGTAAAGTGGTTTAATGACACTAAAGGCTTTGGTTTTATTCAACGCAACGGCGGTGATGACGTTTTCGTTCATTTCCGTGCAATTGTTGGTGATGGTCACCGTTCTTTACGTGACGGTCAGCGTGTAGAATTTAGCGTAGTTCAAGGACAAAAAGGTTTTCAAGCTGAAAACGTTCAGCCGTTAGACTAATTTGTTGCTTTAACGCGATATAAAAACGCTCCAATGTTATTTGGGGCGTTTTTGTTTATAATAACGACTTTATTTTGGTCATTGATGGTTTGAGAGCATATATGACGTCTGGTTTTGAAACCTTAAAATTACATCCGCAGTTGAAAAAGGCGATTGATGCTTTGGGTTTTACTCAAATGACTCCAATTCAGCAAAAGGTTTTAAAATATACGCTAGCAGGGCATGATGCGATTGGTCGCGCACAAACAGGGACTGGTAAAACGGCTGCCTTTCTGATTAGTGTGATCAATGATTTGTTAAATAATCCGATTCAAGAACAACGCTTTCGTGGTGAGCCACGTGCTCTAATCTTGGCGCCTACTCGTGAGTTGGCTTTACAAATTGAAAGTGATGCAAAGTCGCTGACAAAGTTTTCTAACTTGCACCTTGTAACGTTGTTGGGTGGGGTTGACTTCGATAAACAGAAGAAAATGTTAGATCGAAACTTTGTTGATATTATTGTTGCGACCCCTGGACGCTTAATTGATTTTGTTGAGCAGAAAGAAGTGTGGCTGGATCGCATCGAGTTTTTAGTTATTGATGAAGCTGATCGATTATTGGATATGGGCTTTATTCCTTCGGTAAAGCGTATTGTTCGTTATTCTCCATCCAAAGAGCAACGTCAAACTTTAATGTTTTCTGCAACATTTAGCTATGATGTGCTGAATTTAGCTCGTCAATGGTTGTTTGAGCCTGTTACTGTTGAAATTGAACCTGAGCAAAAAACGAATGTTGACGTTGAACAGCGTGTATATGTTGTTGCAAAAGAAGACAAGTATAAATTGTTGCAGGATATTCTACGTGATGAGCCGATTGATAAAGTCATGATTTTTGCGAATCGTCGAGATCAGGTTCGTCGTTTATATGATCATTTGAAACGTGATGGTTACAAAGTTGGGATGTTATCTGGTGAAATTGCACAAGATAAGCGTTTGAAAATGCTGGATCAATTTAAGCAAGGCAAACACAACATCATGATTGCTACAGATGTAGCTGGACGTGGTATTCATGTTGATGGCGTCTCACATGTTGTGAATTTTACGCTGCCAGAACAATCTGATGATTATGTGCATCGTATTGGTCGTACAGGTCGTGCAGGAGCTCAAGGGGTGAGCATTAGTTTCCTGTCTGAAGACGATGCGTTTTACTTACCTGAAATTGAAAAAGCAATTGGTAAAAAATTACCGCTTACACGCCTTGAAGGATACTGTTAAGGATTGAATTGGTTCTTTTTAGTATTTGATGCCTAAGCACGAAATAATTAGAGGCTAAATCATTATTGGATTTAGCCTTTTTTATTGTTAAATGTGTTGTGATACGCAAATTACACAAAAGATTCAGGTTTTTTTTTCAAATCCTGTGATTAGTTGCTGAATTGAAATAAATCAACATGTAGAATATGGCGCATTACCTGGGAGGATATTATGGCTCTAATCTCGATGCGCCAGCTCTTGGATCACGCTGCAGAACACAACTACGGCGTACCAGCGTTTAACGTAAACAACTTAGAACAAATGCGCGCAATTATGCTAGCTGCAGATGCGACGAATTCACCTGTAATCGTACAAGCTTCGGCGGGTGCGCGTAAATATGCAGGTGCACCTTTTTTACGTCATCTTATTTTAGCTGCAATTGAAGAATGGCCACATATTCCAGTGGTAATGCATCAAGATCATGGTACTAGCCCTGATGTTTGTCAGCGTTCAATTCAATTGGGTTTTAGCTCTGTGATGATGGACGGTTCATTGGGTGCTGATGGTAAGACACCTACATCATATGATTATAATGTTGATGTAACTCGTCGTGTTGTTGCTATGGCGCATGCATGTGGCGTTTCAGTTGAAGGTGAAATTGGTTGCTTAGGTAGCCTTGAAACTGGTTTGGCTGGCGAAGAAGATGGCGTGGGTGCAGAGGGTGTGCTTGATCATTCTCAATTGCTTACTTCGGTGGAAGAAGCGACCCAATTTGTCGCGGATACTAACGTTGATGCTTTAGCGATTGCAGTTGGTACTTCTCACGGAGCATACAAGTTTACTCGTCCACCTACAGGCGATATCTTGGCGATTGATCGTATTAAAGAAATCCATGCTGCATTACCAAATACACATCTTGTAATGCATGGTTCAAGCTCAGTGCCACAAGAGTGGTTGGCTGTAATTAACCAATATGGTGGCGATATTAAAGAAACTTATGGTGTGCCTGTAGATCAGCTTGTAGAAGCGATTAAACATGGCGTACGTAAGATTAACATTGATACCGATTTGCGTTTGGCTTCTACTGGTGCGATGCGTCGTATGATGGCTGAGAAACCAAGTGAATTTGATCCACGCAAATTCTTTGGTGAAACCGTTGAGGCAATGAAAGATATCTGTGTTGCTCGTTATGAAGCCTTTGGTACAGCAGGTAATGCAGATAAGATTCGCCCGATCTCTCTAGAGAAAATGGTTGATCGTTACAAATAATTTTGGTGCATAAAAATAGCGGCATTTGCCGCTATTTTTTTTGGTTAAATTATTTTTGCGCTGCTTTTGAGTCCATATTTACATCTTTGATTTCAACGTAGGCATTAGCGCGTAGTTCGCGAGTCCAACTATCTACTTCCGTTTCAAATTGACGCTCACCTAAGATTTGGCGTGCCATACGTTCTTGCGCTTCTTTGGTCATATCTTGTTGGCGTGTATCTGTTACTTCTAAAATATGCCAACCAAATTGACTTTGGAATGGTTCGCTGAGCTGGCCAACAGGTATTTCCTTCATTACTTTTTCAAACTCAGGCACCATTACACCAGCATTGACCCAGCCTAAGTTGCCGCCATCACGAGCAGAACCTGGATCATTCGAGAAGGTAGCTGCTAAAGTTGCGAAGTCTTCACCTGCTTTAATTCGGTTGTATAAGCTATCAATCATTTGTTTAGCGCGATCAGAGCTTACAACTTCAGATGTTTGGATCAAAATGTGACGTGTTTTATATTGTGGAACAAGTGCACGTTGATCATTCTGTTTACGTTCAAGTAATTTTAATACATGCGTTCCGTCACGAACATTGACTAAGCCAGTGGTTTGTCCTACTTGTAGTGGAGTGACGCGAGCAGCAAGTTCGGTTGGGATTTCAGATAAAGCACGGAAGCCCATATCTGCGCCATCAACTGTTACTGTTCCTGTCGATAATTTACTGCTGATTGCCTTAGGATCGTTACTTGTAGCAAGAGATCGTCTGACTTCTTCTGCAACTTTTTGTACTTCATTATTGTCCGTACCAGAAATACGCATATGAAGAACATGAACTTGTGTTCCCAAAGCTGCTTGACCTTCAGGTGATTTTAGGAAGTTTTCAACATCGTGATCACTGATTTTAATACGTGACATCACTTGTTGTTGACGAAGACGACCAATTGCAAGGTCTTCTGCAATTCGGTTTCTTAGATTTTCATAAGTGCCTGGTGCAATAGCATCTAACTTTTGTTGAAATGCAGATAATGAATTACTACCTGATTGATTGGCGACTCTTAATACTGCCGCATTTAAGCTATTTTCATCAGGTTTGATGCCATAACGTTTTACTTGTTCTAATTGAGCTTGGCGAATAATCAGTTGATCCAAAACCTGCATTTGTAAGTATTGCTTTGGAGGGGCAGTTTGATTTTGAGCCTTGAGTTGGTGTTCAGCCTCAGCAATTCCTTGTACTAAGTCGCTTTTAAGAATGACACTACTATCTACAATTGCGACAACCTCATCCGCAGGTTGAGCAAAGCTATGCATTGATGAAGAAATTAGGGCTGCTAGAACAGTGGCTCTAAAGATATGTTGAAAATGTTTTATCTTCATTAACGTTGTGTCCAAGATTGATTAGTTTTGTTGAAACCTAAAACTCTATTCTCAAGCAGAGAAGATAGTTTGGTATTTAAAGCGCCTAAACCTTTCAGCGTAACTTCGGCCATAACGGCATTCTTCTTACGCACATCAGGAGAGTTTGGATCATCCAGATCGTTATAGTAAGAGCGACCGTATACTGAAACAGCCCAGCAGCAAGATTCGTAATTGACGCCCAATAAATACTCACGCATGAGGTTATTGTCAAGGTCATACTGAGCATGACCCATAATACGCCAATTATCTTTTACGGGTTGTATAAAGGATGCAACAACTTGATCGTAGGCATTTTGTCGGTCTTTGATATCTTTGCGGTAAAAATAACCAACATTATAAAGATTGCCTTTATCGCCAGTATAATATGCTTGAAAATCACGTTGCGCATTGTCGCCATTCGACATCCATGCAGAGTTAGCACTAATGGTAAAGTTTTGATTAAGTTGGCTAGTCAAATTGACTACAGGCCCAGTACGTCGCTGTGTATCAAATTCATCAAGTTGTTCGTTGAGGCTGACTCGACGATCATTAAAATAATAACTTTGTCCGACGCTGGCTTTGATACGCTCTAAGCCTTCAGTATCTAAGAGGCTATAAGTTACACCTAGTGACAGGAAGTTATTGTCATCTAAACGGTCGTGTCCATAAAAGCGATATGGATTAAATAATTGATCGTAATTGATCGATGCTGTTGTGGAATCAAAGTTTGGATGATCATCCTGTTTTCGATATGGTGAATAAGCATAAAAAGCACGTGGAGAAATACTTTGTAAGTACTTACCATCTTTTTCAAAAGTTAAACCTGTAGCCAATGTAAATTGAGGTACCACAACTGATTTTTCTAAATCATTAGAACTACGATCTTGTTGAGAGTCTTGATCGTAGAATGTATTGATACTACGTACAGAAGCCTCTGGAATAACATAGAACCATGATGGAGTAATATGATTGTATCGTACAGCAAATTGATTGTAGATACGTGTACCACTTGATTCTAAGGCAGATCCATCATTGATGGATTTTTTGAAATACGCAGTATCATTATTAAATTCATACTGTAATCCTTGTGGGTTACCTGCGACATAATTTAATAAGAATTGAGGTAATCGTGCATAAGGTTTGTCTTTGTCATCGATTTCTTTATCAAGTGTTTGGAAATCTTCAACTTTTAATTGTGCTCTTAGACCAGGGATGCCATTTCGATAATTAAGCTCCCATGCTCGGCGCAAGTTTAAATCGGTTCTTGTGTTTGGGTTGTTATTAAAGTCAGAAAAATATTCTTTATCTGATGCGTAATTGTATTCTAGATTGGTAGACCACTGATCATCAATTCTCCAGTTGTGGATAAAATGTAGATCGGAACGATTTTTTCTATTTTCGTACTCTTTATCATTCTGTATATATCCACCCCAGATTTGACCTGAACCAAAGTTTTCAGTCATGTAGCGATATTCAGCATCTAGCTTGGCACCACGGTTACTCATAAAGCTAGGTGTAAGTGTAAGATCATAATTAGGGGCTAGATTGAGATAAATGGGTACTGACAGTTGTGCGCCACCATCACTACTATAGCCAAAATTTGGACTGAGCATCCCTGTGGTGCGACGATCATCGATTGGGAAGTTGAAATAAGGAACGGCAATCACGGGTACATTTTTGACATACAGCTTGGTGCCGCGAGTAACGCCGCGACCAGTATCTTGATTGAGTTCAATTTCTTTGGCTTGAATTTTCCAAGCCGGTTTTTGCTCTGGAGGGCATGCTGTATAGCTTGCATCCTTTAAAACGAGTAGATTTTCGTTTTTCCGCAATATTTGATTCGCTTGCCCGTGCGCATGTTGTTGCTCAGCAATATAGAAGCTGTTATTTAAATCGCCTGTTTGGGTCTTTAGATTATAGTTAATTTGGTCACTTTGGGTGAGCAATCCAGATTGAGCAAGTTGAACTCGACCTTGAGCATTTGCAAGAGTTTGTGTGGAGTCAATCGTGACTTGGTCAGCACGAATGGTGCGGCCTTCTTGGTCAATTACCACATTGCCTTGTAAAATTGAATCACCGTTCGGGTTGTAGTGACCATAATCTGCTGTGATGACAGATGTAGTGCTGTTTGCATCAGCTGGCTTGGTTGCAGGATTAATTGGAGTAATCCATGTACCTTGGCAGAAGGACGAACTCAAATGCTGATTATTACGCAGTTGAGCTTCTGGCGCAGTTTTATCTACATAATATTGTTGAAAAAAATGTTCGCCAGCATAACTTTCCTGATCTGGTTTTACTTGATTTTTTTCGGCGATAGCCTTGAGTTTAGCATTGTCTAGTGTAGAGACATGAGACGTGGTGGAAGCCGCGAAACCTGTTTGAATCGTGCCGCCACACAAGAGTGTCAAAATAGCTGTTGCTAAAGGATTAAATTTAAACTGATGTTTCATTGTCTCATTAACCAGTATGCTAATTCACAATTAATTATTGTCGCATCATAGAGAAAAAGTTGATAAGTGGCTACACTTAAGCTCTCAAAATCTCAGCTAGTTTTAGATTTTATTGCAAATGAATACACAACGTGAACAATTGATACAAACTTGGTTGCAAGCCACTCTACAATCTGATCAATTTGAGATCAGCTTTTTAGCAGGGGATGCAAGCTTTCGTCGCTATGCGCGAATAAATTTACAAAACAAAACATATATGCTTATGGATGCACCTCCTGAAAAAGAAGATTGTACGCCATTCGTGACAATTGATGAGTTTTTCGATCAGCATGGTGTGCGCGTGCCGCATATTATTGCCAAAGATTTGGAAGATGGCTTTTTATTGTTAGAGGATTTTGGTGATGTAGTTCTATCGACGTTGCTCAATGATGCAACAGTGGATCAATATTATGCGCAGAGTTTTAAACAACTAATCGAATTGCAAAAGATTAATGGTCATGAGTTGTTGCCAGTTTATTCTTATGAAAAATTAATGACAGAAATGCGGTTGTTAACCGATTGGATGTTACCTTCGTTAAAAATTCAACCAACAGAGCAACAGCTTGAAACCATAGAACAAGCATTCGATTTTCTTGCAATTGAAGCTTTAAGTCAGCCGCAAGTGATTGTTCATCGTGATTTTCATAGTCGTAATTTGATGAAAATTGATAATGAACAAGAGCTGGGTGTCATTGATTTTCAAGATGCTGTAATTGGTGCAGATACTTATGATCTAATTTCAATTACACGTGATGCCTATGTTCAATGGAATGCGGCGCGCGTACACGAATGGTTTAATGTATTTTATAAGTTGTTGCCAGATGCAGCGAAAGTAAATCGCAGTTTTGAACAATTCAAGCGTGATGCTGATTTGATGGCGATTCAACGTCATTTAAAAATATTGGGCATCTTTGTGCGTTTATATGAGCGTGATGGTAAATCGGGCTATCTAAAGGATTTGCCACGGGTAATGTGGTATTTGCTTGAAGAAAGCCAAGGTTATGATGAGTTAAATGACTTTATGCATTTTATACGTGAAACGGTTATGCCAAAGTTCATATTGAAATATGGCGAATACGAGGTTGCTGCTTAATGAAAGCGATGATTCTGGCGGCTGGTCTAGGTAATCGTATGCGACCACTTACATTACATACACCAAAGCCCTTGCTTGAAGTGGGAGGGAAACCGCTCATTGTTTGGCATATTGAAAAATTGCAGAAAGTCGGTGTAAAAGAGATTGTAATCAATACCGCTTGGCTGGGTGAAAAGCTTGTAGCTGCTTTAGGTGATGGAACTCAATTCGGCGTAAATATTTTGTGGTCGCACGAGGGGGAAGGTTTAGAGACAGCAGGTGGTATTATTAATGCTTTACCTTTGCTTGGTGATCAACCATTCATTCTTGTAAATGGTGATGTTTGGACAACAATGGACTTCGCATCATTGCTGGATGTTAAATTAGGGACTAAACAGGCACATTTGGTTTTGGTTGATAATCCACCACAGCATTTAAAGGGTGATTTTATTCTGTCAAACAATATGGCCTATACTTTTGATCAAGAGCAATGTGGTGAAGCGCTAACATATAGTGGCGTTGCGGTGTTGGCACCTCAGATGTTTATCGGCTTAGAGAGTGGTAAGCGTCCATTGGCTCCATTATTGAAAGAAGCGATGTTAGAACAGCAGGTTTCAGCTGAAAAAATGCAAGGAATTTGGGTGGATGTCGGTACTCCTGAGCGTTTGCAGCAGTTAGATCAACAGATACAACAAGGTGCGTTTGCTTAGCGTTAATAGCAAGCTGTATTAAAAAAACTTAATAGTTTGTGCAGTTTATCGTGTTTGTTCATGTTTAACTGCATAATCGTTCAACAAGTCCTACTGTGTCTTGTGACAGAAATAGGTATACTGCACAGCAAATTTATCGAGATGTCGCACTGTTATGCATCCTTTTTTTCAAGAATTAAAGCAAGGAAGTCAAGCCTTAGGTTTAAGTCTAAGCGAAGAAGCCTTAACACTTTTGTTGAAATATCAAGATGCTTTGGTGTTGTGGAATAAGGCATATAATTTAACAGCCATTCGTGAACCCAAAGAAATGTTGGTTAAACATTTATTAGATAGTTTGAGTATCTTAAATGATTTACCTGCTGGGCGTTTACTTGATGTTGGCACAGGTGGTGGCATGCCAGGCATGATCATTGCATTATGTCAACCAGAACGTGACTGTGTACTGCTAGATTCAAATGGTAAAAAAATTCGGTTTTTGAAGCAATTTATTGCAGATTTAAAGCTCAAAAATGTAATTGCAGTGCAAACACGAGTAGAAAGCGAAGATAGTATATCTGAGCTCGGTCATTTCGATGTCATTACAAGTCGTGCCTTTGCATCTCTGACAGATTTTGTGAATGCTGCACAGCCTTATATGCATGATCAAAGCATTATTGCAGCGATGAAAGGTCTCATTCCTGAGGATGAGGTGGAGCAGATGAAGGATGAGTATTCTTGTAAAATCATTGAACTTCGTGTGCCAAGATTAGATGAGCAACGTCATTTACTGTTACTTCAACGTATTCAATAAAAAATATTAAGGGTAGTTATGGCTCAGATTATAGCAATTGCAAACCAAAAAGGTGGTGTAGGGAAAACCACGACAGCGGTAAATCTTGCTGCTTCTTTGGCGATTTTGAAAAAACGTGTCTTGTTAGTCGATATGGACTCCCAAGGGAATGCGACGATGGGGTCTGGCATTCAAAAAAATGATTTACTTTATACAGTGGCAGACGTGCTTTTAGGTGAGGTACCAATCGAGACTGCAATACAAAAAGCTGAAGTTGGTTACAAGGTCTTGGGAGCAAACCGTGAACTTGCTGGCGTTGAGCTTACTATTGCCGAACAGGATGGTCGTGAGTTTATTCTAAAAAACGCGCTGCAAGAAATTGATGCATCATTTGACTATATTATTGTGGATTGTGCTCCGAGTTTAAGTCTGATCACTGTGAATGCTTTGGCTGCCGTAAATGGTGTGATCATTCCAATGCAATGTGAATATTATGCTTTGGAAGGATTGGCTGACTTAACCCAAACAATTGATCGTATACAAAAAGCATTGAATCCAAACTTGGAAATTGTTGGTGTATTACGTACCATGTATGATGCTCGTAATGCGTTGACACGTGATGTATCTGCTGAATTAGACCAATATTTTGGCAAGAAGTTATACGAAACTGTTATCCCCCGAAATATTCGATTGGCTGAAGCACCTGCACATGGTTTGCCTGTCATTTATTTTGAGAAGAGCTCAAAAGGTGCGGTTGCCTATTTGAATTTGGCCGCGGAAATGTTGAAGAAAAGTAAAGTCAAAAAAGGAAGTGCTGTATGAGCATCAAAAAACGCGGATTGGCTAAAGGTCGTGGTTTAGATGCGCTATTAGGTTCAATTCAGAAAGAGAAATTGCAACTTGAAGCACAAGCCTTGGATCATGGTCAACTCAAGCAAATTGATGTGAACTTATTAAAACGTGGTGAATATCAGCCTCGTCGTTTTATTCAAGAACAAGATTTACAAGAGCTTGCATCATCAATTGAAAAGCATGGCGTGATGCAACCCATCGTTATTCGTCCTGTAGATGATGAACAGTTTCCATATGAAATTATTGCGGGTGAACGTCGTTGGCGTGCTGCACAGTTAGCAGGACTAACTGAAATTCCTGCAATTGTTCGTGAACTCAATGATCAGGTAGCGATTGCATTAGCATTAATTGAGAATATTCAACGCCAAGATTTAAATCCGATTGATCAGGCACTTGCATTACAACGTTTTCACGATGAATTTGGATTGAGTCATCAAGAAATTGCAGAGACAGTTGGTAAAGCTCGAACAACAGTAAGTAATCTGTTACGTCTATTAAGTTTGGCTGATCCAATTAAAGATTTCATGCAGCAAGGTCAAATCGATATGGGGCATGCACGTGCGATTTTGAGCTTAAAAGCAAAAGATCAAATGGACGTGGCAAAGATCGTTATTGAAAAGAGTTTATCGGTACGTCAAACTGAACAGTTAGTACGTGAGTGGAATGAACCAAAGCCTGAAAAGGAGAAAGTACAAGTTTCTCCAGATATTGAACAATTGACCCAAAAGCTGTCAGAGCGTTTTGGTGCAAATGTGAAAATTGATCATAATCAAAAAGGTAAAGGGAAAATGGTCATTCATTATCACTCATTGGATGAGTTGGATGGGATTTTAAATATTTGTTTACCTAACTGAACTTATAACATTGAAAAACCATCCTTTTATAATTTTTTAAATATTATTGGGGAATGATATGTGGGAACTTGTGAAAGCAGGCGGCTGGTTGATGCTGCCGCTTATTCTCTCATCAATTTTTACGGTTGCAATTATTATCGAGCGTTATATTCGTCTTAAACGCTCACAAGTTTTACCGCAAGCATTGTTGGTTAAAGGTGCCGATGTAGAGAATGTTATCTCGACTCTTGAACAGCCTGAAATAAATCATAGTGCTTTGGGACGAATTCTAAAGGCTGGATATGATCATCAGGATCAGGGGGAGCAGTTTGCTCGTGCTCAAATGGAAGCTACTGCTTCAGAAGAAATAACCCATCTTGAAAAAAACATAAATTTTTTAGGTACCTTAGGTGCAATTGCGCCATTACTTGGACTGCTGGGTACTGTTCTTGGGATTATTGAGGCGTTCTTGGTGGTTGATGTTGGGTCGGCTGGTAATGCAAGTATGATGATGCCAGGAATTTCTACGGCTCTGATTACTACAGCTGTGGGGATGTTGATTGCAATTCCAGCAATGATTGCTTACCGTTATTTTCAGCGAGTCGTTCATGAGTACGTGGCTGAGTTAGAACAGCAGTCAACATTGTTTCATGCGGCGCTTTTCCATAAAAAGACCCCACATGTTCAAGAACATCGTCGCGCCAGTTGAACGTAGGTGTGATGATGAAATTTAAACGCGCTCAAGTTGATGATATTCATATAAATTTGACACCTATGATCGACTGTATGTTGTTTATTTTGGTGTTTCTACTACTTTCTACCACCTTTAGTCAGCAAAGTCGCATAAACTTGACGCTGCCTGATGCTCAGGGTGTACCACCGAAACAATTCGATCACAAAATTGAAATAATGGTAGACTCAAAAGGGCATTATTCTGTGAACGGTCAAGCGATGGCAAGTAAGGAAGTTGCTGATCTAAGCACAGCGATCAAACAGATTGCACAAGATCGTCGTGATTTTATGTTCGTGATTGCTGCTGATGCCAATGCTGCACATCAAGATGTTATTCGTGTGATGGATGTGGCTGGTCAGCTCGGTTTTGTCAATGTCAACATTAGCACTAAAGTTCCAACAAGAGGTTTCACTGAGTGAGTCAGGATTTTAAGGTCTATTTTCGTCTACTAGCTTATTTAAAATCTTATTGGGGTATCGCCTTATTTGTATTGATTGGTTTTAGTATCAATGCCGCAACAGAGGTCTCTGTTGCAAAGTTGCTTAAATACATTATTGATGCCATTCAAGAAGGTAGCCGAGAAAACCTAAATTGGTTTCCTGCCTTAATCGTATTACTCATGTTCTTTCGTGGTGTAGGCTTATTTCTAGGTGGATACTTTTCGGCAGTTATTTCTCGTCGATTAGTATTCAGTATCCGCCAAGAAGTGTACGCAAAATTACTTAGATTGCCTGCCCAATATTATCTTGATAATAGTGTCGGTTATATCAGTGCTAAATTGATGTATAACGTGGAGCAGTTGACTGCAGCTTCATCGGACTCATTGCAGACTTTAGTAAAAGACGGTTTGATCGTTATTGGATTGTTAAGCTATCTCTTCTATACCAATTGGCGTTTAACACTCTGTATCCTTGTATTCATGCCTGTGATTGGGGTCTTGGTGAGAGTTGCAGCAAAACGCATGCGCAAACTTTCTATTCAAGTGCAAAACACCATGGGTGATGTAAACCATGTGGTTCAAGAAACTATTAATGGTAATTCTGTAGTGAAAAGTTTCACTGGTGAAGCTTTTGAACAACAACGTTTTTATAAATCGTCTGAAGAAAATTTACGTCGCGGTTTGAAAATGGTAATTGTTCAGAATATTAATAGCCCAGTGGTACAGTTGATTTTATCCTGTGCGATGGCAGTCATTCTTTGGTTAGCATTACGCCCACAGGTGTTAGGTGACACATCTGCAGGTGAATTTGTTGCTTATATTACGGCAGCAGGTTTGATTTCAAAGCCAATCAAAAACTTAACTGATATCAATGAGAAATTACAACGTGGTTTAGCAGCTGCACATTCAGTTTTTGAGTTACTAGATTTACCAGAAGAAGAAAATAAGGGGCAATTAAAACCTGCACTCAAAGGCAGTATTCGCTTTGAGCGCGCTAATCTTCAGTACTCTGATGGTACTCATGCGATTAAAGATTTCTCATTGGATATAAAAGCAGGGCAAACGATTGCATTAGTGGGTCGTTCGGGCGCAGGTAAAACGTCGTTAGTGAATATGCTGCCGCGATTCCAAGAGTTGAGTAGTGGTGAAATCTATTTGGATAATATAGCAATTGATCAAATAGAGCTTTTATCACTACGATCTCAAATCGCAATGGTTAATCAACAGGTAGTGCTGTTTAACCGTTCGGTACGCGATAATATTGCTTACGGTCAATTACAAAATGCGAGTGATGAACAGGTGATTGCTGCCGCGAAAGCAGCTTATGCACATGAATTTATTATGGCATTACCGCAAGGTTATGACACGGTTCTAGGGGCGCAAGGTTTAAGCCTTTCAGGTGGCCAGCGTCAACGTATCGCGATTGCACGTGCGATACTAAAGGACTCACCAATTTTAATTTTAGATGAAGCGACCAGTGCTTTGGATAATGAGTCTGAATATTTTATTCAGCGTGCGTTTGATGAGGCGATGCAAGGTAGAACAACAATTGTAATCGCACACCGCCTTTCAACTGTTGAGAATGCTGATTTGATCGTTGTAATGGACAAAGGACAAATCATAGAGCAAGGAACTCATGCTGAGTTGTTAGCAAAACACGGGATGTACTATCAACTTCACCAACGTAACTTTGAGGAAGAGTAAGTATGTCGATGGCGCAACGCATACAAGATGCTTGGAACCAACAAGCCTCATGGTTAATTGTTTTGCGTCCATTGTCATGGCTCTATCGATTCGGCTTTTGCTTAAATCAAGCTTTGTATACTTTAGGTTTGAAGAAAGTATACAAGGCCCCTATACCAGTGATGGTGATTGGTAATATTACCGTGGGTGGTAGTGGTAAAACACCACTCTTGATTGAGTTGGTAAAGTATTTACAGCGACATGGTGTACGAGTTGGTGTGATTAGTCGAGGGTATGGTGGTCAGGGACCTTTTCCAGCAATTGTTGAACAACACGCTACACCTTCAAAAGTGGGTGATGAACCTTGTTTGATTGTTCAATCAACTCAGGTACCTATGGCTGTTGGCCCTAATCGTCAAGCTTCTATTGAGTTGCTATTAAAAACAGCTCAGTTGGATTTGGTTATCAGTGATGATGGTTTGCAGCATTGGGCTTTAGCACGTCAAATTGAATGGATCGTTTTAGATCAAAATCGTGGTTTAGGTAATGAAAAATTATTGCCAGAGGGCTATTTGCGCGAACCCAAATCGAGATTGCAAAACAGTACTGTGATTCAACATACTAAAAATGCTGATTCTAAGCTAAATATGCATTTAGGTCTTGGTGACCCATATTTACTAAACTCGGATCTCCAGGTGGATTGGTTTGATCCAAATCAATATTTTAATGCGGTTGTGGGGATTGGTTTTCCACAGCGCTTTTATCAAACGTTGAAAGGTTTGGGTGTTCATCAATTTCAAGCGCATGAGTTTCCTGATCATCATGATTACGAAATTATAGATTTAATGTTTGATTCAGATGATGCCATTATTACCACTGAAAAAGATGCGGTAAAATTTAAACAACTATTGGAACAGCATCCAGAGTTTAATACAGCTATTTGGGTTGTACCCGTTAAAGCTGTTCTATCATCAGATTGCTACGACTTGTTAAAGCAACAATTGCAACAAGTTGGTATTCAGTTTTCTTAGAGAAAGACCATGAAACATATTGTTATACCTGCGCGTTTTGCCAGCTCACGTTTACCTGCGAAACCACTTTTGTTGATTCATGGTCGTCCAATGATTCTACGAGTAGTCGATCAGGCTAGAAAGGTCGGTGGTTTTGATGATCTATGTGTAGCAACTGACGATCCTCGTATTGCTGAGGTATGTCGTGCTGAGGACGTGGATGTGGTTTTGACGAGCGCTGATCATCCATCTGGTACAGATCGTTTAAGTGAGGTTGCACGTATCAAAGGATGGGCGGAAGACGATATTATTGTGAATGTTCAAGGCGATGAACCTTTACTTCCGGCGCTACTTGTTCAACAAGTGGCACAATTGCTTGTGGATAATCCTCAATGTTCAATGTCAACGTTGTGTGAGCCGATTATTCATTTAGATGAGTTCCAGCGCGATAGTATTGTCAAAGTTGTGATGTCGAATCGAAATGAAGCGCTTTATTTTAGCCGCGCAACGATTCCTTATGATCGTGATGGTGCTAAACAAGATGAGGTTAAGCTACATAGTCAAGCCTATCGCCATCTAGGTCTGTATGCATATCGAGTTAAATTATTACAAGAGTATGTAACATGGCCACAAGGTAAATTGGAAGTTCTGGAGAGCTTAGAACAGTTGCGTGTTTTAGAGAATGGTCATCGCATTGCGATTGCTGTAGCTCAAGCTAATCTTCCACCAGGTGTTGATACACAAGTAGATTTGAATCGACTTAATGCAATGCCAATAAGCGCGTTTGAGTAATATGATTGAAGATACGCAAGCAACGATGATTTATCCATGGCATCAGCAAACATGGGAGTTACTCAGTTCTAGATTTCCTGAAGTTGGACATGGCTTATTGTTTTATGGCAAAAAAGGGTGTGCCAAAAATGAGTTCACAGCGCGTTTCGTTGCTTGGATATTATGTTTGAATAAACAAGCTCAAGCTGCTTGCGGTGAGTGTTCGAGTTGCCAATGGTTAAAATCTGATACTCATCCAAACTATGTACATATCACAACGGATGAAGATAATAAAAAGCAAAATGCAAAGATTAAAATAGAAAAAATACGTGATTTATTGCCATTTGTTCAACAAACGGGTGAGGGCTGGCGTGTTGTTGTGATTGAACCAGCAGAAGCACTAAATATTGCTTCTGCAAATGCATTACTAAAGACTTTAGAAGAACCAGGTGAAAAAGTTGTTTTGATTCTGCTTGCTGATCATTATTTGAAATTGCCAGCAACAATTCGTAGTCGGTTACAGCATTTCGCTTTGGATCGATTGAGTCAACAAGAAGCTGAGAAATATATACAACAACAAATACCACAAGTTATGCCAAATCAGATTTCATTGCTACTTAATCTGGCGAATGATATGCCGTTGACAGCAATTGAAATTGAAAAAAGTGATTGGCTACAAAAAAGATCTTTTTTTGTCGCTGATTGGCTGAAATTGGTTGCTGAAAAAAATATGCCTTTAAATTATGTTAATAAGTGGTCTAAAGAGTTAAATTTTTCAGAATTCATGACTATGTTTGAATATTTATTAGGGGATTTGATTGCTTTCAAGTTGAAACAACCTTTAAGAAATATTGATTTAGATTTTCAAGAACTAGAAAAACATTATGAGCTTGATGCTTTGTTCAGTATCTATAGTGATTTACAGCAAAAAAAGTTGATGGTTGCTCAGAACGTACAAACGCAATTAGTTATGGATGAGCTTTTTATGCAACTTATGAATATTTAGTTTTAAAACCACCCTGCTTTAAATTGCTTTAGGTGTTTTATGTAAAGATTGTATTTAAATTGTTTCTTGTTCTGTCATCCTAATTAAAAATATATAAAATGTGAGTTACTTCACAATAATATTAAAAAATAAGGAATATAGTGATGAAAATAAGACTATTTGCTGTTCTGTTATCACTTTACACTCTGCCTGTAATTGCTATGGCAGAGCCGAAGTTTGAATCAAATATTGATGGTTCTTCGATTTTGATCAATGCTTCGAATCTTGGGGCACAATCTTATGAGTGTGTTTATAGCTATTCATATAACCATCCTAAACAAAACGAGGGTGCATATCAGTTCAGTGGAAAACTACAGATTGAAGCTGGCGCAAAACAAGTCGCTGTTGTAACAAGACATACGAATCAGGCTGTGATCAAACTCAACTTTGATTATAAATGCACACAAAAGTAAATTTAAATCCATCTCATAAAAACCATTCTTTTTGAAAATAGAAGAATGGTTTTTTTATTTTCTGATCTATGAAAATTTTAGCTTATTTGCACTAAAGCTATCTATAAATGGATCATCTTTTAGTTTTTCTTGTCATTTCGTTGAAACAGAGTTTGTTGTTTTGAATATTGTTTTCTATAATCAATTGATAAATTAACTTTAGATTTTTAAATTTGACGGTAAACCAAAGAAACGACGACAAAAATATATAGTGTTTTCTATATGTCTAGGCGTTATCAAGATCATAAACTTTGGTGATTTAGCGATTTAACAGGGGAATGTTATGCAGCAGCAAATGATGGGTGGGATTATACAGGTCAATATTCCAGATAAAGCGACTTTACAATCAAGTTATATGCCTTTTGTGGTGGGCGGTGGACTATTTGTTCCGACTAAACAAGCAGTTTCTATGGGACAAGAAGTATTTATTTTAGCAACCTTACCAGAGCAGGCGCAGAAGATTCCGCTTACAGGTAAAGTGATTTGGATTTCACATAAGCAAACACATTTTAAGCCACAAGGCTTTGCGATCCAGTTGGTTGGAGAAAAAGGCGTGTATTACAAGAACGAAGCAGAAAGAATATTGGCAGGCTCAAAAGCTTTAGAACGACCAAGTTATACGATGTAAATAAAGAGTAGGAAGAAAGCGTGTTCGTTGATACACATTGTCATTTAACCATGTTGGATCTCAGTCCTTATGATGGAGATTTAGATCAAGCCTTAGCACAAGCTCGACTTGCTGGTGTTTCAAAGTTTATGGGAATTTCAGTTGATCTTGATGATCATGTGAAATTGGCTGAAATAGCTGCTCGTCATGATGATGTTGGATATACAGTAGGTGTACATCCTTGTGAGGATGAACATATCATGGCGCGCGCTACAACGGATTATTTAGTTGAATTGGCGCAGTCTGATAAGGTTTGGGCATTGGGTGAAACGGGCTTAGATTACTATCACAGCCAAGATTTCATCGCAGAGCAAAAGCGGTGTTTTGCACGCCATATTCAAGCATCAAAAATAGTAAAAAAACCTGTAGTTGTCCATACACGTTCGGCCAAATATGATACCGTCGATATTATTCGTGCGGAACAATCAACCCATGGGATTTTGCATTGTTTTACTGAAGATTGGGAAACTGCAAAAGCTGTTCTAGATTGTGGATACTATATTTCTTTCTCAGGCATTATTTCTTTTAAAAATGCTCAAGATATTCGTGACGTTGCAAAGCAAGTACCGATTGATCGAGTGCTTATCGAAACAGACAGTCCTTATTTGGCTCCTGTACCTTATCGTGGTAAAACCAACGAACCTAAATACGTTCCTTATGTAGCCAAAGCTCTGGCAGATGTATATCATAAATCAGTTGAAGAAATGGGTCTGATTACGACTCAAAATTTTGAAAATCTTTTGAAATTTAAATAAACGGTTTATGTTGTATTAGGAAAGAGAGTTATCACGTGAAAATGGATCGTCAAGCTCAATTTAGGGCAAGAGAAGTATTAATTTTTCAAATCGCTGAGCAACTCCTATTAGAAAATGGTGAAGCGGGCATGACCCTTGATGCCTTAGCGGCAGAATTGGATCTAGCAAAAGGTACTTTATATAAGCACTTTCAAAGTAAAGATGAATTATATATGTTGCTGATTATTCGCAACGAAAGAATGTTGCTTGAGATGATTCAAGATACGGAGAAGGGATTTCCTGAGCATTTAGCTTTTTTCATGTTACATCATTTACATCACCCTGAACGTACCGCTTTATTTCATCAAATTGAAGAGCGCCTATCGACAACGGCTCAAGGTATTCAACTGTTATTTAGCGAGCTTTATAAAATTCGACGTCAGCGTTTGCGGATTATTATTCGTATGACGGAAAGTTATTTAGCTGATATAAATAGCACAATGACCACACGTGACTATCTTGCTTCTATTTGGTCTTTAACTTATGGAGCTGCCGTGATACTAAATTCGAGTTTCTATCAACGTTATCTTGGATCAAGAGATACATTGCGAGTTGCTTATATCGAACAGGCATTAGCGATGCCGAAACTTCCTGAATACAGTGCATAAGTTGATCAGCAACGATGAGCTATCAATCTTTTAGTCGAAAAAAAAGTGCTAAAGCTTCTTGTATTGCGGAGCGGCCGAGCAGTGCTCGACTTAATCGCTCCTCAGGATTTACGTTGATTGAGATTATGGTTGTCATCGTTATTATGACGATTATGACATCATTGGTTGTACTGAATATTGGTGGAGTTGACCAACGTCGAGCAATGCAAGCAAGAGAAATGTTTATTCTTGATTTAAAGAAAATCAATAAAGAGTCAACAGATCAAGCCAAGGTATTTGCTCTGAATATACAAAATGCTACAGATGTCGCTCCCTTAAGTTATAGTTTGTTTGAATATCATGATCAGAGCTTTGAGCGAGTGCGACAAGCAGATCGTATATGGCAACCATATACAGAATTTAAACCTCGTCAATTACCAAATAATGTCTCATTTAGTGTGCAAAGTTTAAATAATGAAAATTACCCTCGTGCGCAGAATGATGATTTATTGGGTGGCCAAGCACCACAGTTAATTTGGTTTGGAAATGGTGAAGTGAGACCTGTTCGAATCCAATTTTACTATGCTCAACAGCCGATTGGACATGAATTAGAATTGGATCACTTGGGGAAGGTTAATGAAAATTAAGTCTTTATCAGGTCTTCCAGAAAATGCTTTTCGTTCTGCGGAGCGGTCGTGCAGTGCTCGATTTAATCTTGCTCACGTCGAGCATAGCTCTCCGTCTTCTTGCGAAGCTGGGCTTCTCAGGGAGAAACGATGTTTCTCTAATCCTGCAACTCGAAGCATAGCTTCTCAGTCTTCTTGCGAAGCGATGCTTCTCAGATCGAGCGTTGCTCGATTTAATCGTGTCCATATCGAGCATAGCTCTCCGTCTTGCGCTCAGGAGAAACGATGTTTCTCTAATCCTCGCTCAGGATTTACCTTACTTGAAGTGATGGTGGCTTTGGCAATTTTTGCAGTGGCTGCAATCGCGCTAACAAAAATAGCCATGCAATATACGCAAGCAACCTCAAATGCAATTTTACGTACTAAGGCTCAATTTGTTGCAATGAATGAGGTTGCAATGATGGAGATTAACAAAGAGTGGTTGGATGGAACCCAATCCAAACAAATCACTTCACAAGGTGAAACATGGCAAATTGATAAAAAAGCACAAGCAACGATTAGCCCCAAAGTTCAGCGGATCGAATTACAAGTGAGTTTATTTAACGTTGATCAAGATAAAGTTGAAGCGGGTGTTGGTCATCTAGTGTTTTTCAATCATCAGACTGAAAGTTAAATCATATGAATAATAAAAACAATAATATGCAAATCTCAAAGTTTCACTTTGTTAATCCTCGCACTCAAAGCCTAGCTTTTCGTCTTGCGGAGCGGTCGAGCAGTGCTCGACTTAATCGTGATCACTCCGAACATAGTTCGTCATCTTGCGCTCGGACAAAGTTTCACTTTGTTAATCCTCGCTCAGGATTTACGTTGGTTGAGTTGCTGGTTGCAATTGCAATTTTTGCAGTTCTTTCTATGTTAGGTTGGAAAGTATTTGATTATTTGTTAAAAGTGAAAGATCGAAATGCTGAACATGAAGTGAATTTGTTTGCATTACAAGACGCTTATCAGCAGATCTTGCGAGATAGTTTGCAGATCATCCCTTTAACAGCAAATGATGGAAGGCAATTGCAAGCTGCATTGGTACTTAATGATCAGGTTTTTATGTTTAGTAAAGCTGGTGTTTCTGATCCGCTTAAGCAAGGGTTGTCGCCATACGAGCGTATCGAATATCGTTTTGATGAGTCTCAAAAAAGACTATATCGATTGAAATACACAAATCTAAATATTCCAAATCGTGTGCAGCCGATGTCAAGTGCATTGTTGGATAATGTTGAGCGCTTTAAAGTATCTGTTTTCAATCCACAAGAGTTAATGCAGTGGCCTGAAAATAATGTAGATCCAGAAAACACGGCTGAATTAAGAAAGTTACCATTAGGATTGAAAATTCAATTGACTGTTGCTGGTACAGATTATGAGTGGATCTATCGTCTGATCGATCGTAGTCAGGATAGTCAATGATATGAGAAATATAAGATCACAACATGGCGTTGCTATATTGACTATCCTTGTCATGGTTGCTTTAGCAACAATTCTCGCCGCAACAATTGCAAAACGCCAAAGTAATAGTGCTGAAAATACAGGCTATTTAATGCGACAGAACCAATCTTTGCTCTATGCGAAAAGTGCAGAGGCATTTTTTGCTGAGTTATTGATTCAGGATAATGAAAGTGGCAAAAATATTGATCATTTACAAGAAAGTTGGGCGAAACCAATGCCTGCATTCCCTGTAGAGGATGGATATGTTTCGGGTCGTTTAGTTGATGAGTCTGGAAAGTTTAATCTCAATAATTTACTTAAAAGTGATGGTAGTGTTGATGATTCTGCTCGCCGATGGTTTGAGAGATTGCTGCAACGCGTTGGATTGCCAGCAGAATTAAGTCAAGCGGTAATTGACTGGCAGGATAGTGATGATGAGCCAACAGGTGCTATGGGGGCTGAAAGTAATTATTATCAAGGTTTAGAGCCAGCTTATTTAACACCAAATACCAAATTTCACAGTATTGAAGAGTTAAAATTAGTCCGCGGCTTTGAAGGTAAGAATTATGACTTAATTAAAAACTATATTTCTGCCTTACCTGAACCAACAAAAGTGAATATCAATACAGCACCAGCATTGTTGCTTGCGAGTATTGATCCTAGAGTTGATGTAAATACGGTTGATCAAGAATTAAAAGCAAAACAGGCAAATTTAACGTATTTTTCTAGTTTTGATGATTTATGGAAAATAAATGCATTTTCTGGGATAGAAGAACAGAATAAAACGGATGCAGCGGCGTGGTTGGATACTAAATCAGATTACTTTACAGCGTTGATTGAGGTTGTTTTGAGTGAGCGAAAACGTCAATTTACCAGTGCTATATACAGGAAAGATAAGCAGGTTACGGTTTACGCTCGAAGTTTAGCACCTTTTCGTACGGGCCATGGATTGAATAATTGAATAGTCACAAATTTTAAATTCGATCCCAATGCTTGTTTTTTTGTTTTATAATAAACTTCGTTTGCAGAAAAGATTCGCTTGGTGCATGTTAATTCGTAAATTATTTAAGTTTGAAAACGCTCATATTGTACGGAACTGTACATCAGATCGCTGTAAGCGTTCTATTCATGGTCATAGCTATAAAGTTGAGTTGCTGCTAAAAGCATCGAAGCTGGATCATGGGCAAATGGTTTATGATTTTGGCTTGTTGAAAGGCGTGATTAAAGAGCTGTTTGATAGCTTTGATCATGCAATTTGCTATTGGCAAAAAGATGATCCAGCTTATATTGATGCATGTAAAACGTTTAGTGCACGATGGATCGCATTGCCTGTTTCGCCTTCAGCAGAGCAGTTTTCTCGTATTTTCTTCTATCTCGCTCAACAAGTGTTGAATTCAACAATTACTCAAAACGGTGAGGGTGATGTTGAAGTTTACTCGGTCATTGTTCACGAAACAGATACGGGTTATGCGCAAAGTTTTCAAGAAGATATTGATAATGAGCAAATGGGTGCATTGAGCTTGGAGCAAATTATTTTTTCCGAGCAAGTTCAAGCTGAATGGAGTGATCCAAATCTGTATAAAAACTTGAAACAAGGGTTAAAATTTCAAAACCCAAATGTAGAATTACAAGTTAATATTTAATCTGTACATTTCATTCGTGAGAGTGGAGTAATTTCAAGGAATGTTGATGCAATTTACTGAACAACAGCAGGACAAGTTAAGTAAAGTTCAGTTGGATGAGTCGTGGAAAATTTCTTTATCTGACTTTCTTCTTAGTCAGAAAATGGATAATTTGCGTGAGTTTTTGCAGCAGCAAAAAAATGCTGAAAAAATAATTTATCCTCCGAGTAAGCAGATTTTTAATGCATTGAATACAACACCTTTAAATGCGGTTAAAGTTGTAATTTTGGGTCAAGATCCTTATCACGGTCCAAATCAAGCAAATGGTTTAAGCTTTTCGGTGCAGAGAGGGGTTGCATTACCACCATCTTTGCGTAATATTTTTCATGAATTATCTACTGATTTGGCAATACCCATTTCTCGTCATGGTGATTTGAGTAAATGGGCAGAGCAAGGTGTTTTGCTTTTAAACAGTGTACTCACTGTTGAGGCTGGGCAGCCCACATCACATCAAAAGCAAGGTTGGGAAGAATTTACCGATGCAGTGATTGATGTGTTAAACGAACAACGAGAACATGTTGTTTTCATTTTGTGGGGGGCTTATGCACAACGCAAAGGGCAACGTATTGATCGTAATAGGCATCTTGTTTTGAGTGCAGCTCATCCATCACCATTAGCAGCAAACCGTGGTGGTTTTTTTGGCTGCAAAGTATTTTCTAAAAGTAATCATTATTTGAAACAACATGGCATTGAGCCTATAGACTGGCAATTGGACGCATAATGACTTCTCCCGATTTGAATAGCTATCATCCTGATTTGGTTATTGAGCAAGAAAAGAATGGTTGGCGAGTAATTCGTTTAAACCGCCCAAAATCATTGCATGCATTAGATGAATCTATTGTTAGTGCTCTACTTAAGGTTTTTGAGCATTTTCATGAAGATGAAAGTGTTAAAGCAATTTGGCTAGATTCAACAACGCCTAAAGCATTTTGTGCAGGCGGCGATGTACGTAAGCTCCGTCAGCTTGTCATTAACAATGAGGTTGATGCCGCAAATCGTTTCTTTGAACAAGAGTATGCCTTGGATTTACTGTTACATAACTATGCTAAACCAATCGTGGTTTGGGGTGAGGGTTATGTGATGGGTGGTGGACTCGGTTTATTTATGGCTGCGCCATTTCGCTTAGTTACACCTTATTCTCGCCTTGCGATGCCAGAAATCAATATTGGATTATACCCAGATGTGGGTGGAAGTCGTTTCTTGGCAGATCGTGGTCAAATTGGTTTATTCACGGGACTGACAGGGTCGATTATGACAGCTGCAGGTGCATTTAGTATTGGTTGGGCAACTCATATTTGTGAAGCTCAGCGAGATAATGTCTTGCAGAAAGTTTTAAATGTCGATTGGAACCACTATCCTGCGGGTGCTTTTCGTGCCATTGATGACACGTTAAATAGTCTGCATCGTCCAGTTGCGGCAGGTCCATTGCAAAACTCTATTGATGTTATACACAGCGTTTGTCGTGGTCAAAACTTTGAGTTTGATTATCAGGCCATCATTGGATTGAGTGAAGCGAGCAGTGATTGGTTGCGTCAGGCGAGTGAGAATTTGCAAAAAGGTTCTCCAAGCACGGCGGCTATTACTTGGTTACTTTGGCAGTGGGGTAAACAAGGACATGCTTGGGATGAAGTGTTTGCATTAGAGGCCCAAATTTCTGATTGGAAAATTCGCCATCCAGATTTTGTTGAAGGTGTGCGTGCGCGTTTAGTGGATAAAGATCTATCGCCTGAATGGAAAGCAACTGAAAAAATTACATTAAAAGATATTTTGTCGGATTGTCCACCTATAACTACGATTGATAGTTGGAATGTATTGTTAAGACAATACGGTATCATTGCATAAGGCGATGAGTAATCCAGATACTTTTGATGACGAATATTGGATGCAGTTTGCTTACGAGCAAGCTGCATTAGCTGCAGAACAAGGTGAAATACCTGTTGGTGCTGTTATTGTAAGTCAATCGAAAATTATTGGGGCAGGTTACAACGCGCCAATCTTGCTTTCAGACCCAAGTGCACATGCTGAAATTCAAGCATTGCGCATGGCTTGTCAGAGCATTCAAAACTATCGTTTGCCTGAAGATGCAACGCTTTATGTAACGCTTGAACCTTGTACTATGTGTGTAGGTGCTTTGATTCATGCGCGTATTCAACGTGTTGTATTTGCAACGCCTGAACCTAAAGCAGGTTCGCTGGTGAGTGCTCGTCAGTTACTTGATAGTGGTTATTACAATCACAAATTTGTCTTTGAACATGGGTGTATGCAAGCAAAATGTTCCGCTCAACTCAGTGATTTCTTTAAACAAAGACGTAATCAAAAGAAACAGATCCGTTTATCTAAAACGTCCTCAAATGATTAAAAATCTGCGATGAGTTATGGCAGACTAGCCGCTCCTATGATTTTGGTTTAATCAAAAAGGCGAAACTATGCGTAATGCGATCACCATAAAAAAAGAATTCAATGCACCGATCTCCGAAGTTTTTGATCTGTTGTCAAAACATGCAACATACAATAAGGCATTTGCACCTTTGCAAGTTGTACGAGTTAAGGACTCTACTGATCCGCAGCGCCCAGATGGAGTGGGGTCTATTCGACGTATGGGATTTGGGCCGATTAAGCCACTTCAAGAAGAAATAACTTTGTTGGAAGAAAATAAGCGTATCGAATATAAGCTAATTAATAACCCTTTAGTTAAGCACCATTTGGGACAAATTGATTTTAGAGAGATTACGCCTTATATCACTTTAGTAACTTATAAGATTGAATTTACAGCAAAAGCACCGCTTGTAAGTAAATTAATTCTTGCACAACTCAAAGCAGCGATTACACTAGGTTTTTCAAAGTTAGCGAAGTCGGTTGCTTCATAAGAGATGGGAATGACAGTTCATATTATTACGATAGATGGTCCAAGCGGTTCAGGTAAAGGAACATTGGCAGCAAAAATAGCAGCGCATTACGGTTTCAATTTGTTAGATTCTGGTGCGTTATATCGTTTACTTGGACTGTCATTGTTTCAACGCGGATTATTAGATCAAATTGATTCAGAATTAGAGCAATGTATTGAATGTGCAACTCATCTCGACATTGAGTTTAAATCATCAGCCTCTGTAACACTTATCTATTTAGATGGTGTAGATGTGACCAATATAATCAGAACGGAACAAGTTGGTGAATACGCGTCAAAGGTTGCGACTGTACCAGAGTTGAGAAAAGCATTATTTGAACGTCAACGTGCTTTTATCCAAGCACCAGGTTTAGTGGCCGATGGTCGTGACATGGCGACATCAATATTTCCTGAAGCGCAAGCTAAAATCTATCTAACTGCATCTGCTGAGTCCCGTGCTGAACGTCGGGTAAAACAGTTGCAGGGTATGGGTCTTGATGCTAAAATAAACGACATTTTATCTAATATACAGGCTAGAGATAAACGAGATATGGAACGTGCTGTTGCGCCATTAAAGCCAGCAGACGACGCATATATCATTGATAGTTCTAATATTGGCATCAATGAAGTCTTCCAATTAATGGTTGACTATATCGATAGCCGTATTCAATAGATAAACCATTTTATTTTCAGTTGAAGCATTGCTTGATCAGATTTTTTGGACAATGTAACAACTTAACTAAACCGGCCTTGTCTGATCCAAGACCGCGGACTTTATCAGGTATATCATGACCGAATCTTTTGCAGCCCTCTTTGAAGAAAGTGAATTAAACCTCAACGTTGAAAAGGGTGCAGTCATCCAAGGTACTGTTGTTAGTATCGATTCTGACTGGGTTACTGTTGACACTGGCCTTAAATCTGAAGGCGTTGTTGATCGTGCTGAATTTTTAAATGAACAACGTGAACTTGAAGTTCAAGTTGGCGATACTGTTGACGTAGTTGTTGAAGCGCTTGACAACGGTATGGGTCAAACAGTTTTATCACGTGAAAAAGCAAAACGTGCTGAAACTTGGACTAAACTTGAGAAAATCTTTGAAGACGGCGAAATCGTTACTGGTGTTATCTCTGGTAAGGTTAAAGGTGGTTTCACTGTTGACATCGGTCCTGTACGTGCATTCTTACCAGGTTCTTTAGTTGACACTCGTCCTATTCGTGACACAACTCACCTTGAAGGTAAAGAGTTAGAGTTCAAAGTAATCAAACTTGATGCTAAACGTAACAACGTTGTTGTATCTCGTCGTGCAGTTATGGAAGCTGAATCTTCAGCTGACCGTGAAGCATTACTTGCTCAACTTGAAGAAGGTCAAACAGTTACAGGTACAATCAAGAACCTTACTGATTACGGCGCGTTCGTTGATCTTGGCGGTATTGATGGTCTTCTACATATCACAGATATGGCTTGGAAACGTATCAAGCACCCATCAGAAGTTGTTGAAGTTGGTCAAGAAGTTACAGTTAAAGTACTTAAGTTTGACCGCGAGCGTAACCGCGTATCTTTAGGTCTTAAGCAATTAGGCGAAGATCCATGGTTAGCGATCATGAGCCGTTACCCTAAAGGTTCTATCGTTAAAGCACGTGTAACAAACTTAACTGATTACGGTTGCTTCGCTGAAATCGCTGAAGGCGTTGAAGGTTTAGTACACGTTTCAGAAATGGACCACACTAACAAAAACATCCACCCATCTAAAGTTGTTCAGATCGGTGACGAAGTTGATGTTATGGTTCTTGAAGTTGACGAAGAACGTCGTCGTATTTCATTGGGTATCAAACAAACTCGTGCTAACCCATGGGAAGAGTTTGCTAAAGCACATGAAAAAGGCGAAAAAGTTTCTGGTACAATCAAGTCAATCACTGACTTCGGTATCTTCATCGGCTTAAACGGTGGTATCGACGGTTTAGTTCACTTGTCTGATATTTCTTGGAACGAACAAGGCGAAGAAGCGATTCGTCGTTACAAGAAAGGCGACACAGTTGAAGCAGTTATCTTGTCTGTAGACGCTGAAGGTAACCGTATCAGCCTTGGTATCAAGCAATTAAACAGCGATCCATTCAATGACTTCTTGGCTGCGAATGAGCGCGGTGCTTTAGTTAAAGGTACTGTAACTGCTGTTGATGCTAAAGGTGCTACAGTTAAATTAGCTGATGACATCGAAGCAACACTTAAAGCTTCTGAAATCAACCGTGACCGTGTTGAAGACGCAACTAAATTCCTAGAAGTGGGTCAAGAAGTTGAAGCTAAGATCATCAACGTTGATCGCAAATCTCGCTCTATCAACTTGTCTATCAAAGCGAAAGACGAAGCTGAAGAGAAAGAAGCTGTGAACAACGCTCGCCAAGCTGCTGCGACTCAAGCTGCAGAAAGCAATGGTCCTAAGACTATTGGTGACTTAATTAAAGCTCAAATGAAGTAATTTGTTAAAAAGTACGTTTCTTGTAACAGAGATGTACTTTTTTATACAAAAATACTGTAAACGGTAGCGTAGTAATCATGTACTGCGCTACCGTTTTGTATTTAAACAGGTTATTATTAAAAACACTGAGAAGTAGCAATAATTAAAGAGGTCATCAATGACTACTGAAGCACTTAATAAATCTGATTTAATTGAACGGATTGCACTTAAAAACCCACACTTAGCAGAACCTTTAGTTGAAGATGCTGTTAAAATTATGATTGACCAAATGATCGAAGCTCTTTCAAATGGTGATCGTATCGAAATACGTGGTTTTGGGAGCTTTGCTTTACACCATCGTGAGCCACGTTTAGGTCGTAACCCAAAAACAGGTAAAGCTGTTGATGTCGCAGCGAAAGCTGTACCACATTTTAAACCAGGTAAAGCCCTTCGTGATGCAGTAAACGAATCTGGTCAATAAGAATTTGAGGTGTTTATGCGTTATGTATTAATTGCATTACTCGTTGTCATCTTTGGTTATTCACTTGCCTTGGTGCTTCAAAACCCAACTGAGCTACCAGTTGATTTATTGTTTACTCAAGTTCCAGCAATGCGTTTAGGTTTATTGCTTCTATTGACGTTAGCATTAGGCATTGTGGTTGGACTGCTCTTAGGTGTTCAGGTTTTCCGCGTTTTCCAAACGAATTGGGAAATTAAAAGATTGCGTAAGGATATTGATCATCTTCGCAAAGAACAAATTCAACTTGCACAACAAGCGGCTGCTGATGCTGCTGCAAGTGTAAGGCACGAAAAAACTGTATTGGATATTACCAATGAAAATAAAAGCCCATTATAATATGGGCTTTATTTTTATCGGGAAGAAAAGCTCTTGAGTATTATTGTTGCCCTAGACGCAAAAAGCCAATACGACGCTCTGACGATTGTGGAACAACTTGATCCTACTTTATGTCGAGTTAAAGTAGGCAAGGAGCTTTTTACTCACGAAGGACCTGCTGTTGTTAAAAGCTTGCATGATAAGGGTTTTGAAGTTTTTCTTGATTTAAAGTTTCATGATATTCCAAATACTACAGCACAAGCTGTATGCGCGGCTGCTGATTTAGGGGTGTGGATGGTGAACGTTCACGCATCTGGCGGTCGTAAGATGATGGAAACTTGTGTGGAGCGTCTTAAAGCAGGAAATTATCAAACCCAATTGATTGCAGTTACTGTTTTAACTTCGATGGGTCGTGAAGACTTGCGTGATATAGGTTTAGATATTGAGCCTGTTGAGCAAGTGCAGCGTTTAGCTAAACTCACTCAGGAAAGTGGTTTGGATGGTGTGGTTTGTTCAGCGCAAGAAGCAAAAATTCTTCGTCAAATGCTCGGCCAAGACTTTGCATTGGTTACTCCAGGAATTCGTCCAGCAGGATCAAGTGCTGATGATCAAAAGCGTATTGTGACACCGAAACAAGCGATACAAGATGGTTCTACTCATTTAGTAATTGGTCGCCCAATCACTAAAGCAGAGAATCCGACAGCGATGCTAAAATCGATTTTAGCTTCAATTTAAAATTTTAAGTTTAAAAATAGACTGATTAAGAGTGGCGCGAGCAAGGATAAAATTAATCCGCTCATCATGGCGTGTGGTACGTAATGCGTGCCACATGATTGTTTAACCATTGCTAAAGTTACATCCATCGACGTTGCGCCTGCACTAGAAATTGCTGATCGTGGAAAACGCCAGCCTAAACAATACATCAATAGAATTGCAAAAATCTCTCTAAATAAATCAGTAAGCAGCGCAATGCCACCAAGTTTAGCTGAGTGTAATTCAGTAAACACAATTCCTGACATTGAATACCAACCGTAGCCCTGTGCTAATGCGAGAACTTCGTTTAATTTATAGTGATCTGATAGAATAAAATAGTTAAAGATAGAAGCAAGACAAGAACCAATAATAGCAGCAACAGGAACAAGCAAAATTTTCCAACTTAACCAACTGCGATCAAATTGGGTAAAGGCGAGTTCGATACCGATTAAGAAGATAAAAATAAGTAATAGATACCAACTGTTGAATGGTATATGTACATCAAAATTTTTGATCAATAAGCCTATTGCAACACCTATTGCAAGTGCCAAAAATGCTTTAGCGATATTTTTCAATGCATTTAAAAACAAGCGTAATGATATTTTGCCTTGAACACTTTGGCGATCAATCAGTTTATAAGTAAATAAACAAATAAAGAAAGCACCGATAGATGTTGTAAATGCAATCAGTAAAGCTGGCGGAAGAATAGCGACAGGATTTTCAATATGATTGAGGGCTTGAGTTAACTCAAAAGCTACACTGATCAATAAAATATAAGAAAAATAAGGAAGAATTTTAAAAACAAGTTGTTTTATCTGGAAAGATAAGTGAGGGGCAATAAAGTAGCCTAATGAAATTACGATAAATATTTGGAGAATCAGAATAAGAGATTGCATAAAAAAAGCAGGTCACGAATAACCTGCTTATTATGAAGAATTATTGCTTAAGCTGCATCGACTTTTGTATCAATTGCTGTACTGATAAAATTGTAATCCGCAACATTCACCTTGCGGGTTTCTAACCAATATTTCCAAGTATACGTTGGCCACAAAGAAAAGTTTTTACCATCCGCAGCTTGATACCAACTGCTACATCCACCGGCTTGCCATACTGTGCCTTTGAGTTGTTCTTGTACACGTTGGTTGAATTGGTCTTGAACTTCTTGTTTGACTTCAACTGCTTGAGTGCCTGTTTTATCAACTGTTTGAATCAATTGTAGAATGTAGTTTACTTGTGATTCAATCATAAAAATCACAGAGTTATGGCCAAGAATTGTGTTTGGACCTAAAAGCTGGAAAAGGTTAGGGAAGTTTTTAGTTGCAACACCATAATAACTCTCAGCGCCATCTTTCCAAGCTTGTTTAAGCTCAATGCCATTTCGACCCACACAGTCAAAATGTTTTAAGTAGATACGTGGGTCCGTAATAAAACCTGTACCATAGATCAAACAGTCAATCTGACGCTCTTTACCATCTTTGGTGATAATGCCATTTGCTGTGATTTCTTGAATACCATCAGTTACTAGTTCAACATTTTTACGGTTAAACGTAGGGAAGTATTTGTTTGAAATCAAAATACGTTTACAACCCATAACAAAATCTGGGGTAAGCTTCTTAGCTAAGGCTTTGTCTTTGACTTGGAAACGAATAAAGGCTTCGGCAAGTTTTTGACCATATTTCATAATTTGTGGTTGCACAATTGGTACAACACGTGACTCGTTGCTCCAGTACAAACGACTACGATGAATTTGACGATAAATATTTGAAGCTTTAAATAACGATTTACTTAGTTTTGAATATTTACGTTCATCACGTGGAATTACCCAGGCTGCTGTACGTTGGAAAACATAGAGTTGCTTAACCTCAGGTGCAATCTCTGGAATATATTGAATAGCACTACCACCTGTACCAATCGATGCAACTGATTTTCCATTTAAATCGTAATCGTGTTCCCATTTAGATGAATGAAATACTTTACCTTTAAATTTCTCAATGCCTTTGATATGTGGAATTTGTGGAACATGCAATGGACCAGAAGCAAAAATTACGAATTGTGCTTCTAGTGTTGGTTGGTCTTTAAAATCTAGAGTCCAAACATTACGGTTTTCATCAAATTCAGCATGTGTTACTTCATGATTAAACTTGCAATAATCCTTTAATTTGTATTGCTCTGTAATATCCTGAATATAACCAAAAATTTCATCTGCTTCGGCATATCGCTTGGACCAATCTGTCTTTGGCGCAAAGGAAAGAGAATACATATGTGATTGGACGTCACATGCAGCACCAGGATATTGGTTTTCTCGCCATGTTCCACCAACATCGTTGGTTTTTTCTAAGATAACAAAATCATTGATTTGACTTTGCAACAAGCGAATCGCCATAGCTAAACCACCAAAACCTGCACCAATAATCGCAACTTTTGTTTTTTGAATAGCATTTTTGGTTACATCACGCATAGTCTACGTCCTACACAGCTAAATTTTGTGCAAGTTTAACGGTTTTACCAAGATTAAATATGATTGTATAGACGTAAAACTTGATCATTTCGGCAATTCATTTAGCTATTTTTTTATAGTACAACATTAAAGTTTTGAGAATTAGATTTAGAATTATGAAAAGATCTATCCTCGGATTGATGTATTTGATTCAAGGCATGCGTCATGTTGGAATAGATGTGGATACACGTTTAGCCCAAATGGGAATACATGCTGACGCTTTAGATCCAAGTTCAATCATTGCGGATGAGATTGAGTGGGATATTCTGCAGCATATTAGTCAAGATGTTTCACCTGAACAAGGTTTGTTTATTGGTCAGCATTATGCATTAGCAGGTTATGGTCCATTTCTTATGCTTTTGGTGACCAGTAATACTTTAGAAAAAGCTTTGCTAAACGGAATCCGATTTCAACAGCTCACACATCTATTTGGTTCTTTAAAATTAGATATTCAAGAAGATTTTATTCATTTGGCATATCAACCGATTGATCTCGAAACACATTTGGGGCATTTGAGAGCGCAGTGTGAAATCTCGGGAACCTATAAATTCCTACAAGATATTTTTAAAATGATGGGATTAGAGATTCCTAAAATAAAGATTGAATTACCCTTTAAAAGGCCAAAAGATTTACACTTGATCGCTTCCTACCAAGATTATTATGGTGTGGATGTGAAGTTTGGTTGCGAGCAAGCTGCATTTATGATGGAGAATACACAACTTTTAGAAACTAAAATTCCATCTGCGGATATCCTGACCTATCGAATTTATGAAGAAAAATGCCTATCCGATTTGGAGCTGTTAGAGAAGGTCGCGCATTTAGATGTGACAATAGTTGATTATGTGGAAGGTTATCTCGAATTGCAAAATGGGGTCATACCGACCATGTCTGAGACAGCATGCGCACTCAAAATTCCTGAGCGAACGCTAAGGCATCAATTGCAGCAAATGCAGACCAGCTATAAAGAAATCCGTGAAAGGCTTATCAAGAAAAAGGCAATAAAATTTATTGAAGCAAGTACATATTCAGTTGAACAGATTGCAGAAATGTTGGGTTATTCTGAACCTGCTGCCTTTAATCATGCATTTAAACGATGGTTTGGACAGAGTCCTCGACAGTATAACCGAAATCATTAAATGATTAAAAATGGAACATTATGATGTTTAAACTACATGATAATTAAGCCTAAAATCTAATGTCTTTGAACTCAATGTTCGATATAATTTTTCTCAATTAAAATTGTAATAACACCTTATGTTAAATTCTAAGCCAGACTCGCATAGCACTGCATACATTCCAACATCACCTGCTGAGCGTTATGCTCAAGCACTTGAGTCAGGACAGTTCATGCCTGATGAAGCACAAGCTCAGGCAGTTCAAGAGCTAGATCGCGTGTGGAAAGAGTTGCTCACCCGTTATAAAGCATCAAAGAAAGCGTTTAGACGATTCCGTCGTCAAACCTATCCGAAAGGTGTTTATATGTGGGGTGGTGTAGGACGTGGTAAGACATGGTTAATGGATCAATTTTATGAGTCAGTACCATTCCGTCGAAAAACACGTATGCATTTCCATCACTTTATGCAACATGTACATAAAGAGTTAAACAAACTTTCAGGTCAGCGTAATCCTTTGGATTTGGTCGCAGATCAAATCTACAAAAATGCAGTGGTGATCTGTTTTGATGAATTCTTTGTATCGAATGTTACAGATGCAATGATTATTAGTGATTTATTCCAGAAGTTGTTTGAGCGGGGCATTACTTTAGTTGCTACCTCAAATATTGCTCCTGAAGGTTTGTATAAAAACGGGATTCATCGAGATCGTTTCTTGCCGACAATTGCATTGGTTCAGAAAAATTGTACCGTTTTGAATGTTGATGCTGGTATCGATTACCGTTTACGGGTATTAAAACAAGCACAGTTGTTTAAGCATCCGCTTGGTAATGATGTGCAGGCATGGATGGCTGAGCGTTTTAGCGCTTTAACCCAAACACAAGTACAATCAAACTCTCCGATTATGATTAACAATCGTGTTGTTGAGACTTTGGGGCATACTGAAGACGTATTGTGGTGTGAGTTTTCTGAACTATGTTTTAAACCGCGTAGCCCAGCTGATTTCATCGAAATTGCAAACATATACAATACTGTTTTAGTCAGTAATGTACCGCATTTGACGGATTTCTTATCTGAAGGGACACGTCGCTTTATTTATTTGGTCGATGAATTCTATGACCGTGGGGTAAAGTTGTTATTAACCTCAGAGGATTCGATTATTGATTTATATAAAGGCGATAAATTAGCATTTGAAATTGAACGGACACGTTCAAGATTACTTGAAATGCAGTCAGATGATTATTTAAATTCTGAGCATCGACAAATACAAATTGCAAAAACTTCATGATTTAAAAAAGGCATTCTTCGGAATGTCTTTTTTTATGAATTTAAGTAGAGAGCACTTTATTCTTGCTTGAATTTTGTTATAACTAGATAGGTTTGAACCTTGAATAAGGGTGATAACACTAAACAGTAAGGACATAAGACATAAGCTTTTCCCAGAACAAGAAATTTAATTTTTGTCAATACTACATGTTGGGAAAATGCTTACTATTTAGGAATGTGATATTACTATTCAGGCTAGTATAAATCGGTATACTAGGTTTCTTGTTATAAAAAGTTAGCACCATCAGGAAAGACAATGACTGTACGTATTCAACAAGGCAAGCTAGCGATTGCTAAAGAACTTTACGATTTCATCGAAAATGAAGCTTTACCAGGTTCTGGTTTAGATAGTGAAACTTACTGGAAAAACTTCGAGCAAGTCGTTGTTGATCTTAGTCCAAAGAACAAAGCGTTATTGGCTAAGCGTGAAGAGCTTCAAGCTAAAATTGATGAGTGGCATCGCAATAATAAATTTGAACTCAATGCATATAAAGCATTCTTAACTGAAATTGGTTATTTAGTGCCAGAAGTAGAAGATTTCAAAGTTACAACTGAAAATGTTGACGAAGAAATTGCTTTATTAGCAGGGCCTCAGTTAGTGGTACCTGTACGTAATGCACGTTACTGCTTGAATGCTGCAAACGCTCGTTGGGGTTCATTGTACGACGCGCTTTATGGTACGGATGTAATTTCTGAAGAAAATGGTGCGGAAAAAGGCAAAGGCTATAACCCAGTTCGTGGCGACAAAGTTATTGCTTTTGCAAAAGATTTCTTAAACCAAACCTTCCCGTTGGCGCAAGGTTCGCATGCAGATGCAACAAAATATGCAGTTGATCATAATCGTTTAGTTGTAAGTTTAAAAGATGGCTCAACTACGAGCTTAGAACATGAAGCACAATTTGTTGGTTTTAATGGTGAAGCTGCCAATCCAACAGAAATTGTTTTATTAAATAATGGCTTGCATGTTATTGTTGACATCGATGCAAATAGCCCTGTAGGTAAAACAGATGCAGCTGGCGTGAAAGATTTAACGCTTGAGGCTGCGATCACCACTATTCAAGATTTAGAAGATTCTGTTGCAGCAGTTGATGCAGAAGAGAAAGTCGAAGGCTATCGTAACTGGTTAGGCTTGATGAAAGGTGACTTACAAGAGTCAATCGAGAAAAATGGTAAAACCATTACTCGTGCTTTGAATAAAGACCGCACAGTTCAAAACTTAATTGGTGGTACGACTACTTTACATGGTCGTTCATTAATGCTTCTTCGTAATGTGGGTCACTTGATGACAAACCCAGCGATCCTTGTAGATGGTGAGGAAGTATTTGAAGGGATCATGGATGCTTTAGTTACGCCATTACTTACAATTGCTGATATCCGTGGCCAAAACGAGAATCACAACTCTCGTAAAGGTTCTATGTACATCGTAAAACCAAAAATGCATGGTCCTGAAGAAGTTGCTTTCGCAGTTGAATTGTTTGAGCGTGCTGAACAAGCGCTTGGCTTACCAGCTAAAACACTCAAAATCGGTATCATGGACGAAGAACGTCGTACCTCAGTGAATTTGAAGAACTGTATCGCTGCGGCTAAAGATCGTACAATCTTCATTAACACAGGTTTCATGGACCGTACGGGTGATGAAATCCATACTTCTATGGAAGCTGCGCCAGTTGTACGTAAAGAAGCAGTTAAGACCCAGAAATGGATTGCTGCTTATGAAAACCGTAACGTTGCGATTGGTTTAGCATGTGGTTTACAAGGTAAAGCTCAGATTGGTAAAGGCATGTGGCCAAAACCAGATAGCATGAAAGATATGTTGGCGACTAAGACTGCACATCCAAATGCTGGTGCAACTTGTGCATGGGTTCCATCTCCAACGGGTGCTGTACTTCATGCGTTGCATTACCATCAAATCAATGTAAAAGCGCGCCAAGATGAATTGGCTGCGGAAGATATGTTGACACTTGATGACTTGTTAACTCCACCATTTGCACCTGAAACAAATTGGACTGCAGAAGAGTTAAATAATGAGCTTGAGAATAACTGCCAAGGTATTTTAGGTTATGTTGTTCGTTGGGTAGATTTGGGTGTGGGTTGTTCGAAAGTTCCAGATATCAACAACGTTGGTTTGATGGAAGATCGCGCAACATTACGTATTTCTTCTCAACATGTTGCTAACTGGTTACGTCACGGTATCGTAACACGCGAACAAGTTGAAGAAGTGCTTAAGCGCATGGCTGTGATTGTTGATCAACAAAATGCCAATGATCCATTGTACACGCCAATGGCACCGAACTTTGATGGGATTGCATTCCAAGCTGCTTCTGACTTGATCTTCAAGGGTGCTGAGCAACCATCTGGTTATACAGAGCCATTGTTACACGCTGCTCGTTTAAAACTTAAAGGGTATACAGGTGACTAATTTCGATTAGTTTCTGTGAATCTACAAAGACTCTTCAATTTTGAAGGGTCTTTGTTTTTATAGCTTCAACATATAAAAGCAAACCAAATTTTTGCTATAATTCTCTTAATTTGATCATTTAGTCGAAACTTAACGATGTCACAAATTTTAAAATTAGATGCTTTACAACAAGCACAAGTTTCAACCTCTCCGTATCCATATTTTGTAGTAGAAAACTCTATTGTCGATAGTGAGGTAATGGCTGTAATTCAAGACTTCCCAAAAATTGATCAAGGTGGAAGCTATAATATTGAAGATGTTGAAATCAAACCTAATTTTGATCGTTTCTTAAAGTCTCTTGACACCAAAGAGTTCCGTCAAATCTTAACTGAAAAATTTGATGTGGATGTTATGGAACATCCAATGATGATCACATTACGTGGTTATTCACGTCAAAAAGATGGTCGTATTCATTCTGATTCTAAGACTAAGCTGCTCACTATTTTGATTTACTTAAATGAGTCTTGGGATGCACCAACTGGCCGTCTTCGCATTTTAAATGATGAAAAAAATATGGATGACTATGTTGAGGAGATTAATGCTGGCCCGGGTACTCTGGTTGCATTTAAAGTAACTGATAATGGCTGGCACGGATATGTTCCTTATGAAGGGCAGCGTCAGTCGATTCAAATTAACTTTTTGACAAGTGATAAAGCCAACGCTAAGCATCGTTTTGTACATGGTTTAAGTGCGAAATTGAAAAAGTTATTTAAATAACCTGTTAAGAAAATTAAAGGAGGTAAAGATACCTCCCTTTTAAAACATATTTTTATTGAGATTTATTTAATCATCATAGTATGTGTGCCAACTATAAGCCTTTAACACTCGAACAAGCGAAGCAACTTGAATTGCCATTGATCCCGTTTGACTATGTGGATGAAGTTTATCCAAGTTATAAAACACCTTTGCTATTTCAATCAGAACAGAGCTTAGAATGGCGAGATGTACTGTTTGGGCTTGTACCTAAATGGTCTGAAGACACCAATATTGCCAAACATACTTATAATGCACGGCATGAAACCATTTTTCAGAAACCTAGTTTTCTTGAAGCAGCATCAAAATGCAAATTTGGTGTTATTCCTGTTGCTGAATTTTATGAAAGCAAATATATCGACGGTAAACCACAGCGTTGGGGAGTACGTCGAAAAGATGGTCAAGCATTTTATATTGCAGCACTTTACGAAATACGCAAATTAAATGATCAAATTGTGCGTTCTGCAACGATGTTGACTATGAATGCGATTGATCATCCTATGATGAAAGAGTTTCATGAACCCGGTGACGTTAAACGATCCGTCGTTGTCATTCCACATGATCGCTTGAATGAGTGGCTTAGTTTAAAACAACCTAATCAACTTAGTCGTTTTATGTGCGGATTTCCAGTTGAGGAGTTTGAGTGCTCACATGTACCAAAAATAAAAATAGAAAAGGTGACACCTCAGTTGAATATGTTTGATTGAAGAAAACAAACCCGTATATAAATGACAAAGGCTTCATGATTGAAGCCTTTGTTTATTCATAAAGAAAAACCTTTAACGAGCAAGATTTTTAAACATGTGTCTCAAAATTTCCATGGTTTTTTCAATTTGCAGTGGTGTCAAACCATCAAATGATTGCTCTAGAATGACTGAAGTTAAATCATTAATTTTGATGATCATCTCTTTACCCTTGTCGGTGAGATAGACACGAGTAATACGACCATCTTCATTACAAGAGTAGGTCTCGATGTAACCTTCATCTTTTAAGCGATAAACAATTTTGGTTGTTGTCGACATTTTTGAGATGACCATATCTGATAGTTCAGATACGCTTGCATGAGGTTTAACATCTAATGCGATGAGAATACGACGACGTGAGTTGTCTAAGCCATATTTCTTAAGTACGTTATCGATGTTTTGTACGTACTGTGCATTTACTTGAGAAATCCAATAGTAAGGAAAATCTTCTAGCTTAAATGAATCGGCTGTAGGTAAAAAACGCGCATATTTCTTTGTCATTTCCCTCTTTCCCCCATGCTTTTATGAAGAGCGATATAGCGTAACGCTTAGATTCCATGAAATGTCTACAATTTCATTGCTAAAAACACAAGTTTCATAGCAGGTCGTTGATAGCCAATCTCTTTAAAGATAATGATGTAATCATCTTAATCAATAACAAAGGGAATTATCACAAAATTCACATAAATTTGTAATGAATGATGAATTCACCAAAGTAATTTAATTCAACGATATTCCAACGACTTCGCATTTCTGCTCATTTGTAGAATAAACGTATTGTAGAAAAAAAATACGCATTTTGACGTGACTTTTTTATAAAAAATTCTGTCTAAAATGTCATAAAAATACAAAATCAATATATTTAATAAATAAATAATCATTAAAAAACTAAAAAATACAGAACTTTGTATTAAACAACTGGTTGAAAAATATAATCCAGAAATATTGTGAAACAGTTGAATAAGGACATTCTTTATCACACTTCCACTTTTGGTGGCTTAATAAAGTTTTCTAGAGTGAATTTTTGTTAAGTATTTCTAATCAAAACTATATTTTTATAAATATTTCTAACTTATGAGTTGAGTTATCAGGATTGCTTTATAAGCTAGAGACTCAAAAAACGCATCTAAACAGGATTACAGATTTAGATGCGTAAACAGGAAAATAGTTTGTAGAATTGAACCTATATATGTAATTCGTTTTCAATTAATGACCATAGTTTTTGATGTGACTTTTTAAACATCAACATATGCCCAATTTGCTTATAGCCGTGCTTTTGTGGGTTAAGCTCAACAAGCTTGGTTTTAGCATTTGGGTATAAGCGAAGTAAATCTTTGACATTGGTATGGGTTGCAATTTCATCATCACTGGCCCAAAAAGAAGTGATAGGGCACTGAATTTCTTGGTGATAATCTTCGGAAATACTTTTTCCAACTGCATTCATAACATAGCCAGGTTTACTGCAAAACTCAGCCCATTGTTTAGCAACATTTTTTGGTAGATTTTCTCCCATACCAATAAATTGAGTTGCTCCATATCCTTTAAATAGACTTGAAATAGGGAAAATTACATTAAACATTACTGGTGCGAGTAATTTAGTTTTACCTTTCAGACCTTTAATGTGTCCAGTAGAACCAGCGATAGCCAAAACTTTTGCTACTTTATGGTAGTTCGGCGTAATGCCCAGTAATTGCCCTCCAGCGCTGTGTCCAACAATAATCACTTTTTCTGCATTTGTGCGCTTTAATAATGTTTCAATGGCAGCAGGAATATCTAGCATTCCCCAATCATTAATGCTGGCTGTTGAATCCTTTAGTGCACCATGTAAGGATTCACCGATCCCCCTAAAATCAAAACTGAGGACGTTATAACCTTGTTGGCTTAACCATTCTGCAAAGGGATGATAAAAGGTTTTGGTAATACCAGTTGCAGGGCAAATTAAGATAGGTAGTGCGTTGATGTCCTTTTGTTGAGCAGGATAGAATTGAGCAGCAAGTTGATAGCCATCTTTACAACTTATCCAAAATGATTCAAATGTTTTCATCTAAAACATACTCTATTTTTGATTCATTGTTCTACTTTACATAAGTTCCAAAAAGAAACTTGGCTAAAGTGTGACTCCTAAGTCAATTTTTCTGTAATATAGCAACAAAACGGAATGAAATTGATAATGGGGATACTTGGATGTATGAGTTAAAAGATGCAACACAAATTGCTATTGTATTTAGTGGGGTGTTTTTATGGATTGGAATGCTAACAGGTGTTTGGAAATATTATCAAATTAGACAAACAGAACAGGCAAGGGCACATTACTATGTAGACATTGCTCATCGAAGTAGCTTGTTGTATGCCGCAGCGAGCTTAATCTTGGCTGTACTCAGTCATTTTACGATTCTGGCTGAGTCTGTAGTTTTATTTTGTGTTCTAGCCAATTTATTCTTTTTCGCAATGTCAATTTTGACTTATATCATTCATGGTTTATTAAAAGATACGACCAATCAGTTTAAACGTCCTCATCAGCTGGGACGTTTGACGCTTCCTACTTGGTCTATGACGATCATGATGTTAGCTTTGATTATAGTAGAGCTTGGTGCAACAGGCATTTTATTATTAGGAACGATGTTAAGTTTTTGGGGTTAAAAAAATGGATGATCACTCATCCATTTTTCCTAAAGAAGTTTTCTTGCGTGCCAGACTTAATTGTCTAAACTTCTGATCTACAACAGCCCATACACAAAATGCCAGTGAAACAATTAATGCATAAGCAAAATATTCGGGTTTTAGGTTGCCTTTAATAGCGCCTTGAAACAATAACGTTGCCATTAGAGCAAGTGTAGTGATGGCATAAATAATTGAGTCATTGGTCTTCAGAGTGTTAATGAAGACTTGCTTGTTGAAATGTGTTGATAACATCTCCATCCCTCCTTGTTGCGATGACAAAACCATGTGTTTTTGTCGGAATTGTTATTAAAGTTGTACTTGGAATTTTCAATTTTTTCAATAGCTAAATGACTTCTTTTTTAGTGGAATTATTTGTAGGGTTGATTTATATGGTTTTTTTGTATTTCTGATGTGAGTTAAATCTATTTATTTGTTAAATATAGGTTATTTTTTATCTTTTAAGTATCATTTTATATCAAGCAGCATATGTTCCATAATTCACTTCAAATTGAATTCTGATCACTGATAATTTAGCAGTACATAGAACAATGATCTGTCGTAAACAAAAAATGAACATTGGATAAAAGAACATTCTTTGTATAGCTAAAATCATGTTTGGGTAAAACATCATTTTAACGACAAATCATTTTAATCTTTACTGGTACGGATTCGATCTACAGTAATTGCGCAAACAAGAACGATCAAGGATGGGAGTAACCATGCAAGATTTTGTTCATTTAAGGGTAATTGCTCGATAAAAGCAGGCAAGTATGTTTCAAAACCTGCAGCTTTTATGGCTTCAATAATTCCAAAAAAGAAAGCAATCGCTGTTACTGAACCAACAACAAGTGATGGTTTTTTCCAATATTTCCAGAAAAAACTCAGCATGATAACCACTATCGCAGGTGGATAAATCGCGCTCAACACTGGAACTGAAAAAGCAATTAGTTTAGTTAAACCAAGATTTGAAATTAATAAAGACAAACCTGTGAGAATGAAGACTAGTAATTTATAGGATAAACCAGTTAGCTCGGTGAAATATTCGGCGCATGCACAGGTCAAGCCGATTGCAGTGACCATACAAGCGAGGAAAATTAAACCCGTAAGGAAATAAGAGCCATAGTCACCAAATGCATGCTGAACATATGCATGAAGAATGATTGCACCATTGTCAGCATTGGCTGCTACTTCATGACTGCCCAAGCCAAGTTTAAACAGGCTGATATAAACAAGGGTTAAGCCAAGACCAGCAATTAAACTTGCAATAATGGCGTATTTGGTAATAAGTTTAGAATCTGTGACCCCACGTGAGTGAATCGCTTGAATGATCACGATACCAAATACAAGTGCGCCTAAGGTATCCATGGTTAGGTAACCACTTACAAAACCTTCTGATACTGGGCTTGCAGTATAGTTGTTGATCGGGGGAGAGATCATTCCTGTTGGGATCGCAAATGCTGCGATACCTAAGATTGCCAATGCAATGATTTTTAGGGGGGCAAGTACATGGCCGACAGTATCTAAGAGTTTGTTTGGGTACAAAGACACAGCCATGACAAAAACAAAATAAATGATACTGTAGATGAAAAGACTACTGCTTGATGTTCCAAAATAAGGTGCAAAGCCAATCTCATAAGAAACGGTCGCCGTGCGTGGCGTAGCAAACAATGGTCCTACTGTTAGGTAACAGACGATCGTGAGAAGTAAACTCGAAAAACGTCCTAAGGGAGAGCTGATGATTTCAATTGAGCCTTGCATACGAGACAAAGCCATAATTGTGATAACAGGTAGACCTACTGCGGTGATTAGAAATCCAAAAGCAGCTAGCCATACATGTTCACCAGCTTGTTGAGCAACAATTGGTGGAAAAATAATATTACCAGCACCGATAAACAGTGCGAAGGTCATAAAACCTAAGGCAATAATATCTCCTGTACGGAGTTGGTTCATAAAAGCGGGATGATTAAATAAAAGTGCGGATTTTAGAACAGAAAGATGATCAATTGGAACCAATTTTATGTGAAAACTGGTTTATTTTTGACTAAAAAGAACATGTATAAATCAAAATATGATTTTGATTCATTTGAGTTATAGGTAAGTGTTTAAAAGTTCAGCTGATTTAATAGTTTATTGTTTTTTTCTATAATCAACATTGAAATTAAATGTAAAATAAAAGTGTTATTTTAGTCATAAAATGATTGAAGATTTTTCTTTTGAAGCGTAAAACTATTCCGCATACTTATTGTAGCTGATCTTTTTAGCTGCATTTTTGAATTGAAATTGTTTTTTATAAGGAATATCTCGAATGAGAGCTTCTACTGTGACCATTAAGTCTGAACAAGATATTGAGAAGCTACGTATCTCTGGGCGTTTAGCGGCACAAGTATTAGAAATGATCGGACCTTATATTAAACCCGGCGTTTCAACAGAGTATTTAGATGATATTTGCAATGACTACATCGTGAATACATTGCAGGTTATTCCTGCAAATGTGGGTTACCATGGTTTTACCAAGACCACTTGTATTTCTGTTAATGAAGAGGTCTGTCATGCGATTCCTTCTGCTAAAAAGATTTTACAGGATGGTGATATCCTAAACATTGATGTGGCCGTGATCAAAGACGGGTATTTTGGTGATACAAGTCGTATGTATTTTGTGGGTGAGCCAAGTCCAGCAGCTAAAAAACTGGTTGAAACCACTTATGAAGCAATGTTAGCTGGTATTCATACAGTTAAACCTGGTGCGACTTTAGGGGATATTGGTTACGCAATTCAATCTGTGGCTCATCGCGAGGGCTATAGCATTGTTCGTGAGTATTGCGGGCATGGTATTGGGCGTGTTTACCATGAGCAGCCAAATATTTTGCACTATGGTCAAAAAGGTCAAGGCATGGTGTTAAAGAAAGGTATGGTATTTACCATTGAGCCTATGGTGAATGCAGGGAAACCTTTTGTAAAAGAGTTAAGCGATGGTTGGACTGTCATCACACAAGATAAATCTTTGTCTGCGCAATGGGAGCATATGGTTGCTGTGACTGATAATGGTTTTGAGTTACTCACACCATGGCCAAATGGAACAGGAAATTATCCACCAGTTTAATATTTCTTAGACTGTTAGATGAATAAAGCGAAAGGTTCGATTTAAGATCGAACCTTTTTTGTTGTGCACTGAGCTAACTCTTCCACTAGATAATCAATAAAAACGCGCACCGCAGGCAGTAGTCCTCGTCGTGAAGGATAAACAGCATGGAAAATACCATGAGGTGCCGTCCATTCTGGTAATACTCTGACCAGTTGCCCTGATTCTACAAAGTTTTGGGCAATACTATCAGGTAATAATGCAATTCCACAGTTTTGACTGGCTAGCTCAGTTAACATCAATAAATTTGAGCCCATAATCACGGGATTAACCTTAATCTTCTTTTGAATATTATTCGGTCCAGATAGTAAAAACTGTTGATCAAGATGATCTTCAGACATACTGATGATGCGATGATCAGTGAGTTGTTCCGGTGTGGTGACATGACCAAACTCATTTAAATAGGCCTGACTTGCGAAAAGTCGTTGTTCGATTGTTTCAAACTGTCTTAAAACCAAGTTAGGGTCTTCATCAAGATTTGAGCGGACGCGTAGTGCGAGATCAATTCCTTCGTTAATCACATCAACCCGACGGTTACTAACCAGCATTTGCACTCGTACTTCAGGATATTTTTTTAGAAAAGTGGGTAGGATTTTAGCCATTTGGTTTTGAGCTATATCTACAGGTACGCTGACTTTAATTACACCTCTAGGTTCGCTGCTTAAATGGTTGACTACATCATGTGCAGCTTGTGCAGCATTCATCATGACCTGTGCATGACGATAGACATCCATACCAATATCTGTAACTGCAAAATGTCGAGAACTACGCTGAATTAGACGTACACCGAGTTGCTCTTCGAGGTTGTAAACGCGCCGACTGAGTTTTGATTTTGGAATATCAGTTGCGCGTTCAGCCGCACTAAACCCACCATGTTCAACGACTAGCGCAAAACAGTAAAAATCATCTAAATCGGTTAGCATTATTCAATTCCATTTCTGCAACATTCGATATTTTATAGATTTGTCGTTGCAAAAATAAGAGCGTATTCGATATTTTTTGTGAAGTAAAAAGTCCTTTATAATTCAGAAAATTTTTATGATCGATAGATATGACTTATCAACTCTTTGAAGTATCTGATGCTAGTGCGAATATTAGCTGTCCTTATTGTGACCAAGCAGTTTTAGATTGGACGCAAGAGCAATATATACAACCATGTGAACATACTTTGTTTATGGCAATGGATTTAGGGTTTGAGTTCATTGCTGATCGTTTTGAAGCCGCTTTGTCTCAATCAGTGGATGAAATTCACGATGATCCCAATATGAACATCTATGCAACAGTGACTCAGGCAAAATACTTAAATATACAGATTTTTAAAGCAGATTTGGGCGTGGAAGGGATGTTTCGTTATATCGGGTTTAGTAAAGAGTAAGACTTTCTATTCTCAATTTCCAATAAAAAAGCCAATCATATGATTGGCTTTTTGCTTGATAGCTTATGCTTCAGGCGCTGGGCTATACTGTTCAACTAATGGCTTTAATTCGCCATTTTGGAACATTTCAAGCATGATATCGCTACCACCAATTAACTCGCCATTGATCCATAATTGTGGGAAAGTTGGCCAGTTCGCAATTTGTGGTAAAGTTGCACGAATATCTTGATTTTCCAAAATATTTACATAGGCAAATGGACGACCAATTTGGCTAAGTGCTTCTACTGCGCGAGCAGAAAAACCACATTGCGGGAATTGTGGAGTGCCTTTCATGTAAAGTAAAACAGGGTGTTTCGCAATTTGATCACGAATTAACGCTACTGTATCACGCGCTTGTTCCGTCATTAGATAGATCCTCAACTAAACTTCGGACATTATATACCTAAAAAAATCGCTTCGCCGAGCATTGCCCAAGATTTTTCTTGTATAAATGTGAGTTTATGCTTTCAATCTAGGCAAGTTTTTGCTTATATAACTTTTTTCCACACAACTACTGATAGATTGAGTTTGTTATGACAAATATTACTCTTGCTCCTGTGCAACCTGATCAACCGTCTCATCTTATGGCAACCTATGGTCGCCAAGCGATCAGTTTTGTGCGAGGACGAGGGGCGTATTTATATACAGCAGATGGTACCGAATATCTCGATGCTTTGACAGGAATCGCAGTATGTGGTTTGGGGCATGCACATCCAGTCATTGCATCTGCTATAGCAGAACAAGCTGCAACATTAGTGCACACTAGTAATTTATTTGAAATCCCTTGGCAAACTGCAGCAGCGCAGAAACTTGCTGAAGTCTCTGGAATGGAAGAAATTTTCTTTTCGAACAGTGGTGCCGAGTCAAATGAGGGTGCAATTAAAATTGCACGTAAGTTTGGGGCACAACAAGGTATTTCAAATCCTAAAATTATCGTAGCTGAGCAGTCTTTCCATGGACGTACATTGGCAACTTTGTCTGCAACAGGGAATAAGAAAGTTCAGGAAGGTTTTGCACCATTAGTCGATGGTTTTGTTCGTGTGCCTTTTGGGGATGTTGAGGCGATTCAAGAAGCTGCGATTCATCATCCTGATATTGTTGCAATCTTGATTGAACCAATTCAAGGTGAGGGTGGTGTTAACACTGCACCACAAGGCTTCAGTTATCTTGAAGAAGTACGTGCGTTATGTAATCAACATAATTGGCTCATGATGCTTGATGAGATTCAAACTGGGAATGGTCGTACTGGTAAGTATTTTGCTTATCAACACACCAATATTATTCCTGACGTGATGACAACTGCTAAAGGCTTAGGTAATGGATTTCCAGTCGGTGCAGTGATGACGCAAGGGAAAGCTGTTGGAATACTCGGTGCGGGAAGTCACGGTTCTACGTATGGTGGAACTGTATTGGGTTCACGTGTGGTTTATACCGTAATTGAAACGATTCAACAAGAAAATGCGGTAGAGAATGCAGCAACGGTTGGGGCGTATATCGTTGATCAATTAAGAGCTCAACTCGCTGAAAATAATGTTCAAGTGCGTGGTTTTGGTATGATGATTGGCATTCAACTACCTAAGGATTGTGCTGAATTAGTTGCAATTGCACGAGATCAATATAAATTGATTATTAATGTAACTGCGGGATCCGTGGTTCGTTTATTACCACCATTGAATATGACTCAAGCACAAGCAGATGAATTATTACAACGTTTGGTTCCTGCTATTCGTAATTTCCTGACAGCATAAGTTTTATTTCTATAAAAAAGGGCAATTTTATATTGCCCTTTTTTTATTCAGGAATTTAGCCTGAAATATACTGTTGTAGCTGTTCAATTAAAATACGTTGATCTTCCATTGCGGCTTTAACTAAATCGCCAATGGAAATAAAACCAACCAACTTGTCATTTTCTAATACTGGTAAATGGCGTAAATGACGATCAGTCATCAGCTGTAAACACTCTTCAACTGTGTTGTTTAGGCTTACGGTGATGACTTTTGAGGTCATAATATCCGCAACCAACGTGCTATTTGATGAACGCTCCATCAATGCAATCTTACGGGTATAGTCACGTTCAGAAAAAATCCCAATGACTTTCTCATCCTCTGCAACGACCAAAGCACCAACACCTTTGTCTGCCATAATTTTAATTGCTTCAAGTACAGTCGAATTTGGCGAGATTGTAAAAATAGATTGTTCAGCTTTATTTTTGATGACTTGAGCAACGATTGTCATTGTTTATTCCACCTGTATTGTATTGTCGTTTTCATTTAACTTAACGGTATTTTTTTTAATTGCAAAGCCCTAATTGCAGCTTAATGATGACTTTTTATACATATTCTGAATAAAAATATCCGTTCATGTGTCTAATTTCTCCTAAACAGCTATAGCAGTTTGATGATGCATAAAGAAAAAGTGCTGCATCTGTTGTGTAGAGAGTTTAAATTTGCAATGAGATGAGTTAAAGAGAGCTGGTTCTACTTGCAAACGCGTCAGCAATGGAAGTAAGGATTCATGAAAATCTTTTGATGTGATTTTACGCGGTTTGTAGTGTTTCCAATTTGACTGAGCATAGCGATGTGCTTGAACACCGTTGAGCCAAAAAGGAAATACATGTCCATTTTGATCAGACTTAATTGCCCAACCATCATGATAAAGACCCCAAAGAACTCCGCAATACATCATTGTTTTTAGAATTGATATTTTAATCATCAACTCGCTTGATACTGGTTTGAAATGATTGAACCGATACATGTCGTTAAACTGATCTTATTTAAACTTATGTTTTATTATAAGAAATCTAGATGGCATTTATGTTTAAACTATTCATATAAATCGTAAGCAAATATTCTAGGTGATGAAAACATGCCTATAACTACGATTCATGTAGGGGATAACATAGGAGAGATTTCATGCTAATTTTAAAAACAATTGAGCGACTAAAGCTTTGATGTAGCGCAAGACAAACGAAGTGCGCGTAGTCTCTATTTAAAAAAGTATTATAAATAATCAGGCATAAAAAAACGCCACCTAAGTGACGTCTCTTTATGCTTTTAGGGTTGCCATCTTTTGCCAGTATTGGGCTTTCAAAGAGTCTCGTTCGACTCGGAAACCTTGATAGTACAATTCTGCTAGAAATAACGCTGCTTTACCATGTCCTGCTTGTGCAACTTGTTCAAGATCTTTTACTGCGTCTTGAAAGTTTTTCTGCGATTGGATTGTATTTACCGCATTCGCATAAACATGCTCTAGTTCATGTTGTGTAAAATGTTGAATCATATATAACTCCTTATTTTAATTATGATTACCGCATATTCTATTCGAAGCTACATTGCTCCGAATTTAAGCTAATTTATCACTTGTTTGTGAAGTTATTATGACAAAATTAATTGAATTGTCAAATAACCAAAGTGACTGAGCAGATTTTTATTTACATTAAATAAAAGCTTACACGATGAAACACTCTGTGCAAATTATTTTAAGTAAAATCAAAGTGAGAAGAATAGAAAAGGAGAAAAATATGTCACATACAATTGATGGTTTAAGCTTTGATATGCCGCCAACTGAGAATCAAATTATTGCTTTAGCACATCATCATCGCAAATTGCTTGATGAGGCTGTTTTTCATCAAGAGATCCACCTTGGTGATTATTGTTTAGCGCAACGTAAACGTGTTTATGATTTTGCGATAAATCTTAGTCCTCAAGAAAAAGATCGTTTTTACGAAATTTACAATGGTGAGCTACTTAGAATTGCAGATGAAGATGATTTGCATCCAGCAGATGCTGAAAGTGGAGTTGGGATGTTTGCGATATTTATAACCTTGCTCATTATTGCATTTATTTTATATTTTGCTTTCGTGCGTACGCTAACAAGTTAAATAGTTGGATATCCGGTAGGTGTTGCGTTATTGGTTGAAAAACAATCTTTAACGCATACTTTGCTAGACATTGATGAATGTTGATACTTGCTCTAAGTGAGGTAGATACATACACTGCTTCATAACACTGAGGTTGGTTATGTTGTCTATCATTTCTAAACATAAAATTTTGCAGTCTAAGTATCGACTGAAACTAGACCGATTTTTTAATATTTTGGTCATTATTGTTATTTTGTCTATTTTTATAGTGGGTTATAAAGCTTTACTACGCCCAGTGAATGACCAGCAACTTGATCATGTAATTCAATTATCTCTGCAAGCAAGCCACCCTAGGACGCAGTCGATGGCTAAAGCGATTTTAAAATATCCTAAAATTCAAAAATTCAGCTATTTACGTCTCATGCATGCCTATCAATTTGAATCAAATCGGATTAAACAATATCCAGCAATGGCACGAGAGGATGAGTAGTTTTAAATCAAAATTTTTAATGATAAATGAATGGTTTATGTCAGTCGGGAAAAAGAAATCAATTTGTGCTAGACTGACAATCTTTTTTAAAAGCTGCTTTATTCTCAAGGAATCGACATGCAACAGCAATCGAACATTCAAAATAAATTCTTGATAGATGCTGACATCGGTGATGATGATGTTACCCTGCCAAGTTTACCTGCTGTCGATGTTCCGATTATTGAACCTGCAACACCAACAACAGTAGAACAAACGCCTACTGTTGTTTCTGTGGAGTCAACTACACCTGTTGTCGAAGAAGAAAAATCAGGTGGTTTCTTTGGTCGCATGAAAGATGGTTTAACCAAAACACGCCGTAGTTTTACGGATGGTATGGTGAATATCTTGATTGGTGGTAAAGAAATCGATGATGAATTATTAGAAGAAGTTGAAGAGCAATTATTGGTTGCTGATATTGGTGTCGATGCTACCAAAACGATTATTGCAAACTTGACAGAACGGACAGCACGCGGTGATTTGATTTATTCACATGCATTGTACAAAGCACTACAAGAAGAGTTAGTTGCATTGCTTGCTCCGCGTGTTAAGCCCTTACATATTGACCCGAATAAGTCTCCTTATGTGATTCTTATGGTCGGTGTAAATGGTGTTGGTAAAACGACAACGATCGGTAAACTAGCAAAACGTTTACAGGGTGAGGGCAAGAAAGTGATGTTGGCTGCGGGTGATACTTTCCGTGCAGCTGCCACAGAGCAATTACAGATTTGGGGAGAGCGTAATGACATCCCTGTTGTTGCTCAGGGTCATGGTGCTGATAGTGCATCAGTGATTTTTGATGCTTTTGAAAGTGCTCGTGCTAAAGGGATTGATGTATTAATCGCAGATACGGCTGGACGTTTGCAAAATAAATCTCATTTGATGGAAGAACTCAAAAAAGTTAAACGTGTTATGCAGAAGATTGATGCGACTGCACCACATGAAATTATGTTGATTGTTGATGCTGGTACAGGTCAAAATGCAATTAATCAAGTGCAACTGTTTGATGAAGCAGTTGGATTAACGGGTATCACGATTACCAAGTTAGATGGCACAGCAAAAGGTGGCGTGCTTTTCAATATCGCAAGCCGTACCCATGTTCCAATCCGTTATATTGGTGTAGGTGAGAAGATTGACGATTTACGTCCATTTTCAGCTAAATCATTTGTAGCAGCATTGTTTGAAACAGATAAGTAATCACAATGAATGCTAAAAAAGGCCCCATATAAATGGGGCCTTTTTTATAGACTAAGAATCATAGTATTGTTTCAAAAACGAAACGATCTGTTATGTTTTTTGGACTATTACAGGAAAATGAGTCGTTATACACTACATTCAATCCAAGATAACTCCCATCGGGTACAGGTAGGAATAACAACATGAGTAACTTTTTAAATAGCATTAAAGCACGCCGTACAATCTATGCCATTGGTAAAAATGTTTCAGTTGATCAAGCAACGATTGAAGAAACAATTCGTGAGGCTGTAAAGCAAAGCCCATCATCTTTTAACTCACAAACATCACGTGTTGTCACTTTATATGGTGCGTCACATACAAATTTCTGGAATATTGTGCGCGAAACATTACGCAAAATCGTACCAGCTGAAGCATTTGAAAGCACCAATGCAAAAATTGATAGTTTTGCTGCTGGCTTTGGTACAGCGCTATTTTATGAAGATCAAGATGTTGTAAAAGGTTTACAAGAACAATTTGCATTGTATGCAGATAACTTCCCTGTATGGTCAGAACATTCAAGTGCCATTGCGCAATTTGCGACTTGGACTGCGTTAGCTGAAATTGGTATCGGTGCTTCATTACAGCATTACAATCCAATCATCGATGAAGAAGTTGCGGAAACTTTTGCGATTCCTGCTAATTGGAAACTACGTGCTCAGCTAGTATTTGGTTCAGTTGAAGCACCAGCTGGTGAAAAAACCTATATGGATGATGCAGCACGTTTTAAAACTTTTAACTAAAATTGTCGTGAAATAAAAAGGGCGCTTGTGCGCTCTTTTTTTGTAATAAGAAAAAACAGTAAGATTGGGCAAAAGTGGTATGGTCTTTAACGGCAAATATGAGGTATATATCACTTGATGGGAGAAGGCTTAAGATAGGTCATTCGCCTTATTGTCATAAAATAGTCATAATCTCGTAGCATAGTGCATACGGTTTCATAAATAGTTTATATCGAGAAAAGTCTAATGTCTTTAAGAGTTGGTATTGCTGCTTTCGGGTTGTTATTCAGTGGTTCAGTTTTTTCAGCGGTTACAATTACTGCGCCTGAAGAAATCGTTATTGTTGCGGTGAATGGCCAAGAGGTAAACTCTGGTTTATTACCTTCAAGTAAAAATAACTATCAAGTTGATGCTGGTGACATAACTCTGAATGTTCGATATCGTGAGTATTTTGAGCATTTAAGTGGTGAGCATGACATCGTGAGATCGGGCGTTGTCACCATTCAAGCTCCAAATTTAAAAGATAACCAAAGCTATCGTTTGGGTTTGGTTAATGCTCCAAAAGATTTTGAAGCCGCAAAAAAATATGCCGAACAGCCTACAGTTGCACTTTATGACCAAAATAAGAAATTGATCGTACAACAAACTGGTGCTAATAATGAGGCAAAACCTTGGTTCACTGGTAGTGGTTTATTAAGCCGAACACTTGATCTAACTCAAAAGAATAAAAATAATACCGCTAATCAACCTGCAGCCGTATACGCAGGTGCAAAACCAACAATAGCTGAGCCTGTTGCTACAGTTGCAACAACATCTAATAATGCTAACAGAACCACTGATCAGCAATTGGTTGAGTTGTGGCAAAAAGCCTCTAAAGCTGAACGTCAAAAGTTTATGGCTTGGTTAGCTGGTCAGAGTAACTAACGTATTTATAGTTTAGTGAAGCCGATGTTATCATCGGCTTTTTTATTAAAAAGATATAACGAAGAAATGATGAGCTTAAAAATTAGAAAAGCAATAAGGCATGATGTAGATCAACTTATAGAATTATTGAACATAGCATACAGAACGCGGTCTGGTCGCAGTTGGACCACGGAAAAAGATTTAGTAGAAGGCAGTCGGATAACGGAAAAGCAATTAAATGATGAGCTAGAAAAAGAACAATTTGAATTATTTGTGGGTGAAGACGAGCAGAACAAAATTATTGCGTGTGTGGGTTTAACATTTGATGGTAGCAGTGTAGAGATAGGTACATTTGCAGTTCACCCTATGATCCAAAATCTAGGCTGTGGTCGTAAAATGCTTAATTTCGTTGAGCAATATATTATGGTTAATCATCCTCAAGTTTCTGATATTTTCATGAGTGTTTTAGATCTAAGACAAGAATTAATCGCTTATTATCAACGTCGTGGTTATCAAAAAACAGGAAAGATGTTGCCTTATCCCTTAGATGCGGAAGTTGGCTTACCTCTGACATTCATCCAACTTATTGAATTAAAAAAGAAGATAAAATGCATTTTGTAATTGCATTTAAATTACATTGTATGTGTTTGGTGTTGAAAAAGAGGCATTTCGAGTTTAACCTAATATGCCTCTTTACTTGATCGTTGTATAAGGTTTAATTACCGACCCAAATATAATAGCCTAAAACCATGAGTGGCCATGCAACATATGGACTGAATAACCATTTCCATAACCAAAACTTGGGAATAAATCCTACACCATGAATAAAGCCACCAGAAATTCCAATCATAACCAACATCAGTAAGCTATGGTTGTAATTTCCCTGAGCATCTAACATTAAGGCAGGATGTACCAGTAAAATCGCTGCGAGTGGCAATGCCAACAGAAACGAAATGGTCATTGCAAATACATGTGCCTTACTATTTTTCGGTGTTGTCATTGCTTTTGCCATTTTAGGATTCCTCATCTAGATTTTGATGGTGTTCGATATATAGTGCACTCAGAACACCTGCAAAACATGCCATTAAAATGCCTAGAATCCATGCAAAGTACCACATATCATTGCTCCTCAATCAGTACAAACTATGTGAATTTTCTTCAATGTGTTTGCTGGTAATTACGCCCCACATTTTGTAATAAGACCAAGAGGTGTAGATCAAAATGAGTGGAACAAAAATACAAGCCGCAACCGTCATCACTCCGAGCGTTTTATGGCTAGATACAGCATCCCACATTGTTAAACTAGAGGTTGGATCAATATTGGATGGTAACAGGAATGGGAATAGTGCAAATCCAGCTGTAAGAATCGCACCAACAATCATTAAGCTTGTGCCTGTAAAGGTAATAGCAGCTTTTTGTTTGCCTGCACTGATCAGTGCAAGTATTGCACCTAAAATGGCTGCAACAGGTGCGGCTACCGTGATTGGGTAGGTTGAGTAATTATTCATCCAGCCATGGTTTGCATTCGTCACAACTTCTTTTGCAAGAGGGTTGAGTGCGGCATTGGTGTCGATAGCAGTGGCATAGCTATAACCTTCAATACTGCCGAAGTATAGCCATGCACCTGCTACAAGGAAGCAGGCAAGAAAAATAGCCGCCATCAGTTGTGTTGCTTTGGCAGAACGATGAAATAAATCTCCATCTGTACGTAACATCAACCATGAACCACCATGAGCGCAGAGCATGGATAAGCTCACAATACCGCAAACCAATGCAAACGGATTTAAGAGAGCGAAGAAGCTACCTGTATATTGGGAACGTAGAGTTTCGTCTAAGCCAAATGGAACACCTAAGAACAAATTACCAAAAGCCACACCAAAGACTAGCGCAGGAACAGCACCGCCTATACACAACCCCCAATCCCATGACGTACGCCATTGCGTGTTTTCTAATTTAGACCGATAGTCAAAGCCAACGGGTCGTAAGAATAGTGCAAACAGGACCAGTAGTAGTGCCCAATACATACCCGAAAAGGCAACTGCATACACCATAGGCCATGCTGCAAATAACGCACCACCGGCTGTAATAAACCAAACTTGGTTACCATCCCAGTGTGGTGCAATGGTATTGATTGCAGCTCGGCGTTCATTGTCTGTTTTACCGACAAATGGCATTAGGGCCATTGCTCCCATGTCGAAGCCATCGGTGAGTGCAAAGCCGATAAGCAATACACCAACCAATACCCACCAAATAATTTTGAGTAATTCATATTCGATCATGGTTGAGCCTCCACTGATTTTGCTTCAAGTTTTTCAAAGTGATACTTACCAGTGTGTAAAGAACTTGGACCTAGACGTGCAAACTTGATCATCAAATACATTTCGATGATGAGAAGAACTGTATAGAAAGCAGCGAGAGCGATAATCGAACCCCATACATCACCTGCACTGATACTAGATGCAGACAAGTGTGTTGGCAAAATTTCACCAATTGACCATGGTTGACGCCCACCTTCAGCAACATACCAACCTGTTTGAGCCGCAATCCATGGGAGTGGGAGAGAGAATAGTGCAAATTTGAGTAACCATGGTTTATCTTCAGCATTGCGTTTAGCCACTGCCCAAGTTGCCAAGATAAAGAGTAGAAGCATCAAAAAGCCAGAAGCAACCATTGCACGGAATGAAAAGAACAACGCTGCAACATTTGGAATGGTATCTTTGGTCGCTGCCTGAATGTGAGCTTCAGTTGCATCAACAACATTTGGCGCATATTTCTTTAATAAAAGGCCATAACCAAGGTCTTTCTGATTTTGCTCAAATGATGCAAGTAACTCTGGTGAGCGATCACCCGCACGTAGTTTTTCTAACTCACTATATGCCACCATACCATTACGAATACGTACCTCGTGTTGTTTCATGAGATCGTGAATACCCGTTACTTCTTTGTCAGTGGAGCGCGTTGCAATAATACCCATGACATAAGGGATTTTAATGGCGTAGTCAGTCCGCATTTTTTCTTGATTTGGAATACCAAATAAGGTGAATGCAGCGGGTGCTGGTTCTGTATGCCATTCAGCTTCAATAGCTGCAAGTTTAGTTTTCTGAACATCACCTAATTCATAACCAGATTCATCACCGAGTAAAATGACAGATAAAGTAGATGCTAAACCAAAGATAGCTGCAATCGCGAAAGAACGACGTGCAAAAGGTAAATCCTGTTTTTTCAATAAGTAGTAGCTAGATATCGCTAAAACAAAGATGGCACCTGTCACATAACCAGCAGATACAGTATGGACGAATTTAACTTGAGCCACTGGGTTGAAAATCAAGGCTGCAAAGTCTACGAGCTCCATTCGCATGGTTTCATAATTGAATGCAGCACCGACTGGGTTTTGCATCCAACCATTTGCAATCAAAATCCATAATGCGGACATATTTGAACCGATTGCGACTAACCAAGTTACTCCTAAATGCTGAAATTTTGAGAGACGATCCCAGCCAAAAAAGAATAACCCAATAAAGGTAGACTCTAAGAAGAAAGCCATTAAGCCTTCAATTGCAAGCGGTGCTCCGAAAATATCACCGACATAGTGAGAATAATATGCCCAGTTCGTTCCGAACTGGAATTCCATTGTTAGACCAGTGGTGACACCTAAAGCAAAGTTAATCCCAAAAAGTTTTCCCCAAAACTTGGTCATGTCCTTATAAATTTCCTTACCAGAAATCACATAAGTGGTTTCCATAATGGCAAGAATAAAAGCAAGACCTAAAGTTAAAGGGACAAAAATGAAGTGATACATCGCAGTCATTGCAAACTGGAACCGCGAAAGATCGACCACGCTTTCAGAAATCATCAACGTGTCTCCTGAGTGTTAGATAAGTCACCAGCAATACGCTCGGCAACTTGATTGTTAAAATCTTTTGGAATTGTTGGTGCATCAAACCAGACGTGTTTAATTACCATGAGAAGGATTACTTTAATAATAAGGATAATCGTGATTTCTCGAATTAATCGCCGATTTGAGTTTTGAGAACTTGTGTTCATAAAACTGGAGTTCATATTAAAGTGAAGATATTTGTATTATTTACTAAATATAAATAAAAATAAAATTTAGATGTATTTTGAATGTATTTTTTCATAAATTCTTATAATAATCAGTGTAATATATTTATTATATTCTTTTGTATATTGATTCCTTATTAAAATAGTTGGTTATTTATTTTAAATCCGACTAAAATACTTATAATTAAATGTTAAATTCCAACTTAAATTGTTGGTTATTTATTTTTTATCAAAATAAAAAAGTTGATTAAAATGGTGGGTATTAAATAAATTTTAATGTTTACATGAGGTTGTATATCTGTGCCTTAAAAATATACAGCGTAAAGATTTAAAATGAATTAAACCAAGTAAAATACTATGTTTTCTGGGGGAGAATAAATGAGGAAATTACTCTAGCTTTTTTCTATTGATTTGTTCTGATTTAAAAAAGTGACAAAGAAGATGTTTTTGGATACTTTATTGTTATTTTTTGTAACGGTGTGCTGTAAAATGTGCTTTTAACACTTTAATCAGCAGTAAAGAGCTTGTTTGAGGTAGATATTTTTTTTGCAAGGTAGTGTGCATTTGATCTTTGACTTATTAATAGTACTTGAGATTGTAGCTCTAACTCACCATATTCTGGCTCAACTTGTACATAATACAGTTGTCCAAATTCATCACGAACACGTGCTTGAGCTGAAAACCCAGGACGAGCATTCCCAGTGGAAATTGTTGCCAAACGACCCACCAAGTTAGCGTGAGTATGAGTCACTTTAGGTTTAATCACTTGATCTAGACAGTGAATCATAAAGACCGTAAAAAATATGTCGATAATTAATGCTGGAATAAATAAATAGTAAGGGGAGATAAAGTAATGTTGAATTGCAAAAAAAGAAAGTTCTAAAAAATAGCCTGCAAAACTAAAATTAATCAGCAGGAAAACAACGATCAGATATTTCGAAAATTTAACGTCTAAAAGAGGTGAGTTTAAAATCCACTCAGGAGTCAGTTTTTTGACCAGATGACTTGGCCGTAACCCAATCAGAATACCAATTGTTTCTGCGATGCTGAGCACAATCAAAGCGACTACACTCATGTGAAAAGGCATCAGATAGTAGTTTAGAAAAAACTCAGTCATAGCAGAATACTAATTTAAGAATTAATCAACAATATAAATACCACCATCAGAGTGGACTTCCAAATTAACTTTTTCAAGGAAGTCACCAAGACATGGTCCAGAAATACATTCACCAGTTTCAACTGAGAACAGTGCACCATGAGTAGAACATTGTATGTATTCACTATCTTGATCTAAGAACTGATTTTCTAAATACTCAAGTTCGGTTTGCAAATGTGGGCATACGTTTTGATAAGCGTAAAAACCACCATCCTTTTGAGTAATAAAAATAGTTGTCCCTTTCATTGTGTCAAACGCACGCGATTCACGTTCAGGGACTTCTTCAGTCATGCAAATCTTTTCCATGTTAAGCACATTCCTGTTGTGTGGTTTTAAACTGCTCAAAGAGTTTAGTGTAATGATCGACTGATAAACGTGGACCAAATTGGGCGACAACTTCGCTTGATATCAAAATTGAAAGTTGTGCAGCTGCTTGTAGGCTTAATCCAGCATTAATTGCATATAAAAATGCTCCAGAAAAAGCATCGCCAGCACCGTTAGCATCTACCGCTTCAACATGTCGGCCCGCAACATGAAATTGTTGAGCTGGATCAATGATCATTGCGCCATTTGCACCTTGTGTAATCACAATATGTTGATTTTTGATTTTCAAAACTTCAATAGCATCATTGAGATTATCAGTCTCGCTAAACATCAACGCTTCTTGTTCATTACAAAACAATAAATCTACGCCATCACCCAATAGTTCTTCAAGCCCAGTACGTGCATATTGCACCATTGCTGGATCTGAAAGAGAAAGAGCGATCTTAACACCATGTTCTCTAGCGATTTGGCGCGCTTGTTTCACAGCTTCACGAGCTGATTCACTGGTTGATAGATATCCTTCGATATAAAGCCATTTCGCTGTTTTTAATGGTTCAAAATCAATTTGTTCATCAGAAAGCTCAGCAGTAATACCAAGATAAGTTTGCATAGTACGTTCTGAATCAGGACTAATCAGGACCATGCATGTACCAGTGACACCTTCACTGATTGATTGAGCTGTGGTTTTAATACCAGCGTCATTTAAGCCATTTAAATAAATCGAACCAAGTTCATCGTTCCCGACACGGCATCCATAAAATGCTGTTCCACCTAATGAACTAAAAGCAACCGTTGTATTTGCTGCTGAACCGCCACTTGCTTGCCCTTTATAAGTCTGGGTATCTTGTAGTTTTTGATATAACGCAGATTGAGTTTCACCATCAGCCAACTGCATTGTGCCTTTTTGCAAAGCATGTTCTGTTAAAAACTCATTTGAGACTTTAAATTCTTGGTCAATGAGCGCATTCCCAATTGCAAAAAGATCAACAGTTGCCATGTTTGTCATCACATTAAAAATCAAAACATAAAGTTTACACTAATGCTCAGGATTACTGTAGGTTGTTGAGAAAAAATCAAGTTTAGAATGATTTTAGATATTCATCTTGGATATTGCTCAGTCGATGAATTTTTCTACAAAAATAGACTAATTTACATGGATATCGATTACGATTCTTCGGTAGACTCTCAAGAGTAACTATTTAAATAGATAAATTGGAGATCATATGACTGTCGATGTTTCTGAAAGTATTGCTAAAACGACTTATCCAGCGTTTCAGTTATTACGCCAACACCATGTAGAAGCACTCGATATTCACGTTTTAGAATATAAGCACAAAGTTACTGGTGCGGTTCATTATCACTTAGCAACCAATCATGACGAAAATGTATTTTTGGTTGCATTTAGAACCCAACCTATGGATTCGAAAGGGACTGCGCATATTCTAGAACATACCGCATTATGTGGTTCTGAAAAATTTCCTGTTCGTGACCCTTTCTTTTTAATGATTCGCCGTTCACTCAATACGTTTATGAATGCTTTCACGGCAGCAGACTGGACTGCTTATCCATTTGCAACACAGAATAAAAAAGATTTTCAAAATTTATTATCTGTTTATTTAGATGCAGCTTTCTCAGCGAATTTGAATCCTTTGGACTTTGCTCAAGAGGGGATTCGAATTGAACTTGAGAATAATCAAGCCGTTTATAAAGGTGTTGTTTTTAATGAAATGAAAGGCGCTATGAGTGCCCCTACAGATCAGCTTTATCATCAGCTTGCACATCATCTATTCCCTGAAACCACCTATCACTATAACTCTGGCGGTGATCCTAAAGACATACCAGATTTGAGCTATGAACAGTTAGTGGATTTTTATAAAACCCATTATCACCCAAGTAATGCCGTATTTATGACTTTTGGCAATCAAAGCGCTTATGATCTACAAGAGCAATTTGAAAAGTTGGCGTTACATAAGTTTTCTCAAGGGACTACTTTATATTCAAAACCAGAGAAGCGTTTAGCAGCACCGATTACAGTAACAGAATCTTATGCAGTTGATAGTGAAGATTTAAACGATAAGACTTATCACGTATTGTCATGGTTATTGCCAGAAACAAGTGATATTAAGTTACGCTTAGGCATGCGTTTAGTCGAAGGGATCTTATTAGAAAACTCTGCCTCGCCATTGCGCCATTATTTAGAAACCTGTGGTTACGCTCAATCCACAGGACCAATTATGGGTGTTGATGACAGTAACTTTGAAATGACTTTCTACTGCGGCGTGCAAGGTTCAAATGCTGAGCATGCTGAAACATTCAAAAATGGTGTTTTAAATATTTTAAAAGAGGTTGCATCAAAACCTGTTGATCAGGATCTCGTGGATGCAATTCTTCACCAAATCGAATTACATCAGCGTGAAATCAATGGTGATGGTACACCTTATGGTTTAAGTTTGATTCTGAATGGTTTGAGTAGTGCAATTCACCACAACGACCCAATTCATGTTTGGGATGTTGACTCTGCAATTGGGCAAGTCAAAGAAGAGCTAAAAGATCCGATGTGGTTGTCTAATCTAATACAGACACACTTGTTGGATAATCCACATCGCGTACAAATGACTTTGGTGCCAGATGCAACTAAGTCAGCAAAAGAACAACAAGATGAACAAGCGCGTTTGGCTGAAATTACTGCGAACCTAACCGAAGAACAAAGGATCGAGATTCAGCAAAAAACGGATGCTTTAAAAAAGCGTCAAGATACGCCTGATGACCTTGAGTTATTGCCAAAAGTTGGCTTGGAGGACATTCCTGCTGATCTTCAGATCGTACAAGGTCAATTGCGTGAGATCATTTGTAATCGTTTAGACACGCCATTGAATCTTTATCATGCGGGAACCAATGGTATTTATTATCAACAAGTTTTGATTCAAATCCCTGATGAAATTGTTCAATCTCCATACTTTAATTTACTGTCTATCTTGATGGGTGAGGTTGGTGCAGGTGAATACAATTATCTTGAGCTACAACAGATCCAAACGGCTGTAAGCGGTGGCTTGGGCATGGGTGCATCTTTACGAAGTAAGGTTGATGATAAGGATCGTATTAGTGCTTGGTTGACGCTTACAACTAAGTCACTTACACAAAAACTTGATGCAATTCAGTTGTTGAAATTGGCTTTTGAAAAGCTTCGCTTTGATGAGAAAGATCGGATTATCGAGTTATTACAGCAACGTAAAACTCGTTGGCAGTCGCGTTTATCGGGTTCTGGACATAGCTATGCGATGCAAACAGCATCTCGTCAAATGAGTGCATTGGCTCGCCGTGATTATCACAATACTGGTCTAGGTGCTTTAAATTGGCTTAGTGAGCTTGTGAGCAAGATTGACAAAGATGATGAGGCTTATCAGGCACTCATTGTTGAGTTACAAGCAATACATCGTATGTTATTGCAAGCACCGAAACAATTCTTATTGGTTTGTGAAGAACATCAGTCTGATCGATTGGTTGAAGAAATCCAAAACGTCTGGGATAAGTTAGAGGTTGATCCTACACCTGTAACACTGACTCAGATCGAACGAGTAGATAGCAATGTTGATGAGGCATGGCTAATCCAAGCAAATGTACAGTTTTGTGCATCTGCCTATCAAGCTGTGGATGTTTCACATCCTGATGCTGCACCATTAATGGTGCTAGCAGCTTATCTACGTAACGGTTTCTTACATAGTGCGATTCGTGAAAAAGGTGGCGCATATGGTGGTGGAGCAAGCTATGATGGAAATGCGTGTTCATTCCGTTTTTACAGCTATAGAGATCCTCGCTTAGAAGAAACTTTTAAAGATTTTGAAGCGAGTATTCAATGGTTACTAAACAGCGAACAATATCCGTATCAACTAGAGGAAGCGATTTTAGGTCTTGTTGCAAGCATGGATAAGCCAGGTTCGCCAGCTGGTGAGGCGATTACTGCTTGTTATGCTTATTTGCATGCACGCACACCAAAATTCCGAAAATTACTACGTGAACGCTTGTTAAATGTAACCTTGGCTGATTTGCAACGTGTTGCGAAACAATATTTACTCGAACAGAAACCAGTTAAAGCTGTTGTTGCTCCATTTGCAAAGCGTGGGGCTTTACAACAACTTGGTTTTAATATTCAACAGGTTAATTAAAAGAAAAGTTGGAGACATCTATGACGTTCAAATCATTTGAACGTAGTCATCTTGGGCTGAGTGTTATTACGATACTCAGTTCACTCACTACGTCATTGGCAAATGCACAAGCGACAGCACCTGCAAGCCCAGCCACTGCGGAAGCCTGTGTCGCTTTAGCATCCAATGCAGACCGTTTAGCATGTTATGACCGTCTTTTTAAAGCACCCACCATTATCGAGTCAGTGGAGCAACCAGCACCAGAACCTGTTTTGGCTGCATCTGCGCCTGTGGTAGAGCGTAAAGAAAGTCCGCAAGCAGAGTCACTAAAAGACAAAGTTGTACAGAAAGTCAGTGATTTTCACATATTAGGACCAGCGCCAAAGTTTGATCCAAACGTGTCGTTATTAGACCGCCGCTGGGAGCTTTCAGAAGAAAGTAAATTAGGTGCTTGGAATATCCGTGCCTATCAACCAGTCTATTTGTTACCTGTATTTTGGACCAGTAATAAAAATGAATTTCCAAGCAGTCCAAATCCTGTAAATACGGTAGATGAGAAGCAAAATCTAACGTCATCTGAAGCCAAGTTTCAGCTTTCTTTAAAGACCAAAGCTTGGGAAAATATCTTTGGGAATAATGGTGATCTCTGGTTGGGCTATACGCAATCTTCACGCTGGCAAGTTTACAATTCAGAAGAATCACGACCATTTCGTGAGACCAATTATGAACCTGAAGCGAGTTTGATGTTTAGAACCAATTATGAAATTTTAGGTTTGAATGCGCGTTTGCTTGGTGTCACGTTGAACCACCAATCAAATGGTCGTTCAGATCCGTTATCTCGTAGTTGGAACCGTGTGATTTTTAATCTTGGTTTTGAAAAAGATAATTTCGCACTTATGCTGCGTCCTTGGTATCGGGTAGAAGAAGATGCCAAAGATGATAATAACCCTGATATTAAGGATTATATTGGTCGTGGCGATTTAACCGCATTTTACCGTAAGGGTGATAATGAATTTTCTTTAATGTTACGACATTCATTAAAAGGCGGAGATCGCTCGAATGGCGCAGTTCAGTTTGATTGGGCATTTCCTATTACAGGCAAGTTGCGTGGACACTTCCAATTGTTTGATGGTTATGGTGAAAGTTTGATTGACTATAATCACAAAGCTACTTATGTCGGTTTGGGTGTGTCGCTGATGAATTGGTATTAAATGGGCTTAAATATTCCTAAACCTTTGCTGGAGCTAGAGGCAAATTGTGGTGTATTTGCAGTTTGGTTGATTGTAAAACAATATGATACCCATATTGATATTGCTGATCTAATTCGTTTGTGTCGCCATGATCAGCAAGAAGGTACATTTACCATTGCTTTAGCAGTAGCATTAAAAAAAATAGGTTTTAAGGTCTCATTTTATACTGACCCTGATCCAAATATTGATGATAATGAAAGACAAAGTTACCTTGATGCTGAGCGTTTAAACATTCCAGTTCAAGCTGCTTTGTCTTATTTCGATATTCAGCAAGCCTTTGATCATGGGAAATTTGTCATCGTATTCTATGATACTTTTCAAGGCGTTGGTAATCAGTCCTTAATTTATTCTATTGATGAACAACAAATTAGTTTCTGTGATCATTTTGATGTAATGACCAAAAACGAATTTGAACAACAACGCCAAGCTGATGGTATTTGTAGGCAAGCCGTTGTTGTTGAACACGCTTAAATGACAATCCTCATCACCCAATCTGAATATTTGCAGTAGGGTGTTTTAAACGACTCTTTTTTGGAGTAGCGATTAAATAAGCTAGTGTGAGTGGTCCTAGCCGACCCGTAAACATCAATAGGCACAGGACAAGTAGGCTGCCATCATGTAATTCTCCAGTCGCACCTCTCGACAGTCCTACGGTACAGGCGGCTGATAACACTTCGAACATCAAGTCCAGTACATCAAGTTCAGGTTCTAATATCAATATAATAAAGCCACCAAGAAATATGAGCATTCCAGTTATGGCCGCAACAGCGAGAGCTTTATAGGTCGTTTCTTGCGAAATGGCGTGATTAAAAATGCGGATTTCGTCATTACGTCGCAGAAATGCAACCACACACAGCACCAAAATGACAAAGGTTCCAACTTTGATTCCGCCAGCAGTACTCAGAGAGCCACCGCCAATAAACATGAGTAACATGGTGAGAAGTGTTGTACTGTTATTCATTGAACCTGTGTCAATTGTATTGAAACCCGAGGAACGAGGTACCGTGGCTTGAAACCATGAATTGACGGCTTGTTCACCAAGACTCATTGACCCTAATGTCATCGGATTACGTGATTCTAAGAGCCAAATCATGATGAAGGCAAATATATTGATAATAACGATGGTACTTACAACAAGTTTGGTGTTTGGACTAAGTTTTCTCCATTTTTTATTCTGTTTAATATCCATTAAAACTAAAAAACCGATTCCACCTAAGATGTACAAAAGACTAATGGTGAGACAAATAAAGTAATTGCCATAAAAATTGCTCAGTCCATTGTCAAATAGAGAAAATCCAGCATTGTTAAAAGCGGAGATACTATAAAAAACAGAATAGTAGAGTCCTTTGGGTATCCCATAAAGAGGAATAAAGCTGGTTGATAATATGATAGCGCCAATCAACTCAAAGAAAATGGTATAAGCCACAACACCTTTAGCAATAAAAGTGACTTTCGATAAGCTTGTTTGTCCCAAGCTTTCTTGTGCCATCATTTGTTGCTTTAAGCCCACTTTTGGAGACAAACTAAGTGCTGCTAATATCGCAAAGGTCATAAAACCCAATCCACCCGACTGGATCATCAGCAGAATAATAAATTGTCCAAAATGTGTATAAGACTCTCCAATATTAACCACAGACAAGCCTGTAATCGTCACGGCAGAGGTCGCAGTGAAAATGGCATCCATCCAAGAAATTTGTCCAGTATGCGAAATGGGAAGCTTAAGTAACAAAGTTCCAATTACGATAAAGCTAAGAAATCCGATGGCAAGAAGAGACGGGGGACTTAGATTAAAAATCTTTTGTGTCTGTGTTTTCGTTGTCATTTTATTGGAAACACTCAGAGAGTTTTTTAAGATTTACAAGTAATCCTTCTAAGATAAGTACATCTCCTTTATTTAATGTAAAGGTGGTGTCTGTTTCATAGAAGATATCTTTATTGCGTTTAACCAATAGAAGTTTGACGTGAGGTGCTAGCTGCATCAAGCCTGATAAATTAATACCATGTAATTTTTCTTTGATTGGAACTTTAATAATAAAGTGGTCATCATCCAATGCCATATATCGACTTACCATTGGATAGTTGAGTGCCTGTGCAACACGAACACCCATATCTTCTTCAGGATGAATGATTTTATTAATATTGAGATGAGATAAAATAGTATGGTGTGCTTTGGTTTTTGCTTTGACCCAAATTTTATCTATTCCTAGATTTTTTAAACTGAGCACGCATAAAATGCTGGCTTCGATGTCTTCACCGATTGCAACAACAACAGCATCACAGTTTTGTACATTCAACTCATCTAGTACATGTTCATCAGTAGCATCTGCGATAACCGCATGAGTAATTTTGTCTGCAAGGTTTTCGACATTACGTTTTTGGGTGTCTATGCCGATAACATCATGATTTAGCTTAGTAAGTTCAAGTGCAACAGTTGCACCAAAACTGCCTAAACCAATGACTGCAAATTGTGCCATAACGGTCCTTAACTAAATGATTAGAATGTCTTTTTATCTATTTTAAAATGGATAAAAATTCTCTTTGTAATGATTTTGTGTTGCTCGAAAACATTTGTCTAGTACACATAAAAAGAAAACCGACAACTGTCGGTTTTCTTGACTGTGATTTTTACTTTAAGAAACGCTTATATCCAATATTGTCGCTAATTTCAGCATATGGATAAGTGATTTGTTCAAGCGTCTCAATAAGCCCATCCGGATTTTGCTTCGCATCAGTGGCTTGTAAACCAACCAGTACTCGACCTTCGGCAGCGCCGTGATTACGGTAGTGGAATAACGTAATGTTATGCGTTGGGCCTAATCGCTCAAGGAAGGTTAATAGTGCACCTGGTCGTTCAGGAAATTCCACACGGAATAAACGTTCGTTTTCAATATTGGCATGACCGCCAATTAGGTATCGAATATGTAGTTTAGCAACTTCATCATCTGAAAGATCATCTACTTCATATTGCTGCTTTAACATCTCATGAATTTCGTGACGCTCAGTTTCACCGCCTTTTAGGCTAATACCAACAAACACCTGTGCTTGATTACTATCACTTGCACGATAATTAAATTCAGTAATATTGCGACCCTGTAATGAACGGCAGAAATTAAGGAATGCACCTTTTTGTTCAGGGATGGTGACAGCATAGATTGCTTCTTTACGTTCACCTAATTCAGTACGTTCAGCAATATAACGGAGGCGATCAAAGTTCATGTTTGCACCACAAACAATTGAGACCATGTTTTTATCGCTGATTTGATGTTCGGCAACGTATTTTTTTATACCTGCCAAAGCCATTGCACCAGAAGGTTCAACGATACTACGATTTTCATCATAGGTATCTTTGATTGCAGCACAGATTTCATCGGTATTTACCGTAACAATTGTTGGATCAACAATCGGACCTGAATTGTCTGATTTACGCAGTTGTACCATTTCAAAAGGAAGCTCACCAATTTGTGCAACTGCTGTGCCATCTGCAAATAATCCAACATGCGGTAAAATCACACGTTCATTGGCCGCGAGTGCAGCTTTTAAACAAGCTGACTCTTCATACTCAACACCGATCACTTTGACGTGTGGTGCAACTTCACCTAGATAGGCAGCTACACCTGCAATTAAACCGCCACCGCCGACAGCAACAAAAACATATTCGACATCACGCCATTGACGTAAGATTTCATTGGCAATGGTGCCTTGACCTGCAATGACGAGTTCATCATCATAAGGTGGAATAAAAACTAGGCCTTCGGCTTCTGCACGTTGTTTAGCATATTTATTAGCAACATCAAAGCTGTCACCATATAGTACAACTTGACCGCCTAAATTTTTAACAGCTTGTACCTTAATGTCGGGTGTTGTGCTTGGCATGACAATAATGGCAGGAATACCTAGCTTCTTCCCTGATAAAGCAACACCTTGAGCATGATTTCCTGCTGAAGCACAGATTACTCCACGCTCAAGTTGATCTTTCGGAAGTTGGCTAATACGGTTATAAGCACCGCGAAGTTTGAAAGAGAAAACAGGCTGTAAATCTTCACGTTTAAATCGAATATTATTATTAATTTTTTGACTAATTCGTGGAGCTGCTTCTAGCGGTGTTTCAATCGCAACATCATAAACCGTTGCTTGTAAAATTTGTCGTACCACACGAGACAGCATGTTCATCTTCCCTATAACAGTTTAAAATAGGGGATCATTGTAGCAAACCCCTGTGCATTTGCGCTGTTTTCTTACAGCAAATGTCAAAATAGTTGAGTGAAGTCATGAGTCTATATGCAACCCAAGATGAAAAAAAACAAGCTGCGGCTAAAGCAGCTTTAAAACATTTGCCTAAAGGCGGCATTTTGGGCGTAGGAACTGGAAGTACGGTTAACTTTTTAATTGATTTGTTACCTGAATTGCAATTAGAAGCAGCAGTTGCGAGTTCAAATGCAACAGCAGAACGCCTTAAAGAATTGGGTATCGAAGTTGTTGATATGAACTCTGTAGGCGGCCTAGATGCTTATGTAGATGGAGCTGATGAGATAGATCGTCATATGCATATGATCAAAGGTGGTGGTGCTGCGTTGACACGTGAGAAAATTGTTGCCTCTATTGCCAAAAAATTTGTTTGTATAGTTGATGATTCGAAATGGGTTGAGCAATTAGGACGTGATTTTCCGTTACCTGTTGAAGTGATCCCGATGGCACGTTCAGCTGTCGCACGTAAAATTGTCGCTTTAGGCGGTGATCCTGTATATCGTGAAGGTGTTGTGACTGATAATGGAAATGTGATTTTGGATGTTTATAATTTAAATATCCTCAATCCAATTGAGTTAGAGAAAACATTAAATAACATCCCAGGTGTTGTAACCAATGGTATTTTCGCACTCAATGCAGCAACGATCGCAATTGTTGCAACCAATAATGGAATTGAAGAGCGTGTAGCGCAGTAATGGTATCTGTTTCTGTAGAAACGCCATTACCAGAAGTCAAAGTAGTTCGACATGCAAGGGCGAGAAATTTGCGTTTGCGTGTCGAGCCAACTGGCATTCGTTTGACGGTACCGCTGTTTTGTACTAAACGTCAGATTCAACAATTTTTAAATCAATCCGAACCATGGCTTTTGGCTACATGGGCAAAGCAACAACAGCAACTGCTTCAAACATCCACTTTTCCTGAGCAATTGGTATTATTCGCCCATACTCAATCATTCTCTATTGTGAAACAAAAACAACGCCACATCTTTATATTTAATTGGGAATTACAGACGTTATTTATTCGAGAGATAGAGTCTGAAAAAGCACTACAAGCAGCGGTATTGGCTTATGCAAAACAATTTTTACCTGAATATTTAAATCAAATCAGCCGAGAAATCGGCTTGCCTTACCAAGCGTGTACAGTCCGAAAACCAAAGACAAGGTGGGGAAGTTGTACCTCTAAACATGACATCATGTTAAATGCAGCTTTGGTTTTGATGCCTGAGTCGATTGTTCGCTCTGTTTGTGTGCATGAATTGGCACATACCAAACATTTTGATCATAGTGAAGCTTTTTGGGCTGAAGTTGCGAAACATGATCCAAATTACATCGAACATCGTAAACAGTTGAAGCAGGTTCAATTACCGAGTTGGTACTATCAAAAATAATAGCGTCTGATTGGTTTATTTAACCATTAAAAAAACGATTGCGTTGAATTTCTAATCCTTGTCTTAAACGAAGAGCTTGTTTGAGACTAGGTACATCATTCTGCCACTGCTTGAGTGTGAGAATGATTGCGATAATTTCAATGCGTGTCAGAATTCCTAGCCAAATAACTGCGTTAAATAAAAGTTGTGATTGTCCTGTAAGTGTGATTTGAACCAGCAATGCAAATAAAAATAAAGTCCATATTTTTGCTCCTATCGTATGAGTTGCAATTTCTTTCTTAAATTTAAAGTAGCTGATGATATAAGTGAATGCTTCAAAGATAATTAAAATAATGATTGGAAAAATATGTTGTTTAAAGAATTCTGGTTGCTGTAAATAAATTGCACTGATCGCACAGATAAAGAAAATTTGGTCAATATTTGAGTCTAATCTACGTAGATTCTGATCCGAGATGCCCAAATGTCGAGCGATGATGCCATCAAAAATGTCACTGAGAAGTCCTAATGTCAGGAAGATTACAGTGTAAATGGGATAAAATTTGATTTGCATTAGGGTAATAATAACAATGAGTATGCCAAGGATGAGTCTTAAATAAATAAGAAGTTTAGGAATTTTCTTTGCGATTGGCATCAAATTTAAGCTTGAATCATCATGTTGGAAAGAGTATAGCATTCACATTAGTGGTTATGTGCATGACTCAATTTCCATAGATAAAAACGACCACAAATATTGTGGTCGCCTTAATTGGTACTGTTTATCTTGAGGCGTTTTGTTGAATGCCTAACGCATCACGGATAATAAAGAATAAATCTGTTTGATCTAGTAAGCCAGATACGTTCGCAGCACGTGGTCCATAAGCCGCAATACGGACTTGTGCACCAGTATGATGTTGACTTGAACCTTCTGGAGCGGTGCCATAGTTGATTGCCATTGCAACCCCATCTTTGGTTTTCAGAGCTGCAGTCTGTCCTGGGCTATCTCCATTTATTGGTATAATTTGGCTTGTATGTGCATGATCACCTGTTACAACAATCAATGTCTCGCCGTGTTCTTTTGCAAATTTAAGAGCAACTTGAATGGCTTCATCAAGCTGTACAGTTTCACCAATTTGTCCACACGGATCGGCTGCATGATTTCGTTTATCAATAGAACCGCTTTCAACCTGTAAAAAGAAGCCTTTTTCATTGTTGCTTAATAGCTCGATCGCTTTTTCTGTCATTTGTGCCAAGCGTGGTGTTTGAATAGAAAAGGCACTATTATCTCGGCAGCTTTCGGCACCTTTTTTATGTCCATTTAATTGTGTTACTGGACCACTCCAGATAACAGGAAGGTTGCCATCGGCGAATAAGCCGAGTAAAGGCTGGTTTTGATTGGCACTATCAACTGCTTTTAACGAGTTTAGGTCTTCAACAATACGATAATTTTCTAATTTTGCGCGTTCAAGTAAGGTCTTATCTTTGAAAGGACCTGCTTTTGCAACTTCATAGAATGTTTTCTTGCCGCCACCTAAAGTAACGTCAGCACGTGTTGTTAAAAGCTGTTCTGTGATCGAACCTAATCCACCATTTTCCAATGCGCTTTCAGGACAACGTTTAGTGGTTTCATTTGGTCCATAACACTTACGTGCGCTGATATGCGAGACTAAAGCGGCAGGGGTTGCATCTTGCAGCTCTGTGGTGGTTACATTACCTGTCGCAAATCCAGCTTTTTTTGCTAGCTCTAATAGTGTTGCATGATGGTTTCCGCGAATATCTAGGCCTAAGGCATTGTTATAAGTTTTAATTCCAGAAGCCCATGCAGTTGCTGATGCTGCGGAGTCGGTCACGTAATCAACTTCGCCATCTTTATTAAATGAATAAGTCGTATAGCTTCCAGTGAAAGGTAAGACGTCCAAGCCTTTAAAATAACCAGCCGCGCCTTCTGCATAGTTTCGTGCTGCGGTGATTTCAGAATCGCTCGTACCATCACCAATAAATAGAATTACATGCTTGACGGTTTTGTCACTCAGAGACTCTCGCATTGCTTGAGTACGTTCTTTTTTTAAACGAGTTGCTCCGCCAAATTCACTAACATTACCATTTGCACCAACTTCAAGAAGTTCACCATCAAATTGAGGTGTTGTTACGGGTGGCTTTGGTTTTTCTAAAGGTTGATTTGATGATGAGTAATTATTGTCATCTCCGCCACATGCGGTAAATAATAGGGAGGTGATTAATATAGGTAAAAGTAATGGTTTTAGTTTCAAAGTTTTTTCTCTAAAAATTAGTTGATAAGTAAACTAATTAATAGATATGAAGTTTTGGTTAACATTTGATGACGGTTTAATGACAATAAAAATTAATATTTCTAACAATGAATGAAAATTTGATTTCTTAATCTAAATCAGGCAATCAAAAATGATGTTTCAATTGCCTGATTTAAGTATGATTAGCTGAAATTACATTGTAACTGTGTACTTTGTAATTGGTCTGGTGCTTTTCGACTATCCAAACCTGCACTGGCACTTAATACTTGATTTTCTTTAAGGTGTAATTGCACAAATTCATATTGAAGTTCGCCTTGCTTAGGCTCAGGGGAGCTGCTATTTAGCAGATATTCGTGATCAGCTTTATTAACTCTTAATAAATTATCTGTGCTGTCACCATCTAACTTGGATCGAAACTTTTGATTATCTTTTATCAGTTCAATCCAGCCATCGGCTCGAACATTAAGCTGACAATTTTGGGTACTGTCTTGGTAATGACCAATGAGATATTCAATCGTTGGTAAAGAGTGATTAATCAGATTGATGCCGATTAAACCTTGTTTACAAGGGTAGATTGAGCCATTACATGTTGCACTGGTATCTGCAAAACCGACAGCACGACGATAATCACCAGCACCATTCAAGCGAACACTTGAGGGTGTGGATGGATCAGCAATTGGCATGACACCAGCATAAGTGCGTTGTTGTAAGTTGCTGTAGTTTTTGGGATTAGTGCTGCTTTGGTTAAAAGAGTCAGCAAGCTCAAGAACTGCCTGCTTTAATGAAGCTGCATATTGCTCACGCGCATTTTTTTGAGTGGTTCCAATACCAATAATTGTGTTTTTGGCGGGATCAATGTTGTCAGGTGTGGTTGCGACCAGTGAAGTTAAAGGTGCTGGATCACCACGAAGCGTTTTTCCATCCAGGTAACCATCTCTTAAATCAATAGCCAGATTATGAGCAAATTCGACAAAGCTATTGTCTGGGTATGTGTTGGCCCACTGACGTAAATAACCAAAACTCAGATAGGTGTTTGCGTATAAAGCAGTTTTTAAATGAGCATCTTGAGGTGAAAATACGTGAAAAAGAGTAGTTGCTTCTACATTTGGGATATCAAGATTTTTAAAGGCACTTAATAGTGCGGCATCTACATCACCTGTCGCAAGATCAAGTTGATTTGCTGTGATGAGCATAGGATATTGGTTTTCATCAGTAGGTAATTGTCCTGAACGTACCAATGCTCTTTGATATATCGCTTCAGAACTTGGATTGATAAAAATTGCTTGAGTTAGATTGCTTACATCAACCTTTACCAAAGCTCGCCAAGTAAAGTTCATGCTTTCGTATTTACTCGTGAGGAAGTTATATACAATAGAACTAGGAGTTGTAGAGATCTCAACACGATATAAGCGGTTTCTGTCTAAAATATAAGGTAGAGTCACTTTTAAATTTGTAGTGGTAATGACATTTTGCTCAAGCACTAATTTGTTATCAGAATTATCAAACACCTTTAGCACGACATTACGCATCTCAATCGGCACTTTAATGTTGAAATCTTTTGGCTTAGGAACAATAACCTCTTCTGGTTGAGATTCTTTATTCGCTTTACTTTCACCGCTACCACAACCAACTAAAGTGGTGCCGAGTAAAATGACACTCAAGCCTAAACAAATATGATGATGTAATCTTTGTTCTAACATCAAAGAAGGCATTCCAGCTCTCCAAAAAAAATTTGCATCCATGAAAATTATTATTTCTACGCGGTTTTATTCTATGCGAATCTGTCCTTGATTCAATAGTATTTCTTGACCAATGGTAAAATCTATTCGAATAAAATAAAAAAGCTTTTAATTCTTATATATGATTTTGGGGTGATATGCGAATAGATTGCTGTTAATTCTATCATTGATCATTAATTTCTTATAAGTTAGTGGCTTGTAGATTGTGTAAAACAAGGCAAACTGCCATACTATTTGCTTACCTCAATTAAAGCTAAAGGTGTGACACGTGATTTCTGTTGGTATTGTTGGTGGGACTGGATACACAGGGGTTGAGCTATTACGTCTATTATTAAGACATTCACAAGTTCAAGTCAGTATTCTTACTTCACGTACAGAAGCCGGAAAGCGTGTTGCAGATATGTTCCCAAGTTTACGTGGACATACTGATTTAGAGTTTTCAGATCTTGACTTAGATCAGTTAAAAAAATGTGATGTAATTTTCTTTGCTACACCGCATGGTGTCGCTATGCAACATGCTGAAGAGCTAATTGCAGCAGGTACTAAAGTAATTGATCTCGCAGCTGATTTTCGTTTGCAAAATCTTGAGCAGTTCGAGAAATGGTATGGTATGCAACATACTTGCCCAGAGGTTCTTCAGTCTTCAGCGTATGGTTTAACTGAACTCAATCGTGAGAAAATTAAACAAGCTGAAGTGATCGGTAATCCTGGGTGTTATCCAACAACTGTACAACTTGGACTCGCACCACTGATAAAAGATCAGTCGGGTTTGATTAACACACAAAGTATTATTGTCGATGCTAAATCGGGTGTGTCAGGTGCAGGACGTAAAGCTAGTCTTGGTATGATTTATACTGAAAATGCTGATAATTTCAAAGCTTATGGTGTTGCAGGACATCGTCATCATCCAGAAATTGTTGAGGCATTGGAAAATATATCGGGACAAAAAAGTCAGTTTGATCAACTGGTGTTTGTGCCTCATTTAGTACCTATGATTCGTGGTATGTTAAGCACGATTTATGTTGATTTAACTGAGCAAGGTCAGCAAAAAGATCTACAAGTGTTGTATGAAGATTTTTATAAGGACGAAAGATTTGTTGATGTTATGCCAGCAAATAGTTCTCCAGAGACTCGTAGCGTCCGAGGCGCAAATGAGCTTAGAATTGCATTATACCGTCCTCAACCAAGTAAACTCATTATCTTGGTTGCACAAGATAATCTAGTGAAAGGTGCTGCTGGACAAGCTGTTCAAAATATGAACTTGATGTTTGGCTTTGATGAAGCAACTGGTTTAGAAGGCATTGGTTTATTACCATAAAAAACGCTTTTTTACTTCACACACATTTAAATTTGGATTTAAATGTGTGCTTTGATGTAGATCATAACGATAGAGATGAAGATGGAAAACGTTGAACCGACGAATTCACCAGACAGTTCCGTTGAGAAAAACAAATTCTTAAAATCAAATTTACCTTTGTTAATTGCTGCTGCAATTTTAATTGGTGGTAGTTTCATGGTTGGCTATACTGTTGGCCATCGTCAAGGATTAACCGTTGTTGGTTATGATGCAGATGCTGAGCAGCTCGTTGAAGTTGTCCAAAAGCAAAAGACGGCCTTGGACTCGATGAATAGAAGTTTGAATACAGCTATTCAAGAGCGAGATATGGCTGTAAGTAATGCTGATGACTTGTTTAAAGCGATCAATCAAGCCAATGCGGAGAAAACCCAGTTTCAAGGGATGAATGCGATTTACCGTGAAATATTGAAACAACGAGGTGGTGTCAGCTTAACGATACAGAATCTTGCTATTAAATCGTTACCTGAAAATGCTTTTGAATATCAAATTGATTTGGTGCAAGTGAGCCCGAATAAACGCCGTGCTAGTGGTACTGTTGAATTACGTTTGATCCGAAATACTGAAATTCTAGATGTACCTTTAGAAGATAAAAGTTTTAACTTTGAAGACTTTGAACGTTTGACTGGACGCTGGACGATGCCAAAAGGATTTACACCTCAATTTATTGAAGTTCGTTTAAGTGGATCTGGAACACCAGTGATTAAACGGTTTAGCTGGCAACGTGGTCAACCTGTAGAATTAAATTCTGCTTTTGTATCAGAAATTCCTCAAGCTGAAGCAAATGCTCAGTAAATTTAAAGATTAAGTGTTCAATATGCGAAGATATAAACGTCAAATGAATTTAAGTGAAGTAAAAAACTCGTTTCAACAATCGGGTTATGTTGATTGGCACTTAAATCCTCGTTTAAGTGATTCGCACGAGGAGCATGAGGGTGAGGTGGTTGTACAAACTGCACCACCAGAATTAAAACGACCGCCGTTATATGCGGTTGTTCTAATGAATGATGACTACACACCAATGGACTTTGTGATAGAAGTCCTGCAAAGTTATTTCGGCATGGACTTTGATCAGGCAAGTCAGGTGATGCTGACGGTTCACTATGAAGGTAAGGGTACGGCAGGGATCTATCCTCGTGATATTGCCGAAACCAAGGCAAATCAGGTGAATAATTATGCACGATCACAAGGTCATCCATTACTGTGCCAAATCGAACCTGAGCAGCGTTAAGAAAAGCAACGCTTTTTAGCTGCGCAAGGCGAACGGCTATGCTGTGAGTGAAAGTGTTAAGAAAAGCACCGCTCTTGCGGAATATATTCCTCATGCGCAAGGCGAGCAACTGTGTTGTGAGTGAAAGGGTTAAGAACAACGCCTTTGCCTCATGCGCAGGACCTTGCGCCATGATATGGCTCATAAGTTATGAGTGATAGACTTAAAAGAAGCACAGCTTTTGTGGAGCTTGCTAACTGATAAGGATGGCGGAATGTCCAAGTGACGAGTTAAAAAGACAATTTGATAGAATCTATATTTTGATCGATTTGTCTTATTTTTGAACAATTAGATGGTTTATATTCTCTTTGTAATTGAAATTTTACAACAATACTTTGTTTTGAATCTTGACCAATATGCTCAACTAATGCTAACAGTAGATTATGAAGCGAAGAGATTCATAAACGTGTATTAGATAACGGTTATTGATACTCAAGTGGATCAGTCCATAATCGGCTTTTCAGTTTAAGATTCGTCTTTTTTTGATAGGCCCAAAATATAAGGGGGTTACATGCTCAGTCGTCAATTAGAAGTATCGCTACGTTTGGCTGTTAGCATGGCTCGTCAAAAGAGACATGAGTTTCTGACAGTAGAACATTTGTTGCTTGCATTACTTGATAACGATTCAGCCGTGAATGCTCTAAAAGCATGTGGTGCTGATATCGTTACGCTACGTAAAGAACTAGAGGAATATGTAGAGCAACATACCCCAAAGCTTGGTGACAATAGTGAACAAGCGCCTCATCCAACAGAGAGTTTTGATCGAATTTTACAACGTGCGATCTTCCATGTTCAATCGAGTGGTGGAGATCGAACAGTCGAAGGTGCAGATGTTCTCGTAGCAATGTATTCAGAAAGAGATTCTTTTGCTGTTTATTTGCTTAAACGTCATCAAATTAACCGTTTGACGCTAACTCAATACTTGTCTCATGGTACACGTAAAGATGAGATTCAGGTCGAAGAAGAAGTAGAAGACATTGAAGGTGAAAATGGTGCTTCAGCGAGTGCTGGGCCATTGGAGCAATATACGCTTAACTTAAATGTCGAAGCTCAAAAAGGTAAAACAGATCCTTTAATTGGACGCGAGAAAGAGATTGAGCGTGCGGCACAAATCCTATGTCGTCGCCGTAAGAATAATCCGCTTTTAGTCGGTGATCCTGGTGTTGGTAAAACATCGATTGCCGAAGGTCTAGCTTGGTTAATTGTCAATGGTAAGGCGCCGAAACCACTTGCAAATGCTGAAGTGTATAGTTTGGATATTGGTGCGTTAGTTGCTGGTACTAAATATCGTGGTGATTTTGAAAAGCGTTTAAAACAACTGTTGAATGCCTTGAAAAAAAATCCAAATGCCATTTTGTTCATTGATGAAATTCATATGATTATTGGTGCAGGCTCTAGTATGGGCAGTACCATGGATGCATCGAATTTAATTAAACCAGCTTTGGCAAATGGTAGTTTACGTTGTATTGGATCAACCACATTCCAAGAGTATCGTCAGGTATTCGAAAAAGATCATGCTTTATCACGTCGTTTTCAAAAGGTTGATGTAAATGAACCAAGCATTAATGAAACGATTGAAATTTTGCGCGGTTTAAAAGGAAAATTTGAAGACTTCCATCATGTTGAGTATGAAGATAAGGCGCTTGTTGCAGCGGTAGAGCTTTCTGCTAAATTCATTAATGATCGCTTTTTGCCAGATAAGGCAATTGATGTGATTGATGAAGCGGGTGCTCAACGTCGCTTAAAAGCAGAAGTGGATGGTTCAATGATTTCTGTTGAAAACATTGAAGATATTGTGTCAAAAATTGCACGTATTCCACCGAAAACTGTATCTAAAGATGATAAGACTGTACTTGAAAACTTAGAGCGTGATTTAAAGCGTGTTGTATTTGGTCAAGATGAAGCAATTACAGCACTAGCATCAGCGATTAAGCTATCCCGTGCAGGTTTAAAAGCGCCAGACAAACCTGTAGGCAGTTTTGTGTTTGCAGGTCCTACAGGTGTCGGTAAGACTGAAGTGACCAAACAGTTGGCTAAATTGTTAGGTGTCGAGTTTGTGCGTTTTGATATGTCTGAATACATGGAGCGTCATGCAGTTTCTCGTTTGATTGGTGCGCCTCCAGGTTATGTTGGTTATGATCAAGGTGGCTTGCTCACTGACGCGATCCATAAGAATCCACATTGTGTATTGTTACTTGATGAGATTGAAAAAGCACATCCTGATGTCTTCAACTTGTTATTACAAGTGATGGATCATGGTGCATTGACGGACAATAATGGACGTAAATCTGATTTTAGAAATGTGATTATTGTGCTTACAACCAATATCGGTGCAGAAAGTATTTCTCGTGCAAGTATTGGCTTTACTGAGCAAGATCATAGTGCTGACAATCAGGATGCAATGAAACGTGCATTCTCGCCTGAATTCCGTAATCGTTTGGATGGTGTGATTCAGTTCAAATCTCTTCCAACCACTGTTATCGAATCAGTTGTAGATAAATTCTTAACTGAGTTGCAAGCCCAGTTAGATGAAAAACAGGTCGTCTTAGAGGTAGATCAAAGTGCACGTGACTGGTTGTCAACCAATGGTTATGACCGTCTCATGGGTGCTCGTCCTATGCAACGTTTGATTCAGGAACACTTGAAAAAACCGCTTGCTGAAATGATTCTGTTTGGTGAGCTAGCCGAGCATGGTGGCAACGTTGCGGTTTCTGTGAAAATGGAAGATGGCAAAGAGGTTGGCTTGAAGTTGGAAGTATTTGAAGATCATATCAACCCGAGTGCTGAACCTGCTTAATGTTTGAAGTCTCTTACTCAATAACCCAAGTACTTAAGGTATTTGGGTTATTTTTCATTACAGCAATTGCTGAAATTTTAGGTTGCTATTTCCCGTATTTAATTTTGAATCAGGGCAAATCTCATTGGTTGTGGATACCTACAGCATTGAGTCTAGCTCTTTTTGTCTGGTTACTGACACTGCATCCAGTAGCATCTGGTCGTATTTATGCAGCCTATGGCGGTATTTATATATTTACAGCGTTAATGTGGTTGCGCTATGTCGATCAAGTCATGCTGACCCGTTGGGATCTCTTGGGGGTAGTTGTGGTTTTATGTGGAGCATCACTTATTATCTTGCAACCAGATGGTCTTGTACGCTAGAAACTACAAAATATTTGCTAAAAACACTTGTCAAATGGTGAAATAGTGCGTAATTTAGATTTAAGAGATATTTTTTGATATTTGAAATAAATATGTTAAAGCATACTTTGAACACAAACGCATACTTTTACTTTTGGCACTATTGATAGTTGCCTGATGCGTTTCGGGCAGCAAAAAGGGTTGCCCAACCAGTTAATACCTGATCGGCAACACCGATCAGGTTTTTTTATGCTTTAACAATCATTACCTTAGGAGAATCATCATGTATACATTTAACGTTTCATATTTTAGCAAGACTTCTTGGTTTTACTTTGCGAAGAAATCAACGTCGCTTAGATCACACTTGCTCAAATAAATATTCGGACTGTTTAGCAGTCCAAAGGAAATGAAAATGAATGCTTTAAATACTGCTTTGACACAACCACAAACGCATACAAAAGAATCAATGCTCAGCTTACCTACACAGCTCAAAGCGCAGTATCCCTTGTCCGCTACTTTAGCGCAGCAGATTTCAAAACATCGTCAAACGATTCAAAATATTTTATCAGGTCATGATCCTCGTTTAATGGTAATTACAGGGCCTTGTTCGATTCATGATCCTATTGCTGTATTAGAGTACGCTGATCGCTTACAACAACTACAAGAACAAGTGAAAGATCAGATATTTCTCGTGATGCGAGCATATATTGAGAAGCCTCGCACAACAGTAGGTTGGAAAGGTTTCTTATATGACCCAAATTTAGATGGATCATCAGATTTACAATTAGGTTTAGAAAAATCTCGTGAGCTTTATTTACAGCTCATTGAAAAAGGATTACCTATTGCAAGCGAAATATTAAGCCCAATGGCTACAGGTTACTTCGATGATTTATTGGCCTGGGGCGCAATTGGCGCACGTACCAGCGAATCACAAATCCACCGTGAAATTGCGAGTCATATGCCATATAGCATTGGCTTCAAAAATGGTACGGATGGTTCGATTCAGATTGCTTTAGATGCAATTCAATCTGCTTTAAATGGTCATCAATTTTTAGGAATGACACAACAGGGATTACCTGCAATTCTTCATAGCAATGGTAATCCATTACCGCATTTAATTTTACGCGGTTCTAACCAAGGCACAAATTATGACTTAGCATCAATTCAAGCAATGCATTTTAAGCATAAGCATTTACCAGCATTGGTGATTGATTGTAGTCATGGAAATAGTGGTAAGGATCCATTACAACAACCGAATGTTTTAAAGCAAATCATTGCAGAACGTGCTGAGTCCAAAGTTCGTGGTGTGATGATTGAAAGTCACTTGGTTGATGGGAATCAAAAGATTTCTTGCGATATGACATATGGACAATCGGTGACTGATGGTTGTTTAGGTTGGGATAAAACTGAACAAGCTTTATTAGATGTTGCAGAACAAATGAGATCAAAAAAGTGATGTTGAAATATTACTAGCCAATTCAAAGAGATTGGCTAGTAATTTTATTTATCATTCATTATGCCGCATGACTTGAATGTGCTGAAAGAAATAGACCTATCTCTTGAGTGAATTTTCTTGGTTCTGTAATCAAAGGTGTATGTCCTGAACGTTCAAAATATACAGTATTTGCATTCATTAGACTTTCAGCAATTAAAGTTTGTCCTGTTTCAGGATAGAGAGTCGATTCGCGACCTATAAAAAAAGTAGTTGGGCAGTCTATTTGGCTAATCGCATCTCTGTAATCTTCGTTGTGATTTAAATAGTTTTCAACATACCAAAGTAAATAGTCTAGACGCTGTATAGGTAGTAAATACTTTTGTAAAAAAGGACGGTGTAGCGCGAGCTTAAACACCTTTGGGCTGTATTTGTTGTTACTTTGGAGCTCAATAAATGCCCCCCATAAACTCACTAGTTTAAATCGAATATCATTAGGCAAATCTTCGAGTTTTAAGGCGTGTCTATAGTCTAATAATAGCGTCTGAATTTGCTTGAGAAGCTTTTTAAATTGAGGTTGTTTTTCTCCAAATAAACCGTATTGCCAAGATTCATCTACAGAAATTTTAGGCGTTTGATCAATATGAAGATAGGCTTTAAGTTTTTGCGATAATTGGCCATGTTTCATTCCGTGCATTGCAGTTGTTGCACCCATTGAATAGCCCATCAAAATGAATTGATCCAATTTTAATAGTTTAATCAGCGTATCAATATCATTCCAATGACTTGAAATGGCATCTAAGTGAGGAATTGCACAATCCTTAGAGCCGCCAAAACCACGCCAATCAGGGATAATAAATTCATATTGTTTACGACTAGCAAATAAAAAAGGAAGCCACTGCCAACTTTGCATACCGAGTCCCGATAAGACGAGTACGGGTTCACCTTCACCTACACGTCGAACAAATAATTTTTCTTGATCAGGCATGGTATAAAACGGCATTATTTTTCTCCAATTTCGTTTTGTTCTTCAAACTTTTTCAGTTGAGGAATCATTTGTTCTAACCATTTTATCCATTCATTTTCTTTAATGATACCGAGTTCTAGGATCATTTTATGAATAAACAGAACACGATTAGTAGGTTCATTGTTTTTAAAATCTTTATCATGAATTGCTTGATAAAGGCTTAATTTTTCCTTATGTAATATTAAATGTCGTTCCAATTCTGGCAAAATTTTATTACCACCGAGTTGAGCTTCGGCTCTTAATCTGACCATAAGGTCATCACGAAGCTGGGCTGGTTCACTTTGCTCTTCTATCCACGAGGCAAGTTGTATCCGTCCAGACTGTTCGATTTGATAGGTTTTTTTCCTACTATTTGCAGCTTGTTCTTCTATTGTAGATATCCATCCTTTTTTCAGCATACCATTGAGTTCTCTATAGATTTGCTGATGCGTCGCATTCCAAAAGAAGCCCATTGAGCGATCAAAACGACGAGCTAGCTCGAAACCTGTACTTGGCTTTTCTAGTAGGCTCGTCAATAAAACGTGGGCGAGTGACATGTTGATCCAATATAAAAATGACTCATCAGAATTATGCAATATGTTGCATAAAAATCAAATCTTGTTTATAAATCTATGCAACAAGTTGCATTAGCTAGCAAATTGCTCGCCAGAGGAGAACACATGTCGGCTTATCCACATTTATTAGAGCCATTAGATTTAGGTTTTACCACTTTAAAAAACCGTGTGCTTATGGGGTCTATGCACATTGGTTTAGAAGAAGCACCGCAAGGTTACGAGCGCATGGCGGCTTTTTATGCAGAGCGTGCTAGAGGTGACGTTGGTTTAATCGTTACTGGAGGTGTTTCTCCTAATGATGATGGTGTTGTTTTTGCACATGGCACTAAATTGGATAGTATCGAAGAGGCAGAAAAGCATAAAGTTGTTACTCAAGCAGTGCATGATGCTGGTGGTAAGATTGCAATGCAGATTCTTCATACGGGTCGTTATTCGTATCAAGCAAATAATGTTGCGCCATCAGCAATTCAAGCGCCTATCAATCCAGTTAAGCCAAAAGCGTTAAGTTCTGCTGAAGTCCAGCAGACTATTGATGATTTTGCTAATTGTGCAAAACTGGCCCAATATGCTGGGTACGATGGTGTTGAAATTATGGGCTCAGAAGGTTATTTGATCAATGAGTTCATTGCAGCACGTACCAATCATCGTGATGATGAATGGGGTGGTAGCTACGAAAATCGTATTCGTTTTCCAATTGAGATTGTGAAGCGTACGCGAGATTTGGTCGGGGAAAACTTTATTATCATTTATCGTCTTTCAATGTTGGATTTAGTTGAGGGCGGTTCAAGTCTAGAAGAAGTGATACAGCTTGCGAAAGCAATAGAACAAGCTGGTGCAACAATTATTAATACAGGCATAGGCTGGCATGAAGCTCGTATTCCAACGATCGCAACTAAAGTGCCACGCGCAGCATTTACATGGGTCACAGAAAAATTAAAAGGTTCTGTTTCTATTCCATTAATTACATCGAATCGGATTAATACGCCTGAAATGGCAGAATACGTATTGGCTTCTGGTCATGCAGATATGATTTCTATGGCACGTCCGATGTTGGCAGATGCAGAGTTTGTTCTTAAAGCGAGTCAGGGTCGTAGTGATGAGATTAATACTTGTATTGGGTGTAACCAAGCGTGTTTAGATCATATTTTTTCTATGACAGTGGCTACTTGTCTGGTTAATCCACGTGCATGCTATGAAACAGAGCTTATATTTAAAGAAGCGAATGTTGAAAAAAATATCGCAGTAATTGGTGCTGGACCAGCTGGATTGAGTTTTGCAGTTTATGCTGCGAGTCGTGGCCATAAAGTTAAGGTTTTTGATTCAGGTGATCAAATTGGTGGACAATTTAATATTGCCAAAACCATTCCTGGGAAAGAAGAGTTTTATGAAACCTTGCGTTATTTTAAACGCCAAATCGAGTTGCAGCCAAATATCGAACTAGTCCTCAATCACACCGTGACCTATGAGGAATTGAGTCAAGCTGATTATGATGAGATCGTCGTGGCTACGGGTGTCACGCCTCGTCAACTACAGTTTGAAGGGATCAACCATCCAAAAGTCTTAAGTTATTTGCAAGTATTGAAAGAGCGTGTACCTGTGGGTAAGCGTGTAGCAATCATTGGCGCAGGCGGTATTGGATTTGATACGGCTGAATATTTAAGTCATGAAGGTGAAAGTGGAAGCTTAAATCCAGAAAAATTCTATGCAGAGTGGGGAATTGATACCTCATATGAAAATGTTGGTGGTTTAAAGCAACCTGAATTAGAGAAATCTGAACGTGAGATTTATCTATTGCAGCGTAAAACAGCTGCTGTTGGTTCAGGATTGGGTAAAACCACAGGTTGGATTCATAGAACAGGTCTAAAACATCGTGACGTCAAAATGGTAGCAGGGGCAAGCTATGACAAAGTGGATGATCAAGGTTTGCATATAACTGTGAATGATCATCAAATCGTACTTGAAGTCGATAATGTCGTGATTTGTGCTGGTCAGGAATCGTATACAGCGATGTACGATCAACTCAAAGCTGATGGTAAAAATGTGCATTTGATTGGTGGGGCAAAAGAAGCAGGTGAGTTGGATGCCAAACGTGCAATTCGCCAAGGTGCTGAACTCGCGGCAGTGCTATAAATGAAACAATGAGACATTCTTTTTTGTTAGGAATGTCTCTAATTTTATGAGTCTAATGATAAGGAAAAAACAATGACAATTGATACAACCAAGCGAGCTTTAGAAAAATGGCATCAGATGATTAACACTGGTGACCTCGCAAATTTAAATGATTTATTGGCTGAAGATGTCGTGTTTCGTTCTCCTGTTGCTTATAAGCCTTATGAGGGGAAACAAGTGGTTTTCTTTATTTTGACCAATGTGATACAGGTTTTTGAAAACTTTACTTATCACCGTGAATTTTATACTGAAGATGGTGCAAATGTAGTGTTGGAATTTAGTGCCGATGTAAGTGGGAAATCGCTTAAGGGTATTGATATGATTCGTTTTAACGAACAAGGTAAAATCATTGACTTTGAAGTAATGATTCGACCAATGAGTGGTTTAGCTGCATTGGCTGAACAGATGGGTGCACGATTTGCTAAGTATCAATCAAATTCATCAAAATAAAATAGCCTAAGTAATATTGAGACTATTAAAATGTGGCTAAACTTATCAACTATTGTTTTATTACCTGTTTTGATTAGTCAAGGCATGATCGTACGTAAACGAACGCCATTATTACCTGAACCACAGGGTGATAGAGATGGGCTTGTGGGCGAGGGAAAACCACTGTCTTTACTTATATTGGGTGATTCAGCGGCAGCTGGTGTTGGCGTAGAGAGGCAGGAAGAAGCATTATCAGGTGCGATTCTTTCTGAGCTCAAAAATGACTATACATTGAAATGGAGGTTGCATGCTAGAACGGGGCTTACAACCCAGCAAGTATGTGAAGCAATAGTTGAGATAGATGAGTGTGATTATGATGTAATTGTAACGTCAATAGGTGTTAATGATATCACCAAATTGACATCTCTAGGTACATGGATAAAACAACAAAAACAATTATTTACTCAAATACAAAACCGTTTTCGGCCAAAATTGGTTATTGTATCAGGAGTACCACCGATGCAGCATTTTCCAGCATTACCTCAACCTTTAGCATGGTTGTTTGGAAGATACGCAGAACAGATGAATAACACCTTACAACAATGGTTAGCTTCACAACAACAATTTAGATTTATTTCATATGACATCGAGGTTTTTCAGGCATTAAACATATCAATGGCAGCAGATGGTTTTCATCCAAGTCGTGAAATTTATGCAATTTGGGGGAAACAAGTCGCAGATATAGTGCGGCAATCGTTTAACCCCTAACATAGAGGGAGGAATGAAATTATGGGCATATCCACTCTAAATAAACTTAAAGTTCTAGGTTCGGAATTATTTGATTTTGCATTAGGTGCAGAACTTCCAAAAATGTACTATCACCCGCAAGGGAAAATTAAAGATGTTTTAGAAAAATTACCTCAATTAAAACGAAAATATCGCCCAACACCTTGGTTGAGCAATACACATGTTCACCTTTTATATTTTGACGTGATTAGAAAGAAAACAGTCAAGCTTGAATATGATCGAATTGATCAACTCACTATGCATGATGGCGGTATTACTGCAATTGCATGGTATGGTTTTAATCTTCCTAAAGACACGCCAACAGTTGTGATGATGCATACGATTACAGGTACGCCTGAGAGTATGCGTGAATTGGTTAAGGATTTACACGAATATACGGGTTGGCGAATCGCGTTGTGTCTGCGTCGAGGTCATGCAGGTTTACCAATGCCAGTTCCACAGATTTCTTTGTTTGGTTCAACCAGTGATCTTAAAGAGCAGTTGGATCATATCCAAAAACTATTTCCAAAGTCAGATTTGTATGCGGTTGGTTCTTCTGCTGGTACTGGCTTGTTAGTACGTCATCTTGGCGAGCAAGCAGAAAATACGCCTTTTAAAGCTGCTTTTGCGATGTGCCCAGGCTATGACACTGAAATAGGATTTAAAAATGTCCATCCTTTTTATAGTAAGGTAATGACAAAAAAATTATTCAAACACTTTATTGAGCCATATAAGAATATTTGGAGTCGAGTTCCATCACTAGAGAAAGTTTTGGCGACAACAAGTCTAGAAGAGTTTGAGAAAGCATATTTTGAAATGGCTGGGTATCAGGATTATCAGAGTTATTGCAAGGCCATTAATCCGATTTATGTATTTCAGAATATCAAAATTCCATTGATGATTTTGAATGCTGAAGATGATCCTGTATGTTCCATTAAAAATTTGGAGCCGTATAAAGATACAATTAAACAAATGGAAAATATTGTTGTTATTACGACGAAGAAGGGAAGTCACTGTGGCTTTTATGAAAGTCTAAGTGTTAAATCTTGGGCTTCACGTTTAATGGCTGATTTTTTCAAAAACTATTCATAATCAGCTCCACAAAAAATATGCGCCGCAATTAAAGCGGCGCATAACATTTGGTTTTAACGCTATACAACATATTAGTTGTTAAGAGCTGGGGTCGCAGCAGCAATTGCAGCAGCAACAGCATCTTCTTCAGACTGGCTAGGACCGCTAGGTTTTGGCGCTTTAGGCTGCTCAGTTCTAGGGGCACTTGGTTCAGTTTGAGCAGGTCTAGCTGATTCAGTACGTGAGGTTTCAGTCGGTGTGCTATTGTTTTGAGGTTGAGCTGGACGAGTTTCACGACGAATTTCGGTCGTTGTATTCTCTGTTTCCTCTCGCATCGTCTCAACTGAAGGTGCAGGAGCTTCTTCAGTGTCCACACTTTCTAGTGTTTCAAACTGTTGATTGGTTTCTACTGACTCAGGTTGCTGTTCAGTGATTTGTGTTTCAGTCGATTGCTCAGACTGTTGCTCTTCATTTTTAGGTTCTTCTTTTTTCACACAAGCTGTCAATAAAAGACCTGTGGCGATTGCTGCACAAATTAAAAGTTTTTTATTTGCCATTGCTAAAACAACATATTAAATAAAGACGTTGCGATTATAACAGCAAAATTATCTGAAAATATCACTGATACTAGCTGAGTTTGTTGATATTTTATAAATGCTTGCACTGATAAGCTTATTAGTTGGTGGGTTCGAACCACGTATATGCATAATTTTTGAAGACAGAAACCAAATTTAGGAATAACCAAAGCAATTTATGTATTAAATCTCCACAAATCCCGTAAATTTTTATCGAAAATGCTGATAGAATAGTCAGTTGTTTATAGTTCTTTGAATTGATGCGGTTTGACTTTGCTTTATAGGGGCAGAGTACAGTAAAATTGCCCAACATTGTAGGCCGATTTCGGCTCGATTGTACGAGAAACTCAATGACCCATTTTATTTTTGTCACTGGTGGTGTGGTTTCATCACTAGGTAAAGGTATTTCTGCTGCTTCTGTTGCTGCACTTTTGGAAGCTCGTGGCTTGAAAGTCACTATGGTAAAAATGGATCCATATATCAATGTCGATCCAGGCACCATGAGCCCATTTCAGCATGGTGAGGTTTTTGTCACAGAGGATGGTGCTGAAACTGACTTAGATTTGGGATATTACGAACGTTTCCTACGTCGTGCAAAAATGACCAAGTTGAATAACTTTACAAGTGGTCGTGTTTATCAGGATGTTTTGAATAAAGAGCGTCGTGGTGATTATTTAGGTGGTACGGTTCAAGTTATTCCACATATCACAGACAACATCAAAGAACGTGTATTGCGTGCTGGCGAAGGTTATGATGTTGCCATTGTAGAAATTGGCGGTACTGTAGGTGATATCGAATCACTTCCATTTATGGAATCAGTACGTCAGTTAATGGTTGAGCTTGGTCATAAGCGTACCATGCTTATGCATTTGACCTTGTTGCCATATATTAAATCTGCTGCTGAGCTTAAAACTAAGCCAACTCAGCACTCGGTTAAAGAACTTCTTTCAATCGGTATTCAACCAGATATCTTGATCTGTCGTACTGAATATGATGTTGATGTTGATACAAAGCGTAAAATTGCATTGTTTACGAATGTAGAGGCACGTGCAGTTGTTGTATGTAAAGATGCAAAAACAATTTACCAAATTCCACGTACTTTCTATGAGCAAAACGTGGATGATTTGATCTGCGAGCGTTTTGGCTTTAATGATCTTCCTGAAGCAAATCTAGAAGATTGGGATAATGTAGTTGAAGCATTACTCAATCCTGAATACACAGTTCGTGTTGCAATGGTCGGTAAGTATGTTGAGTTACCAGATGCATATAAATCTGTAAACGAAGCACTTTTACATGCAGGTATTCAAAATCGCGTTAAAGTTCAGATTGATTATGTCAATGCTGAAGATCTTGAGCAGCAAGACATCAGTGTTTTAAATGCTGCTGATGCGATTCTGGTCCCAGGCGGCTTTGGTGAGCGTGGTACTGAAGGCAAAATGAAAGCGATTCAATATGCGCGCGAGAACAATATTCCTTTCTTGGGTATTTGTTTAGGAATGCAGTTGGCAGTTATCGAGTTCGCTCGTCATGTTGCTGCTATGCCAGAGGCAAGTTCAACAGAGTTCAATCGTTCAACTAAGTATCCTCTCATCGGTTTAATTACTGAATGGTTAGATGAGCGTGGCGAATTACAGCAACGTAGTCTTGAATCTGATTTAGGCGGCACGATGCGTCTAGGTGCACAAAAATCTGAATTGGTTGAAGGCACTAAGACTCGTGAAGTATATGGTAAAGCAGAAATTACTGAGCGCCATCGCCATCGCTATGAAATGAATAACCGTTTCATTGATGCGATTGAAGAAGCAGGCATGAAGATTTCTGGTTACTCTTCAGCGCAACATTTGGTTGAAACTGTAGAAATTCCTGAACATCCTTGGTTTATTGCTGTACAATTCCATCCAGAATTTACAAGTTCACCACGTGATGGACATCCATTATTTGCTAGCTTTATCGATGCTGCGAAAAAACAGCATCAAAATAGTAAGTAATGTAGGCTTAAATAAACTGGGAAAGTTTAAATGTCACAATTAAAAGCACAAGAAGTTGTACGTTTAGGCGATATACAAATGGCAAATCATTTGCCATTTGTATTATTTGGCGGAATGAACGTACTTGAGTCCAAAGATTTAGCATTTGAAATTGCTGAAACTTATATTGATATTTGCAAACGCCTAGATATTCCATATGTGTTCAAAGCGAGTTTTGATAAAGCAAATCGTTCGAGCTTGAACTCTTTTCGTGGACCTGGTTTAGAAAAAGGCATTGAGTGGCTTGCTGACATTAAAAAACAATTTAATGTTCCGATTATCACAGATGTTCACGAGCCATATCAGGCAGCACCTGTCGCTGAAGTTGCAGATATTATTCAGCTACCCGCATTTTTAAGTCGTCAGACTGATCTTGTTGAAGCAATGGCAAAAACTCAAGCCATTATCAATATCAAGAAAGCACAGTTCCTTGCACCTCATGAAATGCGTCATATTTTGCATAAGTGCTTAGAAGCTGGAAATGACAAACTCATTCTTTGTGAGCGTGGTTCGGCATTTGGTTATAACAATTTAGTTGTAGATATGCTTGGCTTTGACATCATGAAAGAAATGAATGTTCCAGTATTCTTCGATGTAACACATGCATTGCAGACACCTGGTGGTCGAGCTGATTCTGCAGGTGGTCGCCGTGCTCAAATTACGACTTTAGCACGTGCAGGTATGGCAACAGGTTTAGCTGGTTTGTTTTTAGAAGCACATCCTGATCCTGAAAAAGCGAAATGTGATGGCCCATGTGCTTTGCGTTTATCACAACTTGAGCCATTCTTGGCGCAATTAAAAGAATTGGATACTTTGGTTAAAGGATTCAAAAAGTTAGATACACATTAAGCCGGTTTTTCCCCTTTGAGTTCCTCTAACAAGGGGGTTCTCAATGTAAATCAAGGTTTAATTTAATATTCATTCAACAGAGGAATTGTTCATGAGCCAAATCGTTGATATTCGTGCACGCGAAATTTTGGACTCTCGTGGTAACCCAACCATCGAAGCAGACGTAATTTTAGAATCTGGGGTTGTTGGTCGTGCATGTGCACCATCTGGTGCTTCAACTGGTTCTCGTGAAGCTTTAGAACTTCGTGACGGTGATAAATCACGTTACTTAGGTAAAGGTGTACGTACAGCAGTTAACAACGTTAACACATTGATTCGTGATGCTTTGTTGGGTAAGTCAGTTTTTGAGCAAAAAGACATTGATAACACAATGATCGCGCTTGATGGTACTGAAAACAAAGAAAAATTAGGTGCTAACGCAACTTTGGCTGTTTCATTGGCCGCTGCACGTGCTGCTGCTGAAGAAAAGAAACTTCCTCTTTTCCAATACATCGCGGATCTTCGTGGTCAAACAATTTTAACCATGCCTGTACCGATGATGAACATCCTCAACGGTGGCGAACATGCGGACAACACTGTTGATATTCAAGAGTTTATGATTGAGCCTGTTGGCTTCACTTCATTCTCTGAAGCGTTACGTGCTGGTGCTGAAGTATTCCATTCTTTAAAATCAGTTTTAAAGAAACAAGGTTTAAATACAGCAGTTGGTGATGAAGGTGGTTTTGCGCCTAACTTACGTTCTAATGAAGAAGCGATTACTGTAATCCTTCAAGCAATTGAACAAACAGGTTACAAAGCTGGTTCAGACATGATGCTTGCATTGGACTGTGCATCTTCAGAATTCTACAAAAACGGTCAATACGTTTTAGAAGGCGAAGGCAATCGTGCATTTACAAGCAATCAGTTTGCGGATTATCTTGCAGGTCTTGTAAACCAGTATCCAATTATCTCAATTGAAGATGGTTTAGATGAATCTGACTGGGAAGGTTGGAGCTACTTAACATCAATCCTTGGTGATAAGATCCAATTGGTTGGTGATGATTTATTCGTTACAAACCCTAAGATTTTACAACGTGGTATTGATGAGAAAGTAGGTAACTCTATTTTGATCAAATACAACCAAATCGGTACGTTGACTGAAACTTTAGATGCAATCTATCTTGCAAAAGCAAATGGTTACTCGACAGTAATTTCTCACCGTTCTGGTGAAACTGAAGATTCAACAATTGCTGACTTGGCAGTGGGTACTGCAGCTGGTCAAATCAAGACGGGTTCACTTTGTCGTTCTGACCGTGTAGCAAAATATAACCAATTGCTTCGTATTGAAGAATTAACCAAAGCGGCTTACCGTGGTAAGGCTGAATTTAAAGGTCTAAACTAAGGTAACGTGAATCTATGTTGAATTCTCCTGATGAACTTTCTTTACAAAAGAGAGAAACTTCACGAATTAATAATCCGATAAAATTCGTGACAGATCTTCCTTTAAAAAGAAGGATGTAGGGAGTTTTCAATGTTAGATGTTTTTCAATCTACTTCAAGTAAGTTGATTTTATTACTGGCGGTTGTTTTGATCGCAAGTTTACAGTATCGATTTTGGCTAGGTGAGGGAGGCTATGTCCCTCATCAAGCATTAACTCAACAGATCCAACAACAAGCAGAGATTAATACTGAGTTAAAAGAGCGCAATCGTATTCTAGCGGCTGAAGTTTTTGATTTAAAAAATGGAAGTGAAGCGATTGAAGAACATGCACGTTTAGATTTAGGTTTGATCAAACCTAACGAAACATTTGTGCAAATGAGTACGATTAGTACCCAATATAAACCAATATATATCGATCCAAATGCGAAAGTAGATACAGCAACCAATGAGAACTAAGCTATGGGCGGTTGTACCAGCAGCAGGTTCTGGCAGTCGTTTTTCAAAAACTGAATTAAAACAATATCAATTTATCGAAAATCAAACGGTGCTTCAACACACGGTAAACCGGCTTCATATATTAGATTTAGCAGGTTGTGTTCTCGCTATCGGTGAGCAAGATACTTTTGCCAAGACATTATCCTTTCAACGTCAAGATAAAATGCATTTTTGCTTGGGCGGTTCAGAGCGTGTTCATTCAGTATTGAATGCTCTCATATATTTATCCGATATTGCTGATGAAGATGATTGGGTGCTTGTACATGATGCTGCGCGACCATGCGTCACATCTATATGTTTACAAGAGCTTGTACGTTCAGCAATTGAAACTGATACAAACTCGATTTTAGCCATTCCTGTTCGAGACACCTTAAAGCAAGTTCAAACTAAGAATCAAATAGAAAAAACAGTAAATCGTGAGTTCTTATGGCAAGCACAAACACCACAAATGGCAAAACTCAAAGATTTAAAATATGCAATTGAAGTAGCTTTGGCAAATCAAGTGATTATTACCGATGAAGCAAGTGCTTTAGAATATATCAATCAGCCTGTACATGTTGTACAAGGGCGATCAGATAACATTAAGATTACTTATAAAGATGATTTAGAGCTTGCGCGTCTTATTCTAAAATCTCAAGCAGAGAACTCAAATATTTAGGTGCTTTCTTGAACTGGAAATAGCCTAAGTAGAATATGTGAATTTTATTATTTATCTACACAGATAAATGACAATTAATTCACAATTTGTTAAATTTGAACAACATTCTTGATAATGGGTCAATAAATGAAAAAATTATTAATTGCTGGACTTTTTACCTTCTCACTGGTTGGTTGTGCATCTACTTCTCAACAGCCACAGACAACAGCACAAGAAACTATTCGCTATTCATCTAGTCCATGTTTCGGTACTTGTCCTATTTATTCTGTTGAAGTTTCTCCTAATGGTTCAGTCCACTTTGATGGTAAGCAATATACCAAAGTAACAGGAACTCAAGATCTTACAGTTGATCCTTCTGTTTATAAAAAATTACAACAAGAGTTAAAAACTTACCGTCCTGAAACAGGTGCGAATGTTAAAACTACGGGATGTGAAGAAACTGCAACAGACCAGCCGAATGCATATTTTTCTTGGAAAAGTCCAGATGGTACAGTGACGAACTTAAGTCACTATATGGGGTGCATTTCACCAGCAAATGCTGAGTTAAATAAACTGATTGAGAAATTACCTAAATTGATTGGAATTGAAGATTTAGTAAGTTAATCAACGCTAAGCTTTATATGTGCCCCGATATTTCGGGGCCTTTTTCTATTATGTGCTTTTATGCAGGCATTGGAAAAATACCTTGTTGTAAAAACTGCGATAATTCAAAGCGAACGATATCAGATCCTTCTACTGCTTTAAATATAACTTCTTCAGCACCTATGTCACAGAACCATTGTTCTCGATCTAAAGGGCTATTTTGGCTGAAATGCTCTGCGGTGAATAATCCGACACAGGTAGCATGATCACTTGCTCGAGCTGACGGATATTCAAAGATCTCAATTCCTTCATTCCGCATTGCTGTGCCTAATAGTTGTGCATAACTATAATTTGTAGGATGAGCAATTAGATCCAGATATTGGTCAAAAGGAGGGGATTGTAAACGAATACCCTTATGGCAGTGATAGCCTACTGAAAATAGAGTATGCTCAGTGCGTATCGTTTTTTTCTTTGGCGCACCATCCATTGAGTGCCAGAATACAAAGCGATAATAAGCTGATTCAGCCAATGTCACATTGACACTACACCCACCATAAAAAATACTGGGTTCAAAAGTACGACCGAAACGTGATCCCCATTTTAACGGTGGATAACGAAATGGTGTTTTGAGTAGGTAATGTAAATGCTCTGACTTTGGAGGATATGGTGGTTTAACTAACTCTAACATATCCTCGAGCAATGCTTGTTCTTCTAAAGTATCAACCAACTGCCTAGTTGCAATTTGTTCTTGGCTTTCAACTAGACGATATAAAGTACCTGATAAAGGTGAGACTTGTTTGTTTCCTTCACAACTTTGCCATAAATTTTGCTCAATGGCGGTCATACTTTACCTCGAATCGCATCGACAAATTGAAGAACTGAAACCAGTCCACTTATACTTTCAATTTGTTCAACAGGAATACCACCTGTAACACGATTTGGTGTGTTCAAAAAATGACGCATCCAATCCGTGTCTCCGCCAGTTAGTGCATACAATGCGCGTGATAAACGAATAAGAAGCAATGCTAACTCACCTTGTTTAGATGCGGGATCTAATTCAGGATTATTTTTCAATCGACTAATCGCTGTGCGATGTACACCTAAAATGGCGGCAAGTTGTACTTGCTTTAAATCAAGTTGCTCAGCGGCACTGAGTACTGCTTTTGCAAGAACTACTTTTTTATCTGCGGGTTGTTTTAATAATGCACTCATGATCAAACCCTCATGTTGTATACGCACTTATTTTAATATAATTGTGCAAAATGCACAACGTGCTACTTGAAGTAATTCCTTTTTGATGCTTCCAAATCAATTTTTAAATGAAATTGATGTAATCTAAAATAAGAATTACATGAAATATAGAAAAACACCTTATATTATTATTGTTAATAATATATTATAAAAACATATATTGTTTGGGGCGAAATATGCATAGCATCTTGATGGCTTTGATCGGTGGCGGAATACTTGGAATTTCTGTTATTGGCTATTTGTATGTCAATGGGCGGATTGCTGGAATCAGCGGATTACTGGCACAGCTACTGCACCCTAAAGCTTTTTTTTATAGTCCAGCATTATGGTTTCTATTGGGATTATTGATCACTCCATTTGTTTATCAACTATTTCTTCAGCCTGAAATTATCATCAAATCATCACCATTGGGGTTAATTGTAGCAGGGCTTTTGGTTGGTTTTGGTACACGTTTAGGTTCTGGTTGTACGAGTGGTCATGGTATTTGTGGGATCAGTCGATTATCAATAAGGTCAATTGTTGCAACAGTTACATTTATGTCCGCAGGTATAGCAACCGTATATATCATTCGTCATTTAATGGGGCTGTAATATGAAAAATTTGTTTGCTTTTATATTTGGCAGCTTATTTGCTATTGGCTTAATGATTTCTGGAATGTCTAATCCTGAAAAAGTATTGGGATTTCTGGATATTTTTGGTGACTGGGATATTAGCTTAATGTTTGTAATGGTTGGTGCTATTCTGGTTGCAATCATTCCATTTCAAAAGGCGATTCGAAATCCTAGAACATTATTTGGTGAAAAAATTAATCTACCAACAAACTCCCAGATTGATAAAAATTTAATTATCGGTGCATTGTTGTTTGGTATGGGGTGGGGCATTGCAGGAGTATGTCCAGCGCCAGCAATTACATTAATAGGTTTAGGTTATTCAGAAGCTTGGTATTTTATCGGAGCAATGTTGTTGGGCATATATTTGCATTATGTTTGGGCTAAACGACAATAAATAGGAGTGATTAAATGCAACATCCTCAAGTTAAAGCTTTTTTTGATGAAAACACAAATACGTTTAGCTATGTGGTTAGTGATGCAGAGACCAATGTGTGTGCTGTGATTGATAGTGTATTGGATTATGATCCAGCTTCTGCCTCAACAAAAACGACACATGCTGATGAAATTATTGAGTATATTCAAAAAAATCATTTCCGAGTAGAGTGGATACTAGAAACACATGTCCATGCAGATCATTTGACCGCATCTCAGTATCTCAAAGAGCGTTTAGGTGGCAAGATTGCGATGAGTGAAAAAATTAGTATTGTGCAAGAGACCTTTAGCTCTATATACAATCTTGATGTAAAGACATTTAATTCACACCAAACTTTTGATTATCTTTTTAAAGATCATGAACATTTTATGATTGGCAAATTGGATGCTTACAATATCCCTACGCCAGGACATACCCCAGCTTGTTTGAGTTACGTGATTGGTGATTCTGTCTTTGTTGGTGATACATTGTTCATGCCAGATTATGGATCGGCTCGTTGTGATTTTCCGAAAGGTAGTGCAGATATTTTGTTTGATTCGGTCCAAAAGCTATATGAATTGCCAGATAAAACGAGAGTTTTTCTGTGTCATGATTATAAACCTAAAGGAAGAAATGACTATATTTGTGAAACAAGTATTCATGCGCAGAGAGAGACAAATATTCATATAAACAAACTCACAGCGAAGCAGGATTTTGTCCAAATGAGGCAGGCGCGTGATGCAACTTTGTCTATGCCAAAACTTATATTACCTTCTATACAAATCAATATGGATGCTGGTCGATTTCCTGCACCAGAAGCAAATGGTGTCCGTTACTTAAAATTACCATTTAATTATTTTAGTCACTAGATTCGATGCTTCAGTCGATTTAGTTATTTTTTGATGTGAAATAGCCTAAGTAAATTTTAAAATTTACTTAGGTTTTACCAATTTAAAAAAGATTTAATTTTGAAATTAATTCAATGACTATGATAAAAATACATTTCTTTTAATCTGTATAGAAACTAGGGTAGTTTGATGACCACCATCTATTTAGTCAGACATGGTCAAGCTTCATTTGGTAAAAGTAATTACGATGAGCTTTCAAAGAATGGAGAAGCCCAGGCCCAGCTTTTAGGTCAGTATTTCAAAAATATTTTTACTGAACAACCCTATATTATTTCGGGTAGTATGAAGCGTCATCAACAAACAACACAAATTTCTTTAAAAGAATGTTTTCCTCAGGCCAGTTATGAAGTTGATGGCTTGTGGAACGAGTTCAATCATCAACAAGTATTTTCTTTATATGAACCAAGATTTGCAAAACCAGAATTGTTAAAGCAAGACGTTTTTAAAGAAGTAGATCCAAGGGCGTACTTAGCACAGATCTTTGATGAGGCAATTGCTCGATGGACAAATGAAGCATTTCATCATGAATATGATGAATCTTGGCCAACATTTAAAACTCGAGTGGAAGCAGCACTTAAAAATCTGTGTATAGAACTCACAAATAATCCAGCTCAAGAGGCTGTTGTATTCACTTCTGGAGGGGTTATTTCTGTCATTATTGGTAAATTACTTGAGTTAAGCGTACAGCGAACTTTCGCTTTGAGTTGGTCTATTGCAAATACAAGTGTGACTACATTAAAACTCGTAAATGGTGAACCTCTACTATTAAGTGTAAATGAGCACCAATTTATCAAATCCAAGAACCCAGCTTTGTTAACATGGTTATAGGGATGTTTTATATGAAGGGCAAAAAATTGTGTGTCCTTCATTTATATGACAAAAAATATACAGATGAGAAGTTTTTCGGCTAGGAATTTGTTTTTTTTATGGTATAAAAATATCTCAACTATTTAAACTTGAGAATAAGAAATGTCTGAACAAAAATATCATTGGTATTTAATTGGCTATACATTTAATGATAAAAGCAGTGGTAGCAACACACGCAATTTTAGTATCCAATTACCTTTAGAGAAGCTTCTGCCACCAGTTTCTAAGTCAAAATTGAATGAGTTGGGTGTTATTGGTCTTGAATGGTTAAAGAAAAATGATCCTTCTTCTGAGCCGGAAAACTTATTTGCTATATCAATTGGTTATTTGGGTGAAATGACGATGCAAGAGTTCAATACTTAAGCTCAAATAACAGATGAGAAAGCCCTATAAGTGGGCTTTCTTTTTTAGCTGAACGCTAATAATTAGATCAAATCAAAGCCATCAGCGAAGACAACGTAACATATCTTAAATTTTGGTTTTGTATAAATGATTGATATCGAGACACATCCTTTAGTTCCATTTTTGCCATCAAAGGCAAAGCTTTTGATGCTTGGAAGTTTTCCACCGCCACAGAGCCGATGGAAGATGGATTTTTATTATCCAAACTACCAAAATGATATGTGGCGGATATTTGGTCTAATTTTTTTTAAAGATAAGGATTATTTTTTAGATTTGCCCAATAAAAACTTTAAAGAACAACTCATTCGAGACTTTTTAACTCAAATTGGGGTAGGAATATTTGACACTGCTTATCAAGTGAAACGCTTGCAAGGTAATGCATCAGATAAATTTTTAGAAATCGTCACGCCCACAGATTTATCAAAATTGCTAGAGCAAATTCCATTGTGTCACACCATCATGACGACAGGTGATAAGGCAACTGACACGCTAATGCAGCATTTCCCTGAACAAGTCATTAAACCGATGATTGGGCAATCTGTACAAGTCAACTATATGGATCGGGAATTAAGTTTAAATCGTTTGCCTTCATCATCACGGGCATATCCGCTAGCACTAGAGAAAAAAGCAGATGCCTATCGTCAGTTCTTCACGGAAATAGGGTTAGTCTAGTTATCAATATTGATTTACATCATCCATTCCACTGGAAAATATGACACAAAATTCATAGTAAAACGCTGAAACTTAGTGCTTTCAGGATCATGATGATGCTTTGTTATCTCGCCATTCTCTTTATGTTCATACCAGATAATATTGCCATCCGTATCAAGTTTGAGCTGATAGGCAACTTGTAGCATATGTTCATCAAGAAGTGTGGTGATTTGATTTTGTAAATGATCAGATTCAACAACCAATCCAACTTCAGTATTTAAGTGAGCCGATCGCGGATCAAAGTTAAAGGAGCCAATAAAAACTTTACCATCTACATCAAAAAATTTTGCATGTAAGCTTGAACGGTTTTTGCCTTTGACTGGAATGACACTGCCTGTAGCAACTTCATACCAAGTCCTTTTCTTACGTTCAATATTTGGTTTGAACTCATAAAGTTGCACACCATTTTGCAACAGTGATTTTCGATATTGACTATAAAAGGAATGAACCACGGCGACATCATTAGCAACTAAACTGTTGGTTAATACACGAACCTTAATGCCGTTATTTGAGAGTTGATTTAAGTATTCTGACCCACGTTTGGTAGGTACAAAATACGCAGAGACTAACTCCATATGTTGTTCTGGTTTCCCCATTATTTTTAAGACTTGAGAATACAAAAGATCTTGTTCCTTTGCTTGTCCTGATGCTTTATTTGGGTGATCCGCAACGAAATGTGCTTTGGCCCATTGAATAGGATAATTTTGAAGTCGAATTTTCAAATAATCTTGAGCAGACTCTAATTTACTCTCTGTTAATGTATTTTTTTCATCCAGTGCCTGATAGTGCTGTTTGATTTGTTCGAGTTGTTGGTTTGTTCCTTTACCAATCAGTTGTTCGGTCGAATAACTCAAATCACTATTCCAAAATTCATTAAATATTTCCACGGCATGATCTACAGAAGATCCATAGAATAAGATATCCATATCACTAAACTGAAATTGATCACTTGCTTCAAAATACTCACTACTAATGTTTCGACCGCCAGTAACAGCAATCGATGAATCCGCAATAGTAAGTTTATTGTGCATACGATGGTTGATCTGATTGAGCCTAAAGATATAGTCAATAAAACGAAGATGTCTGAATTTATATGGATTAAAAATACGAATTTCTAAATTCGGATGTTGAGAAAGTGCTTCAAGTGTTTTATCAAGTTTTGTTCCATTTTGATCGTCGATTAATAAGCGGATTTTCACCCCTCGGTCTGCTGCTTTGAGTAACTCATACAACATCAAGTTGCCGATAATATCGTCATTCCAAATATAATATTGGAGGTCCAGTTGATGTTTTGCATTTCGAATTAAGTGCATACGAGAGGCAATGCTTAGAAATGCGTCATCTAAAGCCAAAACCGCTGTTAGACCTTGTTCAATGTTAAGCTCAGATTGTGGGTCATTTACCCACTTTGTTTTAGTCTGCAAGGGATGATTACTCCACTCATTATTTTGATTGGTTGGTAAAGTACAACCACTCAGTCCTAAGACAATGGCAAGTGTTATGACTTTAAAATGGTATGAATTTTCTATCATTTTATTTGTCAAGATTGAATCCATCTGTAATTTATATGTTGTTGATTTTATATATCTCTAAAACCTTCTTATTTCTAAGGTCTTAATGTAACGATTTAATCTTATTCTATATAAAAGTATCAATATTGAACCGATGTACTATACTGGTGTATAGTATATTTTTTAGATTTAATGTGGTCGACATTATGCCTAAACAATTAGAGGATAAAAAAAAGATTCTCACACGTGTAAAACGAATTCAAGGTCAAGTTCAGAGTGTGGAACGTGCATTGGAAAATGACACAGAGTGTGCTGATATTTTGCAACAAATCTGTGCAGTCCGTGGTGCATTAAACGGTTTGATGACTGAACTCCTAGAAATCCATTTAAAAGATACATTGGTTGTTGGTGACTCTTCTGAGTTGCAACGCAGTCAAGAGCTTATTCAAGTCAGTAAAATTCTTAAATCTTATTTAAAGTAAAATTAAGGAGCAATATTGTGATTAAATCTCGTGCAGCTGTGGCTTTTGCCGCTGGTCAACCACTACAAATTGTAGAGTTAGATGTTGAACCGCCAAAAGCAGGTGAAGTGCTTATTAAAATTACCCATACTGGTGTATGTCATACCGATGCCTTTACTTTATCAGGTGATGATCCTGAGGGGGTTTTTCCAGCAGTATTGGGACATGAAGGTGCAGGCGTAGTAGTTCAAGTTGGTGAAGGTGTTACAAGTGTTGAAGTGGGTGATCACGTCATCCCTTTATATACAGCAGAGTGTAAAGAATGTTTGTTCTGTAAATCAGGTAAAACCAATCTCTGTGTTGCCGTCCGTGCAACCCAAGGTAAAGGTGTGATGCCTGATGGAACCACTCGCTTCTCCTATAATGGTCAACCGATTTATCACTATATGGGATGTTCAACTTTCAGTGAATATACGGTTGTGGCTGAAGTGTCGTTAGCAAAAATCAATCCAGAAGCAAATCATGAACAAGTCTGTTTGTTGGGCTGTGGTGTGACGACAGGGATTGGTGCAGTACACAATACAGCTAAGGTTCAAGAAGGCGATAGTGTTGCTGTGTTCGGTTTGGGCGGAATTGGTCTTGCTGTTGTGCAAGGCGCACGCCAAGCTAAAGCTGGGCGTATTATTGTAGTCGATACTAACCCAGATAAATTTGCACTTGCAAAACAGTTTGGTGCAACTGATTTCTTAAACCCTAAAGATTATGATCAACCCATCCAACAAGTGATTGTTGAAATGACGGGTTGGGGTGTCGATCATTCTTTTGAATGCATTGGTAATACCAATGTGATGCGCTCTGCACTGGAATGTGCTCATCGTGGTTGGGGGCAATCCATCATTATTGGTGTAGCAGGTGCGGGGCAGGAAATTTCAACTCGTCCATTCCAATTAGTAACAGGTCGTAAGTGGATGGGTACTGCCTTTGGTGGAGTAAAAGGTCGTACTCAATTACCTAAAATGGTAGAAGATGCGATGAAAGGTGAGATTCAGCTTGAACCATTTGTAACCCATACTATGCCACTTGAAGATATCAATGATGCGTTTGATCTAATGCATGAAGGCAAATCGATCCGTACGGTGATTCATTTTTAATTTTTAAGTTTAGATTTGATGGTGTATAAGCTACATCATCAAATCATTCAATGTGAATTGATGTATATCATTACTATCAGACTGTGCTGAATTATGGAGCATCTGCATTAAAACAAAGCTTTTTTAGCACCATTAGCTTATCTCTAAATTTTAATAATACTAATATGTAAGACAATATACTGAATTTTATATAAAAAATTAATTGGCACACTTTCTGCATTTATTTATCCAAACTTGTATACAAGATGGGATTCATAAAATGCATGAGATAAAAACTTTAGGTTGGACAATTTCAGAGTGGCAAATAGCTTATTCGAAAAATGAGATCCAACTTGATACTTTAAAAGATTTGGTTGCATCAATTGATCCTCAAGACAATGCGTGGATTTCAATTGCGACGGTGGAACAGATTGAACAGCAAATTCAAGTTCTCAATGAATTAACTAAAGAAGCTGAAAGTTTAGCAAAACAATTTCCACTCTACGGTGTTCCATTTGCAGTTAAAGATAATATTGATGTTGCTGGGTTTGTAACTACCGCAGCTTGTAAAGCTTTAACTACTGTTGCAGCAGAAGATGCTGAAACAGTACGTTTGTTAAAACAAGCGGGAGCAATCGTAGTTGGTAAAACCAACCTTGATCAGTTTGCAACGGGTTTAGTGGGAACGCGTTCACCTTTTGGTGCAGTAACAAACAGTTTTAAACCTGAATATGTCAGTGGCGGATCAAGTTCTGGTTCAGCAAGTGTGGTTGCTCGTGGTTTTGTTCCATTTGCATTAGGAACAGACACCGCAGGTTCAGGGCGTGTACCAGCAGCGTTTAACAATATTGTTGGGCTAAAACCAACCAAAGGGCGGTTTTCAAATCGTGGTTTATTGCCTGCATGTAAAAGTCTAGATTGTATTTCGATCTTTGCTTTAACTGTTGTAGATGCAGACTTGGTTGCAAATATTTTAGAAGCCTATGATCTATTAGATAGTTATTCACGTAAGCATCCAAAGAATGTGCCAGCGCATTTCTCTAGCAAATTAAAATTTGCCATTCCAGAAAAACTAAATTTCTTTGGAGATGAACAGGCTGAAAAAGCATTTCAGCAAACAATCCAATTACTTGAGTCATTAAATGCTGAGATCACTAAAATTGATTTTTCAGATTTTGAGCAACTGGCAGCGCAACTTTATCAAGGGTCTTGGGTGGCGGAACGTACCGCAGCCGTTGAAGATTTAATCCAAACCAATCCTGATGCATTTGATCCAACGGTATTAGAAATTATTAAAAACGGCGAAAAATATTCAGCGGTGGATGCCTACAATGCAGAATATTTAAAACAAGATTTAGCTCGAAAAATCCAACAAAGATTGGCTGATTTTGATGCCTTAATTGTTCCAACTGCACCTACAATTTATACCATTGAGCAGCTTCAACAAAATCCGATTGAATATAACGCTCATTTGGGAACATATACCAATTTTACCAATTTAGCCGATCTCAGTGCGCTTGCTTTGCCAGCAGGATTTAGAGCTGATCATTTACCATTTGGGATCACTCTAATTGCACCAGCTTGGCATGATGCGGCATTGGTTCATTTTGGCAAAGCTTGGCAAAACTATCTTGCACTGAAATTAGGAGCATTGGATAAAGCTCTGCCTTTAAGTCCTGCTACACCTATTTCGCAACATCATATTCGAGTTGCAGTCGTCGGTGCTCATTTGACAGGTATGCCGCTGAATTTTCAATTAACCACACGTGATGCCGTGCACATCGAAACCACAACAACTTCTAAAAACTATGCGCTTTATGCTTTGAATGGAACAGTTCCGCCGAAACCCGGCTTAGCACGTCAGCAAGATGGACAAAGCATCATTGTTGAATTGTGGGATGTTCCTACTGCTCGATTTGGTGAATTTGTGGCAGAGATTCCAACACCATTAGGCATGGGTAATGTCGAACTAGAAGATGGGCGCTGGGTTAAAGGTTTTATCTGTGAGCCTTATGGCATAGATGATGCAGAGAATATTAGTCATTTTGGTGGATGGAGAGCCTATATCCAGCATCGTAACAGCCAAGCAGTAAACACAGCAAATTAATTGGGGGGAAATCATCATGTTTAAAACTGTACTTATTGCAAACCGTGGTGAAATTGCTGTTCGAGCGATTCGCACACTTAAAAGATTAGGTGTAACCAGTGTTGCTGTGTATTCCGATAGTGATCGTTATGCGCAACATGTTGAAGATGCTGATATAGCAATTGCATTAGATGGTTTAAAACCAGCCGATACTTATTTGAGTGTCGAAAAATTGATTCAGGCAGCTAAACAAACTGGCGCTGAGGCAATCTTTCCGGGGTATGGCTTTCTCTCTGAAAGTGCTGATTTTTCCCGTGCCTGTGAGGAAAATAACATTGCCTTTATGGGGCCAACGGCCGAGCAAATTTTAGAATTTGGTTTAAAACACCGTGCTCGTGAATTGGCTGCGGATGCTAATGTACCGATGACTCCGGGAACAGGATTGCTGAACAGCTTAGAAGAAGCTCTTACTGCGGCGGATCGTATTGGTTATCCAATTATGCTGAAAAGTACTGCCGGCGGTGGTGGTATTGGTTTAACCCGTTGTGATACGCCACAAGCCTTGACCGATGCATACGAAAGTGTAAAACGTTTGGGCGAACAGTTCTTTAAGGATGCAGGCGTATTTATTGAATGCTTTATTGATAAAGCTCGTCATGTTGAAGTGCAAATTTTTGGTGATGGAAAAGGGCAAGTCGTTGCCTTTGGCGAGCGTGATTGCTCTTTGCAACGTCGTAACCAAAAAGTGGTAGAAGAAACGCCTGCGGCAAACTTACCTGAAGCGACACGAAAAAAACTACATCAAGCAGCGGTCGAACTGGGGAAATCTGTTAATTATCGTAGTGCAGGAACAGTTGAGTTTATTTACGATGCCAATCGAGATGAGTTTTATTTTCTAGAAGTGAATACACGCTTACAGGTTGAGCATCCAGTCACTGAAATGGTGACGGGTTTAGACTTGATTGAATGCATGCTTAAAGTGGCTGCGGGTGACGAACTCGATTGGGCATATCTCAGCAATATTCAGCCTAAAGGTGCTGCGATTGAAGTACGAGTTTACGCCGAGGATCCTGTGAAAAATTTCCAACCAAGTCCGGGTGTACTGACAGAGGTCGCATTTCCAGAGGGGATTCGGGTTGATACTTGGGTGAAAACTGGCACAGAGATTTCTCAATACTTCGACCCAATGATTGCCAAGATTATTGTGCATGCGGATGATCGTGCGAGTGCTATTGAAAAATTAAAGCATGTATTGGCTGAAACACGCTTGAACGGTATTAGTACAAACTTGGATTATGCACGTGCCATCGTTTCAGATCAGCGTTTTGAATCTATGCAAATTTGGACAAGAATGTTGGATGATTTCAACTACACGCCAAACGTGATTGAAGTGGTTCAAGCAGGGACGTTGAGTTCAATTCAAGATTATCCGGGTCGTACAGGTTACTGGGATATTGGTGTACCGCCATCTGGTCCAATGGATGATTATGCATTTCAGCTTGCCAATCGTATTGTTGGAAATGATGCTAAAGCCGCAGGTTTCGAGTTTACCTTAGTTGGACCAACATTAAAGTTCCATACAGATACGATTATTGCTTTGGCGGGAGCGAGCTGTACTGCTTTGTTAGATGATCAGGAAATTGATTTTTGGAAGCCTGTTGAAGTTAAAGCAGGACAAATTCTAAAAATCGGTCAAGTTGAATCAGGTTGCCGTACATATTTAGCTGTACGAAATGGTTTGGATGTTCCTGTATATTTAGGCAGTCGTTCTACTTTTGCGCTTGGTAATTTTGGTGGTCATGCAGGTCGTACCTTACGTGTCGGTGACATGATTAAAATGGTTGATCCAGCATTTGCTAGTGCAGAATTGCCACTTGCACATGATGAACCTCAAGCGTTATCGGCTGAATTGATTCCTGAATATAGTAATGAATGGGAAATTGCGGTGTTATATGGCCCGCACGGCGCACCAGATTTCTTTAAACCTGAATATGTGGAAGAGTTTTTTGCATCAGAGTGGACAGTTCACTTTAACTCAAATCGTTTAGGTGTGCGTTTATCAGGACCAACACCAAGCTGGGCAAGAGAAAATGGTGGTGAAGCAGGTTTACATCCATCAAATGTCCATGACTGTGAATATGCGATCGGTGCAATTAACTTCACAGGTGATTTCCCTGTAATTTTGGCGAAAGATGGTCCGAGCTTAGGCGGTTTCGTTTGTCCTGTGACGATTGCCAAAGCAGAACTTTGGAAAGTGGGACAACTTAAAGCCGATGATAAAATTCGCTTTTATCCGATTAGTGTTGAACAAGCCAATGAACTTGAACGTCAGCAAATTGAAAATATCCAAAACTTTGCGGAAGCAAGCAAGGTTGTAGAAACGATTGAGCCAATTCAAGAAGTTGTCAGTACGATCTTGGCACAACGAGAACCAACTGAATTGTCACCAAAAACAGTGTATCGCCAAGCAGGTGATAGCTATATTCTCTTAGAATACGGCGAAAATGTTTTAGATTTGGCTTTGCGTTTACGGGTGCATCAACTGATTCAAATGATTCGTGATGCAAAAATTGCAGGCGTATTGGAACTGTCACCGGGTGTTCGTTCACTACAGATTAAATACGATGGCTTAGTAATTCCACAATCACAATTGATTGCTCAATTACTTCAACTCGAAAAAGAGATGGGCGATTTGAGCCAATTAAAAATCCCATCTCGTATCGTACATTTGCCGATGGCATTTGAAGACAGTGCGACTTTAGGAGCTGTAGAACGCTATCAAGAAAGTGTTTGCTCTAAAGCACCGTGGTTGCCAAATAACGTTGACTTTATCCAACGCATTAATGGTATGGTAGATCGGAATGAAGTTAAAGATATTATTTTTGATGCCAATTATTTAATTCTTGGCTTGGGGGATGTGTATTTAACTGCACCTTGTGCTGTACCAATCGATCCACGCCATCGTTTACTCAGTTCTAAATATAATCCAGCACGTACCTTTACCGCAGAGGGAACGGTTGGGATTGGTGGTATGTACATGTGTATCTACGGCATGGATTCACCAGGCGGTTATCAATTGATTGGGCGTACTCTGCCAATTTGGAATAAGTTTAAGAAAAACAAACAATTTGGTGATAAGCAATGGTTCTTACAATTCTTTGATCAAATCAAATATTTTGAGGTGACAGAAGAGGAATTGAATCAATGGCGTGCAGACTTTGAAAATGGTCGTGCACAGATCAAGATTGAAGAAACAGAATTTGATTATGCGGATTATGTAAAATTCTTAGATGATGAAGCTGAGAGTATTGCCGAATTTAAAGCTAGGCAACAACAAGCATTCACGACTGAGGTGGATCGCTGGAAAGAGGAGTTTGCAGTTCAACCCGAAGAACAGATTCAAGAAAATAACCATGCTGATTACAGTCATTTAGCATCATTAAATGCATCGATGACAGGTAATATCTGGAAAATTTTTGTTGAACATGGTCAAGAGGTTAAAAAAGGTGAAACTGTTGCTATTATTGAAGCAATGAAAATGGAACTTCCTGTTTATGCAGAAGAAGATGGCATTGTAAAAGCCATTATTTGTAGAGCAGGGCAAACCGTACATAGTGGTGAACCACTGGTTTATATGGAATAAGGCAAGGTTGCATGAAAGAAACCAAAATAAAAACAACAAAAAGCTCAGACAATTTGTCTGAGCTGGTTTACCAACGCATCAAGAATGATATCTTTGATTTCAAACTGATGCCAGGTGAACGTTTCACTGAATCTGAAGTTGCAAAAGCTTATGATGTAAGTCGCACCCCAATCCGACAAGCACTATATCGTTTGCAACAAGAGGGTTATGTTGATGTGAGTTTTCGTAGCGGTTGGCAAATCCGACCGCTCAATTTTCGTTATTATGAAGAACTTTATGATGTGAGGATCGTATTAGAAAAAGATTCCATTCGTAAACTTTGTCAGTTAGATCATCAAAACTCGGTTGAATTATCCGTTTTAAAAGATTTATGGTTGATTGAACCACAACAATATCTAAAAGACATTAAACAACTGTCACAACAAGATGAAGATTTCCATTGCGCATTGGTTCGTGCCTCTGGAAATAATGAAATGGCGCGAATTCATCGTGATTTGAGTGAACGAATTCGTATTATCCGTCGTTTAGACTTCTCAAAAGATTATCGCGTTGAAGCGACTTATCAGGAGCATCAAAAAATACTGGGTTATATTTTTAATCGTAAAGTAGATGAAGCCATTCAGGCGATTGAAGCACATATCATGCAAAGTCGTGATGAAGTGAAAAAAATTACTTTACAGATGTTGGACTCGAGTCAGTTTTATTAGAATGAAGTTATGGTGGAACCTTTGGGATTTTCATGGATAACTGGAAATATGCTTTGATAGCATCTGTTGTTACAATAGTGGGTATGGCTCTAATAGCTTTACTTTCAAGATTTAAATTATGGAAGGTTTCTGTAAGTATTTTTTTGATCTCAGGTGTGTTTTTTTATATTCTTGTTTTAGTCGGGCGTCGTTCTGATAATAGAGGGTTTGATGATGGTCCTTGGGGAGCGCATGGCTTGTTGAGGGAACTTATAAACCTAGAAATTATTCTAGTAAGTTTAGGTGTAGGGGCATTTGTAACATTACTATTCTTATTTTCAATAATCTTTTCCAATAATAAGAAATAATTATTTCAGTGAGTCATGGATAATAGTTTGGATGATTTAGTCATATCGTGATAAGTGAAACATAAACTTCACAAAACTCTTTTTTCTATGCCTAATCCTGCATAAAACTAACGTCTTTTATCTCTTTGCTATTTAATAATAAAAATCATATTTCAAATCATCAGATGACACATGATGAATGATCAAATACTTAGCTCACTGTTTTTAAAACTTGTTGCAAAAGAAGGCTTCTTTGCGACCGCGATAGATGGCATCACTTTGATGCGTGTGGATCACAACACGCCACCAGTAGCCGTATTGCAAGAACCGACCTTAGTTTTTGTTTTACAAGGCAGTAAACGTGGTTATATCGGAACTGAAACCTATGCATTTCAGCAAGGTGATTGCCTAATCGTCTCTGTGTCTATGCCATTTGATTGTGACACGATTGCAAGCCCTGAGTCACCTATGATCGCTGTGAGCATGAAACTAGAGGCTGATATGGTAAATGAGTTATTAGCAAAAACATATTTTGAAAATGAGCAATTTAAACCACTCACCACGGGCATGAGTGTAATTCAATATGATCAAACCATTTCGAATGTATTGATACGACTATTAAAAACTTTAGGTTCAGAACAAGATAGCTTGATTTTAGGTGAACAAATTAAACGAGAGTTATTGTATCGAGTGATTCAACATTCGGGGGCTGATGCTTTAAAAGGATTAGTGGTTCAAGGAAACTTACGACAGATTTATAAGATTTGTGAATATATTCAACATCATTTTACAGAGAAATTAACAGTTGAAATGCTTGCTGAACAAGCCAATATGAGCATTTCTGCGTTTCATAAAGCATTCAAACAAGTCACATTACATTCACCTTTGCAGTATCTCAAAGTTACGCGGTTGCACAAGGCAAAACAAATGTTGCAAAACGAAAACCAAAGCGTTGCTCAAGCAGCTTATGCTGTTGGTTATCAAAGCTCATCTCAATTTAGTCGAGAATTTAAAAAGCAGTTTGGTTTTTCTCCTAATCAGACTGAAGTAAATATAGATAAGGAATGAGTAACTCATGAATCAAAATAGTAGCGAACAAATGAAATATATCGAAATTACTCAAGCTGGCGGTCCTGAAGTTCTAAAAGTTGTACATGGTGAGAAACTTAAGATTAAAGAAGATGAAGTACTAATTGAAGTCTATGCCACTGGGATCAATCGCCCTGATATTTTGCAAAGACAAGGGTTGTATCCAATGCCGAAAGGCGTAACGCAAATTCCAGGATTGGAAGTTGCTGGCATCATTTCGCAAATCGGTTCAAAAGTAGAAAAATTTAAAGTCGGTGATAAGGTCTGTGCGCTAACCAACGGCGGAGGGTATGCAGAATACTGTGCTGTTCCAGCAAATCAAACTTTAGCGATTCCAAAAAATCTGAGCTTTGTTGAGGCGGCAGCTATTCCAGAAACTTATTTCACAGTATGGGCAAATCTATTTCAGATCGGACAATTAAAAAAGAATGAAACGGTTTTAATTCACGGAGGAGCCAGTGGAATTGGCTCTACAGCATTAAGCTTATGTCATGCGATGGGTATTCAGACTTTTTCCACAGTGGGAGGTGACGAAAAAGCAGAAAAATTAAGCTCAATTTCGACGGTTATTAATTATAAAAAGCAAGATTTTGAACAAGAAATCTTATCACTCACAGATCATCAAGGTGTTGATGTGATCTTGGATATTATCGGTGCTGCTTACTTTAATCAGAATCTGAGATTGCTAAAAAGAGATGGGCGACTGGTAATTATCGGATTTATGGGAGGTAGAAAAGTAGATGGTTTTGATATTCAAGAACTCATGCTCAAACGCGCTGTGGTGACTGGCTCAACGATGCGTGCTCGAACCAATGATGAAAAAGCAAAAATTACTCAAGAATTGGAGCAGTTTGTTTGGCCACTCATCGAAACAGGTCAATGTAAACCGATTATTTATAAGACTTTTGCTTTTGAAGAGGTTGCAGCAGCACACCAATGTCTGGAAAGCAGTGAACATATTGGAAAAGTGGTACTCGAAATTAAATCCTAATTTTGCCTAATCGTATTCATTCAATGCCTATTTATACATCAAGCTTGAGAATGATCACTTGGAAAAGCAATATGTAAATCAAACATATCCTACGAGGAATTAGAACATGACAACTAATATAGATGATCGTAACCCAACTCCAGATTTAGCTGAAGATAATGCTTTTTTTCCATCACCTTATTCTCTAAGTCAGTATACTGCTCCTAAAACTGACTATGACGGAACTACATACCCAAATCCATATCAAGGCGATAAAAAGATCCTCATGATTGCAACGGATGAACGCTATATTCTGATGCAAAATGAGAAATTCTTTTCTACAGGGAATCATCCAGTAGAAATGTTGTTACCGATGTTCCATTTGGACAATGCGGGTTTTGCCTTTGATGTTGCAACGCTTTCAGGTAATCCAGTAAAACTTGAAATGTGGGCAATGCCAAAAGAAGAGCAAGTGGTTTTGGATACTTATCATAAGTACGAGAAACAACTGAAATCTCCACTTAAATTAGCTGACATTTTAGATCAAGCTTTAAGTGCTGATTCACCATATGCTGGTATTTTCATTCCAGGTGGGCATGGGGTTTTGGCTAAAATTCCTGAGAGTAAAGAAGTTAAGGCTTTATTAAAATGGGCAGTGGATAATGACAAATATGTGATTACTTTATGTCATGGTCCAGCTTCTTTATTGGCAGCCGCTGTAGATGAAAATCCAAATGACTACATTTTTAAAGGTTATCAAGTTTGTGTTTTCCCAGATTCATTAGATAAAGGTGCCAATATTGATATTGGATATATGCCAGGACAATTGCCGTGGCTCGTCGGTGAAAATCTGGAAAAGCTTGGTGTAGAAATTTTAAATAAAGAGATCACAGGACAAGTGCATAAGGATAGAAAACTGTTAACGGGTGATAGTCCATTGGCTTCTAATAATTTGGGTAAACTTGCTGCTGAAACTTTATTAGCTGATCCAAGCCTTAACGCATAAGTTATTTTATAAGTTCAAAGCCCAATTCAATATTGGGCTTTTTCTTGAGCAAAATTTAAAACCTGTAAGCTAGCTGACAAATCGTGTCCGCAATATTGATTATGTTAGAAAAGTAGCAATAGACAATCAGAGATTTAGAGATCATCAATGAAAATATGTATTTATGGTGCAGGTAGTATTGGATGCTATCTTGGTGGTAGGCTCGTTGCTGCTGGCTATGACATAGATTTTATTGTTCGTCCTAGAGTTCAGCAAGAACTTCAAACTTACTGTTTAACTGTTTCAGATTACACAGGATTCAAGCAAACCATTTCTGCAAATCAATTACAAATCAGCATTGATCCCAATACAGCAGCTCATGCAGATATTGTCTTGGTTTGCGTAAAATCAGCATCTACTGAACAAGTAGCCCTTGAATTAAAAGATATTTTAAAGAAAAAGACCATTATTATTAGTTTTCAAAATGGCTTAAGTAATGTGGGAGTTCTAAAACGAATTTTAACAGACCACATTATACTCGAAGGAATGGTACCTTTTAATGTCGCAGCTTTGGGGAATGGTCGATTCCACCAAGGAACAGATGGTACTTTGTATGTCAAAAGCCATGAGCAATTAGCTGAACTCGTGCGTGCATTTCAAAAAGCAAAGCTAGAAATTCAGCTAGAACAAGATATGCAAGCTGTGCAATGGGCAAAATTATTATTGAACTTAAATAATTCAATCAATGCACTATCCCAACTTCCACTGAAACAAGAGTTATCTATTCGAGAATATCGTCAATGTTTAGCACTTGCTCAATTAGAAACATTAAATCTATTAAAAATAGCCAAAATCAAACCAGCAAAACTGACCTCAATTCCAGCACAATTTATTCCCAAAATATTAAAATTACCCAATCCTATTTTTAAGATTATAAGTAAGAAAATGCTTGCCATTGATCCACTTGCGCGTTCTTCCATGGCTGATGATTTAATGGCTGGAAGAAAAACTGAAATCGATTGGATCAATGGTGAGATTGTTAATTTAGCTAGACAGTTGAATCTAACAGCACCAATTAACCAGAAATTAATTGAGCTGGTAAAACAAGCAGAATCACAGCCGAAAGCATGGTCAGGATCAAAACTTAAAGCACAGCTAATGCAATAGTGATTCGATTCTCCATAAAAAAGCGTATAGCATCGCTATACGCTTTTCGATAAGAAGTTTAGATTAGACTGTTTTTGTTGTCTCTTGTGGTCCGAATCTTGTTACCCAAATTCCAAAAATCGTCGCAAAAATGTACATGAAGATCGAATATACAGCAGCAGGCATTGCGATGGTGGTGCTTGCCATAACTGTGAGTGCAATCGTCATTGCCAGCGTACTATTATGAATACCGATTTCAAATGCACATGCACGTGCTTGATATGAACTGATACCAAACATTCGTGGTACGAAATAACCAACCATTAAACTAATTGCGCAGAAAAGTGCGGTAGCCAAGCCAATTTGCCCAATGTAATTCATCAGGTTCTCGCGCTCAGTAATAATTGCACCTAGAATAATGATTACGAGAAAGATCACAGCAAAAATACGTACTGGACGGTTAAGCTTTTCAGCAAAATGAGGTGCATAATGACGAATTAACATCCCGATACCAACAGGCACCAAAATAATTAAAAACACCTGCATCACTTTTGAAAACTGCAAACCAACTTGCTGACCTTCATTCATAAAATGAAGAATAGAAAAATTGACAATAAAAGGAAGGAATACGGCTGCTAGCACAGCATTAATAGCTGTTAAACTAATATTGAGCGCAATGTCACCCTTATATAAATAGCTAAATAAGTTTGCAGTTGTTCCTCCAGGGGAGGCTGCGAGTAGCATTAAACCAACAGCTAACAATGGTGGTAAGGCTAAAATTTTACAGATTAAAAAAGCAATCCCAACCAATAGAAACAACTGACAGAATAAAGCGATAAAGACAACTTTTGGATGCTTACTGATCCTAGCAAAATCTTTTAATGTTAATTCTAAACCAAGCCCCGCCATAACTATTGCTAAGGCAATCGGTAAAAAAAGTGTAATCAACCCTGAATCCATATCTGTTTCTTCCGTTTAATAAATATTATTTTGCATGAGTAGATGTTGTTTCATCGTGTCAGATAAGAAATCGAATCCTTTGATTTCTTATGGCTCTTGGGAAAGCAGACACGACGAAAACAACATATCTCAAAAACCAATACGATATGCATGTGAATTTAGTTATTTTTACTAAATCTTTTCACTTATTAATACTACGCATTTTTCTATCGGACTTTGTCTACTTTACGACAAATTTATAAAAATTTAATCCACTACATTTAGATTTGGCGTTCATATAAGAGGTTTGGTTACATTTCTACAACCATAAATAATGCGTACAGTTCTGTATGTGATTATGAGTGCTTGTGCTTCCTGAAAGAGTAGTAACCACTAAGTATTCTAATCAAAAATAATAAAAAAAATTGTTTTATAACATATGGATATATTGGTTTTAAACGAAGAAATTTACATGGATTTAATTTGGTAAATAATTATCGTTTTCATATAAATTCATCAAAAGTAATTGGCTTAAATGCACAAGTGTATTGAAATTATGGTCAATGACAGCAAATTACATCGAGATTGATAATTCCCGCCAATTTGATGCCTATAACCATTTATTCTGCTTGAATAAGTGAAAGTTGTAGAAATCTTTAGAACGAAATAAAAGAATTTATATTACAAAATGCGGAATAAAATATGGAAACTATAGCGCGTGTAGAAGTAGAACCAGAAGTTAAAGTCCATAAGAAACAAAAAATCACCTGGATCGTATTTTCACTACTTTCGCTATTTCTATTGATTGGGGTGATGTACTACTTTTTTATATTTCGATTCTATCAATCTACAGATAACGCCTATGTTCAAGCTGATCTCACTTGGGTAATACCAAAAGTCACAGGTGAAGTGGTTGAGTTGGTTATTAATGACAACCAATTTGTCAAAAAAGGTGAGACGTTAGCAGTACTAGATCAACGTGATTATCAAGCGAGACTTAATCAAGCAAAATCATTAGTTACATTAAAAGAAGCGGCACTGGCCGTTCAAGAACAAAATGAAAAATCAGCACAATCTTCAATTCACGAAGCAAATAGTGGTGTGCTTGCTGCTCAAGCAGATTTATCACGTCTAAAAAAAGATTTTCTACGTTATCAAGATTTATTAAAGGATGGCGTGATTACGCGACAAAATTTTGAAAATATTCAATCCCAATATTTATCGGCACAGGCTCAACTTAGTCGTGCATTAGCAGGTGTAAATGCAGCAGAAGCTCAGTTTGGTAGTTTAAAAGCGAGTCGCGCACAATTACTGGCTGATATTCAAAATGCAAAGGCGAGTTTAGACCTTTATCAAATAGATTTAGCATCAGCAAGGATTATAAGTCCTGTAACTGGCAAAGTAGGTAGTTTGGCAATACAAAAGGGCTCTCGTGTAAGTCCACAAACTCGCTTAATGGCGATTATTCCTGATAATAGTTTATATGTACAAGCAAACTTTAAAGAAACACAAATCCAAAAAATGCATATCGGGCAAACGGTTTCCTTAAAGTTAGATGCTTATCCAAGCCTAACTTATACAGGAAAAATTGAAAGCTTTTCTCCTGCATCAGGAGCAACCTTTTCGCTTATGCCCCCCGACAATGCAACAGGGAACTTTAATAAAGTTGTTCAACGAATTCCTGTTCGAATTGCAATTGATCCAAGTCCCCATATTGAGCTTATCAAGCCCGGTATGTCTGTTAAAGCCAAGGTCAATTTAAAAACTTAAGCATTGCGATTTTAGGGACTTAAACATGGATAAGCGTCTAAATGAGGAATGGAAATTCCCGACTAAAGTCGCGTGGGTCATTTTTATAGCCATGATTTTTGGCAATTTTATGGCGATTTTAGACATTCAAATTGTTGCGAGTTCTTTAAATGAAGTTCAAGCAGGAATGAGCGCAAGCCGTTATGAAGTCACTTGGGTTCAAACGGTGTATTTGATTGCTGAAATTATTGCGATTCCGATGTCTAGCATTATCTCGAGAGTTTTATCGACAAGGATTTATTACACGATTTGTGCAGTTGGATTCACGATTAGTTCTCTACTTTGTGCAATGGCATGGAATCTTGAAAGTTTACTTGTATTTCGTGCCATACAAGGGTTTATGGGGGGCGGTATGATTCCAACCTCAATGACAGCGCTTTATTTACTATTCCCTGAAGCTAGACGTGCATTGCCTTTGGTTTTGTTTGGCATGATTAGCACCTTAGGACCTGCGATTGGGCCCACTGTTGGTGGTTGGTTAACAAATAGTTTTTCATGGCACTGGATGTTCCTGATCAATATTATTCCTGGAATCATCATTGCAACGATTATTTTTTCAGGACCAGACATTGATCGCGCAGATCATAGCTTACTGAAAAAAATGGACTGGATCAGCCTTATTGCTATGGCAATGTTTTTGGGCGGTTTGGAATATTTCCTCGATGAAGGCGCTAGACACGAATGGTTAGTTGATACAGGCGTTCGCACTGCATTTTTGATTTGTATTGCAGGGGGATTGATATTTTTCTATCGAAGCTTCACACAACCTAAGCCATTGTTGGACTTGAGTGTTTTTAAAAATAAGAATTTTACCCTAAGTGCCATTATCACTTTTGTGATCGGTATGGCGTTATACGGTTTGGGATACATGATCCCCGTTTTTCTTGGTCAAGTACGAGAAATGAATAGCAGCCAAATTGGACATATCATGATGGTCACAGGTGTGGTGATGTTCTGTTTTGCTCCATTTTTAGCATGGTTGATTCCAAATTTCGATACCAGAAAAACTGTTTTCGTTGGGATGATTATGGCGGGATTTGGTGTATGGCTAAACTCACATTTAAGTATTCACAGTGATTATGACTTTATGTTTTGGCCGCAAATATATCGTGGTATCGGCCTGATGATTTGTTTGATTGTGGTTTCACATCTTGCGATGAGTACATTGCCATTGAATAAAATTGCTGATGCCAGTGGGATTTATAACCTGATGCGGAATATTGGTGGGGCCGTGGGGCTTGCATTAATCAACTCATCCCTAGATTGGCTAACAGCATTACACGTCACGGAATTAAATCAATATATGACGCCACAGAATTGGGTTTTTGTAGAGCGTTTAGAACAACTCACCGCGCAATATCAAGAAGTGGGGGCAAATGCTCAACAAATTGCACTCAGTATTATTTATCGTGACATTCATTATCAAGCATTGACATCAAGTTTTAATGATTTACTGCGTATGCTTGCAATTATTATGTTTGTTGCAGCCTTTCTAACATTTTTTATGGATAGGGGGAAGAAAATGAAAGTCTAAAAAATATATTAGAGGGTAAATTTCCATAAGATGGAAAATAAATTTTAAATAAAAATAATATTTATATAAGTATTAGGTTGTCTTGGGGACGAAAATACTTATATAAGTTTTAAAGGTTATATCTTATGATTAAGACAACATATAAACTTATTTCTAAATTAAACAACAAAGAATCAACATATGGAAAATATGTTGAAAAAGAAAAAATCGATATTGTTCAACTAAAAGTGATGTATTCAATTTATGAACAATATTATGAAAATACAAAATTTTCTATCTTTGTTGATGACTTTAAGAAGAAAAGTGGTGCGATTGTAATATTTAGCTCGATAACACATGAGATCGTTGGTTTTTCTACAGTTGCAGTTCAACATTTTTATTTTGAAGGGAAAGATTATACCGTTTTATTCAGTGGAGATACGGTTATTCAAAAGAAGTATTGGGGAACGAGAACACTACAAAGTGCAATGTTGAAGTTTATGATGAAACTTAGGGTTAAATACCCATTTAATGAGTTGTATTGGTTGTTGATATCAAAAGGTTATAAAACTTACTTATTATTAGCCAATAACTATTATGTATATTATCCAAATATGCAAGATGATAATCAGCACCTTGCAGCAGTTGTCGATCATTATTGTGAGAATTTCTTTAGTGAGTATTATGATAAAGATATTGGATTATTAAACTTTGGTGAGGATTATCAGCCTTTAAAAGGTGAAGTTGCACCAATTACCGATGAGATGAGAACAAAAAATCCCAAAATTGAATTTTTTGAGCAGCTTAATCCCACATGGACAGCAGGGACTGAATTACCCTGCATAGGAAGGTTAGGTTGGAAAGATTTAGCTCGCTTCCCAGTAAAGTTAATATCCAAGCCGATAAGTAAAGGACGTTGCGAGGCAATTATTACAAAACAAAATATCCAAACTGGAGTTTCAAAATGAGATACGAACAATGGCTAAGCTCAGGATCACATTTTATTTTGAAGCAGTGGTGTAATACGACCGATAGAAAGTTTAAAAAAAACGCCAATCAACTTGAGGTTACCCAACGTAAAATTCTCAGCGCTATTTTACAATCTTCAACTTTAGCGATTGAAAATCGAGTTGTGAATTATGAGCAGTTCGTAAATGCCTTTATGCCAACTCGTTATAGCGCATGGCGAGAAGATATCCATCTATATCGAGAAGAAAAACGTGTACTTTCAAATAGTAAGTTGATTCGTTTTCAACCGACCAGCGGCTCTAGTGAACAAATAAAATTTATTCCCTATACTCAACAATTTTTAAACGAGTTAGATCAAGCCATTGCAACATGGCTGGCAAGCTTATATCGAAAATGCCCTCAGCTCCAATCAGGAACCCATTATTGGTCCGTTTCGTGGTTACCTGAAAGCCAAAGAGAGATTTTAAAAGATAAAAACTTAAATGATGACAGTGCATTGCTAGGATTTGGGAAACGGATTTTATCTAAATTTACGCAGGCAGTTCCCAGTAATGTTGCATTTGCCTCAAATGCAGATGATGCCTTATTTGCCACGATTTGTTATCTCGTCGCAAATCGTAATCTGGCAATGATCTCTGTATGGAGCCCAACATTTGCATTACAACTTCTTGATCGTTTGCAAAATATGCATAAGGAGGTGATGGCTGTATTAGCTACGGGGTCTTGGGGAGGTCGAGCTGTATCTTTACAACAAGTAAAAGCACCCTACTGTCGATATAGTGCTGAGTGTCTAAGCATGAGTATGATTGATGGGCAGATTGATTTTAAAAAATTATGGCCACGCTTAAGTTTAGTGTCTAGCTGGGATACAGCAGGTTCAAAAGCATGGGCGGACGTATTAAAAGCAAGATTACCTTTTGTACAATTTGAAGGTAAAGGTTTATGGGCAACTGAAGGTGTTGTAACGATACCCTATCAAGGTCAATACCCACTTGCTTATCAAAGTCATTTTTATGAGTTCGAATATTTAGAGGGAGAGCAACGTGGTCAAATTGTACCTTCATGGAAGCTCAAACAAGGTGATATTGTTAGCCCAATCATAAGTTCTGGTAATGGCTTATTAAGATATTGTCTCGATGATTGCATTCGTGTCAAAGGCTTTTTAGAACAAGTACCGTGTTTTGAGTTTTTGGGTCGTCGCTTTGGTGTTGATCTCGTGGGTGAGAAACTAGCACCTGAAACTGCCCAACAACTTTTATCTCATCTTAATCAAACGCAATCGAAAGCAATCTCTTTACTGGCGATTGATACACAACAACAAACAAAACCTTTTTATTGTGTCTTATTTGAAGGTGATATTCATCGTCAGATTGATCATGAATATATTGACCAGATTTTACGGCAAAATTTCCATTATGAGTTGGCTCGTAATTTAGGACAGTTGGATCAACCGCAAATTCGACAAGCAGATAATGGTTGGGATGCCTACAAAAAACTCGTGATGTTTGACGGTATTATTGAAGGTAATATCAAGCCTGAGCCTTTGAAGAAAATTAGCCTGAGCAGTTTAGAGCAGCTATGACACAAGGGATGAACAGGATGATGCGATTGGCACATCGAATTACTAAATATCAATATTTAATGCTTTCTAGTATTTTGACTATAACGAGTTCACTCAATGCCATGACCTTAGATCAAGCATTAAGTGCCAGTTTAAAGCATGAAAGTCGTCTAGAACTGAGTCGCTTAGATGTAAATCGTTCCACTGCTATGTTAGAGCAAGCGAAGCAACGAGATGGTCTAAAAATCAATTTAGTTGGTCAGTTGGACTATGAAAAAATCGAAACACCTGAAACGGTATTATTTCCCACTGAAGGTAATCGGCGAGGGCGTAGCCTACAACTTCAATTAGATTACCCGATTTATACTTCAGGTCGGCATCGTTTAGGTGTAGAAGTCGCTAAAAGTCAAGTCGCTGCTCAGCAACAATCTTTTTCTGATCGTAGATCGGAAACGATCTTAAATACAGTGATGGTTTATACCGATGTATTGAAGAAAAAAGCCATTCTAGACTTGAGAAAGAAAACACTCACAAACTTGCAGCGTTCGCTATTCGAATCACAACGTCGGTTTGATGTCGGTATGATCACACGTGCTGATTTGGCTCAAGTCTTGGCACAAGTTGCGCAAGGACAAGCCGATGTGACTCAGGCGCAATCAAATCTCAGTATCAGTGAGGCACAATTTTATCAGATTACGGGTATTTACCCAGAACATTTGGCTAAAGTTGATCAGCTACCCATGATTACGTTGAGTTTAGATGAGATCTTAGCTAAAACAAAAAATCACCCTGCACTAATTCAAGCTAAATATGAGAAGCAAGCAGCTGAACAACAATTTGCGCTTAGCAAAAGGGAGTTATGGCCGACCGTGATGTTAACCAGTCGTGCAGGTAAGCAAGAAGAGGCCAGTTATATCGGCTCTGAAAGTAATAACTATATGGTTGGAGTACAGTTAAATGTCCCTTTATTTGATGATGGATTAAATCGTGCGAATGTACGCAAAGCCCAGACGGATGTGGATTTGAGTCATCAGAAGATTAGAAGTTTAGAGCTGGATTTAAACCAACGTGTACAAACCACCTATGCCCAGCTTTTAAGTGTTCGGCAAAATAAAAATGCACTTCAAAATGCTATCGATGCAGCAGAAATCGCATTGTTATATACCCGGAAGGAATTTGAATTGGGCACAAAAACGACTTTTGATTTACTTAATACCGAACAAAAATTACTGGATGTGAAAACACAAAAAACAGTGAATGAGCAAGATGAGATCGTTTTTGTTTATCAGTTATTAGATCAAATGGGTGAGTTAAATCAATTGATCACAACGCAACATCATAAATAGGGGAAATAACAATGAATACAAGCCCAGCCAGTCAGTATTTTGAAAGTCAACTTGTTACAAGGGAAGCAACACAGGAAGATGATCAGGCCTTAAGAGCCTTGATCGCTGTACCGATGACAACACGCGGTATCCAGATTAGTTTTCAACGCGAACCAAGTTATTTCAAAGCCTCAGATATTCTGTATAAACATAAGTTGCATGTTCTGATTGAGGATAAAGAAAATCAGAAAAAAGTGGCTTGTTATAGCAATGGTTATCGACCATGTTATGTTAATCGTGAGATACAAAACTTTCGATATGCGAGTGATTTGCGGGTGGATCATCAATATCGCGGAAAATCTCTAGTGAAAATGCTAGGCGCTCATGTCGAAAAAAATATGCATGATCCTAATTTTAGTCAAATGATTATTTTTGATGATAATCATGCTGCGCGTGCGGCTATTCAGACACCTAAAACTGGAATGCCTGATTATTATGATGAAGGACTGATTGAGACTTTAACATTAACGAGTTTAGGCAGATTGAGTAAACTAAAAAAATATATAAAGGCTCAAACATCAAATAATGAAACTGCTGATGAGATTTGGTCATGTACTGCTGGGATTGAACATATTGCTGCAATGAATGCTTTTGTGACGGAAATGTCAGATTATTATAATTTTATTCCTGCATATAATTTTGAAGAATTGGCTGAAGGGAATTGTTATTTTTCTGGTTTAAATCTTTCGGATTTTTTGCTTTATTTTCATAATGATAAAATCGTAGGAATGTTTGGGCTATGGGATCAACATGGTCTTAAACAAACCAAAATATTGAATTACAGTCGCATGATTGGATTGTTTCGTCCGATTTATAATTTATGTACGGTTTTTAGCAAAAGTTTAATTTTGCCAAAACGTGGTGACTCAGTGAAATACCATGTATTACATAGTTTATTGTGTCATCCAAACGCTTTGTCTTTGCATCATCGTATGCTCACCGATGCTTATCAGCGTTCCAAGCAACTGGGTATCGGTGCTGTAAGTTTTACCTTGTCACATCAAGATCCCCGTTATCAGCTCAATCAATTTTATAAGGGAGAGCGTTTAACTGGAATGCATGGCTTTATTAGCTTCCAAGGTGATCCTCGCCCCAATTTTGACAAAAACTTAATCCCATATCTTGAGGTGGGACGGATCTAGCATGAATTGAACGGACTGCAAAATATTGAGTATTGAGCAGTCTTTTCAGAAATGAATGTTTGAAGCTGCTGTATTTCTGGGCAGATTCAAGTTAAATCACTTCGAAATACAGACAAAAGTTATCAATTTCATAAAATACTTCTATAATAACGCCCATCATTACGAGTTGCAGAGCGCATGTCATCTCGACAATCTCTCGCGACTACGCATTATTAAGTCAATTTAACGCTACAATTCGGCTTATTTATCAATATTTTCAATCTTTTGTGTCAAATAAACACATCAGACTAACTTAGGTGCCAGCATGGAAATCAAGGTTAATTACCTCGACAACCTTCGACAAGAAGCCAAATTCGATGACTTTACGGTAATCGCAGATCAACCAATTCGTTATAAAGGGGACGGATCTGCACCGGGGCCATTTGACTACTTCTTGGCATCGTCGGCACTCTGTGCAGCTTATTTTGTCAAAGTGTATTGCGCGGCACGTGATATTCCAACCGATAATATTCGTTTATCTCAGAACAATATTGTTGATCCAGAAAACCGTTATAAACAGATTTTTAAAATTCAGGTTGAACTTCCAGCTGATATTTCTGAAAAAGATCGTCAGGGGATTTTACGTTCAATCGACCGTTGTACGGTAAAAAAAGTCATTCAAACGGGTCCTGAATTTGTCATCGAAGAAGTGGAAAGTATCGATGCAGATGCTCAAGCTTTATTGATGCCAAATCTTGCATCTGAAAGTACTACTTATATTCAAGGTAAAGACCTACCTTTAGAAGAAACCATTGCCAATATGTCGAGCATTTTGGCAGGCTTAGGTATGAAGATTGAAATTGCGTCATGGCGTAATATTGTGCCAAATGTTTGGTCACTGCATATTCGTGATGCACAGTCGCCGATGTGTTTTACCAATGGTAAAGGCTCAACCAAAGAAAGTGCATTAGCATCTGCATTAGGCGAGTTTATTGAGCGTCTTAATTGTAATTTCTTCTATAACGATCAATTTTGGGGTGAAGAAATTGCCGACGCAGAATTTGTGCATTACCCAGACGAGAAATGGTTTAAACCAGGGCCAAATGGTGAGCTACCAAAAGAAATCTTAGATGAATACTGTCTTGAGATTTACGATCCTGAAAAAGAGTTACTAGGTACACATTTATACGATACTAACTCTGGGAATATTGAACGTGGTATTTGTTCACTGCCTTTTGTACGCCAATCTGATGGCGAAACAGTTTACTTCCCATCAAACTTGATCGAAAACTTGTATCTCAGTAATGGTATGAGTGCAGGGAATACATTAGAAGAAGCTCAAGTTCAGTGCTTATCTGAAATTTTCGAACGTGCTGTAAAGCGTGAAATTATCGAAGGTGAAATTACACTACCTGATGTTCCTGAAGAAGTTTTGGCTAAGTATCCAAGTATTGTTGCAGGTATCCAAGGCTTAGAAGAACAAGGTTTTCCAGTATTGGTTAAAGACGCCTCTTTGGGCGGTCAATTTCCTGTGATGTGTGTCACTTTGATGAACCCACGCACAGGTGGTGTGTTTGCTTCATTTGGTGCGCATCCAAGTTTTGAAGTGGCTTTAGAGCGTAGTTTGACTGAGTTATTGCAAGGTCGTAGTTTTGAAGGTCTCAATGACTTACCTCAACCAACCTTCCAAAGTGAAGCAGTGACTGAACCGAATAATTTTGTGGAACACTTTATTGATTCAAGTGGCTTAGTCTCTTGGCGTTTCTTCAGCGCAAAATCTGATTATGATTTTGTAGAATGGGATTTCACCAATGATGGTGAAAACTCGAATGCGGATGAGGCTGCTGAATTATTCGGCATTCTTGAAGAAATGGGCAAAGAAGTCTATATGGCTGTCTATGAACATTTAGGTGCGACAGCTTGTCGTATCCTCGTACCAGATTATTCTGAGATTTATTTAGTTGAAGATTTGATTTGGGACAATACCAATAAAGCATTGGCATTCCGTGAAGATATTCTAAATATTCATCGTTTAGATGACGAGCGTCTTGAAGCACTGGTTGAGCGTTTAGAAGAATGTGAACTTGACGATTATACTGAAATCACAACCTTAATTGGCATTGAGTTTGATGACAATACGGTTTGGGGACAATTGACACTGCTTGAATTAAAACTCCTTATTTATGTTGCTTTGAAGCAATTTGAAGAAGCCAAAGATTTAGTTGAGCAATTCCTGCAATACAACACCAACACTGTAGAACGTGGTTTGTTCTATCAATGTATGAATGTCGTGCTAGAAGTCATTCTCGATGATGAGATGGAATTGGAAGATTACGAAAAGAACTTCCGTCGTATGTTTGGTGATGAACGTATGGATGCTGTCGTGGGTTCTGTTGAAGGCACTGTTTGTTTCTATGGTTTAACGCCGACCAGTATGAAACTCGAAGGTTTGGATCGTCATTTGCGTTTGATCGAAAGCTACAAGAAGTTGCACGCTGCTCGTGCAAAAGCAGTCGGTTTAAATAAATAATTAACAGCATGAATTTTTAAATTCATGCTGAATACACTTGACTAAAAGCGCTCATATCGCGGAGGTCAAGTGTATTTTTTTCATTAAAATCAGTTAAATAAATTAAAAATATATTTTATTATGAATAGTATTCATAATTTATGATTATAAAAAATCATTTCATGCATATTTAGATTCTCTGTAAGCTAGAAAACAGAATAAAACATGTTTTGGTATGGAGTAACCAATGAAACATATAAATAGCTTATCGGTTTTATAAGATTTCAACAGAATTTCTGGACTGTTATGAAAAATTAATTTTCAAAAAAAAGATATTACAACGCTAAAGAGTAGAACAATGAAACAGCTCGATTTTTCTATTATTGATCCACATATACATCAGTGGGATCCTTACCATACTCCACATTCCGCAGCTGTATTGGTTAAGGCATTGGGGAAATATCCAGCGCTTATGGATAAGATTCTTCGCTTAGTAAAACCAAAAGCGTTATTGGACACTCTAGGGCATACTCAACATGTATTAAGCCCTTATTTGCCGATGCATTATCATCAAGATTTAGATGGGATACAGGTTGAAAGCGTTGTTCATGTCGAAGCCAATTGGCATCATCATAAAGGGTTTGGCGTTGTTGAAGAAACGAGATGGCTAAGCCAGTTAGATTTTTCAAAATATGATTTAAAGCTTGCTGCAATTGTTGCCACGGCGGATCCAAGTAGCCGCAAATTCGTCGATATTTTAAAAGCTCATCGAGATGCAAGTCCTTTGTTTAGAGGAATTCGAAAGATGTCTTCTTGGCATGAAGATGACGGCATCTATCGCTGGTCTAAAACACCTCATTTATATCAGTCTAAAAAATTCTTAAAAGGATTTGAGCAACTTGCCAAAATGAATCTGTCCTTTGATGCTTGGGGTTATTCAACTCAATTAAATGAGATCACTGCCTTGGCCAAGCAGTTTCCAGAAACAAGGATCGTGGTAGATCATCTTGCAACACCTGTTGGTTTGTTTGGTGCAGTAGGGAAGAAGACAGGGAAAACTGCTTCGCAACGTGATGCAATATTTCAGCAATGGCAAAACGACCTAAGTGCTTTAGCGAAGCAGCCGAATGTGCATGCAAAAATATCAGGGCTTATGATGCCAGTATTGGGACACACATTTCACAAAGAAAATCGCACCGCGACAGTTGCTGAAATGGTTCAATTATTGACCCCATTGATACAGCATGCGATTCGTGTTTTTGGTACAGATCGAATTATGTTCGCTTCGAATTATCCAATGGATAAACCTAATGCGCGTTTAACCGACTTAATACAGGCTTACATCAAAATGATTGAGCCTTATGGTTCTGAAGCTTTACAAGCGATTTTTAGACAAAACGCAATCCATTTTTATCAATTAGACATCAACTAGACAAAGAGCCATGCTATGAAAAATTTTAATCAAAAAGTTGCCGCGATTACAGGTGCAGGTTCTGGAATCGGTCAACAACTCGCTATTTTATTGGCACAACAAGGTGCACATTTAGCCCTGAGTGATGTCAACGAGCAAGGCTTAGCTGAAACATTGGAACTTGTTAGATCCTATCCAGTTAAAGTCACGCTTAGCACCTTAAATGTGGTTGATCGCACTGCTGTAGAGGAATGGGCTGCGAATACCGCCCAAGAACATGGAAAAATTAACCTCATTTTTAATAATGCAGGCGTGGCATTGGCAAGCACGGTTGAAGGAATGAGTTATGAAGAAATGGAATGGGTATTTGATATTAATTTTTGGGGTGTTGTACATGGTACCAAAGCATTTTTACCCTATTTAAAGCAAAGTGGTGAAGGGCATATTATCAATATTTCCAGTCTATTTGGCCTAACCGCCCAACCTACGCAAAGTGCATACAATGCGACCAAATTTGCAGTGCGTGGTTTTACCGAATCACTTCGTCAAGAGCTTGACTTACAAGCCAACGGTGTAAGTGCAACTTGTGTCCATCCAGGGGGGATTCGCACCAACATTGCGAATAGCGCACGCATGAGTGATAGTATTCGGGCCTTAGGATTGAATCCTGCAAAGGCCAGTAAAGCTTTTAACAAGGTACTTAAAACCCCACCTGAAGAAGCTGCAAAAGTAATTTTAAATGCGGTTAAAAAAGATCAGCGCCGAGTTTTAATTGGCAATGATGCCAAAATTTTAGATCTAATTCAGCGTGTAGCACCATCACATTATGCGCAAGCATTGAATTTGTTCACCAAAAAGAAAAAGTAAGATTTGAGTTCACCCTCTATTTGATTCACAAAGCTCTAAAGTAAAATGTCATTTAGGGCTTTGTGAATCAATAGCTTATGCTAAATATTGAATGTTAAACTCTCTATAAAACATTCCCAAAGCCAATATACCCATCATGACAGACAGCGTTCTTAATAAAATGGTTTGTACTTTTATATCACTGAGTACTTTCTTTAGATTCCACGAAAAAAAGACATAAAGACCACCAATGATGGCAAGCGTGAAGATGGTAATAGACACTAAAAACCAGCTTTGCTTTTGCAATGACTGCGCGCCGAAGATAGCAGGTACAATCGCAAGATAAAATGAAATAGTTTTAGGATTACTCAAAGTAATTAACAGCCCATCTTTATAGGAAAAAAGCGTGTTTTCGAGATTTTCAGGTGCTTCATTTTCCAAAAGATTACCGTTAAAAAACCAAAACTTATAAGCTAAGTAAAGCAGGTACGAACTTGATAGTAGTATCAAATAAAAAACCAAATGTGGACTGAAATGATGAAGAGAAGAAAAAAGAAAAATTGAAATCAATAAAAAAGTGATATCTCCCGTGATGAGACCACATAGCATCATCAGTCCATTTTTATATCCCTGTACTAAAGTCTTAAACATAAGACCAGTCATGCCTGGTCCAGGGAGGATTGCGGCTAATCCTAAAGTTAAAACATAGGTCATTGTTTGTGTGAGATGTTCCATGTCAATTAAAACCAAATGAAATCGGATCTCTATTTTTTAATAAATACACAGGTAAATTTGATCTATATGTTCTAGTAAATATAAAAATTAAGGTATAAATAACCCTATATTTAACTTTAATAGAAATGTTATGCCTAGTTTAAAAATTGATAAAACTGATGCAAGAATTTTAGAGTTGTTGCAAAAAGACTCAAGAACCACAAATGCTGACTTATCAGAACAGTTAGGTCTTTCAACCTCGCCCTGTTGGCGAAGAGTCAAACATTTAGAAGACACCAAAGTCATCAAAGGATACGGCGTTTTACTTGATCGCAAAAAACTTGGCTTAGGTGTGATGGTGTTTGTCCGTGTATCGATTGATAGTCATAGCGAAAGAGAGGCAAAGAAATTTGAAGAAGAAGTCACTGCCTTAGATTATGTCGTTGCATGTTATAGCATTGGAGGCGATGCAGACTTTCTGTTGCAAGTCGTATCACCAGATCTCGATACCTATGCTGAATTTTCAATGACGACCATTCGAAGATTGCCCGGAATCAAAGAAATGCAAAGTATGTTTGTGCTGAAGGAAATAAAGCCCTTTTTATGTTTTCCAGTAAAGCCTCAGAAATAAACACTAGTGCACTGATTTTGACTGATCACAGTGCATAAAAATAAAAATGCCTTGTTTTAAACCAAAAAAGTATGACGAAATACAAAAATCGTATTACTAAACTGGCACGCCATTTGCTTCATTAATCCCATCATAAAGTGATCTAGGGTTCCGATAGCCAACGGATAAAAGTTGGCTATGACTGAGACCGAGAGTTCACGGTTCGCAAGAACTACACGGAGGGATAAAAGCCCGGGAGGTTGGACTTAAACCTTAAAAGAGGTCATGCGAATGAGCGAATATCATAACAACCAGATCCTTTGGACTGAAAAACTACCGGGTGGTCATCATTGGTCTGGACGAGTTCAGAAAGGGACAGTTTTACAATTCAAAGCGTTAGCTTCAAACGCCAATGTTTCACTGTTTTGTGTGAATGCTGAAGATAAACTTGAACGTTACAATATGCCAGACACCTTAAAAGGACAACACACTGCATTTTTAACGACGGGCAATGTTTTGTATTCAGATTTAGGGCGTGTCATGGCATCGATCGTTAAAGATGACCATGGTTGGAATGATACTTTCTGTGGGGCGAGTCGCCCTGAGCAAATCACCAAACAATTTGGTCAACGTCGTTTTCAAGATGCACGAAATGAAATGTACCAAAACGGTGTCGATGGCTTATTGGTAGAGATGGCGAAATTTTCACTGTCACAAACTGATTTAAGTGCAACCGTAAACCTTTTCTCAAAAGTGAGTCCCAATGATCAAGGTGCTCTAAGCTATACCCAATCAGACAATACCAGCCAAATCATTGAATTACGTTTTGAAATGGATTGTTTGGTTTTCCTTTCTGCTGCCCCACATGGTTTAGATAACAGTTCGCTCTATCAACCAAGCGATATTCAATTGTCTTTGTATAAAGCCAATCCTTTAGCCGACCACGATATTTGTCGTGATGCCTGTCCACAAAATCAACGTGCTTTTCAAAACAACGTACGTTACTACGCATTGAGTTCAGCATATTAAGCTATAGGAGAAGCATCATGACGAGTTTACATACTTTTGAAAAAGCAACATTAAGTGAAGTTTGTCCTGCGGGTGAAGCGTGGATGTGCGAAGTCAAAAAAGGGCAATACTTTCGGATTATCGATTTAGAGGGCAATCAAGCTGTTGATACATTATTTATCTCAGCAGAAAATCCTGAAGAGCGTTATAGCGCTACAGATACGCTTGCCATGAATCAATATCTCTATTTAGAAAAAGGTACATCTTTATACAGTAACTTTGGACGGCTAATTGCAGTCATTCATGATGATAACTGCGGTCGTCACGATACGTTGGGTGGCGCATGTTCTTGCGAAAGTAATACTGTGCGCTATGCACATGAAACTTATCCTATGCATAGTTGCCGTAACAACTTCATGTATGCCTTAGCTAAACATCCCATCGCGAAAAAGCACAATTTGAATGTGCGTCACATTGGTCCAAATATCAATTTCTTTATGAATGTTCCTGTCACATCTGATGGACATTTGAAATTTGATGATGGTATTTCTGCACCGGGTAAATTTGTCGAGATCAAAGCAGAAATGGATTTGATCGTGCTGATCTCTAATTGCCCGCAACTGAATAATCCATGTAATGCCTATAACCCGACACCAATCCAATTAGTGATTCGTGATGGTGAGGAGGCTTAGTCTATGTTTGATAAAGTTTTAATCGCCAATCGTGGAGCGATTGCATGTCGTGTTATTCGAACACTAAAAAAATTAGGTATCCAATCCATTGCTGTGTACTCTGAGGCAGACCGAGATTCATTGCATGTGACCTTAGCAGATGAAGCGATTTATATCGGTGATGCACCCGCGAGTCAAAGTTACCTCAATGTTGACAAAATTTTAGAAGTCGCTAAACAAACAGGTGCGAATGCCATCCATCCGGGTTACGGTTTTCTATCTGAAAATGCTGAATTTTGTGATTTGTGTGAATCACAAGGAATTGCATTCATCGGTCCAAACTCAGCTCAAATGCGTGCATTTGGCTTGAAACATACCGCTCGAGAACTTGCAATCGAAGCAAATGTGCCGTTATTGCCGGGTAGCCAACTTTTGGCTGATGAAGCAGAGGCATTGGTTGAAGCAGAGCGCATTGGTTATCCTGTGATGCTAAAAAGTACCGCAGGCGGTGGTGGTATCGGCATGCGCTTGGTATGGAATGCTGAAGAACTTAAAGATGCTTTCGCAACAGTTTCTTATCTTGCGCAGGCAAACTTTAAAGATGCAGGATTGTATTTAGAGAAATTTGTACAGAATGCTCGCCACATCGAGGTGCAAATATTTGGTGATGGTCAAGGACAAGTTTTAGCGTTAGGTGAACGAGATTGTTCTGTTCAACGTCGCAATCAAAAAGTTATTGAGGAAACGCCAGCACCACATTTAAATGATCAACAACGTTCATATATTCAGAAAGTTGCAATTCAACTCATGCAATCCGTGAATTATCGTTCAGCGGGTACTGTTGAATTTGTGATGGATACGGACACGCAAGATTTTTACTTTTTGGAAGTAAATACCCGTCTACAAGTTGAACATGGTGTCACAGAACAAGTATACGGCGTGGATTTGGTTGAATGGATGGTCACACTTGCGAGTGGTGACTGGACAGCGCCAACGCAATCTTTGAAATCAGTAGGGCATTCGATACAAGTTCGTTTGTATGCTGAAGACCCGATCAAAAACTTCCAACCGAGTGCAGGTTTACTGACCTTTGTTGAATTTGATGATCAAGCACGTAATGAAACATGGGTAGAAACTGGCTCGACTGTTTCCTCATTTTACGATCCTATGATTGCTAAGATTATCGTCACGGCAAATGATCGCGATGCGGCTATTCAAGCAATGAATCATAGCTTAGCCAAAACTCAGGTTGCAGGTATCGAAACCAATCTTGAATATTTACAGAATATTATTGATTGTGAAGTGTTTAAAGCGGGTACTCAAACCACTCGTTTCCTCAATACTTTTGAATGGAAAACTCAAAAAATCGAGGTATTGCAAGCTGGTATTCAAACCTCCATACAAGATGTTACTGGGCGTTTAGGTTACTGGGATGTGGGTGTACCACCGTCTGGAGCAATTGACCCTTTATCTTTAAATGTGGCAAACCAACTACTTGGCAATGCATCTAATAGTGCAGGTTTAGAATGTACCTTGCATGGACCTACACTAAAGTTTCACTGTGATAGCCAAATCGTGCTTGCAGGTGGTGACATGCCATCAACCTTGGATGGTGAGCACATTCCAATGTGGCAAACGGTGAATGTCAAGAAAGGGCAAATTCTTAAATGTGGCAAAATCATCACAGGATGTAGAACGTATATTGGCATCAAAGGAGGTTTGAATGTTCCCAAATACTTGGGTTCACAAGCGACTTTTACCCTAGGTCAATTTGGTGGTCATGCAGGACGTAATTTGTTAATTGGTGATATGTTGCCAATCACTTCGTTTAGTTCAGACCAACAAACAAGTTTAAATGCAGAACAAGTCCCGACATTTTCAAACAGTTGGGAAATTGCAGTGATGTATGGTCCGCATGGTGCGCCTGATTTTTTCACCAAACAAGATATTGATGCCTTCTTTGAACATTCCTTCGAAGTACATTTCAATTCAAGCCGTACAGGAATTCGCTTGATCGGACCAAAGCCAGAATGGGCGCGTGAAGATGGTGGTGAAGCAGGTTTACATCCTTCCAATATTCATGACAATGCCTATGCCATTGGTGCAATCGACTTTACTGGAGACATGCCGATCATTTTAGGTCCTGATGGTCCGAGTCTTGGAGGTTTTGTTTGCCCAGCAGTCGTTGTTCATTCTGAACTTTGGAAATTAGGTCAATTAAAAGCAGGAGACAAAGTCAAATTTGTTCCTATTCGATATGAACAAGCAACCGAATTAAATCAAACCTATCATCATATGCTCAGTACTGAGCATCTTAATGATGTGCAATTTGGTCAAAGCTTTTATGCTGAGTTTGATAGCTTAAATGATGCCGTATTAGATCGTTTAAATGGTCAAGATCATACGCCAAATGTAGTCTATCGCCCCGCTGGTAATAACTACATGTTGGTTGAATATGGCGAATTGGTTTTGGACCTGAATTTGCGATTCCGCATACATGCATTAATGCAGTGGGTTAAAGATCAAAACATCAACGGTATCATTGATTTAACACCGGGAATACGTTCACTTCAAATTCATTATGATTCACTCAAACTGGATCAACAGAATTTATTGAACCTACTCAAACAAGCCGAAACCGAATTACCTGATGTGACTGAAATGCAAGTTCCTTCACGCACTGTCTATTTACCTTTGGCTTGGGAAGACTCACAAACGCAGTTGGCAACTGATCGTTATATGCAAACGGTGCGTCCTGATGCACCGTGGTGTCCGGACAATATCGAATTTATCCGTCGCATTAATGGTCTAAAAGATAAGCAAGCCGTAAAAGATGTGGTGTATAACGCAAATTATTTGGTGATGGGCTTAGGTGATGTATATCTAGGTGCACCAGTTGCAACACCGCTTGATCCACGTCAACGACTCGTAACGACTAAATATAATCCTGCACGAACTTGGACACCTGAAAATGCTGTTGGAATCGGCGGTGCTTATATGTGTGTCTATGGAATGGAAGGACCAGGTGGCTATCAGTTTGTGGGTAGAACGACTCAAATGTGGTCTCGCTATCGTAGAAATGCAGACTTTGAGCAAGGTAAACCGTGGTTATTACGCTTCTTTGATCAGATTAAATTCTATGAAGTTTCTGAAACAGAACTCATGCAAATGCGTGAGGATTTTAAGGCAGGACGACTCAAACTCAGAATTGAGGAAGGTGTTTTAAACCTCAAAGAATATAATCAATTCTTATCAGACAATGCTGAAACCATTTCAAGTTTTAAAGCAACTCAACAAGCTAACTTTGATGCTGAACGTCGTCGTTGGCATGAGGCAGGTCTTGCAGAATATGTCTCAGAGAGTTTGGATGCTGTTGATGAGGGTGAAACCGTCATCATTCCTGATGGTGGTTGTGCAGTTGAATCACATATGCCAGGTTCGATTTGGAAAATTGAATGTCAATCTGGCGATATTGTCGAGGAAGGAGCAACGCTAGCAGTCATCGAGGCTATGAAAATCGAAATTCCGATTGTTGCGCCCGAACGTATGAAGGTTGAAAGCATTACTATTGAAAAAGGACAAACTGTTAAAACAGGGCAGGTGTTATTTACACTAGCGCCAGTGGCTTGATGAAAGTAGTGATTGTAAGAGATCTATTATTAATAGGTCTCTTGAAAAGCTTTATCTGCACGGCTACACATTGATGCATTTAGCGTACCTAAATGGTGCGAATTGGTACATTTTTTAGGCATTTTAAAACGGGAAAATTATCCTCATTCGTGCTTCCTTTAGCTAAGTGTCTTATTTATCTTTTATTCTGACCGAATCCATACTATCTGATATTTTGGCATGCTTTATGCTTTTATTTATATACAACATAAATAGAGGAGAACAATAAACTTGATCACTAAATCACACACATCGGTTCATTCCAACATGTATAAAAAGAATAACCAGTACATGAGCAGTAACAATGGAATAAACTGATGAAATACTCTGCTTTCAAGCAAGCCTCATCTCAACGTAGTGGGGCTTTTTTATTATTTAATTTAAGTTTATTCAACAAATCTCAATCACTATAAATTGGCACATATTCTGCTTTCTAAATAAGTAATACAAAAACTAATTTCAGTAATACCCCTTTAGGAGCTGCGATATGAGTGAAGCCAAAACCAACACTGTAGAAAAACACCCTATTAAGAAATTCTTAGTCGATTTATTCAGTGCAAGAGCAGGTCTGTATTTCAAACAAAATCACCAAGTAAGCAAGGTAAAGGGATAAGACGGTGGCCAAGCAAAAGTTAGCTCGAATCAGTATTACCGTGCCTGAAACTACATTGAATGCACTTGATCAAAAAATCGTTGATCAACACTACGAAAGCCGTTCACAAGCGATCTTGGACATGATCAATCGGCACTTAATTGATGATCTAGCTAAACGCGATGAAGTGATGGTTGGCACATTAACATTGTTATATGACGTGAGTTTAAAACCACTGCGAACGCAACTTGTTGATTTGCAGCAACAATACTTAGCTCAGGTGATCAGTTCATTACATATTCAATTGGATGATGACAAGGTTCTACAAGTCATGTTGATGCAAGGTGTCAGTAGTGATTTGAAAGCCATTAGTCAGCAGTTCATTGCATTAAAAGGGGTAATTAAAGGGCATTTGGAATTGATGGATGCCGTCATGCCGCCAATTGCACAAAACACATAAACATTCATAGTGACAAAAAGTTCTCAATATCAGAGCACAATAGGAGCAAGCATAAGATGATCAAAAAAACACTGATTTCAGCATCTGTGCTGACAGCGATTTTTTTAGGGGGCTGTGACAACACAGCAAAACTACCAGAGTCTAAAGCAAAAACTGAAAGTACCAACACTAAACCAATCACGATTGGCTACAGTGATTGGCCGGGTTGGGTGGCATGGCAAGTTGCTATTGAAAAGGGATGGTTTAAAGAAGCGGGATTAAATGTCGAATTTAAATGGTTCGATTATTCTGCATCTATCAATGCATTTTCTGCCAATCAGCTCGATGCTGTTTCTGTATCCAATGGTGATAACTTGGTGATCGCTTCAGGAGGCACTAAAGGCATCATGATTTTGGCAACTGATTATTCCGCAGGAAATGATGTCATTATTGCCAAAAATGGAATTAATAATATTGCTGATTTGAAAGGTAAAAAAATTGCGGTTGAGAAAGGATTGGTTGATCACCACTTACTCAATACAGCTTTAGATGATGCCAAAGTAGCAAACTCTGAAGTGACATTAGTGAATGCGGTAACCAATGAATTACCTCAAGTGTTTGCAAGTCCTGATGTGTCAGCAATTGCAGTTTGGCAACCTGTAGCTAATCAAGCTTTAAAAGCAGTTGCAGGCTCTAAAATCATCTATTCATCCAAAGATAAGCCCGGACTGATTTATGATACTTTGACCGTCAATATGACGCATCTTGCTGCAAATAAGGAAGATTGGAAAAAAATCATTCAGGTATGGGATAAAACTGTTAAATATATCAATGATCCAGCAACACGAGACGATGCTGTGGCAATCATGGCAAAACGGGTTGGTTTAGATGCCGCCCAATATGCTCAATTTATTGACGGAACCCATTTACTTGATCTGCAAGCAAATAAGAAGGTATTTACCAAATCCGACAGCTTTGATTCTATCTATGGCTCAAGTTATCACGTCAACGAATTTAATTTTAAAAATGGTGTTTACGCCACTAAAGTGGATGTTGATGGCGTGATATTCCCAGCGCTTGTTGAAGAGGTAAAATAGTTTCGCTATTGATCAACAATACTTTTATAAATTTAATCATTGGCTTTTAAATATCTCCCTTTCATTAGGGAGATTTTTTATCTATTAAATATATCAATGAATACTTCACTATAAAAAACCCACTCTTGTAAGTGGGCTGTAAATTTTTTTACTTTATTGATCTATCAGCGTTTCAATCTTCGCTTACTTTAGTCATACGAGGAATTAACGGCAAATCCTCGAGTGCTGGATCGAGTTGATCTTCATCGGCATGAACCAGTTGATCCACACGTTGACGCAATGCTTTAAATTCAGGGCAAAGCATTTGATCTGGATGACGTGGGCGAGGTAAATCTACTTCGATAATTTCTTTAATTTCACCAGGATTGGCTTTCAGTGCGACGATACGGTCAGCCAGTAAGATCGCTTCATCCATATCATGAGTGACAAAAATAATGGTGATATCAATATTTTGCCATAAATCCATCAAGTGCCGTTGCATCTTCTGACGAGTATGCGGATCAAGTGCGCCAAAGGGTTCATCCATCAATAGAATTTTGGGTTCATTCACCAATGCTCTGGCAATCGCAACACGTTGTTTCATCCCTCCAGAGAGTTGATGAGGATACTGATTTTCATACTTTTCTAAGCCGATAATATTAATCCATTCTCGTGCTTGCGCCTCGGCCGTACTATCACTTTGTCCCTTCATTTTTGGGCCGAACATCACGTTTTCTTTGACGGTTTTCCACGGAAACAATGTATATCCTTGAAACACCATACCACGCTCAGGACTAGGCCCCATGATCGGTTGCCCATCAATCAAAATCTCTCCACCTGAATAAGAATCAAGCCCAGCAACAATCCGACTGAACGTTGACTTTCCACAGCCAGAAGGACCGATCACACAAATAAACTCACGTTTATGAATCTTTAAATCAATTTGATTTAAAACAGTTCGTTCAGTTTTACCGTGTTTGAAGCTTTGCGTGAGTTGTTTCGCTTCTAAGATGACAGCACGTTCATAAATATGATCAAAATATTCACGAGCATTGAAATGGGTATTTGTCATTAGTGTGCTCCTGATTTCCATTTAAAAAGCTGCTGTCCAAGTTTCATTAAAATGACATCACAGATCAGACCAATCACACCAATGATGAGAATGGCTGCATAAACATTGTCAAAATTTTGGTAACGCGCTTGTTGGGTGATAAACCATGTAATACCTGATGTGCTCCCAATCAACTCAGCAACGATCAAGTAAGTCCACGCCCAACCGAGTAAAACTCTTAAATCTCGATAAATCTCTGGCAAAGCAGCAGGAATCACCACATGAAATAAGCTCTTGGTTTTGTTCGTGCCAAGGGTAAAACCTGCTTCAATCAAACTGCGATCGACCAATCGAGTGGTATTGGCAATAATAAGTATCTGTTGAAATAGCGTACCGATGATAATGATGGCTATTTTTGGTGCATCATTGATACCTAATATAGCAACAGCTAAGGCACCAAAGGCAGGGGCAGGCAAATAACGGAAAAATTCAACAAACGGCTCTGTAAGTTGTGAAATTTTCTTAGAAAAACCGCATAAAATCCCCAAAGGTATACCGATGAGCGATGAGATAAAAAATGCAGTGAAGACCAGTTTAATACTGTGCCAAAGACTTTCATGAAACCACGGCGCATTGGCTTGAACAGGTGGCGTCGTAAACGCTGTAACAAGCGCTTTGGCAACTTCGTGAGGAGCAGGCAAATAAATTGGGTTGACTAAGATTCCTTGAGGTGGTTTTAAACCATGATCTACAGCACTTTGTGCTTCAGAATAAAACACTTCTTTGGCAATACGACTATCAATCTGTAGATATGCCACGCTGCCTATATCCGTAATTTTGACTTGTGGGTGCCATAAAAATGGCAAATAACTCACAGCACACCATAACAAAATTGGTATTAAAAATGACCCGAGACCAAATAACACTTTGTTGGTTTGGCTGAGTTCGCGTGCAACGTAACTCATATTGTTTGCCTCTTAATATTACATTTTTTATAAAACGTAATACTAATTAAGCAAAATAAGTGCCAATCAGACTAAGACTAATTTGCGGTGAAAATAGGCAGGCAGTAAAACTTTATTCTTATTCTTTCTTGATTTTACAAATGATAATTATTATCATTTGTAAATACTTTGTTTTTGAGTCAATGATTGTGAACAAAAACCCGATACTCGTTGATGAATTATACAGAAACCATAGCGGGTGGCTTCATCATTGGCTGCGAAAGAAAATTGGAAGTTCTGAGCAAGCTGCTGATTTAGTTCAAGATACATTTATTAAAATCCTTCAGACGCGCGATGAGTTGTTGGGTGTCAAAGAACCAAAAGCATATTTGACTTCAATTGCGAAAAATTTATTGATCGATCAAGTACGACGGAAAAGAATTGAACAAGCGTATCTAGATGGTTTGAGTGAAATGGAATACATGCTCGATGCAGTTGTTTCTCCCGAAGAACAGGTGCAAATCATTCAAGCAATTCATCAGTTATGCAAAGCATTAGAAGCGGTCTCTGAGAAAGCGCAACAGGCTTTTATCTTGCATTATTTAGAGGGTTATACCCATAAAGAAACGGCTGAAAAACTCGGTGTTTCGACCAAGATGATCCAAAAGTATTTGGCCAGTTGTTTGGTACAGTGCTATCAAACCCGAATGGATATGGATGTGTTGGTTTAAATGACAAAGAATCATAACCAGCAATTGGTTGAAGAGGCAGCACAATGGATTGTTCAATTAAGCGCGGATGATGAGGTGACTCGTCGTAATGCAGAAGTACAATTCAAACAATGGAAAAAAAATAGTCAGCAACATCAAAAGATTGCCAACGATATTGAACGCTGTCTCGGTTCGATTCAAAAGTTATCACATAATCATCATAAAAAAATTACCAAATCGGCACTCAAAGCTGGGCTGGGATCAGGAAAGGTTTATAAAAATATTCGAACTGGTACAGCATTTGCAATCGCCCTATGCACTTTGGGTATTGGTACATTATATTTATCAGATACATCGCTAGGTTATATTGCTGCGGATATTCGCAGTAATTCTAGCCAGTGGACCACTCAAACATTACAAGATGGCTCACAAATCATTCTTCGTGGCAAAAGTGCAGTCAATATTGATTTTAAGTCTGACCAAAGAGTGGTTGAGCTGGTGCAAGGGGAAATATTTATTGATGTTGCTAAAGATCAGCATCGACCTTTTATTGTCAAAACATCTCATGGACAAATACAGGCACTTGGAACAGCTTTTAGTGTTGCATATCAACCCGAGATAACAGCATTAAAAATGCTACATTCAAAAGTTCAAGTGAGAGCCAAACCATCCAAGACAACACCTGTAAATAAAGTCAATCAAGCAATAGTGGAAGCAGGGCAAACGATTGGAATAGATCAAAATGGCTTAACACCAATTTCAGTACTAAATCGCTATAATGAGCAGCAAAAGTGGAATAAACATCAACTGATGGTTGAAGATCTACCACTGAATCAGGTGCTAAAAGCCTTGGATCAGAACTACAAAGGAAAAATTATTTTTAATGATTCAGCACTGAATAAGATACAAGTTAATGCTGTATTACCACTAGACCAAACACAAGACGCACTTAAGCTACTCGGCGCAGTTTTTCCTCAATTAAAAATATATCAAATTACGCCTTATGTGATTTTTGTGACGACTTAGCACATTTTTTTAATTTTTTGGTTCCACTTTTTTCTTACTTGTTCGTCATAGTAAATAGAAGCAATAAATTTGGATCATTTTAATTGTTTATGTTGAATGATTCTTATTTCTATTTACTGGGGTGTGTAATGGAAAACTTGGGAAATGGCCAGCAACAGAGAAACAGTCTGTTTCAACTATCAAAGCTTGCGCTTGCAATCTATACCGTGGGAATCGGGAGTATAGCCTTACCGTTACATTCTGCATATGCAGCAACGACAAATGCCAAATCTTATAATATTTCAGCAGGTACAGTGGCAAATGTATTAAATCAATTTGCAGAACAATCGGGCACTTCGATTGCAATCGATGCACAACAGTTAAAAGGCAAAAATAGTACTGGCTTAAAAGGAAGTTACTCCATAGAGCAAGGCTTTCAACATATTCTTATGAACACAGAATTTTATGCTGTGAAAGTTGGGCAAGGCTATACACTCACAAAAAAAGCACCACCATTAACGGCCAATCAAGTTGCTTCAGTTTCTCCTATGAGTGATCAGCGCGATTCAATGAATGAAGCCTCAGCTCGTTTAGCTCCCATCGTTGTCTACGGTCAAGAAGATCGTGATACACAAGGTTATAACAAGGTTTATGACGCAAATCATTCTTCAGTGTATGCAGGTAAAGAATATGTAGAGCGTTTTAAAGGTACAAATCCTGCTGATGTATTACAAGGTATGGTCGGGGTGTATAGTGGTGATGCGCGGAATAGCGGCGCACTTGATCCAAGTGTTCGCGGTGTGCAAGGTGTTGGTAGAGTACCATTAACCATTGATGGAACAGAGCAATCGGTCGCTGTTTGGCGAGGGTATAACGGTGTTAACAATCGGAACTATATTGATCCGAACTTGATTGCTGGTATCGAGGTCATCAAAGGAGCTTCACTAGAACGTAATGCCACAACATCTGTTGGTGGTGGGGTGTTGGTAAAAACACTTGAAGCTGATGATATTGTCCGTGCAGGAAAAACCTTTGGTGCTGAATTAAAAGTAGAAGGCTCAACCAATTCAATAGATCCATCGCTACCCGACATGAGTAAAGTGGGTCGTGATTATAGTGAGACAACACCATGGATTGAAATAGATCGCGCCCGATATGATCCTGATTTTTACAAGAAAAATAGAACCCGAAAAGATAACTCTAATTTCTCTGGCGATGATTTGGCCGGTCGACTCGCACTGGCAATGAAGCAAGATCAATTCGATTTATTGGCTGTTTATGCTGTACGTGAACGTGGCAATTATTTTTCAGGAACACACGGTGCGGGTTATTACAAACGTGCTGAACCCAATAATGACAATTTCGATTTTATTCCATATTTTGCACATGCTTACAAACCGGGTGATGAAGTTCCAAATACATCTAGCCAGATGGAATCTTGGCTTTTCAAAGGAACCTATCGACCTACAGATTTCCAAACCTTAAAACTCACTTATCGAGATACTAAAAATAAGTTTGGCGAAATCATGCCATCTCGTATTCAATGGGGAATAACACCTGATTTGGGTGTACCTCAATGGCCCCTCAGTGATATCCGTTCAAAAGCGTACAGTTTGGAATACAAATTTAAACCTGAAAGCAATCAGTGGGTCGATTTTTATGCCAATGTTTGGCAAACCGATACTGAAAGTCAGACTTATACTCGTGGTGGCTGGCCAACCACGATAGACTTTCGTGATAACAAAATTATTAATACCGCAGTCAGTCATTCAGATAATACCCGCAAGGGCATTACAGTGAGCAATAAAGCACATTTAACTGATCAACTTGATTTGACGTTGGGTGGAAGTTTCTTAAAAGAAAAGCTGACATCTGATGATGTCTATGGTGATCATGGTTCAAGCTATTCCTTATACCAAGCTTTACCGCGTGCTGGACGACGTGAAGAGAAAACTTTTGATTTTAATTTTAATTATCGTCCCTTGTCTTGGTTAAGCTTCGATGCGGGTATGCGTTACCGGTCTTATTGGGCTTTTGATGACTTCTTAAATAAATCAATACGCGATGGGGTTGATCCTACGCTCAATCCATTATTTACCAAGAAAAATAGACTCAAAGAATATAGTTTTGAATATCGAACTATGCCTGAAAGTTATGATGCTCAGCAGCAGCGCATGATCAACCTACTATCGCAACGCTATGCAACGAGCAATCCTGATTGGGATGGCCGCTTAGAGACGGTACCTGCATCAGAGACAAACTTATATAGCCGAATTTGGTCACAAATCAATACGTTGACATGGAAAGCAGATCCAAATGGTCATTTGGCTTTGGCTGACAACATTTTGGATCAACTGAACGCTTTAGATCAGAAATATGTAGTAATCGGAAATGGCTTTAAGCCCGCTGTAATTGAACAAGTTCCAATTGAATCTGTAAACAAAGTTAAAGATAGCGGTTGGGCGCCTCAGTTAAGTGCAGCGATTCAACTGACCGAAAATAACCGACTCTATGCACGATATGCTGAAGAATATCGTTTGCCGAGTTTATTTGAAAGCACTGTCGGTTTTTCCGCAATGATGCCTTATCAAGCTGTTAAACCTGAACATGCTTTTAACTATGAAGTGGGTTATGTCTATGATATGCGTGACTGGTTCAGTTCAGCACGCAATGCTGACTTTAAGTTGGCGTATTACTACAACAAGACCAAAAACGTGATTGAGCGAAATCAAAATCTGATTTTTACCAACATGGATGAGCAAAAACTTTCAGGTTTAGAACTGCAAAGCCGTTTTGACAATGGTGCTTTCTTCACAGATTTAAGTTTGGCTTATAACCTCAAAAATGAGGTCTGTGATAGCAATAGTGCAATTGACAGGATGATCAATAGTGGCGTTGTGCAAACAGATCATGGCATTCAATTCCGTGATGCTTACCAACGCTGCGTCGATGACGGCTTTCCAAATGGTTATCTGGTGACAATGTCTACACCAGAACTCAGTGCACATGCATTGTTCGGCGCACGTTTCTTTGATGAAGCGCTTGAACTTGGGGCACGTGCAACTTTCTATAAAGCTTATGAAAGCCCACTGCGTAAAAACAATGATGATAGCGTCAATAAAGGCTATTACCTCAATGTTCCTTTGGCATGGGACGATACATGGATTTTTGATGCTTATGCACGTTATCAAGTAGATACCTACAACACCGTTGAGTTTGTAGGAAATAATCTTTCAAACCAATTTTATATCGATCCGCTTACTCGGAGTGCGATGGCCGCACCTGGTCGCACCCTTAAAATCAGTTGGACCACTAAGTTTTAACTCAGAATTTAATTCCTGCTTTTGGTGAGTTGGGATTAGATAGGCGTAAATAATAGATTTGAATGATTATTATTTACATAACTAAAAAGCAGTTTTATAGATTCAACTGCTCATACAACGACATGATAACGATAACGTTATCCTCATTGAAACAATAACTTATCTTCAAATAAATGGAGTAACAATAAATGAAAATCTCTCAACTGTTCATCGGTCTAGTCGCATGTTCTGCTGTATTTTCTCATGCAGCCATTGATGGTGCTTCTAGCAATGAAGCAAACATCAGAATCGGCGCGGCTGCAAATGCTAGCCATCCAGACGGTGTAGCAGCCATATCAATAGAAGCAGCAGGCGCACCATACAATGCATTTACAGGTTTTAGTTCATTAAAAGGCTTGGCACAAGCATTTGCTGCACAAGGTACCAGTAATACCAATGTCACGGTGGGTAGCAAGAGCTTCAATATTTCGCACATTCCTGTATCGGCTATGCCACCTTCACATAGTGCTTTAGGTAACTTTAATTTTGGTCAGGTGGGTACGCAGGAAGTATATTTTGGTGAGTGGTGGAAGGCTGGCGATACAGCAGCGAGTGCGAGCCATACGGTTTATTATGCGGGTGACAATAGCAATACCACCGTACCAACAGCAGGTACTGCAACTTATACCGTTGCAGGGATTAATGGATCTGCGACGAATCTGTTAACTGGTAATTTCACTGCGAATTTTGGTACGGGGACGCTTGAAGGTTCTTTAAATGGAACAGGTACAGCGGTTTCAAACTTAACATTGAATGGTGTGACATTTAATCCAGGTACTGCTGAGTTTGCTGGTGCAGCAAGCGCCAATGGTACAGCTGGGTTAAATAATACAGGTATTGTCCAAGGACATTTCTTTGGTGCAAATGCTGCAGCTTTGGCAGGTATCGCCGAGTTTAATAACGCATCTTATAACACTGCATTTGGCGGTGCGAAAAACTAATCGTGGCGAGAGGAATCTACATCTGTAGGTTCCTTTTGTTTTTTATGCGTTGATGATTTTACATTTTGGTTTGCGGTTGATATGAAACGAACATTGCTGTGTTGCTTGGCTTTATGGGGAAATACATCACTCTATGCAGATGATGACACTCAACTTCGCCTAAATCAGAGCCTTGATCAGCAGTTATTACAACAACAACGTTCACTACAAGCACAAGGCACGATTCGGAGCACTGAAAAACTACCTGAACTCCAAATCAACGGAAAAGTCTATGTCGTAGAGAAGAACCAAGATGATCTAGCCAAAGCGCTATATCTAGCGGTTATGCAAAAACACTGGGTAAATGTTCAAATCTATTTAGTGCATTATCAAAACTATCCTGAGTATGATCAGGCTTTAACTGATTTCGCTGAAGGTGCATTGGCACGTGCTCAGGGACAACTAAAACTGGCTGAACAAAAATTCCAAAGCAGTTTAAATAAACAACCGAACAATCTGATTTGTGAACTCGAGTTAGCGCGTGTGCTGTTTGAACAACAGAAGAACAAAGAGGCAGCACACCTTTTTATAACGATTCAAAATAAATTAGAACAAAGTGATCACAGTGTCATTCCACCAGAAGTACAAAAAACGGTTCAGCTTTTCGTCAAAGCGCTTGCTCAACGAGATGCATGGCAAGGTTCTATTGCTATAGGTCCGACTTATGCGAGCAATCTAAACAGTTCATCAGAACAAAGCAAAACTTGGACGCTGTATGGCATGGATAAAGATGGCAACATTATCCCAGCTCAAATTACACGAGGAAGTCCAAAAGCAGTTTCAGCAAATGGTATAGATTATGACGTAAGCCTGATCAAACGTTTTTCCATCAAAGAAAATCATGGTGTTGCACTACGTGCTCTAGCTTATGGACAGTCCTACGATAACCAAAGCAATTATAACGAATCCACCCTCAACGTAAATGCAGGTTATAGCTATTACGATTTAAAAAACCAAATTAATTTCAGTCCACTATTTGAACACAAACGTTATGGCAACGAGAGTTTGTACGATGCTTGGGGCGGACGGATTGAATGGATGCGATTTATTTCAGGAGATAAAGCACTCAAACTTGAAGCAGAAATTAAAGATTTTGATTATCACACCTATAAAACACTTAATGGGCAAGAGCGTTCGGTACTGGCGACTTTTTGGAAAATTTTACCAGAACAATGGACATTCTTTGGTGGACTCGACCTCCTTGATCGTTCGACACAAGAACAATATACCGCGGCTTACCAGCAACAAGGAATTCGTCTAGGTATAAGCAAACCATGGAATATTGGAATTAATACAACATTATTAAGTTCTTATCGTTGGCGACAGTTTGATAAATACGCAAAGGTTTATGAAGCAAGACGACATGATTTTGAACAAAATTATACGTTTGTTGTGCAAATGCCACGCTTCAAATTTTATGGCGTAACGCCGAATTTAACTTATCGTTATAACCACAATGATAGCAATGTGGACTGGTTGTACACTTATGACAAGCACAATGTCAGCCTGAAACTCGAACACCGTTTCTAGGAGAGGCTGATGAAATTAAAAAATCTATCTCCAAGTTATAAACAACAATTTCCTCGCTTCTCTGAATTGCATCCTCATCATTTCGGGAAATGGGGCGTTGTAGGTACGGTCATGCTTTTGCATATTGCAGCATTGTGGTTGCTCAGCCATCTGATAGAACCGTATACATTGGATAGCGCACCTAAAGTGAATGCATTAAAAGTGCATTTCGTTTCATTGTCCAGTGCCGAACAATCATCACCACGATCGTCTGGACAAAGTGCTGTTGCAATCAAGTCAGAGAAGCAAAAACGAAGCGTATCAGAGAGTTCAAATGCAACTGTATCATCCAAACCCGCCGCAAATACTCGCACACTCAGCAGCACACATGCTGATCGTGTGATATCAGATAGCCAGCCAAAACATAATCATAAAAATGAGCAAGCTACCCCAACTCAAGTATCTGTAGATTCAAAGCCATCCCTGAATAAAGATCTGACCTTAAAAACAAAAAAGATCGAACAACAGCTCACATCGGAGCAAAACCCAAATGTATCAAAACAACAAGGAGAGAGCCATTCCAACGCTGGTGGAGTGATGACACCCGCGACACAACAGGAACTTGCACGTGCTCCAGATAGCCAAGTCGCCCCAAATGAACCATTACAAGTGAGTCGTGTAGATGTATTAAGTTTTGCAAAACTAAGCTATGAGGATCGTGAACTAAAACAACAAGATCGCACGGTTGAACTTCGTATACGTATTAATGAAAACGGTCAGGCGACAGATATTCAACTACAACAAAGCTCAGGCATCAGCAGCTTGGATCAACGTGTCATACAAGCTGCACTTAAATCAAAATTTAAACCTTATCAAGTGAACGGTCGAGCAGTGGCCGTGGTCGTGGACTTCCCAGTCCAACTTAAACTCAGTCGGAATCGTTGAACCATCCATGCTATCTATTTTTAGGAGAAAGAAAATGAATGCAGCAACAGAACAGATGATTGCTAATCAATTGTCCCAACGTTTAAAACATGAAACCGCAACTGAACATGAACGTATGCACAAATTGATGGCTGAAGCAGCGGTATTTTCGAGTAAAGAGCGATATACGCAATTCACCTTGTCACAATACTACTTTCAGAAAGAGATTGAACATCTTTTCGAAAAGCAAGGCGTGGCGGAACTCATTCCGGATTTAGGGATTCGTGGACGTTCTCAACAAGCACTGGCAGATTTGCAAGACTTGGGGCTACAACCCAAAGGCGAGCCATTACAAAGTAAAAATGTCGAAATGCCTGAAGCATTAGGTTGGATCTACGTTTCGGAGGGTTCAACTTTAGGTGCAGCCTTTTTATTTAAAGAAGCACAAAAGCATTTAGGTTTTTCTGAAACTTTTGCTGCTCGAAATCTTGCTGCCTATCCCGAAGGACGTGCCAAGGTGTGGAAACGTTTTGTACAAGCTTTGGATGAGACAGGCTTTGATCAATCTCAGCAAGACCGTGTGATCCAAGGTGCTTTAGATGCTTTTGGTTATTTTGGTAACGCACTCAATCGATTGGATGAAATGCACTAAATCTTTGAGAAGCAATTTTTATTTATCCAGATTGGGGAAATACACAGCAAAGATTAGAAAATTCTTAAAGCACTTAACTCATCAAACTATGCCTAACTGAGTATGAAACATATGGATCACACAGAGAATAAGTTAAATATGGAACTAACTTCCGCACCATCATCAGAAAGTAAAGTTGCACGTTCGATTTGGTGGCGCATGTTATTTATATGTCTCGCTTGGTTATGCATTGCTTTGGGAGTGCTCGGGATTTTTATTCCCGGTTTACCAACCGTCGATTTTATTTTATTGGCAGTCTTCTTTGCGGCGAGGGGATCAGAAAAGCTTCATCAATGGTTGTTAAACCATCGTTTTATCGGTCCGATCATAAAAGAATGGAGGGAAAATCGTCGCATACCTAAAAAAGCAAAATATATGTCAACGGTGAGTATGAGTGTCGCTGCAGGTCTTATGATCTGGACCATTCCGCATCCTTGGGTGGTATATCCTCTCATTGCATGTATGGCTGTAGTCTTGATCTGGATGTGGAGCAAATAGTTTATGTCGATCTGTACATACTGAATGCATAAAATTGAATCATTTACTTGTGATAATAATTATCATTATTGTTATTTTTATTAGTTTTGTGTATGCTCCAAGCAATTTTTTAATCATAGATTAAGGTGGGGATGATCCTGAATAGTCGTCACCACTATTGGTATCGTTATGACTATTGAAGCATCAATTCCCTTCGTCGCCACTAAGACCATCTCCAAAAAGACTATTCAACGATCAGCGTTAATTAAATATCGTTTGATGGTCTTATCTCGCTTTGTCTTAGCAATTTTTGGTGGTTATTACTTTTCAGCGATCACAGCAATGCTGATTGTATTTTTATTTCCGACTGAACCTTTAAAAGCAAATGCGGTCTTAAGCGTCACCATGCTGGCTTTTATCATTCATTGTGCTTTGTTCATTTGGGTCTTTATGGTCAATTCAACGCTTAAAGTCTGGCTCTCTGTAGTACTGCCGAGTGTATTGATGACACTGATCTATTTATCGTTACAAGGATGACATCATGCGTGTTGATGGTAAAAATGAGGGACCACGCCAATCGATGTCTTGGCTGCATACTTGGGCGAGTTTACTGTTAGGTTGGTTGTTATATGCAGTATTTTTAACAGGAACGTTGAGCTTCTTCCAAAATGAAATTACTGTTTGGATGAAACCAGAGCTACACCAATCTGTGAATACAGTTTCACAGCAACAACAACTTAGCCATGCCTTGGCTTATTTGAATCAGAAAGGTCAAAATGCCGAGAGTTGGAATATTCGTTTTGCCAATGAAAGACAACCCGCCATTATGCTGAATATCCGCCAAGCCGGTGAAGAACGACGACGTGGTGGAGAGATTTACTTAGATACTCAAACAGGCCAAGAGATTAAGGCGAGAGAAACTAGAGGTGGAGCTTTTCTCTATCGTTTCCATTTTGAGCTATATGGCATGCCGCGTATTTGGGGACGCTGGATCGTAGGTGTGGCAACTTTATTTATGTTTGTTGCCATCATTAGCGGGATTATCACGCATAAAAAGATTTTCAAAGATTTTTTTACTTTCCGACCTGCCAAAGGGCAACGTTCATGGCTGGATGCGCATAATGCGACGGCGGTTTTTGCTTTACCTTTTCACATCATGATTACTTTTAGTGGTTTATTGCTGCTGATGCATTTGTTTATGCCTTGGGCGATGAATACACATTATGGCGATGTGCGCAGTTTCTATCAGATTCTCAATCAACCTGTTGCTCAAACACCTGAACAAGCCCGTTTACTGGAAGAACAAAAACAAAAAGGGTTGCTGACAGGACGAGGAAATCGTGGCGGTGGTCGTGTTGAATCAGTGCAAGAAAATAAGCCTGTCGAGGCGGCAGAAATGGTTAATTTAACTGCGTTGACGAAGACTGTTCAACACAGTTGGTTAAACAATCCCATCTCTTCGATCAGGGTCAATAAACCCAATACTGTAGAAGCCGAAATACAATATAACGCTATGCGTACCACAACGTTAATGGATCGAGAAAGTATCCCGTCATTAAAATTCAATGCGGTAACTGGTCGAGAAATAGACGAGGCGAAACCTGTCAATTCAACTCCAAAAGCGATTTATACCTTAGTGACATGGCTTCATATGGCACATGGCGTAGATTCAGTTTTACGTTGGTTGTTATTTTTATCAGGTGTGTTAGGTACGATGATGATCGCATCTGGACTTATTCTATGGGTGGTTAAACGCGCACCAGATGTCCAAAAGTTGGGCTACAAACCTGTCGGGCATCGTGTAGTTGAAGTATTAAATATTGCAGCGATTACAGGATTACCAATTGCTTGTGCTTCATATTTCTTTGCCAATCGACTGATTCCAGCTCAAATTATTGAACGTTCACCCATTGAAATTAAGGCATTTTTTATCGCATGGTTATTGTGTTTAGTCCATGCTGCGATTCGTCAACATCGTCCTGCATGGTTGGATCAACTCGCTTTGGCTGCGGTCATGTTTTTATTGATTCCAATACTCAATGTCTTAACTGGAGGTATGCCACTCTGGAAAAGTATCTATCTTGGTCAATGGATGATTGCAAGTTTTGATCTGGTATCGATCACTTTAGGACTGATCTTTATTTACGCTTACTACAAGCTAAAACGTTATCAAGGCTTACCGATCAAGAAAAAAGCGCAGCCTAAAAACAAGAATGCACAGGAGTCTATAGAATGACTGCTTTGTTATTGTGGTGTGTTTGTGTGGTTGGATTGTCGAGTCTGGCCTGTACGATGGCGAAGCACCAACGTGAGATTTTCTCAAGTCCAGTCAGTCAACAAAATTGTCGTTTATTTCAAATTGTAGGTTGGGGCTTGCTGATTGTATCTGCGGGATTCACTGCATACTTTAAAGGCATTTCAATTGGACTTTCAGAATGGTTAGGGTGCATTAGCTTTGCAGCTTTGGCGGTCGGATTGTTATTGACCTATTCGCCTAAAAAGATATTGAAAGTGAATGCTGTAGTCGCAGTGCTATTTCTGATTTTATTGGTTATACACTTGCTATAGTATGTAATTCTGCATTTTCATAAATAAAGCGTTAAGAGCCAAACTCTTAACGCTTTGAGACAGAGTTTAAACCATCACTTTTTAACAATTAGAACTAATTTTCCAACGTGTTTTCCTTGCTGTAATAATTCATGAGCTTGACGGGCATTTTCAAGATCAAAGGATTGATAAAGTATCGGTTTGAGTTGTCCTTTTGAAATTAAAGGCCAAACTTTTTCCTGAAGGGCAGACATAACTTCAGCTTTGGCTGTAGCAGATTGAGAACGTAACGTTGCGCCAGTATGCGTAAGAAGTTTTGCCAACATTGGGAAAATGTTGACTTTCTCTGCAAGCCCTTTCAAGACACCAATTTGTAAAATAGTGCCATTCATCGCTGCAACTTCATAGTTTTTCTGAATATAATCGCCTGCAATAATATCTAAGACAAAGTCAACACCATGACCATTGGTATGCTTTTTAACTTCTTCAACAAAATCCTGTTGCTTATAATTAATGGCAACATCAGCGCCAATTTCTAAACTTGCTTGTTGGTGTGCGGCACTAGAAACTGTTGTAAAAATTTGAGTTGCGCCAAAGGCTCGTGTCAACATGGTTGCTGTGGTTCCAATACCTGAAGTACCACCATGAATCAGAATAGAACTATTTTCTCTAAATTTTGCATGTTGAAACAGGTGAGACCAAACTGTCATAAAGGTTTCAAGCAAAATTCCACCTTCTACCAAGGTTAAACCTTCTGGAATAAATAAAACATTATCTTGATGTGCAACCACATATTCAGCATAACCACCGCCTGGTACCAAAGCACATACTTCATCACCAACTTTGAACTTATGAACAGATGCGCCTACTTCTTTAACTACCCCCGAAACCTCTAAACCTGGGATGTCTGTTACACCAGGAGGTGGGGCATATAACCCTTGACGTTGCATCACATCTGGGCCGTTAATGCCTGCTGCAACCACTTCGATTAAGACACCATCATCGCTTAGCTCAGGAATAGGTCGTTCACTTACGGCAATAACTTCAGGACCGCCTGCACCGTTAAATGTAATACATTTCATAAATGTCTTTTCCTTATCATGTCTTAAATAGGTTGAGTGTTGGAAAGGGGATTGTCAATTTCTGAATAAAAATTAATGAGGAGATGATTTCTTACCTAAAGTGATCGCTAAGGCAAATGCTATGAACTTACCAAAAGGTGCATGCAGCAGACTTGGAAAGTTCCACCGACCTTGATCAAATACGCCTTTGGCATGACTCATAGAGCGAAAGCCCTCTATCCCATGATAAGCACCCATGCCACTTGGGCCTACTCCGCCAAATGGAAGATCATCTTGTGCAACATGGATAAGGGTATTGTTAATGCCTACATTCCCTGATGTGGTACGACGTAGTATTTTTTTGCAATCTGCACCTTTTTCACCAAAATAGTAAAGTGCTAAAGGTCTATCTCTCGCATTAATATAGTTAATTACTTCATCAACACTTCGATATGTACGAACAGGAAGAATTGGACCGAATATCTCTTCTCGCATAATGGCATCATCATCTTTTGCACCAATAACAAGCGTTGGGGTTAGTGTACGTGGTCGATTGATTGCAGATTCAGGTCTCATACCTACTTGAACAATACGTGCACCATTTTTCTCAGCATCGTGAATCAGATTTTGCAAACGGCTGTAATGTCGTTCATTCACAATGGAGGTGTAATCCACGGTATCAGGCCCATTTGGATAGAATTTTTTTACTGTTTCATCGTATTCATTAATAAATGCTTCTAGATCATCTTCATGTATCAAAGCGTAATCTGGTGCAACACAAGTTTGCCCCGCATTAGACAATTTTCCATAAGTGATGCTCGTCAAAGTTCTTGGATTAACATGACCTTTAGCGACAATCACAGGACTTTTCCCACCTAACTCAAGCGTAAGCGGGACAAGATTATCACTTGCGGCTTTCATTACTTTACGACCAACAGGTGTACTGCCTGTAAATAAAAGATGATCGAAGGGCAAAGCACTAAATTCCGCACCAATTTCAGGCCCTCCAAGAACAACTGCAACCTCATCTATTTGAAATGTATTTGCCAACATTCGATAAATGACATCACTAGTGCGAGGTGTTAATTCTGATGGTTTTAACATAGCTCGATTTCCAGCAGCTAAAGCAGTAGCCAATGGAATCAATGTTAATGATATAGGGTAATTCCACGGTGCCATGACACCAATGACACCTTTAGGTTGATATTCCACACGGGCAGTCGCTGAACGATAAAATAAACTGACATGGCGACGTTCAGCTTTCATAAAACGACCTAAGTTTTTAGTCAGGTAATCTATAGATTGAATGATACCCACCAACTCCATCACATCCGTTTCATGATGTGAACGATGTCCAAAATCTTCACTTACGGCGGTCTGCAATTCTGTGCGATGTGCAAGCACTGCATCACGTAATTTTTTTAGATTAGCTTTTCTTTGAAACAAAGTTGGTGGCTCTGATTGGAGAAAAGCTTGGCGTTGTTGATCCAAAATTTTATTCAAATTTTCAGTTGGGTGGGTTTTATTTAAAGCATTCATTTTTCACCTCACGATATGAAGACAACGATTAATGTCTACATGAATATGGAACTCGTTAAGATGACTATAAGATTAAAGCTAACTTTAATGTCAACTCTAATAAATTAAAAGTTAGAAAATAATTTGAAGAGTTGTAGGAAATGTGTAAATAAAATTTGATAGGAAATAGTGGTGTGTAAATAAATCTTTTTCTATTCAATAATCAACAGACCGATTAAATAAAATTCAATTTTTAAACTTACATTTTTGCAATCAAAAGCTGACTAAAAGCATTGACCTTGAGGTGAACTTTAATCTTAGTATTGAATAACTATCTGAAGAGATAGTGCCATATTTATCCAATTTACTGACATTGATTAGAACATACATTAGCAATCGAAATGCGTAAGTTTTGCACAGGAGAAACAAACAATGGCATACGTTACAACAAAAGATGGTGTTGAGATTTTTTACAAAGACTGGGGGCCTAAAGATGCCCAAGTCTTATTTTTCCATCATGGATGGCCACTGAGTTCTGATGACTGGGATGCTCAATTATTATTCTTTTTAAATGAGGGTTTCCGTGTGGTGGCCCATGATCGTCGAGGACATGGTCGTTCTAGCCAAGTATGGGACGGTCACGATATGGATCATTATGCTGATGATGTTGCGGCAGTAGTAAAACATCTAGGTTTGAAAAAGGCTATTCATATTGGTCATTCCACTGGTGGTGGTGAAGTTGCACATTATATTGCACGTCATGGTGAAGAGAACGTAGCAAAAGCTGTATTGGTTAGCGCAGTTCCACCCATTATGGTAAAAACGGAAAATAATCCTGAAGGACTTCCAAAAGAAGTATTTGATGATCTACAAAATCAGCTCTTTAAAAATCGTGCTGAATTTTATTACAACCTACCAGCGGGACCATTTTATGGGTTCAACCGTGATGGTGTTGAGCCATCTCAACCTATTATTTGGAATTGGTGGCGTCAAGGCATGATGGGTGGAGCCAAAGCACATTATGATGGGATTGTTGCATTCTCGCAGACTGATTTTACAGAGGATTTAAAAAAGATCTCAGTTCCAGTATTGGTTATGCATGGTGATGATGACCAAGTCGTACCTTATGAAAACTCTGGCGCTTTGTCTGCCAAACTCGTCCAAAATGGAACTTTAAAAACTTATAAGGGCTTTTCACATGGAATGCTCACCGTGAATGCGGATGTGATTAATCCTGATTTACTAGCATTTATTCGTGAATGATGAGTATTAATCAACTTTAAAACTTGTTAAAAGATAGAGGCAAATAAAGCCTCTATTTTTTATAGACCTGAAGTATAAAACTTTAATTAATAACTATTTAAACTATTAGGCTAATAAATTTATAAAAACCATTGACATTAAAGTTGGCTTTAATCTTAAAGTATAACTATACCGAAAGAGGACACCGAAATGAAAGTGTTTGAGAAATTAGTTTTACCAAATGGCTCCCAAATACAAAACCGCATTGCCAAAGCAGCAATGGAAGAAAATATGGCTGATTTAAATCATGTGCCGTCAGAAGAACTGATGCATTTATATCAGGCATGGGCAAATGGTGGTGTAGGTCTTATCATCACAGGAAATGTTATGGTTGATCGTCGTGCTATGACGGGTCCAGGTGGTGTGGTTTTAGAAGATGATAAATTTATAGATAATTTTAAACGTTGGGCACGGGTAGGACGCTCACAAGGCGCACAAGTTTGGTTGCAGATCAATCACCCAGGTCGCCAAATGCAATCAAATCTTGGACAAGAAACATGGGCACCCTCTGCTGTTGGATTAGATCTAGGAAAAATGTCTGATCGTTTTAGTATTCCGATTGAAATGACTCAAGACATGATCCATGAAGTCATCCAACGTTTTGCAAATACTGCACGTTTAGGTGAGCAAGCAGGATTCACTGGTGTTGAAATCCATGCTGCACATGGCTATCTATTAAGTCAATTCCTCTCACCGCTAAGCAATAAACGCCAAGACCAATGGGGTGGCTCATTGGAAAATCGAGCACGGATCTTAATTGAAATTGTCAAAGCAGTCCGTGCTGTGGTTTCACCAACATTTACAGTTGCAGTGAAACTTAACTCTGCTGATTTTCAACGTGGAGGTTTTAGTGCTGAGGATGCACAACAAGTCGTTCTCATGTTGAATGAATTAGCTGTCGATTTAGTAGAACTGTCAGGTGGCAGTTATGAAGCACCAGCGATGCAAGGTCAGTCACGAGATGGTCGTACATTAGCGCGTGAAGCATACTTCTTAGAATTTGCTCAAGAGATTCGTAAAGTTGCCAACATGCCTGTCATGGTGACAGGGGGAATACGTCGTAAACAAGTCGCTGAAAAAGTAATTGAAAGTGGTGTAGATATGGTGGGGATTGCGACTGCACTCGCGATTAATCCAAACTTACCCAATGAATGGAAACAAGGGCAAAATACCGCACCCGAACTAAAACCAATTACTTGGGACAATAAAACCTTAGCGTCACTTGCGAATATGGCAACAGTCAAATTTCAACTACGCAAGTTAAGTCTTGGCAAAAAACCAAATCCTAAAGTTTCACCTTTATGGGCATTAATATTACAACAAGCAGCGATGGCACGTCGTACTCGTCAATATAAAAAGCGTATGCGTGATTATGCATTTTCATCTTAAATATCGAGGGTAGATTTGATGACAAATACACATGATTCCAATTGGATGATTTATGGTGCAAATGGCTATACGGGCGAGTTAATTGCCCGTGAAGCTGTTCGTTTAGGTCTCAAGCCAGTTTTAGCAGGGCGTACACAAGCCAAAGTACAACAACTTGCTCAAGAATTAGGGCTTGAATACAAAGCTTTTGGTTTAGATGATGTGATGGCGGTGAGTGAACAATTAAATGGTATGAAGTTGGTCATGCACTGCGCTGGCCCTTTTTCCGCAACTTCACAGCCCATGATGCAAGCTTGTATTAAAGCCGGTTCTCACTATTTGGATATTACGGGCGAAATTGCTGTATTTGAATTAGCACAATCACTAACTTCAGAGGCTCAACAAGCAAATATAGTGCTGTGCCCTGGTGTAGGTTTCGATGTGATTCCAACAGATTGTGTTGCTGCTGCACTGAAAGAAGCGTTACCCGACGCGACGCATTTAGCACTCGGTTTTGATTCAAAAACAGGTCTATCACCAGGTACAGCCAAAACCAGTACAGAAGGGATGGCAGATGGCGGGAAAATAAGGAAAAATGGAAAAATCACTACCGTTGCTTTAGCACATCGCGTACGTCAAATAGATTTTGGTGATGGAAAGAAGAGCGCAATGAGTGTGCCATGGGGGGATGTTTCAACAGCTTTTTATACCACAGGTATTCCTAATATCGAGGTTTTTGTACCAGCGCCAACGACCATGATTTGGGGTGCAAAAATGCTGAATTGCATACGTCCTATATTCAAACTTAAATCAGTTCAAAACTTGATGAAATCAATCATTGAGAAATCTGTGGTGGGGCCTGATAAAGAGTTACGCGCTAAATTGCCGACCTATGTATGGGGCGAAGCAAAAAATGCAAAAGGTGAAATTAAAACCGCACGAATACAAACTCAAAATGCTTATAGCTTAACCGTAAATGGCGCTTTAACAGTCGTTCGTTATTTACTTGAGCATGATGTTAAGGGTGCAACATATACACCAGCGAAGTTAATGGGCTACAGCCTTGTGACTCAGATCGAAGGCTCAAGTGATATTGTAATTTCTTAAATGTACTAGGGATAGGATCTATCATCTTTTTTAAATGTTTGTGATCCTAATGAATTTAAACCAATTCCAAATATTTTATTTAGAATTGGTTTTTTTATTACTTTAGTTTTTTAAATGATGACAAGTTGATATTAAATATAGCCATGTAGATTTATCTTATCTCGTGATGACTAAAATACTAAAAACATTTTAATAATCATGAAAATTACTTATTAGGTGAAAGCTCAAAAATTAGTATCTATGGCAGATACAAACAAAAAAGTACTTCACTTGGAAGTACTTTGATTTGAATATAGCTTACTTTTTATTGCTTTCATTACCTAAAGACTTTAATGGAATTGGCATATTCAAAGCCAACTGAGCATCTTTGACCACATCTAAACGCAATACTTTACCAGCACCGAGTTCATCAAGTAGTTTAGTGATAGGACCGCCATTTCGAACAAGCTTTACATTTCTAGGAAATAGCTGTTGTCCAAAGGCAAGTGTATTAGATTCTACGGATGTACTGTGCCATTGGCCATCAACTAGATTAAACATCGTTTTAGTTTCGATATGAGATTGCGGTTTTACATGCTTAATCTTTGGTAACGGTGCAGTTAAACTTACATCTGGTTTGCCGTCAGTATTAAAAATTTCAGCTTCTACATTTTTATTACCAATCGTCATATCAATTGCTGTCAACCATTTAGGCAGTTGATAACCATATACACCACGTACACGAGCAATTTCTGTATCTACTGGCAATGCCAAAACATGACCATAATATTTATGGTTACGCATTGAACTTAGCAACTCTGTGGTATGGAACTTATGTGCGCCAGGTTGGCGAACCACCACTGCTACAGATACTTCATCGTAAGGATCAACATCGCCTACAGCATAGGAAAAGAACGTAAGGGAAACTAAGCCATAGCCAGGAAAGGGTTGTAATGGCTCAAGTGGAGCAGGGAGTTTTGCTTTTAACTTGGATACTGGAGCAAGCATTAACAGTTGTACATTGCTGGTACGATAGTAAAAGTTTGGCGACCAAACTTTGCCAACACGAGTCTCTACCATTTTTTTAGGGATAGTACGGAAATAATCGATATTTCCAGCAGCAGGGTCTTTAGCAACTTCATCCAAGTCTGGATTCATGCGGAAACGATCATAATAACCACCTTTAGGGACATGGACTTTATAGGGTCCAAATTCAACTATGGTCGTTTGTTGATCATTATTCTCAACATTGCTAGTGGTGATATTGGGTGTTGTAGCATGAGCAGATAAACTCAAAAATACACCAATTGAGGCAGCAGAAGCTGAGCGACGAAATTTAACTTGATTGAACATTAGGGTGTTCCTCCTATTAACCTTAATCAAATGCTAAGATTAAAGTAAGGTTTAAGGTCAAGCTTTTTATCGTTAATGATGGAATTATTTTTATCTTTATTTTTTATAAAAAATGAAATAAAACCAGATTATATAAATCTGGTTTCAGAAGTTGAGCGCAAGCTAGATTAATGCATGGTTTTTAAGCGTTGTATTACAGCCTCTGCAATTTCTTTGCTCGACTGAGGGTTTTGTCCTGTAATGATTCGATCATCAGTAATCACATAAGAGGTGAATGGAACAAAAGAACGTTTATATTTAGCCCCGCGTTCGATCAATTGGTTCTGAAGTAGAAAAGGGACTTGAGATTTCATGCCTGATAAAGTCTCTTCAATATTTGCAAAACCCGTTACCGTTCTCCCCGCAATAAGTGATTTACCGTTTTGATCCTGCAATGGTAATAATCCGCCAACACCATGACATACCGCAGAAACCACACCTCCTTGCTGATAAATTGTTTCACTAATCTTTTTCAATTCTTGGTTATTTGGAAAATCCCACATCGTGCCGTGACCACCCGTGTAATACACTGCTTTATATTGAGATGGCACAACTACATTTGGTGCCAACGTTGTTTTGAGACGTTGCATAAATTCAGGATTAGTTAAATGTACTTTTGCTGATTTATCTAGATAGATTGCTTTTAAACTGCGCTCATCAAGTGGAACAGCACCCCCTTGAGGACTTACGAAATCCATTTCATAACCTGCAGCAAGTGCAGCATCGTAGAAGTGGGTAAGTTCTGTCAACCACAAACCCGTAGTATCTTTACGATCAGGATAAGCAGAGTGATTGGTCATCACCACTAAAATTTTTCCATTCGAAGCTGAATGTTTAGTCGGTTCAGATGCATAGGCAAAAGTACTTGCTAAAATTAATACAAAAAAGCCAATGAACCAATTTTGCAGAGTCCAAGATTTAAACATGACAGGTTCCTCATAGATTACCTGTCTCTAATGCTATGTTTAAAGTTCAGTTTAAGGTCAATAGTTTTTATGATTTAACGACAAATGGAGGACTTATGCTTGATCATTAGCATTAGCATAGTAAAGATTAAGTAAACGTTGCGCATTTTCTTCACAGGTAATTTCATCAGGTTTGTTATTAATCGCATTTATCATGCTACGTAGATTATTTTTACTCATCGCTAACTTTTGCTCTAATTCCTCAATGTCTTTAATCTTGCTTTCCAATAAACCAATCAAAATATCATGATCCCATGTTGTCACATTAGATGGCAAAAATGATTTTATTTCTGCTAAAGAAAAGCCAACTTGCTGAGCTTGTTGAATTAAATAAAGCTGTTTGAGGTCGTTCTCGCTATATTCTCTATAACCATTTGCTTTACGTTTTGCCTTTGGAAGCAGCTTAATTTGCTCATAATAACGAATCGTAGGTGTGCTTAGACCACTTAGTTTTGATAATTCGCTTATATTCATTTCACTTAATTCCACTTGACATTAAAGCCAACTTTAGACTTATAGTGAATCAAAAGCAAGATCAATAAAATTGAAAATAGAGGTTGCTATGACTAAACGAATATTACACATTGTCACCAATGTGGGTAGTTATGAGGGCTTGGATTACCCGACAGGGCTATGGTTAGGAGAACTTACCCATGCTTATGATGAGTTCGAAAAATATAACTATATTCAAGATATTGTAAGTCCGCTTGGTGGAAATTCACCAATTGAACCTAAGTCATTGGGACGTTTTGTGGCTGATCAATCAGTATTAAAACGTAAAAATGATCCAGACTTTATGAGATTACTTGAAGATACAAAGAAACCCTCTGAAATCAATTGGCATGACTACGATGTAATTTATTACACAGGCGGGCATGGGGTCATGTGGGATTTTTTAGATAACCCAGAACTCCAAGAAATTACTAAAAATATTTATGAAAACGGTGGAATCGTCTCGAGTGTTTGCCATGGTTATTGCGGATTATTAAATGTTCGGCTTTCGAATGGCGAGTATTTGATTAAAGGTAAAAAGCTGACTGGTTTTGCATGGTGTGAAGAAGTATTAGCAGGAGTGGCAAAAAAAGTGCCATACAATGCAGAACAGCTAGCCAAAGAGCGTGGTGCATTATACGAGAAAAAGTTTATCCCTTTTGCCCCAAATGTTGCTAAAGATGGAAACTTGATTACTGGTCAGAATCCATTTTCGGCACGTGTTACTGCTGAGGCAATTATTGAGGCATTGGAAATAAAGTAATTAAAATATTCTGATAAATCTATATATTAGTAATACAGCACAAGAATCAACTAAACATTACCGTTTGAGATCAAACTCAGATAATGTTTAGTTGTTATCATAATAAATAGGATTTTCTTATTTCTCTACTAGCAACATTAACTCATCCCAACGTTGCATCGCTGTTTGCATGGCTTGTGCTTTGATATGACCAAAGCCACGTACTTCTACAGGTAACTGAGCAATTTCCTCAGCAATAGTTAAGTCATACTGTTCAGGTGAAGCAATCAGTGCTTCAACAAATGCGATATAACGATCACGCCAAGCCTGTTCACGTCTGCGTTCTTCATGACGTGCAAATGGATCGAGGAAGGTTTCCCGAAGCAACTGCAAACGTGCAAGTAACATCATTGGGAAACGAATCCAGTATCCGAAAGCACGCTTACGAATATTTTGATCAGCACCTAAAGTCGGTGGAGCAAGATGGTAAGTTAAGCGCAAACCTTTACCAAAATGGGTTTCAATCGACTCTTTGAATTTTTTACCGGTTAAAAGACGAGCGACTTCATATTCATCTTTATAAGCCATCACACGATACAGTTGTGTGGCAATGGTCGCGGTCAATTCTTCTGGTAATGCTTTCGATGCTTGTTCAACTAAACGACGATACTTCATCGCATAGGCTTCATTCCAATAGTCAACCAAACGTGCTGAACGATCCTCGATTAATTCAGCCAATGTTTCAGGCTTTTTAGTTTTTTGCATGGCTGCAAGCAATCGTGGCGCTAAACTTGGATCACTGGCAAGATGGCACCCAATTCGGAAAGCTTCTAGATTCTTTTCTACGGCAGTGCCATTGAGTTGAATCGCTTTTTCAATGCTTTGACGTAATAGCGGTATACGACCTGATTGCCATGCCATACCAAGTAATAGTTGATTGGTAAAGATTGCATCGCCCAGTACTAAAGTTGCGATACGTGTCGCAGATAGTGATACTAGTGTGCCTTTGCGGGTACGACCACGTAGACGGTCAACTAAGTCACTGATAGGCGCATACCAGTCACGAGAGTCAATAAAGTCTGATGTCGGTGAAGCATCTTCATTCACAATCACCACCGCATTTTCTTTTAAGCGAGAAAGTGCAGCCCCACTACCAGCCACCACGGCATCTGCACCGATTAAAAGATCACATTGACCCGCTGGAATCTTGGTTGAAGAAATATACTCATCTGAATTTGCGACTTGGATATAGGAATAAACTGTACCGCCTTTTTGAGCCAGTCCAGCCATATCCATCACACGTGTTGCTTTACCTTCAAGATGTGCTGCCATACCGAGTAGGGCACCAATCGTCACTACACCTGTACCACCAACGCCACCTACCATAATACGATTTGGCACATCATCAAGTACTGGAATGATTGGTGTTTCAGGCCAACCTGCAGCAACACCTTCAAATTTTGAAGAACGTTTCATATCACGGGTATGTACCGTGACAAAACTTGGACAGAAGCCTTCCACGCAAGAAAAATCTTTATTGCACGTGCTTTGATTGATTTGGCGTTTTGGTCCTAATGCAGTTTCTACAGTTTCAATGGATAAACAATTCGATTTTTTAGAACAATCACCACAGCTTTCACATATATCAGTATTGATATAGATACGTTCTGCTGGATCAGGATAGGCATCACGTTTACGGCGACGACGTTTTTCGCTGGCACAAGTTTGTACGTAAATTAAAGCAGTAACACCTGACGTTTCGCGCAATTGACGTTGAATCGCATCCAATTCATTTCGATGATGAATTTCTACATTTGCGGCAATTCCTTCTTCCGCATGAATCAGTTCAGGCTCATCTGTCACAATGACTTGTTTTTTTATCCCTTCCGCTGCTAACTGGCGGGTTAATTGAGCGACACTCAAGTGACCATCGACATGTTGTCCACCTGTCATGGCAACCGCATCGTTATAAAGGATTTTGTAAGTAATATTCACTTTAGCGGCGATCGCTTGGCGAATGGCAAGATAACCTGAATGGAAATAGGTCCCATCACCAAGATTTGCAAAGATATGTTTTTCATTGGTGAAAGGGGATGCACCAACCCAACTCACACCTTCACCGCCCATCTGAGAGAAGGTTTCTGTGCCGCGATCAAGTGAAACCGCAATATAGTGACAACCAATACCACCAAGCGCACGACTTCCTTCAGGAAGGACAGTTGAGGTGTTGTGTGGGCAACCACTACAGAAATAAGGTTTGCGCTCTGCGAGATCGGTTACACCGCGAGACTCGCGTTCTGCTTTAAGTAATAAGTCTGCTTTATTTTGAATTTGTGTTCTTAACGCTTCTGGTAAATCAAGGCCTAAGAATCGAGTTGCAAGCATTTTAGCAATCGGTTCAGGCTGGAATTCATAATGTCCAATGAGTGGCGCTTCTTCAACTGAGGTACTCCATTCACCTTTGCCATCACAGGCTTTACCAATGACTCGAGGACGTTGACCATCTGGGAGGGAATAGAGTTCATCTTTGATCTGTGCTTCAAGGATCGGTCGTTTTTCTTCGACCACGATCAGCTCTTGTAAGCCTTGTGCAAATTCGCGGATACCTTGAGGTTCTAAGGGCCAAATCAATTCAACTTGATAAACACGTAATCCGAGTTGTTCTGCTGTTTCACCTTCAATTCCTAAAATACGTAATGCCTCAATGGTATCTAAATAGGCTTTGCCACTGGCAGCGATACCAATCCGAGCATTTTCACATGGCAAAGTCACACGGTTCAATTTATTGGCACGTGCATAGGCCAAAACAGCAGGTAGGCGATATTTATACAGTCGTTCTTCTTGTTGGATACCATGATCTGGCCAACGGATATTGACACCACCCTCAGGAAATTCGACATCTTCTGGAATAATGGGGGTTACACGGTCTAGGCTGACCTTGACTGACGCCGATGTTTCAACAATTTCACTGACCAATTTCATTGAGGTCCAAACACCTGCAAAACGAGACATGGCAACGGCATGTACGCCAAGATCTAAAATATGTTGCACCGATGTTGGATAGAAAATTGGAATCCCGCAGCCAATCATGACATGTTCTGATTGATGTGGAACTGTCGAAGATTTACAGGAATGATCATCACCAAATAAGGCAACAACACCGCCATGCTCGGCTGTACCTGCGAGATTGGCATGGCGAAGTACATCACCAGAACGATCGACACCAGGACCTTTGCCATACCACCAAGAGGTCACACCATCATATTTACCTTGTCCAGCAAGGTTAGCCTGTTGTGTACCCCAAATTGCGGTTGCAGCTAGATCTTCATTTACTCCGGGTTGAAAGACTACATGATGGTCTTTAAGCAATCCATCGATTTGCCAAAGGAAACTATCGTAATTACCTACAGGTGAACCGCGATAACCTGAAATAAAACCTGCAGTTTGATAACCTTGTAAAGTATCCCGACGTGTTTGGGCGAGTGGTAAACGAACCAATGCCTGTATTCCCGTCATATATGCAGTACCGTCATCACTTATATATTTATCGTCAAGTGATACATCCTTTGTAGCGATCATTCTTGGAGTAAATTTTGTCGCTATATTCATTTATGTCTCCTTAGTATTGTGGTCGTTCGTGCGACTTTCTTTTCTCAACATCCGAGTTGAAGTTTGGAGCAATTGACATACAAAAAATTAAAATGGGCTTAGCGTCTAAAACAGAGGGCTGGCTCAATGTATGTACATATTTACCATTGTGGATGATCTAAACTGGTGCAACAATGCGTAATTTAGGAAAAGATATTTACGTTATGCGCAAAAATCACGAGGGTGGACTGTTACATGCCATGCATGCTTTCCTGAAAGTGATTGACAGTGGAAGTTTTACGGCAGCAGCAGAACAGATGGATTTGACCACAGCACAGGTGTCACGTCTGATTAGCGAATTAGAAACGCGTTTGGGTGTAAAGTTGTTGCAACGTTCAACTCGACAGCATGCATTGACCGATATTGGTGCAACCTATGCGGAACGCTGTCGTCAAGTACTTTCAATCATAGAAGAGGCCGAAGCAGAGGCAACAGGGACTGCTGCAAAACCCAAAGGTCGATTACGTATCCAGAGTATGGCCAGTTTTGGACATTATTATGTTGCACCTGTAATGGCTGAATTCTGCCAAACTTATCCAGATCTCACGGTTGAATATCGCACATCGCAAAATGCGCCAGATCTTTTAGCCAAAGGGATTGATGTTAGTTTGTATTTAACAGAGTCTTTGACTGATTCAAGATTTGTTGCTCGTCGAATCGGTAGCATTTTTTCTGTTTTATGTGCTTCACCCGCTTATTTACAAAAACATGGCATTCCTCAGTCACCAGATGAGTTACATGATCACGCGTGTTTGCGTTTGGTGAATCCATCCATCACACCACAATGGCACCTCGTCGGTGAAAATAGCTGTTCCTATCAAATTGATATTTCAGGACAGTTAATCGCAGATACACCTGAACTCTTGTTAGATATGGTGCAACAAGATATGGGAATTGCACTATTGCCTATGTTTGCTGTGATTGATGCGGTTCGGGCTGGACACTTATGTCACATTTTGCCAGCTTGGCGCTCTCCGGATATTGGTGTTTATACCTTATTGCCTTCACGGCACTTTATCGATGCGAAAACACGTGCATGGTTAAATTGGGTAGAGCAATATATCGCACCAAAAATAGAACAGGATACTTCTTATTTTTATCAATTAACCCATCGTGAATAGGACTTTTAAAAAACAAAATAACTGTAATAAATCATCCACAATAATAATTTTAAATGCTCCTTCAAACTAAATTTGCGGAGCATTTGGGATCAGTGAATTTATTTATGCACATGACTGCTGAAGATAAGTATTTGCATAATTTGATAAGTTTTTTCGGTTCAATGTCTGATTGATATTTTGGCTAGCCAACATCAATTTTTCGAGATGAATGCCTGTTTCATATCCAATGTGAGACAGTAAATAATACAAGTCCTCAGTTGCAACATTCCCTGATGAGCCTTTGGCATAAGGACAACCACCCAGTCCAGCAAGCGAAGAATCAAAAACTCGAATACCTTGCTGTAAAGATTGATAGATATTGGCGATTGCCATGCCATAAGTATTATGAAAGTGTCCTGCCAAAATCTTGCTATCCAGTTCTGCTAAGCATGCTTGCCAAACTTTCTGCACTCGATCTGGTGTTGCTGTCCCAATGGTTTCACCCAATGAAATCTCATAACATCCCATGTCATGCAGCCGTTTGACGACATTCACGACTTGTTTGGGATCGATTGCACCTTCGTAAGGACAGTCCACCATACAAGAGACATAACCACGTACACGAACATTGTTTGCTTGCGCCGCTTTGAAAATTTCAGAGAATCGTTCTAAGCTTTCATCGATCGAGCAGTTGATATTCTTTCGAGTAAAACTCTCAGAAGCTGCGGTAAAGACCGCAACCTCTTTACATCCAACTGCTAGAGCGGCTTCGAAGCCTTTAAGATTAGGCGTGAGCAAGCTCAAATTTAAATCATTGCGTTGTGGCAACAATTTAAATAACTCATCGCTCTGCGCCATTTGTGGTACCCATTTGGCTGATACACATGAACCCACTTCAATAGACTTTAAACCTGCATCAATTAAATCATTGATAAAACTCAATCGCTGCTCAATGCTTAAAGCTTGTTTCTCGTTTTGCAAACCATCACGAGGTCCAACTTCTACAATCTTTACATAGTCACTCATGCAACTTCCTCCTCAGCAGCTTGGAAGTCCACAAGTTCATCGCCAGCTTTGACTTGATCACCCACTTGGAAATAAGCATCTAAAATGACACCATCTTTTGGAGCACGAATGGTATATTCCATTTTCATCGCTTCAAGCGTCAAAAGCACATCATCTTTCTTCACGGTGTGATTTGCGCCCACAAGTAATTGTGTCACCACGCCTGGCATCGGTGCTTTGAGATGTCCTTGCTCAGATTGACCATCAGTTTGATTATAATCCTGACGTAAGTAGCTAAACTTATAACTTTGTCCAGCGTTGAACAGGGTAATGCCTTGCAAACCTCGGTTAAAGGCGAATTTTTGCTGAATTCCACCAATTTGAATATTTGCACTGTGCTGATCAGTCAATTGACCTATGATGTGATACTGCTGACCATTAAATTCTGCGTTAAACCCTTGTTCAGCAGCAGAAAACTTAATCTGAATATTTTGGTTTAAATAATTCAATTTAATGCTGTGTTGATATGTGACATTACTACGCCATAAGGGTTGTGCCAACCACAGTTGCTTTTGAGTTGATTGATTGCTTTGCATTTGGCTTAGAAATTCAATAAATGCAGTCGCAACAACAAACTCAGGTTTTATATTCGCTGGACTAAACAAAAATTGTTCTTCACGTTGGATTAGATTCGTATCCAATTTTGCTTGTTTGAACGAATCACAACGTACGATCTTTTCCAAAAAGGCAATGTTATTGCCTAAACCATCGACATGGAATTGACTCAGCGCGTGTTGCATTTGAATCAAAGCAGCTTCACGGTTTTTACCCCATACGATCAATTTGGCAATCATTGGGTCATAGAAAGTGGTAATTTCATCACCTTCAACGATGCCACTATCTACACGAACAAATTGGTTTTGCGCTGGGTAGCGTAGATAGTCAATTTTACCAATCGCAGGTAAAAACCCTTTTTCTGGTTCTTCGGCATAAATACGTGCTTCGAGGGCGTGCCCGTGAATCTTTAATTCATGTTGTAATTTTGGTAAAGGCTCGCCATAGGCAACACGTAATTGCCATTCAACTAAGTCCTCTCCAGTAATCATTTCAGTCACAGGATGTTCGACTTGTAAGCGTGTGTTCATTTCCATGAAATACGCCGTACCGTCTTGTTCAACAATAAACTCAACCGTACCTGCACCGACATAATTTACCGCACGCGCAGCATCGATTGCAGCTTGACGCATCGCATCGAGCTTTTCGCTAGGCATTTGTGGAGCAGGGGCTTCCTCTAATACTTTTTGATGACGACGTTGAACAGAACAATCCCGTTCAAATAAATGTACATAGTTGCCATGTGTGTCGCCAAATACCTGTACTTCGATATGACGTGGTTGAATCACATAACGTTCAATCAGTACATCATCATTACCAAAACTCGATTTGGCTTCGCGTTTACACGACGCAAGAGAATGTAGGAAATCTTCGCTACGTTCCACCAGACTCATGCCTTTACCACCACCGCCAGCACTGGCTTTGATCAATACAGGATAGCCAATACGATCTGCTTGTTGTTTTAAAAATTCAGCATTTTGATTTGTTCCGTGATAGCCCGGTGTTAGAGGTACACCTGCTTTTTCCATCAAAGCTTTAGAAGTTGCTTTCAAGCCCATCGCTAAAATGGCATCGACTGGAGGACCAATGAAACAAATATTATGCTGCTGGCAAGCTAAGGCAAATTGATCGTTTTCCGAAAGAAAACCATAACCGGGATGAATCGCTTGGCTTCCTGTATCAATCGCCGCTTGAATAATACGATCAGCTTGTAAATAACTTTGTGTTGCAGGAGATTGACCAATATAAATCGCTTCATCAGCAAGTTTAACGTGTTGTGCATGTGCGTCTGCATCTGAATAAACCGCAACCGTTGCAATACCTAATTTTTTGGCGGTACGAATCACACGGCAAGCAATCTCACCACGGTTCGCAATTAAAATCTTTTCAAACATGTTGATCATCCTTAATTGTTGTTATTAGAATTTGAAGTCCACGCAGGGGCTTTCTTACTTAAGAAAGCGGTTAAGCCTTCTTTTGCCTCACTGCCTTGACGGACTTGTGCAATATGTTGAGCAGTTAGTCGAAGTAATTCATTATTCATACTTTGATTGCTGACCATTTGAATCAGTTGCTTAGATGCTGCTTGGGCATGTGGTCCACCCAGCAATAAAGCATCAATAATCTCTTGAACTTTTTTATCTAAATCTTCTGCATCCGCAATTTCATGTGCCAAGCCGATTTGTTTTGCTTCATGCGCTGAGATACGTTCAGCAGTTAAAAAATAGCGTGAAGCTTGTCTAGCGCCAATCGCACGAATCACATATGGACTAATCGTAGAAGGGGCAAGACCTAATCGAACTTCAGAGGTTGCAAATTTGGCATCTGTGCTGGCAATGCAAATATCACATGCAGATGCCAACCCCATACCACCACCAAAAGCGATGCCATGAACACGTGCAATCGTTGGCTGTTTTAAGGTTGCGAGTGCTTCAAGCATCTGTGCGAGTTTTAAAGCATCGGCTTCATTTTCTTCTGCAGAAGCTTGACCCGCTTGTTTCATCCAATTCAGGTCTGCACCCGCTGAAAAGCTTTTGCCACGACCTGCTAAAACCACCACTCGAACGTCATCACGACTATTTAAGGTCTTAAAACAAGTATGCAATTCTTCAATCACCGTTGTATTGAAAGCATTATGTAATTCAGGGCGATTCAGCCACACATATGCCACTTGATCATGCTGTTCCAGTTGTAAAAATTGATAGCTCATAAACACCTCTTACATGCGGAACACGCCAAATTTAGTCGGTTGAATTGGAGCATTCATTGCAGCGGCTAGACTTAAACCAAGTACTTGACGCGTTTGCGCTGGATCAATCACACCGTCATCCCACAAACGAGCAGAAGCGTAGTAAGGATGACCTTGACGTTCATACTGATCACGAATCGGTTGTTTAAATTCATCTTCTTCTTGTGCTGACCATTCTGCGCCTTTTTGCTCGATCTGATCACGCTTCAACGTCGAAAGTACGCTGGCTGCTTGCTCACCACCCATGACCGAAATACGTGAGTTTGGCCAAGTCCATAAGAAACGTGGAGAATAAGCACGTCCACACATACCGTAGTTACCTGCACCAAAAGAACCGCCAATGATGAGTGTAAGTTTTGGTACATTTGCAGTTGCCACCGCCATCACCAGTTTGGCACCGTGCTTGGCAATACCTTCATTTTCGTATTGGCGACCGACCATAAAGCCAGTGATATTTTGAATAAATAACAACGGAATATTGCGTTGGGTACATAACTCAATAAAGTGTGCACCTTTTTGAGCTGACTCTGAAAATAGAATGCCATTATTGGCAATAATTCCGACAGGCATCCCATAAAGTGATGCAAACCCTGTGATCAAGGTTGAGCCAAAACGAGCTTTAAACTCATCGAAACGAGAACCATCAACGATACGTGCAATCACTTCACGCACATCAAATGGCTTACGTGCATCTGTAGGAACTACGCCATACAACTCTTTCGCATCAAACAATGGTTCATCAATCTGCTTATTGAGTTCGTTTGGTTTTTTATTCAAATTGGCAACAATATTGCGTGCAATCGCAATCGCATGTTCATCATTTTCAGCGAGGTGATCAGCAACACCTGAGAGACGCGTATGTACATCACCACCACCCAAATCTTCGCTACTTACAACTTCACCTGTTGCTGCTTTAACCAGAGGGGGGCCACCCAAGAAAATCGTGCCTTGATTACGTACAATAATGGTTTCATCTGACATTGCAGGAACATAAGCACCACCTGCGGTACAACTCCCCATGACGACCGCAATTTGGGCAATACCTTGGCTCGACATACGTGCTTGATTGTAGAAGATACGCCCGAAGTGATCACGATCCGGGAAGACCTGATCCTGCATAGGTAAATATGCACCACCTGAATCTACAAGATAAATACAAGGTAAGTGATTTTGTTCAGCAATTTCTTGAGCACGTAAATGCTTTTTAACCGTAAGTGGATAATAAGTACCACCTTTAACCGTTGCATCATTGGCAACGATCATGCATGTCACACCATTAACCTGTCCAATACCCGCAATCACACCCGCAGCAGGAATATCATCTTCATAAACTTTATACGCAGCAAGTTGTCCGATTTCTAAAAAAGCTGTGCCAACGTCAATCAGTTGATCTATACGTTCACGTGGAAGCAATTTTCCACGTGCTAAATGCTTTTGACGTGCGTTTTCTCCGCCACCTAATGCAATATTTTGGGCAACTTGTGTCAAATCATTAACCAAAGTCTGCATAGCTTGTTGGTTTGTTCTGAAGTCTTCACTTCGCACATTAATTTTGCTTTGTAATTGATTCATATGATGCATCCTGATTTATCGTTATTATTTGGTTTCATTAAACAATTCACGTCCGATCAACATACGACGAATTTCAGATGTGCCTGCACCAATTTCATAAAGTTTTGCATCACGCCATAAACGACCAGCAGGGAACTCATTGATATAACCATTGCCACCTAAAGTTTGAATCGCTTCACCTGCCATCCATGTCGCTTTTTCAGCTGCATATAAAATGGCACTGGCAGCATCTTTACGTAAGCTACGATCGTGATCTGCTTTGTCACATGCCGCACCAACCGCATATACAAGCGCTTTACACGCCAACCAAGTTGAATACATATCAGCAAGTTTGCCTTGCATTAATTGGAACTCACCTAAAGCTTGTCCAAATTGTTCACGTTGATGTAAATACGGAATCACGACATCCATACAGGCATCCATAATGCCAAGTGGACCTGCGCTTAAAACTGCACGCTCATAGTCCAAACCACTCATCAGGACTTTAGCGCCATTACCGACACCACCCAACACGTTTTCAACAGGTACTTCTACATTGTCAAAAAATAATGGATAGGTATTTGAGCCTCGCATACCAAGTTTGTCTAAGTGATGACCATGACTAAAACCTTTCATGTCCTTTTCAATTAAAAAAGCGGTCATGCCTTTTGCACCTGCTTGTGGATCAGTTTTTGCGTATACCACTAAGACATCTGCATCACCGCCATTGGTAATCCACATTTTTGAACCATTTAAAACAAAATGATCGCCTTTCTGCTCAGCACGTAACTTCATACTGACCACATCAGAACCCGCATTCGGTTCAGACATCGCAAGGGCACCGACGTATTCACCAGAGATTAATTTAGGCAGATATTTCTGCTTTTGTTGCTCATTTCCATTACGGTTAATTTGGTTGATACATAAGTTAGAATGTGCGCCGTAAGAAAGAGCGATCGCCGCTGAAGCACGCGAAATTTCTTGCATCGCAATGATATGAGCAAGATAGCCGAGATTAGTGCCACCGTATTCTTCTGAGACTGTTAAGCCTAGTAAGCCCATATCGCCAAACTTTTTCCAAAGATGAGCAGGGAATTTATTGTCTTGATCAACTTGCTGAGCAATTGGTGCAATTTCCTTTGCACAAAATGCGGCAACTGAGTCTTGAAGTGCAACGAGTGTTTCATCTAGACCAAAATTCAAGCTACGTAGGTTCATTGTATACATCCCATTGGTTATATTTGTTGTTCCATAAGCATTGTTGTAGGTGCTTGTGAATTACCATACAATGATTTTTTAAAAAAGTGAATAGAGATTCATAAAATGATTTACAATTCACTTTATTTGTTAGAGAATAAATTTCATGAGTTATAAACGATCATCTTTAATGCAAGAACGGATGGAACAAAATCGCAAATCGATTTTAAGTTCTGCCAGAAAGTTAATTTCGGAGGGAGGGTTTAAAGACGCACAGATACAAACGATTGCGGAACAAGCAGGCGTTTCGAGTGGGTTGGTTTATCGCTACTTTGACAATAAGAGTCAGGTACTCATTGAAGTTCTGTCAGAAGCAATCAATACCGAACTTTTGGTAATTGATGCGATTACAGACAGTGATTTGTCAGCAGAGCATAAGTTGCACAAAGCAGTAGCAACTTTTGTAAAACGGGCGTTAAACAGTCCTCAGCTTGCATATTCACTCATGTTTGAGCCAGTTGATTCATTGGTAGAACATGAGCGTTTTCGTGTGAAGCAATTGATTAAACAGAGTGTGATTAAAATACTCGCAGATGGAAAGGCAAGTGGTGAGTTCGATCTGGAAGATCTAAATACCACAGCACTCTGTGTAGTTGGTGCAATGACTTACGTTGTAGTTGAGCCTTTAGACCCTGCTCAAAATACGAAGTTCGACCAGCAACACAAAGACTATTTTTCAAAGCAAATAGCTGATTTTTGTGTGGATGCAGTACGGAAAAAATAGACTTGTACGGCGATTAACATCATGGAATAGGCGGTTTGAAGAGTAGTTGCAGTAACAACAATTAGACCAGTTAAGATGAGAATTAGAAAGAATCAAGGAGAATGATTCAATGCAACACATACGGTTAAGCTACGCCTCTGGACCAAGTTCGCAGCCTTTAATTGGGATGACGATTGGAGAAAAATTCGACCAAGCATGCCAGCAATACGCTGAGCGAGAAGCAATCGTAAGTTCACATCAGAATAGACGATTAAGCTACAAAGAGTTGCAAGATGAAGTAAATGCTTTTGCTTGTAGCTTGCTTCAGCTTGGTTTGAAAAAAGGCGATCGACTCGGTATTTGGTCACCGAACTGTGTCGAATGGACAGTCACTCAGTTTGCAGCATTTAAAGCAGGGATTATTTTAGTCAATCTAAATCCCGCCTATAAAAGCCATGAACTCGAATATGTGTTAAATAAAGTTTCTTGCAAAGGATTGATTATCGCATCGCAGTTTAAAACCACAGATTATCAAGAGCTTCTGACACGCATAGCTCCTGAAATTGATTTCTGTACCAATAAACAAATCCATTCAGAACGTCTGCCTTTCTTAAAGTTTGTGATCAAAATTGATGAAAAACAACATACAGGTTTTCATCGTTTCAGTGATCTGGTCGTACCACCAACGCAGCAACAACTCGATCAATTACAGTTAGCAACGCAACAGTTGCAGTTTGATGAAACCATTAATATCCAATTTACATCAGGTACAACAGGCAATCCTAAAGGCACGATGCTCACCCATCATAACATTTTGAATAATGGTTATTTTGTAGGAGAGGGTATTCGTTTAACGCCACAAGATAAAGTATGTATATCAGTACCTTTATTCCACTGTTTCGGTATGGTCATGGGAAATCTAGCCTGTATCACACATGGTTCTACCATGGTGTATCCATCAGCAGTGTTTAATCCACTTGAAACACTAAAGACAATTCACAACGAACGTTGTACAGCAGCATACGGCGTACCAACCATGTTCATCGCCATCTTAGAGCATGAACAGTTTAACGAGTTTGATCTCTCCAGTTTACGCACAGGGATCATGGCGGGAAGCCCATGCCCACGTGAAATTATGCAGCGTGTGATTGATCGCATGCATATGTCAGAAATTACGATTTGTTATGGCATGACTGAGACTTCACCTGTAAGTGTACAAAGCTCAGTGAGTGACACCATTGATAAACGCGTCAGTACGGTTGGACATGTTCATCCTCATGTAGAAATTAAAATTGTTGATCTCGAAGGGCAAATTGTTCCTCAAGGCACATTAGGTGAACTATGTGTTCGAGGTTACTCTGTGATGGCTGGATATTGGGGCGAAGAAGAAAAAACTCGTGAAGTGATTGATAACGCTGGCTGGATGCATACTGGTGATATTGCGGAGATGGATGCAGAGGGCTTCGTCAAAATCAAAGGTCGTATCAAAGATGTCGTGATTCGCGGCGGTGAAAATCTATTTCCAAAAGAAATAGAAGACTTCTTATACACCCATCCTGCGATCTGTGATGTACAAGTGATTGGTCTACCTGATACACGTTATGGTGAGGAGCTATGCGCCTGCATTATTTTGCATGAACACCACCAGACCAATGAAGAAAGTATCCGTAATTTCTGTAAAGAGCATATCTCACATAATAAAGTGCCTCGTTATGTCAAATTCTTTAATGAATTTCCTATGACCGCATCAGGCAAAGCGCAGAAGTTTAAGTTACAGGAAATTATGCGCGCTGAACTGAATCTAACAGGGACTGTATTCGACTAAATGATGTTTTACATCAAGTAGAAAAAGCAGCATTTTAAAGTTGCAAAGGCAAAGGATCAGGACCCATGGCAAAAGATTTCAGCAGTCCAAAAGTGGTTGAAGAATATGATCAGCATATCCGTAAATTAATACCAGGATATGAAATCATTCATCAACAAGTAGATGCGATATTACAGTCCAGATTGAAAGCAGATGCTCATATCCTGATTGTAGGATGTGGGACGGGTTATGAGCTGGAATATCTTTTAAACAGGCATCCGCACTGGAAATTTACAGCGCTTGATCCTTCCTTAGCCATGCTTGAGAAAGCACAGGCGAGAGTCAGTCAATTGAATAAGTGCGCACAAGTTGAATTTGTGCATGGTGACACTTCACATTTACCTGATCAAATTTGTTTTGATGCAGCTCTAACTATTTTGGTGGCGCATTTTATTGCTGATGAAAACAAGCCTACTTTTTTTACAGAGATCCATGATCATTTAAAAGAAAATGGAATCTTACTGACCTATGATTTGATGACCTGTACAGACCCTCAGCAATTTCAAGCTTTACGTTATGTCTGCTTGGCACAAGGTTTGACTGAAGCACAATGTCAGAAAATGTTAGAACGAATGGAAAGCGATTTTTTCACTGTTTCATTTGATGAATATCAGGAATTACTTCACCACACAGGTTTTATGAATGTGTCTTCATATAGCCAAATTTTAATGTATCAAGGATTGATCGCGCAGAAAAAGAGGCGTCAAACGTTTTCTGCACAAGCGTCCTAAACAAGGTCTTGCATCTATGATGGAATAAATATTAAAGGACTCATTTAAACTTATTTTTTACCAAATGGTTAACAGTGACTTTTATAGCCGCTGCTAGATCTTTTTGTCCTAAAAAAAGAGTTAGTTTATCAATATAAGTATTTTAAAGGAGGTGAAAACCAAATAAATCAATGTGTTAATGCTTTAAAACAAAAAATGCGATGCAGTCATGGTTTCTGCAAAGGATACAACGCAAACAAATAGCGATCTTAAAACGGTATTTAAGATCAAAAAAGAAGGAAACTTATTTTAATGAAAAAGTTCATACTAACGGTGCAAAAAAGCGTGCTGACGCTGTCGATTGTGGCAGTCATGTCATCTGCTCATGCAGCTTCGGAGAGTGCCGAAATTGCACAGCTTCGCCAAGAAGTACAAGAGTTAAGGGCAATGTTGCAACATTATGTACAGCAACCTGCATCGACACAGCCAGCAAACAATCTAAACGCAGCAGCCACTCCAGTAACCACGCAAACGCCGACACCTAAACTAAAATCTGGTGCAGAAGTCAGTTTATATGGTTATATCCGTGCCGATGCGTCTTATCAAGCGAAAGGCGCATCCACGATGTACAACAATATCAGTGCTGTACCACTCAAAGGTACAGCGGAAGCAGCACAACAAAAAGATCGTTTACATTCAACTGCCAATGTCTCACGCATAGGACTCAATTTCACCACACCAACAGCAGCAGGCGATGTGGGCGGAAAATTAGAAATGGATTTCTTTGGTGGCGCTTCACGCGATCAATTCCGTATCCGTCATGCCTATTTAACCTTTGACAAATGGCTACTGGGTCAAACATGGTCTACTTTCATTGCACCTGAGTATTATCCAGAAACAATTGATGCAGCGACCTATGTGGGTGGGGCATTACAACGCTCACCATTGGTTCGTTATAGTGACAATATTACAGCGAATACCAGCTTTGCATTATCGGTTGAAGATCCTAAATACACAGCAAGCTCTGATCCTGAAAATAAAATGCGTTTACCTGCCTTTGTTGGGCGTGTAAATCATAAATTCGACAATGGTTCGATGCTGTCTGGGCGTAGTTTTGTGGCAGAGAAAAAAACTAGCAATGATGATGAATGGGCATGGGGTGTGGGTATCGGTGGAAAATATCAGTTAACGCCAACCACCTTTCTAAAAGCAGATTATAACCATATCAAAGGCGATGGACGCTTCCTGATGTGGAGCAATAGCAGTTATGCCATTGATGATCAAAACAATATACATAGCAATGAGTTTGATTCCATCTCTACAGGGATCACACATCAATTCACCTCGCAGTTCCGTTCAACCTTAGGCTACGGCTATATGAAAGCCAAAAGTGACAATAGCTTCGCTCGCCTAAATAAAGACAGTTCAAATCAAAATAAAGAATTATGGCAAGGCTGGATCAATGGCATGTACAACCCGTACAAACCTATCACGCTGGGTATGGAATATGTCTACGGTGAACGTGAAACCTTTGATGGCCGTACAGGTGCAGATAACCGTATCAACATGATGGCGAGTTATGATTTTTAATATAAATAAGACCTTGAATTATATGTTTTTTCTTTAAGGTGCAGTATGTCGTTTTAATAATGATTAGGAATTTATCTCATTGAGGAGATGCAGAATGACAACATCTACAGTTAATGTAAATGCAGTAATTGACGAAGCAAAGTTTACGCCTTTTCACTGGAGTATTTTACTTTGGTGTTTATTGATTATTATTTTTGATGGTTACGATCTGGTCATTTATGGTGTGGTTTTACCCTTACTGATGCAGGAGTGGTCACTTACTTCTGTGCAAGCAGGCATGCTTGCCAGTACCGCATTGTGCGGCATGATGTTCGGCGCCATGCTATTCGGTGCATTGGCAGATAAAATCGGACGCAAAAATGTAATTTTAATTTGTGTGACTTTTTTTAGTGGGTTTACCTTTTTAGGTGCATTCGCATCTAATCCTTTTGAATTCGGTATTTTACGATTCTTGGCGGGTCTAGGCATTGGTGGGGTAATGCCAAACCTCGTGGCGCTCACCTCAGAATATGCCCCTAAACGTATTCGCAGTACCTTAGTCGGCACGATGTTTAGTGGCTATGCGATCGGCGGAATCTTGTCAGCACTGATAGGAAGCTATTTGGTTGAAAGTCAGGGTTGGCAAATCATGTTCTTGATTGCGGGGATTCCATTAATTTTATTACCAGTTATGTGGAAATTCTTACCTGAGTCTTTAACTTTTTTGGTTAAAACAGGAAAAACTGAGCAAGCAAATAGCATTGTACAAAAAATCTCACCTCAACAGGCAATCAGCAGCAATACTCGTTTAACGCTAAATGAGGAAAATATTCCAACTGGTAGCTCAGTGAAAGGTTTATTCCAACAAGGTCGCGCATTCAACACACTGATGTTCTGGGTATTGTTCTTTATGTGCCTACTGATGGTTTACGCACTAAGTAGTTGGTTACCAAAACTCATGCTTGCAGCAGGGTATTCACTTGGTAAGAGTATCTTATTCTTATTTGCTTTGAATGTTGGCGCAATGATTGGTTCAATTGGTGGCGGTATTCTTTCAGATAAATTCCATTTGAAACCTGTGATCATGGGTATGCTCATGGCAGGTGTTGTGGCACTGATCGGCTTAGGATTTAACTCTCCAGCTTATGTGTTATATGGTTTAGTGACTGTTGCGGGTGCGGCGACGATTGGAACTTCAATTCTTCTTTATAGCTATGTTGCGCAATATTATCCATTAAGCGTTCGCTCTACAGGGATAGGCTGTGCTTCTGGTGTTGGGCGAATTGGTGCTATCGTAGGACCTATTTTGACAGGGTTGTTATTGACCTTAAACTTACCGCATACCATGAATTTTGTGATGATTTCTATTCCGGCGATGATTGCAATCTGTGCGATATTAAGCCTAAAACGTCATAAATTTGATGAAGAACAACAAGTAGAAGAAGTTAAAACCAATTTAACCGAATAATGCTTAAGTTAATATGATTTGATTCTTCTATAAAACACTAAAAGCACATCAGATAGGCTGATGTGCTTTTTTTATTTCAGACAGAACTTAAAATCAAAAGGATAAGAATAGAAGTGAGTTGGCTCAATTCCTGACCACCCTTAATTCATTAAAACACTTGGATTTCCATGAGACTAGTATCTATTTTTCATTCAATCTAGAAAGAAAAATAAATCTAACTCAGACCAAACCCTTTCCACACATCATTTTTATGAAAAAAAAGCATCTCTATTGAGATGCTTTATTGATATTTGATAATTTAGATTTCAATCGCAACAGCTGTTGCTTCACCGCCACCAATACACAATGCAGCAACGCCTTTCTTCTTGCCTAAACGTTTTAATGCATAGATCAATGAAAGAATAATACGTGAACCTGTCGCACCAATCGGATGACCTAACGCACATGCACCACCGTGAATATTGACTTTAGCTTCATCAATACCTAACTCATGAATCGGTGCCATAGCCACCATCGCGAAAGCTTCATTGATTTCCCATGCATCGACATCTTCAACCGACCAGCCAGCACGATCAAGTACTTTTTGAATCGCACTAATTGGAGCAATCGTAAACTCACTTGGATGTTGCGAATGACTCGAAGTAGCTACAATCTTAGCCAAGACATTTAAACCATTTGCTTGAACATAGTCTTCTGTAGAAAGCACCAAAGCGGCGGCACCATCCGAAATCGAACTTGAATTGGCTGCCGTAATCGTACCGTCTTTGCTAAAAGCAGGGCGTAGCGTTGGGATTTTATCTAGATTTGCTTTGAGTGGTTGCTCATCTTGATCAATCACTTCAACACCTTTACGTGTTTTAACTTCAACAGCGACGATTTCATCTTTGAAATATCCTTCTGTAATCGCTGTTTGAGCTTTTTTCAGTGAAGAAATCGCAAAGTTATCCATTTGCTCACGGGTGAAGCCTTTGGTATTAGCCATATCCTGAGCAAATGAACCCATTAAACGACCCGTTTCAGCATCTTCTAAACCATCCAAGAACATATGATCTTTGATTTCACCATGTCCCATACGATAGCCACCACGTGCTTTAGGTAAGATATATGGTGCATTGGTCATTGATTCCATACCGCCCGCAACCACAATATTTGCACTACCAGCTTTCAAAGCATCTGATGCCATCAATACTGCTTTCATCGCAGAACCACATAGTTTATTGATGGTCACAGCGCCAACATGATCTGGAACACCCGCTTTACGCATTGCTTGACGCGCAGGACCTTGACCAATGCCAGCACTCAATACACAACCAAATATCACTTCATTGACTTGCTCTGGTGCAATACCAGCACGTTGGATAGATTCACGGATTACAGCAGCACCTAATTCTGGGGCGGTTAAACTAGAAAGACTACCTTGAAAACCACCCATCGCGGTACGACTACCTGACACAATAACAATAGAACTCATTTTTATATCTCTTTAAATGTATGTTGTTATAAAACTGCTCCAGTTCAACAGACTAGAGCAGAATATCCAATCTCATTAAGCCACTAAAGATTTATCAAAAATTAATGGCACACCTGTTACCGCACGAATTTGCTCGAGTGTCACATCTTTTGCGAGTTCAATCAGTTCAACACCTTCAGACGTAATATCCATGACACCTAAATCCGTTATCACACGATGAACAACGGCTTGACCTGTCAGTGGTAAGCTACAGTTTTTCACAATTTTAGGTGTACCATCTTTCGCACAGTGTTCCATCAGAACCACAACTTTTTGAACACCTGCAACCAAGTCCATCGCACCGCCCATGCCTTTGACTTTCTTACCTGGAATCATCCAATTGGCTAAGTCGCCTTGTTCAGAAACTTCCATAGCGCCTAAAATTGCAATATTGACATGACCGCCACGGATCATTGCGAAAGATTCTGAACTTGAGAAAAATGCCGCACCCGCACGTGCAGTAATCGTTTGCTTTCCAGCATTGATCAAATCTGCATCTAAGGTTTCTTCAGTAGGAAATGCACCGATACCAAGCAATCCATTTTCAGATTGCAACCATACATTCATATTTTCTGGAATATAGTTGGCAACGAGGGTAGGTAAACCAATACCTAAGTTGACATAGAAGCCATCTTCGAGTTCTTGTGCAGCACGTTGTGCCATTTCATTACGTGACCAAGCCATTTTAAACTGCCTCCGTGCTTAAAGTTTTTTGTTCGATACGTTTTTCAGGTAAAGCATTTAATATAATGCGATTCACATAAATTCCTGGTAAATGGATTTCATCTGGATCTAATTCACCAATCTCAACGATTTGCTCCACCTCAGCGATGGTAATTTTTCCAGCCATTGCACATTCAGGATTAAAATTCTGAGCCGTTTTACGAAATATTAGATTGCCTGCTTTATCAGCTTTATAAGCTTTAATCAGTGAAACATCAGCAGTAAGCGATTCTTCTAAAATGTATTTTTTACCATCAAAACTGCGTTCTTCTTTGCCTTCGGCAATCAAAGTTCCAACACCAGTTTTCGTATAAAAAGCTGGAATACCAGCACCGCCAGCGCGTAATTTTTCCGCTAATGTTCCTTGTGGTGTCAATTCAACTTCAAGCTCGCCATTCAGATATTGACGCTCGAATTCTTTATTTTCACCCACATAAGATGAGATCATTTTTTTAATCTGTTTGGTATGCAATAAAATACCTAGACCAAAATCATCTACACCTGCATTGTTCGAAATACATGTCAGACCTGTTACACCGCTTTCTTTAACCGCCACAATGAGCTGTTCAGGAATTCCACATAACCCAAAACCGCCAACGGCGAGGGTTTGGTGATCAGCAACCACATCTTTGATTGCAGCTTCAGCGCTGGCATATACCTTATTCATTCTATTATTGTCCTATTGTCCCTTAGTGATTTAGTTTTAGCATTAGGACTAAGCGTATAGAAGTTGATTTTTCTCAAGGATTAATGAGTTAAATTAATGAATTAATTTTTTGGATAGATTTTATTCGTAAAAAAACAATAATTAATAAAGCTAAACATTTGAAAATATTTGTAATAAAAATATTTATTTGAGAGTGGGAAATATAAAACCAATTTCAATAATGAGTTATTTAAAATTTATACCTTATCAACGACTCAATAAATTGTGCCGAAATATGAGATATTTCAAAATTCTTTTTATAGACGATACCGACCGTTTTATGGATTGTTCCATCCTCAAGTTCAAGTAATACGTTCTCGGTTAAATCTATATGTTTAGCAAAATGACGTGGAATCGCGCTTACCCCAATACCGTGCGCAACAAAACTGGATAATGAAGAGATCTGATGGCATTCGATTTTTAAATCTAAAGTCATATTGTTGCGCAAACAGTTTTGCTCAACTAGGTGACGAACAATTGATGGCTTTTGTAGGGTAATAAAAGGATTGGCAAACAATTGTTGCCACGTAATACGTGCTTTGTCTGCTAAGGGATGGTTTTTAGGAAGTAAGGCGAGAAAGTCTTCATCAAACAAAGGCACAAACTCTAAGCCTTCTGTCAGTTCTGGTTCAAAACAAATGCCTAACTCAAAGATACCATCTTGGACTTTTTCGATAATGGTTTCATTTGGAATATCATGGATCGAGAAATTAAGATTTGGATGCTCAGATAAAAAAGAATGAATCACATCGGGTAAGATCGCATGGGTAAAAAAGGGCATCGAGGCGATACTCAGCGTACCGCGATTTAATTTAAAACGTTGTTTAACGTCATTTTCCATTTCATCCCAATTGGCCAGTAGTTTTTTTGCGTAGGGAATGAGGGATTTACCTTCTTGAGTCAGTTCAACACGGCGCGTGTTGCGATTAAAAAGTTTACCGCCGAGTTCTTCCTCTAAACTTTTGATACTCAGACTTAAAGCAGATTGGCTCAAATGAAGCTCAAGCGAAGCATTGGCATAATTTAAAGTACGCGCAAGTGCCAAAAATGCCTTTAACTGCTTAAGTGTCATCTTTTTCCCTGAGTGAAGTTGTTGAATAAGTCTAATTTATCGTAAAAATCAGCTAAATGTTATTTTAGACATTATTTTTCAAAGAAAAGTTGATCTATACAGCAAATAAAAACTCCCACAATCAGAAATTATGGGAGTTAAGATTAAAATTAGAGAATACGGAATTTCTCTAAAACTTATACTTTTAGTTTTTTAAGTCCACGGCTCACACCATTTTGTAATGCCAATTTGATAATTGGCCCAATAAAAGGCACACGACCCTTAAAGCTAATCGTATAGTCCAAACGACTACGATTATTTCCCAGATCAGTAAACTTCATCACACCGCGATGCGCTTTGATCGGTGCGATACCACTGGTAATTGCGTATTCAATTAGTTCATTTTCTTTATACACCAAATTTGTTTCGACAAATGAAGGCGTCAGTGGAATAGATAGCTTACGTGCTGAGCCAACCCCATTACGTGCATCTTGACCATCGCTCAAACGAGTCACTTTTGCTGGAGCGAAAAGTTTATTTAAATTTTCATGTTCACTGAGAATCGCAAATACCTTCTCGACAGGTGCATTGAACTCTTGAGTGATATTGACTTGTTGCATTTTTAGCATATCAATTCCTTTTTTTAATTTGACATAGCATATTGTCATTTTCGAAATATTAGCATGTTTTCATTCAATCTGGCATTTTCTTTGTCGGAATATCGAGCACATTAAAAAATCAGAGATATGTAAGCGAATATGCTTGTTCAATCCAATAAAATTGTGAATACTCATGCCACAAAGTTGAAGCTATAAAATTATTTTTTTGGGGTTAAGCAATACTGTGAAAACTTTTCCATTTTCTCGTTTACAAAGCGCATTATTAACCGTAGGTTCATTTTCATACCTCGGATTTACTCCAACAATAGCATATGCGGAACAAGAAAATGAGATACAACGTCTCCCAACAATTACAGTTACAGCTGAGCAAAATGCCAATCACCAGAACAGCGTAAATTTAACAGGCTTTACTGAACAAACCATTGCCAAAATCCCTGCATCAATCAATATTATTAATGCCGACCTTATTGCAGATCAACACGCAAAAACGCTAAAAGATATTGTAAAAAATGATGCGGCGGTCGGCGAGGGCTACGCACCTATTGGCTATTATTCAAACTTTGTGATGCGTGGTTTTGCACTCAATCTAGGATCAAGTTATCTACTCAATGGTAATTTGTTGAGAGGCGAACAAAATGTTGCGCTAGAAAATAAAGAGCAAGTCGAGATCTTAAAAGGTATTAGCGCGATCCAAAGCGGTATGTCTACACCGGGCGGAGTCGTTAACTATGTGACTAAACGACCAAAAGACATTCGTTCAGTTACCTTAGAAACAGATAGTCAGGGTGGTTATCGTGTTGCAACGGATATCGGCGATATGCTGGGTGAAAATCAACAATTTGGCTATCGAATCAATTTAGCGCATGAAGAGATTCATCCATATGTTGAACATACCAATGGAAAACGCTTGTTTGGTTCAGTTGCTTTGGATTGGAAAATTTCTGATGATTCCAAACTTGAGTTCGATATTGAATCACAACGCCAACGTCAGCGCTCGGTACCAGGCTATCAATTATTAGATGGAAAAACTGTACCTACCAATGTGGAATGGGATCGCTTACTGGGTTATCAAAGCTGGAGTAAATCCGTTACTAATGAAAGTCTGAATACGAGTTTAAAATATACGCATCGTCTCAATGATGATTGGACAGCAAACTTATCTGCTTCGCAAAGCCGTGTCGTGGTTGATGACTATTCAGCATTCCCATGGGGTTTCGGTTTTGATGGCACTTTTGATGAAAATGGCAACTACGATATTTATGATTTCCGTAGTCCAGATGATAGTTATTTAACAAATCAATTTAAAACAGGCTTAAACGGCAAGTTCGCAACAGGTACATGGCAACATAGCTTAAATATCGAGTTATCTCATACCTATAAACGACGTGCACAATATGATGCAATCAATGAACCCGTTGGTACAGGTAACATCTACAACAATACAGTGAACTATGCGCCTACAGATGTAGCCTTAGGCAATCGCTATAAGTCCCTTGATAGTCAGCAAACCGCATTAAACCTGCTTGATCAAATCCGTTTTAATGACTCATGGTCAGTTCTCATGGGTGGAAAAATCCTTTCTTTAGATGAAAAAGCTTATGATGCAGCAGCAAATAAGATTCGTGATACGGATTTAAACCGATTCTTGCCACAATTTGCAGTGATGTATCAACCTTGGGAAAATACACAGGTTTATACATCATTTAGTAAAGGTTTAAGTGATGGTGGACAAGCGCCGTGGTATGCATTCGGTAATGAAGAAAAAGGAATTGTCGGGAATGCATTTGAAACACTTGCCCCAACCAAATCCACCCAATATGAAGTGGGCATCAAACATCAATTACCATCTATGTTGCTTACAGCAGCAATATTTAATCTAGAGCAAGATCATCAATATACCAATGCTGATAACTATTATTTAACTGATGGCAAACAGCATAACGTAGGCTTAGAACTTGGTTTGCAAGGGCAGGTAACTGGAAATTTAGATATAATCTCAACTTTGGCACTGACGCGTTCACGCTTAAAGGAGATCAGTGTCTCTGAATATCAAGGTCATCAAACCCAAAATGTTCCGAAAGTACGTTTTGCAAGTTATTTATCATATCAATTGCCACAAGTGGAAGGCTTAAGATTACTGACAGGTATGCAATATAGTGCAAGTAAATATGCCAATAAAATAGGCAGCGTAAAAGTTCCGAGATACACAGTTTTCAATGCTGGTGCAGCATACAATTTCAAAGCTTATGGCTATGAGAATACGTTAAGGTTCAATGTTGATAATATATTCAATAAAAAGTATTGGAGAGATGCAGGAAGTTTCTTTGGGGATGATTACCTGTTCCTAGGCGCTCCACGTACCGCACAGTTGTCTTGGACTGTAAATTTCTGATAGATCGGCCATCTTAAAAGTGAATATACACTCGTCGATTTGTTCATGATTTAACAGATCAACAGCAGTCTATATTCATTTTCTTTTTCGATAGGCGCACGATGCACACAAGGTAAAACGTGTTGTGATGGATGGTCAACGGCCAATCGCCATAAATGGCCTAAACCTAAACTCACAGGTTTTGTATTTGGTTTGGGTTGATAATGCAGATCAAAGAAATTTTCTTCTAGAAAATTATCAAACTCATCTTCTGGGCCATTATGTAGTTGCTTAAGTTTTTCTCTGATTTCAGGAATCAAAATCTTTTGTTCGACCTGATCGTTTGGCAACATCTCACTTGCTGCACCATGGTAAGTACATAAAAAAGTATCAGTGGGAATAGGCGAGCGATCGACATGAAATGAATAAACATCTGTCGAAATAAAATCGAACTCATCATCTCGCTCGTAGTTTTGGATCAAGTTAAGCACTGGTGATGCACCGAGAGCTGTTAATTGTTGAATATCCGCAATAATAATTTCTCTTGCTAAATTACCATTTTCTGAAAGTTGCAATGCTAAAAGCTCGTCAACAGAAACCTCTGTAATATTCTCTTTTATCTCAAGTTTTCCTATGATCTCTTGAAAATCACCAACTAAGTTTCTATACCAACAAATTGCATTACTTTCTCCTTGAAAATTAGAATCAATAAGCTCAGAAAAAGTAGAAACCACACTAATTTGCTTGTGACCAGAAAAACTATTCTTCATTTAAGTGATAAATTCATAAGTAAATAGGAGGCTAATCATACACTTTTCTTTAATTGCTTGAGTGCTCTTAGATGAGATCGAATAAAGTAATTTTGAATCAAATATATGCATATTTAACAAATAGAATTGAGCAAAATTATGCTCATAAAATCATGTAACAAATATTTTTGAGCAAATATATTCACAAAAAACAAGTTTTATAGTATTTTTGAGAAAATAATTGCTCATTTATATCAATGCAAAAATTAACAATACAGGCTTTACTCGACCAGAATTGGTTAGATATCGCAGAACTTAAACTAATAGAACCTAAGCTGGGCTCAGCAAGCGCCAGTGAATTGGTCTACGAGTTAGAATACGCAATCCAAAATCTGGACAAGCGAGATGAACATGCCTGTAGTCTCTCACTACCTGTACAAATACTTATAAACCATGAATCTAGCTCATGGTTTGGTTTTTTGGATGATATTGTTCCTTCAGGTGCAGCACGCCGTTATTGGGTCAATTTTTTAGGCTTACAACGACTCACGTATGCTGAGCAAGATAGTATTTTATTGGAAAAAGGTGGAATTGCGCCCGTAGGAAACTTGCGAATTAAAGAAGCTCTTCCGCCTATAAATCCTGACTCTACTTTGCATTTACGTTATTTTAGTCAAAATGATGTTGCTGATCGAAATGTTGATTTTCTTGAGTATGCACAGCAAATGGGCGCGATTAGTGGTGGTGCAACAGGAGCGGGTGGTGAAGCGCCCAAGTTACTGATTCGCGCGACAAAAGATCAAAATATTTGGATTGACACCTATCAACAAAACTTTGATCAACCTGATCAACACTATTTAATTAAATTTCCTCGAAATAATCGTAGTGAGATCGACTGCAATATTCTCAGAGCGGAATACTATTACTATCAAGAACTAAAAGAATTAGGTTTCAATACCATTGAAACAACGGAAATGAAGCTGATCGAAGGTGAAAAATATCCATCATTATGGTTGCCAAGATTTGATGTGGAATGGCGCAATCAACAATGGCATCGTCATGGTTTGGAGTCTGTTTATTCAGTATTAAATAAGGCTTCAGGAAGTCATCTTAATCATTTTGAAGTAATAGACAACCTATGTGATTTACTGACAGTGATTGATTCAAATTTTGATGCTACACAATTCATTTGTGAATGGTTACAAAGAGATTTGCTCAATATTATTTTTGGCAATTCTGATAATCACGGGCGAAATACCTCATTTCTAAAAAAATCTGGAAAAATTTCACTTGCTCCAATTTATGATTTTGCACCAATGAAAGCTGATCCAGAAGTCGTGACAAGATCAACGACATGGGGAAGTCCTTATGAAGAAGGAGGAGAGTATCGTTGGGAGCAAATTACCCAAAAACTTGCACATTTATGCGATCCAAATTTGTCTATGAAGACATTAAAATCATTAGCAAGCAATCTTGTTGGGCTAAAACAACGGTTAATTGATAAAGGTGTCCCAAAACAGATTATGGATATGCCAGCACTTTCATTCGATTATGTTGAAGCTAAATTAGAAAGATGGGAACTATTATGAATATAAAAAATCAGCCTCAAGATCGCCAGCAAGTTCTTATTGATCTATATATGCAGTACTTATTGAATGAAATTACCTTGGGGCAATTATTGGCGTATTTACGAAAAAATATACTTGGCATGTCTCAGGAACAATACGCAAATTTGGTTGGTGTCAGTCGCAGAACATTAACAGACATAGAACAAGACAAAGGAAAACTCACTCAATCTGTCCTAGATAAAGTATTTAAGCCACTCGGATTACAAGCAGGTCTTGTACCGACGCATGAGCATATTGTGAGGAAGATTATTAAAGAAGGATAGAGATTTTGATGAATCATTATTATAAATAAAAATATATTTATTAAATTTAATAATTTATACAGATATTTTTTCAAAAAACAGTTAATTAAGTTCATGAACTAACGCTTCTAATTTTCAAGAATGGAAAATCAATAAAAATTTCTTATTGACCTTCCATTCTAATAAAAGATATCATTCTTGAATGATCATTCCATAATGGTAGTTTCAAATGAGACCAAAGGAGTTTGAGCAAGATGTAATAGCAGAAGCTGCTATGAAAGTATTTTGGCAGAAAGGATATGCTGGTACGAGTATTCAGGATCTAGTTGAAGGGACTGGTCTTGGTAGAGGCAGTCTTTATAACACTTTTGGAAGCAAATATGGACTTTATGAATTTTCTTTAAAACGTTATTACGAAATAACCGCTGATAATATAGCTATATTGTCTGAAGAAGGGAAAGCTAAAGACTTAATTCTACGTTTGCTTATGAAAATTGTCTCAGATGAAATTAATGACGTTGAGAATATGGGGTGTATGGTAGCTAATGCATCTTTGGAAATGGCTCGATATGATGAGGGGATAGCCGAATTAGTAGAAAAGAACTTACAAAGAATGGAAAAAGCTATTTGTACTTTGCTGAAGCATGGACAAACTAATGGTGAAATTGATCCTAGTAAAAATCCTGAGATATTAGCTAGATTTATTGTTAGTACAATTCAAGGAATACGTGTTTTTAGTAAGGGGAATAGTAAAAAAGGGCTTTCAGCAAAATTAGTTGATATTGTAAATGTGGCAATGAGTGCAATTTAATTTTTAATAGTTAAAAATCACTTTCAGAAAGGGTGGTTTTTTTACACACCATTTTGGAATGATCGTTCCAAAATGGTGTGACTCATCTTTAATAATTGATCTAGGTTAAAGCAAATTAGACATGAATATACAAAACAAGACATTAAGTGCGGCTGAATTTGGAAATACTAAAGAAAATATTCCAATTTTAAAACTTCTGGCATTTACGCTTGCTGGTTTTATTACGATTATGACAGAAACAATTCCAGCTGGTTTATTACCTTTGATTAGTAGAGATTTACAGGTAACAGAAGCTTTAGCAGGACAATTAGTATCTGTTTACGCTCTAGGTTCTGTAATAGCTGCTATTCCTGTCGTTGCTGCTACTCGCAGTTGGTCTAGAAGACCATTATTCTTAATGGCAATAAGCGGACTATTAATTTTCAATACCTTAACGGCTTTATCTTCTAGCTATATTGTTGTGTTAGTTGCTCGTTTTATCGCGGGGATGTCAGCAGGAATTATTTGGGGAGTACTGGCAGGTTATGCTAGAAGTATGGTCTCTACTAACTTACAGGGGCGAGCATTGGCTATTGTTGGTGTAGGACAACCAATTGCTTTATGTATGGGAGTACCTTTGGGGACTTGGATGGGAAGTATGTTTGGTTGGAGAGGTGTATTTTGGATCATTTCTCTACTCGCGTTACTTCTATTAATTTGGATTAGAGTTGCAATTCCAAACGTTTCTGGACAGGTTGCAGAAAAACGCCAGTCGATCAAAGAGATATTTTTACATCCAGGTATTCGCTCAGTATTAGCTGTAATCTTCTTGTGGATACTTGCACATAATGTTTTGTATACCTTTATTTCACCTTATTTAACCTCGGTAGGTCTTGGTGATCGGGTAGATCTAGTCCTTTTGTTATTCGGTGTATCTTCAATCATTGGGATTTGGGTTACTGGTGTTTGGGTGGATAGATCATTACGCCTATTAACTTTGCTAAGTTTAGCGGGCTTTACTGTTGCTGCCATTCTAATAGGGTTAGGTGGTAATGGTAACTATGCTTGGCTAGTACTTAGTGGTATCGCATTATGGGGTATAACTTTTGGTGGAGCTCCAACTTTATTGCAAACAGCAATTGCTGACACAGCTGGTGAAGGTGCTGATGTAGCTCAGTCTATGTTAGTTACTGTCTTTAATTTGGCTGTTGCTGGAGGAGGGTTGCTAGGTGGTGTATTACTTCAAAAAATCGGCCCATCATCATTCACAATAGCAATGTGTATTTTATCATTAATTTCAGTCTATGCTGTATTACAAGCTAAAGCACATGGATTCAGAAATAGATAAAATTTGTTATTAGCTTTAGACACTAGGTTGTGTCTTCTCAACTCAGTGTTTATTGACTATTTAGATTACAAATAATTTTATAAGGAATAAATAATGTCAGATAATAGAATTAAATCAGCCCTGTATTTAATTAGCTGGAATTTGTAGAAAATTTAATGAGAATTACTATAAATACTTTTATCTACCAAATGCAAATTCTGCGATCTTATTAAAAGAAGTATTGCATCGTATCGAAGATGCTATTGATGAATATGATGAACCTAAATTGTATTATGGAGTAATTCGAGGCTCATTCATTAGAGCTAAAGAATTGCTAAGAACTCTAGGTAGGACAGCATGTAAAATAGGGAAAAGTTGAGCCGAAAAGTTTCAAGAGTCAGGTCAATGAAGTACATGCATGTGTAACGATATTAAAAAAATCATCAAATTAGGTAAACCCGTAATACCCAAGTTGTAATTTAAATTTGAATGCTATGCACAACATAGACATGTGAATGACGTAACATCTGTCGCAAATGACAACTTATATGTCGCGTGATGGATGGTTGTGTGTAGGCCACAGTCTTTAGATATCTTATTTAACATAATATACATTATGCGAAATCTCAGTTAGATGTTTTTCCATTTTAATTTTTAGAATAATTTGCATGATGCTCTGGATCATCTGGGCGTTCCCGTAAACGGTCGGGCTTTTTCGTTTCAATAACTTCAGCCCTTAAGTTGAAAAATTATTATTTTTTTAGTCTCTATGAGCCGTTAAAAAATAAATTTTCCTAACTTCTTGGCTCTTGTTATTTCCCACTTCAATCCCTAACGCAACCCAGCACCTATAGCTGATCCTGAGCGTGTTTCTAAAGCCGTTTTATGATTGCTAAGCCCCACATCATATAAAATCCATATAAAGCTCAAAAATCGATAATTAAACCGCCTTTTTCTCCATAATTATGAAAAATACGCTGATGCTTGATTAACTGCGAATATACAACTGTACGGCCACAATAAGAGCATCTTACCCATGATTGAGAAATATCCCTTAAATACGGCAACGTACTTTCGGCGAGCGTAGCTCGGTTCTTACCGTGTTTATACATATGGGAGCCTGTAATCAGGGAAAAAGAACCGAGAATCATACAATATCAGTTCGCTCGTAGACACTCGCTCTAAAACTAATAAAAATGCGCCCTAAGGCGCATTTAATTAGCTATCTAGTCTAATAAGCCCAGATCACAAGATTCAAATTTTTAATAAATCAAAACAAACTAAGTGATTGATATAAAATGATATTAAATCTAAAAAGTGAATCTTTCGAGGCCTACTAAAATATTAAAAATGTTGACCTGAAAAATCCAGGTCAACCAAATGATATTTATTTCATAAATATCATTTGATCAAACTCAAAAAAATCAGCTGAATCAGTCTTTTCATCATGAAGCACACAAAGTTGGTGATTTTCATTTAATTCAATAAGGACAGAAATTACTTGACCTGAAATTTGGTCAAAACCTGATGAGTTATATTCTACTGGAACCGGATATTTAAAGCTGATTTGTTTTCCTAGATAACTAAGCAATGTACTATGTGCAACAGTCATGATGATCTCCTATTTAGATCCTTGTGATTAGCTGCATGACTAGACTGCCATCTAGTCATGCAGTGATTATTTAAAACAAAATTTAAAAACGACCTTGCTTAACTACTGTAAGCATATATCTCTTTAGTTCTCGACTGATTGTTGACTGATTTTCTTTACATACTTTATTAAATTCCTCTTTTAACGAGCTACTAACTCTAAAATTCACCACGCCATCCAGTTCATCTAAAGAAGCCATAAGTTTCTCTATTTTTTGATCTCTTAAAAACTTTCTTTCTTGAATCTGTTGGGCTATATGTTCGAAATTAGCCATATAAACACTACAATAATAAGCATTTGTATATACAAAATATATACTAGGTATGTATTTGTCAACATTTTTTATAAATAATTTTGACAAGTTTTACTGAAAAGACAATCCAATGCACAACATTAAACAATTGAAAAATAATATAAAATTAGAATGCACCAAATTAGTGCTGTTGTTAAAGTCCTATTTTCCGGACCATAGTCCACCACTAGAGATGGTGGACGAAATTTACTTTAGCGACAGGATTTGACGCACACTAAGAAGTGCGCGTCTGGTCGAACGTCCCTCCTCCCGCCCGCGCACTTCTTCGATGTTCGCATAATGAGCATTGATGTTAAATGCCTGCACGTGCGCTAGAAAGCTTAGCACCATTGACAAAAAAGCCGATTCTCAAATGAAAATCAGCTTTCTAGTCAATGGCAACGGCAAGTAACATAATGCGGTTATTATGCGCAACTAACCAATATAAGATATTGATATATAATAATTTATTTATTCTGTAGATTACTAATATATACTACAAAACCACTCTTGTTTTGTATCGCTCAACCTCTCTATAAAACTTAGGTGTAACGTTCGTCCATTTTTTAAATGCACGTGAAAAATGAGAAATATCTGCGTATCCTAATCGTTCTGCAATTTGTTCAATAGATAGATGTTGTTGTTTTAATAAAAATTCTGCTTGTTTTCTACGAACCTCAGCAACTAACAACTGAAATGAAGTTTGTTCTTTCGCGAGTTGGCGCTGTAATGTTCTCTCTGACAAATGTAATCTTTCAGCAACCTGTTTAAGCGATAGAAATCCAAGTGCTTCATCATATAGTTCTTCTTTCACATTTTTTGCCGCACTATCTACATTTTTCCTTTTTAAAAATAGCTTTTGAATATCCTGTTTACACTGCTGAATTGTTAATCGCGCAACCAATGCATCGGCTGTCTTTAATGGTAAAGATAATACATTTTGATTCAATATTAAGCAGTCATTTTTTGCGTTGAACTCACCATTTAACTGATTAATATTAAATATTTTTTTGTAGAAATCTGGCTTATCTTGCTGGAATTCAAAACGGATATCTAACCGCTGTTGAGCTAAATTTTCTACTATCTGAGCAAAACCAAAAACCAAGAATATAATCTCATGTCTGTTAAACCTAAATTGTTGTAAAGGTTGATTAAAATACAAGTATGCTTTTCCATCATTCACCTGAAGTTTGGGCTTAAATACTGTACAATGCAATCCGATAAATTGCTCCAAAACTTTAATCGCGGAACCAAGATCTTCTGAAGCTGTTGCAGCGACTCCGATATGTCCATAACAAGAAATTTTCATTTCTTTTGCAAGATATACACTGATTGCTGGTTCATCGGTAATCTGTGCAGCTCGTTCTAACAAGTAATTGAAAATATTAAAATCCACATACCAAAAAGGTGCATTGAGTTTATCAATTGAAATACCTGTTCCAGATAATAGTTGTTCGGGTGCAATGCCCCGTTTTTTAAGTACATCAACTAATAAATTCACATAACTACCAGGAAGTTCAGGATTCATATTTTTAGATCCTATACAGCTAATATTTTGGCGTAAATTGGTAAAAATTGGCGGTTTATGAACTATGCCACGATTTAGCTTTACGGCATAGTAAGTTCGTAAAAAATCCAAGATTAAAGGTTTATTTTCCAATGAATGTACTAATTGTTCACGCGCATCCTGAAAAACGATCATTTACAACTGCTATGAAAACTACGGTTCAACAGACTTTTGAACAACTTGGACATACAGTTGAAGTATCTGATTTATATGAAATGAAATTTAATCCTGTTGCATCAGCTGATGATTTTAGTGATTTTGATGAAACCGAATATCTAAATTATGCCCTCGAGCAACGTAATGCATTAAAAAGCAATACACTTTCGCCTGATATTGCCGTTGAAATCGAAAAAGTTAAACGTGCTGATCTTGTGATTTTTACTTTTCCTTTATATTGGACATCTGTACCAGCGATCCTCAAAGGCTGGATAGATCGAGTATTTGTCTCAGGACTATTTTATGGCGGTAAACGTTTTTATAATCATGGTGGTATGACTGGCAAAAAAGCAATGCTTTGTTTTAGTCTTGGTGGACGAGATCATATGTTTGGAGAGAACTCAGTTCATGGTCCAATTGAACAATATTTATCTTCAATTCAACGTGGTTCTTTGGCTTATGTTGGTTTTGAAGTTATACCGCCATTTATTGCATATCATGTTCCATATATTAGCAATGAAAGCCGACAAGACATTTTAACCAACTTGGAACAATACCTTCAAAATCTGGATAATCTTAGCCCTCTAGAATTTCCTCATCTTGAAAATTTTGATGAAAAAATGAATCCTAAAACCTAACCAACAAATGTAAAAAAATTATAAAAAAACTGCGATCCGTCCCCAAGCTAGATCGCAGTTTTATTCTTTGTATTATCGATTCGCTTGCTGAATTTTGTAACACTCATCCAATGCAAGTTCATAATACGCTAAACCTTCTTGTGCAGCCAAAAATGCTTTTTTCTGCATCACAGGATCTTGATCACATAACCGTTTGATAAGTTCCATCGCTTCATACGGATGCAGATCATCATAATGCGCATGTGCTCTCAACCAAGCCAATGACCGTTTATTAATCGTTACTTCTGGGTTTTGAGTATAACTTTGCACCCCCTTGTAAACTTGTATACTCCAGTCCCCTGTCGCCCACTCGATTGCAAGATTTGTGGCTGCAATACTCTCAGCTAAGCTACCTCGGTAATTCACATCCCATAAGAAATGATTAACTGCATTCATCGCTGCTGGCGGCCGAACATTATTTAGCATGTCGACCGTAAGTCCAAAACCACCTGCCCAATCCTGATACCAAGTAAGATGGCGCTCCTCAACTTTAATATTTTGAATCAGCCAATCTCGTGTTTCGGTTACACCAGATAAGGAAAACGCAGTAGCTTTGGCTAGTGTTCCAGCCATATAAGAAGGAAAATGAGCGACTAAAGGATAAAAATTCAATAAGGCTGAGCGAAAACACTCCAAGCTTAATGAACCACTTGCCATATCCAAGAATAAAGGGTGTTTGCTAACTCGTTCTTTTGCTGGCAAAAGTTCATCCCAGAACCGTTGTGACCACTCAGAATGAGCCGTAATTTCCAATTTTTTTTCGTATTGATTCATAGCAGTCATTGCGATGCATCCTATTTCGTATGACTTAATCCAATCATATTCCATGATTGCTGCTTTTTCTAGATTGTATCTTATTGCAGCAAATATACAATTACCATTCCTCGGTTTGTACTACTGAGTTATTTATTGAATATCATCCTCATTTAATCCATATATTATCAGCATTAAAAGCGATATAAACCTTTAATCAGCATAAGTTTTGAACAACAAAAAGATGATTATCACAAAAAAATGGGATTTTTTGATTATCTAATACACATTTTATTTAATTCAGTGTAACGTAGTAAAAAACAATTCCAATATTAGATGACTTACATAAAAACATTAGGGAGTGGTAAGCGATAAGATGAAGTTGAAAGCTTCCAATATATTGGGACAAGATCAAATCGACTTGCTAATTTCTCGCGGACTAAATTTAGTTTGGTTTCCTAAAGAGTTAGAAGCGATCTACCGAGATCAGTATAGAAATGAGGCCGCACACGAATTCCGTTATCGTGCGCCAATCATCTTGGGCCTATATTTATTTCTGAGCTTTGGTATTTATCAAGTCCTACCACCAGATATGCGTCTTGAGTGGATTGCTTACTATGGCTGGGTTGGGATTATTATCCTTCTCGCATGGTTATTGTCTTTTGTTCCGATCATGAATCGGTGGTTCGATCATTACGTTTGTATAGGATCAATGGGTGCTGTAGCCATTACTTTCACCCTCATTAACGTTCTTGCACAAGGCCAACATAACATTTTATTCCATGCTGCAATGATGTATGCGGTTGTCATTATTTATGGCTTTGTTGGTATGCGTTTTTATACCGCAATGTTTGCAGGATGGATGGGAGGTTTAATTGGTATTGCAGCAAGCACCTGGTTAAGTGGTTCTATTGATTGGACTTTTTTACATAGAACATACACATTTAGTAGTTTTTTGGGGATGGCATTAGCGTATGCGACGGATCGACAGCACCGCGAAAATTACTTGCAAAACTGCATGATCGAACTTAACCGATTAGAGCTCATGCGACAGGCACAACAACTCTCAATTCTTTCACAACAAGATGCTCTAACGGGTTTAGCGAATCGTCGTTATCTCGATGAAGTACTTGAAAATGAATGGAAACGAGCCATGCGCCATGAAATGCCCATCACGATTATGATGATTGATATTGATTTCTTTAAACTCTATAACGACACACTTGGTCATATTCAAGGTGATCAATGCTTAAGACGTATCGCTATTTTATTGGGGTCAATAACTTCACGCAGTGGTGATCTAGCAGCGCGTTATGGTGGGGAAGAATTCTTGTTACTATTTTCAATGACAGATCAAGATCAAGCACTCATCCAAGTTAAACGGTTAATGGAGTTGGTGAGTAATATTGGCATCAATCATCCTAAAAGCCAAATTTCTAAACATGTAACGATAAGTGTTGGTGTTGCGACGATGGTACCAAGTTTAGGTGATAGTCTTTCAGAATTTATTTCTCGTGCCGACCATGCCCTTTATATTGCGAAAAGTAATGGTAGAAATCAATATCACATCGCCTCTTCTGAAAATATGATTTCTGAAGCTTTATAATAAATATACAGAAGATTATTATTCAGTAAATTAATTGAATATTACATTAAATAAAAGTCACACTTATAATAAATTAAAAGTGTGACTAAATATGATTATGCTTCGATTGGTTTAAATGGAGGTACGACATCTGCATTTTGTGCACGATGTCTTAAAAAATGATCCATTAATACGATCGCCAACATCGCTTCTGCAATTGGTGTTGCACGTACGCCCACACAAGGGTCATGACGACCTTTGGTTAAGACATCGGTATTTTCACGGTTAATCGTAATCGTCTTACCTGGTGTTGTAATACTAGCTGTTGGTTTCAATGCAATTGCAACACGAATAGTTTGACCACTCGAAATCCCACCTAAAATTCCGCCAGCATGATTAGCAAGGAAACCATCTGTGGTGAGTTCATCACGAGTTTCATGACCAAATTGACCCGCTACAGCAAAGCCATCACCGATCTCAATCCCTTTAACCGCGTTAATACTCATCATTGCATGTGCAATATCAGCATCTAAACGATCAAATACAGGTTCACCCCAACCAACAGGAACATTCTCGGCAATGATCTCTAGTTTTGCACCACAACTTGTTCCTTGTTCACGCAAAGACGTAACCAATTTTTCAAAACGTGGCACCGCGTCAGCATCACCACAGAAAAATGGATTGTTAGGTACTTCGTTCCAATCTAATTTCTCTGCAACTTCGTTACCAATTTGAGTGACATGTCCACGAATATCAATCCCAAATTTTTCAGCTAGATACTTTTTTGCAATCGCACCCGCTGCAACACGCATCGCAGTTTCACGTGCACTTGAACGTCCGCCACCACGATAATCACGGAATCCGTACTTTTGTGTATAGGTATAATCAGCATGACCAGGACGGAAAGTTTGAGCAATATTGCCGTAATCTTTAGATTTTTGATCTGTATTACGAATCAATAAACCAATCGAAGTTCCAGTTGTTTTCCCTTCGAAAATACCGGAAATAATCTCGACTTCATCTGGCTCTTTACGTTGCGTTGCAAATTTAGATGTACCAGGCTTGCGGCGATCCAAATCTTTCTGCAAATCAGCTTCACAAAGTTCAAGACCCGGCGGCACGCCATCAACAATTGCCATCAAACCGACACCATGAGACTCTCCACATGTCGTGACTTGAAAAAGTTGACCAATACTATTCCCTGCCATGTTCTATCCCCTTAATTCTGAATGGATTGCTGAAATATTTCTTTATAACGACGGCATTGTTCAGCAGTCAAAGCAAAAATACCAGAACCACCTTTTTGGAAAGTTAGCCAGTGAAAGTCAACCGTATTGAAATTTTGACGCATCGCCCATTCTGAATTACCCACTTCGATAACGATCAGACCATCTTCAGTTAAATAATCAGCAGCTTGAGCCAACATTTTACGCACCAAGTCCAAACCATCTTGTCCCGCAGCAAGCGCAAGTTCTGGCTCATGTAAGAATTCTTCAGGTAAATCTGCCATATCTTCAGCATCTACATAAGGCGGATTACTTACGATCAAGTCATATTGATTTTCAGCAGGTATTTTTGCAAATAGATCAGATTCAAGTAGTGCAACTTGATACTGTTTATTGTGATGTTCTGTATTGATCGAAGCAACTTCTAAAGCTTCTTTAGAAATATCTGTAGCATCAACCTCTGATTCTGGATATGCATACGCCAATGCAATTGCAATACAGCCTGAACCCGTGCACATATCCAAGATACGTTGTGGTTTTTTCGGTTTAGGATTTTCTGGTAGGCTGTTTAACGCTTCAAGCATTTGACCATTTTCATCTAAACAATATGGTGCAAAACGCTGTTCAATTAACTCAGCAATCGGTGAACGTGGGATTAAGACACGTTCATCAACATAAAATGGTTTATTAAAGAAATATGCAAGATTTAATAAGTATGAAGTTGGGACACGCTCATTAATACGACGTTCCAATAAGCTTAGAAATTCTGCTTTTTCACTTGGTAATAGTTTCGCATCTAGGATTTCCGCATCAGCCTTCCACTCAAGAGAAAGTGTTTGCAAAACCAATGCAGAACTTTCAGCGAAATAATCTTCTGTGCCTTGACCTAAGTGCGCGTCGTATTGGCGAAGTGCGGTGACACCAAAACGGATAAAATCTCTTATGTTTACTAAGTTTTCAGCCGCTTCTTGTAAATGTTCAGGGCTGATCGTTGGTCGCTCCACTTAGGCGTCTCCAAAAGTGCTAATTGCAAAACGGTTTATTTTACCTGAGCCAAGAAAAGCAAAGCAACGCTTTAACCAGTTTCTAGCTCTCTTGAAGCTTATTTAATAAGAAAAAACCGCTTCAGATCAAAGAAACGGTTTTATATCGGATTTATTTAAATTTTAACGAGACAAATAACGGGTCATATCCTCGATCCCTTTCAAAGTCATTGGATACATATGATCTTCAAATGTTTCTTTAATCCACTGAATAGTTTGGGTGTAATGCCAATAACCCTCCACTTCAGGATTGAGCCAAGCTGTTTTATCAAAGTGCTGACGTAAACGTCTTAACCACACTTCCCCAGCCTCGTCATTCATATATTCAACTGAACCACCAGCAGACTTGAGTTCATAAGGCGCCATACTAGCATCGCCTACAATGATAACCCGATAATCACGTCCATAAGTATGCAATAGATCCCATGTGTTCATACGTGTCGAGCTACGACGGTGATTGTCTTTCCAAACATAATCATAAAGACAATTATGGAAATAAAAATATTCTAAAGTCTTGAACTCAGATTTTGCAGCACTAAACAGTTTTTCACATTCAGCGATATAGGCATCCATAGAACCACCTACATCAAACAACATCAATACTTTGATTCGATTACGGCGTTCTGGAACAAGTTGCACATCCAAGATACCTTGTTTCGCAGTTTCACGAATCGTGCTATCAACATCTAGCTCTTCGGCAGCCCCTTGACGCGCAAATTTACGCAAACGACGTAAGGCGATTTGCATCTGGCGTGTTCCTAAAACCTGATCGTCGTCAAGATTTTGGTATTTACGTTGTTCCCATACTTTTACCGCTGAACGTTTACGGCCCGGCCCACCAATACGTACACCTTCAGGATGATCACCAAAAGCACCAAAAGGTGAAGTTCCACCTGTACCAATCATCCGGTTGCCGCCCTGATGTTTTTTATGTTGTTCGCGCAAACGCTCTTCCAACATTTTCATCAGTTCTTCGAGAGAACCCGCCTTTTGCAATTCAGCACGTTGCTCTGGAGTTAAATGCTTTTCTAGTAGCTCAAGATCAAACCAGTCTTTTGGCAATTTATGAACGTGTTTGAGTAGCTCATCTAAGTCAAAGGTTTCAATACCATCAAAATAATCTTTCATGGCACGATCAAACTTATCAAAGAAGCGCTCATCTTTGACTAAAACCGTTTTAGCCAATTGATAAAACTCTTCTTGATCTGCAAAAACTAGACCTGAAGCCACCGCTTGATTCAGATCAATCAATTCACGTGTCGTAACAGGTACGCCATATTTGCGTAAAGTGTAGAACAGTCGTACAAACATATACGAGCACTCTTAACGACGTGACATAAAGGCTAAACGTTCTAGCAACTGTACATCTTGTTCATTCTTGATTAGCGCACCATACAACGGTGGAATCGCTTTTGATTTATCATGATTACGCAACACATCTTCTGGCATATCATCTGCCATCAATAAGCTTAACCAATCAATTAATTCAGACGTTGAAGGTGGCTTTTTCAAACTTGGTACTTGACGTAATTTGAAGAAGATCTGTAAAGCCTCACTCACCAAAGTGTTCGAAATACTTGGGAAATGAACTGCAATGATGTCACGCATCGTTGCTTCATCAGGGAACTCAATATAATGGAAGAAACAACGGCGCAAGAACGCATCTGGAAGTTCTTTTTCATTATTTGAAGTAATAATCACGATTGGACGCTGAGTTGCAGTAATCGTCTCACCTGTCTCATACACATAGAACGACATTTTGTCGAGCTCATGCAACAAGTCATTTGGAAATTCAATATCTGCTTTATCAATCTCATCAATTAATAATACACAGCGCTCATCGCTAGTAAATGCTTCCCACAATTTACCAGGCTTAATATAGTTTTTAATGTCATAGACACGGTCATCACCTAGCTGGCTATCACGTAAACGCGAAACAGCATCATATTCATACAAACCTTGCTGTGCTTTGGTTGTTGATTTGATATGCCAAGTGATCAGTTTTAACCCAAGACTTTCAGCAACCTGTTCAGCCAGTAACGTTTTACCTGTACCCGGCTCACCTTTTACCAATAATGGTTTTTGTAGAGCACGCGCCGCTTTTACAGCAAGCTTTAGGCTATCAGTTGCAATATATTGATCTGTACCAGTAAAGTGTTGATTATCAGCAGACATTTAAAAAACCTTATTTTTCTGTATCTAACTTTGTGTAAATATTTAAACTGAACGAGCAGCTTTCTTATTGGCGGTATATTTTGACCAGCAAAAACCAATCGATAAACCAATCCCTATGACAAAGAGGATCAAGGATAAATTGGCCCACACCAACACATGTTCTTTGGTTAATACACCAAAAATCAATCCAAAAATTGCAGGTGCGATTCCAGAATTCGGACCTTCAGAAATTGTTGGTGTTGCAAGGACTGCAAAAGCGATAATCCACAAGATGCCACCGATGGGACTCGGTAAACGCGTCATTAAACGATACCAACACCACAAGGCAATGATTGTTCCAGTAACATAGACTATGATCGCAACATTTTCCTCAGGAAACTGATCCAGTACTGAAAGAATATTTGCCCATACCGCTGTTAATGTCTCAAGCACCTCGTAAGCCCTCAGGTTCTACCGCATTCGGATTGATTAATCCTTCTGGTGGCATTTGAATAAAAAAGCCTTTGGTTTCTAACGAATCCATAACATGCAACACATTTGCACGTGCAAGTTTACGCTCAGCATGAAGTTCTAAACGCATAACAAAAGTGGCTTTTCCAAATGCTTGTAAAACAGTTTCTGGAATACCGTCAAAAGGGTTCTCAGACTCATTATTCTCAGAAGAGTTCGGACGAGCAATATACATATACATTTCGTCTTTTTTGCTCGATCTATAAATATCGCAGTGCATGTTTACTCACAACTTTTGTCAATTTTAGTGACTATCAAGCCAATTAGACCTCAATAGACACTAAACAGGATACATGAAAAAAACCACAGGTACATTAAGGAATGTTAACGCTAGAGTCGTATTTTTTAGCAACCGTATTTTTACCGAGTGACTTTCATTTGCATTGCTAAATATTCACTATCTTGATGCAAAAGTGCGATCAGAGGCTTAGTTAAAAGCTCATAACGCCAGCCTAATAAATAATCTGGTAAAACTTGTTCGTCCAAACCAAATACGACATGCTCATAAATCGCATGAAGCCATTTCTTTCGTAACAACACCTCTTTAGGTATAGATGTTTGATTAACAATACCATCAATCAACTGATCAACTTTCGGGGCTAACTCTTTCGAATTATTCTTAATCGGACGTGCAATTCTAAGCGGCCACTCATCTTCTGGCGGCAAAAATTTCAAAAGTTCTAAAATCATTTTGCCGTGCTCACGCACAACATTAGGTCGAATATCTTTAACTTGAGCAAGTTGAAATGTATTGCGCGGATTTTTCTCTACCAAATCAATCATCGTTGCGTTTTTAAGAATAAAACTACGCGGTTGATTCATCGCTTTGGTAATTTGCTCACGCCAGATGCTTAATTGTTGTAATTGCATTAACTCACGGCGTGAATGGCGATAATTACCGATATCGGTATACAGCTCGGCGAGTGGAGTATCTGTTCCAATTTCTTTGGTGAGATTCTGACAGTCTTCCAACACATAGTGATATATCCCTTTGCTCTGCAAATCGCGTTTTAATGCTTCAGCAAGTCTAGGTAAATAAAGTACATCATTCGCAGCATAACTGATTTGTTGTGGTGTTAGCGGACGTGCCAACCAATCTGAGCGTGTTTGATCTTTCTCTATCTCAATATCTAAATAAGTCTTGAGTGCGTTTTGATAGCTAACCTGCAAACCATTCCCAAGAAAAGCCATCGCGACTTGTGTATCAAAAATATTATGCAATGGTTTTTGATCAGCATAATGATAAATTAAATCAATATCTTCACTACATGCATGAAAGATATTCTGCTGTGCATTGAACACTTTGTCCCAAAAATGTGTGAGATCTAATACCGTACCATCAAGCAATGCAACCTGACCGTCTAGATTAATTTGGCACACCCCGAGTTTTGGATATAAGGTATCAACCTTAATAAACTCAGTATCAAGTGCATAGGTGGAACAATGTTCCATTTTGTGGAGGAGAACAGCTAAATCTTCTTGCTGCTGGATAAACTGAAACATATTTGCTCAAATACAATAAAAAGAACCATTTGCAATCAAACTGCAAAAACACAGTGATTACTCAAACAAAATAAACGCAAAACTCAATCAGTATTCCACTTGCACATGAAATTACTCCTCTTCCCTATAATCAAAAAAACGAAAATCCTTTTCGCCTGCTAATAGTGCCATACATTGCGCTAAATAGATCTAGAATAATGTTAGACAAAATGTAAAAGTTAATTATTTGTTTAAATTAACAGCATGAATTTAAAATAAATATCCACAAATGATTATTTTACTGTTATTTCATCCGCATTCGGTTATGTACAGCTTGACTTAAAGTATGACTATCAACATATTCCAACTCACCGCCTTGTGGTACGCCCTGTGCAATGCGTGTCATATGAATCGGTAAATGCTTGGTTGCCTCTACCAAATAATGCGCTGTCGCTTGGCCTTCTACTGTTGCATTGGTTGCCAAAATCACCTCTTGGACCTTCCCTTCACTCAAACGCTGAATCAAATAGGGAATACCAATTTCTTCAGGGCCAATTCCGTCTAAAGGTGATAAGTGTCCACCCAAGACATGATATTTACCTCTAAAACTACCACTTTGTTCAATCGCCATCACATCTGCAGGCGACTCAACCACACAAAGTAACTGCTCATCACGCTCAGTCGATGCACAAATATCACAGATTTCATTTTCGGTTAGAGAATGACAAATATGACATTCATGAATATGACTAGAAGCCTCATGCAAAGCATGTGACAAAGCAAATGCTCCTTCACGGTTTTTCATCAATAAATGTAATGCCATACGCTGCGCAGACTTTGGACCAACACTCGGTAGGATACGCAATGCTTGAACTAATTGTTCAAATCTTTCACTAAACACAAATTAACTCTCAGAATCTCCGCCAATCCCTCTTTAATGAAGGCAGCCCCTCCCCAAAATGCGATTAGAGTATCGCAAGAAAGGGAGGCTCGGAGGGATTTAAAATAAACCAGATAGACCTGGCGGTAAGCCCATACCAGAATTTGCACCTTGCAACTTCTCTTCAGAAATCGCTTCAGCTTGACGCGCCGCATCATTCATTGCCGCTGCAATTAGATCTTCAATCATATCGGCTTCATCTTGTAAAAGATCTGGACTAATCTCAATACGTTTAACGACATTACGACAAGTCATCGTTACTTTAACTAAACCACCACCCGCTTCAGCATGAACTTCGGTGTTCGCAAGCTCTTCTTTGGCTTTTTTAAGGTTCGATTCCATATCCTTTTGCATGCGTTGAGCTTGCTGCATGAGCATATTAATGTTCATAAGTTTCTCTCGTTAAATTAAATCTAAACCGCGTGATAAATCACGAATAATATCATTAATGTCCTCTAAACCGACAGACACACGAATTAAGCCTTCTTCAATTCCTGCGGCTTGTTTAGCTTCAGCCGACATTCTACCATGTGAGGTGGTTGCTGGATGGGTAATTGTTGACTTAACGTCACCTAGATTACTGGTAATGGACAAGAAACGAGTATTATCAATCACCGTCCAAGCAGCTTGACGCTCACCTTTCACTACAAACGATACCACGCCACCAAAACCTTTTTGCTGTTTCTTGGCAAGCTCATGGCCTGGATGATTTGGTAAACCCGCATAATAAACTTTTTCCACTTTATCATGCTGTTGTAACCACTCAGCCAATTTCTGCGCATTTTCACAATGGGCTTTCATTCGAATGCTCAGCGTTTCTAAGCCTTTTAAGAAAATCCAAGCATTGAATGGACTCATTGAGTTACCTAGGGTACGAATAACCCCATTAATCTCTTCAAGCAGGTCATGCTTTCCAACTACTGCACCCCCCAAAGCACGACCTTGACCATCGATATACTTCGTTGCTGAGTATAAAACTAAATCTGCACCAAACTTAATTGGTTGCTGTAATACTGGCGTACAGAAACAGTTATCTACTGCAAACAAAGCACCATGTGCATGTGCAATATCTGCAATTGCCTGCATATCACCCACTTGCGCCAATGGATTAGATGGTGTTTCGATAAAGAGTAAACGCGTATTTGGACGAATCGCTTGTTTCCATCCCTCAAGATCACCCAAATCAACAAAAGTCACTTCAACTGCGAATTTAGCAACGTATTTTTCAAACAAAGCGATGATTGAACCAAATACAGCGCGTGAGCAAATCACATGATCGCCTGCTTTCAGATACGCCATACAGATCGCATGCACTGCCGCCATACCTGAACTGGTCGCTACAGCACGTTCTGCGCCATCAAGCACCGCTAAACGCTTCTCAAATGCCTGTACAGTCGGATTGGTATACCGTGAATATGTATTCCCCGCGATTTGCCCAGAAAACTTGGCAGCAGCATCGGCAGCACTCTCACAGACAAACGATGACGTTAAAAAGATAGGTTCACTGTGTTCACCTTCAAAGGTACGATCATGCCCAGTACGAATGGCCAGTGTTTCAAGTTGGTATTCTAAATCATCGCTTGGATTCATCGTTTTGTATGCCTTATGATCAATGGTCTCAATCTTCCTTTATAAAAAAGTAATAATTTTTATAAAGGGTTATCAAATCCTGTCTAAATATGCCAACATTTTGATCGCCTAATGTATTTAAGGTCAAGGCATAAGATGAAATTATCGCTTAGACTTCGTGCAATCTTGACTCATGATGAGACTTTCATAGATGAAATCGCTTGTGGAACAGCAAAAAATAAATTTTAAACATCTCGCTATGCGCGTATTTGAATCTGACAAACTCGTGCTGTCCCAATCAACACCCTATCAAGTCATCGCTCAATTTAAACAAACCCGTGTGCGCTTTTATGCATCTGAGAATAAACGCTACAAAGAGCCACTGGTTTTTGTTGCTCCACTCGCCATCAACATGGATATCTATGACCTCTATCCTTATCGCTCTTTAGTCAAACATTTCCAAGAGGCTGGTTTTGATGTCTATCTGATTGATTGGGGTAAACTCACCTATAAAAATTATCAAATTAACTTTCTTTCCTTTCTTGATAAGTTTATTCCACGGTGTATTGAAGCAATTCAAAAGCATTCTAAATCTGAAAAAATTTCACTACATGGTTGGAGTATGGCTGGCATCTTTGTCACACTTTATACCGCACGACATCAACCTAATGCTGTCAAAAATCTCGTGGTGCTTGGTAGCCCAATTGATAGTTATGCATCTGGTTATATCGGCAAACTCTATAAAACACTTGCTTATGTGACTTCACGAAATGAAAAAATTAAAAATTACATTTATAACCGCTTACCCAAAGTAATGATTCATTCTCCGGGTTTTTTAAACTCCCTTGGATTTAAACTTCTTGATCCTAAAGGCTGGATTGATGGAAATATCCAATTATTAAAAAACTTGGATAATCTTAAACTTGTACAAGAAGATGCGACACTGAGCCATTTCTTAAACAACATGATTGATTATCCGGGTGGTATTAACCAAGACATGCTGTTTAATGTTTGGATGCAGAACCCTCTGAAGAATGGTGCAATTACCCTCAAGAACAAAACCATTGAATTGAAAAATATTAATTGTTCACTTTTGGTCGGTGCAGGGAAAAGTGATCAATTGGTTACAGCAGATGCCGCTTTTCCTTTAACTCAACTGACCAGTAGCCAAGATGTGACGTTTACCTTGATACCGGGCGGACATTTAGGTTTAATGTCTAGTCAAAATAGTTCAATTGAGTTCTGGCCAACACTTACAAATTGGCTGTCAGAACGATCAACGCTAATAAGAAGGTAGACAATGATTCAATCTGTTGCATTTATCGGTTTAGGCGCTATGGGTTTTCGCATGGCGGCACATTTACCAAAGCATTTCGATACGGTCTTGGTTTGGAATCGAAATTTCAGTAAAGCTGAACAACATGCAACAGAATATGGCACCACAGCAGTTGAACTATCCGAAGCTGTACAAGCAGATATTATTTTTTCTTGTTTACCGACCAGCCAAGATGTTGAAACATTAATTGACAGTGTTGAAATTAAATCAGGTGCGATTTGGATCGACTGTACCAGTGGAGTGCCAGAGGCTGCTCAGCGGTTAGCTGAAAAGTTAAAGCCTCAAAATATCGATTTTCTTGACGCTCCTGTAAGTGGTCAAACGATTGGTGCTGAAAATGCAACTTTAACTTTTATGGTGGGTGGCGATGTTAATGCATTTGAACGTGCATACCCAGCGATGGCGGCATTAGGTAAGTTGATTCAACATGTTGGCGATTCTGGCGCTGGTTTTGCAGTAAAAGCAATTAATAATATGCTACTCGCGGTAAACTTATGGTCAGTCGCAGAAGGCTTTTCTACTCTAAAAGCACATGGTGTAAATCTCGATGCAGCATTAAATTGTATCAATGCATCGAGTGGTAAAAGTCTTGTCACAGAAAATATTTTTCCGCAACGTGTGTTAAGCCGTGAATTTCCTGTGACCTTTGCTCTACCATTGCTAGCGAAAGATACTGGAATTGCTTTAGATTTAGTTCATGATGCAAAACTACCTGCACCAATCCTCTCTTTGACACAAAGTCTAATCCAAGCGGCAAGTTTAACGGCTGAGCCTAATAGTGACTTTTCGGCTGCTGTAAAAATGTATGAGTCTTGGAGTAAAATCACATTGGAATAAATCTATAACTTAAAAATTCCATTTAATTATTACGTTAAAGAAACAGCTATTTTGAGCGGTTTTTTTAACGTAATTCAGAAAAATAGAATAATAAACTATTTATTAATCACAAAAAACCAATATATTTAAGCAATTAATTTTTTATATTTTTTAGTTTATTATTTCTCTTAACTTCAAAATAGTTGAATAATTTATTTTGGAATTTTTCCACTTAAATATATTAAATTTCATGTTAAATATAACATAATTCATATTGGGTTTAGTTGTGTAGTATTTACCTTAACAGCTAATCACAGCTACTAATTTTAGATGTATCTTGGGTTTACATTCATGCTTAATAAATTTCCTGTACCTGAAGATCTTCCATATGATCTGACTACAATTTATTATCGCCTTTTTATGCAGCTTCCTCTAGGGGAACTAAAGGATACTGTAGACTTACAAATGGCGCTTAATCAAGTAAACGCAGCTGATATTTATGCTTTACAGGACTATCCAACACATAACCTATCTGCTTACACCGGTTGGGCTATTAGTTCAGAATTAACTCAAGCTGCAAGTAAACAACGGCCAGTATTAATCGATAACCTGTACTGCTGGGGATCACAACTCTATCGTTCAGTGAACCCATATAAACTAGATCTGAGTGGTAAAAATCTACTCAGGATTCCACAATATACGAAATTACCTGAATCTGTTGATGCTGTTATTGCAGAAGATGATAATCGTTTAGATATTTCTGATTATGATAATAAAAAAATTATAGCACCTGTCTCTACAATGCAAGGCGTTATTCAGCAAGGCAGTGTAATTAAACGAGGTGATCTAATCTTAGCCAAAAATGAAAAAGTCTCACCAGAAAAATTGATTGCACTCAGACGAGCTGGGGTTAAAGAACTCACAATTTATAGAAATCCACGAATACTAGTTGTGAGTATGCATAGTTTTGATGAGGAGCATTCACTTTGTGAAGAAAGCGTGTACGTTAAAGACGTTTTAAAAACGTGGGGTTACGATCATGTCGAGATAAAACTGCTTAAACCACAGCGTTATGATTCAGCGTTCAATAGCCTTAAGAAAGAAAAAGACCTTACTTTAGATGAAACATTAACAACAGATTGGGAAAGTTATAATCTTTTTTTTGAAGAACATATTCCTAATTTTGATGTCATGATTCTATGTACACATAAGAATGTTGGTGGTTCTGTATTTTCAATCGGTAGACTTACGACTTTTGATCCTGGCAGTATGCCCTCAAATTTCCAAACACGCTCTATCCCTGCTGCAGAAATGGGCATTATTAGAAGCATGCCTAGAACTCCTCAAGTACGTGAAATCGTACCGCTCTTTGATGATCAAGGTAATCCGAGAGGCTCTAAAACCGTTATCACCGAAGATAAAGCGACGATCATTAATCTACCCGGTGATATGCAAGACATTGCCTTACTCATGCATTTCATGGTGAAGTATATCTTAAATAAACATGACGTCGATTTTTTCAACAAAACATTTATAAAGGGTTTCACCAAACAAAAAATTGAAACAGATTCCAGTCAAAAGAAATTGTTATGGGGCAAATATCAACTACACAATGATGGCGAATATTCCTTAGAAATGATTGAACAGCAGAATTCGTATCAAATCCAACCATTTCTTACCGCGAACTGTATTGCAATCATCCCTTTTTCTGAACAGCCAATTCAAGCAAATGAAATGATTTATTTTATGAAGATTGATTAAATGTAAATTTATAACAAAGGTTATACATCGCATAAAAAACCATAACTTAATTTTTGTCATGGTTTTTTATTAGCAAAATTATTTATTATTCACATCAATTTTAAATATCTTCCCATTACATACCCAAACTGTATAAACCTGCATATCAATCTCATAAATATATTCTGTTGCACTGCAAAAAGATCGGCCATCTCTATGTTTGAAATATCTTGGATAAGACTTCCCCATCTTTCTAATTAAATCGCTTTCACTATCTCCAATGCTAACAAGCTCATAGGCGGAACGCATTGAATTTGTTTCTCTGGCAAAAGTAGTGACTGACATTAAAATTGAAATTATTGCGAGTATTAAGTATTTCATTCTATAAAACTCTTATTATTTAATTCACATAATTTACCAAACAGTAAAAACAAAGTCATTACAAAAAAACTGATGCTTTACTTTATCGTTGCATAGAGCAGCGGACTTATCATCCGTTGGTCTAGGTAACTAAATTTAGTATTTATCTGACCTTGAACCCTAAAGTTCAAGGACTTAGTTATGTAAAATCTCTAACTAATTTTTTACTCAGAAGCTTATCGTGTATTTCGTATTCAGATTGGCATGTTCAGGTAAGTTATGTACATCCTGATCCGTAATAACCCCATGCTCAGGCATTTTAAAGGTATTGTAAGCTTCGTTCTTAGGAACAACTGGAGCTTTATTTATACTTTCATAATTCGAAGATACACAGCCAACAAGCCCTAACCCCAGTGTAAACGCAATTAAAAATGTCTTCATAATTCCATTGATTACTATAAAAGTCACATAATCTAACAAACTATTCCGTGAATGTCTTATGACTAAAATTTATGAGTTATAACATCAAAACGTTAACTAAAAATGCAAAATCGCTTGAATTAAATTTAAAAACCAGAAAACAGATCAGACAAATCTGTCTAAAAAAACCAAAGAGTCTACTATGTCAAAATTTCTCAAAAGATATTGATATAAAACAATTTTTACTATAATTAAGAATAAATTATGGAGTAAAATTACACTCAAATAATATAGTTTTATTGAAATTTCATCAATAAACCTTATATTAGTACATGCACTAGGTTCAACTTAGTGCTTATTCATAACGAGAGGAATACCTCATGAAGAAGTTTACAGTTGCAGTTTTTGCAAGTTTCGCCGCACTGACAAGTTTCAGTATGCAAGCTTCCGCTTCAGAGCAAGAATGTAAAAAGTTACAAGATAACTATAACCTTATCTATGCCTCTAAAGGCTTCTGCTTCAAAGATGCTGATGCAAAAGCAAAATACGGTAATGAAAACTGCCACACAACTAAGCCTAAGTTTTCTGAAAAAGAACAACAACGCTTAGATGAAATTAAAGCGCGTCAAAAAGAATTGAATTGTAAATAAGCATATTCTCTAGGCTAATGTCGATAAAAATTATCGATTCGCTCCATGAGAATTATTTTAAAGGACTAATCATGGCATACGATGACCAAAATATTTTTGCAAGAATCCTGCGTGGTGAATTACCAGCGATAAAAGTTTATGAAGATGAACAAGTTCTTGCTTTTATGGATATCATGCCTCAAGCCGATGGTCACACTTTAGTGATTCCAAAGACCCCAGCCGTTACCCTGCTAGACCTTCCTGCCGATGCCGCTGCTTATACGATTCAAATCGTGCAGAAAATTGCTCAAGCGATGGAAAAGGCGCTAGACGTAAAAGGGATTGTATTAATGCAACTAAACGGTTCTACTGCTGGTCAAACTGTACCGCATATACATTTTCATCTGATTCCAAGTTCAATCCATGAGCTTGGTCGCCATGCAGCTCAAATGGGTGATCAAGAAAAGATTAAAATGCTGGCTGAAAAGATCAAAGCTGCTCTTTAAGTTTTGTAATCATTAAAAACGGAGCTTCTGCTCCGTTTTTTATTTTTGACTATTTGTATAAAAATCAACAATAAATCTAGCTTTAATCCGAACTTAACCGTCATAAAACTGTCATTTTTCCTTCACTTCTTTGTCACAAAGTTTACCGATACTGCATACAAGTTAGTGAGCTATGTAACTTTTTGTACATAAGCAAACTTATAACAGTAACTAAGGCAACAGCCATTTACAAAAAAGTGTTTTGGAGAAATCTCAATGAAAAAATTGCTTCTTGCTGCTACTGTAGCAACATTAGCCATGAATGCAGCGCAAGCAGCACCAACATTGTATGGTAAGCTCAATGTGACGCTCGATCAAATTGATAAGAATGGCTTTAAAGACGAAAGCGTAACAAAAGTAAACTCAAATGCATCTCGTATTGGTGTAAAAGGCGAAGAAAAATTAACTGAAAACCTTTCTGCTGTTTACTTAATCGAATGGCAAGTTAATGCAGACAGTGAAGATAAAGATGGCAGAGAATTAACTCAACGCAATCGCTTTATTGGTCTTAAATCTGATGGCGTTGGTACATTAAAAGTTGGTAAATACGACTCTTATTTCAAAACAGCAGCTGGTAATAACCAAGATATTTATAACGATCACAATGAACTTGATATGACTGCTGTCCTAGCTGGTGAAGATCGTTTGAATAATGTGATCGGTTTTGAAACAGATAAAAAATTATTAGGTGGTTTGGCTTTCAACATCATGTTCCAACAAGGTGAAGAGTCTTCTACTAAAGAAAATGCAGCTAATGGTTACAAAGGCAGTCGTGATGGTTTTGGAGACGGTGTTTCTGCTTCGATCACTTATGACAACAAAGATTATGGTTTAGCTGCTGCAGTAGCTGGAAACTATGGTATTGCTTCTAAATATGGCGCATATGGATTATCTGGTATTTATACAGATGCAATCCGTGTAACAGGTTCACTTGATTTCACGAAATTAGGTTTTGATGGTTTTGTTTTGGGCGCTTTATGGCAAACTGCTCAACCTACAGACGATACTGTGACGACAACCAGTGGTTCTGATGTAACCTCTTATAAAGGCCTACAAGAAGATGCATATGGTGTAACAGCAGCATACAAAATCCCTTCTACTCCGATTAAGTTAAAAGCACAGTATATTTCTGCTACGACAGAGTCGAATGGTCGTGATGATCGTAAACAAGATCTTTATGGTCTAGGTGCTGATTATCAAATCAATAAACAAGCACGTTTCTATGGCGTAGTTGGTCAGCAAAAACGTGATTGGTTAGTGAAAGATGATAAGAAAACAACTATTGGTTTAGGTATGGAATATAACTTCTAATTTGAAGCTTATTTCCTAATCAGTAAAAAAGGGCTTTATGCCCTTTTTTCATTTAGAGAATAGATAAATCGTTGCCACTACATTCATGAAAACAATTGAAATAAATGAATACCATAAAATTTTAAAAAAATGATCCTTTCTTAAAACATAATAAATTAAAAGTATGATCAGCAGTATCGTGGAGAAAAACAGCCAAATTATTCCAAGTAATTGGGAGCTTTCCCAAATATTTTTTTCTACTACAAAATAAACGTCTTTGTATAAAGATGGTATAAATAAAATCGATAAGAGAGATGAAAAGATAAATAACTTTTGTCGGAATTCTTTAATAAAAAAAGCAACAAGTATCAACATCGGTAAAGTGATGACGAAATAGATAAAAAATATTAAAAAGAAGCCCACTCCAGAACCTGCTACAGTCATTCTATCTCCTAAATTTAAACTCTAAAAAAACAAAGCCCATATTCAAATGAGCTTTATCTTATAAATCTATTACGTTTAATATTTACTTCTTCAAAAAACCACTCACTAGATTCAAAACATTTTGAATATCATTATTCGCTTCTTGTGGATTAGTACCACTCCCTTGTGGCGTTAAAGAGTCGATCACCTGCGGTAAAACCGATGCAATTGCGCCATAAATGGCTTGTTTAGGCGCCTGAGTTTGCTGTGCAACTTGCTCAACATCTTGGTCATCAAATAAACTTTGCATGTTTTGAGTTGGTATATCTGTATTATTTGGCTGATTAGGATCAACCCAACTTTGTACTTGGTTCGCCAAACCTGCATTTTTTAATTTGTCCAACGCACCTTGCAAACCGCCTTGTTTTTGAATCCAAGCCAAAATTAGGGGCAAAACGGCTATAAGCAAAGTTTGGGCTGAATTTCCACCTTTGGCGCTACTTTGTTGATTACCACCATTCAATTGACCCAGCACAGAACCAAGTATTCCGCCCAAACCGCCTTGTTGATTGGAGTTGCCCTGTTGTCCACCCATTTGTCCTAATACAGAACCAAGAATACCACCTAGCCCACTACTCGATTGTTGCTGACCGCCTAAAGCTTGTTTTGCTAACATTTCAACAATATTGCTTAAATCTGTCATGACGCATATGTTCCTTTGGAATATTTATCCAAAAAGCATACGCTGCTTTGAAAGTATAGAACAAAATTGAATTGTTAAATTTTGCAAGAACTTGAACACACACTCAATCAGATGATAGCGATCAAATAGTTCAACAGTTCATGATATTTACCAACGGAATTTATCCCAGTTTTCTGGGTTTGCCCAAAACTTGGAATTGAACCAATCTGGCACATGCTTATAGGTCAAAATATTAAACTGCCACAAGGCAAAATTGCTTTCATGTGTTGTTTTATCAATTAATTGAGTGAAACCAAGTGAACGTAATAACTTTTCGTCATCAATTTTACTCACGACCACAATTCGTTTTGCCATAAGGTCACGTAACCTTACCAATAACTGTGCTTTTTGTGTTTCTGTAATATTTTGCATTTCTTCGGTGTCAAATAATACAAAACCTAAATCATAACGCTGAGTAAAAGGCAGATTTAAAAAGTCAGTTACGTTAAAATGATGCCATTGAATTGAAGCATTTTGGTCAATCTGTTGACCGATACAAAGTGCAGTATGTATGGGCTGTTCCTGAGATAAATCGTCTAGCATAGAAGTGATGACATTTTGTTCAGCCATAACTGCAACCCTTGATTGAGAAAGATGAGAGTTTATTCATGGAACTACAAGGCATTTGTCATAAAATGCATGCAGCACTCACAGCGCATAGTGTAACTGATCAATCAACGCGCAAGGCAAATGTTGAATATAAATTTATATTAGATCGTTCAGAAACTGATCTACCGTTTAATCTGGGACAAGAAATAGAGATCGAATGGACAGGAAATATTTTCTGTACATCTTGTGGTGCGAAAACACCAAAGTCATATTCACAAGGACACTGCTTCAAATGCTTTAAAACCAAGGCTGAATGTGATTTGTGTATTATGAAGCCTGAAACCTGCCATTATCATCTCGGTACTTGCCGTGAAGATGATTTTGCACATCAGGTCTGCTTCCAGCCTCATATCGTGTATTTAGCAAATTCAAGTGCGCTCAAAATCGGAATTACACGTATCGTAAATATGCCCACACGTTGGTTAGATCAAGGTGCGACTCAAGCACTGCCGATCATGAAAGTGGGTTCACGTCGATTGTCTGGGCATTTGGAAACCATGTTCGGGACACAGATTGCAGACAAGACTGACTGGCGAAAACTCCTTAAAGGTGAAGCAGAACCACTGAACTTGGTTGAACAACGTGATCAAATCATCGAGGAGTTTGCTCCAAAAATTCAAAGCATTCGTGAGGAGTTCAGTCAAAATCTTGAGTTTGATGAGGGTTTAGAGTTCTTAGACAATGAATTGCCACATGAATTCATTTACCCTGTTGAACATTATCCTGAAAAAATTAAATCCTTGAATTTAGATAAAACCCCAAAAATCCGTGGTGTATTACAGGGTATTAAAGGTCAGTATTTATTATTGGACATTGGTGTCATTAATATTCGTAAATACACTGGTTATGAGTTAATTCTACGTGCGTAAGTAAAAAGGTGGCATTTATAAGCCACCTTTTTTTAATTCGACTCTGTTTCCAGACAATGCAAAATCGCTTGAACTGGATCTTCAGTATCTCCGGAAATCAATCGTTTATGCATACTCAAATGTTGCATCATTTGAATGTGCGCTGTTTCATGATCCATCAATCTTTCAATTTCAGCAGCTAAATTTTGTGGCGTGGCGTCGGCTTGAATAAGTTCTTCGATTACTTTCTTACCTGCAATAATATTAGGTAATGAATAATATGGAATTTTGACCAAGAATTTTGCAATAAGATACGTTAACCAATTCAACTTATAAAAAGTTACCATCGGTCGATGTAATAGCATGGCTTCCAGCGTTGCTGTACCCGATGCAAGTGCCACAATATCACTGGCACTCATCACCATACGGCCAATTTTTGATTCTGAATCAATGTTTTCCAGGATATGAATTTTCGACTTGAGTGTGATGTCTAGATTTAAAATACCCTGTTCAATTTGATGCTTACGTGCTTCATTAATCGCTGGGATCAAAAACTCTAACTCAGGATATTTACGATGTAAAATCTCGGCAGCACCAGTGAGTAAAGGTAGTAAACGTTCAATTTCACCACGACGACTACCAGGTAATAAAGCAATATGTATTTTATCCGCAGATAAGCCGAGTTGATGTTTTGCTTCAATAATTGGATTTTTTAATGGCAATTGCTTGGCGAGCGGATGTCCAACGAATGCAGCCGCAACCTCATAATTTTCATAGAATGTTTTTTCAAAAGGAAATAGACATAATACAAGGTCAATACTACGTTTGATGCCATGAACACGACCCTGACGCCATGCCCATACTGATGGGCTTACGTATTGTACTGTTTTGATCGGTAGATTCTTTTCCTTGATCGTTTTCGATAAACGCAAATTGAAATCAGGCGCGTCAATACCAATAAAAATATCAACTGGATGCTCTGTCCAACGTTCAACCAAACCATCGCGTACTGCAAACAACTTTTTCAGATCTTTTAAAACTTCTACAATCCCCATAACAGATAAAATTTCCATAGGATAATAGCTATGAAAACCCTCTGCGATCATTTGTGGACCGCCAATCCCCTCAAATTCAGCATCAATTCCTTGTTCGCGAAAACTTCGCATGAGTTTTACCCCTAGCGTATCTCCTGAAACTTCCCCGACAACGATGCCAATTTTTAGTTTTTGCTTTAACAAGACCTGCGCCCCATTCAAAAGTTTAAAAGATTCTAACAGAATGATTTTACATCGAATCACTGTAAATACTGTAATTTGTTCACGATTGGTGAAAATGATCTCAATCTAATAAACCATTTTATAGCAAAAAAATTATCTAGAATTGCGATGAATTACAGATTGCGTGTGCATACATGAAACATTAATATAAACAAGAATCATTTTCACATGTGATTCTTTATCTCTCCCTTTTGCTTTACAAGTATACTTATGGCCAAGTCAGCTTCCCTTTCATTCGTCTATCGAATAAGTATTTTCTATCGTTTCGCTTTGGTATTTGTACTGGGCTATTTGTGTACGCTGTATCTGAGTTTAAGTCTTACCGAATTATTTACATCCTTATTATTCGCCAAAGCAGAATCTATCTTTTTGGCAGCGTTTATCTCTATCCTATTTTATGTTTGTTTCGTCCTCATCGGCTTCTGTACCAATTCTTTAATTAAACTTACTTTGATTAGCTCAATTTTATTGGCCGTATTGTTTGGCTTATCAGTAGGTCTAAGTTAATGGGAAATAAAGGTGTTCGCCAATCAATGGCATGGTTGCACGCATGGACTGGATTAATTTTCGGATGGTTATTATTTGCCATTTTTTTAATGGGAACGAGTTCCTACTATCGCCACCATATAAACTTGTGGATGCAACCACAACTGGCTGAATATCAAATTAATCAAGACACAGCTATTCAAACTGCAACGCAGTATTTGGAAAAAAATGCTTCCGATGCGAAATCATGGTTTTTCAGCGTCGCCAATCAGGAACAACCCGTAAATAAAATTTATTGGGAAAAAGCCGACGGTGCTTATGAAAGTCGTACTTTAGATGCAAATACAGGACAAGAATTACAGCTTTCAGCAACGCAAGGCGGAGAGTTTTTCTATCGTTTCCATTATCAATTGTATGGAATGCCTGTTTTGATTGGGCGATTAATTGCAAGTTTAGCGGCTTTTGTAATGCTCATTGTTTTAATTTCAGGGATTATTACTCACAAAAAAATAATTACTGATTTTTTTACTTTAAGAACATTCAAGTCACAACGTTCATGGCTTGATTTCCATAACGTATCTTCGGTTGTAGCACTACCTTTTTTCCTGACCATTACCTTTACAGGTTTGGCGATATTCTTTTATCTGTATCTCCCCTTAGGGATGAAAAAACTCTACCCAGATAATCCTTATCAATATTTTACAGAAATTCGAACCATTACCGAAACACAGAAATCCAATGCAGCACCTCAGCCATTAGAAGCGGTAACCGTAGCTGAATTATTGAAACAAGTCCGCCAGCAATGGGGAGATCAAGCACTAGCCACCATTGAGGCAAAAAATCCCAATACAGATCAAGCAATCATTACCTTTAAGCAACTTGAAGATCGCTCAATTACGCTTGATCAAGCCCAAATCAGTTTTAACCATACGGGTAAAATTCTAACGAATACGAGAAATAACAGTCCTATTGCAACTTTGAATTTTGGCGTTTATAGCCTGCATATGGCGACTTTCGCTCAACCAATACTTAGACTGGCTTTTTTCCTTTCTGGAATTCTAGGCTGTTTAATGATTGCTTCAGGTTTGTTGTTATGGAGCTTAAAACGTCAGATTCAAAATAAGTCAAATCAGTTCCATTTTGGTTACTACTTGGTTGACCGTTTGAATATTGCAACTTTTATCGGCTTACCTATCGCTATGCTGAGCTATTTATTTGCAAATCGTTTCGTACATATCTCAGGAAACACGCCAAATTATGAAATCTATACGTTTTTTAGCGTTTGGCTCTTCAGCTTTATCGTGGCTTTATTCACAAAGAAACAGTATTTATGGAAATCTCAAATTGCTGTTTTCGGCATACTCGCGATCAGCTTGCCAATTTACGACTTTATTTATCTTATTCAAAATCAACTGATTTCTGATTTTAATAGTTATTGGCTGTTTTTACGAATAGATCTATTTTTCATTTTTTGCGCATTGTTCGCCTTATTTATATATCGCAATATCCAACCTATTCAAATGAAAGCAACACAAAAGATCAAAACAAAATTAGCTAAATCAAAGGTGGCAATATGATTGTTATGGGTTTATTTCTCATCTTGATCGGTATGTTCATCCTCTATGAATGTAGTGATAAACGAATCAATAAATCCCCATATCAGCATCGCATCAAACAATTTAGATTGATCTTGAGACTTATTGCTTTCTTCAGTTTGTTCATCGCTGGTGCTTTGTTATGTTGGAAATATGGCCGCTCTATAGGTTTTATTAGTTGGTGGATCTTCGCCACGCCTATTACTTTCTTGTTAATTTTATGGGTCAACGATGTCAGCAAACCACCATTAAAAGGCTGAGTCTAGGATAGCTTCTTTATCTTTTTTTTGTATAAGCAAATCATTTTTCATCACAACACCTTATACAAAACAAGCATAAGATATGCTGTTTTCTGTATAAGTTAGGCATATCAGCAATGTTTGGTCCCATTGAATTTATTTTAGCTGGCGTATTGGTTGGTTTCTGCGTAGGAATCACAGGTGTCGGCGGTGGTTCTTTGATGACTCCAATCTTGATTAGCTTATTCAAAATTGAACCTCATATTGCGATTGGTACTGATCTGCTGTATGCCTCGATCTCTAAATTTTGCGGTTCTTTGGTTCATGCAAAAAAACTTAATATTGTCTGGCCGATTGTCATATGGCTTGCATTGGGTAGTATCCCTGCTTCCTTCGCTACAACATGGGTACTTGAGCATCATCTGAGTCAATCTACCCACTATAAATCGGTACTCACGATGGTATTAGGTGTGATGCTGACTTTGACAGGTATTTCAATTATCTTTCGTGCTCAGATTGAGAAATTTTTTGATCGCTTTAGAAATCGTGAACAAGCCGACATGGAAAGTGAACAACATGCTCTCCAACACAAACGCCGCTATATTTTGATTATGGGGGTTGTTTTAGGTGTATTAGTAACCCTCTCCTCTGTTGGTGCAGGTGCATTTGGTATCATGGCATTGGTACTCATGTTCCCCAATTTACCTATGATTCGCATTATTGGCTCGGATGTCGTGCATGCTGTTTTATTAACTGCTGTTGCGGGTCTAGGCCACATGTCTTCTGGCAATGTTGATTTCAGCTTACTGATGTGGCTATTGGTTGGCTCAATTCCTGCTATTGTTGTGGGTACACTGATTAGCTCACGATTGCCTGAAAGATTTATCAGAAAAATATTAGGTATTACTCTCTTCGCACTCGGTTTAAACTTTATTGTGAATCCTGTGAAAGCAAAACCGAAACCTGTTGAAACAGCTCAAGTGGTCATGAATCAACACACAACTCATTCTACGACAATAGTTTAAGCCCCAAATAGCCGATTGTTTATACACAATTTGTTTGAATCGCTAGTTAATCAATCGCTTTTTCGTGCTATATTCGTAGACAAATTAACCTCTTCTTTCGATTGAATTTGTGACAGCAATGAATACTCTACAGTCAAATCCAGTTTCTCAGCCAGATATCGACGACGTTAACATTAAAAGCATTCAGACTTTGATTACGCCTGCAGAACTCAAACGCGATCTTCCTTTATCAGAAATCGCCTCTCAAACTGTACTTAAAGGACGTAATACCGTTCGTAATATTTTGGATGGTAATGACAAGCGCCTGTTTGTTGTGATTGGACCATGTTCGATTCATGATCCTAAAGCTGCTCATGAGTATGCTGACCGTTTAAAAGTATTAAGCGAAAAAGTAAAAGATACACTTTACATCATCATGCGTGTGTATTTTGAGAAACCACGTACGACTGTTGGTTGGAAAGGTTTAATTAACGATCCTGATATGAATGACTCTTTCAATATCGAAAAAGGTCTACATATTGGTCGTGGATTGCTGCTCGAATTGAATGAAAAAGGCTTACCATGTGCAACTGAAGCACTTGATCCTAACTCACCGCAATACTATCAAGACTTGATTTCTTGGTCAGCGATTGGTGCACGTACTACAGAAAGCCAAACACATCGTGAAATGTCTTCAGGTTTATCTTCACCTGTCGGTTTTAAAAATGGTACAGATGGTGGCTTAACAGTTGCAACCAATGCAATGCAATCCGTAAAGCATGGACACAGCTTCTTGGGTTTAAACGAAAGTGGTCAGGTAGCGATCATCAATACCAAAGGTAATCCATACGCACATGTAGTTTTACGTGGCGGTAATGGCAAACCAAACTATGATGCAACCTCAGTTGCAGAAGCGGAAGCAGCTTTAGCCAAAGCTAAAGTCAGCACCAAAATCATGATCGACACCAGTCATGCCAACTCAAACAAAGACCCATACCTACAACCATTAGTTTTGAAAAACATCACAGAGCAAATTCTTGATGGCAACAAATCAATCGTGGGTATCATGGTTGAAAGTCACTTAAAAGGTGGTCGTCAGGATATTCCTGAAAATTTATGCGACCTAGAATACGGCAAATCTGTAACCGATGGTTGTATTGATTGGGAAACCACTGAAAAAGCATTATTAGAAATGCATGAAGCATTAAAAGATGTTTTACCAAATCGTTAATCTTTAAATAGATGTAAAACAGGCTCTCATGGGCCTGTTTTTTTTATTGATAAATCAAGTATGTTTTGAACTGTAACATTTTTTTATTTATACTGCTGCCACATTTCCCCCTACGACGTCTCGTTGATATGAACTCCAGTTTTCGTCAACATTTGCAAAAGTGGCGTGCCTTGATCGGCGCGGTAACATTGCTTTGTTTACTCTGGCATATCTTATTACCAACCATGGTACATACTGGCGTCGTACCCGCACTTTATGCAATGCCATCGCATTGCCAAGTCACAGAGATTCAAAAAGCCACGCTGCTATCAGTACAAGTGCACAGCAACCATCATAGTGAACATCATCACCATACGATGGAGCAGCATAAACATCACCTTGAGCATGCTCAACATGGTTCGCAACTCAGTGAATATGCACAACAAGTTTATGCACTGGCTAGCCAGATCATGAAACATTGTCCACTGTGCACCTATGGTTTAGATGCAGCCGCAATTATTCCATTGCTTGGCTTGATACTTATTTTCTTATTGGCTTGGTTTAGTCGTGTACGCTGCCTATGCCATGCGTGGACAAAAGATCTGCACATACCACGTATTTTCTATATTTCCCCCCTTAAACAAGCTCCGCCAATCGCTCTATAAATCGCAAACTTTTACATTCGTATCCAGTTCATTGCTGCGATACGGCTCGTTTAATGCTTTTATAGAGTTTTCAAAATGACGACTTCTTTTCGTTTGTCAGTCTTAACGGCTGCGTGTCTATCTGCTACTTACAGTGCATTGGCGATTGCCGAAGTACCGACACAACACACCAAAACCCTAGCGACTATCGTTGTTACAGCAAGTCGTGAGGGTGAATCTATCAGCAATACCCCTGCTGCAATTAGCCAAATTAATAATCAAACTTTGGCAGACAAAAATGCCACTTTTATTGGGCAATTAGTCAACCAAACCCCTGGCGTTTTGATGAATGACTTGGGTAATGAACAACATATGATGTCGATCCGACAACCAATCACGACTGCAGCAGTTTATCAATATCTTGAAGATGGTATTTCAGTTCGTCCCGTCGGTGTATTTAACCACAATGCGCTTTATGAACTTAATCTTGCAGGGATTGATCGAATTGAGATCTTACGTGGTCCAGCGAGTAGCTTATATGGAAGTAATGCCATCGGCGGTACGATAAACTTTTTAACTAAAGCGCCAAGTCTAACGCCGACTGCTGAGATCGGTATACTTTCAAGTACGGAAGGTTATCGCCGTCTGGATCTAGGTGCATCAAACACCTTTGCGACTGAATTTGGTGAACATGGTCTACGTTTATCTGGATACGCAAGTGATCGTGGCGATAGTTGGCAAGATCATGCTGAAAGCAATAAGCAAAGTCTCACGCTTCGACATGACTGGCGTATTTCTGATGCCACACAAATCAAAAATATCGCGAGCTATAACCACCTAAAAGCAGACATGACAGGAAGTCTAAACGGCAAGGATTTTAGTGAGCGTCCCGGCTACAGTTATCAGACATTTACCTATCGTGAAGTAGACTCTACTCGCCTGTCTTCACAGATTAGCCATGCGTGGAATGAGCTCAATCAAACTCAAGCTACACTGTATTATCGTGATAACACCACTGAACAGAACCCAAGTTATAGCATTCGTACTGATATGCGAAATGGTGTGCCTACAGGGACTTACACGGGTCAAACTACATATAATCAGTTCAAATCGTATGGTTTAAATTTGCAGCACGCTACAAGCTTCGATCAGTTGAAATGGATTGTTGGTACGATGGCAGAACATACGCCAAATAAAGCCAAAACTAATGATATTGAAGTATTTCGTGACCCAGAAACACGTATTTATACTGGTTTTCAACCAAGAAAATTGCTACGCGACTTCAATGTAGACGTTGACAATCAAGCCATTTACACCCAACTAAATTGGCAAACATTCGATAACTTAAACTTAGTCGCTGGTGCTCGCTACGACTGGATTAAATATGACTATCAGAATAATTTAACGCCATCAAATGTTACAGGTGCACCGAACGAAACACGTAGCTTCCATAAAGCCAGCCCACAACTTGGCTTTATTTGGAATGCACATCCCCTATTGGATATCTATAGCAACTGGTCACAAGGTTTTGTACCACCAGAAGTAAGCAGTTTATACGGTGCAAATCTGGTTACACCAAATTTGTCAGAAGCAACATTTAACAATATTGATCTTGGCATACGCTTTAAACTTTTCGATGAGCGTTTAGATGGTGAGGTTACTCTGTATCGCTTAGATGGAGAGGATGAAGTCATTAATTATACTAAACCTGATAACACCCGCGAACCTCGTAATGCAGGTAAAACAAGACATCAAGGGATCGAGATTGGTGGTACTTGGAATATTTCTGATCAATACGATCAACGCTTGAAACTATCTGGAAGTTGGGCGAAACATGAATTTAAGCAATTTCAGCCATCAGCGAGCTTAAATTATAATGGCAATCGTATGCCGAGCTCTCCAAAAGCTTTCGGTACTGTTGAATATCAGATTAAACCCATTCCTGAGTTGTTATTATCAGCAGAAGGAGTTTATGTCGGCTCATACTGGATCAATGATGCCAATACCGAAAAATATGATGGGCATACAGTATTAAACCTACGTGCAACCTATCGCCGTAATGCTTATGAAATCTATGGTCATATCATCAATGCTGCAGATGTACATTATGCTGAAAGTACCTCATTTAGTAATAATCAAGCGAGCTTTACGCCTGCGGCACCGCGTACCTATTTGTTAGGTTTACGCTATCATTTTGGAAAATAAGCCATGAATGCCAATCAACTCAAAAAGTTACTCAAGTTTCATCGTAGCTTTGGGATGGTGTTGGGCATTTTGGTTTTATTTTGGGCTTTAACTGGTGTGTTGCATCCAATTATGAGTGCAACACAACCGCAGCCTTTGAAACGAATGCCTCCACCACAACAACTAGATTTAAACAATGCTTTACCAGCAAAAATGGTCTTAGAGCAAAATCAGATTGAGCAATTTTCTGCTCTTCAAGTGATTCAAGTGAATGCCAATCAGACGGCATACCGTGTATTAGGCATAAACCAAAATATGGCTGAATACTACGATGTGCATTCGGGTCATCGTATTGAAAATGCAGAGCTACAATATGCTAAACGCTTGGCTGTTTGGTATACAGGTCTTACAGAGGAACGTATTGTTTTCGCGCAACTGGTTACAGAGTTTAGTGATGATTATCCGAGTGTAAATCGCTTATTGCCAATTTGGCGTGTCGATTTTGATCAAGGTTTACGTGCTTATGTAGATCCTAGCCATTCACGGCTTGCTACGATTTCAAATGATCAAAAGATGTGGATGGCACGGATTTTCCGTTTGGGTCACACATGGACATGGAACAATCAACAATGGTTTGGTCAAACACTTTTGATGCAGTTTGCTCTGATTGGCATACTCGTCATCACATGTATGGGAATTGGATTATTTTTCAAAATTCATAATCGAAAAAACCATCGTTTACGTGAAAAACCAACTCGATTCCTGCATCGCTATTTGGGCATCAGTCTGAGTGTCTTTATTTTACTTTGGGTGGTCAGTGGTTTTTACCATCTTTGGCAAAAGAAGCCTGAGATCAAAAATATTCAGCCTATTTTCAAGACACAAGATTTAGATCAAACGTCGTGGCAACTAGCAACAGCTCAGTCGATACAACGATTACACCTCGTACCTATTTCATATAGTCGCGAGCAAACACGAGCTGCGTGGATGATTCAACTCATCGGTAAAAAGGACCTTCAAGGCAGTATGACTGCAGTTAAAGAACATGATCATCATGGGCACAGTAAAAATCAGACGCCTGCGATCCAATGGATTGATGCTGAAAAAGCCAAACCCATTGACGTACTTGAGCAAAGTAGATTTTTTGTTGCTGATTATCTCAATCTACCGATCGAGAAAATCGGACAAAGTACTTGGGTCACAAGTTTTGGCGGAGAATATGGCTTTATTAATAAACGCCTACCTGTAGTTAGAGTTGACACTCATTTAAAGAACCAATTGCGACTCTATATAGAACCAAGTAGTGGTGTTATTGCTGCAAAAGTTACTGCACAGGATGCGCTGGAAGGCAAAAGTTTTACTTATTTGCATAAGTGGAGTTGGTTACCGATTGATAAAATTGTTCGTGATATTTTATTGGGTCTGATCGCTGCATTGATTGCTGTTTTGGTGATACTAGGCTTCTGTACCTACCGTAAAAAAAGATAATGTTTTTTGATCCTCTCACAAACAATGAGAGGATCAATATCTATCGAGATTCAATTTCTTGAGTCTAGGGCAGATAATAAAATGCTATCAAGAAACTCATCAGTACACATACCTCTGATAACTCAATTGAAGCACCAATCATATCACCAGTAATCCCACCAATTCTTTCAATGAACTTCGTACGTAGATAAAACAGCAGCATTAAAAATATTGCTAAACAGAAAATACCAGCCCCCTCAAACACACAAAGAAATGATAATGTAATGACAAATACAGTCCACGAGCATACCTTCGGTATCAAATCAGCAATAGAACGTCCTAAACCTTGTTTTCGCACATAGCTTGTAGTGAGAAAAAGAAATAAAGCTGAACTTCTGCCAATTGCAGGTACTACAATCAGAAATACTGATAATTGTTGTTCTAATAACACATAAATAGCGACAAATTTCAGCAAGCAAAGCATGATCAAACTTAAAGCACCGATAGGCCCGCATGCTGGATCTTTCATAATTTTAAGTGTACGTTCAGGATCGCCGAAACCACCGACCCATGCATCTGCAGTATCTGCTAATCCATCTAAATGTAATCCACCAGTCAGCCAAATCCATAATACGAGGATAATACTTGCCAGCAATAAGGCTGGCAGTTTGAATAGCAATATTGAACATGCAAATAAAACTAAACCGATCAATAGTCCAATGAAAGGATAAAACAAAATGGCTTGTGCATTTTGCTTTGCGGTTGGCATATTTTTTAATTGAATCGGTAAAACAGTTAAAAATTGCAAGGCAATCCAAAAAGGTGTCATGCTAGAAATCTCAGCCAAGCTATATCTTTTATTCACCCATTATGAAGAAATAAAAATGGGAATAGCAACTCTATTCCCATCCTAAAAAATTATTAAATTAGATTATTGAATTTGATAGCATTGTTTAAGCTTCAAATAGTCATAATAAAAGCTATTTGTACGGTATCTTGCATAATCACAAGCGGGTTTAAATAAGGTTTCTTTTTCATTGTAGAGCATTTTGACTAAGGTAGCTCCTTGAGCATTTTGATAAATATCCCACTGTAAATTTGCTGCCATAGGCGATACCAACTCACCTCTCCATGCACTATTTGTATAGTTATAGGTTTGGCGTAATGGCAAAGTTTGCATCATGTTATACAACTCTAAAGTCGTCGCAAGTGGAATAATGATTTCAGCATGCGCAAAACGTAAAACTGCACGATGTGATTGTTGTTTATCTACAACCGCGTCGACCTGCTTAAACAGATCTTGTTTCAATCCCTGTGCAATCGCACTGGTGACTTGATTGGACTCGCTAAAACTTGGCCCTTTTTCATAGAAATCATTGGCATCATTGAATTCTGCATAGAACTTTGCTGCATCTTCAGGCATATATTTATCAAAATCGACACCTTTGAGTTCACTCTGCATACCTCCCATGATTGAATAAAGCTCATATAAATACGCGGCTGCATGCACAGCACTAGTAATGCTATTTTTACCCTTACCTTTTTCAGTAATGGTTTCACCTTTCGGTGCGACTACGCTATATGAACCATTATTGCTAAAGGTATAAGTCTCATTCGTCCCTAGTTTTTGAATAAACTCAGTTTTGAAAATTGGTTTAAGCACTTGCATTGCAACCGTTTCAGCCCGTATATCACCTGCCAGCTCTTTCAGTTTTTGAGCTAAATCATGATCTTCTTCGGCAAATTTCTGGTAAGCCCGGCTCACATCATAAACGGCTTTTTCTTGCTCAGATAAAGATTGAGTTAAATCTTGATCTGCCGTTAACTTATGGAAATAAAGCTTGAAGCGATCTACGCCACCATCTTCAACTGTTGGCACACTTTCACTGGCTAGGCTAGTATAAGAAATTGGTGTAATTTTATCTTTAAGTTTATGGTTTTGTTGAATAAGTTCATCAGTAAAAAACTTAGCACTATCCACGGCACGGTCAACACCTGAGCTCTGCACCAAAATAGATGACTGTTGGTTTTCTGCTGCTTTAAATAAACTCGGTAGACGTTGTAATAATCGATCAGCAATTCCCCTATGTTCTAATATCCCTGTCAGACTTTCATTACCATAACCATATTGGCGAATACCTTCTACACCATAGCCTAACAGAATATTTGCTTTCATCATGCTTTCTAGATCTGCACCGAGTTTTTCACCCAATGGTGTCAGCGCATTTTCAGCCTTTGCCTGTTTCCATAGATTATAAAGTGCTAAATCATATTTGATACTGGACAGGCCTCGGGAACCATGACGTGCAACTAATTCAGTAAAAACTGGTTCAAATCCTTGTGGAGTTGGCTCATATTTTTTTAGATCTTGTAAGGGCTGATAAGGTGTTTTAGTTTGATAATATTTTGATGGCGTATTATTTTCAGGCGTTGTTTGTGATTGTTGATGATCATCATTATTACATGCGGCCAACAATACACTTGCGCATAACACACTGCTTTTAAATAATATATTCATGAATTATTTGCTTATAGATAAAGAAGTGCCATGTATCATAGACAGGAGCAATGACAGTTCTATTAAACCATTCAGTAAAAATTTTAAATACAGTTGTATTTAGACGCTAAGGAGCAAGTGTCTTTTCCATAAAACAAATCCCACTATCAGTGTCAAGCAACTCTAACTGATACAGTTTTCCCAGTTCTGCTGGCATTTTTAATAACTCATCTAAGTTATGTTGTCTTGCTAAACAGGTTAGTAACTTTATTACCCCTCCGTGTGTAACAATCAGCGCTGTTTCCCAACTGTTCTCCTGCATTTGCTGATGAATTTGTTTAAAACCAATCAAAAGTCGTTGTTGGAATCGCGCTAAAGGCTCACCATTTGGTGCTTGATATTGAGTCGGGAATTGCCAAAAATTTGCCAGTAACTCAGGAGTCGTTTCATAAATCCTTTGAGTTGAAACACCTTCCCAATCACCAAAATACATTTCTTTGATATTTTCATTGATCAATAGCGGGCGTTGTAATTGATTAGCCAAATTTTCAGCAAAAAGACGGCAACGTTGCAGAGGGGAACTAATGATGACATCCCAATACTGCTGAGTGTCAAGATAACCTCGAACGGTTGTTTGCATCTGCAACCAGCCCTGCTCGGTCAATTTATCATCAAGGTGTCCACGTAAAGTATGACTTTGCGTTGTTTCACCATGACGCAATAGATCAATCTGCAACTTTATCACCTGTGACGGCTGCTTCTGCAAAGGTTGCCATCTGATTATGTAGCACACAAGCAAGTTGAATCATTGACAACGCTGCACCCGCACCACTGCCTTCACCTAATCGTAAATTCATATTTAAAATAGGTTGAGCTTGAAGTTCTTTTAGGATTCGTTGATGCCCATACTCAGCAGATTGATGACCAAACAGCATCCAATCTCTCACACTAGGTTGAATACGCACTGCACATAAAGCCGCCACAGAACTAATAAAGCCATCAACAATAATCGGCATACCTATCTGAGCACAACGAAGATAGGCGCCAGTCATTGCGGCAATTTCTAGACCGCCAACCGCTGCAAGTATTTTTAAAGCATTATTGCCAGTATTTGGTGCATGAAGTTTTATAGCTTGATGAATGACTGCAATTTTGTGCTGCAGTTGTTGATTGTTAATTCCTGTACCGACACCGGTTAATTGCTCAGCACTTTCATTTATTAATAAACTTGCCATTGCAGATGCGGAACAGGTATTTCCAATACCCATCTCACCAGCAATAAAGATATCTGCTGATTGAGATTGTGCCAAATCAACACTTTGTTTACCTAATTCCATTGCTGTAATGCATTCTTGCTCAGTCATTGCAGCGTGTTTAGTGAAGTTCGCCGTACCAGCTCGAATACAATGTCGTTCAACACCAACATAATCATAAACATCGCCCACCGTACCGCAATCAATCACTTGCAAGTGTGCTTGATGATATTGGGCAATTACGCTAATCGCAGCGCCACCAGAAGCAAAGTTTTGAAGCATTTGCCGTGTAACCGCTTGAGGATAAGCAGAAATATTTTCTTCAACTACACCATGATCACCAGCAAAGATCGTAATCCACGGCTTCTGAATCTGAGGTTGAATAGTTCCTTGTAAACTCGCAAGTTGAATCGCAATTTGCTCCAACTGACCTAATGCACCTGTTGGCTTAGTCAATTGCGACTGACGATACTCAGCTTGTGATTTTGCTGCTAAATCTGGATGTTTAATTGTTTCTAACCACCAAGCTTGTTCTGACATTTTATTGCTCATCTTTTAAAATCATAGGAAATCCCGCCACACAAAACATCACTTTGTTTGCTAATTGCCCCAAAGCTTGATGTAAGCGCCCTGCTTCATCGACAAATCGACGACTGATTTCCCCCATTGGAACTACACCAAGCCCTGTTTCATTGCTCACTAAAATAATTTGTGATTTAAGTTTGGGCAGCACATTGAATAGCTGATCTATTTGTTGTAAATATAAGTTAGAATCTTCAGCTAACAAGAGATTGGTTAACCACAAAGTGAGACAATCAACCAAAATAATTTGATTCTCTTGATCTATTTGTAAAAGCTGATCTGCCAGAAATATTGGCTCTTCACTTAATTTCCAATGCTGCGGTCGTTGCTGTTGATGGTGCTGAATACGCTGTTGCATTTCCTCATCTAAAGGCTGTGCCGTTGCAACATAGGCCACCACTAGACCACTTTCTGTCGCAATTTTCTCAGCTAAACGGCTTTTACCTGAACGCGCACCACCTAGAATTAATTGCAACATATTCAACCCAATTTGACTTGATGATAAGGATACAGTAATCCTTGTAAAATCTGAGCGTTATAATAACCGAAAGTCAACTGATTGACCTGAACTTTAATTTTTTGGATTGTTAGGGCTTGAATACGCTCTAGGACTAATTCGCTTGACCAAGCCTCGCGATAAAGCCCCAAGGTGATATGTGGGCAATAGATCGGCGCAGCAATTTCGTCCTTAACTTGATACAAACTCTTTCGTATCTTATCTAATGTATTTTGAGAGTCCAGAATCTGTACAAATAAAGCGCTACTAAAACTATCAATATGTGACAGTTCCAGCTCAAAATCATCTAATTCTAATGCTTCTAATATGTTGATTTGTTGATTGAGCTGAATAATTTCAAAATCATCATTATGCTGAGCTGGTTGCTCTGTCAAAAAACCAGCAACAAACAAAGTGATATGGTATTGACGTAGATTAGGCGTTATCAATAAATCCGCAAAATGTTGTTGTAATTGGTCTAAATGTTGGATCAAATCAGGTTGATTGATTTGGATATACCACACACCATAATTACAGCGTCCACGATGCCATTCAGGATAATCGTTGTTTGCGGTTGCCATCAGTTTCGTTGATGCTTGTAATAACACAACATTTTGAACATAGTTAAAGTTGTGTTATTCAAGCATAGATTGCTCTAAACTTTAAACAGTTTCTGTTTGAATCTCAGAAAAATGCTTAAGATTTAGTACATCCTGATCCTTCTTTAAATATGCGGTAATTCCATCGTAAATATCAGCCAATAAATCTTTATATTGGCTTTCTGATATATCCAACTGTTTAACGTGCTTTTGTAGATGCTGCACAATCTTCATTTCATCTAAATCTAAAAATTTTATCGCATAGATATAGCCAAACACAGCACCTTCAACAAGCTTCTGATATGGAATCTGTTGCTGTATATGCGTTTCAATACTTCCAAAGACACGCTCATTAAAGCTTAATTTCCGTAATGGATCTCTTGCTACACGCTCACATGGATCTTTGTAGGCATAACGACATGAGTTGAGAAAACTATTTGCCATACGATCTAATTGTTTCGCTTGATTTGGCACTAAGTTGGTTAAACCTAATTTCACCTCATCCACTAATCTTTCGACAAAAACCTGCATCTGTGGGTCAGCCATCGCGATCCCAATCGTTTCATGCCCATTTAAACTTGCATTCCAAGCGAGGATGGCATGGCAACCATTCCATAAGCGATTCTTAATGATCTGGATATCAGAAATTTGATCCACTAAAACCATTTGACGCATTTTGACAAGTAATGGACTTCGATTTTCGACATAGATCGGCATATCAGCTTCTCCATGAAATAAAATCAAATCCATATTTTGCAAGAACTGACCTGCTTGAAATTGCTCCCGCATGTCTTCTAAACATTGTGTCAATTGCTGCTCTTGTTTTTCACTCAGCGCCGTTTCATCCGAAAGCTCAATCGTCTCATCATTCAAATCAGATTGATATTGTTGGTATAAACGATGCTTGATCTTTAATTGACGATATAAATCCTGATCAGTTAACTTTGAAACCATCCTGTTTACAACGGTATCACAGAAGTAATGCTCACTCAGAATATGCTCAGCAATGTCCTCATCGGTGATTTCCAATAATGCATCACGAATATATTTTAACACCAGATATTTTGCACAGACTTTATTTAAAATAATGAGGAATGTAATCGGCTCATTATTCTGAGCGTCTTGAGACATAAAACGTGCTAACAAACCTTTGGCAATAATCTTCGATTCAGACTCAATTGCTTGTTCAGGTAAACACAATGCGATTAGACTCGACTGCATATACATTTCTAACATCTGCTGTTCATTATCAGCATCAATCACTGTTAGATTTTCAATTCGTTCATCATAAGAACACTGTGGATAGCGGATACTATAACTACCAAAACTATTTACCGCTTCGCGATATAGACGATTTCGGGTCGATGCTAAAATACGTTTTGGACGGGTAAAACCATCCCAATGCGATAATATTTGGGCAATATAACCACCGCCAATTGCACCAAAACCATGAATCCCGACTGTGAGCTGATTTAAACTTTGTGGAAATGCTTCTTGCAACTGCGGCATAAGCATTTCAGGAATATGTTGATCCAATGCAATCAAATATTCATACATATCAGGATAATAGAAATTTGCTTTTGCCAGCATGGCATCATTCGGTTCTTTAATATCTTTGAATAAAACAGTAATGCCTCCTGCATCAAATGCAGACCGAATACCATTTTCAGAATCTTCAAACATTAAACATTGTTCAGGCTTTAAATTAATTTTTTCTGCTGCCTGTAAAAAAATCTCAGGATGAGGCTTTCCTTTTTCTACCTCATCGCCACATACAAGCAAATCAAAGAACTTGTATACATTCGCATTAATCAAATACTCTTCAGCGATCGCTCTGCGACTTGATGTTGCCACAGCCATTCTAAGTCCAGACTTTCTCAGTCGTTCTAGCACTTGTACCAATCCTTTTTTAATCGGTACCCCCTGATTTCGTACAAACTCAAGCTCTAATTCGTCTGCACGTTTACGAATTGTTTGATAAGGAACTTCTGTTCCATAAGTTTTTTGTGCGAGTTGTTCTGCTGTTTTTGCACTTAATCCTAGACATTGCATCAAATAATCATCAGAGAATTCCTGTCCAATGAGTTCTTGAGAGGCTTGTTTTAATGTTTGAAAGCGTAATCGCTCAGTATCAAACATTGTGCCATCCATATCAAAGATCGCCCCATGGACAGGATAATCATGAAAAATCAGCATTATTACTCCTTGATTGTTATCACGATCTTTAGCATACCGAATAAAATTTGCGATAATTCAAGTTGTAAATAAATGAAATGAAAATGATTAAATTTTAATCAAAAATCTAAAGGATTCTCTCAATACTATCAGTATTGATCAAAAAACTTGCATTGTGATAGATATTGTGATTGACATTTTTTATATATGGGTTTTATGTTTTTCTGTCTTAGCAAATCCCTTTGGATAGAAAATGTGAATAAACTGCAGAATGAATATCCATACGCCTAGATCAAACGTCCAACTAAAAATAATCATCTAAGAATCGATTACGAGACTGCAATCATAAAAATTTAATATTCTCTGTCTTTCAAGCATATTGGATTTAGGATTCAACTTTATTACCTATCATCGTATTCTGATTTGAATAGGATATGATCAACAAGTAGACCGCCACTGTGACCATCAATATTAAGAGTAAATAAAAAGGTAAGTGAATGCCGAACTGATATAGAAAAGTGCTCAGTAAAGGCGCCACAATGAGACCAATCGCTTGAGTAGCTGTACAAATACTTGCCATTTTGACTTGAGCAGTTTGCGGAACAGATTGAGCCGCCCCTGTGGTAAATGCAGGCAAAAGGCTTGCCACCCCGACCCCATAAAATAAATAACTTATTTGAAACATCCAAATATGGCTTGCACTTAAAGATAGGATGAGTCCAATAACCATGCTAAACGTACCCACCAATACCAAAGCTTTCAGTTTTAAATGAAGTACTTTTACAATAAGGATCTGAGTAATCACTAAGCTAAAACCAACAATGAGCATACATTGGGAAAAATAAATAGCACTTTGTTGTGAGCTTAAATGAAAATGGTCTTGTATATAAAAACCTGCCGTCATATTGAGTGTCACGATAGCCATATAGGTAGTAAATCCTAAAATAAGCCAAGGCATAGCTGATTTTAATGAAAATGAACGCTCTATTTTTACAGGCTGTTTTTGATCCAATATTGTGTTTTGTTTACCCTCATCATTTTTAAAATACATTGTGATAATCAAACTAAAAATCACCAATAAAATAACCGCAATCCACATTGGCAATAAAATTCCACCGAACAATAACACGGACGTCAGAAATGGACCGACGATCATACCTAAACTATTCATCGCACCATACATTGCCATTTTTTGACTGCGTTGTTGTTCCTCTGTGACATGTTGCATGACATAACTTTGTAGGCCAATTTGTGGCATAGCCATAAAACCACCAGTACTCGCTCGACTAATCACCAACAAAGCAAAAACTATCATTACGGGTAATGTTTGTTGTATTCCCCAATAAAGAATCGCTGTAAATATAGCCCAAGTAATGGTCATGCCCCAGAAACCATAATTCATTAATTGATAAGGAGTCTGTATTTTTTTCCCTCGGGCTATCAGAATAGATGCAATCGCCATACAAATTGCACCCGCTGAAACAATTACTCCGCCCTGTACTTCTGTTAAACCCAGCTCACGAATTAATGGGGCAAGTAAAGGCAAAATCATCGAGAAACAAGTACCGTTGGCTAGAGTTGCCCAAGCCAGTAATTTAAAATTTTGCTGCATAATATGTATTCATCAAAAGAAAAGGCATCTTAATCAGATGCCTTTATGATTGGATTAATATTTGAGAGTGTAGCTTAAGCCATAAGTACGACCTTGAGCTGGTAGACTAGAAATTGGACCATAAACAGTCGAAACTGCTTGGCTATATACAGACTTGTAATCTGTATTCCAAACGTTATAAACACCAAAGCCTAATGTACCTGGTCCTGCTTTTGCATTGGCAATCACATCCATCACTGCAAAACCTTTGATTTCTGCTGTTGGATTACTACCATTCGCAATTGCATCCTTACGTGCTTTATCAGTACCGTCGATAGCCAAAGCTTGTACTCGTAAACCTAAACCATCATTAAATTGCCAGTCTGAATAAACAGTTGCTTTTAAAGGCGCTACTCGAATTGCATCTAGCTCTTGCCATTTACCATTTGAGTTTTTGAACTGACCACGCGTATAAGCTAAAGTCCCTCCGACATTCCAATCATCTGAAACGGTATATTTCACATTACCTTCAACGCCATACACACGTTCATCAGTATCAATAACCTCAATCGCAAAACTTGGCGGACCAAATTTCAAAGATTTGTCAGATTTGTTATAGAACGCCGTAATACCTGTACTTAATGTGTCATCTTGTAGACGCCAGCCCAACTCAAAACTATTTACTTTGATTGGATCAATCGTTTGATTGCTTACAACAAAGTTTGCTGGAACATCTCTCAACATGCGTTGTACATCAGGTAAATTCGCACCTTGCGAGAAGTTTGCAAACACCTGTTGTGCATCAGTTAAATGATAAAGCGCACCCACATTGAAAAGTGTTGCATCATGCTTAACTGAACCTCCTTTTAAAGTTTTAGCTTGATAAGTTGGAACAAAGTCGGCAACCATTGCTTCAGAATAAGGAACTGAGTCTTTAACATCACTATCGATACGCTCATGACGAATACCAGCTTGTAGATTTAAGCGATCTGTTGCTTCAAATTGGCTTTGTAAGAAGAAACCCAACTTTTCAGTATCTACATCTGGACCAAAAGCATAATTATTTAAAGGCTTAAATTTCAGGCCATTACTTACCATAAAGGCTGTTAAATCATATAGTTGTGCGGTTGCACTTCCTTTTTCTTGGTCATAATCTACACCATAAGTTAAGTTTAGCGCACGTTCAGCAACATTTAACTTACTTTGCAGTGCCACTCGTGCACCAAATACATCAATATCTGTTTCAGATTGGGTAACAATATGTGTTCCGCCTCCTGAAATAGATGAATGTACTAAAGCATTTGCACTTGGATAGAATCTGCCTTTTTCAGAACGATAGTAAGCTTCTGCATTTAAAGTCTGTCCCCAAAAATCTTGATTTTCGTATTGGGCATTTACCGCACCACGCTTTGTTCGTGGTTGAGTATCAAGTTCTAAACCTTTAACCGCTTTCTGGCTTGGTTTTGTACCTTTAACTAATAAAACAGCCAAACCAGGACCATAGTCAGCACCATACTCACTGTCTTGTTCATCGTTATAGTACTGTGCACCAATACTTAATTTTTGTTTGTCAGCAAACTGCCAGCTTAGACGTCCATTTACATCAACCGTTTTTGTATCTTGGCGATCCGTTTGTGCAATTTCTGGTCCAATGCGATTACCATGGCTGTCTTGGGTTTCACCACGTTTGGTATAGCTTGCTCCTAAAAAACCACTCCAATCACCTTGATTAAATGATGCAGACTGAAACGCTTCATAAGCTAAAGCATCACTTTTAAAATTATCACCAGAAGTCACACCGAGTTTGGTTTCAAAGTTTACACCATCACCCGAACCTCTTTTGGTGATAATGTTGATAATCCCCCCAGTAGCGCCAGCACCATAGATACTGCTCGCACCAGATACAACTTCAACTCGTTCAATCATGTCTGGGCTAATACTATTTAGCTGACGTGAACTATCACGTGATCCTGTTTGAGGAACACCATCAATCATATATTGCACAGTACGACCACGCATGGTCATACCATAGTTACTGGTCGTACCCGAACTTGGAGTTAAAGATGGAACTAACAAACCTAAAATATCGGCGGTACTTTTCCCAGCAGCAGCTTGTTTGGCAATATCTTCTTGGCTAATACTGTAAACAGTCCCTGCAATTTCAGCGATACTTTGTGCTGAACGAGTTGCTGTTACAACAATTGGCGCAAGTTGTGTTGGTTTTTGAACTTCTGCTGCAACATTATTTTGAATCGTGGTATCGATCTCAGTTGTTTGAGCATAAAGCTGGGCACTTACTGCCAAGCTTAGAAGTGTTAGTGTTGTCGAAAGTGTATGAACTTTCATAAGTAGCCCCTAGATAAGTTGTTTCGATTGTTTTGCTTTAGAAATCAAAACTTGACTGAGTAAAACGCTTAAAATGGATGCAGCGGCGAGAATTAAATAAAAATTTCCATAGCCAAACGCTTTAGCTAAGAAACCTGACATCGCACCACCAATGAAATAAACCAATAATTCAAAACAGACCAAAATCGTAAAATCCGTTCCTGCTTGATCTTTAGAGCTGGTCTGCATGAAATGTGCATATAACGCCGTCATCGCGATATAACGAATTGCAAGAATGACAACTACAAATACACCAAGTAATCTGTGCCATTGATCAAACCAACTGAGTAGAACAGCTGCACCCAACAAGGCATAAATCAAAGTACGTGCCCAGCCTGCCCAGATCAGTAATTGTGTAGCTGCTATTTTTTTCAAGAGAAATGCAGCAGATACAGCAGCTAATAATCCAATACCCGCACCGATCACAGACATCAACACTCCAATCTCTGCCAAAGACCACTTTTGATCAATTAGCATCGGATTCAGCATTGCCATTGCAGGTGCTTCAACGAAGCGATAACACACGATCAAAGCTAAAGCCCATAACATTTCTGGACGTTTAAACGCACGAATCAGACTTGGTGGATGTTTAGCGATTTTCTCAGAAATTGATTTTTCTTTGATTTGGAAAATCGCAAACATAGTCAGTGCCGTCATTGCGGCTAAGGAAATCAATGCAGTTTGCCAGCCATAAAGCTGGTAAAGCCATAAAGTTGCTGCTCCACCCACCATACTACCGAGCGCAACGCCGATGCTTTGTGCCATGCTTCCTAAGCGATATTCAGACTCTGAAAAGGTTTCGACGGTATAGCCATCAATGGCAATATCTTGAGTTGCTGCAAAAGTTGAAATCCATAAACCAACAATGACAAATACACCGAGACCATAATCAAACTGTGTTAATGCCAAAGCAACAACACCTAGCACTAGTGCAATTTGTGTAAATAGCAACCAAGTCTTACGCTTTCCTAGTTTTTTTAAGTAGAAACGATCAATTAAAGGCGCCCAAAAGAATTTGAATGCCCAAGGAATATAAAGCAACGACAACATGCCAATCCAACGTAAATCTACACCTTGATGGCGCAGAATCGCAGGTAATGCGACGTTATAAAAATACAGTGGTAAAGCATGAGCAAGGTATAAAACCACCACGACACTCAGGCTCAAAGCTGAGACTTTCTGAATATTTAATGAATTTTGATTCATAAATACCTCTGCATCGCCCATTGCATGGCTTCAGTTTTATCTACGCTGACAAAATATGGGACGTGCCAAGCTTTGTGTAGTGCTGGTGTATCCAATCGAATACGATCTTCGTCATCCTGAGCAATACGCGCAAAACCTAAGCAATATTGGTAAAAATCTTGTTTATATTGTTTATACCACTTGCCTTGGACTGCTCTATATTCCTCCGGAAATTCTGTATTTGCATCGGTTTGCATGATCAACACAAAATTTCGCTGATGTTCGAAATAGTGCTGAATTCGTGCTAACCATTGTTCAAATTCTGCTACCGATACATGCGCTGCAAAGCGCATGTCTAGGATATGCATTTCATTGATATATAAGCTCATGTAACACTCAGGAATTTGGCTGGCCGATCTGCTAGCTGTTGTTGTGATGTTTGGTAATATTCCCCAAACTTGTGATAAAAAGTTTCTCTAAAGCAGTAGTACAACATTGCAGTTTTTTCAGGCATCGGTATTAAACGTTGACTTTCATAGCAAAGCTCTGCCACCACTGCTGCATAAGGTTTGACGGTATGATCTGGCTCACCCACAATTTTTTTCGCTTTAGAGTGCTCAAAAATATAGAAGCTGAGTAAACGAATAGTTGGGCGTAAAAAACCTTTACCGAACACGGATTTGTCACCAAATAGCAAATGCCAACCGAGATCATTGTCATCACCATCGTAATAACGGCCTAAACGATCTCGTTTACCCTCATAAATTTCGGTATAGCCCACATCTTTGCCATCAATTCCGACGATTAATAAGCGGTGATGGTCATCTGCTAACATTTTGTCGAAGTAAACTTGTAACTCTAGTTCCGATTTATTTAACTGCCACTGAGGAATTACATGTGGCTCATGCATCCATTGATGTAATAAAGGAATATCCTGCGGATATTGCACTTGGCGTAAGTAGTACTGTGTACCATCTTCAAAGTATTCAAAATAATCTGGTAATTGCTGAGAGATTGTTTTCATATCGAACCTATAAAATGACGAATAAAATTAGCCCACTTTCGCTTGGCGAGGTTGCTGTGCCCACGTTTTCAATGTTTCTGGGCTAACTGGATTTGCAATGGGATCAAGAAAGACAGGCACAGGACGCTCTGCTTCATCGTTATAACTTGTGGTAAATAGACGTACACGGTTTAGACAAATTTTGGTGTAACTTGGACGCAGCATGGCGAATTTATCAGCACGTTCAGCCAGTTCTGGGTGTTTTTGGTTCAATTCAACAATTGTGTTGGAAATGGTCTGCCAGAAATCAAGCTCTGAATATTCAGGATAGTCTTGCAAGAACACATTACAGATATAGCGGTAATGCACCATGAACAGACCAGTGAAGATAAAATGACTTAGATCGGTCGCCTCATGTCGTAATAACAAAGCCGCTTCAGGTGGTAACTGAGCTAACTCAGGGAAATCCTCATCCACCAAATTAATGTCATCAATGAAATCTTTTAATACCATAGCTTTTGGTACTCCATTTTCATGTACCAACATCGTGTTCTCACCGTGTGGTGAAAATGCCAAACCATAGCGGTATAAGCAAAGTAATAATGGACTCATACTTACTTGAGCAAATTGTGCTAACCAAGCCAAAGGGCTTAAACCTGATGCCTGGATCAACACGCTCAAGATCGATTGACCTGAAATATCACGGTGTAACAATGCTGCTTGAGATAACACTTGATGAGACGGATCAACATAACGATCAACACTTTCACGCCATAAACAACCGAACAGCTCTTTAAATTGATACGGTGCACCTTCAATGCGGTCAAAACACGGCTGATGGATAGTTAAAGTCGCAACTTCACCTAAGAAAATCACACCTGTATTTTGTAAGTCTTGATCTTGTTGATGAATCTGTTTCAACCATGCGGTCACTGCGGGTGCTGCAAGATTACGTTTTGAGGGTAATCCACGATAAACAGCGGTATTAAAAATACTGACAGGCAACTTAATGTAATGGCGTTGTAGGTTTGACGTATTGCATAATGTGCGGATTGATTGCATCGGCACATAGCTATCTTGGCTGATATTTAACTCAATAATTTTCTGATCCACAATCTCATTGGCATAAGTCGGAACAAGCCATTGATGCCATTGCCAAGCATGTACGGGAATCAAAAAGTAATTTTGTGGATCTAGGTTTTTTTCTTGGAGAATATTGATGAACTGCTGTAGTTCATTGGCATCAAATTCATGTTGATATAAACCGCAGGCACTCCAATCTTCAGTACTTCGATACTCTGCCAAATCACGATGTACGGCTAACCACAATACTTTAACTTCAGGTGAAAGCTCTGGTGCAGCGCTTAAATAATCATCATAACCAAAACCCATACGCCCTTTACTCATGATGAGCCAAGGATGACCACGTAGCATGCCTTCAACTTTGTAATGTGGCTCTGTCAAAACCGCTATACTTGGCAAACGTGTTTCATTGAACAAATGTGCTTCTGCAAGCCAAGTATTATTCATTTCTTTGATCAAATACGCTTTGGTAAATGGCTTAACATTAGAACTGTCAGACATTGCGACAATGAACTCATGTAAGTTCCAAGCAGGTTGATCATTTTCCTGACTATGAGTCACATCACGTACCGAAGCTTCCTGAATATTCCAGTGTCCGAGTAGATATTGATTTCCTTGAAACTCATACTGACGATTGCCTAAATCTAAACGATAACGCCCTGCTGACAATGCTTTAACTTCAATAATTTCTTCGTATAGAAACTCTGCAATCGCCATTTCAATAAGACGTTGTCCTGCGGCACGCCATTGCTGCTGATTAATTTTTAAAGTTGCAAAGTTCATATCAGTTTCTCATATGTTGAATGTACAGAAGCAGTTTGTGTGCGTGTGTTTGCACCACGACGATTAGGATGCGCCGTCATCACGTTCTGTTCTGTTTTCTTGAAAATTGAATGGTTTTTATTGGGAGAATTTTCGCAAAGGCACTCGTTTGATTGTGCTTTGTCATCTGCCATACAAATTTTTGGATTTTGAGAGAGATTAAAGTGTTGGAATGTCTGCGCTTGATTGCCTAATTCATAAAGAGGCTCAGCAAGCAATTGATTAATGATCGTTGCTGCACGATAAGCACCAAGACCTAAATCAGGCGTGCCGACACCATGGCTATGCATTTCCTGATTTTGAACAAAAATATAACCATTCAGCCGATGTACAACACGATAGTCGTCTGTAATCTGCCAACGCTGTTTATGATCAAACTCGATGTATGGCTTGAGCAACTGCATAAAACCAAAATCAGGCGTGAAATAACCCGTTGCGGCTACAAGAAAATCACAGTCGAGATGAAAAGACTGAGCTGTAGCACGATGCTGGAAATGCAGTCGGATTTTTTGTGTATCCAATGCTTCTGCATCTTTCAAATCACATTGACTATGTAAATGTGTCTGTAAGCTTTGACCTGCAATACTGCGGTGATAAAGTCTTTGATAAATTTCCCGAATGGTTTTTGCACTAATTCCCTTGTATAACAAGGCTTGTTGCTTTAACTGCTGTTCCTTTTGCTGCGCAGTCAAATCATAAAAATGCTGTGCATAATCTGGACTAAAATGTTCCAAACCTAATGGTGCATACTCCATCGGGAAGAAACCTTGAGAACGAGTAAACCAATGCAAATCAAACTGATGATTGATAGTATCTTGCTGTTCATCAAATAAGTCGATAAACACTTCAGCTGCAGATTGTCCAGAACCAAGTACGACCACATCGCCATGTAAATCTGTGTCGGCATGCGTCATATACTGTGCTGAATGCAGACATTGTTGTGGACGGATTTTCTGAATTTTTGCCAAACATTCAGGCAAATAAGGCACATTGCCACTACCAACCACCAAATGACGGCATAAATAACTTTGCTGAACACCGTTTGATTCAACGACTACCTTAAAACCAATCGCTTGAGGTTCAATCTTCAAGACACGAGATTGATATTGGATACAATCGAGTTGTTCTGCAACCCATTGGCAATAATGGTTGTATTCACAACGTGGAATATGTGGCTGCTCTAAAAAGTAAAACTTATACAAACGTTGCTGATGACGCAGATAATTCAAAAAACTAAATGGACTAGTTGGATCAACCATCGAGACCAAATCTGCCATAAATGGCACTTGTAATACCGTATTAGGTAGTTGCATACCTGCATGCCAATCAAATTGCGCCTTTTGCTCAAAAAATACGTAATCGAGTGAGCTTTTGTTTTGTAGCAAACTAGCAAGACTTAAATTAAAAGGTCCTAGACCAATTCCAATAAAATCAAGCATAACTGACATCCTTCTGTGAAATACGCAGTGGATTTGGCAGTTGCACGTAAACAGATTGATTTTCTACAGGTGCGATCAACTCGTCTAATTCATGCAAACGTGTCAGCAAGTTGCCTTTATAAGGCAGCGTTGAATTGAACAGTAGTCCTTGTATTAAGGTACTCTCAGGATATTGCTGTAATTGCTCTTCTAAAAATCCAGTTAGATGCGCTAACAATTCATCTTCAGTGATATAGCCTGTTGCACCGATGGCATTAATAATCCCGAACAAAGTATTGCCAAAGAAATAATAACTAAAACGTTCATCAACAAAATCTTTCGGACCTACCGCAAAGGCTTTTTCTTTTAGTTCAGGCAGTGCTTGCAGAATTTCAGTGGCAAATTCTTCAATATAATAAAAACCTTGGTTATCACGTAACCATAAAGTTTTAGGAAAATGGTTTTCGAGTTCCAATAATACATTCTGTTGATGTGACTCAAATGCCATACCATAACGATGGTATAGATACATCAAAGGCTGCAAACTGACTTCGAGGAAACGATTAAACCAATCTGAAGCAATCTCTGAAACTTCAGCATCAGGATGCGCTTTCGCAATTTTTGCAAATAAGGCATTAAAACGATTTAAAGGCTTAATCGGATGATCTTGGCACAAAGATGCGATACAAGTGACTTGTTGTTGTGGATGGAATGGTTGATCTCGGAAAATACAAATACTGTCATTGATCACTTCATCATCGATTTTTAAAGCGATCCAAGCTGGATCATTGACTGCTTTTAGACTTGGACACTGTTTAAGAATATTTTGCCCAAACTCACTATGCCACAAACGATGTGTCAATTCACCACGATGACATTCTTTGGCCAAATTCACTCGAATAGAATTGGTAATCATCACTGAAAGTGACGGCTTCACCATCCAAGGTGCATTGAAGCTCGCTAATGTGCGTATGGAAGTGGTTGGAGAGAATTGCCAACCACGTAAGCCCAAATCAATCAGTTGCCCTGTTTGCTTTAATCGTTCAAACCAAGCTTTGCCCTGTAAATAACGCGCTTGCCATGGATGTAAAGGAAGTAACTTATATTCCGCATGTGTCTTTAATAAATTGAGATCATTTTCAGATAAATACCACTGTAACGCGGTTTTTAATTGCGCTGAAATAGGTTCATCAGTCGCACTACCTTCTGCAATATAATCTTGGTGCACTAGCCAATAATGAAGTTGAGTCTTACCTTTATTTTCAGGAGAAAAGTTTAACCAATCCTCATGCACAAAACCTGTTCTACTTTTTGGCGCGGGATGCATACTATGCCCTAAAATCAAAGCTTGCTCTGTTTCAATAAAGCTTTGCCCTGCTTTTACTAAATCATCAAATTCATATTCACGATTTTGTAAAAACTGTTGTAGCGCATCTCGACTTTGAATCCATTTTTCAACTAATGAAGCAGCATCTAGATGAACAGGGGCTTCTTGAACAAGTTCTTCTAGCAACAACCCAACAATTGCTACAGGACTAAATACCTTAATTTTTTCATCGATAATAATTTGCGGAAGATCTGCTAAGCGATGTCGCCCCACACAGCTCACATAAGATAAAGGGAAAAAGCAACGTGCTTGAATAGAGGTAATCGGTATTGATAACAGCGTCAAACCTTGGCTAAACGTCTGTAGTTGAAGAGATTGCTGACTTTTATGAAGCAAGTGACCTTTGCCAGTTTCTTGCGTATATGCATTGACGAAATGTTGTAACGCCAACCGATTAGCAAGTGATTGCATCTGTCGATATCCTCTTTCAAAAGAGTTAATTTGTTTTTCGAAATGTTTTAGGCCTGAAACACATCTTAAGTACAAGGGAGTTTGTAGTTAAGATGGAACTAATGATAATTATTATCATTTACTATTTCAATTCTATAAAAGAACCTAGAAAAACAGCACTAAATCATTGAATTTATTTTGTTTAATAAGGAATATTGCTCAGTAAAGATACAAAAAGATAATAATAATTCTCATTAAATAAAATGATCAGCTTGTAGCCATCAATAGTTTTTATAGATGTATAAAATTTTTAAATAGTCTCAAATGTAATATTTCCCCACATCAAAAATCTAATATGTCAAAAAATGAAGCATTTAATAAACTTGCCAAATCTTGCGGTTTTAGTCCAATATCAAGTCCACGCTTTCCACCACTAACGTAAATTTTATCAAATGCTTGTGCACTTTTATCGATCACAGTTTTTAAGCGTTTCTTTTGACCCAAGGGGCTGATTCCTCCAACCAGATAGCCAGTCAAACGCTCAGCGTCTTTCGGGTTTGCCATTTGTAATTTCTTGCACCCCACTGCTGCCGCAACTTTTTTTAGATTGAGTTGATGATTCACAGGTAATATCGCAATAAAGAAGTTTTTTTCATCAGTAACCATCAACGTTTTAAATACTTCTTCAACATTCAAATTTAGTTTTTCAGCAGCTTCTAGACCGAAACTTTTAGCATTTACATCATGCTCATATTCATGAATTGAAAAAGGTATTTTGTGTTTTTCAAGCAATTTACAAGCTGGCGTCATGATTACTCAGTGATGTTATAAAAATTTTAAAGTGGGAATAGTGTAGCATTTTAGGTTAAATGTTTAAATTTACTTAGGCTATTTTTGATATAAATCTATTCTTGATAATTACTCAACTACCCGCATATATTCTTCAATGTGGATCAAAAATAGGACCTGCAATCAAATGAGCTACAAACATAATAATCTAATGGCAATGCGCCAAAACTACTGGAATGATGAGTCTTCAAGTATCGTACAGGCTGAAAAACAATTGCTTAAACACACCTTAATTGAAGAAGGTATCTTTAAAGACGCGACTTTAGAAGATACCAAATATTTTTTCTTTACCCTGCCCAGTATTATTATTGTTAAAGCTCATGCATTAGGTTTTCACCATAATTCAGTCAAACAAATGTTAAAGCAGCACATCCAAAGTAACCGTACTTATTTGATGAAAAAATCTGAATTAAAAATTCAGTTTAGAATTTAATGTAGAGATCCATTAGCGTCTAAAAAATTCCATTATCTGCTTAGGCTATTTTATAAATATTGATCTATTTCACAAATTTAGACTGATAATTCAAGAGATTGAACTATTTTAATACGTTCAAACGCTGTAATATCCACTACAATTTACGCTCAGCTTTCAACCCTCCGATTTCAGCATAGGATTTTTCTTTCATGTCAGATCAGAACGATAAGCTCAAGAACCTAAAAACCTCATCTGTGGATCGTCGCTTATCTATCGCTAAAGCCTCATTACTTGCTGGAACACGTTGGGCAACCGCAAGTGCTACTTCTATGTTTTCAAGTGAAGAAGATAAAGAAAAGAAACGTAAGAAAGCGATGGCTGAACAAGCTCATTATTTGGTTTCTGAAATTGGAAAGTTAAAAGGCTCGATCGTAAAAATCGGGCAAATGATGGCCTTATATGGCGAACATTTCCTGCCTGAAGAAATTACTCAAGCATTAAACACGCTGAACAACCAAACTGTTGCTTTGGCTTGGCCTGCTATTAAAGCACATTTACAAGAACAACTAGGTTCTAGAATGGACGATCTGACCATCGACCATGAGCCAATCGGTACAGCTTCATTAGCTCAAGTACATCGTGCTATCCGTAAATCGGATGGTTTAGAATTAGTGCTTAAAATCCAATATCCAGGTGTAGCTGAAGCGATTGATTCAGATATGAATCTTTTCAAAAACATGCTTAAACTCACGCGCATGGTTCCGCAGACCCGTGAATTTGATCAATGGTTTGATGAAGTTAGAGAAATGATGCATCGAGAAGTTAATTATGGCATCGAAGCTGCGACCACACGTCGCTTTGCTGCACGTTTAAAAGAAGATCCTCGATATATTGTCCCTCAGATTGTCAATGAATTCTGTGCTGAAAAAGTGCTCTGTATGACTTTCGAGCGTGGTGTTCCTGTAAACAGCCCTGTCATGCTCTCTTTGCCACAAGAACGTAGAAATCAATTGGGCGAAGCATCATTAGAGATCGCAGTACGTGAATTATTTGAATGGGGTGAAATGCAAACCGATCCTAACTTCGGTAATTATTTAGTCCGTTTAGGGAACGGTACTGACGTCCGCGATAAAATTGTATTACTTGATTTTGGTGCGATACGTCAATTCGATGAGAATTTGCTGTCTGTTGCGCGTAACCTAATTCAAGCGGGCTATGATCACGACAAAGCAGCCATGGTCAAAGCGATGACAGGCTACGAATTTTTTGATGGTATGCCAGAAAGTATTAAACCAGGCATGGCAGATGTTTTCTTAATTGCGACTGAAGCATTTAGTTGCCCTGAAAACAATCCAGACATGCCTACTGGTATTATGGATGATCAAGATCGCTATGACTGGAAGAAAAGTCAGCTTCATAGTCGAGTAATGCAACAAGCAGCGCAATCAATGGCTTCTCGCTACTTCTCGGTTCCTCCAAAAGAATTTATGTTTATTAGTCGTAAATTTATTGGTGCATATACCTTTATGACCGTCATTGATGCAAAGACAAACGTTCGTAAAATGATTCGTCAATTTGCATAACATGCCTATACAAAGTCATCTTGACCAATCAAATTTGTCAGATTGGTCAATTTTTTTTAATTTTTATTTTTCATCATTTTTTTAAAATTTTAAAAAACAATAAGATAAATCCACTTAGGTATTCAAATTACGCTTTATCGTTCTCAATTCAGCGTGTCAAAGAAGACATAGTTTTTTTAACTGGGGCATGTCAGCATGAATTTACAATCATCCCCTAGGATAAAGTCATGTCTAATATGATGAATAAGGCTCAAGGTTTCGGGCTATCTCTAATCACAAAAATCGCAGGAAGCGAAATGCTTGATCAACTCAAGCTACGAAAATTTGTTGAAAAATCGCTGTACCAAGGTTCAAAGACTGGCTTTAAGGTGCTGACAAAAACACAAAAGGCCTTTAAACCGCAACCAATAGATAAACAGCGTCTACCAAATCAAAGTAATAAAAACCTATTTGATCTGAGTTTAACTGAAGAACAGCAAATGACCTGCGATGCCATGTCACAATTTGCTGAAGAGGTTTTATATACCTTAGCGCATGATGCAGATCATCATGCCCAATTTCCAGAAGAACTTTGGCAGCATTTAACTGATCTTGGTTTAAATTACTACGCATTACCCGAAGCTTTGGGCGGTGTTGCGGCTGAACAAAATATTGTCAGTAATATTCTAATTGCAGAAAGTCTTGCTAAAGGTGATTTCAGTTTAACCGCAGGCCTATTAAGTACCTTTAGTGTGATCAATGCAATGACTCGTTGGGGTTCAACCCAAGTTCAATCTATGTATTTACCTGTGTTTGCAGAAGATCCAGATGTTACTGCAACTTTCGCCTTCCAAGAAGCAACACCGGCATTTAATCCATTCCATTTGAAAACAAAAGCAACTGAGCAAAATGGACAGTTCTATATCACAGGTGAAAAGACTCTCGTTGTTTTAGGTGATACATCAGATGTCTTTATTGTCAGTGCTGAATGGAACGGAAAACCCGATATCTTTGTGGTGCAGTGTGATGAAACGATTGCAATCAAAGCAAATCCCGCGATGGGTTTAAAAGCAGCAGAGACTGCGACACTTCAATTCAATCAAACTCCTGCTCTTCGCTTAGGTGATACAGACTTCGATTACACTGCGTTTGTGGATTTAGGTAATTTGATGTGGTGTGCAATGGCTATCGGGACTTGTGAAGCCATAAAAGCGTATTGCATCAAATATGCAAACGAACGTACTGCCTTTGGGGAGCCAATCTCACACCGTCAAAGCGTTGCATTCATGATTGCTGATATGGCCATTGAAATTGACGCGATGCGCATGTTGGTACTCAACGCAGCAAGTTTGGCGGAAGCTGGACAACCATTCCACCGCGAAGCGTATTTGGCACGACTACTCTGTGCTGAAAAATCAATGAAAATCGGTACGGATGGCGTTCAAATCTTGGGTGGGCATGGCTTTACCAAAGAGCATCCTGTTGAACGTTGGTATCGTGATTTACGTGCGACCGCAATCTTGCATTCTGGCTTACACGCTTAATTTTGGAGAATAATAATGAATTTACAGAATCCGAAAAAATTTAAAATGCTGGTTGATCAAGCACACGAAACTGCCATTAATGTATTACGTCCAATTTCTCGTAAATATGATAAAGCTGAACATGCCTATCCAAAAGAACTGGATATGTTAGCTGCCTTACTAGATGGGATGAATGAAAGTGGCGAAGGCGTAGGTGCAGCAAATGCTAGCAAGCGCGGCACAGCCAATCCAGATTCGATCGTAAATGGCGGTAATATGTCAGCAGCACTTGGCATTATTGAAATGTGTTATGGCGATACTGGATTATTACTCAGTATGCCACGCCAAGGCTTGGGGAACTCTGCCATTGCTGCGGTTGCCAATGATGAGCAACTCGAACGTTTCAAAGGCACTTGGGCTGCAATGGCAATCACTGAACCGGGTTGTGGCTCTGACTCAGCAGCTATCCGTACGACTGCAACCAAAGATGGCGATGATTATATTCTAAACGGTGAAAAAATCTTTGTTACTTCAGGTGAACGTGCTGATTCAGTTGTCGTTTGGGCAACTCTAGATAAGAAACTTGGACGTGCTGCGATTAAATCTTTTGTTGTGACTAAAGGCACACAAGGAATGAAAGTCGAACGTCTCGAACATAAACTTGGAATCAAAGCATCTGATACAGCAGTCATTAGTTTCATCGACTGTCGTGTGCCTGCTGCAAACCTATTGGGTAATCCTGATATCGACGTGGCGAAAGGTTTTGCTGGAGTGATGGAAACGTTTGATAATACACGCCCACTTGTTGCAGCGATGGCAATTGGTTGTGCAAAAGCCTCTTTAGAACGTATCAAAGAGATTTTCAAAGACCAACTTGATCCTGACTATCAAACACCGTATTTGCAAAGTTCAAATCTGGCTGCACAAATCTATCGTATGGAGGCTGAGTGGGAAGCTGCCCGTTTACTTATGCTTAAAGCGACATGGATGGCAGACAATAAAAAGCCGAACTCTAAAGAAGCTTCAATTGCTAAAGCCAAAGCTGGTCGTGTCGGCAATGAAATTACACTGAAATGTGTAGAGTTAGCTGCAAGTGTAGGTTATGGCGAAGATGAATTGCTGGAGAAATGGGCACGTGACTCAAAAATTCTAGATATTTTTGAAGGTACACAACAGATTCAGCAATTGATCATCGCGCGTCGTGAATTGGGCAAATCATCGAGCGAATTAAAATAATTTCCTCTTCTGACAGGCTAAAGGACGTTTTTATAACGTCCTTTAGCCTTTACATTTCATTAATACTTTATCTCATGGTCACAAACTCTTCGGCAGAAGTTGGATGAATCGCAACGGTATTATCAAAATCTTTCTTAGTCGCTCCCATTTTTAGAGCAACAGCGAAGCCTTGCAAAATTTCATCCATCCCAAATCCAATACCATGAATCCCCACAATTTTCTCATCCTTACCCACGCAAACTAGCTTCATCTTCGTAGGTTGACGATGTTCAGTAATTGCACTAAACATAGCCGTAAAAGAGGTGTTGTATACCTTTACAGCTTCCTGACCATATTGATCTACCGCTTCATCTTCGGTGATCCCAACAGTACCTATAGGCGGATGACTAAAGACCACTGTAGGAATATTTTCATAATCTAAATGTTCTTCAGGTTTATTATTAAAAAGCCGTTCTGATAATCGACGTCCTGCCGCCACAGCAACAGGTGTAAGTTCCATTTTTCCAGTAATATCCCCTACAGCATAAATGCCCGCTTGCAATGTATTCTGGAATTTATCAACGCAGATATAGCCCCTATCATCAAGCTCAATATTCGCTTTTTCTAGAGCTAAACTTGCTGTATTCGGTTCTCGACCTGTTGCCCAGATAAGACAATCGATCGTATGACTTTCACCATTTTCTAAATGGAGCACCACCGAACCATCCCCATTTTTTGTGACTTTTTTGGGAACAGCTTGCGTGTGTACCGTAATACCATCTGTTTGCATCACAGTCATAAGTGTTTCACTAATAAATGATTCAAAACGACGTACTAGTCGATTCTGACGGATAAATAGCCCGACCTCGGAGCCTAATGTATTGAGTACCCCAGCAAGTTCAACCGCAATATAGCCAGAACCTATAACAGCTACTCTTTTAGGTAAATCAGATAACTCAAAGAAGCCATTAGAGTCAATCCCATATTCAACCCCTTCAATATCAGGTAATGATGGCTGTGTCCCTGTAGCTATTAAAATATGATCCGCAGTAAGTCGATTACCATTAACCTCAATCGTATGAGTATCAATAAAGGTCGCCTCACCTTGTATAAGATCCACTTTATTACTGCTTAGGCTATTTTGATAAGACGTATGAATTCTTTGTATATAAGCTTGCCGATTTTTAATTAAATGCTGCCAATCAAATGATTCAACATGTGCATTAAATCCATAGTCTGGTGCATATTTCTGTATCGTCTCCGCAACATGTGCTGCATACCACATCACTTTCTTAGGCACACATCCCACGTTTACACACGTCCCCCCAATTTCACTTTTCTCAATCAATGCACATTTCTTTCCATACATTGCAGCACGATTAACTGATGCAATCCCGCCACTACCGCCGCCAATCGCAATATAATCATAATGTTTTGTCATCATCGCCTCGTAAAATCGATTGTAAGTGCTGTTTTGATTCTAGGTTATATAGATATACAATAAGAATTTGCAAAAACCGTGGTTTTTTAATTTTTTAATACAAGAAAAAAGCACTGATCATTTCTGAACAGTGCTTGGAACATGATGAGCGTCTGTAAATATTAACAGACCTCAAATTTTAGTATTAGTCTGTAGTTTTCGTAGACGTTTGTACTAATGATTGATCAACCCCGCCAAATTTTTTGAAAAGTTTTGCACGACGTTTTGGATAAATGTTCGCTTTGTTTAAATCACCTTTGTAGTGATCAACAACACGTTTATCCATCATTTTAAACCATAGAGGTGGAATCAATGCTGGTAGAAGCATACTTGCATAACCACTTGGCAACTCTGGTGCCTCATCAAAATGACGTAAAGCTTGGAACGGACGAGTTGGATAAGCATGATGATCCGAGTGACGTTGCAATTGGTACAAGAATAAGTTCGTTACGATATTATTGTTGTTCCAGCTATGCTCTGGCATTGTACGTTGATACTTGCCGTTTGCATCTTTTTGACGTTTTAAACCATAGTGTTCAATATAGTTAATAATTTCAAATAAACTAATGCCATAAAATGCTTGAGTTGCTAAATATGGAATTACACCTTTTCCAAATAAACCAACCATTGAACCATGAAATGCAGCACTCATGCCCCAACCTTGTAACAACTCATTCTCTGTAGACCAGAACTCTTTGCCTTTACGTTTTAAACGATTGGTTTCAATCTCAATTGCAGATTTTAAAGAACCAATCACTGTACGTGGCCAAAATTCGTAAAAAGTTTCCCCCATTTGTGAAGACGCTGGATCTTCAGGAGTTGCGGCACGCTTATGATGACCGTAAGGATGTTCAACACGGAAATGGTTATAACCTGTAGGTACCAATGCTAAGTGAGAAAGAATATGATCAATACGATCATGTTTATGACTCAACTCATGTGCCGTATTAATGGCGATACCATTGATCGCACCCATTGAAACACCAAGCAAAATTTTATCAAGAAAAGAGGTTTCTTTTCGGCTTGTTAAATAACATGCATATAAGTTCGCTGCATATTGTAATGGAATAAAGCTTTTTACTAAGCGAGAATAATACGGATCTTTTTCCAGCAATTTAATATCTTCGTCGCTTGGATTATTCGCATCTTTACCAATAATCGTATCAATTGTTGGAATGACAATATGTAAAACAATCGGACCGCCTAAAGCGAAGATTTTCTTTAGGGGACGAGGGGCAAATTGATAACCTGCTAAAATTCCAATTCCAATTACAGGTAAAGCTGGGCTGATGGCCCATAGATAACGTTTACGATCCAATTCAGTTTTTGATTTTGGAATGCTTACTGGCGTAAGTTCTTGACTAACATTTACTGGCGCATTCATCGTCGTATCCATGTCTTCGTATATATGTATATTTTGAAGAATTATGAAGGCGATGACAGTTGCAAGCGTCCAAAAAACCTATGTATAAGTCTTTGGCGTAATCCCCCCTGTTTTTGTCCTAAAAACACATATTGAGTTATTACAATAGCTCTCTATAATTTAAATTACATACATTATATAAAACGCATATGGACGCCTTAAGTAAAATTTTTGCAGATATTCATTTAAATCACACTGAATATATCTATTTGAAAACACAAGGAGAATGGGGATTCATTTGCCAAGATCAAGCTGCTTTGATCGTACATATTGTTTTAGTCGGTTCAGTATATATTCAAATTGATGCGCAGAATAATCTCGTCGCACATGCAGGTGAAATTGTCTTAATCCCATCGGGACAGGCACATACAGGCGCAGATAATGCCATCACCAAGCTTATTGATGCGGTTGATATCTCAAAATTGTTTGATGGTCATCGTGAAGAAGCAGTTGAGTTTGGTACAGAGTCATCTGAAAAAAATCTGATACTTACCATTCGATGTCAAATTGATACGATTATGGCTCGTCCATTTATTCAAGCTCTACCCTCACTCATTCATATTCAACAAGGTGATAATACAGCGCCTGAATGGCTGCAAATTGGATTACATTTTCTGGCATTAGAGACTCAAAATATTCAAGCAGGTCGAGATATTATTATCGATCATCTAGTTAATATTTTACTAATCAAATGTATCCGCGACCATATTCAACAAATTTCGAGTCAACATGGCTGGCTTAGTGCATTAAATCACCCCGAGCTTAGTAATAGTCTCGCAGCGATTCACAATCATCCGGAAGATGCTTGGACTGTCGAATCCCTTGCAGAGCAGTGCTGTATGTCACGCTCGAAGTTTGCGAGTTTATTCCATGAAGTAATTGGTGAGTCTCCTCTCGCCTATTTACAACAGCATCGTATGCGCCTAGCAAGCCAATATTTACGTAAAAGCAACTACTCTATACAAGTCATCGCCAATAAAGTGGGCTATTCATCTGAAACGGCTTTCAGCCAAGCATTTAAACGAACTTTTGAATTATCACCTAAGCAATATCGACAGCAATATGTTGAAGTTGAACCTTAAATTGTACAAATAAAAAAAGACACCGAGGTGTCTTTTTAGATGACCAATAAATTATCGTACGATGCCACGTGTTGATTGTTCTAATGAGTCAATCAACAACTGCGCTTCTGAAACTGAGCCTAAAATCTCATTTCGAATTTGCTCAATTGCTTGTTCAGTTGTCAAACCCGATTTATAAATCAGTTTGTATGCAGTTCTTAGACCCTGAATCGTTTCTCTAGACCAACCTTTACGTCGCATACCTTCGATATTTAAACCATGCGCATGTGCAGGATTACCGGAAGCCAACACATAAGCAGGCACATCTTTCAGGATCAACGCAGCACCACCAATCATACTATATGAATCGATTCGACAGAATTGATGTACACCAGCATTACCACCAACAATGACATGATTTCCCACATGTACATGTCCAGCAATACCCACGTTGTTGGCAAAAATATTGTGATCACCAATAATACAGTCATGTGCAATGTGCGTATTGACCATAAAAAGGTTATGACTACCAATTTTAGTCAGACCTTGATCCTGTACAGTACCGCGGTGTAATGTGCAATGCTCACGAATCGTGTTGTGATCCCCAATTTCTAACCAAGTTTCTTCGCCTTTATACTTCAAATCTTGGCAGATTTCCCCAACACTTGCGAATTGAAAAATATCGTTATTTTTACCAATCCGTGTAAAACCACCAATCACTACATGTGAGTGTAATTTTGTACCTGTGTCAATACTTACATTTGGACCCACAATACAATAAGGTCCGATCTGCACATCAGATGCGATTTCTGCAGACGGATCAATAATTGCTGTAGGATGTATTAAATTTTGACTACTCATGCCTGCTCAATTTTCTGGTGTGAAATAATAATCTCAGCTGTTGCCGCAACAATGCCGTCAACACTTGCAGTACAATTGTACTTGTAAATGCCACGTTTTTGCATCACAAGTTCAGATTTTAAGACAAGCTGGTCACCCGCAACAACCTGTTTCTTAAATCTTATTTTTTCTGCACCGGCAAATAAAAATAATGAACCTGCTTTTGGCTTTTGGTTAGTGAGTACAAAACCCAGAATACCAGAGACTTGCGCTAATGCTTCAATGATTAAAACACCAGGCATAATTGGGTAAGCTGGAAAGTGCCCTTGGAAAAACTCCTCGTTGATCGTCACATTTTTATAGCCAACGATGCTGTTCTCTGTAACGTCTGTTACTCTGTCAACCAATAAAAAAGGATAACGATGCGGTAAATATTCACGAATGGTGAGAATATCCATTGGTAATTCAGGCATTGTAAATGCTGGTAATGTAGACTCGGTCATAATAAATTATTTACGTAACTTTAAGGTTGATTCAAGGGACTCTAATTGAGCTTGCATATGATCCAGTCTTTTCATTATTTGGGTCAATGGCACATCTGCTAATTGTCTTAAACGTACAATCGTCTTTTTCCAGTGCTTATTTTCAAAAAGTCCCATTCCTGAAGAATAGGTTCCAGCTTCATAAATATTTTTTGTGACCATTGACATTGCTGTAAGTGTCACATTATCTGTGATTTCTAGGTGTCCAACAACCCCACTCGCCCCACCAAGTATGCAGTTTTTGCCAATCTTCGCACTTCCTGCAATACCACAATTTGCTGCTATCGCAGTGTTTTCACCGATCTGTACATTGTGAGCGATTTGCACAAGGTTATCAATAATGACACCATCTTCTAAAATTGTGTCATCTAAAGCACCACGATCAATGCTGCAATTTGAACCGATACGAACATCATTTCCGATACGAACAGAACCCAACTGGGCAATTCGATGCCATTTTCCTTGGTATGGTGCAAAACCAAAACCTTCAGAGCCAATCACTGTATTTGCATGAATACGAACACGATCACCAAGTTTTGCTTCGCCTGTGATCGTCACATGAGTATCAATGAAACCATCTTTGCCCACTTCAACATGATCATCTAAAAATACATGAGCTTGAATAATCGTGTTAGCACCAACCACACAGTTTTCACCAATTACAGCATAATGACCAATATAGGCATCATCTGCGATGATAGCTGAAGGATGGATCTGGGCTGTGCTTTCAATTCCACGTTGAGTTATTTTTTTTGCAAAAACATGGGTTAACATTGCGAAAGCTAAATAAGGATTTTCAACAACAATAAAGTTTTTCTTATCTTTCAATTGCGCTTTTAATGTCGGTGTGACGATATAAACGCCAGCAAGACTTGACTCAGCCTGTGCTAAATACTTATCACCATTTACAAAACTTATGTGCTGACTTTGTGCTTGTTCTAAACTTGCTAAGTTAAAAATTTCGAAGTCTTTTTCACCAAAAAACTCACCTTGTACAAGGTGAGCAATTTCTTCTAAACGGTAACTACGTCTATTCATTGATTATTTCATTGCATTGACCTTTTGAATCATTTTATCAGTTAAATCATACTGAGCGTCAGAGGCAATCGTAGAATTTTTATTCAAAATAAAGTCTAAATTGTTCTCTTTACGCAATTGTTCAGCTGCTTGCTTCACACGATTCTCAAAAGTGGTATTCATCGTTTGCAAAGTTGACTGAACTTTAGTCTGCAAGCTTTGTTGTGTCGTATTGAATTCATTCACTTTTGCTTGGTACTGAGCCGAAAGTTTCTGCAAATCCGCTTGATTTGCCGATTGAGCACGTTGCTGTAAAGTCTCGATTTCTTTGCCTAACTGCTCTAACTTCGTCGATGTTGGTTTTACTGACTGACCTAAGCTTGCATTTTGTTGTTTGAGATAAGTGCTGCTTTCTACAACTTTTGCTAAGTCTACCACTGCTATACCAGCAGCATTGCTAAAAGCTGATACAGTTAAACCCAAACCGAATACCAGTGCTGTTAATGTTTTCATGAGTCCGTCCTTTATATATTTTACAAATTTAACCGAGGTCGTACTTAGAAAGTACGACCAATTTCGAATTGGATTGATTTAGTATCATCACCCTTCTTATCATTAAGCGGGTAAGCATAGCTCAGTGATAAAGGTCCAATCATGGTAATCCATGTAAAACCAACGCCTACGCTATAACGTAAATTTCCAAAATCTAAACCGTAATTATCTTTACAGTATTGCTTAACATCAGAAATGGCTTGACCGTTCAGGATCATACCTTTCTCACCATACGCGCTATTTGAAATATCACATTTGGTATCGAAAACTTGTGCACCTTCAGCAAATATGACTGGACGCACTTGTCGTGCCCAATCGCCTTTGAATGGTACTGGTAATGCCAATTCAGTACCAAACTGAACAAGTGCATTACCACCCACTTCCTCTGGATCAGGGTCATTCCGGTTTGTTTCTTGGAAAATCACGCTTGGATATCTAGGTCCTAATGAACTGTTATCATAACCACGCACCGAACCATAACCACCTGCATAGAAGTTTTTATAGAATGGTAAATCATTACCATAACCTAACTTTCCGTAACCACGGAGAACAAAGCCCGCACCTAATGATTTAAATGCTTGGGCATCATAAGTTAGTTTTTGATAGTCGACATCACTACCTGGAAGACCAACTTCAAGACCTACACGATGCGACATACCGGAAGTCGGGAATACAGGGCGATTGAGTGTATTATATGACCAACCTAAATTAAGCATATAGGTCAGGAATTCACCTTCAAATGCACTGTTATAGTCCTCAAATCCCCCTTTACATGTTCCTGGTTCTGGTTTCGGAGTAAGTGGATTATCGGGGTCAAACACCGTCTCATTTTCGCCACTTGGACACCAAGTAGAAGATCCCGTAGTCTTCCCACCATTTGCAAGTAAATAATCACGAATATAAGTCGATACACTTGGACCAGTTCTGACTTTAGTCTGATCAATACCAAGTGAAGCACTTAAACTCTGATTTTCATCAATTGGATAACCAAAACTTAAACTACCACCGATACTATCCGTTACGTAGTTGTTAACGTTATAGTTTTCATTCAGCTTTGTCTTACGGTAATAAACATTGTAACCACGACTTACACCATCAATCGTAAAGTATGGATCAGTCACACTTAAGTTGTAGTAATCTTGTGTCTCTGAACGAGAAAGATCTATCGCAACACGATTACCAGTTCCCATAAAGTTGGTTTGACTTAAGCCCGCTTGGAACGTCACACCACCATTTTGTGAATAACCCACAGCAAGCGTGGTTGTACCTGAGTGTTGCTCTTCTACGGCAACATTCAGATCTACCTGATCTGGTGAGTTCGGAACACGAACAGGCTTCACATCTACAGTTTTAAAGAAACCAGTACGTTCTAGACGGATTTTAGACAGGTCAATTTTTTCATTACTGGCTAAAGCACCTTCCATCTGACGCATTTCGCGGCGTAAGACTTCGTCAGCAGTTTTATTGTTTCCTGAAAAGTTAACACGACGAACTGTAACTTGCTGCCCAGGATTCACATAATAATTTAGATTAACAATACCCGTTTCATTATTAATATCTGGAACGACATTGACTTCAGCGTAGTAATAACCTGCATTACCATACTTACGCAGTAATAATTGCTTAACCGCATTTACACGCTCTTGCGAATAAGTCTCACCATCTTTATAAAGCTTTAAGGCATTCAACTCTTCTGGTTTGTAAAGTGCATCACCTAAAAATTTGGTTTCACCAAACTTAAACTGACTGCCTTCATCTACTGAAACTTCAATAAAGATATTTTTTTTATCTTCACTGATATTTAGTTGTGAATTAATAATATTAAAATTGATATAACCCTTGTTGAGATACAGTGCACGTAAAGCCTCTAAGCTTGCTGCCATTTTCTCACGAGCGTAACGGTCATTACGGGTAACAATAGAAGCCCAACCACTTTCTTTTACCGCAAAGGCTTGCTTGATATCACTATCACTAAATACTGTATTGCCGATAATATTGATATCGAAAACTTTTGCTGCAGTACCTTCGTTGAAATTCAACATCAACTCAACACGGTTATTTGGTCGTGCTACGGTTTCAACCGTCACATCAGCATCATAACGCCCTTGTTGGGTATATTGTTGCTCTAGTTCAGTTTCAATAATCTGTAACGCAGATTTTTTGAAAACCTCTCCTTCAGCAATACCCATTTTCTTTAAGCCTTGTTCTAAGGCTTCTTTAGGAATGAGTTTATTGCCTTTAAATTCCAGTTTTGAAATAACTGGTCGCTCGACAACGTTGAAGATCAAAACATCATTTTGCTTATATGCCTTGATATCATCAAACAAACCCGAAGCATATAAGCTACGAATTGCTTCCGCGATCATTGGGTCACTTACACGATCACCACTATTTATTGGTAACATCGAATAGATACTTGCAGGTGTTAAACGCACTAGCCCATCAATTCGTATATCTCGTGCAAGAAACTCATCTGCTGCGTATGCTTGTTGTACCACTGCCATCGCACTAACCAGTGCCAAAGGCATTAATAAATGTGTGTGACGCATGCCCATATATTTTCCAGTAAGTTAAATTCCATTTGCGTTTTTATAAACGCATGAAGTCGTTAAATAAAGCCAAAAGCATCATGCTACCGAGCAGTAACATACCAACTTTTAGACCCAATATCTGTATTTGTTCAGAAACAGGTTTTCCACGGATGATCTCGATAAAGTAATAAACTAGATGACCACCATCAAGCATAGGAATTGGCAACAGGTTTAAAATCCCCAAGCTCACACTCATAAGTGCCATAAAGGAAATAAAAGTTTGCCATCCCATTTCCGCACTTTGTCCAGCCACTTTAGCAATCGTAATTGGACCAGATAAATTATCCAGACCAATCAATCCTCGAATCATTTTAACGATCGAGTTAAAAATCATCTGTGAAAGTTGCACTGTTTTATCAAAAGCTACACCTAAAGCCTCTAAAGGTGTGTACTGAATTGTTTGCTTATATTCATTTGGTATCGTGACTTTACCTGCATCACTTTTAACACCCAAAACACCGGTAACGTTACCCATATTGTCACGTTGACCACGAGGGATCATCTGTAAATGAACCAATTCACCCTGACGCATTACATCTACGTTCAGCAATTTTTCTGGAGAGTTTTGTACTACATTAACCACATCAAACCAGTCATTCATTGCGACATTATTAATCGCAACAATTCGATCACCCTCTTTCATGCCTTGACGTATTGCAGCACCATCAGTAGTCAACTCTTTTACTACTGCTGGAATCATCGGCCGATAAGGTAAAAACCCCAATGCATCCAAAGGAGACTGACTTTGATCTTTAAGGAAGTTCTGAATCGGCAAATTAAATTGTTTTTCAGAACCCTCACGGTCTACAACGACTGAAACCTGCCCAGACTCACCAATACGGTTAATTAATGCAAAATTTAGTTTTTCCCAAGTTGGTGTTGACTGACCATCAACAGCAACCACTTTGTCACCCACCTGTAAATCAACCTGTGCAGCAACAGTATCCGGCATGATCTTGCCAATACGTGTGTTCAATTGTTCCTGAGCGGGTAAAAATAAAATCCAGAACAGTAATACAGCAAAAATCAAGTTAACCAACGGCCCTGCTGCAACAATCGCAATCCTTTTCCAAGGTGATTGTCGATTAAATGCATAAGGAAGATCCTTTTCAGCGACATTTCCCTCACGCTCATCGAGCATTTTGACGTAACCGCCCAAAGGTAATGCAGAAAGCTGATATTGAATACCTGATTTTTTGGATTGCCATTTCAATAACGTAGGACCAAAACCAATGGAATAAACCAAGACTTTGACACCTAATTTACGAGCAACCCAATAATGACCAAATTCATGAATAGCGATAAGTGGACCAAGTAATAAAATCGCTGCAACAATCATAAATAGTGCATTCATACGATTTAGCCCCCTATATCCACAATATACGTCTCTGCAACTTGTCTAGCGATCATATCAGTATGCAAAATGATGTCTATATTTTCTGCTTTAGCGTTTTGTACAACTTGTAAAGTATGTCCAACAACTTCAGGAATCGCTGTAAACTTAATTTTATGCTGCAAAAAAGCCGAAACAGCAATTTCATTCGCAGCATTTAAGATCGTTGGTGCCAAACCGCCTGCACGCATCGCTTGACGAGCTAAATCCAATGCAGGAAACTTAATAATATCAGGTGCTTGAAAATCAAGCTGTGCCGTATCAAATAAATTTAACGCCGGAACATCTGTTGCCAAACGTTTTGGCCAAGCCAATGCATGTGCAATTGGTGTACACATATCAGGATTACCCATTTGTGCCAAAGTCGAACCATCCACATATTGCACCATCGAATGAATAATACTTTGTGGATGGACAACAACTGTAACAAAATGTTCGGATATTGAAAACAAATGACACGCCTCTATCAATTCCAACCCCTTATTCATCAGAGTTGCAGAATCAACAGAAATCTTTTGCCCCATCGACCAATTCGGATGCTTGCACGCTTGTTGAGGAGTGACCTTGGATAATTGTTCCAACGAATGATTTAAAAATGGACCACCTGATGCTGTTAATAGGATACGAGACACGCCTAACTGAGGTTGTCCCGTTCTTTCAGCATCTAAATAATCATGTGGAAGTGATTGAAAAATTGCATTATGTTCGGAGTCTACAGGCAATAACAATGCATTATGTTGCTTAGCAGCTTGCATCATGATATCACCAGACATCACCAGTGACTCTTTATTCGCAAGTAATACACGCTTGCCTGCCTTGACCGCAGCCAAGGTCGGCAAAAGCCCAGCAGCACCGACGATTGCTGCCATCACAATATCAACTTCTGAATGCTCAGCTATTGCAACAAGACCTGCTTCATCGGTTAATATTTCAATATTGTTTAAATTTTCTTGCTTGAATCTTTGTTGTAATTCCAATGCTTTTTTATTTGGAACCACAACAACTTTCGGATGAAATTGTTTACAAATTTCTAAAAGTTCATCTAAACGACTATAAGCAGAAACTGCAAATACTGAGTATTGATCTGGGTGTTGTTGTAATACTCTTAAAGTACTTTGTCCAATTGAGCCCGTAACACCCAATATACATACAGCTTGAGTCATCTAAAGATCTACACCAATAAGTTTTAAAATATACATTCCAGCTGCAAAAATCGGAGCGGCTGCAAGTAAAGAATCAATACGATCAAGCACACCACCATGACCTGGCAACACGCGTCCAGAATCTTTAATACCTGCACGACGCTTAATCATAGATTCAAATAAGTCACCTAAAACTGACGCAAATACAGTAATGATGGAGAGCATTAAAAATAGGATCAACTGTACAATTGTTAGATTTAGATAGAAATATTGAACAACCAACATAATAATTACAGTTGTTGCAATACCACCATACAAACCTTCTAGTGATTTATTTGGACTGACTGAAGGTGCAAGTTTCTTTTGACCAAACTTACGACCCACAAAATAAGCCCCACTATCTGCTCCCCAAACCAAAAGGAACAAATACATTAACCACCATGGCGAACTATGCCAAACCGCATATAGCGCTGTAACCGCAGCTGAAATTAAGATAAAGCCAATAAGATATAATGACGGATTGTACCAATTATCAGATTCGGGATAATTCCTCACCCAATAAATACTACCTAGCCAAGTGAGAATAGATGCAGCCCAAAGTAACAGTGCAACATCATCATAAAACAATGCAAGTGTCGAAACTAGTGCAACAAAGCCACCATATACCCATGCTTTGGGTTTTGATGCAGTCGTTTGAACACGAGGCATGAGTTTAAACCACTCATAACCTGCTACCCCCGCAGCTAAAATCATAAGCACAAACATTGGATAATGTGATTGCGTTGCAAACATGCAACTTAAAACAACTGCAACTAACACCAATGCGGTAATAATCCGCTCAAACATTATTAATTCTCTATTTTCGCTTGTTGAATTTGTTCAGAGGTTTTACCAAAACGTCTTTCTCGCCCTGAGAAAACACGGAATGCGTGATCTAACTCCTTTATGGTAAATTCTGGCCATAAAGTATCGGTAAAATACAACTCCGCATAGGCCGCCTGCCACAGCAAGAAGTTAGACAAACGATAATCACCGCCTGTACGAATCAACAAATCGACAGCTGGTAAATCATTTAGACTGACATATTTATCAAATAAATCAACATTTATCTGATCTGTTTGGAGCTTTCCTGCAACCACATCTTCAGCAATAGATTTTGCAGCATGTGCCATATCCCACATACCACCATAACTAATTGCAATAGAAAGTGTCATAGAATCAAACGCAGCTGTTTTCTGCTCCGCTTCTTGCATCAAATCCCGTAATTCTTCTGATAATCTAGATCGATCACCAATAAAACGTAATGCAATATTGAATTTTTCCATACGAGGAAGCTGCTCATAGATTGTTTCTTTGAGCAACTGCATGAGTAAATCAACCTCATATTGTGGTCGATTCCAATTTTCACTTGAAAATGCAAAAACAGTTAAAGCACGTACACCTGATCTTTTACAGTGTTCAACGACAGGATCTAGGACATTTTTACCCTCACGATGTCCATCGCCTTTTTGCATTTGCTTTTTTTTAGCAAAACGATTGTTGCCATCCATAATGATGGCAACATGTTGAGGAGGATGATGTTCTTCTGATGAGGTCATAAATCAGACCTTCATCAATTCTGCTTCTTTCGCTGCAAGACGCTTATCAACCTCGGCAACAAATTTATCCGTAATTTTTTGAATTTCATCTGATGCACGACGATCATCATCTTCAGAAATTTCTTTTTCTTTCAATAATGCTTTGATATCACCCAATACATCACGACGAATATTTCGAATCGCCACTTTTGCATTTTCTGCTTCATTACGTGCAACTTTTTGCATATCGCGACGAGTTTCCTCCGTCAATGCTGCCATTGGTACACGAATAGCGTCAGCCGTAATAGGATTCAATCCTAAACCTGCCTCACGTATCGCTTTATCAATTGCAGAAACCATTGAACGTTCGAATGGTTGCACGAGTAAAGTACGTGAATCCTCAAGCCCAATGTTTGCAACTTGGTTAAGCGGAACATCAGAACCATAGTAAGGAACCATCACACCATTTAAAATTGATGGGTGAGCACGTCCAGTACGAACCTTGGCAAAACCATGTTCTAACGAGTCAAGTGACTTATTCATACGGTCTTCTGCGTCTTTTTTAAGATCGTTAATCATATGATCTTCCTTACTTATTCATGAGATATTACAAAAAAATTATGCGTAGTATAAAGAGCTTTCAGGCTTACGTACATTAGTTCGTAACGTGAGTTCCTTCTTTTTCGCCCATTACGACGGAAAGCAATGCACCAGATTTGTTCATATCAAAGACTTGTAATGGCACATTATGGTCACGACATAAACAAATTGCGGTAAGATCCATTACACCTAGCTTTTCATCAAGCACTTGATCAAAAGTCAGATTGTCATATTTTACAGCGTCATCATATTTACTTGGATCTTTATTATATACACCATCAACTTTGGTTGCTTTTAAGATCAAATTCGCTTCGATCTCAATACCACGCAAGCAAGCCGCAGTATCAGTTGTAAAGAATGGATTGCCTGTACCTGCTACAAAAACACAAACCTCGCCTTGACTTAAATGGCGAATCGCATCGCGACTAGAATATGACTCCACCACTGTTCCGATCGACAAAGCTGACATTAAACGGGTTTTAATATTGCGACGAACCAATGCATCTCGCATTGCTAGGCCATTCATAACGGTTGCCAACATTCCCATTTGATCGCCAGTTACACGTCCAACCAAGCCGTCTTTTTGCAATTGGCTACCGCGGTATAAATTACCACCACCAACCACGATACCGACCTGAACACCCAAACCTACTAGGTGCGCAATTGAAAGTGACATTTGATCTAGAACTTGGGCATCGATACCCATATCTTTATTTCCAGCTAAAGCTTCACCCGAAAGCTTTAGCAAAATTCGCGCATAACGTGGATTTTTAGACGTTGACATACTGTTACTCCAAACCGACCAATCTCAAAAATTATTCTTTATATCTCATTCAACATTAAGTAGATTTAATCGCAATTAACTTTGCAAATAAATCATATTCATCCGCATCTGTAATTTCGACCTCAAGCAAATTACCTGCTTGAATTACACTCTTGTCGATATCTTCAACAAAAACATTACCATCAATCTCTGGTGCATCAGCATACGAACGTGCGACTGCAACTGGGAACTCTTCTTCCAAACTATCAACTAACACGATCATTCGCTGACCAATACGCTTTTGTAATTTAGCAGCCGAAATTTGCTGCTGAACTTCCATAAAACGTTCATAGCGTTCTTGTTTTACTTCTTCTGGTACATGATCTGGCAAATCATTTGCTGTCGCACCTTCAACTGGCGAATATGTAAAGCATCCAACACGATCAAGTTGTGCTTCTTTCAACCAATCTAAGAGCATTTGAAAATCTTCTTCTGTTTCGCCAGGGAAACCAACAACAAAAGTAGAACGAATCACCAATTCAGGACATTTTTCACGCCACAATTTAAGGCGCTCTAATGTATTTTCACTGTGAGCTGGTCGCTTCATCAATTTTAAGATGCGCGGACTGGCGTGCTGAAAAGGGATATCTAAATAAGGTAAAATTTTGCCTTGTGCCATTAAATCAATCGCAGCATCCACATGTGGATAAGGATAAACGTAATGTAAACGTACCCATATACCTAATTGACCAAGTGCCTCACACATATCATAGAATTTGGTTTTGACTGGCTGCCCATTCCAAAAATCCAACTTGTACTTAGTATCTACACCATACGCAGAAGTATCTTGGGAAATCACCAAAACTTCTTTTACGCCCGCACGCTTAAGCGCTGCTGCTTCATCGAGCACTTGACCTACAGGACGAGAAACCAAGTCACCACGCATACTTGGGATGATGCAGAATGTACAACGGTGGTTACATCCTTCTGAGATTTTCAAATAAGCATAATGCTTTGGCGTTAAACGCACACCTTGCTCAGGAACTAAATCAATAAATGGATTGTGTTTTGGTGGTGCTGGTACATACTCATGCACAGCTTCCATCACATCTTGATATGCCGCAGCACCTGTTACTTTTAAAACATTTGGGTGCATTTGGCGGATTTTATCTTCGTCCTTACCTAGGCAACCTGTAACGATAACTCGACCATTTTCGCTCATGGCTTCGCCAATCGCATCTAAAGACTCTTGTACTGCAGATTCAATAAAACCACAGGTGTTAATCACAACCAAATCTGCACCATCATAATCTGATGCAACTTGATAACCTTCAGTCTTTAACTGAGTTAAAATTCGTTCAGAATCTACCAATGCCTTAGGACAACCTAAAGATACAAAACCGACTTTGGGGGTCTTCATGAATCTGCGCTCCACTTGAATCGGCGTATTGTATGTCTTTTCTCGCCTTACGCATAGCTACAAAGCCATCTCTTTGTGTAATGCACCAAAATACAACCAAAGTTTTGATAAAAATCCACACATGCACCATTTTGGAACATGATAAAATTATTAAATCATCCTATCTATGTGAAAAATACCGTATAAATGGATGTATTCATCAATAAGCTATTGAAAATTAGCCAATACAAAGTTGGCTTGCATTTTGCATAACGTACATTTAAGAAGTTAATGGCAATCTATTCAAATTGATATTTAATTGCGCCATTTTAAAACAGGACGATTCACAAATGGATCAACATAACACTATCGACTATCGACTACTGGTCGATAACCTAACAACTGCTATTTTATTGGTCGATAGTCAGCTTAATATTTTTTATTTAAATTCAGCATGTGAAGCATTATTTGATATTAGTTTGCTACGTGCATCTGGTCAGCCTGTGTTAAATCTATTACATGCGCATGATGATCCATTTAACACCTATGAAGCTTTATTAAATACCTTGAAAAGCGGACAACATTACACTCGTCGTGAAGCTGTAATAAATGTCAACTTCAAATCCATCCATGTCGATTATACAGTTTCACAACTCAATACAGGTAAAAATCAATCTAGTTTACTTTTAATTGAGCTCAACCCGATTGATCGCATGCTGAAAATTTCGAAAGAAGAAAATCTAGTTCAACAGCATCAAGTTGCTCGTCAACTCGTTCGAGGAGTCGCACATGAAATCAAGAATCCATTGGCTGGAATACGTGGTGCAACTCAGCTACTCGCGCGCAGCTTAAATGATGATAGTTATGGTGAATTTACGGACATTATTATTAGTGAAGTAGATCGGCTGACCAACCTCGCAGATACGATGCTTGGTTCACGCCAACTGCCTAGTTACGAGCATGTCAATGTGCATGAGCCACTTGAGCGAGTACGCTCATTAATTACCAACCAAACTAAAAAGAAAATCAAGATCACTCGTGATTACGATCTTTCATTGCCTGACGTGATGGCTGATCGTGACCAACTCATTCAAGTCATGCTCAACATTAGTGTTAATGCAGTACAAGCCATGACTGAAAATAAGGATTTCTTTGTTGATTCTGAACCTGAACTGATTTTAAGAACTCGGATTCAACGACTTGTCACAATTAATGGCGTGTTAAATCGATCAACGATCCGAATCGACATAGAAGACAATGGACCAGGCGTACCGGAAAGTATTCTGGAGTCTGTTTTTTATCCACTGGTCACAGGACGTGCTAAAGGTACAGGACTGGGGCTTAGTATTGCTCAAAACATTATGCATCAACATAACGGAATGATTGAATGTCAATCCGTTGCTGGAAAAACCGTATTTAGCTTATATCTACCTTGGGAGTCAAACCATGTCACGAAATAAAATTTGGGTTATAGATGACGATCGTGCCATGCGTTGGGTACTTGAAAAAACATTCAAAGAAGAAGGTTTTGATGTCACCAACTTTGAAGAAGCACAAACTGCTCTTGAGCGCTTACATGATGATGCACCAGATGTCATTCTGACCGACATCCGCATGCCAGGAATTGACGGTTTAACATTCTTATCTAAGGTTAAGAACTCACACCCTGATTTACCTGTAATTATTATGACAGCACATTCTGATCTTGAATCAGCTGTCTCTAGTTATCAAACAGGTGCTTTTGAGTATTTACCAAAACCTTTTGATATTGATGAAGCACTTGCACTCGTTAATCGTGCAATCTTACATATCAATAAATTGCAGCAACAAGAAGCAACCAAAACTGCTTCACCACTGCAATCGACCGAAATTATTGGTGAATCTCCTGCTATGCAGGAAGTATTTCGTGCCATTGGACGTTTATCGCAATCCCATATTACTGTTCTAATCAATGGTGAATCTGGTACAGGTAAAGAGTTGGTTGCCCATGCATTGCATAAACACTCACCTCGTCGCGCTAAACCTTTTATTGCACTAAACATGGCTGCTATTCCAAAGGACTTGATTGAAACCGAGTTATTTGGTCATGAAAAAGGCGCATTTACAGGGGCTAACACACAACATCAAGGTCGTTTTGAACAAGCGAATGGTGGCACTTTATTCCTTGATGAAATTGGCGATATGCCGTTTGAAACCCAAACACGTTTGCTCCGTGTTCTTGCGGACGGTGAATTCTACCGCGTTGGCGGTCACATTCCTGTGAAAGTGGATGTACGAATTGTCGCAGCGACACATCAAGACCTCGAAAAACTTGTAAATGAAGGTCGTTTCCGTGAAGACTTATATCACCGCTTGAATGTCATTCGTATTCATATTCCTAAACTTGCTCATCGAAGCGAAGACATCCCTATGCTTGCACAGCATTTCTTAGCACGTGCAGGTAAAGAACTCGGCGTGAGTCCTAAAATTTTACGTACCGAAACCACGGACTACATGCAGCAGTTGCCATGGCCAGGTAACGTTCGCCAACTCGAAAATACGTGTCGTTGGCTTACAGTAATGATCACAGGTCGTGAAGTTTATCCAGAGGACTTACCTGCTGAACTTAAACAAGTTTCGATCCAAAAATCACCAAATGATGGAGCAGCCTCAACAGTTCCGAGCAATCCTAATATTGTGGAAAGAATTGCTGTTCATCATTGGGATGAGTTATTGGCACAATGGGCTATCCAAAAACTCAAAAATGGTGAAATGAAAATACTTGATATTGCAACACCGATGTTCGAGCGCACACTGATCACAGCAGCTTTACAGCAAACCCGTGGTCGAAAACGTCATGCCGCTGAGCTTTTAGGTTGGGGACGCAACACCCTAACCCGTAAACTTAAAGAGCTTGGCATGGACTCGACTGAAGATGATGACGATGAAGAAATTCGTTCAGCCTAAGCCTTAGAAGTCATTAAAAAAGCGAGCTCAATATCAGCTCGCTTTTTTCTATTTAACAGGAGAAAACAACTTCCTCTAGAACACCATACAACACATATGGTTTTTGCTATAATAATCGCAACCCCACCATCAATAGTACCGAATACAATGGCAGATATTTGTTACCCAAACTGTGAACAGCCTCAAACCCGTCGCGGACAAGAGCGTCGTCTTGCGCTATTACTTTGTGCAACCGATCTATTTCTTGAAAAGGGTTATGATGATGTTTCTTTGGATGACATCGTAAGTCATGCTGGAGGATCAAAAGCCTCTATTTATAAATACTTTGGTAATAAAGAAGGACTTTTTACTGCGATTTGTGATTATCGAAGAGAGGTTTTTTTTAATGGTGTATGTTTACCTTACTCTCCAGATTGTGTCAGTTTGAATCATTATTTAACTCAAACGCTTCAACGCTTTTACCACCACATTATCAAACCAGAAAATATTGCATTTATGCGCATGTTTACAGAGCAAACCCAGAAAGATGCTCAACTGGCAAATTATTTCTATGATAAATGTGCGGTGAATGTTCAAAATACAATCGCATGTGCACTACATCAATCCCATCTCAAAAATGAAATCATCTGCACACAACCACATTACTCAGCAACAATGTATTTCGGTATTTTACGTGATGTCGAATGGCGCATTTTAATGGGCTTAAAGATCCCAGAAAATGATCTAGAAATCTTTGATTATATTCAATATTCAGTAGATTTGTTTTTAAAAGCTCATCAAAAGGTCTAATTCTTTTGCATTTTCGAATACCTGTAGTATAGTATTCAATTCTTTTTTATTCACCACCCGTCAAACAACAATTAATTATTGTTTTTACTCAATAATTATTGTGGGAGTAGCTATGGCGCTTCGGCATTTTCTAACTTTACGTGACCTATCTTCTTTAGAACTGCAACGCATTTTAGATCGCGCACAAGAACTTAAACGCATGCAGCATAGCAATACGTTGTATCAACCATTTGCTGGTAAAGTTTTGGGAATGATTTTTGAGAAATCGAGCACGCGTACCCGCATTTCTTTTGAAGCAGGTATTTGCCAGTTCGGTGGCAGTGCGATCTTCCTTTCCCCGCGCGATACACAACTTGGTCGTGGTGAACCCATCGAAGATTCTGCTCGTGTTATCTCAAGTATGCTTGACATCGTCATGATTCGCACATTTGGTCATGATATTGTTGAACGCTTTGCATCCTATTCAAAAGTACCTGTGATCAATGGTCTCACTGATGACCATCATCCTTGTCAACTCCTTGCCGACCTGCAAACGTTCCAAGAGCATCGTGGCAGTATTGAAGGCAAAACTGTCGCTTGGATCGGTGATGGCAACAATATGTGTAACTCATATGTTGAAGCTGCACATATGATGGGCTTTAAACTCAAAATCGCCTCTCCTGAAGGCTATGAGCCAAAACCAGAATTCCTAGCTGAGTTTGCAGATTGTGTGGAAGTCTTTAACAAAGCAGAAGATGCTGCTGTAAATGCCGACCTGATTGTCACCGACGTATGGGCAAGCATGGGACAGGAAGAAGAACAAAAGCTTCGTGAAAAAGCATTTGCAGATTTCCAAGTCAATGAACAATTGATGGATCTCGCTCATCCTGATTGTTTATTTATGCATTGTTTGCCAGCACATCGTGGTGAAGAGATTTCTGAAAACATGTTAGATCACAAAAATGCGGTCGTTTGGGATGAAGCAGAAAACCGCTTACATGCACAGAAAGCATTGATGGAATTTTTACTCAATGAGAATATGAAAAAAGATTAAGCTTGTATTCGCGCTTACTTTGATCCTATAAACAGCATCCTCGTGGTGCTGTTTTTATTTATACGCTTAAATTGAACACTCCAACAAAAACACTTATAGTAGTTTATCGACACGATTAAATGCTTGCGATAGCGTACATGATGACTTCATTAGAACAAACACTCACACAAATTCCTAGTTTTTCCTTAGTGCATGAACACCTCTTTACTTCAGCTCAACCTTCTACTGAAGAGTTGCAACTAATTAAAGAGTATGGATGCAGCACTGTCATCAATATCGCAACGAGTAAATCTGAAAATCATTTAGTTAAACAAGATCAAATTTGTTTAGACCTAGGTCTTAACTATATTCACATTCCTATTGATTGGGATGTACCTTGCTCAGAACAATGCCTACTTGTTTTAGATTTAATCGATCATCTTGTTCAGAATGAAGTGGTTTGGCTGCATTGTGCCAAGAATATGCGTGTGAGTAGCTTGATGTATCTCTATCGTCAATTTTATATGAATATTGATCTACCGACCGCGCAAGCGCTGTTACATGAAATCTGGGAACCTAATGAAACATGGACGGGTCTCATTCATAGTATTGCTCTACAACTACAAGGTCGTAAAGCAACACAAGAACTCCAACAATCCATGATCAATGCAGATCATTTTGCTTGATGTGAAAGTAGTACAACTGCACTCGCCAAAATACCTTCCTGACGGCCAGTAAAACCTAGTTTTTCAGTGGTCGTCGCTTTAATACTAATCTGCGTAATATCCACATCTAATACATCAGCAATACTTTGACGCATTTCTAAATTATGTGGTGCTAGTTTTGGTCGTTCACATGCAACGGTAATATCAGCGTTATTTAAATGATAACCACGATCTAAGATCAATTGATAAACATGCTTTAGTAGAATACGACTATCTGCACCTTTATATTCGGGATCTGTGTCTGGAAAATGCTGACCGATATCCCCTAAGGCAAGTGCCCCTAACAAAGCATCACACAACGCATGTAGGATTACATCACCATCAGAATGTGCCTTTAAACCATGTGTATGCGGTATTTTAATGCCTGCCAAAGTAACATACTGCCCGTCGTCAAAAGCATGTACATCAATGCCTTGACCAATTCGAATCTGAGCAACCATATGATTTTCCTTTTAGAATATACTGAACTAATCTTGAATTCAGGCTTTCTATTTCGCTATAGTACAGTGAGCAAATTAGACTGAAAGTATAAGTGATTATGCTGTTGAACACTGTAAGAAATCAATTAAAGAAAACGGGCTGTATCATCACATTGAGTTGTTTATGCTCAACATTTGCGTTTGCTAAAGCAATTGACTGCTCTAATCATCGTGCCGACTTTCTGAATGTATGTTCTAAGCAATACGAAGAACAAAGATTTAAGCTGAATGATAAATTTTTAACAGCTTATTTAGTAACGGATGCACCTGTGCAACTTTTGCATGCAACCCAAGAAATGTGGTTGCGTCAGCTACAACAGTGCAAATCTAAAACGTGTTACTTACAACAGTTTGATGCTCGCATGGATGACTTGAACTTTTACACATCAATAAATCAAACACTTACACAACATTATCTAAAATATGAACACGGCGCTCTAGCTAAGCAACCTGTGCACATCCAAATCCACCAACTCGATAAAGACCGCCTTAAAATCGAAGGAACTGCCTATCGCAGCCCAAACAATCGATTAGAATCGCAAACGATGTCTCTACTGGCGTATAGTACATCCGATCAAAAAAACCAAATTATCGACAATGAGAAAAAATGTCAGTATCAGTTTGACTTTCAACGTGCCTTATTAGTGGTCAGATCAGAACAAAAAGGTTGCGAACGCTTTACAGGTATTTATCGTTTGTATGATTGATATATATACAATTCGGACAATGTTAAAACAAAGAATAACTGTTCGGCTTTCCTTGCCCGTCATGAGGAAATATAAGAATCGGAGTTAAAACTATGCTGATTCTAACGACTGCCACAACTGGAGGCGGTAAAGAGGATAATATTATCCTTCCCATTCTTGAGAATTTAGAACTATTTATTAGAAATATAATTAAAGATAAAGACTATGGTGCAGATATAAATGACTGCATAATTTATATTTATGCCGTTTTCCCCAATATGGAAGAAAATATTAAATGGGGAATGCCAAAAAATAGAATAGAACGTAGAAAAGACTATTACAGTGAAAAAGGGTGGATAAAAACTATTGTTTTAGTCTTACTATTTGACCCAGATTGTGTTTCAAAGATGACACCAGAAGAATTCAGAGTCTCCTTATGTAATGCAATACTAGACAAACTTGAAAACCCTAACATTAAACTCCTTAAAACCTTTAATTACAAAGACTTTAAGGATGATTTTTCGAGAGAAATTATAAATTATCGAGATAATTTCCTCTCGATCTAATTCACTCAAGTAAAGCCGATGCATCCATCGGCTTTTTTTGAATTTTAGTTTGGAAACTTCCGTGAAATCTCTTCACTAATCAATACTGCTGTAGCAGCAGATAACGTCCATCCTAAATGACCATGCCCAGTATTATAGAATACGCGTGGCTGCTTTCCTTGTTTCACAACAGGCAACATATTCGGCATCATTGGACGCAAACCAGCCCAAGGCACAACATGTTCCGTCGAGATATCGAAGTTTTGATTTACCCAATTGATTAAAGGCTGAATCCGATCTGCACGAATATCACGATTGTATCCATTAAACTCAGCTGTGCCTGCAACACGGAATCGATCTGCGCCTAATCGCGAGGTGACGATTTTGGCACTCTCATCCAACAAACTTACCCAAGGGGCATTTTTGACACTTTGCTCATCTTTAAGTTGAACCGTGATCGAATAACCTTTCACAGGATAGACATTGACACTATCACCTAGCAGATCCGCCAATTGATAACTTCCCACGCCACCACACACCAAGACGAGATCAGCTTCAATTTCGGTATGGACATCCGATTCTGGATGCATATTTTCAGAACTGTTTTTACATTGAATAAGGACTTTGTCTTGCAAACATTTGACATCCACAACATCCAAACCAAAGCGATATTTAACTCCATATTCTTGTGTTTTTTCTGCCAAACCCACTGAATACTTATGAATATCACCTGTTGCGTCTCCAGCTGTGTAATATCCACCATAATAATCACCTGTCAAATTCGGCTCAATTGCCTTCATTTCCTCAGGTGTAATCGCATTCCGCTCTAACTTTCCTTCAACCAATACATCGTTGACCTTTTTCGCGATTTCAAAATCTTCTTTGGTATGATACATGTGCAAAATGCCACGTTTTTCCAAATCAAAAGAAATATTTTCTTTTTCTGCAATTTCAAATAAACGCTGCCTTGCCAATAAAGCTAGGCGTACGGTTTCAATGGTATTGGCTTTATAATCTTTGATATGAGTTAAAAACTCAATTAACCAACGATATTTGTGCAGACTGAATGATGGATTGAGCAATAATGGTGCATCTTTCTTGCTCATCCATTTGATACCCTTGAGCACCGTTGCCTTTTGATTCCAAACTTCAGCATTACACGCAGATAATTGCCCACCATTGGCGAAAGAGGTTTCCATTGCTGGAAATAGATGACGATCAATGACAGTGACTTGATAACCTAGCTTAATTAGTTCATAAGCAGACGTTACACCTGTAATCCCCGCACCAATGACAACAACATGTGGCATAGCAAACTCCTAGAAATGCAGAACATTCCTTAATGCATAGCCCCATCTGTCATGGTACCTGAGAGTTTCGGCAGATGATTACCAATTAATCATTAAGCCTTCCCCTTCGGTGAGTGTATATCGTAGATCAGATTTTATAAATTTCTACAAATTGAGCACTGCTCTCCAGATTGTATGTCTATTATTACAGTCCTTCTGCCTGAGAGTTTCCGGGGTCGTTGCTCCTTCGGCGAGTTCATTGAAGAACTTCTCTCCCGCAATAATATTTATATCCCTTCTAAGCAATATATATGCCGTTTGAAAAAAAATCTATAAGAAAATCTTGTAAAAGTTTGTAGGTGAAATAGTGACTTCTAAATCAAACACAAAAAAGCAGACCAATGGTCTGCTTTTAAAAGTTAAAACTTCGCTTGCAAAATTTGTTCAGAAAATTGTCCTTTCCAAAGCTCACGCAAGGTCGGCAGATAGAACTTTTCACCAATCATCACTAGCTCAGCATCAATGAGAGCATGAATTTCATGCATAAGAATATAATCTAAAGCAATCATAGATAGCTGTGGCTGAGATTGAGCAATGTATTTACGTCGAGCTTGAGCTTTTTTAACCAGTTCATTGGCAAAATTCTTATCTTTGTAGGTTGTGATTGCACTTAAACGCAACTCAATAATTCCCCAACCTTCTAGTAACTTTTTAAATACCTCAAAATCTTTAGATGTTGCTTCCCAAGTTACATTTTCTAGATTATTGTCATCAGGCAAGACGGGTAACAATAAATCAGCTGTGCTTGGAAAAATTTTCTTTAAATTCAATAAAAACTTAACAGGATTTTCATGTGATAGACCAGAATATTGAATGTGGGTTTGGGTATCTGTTAAGAAAATATTAAGCATAGTAAAACGTTGGTCTAGTCAATCAAAACGATATTGTACGCAGTTCACTTTATAAAAACCACTGATAAAAATAGCCTTTCCTCATGAGAAAAGGCTACTTTGCACCACGAGATACTATTTACTATTTGGCGACACCATATTTTCTGGTTTCACCACTTCATCAAATTGCGCCTCAGTTACTAAACCAAGTTCAACAGCGACCTGTTTTAAGGTTTTATTTTCTTTATAAGCTGTTTTCGCGACTTTTGCTGAATTCTCGTAACCAATAACAGGGTTTAAAGCGGTTACCAACATTAAAGAGTTATGAAGGAAATAATCTATCTTCTCTCGATTTGGCTCAATACCAATTGCACAATGATCATTAAAACTATTACAAGCATCACCAAGCAGCTGAATAGATTGCAATAAATTATACGCAATGACGGGCATAAACACATTTAACTCAAAATTGCCTGATGCTCCTGCCACATTGATTGTTGTATCATTCCCTAAGACCTGAGCCACAACCATCGTCATTGCTTCGCTTTGAGTTGGATTGACTTTTCCAGGCATGATACTTGAACCAGGTTCATTTTCTGGAATACGAATCTCGCCAAATCCGCAGCGTGGACCACTCGCTAGCCAGCGAATATCATTGGCAATTTTATTTAAACTTGCAGCTAATGTTTTCAAGGCGCCCGAAGCAAATACCGCAGCATCACGCCCAGCCAAAGCTTCAAACTTGTTTGGTGCAGTCACAAATGGTAAGCCAGTTAATTCAGCTAATTGCGCTGCTGCTTTGACTGCATAATCTGGATGTGCATTCAAGCCAGTGCCTACAGCTGTACCACCTAGAGGCAGTTCATATAAACCAGCAAGTGCTTGATGCAAACGCTTTAAGCCATGCTCTAATTGAGAAACATAGCCGCTAAACTCTTGCCCTAAAGTTAAAGGTGTCGCATCTTGCAAGTGAGTCCGGCCAATCTTCACAATATCGTTAAATTCTTCAGATTTACGTTGTAGAGTCTGTTTTAATTGCTCAACAGCAGGAATTAATAACTCATTGATTTGCAGACTTGCTGCCACATGAATCGCTGTTGGAAACGAGTCATTGGTTGATTGAGCACGATTGACATGATCATTTGGATGTACTGGCTTCTGTGCACCGAGTGCTTGACCTAATTTTTGGTTCGCAATATTTGCAATGACTTCGTTACAGTTCATGTTACTTTGCGTACCAGAACCTGTTTGCCAAACGACTAAAGGAAATTGAGAATCCCAATCTCCGGCAATTACTTCTTCCGCGGCATTAACAATATATTGGCTTAAATCTTCTGGGAGTTGTTTTAATTCTGTATTGGTGATAGCTGCGGCTTTTTTTACTAACCCCATTGCTCGAATCATCGCGCGTGGTAAACGCTCCTGACCTATTTTGAAGTTCTGTAAACTTCGTTGCGTTTGCGCACCCCACAAGGCTTCATTGGGAACTTCAATTTCACCCATCGTATCGTGTTCAATTCGCATTTGCATAAAACAACCTCTGCTCTATTTGGTTAAAGTTCTCACGGGCTGAAGCAAATAGATGCTTTGGCTAGCGAAATCAGAATCAATCCATGACGGATTTTTGATTAGCTTGACCATTATCGTAGAACAATCAAAATATGTAAATAAGAATCATTATCTAGTTTCCTTTTAGCGTATTGAGATAAAAACGCCACTCATCCTCTAACATTTGGGTCAAAGACCGCTTTGGTTCCCAATTGAGGACCTGCTTCGCCTTCTCAATATTTGCACCTAATCTTGCTAGCTCTTGATGTTGATAAACCGCAGGCTGAACACGTATCTCAGCTTGTGTAACTTTCGCAATTTCATCTAATAAGGTTTGGATCGAAGTCAATTGTTTATGTGCAAGGTTAAATGCTTCTAAGCAGCTATTTTGTGTTTCTAACCAATTCATCGTCATCATTACAGCTTCACAAACATCTAATACATGCAAGAAACTGCGCTCGACAGTTCCATCATCGGTTTCTGCTTGATTCTGTAGATCGATACATTCTCTTTGCATCGCTGCAACTTGTAATGCTAAAGGGACAATGTTTTTAGGTAATTGAACGACATACTCACCGAGTACTCCATGTTCAAATGCACCTACAATATTGGATAAACGTAGGTTTACGATTTTCCATTCATGGTCAACTTTATAAGTATCCGCAATAATATCTTCTACGATTTGCTGAGAACGGATATAAGGGTTCGGATAACTGTAATTAAACGCAGTCTCCTCCGAAAGCAATGCATCAGACTGCCCATATACTGCAATACTTGACAAGTTCACGAGTTGTCGAACACCCATACGCTGCATCGCTCTGAGTAAACTCATAATACAACTTACATTATCATTATAATATTCAAGCGGTTTTAAGGTAGATTCTTCAAGTGATTTAAAGCTAGCAGTATGTATGACGGTATCGATGGAATATTGTTCAAACACTTTATTGAGCGCTGGCGTATTTCTGACATCTAATTTTGCAAATGGGATATACATCCCTGAAATATATTCAAGTCGTTCCAAGGTTTGTAACGTTGAATTCGCTAAATTATCGACAATAACAATCTCTTTTCCATGAGCCAGCAAACTCAAAGCAATATGTGAACCGATAAAGCCTAAACCACCTGTCACCAAAATCATTGTATAATTACCTTCTTTTTTAATTATGTCCGCATCATTCGCCTACATGACCGTGAATATTCAATGAGTACATTACTGCTAATTACCTCCGCACCAACTTCTGTCATGGCTTGGCATGCATTTGGTCTGGCACAAGCATTACACAATATGCGTGAAGAATTTCGTGTCTTCTTTTACCAAGATGGAGTTCAAGTTGCGAATGATTTACAGTGGTTTCCTGATGATCAGCGCAACCTAAAACAAGAATGGCAAAAGCTTGGCATTCGACTCCCTGTCTGTGTCAGTGCTGCCCTTGCCCGGGGTATCACCGATGCGAGCAATGCACAACGCCATTCTCTCCAACACCACAACTTAGCCCATGGCTTTGAGCTTGTTGGTCTTGGCGAACTTGCTGATGCAGTGCAAGATTGTTCTCGCTTAATTCAATTTTAGTTTAAGTTCTTTAATAGAGTGTTGCTTTTAAAAGGTATATTGTGTGAAATCTGTACTCGTCATCCTAACGCAGCCCAATTTAACCAGTTTGCAAATCAACGAAAGTTTATCTGCAACTATGGTTTTAGCAACCTTTGGGATTTCTGTCAAAGTATTATTAAAAGATGCTGCACTCAGCTTACTCAATGATCAGCTTACTTTTGATTCTATTCAGCATGCCTTTAAAATTGCCTCAAATATGGTGGAAAGTTTCGAGTTTTATGATTTAACCCCCTTGTTCATCGAAACAAAAAATCAACAACTCGATATTGTTCAGAACTCAGAACAAGAGATTGAGTTTATTGAACTCAATCCCGAGCTCATCCAATCATTTGATCACGTACTGTATTGGTAAGGAGCCATAATGAAAGAAGCTACACTTTTTTTGATTCAAGCCCCTTATCTTCATATTGAAAAAATATGCAAAGACTTAACACAAATGGCTCAGGCAAATGATCATATCGTTATGATGAGTGATGCTGTATTGGGTATCAATCACATGATCATTGAGACGTACCCTAATATATATTGTTTAGAAAGTGACTCTGCTTTATTGAGTGATGACTTAAAAACACATGTAAAGTGCATTGATTACGCTCAATTTGCTCAGCTTGTATTACAGTTTAATCGCTGTATTAGCTTGAAATAACATCTTTCAATTTGAAATACACTTAGGCTATTTTATGCAATTAGATTTAGATCAAGACGGTCATTTAGTTGATTACACGATTTGGAATCATGATGTAGCGCAAGTATTAGCGCAGTCTCTAGATTTAGAATTAACTGAATGGCATTTCGAAGTACTTCAAGCGGTTCGTCAGTTCTATCAACAGTTCGGACATTCACCTGCAACTCGACCACTGATCAAGTTTTTAATGAAAACTGTCAGTCCAGAAATTAATAATGCTGTTTTACAACAAAGATTCAATACAGGTTTAGTCGCTCGTCATCTGAGCCGTTTGGCTGGCGTTCCTAAACCTGCAAATTGTTTATAATTTTCTTAAGCAAATTTTTTAGCACAAGCAACACAGGCAATCACAGCAACCGTAACTGCAAACATCGTTATACTGACATGTTCATGTAATAAAACAGCTGCGATTGCCAATCCGAATAGCGGTTGCAATAACTGTAACTGCCCCACTGCAGCAATCCCTCCTTGAGCTAAGCCTTTATACCAAAAGAAAAAACCAATCAACATACTAAATATTGAGACATAAATTAGACCTAACTTTGCTGACCATGAAATATCAGCAAAACTGTTTGGCATATATAACCATGAGATCCATAGCATTACAGGTAGAGTTAAAAGTAGTGCCCAACAGATTACTTGCCAGCCGCCTAAATGCTTTGAAAGCCGTCCCCCTTCAGCATAGCCAAAGCCACAAAGTAAAATCGCCAACACCATGTAAAAGTCACCATAATGAAATAACCAACTCTTGGTTTGAACTAACATATAGCCAAAGACTAAAGCGGCCCCCAAAATTGCAAAAAACCAAAATTTTTGGCTCGGTTTTTCTCCCCCCCTCACCACACCAAAAATAGCGGTCGCTAATGGCAATAACCCAATGAAAACAATGCTATGTGCTGCACTCACATATTGCAAAGCGAGTGCTGTAAAAAGTGGAAAGCCGACAACGACACCGATCGCAACATAAAACAATGGTAGCCAATCTACTCGTTTTGGTAACTGCTGCTGCAACAACACCAATAACAGCACTGCAAAAAGACCAGCAATTGCAGCCCTTGCAGCAGTTAAGAAAGTAGGACTAAATTCAAGTACAGCAACACGTGTGGCCGGCAAAGAGCCAGCAAAAATTATGACCCCGACAAGTCCATTTACCCATCCATTATTGAAATATTTCATTTAAACTCTCCACATCTATATGAAGAATTTAAACTGTGTTATGGTAAATTCACCATACACAATCCAGTACAATTTCAAATAACTGTACTGTATATATTAACAATACAGTTTAAGATGATCACAATGAAAACCACAAAAATAGATTTTGTTATACAACATATCCATGAACAAATTAAAACTCGTTCACTCACCCCAGGTTCACGGCTATCTTCGGTTCGCGGCTTAGCCAAGCAACTCAATTTATCTGTCTCTACGATCGTAGAAGCCTATGAGCGCCTTGCATCACAAGGTCTAATCGAGTCTAAGACAGGGTCTGGTTTTTTTGTATCTGGACCAATTCCGCCTCTATCTATCTCTCAGATTCATCCCAAAATTGATCGGAACATAGATCCTTTATGGATTTCAAGACAGTCTTTAGAAGCCAAGCCCGATATGTTTAAGCCCGGCTGTGGTTGGTTACCTGATGACTGGATGCCACATGAAAACATCCGAAAAGCAATTCGTAAAATTTCTAAAGTTGAATCAAAAATTTTAACTGATTATTCATCACCACTTGGTTCTCCTGCCTTACGTGAGCTATTAGCGCGTAAAATTCTAGGTAAAGGAATCGAAGCAACACCTAACCAAATCTTATTAACAGACTCGGGTACACAAGCTATTGATTTAATTTGTCGATATTTTTTAAAGCCAAATGATGTCGTGCTGGTAGATGATCCTTGTTATTTTAATTTTCATGCGTTACTCAAGGTTCACCAAATTCGAATTATTGGCATTCCTTATACACCTACGGGTCCAGATTTAAATGCTTTTTCAAAAGCAATCACACAACATAATCCACGGTTATATATAACCAATTCTGGTATTCATAACCCTACAGGTGCAAGACTAACAGCATCTACAGCCTATCAATTATTGCAATTGGCTGAACAATCCAACCTGATTGTAATCGAAGATGATATTTTTGCAGATTTAGAATTAGATCCAGCACCTAGGCTGGCAGCACTAGATGGCCTTTCAAAGGTGATTCATATTGGTAGTTTTTCTAAAACGTTGTCAGGTTCTGTACGTACGGGCTATATCGCAACAAAATCTCAATGGATAGAAGATCTCACAGATATAAAAATTGCGACTGGTTTTGGTGGTAGCCATCTATCCGCTGAAATCTTATACGCTGCTTTAACCGACGGAACTTACCGCAAACATTTAGATGAATTAAAAACACGTTTAGCAAAATCAATGGACTTTACGATTAAACAATTAGAAAAGTTGAAGATTAGACCTTGGATAAAGCCTCAAGCAGGTATTTTCTTATGGTGTGAATTAGCTAAGAATTTAGATACTGCACGTATTGCCCAAACGTGTCTCGAAAATAATGTCATTTTAGCGCCGGGAAATGCGTTTAGCCAAAGTCAAAATTATAAAAACTTTATCCGCTTCAATGTCGCTCAATGTTCCGACCAAAAAGTTTTTGAAGTTCTATCTCACGCGATTCAACAGGAAATAGAACTACAAAAAAACTAAATCATGCACTTTTTTGTTCAATATAAGCAAAATAGCCAGGACCAGCACTTGCACGTACTTCTTTTGCCTTGATCGGTTCATTACATTCTGAACAAACCATTTTAGGGGTCATTTTATTTCCGCAGGTTTTATGTGTAAATTCAATGGGTTTACCTAAACCCATATCCATCCACTTATCTGCCCATTGGGTCATTGAAAGAATAATAGGATATAAATCCAACCCCTTCTCGGTTAATTTATACTCAAAGCGCTCCTGTCGTTCTACGTATGGAACTTTGACAAGAATATCATGCTCAACCAAACGCTTTAGCCGTTCGGAAAGAACATGTCTGGTTAAACCCAGACTACGTTGGAAATCATCAAAACGACGGACGCCCATAAAAGCATTACGCAAAATAAGCATCGTCCAACGATCTCCAAGAATCGAAAGTGTTCTAGCCACAGAACATGGCTGGTCACCAATTTCTTCCCATTTCATTATTATCACCCAATCTTTTTAAACAGATATCGCAGCGATACCTTGAACCGTTATGCTTACAAAATAAGCAAGATATAGTATATACACTAAATCACCTTTCACATCAGTGCAATATCGGAACTTGGTAAAACTCAGGATAATTTTAATTTATTCAAAATTTAATTTTGAATAAATAGACCTGACAACTGTTGACCTGCTTCTAGTTGAATATTGGATGGAACGCGCACCAGACAATTCGCTTGCATCAAGTTACTGAGCATATGAGATTGTTGTTTGGCCAAACTTTGAAGTTTAAGCTGCCCATTTTCAAAATAAGCATGCATTCTCAAGAAACGCTCTCGTGCATCAGGTTTTAGTGCATGGGTTAGCGTTGCACTAAACCACTGTAAGGTTTGTGTTTGGCTTTGCAGGGCATCAAGCAACGCTTTTCCATAAATCTGCATAGCAACATAAACAGCCGCAGGATTTCCCGGCAACCCTAATAAATAACAATGATGAAGACCATCAGCTTGTGTATATTCAGCAAAAAAAAGTGGTTTACCCGGTTTTTGCTTCACTTTCCAAAAAACCTGTTGAAATCCTGTCTCAAAAGCACAAGGACGAACAAAGTCATAATCACCAACAGAAACACCTCCTGTCGTAATGATTACATCATATTTTTGTTTAAGTTGCTCAAAACATGCACTGACTTGCTCTGCAGTATCGGCAATATGTATGATTTCAACATCCTGCCCATAATCTTTGAACCAAGCCTTTAGAAGTGGGCCATTCGCATCAAAAACTTTGCCACTTTGCAAATCCTCAGGCGTTTTAGCAACCTCATCCCCCGTAATCACCACAGCGACTTTTGGCTTGCAGAAGACGTCTAAACTTTGTACTCCTGCCATACTCAAAGCAGCGAGTGTACCAATATTGATTTTTTGTCCAACATCTGCCAATTGTTGTCCTTGTTGGACTTCCTCACCCGTAAATCGAATATCGGCATGTGGTTTAATATGTTCACTTAAACGAATTTGATCAGCGCTTTCAAGGATCACGATTTCTTGGCGAGCGACATGGGTCGTTCCCTCAGGTATTTTCCCACCTGTAAAAATCCGAATCGCGTGGTTTTGCTGCAAAGGTAACTCGGAAACAGTACCTGCTTTGATTTCCCCATTCAGCTTGAAGCTAGCATTTTGAAGATCATCAAGCGAGCAGTTAATTGCATAACCATCAACTGCACTTTGAGAGAAGCTCGGTAAGTTAACCTCAGAATACACCGCCTTTGCCAGATAACGATTTAAACTGTCTCCTAAAGCCAGCGTCTCTGCTGTTAGAGTTTTAGGTTGGGTTTGAATCAAAGTTAATGCTTCATCAATACTGATTAAACCTTTTTCAGCGCCGCATCCAGACATTATTCATAGCCTCCCGGATGAGGCAGATCACGGCATACATCAAAGATATGCACCAAAGCAGGCAGTATTGCAGCCATTGATTCAGTTGCACCACCACGGCTACCCGGCAAAGTCACAACCAATGAACGATCAATAAAGCCTGCTACACCACGAGACATCGCTGCATAAGGTGTACGTCTTTGACCAAATGCTCGAGAAGCTTCCATTAAACCATCTAATTTACGTTCCAATAGCGGCTCCAACGTATCGACAGTAATGTCACGCTTCCCGATTCCTGTACCACCAACAGTCATAATGCACGCATAAGATTTGGTCAGTTCTAACACTAGATCCTTTAACTGATCAGATTCATCAGGCAAAATCTGATAATGAATTGGATCAAATCCAGCTTCAGTTAGTGTATCAACTACAGATTTTCCAGCGGTATCAGGCTTGCGACCAGCGGCCACAGTATCTGAAAGAACAATCACAGCAGCAGAGACTGGCTGACGTAAGGTACGTTTGAAATGTGATTTTCCGCCTTTTTTCTTGAGTAATTTACATTGGTCTAAACACAGCTCATCTGGTTCACAATGTGGCTTTAACATATCGTAAATCGTTAAGCCTGCTAAACTTGCAGCAGTTAAAGCTTCCATTTCAACACCAGTTGGTCCAATCGTTTCAACCGTCGTTAAAATCACAACATGATCTTCGTGTAAATCATATTCCACATCGGCACGATAGATCGGTAATGGATGGCAAAGTGGAATCAGCTCATCGGTACGTTTTGCTGCCAAAATACCCGCAATCCGTGCAGTTTTTAAAGCATCACCTTTTTCTGTGTTTCCATCTCGAAGTAACTGAATACAATGTGGTGGTGCATGTAAAATCGCTTGTGCTTCTGCAACACGATAACTTTCAGGTTTCATCCCAACATTTTTCATCTTAACTTCCTAAAACCTTATTCGTGTGTATGCTCATGTGCGCAATGTTGATGGTTATGTTCATGTCTATGTTTTTCTGGAGTAGTCGTATCAGGGCTATCTTTACGAATACAACACCCTTCAACATATTGGCTCGTTCCATCCATAAAAAACTCTTCTTTCCAGATCGGGACTTCGTGCTTGACACGCTCTACGGCTTCTTCACACGCCTGAAATGCCTCACGACGATGTGCAGCATAAGCAATCGCGATAATCGCAGTATCACTCACATCTAAATAACCAATACGATGCATCACGCGCACATAAGAAACTTGATATTTATCTTTGATTTCCTGTTCGATTTCACGAATCATTTTTTCAGCGACAGGCGTATAAGAGGTGTATTTAAGTGCTTTTACTGCTTTACCTTCATGATGGTTACGTACTGTCCCAATGAAAATATCGATGCCACCACATTCTGGGAAATCTTGGATTGGATCAAAACTGTCTAAGCTTAAAACCTGATCTTGGACTCTAGCAAACTCACGCATTTTATCCTCCCGCAACTGGTGATAACAGCACCAAAGTACATGATGAATCTAAGATCGTTTGACGAGTCACAATATCCTCACCAATCGCACAGGCACATTTTTCCATCGCATTACTCGATTCTGGATAAAGGGTTACAATCTGTTGTAATACATCTTTGACTAATTGGTGATGAGCAAACTCAAAACTAAGTGCTTTTGGCAAAAGTCTTTCTATCGCTCCAAAAGCTTCAATTTTCACTTCAATGGTTTGCATTTCCTCTCCACACCATTTTATTAAATTAACCACCCAACATGTGCATACTGATTTTACGCACTTGTTGATGTTGAATTGCATGATAGCCTTGAGCTTTTTGCCAGATATAAGGTTTCACCTGCATATCTAGTTGATCAAAATCAGATAATTGTTGTGTTTTTTGCGCTCGGAGTATCTTTAATAAGTACGGTTTGATATTCAAACCTTGTTGGGCAAATAGACAATTATAGAGTTCACCTTGTGCAGTTAAACGAATTCGATCGCATTCCCCACAAAAAGAGTGAGTAATCGTAGAAATGATACCAATGCGATAATTACCATCCAGTTGATATTGTCTCGCTGGCTCATGCTGTTGCGGAATCAGCTGAATTTCATAATGTGCTGCAAGCTGTTCTAAAATTTCTGCTTCGCTCACCACTGCCTGTTGTGACCAATGCTGATCACCATCTAACGGCATAAACTCAATAAATCGTAGTGGAATATCTTGCTGTTTAGCCCATTTGACCATCGGTACAATTTGATCATCATTTTGACCTTTCATTAACACACAGTTTATTTTAAATGGCAGTTGGGCTTGCTTAGCCGCTTCTATACCTGCCAAAACAGGTGCTAACTCTTTTTTAGTCAGCGACTTAAATTGGGTTGGATCCAAGCTATCAAGACTGATATTTAAATCATCTAATCCCGCATTTTTCAATTGTTGTGCATATTTGGCGAGATAGTGTGCATTGGTAGTAATCGAAATACGTTTTAGTCCTTCTGCACGTAAAGCCTGTAACTCAGCTATAAAATGAACTACGCCCTGACGCATGAGTGGTTCACCACCCGTAATACGAATATTTTCAATTCCTTGACTGACCATATATTGGCAAAATACAAACAATGCTTCAAAGCTCAATAAATCTTGCTTTTTCATCCATTCAGGATGCTCGGGCATACAATACACACATTTAAAATTGCAACGATCCGTCACCGAAATACGTAACTTACGCTTAATACGAGCATACTGATCTTGCAAGATCGGTAAATTCGTTTCAGGTATTTCATACTTCATCATATGCACTCATATTGTGAATTTTCCCATCATGTTCAGCACAAGTTGTGTGCTTATCTATTTTCTTGAACATATGAGAATTTTAGCTAAGCAATTATTATTCCAATTCCTAAAACTCATTCAACTATATGCTCTATCTTTGGTTGAATGAACTTATCATTTTAATCCTAGAACAAAATCTGATGATTTATAGGAGATTATCGTTAAACGAGATTGCACTATTTCAAAACACATATCAATTTAAACGCAATAAAATAGTGCAAATCAACTCAATCCATCCACTATGCCGCAGGTTTCTCTAGTCGCACAGGCACATATTTATGATATGGGGTTTTCGACAAAGGATCGCAATGCTTTAATGAAGTTAATCGGTTTAATTCAGGTCCAATCGCCTGACCTCCGCTATAACGTAAACCATAACCATGCGGCAGCGAAACGACCCCTTTTCGCATTCCCTCATCAATCTCGACAACCACTGTGATCCGACCATGTTCTGAAATACACTGTAATGAGTGACCTGTCTCTACACCAAAATGAATTGCATCTTCAGGATTCATTCTCAATCGACCTTCCGCATCAACCTTACGCCATGCTGGATCACGATAGATTTGGTTTGCATTATAGCTACGGCGTTCACCCGCCAATAAAACAAATGGAAACTGCTCACTTGTACCTTGAGTTTGTTGATTCAGTTGTACTAATTCAATCAACATTTCAGGGATTGCTAGATGAATCTTTTTATCTTTATAAGCAACTAAATCCCAGACATCATCATAGTTGTGTTGAGAGAGAATCACGCCTGAACGTTTTTGCAATATCGCTTGGAATAAGTTTACACCTAGTGTTAAACGATTCCCTTTATAACCCGCTTGTTTGACAGCTTTATAGTGTTGTGCAGAATACTGCATGCACAAAGGCAATAATAAAGCCGTTGATGCGGCGTCATTTGGTAGTGTCTGCCCAAGTGTTCGATAAACAATAGATGCCGCAAATGGGACTAACTTTTTATTTTTCACAAAACTGGCAGCAAGTGCAGCAAAATAACCTAGATATGCTGTTTTAGCGGAATCCTTTTGCGCAATCTTATTCAGTAGAGGAAACTGTTTTGAAATAGCACCCATTGCTTCAAGTAGGCGAGTATAGATTTCCGATTCAGGCAGCGTATTGCCTTGAGCTTTAAAAAGCGGATGACGTAAATGGAAACCATTTTGTGGGAATTCCAAATTAAAGCCCGTAAATTCCCACTTTTCAAATTGACTATGCGCTGGCAATACATAATGGGCTAATCGCGCTGTTTCTGTCATTGCAACATCAACCACAACTAGCAACTCCAATGACTGGAATGCTTTTTCATAAGCTGTGGTATCTGGATAGGTGAGCAATGGATTGCAACTATCTACAAAGACTGCACGTACTCGCTTCTCGCCTGCTTTTAGAATTTCGTCAGGTAAAATATTTGGTGGAAAGAAACCTGATATTGGGAACATCTTATGATGAACCGTACGACGATATTTAGGATTACGCTCATCAGTATTGGTCAAGATCGGAATAAACATGGTGTGTAAGTTATTCGTTCCCTGTTTACCAAAATGTCCTGCAAGCAAATAAAGTAGTTTTTCCAAATATCCGTTTAAGGTGGTGTTTAAAGTATGCTGAATACCTAAATCAATCCGAACACAACCACGCTTAGCTTTGGCAAAATCCCGTACAATTTGATAAATCAGCTCTACAGAGACATCTGCCTTCTCAATATATTCTTCAATTGGTATTGTAGAAAATGCCTGTTTAACTCGCTCAAACCCATGCGTATGTTTTTGAATAAATGCTTGATCATACAAATCTTCGCGCAACATGATCGCAATCATTGCAGACATCAAATAGGAATCTGTACCTGGTTTTAATTGCACATGGATATCAGCTTGCTTAGCCGTTTCAGTAACACGCGGATCAAAAACCACCATTGTTCGGTTTGGATCTTTCTTGATATGTTTTAAAGTATCACGAGCATTTGGAATACCATGTGCTTGAAACGGATTGGTTCCAATAAATAAAACATAATCCGCATGTTCCACATCTTCGGTGGTATGACATGCTTGACTACCAAACAAACGTCCATTTACCCAGAAATCACCAGTTTTTTCTTGAGCAAGTGAGTTATAGGCATAAAAGCTTTTCATTGCATACAATAGTTGGCGACCATAAGCCGCTCCTAGATGATTGCCTTGCCCACCACCACCAACCGATGCAAATGCTGTTCCGCCATGTACATCACGAATTTTTACTAATTGATCTGCGATTTCTTGGATCGCTTGATCCCAAGAAATTTCTTGAAATGAACCATCAGCTTGTCGCTTCAAGGGATGAGTTAAACGATCTGCATGTTGTTGATAATGCTGTAAACGTGCTGCTTTTTGACAAATGTAACCTTGTGAAAACGGATGCTGATCATCACCTTTAATTTTCTTAAATTGATTGTTTTCAACTTCAACACTTAAACCACAGTTTCTCGAACATAAAATACAAGCAGTCACATCCTGTCTTGCTATCGTAGTCGACATTGGCATTTTATTCTCCCTATGATTTGCGATCTCATCCGCTAAAGGCCTTTTTGATTTTTAAAAGCAAACAAGGTTCAAACTACAAATGATGAAAAAGCACAACAAGCACTTATTTCGATTATTTTTCTGACTTTTTACTTATCCAAACATGATGTTCAATCTTAACAAATCATTTGGACAATGGATTAAAATCAATCAAGTTCCAAAATAGAACTTATTTAAGTAAAGATCAAGTACAATTATCCGAAATAAAATTAAGATTTAGTTATACAGAGTTTTTATAAATTAATAAGGTTGTTGATATAAAAATATAATTTTTATTGATCTAATCGCTGTAATACATGAATATCTAAAAAGAATGAAATTTCTTCAATTATTCCTCTCCATAATAGAAAGATCTTATGAGCAGCCCAATGAATTCAAACCAAATTGAAACCCTTGTTGCACAACATCCGATTGTCGATGATCTGATTCAACTTAAAGAAACAATTTGGTTGAATCCCCAAACCACCTCTTTAGCACAAGGTTTGCCCTTTGTAGGACTGACTCAACAAGATATTGATGATGCTCGTGATCGTTTAGCTCGCTTCGCTCCTTATCTGATGTCCGTATTTCCTGAAACTGAGATAAGTAAAGGAATGATTGAGTCTGAACTGGTTTCGATTCCAAAGATGCAACAAACACTTGAAGCTCATTTCAAAGTAGATATCACTGGAAAATTATGGCTAAAAAAAGACAGCCATTTGCCAATCTCAGGATCGATCAAAGCACGTGGCGGTATTTACGAGGTGCTCTATCAGGCTGAAAAACTTGCCCTTCAAGCAGGGTTATTAACAGTTGAAGATGATTATTCAAAATTAGACAGTCCTGAATTTAGAGATTTTTTTAGTCAATACAGTATTGCCGTTGGCTCTACAGGTAATTTAGGACTTTCGATTGGTATCATGAGTGCCAAACTTGGCTTCGATGTCACTGTGCATATGTCGGCAGATGCACGTCAGTGGAAAAAAGATAAATTAAGGTCACATGGTGTTACCGTTATTGAATACGCACAGGATTATGGTGTTGCAGTTGAAGAAGGTCGTAAAGCAGCATTAAAAAATCCAAATTGCTTTTTTATTGATGACGAAAATTCAAAAACTTTATTTTTAGGATATGCCGTTGCAGGTGAACGCTTAAAAACACAATTAGAATCTCAAAATATTACGGTTGATCAAGAGCATCCTTTATTTGTTTATTTGCCATGTGGCGTTGGTGGTGGCCCAGGCGGTGTCGCATTTGGTTTAAAAATGGCTTTGGGTGATCACGTACATTGTATATTTGCTGAACCAACTCACTCACCTTGCATGCTGCTAGGTGTAGCAACAGGCTTGCATGATCAAATCTCAGTACAAGACCTGGGCATTGATAACATTACCGCAGCAGATGGCTTAGCAGTAGGACGTGCATCTGGATTTGTGGGTCGAGCGATGCAGAGACTACTCGATGCTTTCTACACACTGGATGATCAAAGCATGTATAAATTATTGGGGCTACTCAATCAATCAGAAGATTTACAATTGGAACCATCTGCCTTGGCTGGAATGCTAGGCCCAATCTTAATCACCCAAAACCAAGCATATGCTGCTATGCACCATCTGACTGAACGACAAATGAATAATGCCAATCATATTGTTTGGGCGACTGGTGGTGGTATGGTTCCTGTGGAAGAAATGGAAATTTATCTGCAAAAATCCAAAATATAAACACTTATTTAAAATAATCACATGAAAGCTTTTCACTGATCAGTCTGTAGTAAACATCTGTTTAAAAGCTTTCATTTGCTTGTATTGTTGCAGCTCATCCAAAGAGTTGATGCTATGACAAAATAGACTTTGCTTTTGAAAGATAACGTGTTGAGCGTGTAGTTGCCTAAAAGTTTCTCTTAAACTTAATTTATTTGCAGCGAGCTGGTTTTCTAATATCGATAAACTCGCTCTTTTTAACAAGCAAAATGGATACAACGCATCGCCATTGATATTTACATACGCCACGGATGCTTGCGGATTTTTCTCTAAAGCACGATGCAGCTTTGCAAGCACTTGATTTGGGATATAAGTCACATCACAAGGAATAAATAATGCATATTCTGCTTGTACACGCGACCATGCACTTTTCATTCCCATCAACGGCCCTAAAAACCCTTGTTGATCATCAGAAAAACATTCAACAGTCGGCTCTATGCTTTTATAGATCGAGCTATCACGATGACTATTGACCCATATCTGCTGAACTTCCGCTTTAAAGCGCTGACAAATTTTTGACAATTGAATCTGATCATCAAACTGTTGCAATAGTTTGTTCATCCCATTCATTCGTCGTGCCTGTCCTCCCGCCAAGATCACGAGATCTGTAGCGGGAAAATCTGTATTCATGCTTCCGCCTCCAACTGGCAGGTTTTAATCAAACCTCTGATTTCAGGTAAACAAGAACCACAATTACCACCCGCTTTTAGACAAGCTGTCACTTGTTTTTCATGAGTAATATTCTGCGTTTTAATTGCTTCAATGATCTTATTTTTACCTACTTTAAAGCAGCTACAAACCAATGGTCCATCATTATTTGCGGCTGACATCGGCATACCAGCAAGCAGTGCTTTACGATGTAATGCACTTAAACGCTCACGTTTGAATAAACTCGCAACCCAATCACGGTCAGGCAACATATCCGATGGCGCAATATAAAGACTGGCAATCAAAATCCCATCTTTCAGAATGATGCTATGACTCATTTGTGCTGAAACATCTTCAATACTCAACCATTCATAGGTTTCATCTACAAAAGGCAAGAAACTTTTTAAATTCTTCTGAGTCTGATCAAAGTTGTGACGATCTGCAATTTCAAAACGAACTGCTTTGGCTATTTTAACTTTTGCCCACCATGCACATGTTTGCAATGAGGTTTTGATTTGTTGTTCAAACCCATCTCGGACATACAAAACACCTTGCCATGTCGTATGGAACGGCTGAATTGCGACAGGCGTATGTTTAAACTCAGGTTCACCTGATATTGCATCTACAACTGGATTAACCACTTTTCCGACACGGGCATCAGAGGCAACTTGCTCCGTCCAATGAATCGGTGCAAAAATTTGACCACGGCGAACGCCTTGAGCCAAAGTGACACGCAGAACACAACTGCCCCATTGTGACTTCACTTCAACCAATGCTTTATCACGAATACCAAATTTTAAAGCATCATTCGGGTGAATTTCACAAAATGGTTCAGCTCGGTGAGTGGTCAGATTTGCTGATAAACCTGTTCGCGTCATGGTGTGCCATTGATCACGAATACGTCCTGTATTCAACACCAATGGATAATCTTCAGAAACTGCATGAACTGGATCAATTGCCACTGTCGGGATCAATTTTGCTTTTTTGCTTTTATGGCTAAACAAGCCTTGATTAAACAACTGCTCAACCGCTGTACTTTGACCTTTTTCCCAAACGGGCCACTGGATCGGACGTAAATGATCATATTCATCCAAAGACAGATTCATTAGTCCTTTTAGATTGAAATAACGAAAGTTTTCCACTTGATCACGTTGATCCAAACTTGCATTTTGATGCGCAGATAACGCGGCATGTTCATTAAAAATGTCACATGCATGGTTAAAATCAAAACCAGAAAAACCTAATTTTTTCGCAACTTCAGCAACCGCCCACCAGTCTGCTTTTGCTTGCTTTGGTGCAGGTAGAAAAGTTCTTTGACGTGAAATACGGCGCTCTGAGTTGGTCACCGTGCCATCTTTTTCACCCCAACCTAACGCAGGAAGCAACACATCCGCATAAGCTGTGGTATCTGTATCAGCACAAATATCTGAAACCACAACAAACTCACATTTACTCAATGCACGTTTTACTTGATCCGCATCAGGTAAACTCACCACTGGATTGGTTGCCATAATCCATATGGCTTTAATTTTCCCAGATTCGACTGCTTGGAATAAGTCAACTGCTTTCAGTCCCGCTTGATTGGCAATCACAGGACTGTTCCAAAAGTTTTGTACAAGTGTTTGGTGTGATGGATTATCGATGTCCATATGTGCTGCCAACATATTGGCTAAGCCACCCACTTCACGACCACCCATGGCATTTGGTTGACCTGTCATTGAAAATGGTGCAGCACCTAATTTCCCAATTTTCCCTGTCAAAAGATGGCAATTGATAATGCTATTGGCTTTATTGACTCCTTGAGAAGATTGATTCACACCCATTGAAAATAAGCTCACGACTTTTTCAGTGGTGGCAAATTTTTCAAAAAAGAATTTTAATTTTTCTGCTGAAATACCTGTACGTTTCACGACTGAGTCAAAATCAGTTTCAGTCTGACTGGATTCTAATAATGCGTCTAGGCCTTCAGTATGTGTATCGACAAAATGTTGATCAATAAAGTTATTCTTATATAAGTACTGCAATAAACCATTAAACAGGGCGACATCTTGTCCAGGTAAAATTGGAAGATGTAAATCCGCTTGTTCACAAGTGCTGGTAAAACGTGGATCAACCACAACGACAAATAAATCTGGATTTTTACTTTTCGCCTGCATGATGCGTTGGTACAGTACAGGATGACACCATGCAGTATTAGAACCCACCAACACCACCATATCGGTAAATTCAAAGTCTTCGTAACTTGCTGGCACGATATCCTCACCAAAAGCACGCTTATGCGCTGCAACTGCTGAAGACATACACAGACGCGAATTGGTATCAATATTGGCTGTACCAAGATAACCTTTCACAAACTTATTGACGACGTAATAATCCTCAGTCAATAGCTGCCCTGATACATAAAATGCCACACTGTCACGACCGTATTGTTCAATACAAGTTTGAAATTGATCTGCGATTTTTTCTATGGCTGCATCCCATGTCGTTACCTTACGATGGCTCTTACGACCAAACATCGGATGCAAAACGCGAGTCTCTAATCCTAGAGTATCCGCTAAATTACTGCCTTTAATACAAAGGCGTCCAAAATTAGATGGATGATCCAAATCACCCGCTACTCGCACAGTTGTTCCTTGCGCTTTGTGATTTACCGTGACATCAACACCACATCCAACCCCACAATAGGGACACGTTGTTTTTGTAATGATTGTTTCTGCTTGATCGGAGCGACTGTGTTCTAAATTTTGAATACTGTTCATGACTGCCCCTTTTACCTAGTTAATCCGCTGAACTCTACACTTAACTAAAAAATCATTCTGAGTTCTTCCCCAGTTTTAGCTTAGATCACCATTCTAATACTGGAATTTTCTCCTCAAACACTACCGTGACAGGCGGCATGGATGCCGCCTTGTTGGGCTGCGGTAGCAAGGACGTACCGTCAGCTCAACAAAGGATTTTTGTTACTTTTCATCCCTGAAAAGTAAGGCAATGCATTTGCAAAAAACATCTGCTCCTACACAACATATGCGGCAATGCCTTTAACGCTTAACCTAATCTTTACGAAAGGATTAGCTTTCATCCTGCTTTCTTCATTGCAAAATCCTTACCAAATAACAATTTATTTCTAAATGTTGAAATTGGTGTTTGATCTGCAATCAATTCCGCATACCACATGCCATCTTCAGTATCACCGAACAGTACAGCACCGATAACTTTATCTTTCTGAATAATGATACGCTTGTAAATTTGTCGTTTTTCATCATTCAGGATAATGTCTTCATAATCTTCTTTCGGTTCAAAATTTCCAGCCGAGAATACATCGACGCCACTCACTTTCAGCTGAGTCGGAACAGTTGGTGATTTGAAAGTTAAACTACCGTGTTCTGCCAAATGCGTCGCACAGATAAATGCTTGTCCCCACAATGGTTCAACAAGACCAAAAGTTTGATTACGATGCTCAATACATTCACCCACTGCATAAATACTTGGGTCAAAGGTTTGCATGGTGTCATTAACCAAAATACCACGATTACAACGCAAACCAGCACTTTGAGCCAAAGCAATATTTGGACGAATACCGACTGCAAATACCACAAGGTCAGCATCCAACACTGTGCCATCTTTCAGACGTACTTGGTTAACATGACCATCTTTACCAATCAATGCTTCAGTATTTGCCTCAGTGATAATATTAATACCTTTTTCTTCGATGCTTTGACGCAACATGCGACTCGCACGACCATCAAGCTGACGCTCCATGATACGATCCATCAGATGAAGAACAGTGACATTCATACCACGTTGCTTGAGACCATATGCAGCTTCTAAGCCAAGCAAACCACCACCAATCACTACAGCATTTTTCTTACTTTCAGAGTATTGAATCATAGTGTTGACATCGAAAATATCACGGAAGCTGATCACACCTTTCAAATCCACGCCTTGCACAGGTGGGATAAATGGCGATGAACCTGTTGCAATAATCAGACGATCATAATCGACACTTTCGCCATTTTGCGTATGTACCACTTTACGAGTACGATCGATTTTCACCGCAGGATCATCCGCTATAAACTTGATGCCCTTATCGCTATACCATGCATGTGGGTGCAACATGATGTCATCAATGGTTTTCTCACCAGAAAGTACGGGTGAAAGCATGATACGGTTATAGTTACCCCAAGGCTCTTCACCAATCACCGTTACATCATAACGATCAGGTGCCATGTCGAGTAAATCCTCTAGACAGCGCATTCCTGCCAAACCATTACCGATCAAAACGAGCTTCAATTTTTCTTGAGAAACACCATTATTGGTAATATAAGTTTTTTGCGGAACAGTACCTACCCAAACCCGACCATTTTCGATTTTGGTTGGGAAAACAGAAAGCTTTTGATCTTTATCTTCTAGGCATCGACCTGTTGCTAAACTGAAGTGCTGCTTGTAAATCGGTGATGCAATAACACGCTCACCTTGCAAATCACCAATAATACCGCGCGCCATGACATTTGCTTGGCTAAACGGATCTTTATTACTTAATGCATAAATACGTTTTTCGCTCCCTACGCGGAATAAAGCAACAGATTGACCCGCAATAAGTGCACCTACACCTGTATTTGGGGTGATGTCATCAAGATGACACACATCAATCCATTGATTTTCTGGAAGCATATTCATGTCTTTTAGATTTGTCATTTTGATTCTCCTTATGCTTCTACCATCGGGATACGATCAACTGAACGTTCAGCTTCATTTAATGGACGGATCTGATCACGCACTTCGGTAAATTGAATATATGGATCAGCTTGCTCTTCAGCGCTTGCATTAATGTAAGTTTGGAAGCGTTTACGAATCTCAGGATTCTCTACCGCAGTACGCCATTCGTCTTGATAAGTTCCAATGACATGTGCCATGCGATTTTCAAGCTCTTCTGCAAGACCAAGCGAATCATCAACAATCACAGCTTTGAGATAATCTAAACCACCTTCCATGTTGTCACGCCATACACTGGTACGTTGTAAACGATCAGCAGTTTGGATATAAAACATAAAGAAGCGGTCGATATAACGAATCAAAGTTTCAGTATCTAGATCAGACGCTAAAAGCTCTGCATGGCGTGGTTTCATTCCACCATTACCACACACATACAAGTTCCAGCCTTTTTCTGTCGCAATGACACCGACATCTTTACCTTGTGCTTCAGCACACTCACGCGTACAACCTGACACAGCCATTTTTAGTTTGTGCGGTGAGCGTAAGCCTTTGTAGCGGTTTTCTAATTCAATCGCTAAACCAACAGAATCATCTACGCCATAACGGCACCAAGTGCTACCTACACATGATTTCACTGTACGTAATGATTTACCGTAAGCATGACCTGACTCGAAGCCTGCTGCATTCAACTCTTCCCAAATGAATGGTAGCTCGTGTAGTTGAGCACCAAATAAGTCAACACGTTGACCGCCAGTAATTTTGGTATAAAGGTTATATTTTTTAGCAATTTGACCTACCGCAATCAAACCATCTGGCGTGACTTCACCACCTGCCATACGCGGCACAACAGAGTATGAACCATCCTTTTGGATATTTCCTAAGTAGTAGTCATTACTGTCTTGTAGACCTGCGTGAGTTGGTTCCAACACAAAGTCATTCCAGCACGATGCCAAAATGTTTGCTGTCATTGGTTTACAGATATCACAACCTAAACCATGGCCATGTTGTTGAATCAAATCATCAAATGTTTTGATTTCATTGACACGCACCAAGTGATAGATCTCTTGACGTGAGTATGGGAAGTGTTCGCAGACATGGTTATTAACCGTTACCCCCTGACGTTGCAACTCAGACTTTAAAACTTGAGTAACTAATGGCGCACAACCACCACATGCCGTTGCTGCTTTGGTACATTTCTTTAAAGCACCTAAAGAGGTCGAACCATCACAAATCGCTTGGCAAATATCTGCTTTCGACACGTTGTTACATGAACAAATTGTTGCGCTGTCTGGAAGTAAATCAACACCACTGCCACCCGCTTTCGCACCAGAATCAGCAAATCCTGGCATGATTAAGCTTTCAGGTGTTTCTGGCAATGCCATACCATTCAACATCATTTGTAAAAGATCGTTATATTCTTTTGCATCACCAACCAGTACTGCACCCAGTAATTTGGTTTTATCTGCATCGACAACGATTTTCTTATAAACCAACGCATCTTCGTCTGCATAGAAATAGCTAAGCGAGTTCGGTGTCATACCATGTGCATCACCTACTGATGCCACATCTACACCCATCAATTTCAACTTCGTGCTCATATCAGCACCAGCGAAACAATGTGTTTCTTCAGCTAAGATATGTTTGGCTGCAATACGCGCCATATCATAGCCAGGTGCAACCAGACCAAAAATTTTATTATCCCAAAGTGCACATTCACCAATTGCGTAAATGTTTTCATCAGAGGTTTGGCAGTAATCATTGATTTTGATACCACCACGCTCTCCAAGTGCCAAACCGCTTGAACGTGCTAATTCATCACGTGGGCGGATCCCTGCAGAGAATAAAATAATGTCTGTTTCTAGTTCGCTACCATCGGCAAACTTCATCACATGTGTAGCGTCATTCCCTGCTTCGATACATTGTGTCGCTTTTTGAGTATGAACTTTTACACCTAAGTTTTCGATTTTACGGCGTAATACTTTACCGCCTAAATCATCAATCTGTACCGCCATTAAACGTGGTGCAAACTCAACTACATGGGTTTCTAGATTTAAATCACGTAAAGCTTTAGCCGCTTCTAATCCAAGTAAACCACCACCGATAACCACACCTGTTTTCGCATTTAGACTTGCAGCTTTAATCGCATCCAAATCTTCAATGGTACGGTAAACAAAGCAATTCTCACGATCATTACCCGAAATTGGTGGAACAAAGGCATATGAACCTGTCGCCAATACCAATTTATCATAATGAATTACATCACCATGATTAGTTGTGATGGTTTGTTCAGTTGTATCAATGGCAGTTGCTTTAGTATTTAGACGAAGATCAATACCATGCGCATCCGCAAAATCAAAACGTGCAAGAGATAAGTCTTTTGCCGATTTACCAGAGAAGTATTCAGTCAAATGTACACGGTCATATGCAATACGAGGTTCTTCAGCAAGAATTGTAATTTCTAATTCATCATCTGCTTTTTCTAAGATGGCTTCGATGAATTTATGCCCCACCATACCGTGACCAATCATCACTAATTTCATTGTGTTTCTCCTAAAATCTGATTGCAATTAAGCTGCGCTGTTTTGTTCTGCGTGGCGTTCTATAAGTGCTTGTTCAAATAGACGCTGCTCTTTTTCTTTATGCTCTACTGAGAAGCGAATAAACATTACAGAACCCGCAGCAATAACAACCAAGCCACCTAAAACCATTAAACAAGTTTGGATGTCCAACATACCTTTCAATAAGAACCCAGCTGCAACTGCACCCACATTGCCACCAGCACCAATAATGCCTGCAACACCACCTAGTGCCTCACGATCAATAAATGGAACCAATGCATAAGTTGCTCCACACGCCATGTGGGTAAATAAAGCGAAAATCGTCATACTCAAAATTGCTAATGTCACGCTGTTCATTTGAGAAAAAAGAATCAGGAATAAGCCTTCACCTAAAATGAGAAGGAATAAAACCTTTGTACGCCCATCCAATCCTTTTTTAAGCGCCACTCGATCCGATACCATGCCCCCTAAAGCACGGGCAAATAATGCAAGTAGACCAAAGATTCCTGCAGCTAAGCCTGCTTCTTTTAAGCCAAACTCAAAATGCGTGACGTAATACATCGCGATGATGTTGTGGATGAAGATTTCAATTCCGAAACAAGCAGCATAAGAGATAAAGAGAATCCACACACGATAGTTACGTGCTGCGTGCATTAAAATTGCTAATCCACCTTTTTTATCGCTACCGACAACCACACCTTGTGCACGAAGCTCTTTAAAGTTGCCTTGTGGTGAGTCTTGTGTATATTTCCAATATAAGATCCCGACGATAACCATCATCAAGCCAGGTACGATTAACGCAACACGCCAGCCCATCGCCTGTTCAACACCAAACATTACCAATGCTGCAAGGACTAAAGGCATCAGTGCTTGCGTTGCACCACCACCCGCATTTCCCCAGCCTGCGGTTGTTGCATTTGCGGTTCCGACAACATTTGGAGCAAACATGATGCTGGTGTGATATTGCGTAATGACAAAGCTTGCACCAATTGCACCAATCAACAGTCGAAAGAATAAAAATGATTCATAACTATTGGCTGCGGCAACTCCAAATACAGGGATACTTCCGATCAACAGTAAAGCGGTATAAGTGATTCGCGGACCATATTTATCACACAATGGACCAACAATAAGTCGCACGACAATCGTGATTGCCACTGCTGCAATATTGATATTGGCAATCTGATCTTTGGTTAAATTGAATTCGCCAGCAATCACTGGCATCAAAGGTGCACATGCGAACCAAGCAAAGAAGCATACGAAGAAAGCAAGCCAACTCATATGGAATGCCCGCATCGCTGGAGCAGAAAAGTTAAATAACTTAATTGATGTGGCTTTTTTAGCCGATAGATCTAAAGACATTGCCATCTCCTATACTGAACGTATACTGCTTTGTCGACACAAATCATTGTGTAAACAAACCGATCAGATCGGACATCGTTGGCCGTCTTACATTTTATTTGAAAAGTCGTCTTTGACTTAGTAAAGATTTAGCAAATGTCATGCCATATTTTATTATTTAAACAAAAATATTTGATTAACTATTGTTTTATAAGTATTTTATCCCAAAAAACGAGTTTTCTTAACACGCACTAAATTGTGCTCATCAACACAAATATGCAGATGACCTGTTTTAAAGCACAATTCAGCTTGCTTCAAAACATGACTTTTTACGCACCAAAAATGCACATCCCAATAAAATAGATGGATAAAACCAAATAATTATTCCGTTAGATATTTAAGCAGCGATACAATACAGCGCATCAATAGATCGCCTTTGGAACTTTTGCACTATATTAAATTTTCTCATGGCATTAATTTTGCTTAAATAATAAAACCCACAGCACTGACTTCATAACGTGCATAAACCGACTGTTTGACTTTATACTTATGCCGAAACTCAAGATCGTACTCATAGACGATGATCAGGCTCGGGCGGAATACATTAAAACCTGTTTAATAGAACATGATTTTGATGTGGTTGCTTGCTTTACCCTTGATCACTTAAATATATTCAAACTTGAACATCTGCAAGCAGATGTAATCTTACTCGATATGGATCATCCACATCGTGATGTAATCGAAAGCTGTGTCAGTAACTTTGATCTACCAACTGTGTTGTTTACCAAAAACACCGATAAAAACACCATTAAACAAGCGATTGATGCAGGCATAACTGCTTATATTGTTGATGGTATAGAACCATCTCGCCTACATACCATCTTAGATATTTCAATTGAGCAATATAAAAAGCATAAAAAACTTGAAGGTGATCTTAGAGATGCAAAAACCAAACTTGCGGATCGCAAAGATATCGAGAAAGCCAAAGTTTTATTGATGCAATTACATGATTTAAGTGAAGACACTGCCTTTCAGCTGCTCAGAAAAAATGCCATGAGTCATCGCATGACCATTGGTGAGATGGCTCGTCGCCTACTCGATGCGCAACAACTTTTAAATAATCAACTAAAGGATGAATAGATGAGCCATTTAGTAGAATTAGAAAAAGTAGACTTGCAGCTTGGCTACATACCATTACTGGACTGTGTTGCCTTATTATGGGCCAAACAACGTGGCTATTTTGAAGATGTCGGATTAAATATCAGTTTGGTTAAAGAAGCTTCTTGGGCAAGTCTGCGTGATCGCCTTGCTTTTGGGCTGCTCGATGCCGCACATTGCCTATCTGCAATGCTTCCAGCTGCCGCGGTTGGTGCAGATCAAATCGGCATACCATTGCAAACCCCGTTAGTTTTGAGCGAAAACCGTGCGTTTATTAGCCTGAGTCAAAAACTTTGCTATGAATTAGATATTCACCAACACGACCCAGTTGAAGTTTCAGCACATAAGCTGGTGCAAAAAATTAAAGCCCATCAAACGCTTTCATTAGCACATGTATTTCAGCACTCCATTCATCATTATTGCTTAAGAGAATGGTTAGCACTCGCTGATGCAGATCTCGCACATTCGATGGATGTCAAAACCTTAGCACCACCTTATATGGTCGAAGCACTCAACACCCATCTGATTGATGGTTTTTGTGTGGGTGAACCTTGGAATACTCAAGCTGAAGTCTTTGGCTTGAGCCATATTGTTTGTTCGAGTCAGGAAATTATCCCAAATGTAGCTGATAAAGTACTAGCAGTAACCCAAGAATGGGCTCAACAACATCCAAACACTTTGATTGCACTCACTAGTGCAGTGTTGAGAGCACAAAAAGAATTGAAGGAAATAAAAGACTTCTCACCTGTTTGGCGATTGCTAGTCGAGTTTGACATCATTCAGTTCAATTGCTCACCTGAGGTTCATGTTGAAAAATATTTTAAAATCCAAAATATCATTCGAAACTTTATACAGATCGATGCAAAACCGAAAACTAAAGATTTTGAATGGCTATTTCAACAGATGCAAAAATGGCAAACACCACAACCTACACAAAGACCCGAACTGGATCTAGCACAAGACTGTCTTTTGTTAGAGACTTATCAAAATGCAATCAGCTTCAACAGCAACATTTAGCCCAAAAAAAAGCTGTCTTTATAGTAAAGACAGCTTTGAAAGACCCAAAAAAGGCTAAGCCAATCAATATAGCCTTTTAAGTCAGATGATCTTAGCGAAACCCAGCATATCTTTTTCGGACATTTTTATGTCATTAACTGCCATCAAAAATATAAAAACACATCACTTTTGCCAATTCCATATTTTCTCAAACCGCTTAGAGAATAAACAATTTCTTATAACATTAAAAATATGCCCAGAATCAAACTAACTTTGAAATCAAAACTTTATTGCAATGCATTTCCTCATGTCATCAACACGAAATTAAAAAACAAATATAAAGATAGAAATCAAAATAAAAACAATAGATTAGTATCTTTCAAAAAAAATAAATCTGAATATTTATAACACTTATCCACTATTTATAGATCATGAAAAACCCATGATCGAAATCAACACTTTACAGTAATGACTGCTGAGTTACACAAATGCCATGAACCATTTCAGCCGATTCAGTTTAAAATAATGAAACTTTAAAAATATCGAAAAATTTGTCATATTTTAACATTGCCATTTCCTTGCAAAGTTTTCATTATATGCAGCATGCTTGGTATGCAAATTTCTTCATCGATTAAATGAAATTATAAAAAATTGCAGAATTTTGTGCCATAATAAGCAAACTTTGCAGACATCTTGCAAAAAACATTTGCAGTTTTAAAATTGGAGCAGGCTGAATGAGCTCAACCATTTTGGTAATTCACGGACCGAATTTAAACTTACTAGGAAAGCGCGAACCAGAAGTTTATGGTTATCTCACTCTCGATGATATTAACCAACAGCTCACTGCTCAAGCTAAACATGCATCACTGATATTAGATACATTTCAAAGTAACTGGGAAGGTGCGATCGTCGATCGTATCCATCAGGCGCAAAATGAAGGCGTTAAATTCATTATCATTAACCCTGCTGCACTCACCCATACTTCTGTTGCTATACGTGACGCCCTTCTCGGTGTTGCGATCCCATTTATTGAGGTTCATCTGTCAAATGTTCATGCGCGTGAATCATTTCGTCACCACTCATATTTATCAGACAAAGCCATCGGCGTGATTTGTGGCTTAGGTGCACAAGGTTATTCCTTTGCACTCAACTACGCTATCGAAAAAATTCAATCTTCTAATTAATTTAAACCTTCAGGAATGCTCACTCATGGATATCCGTAAAATCAAGAAGCTCATCGACTTGATGATTGAATCTGACTTACAAGCGATTGAAGTTAAGGAAGGTGATCAATCCATCTCATTGACTCGCCCAACACCAGTTTATGCAGCAGCGCCTGTTGCTGCCCCTGCGGCTACTGCAGCAGCTGCGCCAGTTGCAAAAACACCGCGTGGTGCAGTTGAACCATCTCCAATGGTAGGTGTGTTCTATGCAGCGCCTAGTCCTGGTGAGGCACCTTTTGTAAAAGTAGGTCAGACGGTTTCTGCTGGTGAAACACTTGGGATCATCGAAGCAATGAAAATCATGAACCCAATCGAGGCAACTCAAAGCGGCGTTATCGAAGAGATCCTAGTGAAAAATGGTGATGTAATCCAATTTGGTCAGCCATTATTCCGCTACCGCGCTTAATCAGTCTGGGGATTTCTATGTTGCAAAAAGTACTCATTGCAAACCGTGGTGAAATCGCATTACGAATTACTCGGGCTTGCAAAACGCTTGGCATTAAAACTGTTGGTATATATTCCGATGCAGATAAAGATTTAATGCACTTACGCTTCGTAGATGAAGCGGTTTGTATTGGACCGGGCACGACAAGTGAAAGCTATTTAAATATTCCTGCCATTATTACTGCCGCAGAAATCACAGGTGCTGATGCAATTCATCCTGGTTATGGCTTTCTCTCAGAAAACGCTGAGTTTGCTGAAATTGTAGAAAATTCTGGTTTTATTTTCATCGGTCCTCGCCCTGAGCATATCCGCCTCATGGGCAACAAGGTATCGGCGATTATTGCGATGAAAAAGGCAGGCGTACCTACTGTTCCAGGCTGTGACCATGCAGTAACTATCCACAATGCGCTTGCAGAAGCCAAAGAAATTGGTTTCCCGCTGATTGTTAAAGCTGCTGCTGGTGGTGGTGGTCGTGGTATGCGTATCGTTGAGCGTGTTGATACATTACTTGAGTCTGTTCAAGCTGCCCAACGTGATGCTGAAATGTGGTTCGGTGATGACACCGTTTACATGGAACGCTTTTTACAAAAACCTCGCCATGTAGAAGTTCAAGTACTTGGTGATGGAAATGGTCATGCAATTCATTTATATGATCGTGATTGTTCGCTCCAACGTCGTCATCAAAAAGTATTAGAAGAAGCACCTGCGCCAAATCTTCCAGAACAAGCACGTGCTGATATTCTCGAAGCTTGCGTCAATGCATGTAAGCTCATGCAATATCGTGGTGCAGGTACATTCGAGTTCTTATTTGAAGATGGTGAGTTCTTCTTTATCGAGATGAACACACGTGTTCAAGTTGAACATCCTGTGACCGAGATGGTGACTGGAGTCGATATCATCGAACAACAACTTCGTATTGCTGGTGGTTTAGGTCTAAACCTTGAACAACATGAGATCGAAGTGAAAGGTCATGCGATCGAATGCCGTATCAATGCCGAAGATCCAACGACCTTCCTACCATCACCAGGTCAAATCAATAGTTTCTACGCACCAGGTGGTGCAGGTATTCGCTTAGATTCTCATATTTATCAAGGCTACAGCATTCCCCCATACTATGATTCAATGATTGCAAAATTAATTGCTCATGGTAAAGATCGCGAAACATCACTTGCACGTATGCGCCAAGCACTTGATGAAATGATTTTGACAGGTATTAAAACCAATATCCCATTACATAAAGATTTGATCTTGAAGGACAAAAACTTCTGCGAACAAGCAATGGATATTCATTACCTTGAAAAGCATTTGCTAAAACAGCTTGAACCAAAAGCTGAAACTGCTTAAAAAAAAACCTCTTATTTACGAATAAGAGGTTTTTTATATCAATATTTTATGGCAAAACACGGCGTAAAGTTGCAAAGCACTTGTCGCCTTTTTCATTGGCACAAAAATCTATCGTATGAGGATTAGCCCATTTGACAAAATATTGAGAAACCTCACCTGTTTGATCAACTTGCTGGCCTGAACAATCAACTTCATTATTATCATATTTGATTTGTAAAATAAGTGCGGGTAAACGCTCTAATTGATTGTCAGAAGGCTGATAGTCATACATTCCATAAGACCACTCTTTACCACTTCTAATTACAACTTCATTTGCACCACGAAAATTGTAGTACTCAACACATTTTTTATTATTTGGTATTTCCATTCCCCAAAGCCCCATAATTTCAGGACGATTTGTGACACGAATGCTATTCGCTGTTGCCATTTGAGGGGTGTTCACAACACTCGTATTTGCTGTCGTTTCAGCTAATGTCCATGTTGAGCAAGCACACAAGAATCCAATAATATAAATATTTTTCATAGATTTAATTTAAGTTATCATCTAAACATTCCTTGGCTTTAACTTAGCATATTTTTCAATAAAAACACTGCTTCATAACCATATCAACACAATATTTTTCTGGTGCAATCTATTTATTGATTTTACTTTTTTAAGGTATGCTAAGTTCAATTTGAACAAAATATTACTGTAAAAATTTAGCTTTAGGGATCAAAGCCATGAAATTTTCTGAATACGTCCAATATGATGGTCTTGGTTTAGCTCAGCTTGTAAAAAATAAAGAAATTCAAGCAGTAGAGTTATTAGAACTTGCCCTAGAACGAAGTGCTCAAGTTAATCCCAAACTCAATGCAATTATCATCCCGATGCATGAACAAGCCAAGCAACGCACTAAACAAAATCTATCGGGACCATTTACAGGCGTTCCCTTTTTAGTAAAAGATTTATTTCAAGAATATCAAGGTGTACCCACTTCTTATGGCAGCCATTCATTAAAAAGAATCAATTACACCCCGGATTTTAATGCAGAAATTGTAAACCGTTGGGAAAAAGCAGGAATCATTAGTTTTGGTCGAACCAATACACCAGAGTTCGGAATCAAAGGAATTACGGAACCCGATGCTTGGGGGGCATGCCATAATCCATGGAATTTAAAACATAATAGTGGTGGTTCATCGGGTGGATCTGCTTCAGCAGTGGCAGGTGGTATTGTACCGATCGCAGGTGCTGGAGATGGTGGAGGCTCAATCCGCATTCCCGCATCTTATTGTGGATTGTTTGGGCTTAAACCAAGTCGAGGTCGTACACCATGGGGACCACAATATAGTGAAGCCATGCATGGTGCAGCGATGCAACATGTTTTAAGCAAAACAGTTCGTGACAGTGCTGCTATGCTCGATGCAGTGCAAGGTCCTGAACAAAGCTCACTTTTTACCATTCAGGCGCCCGATCAAAAATATCTGGATATCATCCAGCAATCCCCTAAAAAACTTAAAATCGCATTTAACACCCAATCACCTATTGGCACTAAAGTATCTAAAGATGCTATTCAAGCCATTCAACAGACCGCCAAACTTTTAGAGTCACTTGGACATATTGTGGTGGAAGATCGCCCCAAAATCGATGGACTTGCTTTAGCAAAAGACTTTATTACGACATGGTTTAGCCAATTCTCCTATATGCAAGCACAAATCAAACAAATGACCGGCTCTACAGATCAGGACTTTGAGCTTGACTCCATTGCTTTGGCTGCATTTGGTGCTAAAACAACAGCAACTGAATATATTCACAACCTCAATAACTGGGGACTTTATAGCACTCAAATGAACATTTTCTTTGAAAAATATGACCTTTATTTGACTCCGACTACGGCTTCAGTTGCACCAAAAAATGGTGAGATTGCTACGCCTGCGTGGCAGAAACCCATTCTAAAAGGTTTACTAAAACTCGGAAAAGCACATTATCTTGCACAAGGGAAACTGGTTGAAAAAATGGTACAAGACAATTTAAGCTGGGTGCCATTCACACAACTGGCAAATGTTACAGGTTTACCTGCCATGTCAGTGCCCTTATATTGGAATAAGCATGGTTTACCACTTGGTAGTCAGTTTATCGCTCCGTTTGGGCGGGAAGATCGCTTGTTACAACTTGCAGCGCAATTAGAACAAGCTCAACCATGGATGCCTCAATACAAGAAAATATCGCTTTAATATTATTTTGGGGTTGCCGTCTCAAGCTGATTCGGCAACCAATAAATCAAGATCAAACCGAACAGCACAATAATACCTGCACACAAGAAAATGGTTGCACCCGATAAAAGCGTCCAGTAATGTCCAGCCAACAAACTTCCAGATGCCACTCCCAAACCCCACATCGTGCTATACAAAGCTTGCCCGCGCCCCTGTTGGCCTGCTGAAAAATTTTGGAAAATTACTTTCATCGCAATTAAATGAAACAAACCAAAGCTAAATGCATGTAAACATTGCGCCAATAATTGCCCCATATAGTTCGTTTCAAAGATTCCAACCAAAAACCAACGTACACTTGTCATAATTAGACAAACAGCAACCAATATTCGCCATGAAAAACGACGAAAGAAAAGTTTATGGGCTACAGCAAACATGATGATTTCAGCGATAACTCCTGTCGCCCACAGACTTCCAATCTGTGTAGTGCTATATCCGACCTCATGTAAATAATTACTATAAAAGCTATAAAATGGTGCCTGAGAAAACAACAAAATAAATTCAATGGTAAAAAATGCTGCAATCATTGGCCGCTTTAATACTGGCCACAATGGTTCTAATTTTTTCTGTGAACTCGGTGCATGTTCAGGCTCTTGGATCGTAAATGACCATAAGAAAGCAAGAAATGAAATTGCTAGAAGTAAGATCGGCAACATTGATATTGGAATAACTTCAAGTAATGCCCCGATGGCAAATACACCAACAATAAAGCCTACAGAACCCCATTTTCTCACTCGCCCATAAAGCTCTGCTCGCTTCTCTCCCAACCAAAATAATGTTACACCTTCAAATTGGGCTAAAATTGCATTCTGAAAAAAACTAAAAATCAGCATCAACAACGCAACAGACTGAAAATTATTTGGAATAATAAAAATTAAAAACCAAATACAGGCCTCCATCCACGTTGCAATTCGAACGAGAAGCATGCGTCTACCCGATTTATCCGCAATCCACCCCCAAATCAATGGCGCAAAAAAACGAGTGACAATCGCAATAGAAGACAAAATCCCTATTTCTTGGTAATCAAAGCCCTGATCTTGAAGATATAAGTTCCAATAAGGCATAAATGTCCCCACGATCGCGTAGTAAAATAGGTAAAAACCACCTAATCGTGTTTGGATTGTAAGAAGTTGGGACAAGTTATAGACCTTCACATTTTCAATACACTGACTTATCAAATCATTTTGCTAAGCTGAGTCATAAATTGTAACTTAACCGAGCAATCAATAAATCAATTTAGCTAAAATATTTTCAAATAAAACAAATGGATCTAAGGAAAATCATGAGCATGCAGCAAGAAACATAGAATCAAGTAGCGAATATGTATTAAAAATTTGAGATGCATTTTAACATCAAGCATCTTCCTTATATCTCCACACTATAAAATTAATATTTAAAATTAGAGATAAATATCGTTCTATCTCTAATTTATATAAACACCTTTTAATACAATATTATTTTATTAAGCCTCTGGCATTAACGAAGAATGATGACTCGTAATTAACCACTGTTTACCATTCCATTGATAGGTATAACTATAACAGGCTTTTACAGACTCCCCTGTTTTTGCAAAAGAAAACGTATAAACCCCTGTATCCAATGCAGTATTACAGCCAATATCGATAAATCGTGTTTCAATCTTTCCCGAAGGTGCATTTTCCATAAAATGCTTAAAATAATCTTCCTTTTCAGTAGGGGTAAATCTCAATTTATTAGATAAAGTTGGAAGTAAAACCGAGTCTTGGGCATAAAGCTTTACAATGCTTTCAGGTTTTCCACTTTGTAAATCTTGATTCCATTTTTCAAATAATGCGCTAATTTCTTGATCATTTGTGCTTTTACATGCTTTTATTTGGTGTGCAGAATGATCTTCAAACTTACTCACACTCACACAACCTGATAAAACACCGCCAAATAACACAGAAACATAAACCAGTTTCAATTTGTACCTCCTTATAGTTAAATAATTATCTTATTCAATTCATAAAATGTAACTTATATTTAGACCATTTAATAAATCCCCCACATTTTAAGTTTAGTTTTAAATTCTGGATTGGCATTAAATCTCTTTTTTGTTATTTATCTGTATCATATTAATTTATAATTAAATAAATTAAGACCACATAATATAAAATTCAATTATAGATATTAATTATTATATACATAGTATATTGAAGTAGATCGTTATTTAGAATCATTATCTCTACTAACAATTCCTCACTTGTACTTCTCTGTCAGTATTGGCAAGGTTACAACTAGTGAAATATCTGGAAATTGAAACACATGGCTAGTCCAGCACAAGCTATACGACACAAACTACTTAATACTTTTTTTTCAAGACATTCGATTTGGTTCTTATGTATTTTTACTGCTTTAACGATTACATGGTTTAAGATTACCCACACCCCGCATACCATTTATTATTTTATATCGGATACTCTACTTAACGGCTTATGGTTAGTAACAGGTATTCTCAGCTTAATTGGTCTGCACGACTTATTACAAAAGAAACATGCCATTTTAAGAAACTATCCAATCCTTGGACATTTCCGTTTTATATTTGAGGATGTTCGCCCTGAAATCCGACAATATTTTATTGAAGCCGATCAAGATGCGCTGCCATTTTCACGTATGCAACGAAGCCTCGTCTATCAACGGGCTAAAAATGAAAACGCAGATAAACCTTTCGGTTCCATCATTGATGTGTATGAACCCAACTATCGCTTTATCGTTCATTCAATTACACCATGTCCACCTGCTGATCCCAAAACTTTCCGTGTACATATTGGAAACGCACAATGTAGCCAGCCATATAGTGCTTCTATCATGAATATCTCCGCAATGAGTTTTGGTAGCTTGAGTGCAAATGCTATTCGTGCGTTAAACCAAGGCGCTCGATTAGGCAATTTTTATCATGATACAGGCGAAGGAAGTTTGAGTCCTTATCATCTAGAAAATGGTGGTGATATTGTATGGCAAATCGCCAGTGGCTATTTTGGCTGCCGCACACCTGACGGTTTATTTGATCCAGAAAAATTTGCTCAACAGGCTAAAAACCCACAAATCAAAATGATCGAAGTTAAACTTTCTCAAGGCGCGAAACCTGGTCACGGCGGTATACTGCCAAAACATAAAATCACCGAAGAAATTGCACGCATTCGTGGCATTTCGAGAGAACATGATTGTGTTTCCCCCTCTAAGCATCCAAGTTTTAATACACCCATTGAAATGATGCATTTTATTCAGCAACTTCGAGAACTTTCTGGTGGAAAGCCAGTTGGATTTAAATTATGTATTGGCCAACCTTGGCAATTCATGAGTATCGTAAAAGCAATGCTAGAAACCAAGATTGTTCCTGATTTTGTAGTAGTGGATGGCTCCGAAGGTGGTACTGGTGCAGCCCCGATAGAATTTAGTGATTATATAGGTACACCTCTACGAGAAGGCTTACGTTTCGTACATAACACACTTGTAGGGGCTGGTCTGCGTAGCCAAGTCAAAATTGGCGCGAGTGGAAAAATTATTAGTGCTTTTGATATTGCCAGCACTTTTGCACTCGGGGCCGATTGGGTGAATTCTGCACGCGGTTTTATGTTTGCTGTAGGATGTATTCAAGCTCAAAGCTGTCACACCAACCAATGTCCTGTTGGAGTCGCCACACAAGATCCTGACCGTCAAAAGGCAATTCATGTACCAAGCAAAGCAGAGCGCGTATTTAGTTTCCATAAAAATACATTGCACGCCCTTTCTGAAATGATTGCCGCAGCAGGCTTACAACACCCTTCCGACATCAAAGCACATCATTTAGCTCAACGTATGAATGATCGTGAAATCAAAAACTACGCACAGATCCATTTCTTCCTCAAAGAGAAAGAACTGTTACAAGATGAGCTACATGATGATGAGAATTTTTATTATCGCATGTGGAAAATGGCAGATGCCAAAAGCTTTTAATTCTTAAATTGTTTGATAAAAATCACCACTAATAATAGTGGTGATTTGGTTTTGCATGTAGGAATGCTGGAATTAATCCTGTTAATGCGGCACGAATATCAGCACGCTCATTAATTAATTGATGCGAGCCTTCCTCTAACATTAATAATGTCTGTAACCTAAATTTACGGCGAATATATTCAATGTTGTATCGCCAATCCACGGTCTGATCAAGTGCACCTTGGGCTAACCATACTGGGATACGACAAGCCGGACGTTGCTCCATTTCTAGCATCCACTTTGACATCGCCAGAATCCAATCCATACCCATCATACGAGGTTGTAATGGATCTTTCAGTCGAATAAAACGCAAAAACTCGGGATTATGATTATTACGGCGGAAATGTCGTGGTACTTGACTTTTAATACGACGAATGATGCCTAATCCAACTGAATTGTGCCACCATGCCGTTTTTGCAGGTCGGATCAAAGGTGACAATAACAATACCCGATCTACGATTGGATCTTCTCGACGTTCAGCAAATTCCAATAAATGATGCATCCAGATCGCACCACCCGTACTTTGTCCAATGCCTAACCAAGGTCTAGGTAATTGTTTTGCATCACGTACCGCATCATAAACTGCATGAAGTACTTGTTGGTAATGATCAAAGTTCTGGATGCTGGCAGCAGAGCCATCACTTAAACCATGTCCTGGCAAATCATAGGTCAACACACTAAAACCTTGATCAAGAATCTCTTTGATAATAGGTTGATAAATACCGCTATGCTCTAAATAACCATGTAATAAACACACTGTACCTTGCACATGATCTCTTAAAGGCTGAAATACTTGCACATGTAGGCGAAACAAAGGCATTTCAACATAGCCTTGCCAATGCTCACATTCTAATGAGTCCAATCCATACAATTTACGATAAGCCAAAAGTGCCTTTGGTGGTTCAATCATTTTATTCAGATCCAATACTTCAAGTAGCTGAGGTGTTGTCTCACGATTAGGTACAGGTAGATCCAGTTGCTTTAAAATTGTCGGATTTAGAAAAGGAATATTTGACATTATGGTATCTCCCGACAATCACTTGAACCAAACAACACATCGCGGATCGTGGCAAGTAACTCATAATTTGCACGACGACTATGGTCATAATTCTTTTCACTTGGACGCCAACTTGTTAATTTAGTTGGCATCGGCGCAACAACAGGAACCGTCTCGATTCCATTTAATGCAAATAAACGTCGAGTTCGCGGCATATGATACTCATCTGTAATGAGAATAACCTTAGGAGCACCACCTTTCTTTTGCAGCAGTAAAGAACTAAAACGTGTGTTTTCACATGTGTTCATACTTCTATTTTCTAATAGTTTGGCTTTAATGCCACGTTCTTCTAACCAAGCTTGCATATAAGGTGCTTCCACACCACTCAAAACAATAGGCAAGTTATATTGCTTTTCAACTTCCAACGTACGTTCTAAACGAAGTCTTGTATAATTATTCACAACAATATCTTTGCCATTTGCGCCAAGTGTTAAGCCCCCACCCAGAACAACAATTGCATAAGGTTGATTTGTATCTTTTAAATCACCACGATCATCTTGTTTATTTTTTTTAGACTCAAGCAAATCCTTACTCAGTAATGACTCGGATTCTTCATCTATAGGTAATGGTATAGGATAAGTATCGAGAAAATTAAGATATGCATCCATCAAAGCCTGATTCTCGGTAGTCGTATGTTGCAAAAAATCAGCTGGGCTACTTGCTGCAAGCATATGCTCTTGCTCGGAAGCTTGTTCTGGCAAACTTGTTTTTTTGTTTGGATCTTCTGGTGCTTTCTCTTGTTCTTCAACAATCAGCTGTTGTAACACCTTATAACGTGCTTGAAGGACTCTAAGATCCTCAGCATCTCGTTGTTTATCCTTATTATCCAACAACTTAAAATATGCTTGCCGCGCGATCCATAAATTTGAACCAGGTTCTAGGCTCTCATGTTCACTCAAAGCCGCCGATTTTTGGCTTTCAGCAGCGACTTCATTTACATTGAACGAGACAAAATGATTTAAACCTTTGACCATTACTTGAGAATAAAAAGGTGAATATAAAAAAAGCACAAAGCAGCCCAATAGCACGAAAAGTATCGTAATGATTCGCACTAAACTGACCATCCAATGCACTTTCTTCATATATCTCCTCAACTCTAATGTGATTGAATTAAACCTTGATCACTGTACAACACAGGTTCAGGTTCAAGCTGAATACCAAATTTCAGTTTTACATCATGCTGTACCGCTTTGTATGTACGCTGAACATCAACTAAGGTGGCATTTGAGTAATTCACCAAGACTAACGCCTGTTTATGGAACATACCCACTGAACCAAGCTGTTTTCCTTTCCAGCCTGCTTGGTCAATCAACCAACCTGCTGCAACTTTAACACTGCCGTTGCCTTGAGGATAATGTGGAATGTTTGGGAATTGTTGAGTAATTTTGTCAAATTCAATTTCTGTTAAGATAGGATTCTTAAAAAAACTACCAACATTTGGATATTCTTTTGGATCTGGTAACTTACTTTGGCGTATCTGAATCACTTGATTCTGCAAATTTTCAGCAGTTAAGTCATCAGCTACTGCCTGTTTTAGATCACCATAACTTAACTTTAGATTTTCATGCTTTAACAATCTAAAGGTAACACTCACAATGATATAACGCTGCGGATGATCTTTAAAAATACTGTGGCGATAAGAAAAATGGCAGTCACGAGCAGCAATGGTGTCAAATTGCTTCAGTTGGCGATCATAGACTTGCACGGATTCGATAAACTCACCCACCTCCACACCATAAGCACCTATATTTTGCACTGGTGAAGCACCTACCAAACCTGGAATTAACGCAAGGTTTTGTAGACCAAACCAGTTTTGCTTGGTGCAATATAATACGAAATCATGCCAAACCTGACCCGCGCCAACTTTTACCGCAATAGTTTGATCATCTTCACTCAGCACGTTGATACCCTGAATATTGAGATGGATCACCAAAGCATGAATATGTTGTGGCAAAAGCAAATTGCTACCACCAGATAAAATGAGAACATTCAAGTTTTCTTGTTTAGCAAATGCCAAAGCATCAACGATTTCACTGGATTGATTAAGCTGAACATAATGAGAAGCGACTACATCAAGATTTAAGGTATTTAAATGTTGAAGTTGAACCTGTTGTTTTACTTGCATATGACATTTAACCTTAATTACGCAACGCTCATTTGTTCTTTTAGAATATTTACCCAAGCTTGACTGCTTGATTCACACTGATCAAGTACACGCTCAAAACCATCAGCTCCACCATAGTAGGGATCTGGAACAGCCTGCTGGGAATATCGAGGATCATGTTCACTCATTAAAGCAATTTTGGCACGAATTTTATGCGCACCGAACTCAGTGATAGCTTCAGACATGAGCGATTGAATATCTTGGTAATTTTCATGATCCATGGCAAGAATCAAGTCAAACTCAATAAAATCTGTCAAGATCATTTGTCTCGCCCTCAATGCAGAAAGATCATAGCCTCGTTGACTTGCATGTTGCTGACTACGGCGATCTGGAGCTTTATTCGGGTGATAATTGCTGGTACCTGCCGAATCGACGATTACATTCAGGCCATGCGCATCACAATGATGTCTAAAAACAACTTCTGCTGTTGGTGAGCGGCAAATATTTCCTAAACAGACACACAACACCTTATAGGGCGTTTTCATTTAAAAAAACACTCCAACAACTTGTATTTTGAATAGATAGTTATATGACATGCAAAATTCCTGCAAAATAAACGCAAAACTATTAAATGTCATTATGCATGAGTTGACCATTCTGACATCAGGTATTTTGTCAAAACTTGCATTGATTTGAAAGGAAATAATGTTTATTAGTAATGATTATTCTTCTTAGATGTTTACTTTTTGGAAATAAATGAAGTGTGCAAACTACGAGCGCATAGCTTGGAGCCGCGCTCGACAATCACATTTATTTGACTAACTTTTGAATATCAAGCTGACATCTTAACTGTCTTGATAGTCTAATTCTAATTGCAGCTAATCAGCTTGTAGAGTACCGATGAACTCGCTTGGGTTTGGTTCCAAACAGATATAGAGGCTAGAACTTCAACCACTAACCACTAACCACTAACCACTAACCACTAACCACTAACCCAATTTTAGATAAATATATAATAAAAATAATAAATGTTTTAATACTATCTTAATAATTAATTTCGTATAGTTTCATACGAACCAAAATTATCCAATGTAAGCATATGAATAATATAAATAGTTGCTCATATATCTATCCTATCTATCTCATTAGCAGTCTTGTTCTTAGACCTAATTCTTATCAGAACCAGAAGGATGATTTATTTATGAATGCGAAATATCGAATGAGCTATGAATATATTCCCACTCTCTCCAATCAACCACTAAAAATTAAATTATATCAGTCATTTATTTTGTGATTTGGAGTTTGTGAAAACTCTAAACACAAATAATTCCTTTTCAGCCAGCTTAAGTTATTTAACCTTCGGAGAATCACTCATGCCGTTACATAATACATCCACAGACTATGGAACCATTGCTAAATGGTTTCACTGGGGAACAGCACTGTTATTTCTAGCAGCATATTGCTCTGTTTATTACAGACATTGGTTTACAGAAAGAGGGACACCTGAAAACTTTACTGCACTACAGTTACATCTATCGGTAGGCATCAGTATTGGTGTGATCATCATACTCAGGATTATATGGCGTCTTAAAAATCAACAACCTAAACTAGAGCCCGCAAGTAAACTATCCCATTTAGCGGCCCACGCAGGTCACTTTGCCTTGTATTCCATTATGATCATTACACCGCTAACTGGATATCTAGGTACAGGCGTAGATACAGAGTACTTCTTCCTTTTTAATATTCCAAAATTTGAAGATACCTATATCTTCCAAAACTGGATACATAATGGCCTAGGAATAAGTTTTGAAGCATTTGAAAAACCTATTGATTTTATTCACAAGGAAATTTTGGGTAAATGGCTAGTTTGGATATTAATTGCAGGTCATGCTGGTGCCGCCTTATACCATCATTACGTTAAAAAAGACCGGACATTGATTAAAATGACAAGCAGTAAATAGTTTACAAAGACTTTGTTACACAAACCTATTTCTAAAGGCTTATTCAAGAATATAATTCTTATATGAATAAGCCAATGTCTACAATAAATCGTATACCAATTGGTCTAATTACGATAAGGTACTGATAAATATAAAAGATATCCTTTTGACCCTAGAACGCAACAATGAGTACACTCAAAGGCAAACCAAGCTATATCATATTAAATTATCGGGCGATATATTATCCTCAAAGGATTTTTCACGTATGGTTTGAGCTCAGCTCTGGTATATTTCTGCAACAAAATCCTTTACACACATCTAACCGTCTACCCCCTAATTGGGCGTTTTAGATGGCATAATTTCTTCAGAGTTACACACTCAAAATAGCATCTAATGTTAATTTATTTGTGTTCTGAAACTTATAGCAATCTCATATTAAAATTTTGCATTTGTAGAGTTTTATTAACAATTTAACGATGTTTTTAGACTATGTCGGATACATAGAGAGAAATACTGACATTCCTAAATACACGTGGCAGAATGAAAACAATTAGATTTTCCAAGCAGAAAGGACACAAGTATGAACTCATTTCAATTTCAGACCGTTTCCAACATTATTTCAGGCTTGGGCTCTATCAATGAACTTGGCAGTATTCTGCAATCACAGAATTATCATAAAGCGCTCTTAGTTACTGATCAGGGAATGATTCAGCATCAGCTTCACCTACCCATCTTAAAAATTTTAGATCAAATTGGCTTGGACTATATTATTTATTCAGATATACAAGCCGACCCTCCAGAACACCTTGTATTAGAAGCAGTTGAGTTCGCCAAACAGGAGCAGATTGATGTTGTGATCGGTTTTGGAGGTGGCAGCTCCATGGATGTCGCTAAATTAATTGCACTACTTACACACCCGCAGCAGCAGCAACATCTCACTGAGATTTATGGCGTAAATCAGGCAAAAGCACCTCGTTTGGCTTTAATCCTTGCTCCAACTACAGCCGGCACAGGCTCAGAAGTTACCCCTATTTCAATTGTCACTACGGGAGCAACGACCAAAATGGGCGTTGTCTCTCCTATTCTTTATGCAGATGTGGCAATTTTAGATGCAACATTTACCCAAGCGTTACCAGCACATATCACTGCCGCAACAGGAATAGATGCAATGGTACATGCGATAGAAGCCTACACATCACAGCTTAAAAAGAACTTTTATGCAGATATGTTAGCTAAAAATGCATTATTGTTACTCAACAATAATTTAGCCAAAGTACTTAAGAATGGATCAGATCTAGAGGCACGTCAAAATATGCTGGTAGGTTCAATGCTGGCTGGTCAAGCATTTGCTAATGCACCCGTAGGTGCAGTGCATGCCTTAGCCTATCCATTGGGTGGACATTTTCATCTTTCACACGGCCATACTAATGCACTGGTTCTTGTTGAAGTTCTAAAATTCAACGCGCCAAAAGCGAAACAATATTATGCTGAATTAATGCAACTATTAGATCCTCGAAGCACAGGCTGTATCGATGGCCTATGCGATTTGTTCATTGATCATATGCAAAATCATTTAGACCACAGTGGTTTGACGCTAAAACTAAAAGATTTGAATATTGCAGAATCACAATTAGCGCAACTTGCAAAAGATGCGATGTTACAAACTCGATTATTGCAAAATAATCCTAGAGAGATGACAGAACAAGACGCTTTACAAATTTATCAGGCGATTTATGCATGAGTAAACCAACTTTAAGAACACGTGAACAATTTAAATTCTTTTTTAACATTCAAACACGTTGGGCCGATAACGATATTTATGGTCATGTGAATAATGTGACCTATTATAGTTACTTTGATACTGCCGCAAACTCACTCCTAATTCAGAAAACAGGGTTTGACATTCACAACAGCGAAATTATTGGATTAGTCGTTGACTCAGCATGCAGCTTCCTCCAAGAATTGTCTTTTCCAGAAATCATTGAAGTCGGTGTTGCCATTGGAAAAATTGGTAACTCTTCCTTACGTTATGAGTTAGCAATTTTTAAACAGCATCAAATACAAGCTGCTGCTCAAGGGCATTTTGTTCATGTATTTGTCGATCGAAAAAATCGTAAAAGTACAGCAATTCCTCAAAATATGCGTGAGGTACTTAATCAATATCTACTGATAGAAAAATAACAACCAAGGCAAAGTGAAAAAACTTTGCCTTGGTTAAGTAGACTAAGGTTTCAATTGGATATTTTGCAACTCAGCATCAAATGTATCCACTAAACTTTTAATCGTTGGCTCTTGATGCAACAACTCTACTGCACGATTAAATGCTTTTTCCTTACGTGAGTTTTGCAGAATTAAAGGTGTATTGGAGCTCACATCACCATACTCTACACTGAACTGGGTCTTCGGCCATTGTGCTTTCAATGCTTCCTCTAAACCATGTTGCAATTGAGACAACATTCCCTCGTATTGCTGTGGAATATGGAAAATAGAAGCACCATTAATTTGCCCATGCATCACGCCATGCTGTGCGAGCTCTTGTACTGCTGGTGACAATTGACTGGTTCTAAACCAATATTCCCATTTTGCTAAATCCCACTCTCCTTCTAACACCTGCATAGGCAGTTTGAGAATGTCTTGAGGCATCAAATCTGTTGGTGTCACCTCATCCTGTTGCGTCATAAATACATCTGGCTTTTCGCTATCATCGCCAGTCTCTTTTATAACTGCCTCAGGAATAGCCACATCGACAGGTTGAGTATCATCCACCACTAAATCGAAATGATCATCCTGTGCCCGCTCAACGATTTGCTCGCTCAACTGAACTTGGGTATTTGACTCAACTGAAAAAACTAAAACATCTTCTGACTTAGTAATATCTAACTGAAAATGTTGCTGATCAACTGATGTATCCAATCCGATAAGCTGACCATCCTCAGCATCAAACACCATTAGATCAGAATTTTTCGGTTCAGGTTCAGGTTCAGGTTCAGGTTCAGGTTCAGGTTCAGGTTCAGGTTCAACATTAACTACTTTAGCATCTACTACTGCAAGCTGCTGTTCAACACCTGAACTTTGGGTGAATTGCAGCGATGATGTTTCAATGATTACAGTTGACTGATCACTGACGGTGACTTCACCTATGCTCAATGGTCTAAATGCAAGCATCCGCAAAACACACATTTCAAAACCTTGTTCTTGTGTGACCGCCAGCTGCAAATCTGCACGACCTTTACATGCGATTTGATAATAAAGTTGTAAATCTTGTGCTGAAACTAAACGAGCAAGATGTAAGATTTTCTGATTAATTTCTTCACTATATTTTAGAGCAAGATCAGGCAAATACTGCAACATGGCCAATTCATGCAATGTTGAAACCAACTGATCGAGAACCAATGAAACATCTAATGCTTGTTGTCTAAATTGCATCAGCAATTGACTCACTTGTGCCTGCTGATTTTGATGAATAGCTAAAATCAAATCATAAATAATCGTACGATCAATCAAGCCCAACATATCTTTGACATCTTGATGATGCACTGCACCTTGGCCATAGGCAATTGCTTGGTCAGTTAAAGATAATGCATCACGCAAAGAACCTTGTGCAGACTCCGCAATTTGCCAAATCGCATCTTGATCCGCATCAATATGCTCTTTAGCCAAGATCGCTGTTAAATGTTCAGTAATTTCATCTACAGCCAGAGGGCGCAACGTAAATTGCAAACAACGTGAAACCACAGTAATTGGAAGCTTTTGCGGATCAGTCGTTGCAAATAGAAATTTTACATGCTCAGGAGGTTCTTCCAATGTTTTAAGTAAAGCATTAAAAGAATGCGTAGAAAGCATATGCACTTCATCGATCAAGTAAACTTTGAATCTACCTTGTGTCGGTGCATACGGAACATTATCAAGCAGTTCACGGGTATCTTCGACTTTAGTCCGTGATGCTGCATCAATTTCGATCAAATCAATAAAACGACCTTCATTCACCGCTTTACAAGTAGCGCATACTTCACATGGTGTTGAAGTTACACCAGTTTCACAATTCAAACACTTGGCTAAGATACGTGCAATCGTGGTTTTACCAACCCCACGCGTTCCTGTAAATAAGTAAGCATGGTGTAAACGTCCACGCTCCAAAGCGCTGGTTAACGCACGAGAAACATGATTTTGTCCCACTAACTCATTGAAATTACGAGGACGGTATTTTCTTGCCAGTACTTGATACATGTATGCTCCCTTTTTGCATCCTAAGCATACTGTTTTTTTGAAAGACTGTGAACGAATACGCTGCTAATTGATCAAGATTAAATACATTCCATCATTTTTATTTCCACAACGATTGCATCGCGACAATGCTTGCACCAATCCTCAACTGCATAGACAATACACTTCAAATTTATACGTTTCGGTTTTCTCCTTATGTCTCAACAATCTTTGACGGTTTTAGGCGGTATTACTGCAGAACAATTTCTTGCTGAATATTGGCAAAAGAAACCTTTACTTGTACGCAATGCAATGCCTGAGATCATTGGTCTATTAGAACCAGCCGATGTTCAAGAACTCGCTTTAGAAGAAGATGTTACAGCTCGCTTAATCCGTCAAAAAAATAAAAATCCAAATGAATGGCATGTAAAATCATCACCACTAACCAAAGGTGACTTCCAAAAACTACCGAATCTTTGGACGCTCTTGGTACAAGCAGTAGACCACTACTCTTTTGATATCGCAGAATTATGGAAAAAATTTCCTTTTATTCCACAGTGGCGACGTGATGACATTATGGTGTCTTATGCACCTAAAGGAGGATCTGTCGGCAAACATTTTGACTTTTATGATGTTTTCTTAGTACAAGGTTATGGTCATCGCCGTTGGCAGTTGGGCCAAAAATGTGATGAAACAACTGCGCTTATTCCTGATCAGCCACTAAAACTTCTCACGGACATGCATGTTGAATTTGACGAAGTGCTTGCACCTGGCGATTTACTTTACGTTCCACCTGGACTTGCACATTATGGTGTTGCAGAAGATGACTGTTTAACATTTTCTTTTGGCTTCCGTATGCCAAACCTTTCAGAAATGATCGATCAGGTCAGTGATAAGTTTGCTGAAAATGAAATACTTAAAAAACCACTCATCGACATTGTACGTCAACACACTGCTCCAATCGGTAAGATCAACAGTACTGAACTTGCCTATTTAAAAGCGCAATTGTTAGATTACCTTACTCAAGCCCCTGAATTTGAGGCGGCAATCATGTCTTATATGAGTGAATCAAATTACCCGAATAGCATTCCTGAACCTGAAGAAATTACAACAGAAGATTTACTGGAGGTCATTGGGACTGGTTATCAGTTAATTTTAGAACCAGCATCGAGACTGCTCTACAGAGAACTAGGAGACAGTTTAGATTTCTGGGCAAATAGTGAAAATGTATGTGTGTCCAAAAATTTTGAAAATGAATTAAAGAAAATCGCGGATGGTGAAAGCTTAGAGTTTAATGAGCAATTCAATCAACATGAAGTTTTAGAAGATATAGCTCAATTGCTCAATAGTGCAATCGTGATGCTTTTGCCCCCAAACTAACTTTTTAGCAACGACTTTCGAGTATATTTATGGAAGTATATGAAACACATCAACTATGTCGTTTTATTACAGGTCATTAACTATACTCGAAAGTTGTAATCCAATTATTGGTATAAAAATTACATATTAATATTTGAATAACAATAAAAAATTTATAAACTGTTTATTAATAATATTAAACATACATTAAAGCTAATTATTTTTTGATTACAACGGAGCCAATCATGCTTAAAAAAACCTTAGTTTGTTCATTTATTGCATCCTCCCTCTTTCTTCAGACGGTTCACGCTTGCACTAGAGCGGTGTATTTAGGCAATAATGATCATATTATTACTGCCCGCTCAATGGATTGGAAGGTTGATGTCGGAACAAACCTTTGGATTATGCCAAGTGGTATCGAACGCGATAGCAATGCTGGACCAAAATCACTGAAATGGAAATCCAAATACGGTAGTGTGATCGCAACTGGCTATGATATTTCGACAACAGATGGAATGAATGAAGCGGGCTTAGTGGCAAATGTGCTTTGGTTAGTAGAATCTCAATATCCAGACACTAAAAAATCGAACAAACCACAATTGAGTATCTCCGCTTGGGCACAGTACGTACTTGATAATTTCTCAACAGTAGCTGAAGCAGTTAAAACCTTAGAGAAAGAACCATTTGATCTAATTACAGACAACGTTCCTGGTGAGCAACGCCTAACAACATTACACTTGTCGATTTCAGATAAAACTGGTGATAGTGCAATTATTGAATATATTGGTGGTAAGCAAGTCATTCATCATAATAAGAAATACCAAGTTATGACCAATTCACCAACCTTTGACCAGCAACTCGCATTGAATACCTATTGGCAGCAAATAGGTGGAACCGTTATGTTACCTGGTACAAATCGTGCGGCGGATCGATTTGCACGCGCATCATTCTATATCAATGCAATTCCTAAAAATGATAATCCAAAAGATGCTATCGCCTCTGTATTTAGTGTTATTCGCAATGCATCTGTACCCTATGGTTTAAATACAGCAGAAGAACCGAATATCTCTTCAACACGCTGGAGAACTGTAGCAGATCATAAACAGCAATTATATTTCTTCGAATCTGCAGTTTCACCAAATGTTTTTTGGATAGATTTAAAGAAAATTAATTTTAAAGATGGAATAACGCGTAAACTTGATCTTGGCAAAGATCAACAGAATACCTTTGCTGGTGATGCCACGAATCAATTTAAAATTGCCAAGCCATTTGAGTTTCTTGGTCCTCAGCTACACCATTCACGTTAAAAATTCACCCAAGAGAATTCAGATATGAAAAAAATCATTGTCTTAATTGGTCTTTCGTTCACACTTGCTGGTTGTGTCACACCAGTAACATCAACAAGTAGTAACAGCAATGATCTTATAGCAACAGCAGGTTCTTTAACCTGTAAGGCGAATGAACTTTGTCCGAGTGTGGTTGTTGAATGGGACAAGCAAAACAAACAACAACTTAAGCTTGATGTCGCACTGACTAGTAGTTATGACTATTATGATATCGGTAACATTATTTTTACCATCGATGGCAAAACATTTACCTATGCACCTATAGGACCGACCCAGCAAAAATATATAAACCGTTTGATTCCAAAGCGCTCATCCAACACTTTCGTTATTCCGAGTTCATTCTTGTATGAGTTGAGAAACGCCAAAAATGTGGATCTTGCTATAGATACCAATAAAGGCGTAATTAAACGTTCAGTTTATACCCCAACGCAACAATCTATGCTTTACCATAACTTTGCACAACTCATAACTGAACTCACCCGCTAGCCCCTCCTTGTTTACACATAATTAGAGATCAATTGTATTGCTACAGTTGATCTTTAATTTCAAAAAATGCAAATGATTATTATTTAAACTTATATGCTTAGTTATTTACTCACTATCTATATAAACTAAAGTTAACCACAATTTATTTTTTATATTTTCTTATTAACTCATATATACAGTTTCGATATTAATATTATAAATTCATGCTGTTATTTTTAACTAGTCTATTTCGTTGTAAAATTTAAAATCAATCAAATAAATATTGTTATTTTTCGCTATGATATTTATTTGATACGGTGTAGACTATTCGCCAAAATTGCATGATGAAATGCAAAAAGATGCTCTTGATGACGAGCAAACTCGAGGCGTTATATGTCAAAAAAAGAAGATATTATTACCACAGCGTTACGACTGTTTAACTCGCATAGTTACAATTCGGTTGGGGTTGATCGGATCATAAGCGAGTCTAATGTCGCAAAAATGACATTTTACAAATATTTCCCTTCCAAGGAAAAATTAATTCAAGAATGTCTGATCCAACGCAATCAAAATTTACAAGCCTCGTTAAATTTAACACTAGCAGAGTGTGACCCAACAGATCATTTGGGACAGCTTAGAGCAATTTTTGAATGGTATTCAGCATGGTTCAATAGTGACGATTTTAACGGCTGCATGTTCCAAAAAGCACTCGAAGAAGTTATTAAAATCTACCCTTCGACTTTGGAACCAGCAACACAATATAAAATTTGGTTGACGGCACTCATTGAAAACTTGCTTGCGAATCTTGGGATTCAAAATCCAATCCATCTGGCAACACTCATTGTAAGCATACTTGATGGTATGACAATACAGGCACATGTCAACAAAAGCTCAGTCGATATTAATGAGTATTGGAAGCGTGTAAATCAATTAATCAGTTTTGAGCAAGCACTAACATAAACAGCTCTATCCCTTTAGTCATAGAGGGATAGCTTATAAAAAATAATGTGATAAAAAAATAAAGCGTGATTTATAATTATTTTTCTGGCTCACGCTTGCGTCTGAGTGTAAAAGAATAATAAGTATTATTACCCTCTGGCGGTTATGTTTTCACATTTCCGATCCTTTTTATGCAGACAGATTATTCTGTCTTATTGGCAATTGTATACAATTTTTCACAAAGCACAATCATTATTTTAATTTTTTGCATATTTTTAGATATATTAACAACTTAATTTTATTGTTTAACAAAAATTAATAATTACTACTTACATCAGAATGGATTGATCCATTTTTAAGCAATAAAAATTATTTTGTGAATTACATCTATAATAACCATTATTTTTGAGATATAAATCACAAAAACACATATACTTATTAGATTTTTTGATATGATATGTCATTAAAATCCATTGCAATTATGCAGTTTTACTACATTTTTTCCCATTTCTCACCTTATACTAGACCCGGTTTTCTGGTAGTGATGAGCGTATGCAAAAGGATCTTGAAATTGAGGCAATGAGAGAGTCTGCTGATATCGTTGTAAATGTACTTAAATCTCTTGCAAATACTGATCGATTAATCATTTTGTGTCATCTAACTCAAAAAGAGCTCAATGTTTCTCAAATTGCCGAAGTAACAAAAATTGTTCAACCCACACTTTCACAACAACTGATGATGTTGCGTAAAAGTAAAGTAGTGTCTACTCGCAGAGATGGTAAACAAATTTTTTACTCCATCCTTGATCCCAAACTCAGTATTCTTTTAGAAACCTTATATAAACATTATTGTCCCCAAGTAGAAGTTTAAATTATCTCTCCTTTGTTTAGCATTTTTTCTGCATAATATATATAAATTTATGATTTAGAATATTATGCATGAAACTGCTAATGCCTGACTTTGATAGATTATTTCCAGCTCGTAAATGGTTGAGTCATTATCAAACAGCAAGTTTTAAGGCTGACCTAGTCGCAGCCTTAATCGTACTTGCTATGCTTGTCCCACAAGGCATGGCTTATGCAATGTTAGCAGGACTACCTCCAATCATGGGTATATACGCAAGTATTTTGCCAATGATCATTTATGCCTTTACGGGCAGTAGTTCAACACTTTCAATCGGTCCTGTTGCCATTATTTCAATGATGGTTTTTGCAGCATTGAATCCCCTATTTACAGTGGGATCTCAAGCCTATATTGAAGCAGCCTGCCTACTTGCTGTCTTAGTTGGTTTGATCTCATTTGTTCTTGGCATTTTCCGTTTTGGATTTTTAATCCAACTGATTAGCCACCCCGTGATCAAAAGTTTTATAATCGCGTCTGCTTTATTAATTGCCTTGGGACAATTTAAGTTCTTATTTGCCATTCCTTTACAAGCGAACAATATTCCTGAGTTTATTATTAGTCTTCAACAAAATTTTCATCAAATTAGTTTAAGTAACTTTAGTATCGGAATTATTTCAATTGTCTTACTGTTCTTATTGCCTAAATTAATTCGATCAGGTTTTATAAACAGAATCATTCCATTGTTGATTCTACTTTGCTCTATTCTCATCATGACATTTATCATTAATAGCAGTCATTATTCAATTCAAACGGTTGGTGTCATCCCCTCAGCTTTACCCAGTTTTGATTTTCCATCGTGGAACTGGAATTTGGTAATAAAATTACTTCCCAGTGCTTTTATGATCGCCATGATTAGCTTTATTGAGTCACTGGCCATAGCACAGGCAACTGCGCTAAAAAAACGTGACGATCTAAACAGCAACCAAGAACTAATCGCTCTTGGCTTAGCCAATATTGCTGCTGGCATAAACTCTGGTTTTGCAGTTTCAGGTAGTTTATCTCGTACTGTAGTCAATGCTGATGCTGGCGCAAAAACCCCTATGGCAGGTGTTCTATCTTCCATCTTGATGATCGTTGTCAGTTTATATTTTACCGGATTTTTTCAAAATCTACCTTTAGCAGTCTTGGCTGCAACCATCTTTGTTTCTATCTGGAAGTTGATAACACTGAGTCCTTTTATTGAGACATGGCGATATTCAAAAGCAGATGGTTTGGCAATGTGGGCAACTTTTATCGGCGTAACCTGTATTGATATCACGACAGGATTAATCATTGGAATTATTTTAACGTTTGTACTATTACTGTGGCGTGTCAGCCGACCACATATCGCGGTGATCGGATTAGTAGAAGGCACGCAGCATTTTAGAAATATATCTCACTATAAAGTAATTACCTCGCCTGATATCGTTTCATTTCGTGTTGATGAAAATCTAAGCTTTCTCAACGCACATGTACTGAAAGGCTACATCATTACTCACGTGAGTCAAAACCCTCAACTACAGCACGTTGTCATTAATTGCTCAAGCATCAGCAACATCGATCTGAGTGCGCTTGAAATGTTGGAGGAAATAAACATAGAGTTATCACTTTTAAATATTCAACTACACCTTTCCGAAGTCAAAAGTCCTGTGATGGAAAAGCTAATCAAATCAGCTTTGATCAAGGAATTGTCTGGACAAGTTTTTCTAACGCATTACCAAGCGATACAACAACTTTCGGAAAGCAGCACGACAAAAAAGTAATTTATAGCTCTTTTTTTATTCAAAAAGATATGGCATATTTTTTAAAAATACTTTTTAAAAACATTGTGTTATTTTTTAAATTATTTTTAAAGCAATTCGCTTGCAAAAAAAATTTTAATATTCACGGTTCTTAGGTATAGAATACGGCGCTTGTTTAACCTTAAATCGTGCATAGGTTTATAAGGCCTTCATATGTTTAATGTATTGTCTCGCTTGAGTTTAGTTAGCAAAATTATTATCGCTATTTTTTTAGGGGTCGGCGTGGCATTGCTCTTCCCAAATGTCACACCTTACCTAAGTTTATTAGGTGAGTTATTCATCAAGGCTTTAAAATCTGTCGCACCAATTTTAGTTTTTGTACTTGTACTCTCTTCTATCGCAAACTTCAAAGTCGGTCAAAATGCGAATTTAAAACCAGTACTAACACTCTACTTATTAGGAATGCTTCTTGCTGCTTTCAGTGCAGTAATTGCGAGTATTCTCTTTCCAAGTCAACTGTTTTTACATTTAGCGGCGCAATCAGAACTACAAGCACCCGGCAATCTGGCTGAGATTTTAAAGAACCTCATGCTGAGTTTTATTGCAAACCCAGTACAAGCAATCAGTGATGCTAATTTTATCGGTATTTTAGCATGGGCTGTTGGTCTTGGCTTAGCTTTACGTCACAGTTCTGACAATACAAAACATGTGCTCACTGATGTTTCGAATGCGGTCAATAAAATTATCCATATCGTGATTGCTTTTGCACCAGTGGGTATTTTTGGTTTGGTTGCAGTAACCTTTGCAGATGCTGGTTTTGCAACCTTAGCAAGCTATGCACATTTGTTGATGGTTCTCATCGGTACAATGATTTTTGTCGCATTAGTGATAAATCCAATTTTAGTTGGAATCACCATGCGTTCGAACCCATATCCACTGGTCTTCAAATGTTTAAAAGAGAGTGGAATTACCGCCTTTTTTACACGCAGTTCGGCGGCAAATATTCCCGTAAACTTAGACCTTGCACATCGCTTAGGTGTCAATGAAGCAACTGCCGGTGTATCCATTCCACTTGGTGCAACCATTAACATGGCCGGGGCTGCTGTTACAGTGACTGTTTTAACGTTAGCGGCTGTGAACACACTTGGTATTCACGTAGACTTTAGTACTATGGTCATCTTATCTGTCGTTGCAGCAGTTTCTGCTTGTGGTGCTTCGGGTGTTGCTGGTGGTTCATTATTACTCATCCCTGTTGCTTGTAGCTTATTTGGTATATCATCTGAGATTGCCATGCAGGTCGTCGCGATTGGTATGATTATTAGTGTATTGCAGGACTCAACTGAGACTGCACTTAACTCATCGACTGACGTTCTATTTACTGCAGCCGTAGATTTTAGAAACCGCCAAGACTCATAGGTCAGTATGCCTTTTCAACGTTTACCAAACTGGATTCAACTGGGTGCTTTTTTATTGGCATTGAATGCAGGGATGGTAAACGTTCTCGGTTTATTCACCGTACTTCACCAGTCTGTTTCCCACATGACAGGAAATGCCAGCCTACTCGCAATGAGCTTGGTGAATTGGCAGCCAGATCACCTTCTTTATCTCAGCCTCGTTTTGATTTGTTATGTGATTGGTTCATTTTATAGTGGACTGATTCTAGGCAATGGCAATGTGGCGCTTGGTCGCCATTATGGCTTTCCATTAAGTCTAGTCGCGATTTCCCTATTTCTAACATGGTTACTTATTCCTTATTTTCCACGATATGGTTTACTTTGGGCATGCGTCGCCATGGGCGTTCAAAATGCAATGGTCAGCCACTATAAGGGTGCAATTATTCGTACTACCCACCTATCAGGTGTACTCACTGATATCGGCCTAGCATTAGGTTATAAAGCCCGTGGATTGCATGTAGAAAGACGTCGCATTTTTCTTCACTTACTTATTTTTTTCGGTTTTTTAGTCGGTGGTGTGCTTGCCAGCATGCTCTATCCTTACCTACAATTACAAACCTTCCTCATTTCTACAGCTTTAAGCTTAATAATGAGTGTGGCATATTGGATTTATTATTTTCGTTCTCCATCAAATTTAAATTCGGACTAAATCATGGTTAAAAATGCACTTCAAGCTCAGTTATTAAAAGCAGGTTTGGTGGATAATAAAAAAGCGAAAAAGCTCACTAAACAAGTTCAGCATGAACAACGTCTTGGACAAAATGATGACGCTGCATTAAAGGCCGATATTGATCGAGCTAAACAAGAAAAAATCGCCAAAGACCAAGCATTAAACTCAGAAAAACAACGTATTTTAGAAGAAAAAGCACTAAAGGCATCGATCATTCAAATGATCAAACAACACAAAGTTCTACAAACTGAAGGTGATATTGCCTACCAATTTATTGATGACAATAAAATTAAAAAAGTTTATCTATCTCAACAAGTATATAACGCGCTTGTTTCAGGTTCACTTGTGATTGCAAAAGATCAAGAAAGTTACGCCTATCTCCCTAAAGCCTTGGCAGATAAAATCAATCAAAAAATGCAGGGCTTTATCTTGGTGAACAACAACAGCGAACAAAATAATGAAACTACCGACGAAGATGATCCGTATGCAGCCTATGTTATTCCTGATGATCTCATGTGGTAAATCCTGCACATATTATGTAAAAACGTCTTACAAATCGTATATAAACTGTGATTTAAAATAATATCCCCACAATTCCACCTTACAATTCTTGCTTAAAGAATCGTAAGGTGTTTGGGTTTGAATTATTTAGATTTTATCCGTGAAATAAAAGTTGAGTTGAGTCAATATCCTTTATTGGAAATGTTGATTGCTTTAACAATTCTAATATTATTTGCAGCACTGGCAAATTTTATTGCTAAACGAATCATTGTTCGTGGAATACGACACTTAATTACCAAACTTAAATCCCCAAATCAGTCTATTTTTGCACAACATAGTGTTACCCGCCGTTTTGCCAATATTGTTCCAGCCATTGTTATTATGAATGGAATTACGACTGTCCCTCATCTACCAGAGAAAGTGGTCAGTTTTGTGCAAATGGGCGCGCAAGCTTTCATTTTCCTTACACTTGCACTGACAGTAAGTGAAGCACTCAATATTTTTAATCTGATCTATCAACGTAATCCAAAATCAAGAAACAAACCGATCAAAGGTTATTTACAGCTTGTTAAGCTGATCTTATTTGTGGTTTGTGGTCTAATGATCTTGGGTACTTTTCTTAAAAAAGATGTATTTACCCTACTCGCTGGTTTTGGTGCAATGGCAGCCGTGTTGATGTTGGTTTTCCAGAACACTATTCTTTCATTGGTAGCGAGTGTACAAATCGCATCTTATGATATGGTTCGTATTGGAGACTGGATTGAAATGCCATCTTTAAATGCTGATGGCGATGTCATTGATATGTCATTACATACTGTGACTGTTCAAAACTTTGATAAAACCTACACCACCATTCCAACGAATAAGTTAGTTACAGATACTTTTCGAAACTGGCGTGGCATGAGTAACTCAGGTTGCCGCCGTATGAAACGCTCACTGTTCATTGATCAAAGTAGTGTTCATTTTATGAGCGAAGAAGAGCAACAAAAGCTGAGAGACTTTTTATTATTGGATCAATACTTAGATTCTAAAAAATCTGAAATACAAGAATTTAATAATCACCTAAGTAACCAATCTCGATATAACCAAAGACGCTTAACTAATTTAGGGACTTTCAGGGCTTACGTTGAGTTCTACTTGCGTCAACATAGCGGCATTGCTCAAAATCAAACGATCTTGGTTCGCCAATTACAACCCACTAGTGAAGGTTTACCTCTAGAAATTTATGCATTTACCAATACAATTGCTTGGGCTTCTTATGAAGCAATTCAGTCTGATATTTTCGATCATTTAATTGCAATTATCCCAGAGTTTGGATTAAGAATTTACCAAGCACCGTCTGGATATGATTTTCAAAACCTTAACAACGACCATATAGACACTAAAAATATGACTTAAATTTTTAATGGCTTGAGTTTTTACTAAATTCTATGCAGCAAAGACTCAAGCCATAGGTAGGTTAAATTGACTTATAATGGGAAAAATATCTAAACCCTTAATCTTTTTTCTTAATTTATTCTTAAAGAGCCTCTCTTATACTGAATAATGTTATTTGTTCCACTTAAATAAATTTAGATTAAACTCATAAATTAATAAGAAAGCAGCAACCATCAGTGCAATTGCGATTGCGATAAGAACAAAATCGGTTGAAGGAATCCCCATAACCAAGAAAAAAACACCAGCGATGAACAATAAACAAGCGCCTAAATTTCCAACTCTTTTCAACTTTTCACTTCCGTATAAGTGTGTAACAAGTCACAATTATCCACGTTTTATGCAAAAAATCCAGTGCGATTATCGCTCAATTTAAACCATTTATCTTGTCTATGATCATAAAAAACAATTAAAAAAATTCGTAACTGACCTCTTTAAAAGTAATTAACTAATTTTTAATTTACTATTCACATTATTAGAAATATATATTCCAAATTAAATTACCCAGCAATCAACTCAAAATCAGATGATCATACATCTTAATTTAAAGCTAATTGCTGCAAAAAAGAATCAAGTTATAAGTAAATTTCTGGCGGATAAGGTGTGTCGTCATTCACAGGTAAATGATATTCCTGCTGAATAAAAAAACCTTCCGGTGCTTGTTCAATATCAATAGTGATTGAATCCGACATAATTTGCGGATAAGCCCAAATAAATTGCTTCAACAATCCCAACACATCATTATTTTCCATGTCACCAAAAATACGTTGCCAAATCGGTGTTTGATAAGGTTTAGTACGATCAAAACCATAAAGATGAGCAATAGAGGCGTCTGGTACAAAGCCTGCCAAATAGGCAGTCTTGTCAGCTGGGTAGTTTAATTCTTGTACTGGAGTTTCAGAGAGAACCTGATGTGACAAACTTAATTTCGCCTCTAAAATCCAATCATAAGACTCAGTTGTAATATAATCAAAGTTTGGATACGCATAGTGATGACTTGGATAATTAATATCTGTCACAAGTGTTTCTATTGGTGTTCGTAACGTCGGAAAGAAAATTAACGGACTAACTTTCGCATTTGGATACTTTGCTTTAATTACAGTGCGTAGATCTTGACATGTTTGCCCTAACTTATTTCTCAGCCATGCTTTGAATTCATCATAAGGTGTCCCCGTTTTATGCATAGCCTCATAGATGGTTCCAACATCTGGTGCGTATAATCCTGTATCCGCATGAAATGCCAGCTTAGTTGGAAAATCATAAATACACGGCAAATCAGTACCTTGGTTATACCACCACCATGGCTCCCCGATCTGCATATTGACCTCACATCCCGCTGCAGCCAATGTATCAGAAAACTCAATAAAAGCTTTGTGTAGGTAAGCCATTGCATTTTGATCACAGGGACTAAAAAAATAACTTGGCGGCTCATATCCAGTTCGGCCCAAATTACTATGCCAGTCCCGCTGCGCCCAGAGCTCATTTGCCGCAAGCGAATACATTTCAAAACTCACGCCAAAGATAGGTTGCATATTTGCTTGATCTAACGCGTTAGCAAAATACTCATGCCACTTTAGCGCGCATGGATTCACAACATTTTCATTGCTCACAAGCGTGTCGGGAATCTGCCAAGTATTTAGATCACTGCGCCATTTCATCTCTGGATACTTTGACATGCCACAATAATGGTTCATCAATCCCTGATAACCCAAGGCTTCAATATTATCCACCAAACGCTGAGGGTTTAAATCATAATGATCATCATAACTAGTACAAATGCCATGCTGGTGTTGAGCCACGATGACTCGCTTCAATGCTAATTTTGCATTCACCCCTGTAGTAACCGAATTGATTATTCGAATATAACCATCCTCTGCTTGAGGCAAAGCAAGTGTCGAGTGGCCGTTATAACTCATTGTAAATGCTGAAAATGAAATACGGTTAATATGAGTGACAGGAAAATCATCAGTCGCCGAAAAACCTGCCTTTACCGTATCCCAGTTAATCTGAATATGTGTAGTTCGTGAAGCAGGTTGATCTGCATAATTAAACAATACGATATAAGCAACTTTATCTTGACCTTGCTCACGGTAATGCACAGTCAATGTTGGGGTTAATGTTTCGTTATTTAAAGCTGGCATGGAAGCTGAAAGCTCAAGATCAAAATCCCAGATCATTCCTGAGTAATCATATTTCGTTTCATAAGCCAGAAACTTATGATCTTTTGCATCGTGTGAGTCCCAAACAATTCCAGCAAGATCTGTTGTGGTACGCGACCTAAATACCACTTCAAAACCATTTAAGTAATTGGTAATTGCAAAAGACATCGTTTGCGGACCATCAACCCGCCAATACGTTGGATTAAAACGATCAATTTGAGTAGTCTCAATCTTTAATTTAGGACTTTGTGAATAATCAGAATATTGTTGCATGTGGTTTTTCTCAAGTGTTATTGATAATTATTAATATTAAGGAATAATAAAATTGTGTTTGTTTGATTATCATTAATTACTTTATTTTTCTGCTATCCTATACAGCTAAAGCTAAAACTTTATACATACATTTAGATAATAGCAAAGCATTTAGTCATTGAATCTAAGTCTACGTCTTGAGGAAAAAACAATGTTGAAGTGGTTTGAAAAATTAGTCGACCCATACCCCACCAAAGACTTAAACAAACCTCTACCAACTACTTTTTTTGCTTTCGTTTGGCAAGCGACTCAAGGGATCCGACCATATTTATTTTTGTTAATTGCTTGTACGGCTGCGGCTGCTTGCTTTGAAGCGTTATTCTTTGCTTATATAGGTAAACTAGTTGATTGGCTCAGTAGCAGTCAACCCGATAGTTTCTTCGCAACCAATCAACAAAATCTTACGATTTTAATAAGCATATTATTTGCCAATATTTTCTTTGTCAGCTTGCAAGCAATCATTAAACATCAAGTTTTATTTAGTAATTTTCCAATGCGCATGCGTTGGAGATTTCATAATTTACTTCTACAACAAAGCTTAGATTTCTTCCACACTGATTTTGCAGGTCGCCTATCAGCCAAAGTCATGCAAACTGCATTGGCTGTCCGAGAGTTTTGGATGATTCTCGGTGATATGGTGGTTTATGTTTTTATTTATTTCATAACGATCAGCCTCGTACTGGGTTCGATCTCTCCTATATTAATTGTTCCGTTAATTGTGTGGCTGGTTTTGTTTATTCTCATTGCCAGTTACTTTATTCCACGTTTAGGAAAAGTCTCTCAGGAGCAAGCGGATGCACGTTCAATTATGACTGGTCGTGTAACTGACGCTTATACCAATATTCAAACGGTGAAATTATTTGCTCATGCTGGACGTGAAAGCCAGTATGCCAAAGAGTCGATGCAAGAGTTTATGGTCACCGTTTATAAGCAAATGCGTCTAGGTGTAAAATATCAAATTAGTATTCGCCTACTCAGCGCATTTCTCTTTATTGGTGTCATCGGAACTTCAGTTTGGTTATGGACGCAAGGACAAGCTGCATTAGGTGTAATTGCAGCGACCACAGCAATGGTGCTCAAACTCGATAGTTTGGCAGAATTTATCATGTGGCATGTCACCATGCTGTTCGAAAATGTCGGTACTATTCAAGATGGTATGAAAACTTTAGGTAAACCGATTCAAATTCAAGACAAACAAGATGCAACAGAATTAAAAGTCAATCATGGTGAAATTCGCTTTGAAAATGTCTGCTTTGCTTATAATCAAAAAAATGTAATTGATCATTTGAATTTAACCATAAAGCCTGGCGAGAAAATTGGAATAGTCGGTCGTTCAGGGGCTGGAAAATCAACCCTCATTCAGTTACTTCTACATTTTTACAAGATCAACCAAGGTCGTATACTGATTGATGGCCAAGATATTAATGACGTCACTCAAGACAGTCTTCGTGCCAATATTGCGTTAGTTACTCAAGATACTTCTTTATTACATCGCACTGTTGCAGAAAATATTAAGTATGGTCGCCCAAATGCGACTGAAGCTGAAATTCAACAAGCTGTAAGAAAGGCAAAAGCAGAAGAATTTATTCCCCAACTCACCGATCAAAAAGGACGTGTTGGATTTGACGCCTTTGTTGGTGAACGCGGTGTTAAACTTTCTGGCGGTCAACGTCAGCGTATTGCGATTTCACGAGTTTTTCTTAAAGATGCTCCTATCCTAATTTTAGACGAAGCAACCAGCGCACTTGACTCTGAAGTCGAAGCAGCAATCCAAAGCAGTTTAAATGACTTAATGGTTGGCAAAACGGTCATTGCAATTGCGCATCGATTATCTACTATTGCTCAGATGGATCGTTTGATTGTGTTAGATGAAGGCCGAATTGCTGAACAAGGCACACATGAAGAATTGATTGCAAATGATGGTTTATACGCCCAGTTATGGAAACGCCAAACAGGTGGTTTTTTAGTAGAACAGCGCGTGGTGGCTCAGGATACTGAATAATGTTGTATTTAGAAGATTTAAATGTTGGTGATCGTTTCATTAGTCGCGAATATGAAATGACACTCGAAGAAATTAAGCAATTTGCAAGTCAATACGATCCGCAACCTTTTCATTTAGATGAACAAGCTGCTGCACAACACCCTGTGTTTCAAGGTCTAGCTGCCAGTGGATGGCATACATCTGCTGTTACGATGCGCTTATGGACTGAATGTTTTCCAATCGCAGGTGGTCTCTTAGGGACTGAGTCAAGTCTACGCTGGCCTAGACCAACTCGTGCGGGCGACAAAATTCATGTTGAAGTTGAAATTACTGCAATTGTACCCTCTAAAACCAAACTTGATCGTGGTATTGTCAGTTACGTCACACAAGCTTTGAACCAAAACGGTGATGTGTTATTAATATCTACCACCAAAGTTATGGTATTTACAAAGCCGACTTAATGTTTTGAATGAGCAATGACCCGCTTGTCCAACAATTTTTATGATTGATTATTTTATTTCATGTAAAGATGATTAAGACTTTAGTGTTTAAAAGATATTGGCAAAATTGATGAGCGCCACGGAAAGCAGATGAAAACAACTTCAACTCGTCAAGATCAAGGTATACCAGGCGTCTATGGCTTATTACTATTAGATGTTGTTTCTCGTTGGGGATATAACGATGAAACTTTATTCGCTCCATTTCATTTAACAAGCGAACAACTGGCTGATCCGAATTATCGAATTCCTACACCCGTTGCGAATGAATTGGTGAAGCATGCATTGCGTCTGACAGGTGAAAGTACTTTAGGCTTCCATCTCGGAACGCAAATGCGTATTTCAATTCATGGATTTATTGGCTATGCCATCATGACAGCGCATGACATTACCGATGCAATTGCGCTCGCCAGTCGATTCATTCAATTGCGTTTACCATTTCTACAATTATACTTCTCGACCTTTGGGCCAAAAGCAACTTTACAACTGCAATGTGATATTGAAGTTGAGCCTTTACGCACCGAAATCATCTTAGGCTTGACCATCGGGATCATGACCATGGCAAAAGCCTTAACAGGGATTGAGGATTTAAGAGGTGAAGTGGATCTAGATTTCCCTGAGCCTACAGGGTTTGAAAAGTATAAAGATAAGTTAAGTAGTACGATTCGTTTTAATCAACCTCATCTCATTTCAAGTTTTGACAAAAAATATCTCGGCTTAAAAATGGTAAATGCCGATCCAATCGCCAGTCAAATCGCGATCAACCAGTGTGAAACTGAATTATCAGCACTAGGTGAAAGACGTCGTTTGGCGATGCGGGTACGTGACATTTTGACCAATTCAGAACAACATTACCTGAGTATCGAGAATGTCGCTGAACGCTTGCATATGTCTGATCGAACCCTAAAACGCCAACTGGCAGCCGAAGGCACCTCTTTTTCGACACTCGTAGATGAAGTCCGTTATCGCCATGCTACATCACTGCTTTCACGTACAGATTATAGTCTAGAACAAATTGCTGATGAGTTGGGTTATTCTGATGTCGCCAATTTCAGCCGTGCATTTAAGCGTTGGAGTGGCCGTAGCCCAAGTAACTGGCGTAAAGATCCATATTTATAATTTTCTAAATTGCTTCATTGATCGATGCTTTTGTTTTTATTGAAAAACCTGTATAAAGCTAGAAAAAATGATACGACGAATTGTTAAGGAGTTGTCATGAATCATCCAGCGGATTTGAAATATGCGCGCACACATGAATGGGTAAGAGTCGAAGGTGACTTGGTTGTAACTGGTATTACTGACCATGCACAAGATGAGTTGGGTGATTTAGTCTATGTTGAAACCCCTGAGGTTGGCAGTAAAGTTACTGCAACTGAACAAGCAGGTATTGTTGAATCTGTAAAAACAGCTTCTGATATTCATGCACCTGTTTCAGGTACAGTGGTTGAAGTAAATTTAGACCTTGAAGATGATCCTGATTTCGTCAATGAAGAGCCTTATGGCAAAGGTTGGATTTACAAAATTAAGCCAGACAATATGGCTGATGTGGAAAAACTTCTATCTAATAGTGAATATGAGTCGGGTTTATAACTTTATACTAACCTGAATCAGCCGCCCAGCACACATGCTGGGCTTTTTTATGGATCACTGAATGATTTATAGCTCTAAAAGCAGGTTGTGAAACAGACCCCAAATCCTCCCATAAATCAGAATTGCATACTTTTCAAGCAAAATTCATCCGCAGTAAAAATCAGTATTATTTCTGCTCCTATAAGCCATGAATTCACTTAAACACTCACTTTTTATTCAAAATAATTATTCTACATTTGTACTTTTAGGTATTTTTTCTTCAAATTAATCACTTTAACTCTAAAAAATTTAGACATTTGTAACCAAAAACAAGATTTACATAATTAAAAATGAGTTTTACAGGTTTTTAAAAGCAAGAAAAACACTTGATTTGTAGATAAAGGAATTAATATTCATACACTTAATTAAATTTACACAAAAAAAACAATAAATAAACATAAAAATAACAGTAATTCAAAAAACATTCATGCTTGAATCTGTGACCTTATCAGTCTTATTAGAATAGTAAATCAATTTTTGGCTATTCAGATGGGATTGTACCGTTATGGATATATAAGGATAAGCATCCATTATGAATTTCTCTAATCCCACTGTTGTTGTGTTCGTGGTATATATTACTGCCATGTTGGGTATAGGTCTGTACGCCTATTTTTCTACCAAAAGTCTTGATGATTATATTCTTGGAGGACGTAGTCTAGGCAGTTTTGTCACCGCATTATCGGCTGGTGCATCCGACATGAGTGGTTGGTTACTCATGGGTTTACCTGGCGCAATTTACTTGGCAGGACTATCTGAATCATGGATCGCCATTGGCTTGATTATTGGTGCATGGCTCAACTGGTACTTGGTTGCAGGACGGTTACGTGTACACACCGAAGTGCAAAATAATGCCCTTACCCTACCTGATTATTTTACCGGTCGTTTTGATGATCAGAAAAAAATCTTACGCGTAACATCCGCTTTGATTATTTTGGTTTTCTTCGCGATTTATTGTGCTTCTGGCATGGTCGCTGGTGCACGTTTATTTGAAACATTATTCGACTTACCTTATGGCACAGCCTTAATGCTTGGTGCATTTGCAACCATTGGTTATGTTTGTATTGGTGGATTCCTTGCGATCAGTTGGACGGATACTTTCCAAGCAGCCTTGATGATTTTTGCGTTGTTGCTGCTCCCAATCATCACCTACCTCTCATTGGATGCAGGTGCTGCAGAATTTGCTGCTTTAGTAGAAACAGCTCGCCCGCATGCTTATAATTTTGCTTCAGATTTAAGTTTGGTCGCAATTCTTTCTGCAGCAGCATGGGGTTTAGGCTATTTCGGTCAACCTCATATCTTAGTTCGCTTCATGGCTGCTGATTCAGTCAAATCTATTCCTGCTGCTCGACGTATCGGCATGACATGGATGATTTTATGTTTAGCTGGTGCAGTTGGCTCTGGTTTTGTTGGTATCGCATATTTCCAACAGCATCCAGAACTTGCCGCTGCAGTTACTGCCAACCCTGAAACTGTATTCATGGAATTGACTAAAATTCTATTCAATCCTTGGGTCGTTGGTATCATCCTTGCTGCAATCCTATCTGCGGTTATGAGTACTTTGAGTTGCCAGTTATTGGTTTGTTCGAGCGCCTTAACTGAAGATTTGTACAAAGGCATTATCCGTAAAAATGCTTCTCAAAAAGAGTTGGTTTGGATCGGTCGTGGTATGGTACTTGTGGTTGCAATGCTTGCGTTATTCCTTGCACAAAATCCTGAAAGTAAAGTTCTGGGCTTAGTTGCTTATGCTTGGGCAGGTTTTGGTGCCGCATTTGGTCCATTGATTATTCTTTCATTGTTCTGGAAACGCATGACTCTAAACGGCGCATTGACAGGTATGATCGTTGGTGCTGTAACGGTTATCGTTTGGAAAAACTTCTTTGGCGATACAGGTATTTACGAGATCATTCCAGGTTTTGTATTTGCATTTATCAGCATTGTTGTTGTCAGCTTACTTGGTAAAGCGCCAAATGCGAATGTTACTAATCGCTTTGAACAAGCTGATGAAATCTATGCACGTGAAATGAAATAATTTTTCAATAAATTTAAGGGGCTTTCGAGCCCCTTTTTTTGATCTAGTATTTTGCGCGTGATTTAATCTTGATTTTAGAGCTGTCTTTTACAACTTGCATCACTGGATAGCTCCGCGTCTCTTTGACACCAGGGAGTTGCCATAGGATTTGCCCTGCTATACGGCGAAACTCCTCCATACCAGCACTACGCAACTTAATCAAAAAATCAAAACCTCCACTCACCATATGACATTCAACGATTTCAGGATGTTGGGTCACAGCATCAATAAAATCATCTAAAACATTTGGTGTCGTTTTATCTAAAAGCACTTCAACAAATACCAAAAAATTTGCATTCAGCTTGTTCGGATTGAGCTTTGCCTCGTAACCAAGAATAAATTCATCTTTTGTCAGCTTTTGCACGCGCGCCATTACCGCAGTCGGAGACAAGTTCACTAATTCAGCTAACTTACTGTTTGATATTCTCCCATCTGTTTGAAGAATATCCAGAATTTTCAAATCAGTTCGATCTAAAGTATAAATTGGGCTATCCAACTGAATTTTCCTCTAAAAAATGGTCGAAATATAGTGAGTTATACGGGTTTTATTCTGTAATGATAAATTATCTAAACCTCTCTACTCAATAGAGATAGAGTCTGTTGGTATTTTATTTGTTAACCGCGCTGCAAACTAAAACTGCATCAAGCAAGGCATCAAATATCGATAGAACTTCAAGATTGTTATCGGAATTTAGCATGAATACTTTGGATACCCGCCTAGACATGGACACAACTCAAAATAGCGGTGCTTACATCACCGAATTTAAAGAAAAAAGTGAGTTTGAGCAACGCATTAATACTGCTTGGCGACGTGCAGAACCTGAATCAGTGGCAGAACTTGCTGAAGCTGCGAATATCTCCCCTGATCTTGATCAAAAAATTTATGATCTCGCATTTAACTTAGCAAACAATTTACGTGAGCGTAAAAGCTCAGCTGGTAAAGCGGGTATCGTTCAAGGTCTACTTCAAGAATTTTCGCTTTCTTCTCAAGAAGGTGTTGCACTCATGTGTTTGGCTGAAGCATTGCTTCGTATTCCAGATACAGCGACACGTGATTTATTGATTCGTGACAAAATCAACCAAGGTAACTGGAAAGACCATGTCGGTCAAAGTAACCTCATGTTCGTTAATGCTGCTGCTTGGGGCTTGATGCTCACAGGCAAACTGATGGAAACGCCAAAGCAAACGAGTTTATCTAGTGTTTTAACTGGACTTCTGGCACGTAGTGGTCGCGGTATCATTCGTAAAGCGGTGGATGTTGCCATGCGTATGATGGGCGAACAGTTTGTAACTGGTGAAACCATCGAAGAAGCACTTGAACATGCTAAACCATTAGAACACAAAGGTTTCCGCTACTCGTATGATATGCTAGGTGAAGCAGCACTTACTGAACATGATGCTGAACGTTACTACAACGACTACACTCAAGCGATTCATGCAATTGGCAAAGCATCAAATGGCCGTGGTGTATATGACGGTCCTGGTATCTCAATTAAGCTTTCTGCTTTGCACCCACGTTACCAACGTGCCCAAATTGACCGTGTTCATCACGAACTTTATAACAAAGTTTTTGAGCTTGCATGCTTAGCAAAACAATATGATATCGGCTTAAACATCGATGCTGAAGAATCTGAACGTTTAGAAATTTCACTCGAATTACTTGAGCGTTTATGTTTTGAGCCAAAACTTGCCAATTGGAAAGGAATTGGTTTCGTTATTCAGGCTTATCAAAAGCGTTGTTTCTATGTGGTTGATTATATCGTTGACCTTGCTAAACGCAGTAACAAACGCTTGATGATCCGTTTGGTGAAAGGTGCATATTGGGACAGCGAGATCAAGAAAGCTCAAATTGACGGTATGACTGACTACCCTGTGTTTACCCGTAAAGTACACACCGATTTGTCATACATCGCTTGTGCGAAGAAACTTCTTGCTGCACCAGATCAAGTATATCCACAATTTGCAACACACAACGCGCAATCACTTGCGACGATCTACAATCTTGCTGATCCAAGCAAATACTACCCTGGTCAATACGAATTCCAATGCTTGCATGGAATGGGTGAACCGTTGTACGAGCAAGTCGTAGGTTCAAAAGAAGATAATAAACTCGGTATTCCTTGTCGTGTTTACGCGCCTGTAGGTAACCATGAAACATTGTTGGCTTATCTAGTCCGCCGTTTGCTTGAAAATGGCGCAAATACATCGTTTGTAAACCGTATCGCAGACAAAACATTGAAAGTTGATGATTTAATCCAATCACCGATCAAAGACATTCAAACTGCTGCAAAAGAAGAAGGCCAGCTCGGATTAAAACATCCAGCAATTCCTCTTCCACATGATTTATACCCATTGCGTCCAAACTCAAATGGTTTTGACCTAAATAATGACACGCCACTTGCTGATCTAAATGCAACAGCACAGAAGCTACGTCACCACATTTGGAAAAGCACACCGTTACTGGGCTTTGAATCCACTGTTCACGATGAAAGTAATGCCATTGCAATTACAAACCCTGCACAAAACAGTGAAATTGTGGGCTATGTGAATGAAGCAACGAGTGCTGATGTACAACTTGCACTTGAAGCAGCAGTACAAGCACAGCAAAGTTGGGCTGCAACAAATAAAACTGAACGTGCAGCTTGCTTAAAACGTGCAGCTGATTTGATGGAAGCTCGTATTCAGGAATTGATGGTTTTACTCTGCCGTGAAAGTGGTAAAACTTATGCCAATGCAATTGCTGAAGTACGTGAAGCAGTAGACTTCTTACGTTACTACGCAACTCAAATTGAGAATTTACCTGCACATGCACAAGTAAAACCATTAGGTACCGTTCTTTGTATCAGCCCATGGAACTTCCCTCTTGCAATTTTCTCTGGTCAGATTGCAGCAGCATTAGTAAGCGGTAACTGTGTAATTGCTAAACCAGCAGAACAAACACCACTTATTGCAGCACAAGCTGTCCAAATTTTGTGGGAAGCTGGCGTACCACATGGCGCTGTTCAACTCCTTCCTGGTCGTGGTGAAACTGTAGGTGCTCAACTGAGCCAAGATGATCGTATTCAAGGCATCATGTTCACAGGTTCTACCGAAGTTGCAAAAATCTTGCAAAAGACTGTGGCAAAACGCTTATCTCCAAATGGTCAGCCTATCCCGTTAATCGCGGAAACTGGTGGTCAAAATGCGATGATCGTGGATTCTTCAGCACTTACTGAACAAGTGGTTCTAGATGTTGTAAGTTCTGCATTTGACAGTGCGGGTCAACGCTGTTCTGCACTTCGTATCTTGTGCGTACAAGAAGATAGCGCGGCAACCGTCATCAAAATGTTAAAAGGCGCAATGCAACAGTTGATCGTCGGTAACCCTGCGATCTTAAAAACTGACATTGGTCCTGTAATCGACACTGAAGCAAAACAAACCATCGATACCCACATCCAAAAGATGAAATCTAAGGGTTACCCTGTTCATCAATTGATGTTTAACGATACTGCAAGCCAACAAACACTTACGCAAGGGACTTTTGTACCGCCAACTGCGATTGAATTACCAAACCTTGATGACCTTGAGCGTGAAGTATTTGGTCCTGTATTGCACATCATCACGTATAAGTATGGTGAACTTGAGCAATTGATCGATCGAATCAATGCCAAAGGTTATGGCTTAACCATGGGTCTACACACACGTATCGATGAAACCATCAATACTGTGATCCAACGTGCGGAAGTAGGTAACTTATATATTAACCGCAATATCGTGGGTGCAGTGGTAGGTGTACAACCATTTGGTGGTGAAGGCTTATCTGGTACTGGTCCGAAAGCAGGCGGCCCACTTTATATGTACCGTTTGATGGAACATTGTTCTGAGAAAGTATTGGCTATACCATTTGCGGTGAAGGCAGAAATTTCTCAATTTGATGCGGTATCAAATGTTGCTTATCAAAGCTTATTGTCTTGGGCAAACCAAAATATGCCTCAAGCAATTGCAACGATTCCTGCATTTGGTGTAGGTAAGTTCTATGAGTTGCAAGGCCCTACGGGTGAAAGCAACCAATACATTATCTTACCTCGTCATCGTGTGCTTTCAATTGCCAATGATGAAGCAGCTCAGCTACAACAACTTCTTGCAATTTTTGCAGTTGGTAGTTCAGCAGCAGTGCTAAAAGACAACGTATTCTTGGCTAAATATCAAGCATCTTTACCAAAAGAAGTTTTAGCCGCAATTAAAGTCATTGCACGTGTTGAAACAGATCACTTTGATGCTGTATTACATCAAGGTTCAGTAGAACAGCTTCAAACCTTACAGCATAAAATTGCGAATCGTTCAGGAGCTATCGTTGGTATTACTCATCTTCAAACAGGTGAGCAGATTCCATTAGAACGCCTCGTCATCGAACGTGCCATTAGCGTAAATACTGCAGCAGCAGGCGGTAATGCAAGTTTGATGACTTTATCTGAAGACTAGTTTTAGTCCTCAATCTCCTAGCCCGAATCATGTTTACATGGTTCGGGTTTTTTATTACTTTCTAGACTTAAAGCTATTCACAAAAATGAGAACGTCTATATGCAATTCTTTCCACCCGATCAATACCAACAGCATTGCCAACAACTTTTTGAAAAATACAAAAATCAAATACTTAACCTTACCCCATACGCAATCGTTGAACACATAGGTTCATCTGCAATCCCTAACGCTGTTTCAAAAGGTGACTTAGATATTTATATTGAAATTCCTCAAAAATACTTCTTAGAAACAATTGATAATCTTAAAAAACTCAATTTTAAAGAAAAGCTTGATACCTTGCGTACCAATGAACTTTGTATGCTGGAATCATTAGATAATGATGTCGCTCTTCAAATTGTTACGAGTGGATCAGTATTTAGATTTTTTTTAATTTTCCGAGATAGGTTAAAAGAATCACCTGATCTTGTTGAGCAATATAATGCTTTAAAGCGCAGTTGCACAGGAATCCCCCAAGATCGATACCGTGAATTAAAAGCTGAATTTATCCAAAGAGTGTTAAAGATGAATAACGATATTAAATAAATGAAACTCGCAATTTCCCTGCACCTCATGCAGCTTTTTTGTTACCATTCACAGCTAAATTTGTTTTGTATTTTTGGTAGTTATGACCGTATCTTATCAACAGCAACTTCAAGAGAAAGTTGAACGAATTACTGCACAATTTGCACCGTTCAATCCCCCTGCTTTAGAAGTATTTCAATCACCTGAACAACATTTCCGTATGCGTGCCGAATTTCGTCTGTGGCATACTGATGATGATCTGTTCTATGCCATGTTTGAACGTGCTGAAGATGGTAAACAAAAAACTGTTATCCGTATTAATGAGTTTCCTATTGCCGACCAAAGCATTAATGACTTAATGCCTCGCCTATTAGAGGAATTAAAAGCAGTCCCAATCTTATCACAACGTATTTTTGAAGCGGACTTTCTCGCAACCTTAAGCGGAGAAATGTTAGTGACGCTCATCTATCATCGTCGTTTAGATAGTGAGTGGGAAGCTGCTGCAAAAACTTTAGCTGAAAAGTTAAACATTAAAATTATGGGTCGTAGCCGCGGTCAAAAAGTGATTGTTGGTGATGACTATGTTGTTGAACAACTCAATGTTCATGGACGCATATTTAAATACAAACAAATCGAAAGTAGTTTTACCCAACCGAATGCACAAGTTTGCAAACATATGCTTGAATGGGCGTGTGATGCAGCACAAAACTCACAAAAAGATTTATTAGAATTGTATTGTGGTAATGGCAATTTTACTCTGCCTCTGTCCTTAAAATTTAATCGTGTTCTTGCAACAGAACTCGCAAAAAGCTCAGTCTATGCAGCACAATGGAATATTGAACAAAATCAGATTGAAAATATCCAAGTTGCACGTCTTTCAGCTGAAGAATTTACTCAAGCCTATGAAGGTGAGCGTGAGTTTAGACGCTTACAAGAAGCAAATATAGACATTCAAAGCTACCAGTTTGATACGATCTTTGTTGATCCACCACGTGCGGGCATTGATGATGCAACTTTGACACTTATGCAAGGATTCGAACGAATTATCTATATATCCTGCAACCCTGACACGCTGCATGATAATTTAAAAACTTTGGCTCAAACCCACCGTATCAGCAAATTTGCTTTATTCGATCAATTCCCATTTACACACCATATTGAGTCAGGTGTTTTGCTCGAAAAAATTTAAACAATTTATGTCAATGTAACATTAGAAATTAAAGAGAATTTTAACTCTTTAATTTCTAAATACTTTTAAAAACAAAAAATATTATTCTTTAAATATCAAGTCATAACAATGTCATATTTTCGTTGATTTCACCAATTACCATCGGAAAAATCAGAGTCTAACTGCTGCTTTTATCACTGTTTCTGGCTTGTATTTTATTTTAGATTGATTATATTTCGATCTATGTTAAACCGAATATGAAAGGCTCTATGAGTTTTTGGGAAAAACTGTTCTCTGCTGAACAACAGCACAATGAACATAAGAATCAAATTGCTTGCGTCGAAAATGATTGCTCATGTAAAACAAACGAACAATTATTGGAAGCTCTGGTTAAAGCAACAGACGAAGACGTAATTAAAGGCATCAAAAAGGTACTTATTTCTCGAGGCTACAGCCGTAAAGAGCTTCTTGAAATGATCAACCCACCAATTCAATAAAACAAAACCTAATCCCTTTTATTATAAAGGGATTAGGTACTATCTACATTGATCCCCCTTCACACCTGCCACAATCGGCCCTAAGTTCATCATGCGATCATGCTGTTTAGTTTTTGCAGAATAGAAACTTGAAATAGAACCATCAAGGTATAAAGCATTCTCTGCTAACAATTGCTGTTTGAAAAATTGTGCAAACTGATAAAAACTCACACGTTGCTGTGATATGACGAAATACAATGTATTGTCTTTAATACCCACACCATTACGAACTTTCAAAGAGTTCGAGTTGGGTAAAAATTTAGGATTTATCTTTCCATCATAAATCAACATAGGTCCAGACTGAGTTGCATATATGGCATCAAAACCTTGCTGCTTATATTCAGATGTTGTTTTTATGATTGCTTGTGTTTGATTCCAAGCCAACACGCCATTGGGCTGCATAAAGAAATTTCCAAAACCACGATCTTCATTTAATGCAACCACTTCATTTCCATCTTCTATATATAAGCCAACAGGTTGAAAATCTGGATGATACATGCCTGCATTCATGGCAAAGTCTAAACGCTCGCACGCTTGCAACTCACTTTGAATATTAGAAAACTTGTGATAATAACGATTAGTTTTTGGGCTTTTTAAATAGAGCTTCAACACATTGAGGTCTTGAACCTCTACCACGCTATAATTAACACGTTCAAATTGATAAACGTGATGCTGCATAGCAAAAGCATTCGGCATAGCCAATAATGTAAGTAATATCGGGAAACCAGCTCTCATACGCATCTCTATTTTGAATAAATACAATCTTCTCAATTAACAATATAACGCAAAAATCCAGATACAATCTCCAAACATATTCAGGCCATTCAAACCATAAAGTTACTCGATTGATTCAGTGTTTTTGATTAGAATACAAGTGTAAATACAAAGATCTTGTATCCGCATGCAACAAAAACATCGACGCTTTCCGCTCGGCGCGCATCTCATTGTGAAACATTTTGGCTATAGCCATCATGGAATTTATGCAGGTCGTGGACGTGTGATCCATTACTCTGGTTTTGCTCATATCTTTAAAAAACATCCCATTGAAATGACTACCCTTCAGCGTTTTGCTCGAGGTAAACCCATTTACATTCGCCATTACCCTTCGCCTCGATATAAAGCAAAAGTTGTCGTAAAACGGATGCGCTCGCGGATGCATGAAAACAACTACCATTTAATTATCAATAATTGCGAACACCTATGTACTTGGGCGATTACAGGCATTGAATCCAGTACCCAAGTTGAGCGTATGCAACGAAGACTAACGACGATTGGTTATGTAAGTTCACTAATGAGCTATATGAATAGCCTTATGCTTACAGTTGCAACAGCGTGCTTTGCGATTGCGTTATACATTAAACTCATGCTGAAAAAGCAAGCAAAGAAACCTATCCCAATCTACTTACAACTTAAAGAAAAAAATTCGAAAAAATAATAGTTCAACTTGTGTTGAAAACGGGTTTTCAAGCATAGGCTATATGCACATCGATATTTACTTCTATTATCAGTTTCTATAAAATATTTCCATTCGGTACATTTCGTATCAATCTACTTCTCATCGAGGATTTTATGTTGGAGATAGCAGTAATCTGATAATCGTATTTCAATAGCATATTGAAATAGGTTATCGACGCGATTTTATTGGCTTTTAAAAGCTTAACTTTGCTTATGATTACTTATATCTGGATACAACATGAACCTATCTAAGTCCGAACAAAGGACATTACACGTCTTAGCTAAAGGCGGAAAAATCGTAAAACTTCGTAATGACGCTGGTCAAACTATCGCTGTAGAGTGTTACAGCCGAGAAGGTTTCTTGCTATCTGATTGTAGTCTTGAAACATTCAACAAGTTAAAAAAGAAGAAACTGATCAAATCACTTAATGGACAGCCCTATCAAATCAATTTACACGGGCTTAGATCAGTGCGCCCCCAATTAGACAATCGTTAATATAAAACCTTTGATCGAACAAATTTGTGACATGTTAGATCAAGACACTCAAGAGAAAATGAATATGAATCTAATTATTCGTGATGAAAATCCAACCGATATAAATGCTATTTTTGATTTAACTCGATTAGCTTTTGAGCGTGAGGAGTATTCGAGTCATACAGAGCAGTTCATTGTAAATGCATTAAGAGATTCTAACCAACTAACACTTTCACTGGTTGCTGAAAGTGATCATCAGGTTATCGGGCATATTGCATTTTCGCCTGTTCAAATATCAGATGCTACAACTGGCTGGTATGGTTTAGGGCCTATTTCGGTACTGCCTGATTTTCAGGGTAAAGGTGTTGGAGCGAAGTTAATACATGCAGGCCTTGAAGCATTAAAAGATCTAGACGCTTTGGGCTGTGTATTGCTTGGAGATCCTCAATATTATGGTCGATTTGGATTTAAAGCAGATCCAAAACTAATTCTGGATGGTGTGCCTGCTGAATATTTTCAAGTTTTGCCTTTTTATGATCATACACCGACAGGCAATGTTACATATTCAGATGCATTCAATGCGACAGAATAATCGAGCTAAGCATTAAAATTTTTCTTCATCAAAACAAAAAGCTCAGGTATTCACCTGAGCTTTTTATTATTTGTTAAATATTACTTAGCAGCAGTTGCTTCAGTTGTAATATTTACAGTGATCTTGTCACCAACATTCGGTACGTAATTTCCAATACCAAATGCTGAACGATCAAATGAAGTGGTTGCATTAAAACCAATCGCAGGAACTTTTGCCATTGGATGCTCCCCCTGTTTATTTAATACTGCATCCAATACCACAGGCTTGGTCACACCTTTAACAGTCAAATCACCTGTAATTTTGAAGTGCTTTTTATCTTTAGTTTCTACTTTAGTACTTTTAAAAGTGATGTTTGGATATTTTGCTGCATTAAACCAAGCTTCTTCTTGAAATTCTTTGTCCAGTGCAACAACATTTGTATTTACGCTGCTAACTGGGATCGTCACATTTACTGAAGAATTTTCTGGTTTTGCATTATCAACTTTAATTACACCTTGAATATCAGTGAAATTTGCACTTGGTGTAGAAAAACCGAAATGGTTCCAGCTAAAAACAGTCGCTGTGTGAGTTGGATCAATTTTGTAGTCAACAGCCTTCGCTTGTACTAGTGTTGAACCTAATACTAAACATACACCTAGAGATAACGTTTTTAATCTGTTCATGGCATCCTCGAATCATTTTTTCAAAATTTCATTGATTGTAGTAGAAAAGTGCAGGAATAAACTGCGGTTGATTTATGACACAGTGTTTTATTTTTGCAACGATTATACATCTATATAGATAAATAAATCACACAAACAACAATAAAGCATAACTTACACAAATTCGAGCTATACAAAACTTATCATTTTTTAACCGTGGTTTTTAGCAAACGATGTTATAAAAATTAATCACCTTTAAAAAATTTTTAAATATTTTCATTTAGAGGAAACATCATGAATTTACAACAAGTATTTGATCAATTAAACACGGTTCAAGCCAATCCAGCGATCAGCATTTTTGTTCCAACACATCGAACTTTTCCAGATAACCAGCAAGATGCAATTGCATTAAAAAATGCACTAAAAGAATTAGAAACTCGCTTATCTGAAGCCCATGATAAGCGTGAAGTTCAGACGCTATTAGAGCAAATTGAGAAAGAGCTTTCGGAGCATGATCACAATTATAATCTCGATACTTTAGCAATCTTCTCAACACCTGAAAGTACTCAAATTTTCAACTTCCCTTTCAAGGTAAAACCACGAGTCATTATTGATCAACATTTTGCTACACGAGACATTCTCCGTGAATTGAACAGTTCTGTGCATTATTACATGGTAATTGTTTCAAGAATGAATGGGCGATTATTTGAAGTATTTAACGATCAGCTCGTACATGAGTTTAATCAAGAAGATGAACTTCAAGGATTAGAATTCCCATTAGAAAACACGCATCTTTATACAACGAGCTCAAATGATCGCTCAAATGCCACGAAAGAAGAAAACTATATCAAAGAGTTTCTAAATCGTGTTGATAAAAGCGTTCAGGAAGTCTATAAACAAAATCCTTTACCAATTATTGTCGTTGGTGATGAGCGTACCGTCTCTTTCTATCAACAAGTCTGTGACAATCCAAATGCGATTGTCGCCACTGTTACTAACAGTGCAAACTTAGAAGCAGAAGCACGCCTGATTATTGAAGAAGCCCAAGAGCAAGTAAATTTATACCGAACCAAACTTCAGGAAGTTGCTCAAACTGAAATCAATCAAGCAAAGAGTCAGAATTTATTGATTGAGGATTTATCATCAATTTACCGTGCTGCAAATGAGGGTCGCCTTGACCAAATCTTTATTAAAAAAGGTTACATACAGCCAGCGAATATTGATTCAGCAACGTCTACTGTTGAACTTGATACTGGTACGACGACGACTGATGATATAGTAGATGATATATTATCGACGGTAATCCATCATGGTGGTAAAGCTCATTTCTTAGATGCTGAGTTTTTAGATCATAATGCTAACTTATTAGCCAAGGCGCGCTATTAATAAAATACTCAAACTCATTGAAAATAAGGGCTTTAATGTCCTTATTTTCATCCAATAAGCAACACTTTTGAGATATGCTCAATCATTTATACCAACAACAAGGTAAATCATGACTTATTCTGTACAAGCTGAAAGCACTTTGACCCCTTATCGCGTAACACTGACTGATGCATCTGGCCATACATGGCATGCGGATGAGCCTGCTGATAAAGGTGGTCAAGATACAGCACCCAACCCTGTTCAGCTTTTACTTTCTGCTTTAGGTGCTTGCACTACCATTACCTTGGAAATGTACGCTAAACATAAAGGAATTAAACTTGACCACGTTCAAGTTGATTTGAGTTTAAACCCAAATGGTCAACCTGAATCAGGTCATAACAATATCGAGCGTAAAATTGTGCTTAAAGGTGAATTTACTGACGATCAGCACAAACGTTTATTAAAAGTCGCGGAAAGCTGCCCGATTCATAAGTTATTAACGTCAAATATTTCGATTCAGAGTGAATTAAGCATCGGGTAAGCAATATAAATATGGTTTTTATTTTAAAAACCATATTTATAAAAAACTAATATTAAACTGATAATTCAGTTCCTGACATTTGAATTCATCCAATATATTTATAGGAATAACTTGTTTTGCTTCTAAACTTATAACCATATACGTTAAGTCATACCAATTCACTTCACTCTCGTCATCTGGACAGTAGAATACTCCCTGCTTCTCGTCCAATTTAATATATTTTTCATCAACGCTTCTTAACTCATAACCATACTTATGTATTAGAAGCATGTTAATCATTTCTATAATTTTAGACCTATGTAGTGGAAAAATTTCTGTTTTTTCAAAAGACTGAACAAGCTCTAAGCTTGCCAACTTTAAAGATCGTGTTTCATATTCATCAATACACTCTATCCCAAAGAATCGCCAAGCAGATAAATCTTCTATATCTTTCAAACTCTGAATTAAATTGTCTGTATATTTAAGTAGTTGATACTTACATAAATTTTGTTTTGGATCTTCTGTAAAAAGTATTTCTGTATCAAAACCTATACCGAGATCAGCCATGGTACTTTGTTCAAATAAAGCTTCTCTAAGTTTTAAACGCCAATCATCACACTCAAAATAATAAGTACGGTTGGCAGCGATTCTACAAATTATTGAAAATAAATGTGGGTATATGTAACTCATAATAATTATAATTCACCTATAGAACAAAAGAATATTTAATAATTTCTTTAACTTTCTATCACTATTGTTTTTAAGAAACTCAATTCAATATGTAAAAAAAAGCGTCCTTAATCAGGACGCTTTTTTATACCACTTAATCATTAAGCAGTCAGTTCTTTAACCGCAGCAACAACAGCTTCAGTCGTAATACCGAAGAACTGGAACAAGTCTTTTGCTGGTGCAGATTCGCCGTAAGTGGTCATACCGATCACTTTGCCATCTAAACCAACAAATTTCCACCAGTAATCCACATGAGCAGCTTCAACCGCTACACGTGCACGAATATGTGCAGGTAATACAGCTTCACGGTATGCAGCATCTTGCTTCATGAATTCTTCAGCACATGGCATAGACACTACACGCACACCTTCAAGTTGTGCATATGCTTCCATTGCCAATGAAACTTCAGAACCAGTCGCAATGATGATTGCTTTCAACTCACCTTTTTCTTCAGCAAGCACATAACCACCTTTTGCAACGTTTTGAATTTGAGCTTCATTACGTGCTTGGAATGGTAAGTTTTGACGAGAGAAAATGAGTGCTGTCGGACCATCTTTACGCTCAAGCGCAGATTTCCAAGAAACAGCAGCTTCAACTGTGTCACATGGACGCCAAGTATTTAAGTTTGGTGTACCGCGCAATGATGCAATTTGTTCGATTGGTTGATGCGTAGGACCATCTTCACCTAAACCAATTGAGTCATGCGTATAAACATGAATCACACGTTGCTTCATTAATGCTGACATACGCACTGCATTACGTGCATATTCCATAAACATCAAGAATGTAGCAACGTAAGGAACAAAACCACCGTGTAAAGCTACACCGTTTGCAATTGCCGTCATACCGAATTCACGAACACCATAGTAAACATAGTTGCCCGCTGGATTTTCTTGTACGCCTTGGCAACCTTTCCAAAGCGTTAAGTTAGAACCAGCTAAATCAGCAGAACCACCCAATAATTCAGGAAGTAATGGACCAAATGCTTGCAATGTATTTTGGCTTGCTTTACGTGTCGCAATGGTTTCAGCTTTAGCATTAGTTTCAGCAATGAAAGCATCTGCTTTTTCAGCAAAATCAGCAGGTAAATCACCATTGATGCGACGCAATAATTCAGCCGCTTCAGTTGGATATTTTGCTTGGTATTGAGCAAACAATTCATTCCAAGCGGCTTCAGAAGTTTGACCTTTTGCTTTTGCATCCCAAGCTGCATAAACATCTTCAGGAATTACGAATGCATCTTCTTTCCAGCCCAATGCTTCACGAGTTAAAGCAATCTCATCTTTACCAAGTGGTGCACCGTGGCAATCTTCTTTACCTTGTTTATTCGGTGAACCTAAACCAATAATCGTTTTACAGATAATGATCGTTGGTTTATTGCTTTCTGCTTTCGCTTCAACAGTTGCTTGGCGAATTGCATCAGCATCATGCCCGTCTACACGAAGTACTTGCCAGCCATAAGCATTAAAGCGCTGTTCAGTATCGTCACTAAACCAACCTTCAACTTCACCGTCAATCGAAATACCATTGTCATCATAGTAAACAACAAGCTTACCAAGACCTAAAGTCCCTGCAAGTGAACATGCTTCATGTGAAATACCTTCCATCAAGCAGCCATCACCTAAGAAACAGTAAGTGAAGTGATCAACAACGTTTAAACCATCTTTGTTAAATTGTGCAGCTAAAGTTTTTTCAGCTAAAGCAAAACCAACTGCATTGGCAATACCCTGACCTAACGGACCAGTTGTCGTTTCAATACCCGGTGCATAGCCTAATTCTGGATGACCAGGAGTTTTAGAGTGTAATTGACGGAATTGTTTTAAATCTTCAATAGACAAATCATATCCCGTCAAATGTAACAACGCATATTGCAACATTGAGCCATGACCATTTGACAATACGAAACGGTCACGGTTTGCCCATTGTGGATTTGTCGGGTTGTGATTTAAAAATTCACGCCAAACTACGTCAGCGATATCTGCCATCCCCATTGGAGCACCAGGATGCCCTGAGTTTGCTTGTTGCACAGCATCCATAGCCAAGACACGAATTGCATTTGCAATACGACGTTCATTTAAAGGGGTTGTCATAAGTCAGAATCCGATTAAATCAATAAGAAAAGAAGATGAGAAAACATCTTTCAAAAACTGCGACTATTGTCTTAAAAAAACAAGATGGGGTAAAGTGCAATACACGATATTTCTTATATTTTGATCGTTCAAATACAATTCTTTATGTAAATGCTCACAGGATAAACATTTGTTCAAAGGTATTTTTTCAAAAAGTACATCAGCAATTCAGAAAAACTTTATCAATTAAAGCTTTAATATTAGTTTTTCTGATACACATATCAATAAAAACACAATGAAAATGAAATAAATTCATGCTTTTTGGTCAGCTTATGCTAGTCCTATCCGCCAAGTCGATGTAACATACTCTGTCTTTTTGAAAATACCAATGATAGGACGTTCATGCGCGAGTATGCTGTTTTTACTTCAGAATCTGTAAGCGAAGGTCATCCAGATAAAATGGCTGACCAGATTAGTGATGCGATTTTAGATGCAATCCTAAAAGAAGACCCGTATGCGCGTGTCGCTTGTGAAACATTAGTAAAAACAGGTGCTGTTGTTCTTGCTGGTGAAATCACAACAACTGCAAATGTGGACTTTGAAGCGATTGTACGTCAAACCGTAAATGGTATTGGTTATCACCACTCAGATTTGGGTTTTGATGGTTCAACCTGTGCTGTAATCAACATGATCGGTAAACAATCTCCTGAGATCGCCCAAGGTGTTGATCGTCAAAAGCCAGAAGATCAAGGTGCTGGTGACCAAGGTCTTATGTTTGGTTATGCAAGCCGTGAGACAGATGTACTCATGCCTGCTCCAATCTCTTATGCACACCGTTTAATGGAACGCCAAGCTGAATTACGCCGTTCAGGTGCTCTACCTTGGTTACGTCCAGATGCGAAAAGCCAAGTAACATTTGCTTATGAAAATGGCAGACCTGTGCGCTTAGATGCAGTTGTACTATCAACTCAACATGATCCCGAAATTTCACAAATTCAACTCAAAGAAGCAGTGATTGAAGAAATTGTTAAACCAATCATTCCTGCTGAGATGTTTCATGCTGGAACTAAATTCCACATCAACCCAACGGGTATGTTTGTGATTGGCGGTCCTGTTGGTGACTGTGGTTTAACTGGTCGTAAAATTATTGTAGATACCTACGGCGGTATGGCACGTCATGGCGGCGGTGCTTTCTCTGGTAAAGATCCATCGAAAGTGGACCGTTCAGCTGCTTATGCTGGTCGTTATGTTGCAAAAAACATTGTTGCCGCTGGTTTAGCTGACAAATGTGAAATCCAAGTAAGTTATGCAATTGGTGTTGCAGAACCGACATCTATCTCGATCAATACTTTTAATACAGGCAAAGTATCAGACGAGTTAATCGTGCAATTGGTTCGTGAACATTTTGACTTACGTCCTTATGGCATTACACGTATGCTAAATCTGATTCAACCGATGTACAAACAAACAGCAGCTTATGGTCATTTCGGTCGTGAAGGCTCTGACACTGCATTTACATGGGAAAAAACAGATAAAGTTGACATCCTAAAAGATGCCGCAGGATTGTAATCCTCAAATCTTAGAGTAGCTCAAAGCTCACAGTACAAGCTGTGAGCTTTTTTTATTCCTAGTGAAAATATCTAGTTTTTGGGATGTGTATTTTCATGTTTAAAAATTTCAAATAGTGAATTTTTTTGCATGACTTGATCTTCATGGTTCTGCTGAACATAAACATGTACAACTTTGGCAATCACCACCACAACTAAACAAGCAGCAATACAAAACATCCATAAGCCATATGGACTACGAATATGTTGTGAACCGCAATATGGACACTCTTTGTCTGTCGATGCAACAACCTTGTCACAACACGCACAATGATATTGAGATAACATCATTTATCCTCCCACTTCTTATTTTTTATTTTCATTTGGTAGCAGTTTTACGACCATAACTTCATCCTATGAGAAAAAAAATAAGAATTCAATCAAGATTACTCAGATGTAAAATCAAAGTAACAAAATTTTATGACAATTTTATGTGATATTTGACTTGCATACAGAACTGTACTCAATGTGATTACAAAGCAATTGTTTGCTAAAATACTTTTTTAAAACTTGATTACAGGATCAAATCTGATGACCCAACTGATTAACAAAGGCGGATTTCGAGAGCGCGCCAATCGTAGTCGCAGTTACAAACAATCGGAAAATAAAGTTACTACGCTCACAACCAGCCAATACCAACCTCAAATCCCCAAAACCACCTCAGAAGCAGAAGAAAAGCCACTTAAATCAAAAGATGAGCAATAAAAAAGCACACTATTTTGAAGTGTGCTTTTGTCATTTGTTTATATTTTAATTTACATCTTTAAATTCAATTTTCTTTTGCTCTGGTTTTACTTCTCTTGCTTCACCATCAATGATGGTTGAATCTTGATACTGACCGCCACCTTGCTGTCTTTGCATCTCTTGCATTTGGCGCATCATATCAGCAAAAGGATTTTGTCCTGCAGCACCGCCACCCATTCCATTCATCATTTGATCCATCATCGCTTGCTGACGTTTTGCCATGGTTTTCATTAATGCATTACGAAGACCTGTTTGAACAGCAGGAATAAGCACAAGTACAGCTAACACATCTGAAATCAATCCTGGAATCATTAATAAGAAACCAGACATGGCCAGTGCTATCTTTTTCGTTACTGCTGGATCACTACCAAGCTGCCCTGTCATTTGCATTTGTTGTAATTGCGGCATAATACTTGACGTGCTTGAACGCATAATATTTAGACCGATAAAGAAGGCGATAATAAACCAGAAGAATACGTACCACATACTCCCCACAAGGTCGCCCACGCCGATCCATACTAAAACTTCAGCAATTGTGCCAAATACCACGATAAGAAGTAGATTCATGTCAAAGCTTCGTCTATCTCAGAAGGTTGAAAAAATGTGCAGCACAGAGTTTATAAAAGTAAAGCCAGTACAGCAAATAAAAAAATAACTAATTAAAGAGATGGGTACTTTTTTGGATTTATCAAGTCTTCGATGTTTCACAGATATAAAAAAGCTCCCAATCAAATATTTTTAATTGAGAGCCATACATGATTTACGTTTTAACCACAACTTGCATGGGTAATCTTTTTAGATTTTGGATCTACGGTAACCGTAACACGATTTTCACGATAGTCCATCGTTACAGGTTGATTTGGTCCGATACTACGTACAATTTCAGATTTGGTTTTTTCTTTAATTTGTGCTTCCGTTAAACCTGTTTGACCAACTAATTTTTGTGCTTCATCAGCTAAACATTTAGGTTGACTCGCACGGAAAAGTTCCCACTCTTCAACCACTTGACCATTTGGTAATTTACAGTAACCAACTTGTCCATTTGCTTCGTTGCGAATTTCTAGTTGACCACCCTGTTCAACACAATATTTACTTGCAGGATTCGCCATTCCAATTTTTGGTGGTGTCATTTCACTGCTTGGTGTAGATGTACATGCGGCAAGTGAAGTCATCATTAAACCTAAAAATAAGATCTTTTTCATAAGTTTGAATTCTTAAATTTGAAAAAAATAAGATATCAAAAATGATAAATTATTATGTCTATGATTTGAAACAGAAAGTATTATTTCTGATCTAAACTCATAGTTTTGCTTAATTACTGAATAATCATATACTCTAGCCGAATAGCCTCATCAACTAAATAGTGATCCTTAATCATATAAAAATAGGGTGCTGCGCTTATCCACTCATCCATTGCAATAATCGCTTTCGTATATCCCTTTTCAGCAGAAAAATCTTTTATTTGTATAATGTCCATTGGCTTATTCCTTTTGCTATAAGCCTTACATATTAAATAAAAAGCACGATTATTAAAAATAAATATAGGTGATCATTCATTCAACGAATAGAAATACTGCATAAATAAAAAGCACCATGAAGGTGCTTTATCTCTCAGAGACTCGTTGCAATCAAAATCACTAGACTAAACAACAACGTTCCCATAGATCGCTTACAACAATGTACATGTATCTCTTGCTCAAACCCATGAGCATACGATTCTAAGTTTTCCATCACTTTAGCACTCTTTAAATGTACTACACTTATTAATTTGCCTAAAAAAATAATGAAATGAAATTAGCAAAAGGTCGTATACCCGTTTAATGTATTTTTTTAAAAATTTAATTCATTTGTGACAATATTTGTCACAAACATCCACTACAACCCAAATCTACTCGTCCGAAAAATAAATTATGTCACTTGAAAAAAGCTTAACATTCAGTGCACTATAAATACATAGCAAAGGCCAGATAAAGAAGTTAAGTGTATGAATAAAACTATTATTATTTTACCTTTAATGCTGGCTGTGTCTAGCTGCACACTTTTGCCGAAAATAGAAAACAATGCGAGCAACTTCGAAAAATTTAAGGGATTTAAAATTATGGATATCCCTAGAGAAGATGTAAACGTTGGAGCACAGTGGCAACAAGGTTTTGGTCCAACAGGTGAAGCAGCCAGTCCAGAAAACCTGATATCCACCAAGTCGTACACAACAATTGATTCCAAGACTCAATTCGGTGTAGAAATAATAAGTAATTTTTATAAGATCTTAAATTTATCACCTATAGCTCAAAACCATACAAGCGTTTTATTAGAAGATATTAAAATCGTTACAGTCAAAAACTTAACTGAGCTAGATCTTTCCGCGAACACTCAGGTACTCTATGAAGCAATCAGTGTCGGCAATATATCAATAAAAACAGATAGCAGCTACGCCGCAGAAGTAGAATCTGCGCTCCTAAAAAAATTTGGTAATAGCAATATCTCCCTCAATAGTCACAAACTAAGCTCTAAAAAAATTAACGCTAATGATCTCTTCGTAGCTTATCGTGTTGTCGCAATGGGAAAACCCACTATCACTGAAAAAACAAAACGTTTTACTGAAGGATCTATTCAAATTGATGATTTTATTATCAACTTAAATCCTAATGCGGCTATTAATTGTATGTGTGGAAAGTATGCCATCGGTAATGGCCCAACTTTTCAAGAAAAAAGACAATGTGAAATACAACACCCTTTGAAAGTCTCAGTTGAAAATCACTTGTTAGGAAAAACCGCCAGTGGTGGTATGAAGAAACTTTTTGACATCCCATGGAATAGAACAACTCAAGATTATCAAAACATTCATACTTCTCAACACAATGCCTCATATAAAGTTGAGAAGATTCAAATAAATGCCGCCTTAAACTCCAAAGCAGTAAATAGTTGCTTATTTATACAAGGGAGTACTTTTTATGACCGTAGTAATATTACATTAGTCACAATTACCTATCCAATCCACCCTGTCCAAAAACCTGTTGCCAGTGGCTGGTAATCAAACTAAATACAACCAGCTCATCACTTGCGATCATTTTTCGCATAATCAACACAAAGAAGCCCACAAATCGCGGGCTTCTTTAAAGCTATTGCTGTGTTTTAAGGCACAACAGTAATACCTGTTGCTTGTGGTCCTTTCTTACCATCAGTGATCGTAAAAGTAACTCTTTGACCTTCATGTAAAACTTTAAAGCCAGTACTTTGAATTTCACTGAAATGTGCAAAAACATCTTGTCCAGAGTCTGCATGAATAAAGCCAAAACCTTTAGTTTCGTTGAACCACTTCACTGTACCAGTAACAGTATTAGACATATCTTTAACCTATTTTTAAAAATGGAGGGTGCTTAGCAGCAAGCAACTTGGAATCATAAACTCTGAGAAGAAATCTGATAAAACGAAAGGTTTGACTAAACTACGAAATGAAAAGATTTTTTGAATCAGCAGTCTTATTCTTCTAGTTAATATTTACTATACACGACTTTACTTTTTTTGCGCAATATCTATCTAGTCTAAGATGACGGTCTATTCTGAGGTTTATTATCGAAAAATCGTAAGAAAATAAAACAAAAAAGCCTACATCGAAATGCAGGCTTTTTTCGCTAAAAGTATTTTCTATTAGATAACAGAGATACTAGTCGCTTGTGGTCCTTTCTTACCTTGGCCAAGAACGAACGAAACACGTTGTCCTTCATGTAAAACTTTAAAACCATTGCTTTGGATTTCGCTGAAGTGAGCAAAAACGTCTTGCCCTGAATCAGCTTGAATAAAACCAAAACCTTTAGTTTCGTTGAACCACTTCACAGTGCCAGTAACTGTATCAGACATACTTTTTAAACCTTTTAAACTTTGTTCATTTATGAGTTAAATCTAGATTTGATATTTAGATTTAACTCAATCTATCTTTATTAAATAGATACTTCAAGTACAAAAACCATCTAAGTCAATCGATATAACTGATTAACCGAAGCATAAAAGCTTTTACCATCCAAGTTAAAGTCAACTTCTTGACCAGACTGCAACAGTACTTTCTTACCTACTTCTACCCATTTTGAACCATTCAACGTATTTTGCTGACGCTTCAAAGGGATGATTTTCACACAAATTTCATTGCCATTACTGGCTTTGGCTATACGCCACTCATTAATAATTTTCAATTCACTATACTCATTACTGAGCTCAGGTGATCGATTTAATTTACTACAATGCTAGACAGATGAGAGAGGAATACTACATTTCTAGAATCTAATAATTTTAGCTATATTTAGGTTTATTTAAGCTAAGGTAGCATGTGTTTGACGTATGGTTCAAACAACTACTTTCAATACATCACAGAGCAAAATTAATTTGGATGCGGGGGTTGGATTTGAACCAACGACCTTCGGGTTATGAGCCCGACGAGCTACCAGACTGCTCCACCCCGCATCAGCGAGTTAGCTTTATACGCCCATATCAAATTTAATGCAAACATTTTCTATAAAATTCGTAAAATATTAAAAATATTGTTTAAAAATAATACGAATCTGGAATTTTTTTACATTGTCTAGCATTTTTTGAAGAATATTTTTATTAGTGCTTTAATCGAGATATCAGCAAAAATAAAACTATTGCATTGAATCTTTGATCAATTATTCTCTTTTCGATTCTAAACTCTACAAAAAAAGAGTGCCGTCCTAGAATGGCTATGTAACAATAGCATCACACTTATACTTTAATAGCGCTTCATGTCACTGATTATAGGTATCGATCCTGGTTCCCGCTTAACAGGTTATGGCATTATCGAAAAAGACGGTAATAAACTCCGCTTTGTAGATGCAGGAACTATTCGAACAGAAACTCAAGAAATGCCTGAGCGTTTAAAACGTATTTTTGCAGGTGTGGAGCGAATTGTTAAATTTCATGGCCCTACAGAGGCTGCTGTAGAACAAGTCTTTATGGCGCAAAATCCAGATTCTGCGTTAAAGCTTGGTCAAGCACGTGGCGCAGCGATTGCAGCTTTAGTAAATTTAGATCTACAAGTGGCTGAGTATACTGCACGCCAGATTAAACAGTCTGTTGTAGGTTATGGGGCTGCTGATAAAGAACAAGTACAAATGATGGTGATGCGCTTATTGAACTTAACCATTAAGCCACAAGCCGATGCTGCGGATGCACTGGCTGCAGCCATTTGTCATGCTCACGCCTCAGGAAGTATGACTAAACTGGCCGTTTTAAATGCACTAGGTGGTATGGCACGTGGTCGGAGTCGCTCAAGTACTAGACGGCGTTAGGCTAAATTAAAAGGTTTGATTCACCACTTGATAAATCATTTTGCCCATTTCATGCGCTTGTAAGCCTCTAATCCCTTGTTCAGCAAGTAAATCCCCTGCCTGTGCATGTAAACTGACAATCTCATGTAGTGCAACCTGTTGATGAAATTGAGCCTTTAAACTAGCAATTATGCCTGCCAATACATCCCCCATGCCTCCTGTACCCATACCTGCATTACCCTGCGTACAGATAAATAACTCATTCTCTAAAATTAGACTCCCTGCGCCCTTCAGCACCCATTGCCCTGCAAAATTTTGCTGTAACTGTTTAATTGCAGCTATACGATCTTGCTCAATATCTGTAGCAGTACAGCCTAATAGTGTTGCAGCCTCGCCTGAATGTGGAGTTGCATAAACATGAGCATTTAATTGTTGTGGATGTTTAGCCAAAAACCAAAGTCCATCAGCATCAAGTACGACTTGTAAATGCGAATGCCGATTTAGGCATTCAAACCATTTTAAATATATTGATTCAGCCCATTCATCACGTCCTAAACCCATACCAAAACAGACTGCATCGATTTGCTTTAGTAATTGCTCAATCTCTTTTTGTTCTAAGGCATTTATATCTCGAACCATGATGTTTGGAGAGCGCGCCAAAATCGCTTGATGGTGTTTAGCATGACAAATAACGCTTACCTTTCCAGCCCCCGCATGAAAAGCAGCTTCAGCAGACATGATCACCGCTCCCCCCATATCAGCATGACCACCGATGACGAGAACATGTCCATAGCTGCCTTTGTGTCCAAAGGCTTGACGTTTCGGCAGCATGACTTTTTTAGGTGACAAATAGGCAATCGGCTGTAATTCACTATCAACGGGAATCAAGCTGACTAAATGTAATTGCCCAACATACTCTTTGCCTTGCCCTGTAAACAAGCCAGCTTTGTATCCCAATAGCGTAAAAGTCTGATCTGCTCGAATAGCACACGGCAAAGCTTGTCCTGTATTGGCATGTAATCCACTTGGGATATCAATCGATATTTTTAAGCCTATTTGCAGATTGTAGAGTTGAATGATGTTTTGCCATTTTTGATCAAGCATTCGGTTTAACCCGATCCCAAATAATGCATCTATATGACAGTCAAATATTGGCAATTCTTGCCCTATTTCATGTTCAGATAGCAAATAGTCAATGGTTTGAATATCAACTTGCTGGCTTTGTGCATAATTAAATGCCTGTTGTAAATCAATAGAATGTCCTAGCTCTGTTGCAAACACAGTCACTTTAAAACCCTGCTGCTTTAAAAAAGCAGCAATATAATAACCATCACCAGCGTTATTACCTTGTCCACACCAAATTGCGATATGTTTAATTTTTTGAACTAGAAATTGTTTATTTAATTCTTGTGCTATTGACCAAGCCGCTTGTTGCATCAACCCCAGTGAAGCGTTTTTTTGAGCAAACCAGCGTTGCTCCCATGCTTGTATACTTTGACTATCATAAACTGGGCTATGGTAAACTAAACGTTGCATGGTTTTCCTCTTATTATCGGTTTATGGCCTCTACTCACTCTTCCAAAAACGCTTCTCAAAAGATTGAGATTCAACAGCTTGATCCCCACGCGCTTAAAAGCTGGATAAAGGCACAAGCTTTGGACTTAGGCTTTTCTGATTGTGTCATTGCCAAACCAGATGCTCAAGATCAAATACCACGTTTTAAAGAATATTTGGAGCGTGGCTATCATGCAGATATGCACTATTTGGAAGAGAACTTAGAAAAGCGCGCAGATCCAACATTGCTTGTTCCAGGTACAAAAAGCATTATCTGTGTGCGAATGAACTATCTTGTAGCATCCCCTAAGCCCCGTTATGTACCATTTGAACCAAATTCAGCCATTATCGCACGCTATGCACGAGGTCGTGATTATCACAAAGTGATGCGTGGACGACTCAAAACCTTAGCCAATCGAATTAAAGAAAAAGTGGGCGATTTTGAGTCACGCCCCTTTGCAGATTCAGCTCCAATTTTCGAAAAATCACTGGCAGAAAGTGCAGGTATGGGGTGGACTGGAAAACATACTTTACTCATCCATAAAAAATCAGGCTCATTTTTCGTTTTAGGCGAGCTATTCACATCGTTAGATCTTCCCTTTGATCAGCCCGCAACGGCACATTGTGGCTCTTGTACGGCTTGTATTGATATATGTCCAACTCAAGCGATTGTTGAACCCTACATGTTAGATGCCAGAAAATGTATCGCATATTTAACCATTGAATATAAAGGTATTATTCCAGAAGAATATCGTGCTGGTATTGGAAACCGAATTTTCGGTTGCGATGATTGTCAGTTGATATGTCCATGGAATGGCTTTGCGAAGACGGCAACAATTCCAGATTTTGACCCTAGACACAGCTTAGATAATATCAGCTTACTCGATATTTGGCGGTGGGATGAGGCAACTTTCCTAGCAAATACAGAAGGTAGTCCAATCAGGCGTACAGGCTATCAATCCTTTAAACGCAATATTGCAATCGGACTCGGAAATGCGCCATACTCAGATGAAATCATAGCCAAATTGCAAGAAGCAAAATCTTGGCACGATGAGATTGTAAATGTACATATTGATTGGGCAATTCAACAACAATTGCAGCAATCTACTGTTCATCAAATAGAAAAATGATGTTTTTTGCCCTATGGCTTTGGCACGATTTCTGTATGATTAATCTCAATCTTTGTAATCAATCATCATGGATATAACAATGACCCTACGTAATGACTGGACTCGTGATGAAATCCAAGCTTTATATGATCAACCTTTTTTAGACTTAGTTTTTGAAGCACAACGCGTTCATCGCCAACATTTTCAAGCAAACACGATTCAAGTCAGCACACTTCTTTCAATCAAAACGGGTAAATGTCCTGAAGACTGCAAGTATTGCTCCCAGTCAGCACGCTATGACTCAAAACTAGAAGCAGAAAAGCGTATTGCAGTTGACAAGGTAATTCGTGAAGCACAGGCAGCCAAAGACTCTGGGTCATCTCGTTTCTGTATGGGTGCAGCTTGGCGTAACCCTCACGAGCGTGATATGCCATACGTCCTAGAAATGGTACGTGAAGTAAAAGCCTTAGGTCTAGAAACCTGTATGACTCTCGGCATGTTAAATCAATCTCAAGCTGAACGTTTAAAAGATGCGGGCTTGGATTATTACAATCATAATCTTGATACATCACGTGAATACTACTCACATATTATCAGTACGCGCACTTTTGATGACCGTTTAAATACATTAGACCATGTCCGTCAAGCTGGCATGAAAGTGTGTAGTGGCGGTATTGTTGGCTTAGGTGAAAGTCGTAATGACCGTATCGGTTTATTGCATGAACTCGCTACCATGCCTGTTCATCCTGAGTCTGTACCGATTAATATGCTTGTGCCAATCGAAGGAACACCACTAGCTGATGTCGAAAAACTAGATGTAACGGAATGGATCCGTACTATCGCAGTTGCTCGTATCATTATGCCACACAGCTATATTCGCCTATCAGCAGGACGTGAATCACTTAGTGATTCGGATCAAGCATTGGCATTTATGGCTGGCGCTAACTCGTTGTTCTCTGGTGAGAAACTTCTTACAACGCCAAATGCTGGCGAAGGTAAAGATCAAGTGTTATTTGCCAAATTAGGTTTGACTGCTGAAAAGCCAAAACCAAGTGTTGCAGAGCTCTCAATAGATGCGATGAGCGCATAAACGCAAAAGCCTTGTCAACTGACAAGGCTTTTTCTTTCTCGTTTTGAAATTATACTGATGTCACTAAGATGCCATATTTCGCATTTAAGAACATTCCTTCTCGGATGATATCCACACCAGCAGCATGGGTAACGGATAACTCCTGTGAGTGCACATCAAAATGGAATGAATCAAATACCTCCTGATGATGCATTAGCCACATCAGAGTATCAGTCAAATTTTTATCTACAGTATAGGTTTCAGAGTCAAAATTCTTATCCATAGCGCTATTCTGATCACAAGATGAAATAACATCATAACCAATAGCCTAGATAAATTCAGCTCAAGCTAAAACAATTGACTAAACCATATAAGTATTCAGCTTTAATTTAGACACCTAACATTAAGCTGCAAGTGGTCGTTCAATTTGAATACCTGTTATTAGACTTTGCATTGCTTTAGGGTTGAATTGCAAAGTCAAAATATGGCTATCTAGATGAACATGATAAGCACTAATCAATGCCTGCTTCCCTTGATCGGTTTCAAGTACGTATTCATCCACAATGTTTAGGATACCTTCAAGATTAGTCGTACTCGAAGCACGGTCATGTCCAAACAAATCATAGATCGTTTGTAAATTAAAACTGGTTTGGAGTTCTGTCGGATGAGACTTTAAATAATCTTGCAAAAACAGAACAAACTTGTGTGCGAAGAAATAATAGTCTGGTTTGTGGGTATAAAGCATGTTCATGGATATCTCCTTGCGATGTTTTTTTCATCAATTCATGCTTAAAAATTAGTCCCACAATCTTAAAAAACTCTTAAAAAAAGTTTGAGCTTTTTGTTAACCATTTTGATGACCCAAAATTTTAATTTTAAGAATACCTAATCATTTGTCATAAAAAATTCATATAAAATTCCGCCAATTTTGAACAAAAAATAAACAAACAATCAATTATTGCTAATAAATTTTTTGTAATTTTTACCAAATTTTATATTTCTCAACCCGTATATTGAAGATTTTTTTGACCAAAAAATAAAATTAAACAAACAGTTAAATTTGATCGCAGGAAAATTTAAACAAAAATTAAGCATTTTGTGACACAGTTTGCATTTTGTTTAATTAATGGTATATTTCGCACATTACTTGTTCAGCGCAAAAATTTAACTGAAAAGGTAATATAATTCAAACTTTTAGCTGATGTATTTGAGAAATTATTATGAAAAAACTTGCTTTGATCGCTGCTCTTTCAGTTGTTGGTATTGCAAATGTACAAGCTGCTGACGGAACAATTACAATCAATGGTTTAGTAACTGACAAAACTTGTAACATCGTTACTCCAGCAGGTAAAGACTTCACAGTTACTCTTCCTACTGTTTCTAGACAAACTCTAGCAAATGCTGGTGATGTAGCAGGTCGTACTCCATTCCAAATCAACTTGGAAGACTGTTCAGCTGGTAAAGTTGCAACTTACTTCGAACCAGGTGCAACTGTTGATTTCAATACTGGTCGTTTAATCAACCAAGCTGCTGCTGGTGCTCAAAACGTTGACGTTCAATTACTTGGTGACAACAACCAAGTAATCCCTGTATTAGCTGCTGGCGCTACTGGTGCTCAAGCTAACTCTCAGTGGGTTGACGTTGTAGAAGGCGGTAGCGCTGATCTTAACTACTATGCTGAATACTATGCAACTGGCGCTTCAACTGCTGGTGAAGTAACAACTTCAGTTCAATACACAATTATTTATCAATAATCTATTGATAACTGAGTTTCTATGTTTTCGAACATAGAAACTCCTCTGTATTTCATCACTTTCGCCTTTTTCTGAGAATGTTTCACATGTCATTTAACGGTAGTAAATTCTTGTCTGGTTTTGCACTCTGTTCAATGTTAGCAACTGCTACTCATGCAGAGATTGTCATTCACGGCACGCGCGTTATTTATCCTTCCGATGCACGTGAAGTCACTTTACAGCTCAGTAATAATGGCTCTAAACCTGCATTAGTCCAAGCATGGATTGATGAAGGAGATCCAAAAAGTACACCTGATCAATCAAAAGTTCCTTTTATGATCACGCCTCCGATTTCGCGTGTTGAAGCAACAAAAAGCCAAACTCTCCGGATTACAGCTTTACCAAATGCATCACAGCTAAATCAACAGCAAGAATCTGTACTTTGGTTAAACGTATTGGATATTCCACCTCGACCAACAGGTAAAGGTGCCGAATCAGTACCAGATAATTTTTTACAACTTGCAATTCGTTCAAGAATTAAATTCTTCTACCGCCCTGCGAGTATTAAAGAAGATGCTAATTTAGCAGCCGATAAGCTGCAATGGCAAAAAGCAGGTCAAAGTGTGGTCATCAAAAACCCAACACCTTTTCACATTACGATGACTTCAATCTATCAAGTCAATGGTGATAAAAAAGTTGATTTATTACCCAAAGGTTTAATGTTAAAGCCATTTTCTGAAGATCGTGTTCAATTAAAAATCTCCAATACTGAAAAAATGAGCTTTATCAATGTGAATGATTATGGCGGACGTGTCGAGAAACCAATTAAGTTTCAATAATCATTTTTCATCCAGATAACCAATAATTTTAAGTACCTATACAATATAGGCGATTCTTATTATGTCAAAAAAGCACGCACCATATAGATTATTAAAGCGTCATATTTGTTTTTACCTAACCTCTGGCATAATCAGCATGACTGTGCCAGTGATGGTGTATGCAGACGAACTCAAAAACAATAATGCGATGGAAGCCGAGTTCGACTCTTCGTTTTTGATTGGTGATGCGCAAAAGATCGATATTTCACGCTTTAAGTACGGTAACCCTGTATTACCAGGTGAATATAATGTAGACGTATATATTAATGGTAAATGGTTCGGCAAACGCCGTATGCAATTTAAAGCTGTCGATCCTAAACAAAATGCCGTTACCTGCTTCAACTCTAATACTTTACTCGAGTACGGTGTTAAGCAAGATGCTTTAGCGATCCATCAGTCTGCTATTTCACAAAATAGCTGCCTAAAAATAGATGAATGGATTGAAGATGCATACTATGATTTTGATACGTCTAAGTTGCGTGTAGATATTTCTATTCCTCAGGTTGCGATACAAAAAAATGCTCAAGGCTATGTCGATCCAAGTGTTTGGGATCGTGGTGTAAATGCTGGCTTTTTATCTTATAGCGGTAGTGCATATAAAACATTTAATAGAAGCAATGACAATAAAGAAACCACTAATGCATTTATGGCATTAACAGCTGGAGCGAATCTTGCTGGCTGGCAATTACGTCACAATGGTCAATGGCAGTGGAAAGATCAGCCTAACGAGAATGAAAGTAAATCAAACTATCAATCTACAAGTACCTATTTGCAACGTGCATTTCCTCAATATCGTGGTGTACTTACATTAGGTGATAGTTTTACCAATGGTGAAGTTTTCGATTCATTTGGATACCGTGGTATTGATTTTTCTAGTGATGACCGGATGTTGCCAAATAGTATGCTGGGTTATGCACCTCGTATTCGTGGCAATGCAAAAACAAATGCTAAAGTTGAAGTACGTCAACAAGGGCAATTGATTTACCAAACGACTGTATCACCAGGTAGCTTTGAAATTAATGATCTCTACCCAACAGGTTTCGGTGGTGAACTCGAAGTTTCTGTGATTGAATCAAATGGTGATATTCAAACATTTTCAATCCCCTACGCTTCTGTCGTTCAAATGCTAAGACCTGGCATGAGTCGCTACTCGGTCACTGCTGGTGAGTTCCGAGATCGTGATATTGATTTAGACCCTTGGGTTGTACAAGGTAAATACCAACTCGGTATTAACAACTACCTGACTGGTTATACAGGTTTTCAAGCTACTGAACGATATGCATCTGCACTATTAGGTACAGCTTTTGCGACACCTCTAGGTGCTATTTCAGTTGACGTAACCCATTCTGAAGCTGACTTTGAGAAAAAAGCGTCTCAATCTGGTCAAAGTTATCGCTTGAGCTATAGTAAGCTGATCTCTCCGACAAGTACCAATTTAACCTTAGCCGCATATCGATACTCGACTGAAAATTATTACAAATTACGTGATGCACTTTTAATCCGTGATTTGGAAGATAAAGGTATCAACAGCTATGCTGTGGGTAAACAACGTAGTGAATTTCAAATTACCTTGAATCAGGGTCTTCCTGATGGTTGGGGTAACTTCTACATGGTCGGTTCATGGGTTGATTATTGGAATCGCAATGAAAGCGGTAAACAATACCAGTTTGGTTATAGTAATAACTACCATGGTTTAACTTATGGTTTATCTGCAACCAAACGACAAGTTGACTATAGCTCTAATAATCGTACACGTGACACTGAATACTTGATGACGCTCTCCTTCCCATTGAGCTTTAAGAAACATTCGATGAATGTGAATGCAAATGCATCACAAAACAACAGAACTGTTGGTGTTAGTGGTACTGTTGGCGATCGCTTTAGCTATGGTTCATCCATGTCACATCAAGACTATAACAATCCAACATTCAACGTAAATGGTCGCTATCGCACCAATTTCACGACCGTTGGTGGATCTTATAGTATTGCTGATACCTATCAACAAGCGATGGTAAGTTTAACAGGAAATATTGTTGCGCATCGCGATGGTATCTTATTCGGCCCTGAACAAGGTCAAACCATGGTATTGGTTTATGCTCCTGATGCAGCAGGTGCCAAAGTCAATAATACAACAGGTTTAAGTGTCAATAAGGATGGCTATGCTGTTATTCCTTATGTAACACCATATCGTTTAAACGACATCACACTAGATCCACAAGAAATGTCTACAAATGTCGAACTTGAAGAAACTAGCCAACGAATTGCCCCATTCGCAGGGTCTATTACGAAAGTAGACTTTTCTACGAAGAAAGGTTATGCAATTTACATTGCTGCTAAAACTTCGACTGGTGAAAATCTACCATTTGCAGCTCAAGTATTTGATCAAAATAATGAGTCTGTTGGTATTGTTGCTCAAGGCAGCATGGTGTATTTACGTACCCAAAAAGCACAAGATCAACTGTATGTAAAATGGGGTGATGATAGCACTGAGCAATGTGAGATTACTTATGATGTAACAGCTCAGCTTGCACAAGATCAACAAAACTTAATAATGACTGAGGCGGTTTGTAAATGAAAAAATTACTCTTAAACAGTGTTTTGCTCACCGCTGGTCTTGGTTTGTATGGTGAGGCAAATGCAGCTTGTACACCAGCATCAGGATTTACAACTATAGACATTAGTATGGCTGTAGGTCGTGTCGTTGTTCGACCTAGTGATCCTGTTGGCAAAATTCTAAATAAATCTTTATTTGAAATCCGCCCTAACTCTCAAACTATGTACATCAATTGTAATAGTAACGAAATGATGGTAGCGAGGCTAATACAGAATCGTCCAATAAGTTCACTAGGCAATAGTATTTACTCAACAAATATTCCTGGAATTGGTATTCGACTTTATCGTGAAGCATTTAATGCGACGAACTTTTCAGGCTATTACCCCTATACACGTCCTGTACCTGGAACTCGTGTTATTCTTGCTGAGGGTTATTTTGTAGTTGAAATTATTAAAACCGCAGAAAATACAGGCTCTGGAACATTAGTTCCTGGACAATATAGTACTTATTATGCTGGAAGTCGAAGTGATCGCCCTTTCTTAACCAGCACAGTTTATGGAAATGCAATTACTATTGCATCTTCTTCTTGTGAATGGCGAGGTAATATTAACAAAGCTGTCACACTACCAACTGTCACAAAATCAGGTTTTACTGGTGTTGGATCCACGCAAGGTGAGCAAAGCTTTGATCTAAATATCCTTTGTAACGGTGGTGAAAACCCAACAGGTTATGAAGAGAAAAACCTGATAAGTTTGAGTTTTGATTATCAAACCGAAGGTACAAACACTCAAGTCCTAAGAAATCTCGAACCAAATGCAACAAAAGCAAACGGTGTAGGTGTTCAACTTCTATGGAATTATAATAATCAGAATCGCGTGATTGGTTTAGGTGACAAATTAGAATTAGGTACAGTTAAATCTAACCAGACTATTGAATATAACGTACCACTTACAGCGCGATATTATCAAACAAATGCCAACGTAACAGCAGGAAAAGTTCGAGCAATGGCAACTGTAACTATCGAATATGATTGATTTTTCACGAGACCTCTTTTTTTAAAAGAGGTCTTTTTTTCTAAAAAATCAAACTATAAATTCTGAAATTTTCACTTGATAAAAAATAAATCCATTCAAAAGTATGAACTTTTAGCTTTTTAAAAAATTTAAAACCACTTAACTTATAGGAACTATCAATGAAAAAAATTGGTATATTGACGCTTAGCTTAGCCCTGCTTGGCTGTGGTGAAAATCAAAATAGCTCACAAAGTAGCAGTACTACATCCCAATCTACAGCAACAACATCAACTAGCTTAAGTTTACGTAGTTTAAATCAGAGTCAAACGTGTCAGTATAACTTTGATGCAACACAACAAGATTACGATAATTGGAACAATCAAAATTCTGGATATATACCAATAACCATCTTTCCGATTATTGATGGTCAAAAATTCAGTTTTTCAGTATTACCATTTACAAAGGAAGAATTTTCGTACATCAGCTACATCTCAACCACTAAAGCACAATTAAGTGGTACGAATAATGATGGCGATTTTACTTTACCTAAATCAGGTATTATAGCACTAGAAATGCAGCTTAAAGTTCCTAAAAAACTTTCAGAAAATTCTTCCTACATCTCTGACATTTCTCTAAGAGCTATAACAGGAAATGGCTATACAGTGGATTCAAATTTTGGCTTTCAATCAGGAACTTATGATCCAGATTTTGGGGAAAACCCTTCAAATTTAAATTATAGTTTGTCATCTCGACTTAGTGATGGAACTGGCCCTACCTCAACTTACTTCCAATACATCAACATGACTAATAATCCAATAAGCTATCAACGCTTAGGTATATATATTAACCAAGAAAGCAAGCAAGTCGGTTTTATTCTTAACGGAATAGATAAAGGATATCAATCTAACCTACCAGCGATATTGGAGAATATTAGCTTTAATGTTCGAAGCGGTGTGGCAATAGAATTTGACCCAGAAAACGAACAAAAATTCTCATCGGAGCTAATCACTGACCGCAATGCTCTACAGTTCACTTACCCACAAGGTACGACTGATATCTGTGGCAATATTATTTAGAGCGTAAATACGAAAGCCTAATCCTGAGATTAGGCTTTTTCTTTTTTAAGCACTGTTCAATGCTTAAATCCAAATAAAAAAATCATTCTCTTCTCAAAAATAAATTTAAACAAAATTCACATTATAAAAGAAATAAGTGATTAAGATAACAAACCAAAATTAATATAACACTTATCAAAATAAAAATAAAACTATAACTAATTCACACTTTAAAAATTATTTCAATCAACACCTTATATTTAAGATTGCCTTTATAATAATTTATATGTTAATAAATAATTAATTCATTATAAAAGGATCATAAATATGAATAAAACAATATATAGACTCATATTATCTGCGTCGTTAGCAATCATAGCCTCTACCAGCTATGCAGCCAATACGATAAAAATAACTGGACAAATTGTCGAAGACACTTGTTCTCAGCAACATCAGCATCAAGATTGTGAATTAATCAACAATTTAAATAAAAAAATAAATAAGGAATCAACAAATTTAAATGATTTGTTAATTAATTCACAAAAAAACAATATGATTGAAATTAATATTGAAAGGAGACCCGAAAACAATAATAGTGTAATTATTATTAGTTATTATTAATATAGAAAAATAAAACTTAATACTACTGTGCTATTAAATAATTATTTAACACCCAAAAAATAATGTTTTATAGCACAGTTTTAAATAAAATGGGCACACATCACCAAAACATAATGTGATATAAATTACATATCAATAGATTTATGTCAAACATCTATCATTCAAAGTCAAAACCTACAGTATCTGACTTATTCCAATGCTGATTCATTTGCTCTGAAACTTTCTCTCTCGGGAGTCCTTCTTCAACATAAAAAAACCGAGTTTCCTTACTCTTTTTAAGCATCATCAAATGATAATTCACTACACATTTTTTCAATGTAACCGCAAAATCTCGTTGTGAATGATCAGTTAAATCTTGCTCTGCTTTTTCAATATCTTCATGCTGAATAAGCCAATTTAATTGCAAAGGATCACCATGATCAATTGGCACTGTAAGAACCTCTCCATCCTTAAAGCCACCTAAATACGCTATTTTCATGTTTTTCTCTCTTTTTGTCTTGTTGTTCATGTATTTATTAAATCATAAAAAGTAGCCAAGAAGAATTGAGAAGCACAACAGTCTTACCAAACGACTACGTAACTATAAAAAATAAGTTATTAATAATTATAATAATTTTATAACAATATTGTGATAGCACAATTATTATCAAATCAAATTTGATAGATACCAAACTATAGTGATTAAACAAATGGTGGCATTAAAAAACCACTTAGGATTAGTACACCTAAGTGGTTGTTTTATATGGTGGGCCCACCGTGACTTGAACACGGGACCAACGGATTATGAGTCCGCTGCTCTAACCAACTGAGCTATAGGCCCTATAACTTTAAATCATATTATTATGATTAAATTCTGCGGAATTTTAGTTAAATTTAACTTAAATTACAAGCAGATGATTTTATCAAACATACAGAATTGTAAGTAAAATCATTAACTGCGCTGATTCTATCTGATCTTTGCGTATTGAGTAAAGCATATATTACGTTTTTTGATCATTTATAAGACATCCAAATTTTCATTCAATCTGGAATTTGCGGATATGTATTTTCTACAAAACTCGTATTACACTGCTGTCATTCAGTTGTAATGGTTGTGACCATGAGAAAATTTTTAGGAAAAACTATATTTAAAGCAACAGGTTGGGAATATGAAGTAGATCCTAGCATTTTAGAAAAGAAACAAGTGATTATAGGTTTTGAGCATACATCTAACCTAGATACAATCTTATCACTTGCCCTATTTGAGATTTTGCAATTAAAAATCCATACTTTGATCAAAAAAGAGTTGTTTAAAGGGCCCTTAAAACCTGTCCTAGAACGTCTAGGGGGTATCCCTGTTGATCGTAAGGCAAGCAAAGATATCGTGACTCAAATGGTTGATCTATTTAATCAGAATGAGCAGTTTAATCTTGTCATCGCACCTGAGGCCACTCGAGCAAAAGATGGTGAAGAACGTAAGCCAATCCGTACAGGTTTTTGGCATATTGCCAAGGCAGCGAACGTCCCAATCATTTTAATGTATGCCAATGCACGGACCAAAAAAGGTGGTATTTTAGGGAAAATCTACCCTACTGATCTACAACAAGATCTAGAGAAAATTAAAGCGATGTATGCTGAATATGATATTGATGTCAAAATTAATTAGAAAAAGTTTAGCTGATCAAGTTTTGTGATTTCATCATAATTTTATATTTTGAATGTTAGCGGTGAGAGTTTTCAACAAAACCCTTGCTATGCTAATATTCACGCACTTTTTGAGTTTTATTTTTTTGGAGTTACTTCCATGGCGGGTCATTCTAAATGGGCCAATATTAAGCATCGTAAAGCGAAACAAGATGCCAGTCGCGGTAAAGTCTTTACTAAATATATCCGCGAGATTGTTACCGCAGCAAGATTAGGCGGTCCTGATGCAGCGAGTAACCCTCGTTTACGTGCTGTTGTTGAAAAAGCACTTTCTGTCAATATGACACGTGACACCATCAATCGTGCAATCCAACGCGGCGCTGGTGGTGAAGAAAATGATGATTTAAAAGAAGTAACCTATGAAGGTTATGGTGTCGGTGGTGTTGCTGTTATCGTTGAAACGATGACTGATAATTTAAACCGTACTGTACCTGATGTTCGACACTGTTTTAGTAAAACCAATGGTAACTTAGGAACGAATGGTTCAGTTGCATATCTGTTTACTAAACGTGGTGAAATTTCTTTCGAAGATGTCTCATTAGAAGACAAAATCATGGAAGTCGCTTTAGAAGCGGGCGCTGATGATATCGAAGTTGATGAAGACAGCATTCTCGTCATTACCAGTCCAGAGAGCTTTGGTGAGGTTCAAGATGCGCTAGCTGCGGCAGGTTTAAAATCTGATAATGCCGAAGTTGTTATGAGCCCATCAACTAAGGCTGAAATCACGGATGTTGATCAAGCAAAACAAATCATGAAAATGATTGATATGTTAGAAGATCTTGATGATGTTCAAAACGTTTATACCAACGTTGAATTCTCTGAAGAAGTCTTAGAACAGCTTGATGCATAAGCAATCAAGATGAGTAAAAAATGCATCTTTTTAGATGCATTTTTTATAGCTTATTTAAAAGTTTATAACAGTTAAAGACGTTGTATTCTTTGATCACAAAACTGGAATGTAGCGCGACAACACTGTCGATTTTACCAATACGGCGTAATAATATTTCACTGTAATCATCCATATTACGCGCAACAAGTTCTAAGATAAAATCTGCACTCTGCCCTGTGACCAAAAAAGCATTGGTTACTTCTGGAATATCTTCTAGCTCTTCTAAAAACTTATCAAAAGTCTCACTATCATGCTTGCTCAAAGAAACTTGCAATAAGATATGTAAACTGAATCCAAGCTTATTAAAGTTAATTTCTCTTTTTAGCTGTCCCATCACCTGAGATTCAATCAAATTTTTGATCCGACGATGCACCGAACTCACAGACAGATTAATACGTTCTGATAGCTCATTCAGGTTCACATCTTCATGCGTTAAGATCTCAAGAATCTGCTTATCGAAACGATCTAACTCCATCTTATTATTCCTTTTTCAATGTAATGAAATTTAGTCACCTATTATTTCCCTGTTTGCATTTTTTTAAAAGTGTATTTGACAATAATTTCCAATTTTTAAAGATTTTATTCAATTATATTTGAATAAAAAGTCATAACTTCAGATTATTTCCCACATACTGACCTATTAAACTTATTTTTTTCAACTCTAAGCTATTCTTACTACATATGATAAAAACGAGCCAAGTTTAGCTTGGCTCGTTTTTAAATAGATTTCATTTTAAGTTATAGTGCAATCAAAAATTGCTTAAGCTTCTACAACTTTCAAATCAAGCCCTGCGGTATTTGCAAGTTCCGTAAACGTCGGAAAACTTGTTGCAACCGTTTCAGTACCATGAATCGTAATCGCACCAGCAGTTCTCAGACCTGCAATACTAAAACTCATTGCAATACGATGATCATGGTGAGATTCAATTTCACCACCATTAAAGATTGCTGACCAATCGCCAGATTTGCCTTTACCTTCAATGATGATACCATCTTCAGTTGGCGTGCAATCGATACCCATGATTTTCAAACCATCTGCCATCACTTGGATACGATCTGATTCTTTCACACGTAACTCAGCAGCTCCAGTCAACACAGTTTGACCTTCAGCACATGCAGCCGCAATAAATAATGCGGGGAACTCATCAATCGCCAATGGTACTTGATCTTCTGGCATATGGATGCCTTTGAGTGTACGAGAACCTTTGATATGAATATCTGCAATCGGCTCACCACCAGCGATACGTTCATTTTCAACGGTCAGATCAGCGCCCATTTGTTTCAGGATTTCAATCACACCAGTACGTGTTGGGTTGATACCAACCGCTTCAAGTACAACATCAGCACCTTCAGTAATCGCAGCGCCAACCATAAAGAATGCAGCCGAAGAAATATCAGAAGGAACTTGAATATTCGTACCGACTAACTTACCACCGCCCACAAGAGAAATGTTATTGCCTTCAGTTTTCACATCATACCCAAAGGCACGTAACATACGTTCAGTATGATCCCGTGTTGGTTCAGGTTCAGTCACTGAAGTTACACCTTCAGCCCATAAACCTGCTAATAAAATTCCAGATTTCACTTGCGCAGAAGCCATTGGTAAATCGTATTGAATCCCTTTAAGCGCTTGGTTACCTGTAATACTTACTGGTGGTGTACCTTTTTCACCGGTGGTTTGAATCTGAGCACCCATTTCACGAAGTGGCTTGGCAATACGCTCCATTGGACGTTTAGACAATGACGCATCGCCAGTCATCACAGAATCAAACTTTTGCGCAGACAACATACCAGACAACAAACGCATGCTTGTGCCTGAGTTACCCATATATAAAGCGCTTGCAGGTACTTTCAAGCCATGCATACCGACACCATGAATCGTGACTTCACCATTCTTCGGACCTTCGATGCTTACACCCATGTCACGGAAAGCTTGTAAAGTTGCCAATGCATCTTCACCCTCTAAGAAACCTGTCACATGCGTTGTGCCTTCAGCAATCGCGCCAAACATGATTGAACGATGCGACACAGACTTGTCACCTGGTACGGTGAATTTACCTGTAAATGTTTTCTTTCCCGGTAAAATACTAAATTGCTGTGTCACCTTGTTTTTCTCCATCAAAGGTTTTTTGGCTAACATATGGTTAAAGTGTTGACGAGCAGCTTGAGCATGCCCAAGCAATCCCATTAACGCTTGTGAATCTTCCTGTTCGATTAGTTTTTTCAACACTGAAAGTTGCTGTTCAAAACCTTCTACAGCATTCAAAATCGCAGTTTTGTTGGCGAAAAAAATATCATGCCACATTTGTGGATCACTGGCTGCAATTCGAGAAAAGTCTCGAAAACCACCCGCAGCATAACGGAAGATATCTAAATTATCTTCACGGTTCGCCAATTGCTCTACTAGATTGAAAGCCATCAAATGTGGTAAATGACTGGTGTGTGCCAATACTTCATCATGTTTGGTCACATCCATACAGATGACTTCAGCTTTCGCAGCAGACCAAAGCTGAATCAGCTTTTCGACCGCCCAATCCGCACTTGTAGCAACTGGTGTCAAAATCACTTTATGATTTGCAAATAAATCGACTTTGCCTGCATGCACACCTGTATGTTCAGCACCTGCGATCGGATGTCCAGGAACAAAACCAACCGGTAGACGCTCACCAAACACGGCTTTTGCAGCCTCAACAACATTGCCTTTGGTACTTCCCACATCGGTAATGATGGCATTTTGGTCCAGATAAGGTTTGATCTGTTCGAGTACCTTTTGAGTTGCACGCACAGGTAGCGCCAAAACAATTAAGTCAGCACCTACAACAGCTTCTTCAGGATTTGCATAACCTTCCTGAATAATACCCAATGCTTTTGCGTCATCTAAAGTTTTCTTTGAGCGTGTTGAAGCGACAATTTCAGATGCAAGTTGTTCTGCCACAATCACACGAGCAAGACTAGACCCAATCAGTCCAAGTCCAATAAATGCAACTTTTTTAAATAATGGTTGAGACATAAAACATATTTGCCTAATAAGACGATTTTGATATGGATAGATGTATAAACCACCTACCCATACGGTCAAAAATTACAAAACAGCAATTGGATAAGAACCCAGTACTCGCAGCTCTTTAACCATCGGACGAATTTCGTCTAAAGCTGCAGCTACATTAGCTTGATCAATATGACCTTCTAAATCAATAAAGAATACGTATGCCCATTTTTCAGGTAAAGCTGGGCGCGTTTCAATACTAGTTAAGCTGATTTTATGCTTCGCAAATGGCGCAAGGATCTCTAATAAAGCACCTGCACGATCATGTGCTGAGATCAATAAAGAGGTTTTATCATTACCACTTTGAGGAATTTTTTCACGACCAATCACAAGGAATCGCGTCGTATTTTCTGGGTTATCCTCAATATTGCTATGTAAAATCTCAAGATTATACATATTCGCCGCAATATCAGATGCAATCGCAGCAGAATGCCATTCATTACGAATACGACGTGCAGCCTCTGCATTAGAATTTAGGGCAACACGCTCTACACCGGGATAATGAGCATCCAACCACTTACGGCACTGTGCTAAAGTCTGCTGATGGGCGTAGATTTGTTTAATACTATCTTTACGAGTATTTTCTGACACAAGAAATTGATGATGAATCCGAAGTTCTACCTCACCGATGACATTTAACGTCGATGCTTTAAAACAATCAAGGGTATGGTTTACGATTCCTTCAGATGAGTTTTCAACTGGCACCACACCATAATGTGCACTACCTGCCTCAACTTCACGGAACACTTCATCAATGGTTGGCAACGGACGCACAATTGCATCTTGCCCAAAATGCTTCAAAACAGCCGATTGCGTAAATGTTCCTTCAGGTCCTAAGAATGCAATGCTCTGTGGTGCTTCAAGCGCCAAACAGGCAGACATAATCTCTCGGAATAATCGAGCCATCGTCGCATCAGATAAAGGACCTTGATTACGTTCCATGACTTTACGTAATACCTGCGCTTCACGTTCTGGACGATAAAATAATGGATTCTCTTCTGCTGCAAATTTCGCCTTAGCTACTGCCTCAGCCAACGAAGCGCGGCGATTTAGTAATTCTTGGATTTGTTGATCAACACTATCAATATCATTACGAATTTGTTCTAAGTTAAGTGACGTCGATGTGTTCTGTCCATCGTTTACCATTGAATGTAGCCTCAGCAAAATCATCTATAAAAATGGATTACAATTCATCTATGAATTGATTTCCCGAGCTAGTATAACAAGACTTTATGTTATTAAACACGCTGTGTTTTAACTCTTTTTATAATTGACCTTTATTGATAATGAGTTTCATTATATATTACATTCAAGTAAAAACCTGATCGAATCCATTATGCTGAGACACTTTAGTATTTTAACTTTTTCTTTATTCATCAGCTTAGACGTAACTTTTGCTCAATCGGTATCATTGAATAAAAATAACAACACATCAAAATCAGAATTTCAAACACAACAGAGTTTCGTACTGAATTCGAAATATACTAAACATGATTATTTGATACAGATATCTGTTCCTGCTGGTGAAGCACCAAATGGTGGTTTTCCAATACTGTATGTACTCGATGGTAATGCAGCCTTCGACAGTGCTGCCAATATTGCTAAATCTGTAGGTGCAGGTGCTAATCGTTTAGGTCTAGATCCCATCGCAATCGTTGCAATTGGCTATCCAATGCAAAGTACTTTCGATACAAAAAAACGCGCTCTGGATTATACCCCAAAAGCATCAACTGAATTTCAAAAACAGTCAAAATACCAATATGGAGGTGCAGAGCAATTCATCAAGTTTATTGAGCAAGAACTTAAACCTGTCATTCATTCCAAAATCAAGGTCAATTCCCAACAACAAAGCTTATTTGGTCATTCCTTTGGCGGACTCTTCGTTTTACATACCTTCTTTACTCAGCCACAAACTTTCCAACGCTATTTCGCAGCAAGCCCATCATTATGGTTTGATCACTATGCTCTGTTAAATCGACAAAACGACTGGTTAAATCATAGAGAAAATAGCGATCAAACACTCATGTTAATGACTACAGTGGGTACGCACGAGCACAGAAAAAATGCTGCACCTGACGCAAACTCGATGCAAAAACAAAATGCATTTTATCAAAACTTCCTAGATCAGCGATCTCATCAATTTATGTACTGGGACTATAAACACCCAGCAGAACAGCATCTCACCAATATGTATGCAAGTTTACCCAAAGCTGTGATGTTAGCGGGTTGCCACATTCAAAAATGCTCGGAACTGTTTGATAATGCCATGACTAAATAATGGCTAACTATTTAATTTTATAATTTATTAAATCAATACATTATTGCAAACATAAAAAGATCCAAGGTGAGATCAACTAAATCTCTTAAGGAGAATACGCTTGTAGTCTTAAAACTCGATAAACACATAAATTGCGAAAGGTACTATCAATAGGATTCTTCAATCCATTTTGGATTAATGTATCCAATTCAAATCCACTTTTTTCACACAACATTCTTGCATCTTTATTTTCTTGGTCAACATGAGCTTCAATACAAGTAAAATCATAATATTCTTGCAACATGCATATCAATAATTGTATAGCTTTCCTCATTAATCCCCTTTTGCTAAACGCACTATTTCCCCAGAAACCAATCTCAAGTTTTGCGATCTCCCAACAAATATTATGCAACCCGACTAAACCGATAAAATTATGAGTGTGACTTTGTCTAATCACAAAAACAATGTCTTGATTCTTTGGTAAATTGCTAATGACATTTAGACAGTATAGTTTTGTATTTTCTAAACTTTGTTCATTCAATATCCATGGTATTGTCGCTGGATATTTCATCAAATGTTCAAGTGAGTAAGTAATTGCGGAATATATATCTTCAGCATCTTCTAGACATAATACTTGCAAATAAATATCTTGATTGGCTAAAGCTGAGATAAATGACTTATTTTCGTATAAATTCATATCAAATATTTTATATAAACAGGAAAAGTTGAATCAGATTAACCGATTCAACTTTTCTTATATGGTTTTCAAATCTTTAAAATAGAATTAGCTCTTAGATTAAGATTTTCCAATCAAACCACGTGCTACGATTTCTTTCATAATCTCGTTAGTACCACCGTAAATACGTTGGATACGTGCATCTACAAAGAAACGAGAAATCGGATATTCAGTCATATAACCATAACCACCGAAGAGTTGAAGTAAGTTATCTGCAACTTTCATCTGCATATCAGTACTGAAGCTCTTCAATGCCGCAGCAGTTTCAACATCCAATTTACCTTGCATATACAATTCAACATTTTGGTTGTAGAACGCTGCCGTTGCTAATTCGTCAATCTTTGCTTGAGCCAACACGAAACGTGTATTTTGGAATTGTGCAATTGCTTGACCAAAAGCTTGACGCTCTTTTACATAGGTCGTTGCTAAATCAATTGATCCGCGAATGGCACCCAAAGCAGTTGATGCAATTGCAGTACGTTCGCGTGGTAACTCTTGCATCAAATAAGCAAAACCTGAACCTGCGTTACCAAGTAATTGGTCTTTAGGTACTTTTACATTATCAAAGAACAATTCTGAAGTATCTTGCGAATGTAAACCGATCTTGTCTAAATTTGTTCCCTTCTTAAATCCATCCAGATGGGTATCAACCAACAATAAAGATACGCCTTTAGCACGTGCTTGTGGATCGGTTTTTACCGCAAGTACCACAACATCCGCATGTTGACCATTTGAAATAAAAGTTTTAGAGCCATTCAATAAATAATGATCATCTTGCAAAATGGCACTCGTACGCATTGCTTGTAAATCTGAACCAGCACCCGGTTCAGTCATCCCAATCGCGCCAACAGCTTCACCAGATACCATTTTAGGTAGCCAGTATTGCTTTTGCTCTTCTGTACCAATATGTTGAATATATGGTGCTGCAATTTCAGAGTGACAAGAAATCGCGGTAGATAATGCACAATAACCCGCACGTGCAGATTCTTCTACTAACATCAATGAATAATGTGTTGGTACACCATAACCACCATATTCTTCTGGTACATCTACACACAAGAAACCATTTTCACCTAATAAGTTCCAAACAGAACGAGGCATAAGCCCTTCTCGTTCCCATTGTTCATAATGCGGTGCAATATGCTCGCTCATAAAACGTTTAAAGTTATCGCGGAAGAGTTCCAAATCTGCATCGTAAGCTAACATCATTATTTCCTTTCGATTTCATTTTTCTTAAAAAATCACTTCGCAGTCATGCTAATGATTTTTAGGCTAGATGTCATGTTCCGTTTGCATCAAATCACTAGACTCATTCGGTCAGTTATTTTATTTGCAATCATGCAAATTGACGCACAATTGATTAATGATTAAACAGCACAACTGAATTTTTCCGCTAAACATGCTGCTTTTATGTCATATTAATTTCACTGCTAGCGACGTCTTAAATCCGATCATGAACACAAAACGAAATATCTATAAAACTGCTGAACATCCCTTTGCACAATATGTCCGTATTTTAGGGAAAGGCAAGACAGGTTCTCGCTCACTTAGCTATGAAGAAGCTTATCAAGCATTTAGCATGATTTTGAAAGATGAAGTGCTTGATGTACAGCTTGGTGCCTTTTTAATGCTTTTACGTGTTAAAGAGGAATCCGTAGATGAACTTGCTGGTTTTGTTCAAGCAACCCGTGATCAATTGAACTTTGCCCCACTTGATGTCGATTTAGACTGGTCATCTTATGCAGGTAAACGTAAACACTATCCTTGGTTTTTATTAGCAGCACTAACTTTGGCACATCATGGTTACAAGATCGTTATGCATGGTGCATCAGGTCATACGATTAACCGTGTTTATACTGAGCAAGTTCTTCAATACTTAGGCTATTCTATTTGCCAAAATGAACAAGATGTCAGCACTCAACTCAATCAACATAATTTTGCCTATCTGCCACTGGAAGTCATCTCACCAATTCTAAGTGAGCTTATTTCACTGAGAAACGTGATGGGCTTACGCTCTCCAATTCACACACTTGCCCGTTTAATTAATCCATTCAATGCAAAAGCAACTTTGCAAGCTATTTTCCATCCTGCTTATCGCACTTCACACCAGCAAACCGCTTTTCGTTTAGGTTATCAAAATAGTGCAGTGATTAAAGGTGAAGGTGGTGAGTTTGAGCGTAATCCTGATGCCAAGACACTTATTTGTGGAATAAAAAATGGGGAGTTATATGAGCACGAATTACCAAAACTGACACCTGATCGCAGCCCAATCGAAGAAGAACTTGATCTAGCAGTATTTAAAGCTGTTTGGCTCGGTGAGCAAACACATGAATATGGTGAAATGGCAATCATAGAGACTATGGGAATCGCACTTTATACAATGGGCGCTGTCAACAGCTACGATGAAGCCATGGTGAAAGCTAAAGTTCTTTGGGATAGTCGTTTAAATTAAGATAAGTGAAGCGATTTCTCAGTGAAGTCGCCTTTAATCACTGAAATTTCAATACAGATCTCATTTTTGGTTATCACTTCTATCTTATGCTTCTCTGTATACCACTCATGATAAGCTATGCCAAAGTCATAACTCCCAAACAGATTGCAAAGTCCTGCATTATGGGGTTTTTCTATTTCGTTTATAGAGGTACCAATAAGCCGCTCTGGATTACTAAAAAACTCTTCAATCTGTTGTTTATTTTTGACTATTTCAAAATTTTTATCCTCAGAAAAAAAACTAGGATTCAGTGAATAATTCTTTTTAAATAACTCTTCATAAACAATAATTAGAATAACTGCAATAATTGGCAGCAATATAAACAAATGATAATTTTTACTTAGCCAAAAATAGATAGTTAACCTTAAAAGCAACCCTATTACTAGACCTCCATAAATATAAGACAAACAAATCTAAATTTTGCTCAATTTTAAGTAATAACAAAACCAATAAAAACTGAGTGTAATGACACTAAAAATCAACAATATGAACGGGTTAAAATGAGAAAACTGAGCACACTTAATAAAAAACACATAAAATAAATTATAGGCATGACTTACCCCCAAAATAAAATTCAATTAAATATTTTTTGAGGGCAAATTTAAAATTGGTGTATTATTTCCATCCCAAATTCAACCAACATTCCATCTATTCGCTATCAAACTGCCAATATACCTCACCCCAATCCTGAGTTTTAAGCTCAGGTAAGATTTCACCTTGCTTAAAATATTGTCGTGAATTTTCTTGTGCGACTGTAAACCAGTAACCAGTTTTTGGGCATAATTGACCTGCTCGTACACTCAGTTTCTCGGTAGCTTCTACGTTGGTATCAGCCTTGGCATTAATATTTTCAATATTAAAAATATATGTTTTCTCCTCTTCTGGAATCGTTCCATCCAAATAACGTTTATCTTCCCAAATTAAGTTCCATTCGGTAGATTTAGATTTCTGTATATCTCCATTACTATATTTTGGTGCAATGGTTCCTTGATAAAAGTAATTAGGACAGCCTTTACCCCCACCATCTAGTTTTGCCTCATAAATGCCAGTTATAGATATTTCATGGTCGGATTCTATAACAATTGTGTCAAAACTCTTGCATTCTAATGAGCTACTCACTTTATCTATAATATTTTCTTTATATAAAGGCCAATAACTTAATTCAAACAATGATTCAAAACTCCATTTTTGAAATAATTTATCTAAATTTTTAGGCAGAAAATATTGTGCATACTTATAATCTGATGAAACTGTAATTTTCGCTATATCTAGCATTTCAGATGCTATAAGAAGCTTTTTAATAGCCCCAATATGATATGGTTCTTCAAATAGACTACCATCTCTCCCACGTATACCTAGTTCAATATATAAAGGATCATTAGCTAAATCTTTCTCATCTCCATAACGGCCAAATATTACTCCTTTTATTCCGCCTTCAAAAAACAAAGGATATATTTCATTTTTATATGGTGTTCTAAAAAAAATTTCTAACGCTTTTTCTTGATTATTCAATACATTTAAATACATTACGTATTGTTTCTCATAGTTTTCACTATAATTTTCTTTAATCTCATTTGTAGGATTTCTTAAAAGTCGTTCAAACTCTCTAACAAAGTCAGCATGTAGATCATATATTTTCTTAAAAAAAGAATAACTTGAGTACATTTTATTCAAATATACTGTTTGACTTATATTAATATTAATATTATTCTCTCCATCTATTTATGATAATTTCAATAACATACTTATCACCTAATAATATAATTCGCTACCAGCTTATTTTTCTTCTGCTGGTAAAATAACTTGATCATTTAACATCTACCCGCCATCAAACTGCCAATACACTTCGCCCCAATCTTGATTTTTAATCTCAGGTAAGATTTCACCTTGCTTAAAGTATTGACGTGAATTTTCCTGTGCCACCGTAAACCAATAGCCAGTTTTTGGGCATACTTGACCTGCTCGAATACTCAACCTTTCAATAGACTCAGCATCGGTCTGAGTACATTTTATACCAATATTCTCAATGTCAAAAACATATGCTTTTTCTTCTTCTGGAATCGTTCCATCTAAATAACGTTTATCTTCCCAAATTAAACGCCATTTGACATCTACCCACTCATCAGTGCCTTCTAGTTGATAATCTGTTGCTCTCGAACCATCTAAGAAATAGTTAGGACAACCCACTTTTCCATTAATTGGCAACCATGGCTCATAAATACCCGTAACTGTTACTTCTTCACCTGTAGCTATTTGCCCAATTGGATTTAGGTTAAAAGGTGGACACATTGGAATCGGTTCAGGGTAAATTCTTAACGGTGGCCATTCTTTAGAGAAAAAAATAGTTTCATAAGACCATTTTTGAGATTTTCGTATTGTATTTTTATCAATATATGCAAATGGCTCACTTACCTTACCTGCTAAATAACTCTGCATACAAATATTACGATAGGCTAATGCAATTAATAGTAAGCGTATAGAACCTGTATGTTCTACTTTTCGCCCAAGTGGATCAGTCTTATAATTTACTGGTTCAAAAATATCAGTTGATCTGGAAATACCTAGACCCAATAAGATATAAAATGGATCTTCATATATTATATTTTCATCAGCATATCGATCAAATAACCAACCTGTAAAATCGACATTACAAAAACTATTATATGCTTCTCTTTTATGTTTAGTCGTTCTAAGTAGTGTCAAACCATTCTCTAACTCAACTATTTTATTTAGGTAATGAACATACTCACCCTCATGCCTTTTTTGTAAATGCTCTGCATATTGGTGTTGCAACACTTCTTTCGGTGGATTTCGTAACTGCCTTTCAAAAGCATCTAAAAATTGCTGGTATAAGACACGTGCCTGATCTAAAAAAGTATAACTTGTGTACTTTTTAATTAAATAAAATGCTTTATTTCGTGCTTCTTGCTCTTGCATTGGTGACATCGTTTTAGGGTTTAACATAGATTAACGTTTCTCAGATTGTGATTGTTTCTGCTGTTGATATTCAACACCCGAACGTGTAGTTGATGAAATTCCCCGTAATATTTGTCCTTGCTGGACAATTTTTGCTGATCGTTCACGCTTTTCCAGATATTCAACCATTGTTTCCACATCACTAGGAATTTTAGCATCCGTCCAACCTGTCGCCTTTTCTTTAATCATTTTATCAATATATTCTTTTACAGGTGTATGATGAGGATCTCTAAAATTAATAAAAATTTGAATATCACCACCTGGCAGTAATAAATTAGTGGCCTGATGCCCTCTTTCTAAACTATTCTCATTATCAAGCTGTTCTGCAATCTTTCCACGCCAGACACGTAAACCATCCCAATTATCAGGTACAGTTATACCTAGCTTTCTCATTTCAGCAACAGTAGGCACATGGTCTAATACCACATATGCACCATTAGTACTCCATGCACCTTTTACAGCACAATCCAACCGCCATGCCTTACCATTTTCAGACATTTTTTCTGCCCAATACCCCCCAGATTTCCCAGGATTTACTTGCTCCACTACCCGAAATAAAGGAACTTTTGATCCTGCTTTCAATAATTTAGGTTGAATCGGAGCTTTACTACTAAAAGAGTGGATATCTGGATAAATAGTAACTTTCTCATCATTAATAATAACTTGTTTTTTATAACCTTTTAAATCAGGCCAACCTTCTTTATGTTTATAATGACTCAAAGGTGCAGGTGTATGCCCTTTACTTGCAATCGCTTTAGATGCTGTCGAACTTAGACGAGCTTCAGTGGTCATCACTTTGGTCTGAGTACCGCCAATCTTCGCACCTGCCTCATTCATTTGACGAATGATCTCAGTACGAACTTTATTTAATGCTTGATCCAACTCTTTAATAGCTGAAGGAATCATCTTATCTGCAAGACGTCCCAACTCATCTAATTTTGGCCCCATTGAATTCACATAAACACTGACACTTTCTGGTAATGCTCCACCCATTTTCTGGCTAATAAAAGCAAAGCCATCTTTCATACGTGAGAGGCCATTCTTAAATTCAGACAAAATTTTACCTTGGTATTGGGCGAAATTAAGTTTTTGAATGAATTGAACCGAGTTGCCATAACCCATTTTTCTTAAAAAGGCGAGTATAGCAGCAGCCACTTCAGCAACCTTTGTTGCATCTTTCATCACTGTGATTAAGAGACGACCAATTCCTTTTAAAATACCTCCAAAAATCGGAATAATTGGCAATAAACATAAAATAATTTTGACCCAATTAATAACTTCAGAAGCTTCTTTTTTGTCATCCGCCATCTTCATCAAGATTGCAACCAAGTCCCGTGCGGCAGTTACTTCACCAGCTACAGGAAACATACTTATTGCAGCATCAATAAAAATCTGACCAACAGTTGCTTTATCGTTAAACTCTCCCTGTAAAGCACCACCAATCCATTTTCCTCCAGCAACTACGCCATCTTTAACCTGTTTCGCACCACCTACAATTTGGTTACCAGCTTGCGTCGCTCTACTCCAAATGTCTGAGCCGATTTCAATGATTGCTATCTTCTTCTCTGCACTACTCATTTATTCTTTTCCTTCAGTGCTTGCTGATAAGAGGCTTCAAAATCATCCATTGCCCAGTCTGCTTTATGTTCAGGGTTTTCATGTGCTATAGCTATGACCTGATATGGTCTTTGATCTTCACCAAAAGTAACAACCGCTTCACCTTCTGGTGCATCTTGAATATCTGCAATTCCTTTGTTATTCGTTATTCCAGAATAACGCTGCCCATTTGCATATTTAATTGTAAAATTTGCGCCCTGAACTGGTTCTTGATCATGGTATTGTAATAACAGCTGTTTTCTAATTTCATTTGGCATCAAAGGGATATCTATGGGTACTTTCTGCCCCCCCACAAACAAATGCTGCCCCGCCTTTACCTCAAACTTTCCACCCGTCGTTGGAAAGATCCCCGAACCATTCAATTTGAGCTCAGAACTCTCTGCCTTTAATACAATTTCCTTCGGACTATTAAAATAAACTGTATCTTCTGTTGAGATAATTTGTATTCCAGCTTTCGCCAATATATCTAAACCATCCCCTTGTGCCTGTATCTCAACCTTACCTTTGCCTGCCACTTGTTTGATTCCACCTTGCGCTGCAAACAAACTGATCTTTTGACTGGCTTGGGCAATCAGGTTCTTTTGTGTGGTCAGGTTAATACTGTCGCCTGCACATTGGTTCAGTTGTCCATCCGCGGATAGATGAATGTCTTCTGATGTGCTAAGCCCAATGCCATTTGGTGAGCTGAGTAACAGCATCGCTTGTTCAAAGCGGGCTATCTTCTCTTGGATCTGTTCTGCAAATGCCTGTAATTGCTCTACCGATTCTAATTCATCCGTTTGTTGGTTCTTTGCCACTTCACTCAGGGCTTTGGCATTGTTTTGGTTGCCTTCCAGTTGTTGTTTGGCTGTTTGTGCTTCGAGATGTTCGCCTTCGGCTTGCGCTTGTGCATGGGTGGTGATCAGTAAGCCTTCCCCTGCTCGAATCGCACCCCATTGGTCTGTGCGTAGTTCAAAGCCTTCGCCTCGGTCTTCGCTTTCTGCTTGGGCTTTGGGATGGCTCAGTTTGCCGAGATTGAGTTGGCTGGCTGCATGGCTGCTTTGTAGTTGGGCACTGATTTGTCCAGTGGTGTCGTCAAAGCGCAGTTGGTTATAGCCTGAACCTTGATATTCTTTGGATTTGATCCCTGCTAGTTTTTTGGTATCAGGTAATTTGCCTTGGTCATCGAACTTAGTTGGACTGCGTTGTGCTTCGTGGAGTCGTCCGGTGACAAAGGGACGGTCAATGTTGCCATCAAAGAAGTCGATGACGACGATTTCACCAATGCGGGGTAGGAAGCGTGCGCCATAGCCTTCGCCTGCCCAAGGAGTGAGTACATCCACCCAAGCTGAATCGGTATCGTTGTTGTTGCTGCCTGCGCCACCATCGTGGCTATGGTCGTCATTGCGGGTAAACAGGAAGCGAACTTTGATTCGTCCCCATTCATCGACATGGATTTCTTCACCTGCGGGTCCAACCACTCTTGCACGTTGTGGATGGGCTGCTGGGCGGTGTTGTAGGGGTTGGTATTCGGGTACGGTTTTGATGCTGCGACGTTGTAGCGTCAGTTGGTTGGCTTGGCGTTCTTCTGGGTTTGTGTTTTGGTGATCTTGCCATTGGCTTTGATCAATTAAGCTTTGGATTTGTTGGTTTAAGTCTTTGGGTAGGTTGTTTTGGTTGTAGTAGCTTTTGGCGGTGATTAGAAATTCTTGGTCTGCACCACTGTGTTGGTCGATCTCTGGGTGTTCGTTGAGTTTAAACCAGTAGCCGACTTGGGTATCTCGCACGGTAGTACTGGCGATAAATTGTTTGGCTTGGGCATCGTGGTAGTGGCTGAGGTGTTGGTTCAGTTTTTCGATTTGAGTGTTGCCTGATGCGGTTGCGCCATCTTCACCATTCAAGTCTTGCATCCATGCGGGGGTGAAGTGCCATGCATCTTCGAGTCCTAGACTAGCGTTGTCGTGTTGTTGGCTATGTTGGTGTTTGCTTTGGACGCTACCTGCCCCATCTTCTTGTTCTAAGGCATCGGCTTGCCAGCGTTGGATATGGACTGCTGTGGGTTGTAACGAACGTTCTGCAATGAGGCTGGTCATGCTGTCGTATTGTTCGGTGGCACTGCTGCGGTGGTAGCGTATTGTTCTTCGATTTAAGGCTTGGTATTGGCTGTTGTCATCGATCAAGCGGAGTTTTTGAGCTTGGATGGGGTTGTTGCTGTTGGCAACGTTGAGTTGAGCTTCATCGATCAGCCAGTTGATGCCTTCGCTTCGGAGCAGTCGGGTAATGAAGTCGTAGTCGCTTTCATTGGCTTGCATCACAAAGGGACGGATGTCGTAGTCTTGTTTGATCTCACCAAGGTCGAGTGTAAGACTTGATGCAAATAGTGGGCTGCGTTGTTGCCATTCTTTAAATAGGGTTTGTACGATGTCGAGTACATTTTTATTCATAAACACGCGGCTGTTTCGGCGTTTATGCCACAGCGCGGTTGCATCTTGGAGTTTGAGTTTATAGAGCGTAAGGCTACCGTCAGATTGTCCTTGTACGGCTTCTGTGATAATCCCTGTGGTTCTGAAGAGTGTGCCTGTATCGGTGACTTGGTCGATCGCTGCCTGACAACCGATGAATTGTTTTAATGGAATCGTTGCATTAGTAGAAAGGCAGATCAGTTCTGCAGTCATGCCCTGATTAATGGCATGCTGACCTTGAATTTTTTGGAGGAAGACTTGTTGATTTAAGCTCGGATTGGCAAATTGTATGTGTATCGCACGTTTTTGTGCGGTTAAGCCAAGTTGTTCTAATGCAGCATAAATAGTCTTGAACATCGCTTCTTATTGAGTTTTTTTAAACGTGAGGGCATTTTACAGGAAAATTCGATCAGATGTTCAGACCGTCCCGTCTATTTGTGACAATTTTTGTCTTATTTTATTGCAATTTATTTAAATCGTCTCATTTCATAGCTATTCGCCATGATTAAATCAAACGATAAAAAAATGTCCCGAGAATATCGAGACATTTAATATTTCTTAAGCGTCATTACACGAAACGAATCGGCTTGAACTCAGGCTCATTTTTATGATGATCATCATCACATTCTTCACCTTCTTCTTTGCTACCACGATCAATATAACCACTACGCTGTTCTTCTGGAAGATTTTCTATTTCCCATGCATAAACAGCTTGCATACATGTTTGACGTTGCTCTTTAGTCAAGGCAACACCATTTGGCCATTTACCGATTTCCACGGCTGTTTTTAATCGCTCTACAATCTCAGGATTTAAAATAGCGAGCATTTGTTCAATATTCATGATTCATCCTGTTGAAAAGATTCGAAATCTTGATTCCAGCCTAGTTTAGTACGACATGCCATATAGAAGTCATAACCAGGTGGATGTAATAAGCTTAGTTTAAATGGATGTTTTCGAATATGTACAGTATCACCAACATTTAACGCAACGCTATGTTGTCCATCAGCACTGACCATTGGTAAAACACGATTTTCACGAATCGTGATTTTAACTTCGCTATGACCACCTACAACAATCGGACGAGATGATAATGTATGCGGGTGCATTGGAACTAAAGCAATCGCATCCATACTCGGATGCAAAATCGGGCCACCACCTGACAATGCATAAGCAGTTGAACCTGTTGGTGTCGAAACAATCAAACCATCACTGTGTTGCCGATATACATATTGTCCATCAATACTCAATTCAAAATCAATCATATGAACCGATCTTCCTGAATGCAAAACCACATCATTTAAGGCAATCGCATCATAGATCGTTTCATTATTGGTGCGAACTTCCATTTCCAACAAGAAACGGCGATCCAATTGAAATTGACCTTGTAACACTTGATCAAGTTTAAAAATAGCTTCCGCAGGTTTGATATCGGTTAAAAAGCCTAATCGACCACGGTTAATGCCAATTACAGGAGTATTATATCGAACTAAGGCACGAGCGGCATGCAATAGAGATCCATCACCGCCCACAACAACGACAAGATCAACCACCTCACCCAATAAGTTACGGCTTACGGTTTGTCCGTGGCTGTACGGAACCAATTGTGATGTTTCTTGATCAAAGACAGGATTTAGCCCTAAAGTAATTAAATGATCATGAATGAGACATAACGTTTCTACAACAGAATACTTATCTGGTCGCCCAATTAGACCAATATTTCGAAAGGATTTATGTGAAATTTGCACGAAAAATGTGGCTCCGTTGCGATTCTCGCATATCATATCATTATTCGTTGATGATTGATTAAAAACTATAAAAATGTAGATTCTGTGTTTTTAATGCAGTGATTCTCCACTTGTTTTGAAAGATTTTGTTGCATGTTGCTATTTATTCACAGTTTTGTGATTGCAAAATGCTCATAAGCTACGCATCATTAGCCACATTGTTTTTGTTTTAACGCAAATCTATGAAGTGTGAACGTGGTATCGGTTTTATAGGCCTAATCTTTTTAATTTTAGTGATCGGTATATTTGTTGCCTTTAGTATCTATCTGATCCGATTAGATAATATTATTCGCAATAAGTTTGAAGGTCAGCGCTGGGATATCCCTGCTAAAGTATTTGCTCGCCCGTTAGAGGTTTATGCGAATGCGCCAATTACCCAAGAAAACTTCATTCAAGAACTAAAACTACTGGGTTATAAAAACACGAGCAATTATGAAAAGTCAGGCAGTTATGTCACACAAGGTAATAAACTTTATGTGCATACGCGTGGTTTTGACTATGGCGACAGTACTGAACCTGAGCAAGTATTAGAAGTTGGTTTTTCAGATGGTCGTGTTGGAGATATTCGTTCAACTAAACCTTCAAGTACTGGTATTGCTCGTTTAGAGCCAATGCTAATCGGCGGAATTTACCCTCAACATAATGAAGATCGTGTGCTAATTAAACTTGATCGCGTGCCTAAAACGCTGATTGAAGCCTTAATTTCAACGGAAGATCGTAATTTTTACCAGCACCATGGTGTTTCACTACGTGGTACAGCTCGTGCTTTGGTGAGTAACGCTACAGGTGGTAAACGTCAAGGGGGATCTACCCTGACGCAACAACTCGTTAAGAATTTTTATTTATCTCCAGAAAAAACACTTAAACGTAAAGCCAATGAAGCACTCATGGCATTGTTGATTGAATTTCATTACAGTAAAGATGAAATCCTAGAAACTTATTTAAACGAAGTAAATTTAGGTCAAAATGGTAACTATTCAATTAATGGTTACGGACTAGCATCACAATTCTACTTTGGCTTACCTCTGCGTGAGCTCAACATTTCTCAACAAGCATTTTTGGTCGGTTTAGTACAAGGCCCTTCTCTTTATAATCCTTGGCGGAATCCTGAAGCAGCTAAAAAGCGTCGTGATGTCGTTTTAAACAATATGATGGTCATGGGTTATTTAACAGAAGCAGAATATCAAGATGAGATTGCTCGTCCGCTCAATGTTATTAGCAAACCAACCGTTGGACCAGCTAAATTCCCAGACTTCCTCGATATTGTTCGCCGTCAATTACGTACGGAATACCAAGAAAGTGACATAACGAATCAGGGTTTAAGGATTTTCACTACACTTGATCCAATTGCACAAACCAAAGTACAAACTGTATTTAAAAACTCAGTTGAACGCTTGGCTCAACGTAATCCTGCTCGTCTTAAAGACTTACAAGGTGCTATTTTAGTTGCTCACCCTGAAAATGGTGAGTTAATTGCAGCAGTTGGTTCAACTCAAGACTTTACTGGCTTTAACCGTACAATTGATGCAAAACGTCAAGTTGGTTCTCTATTAAAACCTGTCATTTTCTTAAATGCGATTGAATCTGGTCGCTATACATGGGCAAGCCCAGTTGAAGACACGGCTGTCAATATTCCAATTGATGGCGGTAAAAGCTGGTCACCCAAAAATTATAGTGGCAATGAAAATGGTATCGTGCCGATGCAACAAGCGCTGGCTAACTCCTATAACCTTTCAACTGTGCGTTTAGCAAATGAATTTGGTCTCTCTTCATTTAGTAATAAGCTGAAACAGTTTGGAGTAAACTCAGATATTCCAGCCTATCCTTCTATTTACCTTGGTGCAGTAAACATGTCACCGATGGAAGTGCTCAGTATCTATGGGAACTTCGCAACGGGTGGTTTTAAATATCCAACACGCTCAATTCGTTCAGTCGTAGATGCTCAGGGTCGCGTGCTCGATCGATTTGGTTTAAATGTTCAACAAACCATTGATCCAGCAGCAGCCTATATCTTGAATTACGGCTTGCAGCAGGTCATGCGTACTGGTACTGGACGTTCTGCATATAACAGTCTACCTGAATCATTAAATCTTGCTGGTAAATCTGGTACAACGAACGATACACGCGACTCTTGGTTTGCAGGTTATTCAGGAAATCATGTTGCTGTGGTTTGGTTAGGTCTAGATGACAACAAGGTTACAGGTCTTACAGGTTCGTCAGGTGCATTGCCTGTTTGGACCAATGTCATGAGACAACTTCGTCAAGAACCAGTAAATTTACGTCAAACGGATAATGTCCAATGGCAATGGATTGATCGCTCTACAGGTGATCTGTCAGCGCAAGGTTGTGAGGGTGCAATGTACATTCCTCTACTTCGTCAAACTGTACCACGTCGTGCAACCCTCTGCGGTCAATCACACTACGAAGTTGAGCCTACCTATATCCCTCAGAATGATTATGATGATGGTAATGACGACAGTATCGGAAATTATATCCGTGAAACTGAAAATCAAATGGATACTGATTTATCCAATCAAACTTCTACACGCATTATCTCTAGCGGTAGTTACAGTGGCAATAACTAAGTGATCGGATGATTGGAAATGATTAAAAAATCGCTATTCTTAACAGGTGTAATGATACTTGCTGGTTGTAGCACAACACCAGAACGCCCTACGCCTCAAACACCACCTCCGAAGGTGAATGATAGCCAGAAGAAAGTTACGCCACCCCCTTCTGGCGTCAAAATCACACCTTATGAGCAAAAAGAAATTAAGCGCCAAACTGTTCCAGTCGTAGTGCCTGAACAAAAGGTACAGCAAAGATTTAGCAATGACGGTGCGCAATTACCCGCTTTCAAGACATTGATGCAAAAGACTCAAACTGCGTACAAACAAAAACAGTTTGGCGATGCCGAACGTTTTGCGCTTCAGGCACAACGTATTGCACCTCAAGCCGCTGAAACATACTTATATTTGGCATTGATTGCTGATCAACGTAAGCAATATGCAAATGCTGAAGCTCTTGCTCGACGTGGTTTGAGTTATGCCCAAAGTAATGTAATGAAAAAACAACTTTGGACAATTGTACTTCGTGCTAGTGAAGCGCGAAATCACAACGTAAAAGCCGATGAAGCGAGAAGAATGATTCGTTCTCTGTAAACGAAGATCTGTGAAATACCAACAGAACCTATTCTATCGATTCAAACTCACGAATCCCAGCAAGCCCATAAGCATGATGTTTTTGGGCTTGTTCTATATCTTTAGGTGCAACACCACCCAAGGCAAACACTGGAATATCACTATTCTCAGCCAATTCAGAAAAACCATCCCAGCCTAACACTTTGGCTTCAAGATGAGTCTCTGTCTGATTCACAGGACTTAAAAACACAGCATCACAACCTATATCATGAGCATGTTTTAAAGACACTGCATCATGACATGCAGCGATAAAGCGCTTACCAACAATCAATTCACCATTTTTAAAACGCATAAGCTGTGATTGTTTTAAATGAATCGTCTGAATTTTTGCTTGTAATTTAGAATCAAGTTGTTGCCAAAGACTAAAATTGATAATCAACTTATTGAGTTGGTCATCAGTCAATACCGATAATTGTTGTTGAACTTCCACGATGTTTAGCTTTTCATTACGCCAATAAAATTGCGCATCACTATGTGGCAATGCAGGCAAAAGATCACTGATCTTAATTAGATGTGACCATACCAATCGTTCGATGATTGTCTTATTCGCCTTTGGAAAATTCAAATTCTGTAATTGATCTCGGCTGTACCACGTCCATGGCTGATGAATTAAATCCAAGAACTGATCTGGAACATGTGCATGAAATAAATGTAAGCGCACAATCAAATCATCATATTCATGCTGAATAACATCGAATTTGTGCCAATCTTTTAGACCAATCCCAACCTCTTCATAGATCTCACGCCGACAAGCCTGTTCAGGCGTTTCATGCTGTTCGACTTTACCGCCAGGAAATTCATGTTTATTGCCCTGATGTTGATTTGCTTGCCTCCATCCGACAAGCACTTTTGATTTATGCAATAAAATTGCAATCGCAACTTCAACTATCGATTTAGCCATAACAGTTTAATATCCCTGAGATTTCATCAAAAGTATAAGGAACCGAACACTTCAATTACATATCCCAAATAAAAAATAATAAATGATTTTGTAAATTAGCAAAAATTTCGTTGACAGGTGTATTCGATAATGATTATCATTTAAAACATTAAAAAACACACCACGGAGCATAACAAATGAACGCACCATTTAACTTATTTACTCGTAGCACAGACTCAGCTCAATCTTTGCCAATGCTACATTCAAACAACCTTTTTGCCTTAGGACGTGAAATTCGGATTATGCATGCTGGAGAAGAATACCGTTTGCGTTTGACTCGCAACAATCGCCTGATTTTAACAAAGTAATATAATAAAAATCGGATAATAATAAACGTGGGAATAGCAGTATGTCAGCGCGTACTGCTTTTTTTATCCATTATTACGTTTAGGCGTTTACTGTTCTATTTTTAATTGAATACTTACTTTGAGTCCTCCATAGGTCGATTGGGAGAATTCCATTCGCCCATAATGTAGTTCAATTATCTTCCTACAAATCGATAAACCTAATCCTGAGCCCTGTGTTTTCGTTCCTAATGCCCGATAGAAACGTTCACCTAATCGTGCCAATACTTCCTCACTTATCATATCCCCTTCATTTTCAATAATCAGTTCAGATACGTTCTGATATTGCTCAAGTCGAAGATAGACATTTCCATCTTTTGGCGTATATCGAATTGCATTATCCAATATATTTCGAATGCAACTAAACAATAACTGACGATTTCCAAACACATCATCTTTCTCTATCGTTTCAAGCTGAGAATGCAATCGTATTGATTTTTCATTGGCAAATAATGCTTGTGCTTGCATCACCTCAGTAATCAATTCATTTAGTGAAAAATGAGTTTTGGGAAGATTATCAGCATGTTCAGGATCTAAACGTGCCAGTAAAAGTAAGTTTTCTAGAGTCTGAATTCCTCGACTAACATCCTGCTGTATTTGAATAAAATCTGTAGCACGTTCAGGATATTTACGTTGTAATAATTGTAGACGCATTTGAATCGCTGAAAGTGGTGATCTCAGCTCATGTGATGCATCTGCCGTAAAACGTTGTTCAGCTTGTAATGATTGATTCAAACGTTGCAACAATTGATTCAATTGATTCAACATAGGTTGCAATTCTTTAAGTTCAATTTCACCAGAATGTATAGGACGAAGATCATCAGCATTTCTTGCAGAAATTTGTGCCGACAATTGGTGAATCATTTTAAACTGCCGTTTAATAAGCAAATATAGAATAAGCCATTGTACTAGCCATACCAAAATGAGAATTAAGCTGTACCCAACAATGCTATGCCATAATGCTTCAAAACGTTCAGCTAAAGGTTGTATCACCAAAACGTGCATATTTGACTGAGTATCTTTAGCTGTATAACTACGCCATAATTGTTGATCCTGCCAAATAAAACCATAATCATTGCGTGCTATCGCAAACTTATAATATTGTTGATCAAGTTGAAATTTCTCTGATTGAGTGAGCACATAATGCTGGTTGCTTAACCGATATTGAATGTCAAACTGATCACTAAGTTCATCTATTTGCTGTCCAGATGTTGCCGTCAAATCTGAAATTAATAACATATCTGAAATTTCATCCATGATTTCATCTTGTACTTGCATGGTCTGGTAAACAGATATAATGAGGAATAAAAGTAATGCCACGCAGCCAACAATGATTGAACTCATCATTGAAGTTTTTATTAGTTTCGTCTGCAAAGACACTACTTTCATTGTTTATTCCTGATGCATTCGATAGCCAAGTCCACGGACGGTCTTAATATACTGTCCGCCTATTTTTTTGCGAATTTGATAAATAAACACTTCGATTGCATTACTTTCAATTTCATCTCCCCATGCATACAGAGATTCTTCTAATTGTTCCCGCGTAAAAATATGATCTGGTTTTTGCATTAATTTATATAAAATTTGAAACTCCTTCGCAGTTAAATTTATTGTCTGCTCTGCCTGACTCAAGGTTTTCGCTTGTGGATCTAGTTTTAAATCAGCAAATTTAAGATATTTCCCTGCATCAACCTGATGCTGGCGTAGTTGTGATCGTACTCTTGCAGATAACTCTTCTAAGTTAAACGGTTTGACTAAATAGTCATTTGCACCCAGATCTAAACCTTCAACCCGATCATGGATATGATCTTTTGCAGTTATGAAAATAACTGGTGTTTTTAGGTTACGTTGTCGAATTGATTTTAAAATCTGATCACCAGATGCTTTTGGCAAACCTCGATCAAGTAATACACAGTCATACTGATGTTGTTCAACTGCTAAGATTGCATGATCACCACGCTCAACCCAATCAACACTATAACCATCCATTTCCAACCAGTCTTTAATGCTTTCCGCCTGTGAAGCATCATCTTCTGCCAATAAAATCCGCATCAATAAACGCTCTCATTTTATTTTTAATATTCAATTAAAGCATAAACAAAAAACCACATGAATATCATGTGGTTTTGTATGAGCACCTGTCATCAAAATTGAACTTGATCTACATCAACTTCAACACGTTTCTTCGGTTTGTAGTCAATATCAATTTCACCAATGATAGTCACAGGCGTTTTGGCTGAGATTGGCTTACCTTGCCATAATTCATCATCAATATCGACGGTGATACTACCTGTTTGATCACTAAACTGGTACTTTTCATCACCAATTGCTTTAACAATATAACCTTTGAGCTTGATAGGTGTATCATCCTTTAAGGTCAATGCTTGCTGTACCGTACTAATCTGTGTTGGTGTCAAAGCTTGTTGATTTACCGCACCCGTATTCGCAACAACCATGGTCGTTGCACCAACCAAACTCGCAATCACTGCTACTTTTGAAAATACGTTCATCTTGATTTCCTCATTCTAATTTCATCATTTCGATGAGGTTATTTAAACAAACCAAGATGAGGTGAATCTGAAGATGGAAAAATCAACTAGCTAAGTGGAACAACTCGCAAAACCTCTTCCAGCGTTGTCACTCCTTCAATCACCTTACGAGCACCCGCTATTCGCAATGGTTCGATACCTTCTTTTTTTGCTTGAGTTCGAAGATCATTGAGTGTGCCATGTGCGCTGATTAGTGACTTTAACTCTAGACTCACAGGCATAAATTCATATATACCGACACGACCTTTATAACCTGTATGACGGCATACTTCACAACCTACTGCCTTGAACATTGTGGTTGGCATATCCATCATATAATCAAAGGTTAAATGCTCCCACTCTTGCTCATTTATTGCTGTTTCTTGCTTGCAATGTGGGCACAATCGACGTACTAAACGCTGTGCTAAGACCCCTAAAATCGTAGCTGAAGTTAAGAAAGGCTGTACACCAAGATCATGTAGTCGTGTCAAACTCGAGGGCGCATCATTGGTATGAAGAGTTGATAGCACCAGATGCCCTGTCAACGCTGCCTGAATCGCCATATTCGCAGTATCATGATCACGAATCTCACCCACCATGATAATGTCAGGATCTTGACGCATTAAAGCACGTACCCCATCAGCGAAACCCAGCTCAATGTTTGGATTGACCTGCATCTGGTTAAAACTTGGCTCAAGCATTTCAATCGGATCTTCAATGGTACAGACATTGACTTGTTCAGTCGCCAATTGTTTTAGCGATGAATAGAGTGTTGTGGTTTTCCCAGAACCTGTCGGTCCCGTGACTAAAATAATCCCATGGCTATGTTGGGTGAGTTGTTGCCAACTCTGTAATAAATGCCCTTCAAAACCAAGTTGTTGAAAGCTTCGTACTAACACTTCTGGATCAAAGATACGCATGACTAACTTTTCGCCAAAAGCAGTCGGCAAAGTAGAAAGACGCAATTCTGTCTCTTGTCCCTTTGGCGTTCTGGTTTTTAAACGACCATCTTGAGGTTTACGCTTTTCAGCGACATTCATCCGGCCAAGGATTTTGATGCGGGAAATAACTGCGGTCAGCGTATTTGCAGGCATATTATAAATCGTATGCAATACCCCATCGATGCGGAAACGTACCTTCCCCTTATCCTTACGAGGTTCAAGATGAATATCACTCGCACCTTGCTCAAAAGCAAATTGCAGCACCCAGTCAACCAATTTAACAATGTGTTGATCATTTGCATCTGGATTTTGGGTGTCTCCTAGCTGTAAAAGTGCTTCTACACCTTTATTATCACGATCAAATGCGCTGGTATTTTGTGATGAGTTGACGGCTCGACTCACTTGATAATATTCGTGCAAGTATCGTTGTAATTGCTCTGGATTCAGTAAAACTTTTTCTATTCTTTTCGGGGCTAAACTTCGCTCTAAGTTATTTTGCCACTCTGTAGAAAACGGTTGATCAGTTCCAATCAAAATCCGATCGGCATGTACTTCAACCGCAAGAATGTGATTTCTCACCGCAAACTCTTGCGACATAACGCTAGTTAGAGCTGTTACATCTGCCTTTAAAGGGTCAATCACGAACAATGGAACTGCCGCTTTTTCAGCAAGCCACTGACATAAACGATTCAACGTCAAAGTAGAGGTTGGATTTAACTGATCTTTGAGCTTGAAGTTCGCAATCCACTGCAACGGATGCCATTTCAATTGCTCTTTTTGTCGATGAGTGGTCTGAATAAGTAATTTATCTCGTTCAGTAATAAGTCCATCTTTTAGTAGTTGCTCTAAACACCACGTCACATCGACTGTAAAAGAAAAATTTGCAAATTTTGCTTGTGCTTGCATTACCGTCTGTTCCCCAAATTTATAACTCATTTATATTTCTAAGTTTGTTTGCTCTATATTTACAATCGACACATTCCTTTCATCCACTGTAAATTGAATATTTAATTCTGCAAAACACATTCCATAGACCCGTTCCGCATCATCTTGATATGCGGGTCGTGGATCTAAAGATAACACTTGTTCGAGTTCGCCTAATACTCTTTTATTTAAAATACCTTGCTTTAGTAACAGTAGCTGCTGTGATTGTGCAGATTCCATCCATCGTACCAACTTACTTACAGGCTGTTCTTGTGCATAGCCACTTACCGAATCAACTATTGCATCCGAATACTGTATATAGGGCTTTATGTCCAAAATCGGCGTACCATTCAACAAATCTGCTCCCGAAACGTACAGACGAACGCTCTTGGCGTGTTTTTCAACACGCAGATAACGGACCACAGACAAACCAATCGGTGATGGGCGATACATACTTCTTGTTGCAAAGACCCCTATTTTCTGATTCCCTCCTAGACGCGGCGGGCGTACTTGTGCGCGAAATTTAGGCTGTTGATTCAAACTGTTATCACTATTTTTATTGTCATGAAACTGCCACACTAGCCACAAATGACTGAAATTCTCCAAACCATCAAATGCCAACAAATCATTATAGGGCTCTACCATCTCTATAAAGCATTCGACTTCTACAAGATTTGGCTGTCGAGGAATGCCAAATTTTTCACGATAAGGAGAATGCATATAGCCAATAATCGGCATCGTTACAGCGTCAATCATCACTTTTTCTTATAAACACAATTAAATATATTCAGTTTATCGAGAATGATTTTAGATTAGAATAGCAATCTGTTTCTTTTATCTGTGATCGAGACCTTTAATGGCTGCTTTTAACGTTGAACGCATTACTCATGTTCACCACTGGAATGACACACTTTTCAGCTTTAAAACCACACGCGATGCAAGCTTACGTTTTAAAAATGGTCAGTTTGTGATGATCGGACTTGAAGTGAATGGCAAGCCTTTAATGCGCGCTTATTCGATTGCAAGTGCGAACTATGAAGAAGAACTTGAATTCTTCTCGATTAAAGTACAGGACGGTCCACTAACTTCTATTTTACAAAAAGTACAAGTAGGCGACGAAATCCTGATTTCAAAAAAACCTACAGGTACTTTAGTACACGACGACTTATTACCAGGTAAAAACTTATATCTTTTATCTTCTGGTACAGGTCTTGCGCCATTTCTTTCTTTACTTCGTGATCCAGAAACTTACGAAAAATTTGAAAAAGTGATTATGGTTCACGGTACACGCTATGTATCTGAACTGGCTTATCAAGATCTCATCTTGAATGAACTTCCTAACCATGAATTCTTTGAAGAATTAGGAATCAAAGACAAGTTGATTTACTACCCAACTGTGACGCGTGAACCATTCCATACACAAGGTCGTGTAACAACAGCAATCGAAACTGGCGAATTATTTGAAAAAATTGGTTTGCCTCGTTTCAATCGTGAAACTGACCGTGCCATGCTTTGTGGTAGCCCAGCATTCCTAAAAGATGTTGCTGCACTACTCGATCAACACGGCTTGGTTGAATCACCACGTATGGGTGTGATGGGTGATTATGTTATTGAACGCGCATTTGTTGAAAAATAAGCTTTAATATTTAAACTAAAAAAACCGAGTGATAAATTCACTCGGTTTTTTTTGAAGATTAATCGGTAATTAAAATACGGCTTTAAGCCGCCTCTAAATTTATCAACCGTTCAATATAATACCAACACTCTTCTATTTCAGAATGATCCTTATTTACTTTAGCATAGGCCGTCATACCATCCAATATATTAATATACATAGCAGTCAAAACGTGGGGTTGAAATACTTTCGCTTTTTCAAACAAATCCTCAACCAGCCCCATTAGCCATTCTCTATACTCCACAATCGGACGAATAATAGATGGATATTGTTGCAATATTTCCAAAGATGCTTTTTGAAACATACAGCCATGGAAATCATCCGAATTAAACCACGATAGATGCCAAAAATAGACAGCTTTAATCTTACCTAAATAATCTTCTTCACTTAACTGATTCACCTCATGCTCAATAGCTTCTTGAATACTTTTATTTCTTCGTGATAAGCACTCTTCAATCAGATTCTCTTTCGATGGAAAATACTTGTAGAATGTCATCTTTGCAACGCCTGACTCACTAATAATTCGATCTACCCCAACAGAGCTATAATTATGACGATTGAAGAGGTACAGAGCCGTTGCAATAATATCTTCTTTTTTTGACATTTTATTATCCTTTTAGAATTATAATATAAACTTAATATATTATTTAGGCATAGTTTATAGGCTTGAAAAATCTGGCGACTATGCTGTTGTCCATATTCTTTATGAACATAATAGGAAATATAACACTTCCAATCAAGTTCACTATTATACGTTAAGCAAAAATAAGATGACAAACAAGCTGATTTGTAAAAATTTCTTTCTATTTAAAAATAAATTCAATTATTAATGTGAAATAAATCACCTTTTATATATTTTTTGATTAATTAACAATCTGAATGGTTATTTTTTAGCTCGCTTAATAAATTGATTTCACCTCTAAATCACCTTATATTTATTTTATCCAATAAAAAGATCTTTGGTTGGACCAATAGTTATATTCATAAACAACCAAAAAAAATCGAACTATATCATTGGAAAAGCAATAATATTTATTAATTCATTGAGTAAAAAACTATGCCAAAAATATTTGAAAACTTTGACAACCCAAGGCAGAAAGCTATAGACGGTATGAAAAATAGCATTTCTACAGAAGCTTGGAACAAGAATTTGAACTTTCTGAACAGTTTAAGAGCGGAGATTTCAAAGCATCCTGTTTCAAAACATCCCGCCATCCAACTTATGAATGATGGTTTAATCGATAAAGAAACCTTAAAACACATCCACTTAGAATATCGACATGCAATCGTGCAAGTTTTTACTGATGCGCTACTGATGGCTCAATTCCAGACAAAGCAATTAGAACCGAGACTCCTGTCAGGTTCTAAAATGTATCCTCGCTTTTTATTAAATCTTAATATTTTGGATGAGTTCGGTTTTCGTCCTGGATTAGACAACAATCAGTATTATTCTGGTAATCCAGAATACGCACACTATCCTTTGTTTGAAGATGTACTTGATGATTTTGAGTTAACACAAACAGAGCGTAATAACTATCAACCGTCTATTATTGCGCAGAAAGTTCGCTCATTTTTAGAAAATACCTTTGATCATTATCAAGCTGTAACTGCTTTACTTGCGGTCGCTGAAGAAGAAGTAATTCTATTTAGTCCTGCATTACGCCAAGCAACCAAAGCGGTAGGTTTCAATGTAGATAGTGGTTATTACTATGTACATGGTGTATCACATGATGCATCCGCCGAAGCTGCAGATGATGACCACGAAGATGATCTATGGTTTGTCTTGGCTCAGGCTTGCGTCGAATCAGATTATGATTTAATCCGTGATCTTTGCTTAGAATATTGTGACCTTTGGCAAATGTTTTGGGATGAACAAATCTCTAGTTACCAGTACGAAGCATATCGAAAACTTGCTTAATGCGGATAAAAGGTCATTTCTACATGTTTAATGTGAATATGACCTTTAAACCCTATGTTAACTTAGAAAACCAATGATCGATGTGCAGCAACACCAGCCATCGTCCCATCGCCTACAGCCAATGAAACTGATCCACCTAATCGAGCTACATCTCCACACGCAAAAACACCAGATATTGATGTTTCTTTTAAGGCATTGGTTTTAATCATTTGCCCCATTGGGTTGTGCTCCAACTCACATGCGAGCTTATGTATCCAATCTTGAGAAATTACACATTGGGTTGTGACAAATATCCCTTCAAAAGTAATATGATTTTGATCAGACAGCACAACTGTGCTGTGTTCAATAATTTCTGCAATAGGCCTTTTTTCAATCACGACATTTCTTTCAATCAACTGTGCTTCTACTTCAGCGGCTAAAGGCTGGCCATTCAAAAAGTAGGTCACGCTCCCCCATTCGGGTAATAACATTGCCATATGGGCTGAATGCTCAGAACTTGCAATTAACCCAATTTTTCCTTGATTTAACTCAAAACCATGGCAGTAAGGGCAATGAAAAATACTTTTTCCCCAACGTTCTTTAAGCCCCTTGATCTCAGGCAGTTGGTCTTGTACACCAGTTGCAATGATGATTCTTTTCGCACTTACCGCCTGTATACCATCAATACAAATATGAAAAAGATCATCTTTTTTTTCTAACCGCTTTACCTGCCCATCAATCCAGTCCACTGTTGGGTATTGAAGTAATTGCTGCTTGGCGATCTGTGCGATTTCGCTCGCAAGCGTACCATCTTGTGTTAGAAAACCATGTGAGTGATCTGCAAAGCGATTTCTACGTTGCCCTGCATCTATTATTACAACTTTTCTTCTTGCACGACCCAGTGGCAAGCCTGCTGCCAGACCGGCATAACTACCACCAATGATTACCACATCATAATTCATTTTCACACACCAATAAGTAACTTTTAAAGTTACACTAGTACTTTTTATTTATATTTGCAACTTTTGATGTTACATTAATATCCAACCTTAAATCACCCTACATGCTATGCGTACCGACAGCAAACTTTCTCGAATGCTCCATGTGCTACTCCATATGGCACGTCAAAACAAGATTTTCACTTCAGAAGAAATTGCACATATGCTTTCAACCAATGCTGTAGTCGTCAGACGTACAATGGCAGGATTAAAAAATGCAGGTTTTATACAATCGGTAAAGGGACCCAAAGGAGGTTGGCATCTTATAGCTGACTTAGAAAAAACAACATTATTAGATATTTATAATGCAGTAGGCGAACCAACCATTTTTGCAATCGGTAATGAACGAGAAAATCCAGAATGCGGTGTTGAACGTGTTGTAAATGCGGCCTTAGAAGATGCGATGCAACAAGCACAAGATATTCTTTTAGCAAAATTAAAAGCAACGACACTTGCTGACCTTGCATACGCGTTTGATCAACTTTATCAAGCCAAAATGCATAATTATCACGCATAGAATCTTAATGACAGCATAGACAAAGTAGATCAGGAAACCTGCTTGTTTTACCATCATGTAAATTATTGGAAAGTAGCTTCACAAATTACGATACAATTCAACTTTATTGCTTTTTCTTCTCAATATGTTTTCTCAGCTTGATGTTAATTTATTGGTACTCATCATCTTACTTGCTTGTGGCGTTTTTAGTCACAATACGGCGGTTACGATAGCTGCCGCTGTATTGATTGTGGTGAAACTCACACCTTTAGACCAATTTTTCCCTTATATCCAGCAACATGGTTTAAATATTGGAATTATTATTCTAACCATTGGTGTCCTCGCGCCGATTGCGAGTGGCAAGATCAGTGGCGATAATATTTTAAAGTCTTTCATCAGTGTGAAGTCTTTAATCGCCATTGCCATAGGATTATTGGTTGCATGGCTGGGCGGTCGTGGAATGAAGCTCATGACCAGTCAACCCGATGTCATTGCAGGCCTATTGATTGGTACAGTTGCAGGGGTTGCATTACTCCGTGGTGTACCTGTAGGTCCTTTGATCGCAGCAGGTATCCTTTCACTTTTGATTGGGAAGTCTTGACCAATATTTAACAGTCAATAAATATACCGAAAAAAACAAAAAATCACCTAGAACCTAGAAATGATCTAGAGTTTCTAAGTGATCTGCTTAGCACCACCATACATTAGCGTTCGTAATATACTGTACGTTTTTTTGAAAATTTTTCTAATTGCTTTAAAAAGCCCTCAAAATAATTTTTCTCTTTTTCTTCAGTTCGATAGCCCGCATACAGTGTACGTCTTAGACCTTGCGGTGAAACACAATCCAAGCGGCGACTAACAACCCACCCTTTTTGTTCATATTCATTGACGACCCAATCAGGCAAAGCCGCTACGCCCCGCCCACTGGCAACCAACTGAATAAGCATTTGGGTTAAATCTGTTGTCCGTATATGTTTAGGCTGAATATTCTCAGGAATAAACAAGTGCGCCATGATATCCAAACGATGTTTATCAACTGGATAAGTAATCAAGGTTTGCTCAGCTAAATCCTGCACTGTAACTTGTTCGGCTCGCACAAGTGGATGTGTATTGGATAACACTAAACGCGATTCATATTCAAAAATTGGGAAATATTCGATCCCTTTTAAAGCGATAGGATCAGCTGTAATCAATAAATCAAATTCAGCATTTTGCAACAATTCATGTGGATTGGATTCAAAACCTGCTGCAAAGTCCAAATCCACATCTGGGTATTGGTGACGGTATTGATTCAATAACGGCATCAACCAGTCAAAACAGCTATGGCATTCGGAAGAAAAAATAATACGTCCTGTCTGCCCATGCACAATCCGAGTAATATCCGTTTGGGCTATCTGTACTTGCGGCAAGATATCATCTGCAAGCTTGAGTAGGCGTTGTCCGACATTGGAAAAAGTCACGGGACGACTGCGACGATTTACCACCTCTACCCCATACCAATGATCCAATTCTTTAAGTTGATGAGAAATCGCGGATGGCGTTAAACATAAATCCGCTGCAGCAGCAACCAATGAACCATGCTCTCGTAAAGCAATCAGTGTTTTTAAATGACGAAGCTCTAACACGACCAAAACCAAAATTGAATTTATTTCATCTTAACATAAAATTAATTAGCTTACCTCAATATGACTTTACTTTATCATTCACATATTAAACAGCGCATACACGAGAAAATATTTTGAACTTTTTGCATTTTTTTAAGTTAAATTAATTTCATTTTATGCTGAAAAACTTTCACTAAATTCAGAGTTTTGTGTCACCTAAAACTTTTACAATAGCAGATTATTCACTTATTTATCTTCGTTTGCCATGTCTCTTGAACGCCAAAAGCTTACACTGCCTGAAGGTCACGATAAATTATTATTACATTCATGCTGCGCACCTTGTTCTGGCGAAGTCATGGAAACCCTCATCGAATCTGGTATCGACTTTTCGATTTTTTTCTATAACCCAAACATCCATCCAGTCAAAGAATATTTGATTCGTAAAGAAGAAAACATTCGTTTTGCAAAAAAACATAATATTCCGTTTATCGACTGTGATTACGATACCGATAATTGGTTTTCTCGCGCGAAAGGCATGGAGAATGAACCTGAAAAAGGAATCCATTGCACGATGTGTTTTGATATGCGTTTTGAAAGAACCGCATTATATGCCCATGAACATGGCTTTAGCTTGATTAGCAGCTCATTGGGTATTTCTCGTTGGAAGAATATGCAGCAAATCAATGACTGTGGTCTCCGCGCCGCTGCACATTATCCAAATATCGAATACTGGGATTATAATTGGCGCAAGCATGGCGGTGCAGTACGTATGCTAGAAATCAGTAAAAGAGAAGAATTCTATCAACAAGAATATTGTGGTTGTGTTTACTCGTTAAGAGACACCAATCGCTGGCGTATGAGTAATGGACGTGATCGCATTAAATTGGGTGTAAAATTTTACAGCAATGCGATGGATGATGAATAAAATGAATAAGCTGATCCATACATATATAGATCAGCTTATGATCAGGGTTAATTTACAGATAAACTAATAATGCTATAAAACTGATTACTTGGTTTTTTCTTGCTATCAACCGACTCTGTAACTTCTACTAGATACTCACCTGCGCGTGGAAATGTTAAATCTACAGATCCATCAGTGCCTGCTTTTAGTGTTTGCGCTTGTTCATCCGTTGCACCCTTAGCACGGACTACAACTTCTGCATTGGCTAAAGGTTGATTTGCTTTCGCAACTTTTACTTTTGTAGGCTGATTAGCTTTTAATTCATTCGGATGTGTTGAAAACTCAACTTGAATCGGCGCTGCGATTGGCTGTACAGGTGAAGCTTTTTCCTTTGTCACGTAGGTCAATAAGGTCCATTCACGGGTGACTTCTACAGGATTAATTTTCTTAGTTTTAAGATCGGCAGGGATCAGATAATCTCGTTCAGATTTTGCAGGTGCTTTATCCGCTGCCATATCAAAGAACAATTTCCATTCTTTTTGATCTTGCACATACTTCAACGGATAGCTTGCTGTGGTTTGCACACGATAAGTACCCGCTTCAGGTAATTTCAAATCAAATACCGTAGCTGTTCCCAGTTTTGAGTCTGGTTCTACAGTGCTTTTAACTTGTTTTGGATCGGTGATTTCAAACTTCGGACTTTTTAATGCATATTCACTATGCAAAGCTTCTTCAGCATAACCAGCCAAAATTGCAACCTGCGTGTTGGTAGTTTGATATGCTATTGGTGCAACATAAGGTTCGTGTGCTGTGCTGTAACCTGAGATCAGTGCCAATGATGCTATCAATAATTTATTCACAATTGTTTCCCATCCTTTCCCCCACATACTCATTGATTAAGCGTAGTGGTTTAGCCAATTATTTTATGCATTGCATTATACATAAATGAAAATAATTATCATAAAGATTTAGTATTATCATGCTAATTTACGATTGCAAATTTAGGTGACATCTATAAAATTTGTGCTCTTTTTCACATTTCTGTGATCTGCCCGATATAATATCTTCGCTTAATTTGCTTCGAGACCCTATGTCCTCCCCAAACGCTCCCTCGCTTAGCTCCCCATCAAAAAACTATTCTTTATTTCTAGTGATTTTTTCACTTGCGATTGGTAGTTTTTGTATCGGTACAACTGAATTTGTTGCAATGGGACTAATTCAAGAAATTGCGACTGATTTAAATGTCAGTGTCCCTCATGCTGGATATTTCATTAGTGCCTATGCACTTGGTGTTATGGTTGGTGCTCCCATTATTGCGATCTTGGGTGCCAAAGTTCCTCGTAAAACATTGCTACTTGCATTGATGTTGTTTTATGGCCTAGCAAATGCTGCCACTGCCTTAGCAACAAGCTCAGAAGCCATGTTAGTCTCTCGTTTTATTGCAGGTTTTCCGCATGGCGCTTACTTTGGCGTAGCGGCTTTAGTTGCAGCAGAGCTAGCGGGTAAACAACGCCGAGCGATTGCAATTGCTCAAGTGATGATGGGACTGACTATCGCGAATGTGATTGGTGTACCCATCGCCACATGGCTCGGTCAACAATTCGGCTGGAAAACTGGTTTTGAATTTTCTGCTGTCATTGCCTTTATTACCTTGATCGGCATCGGTCTTTTTGTGCCCAATATTCGCCCACAAAAAGCCGCAAGTATTCGGGCTGAATTGAAAGGCTTAAAAAATATTAATATGTGGTTAACACTTGCCGTTGGCGCAATCGGGTTTGGCGGTATGTTTTCCGTTTATAGTTACGTCTCCCCGATCTTGACTGAATATACACATGCCGATATTTCTGTTGTTCCGATTGCGTTGGCGATCTGGGGCGTGGGTATGGTCATTGGTGGTTTAGTTGCGGGTTGGCTTGCAGATCGGCATTTATTTAAAACCATGATTGGTATTTTAATCAGTTCCGCACTCACCTTCGTACTCGCCAGTTTTATGATGGCGAATCTATATACAGCGATTGCTGCTTTATTTTTGATTGGCTTTACGGTGATTGGTTTAGGTAGTGCCTTACAAACCCATTTGATGGATATTGCTGGGGATGCTCAAACTTTGGCGGCATCATTGAATCACTCAGCCTTCAACCTAGCCAATGCCCTTGGTGCTTTTTTAGGTGGATGGGTACTGAGCCATAATATGGGCTGGTTAGCCCCAATTTGGGTGGGTTTCGTTTTAAGCTTAGGTGGTTTAATTGTACTATTAATCGCTTTAGCTTACGCAAAATACTCAGCTAACAAAGAATCTGTCGTCGCTTAACGACAGATTCTGCTTCGTGCGCACACCTCGCTATCATGGCTGAAGCTATTTCACAGCATCAGCGACTTCTTTTACCATTGCCTGCATACCACCTAAACCGTTATTCATTAGATACCAATTGCTCGAATCCAAATAAACAATATTGCCATTTTTGGCCGCTTTAGATTGATTGATAATATTATTACTCAATACTCGTTTTGCACCCTCTTGATTACCCGTGATTGCAGCACCACGATCAATTACGAATAAATAGTCTGGGTCTTTCTGGGCAATAAACTCATGTGAAATAGCCATCCCATGTAAGCCCACTTTAATCGAAGCATCTGCAGGGGTAAAACCATATAAATCATGGATATTACCAAACCGCGAACCTGAACCATAGGCTGCAATCTTGCTGTTATTTACCAAGATCACCAATGCAGTTTTACCTTTGGTTTTTTGTTTTAGCGCTGCAATGTCTTGCTCCAAGGTTTTTAATTGCTGTTCTGCCTCAGTTTTTTTGCCGACCATTTCTGCAATATTCAAGGTTTGTTGTTTAAACGAATTAAACTGATCGTTATAATCCACATCTACAAAATAAGTTGGTGCAATTTGTTTAATCTGATTCACTAGGTTTTCCATACGCCCACTCATCAAGATCAACTCAGGCTGACTCCCTGCAATTTTCTCAAGATTTGGCTCTTTGACTGTGCCAACATCCAGATATTGACCATTATTGAAGTTCTTTAGCACGTCAGGCAATGGTGTTCCTTTGGGTAAAGCAACGACTTTATCATCTGCCCCAAGCGTATGAATGGTATTCAATGCATTCGTATCTAATACCGCAATACGAGACAAGTTCGATGGGATCGAAATCTGACCTGCTTTACTGTTAAAACTCTTCATTTCATGACTGTTTGTAGTTCCTTCCTGCGCCGCAGAAGGTTCATTTGAATGACCACATGCAGCCAATACTGCACTCAACATCATGATCGGCAACGTCTTTTTGAACAGCATAACGAACTCCTAACTAATAAAATACAAACCTAATTTGTGTTGCTGAATTTGTTGAATCGGAATATGAAAATCAAAAATCGTTTCTAAAGTGCTTTCATTCATAATCTGCTGCGGATGCCCTTGATAGACCAACTCACCATTTTTCATTGCAATAATGTGATCGGCATACACAGAGGCAAAGTTAATGTCATGAATCACGACAATGATGGATTTGCCATGATTTTCAGCAAGATCTTTCAGCACACGCATAATTTGAGCAGAATGCTTCATATCTAAGTTATTCAACGGCTCATCCAATAAGATATATTCGGTGTCCTGTGCCAGAATCATCGCAATGTAGGCGCGTTGTCGCTGCCCACCAGACAACTCACTTAGCTGACGATGACGCATTGATTGCAAATCCATATAAGCAATTGAACGATCAATAATGTCCTGGTCTTGCTGGGTCAGACGCCCCTGAGAATATGGAAACCTTCCAAATGCCACCAGATCTTCAATACTAAGCCGTAATTCGGTATGATTGGACTGCTTTAAAATCGCCATTTTTTTGGCAATATCCGCACTTTTCATGTCACGTAAATCTTGACCATCCAACAATACCTGTCCCTGATCTGCATCAATCAGACGACTCATAATCGAAAGTACCGTACTTTTACCTGCACCATTAGGTCCAATAAATGCGGTAAATTTTCCTTTGGCAATCGTGACTGAGACTTGATTGACGACGCACTGTTGATGATAGCTTTTTCGTAAATTCTTCAGCTCTATTGCCATTTTTTATTTTCCTTCAATAATATCCAGAAGAAATAAATTCCACCGACAAAGTTAATAATCACGCTCAATGTGGTTTTGAAATTCAGTACATGTAATACGATAAATTGACCGAGCATGAGACAAAGCACACTCACTAAAACAATACCGAGCAGTAAAATATGATGATGATGGGTTTTAAACAGTTCCAACGTAATATTGAGTACCAATAAGCCAAGGAACATCATTGGACCTGCGAGGGCTGTTGCAGATGCTAGTGCCAATACCACGAGGATCAGTAACAAGCGGCTGGTTTTGTCATAGTTCAATCCGAGATTTAACGCGTGATCTCGTCCCAACGCCATCACATTCAATATGTGATAATGTCTAAAACTATAAAAAAGAATCGGGAGAATGGTTAGCAGCGATAGCGCGACCGTTTCCAACTTCACTACATTAAAACTTGCAAAGCCTGCGTATGCAGCGACTTGAAACTCATCAGGATCGAGCAACACCTGAAAAAAGGTGGTCATGTTGTCAAATAAAGTCGAACAAATCAGACCAACCAAGAGTAAGAAATAAATATTTTGTTGCGCTACTTTTTGGAAAATGAAGCGATAAAGTAATAAAGCAAAAGTCACCATTAACAACAAACTGATCAAATAATCAGTCACAAAGTTTAGCGACAACAACGTACTCGCACCAAAGAAATAAATAATCGCAGTTTTAGATAGTTCGTATAATTTATCCAAACCTAAAGCTTGCGGCGTGACTACGCGATTATTCACAATCGTATGAAAAACCAAGGTTGAAACACCAACTGCAACACCTGCAACAACAATTGCAGCGACCGTTCTTAAACGCAGTCCCAGTGCATACTGCCACGCTACCCCGAGATTCCAACCGAGATATAATCCAATGCTGACCAATACAGCAACCGCAAGCACAACCAGCTTCGTCGTATTATGCATATCGATACCTCCTGAGTAATAACCACAGGAAGATCACACTACCGACTACACCCATAATCAGGCTGACCGAAACCTCATAGGGATAAATCACCACTCGACCAAAAACATCACACAGTAAGACCAGCAACGCACCAAGCAGTGCCGTATGTGAAAGCGTCTTGCGAATATGATCGCCTAAATAAAGGCTGACTAGATTTGGTACAATTAAACCGAGAAAAGGAATTGCGCCGACAGTCACAATCACTACACCAGTAATTACTGAGACCAGCAGCAAACCTAAGAAAAGTGTCTGTTTATAGTTCAAACCTAGATTTGTCGCAAAGTCTTCACCCAAGCCGGCCAAGACAAAACGATTGGCAAATAAATAAATCAAGGCGAGAACGGGAATACTTAAATAAATCAATTCATATTGACCATTCAAAATGGTTGAGAAATCGCCTTGCAACCACCCTGCTAAGTTCTGCAACAAATCAAGTTGCAAAGCAATAAAAGTCGTAAATGCAGAAATAATGCTGCCAAAAATCATCCCAACGAGTGGCACAAATACCGTATCTCGGTGCTTTAAAGTGGCAAGAATACTCATAAATGTCATCGCACCAATCAGCGTGACAATAATCGCAAATCCAGTTTTGGCAAAAATAGAAGCACTTGGAAGCAAAATAATCGAAATTAAAACGCCCAGCCGTGCACAGTCATATAAACCCGCTGTGGTTGGTGAAACAAAGCGATTTCGACTTAATGACTGCATAATTAAACCGCAGACACTTAACCCAGCACCTGCAACAACAATCGCCATCAGGCGTGGTAATCGACTCGTCCAAAAGAGTTGCCAATCTTGTGGATTTCCTGCAATCAATCCTTCAAGACTCATATCCCCTACACCAACAAACAAGGAAATCAAAGCCAAAGGTATGAGTAAAACCAGTAAATAGCGCCGTTTAATCATGGCGGGAGAATTTCATTTAATAAACAACCTTAAAAAATGCTTAAAAATTACAATAAACATCAAATAAGAAAGTATCATAAATGATAATTATTATTGTTATCTTTTTTTAATATTTGCTAAACCTGCTTATAACAACTTTAAGTTATATTAAATATTATTTTCATTCATTGTGTAGCTGAAAATATTAGGCTGGGACAGAGTAAGCTTCCTTACTCTTTGATAAGTCCAGTCAAATGACTAAAACTTATCAACAAAGCAAGGTGTTTTTAGGTTATACGCAAGAAAGTATGGGTAATGCTATGACAACATTTAATATCTTTAGGGGATAAAAAATTTAACTGAATCTTTAATCGGAACGATAACGGATGCGACCAATAACAACGCCATCACTGTATTAAACAATTGAACTTTCCTCGGATGATTTACAATCATTTTCAACTTTTCGCCCATATACGCCCACACCCCAACACTTGGAATACTCACCAATCCGAAGATCACACCGATAAAAACGAATTCTACCAATCGACTATTTGCTGAGCTATAAGTCGTAATTGCTCCCATTGCCATAATCCATGCTTTCGGATTGACCCATTGGAATAAAGCAGCGCCCATAAAACTTAATGGCTTATCAACTTTGGTATCGGTTTTAATACTACCCGCTCGATAGATTTTATAGGCTAAATACAATAAGTAGCTAATCCCTATGATTTTTAGAATTTCATAAAGCAAAGGCGAAGAACCTAGTGCCGCACCAATCCCGTAACCGACTAGAATTACCATGACACCAAAGCCAAAACCAATTCCTAAAATATGAGGAATACTTCGCTTTAAGCCAAAGTTCAAGCCAGAAGCAGCCAACATAATATTGTTTGGGCCAGGTGTAATTGAAGTAACGGTTGAATACACAATAAAAGAGAAAAAAGTAAGTAAACTCATATAGAAAAATAATTCATTTGTTCAAATTTTCACTTACTATAACAGTTAACTCTCTCAACTTTTTATTGATTATTACAATAAAATTGATATTTACTCAGATAATTTTTCACCACAATGTGGACAAAAACTTTTTGGTTTATGCTGAGTAGCCTGCTCTTGATCTTCTAAAATTTTTTCCTTCACCAATTGCATAATAATTTCATGAGTTTGCTCTTTAGGTAATCCTACTTTTAAACGAATATTTTCAATCTCACGTTGATCATGTAACAAGTCAATTCCCCTTGCTTGTAAAGCTTCGCGAAATTCTTGTTCTAGCTTTTGATTGCGTAAGTTTAATTCATTAGCCAAGCCTGAAGCCAAAATACCTGCTGGAAGTGCTGCAATCCCGACCCCTAAAATAGTGATCATCGCCCCTAAAAACTTACCCATGTTAGTCACTGGTGTTACATCACCGTAGCCGACTGTGGTTAACGTCACCACCGCCCACCACATGGCCTTTGGTATCGAACTAAACTCTTCTGGTTGAGCTTGATTCTCAACCACATAAATACCAGATGCCGTCATTACAATCATGATAATTAAGATAAAAATAACAGCCTGAAAAGAACCTTTTTCTCGATGAATCACGCGTAATAATATCTGCAACGATACGAAATAGCGCGTCAATTTGAGCAATCGTAATAAGCGTAAAATTCTGAGAACACGTAAGTCGATATTGACAAAGAAATTGAGATACGCAGGAAGAATTGCAAGCAAGTCGATAATTGCTCCACCACTTTTCATCCAAGCAAAGCGTTGCTGCCATGCTGGTGACTGTGGATCTTTTTCGGCAATACTCCATACCCTCAACAGATACTCAACCGAAAAAATAACGATCGAAATATTCTCAAATGTTTCAAATAACATCTGATTTGGATAAAAAATAGAGTCGATTGATTCCAGCATGACTGCCATAGCATTTGCCACAATCAAAAATATAAGAAAGTAGTTAACGCCTCGGCTAAACGTAGTTTGATAGTCATCATCATGCAGTGTGCAATACACAAAACGTCTTAGTTGTGTCATACCGTACTTATAGTTTTATCAAGCAAGTTCAAAATGTAGCATGTTAGATCAGAATTTAATAAAAATTTCTATCACTCTTGCTGTATTACCAGCGATCTAAAATAAATATGGTGATTGAATGAACGATATCACAAGCAATCAACAAAATACTCTTTGAATTACCGATCTCTAGTCATCGATAATTATGACTTAACGGTTATTTCTTTAAAGATTCATTCATAAAGAACTATAAATTTGATTAAACCCATGACAACAAGGGGAAACAACACATGGGATTCAAAACTCTCCCTACTTTTATCGCTATATCTATTGCTCTCATTATTTGGTTCGTTATTCCTGTGCCAAGCGGTGTCGAACCTGAAGCGTGGCATTTATTGGCTATGTTTGTTGGTGTTATTGCCGCCATCATTGGCAAGGCAATGCCAATCGGTGCAATCGCTATTATTGCTATTACCTTAGTTGCAGTGACAGGTGTCACCAATGATAGTCCAAGTGGTGCGATTCAAGATGCGCTTAGCAGCTTTGGTAATCCATTGATTTGGTTGATTGGTATTTCCATCATGATTTCTAAAGGGTTACAAAAAACAGGATTGGGCGCACGCTTAGGCTATTTATTTATCGCCGTTTGGGGCAAGAAAACCATTGGTATTGGTTATAGCATGGTGCTTTCCGAACTAATTCTTGCACCTGTGACCCCAAGTAATACCGCACGTGGTGGCGGGATTATTCACCCGATTGTACGTGCAATTTCTACCAGTTATGACTCTGATCCTGCCAAAGGCACTGAAGGTCGTATGGGTAAATTTCTATCTCTGGTCAATTACCAAGCGAACCCAATTACCTCCGCGATGTTTATTACCGCAACCGCACCGAACCCATTGGTCGTTGATCTCGTGGCAAAGGCAACCAACAGTGAAATTTCATTGAGTTGGAGTACATGGGCATTGGCGATGTTATTACCGGGTTTAATTGCGTTAATCATCATGCCATTGATCATGTATTGGATGTACCCACCTGAAGTTAAAGAAACACCGAATGCTGCTCAGTTTGCAAAAGATAAATTAACAGAAATGGGTTCAGTCAGTCGAAATGAAATCATTATGCTCGGCGTATTCGGTATCTTGCTGCTGTTATGGGCTGGTATTCCAGCTATGCTCTTTGGTTCTGCTTGGGCAGTTGATCCAACCACAACAGCCTTTATTGGTTTAGGCCTGCTGCTGATCACTGGTGTACTGACTTGGGAAGATATTCTGACGCAAAAAAGTGCATGGGATACGATCACTTGGTTCGCCGCTTTGGTGATGATGGCGACTTATTTGAATAAACTTGGTTTGATCGCTTGGTTCTCAGGTGTACTCGAAAATAGTATTGGCTCTCTAGGTTTAAGCTGGATGCCTGCATGCTTGTTATTGATGCTTGCTTATCTATATGCTCATTATATGTTTGCTAGTACCACGGCACATATCACTGCCATGTTTGCAGCTTTTTATACGGCTGGACTCGCATTGGGTGCGCCACCGATGTTGTTTGCCTTAATGATGGCCGCTGCTTCGAGTATCATGATGACCTTGACCCATTATGCAACGGGTACATCGCCTGTGGTGTTTGGCTCAGGCTACACCACACTGGGTGAATGGTGGAAAGCTGGCTTTGTCATGAGTGTGGTCAATATCATCATCTTTGTGGTGATTGGCGGACTTTGGTGGAAAGTGTTGGGTTATTGGTAATTTAAAATTGAGGAACATTCTATGCGAATAGGAATGTTCCTCTCTAACTTAAAATAAGGATTCTTCCCTATAAGCTTACAACATTCATCGTAAGAGAATTCATTTTTATTCAATAAAACAAAATCATGTGTAAATGCCATAAACAACTACCTTACTCTGAATAATAATTTTCTCGATTAACTAAATCGTTCCATTGCTTATGACTATAAATTTTAAGATTTTCTAGCTGAGTTCCTACCAACAAAAAACGATCATCCCATGTAAGAACCTCCCTATCATCTTCTAGTTTTCTTTCTGAAAACTTTGGAAAAAAATTAGCATCAAAATCCATTATACCTATTTCAAGTAGATGCTTTACCTCTCTAGGATTTTCAGGAAGAGAATGAAATACAGGCATAATTTCTATTAATTTGCAGGCAATTTGATGTGGCTCAGAATAAAAATCATCCAAATACCATTTCTGATCAGCACCTTTCCATATATATGCATCTGAACCATTTTGCTCGATTAACAATGTCTCAGTAACAGCATTCGGATCTTGATACCAAACGATAAATTCTAAACTTTTAGTAGGAATAATTGAAAACGTTGGAGGTTTTAGATACGGATACGCTTTTAATATCTTAGAAAATAATTGTTGGATTGAGATTTTTAACTCCTCAAGATTTTGCTCTTTATAAAAAATATTTTCTAACTCAAGGATATTGTCTTTTAAATTTAAGATGCTTTTCATTTTATAAAAAATAAGGGCTGAATCTTCAGCCCTTATTTTAGCTTTCTGCTCAAACAAAGCATAGCTTTGTTTTTGCGCTAGGGAAAAGCCTTTCGGCTTTTCTTAATCCTAGCTCATTAAGTCAATTGAGCAGCTTGGATTTTCTTAGTATCAACTTGATCAGCTTCTTTTGTATATTCGCTCATCTTGTCGAAGTTTAAGTATTTGTAGATGTCAGCAGAAGCGCTGTCGATTTGCGACGCGTACTGTTGATATTCTTCTGGGCTTGGTAATTTACCAAGAACAGCAGCTACAGATGCAAGCTCAGCAGAAGCTAAGTAAACGTTTGCACCTTGACCTAAACGGTTCGGGAAGTTACGAGTAGAAGTTGATACACATGTTGTGTTCGGTGCTACACGTGCTTGGTTACCCATACACAATGAACAGCCCGGCATCTCTGTACGCGCACCAGCACGACCATAGATGTTGTACATGCCTTCTTCCATCAATTGATGCTCGTCCATACGCGTTGGTGGAGCCAACCATAAACGAGTAGACAATGAACCGCTTGGTACTTTATCTAACAATTGACCCGCTGCACGGAAGTGACCGATGTTCGTCATACAAGAACCGATGAATACTTCATCAATTTTGTCACCTTGAACGTCAGAAAGAAGTTTTGCATCATCTGGATCGTTCGGGCAGCAAAGAATAGGTTCTTTGATATCAGCAAGATCGATTTCATATACTTTCGTATATTCAGCATCAGCATCAGCTTTTAACAAGCTTGGGTTATCTAACCACTTCTGCATGTTTTCAGCACGACGAGCAAGTGTACGAGCATCGCCATAACCTTCAGCGATCATCCACTTCAACATGGTGATGTTAGAACGTAGGTATTCAGCAACTTTCTCTTCAGAAAGCGTGATAGAACAACCAGCAGCAGAACGTTCAGCAGATGCATCAGAAAGTTCGAATGCTTGCTCAACAGTCAAGTCATTTTCCATTTCTGTTAAATCGATCTCAAGGATACGACCAGAGAAGATGTTTTTCTTACCTTTCTTCTCTACAGTTAAGTCACCAGCTTGAATCGCGTAGTAAGGAATCGCATGTACAAGGTCACGTAAAGTGATACCAGGCTGCATTTTACCTTTGAACTTAACAAGTACAGACTCAGGCATATCCAGTGGCATAACACCAGTAGCTGCTGCGAATGCTACAAGACCTGAACCCGCTGGGAATGAAATACCAATTGGGAAACGAGTATGTGAGTCACCACCAGTACCTACTGTATCTGGAAGTAACATACGGTTTAACCAAGAGTGGATAATACCGTCACCAGGACGTAAAGATACACCACCACGGTTCATGATGAAGTCAGGTAATGTATGGTGAGTTGTTACGTCAACTGGTTTTGGATACGCAGCTGTGTGACAGAAAGACTGCATCACTAAATCAGATGAGAAGCCCAAGCACGCTAAGTCTTTTAACTCGTCACGAGTCATAGGACCAGTTGTATCTTGAGAACCAACAGTCGTCATCTTAGGTTCACAGTAAGTTCCTGGACGGATACCTTGACCTTCAGGAAGACCACATGCACGACCTACCATCTTCTGAGCTTGAGTGAAGCCTTTGCCAGTGTCAGCAGGTTGTACTGGCGTACGGAATAAAGTAGAAGGCTCAAGACCTAATTCTTCACGCGCTTTCGCAGTCAAACCACGACCAATGATCAAGTTAATACGACCACCAGCACGTACTTCGTCTAGAAGTACAGGTGTTTTAAGTTCAGATTCAGCGATTTGAGCACCGTCTTTGAACGCTGTAACTTTTGCTGCAGTGTGATCAATTTTCAATACAACTTCGTCGCCCATGTTCATGTTGGCAACGTCGATTTCTACAGGTAATGCACCTGCATCTTCCATTGTGTTGAAGAAAATTGGAGCGATCTTAGAACCTAAGCACACACCACCATCTTTTTTGTTTGGAATGTGTGGAAGTTCGTCACCGAAGAACCAAAGTACAGAGTTAGTTGCAGATTTACGAGAAGAACCTGTACCAACAACGTCACCCACGTAAGCAACTTGGTTGCCTTTCGCGATCAATTCTTTGATTTGGCTTAATGGACCAACTTCACCTGGTTTTTCAGGATTGATACCATCACGTTCGTTTTTCAACATTGCGTTAGCGTGTAACGGAATATCTGGACGGCTCCAAGCATCCTGCGCTGGAGACAAGTCATCAGTATTAGTCTCACCTGTTACTTTGAACACAGTGATTTTGATTTCTTCTGGAACGTCTGGACGGCTTGTGAACCATTCAGCATCAGCCCATGATTGTAATACTGCTTTTGCATTTACATTGCCAGCTTTTGCTTTATCAGCAACATCATGGAAGGCATCAAATACAAGAAGTGTTTTCTTCAACGCTTCAGCAGCTAATTCTGCAAGTTCAGCATTGTCTAAAAGTTCAACTAGCGGTGCTACGTTATAACCACCAAGCATCGTACCAAGTAAGTATACGGCACGCTCTTTAGTTACAAGTGGAGAGGTCGCTTCGCCTTTTGCAATCGCAGCTAAGAAAGCAGCTTTTACATAAGCAGCTTGGTCAACACCAGCTGGAACACGGTTTTCAAGCAAGTCAACTAAATATGCTTCTTCACCTGCTGGTGGGTTTTTTAATAATGCGACTAGTTCAGCAGTTTGAGCATCATCAAGTGGCTTCGGTGGGACTCCGAGTGCGGCACGTTCTTCAACGTGTTGGCGGTAAGCTTCTAGCACAGTGTTATTCCTCTTCTTTAAAAAATTACTTGTAAGTTCCAGCTTTCTACAAGCTTTACAAGTAATGTGGACAGCAAAATTTTACTAGACTTCGCAATAAAAGTTAATGCAACTGCCGTATATCTACGTGATGACCATTATTTTATAGCGAAATGTTGCACCCTTTTAAATACCGCTTTGGTATTAGATCAAAGTCCAGTAAAACAATAAATTAGACCCATAAAAAAAGACAACTGGTGTTGTCTTTTCGGTGAACACATTAAAATGATTTATAGTTTGGAAGCTCATCGTGTGGTGTCGCTAAACACTGCTCTGTGAACTTTTGCTTCATTTCATCACGAATTGCGCTCGGATCAGACTTCAATTGATCAACTGGTATCTCATACACTTCATCTATGATCTGCAAGATGAATTTATGAATGGTTTTATCTTCAATTTTTCCCGCATGTTCTATTGCTTGCTGTTTCTCAATTGCATTTTGACGATCTAATGTAATTGAACGCGCGGCATTACCTACACTAACACAAAAACCATGCCATTTCTCTTCTGGCGTTAATGGCTTTTTGTCTGCACATCCAACCAAGACCAAACCTATTGCAATCAACAAAACTTTTTTCATCATCATACTGCGGTTAATTTGATGCACACATCATACTCAAAGCGAGTTATTTTGCAAAATGAACGATTTAAAATATCGCTCATGGTAATAAAAACATACAAATTACTAGGGCATATTTACGTTTCACAAATGCTTGTGAAAGTCTCTAATATAAAAAACCTGCTTTATTGACTAAAACAGGTTTTTATTAAAGTTAGAATCGCCAATTGTAGAAAACGTCAATTGCTCGCTCTAATGATTGACTCGCTTCCAAATATAAACGGCGATTCATCTGGTAACGTAATGTCAATTTATTCACAGGTGTGAAGACACCAACACCATAACGAATAAACAGATCAGGTGTGATGTAGCCTGTTAAACTCACCTGTGTATCATCACCTGTTCCTTGAGCATCAAGTGCTAAACCACTTAATCCAAAAGTTCGCCCAATCTGATTGGTTAATGCACGTGTACCACCCAAGCCCATACTAATACCTGCCGCAGCAATCGTATTATTAACATCAGATTTAAATCCTTCGGTATTACTTAAACCACTACCACCTTCATTAATGCGACCCGTTAATAAAGCATTGAGTGCTTCTTGTTCAGATAAACCTGCATCATTATAAATTTGCACGTTTGGTACAGTCGCTGTACCAGCGACACGCACCCCCACCATACTGCCTTGCACTGACTTATTGGCATCGATATCAAGTGTCGGGTTTGCAAGTGGTCCGTTAAAACGTGCAATCGCGCGATTCAGATCTAGGCTTTGACCATAGGCTTCAATTTTAACTTTCTGACTGACACCTATTGCACCATTGGCACGCATAGCCGTTTCTAAACCACGTTGTGACAAATGTAATCGGCCCACCAAAGGAATGTTACTTTCAAAACCTTGGAAAATAACTTGATTCCCCAACGTGACTGTCATGTCCGCTCGAATATCCCACGGTTTTGCTGCTCTTAGGGTCGCAAGTAAATCTTGACCTTGATGCACCACACGCACATCTGGAGAGACATTGACCACAGTCGCCGAGCTTTCAGGCATTGATATACGTGCACGAGGTACATCAATCGTTCCTCTTAAACTCAAACGCTGATCAAATGGGTAAACATCTAAGCTCAAGTCAGGTTGCACAATCGCAGTGATCATTGGTGCTTGACGAACCAACAAATTATCGCCTTTTAAGGTTAAAGATAAATGAGGATTATCTTTCCAATCAAAGCGACCTTTTATTCGCCCTACACCTTGACCACTATTAAATGCTCCATCAATACTTGCAGTATCTTGTCGGATGGATGAATAAAGCTGCATATTGGTGAGATTGACAGGAAGCGAAATCATACTAATCGCCCCATTCTTCAAACGCATTTCACCTGTAAATTGAGGCTGTGTTAGTGTGCCGTTGATTTTTCCAGCCAATGCTAAAGTTCCAGCCATCGAACGTACATCTTTGATAAACGGTTTAAAGACTTTAAGCTGGACATCATCAAAAGCAATCTCCCCACGCATCGGCATACCCGTTTGGAATGGATCAATTACTACATTGGCATAGCCCGTACCAATATCAGGAGTTTTCATATCCACACGGAATAACAGACCGTCACTGATACTTTTAGCAATCAGGCTTAACTCATCATACGTTACTGTCGTTGCTGGATCTTGAGGGTCTTCGGCTGCTAACCCAATTTCACCTTTGCGCGTTACTAAACGTGAATCTAACTTAGGTCGAGTGCCTTTTGCCCATGATGCTTTTGCATAACCATTCAACTGACCTGTAACTGCAATACCTTCTGGCATAAATGCCGCAAAGTCTTTTAAATCAAGATCCTTGGTAATAAATGAAAAATTGCCTTTTTCTGGACTAATTCTGGCAGGTTGATCTAAACATAATTGACTCTCAGCACTTTGCCAACAATGTTGCCCAACATATAATTCTGTCCGTGCGGTAGTGTATATCACAGGTGTATTTTGATTTTGTACCAAACTCACACGACGTGAACTAAATTTACCTTTTTGGATTTGTCCAAGCCAATCATTATTCTGATTAAAGCCACCCGCGAGCTGAACATAGAAATTAGTACGTGCATTTTTTGTTTCAAGTTTTAATAAATGCGCTCTGCGTGTGCCTGTTAAATTCAGGGTCGCATTTTCTAACTCTCGTTTACCGCTTCGCAACTGGTCTATAGTTGCGGTTAACTGTGTTGGTGTTGTTTCAGAAGTCGGCAACTGACCTTGAATACGCAAAGATTTAACGCTCGCCAAATCATTAAAAGCGAAACCATCGACTACAAGATTTGCAGTTGCGCTCAAACGTGGTTGGGACTGAACATTTAAGCTGCCGTAAGCACGCCCGCGCAATCCTGGATATAATTCATATAAAGCAGGAGCATTCACTTTAAAGCGTAAGCTTTGCGCATTACCCGTCGCTTGCAACTGATTCTGACCATAAGCAAAAAATAAATCATTAGCTTCAAATTGTTGTGGTAAGAAACCTGTTTGATTCGAATCCAGTAATAAAGACAAGTTACCACGACCACGTACCGGTCTATTGTTTAAAAAACCTGCCGCATTGAGCTGACGAATATCAATACGTTTAACTTTATCAGACCAAACACCTTGAGTTTTAACATGTCCCGAGACTTCACCTTTTAAACTTGAAACAAAGTACTGCGGTTTAAAACGAACGAGAGATGTCTCTATATTCCAGCCTATCTTATCTTGTAAATCAACCGTGCCTGTAGCAAACAGCTTTCCAGCTACACCATCATGCTTTAATTCATTGATCTTTATATTAGTTGGTGTACCTGCGATATTAATTTTTAGTAAACCATTCCCTTGATTTAAAGCATTTAAAGAACCATCGTAATCAACTGCGAAACTCTTAAAACCACCGCCAGCTTGAACATCATCAAACATCAATGCGGTAGTTGCCTTGCCTTGCAATACGACTGTTTCTTTTTGATTTGCTTGAGCCAACTGCCCTTGCAAATCAATCCGTTCAAATTGAATAATTTGCTGATTTGGTTTGGCAAAACCAGAAGCAAGTATTTCACCATTTAATAGATTGACAGGTGCAGCCAGAGCAACCGTTTGTGGATTAAAATCTTTGGCTTTAAGTTGAGCTTGCCAAGCCAACTGCTGTTTATCTGTTGGAAGCTTAACCTTTGCCTGACCATCTAGACGACCTTTCTCAGCAACATAACTAAAGTTTTCAACATTGAGTAGGCTACCTTTTAAATCAATATGCGCATCGTATTTACCAGCGGGTAAAAGCCCTTGTTCATGTGGACGTACCGTAGTCGCTACATAGATATCTTGTTGATCATCTTTTAAAGTGATATTGGTATGCCCTTCAGCACTACTTAACCACCCGATATAAGGAACTGCACGATCTATACCTTGCCAAGCAACATCTAATAGCATCGGTTCGGGTTGATTATTTTTCTGCTCAGCTTGATTCAATTTTACTTGCCATGTTTCGTATTTATCAAAGGCAAGTTGCGCATTGACTGACATACCATTTTTCAACATACCTGTTGAACTAATGTTTGCATCCAAACTTGGTGGCAGAAAGTCTTGCGCGATCTGTGGCAAAGTTTCATCTTTTGCATTTAAGCGATCTAAACGTCCTTTTAAGTCCCATGAGACATGATCTTTCCAATTGACTAGACCCTTCAAACTGACAGAACCACCCATCAACTGACCATTGAAGTCCTGAATGTTGAGTTGATCCGTCAAATCCGTTTCCATCAGCGCATTATATTTACCCTCAGGAATCTGTTCGCCTTTCAAATCAGTATCTAAACTCAAAACGAGTTTTTCTATATTTCCTTTGAATCTTGCAATACCATCTTTCGCAAAAAGTTTCTGTTCTTTTAAAATTGGCAAATGATAATTTCTAAAAAACAATTCACCTTGCATCGGCACTTGATCCCGCACCGGATGAAGCACAGCCCACCCAGTGAGCAAATCTGGAGTCAGTGTCGCTACACCAGCTCTCAAAGTGTCTAGGCTACCTGTCGCTACCACTTTAATTGTTTCAATATCAATACTATTTAGTGCAGGAATTATCAGGTCCGCTTTAGCATTTAATGGATACTTGCCACTAAAATCAATTTGACCAGTTGCATCTTTAACTGCCAAATACCCCATATCCATACGGGAATCTTTAAATTTAAGTTTAGTCTCTGACCAAAGTGCATCTTTTAGATATATATCATCAAAATTGATTTTTGCAGTCGCAGTTAGAATTTCCAAATGATCTAAGGATGCCTCATCAATACGCAAAATAAATGGCAGCTTAATCGGGTCAAATCCAAAGGGTTCACCAGATGGTGGTTTCTTGTTAATAATTTTGAGATTGGCTACATCAGCATGACTTAAATGTATTTCTTTCTTTAAAATTGCTCTCCAACCTAAAGAAACATCGGCACGATCTAAGGAAACATCAACTGCCTCTAACTGCACTAAAACATTTTTGAGAATAATGCCTCTTAATAAATTACCGCTTTCATACTCATAATGAATGATTTTTTGGGTTTGCAAAACACGATCTAAGAGGAAACGACTTCCTTTATCGGTTGACATCATCACAAGTAAAGAGCTGACCAATAACAGAAGGATGATCAACACCATCAGCAAAATACTCCGAAGAATACGCCGTTCCCGTTTTGGACCTGTTGAAGGTGTCTGTTGCTGCTCTACTTCTTCCGTCATAATTAACCCGAAATCATTTCCCCAGTAAAAGGGCTATTAAAAAATTTTAAAGTTGCGGTCCGATAAAGAAATGCAATCGAATCGGACGATTATCATTTGAGATTCCAGATGCCACATCTAAACGAATAGGTCCAATTGGTGACCTCCAACGGATACCAACCCCCACACTATATTCAGTCGGGTTACTAAATTGTTTATCAAAAGCATTACCAAAATCAGAGAAAACTGCAGCGCGCCAACCATCTTTAAATTGATAGTTATACTCTAAAGAACCAACACCCAGTGCTTGCCCCCCGATCTTATAGCCATCTTCTTCTGGTGATAAACTCTTATAATCGAATCCACGAAGTGATTGGTCACCACCTGTAAAGAAGCGCAAATTATATGGAACCTTATCAAAGTCATCAGTGAAGATATAACTTGCGTCCCCACGCCCTACAAATTGGTGATTGTCATTTTCGCCCAATGAATAAATAAATCGCCAGCCCGCAGTCAAAATCGCCATATTGGCATCTGAAAGAATCGATTCAGTTCCCAATTCCACCTTATAGGTCTGTTTAAAGCCTTTAGTTGGGTTTAAACGAGTATTAGAATTGGTTTTAGAAATCTCGTAACCGAGTAATAAAGACTCTTGTTCAGAGTTTGTACCCGCTGCCCTAAAAGCATCAGGTAGTTCTGAAACATCAACATCACCTTTTCCTGTGAGGCGATCTAAACGATAACGTAGACCAAAAGTATGTTGCCAATCCCCTAGTGGATTTTTAATTACCCGCTCACCACCAACAACCGCAGACTCAACTAATAATTCAACATTTGGTCCAATATTGTCACGGGTTTCGCGCTCATAACCACCAACAAGGTTAAAATAATCATTAAGCGGATGCTTATAAGGGATGCTATAGCGACCATCAATGGATTGACGGATTTCAGAAACTTCAATATTGGCATCAAAAGAATGCCCATGTTTATTTACAAAAGCACGGCGATACTGACTACGAATACGTGCGCCTGTATCAGTACCATAACCGACCCCTGTCTCAATCGTATTGAGACGATCCGCATTAAGTGTTACAACCACAGGGATCTTCTTTTCAAGCCGAGCTTGTTCTTCTAACGCTTGACGCTCTGTCTCATCATTTTGAATATTTGGCATGGATCGCGCTAAGGAATAAGCAGGTGTTGGCTCACTGCCAGAGAATTGTGACTCATCAACTACATCTTGGGTCACTTCTTCAGCAGAGACAACTTGCTGCCGCGCGATATCTGCTTTTTGTTGAGCACTAAATAACTGAGACTGTTCAACCCGTTGTTGATCAACCAAAGCCTGTAAATCAGGTGGTAAATCTAAAGGCGGTTGAATTGCATCAGGCTTAATAGTATCAACAAGTGTGTAGTTAAAATAACGCGTATTGGTTAAGTTATTTGCCAATACATTGACACGCCAGAATGCGTAATCATCACCATCTTTCCATGGAGCAAGACTATCCAGCACTTTTTGAGTAAGCGGTAAAGGCTTGCTTGGATCACTCATTTTATACTCAACAGCTTTTAGCTTATAACGCTCACCTGTGTCGTATTTTAAGTTAATTTCTGCGGTCTTTTCAGGTTGACTGATTTTAACGTCATGTAATCGCCAATAAGCATCAAAATATCCATTGTCTGAAGCTGCATTGGTAATTTTGGTTTTAGTCGCCTCATATTTACCGTGATTAAAAATATCACCTTCATCTTGTTCTGGAATTAAACGAATAACTTGAAATTGAGGTGCGTTTTCACCCTCACCTGTAAATTCAATATTCTGTTTATCAATCTTGACTGGTTCATTTGGTTCAACCGTCACTTTCACCCGACTATCACTCAGCTTTTCAAAGCTAAAGCGTGCATCATAATAACCAACTGCTTGTGCAGCCTGATTTGTCAATGAACGAAGCTGTGGTAAAGCAACATTGAAATCTTCAAATGCTTCTTGGGTAAAGCTTGAAAGTTTTGCTTTGATATTGGTCGCTAACGCCGGTGGAGCGCCTGATACATCAGCACTGATACGAGGAACTCTTTCCGCGCCGAGTAAATTTTCAGGTCTAAAGCGATTGACTATACGTTTAAAAAAGCCAGCTTTTTCTTCTACTTGCTCTGTCTTTGGTTGTAGCTCAGCTAGAGTTCTTCCTGATTCATTTGCCTCAACAATAATCTGGCTATCCGCTTGGATCTCTTGCATTAATCGATCAATATTCACTGGTGGGTTACTGATCTCTGTTAATTCAGATTGTGTTGCTTCATTTACTACAAGCTCAGGATTTTTAGCTACATTCTCTCGATAAGCCAATGCATCATTTTTGGCTTCTTCAGCAATTTGAAAAATCTCGTTCGCCATATTCTGATCTACAGCGATCACAGGAAGATGCTCTAAATTTTCATCTAATTGTATTGGTTTCAGCGTATCAATTTGACTTGGGGCTTCTTCTTGTTGTTTAAGTGCAGCAACACTATCTTGCGCAGGATTGTAATATTCTGAAGATAAATTAAATGTTTCATAAGGAATTTCAGGTGAAGGAATCGACTTCACTTGATCTTTCATTCGTTCTATTGTTGAATTTTCAGCCACAACAACAGCTTCTTCGTCGGCATAAGCTACTGATATACAATAGCTAATCAAAAAACCACTACAAATAAGTTTAGGAAAGCTCTGCATTTTAAATATTAAATGCATAGAATGAACCAATGTTGACTGTTTAAACTTAGATTTAGATGGCATGTAGGTCTCTAAACGTACTTTTTTGATTTATCGTTTCTGATCGATGAAAACAACCTCAAATTGTTGATTTTCATCCAATCAAACATTAAAAGTATCATACATGTATTTCTCAGTCTTTTTACAGATCGTCACATTTTTTTATAAATCATAATGAAGTGAACACATGATGAAACAAGATGAACAGTTAATGACATCACGTCGGTTTGCCCCAATGTTTTTCACTCAATTTTTTGGTGCGTTAAACGATAATGTTTATAAACAAGCGCTCCTTTTGGTGATTACATATGGCTGGATTCAACAACAAAGTGCAGCAGTCAGTACACTCAATAATTTAGCCGCGTTACTGTTCATTTTGCCCTATTTCTTTTTCTCCGCCACAGCAGGTCAAGTTGCTGATAAATATGAAAGATCCCAACTCGTCCGCTTTCTAAAGCTACTTGAAATCGTCATCATGATGATCGGTACAGCTGGCTTTCTATTGGGTAATTTATGGCTATTATTATTTGCTTTATTTTTAATGGGGACACACTCAACTTGTTTTGGTCCAATTAAATATGCAATTTTACCAGAAATTCTAAAACCTCAAGAACTCATGTCTGGAAATGCGCTTTTTCAGTCGGGTACATCGATTGCAATTTTGTTTGGTATGATCCTTGGTGGAGCTGTTATTGCTTCCTCCGCAGGTAACTTATTGTGGATTAGTATTACAGTTTTAATTATTGCATGCTTAGGCTATTTAGCAAGTCGCTTTATTCTCCCGCAAAAAGTTGCTGCCCCTGATTTAAAGATAGATTGGAACTTTTTCCGTACTAGTTTTCAAACCATCAAATATGCCAAAAGTATTCCTATTGTTTTCACCGTTTTATTAGGAAATTCTTGGTATTGGTTCTATGGCGCAACTTATCTCACTCAAATCCCACAGCTTACACAACAAAATCTACATGCCTCTGAAAATGTAGTGAGCTTATTACTCACCTTTTTCTCTGTTGGAATCGGGATTGGGTCTTTATTGTGCCGACGCATCGGTGGCTCTGAAATTAATATTAAAATGGTCCCTTATGGTGCTATCGGTTTAACCGTATTTGCTTTTTACTTAGCAGCAAGTTTAACTTTTGTACCAGAACGCACTGGTGAGCTGCTCAGTTTAGGTGACGTATTTTCTGAAGGTGCTGTTTATTATCATGTTATGCTGGCTGTTACACTATTAGGTATTAGCGGTGGATTTTACATCGTGCCTTTATATGCCATGATGCAGGCTTATTCACCTCGCTCTCATCGCGCACGCGTTGTCGCTGCTAATAATATATTAAATGCTGTATTTATGGTCTCTTCAGCAATTTTCTCAATTTTAATCTTAAGCATTTTGAAAATTGATATTAAAATCTTATTTAGCATTACTGCTGTTCTCAGTGCCATTTTTTCATTTTGGTTATTAACACGCCTGAAGCCATTACTGAAAAATGCACCTACTACATTAGAGGATTAATCTATGCGTCACTACACAGGTCTGGATCAATTGATCAATTCATTTGACCAAGCATTACGCAGTTTAGTTCCAGGGGCAACAACTTCTCAGCGCAGCAATCCAGCAAACGATGAAGCCTCACAACTTTGTGTCAGTGATGCTCGCCATGTTGCAGGTTTAATGCGTGTCAATCATAGTGGTGAAGTATGCGCACAAGCGCTTTATCATGGTCAAGCACTCACCGCTAAATTGCCGCATGTCCGTGAAGAAATGCAACAAGCAGCCGTTGAAGAACAAGACCATCTCGCTTGGTGTGAAGATCGTTTGAAAGAATTAGACAGCCATACCAGTGTATTAAATCCAATTTGGTACGGTTTATCTTATGGTATGGGTGCAATTGCAGGCATCGCAGGTGATAAATATAGTTTGGGCTTCGTAGCTGAAACTGAACGCCAAGTAAGTCAACACTTGCAAGAGCATCTTCAACAATTACCTGAACAAGATCAACGCTCGCGTAAGATCCTTGAGCAAATGAATGAAGATGAACTACACCATCGGGATACTGCATTAAAAGCAGGTGGTGTGGATTTGCCTGTACCAGTGCGCATTACCATGACAGCTATTTCTAAGCTAATGACTAAAACCAGTTATTACATCTAAAAACAATGGCGTTATATAAAGATATAACGCCATCTTATCAATCACGGCAAACCGTGTTCTGCTTTAAAACGCTCTAAATTTCGAACCGCATCCTGATAACGGAACTGTACACGATTACGATTTGATCGTAGATCAGATAAACGTTTCTTATATTCATCTCGATCTTTAGCAGATAGGTCTTTACGTTCCAACTCTCGCAAATAATGACTCACATCACTCTGTGAACGATTAAACTCCGAATTTGCTTGATAATATTCGTGTGCGACTTGATAGTAAGGACGTAATGTCTCACGCTTTTCTATCGAACAAACTCGATAATCACCACGCCCTTCTAAGGCTTCATTGAAAATGGATTCAGGTCTACAGTAATATCCCAATCCTTTTTGATAGCCTTTTTCGTATAAAGCTTGGTTCGGAACCACATCGGCTTTCTGACAAGAAGAATAATATTTATCTAAACGAGATTCATATCCAGCTGAGCCATCTTTTTCACCGACACTCAACCAGTTTGCTGTTTTGCATTGCTCAACACTCATTGCCGTACAGCCAGATAGCAAAACCGCCATAATAGAAATGGAAACAAGAGTTTTCATCACGTTATTCCTGTTGTTATCATTTAATTTTAAATAAATTAAAGCGTTATAATCGGATATTTTCTGTTTTGATCATATTGTAATATCTGATTTGGCCACAACTCATACAAAGGAATCTTTACATCTAAAGCAAGCGGTAGTTTTTTAGGATTAAATTGCATCTGATCTAAACTTTCGCCCCACGCAATCACATCGATATCCAAACTAATATGATGCGATGGACGGACACGCCCAGATTGTTGTTCCAATTTTTTTAATATATCAACAATTTCATCAACACTTAAATGGCTTTTTAATAAACATGCCGAATTCCAATAATCAGCACCCACCCCATCACGACAAGGGATTTCATAAATTGAAGAAAACTCAACTGTTCCTAAACTCATAATTTGAGCGTAAGCAAAATTGAAATTTTCTAATTGTTGAACATTACTCGCCAGCGCGAGCGCAAAAATCGTTTCTGTTGCGATCAAGGCGAATTCCTACTGCATTTGCTTGTGCAATGATGGCTGGTTTACGGATTGTAATGCTAATAGAATCAATTGAAGGAAACGTATTAAACAAGACCTCTAGTACCAACTGAGCAGCATGCTCAATCAGTTTAGGTTTTGCATCTTGAATCACTTGCGCAGCAATCTCACAAATCTGAGCATAGTTAAGAGTATCTTCTAACTCATCTGATCGAGCTGCTTGTGACAGATCATTATGAATAGTGAGATCAAGCATTAACGGTTGAATAATTTGGCGTTCCCAGTTGAAACAACCAATCACAGTATCAACCTTTAAACCTTCAATAATAATGGCATCCATCACTTAACATCTCATCTATTTAAACCATTACTAATTTTGAGTAAATGAAATCCCCCTTATAAAAAAGGGGGATAAAACAACAATTATCACTTTACGTTGAAATTTTTAGTGCTTTAACAACGAAGCAGGTTCGATATTGTGAACCATTTTCAAACGCTGGTCAGCATAAATATCGGTATATGGTGCAAGAACACGCATGAAACGATCAAAATATAACATTTGCTTGAATAATAACGCGAAGTCACGAGGAAATTTGATGCCATGACGTTCACCAACAGCCACCATATCCATCATAATATCATTCAAATCTGCTGGATTTGAGCTTAAAATTTCCTGTGGATCAGCTAATAAAACACCACTAAATAGTCTCTCTAAATCTGCTGCAAGCACTTGGGTATCAATCTTCTGATTGGTCATCCCCATTTTAAGCATGTTTTCAGCCATGGCAATGTAATTGGTATGCTGTAAGGCATCCATAAACGCCATACAAGCAGTCCACACTTCTGGATTTAATTGACCGACAATACCGAAATCAATAAAACCAACACGACCATCTTCAAGCAACATCAAATTGCCTGCATGTAAGTCCGCATGGAAACTTTTACACAACATCAGACTACCAAACCATGTATTCATTGCAGTGATTAATACTTGTGTTGGGTCTTTTGCATACTGTTTTACCACATCAAAATCTGTCAATGGCACACCATATAAACGCTGCATGGTTAGAACACGGCGTGTAGAGAATTGGTGATAAACTTTTGGTGCTGTCGCAGCTTGATTGCCCGAAATATTCAGATATTGCACAAAATCATCTAAATTTTGTGCTTCTTCAATAAAATCAACTTCACGCACCATACGTGTTTTGATCTCATCCACAATTTCAGATAAAGATGCAAATTTGATTTTTGGTACAGCTTTTTCTAGAAGTTTGGTTGCCCAGTGCACCACATTTAAATCGGTATATAAAATGGTTTCAACACCTGGTTTTTGTACTTTTAAAACTACATCTTCGCCTGTAACCAATTTGGCAGCATGAACTTGGGCAATCGAAGCTGAAGCTAATGGGTTCTCATCAATAAAACTAAAAATCGAGTTTAAATCTTTCCCCTCAAACTCCTCAGCCAATACCTGCTGAATATAGCTAAATGGTAAAGTTGGAGTTTGATCTAAACATCCTTGAAACTCTTGAACGTACTCACGTGGAAATAAAGACGGCGTACTCGCAATAAACTGTCCTAATTTAATATAGGTTGAACCTAATGATTCAAAAGTTTCTCGCATTAATTTTGCATTACTAGGCTTCTCAGTTGCATATTTAACACCTGCTTGTGCTGCAACAATCACTGTTTCACCTATACGTGCAACAGATCGTAATCCATCAACTAAAATATTTCTTTTCATAATCTTTCATTGCCTCGAAGATGGCATTAGTTTAGCAAAATTTATTCAATTTACCGACGCACTTGCCTGACAAACTGGACAATTTACATCTTTTTCAAACTGCAAAATACGTTGTGTTAGATTCAGACCATTCCAAAGCAACAATTTTTGCTTGAGCGGCGTTAAGCCTAAACCCAAAAACAACAATGTGTGATGTGCTTGTAATGACGCTATCATTACAGGCGTTGTTGCAAGCACCCCAGATTCAGCACAACGTAGACCTTCATTGGTCTGATTTTCTTTAGGAAACAAACATTCATAACATGCTGAATCAGATTCAACCATAAACATTTGGCCTTCGAAACCGATTGCTGAAGCACTAATCAAAGGTACTTGATGAGTTTTACACACAGCATTGACGAGATAACGCGTCGTAAAATTATCACAACCATCTAACACTACATCTTGATGCTGTACCAATTCATCAGCATTCGTTTCGTCGAATCGTGTATTTTGATAGCTGACTTGTATATGTGGGTTAATCTCATGTAGGTGTTTCGCCAAAGTTTCTGCTTTGTATTGCCCAAGATCATTTGAGGTAAATGCGATTTGTCTTTGTAGATTACTCATCTCAATTGTATCTGCATCCACGATCGTTATTTTGCCTACACCTGCACGAGCAAGTAACTCTGCACTCGTACAGCCGATCCCTCCAGCACCAACAATCAGCACATTTGCCAATTTTAATTTTTCTTGTGCTTCAATATCCCAACCATCTAATAAAATCTGACGACTATATAAATGCATTTCGTCATCAGTTAATTCAAAAGTATGTTCTAGATGATCAGACACGTTCCATGATCTCAAAATCGGCTTAACGAATGCTGATTTTAAGTGGCTAATCTCATTTAGCAAAGCATTTAATGCTTGCTGCATCATTTATTTTGACAAATCAACGGATTTACCCCAATATTTTTATTACTCTTTAACAGCTTAATAAAATCAATACCTTATGAATCAGCATAAAAACTTTGGGTGTTGAAGTATTTTTCAACCCAAGCTAATGTTTTTTCTTAATTTATTTATGCTATTTTATTGTTCACTGCCGCATAGGCAGCTTAGAAATATCAAAGTGCTTGCAAAACACTCAAATCCTCGTTCACTGCCGCATAGGCAGCTTAGAAAAACAAGTGATTTATACGTTGCTTGCTGTTGTGGTTCACTGCCGCATAGGCAGCTTAGAAAACCACAAGATGCTTTAAAGGCTTGTATGCGATGTTCACTGCCGCATAGGCAGCTTAGAAAGTTCGGGTGATACAAGCTCGTTATTGGGTGCAGTTCACTGCCGCATAGGCAGCTTAGAAATGTTGCTTCGGGATAGTCTTTTACATCAAGCAGTTCACTGCCGCATAGGCAGCTTAGAAAGCTGCAAGGGGTAGTCATGACTGAATTAGAACGTTCACTGCCGCATAGGCAGCTTAGAAAAGTTTACTGGTTTACCAATGGTCCAAATACGGGTTCACTGCCGCATAGGCAGCTTAGAAAAACAGGGAACAAAAATTAGCGGAATCAATCCAGTTCACTGCCGCATAGGCAGCTTAGAAATTCAGTTCATATGGCTTTTATGCTGTTCATATGTTCACTGCCGCATAGGCAGCTTAGAAATGTTTTTTAGGGCTGTATGATGAAACTGGTTGGTTCACTGCCGCATAGGCAGCTTAGAAATTGACTGGATTCAAGCACAGAGGATGGAAAGTGTTCACTGCCGCATAGGCAGCTTAGAAAAACCACTTGAACGGTAGTGAAAATAGAGGGCAGTTCACTGCCGCATAGGCAGCTTAGAAAGCAAGAATAACGGTGTTTGTACTACCTCTGATGTTCACTGCCGCATAGGCAGCTTAGAAACGGAGCAGCGTTGTCATTTGCGAACCCGTTGTGTTCACTGCCGCATAGGCAGCTTAGAAAGCCCCGGGCTTCGATACGTGTGGCCGTACCTCGTTCACTGCCGCATAGGCAGCTTAGAAATATTTTGCAAGTCGGGGTAAGAACTTGTTATTGTTCACTGCCGCATAGGCAGCTTAGAAAAAAAAGGTTTCGTTTAGACGCGTTATCCGCAAGTTCACTGCCGCATAGGCAGCTTAGAAAAGTTCGCTTGAAGGGCAGAGACGCTGCTCGAAGTTCACTGCCGCATAGGCAGCTTAGAAATCTTTGATTACCGTTGCCGGTTGCAAGTGAGGGTTCACTGCCGCATAGGCAGCTTAGAAACACTGAGTTTCTTAAACAAGCAGCCGAAAAGAGTTCACTGCCGCATAGGCAGCTTAGAAAAAATAAATAATGCTCAATATTTAACCATTATTGTTCACTGCCGCATAGGCAGCTTAGAAATAGCTCTGTATCTGATGTGATGGCAAATATGAGTTCACTGCCGCATAGGCAGCTTAGAAATGATTGCGATATTTTTGATCGTCGAGATTACAGTTCACTGCCGCATAGGCAGCTTAGAAAATTCACACGTGCCCTGTTTGTGCGTCCAGATAGTTCACTGCCGCATAGGCAGCTTAGAAAAACAGCTTTCGTTGGATCTGAAAAGGCATAAAGTTCACTGCCGCATAGGCAGCTTAGAAACTGTCGTGGCTTTCCAAGCATTTTACCTAGCTGTTCACTGCCGCATAGGCAGCTTAGAAATATTGAGAAAGCAAACGATTTTCTTGAAAAAAGTTCACTGCCGCATAGGCAGCTTAGAAAAACAGATAGTAGCAGCGTACTAGGCAGAATACGTTCACTGCCGCATAGGCAGCTTAGAAAATTGGAAGATGGTGGCTCAACTGCTTTAATTGGTTCACTGCCGCATAGGCAGCTTAGAAAGCATGAACTCCGAAGAACTGTTCACAAACAAAGTTCACTGCCGCATAGGCAGCTTAGAAAACAGATTCTTTTTGAGAAGAATCTTCATCATTGTTCACTGCCGTATAGGCAGCTTAGAAAGTTAAGCGTCCTCAGGCATTTATTAAGGGTAAGTTCACTGCCGCATAGGCAGCTTTTCAATTAGGATTTCTTACGATCATGCATCATTTCATAAGTTTGTGCTCTTAATAACTCCTCTTTGGTTGCAAATGAGTTATTTCTAAGCTGGTTTAAAGCACGTTGCTTGCTCGCATCATCAACATCGCTCTTTAAAATCTGATCGCGTTGTGACAAATAACTGTTTACCTGATTCTGCCAAACCGCTTCTTCTTGATCAACTTTCTCCAAACGATCAGCGGCCTCAACACCCAACAAGCTTTCTCGCATATTCCGCAATTCTTGAGCAGAGCCACCTTTTTCCTTAATTTCTTGTGTCAGTTGCTGTAATTCAGCAAATTGCATCGACACTCGGACACCATCAGCCAAAGTAGGAGGCAATTGATCTATTAACTTTGCTAACTCAGTTGCTTTTTGCTGTGCTGTTAAAGTCTTATTGGCATGTATACGCATTTGATCAATACTGAATTGATTAAAATTTCGTTCATTTCCAAAAAATGCTTGAATTTCTGCCGCATTGAAAAACTGCTGTTGCAACTTCGACATTTGATCAACAATATTTTGAAATTTATCAATTTCATCTTTTTTGAAATGCGTGCTGGTTTTCAAGTTTTTTAATGCATGCGTATAAGCAACATACTGATCAAGTAAGTAAATTCCATAATTTGCTGCTGTTTCTGGCAAGGTAGCACGTAGATACTGACGAATATCTCCAATTAATTCAGTTTCTGTTTTTTCTCCCAAACTCGAAAAGAAATAATCAAAACAGCTTCGAATACCTATCGTGAGAATCAATTTACCGTCTCCATCGACTTGGAGAGGACAATCAATTTCTGTGCCTTGTAAAGATGGGGCAAGAATAGGCAACTTTCCTGAGAGCTGTGCTTGAGAATTATTTTCAACACTTACGCTATTTATGCCACGCTGTGAATGTGAATTATTCAAAGGACTTTGGTCGTGAACTGATGGCTTAAACACCCAATAAATAAAAGCAAGGAAAATAATTAAGCATATAGTCGCAATTAAAATGATTTTTTTATTATTAAAATTCTGAACACTCATAATCCATTACTCTATTGTTTCTCAGCTTTCCATGATCAAACGAAGGGAGTAAATCAATTACTCCCTTACCCTATATTGCTTATAAATTTAGATTTTTTAAACGATTCGCTTGTAAGCGGAATGGTGTTACAGGGTTTTGTAAGAAACCAACCAATCCTAGAACCTGATTCACTTCATCTAGATGGTTAAATGCATAGTTATCGCGAATGACCGTACCAAGATGACTTGAGCAACGCGGAACTAATCCATCACTATCACCCGGAATCAGCAATGAAGTCGCCGTTAGGGCATAATCAAATGGATCGAGTGCATTTGTAAACGGACTTATTCCAGTCCATGAGTAATAACGAACACCGTTACTTTCAAGTTCTCGCCCTGAACCACATGCTGCCGTCGGTATTCCAGCAGGGAAACGTTGATTAAACTCTGCTGCCCCAGCAGTCGTCAGCGACCAAAGTCCAGCCAAAGAATCTTGGTCATAGTAGTTACCTGAACCTATTCCAATCAACGCACCAAATGCATTTACCCCAGCAGAAATGACAGGTGCAGCTATTGGCCCAACTGGTGATTGTGTAAAGTCATAGACCACATCCGCTACATTCGAACCTTTTCCTGGGCCAGCAACAGCGGTAACGGAGGCTACTTTATCGGGCATCAAACCCGCTACATAGCGAATGGAATGCGTCCCATGACTATGACCGACCAAGTTCACTTTCTCAGCACCACTTATGGCTAAAATTTGTTTGGTCTGTAAGAGTAGTTGTTCTCCTCTTACTTCTGATGAGTTAAATGCAGCTTGTTGTGTAACAAATACATTCGCACCATTGCTCACCAAATCTTCAGTAATTCCATGCCAATACTGCAATGGGCCAACAGCCGAGAACCCTGACATTCCATGAGCTAATACAATCGGATATTTCGTTTTTGCATAACTAGAAGTGACATTTGTACTTCCACCTACCGAACAAGATTTCACATCACAGTTTTGCCATGATGCTTTTGGCGATAGAAAACTAAATAAACCAGCATGTACAACTGATCCACCACTAATGAGCATGCCCGTCGTTAAAACTATTGCATTGAGATATTTTTTCTTCACTTTTCTGCTCCAAGCATTTTTGATTTTTATTACAACAACTTAGTCCTAAGTTATATACGAGGATCCATTCCTAACGTACACAAGACTCGCAAAGTATACTCCTTCAAAATATTGTGTGATTTTTAGACTAAAACAAACGATGCCAAAATCATAACAATTCACGCCAATTTGGGTATGAAATGAAAAAAATCCGATGAATGAACATTTCCAAATTAATTTTACTGTTTTAATTTCTACTAAATTTCAGCAAAACTACAAAAGGAATTCCCCTAATACCATGAGTATTCCCCGCCTTCATCATCCACATTTTATTAGTAGTTCTTATGTCCACTTACTAAGCGAAGTCGTTGCTCGATGGAATATTTCAGCAGAAGAATTATTTTGGGGCACAGGAGTAGAAATAGAAAAATTGCATGATATTAATTATAAAATTAGTCTAACTTCTTTCAAAAAAGTTATTGCAAGAACAATTGATTTGACCCAAGAACAAGGCATCGGTTTTTATGCAAGTACACAATTAAAAATCAGTTCTCATGGTTTACTTGGTTTCACTGTTGCGATTGCCAAAAATCCACTTGATGCTATTCAAACCATCAATCAATTTGTGAGTCTGCAATGTTCCTTTGTTGATTTACATTTTGTCGTTGAAAATGAATTGGCCTATTACAATATTATTTATGATAAATCTGCAATGGATTTTAACGACCCTTGTGACTTGCAAGCTTATGAATTTAGTTGTGTTTTCTTTTTAACCGGCTTTGTGCATTTGGTAAGGTTCTTTATTCCAGATTTTAAACCAAGTATAGATCTACAATGTAAGTGTCCTGAATATTTTTCTCGTTTTAAACATATTTTGGCATCTAGCTTTGCTGAAATACATTATGAACAACCCCATACACGCTTAATAAGCTCAGCGAAGTTTTTAGAGAAACCATTAAGCATGTCTGACCCACTAACGTCTGAAAAATTTAAATTATTATGTCAGAAAGAGCTTGATGAGCTGGTGGCGACACAAAATATTTTACATCGTGTTAAAAATTTGATCGATGATCAGCATCAAGGCTTGCTCAATATTGATCAAGTTGCTCAAAAACTCAATCTAACCAAACGTACTTTGCAACGGATGCTGCAAGAGCAAAATGTAAGTTTTCAGATTCTTTATGATCAAGTACGAAAAGCAAAAGCACAAAAATTATTGCTGAATCCTTTTATAACAAAAGATGAGATTGCAAGGAATTTAGGCTATTCATCACTTTCTAGTTTTAATCGTGCTTATAAACGTTGGGAAAATCAATAAACGTATCCAAATAAAAAAGTGATGGTTTCAACCATCACTTTTATTTGTCTCGGATACCTTATCAAAAACTATTTACTTACTTTTTGATAACGATCATTTACTTTATTCCAATTCACCACACTCCAAAATGCATTGGTGTAATCGGCTCGACGATTTTGATATTTCAAATAATATGCATGCTCCCAAACGTCCAAACCTAGCAAAGGCTGACCTTTCTTCTCTGCGATATCCATTAATGGGTTATCTTGGTTTGGTGTTGAGATAATTTCTAATTTACCTTGTGGATTTACAATCAACCATGCCCATCCTGAACCGAAACGACTGGTCGCTGCTTGGTTAAATTGTTCCTGAAAAGCTTTAAATGAACCAAAATCTTGATTGATTTGCTTTAACAATTTAGGGCTTACCTTACCCGTTTTATCAGTTGGGGCTAAGCTTTCCCAGAAAAATGCATGGTTAAAATGTCCACCACCATTATTACGAACTGCAACATTGTATTTAGAGATCTGTTGCTGAATCTGCTCAATATTCAATTTATCCAACTCTGGATAGGTCTTGATCTGAGCATTTAAGTTATCGACATAGGCCTTATGGTGTTTACCATAATGAATTTCCATCGTTTGCTGATCGATAGCAGGCTCTAAAGCATCACTTTTATATGGCAATGGTGCTTGAGTGAAGTTTGCAAAAGCTGAAATACTTACACTCGAACATACTAGTAATGTAAGTAAACCTTTGTTCAGATATCGCATGATTTCAATCCAATCTTGATAATAATTTTCATTATCAATATATAAGCAAATCTACGATGCGTCAAAATAGACTACAAACTGATACATTAAAAGTGAAAAGTACAGCATTGGCTGTACTTTTCAAACAACCCAATCTATTTCGCTGCCATACGAATTGCACCATCTAAACGGATAACCTCACCATTGAGATATGCGTTTTCAGCGATGTGAGCCACTAAGCGAGCGAACTCCTCAGGACGCCCTAAACGTGAAGGATAAGGAACCATTTGCCCAAGTGCATCTTGAACATTTTGTGGCAGACCTTTCAGCATCGGTGTTTCCATGATACCTGGTGCAATTGTCATGATACGAATATTATGACGTGCTAACTCACGCGCAATCGGCAAAGTCATCGCAACAACAGCACCTTTTGATGCTGAATAAGCTGCTTGACCAATTTGTCCATCAAAAGCAGCAACTGAAGCCGTATTGACAATCACACCACGATCTTCGTCACCCTCTTCCACACTATTCTTACTCATCGCATCTGCTGCATAACGCAACATGTTAAATGTTCCAGTGACGTTGATATGCAAGACTTTAGAGAACATTGCCAAATCATGAACTCCATCTTTACCCACTACTTTTGCCGACGGTCCCACCCCAGCACAATTGATTAATCCATGTAGACTTCCATGCTTTTCAACAACATCTTTAAAGAACTGCTCAGCTGCTTGTTCATCCGTTACATCTAATTTTACGAATTCTGCTTGGTCACCTATAGCTTTCGCTTGTTGCTCGCCAACTTCAGCATTCATATCCACCAAAGTCACAGAAGCGCCTTTTTCAACTAAATATTCAGCCGTTGCTGCACCTAAACCAGAGCCACCGCCTGTAATAACAAAATGTTTTCCTTGAATTTTCATTTACATTTCCTATCAAATTAAAGATATAAATTTTTATAACTGAGAGTAATCTCAACTTTTTTTCGATACAATTCCAAAAAGTAGCAAATTTAATGCAACTTTTGAGCATTCAACTATTTACTCTCCTGTATTACATGCGTGTATGAGCAAAAATCCCCCACCTGACCTTAACTCTGCCAAAGATACAATTTCAAATGCTTTAATACGTGAAGCATTGAGTGTTGCCGCAAGTCGTGGTTTAAATATTGTCAATATTGCGAATCGGGCCGGTATTTCAGCTGAGCTATTAACTTCTGCCAAAGCACGTATTCCCGTTACCCAATGTGCTCAACTTTGGGTAGAGCTTGCTGAAAGTATGAATGATGAGTTTCTTGGCATGGACTCCCACCCGATGCGTCGTGGCAGTTACAAGCTATTGGCAAAACTTGCATTTGAAGCAGATACACTAGAACAAGCTATTCGAGAAATTCTAAAATTCCTAAGTTTAATTCTTGATGATATTCATGGTGAGTTGGTTCAAAATGGTAGCAAAGCCTATTTAATTCTGCATGACCGTGATCAGCCGAAACGTATGTTCACCTATTCAACTTTCTTGATGTTAGTACATAGCTTAATGTGTTGGTTAAGCGACCAACGAATTGCATTTCTAAAGATGTCTTTCAAATGCCATCAACCTGTTGAAATACAAGATTATCGGATTCGTTTTTGTGAAAACATCCAGTTTCATGCAACGCAAAACTGTATTGAATTCGATGCCCATTATCTCAAGCATAAAATTAAAAAAGACAAACAAGCGTTAAATGATTTTCTAAGACATACACCCTATAACTTAATTGTACGTTTTAAAAATGAAAATTCGCTTAGTCTTCAAATTCGTCGTCAACTGCTGTTGCAACCACCATCAGAATGGGCCGAACTGAAAGACATTGCACAACAATTAAATATGTCTACAGCGACGATTCAAAGACGATTGAAACATGAAGGTGTAAGTTACCAACAACTTAAAAATGATATTCGTTGTGATATTGCGATTGAGAGACTAAGCAAGACCAACGACTCTATCCAAAGTATTAGTGATGATCTTAATTTCCATGATCCTAGTGCTTTCCATCGTGCTTTTAAAAAATGGAGTGGCGTGAGTCCAGGAAGTTATCGAAAATCTGCACCGAACAAACAGAATCGCCTACATCATTTAGGCTAGTGAATGGAGTTGACTCATGTACATCCCTCAAATATTTAAAGAAACGCGTCAAGATGTTTTACATGATTTAATTCGCCAATATCCTTTTGCGACTCTCATCACTCAGAATAATGCAGGGCTAGATGCTATGCATTTACCTATTGAGTTGCTAGTTAATGATGAACAAAATGCGACTTTAGTTGCTCATATCGCCAAAAACAACCCACTCCATACACAAATAGACAATAGTGCTGAAGTTCTTGTGATCTTCCAAGGCCAACAAGGATATATCAGCCCCAATTGGTATCCATCCAAACAGCAACATCATCAGCATGTACCAACTTGGAATTATCAAGTCGTTCACGTCAAAGGAAAAATTTATTTCTCTCAGGATGAAAAAGTATTACGTGGAATCTTGGCACGCCTAACTCGAACACATGAAGCCAAACAGGACAAACCATGGAAAATGTCAGATGCGCCAAGCGAATATATCGCGGAAGAGTTACGACACATTGTGGCTGTTGAAATTCAAGTATCTGAGATGGTCGGCCAGTTTAAAATGAGCCAAAATCGTGATCCGATCGATGCGATCGGAATAGTAGAAGGCTTAGAACAACAAGGTAATACTGAATTGGCACAAGTTGTAAAGCATTCTACCCAAAGTAATAATTAGCCTGCTTTTTGTGCCAAACTCACACGATCATTGCTACCATAATCCTTGATGGTCTGGATTTGTTCAAAACCGTGCAGCTCAAAAATTTCACGTACGGCTCGTCCTTGGTCATAACCATGTTCGAGTGCAATCCAGCCTTTTGCTTTCAACCAAGCTTTACCTTGTGCAATGATTATTTCAATATCCGCCAAACCATGATTGGCTGCAATCAAAGCTCGTTCAGGCTCAGATTTTAGCTTTTGCATATGTACATCATCAGGATCGATGTAAGGCGGATTAGACACAATCAAATCGAATTGCTGTTGTTCCACCAAAGCCTCAAACCAAGCGCCACAGGCAAACTTCACCTGAGATAAGCCATGCTTTAACGCATTTTCCTGAGCAACCTCCAAGGTTGGTTGGTAAATATCAGTTGCTGTCACAGACCATTGTGGACGCTCACTTGCCAATGCCAGAGCAATTGCACCCGTCCCTGTGCCTAAATCAACAATATTAGCCTGCGGATCTAGTGATAGCTTTAACACCGTTTCAACGAGGATCTCTGTATCTGGACGTGGCACTAAAGTATCGTGTGTAACTTTTAAATCGAGCGTCCAAAACGGCTGTGAACCCGTGACATAAGCCAGTGGTTCGCCTTGCTCAATGCGTGCAAGCCCATCTAGATAAGCTTGCTCTTGGATCTCAGTTAACTCTTGCTCAAGTCTTAGTTTTAACTCCAAAGAATTAACACCTAAAATGTGTTCAAGCAACCATGCAGCTTCTTGACGCTCATAGCTATCGATTTCACCTTTGATTTCTAATGCCTGAGCGATATTCATTAGCCGCCATTTTCCTGTGCAAGCATTGCTAACTGATCGGCTTGATATTCACGATGTAAGCTATCCAGCAATTCCGTTAAATCACCTTCCATAATTGCATCTAACTTATATAAAGTCAGATTGATACGATGATCAGTCATACGACCCTGCGGATAGTTATAAGTACGAATACGCTCAGAACGATCACCAGAACCAACCAAATCACGGCGCATTTCCGAAGTTGCAGCATCAGCAGCTGCGCGTTTGGCATTTTCTAATCTCGACACTAACAGAGCCATCGCTTTGGCTTTGTTTTTATGCTGTGAACGTTCTTCCTGACATTCCACCACGACCCCTGATGGAATATGAGTAATACGTACTGCCGAATCTGTTTTGTTAATGTGCTGACCACCTGCACCTGAAGCACGATAAGTATCGATACGTAAATCTGCTGGATTAATTTCTACGGTTGTATCCACATCAACTTCGGGAAGAATGGCAACGGTACATGCTGAAGTATGTACACGACCTTGAGACTCTGTCGCAGGCACACGTTGTACACGATGTGCGCCACTTTCAAATTTCAAGCGACCATATACGCCTTCACCATCTATCCGGCAAATGACTTCTTTATAACCGCCATGTTCACCTTCATTTTCTGAAAGCACTTCAATACGCCAGCCTTGTGTCTCCGCATATTTACTATACATTCGGAATAAATCGCCAGAGAAAATTGCTGCTTCATCACCACCTGTTCCTGCACGAATCTCAAGATAAGCAGCATTTGCATCATTTGGATCTTTAGGAATCATCAACACATTCAATTGATCTTCAAGCTCAACTAATAGTGCTTTATTTTCTTTAATTTCTTCCTCTGCCATATCTTTGAAATCTGGATCTGATTTCATCATTTCAGCAGTTTCAATATCTTCTTCTGCTTGACGATATTTACCCCAAACTTCGGTGATTTCAGTTAAATCATTATGTTCACGGGACAGTTTACGAAATCGTTTATTGTCCGAAATTACTTCTACATCAGCGAGCAATGCAGTCAGCTCTTCGTGACGATCACACAGTTGATCTAGTCTTAAACGGAGTGATGCTTTCATGGGTGGAATATCTCAAATCTAAAGACTCTGTGCACATCAAAAAAAGAGCACGAGTAAAATCAAAAAATTGCGCATAGTTTACAGATTCTAAGAATCAAAAGACATAGAGAAACTGGCTAACTTACTATTACAGCACCATTTCATCACAAATTATGCTGCTTAGATAACGATAAATCATTCCGTCTACTGAAATAACAGATCAGATTTATTGTTAAGTTATGAAGTAAGGCTTAATTTTGAGCTGAGCGTAACATAAGATTACAACCCATTCACCAAACCGTAATAATACGGTCGATAGTCTTCACAATTTATCACTCAAACCTTGTTACATTTGCAGCCATTAGAAATGATGTCCAATTGATGATGGACATGGAGTCATGATGAAAGCAAATATTTTATTATTGGGTGCGATCTTAGCGAGCTCAACTGTAGCAACGACAACTTATGCTGATAATGCAACACGTGTTGCTGCTACATCTGCGCTGGGTAGTGTTGTGGGTACTGCAATTGGTAAAGAAATTGGCGGTCATAATGGCGCTTTGATCGGTTCTGCTGTAGGTGGTGCTGGTGGCGCTGCTGCGGCAAGTAGCAAACGTACTCGTACCGAAGCTGCAATTGGTGGCGGTTTAGGTGGTGTTGGTGGATATGCTGTAGGTAAAAATGTCGGTGGAACCACAGGTGGTTATATCGGTGCTGCTGCTGGCGCCGCTGGCGGTGCTGCCTTGGGCCGTCAAGTTGGACAAGATCGCTATTATGATAGCCGCCAAAACCAAAAGAAAAAGTGGAAAAAGAAAAAACATCGTCGCCATTGATTCAAATAAAGCACCTTCGGGTGCTTTATTTTTGTCCATGTATTATGTGCAACAATTACAATGTATCGAATATCTCACGCCTATACTATAAAAGAACTATAGAGGTTCAAATGCTCACACAAATAACTAAAAAATAAACTTAAGATAGATAACACCTTATTTTTTCAATGGTTATTGATATAATAAATCGTATGATTTATATTTATAATATCGGTCTAAGAGTGGGCATAGCTATGAGAAGCAATTCTAATAAAATTATGCAGTAAAGTTCAGCACTCACGACTTCTTTCTAAAAATTTACATTAAAAACTTATTATTTTTTTCTGACATGGAGTCACTGTTGTGTTGAAATTTGATTTATTACAATCTCGTTTTCAGGCTATACAACAATACCCCAAATTAAGCACCTTAGACGCTTTCTTATTACTAACCACTGAACAAATTAACTCACAATGGACTGATTCACAAAAAAAAATAGCTTTACGTAAATTTTCAGGCTGGGTCTTTGATGCGTCACAATCAACATTTTATCTTATCCTGATTGACTGGCTCATAAGCACTTTGGAGCAAGATTTATATATTTATCAATTAGAACAACAACAACATTGGTATGAACAATGGATGATGTATAAACTACAACATCACTCTTTAAAGCAAAAACAACTAATTGAAATTGCCAGAAAAATATCACAACGTCCAACGTCTATTTATCATCTACATTTATTACAGCATATCGCCAATATTGCCCCTTGTTTTGATAATATCTTAATGTTATCAAATTTTTATTTTCAACAACAAAAATATGATGATGCTTTGTCATCTTATCTAAATTTGCTACATACGCACAGCCCGAATCTTGAATGTTATCAAACTGCATTATTAGGATTATTACACACTTTATTGGCTCGCCAAAAACAATACAGTCCAAATATTTCCGATGCGGAATACGCCTTTAATGTATTACTTGCTATCAATGAGCATAAAATTTGGAATGCTGAATTTGAACGACTTACTCAACAAGTAAAAGAATTGATTTTAACTTATTCATTGAAACAAGGTCGATCAAAATCGACAGGTTCTTTAACTAGTTTGGGCCGTGGAATTCGTTTATTTGGTGAGAATCTCGGTAAAAAGTTGGGTGGGCGTGAATCGACGTTACCTTATAGCAAGGATGTAATTGATTCTGCCCCTGTATTATTAACAGGCTTGGAGATTGAAAAAAGTCTTAATACTAATCGTCAATTAAATCATGAAATTACTCAACTGTTAAAACCAAAACTACCGCAACATGAAGCGGCTATTACGGCAATGGGTTTAACCGCAGGGTCATTATGGACATATAGCCAAATCGACCCAACGATATTAGATGCGATTACATTTGCATCCAGTGGTTCACCTGATGCGTTTGGAGATATACAGAATATTGGCGAGCAGACTTTGCAATCAGTCGGAGCAACCACCCGATTGATAGGTTATGTCGCCGAACAGCAAGTTGCAATGAATTTGGTGCGTGAGGGTCATTCGGTTTCGATGCCTGACACGGCAAATCAAATCGGATGGGATTTGTTGGTTGATGGTGTGCCGATGCAGGTGAAATGTTCAATGGATGCCAATTATGTCTTACAACATTTTGAAAAATATCCTGATATTCCTGTGATTACCAATAACGAACTGGCGGATCAATTAGGCAACCATCCTTTAGTGATGATCGACCCAAATTTAAGTTATAGCGAAGTCCAAAATACTACCCAGCAATCGTTACAGCATTTAGATAATTTTGGAGCAATGGAGGGTCTGCTTGCGATCCCCATACTCGCAATTGCTTTTGCAGCTCATCGGAATTATGGCGATTTTTCGTATGGTCGGGTAAATATTCAACAATACGGTAAAAATATCACAAAAGAAGTGGTATTACGTACTGCAGGGGCAGGCACAGGGAAAATAATCGGGGCCACTATTGGTAGTATCGTCGGCCCAGTCGGAACGATTGTTGGAGCTGGTGTCGGTGCGTATCTGGGTGGGGTTGCAGGTGGTACGGGTGCAGATGCTTTATTACGTGAAGATATCTGTCAGCAACGTGATGTTGTGGTCAAAGAGCTTATTGCCTTTGCTCGTTGGTTTAATGCCAATGTGGTTAAAGCTCGTATTCAACAAGAAAAACAACAAATGCAGGATTTTAAACAGCGATTTATTGCACCGTTACAGCGTGAAATGCATTTTTCGGAACAGCCAATCTATGCTCAATTTATGGCAATTCAAAATGAAAGTTTGCAAAGAACACAGGATTTAGCTGATTGGTTGAATCATCAACTCAAAGACAGTGAATTTTACCAAGCTCAAGCCGGTTGGGTGAGTTTGCGTGAATCCAGTAAGTTTTTTCATAAAGAAATGAAAAATCGTATTGCTCGAATGAATCAAGCATTAGAGCAATATCAAGCGTTGGTTCATCCTGAACAGACTAATCATTCACTAGCACAACTAGCTGTCCGAACATAAGGAAATATACTGATTGCCATTCTGCTATTTTCCTGGATTTCCTTGTCTTAGCGACTAATGTCGCTATTCTTTATTTTAGTTATAAATCGGAGTATGTTATGCACATCAACAATCCCAAAAATGAATTGTATCAAGACTTTGTTCAATTAGTGGACAATATATCAACTGCCATCGTAAAAGAAAATATTGTTCCTATTGCAGGTAAAATAATCACTGTTACACAAAAAATGCAAGAATCATCTGATCATATTCAACAAATGAATAAAACGATTTCTGATATTTCAAAAAAAACATTCGTTATAGAAAAAAATATTGATAATTTATCTCAGCACCTTTCTACAAAAATAGAAAATGATATTAAGAAAAATTTAGATAAAAATATCAATATGACTGAAACTAAATTTAGTGAACTAAATAAAAATAATCTACAGTTACAAACTAGAATAAATGAACTACAAACAAAACAGAATTTATTCCTTTTTATTATTATGGGCCTTATAACTTTCTTTAGCATTATCATGATTTACCTTATTTCATCTATACATAAGGGAATGATATGAATCCCATTATTGAACATTCGTCTATTCAACAAGCTTTTTTACACTTTGAAAAAATTGTCAACCAACTTGACGATCATCTTATTCAAACTCAAAATGAAAAAAATCTTAAAAAATTTACTGAATTTCTGAGGCAATCAACTAAAAAAGTAGAATATCTCTATCAAGAATTTAAGGATATATCTATTCATAATAATTCATTATTAAGTGAACAAGTCAATCATTTTTCAGAATTAGTCATTAAATTAAATAGCTTGCAAGAAACGATGACTTTACCCTATATGCTCTATATGATTGGTGTAGGAAATGCTGGTAAATCCTCTGTGCTCAATTCTCTTGTTGGTTCTTATGTCGCAGATGTTGCTACATTACCAAAAACATGGAAAACAGATCTATTCTTTAAAGCTAAAGAAAATAATAACAAATCTGTAAAATTTTTATTTCGGGATAACCGTCCTGAACAATACCATGACATAGATAAAGCAAAAAAATTAATTATTCAAGAGGAAGAAAAACGAGAAGATAGTGAAGATTTAATTGATAAGGAATATCGTAAACTAGCTAAAAATTTTACCAATATTGAAGAAAAATCAGGTTTACGTCAAGAATTACAAGATAAACTTTTATATCGCTCACCTATTCGTGAAGTACGTTGGGCATTAACTGATTTAAGAGATTCAACTGTTTTGAATAAATTTTCCCTAATTGATACTCCTGGATTGTCACAAGCAAATTCAGGAACACACGGTGAAGATGGTGTAAGAGGTGAAGATATTGGCGACTTTTATCATCAAGCCGATGGCGTACTATGGATACTTGATGCAACAACACTAGCAGCAAACACTCCCAAAGCAGCACTAGAATATTTAGAAAAATCTTTAACCAAAGCCCATGCAGAACATCAAGGGATTCATAATATCATTGCTGTACTTAATTTTTCAGATAAAATCATTCAACAAGGCGGGCAAGAAGCATTAAATAATGTTGTACAAACTGCAAAAAATATTTTCGGCAATAAATTCCTAGATATTATTCCCTACTCTGCCAAACAAGCAATGGATGCTATTAAAAATGATGATCCTATTTTATTAGAACGTAGTGGTTATAATCGTTTATGTGATATCACCAACCAGTACTTCTATTATAATGCCATAAATTTACGTATTCAATCTAAATCTCAAGGTTTCAATGGTGAAATATCTACCCATCAAAGTAATTTTTTTCAACCTTATTTAGATCGTTTAAGTATAGATCATAAAAAATTACAACATAGATTAACAAAAGCAAATAAAGATTTAGAAAATCTAAAAACTCAACTTGAGAATGAATGGAAAGTTAAATTTTCAGAATATCGAAGGCTTGTAGAAAATAATATTAACATACATGCTGGAAAATTAGTTGAGATGCCATCATCACAACATACTTCGTATATAGAAAATTATATATTTCGACTAGATTTATTAAAGAACTATCAATCACAATATCATAACAATAGTATAAAAAAACTATCTGAATCGATGGAAAAGCACCTAAAATACGACACTGAACATTTTACTAAATATAAGTATATTAAAAATTATCAATTTTCAGATATAAATTCTGAAAACATACTAGACGACACAGCCGATATACAACATCTAAATTTGTCAGAACTTGATATGGGTGGCTTATTCATCGGTGGTGGGGCTGCCTTCATTGGTATGGCTTTACTAGGTCCTATCGGCATTGCCGCTGGATTGATTGGCTTTTTATTTGGTAAAAGTAAACTAGATAAAGCAAAAGACAGTATGCGAGAAAATTTAATAAATTTAGAGAGTAGTTGTATAAATATCAATCAAAAATTTATCAATACTTTATTTGATAAAGCAATTCCAATATTACAGCAAGATGCTGAACATGCTTTTGCAACATTGCATCTTGAGTCTGACAAAGTACAACAAGTCCTTAAGATTTTTGAAAGCTTGGATGAAGTCAAGAATACTGAATTTCAAAAAGAAACTTTCGCCCATCTATTGTTTAGCTAAACGGAATTTAATATGAGTTTACAACAGTGCTGTGAAATTGAAAATGTCTTAAAGCAATCTCCTTTACGTCAAAATCAACAGGTTGCTGACTTAGTCGATTTAAATATTCAAATCCAAGATATTTCAAAACGTCTATCCACAATTAAAGCTGATTTAAATACGACATTAAAAGTATTTCTTATTGGTGAAGTCAAAGCAGGAAAATCAACTTTAATCAATGCCCTTGTCGGGCAAGAAATTTCCCCAACCAATATTTTAGAAGCAACGGCTGCAATTTGGGAAATTGGCTATGCAGAGCAATCTTCAACCACCATTGTTTATAAAGATGGTCAAGAACAAATTATTGAACATAATAATATTATGTCATTTTTTGGTACAAGTCAGGAGCAATTAGAATTTGCTGAAAAAGTCACTAAAATTGTCGTAAAAACACATCAACATCAATTTAAAGAATTATTGTTGACTGATTCCCCTGGATTGGCAACTGTTACTAATCAAAATGCTGAAATCACACAAAATATTATGCAAGAGGTTGATTTAGCTTTATGGGTATTTAATGCTAATCATTTGGGCCAGACTGATGTCATGCAGCAAGTTGCAGAATTGGCAAAATTGGGGAAACCAATCATTGCAGTGATTAATAAAATTGATGAAACAGAAGATTCGCCTGAAAAATTGATCCGTTATTTAAGACGAAATTCAGAAGAATTTTTCCAAAATTTCTTTGCTGTGTCTGCCTTTGATGCTTTTCAACAAAAACAGGATTCCAAATATACTGATTATTTTGATGAGTTTAAAAATTATTTGGTAGAGCAAGTCAATGAAAAAGCCCCTCAAGTTAAAAATGATAGTGTGCACTCTTCACTAAATTCATTAATTGGACAAGAAAAATCCTACCATGAATCTGCTCTTCGGAAATTAGAGAAGTTACAACAGGAACAGCAAGATTTTTCAGAAAATTTACGTTATGAAAAAAATAGACTATCTGATGATATACATATTTTGATTGAGCAAAGTTGTAATGAATTAAGTTATGATGCTGAATTAGAATTACAAATACGCAATAATATAAATAAGCAATCAACTTCACCTGTCTCAAATATGATGAAAGCCGTTGGTAACAATGTTCCAAATACTTTATCTAAAATATTATCTCAAGAGCGTTCATCACAACCAAATATGACTTCATTAGATGAGATTACACAATATCATCTACATATACTTAATGATAAAGTACAACACCAATATCGAACAGGATATACAGATATTATTAATACAGTAACTCAACAATCTCAAATCCGTCTTGCGGAGTTTAGTCAAAAAGAAAATTTATATATTAGCCATCAATTACAATCTTATGGAATGTCTCATCAAGAAATTGATGCAATGGAAACAGCAAAAACTGCTGCTGCTGTATCTGCAACTGGTGGCATCGCTTTTTCTGCCTATGCCGCCACATTAGGAGCAAGTGCTGCAACGGTAACGTTTGGAGCTGCCTTGGCTGCGATTGCTTTACCTGTAACGATTATTGGTGCAGCAGGTGGTTTGGTTTATGGCATCATGAAATCAAAGGAGAATAAAACAAAATTAGAACAACAGGTACAACAAATGCAATATCAAATTGCTGATCGAATAAAACAACAACTGCTTCATAGTTATTCCAATCGGATAGAAGAAGACTTTCGTATAGTTGAGAAAGAAAATCAAAAGGCTTTATTTTCCAATTTAGATAAAAATCAAATTAAGCAATATGAAACTGGTATTGAAGCCTATTTAGCTCAGTTAGCTTTCATTTAATTTTTTACGATTAAAGGATTCAGTCTCAGCATTAAATCCTTTAACCAAATTTAAATCAGCAAAATAAAAAACACCTCAAACCGAAGATTGAGGTGCTCTTAGAATGTTATTTAATAAAACAATTAATTTGCATATACTGGGAATTTTGCACAAACAGCTTCAACTTTAGCTTTTACTTCAGCGATAACTTTTTCATCGCCTTTGCTATCGATAATATCAGCGATCCAGCCAGCCAACTCACGAACTTCAGCTTCACCAAAACCACGCGTTGTGACTGCTGGAGTACCAATACGGATACCAGAAGTAACGAATGGAGAACGTGGATCATTTGGAACTGCATTTTTGTTCACAGTGATATGCGCTGCACCTAACCATGCATCTGCATCTTTACCCGTTACATCTTGTTTGATCAAAGATAATAAGAATAAATGGTTTTCTGTACCACCAGAAACAACATCATAACCACGAGCCATTAACACTTCAGCCATTGCCTGAGCATTCTTAACAACTTGTTGTTGGTAAGTTTTGAACTCTTCAGACATTGCTTCTTTGAAACAAATTGCTTTAGCAGCAATTGCATGCATCAAAGGACCACCTTGGTTGCCTGGGAATACTGCTGATTGAAGTTTTTTCTCGATTTCTTCATTTGCTTTTGCAAGGATTAAACCAGAACGTGGACCACGAAGTGTCTTATGCGTTGTAGTCGTTGTTACATCAGCAATTTGAACTGGGTTCGGATAAACACCAGCAGCAACTAAACCTGCAACATGCGCCATATCAACAAAAAGATAAGCACCAACTTTATCCGCGATATCACGGAAACGCTGCCAATCAACAACTTGGCTATAAGCAGAGAAACCAGCAACGATCATACGTGGCTTGTGTTCTAAAGCTAAACGCTCTACTTCTTCATAATCGATTTCACCCGTTTCTGGGTTTAAGCCATACTGGATCGCATTATACGTTTTACCAGAGAAACTTACTTTCGCACCATGAGTTAAGTGACCACCATGCGCTAAGCTCATACCTAAAACAGTATCACCTGGGTTAAGTAATGCTAAGTAAACAGCAGAGTTTGCTTGTGAACCAGCGTGTGGCTGAACGTTTGCATAGTCTGCACCAAACAACTCTTTTGCACGGTCAATTGCAAGTTGCTCGATTACATCAACATATTCACAACCGCCATAATAGCGTTTGCCAGGATAGCCTTCTGCATATTTGTTAGTAAGTTTTGATCCTTGTGCTTCCATCACAGCAGGAGAGCAATAGTTTTCAGATGCAATTAACTCAATATGAACTTCTTGGCGTTCGCCTTCAGAAGCAATCGCTTGAGCTAATTTTGGATCAAATTCAGCAATAGAAATATTGGCAAACATTAGCGGGGGTCCTATAAATTAGGGCTTTTAAGCCGTGCTAAAGATTGGTGCGTATTGTAGCACGAAGTTGAACGTTTCACAGATTGATATTTATTAAATTATTCGTGAATTTTACTGATCTTGCTTGGTATCATATTAATCAAATAAAAAAGGATATCCAAATGGGATTCATAGACAATTTTTTTTCGAAGAAGAATCGTACACTCAATAAATCCCCAGAGAGACAAATATTAGAAGTTCCAGAAAATTGGAATTTTTATATGTGCCAAATAGATGAACAACCTGCAAGTTATTTTTTAAATCTAGCTTTAGCAGAAATTGCACCAATAACTGAGAGATCAACCTTAGTTTGGATAGAAATACAAATGAACCATTCTAGGGAGGATGGATTATCTTCGAGCGAAGAGTTCGATCATCTAGCCGAAATAGAAGATCAAATTATTCCAGCCCTCACAAATCAACATCCTATCCTTTATATAGGTCGCTTAACCCATAATCATTTGAGAACATTTTATTTCTACGGGCATGATGAGATAGATGTCGATCATACAATTCATCAAATCATGCAAATGTATCCAGATTATAACTATCAATTAGGTAAAAAAGTGATTTAGATTGGTCAACCTATTTCAATTATATGTATCCAGATAAAGGAATCATGCAGACCATTTCAAATAGAGCGGTCATTGAGAATCTTCTTAGTCACGGAGATAGTCTTGAGGTTGCCCGTCCTGTAGATCATTGGATTTATTTTCAAAATGAGGATGACTGTACAAAGTTTTTAAACATAGTGAAGTCTTTAGGTTTTGAAATAGTAAATCAAACAAATCTTGCAGATCGAGAACATTATCCTTTCCAATTACAAATTTCCAGAATAGATCATGTAGACCTACAGTCTATCGATGCCTGCACTCTACAACTCTGGAAATTGGCTCAACAATATAGTGGAGAGTATGACGGCTGGGAAACGCAAATTATTAAAAACTGATTAAAGAAGCCCAATGTCCTAAATAGGTAAATTGGGCTTCTCTAGACTCTTCGTTAATTATTAGCTGGCATTGCCAATTTAACATCATTCACAATATTCAAAATATTGTTACCATACACTGTACCGTGATCCCATTCGGCATTTGTAATATACTGAATGTTCGAACCTTTATTCCTTGCACTCAATACCAATGCATCTGTTGCTAATTTTGGAACAGTTGTATCTTTCGCACCTTGATAAATGATTACAGGCTGATTTAGTTTTACTTGTGCTGGTTGAGAATCCTTTTCTAAAAACGTTTTAACCAATGGAATCGTCATGAAATTTATTTGCGTTCGAGGATAGTTTGTTAAATCAACATTACTTTGCAAATGCGTTTGCATAGCATCACCAAACCTTCCCCCTAGCACATCTGCACAATCTAATTCGGCCCTACTCGCAATTTGATCTGTTGGCGATTTAAAAATATTTATGTAGCTAAACGTAGGCTGGAGATTACGTAGCCCAGCGGTAATCAAGGCAGTGTAAGTATCCAATTGCGCATACATACCAATTTTTTGTCCAATAGGTGCATTCTCAACTAACTCTTCCCCCCTTCTTAATATGAGTTCAAGGTTTGACGCTGGTGCAATGGCAATAGTTCCTTTGTAATCAAGCTTGGCTCGACTTGCGTATTGCGCCGCTCCTAAAGCTGCATGTCCACCCTGAGAATGCCCGACTGTCATCCATTGTCGTGAAGTGAGTTTTCCACGACTAGATAGATAAGCTCTCGCAGCAACAACAGCATCAGTAATCGAATAGGCTTCACTTTTTAGATTTAAAAATGGATGTAGCTCCCGAGCACTGGGTTCACCAAGCCCCTCATAATCAGGCGCAACCACCACATAACCTGCTGCCAGAAATTGGCTAATCATACTTTGAATAGCAGGATGAGTTGCTTGACGACTTGGTGCACATTGATCCGCGACCCCAGTTGTACCATGTGCCCATGCAACAATTTTCCAGCCAGTTGCAGGCATTGGTCCACCCGGAACAAATAGCAAGCTGGTTGCCATAGTCTCTTTACCATTCTGCCCTAGCATTTTATAGGTCATCACCAAGCTTTCTGATGCAACTGCACTAAAATCTGTTTTTGTATAAAGCTCTGGTATACCTACCACTGGCTCTTGAATATTATTTTCAGGTATTGTTGGTTTTGGTATATAGCTAGTATTTCCATCACCACCGCCACAAGCAGTAAAAAACAAGCTAGAACTTAGTATTACAACCGTCAATAACTTCATTTTCATCTGATTTTCCCTTAACTATTTTCATTATCATTATTCGCTTTAGAAATCATGATTCTAAAGTCATGTAATCTTCACAAGATTTACGCTTAATCACGTTTTTTTTCAAGTTTTTTTTAATCCTGATTTATATTTACTCATAACAGCATTGGAACTTAAAGAATTCATCCCTCTAACGCATATTCAAACTCATTTTCTTGTAAGATAAGTGCATCTATTCAACTTCAATTGAGTCAACTTTTATGCAAACCATCATTTTAGATACTGAAACACATACACTAAATGGTTTGCCGATTGAAATCGCCTATGCGCCTATCGAAATTGAAAGTGGCAAACTGAGTTTAGATAAGAAAAAAATTTTTGATCAGTTATACCAAATCGGTCAACCGATATCCTTTGCAGCAATGGCTGTCCATCATATTTTAGAATCTGATCTGGTGAATCAACCTTTTTATAATGAATTCCAACTTCCAACAGAAACAACTTATATTATTGGTCACAATGTTGATTATGACATCGCAGCAATCGCACGTTGTGGTGTGGAGACATCTCACTTAAAACCCATCTGTACACTTGCCTTGGCACGTCATGTCTGGCCTGATGCTGAAGCACATAACATTTCAGCACTAATTTACTTAATTTCTAAAGGCAGCGATAAAGCAAGAGAAATGCTAAAAGGCGCACATCGTGCAGATGCAGATATCATTTTAACTGCTAATATTTTGATGCATATCATCCACCAACTAGATATTCAAAATATCGAACAACTTTATATTGCATCAGAAGAAGCTCGCATTCCGAAATCAATTACTTTTGGGAAACACAAAGGCACTGCGATTCAAGATTTGCCTACAGATTATGTGCAATGGTTGCTTCGTCAAGATGACCTTGACGTCTATTTGCGCAAAGCATTAGAAACTAAGTTAGTAAAATAGACCTAGAGATAAATAATTGCGTTTATTTAAAGCAAAATGATGATATTTAATAAATTGTTAATATAAATGTCACTTTTCAACTTTATCTTAGCCCCCTATCAAAGTCTTGATTGGGGAAAGACGAAAAGATGTCACACTATTTTAAAACTGAGCTGGGACAAACCGCTTTAAAACAACGTAATATCGCTTTAACCGCACGTCAACGTCGCTTATTACTTTTAATTGATCATGATGACTTTCATGAACTAAATCAAAGCCACAAAGATAAGCTCGCACCAACTGAGCTTATACAACAATTGATCGAAATGGGATTATTGGCTGAACAAACCACATCTCCAAACCTAACCAATGAAATAAAAATAAATTTAAATGAGGAAGATGACAAATCGCCCGAATTAAATAATCCGACTCAGTTTGCAGAATTAGCGAATCCCACAAATGAAGAAATTGATCGCTTAGAAAAACTTGCATTTGTAGAAATTCAACAACTCATGATCCAAACATTGAGTAGTTATTGTGGCTTAATGGCACGTCCTTTGATTCAACAAATTCAGCAAGTCAAAACGATACCCGAACTGAAAGTTTGTCAAATGCAATGGATCACCTCATTACAAGAGTCGCGCATCCCTCCCCTCCAGCTGAATCAAACACTTAAATTAATTAATTATTCTGTAGAGCACATATAGTAGCGTTAGTACATAATCGGGCCATTGGAACTTAAAACTGCTGCTTTAATAGCCAAGAAACAGCTTTGTTCAGGCATACATATTTACCTGCTTGTTTTTTTTCCCTATGATGTGGCTCGCATGCGCTCATAGCTCAACTGGATAGAGTACAGGTCTCCGAAGCCTGTGGCGTGGGTTCGAGTCCCGCTGAGCGCACCATAATTGCTTTTCAATAATTTCTATTAAATTAAAATAAAAATTCCACTGATTCCCTCTGAAAAACAAGCTATAACAGAAAGATATAAAATTACTTTGGGCTTGGGGCGAATGTCTAATTCAACAAATCCATTTCACTCTAAAACATTTACAATTCTATGGATAGCGACTGTCTGTTCCAATATTGGCACATGGATGCATGATGTCGGTGCGGGCTGGTTAATGGCAGGTTTAACCGACTCACCGATTTGGGTCGCACTCATTCAAACTGCTACTTCATTACCGATATTTTTATTAGCGTTACCCGCAGGTGCTTTCGCTGATATTTTTAATCGACGAAAAATCTTACTGGTCACTCAGTCATTTTTAGCGCTGTTCGCATTATTATTAGGATATTTAGTCTATATTAATGCAGTTACACCACTCACGATTATCGGCATTACCTTTTTAATGGGAATTGGTACGGCATTTACTGCGCCAGTTTGGCAAGCAATCGTTCCAAGTCTTGTTCCCAAAGCCGCTTTGCAACAAGCAGTTGCTGTAAACAGCGTGGGGATTAATATCAGTCGAGCAATTGGCCCTGCAATCGCAGGTCTAATCATTACAACCTTAGGTATAGCTTACCCATTTTTCTTAAATGCACTCACTTTTTTAGTCGTAATCACCGCGCTATTTTGGTGGAAACCAGCACCAACGATGCAACGGCAGCTACCCAAAGAAGACCTACTCGGCGCGATTCGTACCGGTATACGCTACGCTTTTCATAGTCAAGCGTTAAAGAACACCTTATTTCGTGCGATCAGTTTTTTCCTATTCGCCAGCGCCTATTGGGCGATGTTACCTTTAATCGCAAAAGAGGTCTTGCAAGGTGGTGCATCCACCTACGGAACACTTTTGGCATTGGTCGGTGTCGGTGCTGTCGTCGGTGCATTTACCTTGCCAAAGCTAAAAAAGAAGCTAAATACCGATCAATTGGTAGTTTTTGGTAGTTTAGGCACAGCACTGGCCATGTTTATTTTTGCTTTAATCCCGAATCTGGGTTTGGCTTATATGGCTAGTTTTATCGCTGGATTTTCTTGGCTTACGGTACTCACCAATCTCAATGTATCTGCCCAAGTGTCATTACCTGAATGGGTTCGTGCTCGAGGATTAGCAATCTTTGTCACTTTTTTCTTCGGCTCCATGAGTCTTGGCAGTTTGATTTGGGGACAACTTGCTTCCATTACCAGTATTCAAACCAGCTTATTAACAGCCTCAATCTGCTTATGTTTGGTTTTACCGATTAGCCGCTTCTTTAATTTAGCTAAGGGACAAGAGCTGAACTTAGCACCATCTTCACACTGGCCTGCCCCGCTGGTCATAGATGAAATTCGTCCAGATCGAGGACCTGTGATGATTTTTATTGAATACCAGATTTCAGCACAAAATCGAGATAAATTTATTCAACTGATGGATATGTTTAAACATCAACGATATAGAGATGGTGCTTACTCGTGGGGGATTTTTCAAGATTCAAATAATGACAGCAAGTTTATTGAATATTTCTTGGTAAGCTCATGGGTAGAACATTTACGTCAACATGAAAGAGTCACTTTTGAGGATCAAAAACTACAAGCTGAGATACAAGCACTACATAGTGGCGATACGCCACCCAAGGTAAGCCACTTTATTGCTCCATAAATTTGAGCTCAATCCCTAAGTGAATATCTTAGGGATTTCTTTTATGATTCAACTTTTATTTGAGCTAAATGTAAACGCAATATACGTCGTATTTCTAGAATAGCTTCTGGTGTTTCTTGGATAGAATGCCCACCACGAATAATCAACTCTGAAGCAGCGTTAGGTAAATGAGAACTTTGATAAGGCACTATACCATCAGTCATTCTATCGACCGATTGTCCTGAAGTTGAATTACCAACAATCGAATGATAAATAACATCTTTGCTAGGTTGAATCTCTTTGCTGAGCTGCATAAATTTAGAACCATGACTCAAATCACCTGCACCATTTTCAATCAAACCTTTTTCATTTGACCGGCTCAACGGCTGACCTTGCTCAACCGCAGTATAAAACTCATGTGGCAATTTTATAATTTTACGGGCAAATTGTGTAAACCAACGGTCCGCATATTGCGTGCCTTGATGAGGCGCAGCAATAAAAATAGCTCGGGAGAAATTGGTTAATGGCTCAAATTGAAACCGTTGTTTGATCACAGCTTGTTGTTGATATTGTACCAACTGCGCTGTATTCATTTTCTCTACAGCTTCTGATGAAATATCAGCCTGACTCACAAGCAATCGACTAATTACCCCACCCATACTATGACCGATCAAAACAGCTTGATGGGCAGCTTGGCTTGAAGCATCAAGTTGATTAAATGCTTGTTGCAACAAAGCATGAATTTGGTAGCGGCTCTCGAAAATTGGCATATTTGTTGAGTAAAAAACATTCCAAACTTGATAGTTTTCTCTCAGATCTTCAGCCCCAATAATATCATTAGTCAAAGAAACCCAAGCTTCTGGACTGCTGGCCAAACCATGAATTAAAACCACTACTTTTTTCTGCGGATGGTATGGCTCCAACATATATAAATGCGGCATGATCAAATTGCGTTCTTTATTAATTAAAGTCCAATAACCAAGTGCACCTAAATTGTATTTAGCAAGCCAAGCACCATACGGCGCTGAATAATTTCCTGTAATGACATAAGGGTATCCTTCAACATCAAACCATGTTGTTTGAAAAGGATCAAACAAATGTATTTTAAAGCTTGAATTTTCCAATATTTCATTGATTGAACTGGCTTTTTTAGGCTCTGCTATCGCAGTAATTGGAAAAAATTTAGGCGCGTGGATATTAGGATTCGGCTGCCCTTTATAATAGTCATGTGGGTTTAAAATAAATTTCGGCTGAATCGGTTTTTCTTCACGCTCCGCAACAAACTCAGCGCCTAAACCATCCTGACGATTTACAATATTAAATCCAGAAAAGTTCATGTTATAACTAGATTTAAATGAGTTGAGTGGGAGTGCTTCTAAGGCTGGATATTTTTTAAAATCTAAAATATAACAGTGTGATTCAAAGCAAATATCGCTCAGTCGACCATCACGTTTAAATGCGCTTGTAAGCATTTGGGAAATCGAGACATTATAAATAATCCGCACTTGATTCAAACGATAATCAAAAATACGCTCTTGAGCTGAGCTATTTGACTTAAAGAGATAAACATAACTATAGCGAAGGCTCTTATCTAAAAAATGCAATTTCTGATCTAGACAACTATTCATCTGACCAAGCATATGGCACCTGTCAGTATTCATGCTCATCGCTTTAGCTAAATAAATTTCACTCACCGCGGCATAGAAATCATCTTTTTTATCATTAATTTTTTTAATTTGATTAACACAAGCATCTACGTTATTCAGGCATTGCACTTGATTAGTTTTCGTCAAATAAAGTAAGTTTTCCGTTTGATAACTAAATTTATTGGTGAGTAGAAAATTATCAACTTTACTTTTTAATGCGTGGCTTAATTTTTCTTCTTTTAAATGAATTGCCTGACATGCGCTGATTAAAAACAGACAGCCCACCAACAGAGAAAAATTAAAATAGCCCATTTTTAAAATTTTCCTCTCACTCAATGAGTACAACGCTTACTCTTGTTTTGCTGAACAATAGTCTTCAATGTGCTTGTTTGGAAAAAACCACAACATTGCTAACAAAATCAAAATAAATAGAGTGAGACGAGTATCAATAAAACTCAAAAAAATCGAACTAGCGTACAACATAACAGAGACTGCGAGTTTCTTATCTTTGCCTAAGACTTTTCGAGCTATTGAGTTGTCACCCTGTTCGCGCATAATCAATCGTTCGAGGATATCATAAGCCAATGAGCACATGAACAAAATAAAAGCAAAAGCCGCTGTAGGAATGGGTGCATAATTACTTTGTGCAGACCACGCTGTTGTAAAAGGAATCATGGTGAGCCAAAAAATCAGATGTAAATTAACCCACATGATTTTTCCATTTACCGTTTTGACTAATTGGAACAAATGATGATGATTACTCCAATAAATCCCAAGATAAATAAAGCTCAGCACATAACTGAGAAGCGTATGCAACTCATGCTGTAAGGCAGCAAAGGTATTACCCTGAGGGATATTCAGCTCAATTAACATCACTGTAATGACAATTGCAATCACGCCATCACTAATTGCCTCCAATCTACTTTTATCCATTTTAACCTCTAGGTTTCAGGCATAATAAAGCGGTCTTGAGAAGCTAAAAATGATAGATACAAGACTGGTAAAATAAAGAATGCAACACTCCAAAAATCTAAATAAACATAAAGTAACGCACCTAAAAAAGCCCCAATAACGAAACCTAAAACAATACTTAAACTATGTTCAAGCTTGCTCCGATTGTCTAAGGAACGATTTCGAAGATAGTTTGAGAGATCAATGCCGAGTTGAGTCGTGTTTCCTGTCATCATCGTACTTGGGCTGATATGCTTAATCAGTGTTTTACTCGAGGTATTACGTATCGCCAAAGCAATTAATCCTAATCCGCCAGTCACCGCAATCGTAATGCTATCTGGGTTAGTAAAAGGTTCAAAATAAATACCTGCCAGCATAAAAGCTGTTAGAAATATTGCTTCGGCTAGAAATAGAGCAGATAAAGTTTTTCTTTTTTGACTGCTTTTATCAATCAAATATTTAGTGATTGCAACGGTTAGAATAAATAGCGGAATGGCAGCCAGTTTGATCCATAACCCTGCACCACCTTTAACCCAAGCAGCACCAGCTAAAACCAAGTTACCTGTTACGTGTGCCGTAAAAAAACCGAATAAGGCGATAAAACCAATAGTATCGATTGCACCACCGACAATCGTTAATAAAACAGGATCACGGCATGTTCTCCAAACGCTATGTTTTCTCTCAAATTCTGTTTGCATCATTTTCACCTTATTTATTGTTGAATTAGAAATTTAACCGTGTAGTGAGTCCAAATACCCAAGCATCTTTAATTTCTTTGAGACCACCGGCCTGATGTACAAACTGAAGATTGGGACGCAACATCACACTAGGTGACCAATTAAACGTGTAATTCAGCTCAACGTTTGTTTCATCATATTGAATAGGCACATACGCTGGATTTTGATAATCTGTGATTTGATTGATTTCATTTTCTAATCTCTGTCGTGCCCTTAATTGTTTATTTACTTCCGTTCTTGACACACCCAATCCGATCGAATCATTTGGTCGAGCATCAAATAAGCCTTTATATTGCAAAGCAATCTGTTGTGAACCCAGAAGCTCTGAAGTGGCTTTATCATTGATATTTAAATTGAGAAAAAGTGTTAGCCCGCGTTTAGGGTCATCAGAATGTTGTGTCAACTGTTGTTGTGCCACAAACCAAGAATTGTATTTGCCTGAATGTACTTGTCGTTGTTGAGATAATAATTGGGCTTCGCCTTGCGCATCTCTTAACACATCAATCGCGTCAGCCGTACTATAAAATGCACCGAAGCGATAGATGCCATTTAAACCATTTGGCTGTGGTCTCCAAACCCACTCCACAGGGATTAACACACCTTTTGAACCATCCGTACTTAGATTAAAGCCTTTACTCCTTTTTGTATTTTCAGGATTGGATTCATACACGCCTAAAGCTAAAGTTGAAGCGGAATTGAGATTATATTTAATATTTGCAGCCCAAACCGTAATGGGCCAGTTATACCAGAGTTCAGAAACAGTTTTACCGACTTGAGAGCCACAAAGTGTTAAGTTTTGGAACTCGCAGGGTGCAGAATTGAAATCCTCCCCCATATTCATTCGACCTAGCTTTACAGTGATTCCTTGTTGCTCAAAACCCTTTTGAATCGAAGCCTGACTCAATCGCCAAACAGGGCCACGTCCACTAATCTCTTGCACGTTACTAAATTGACCAGTTCTTGGATCAGCTATACGGTCCGTAGATAATGATCGACCATCTCGTTTGCTGATACTAATTTTTGCTTGAGTATTCCGCCAACCACTCAATTTTTCCAGATCTAAAGTCGTTCCAAAAGTCCATTGATTAGCATTACGAACAGTTGAATCATCGTTAAAGCCACCATCTATATTGGTCGCGGTTTCATTGGTGAAAGAGAGATTAAAATCAATACCATGATCAGATAGATTGCTACGCTTTTCGTTCCAATCTCCTAATAAATACTGACGATTTTGTGAATAAAATTCATCTGCATAGATATAAGTCGATGCAGTCACACTACAAAGATAAAAACCACAAAGTGCCATTGTTCTTGTTTGAATCGAAAGATATTTCATCACTCCCCCTACAAAAGAAATTAAAAAGAGGCTAGATGTATGATTTAAAGATCTACAATACTGAATAATTTATATGCTTTTAAATCACACCTAGCGTAATAGGCTATGAAGGGAAAAAGTCTTTAATCAGAGGTATGAGTTTTTCACCCACAACCATACCCAACAATCCAACTAAAGCAACAATTGGTGGAGCTGGCGAACGTACATTCAAAACGTAATACAACACGCCGACCAATAACCCCACTCCTAAAGATAAGAGGTACATTTTCATCACGGAAATCTCAGAGGTATGACCAATCAAGTCATACCTCAGCAAAAGAAAGGATTAAAATGCGAAGCAAGAACAGCCTAATGCTCCCCAGAAAGATTTTTTATCTTTCACAGGAACATCGAGAACCCATGCATGACTATGACCATGCATGCCACAACTATTGGTGCATGCACAAGCGGCAGACTTAGCTTGCAATGGTTGATTAGACGGCGCATTGCGATTTTCTGTAGCTCGCCAGTACCCCCCAAACTTTCTCACAGGCGACCATGTTGGCGAGGCTGGAGGTAATGGTGAATCATCCTGTTTAAATTCAGCACCCGCATATACGATTTTTCCACCTAATACGGTCATTACTGATTCAATATTCTTTATTTCTTCAGCCTCAACTGAGAAATAATCATCGGATAGCACGACTAAATCGGCTAACTCACCTTGCACCAAAGCACCTTTCACACCAGCTTCCCCTGAGAACCATGCCGAACCTTTAGTCCAAAGTTTCAATGCTGTCTGGCGATCTAACAAGTTCTTCTCATCGTACAGCGGTAGTCCGCCAACGGTTTTGCCAGTGGTTAACCAATATAAGCAGACCCATGGATTATATGAGGCGACTCGCGTCGCATCTGTACCTGCCCCAACGGGCACACCTAACTCAAGCATCTTTTTCACTGGTGGCGTAGCTTTTGCAGCTGCCGCGCCATAACGATCGACAAAGTATTCGCCTTGGAAAGCCATGCGGTGTTGAATTGCGATACCACCACCCAAAGCACCAATTCGCTCTATGTTCTTTTCTGACACTGTTTCTGCATGATCAATAATAAATCGAGTAGCAAAAGGTTTGCGCTCATTGACACGTTCAAATACATCGAGGAATCGCTCAATACTTTCATCATAAGTCGCATGAATACGGAATGGCCATTTTTTCTCAGCAAGCAACTCTACGATGCGCTCTAACTCTGCATCCATACTCTTAACCAGTTCTGGGCGTGGCTCGAGAAAGTTCTCGAAATCGGCAGCAGACCATGTCAAGTTTTCACCAGCACCATTCATTTGTAAGAATGCATCACCATCACCAGGAAAGGTCATCTCAGTCCACTTTTGATAGTCCTGATATTCCTGCCCTGCTTTTTGTGCAAATAAGTTGTAAGCAACGCGTACCGTCATCTGCTCTTTTTGGTGCAGATGTTGAATAACATCATAATCTTCTGGATAATTTTGCCCACCACCACCTGCATCAATTAATGAGGTAATACCTAAGCGATTTAGCTCACGCATAAAATGACGCGTTGAATTGATTTGATCATCTCGTTCAAGGATTGGTGCTTTACCCAATGTTGAATACAAAATCATCGCTGAAGGTGTTGCCAATAACAGACCAGTCGGTTCGCCTTTTTCATTGCGTTGAATCGTTCCACCAGGTGGGTCAGGCGTATCTTTATTAAAACCAAGTGCATCTAAAGCTGCTCGATTCAGCATTGCTTTTGCATATAAATGTAGAATAAATACAGGTGTATCTGGTGCGGCTTTATTGATCTCATCCAATGTCGGTAGACGACGCTCAACAAATTGAAATTCATTCCAACCACCAACAACACGTACCCATTGAGGAGCTGGTGTATTTTCAGCCTGCGCTTTCAATAATCGTAATGCATCAGCAACTGAGGGAACGCCTTCCCATCGCAACTCCATGTTATAATGCAGACCACCACGAATTAAATGTAAGTGACTGTCATTTAAACCAGGAATTACGCGACGACCATTTAAATCAACGACTTTCGTGGTCGCTGATGCCATTTTCATAATTTTATCATTATCATCTACGGCAACGACTTTACCCGCTGTAATAGCAATCGCTTGAGCTTCAGGTTGCTGTGGATTCAAAGTCGTAATTTTTGCATTTCTAAGAATTAAATCGATTTGAGACATTTTTCACCCCACCATTTTTTATGATAAGCAAAAAGAAAGGCATGAAATCATGCCTTTCATGATCTATTATTTTGCAGGAACAGGTGGCACAACTTGGTGATTCGTTGTTGTACGTTCAGGTGCTTTATGTACCATGGTATAGGCATAGTCGACACCCATACCATAAGCACCCGAATGCTCACGGACAATATTCATCACTGCATCATAAGTTTCACGGTGCGCCCAATCACGTTGCCACTCCAGTAAAACTTGTTGCCATGTCACAGGCACTACGCCTGCTTGAATCATACGTTGCATCGAGTAGTCATGTGCTTCTTTAGATGTACCACCAGAAGCATCTGCAACCATATAAATCTCATAATCGCCTTCAAGCATTGCACCAAAAGCAAAAGTATTATTGCAAACCTCTGTCCACAAACCAGAAACAATCACTTTCTTACGATTGTTTTTGGCGAGAGCATCACGAACTTTTTGATCGTCCCAAGAATTCATTGATGTACGTTCAAGCAAAGGAGCGTCTGGAAAAACATCCAACAATTCTGGATAGGTGTGACCTGAGAAGCTCTCCGTTTCAACCGTGGTAATTGTGACTGGAATACCAAAAACTTTTGCCGCTTTAGCTAAACCAACCGTATTATTTTTAAGGACTTGGCGGTCAATTGACTGTACCCCAAAAGCCATTTGTGGCTGATGATCAATGAAGATAACTTGGCAATTTGTTGGTGATAATTGTTCTAAAAGTGATTTGTTCATTTTCAAACTCAACATAGTAACTGTAAACAATGTAGTTCTATGAAAACAAAACGGAATGTAAAAAAATAGATGGCAAAATTGAATCAGTTTGTCTGCAATTTAAAGACAATTGGAAACATACTTGCTTAGTTCGCTCAAATGCATAAAGATAAATTTAATAGCTTTCAATTGGATAAACCATGGACAGAATCGATTGCATCAATACGTTTTTAAGCGTCGTTGAACATGGGAATTTTAGTACTTCAGCTAAAAATTTAAATATTTCAAGGGATTTAGTTTCTAAAAGAATTCAATATCTTGAGAATGATTTAAAAGTCTCGCTTTTTATCAGAACAACACGTCGAATGAATTTAACGCCCTGTGGAGAAAAATTTTATCAACATGCGAAAGTCATGATGAGTGAATTAGAATGGGCAAAATATGAAATTAGTTATGATCAGCAATATCCTGAAGGTGAGCTAAAAATCAATGCTCCTCTGTCCTTTAGCCGGGACGTTCTCACCGATATTATTTCTGATTTTATTCAACAATTTCCTTTCATTAAAATCGATTTATATCTAACAGACAGTTTTGTTGATATTTATGAGCAACAATTTGACCTAACATTGAGAGTTGATGACGTAGCAGATCACAATTTCCAAAATACGGTGATTGGCACTTATAAACGAAGCTTTTACGCATCAAAAGAATATCTTGATAAAAAAGGAATACCAAATACAATCGATGATCTAAAAAAGCATGACATTTTGCTGTATAGCCAAAAAAACAGCCACAATAAAATCACCCTCAGTAGAAATGAAACAACAGAGTTGATCCAATGTTATCCAAAATTTATCTGTAACAATGGAGACCTCTTGCTAGATTTATGCACCAAAGGTCACGGAATCGTCTTTTTACCTGATTTTATTGCAAAAAAATATTTTGATGCTGGAGAAATTTCAAGATGTTTGGAGGACTACCATAGTCCAATGATGAACTTTTACGCCCTCTATCCAAATGGTCAAAACATATCAAAGAAATTACAGATTTTTATTGATTTCTTGATTAGGCAATTTAAAACGATTAACGCTTAATTTCACTAGAGGAAATCACTTGTTATACGCTTTACCACGCTGTTCTATATATAGAACAAGATAAACCACTTTTACACTTGGTTTCTTGTTCCATATCGCTCAGAATACCCATTCTATTTAATAACGTGAGACGTTTTATGACTGATGCTTTGGTATTGAGCGATTTGTCCAAAACTTATCGTAATGGTTTTCAGGCGTTAAAAGGTATTAATCTGACCGTGCCTGAAGGTGAGTTTTATGCATTATTAGGACCTAATGGTGCAGGTAAATCAACCACGATCGGCATCATCAGCTCACTAACCAAAAAAACATCAGGTTCAGTTGAGATCTTTGGCCACAATTTAGATACTCACCCTTCACATGCAAAACAATGTTTAGGTGTCGTACCACAAGAATTCAACTTCGGTCAATTTGAAAAAACATTTGATATCTTGGTAACTCAGGCTGGTTATTATGGCATTCCTAAAAAGTTAGCTGAACAACGTGCAGAGTACTATTTAGAGAAACTCGGATTGTGGGAAAAACGCAATATTCAATCACGTATGCTTTCAGGTGGCATGAAACGCCGCCTCATGATTGCTCGTGCCATGATGCATGAACCTAAACTATTGATTCTTGATGAACCAACAGCTGGTGTGGATATTGAATTACGTCGTTCAATGTGGGAATTTCTAACGGAAATGAATGAAAAAGGTACATCCATCATTCTCACCACACACTATCTTGAAGAAGCAGAAATGCTATGCCGCCGCATCGCAATTATTGATCGCGGTGTGATTAAAGAAGACACTTCGATGAAAGGCTTCCTCAATCAACTCAATGAAGAATCGTTCATTTGTGATTTGGCTGAACCTATAAATCACATGGATTTAAATATTATTGGTTTCAAATTTAATTTGATCGACTCAGTTACTTTAGAAGTCACCATGGATAAAGCACATAACATGAATGACTTATTTTTGTTATTGCAATCTCAAAATATTCAAGTCAGTAGTATGCGCAATAAATCAAATCGTCTGGAAGAATTGTTCGTCAAAATGGTTGAAAAAAATCTTACAGGAGCGGATCAATGAACTTTAGTCAGTTACAAACCGCACTGTGGACTTTAGTTGTTAAAGAAATACGCCGCTTTATGCGAATCTGGCCACAGACCTTGCTTCCACCTGCGATCACGATGAGTTTATATTTTGTGATTTTCGGGAATCTAGTGGGATCACGTATCGGTGAAATGGGTGGCTTTAGCTATATGCAATTCATTGTACCAGGCTTAATCATGATGGCAGTCATTACCAACAGTTACGCCAACGTTTCTTCAAGTTTCTTTAGTGCAAAATTCCAAAAAAGCATTGAAGAACTGATTATGAGTCCAGTGCCATTGCATCTAATCCTTTGGGGCTATGTAATTGGTGGTGTCTGTCGTGGTGTCTTGGTTGGCTTGATTGTAACCTTGATGAGTCTGTTCTTTACGCATCTAGAAATTTATAATTTCTTCGTGACAATATATACCGTCATTATTACTTCATTATTGTTCTCTCTTGGCGGTTTTATTAATGCTGTATACGCAAAGTCGTTTGATGATATCTCGATTATCCCAACCTTTGTTCTAACCCCCCTCACCTATTTAGGCGGTGTTTTTTATGCGATTAGTGCACTAAGCCCATTTTGGCAAAACTTATCCTTAATTAATCCGATTGTATATATGGTCAATGCTTTCCGCTTTGGCATTTTGGGACACAGTGATGTCAATGTTTCCTTTTCTTTAGGCATTGTGACACTTTGCTGTGTCGTCTTATATGCAATCGCTTATCATTTATTGGCTCGTGGTTCAGGAATGCGTGAATGAGTGTTGAACATTCTCAATTGGGTAAAGAAACCCAATACCCAACTCAATATCAGCCGGAGGTTTTATTTCCAATCTCTCGTGCTGAATCTCGTCAACAATATACAGATGTTGAAGGAATCACTCAAGGTAAAGACTGGTGGCATGTATTTGAGATTTCATGGCTCAATCAGTTAGGTCTACCTCAGGTTGCCATTGGTCGCTTAACACTGCCTGCTAGCTCACCGAACTTAATTGAATCAAAGTCGCTTAAACTTTATTTCAATAGCTTGAATTTCACAAAGTTTGATTCAAAAGAAGCATTCATCGAAACTGTTGAGCGTGATTTATCCTCTGCTGCAGGTGCAAAAATTGAGCTGCAACTTTTTCAGGTTGATGAGCTAGAAATTTCGAAACCACAAGGAATCTGTATCGATGACTTGGTCCCAGAGCGCTTATCTGAACATCCTGACTCAACGTTATTGCAACTAGATACAACAGCTGAAGACGATGTCGAAATCACGTTGCACTCACATTTATTAAGAAGTAATTGTCCCGTTACTGGTCAGCCTGACTGGGGTACGATTTTTATTCGTTTTCAAGGCAAAAAACCTTGTTATCGCAGCCTATTAGCCTATATTATCTCCTACCGTCAGCATAATGGTTTTCATGAGCAATGTGTTGAGCAAATTTTCGCTGACATTTGGAAATTGCTAGGACCTCAAAAGCTGATGGTCTATGCGACTTATACTCGCCGTGGTGGATTGGATATTAATCCATGTCGAGTATCTGATTTGTCATGGATGCCTGAGCCAATTCGCTTGGCACGACAATAAAACGAATAAATTTGATATAGAGGACGTTCTTCAATGACCAGTTATTTCGGTATTCTTCCGTCAGCAAGTTTGAGTCAGGATATTCAACTTGCACAAGCCAATCGTGATAGTAAAGAGCCACAATACCCTTTACGTGACAAAATTTCTCTTCAGCTTACTGATGAGTTAATTGACACCATGTTGGTTCATTTGGTTCAACAATTTCCACCAAGTGAAAAACGTGATACCACTGAAGGACTTGCGATTAAAATTCGTAGCATTGTCGAAACCTTGATGAAACAGCTTCTAGGCAAAACATCTAACGAACAAGTCTTAGAATCTTTAGCCTTTATGGAAAAGAGTTTGTTTACTGACAATGATGGTAAGCAACGTATTGGTACCGTTTTGCCGGATAGCTTAGTCACAGAGATGAAGAAAAGCTTTGCTGAAGTTCAAGCGGGTAATGGTAAAGCTCAGCGTGACGCTTTAACCCAACAATTTAAATCTTTCGCTGATGCACTTATCCAACATTTTATGACTGAGTACAACAAAACACTTGGTCTAGGTATGGTTAAACGAGGTGTTGCAAGTGTTGCAACCAGTGGTGTTGAAACTGCTGTACATATCGTTATCAAAAAACTTATTCCAAGTTTAAGTCAAGCTGAGTTAGAAGTATTTACCAAACACTTTGACCAGCTGTTGATTCAAAAATAAGCTAGCATTCATATCAAAGCGATGATTGTAAAATCGTCGCTTTTTTTATGCCGATTTAAAACCAAGAAGTGTCACAATTTCTAAATTTTCATTGTCTAAATCAGCGTTTATGTTAGCATTCCCGAAGCCTTGATTTCCCTGATCTAGAATCGCATGTCTCCAAGCTCCCAATACAAATTTTTACGTCAAGCACCTCGTGATGGCTTAAGCACAGCGACACAGCCTTCCCGTTGGCAACAACTGCATATCGACCCATGGCTTTGTCTTTTTTTGATTCTAAATGCCATTCTTGGGCTAACCATCTTATATAGCGCGTCAGCACAAAACGTCGGCTTAGTCAGTCGACAAGCCATCAGTTTTTGTATTGGCTTTGTGGTTATGTTGAGTTTAGCGCAAATTCCACCCAAGGTTTATCAGGCATTTTCCCCTTATTTTTATGCTTTTGGGGTTCTATCTTTACTTGCGGTGATGATTTTTGGTGAAGTGCGTATGGGGGCACAGCGTTGGATCGATATCCCCGGCTTTGGAAGTGTCCAACCCAGTGAATTTATGAAAATTGGCATGCCGATGATGATCGCATGGTTTTTGTCTCGTAAAGCGCTTCCACCTAGTTTATCTCAGGTTTTTCTATCACTTATCCTGATTCTGATTCCTTTTGTACTGATTGCTGAACAGCCCGATCTAGGCACGTCATTATTGGTGATTGCAAGTGGGATTTTTGTGCTTTTCTTGAGTGGTTTATCTTGGAAATTAATTGCCGCAGCTGCGGGTGCGGTTGCGATCGTGATCCCAATTGCATGGCACTTTTTACTACACAATTATCAACGGCAACGTGTACTAACTTTATTAAACCCTGAAGCAGATGCTTTAGGCACAGGTTGGAACATTATTCAGTCGAAAACAGCGATTGGCTCAGGTGGCTTTTCTGGAAAAGGTTTTTTAGAGGGTACCCAGTCACATCTACATTTTTTACCAGAAGGTCACACCGACTTCATTATTGCCGCTTATTCAGAAGAGTTTGGTTTAATTGGTGTGACGCTGCTGATCCTATTATATTTCGCAATTATTTTTAGAACCTTTCAAATTGGTCTACAAAGTTTCCATAACTATGGTCGTTTAGTTGCTGGCGCATTTGGTTTGTCATTTTTTGTTTATGTATTTGTAAATGCAGGCATGGTCAGTGGTATTTTACCTGTAGTGGGCGTGCCGTTGCCTTTTATGAGCTACGGTGGAACTGCAATTATTACACTTATGGCGACTTTTGGACTGGTTATGTCTATTCATACGCATCGATAACGAGGAATTTTATAAACATATGTTGAATAACACTCTAAATAAAACAGTTCGATTTCTTAGCTTAAGTGCAGGTTTATTCTTAAGCTGTAATTGGGTTCATGCCAATGAATTTTACTCCCACCCTAATTATTCAGCGTTTAAGCAAAAAACGATGTCTACTTATGGTTTAAGTAGCGAGCAAGTTGATACCGCTATGAGTGGTGCGCGTAATCTGCCCAACATTTTAAATATCATGACACGTCCTGGTGAAAGTAAACCTTGGTACGAATATCGATCTATGTTTTTGGTTGAAGGTACCATTCAGCGTGGTATCCGCTTTAAAAACCAGTACGAAGATGCTCTAAATCGTGCAGAACAGCAATTTGGCGTACCTAAAGCAGTGATCCTTGGGGTTTTAGGCGTAGAAACAGGATACGGGGCAAATAAAGGTTCTTTCGTAACACGCGATGCTTTAGCAACGCTGGCTTTTGGCTACCCACGTCGGGCTGACTACTTCAGTGATGAACTATCAGCGCTTATCGCATGGACTTACAAAGAAGGTTATCCAACCAATAGTATCGTCGGTTCATATGCAGGTGCAATTGGATACCCTCAGTTTATGCCGAGCAATATTCAAAAACTGGGCGTCGATTACGATGGCAATGGTCATATTGACTTAAGAAACTCTGCTATCGATGCGATTGGATCAATTGCGAATTATTTAGCGAAGCATGGTTGGGAACGAGATCGCCCGATTGGCTTTCCAGCACGTTATCTTGGAAATGACCCAGAAAGTATCATTGCAAAAGATTTGACACTCCCTACACCGTATGGTGAGTTAAAACGACTTGGGATTACACCTGTTAATCCGCTGGTAAAAATCGACGATCTTGATCTAGTGAATGTCATCCAACTGCAAGATCGTTCTGGTCCGATTTATTACATTACTTATCCGAATTTCCAAGTCATTACAACCTATAACAGAAGCCGTATGTACGCGACTGCTGTATGGTTATTGGGCACTGAAGTAGCTAGTCGATAGACTAGCTTTTTAGGACTTTACAAAAAGTCAATAAAATAAATAGAGCAAAAGTATACTAAATCAGCAAAAAACATATTTTGTTACAATATTGATTATTTATTGATCAATATTTGTGTGTTTTTGTACTTTTTGTTGCTATTTATCTCCAATGACTAGACACACTTCGCAAGCGATGAATATTATCCACACCAAGTGAACGGGCCGTTAAAACGCATAAAATGGTTAAAACTGCCCTCCAAATTGCAAATTGCAAAAGTGAATAATTAGACATGTGCACTATATTTCAGGTTTTTTTGTTGAAATAGAAAAGCATGTTCTCTAGGAGTTTATACAATGCAGTTTTCGCTAAAATATATTCTAGCGCTGACGGCAGGCTTAAGTTTAAGCCCGTTACATGCTGAAATGGTTCAGTCTTCATCGTTAAACAGCGATGTTGAAGGTTCTAATTTGGCAGCCCGCGTTCTTAGCAAAGATTCTCAAAATTTTAATTCGCGTCTTTCTAACGTAAATAGTCTTTCAATCACTGAGCGCTCAGGTGACCAAGTACGTCGTCAAACGATCGCTGCTAAAATCGACATCCCTGAAGAAGAGCCTTCAGTGATTGAAAAACTGAATACAGTTGCATCAAACACTGTACGTAAGTTTAGTCAAACTGGTGTTGCTTCTTGGTATGGTCGTCAATTCCACGGCCGTAAAACTGCAAGCGGTGAAACATTCGATATGAATGCAATGACCGCTGCACACCGTAGCCTTCCGCTAAACTGCTATATTCGCGTAACCAATCGAGATAATGGTAAAAGTGTTGTGGTAAAGGTTAATGATCGTGGTCCTTTCCATGGTAACCGTGTACTTGATTTATCTTATGGTGCGGCGAAACAAATCGGACTTACAAATGCAGGTCTGGGTAAAGTTAGTATCGAACGTGTAGACGGACCTAACTCTTAAGCTAAGACCAGTCATACAATCCAAAAAAGCCACCTAGTGTGGCTTTTTTTATTGCCATCCTAATCAAACGTCCCTCTCAATCCTTTTGACGCTAAAACTATTCTTCGGTATATTGAAAAAATTAAAAAAATATTATTGCAAGGAGAGCACTGTGAAATCGATCGATGAGTGGTTTGAGGAATATAGCGATAGTCATCAAAATCAAACCAATAAGAAAATCCATTGGGTTTGCGTTCCAGCGATCTTGTTTTCAATCATTGGTATTCTGGCGCACTTTAGCACCTTACTCACTGCTCTATTGCTTGTGCTCACTTTAGTGTTTTATGCACGTTTGGACATTGTACTTGCTGTCGCGATGGCTGCACTTCTCGCAGTAATGGCATGGTTAATCATCATCCTTCCAGTCGGCGTCGGCTTTTATATTGGAATCTTTGTCATTGCGTGGATCGGTCAATTTTACGGACATAAAGTTGAAGGTAAGAAGCCGTCATTCTTTAAAGACTTACAATTCCTTCTGATTGGCCCTGTATGGTGTATGGATGCTTATTTAGCTAAAGTCCTACCTAAATGGAAATCTCGTCAAAAATTGGCGGTTACAAGCTGATTTAGCGCATATCTTTCTAGACAAGGTCTGTTACATAGACAGACCTTGTTATTTTAGAAGAATTTATTGATATATTCGTCCATTATGCTTTAACCAACCATCGATATGTTTTCTTCTTGGGTCATGATGCGTCCAGTGAATCACCCCACCTTTATCGTTATATTCATATACGCCATAAAACTCTACAACATCACCTTTTTTCAATTGCTCTACTCTAGGTGCCAAGTCAATATTATGTGCAATCAATAGCGTCAAACCATTCTCCAGTTGGAGGATCATTCGTTGGTGCCTAGAGCCATCGTTATCATCGGGAAGAACCGCCTTCACAGTTCCATGTGAACGCACCTGAAGTTTGCTTCGTTGCTGCTGAAAGGCTTGCATGATCTTGGCTTGATCATCAACACCATGCTGCTCAACTGATGAGGATGCTTCTCCACGTTGTGTACTATTTTGCTTAAGATCCAAGCCAATATAAGCAAATACCAGTAACGCAATGACAATCAATAAGATCCAATTATTTTTTTGACTTTTCATTCTTACCTTTCTTTCGTTCACAATGTAAAAATGCCAATCAACTTGATTGGCATTTTTATAATATCAGACAATATCCTTCGCTTAGAATAAACGATTGATACCGTTTAAAGCGGCCACACGATAAGCTTCTGCCATCGTTGGGTAGTTAAAAGTTGTTTCAACAAAATACTTCAAGGTATTGTTTGGACTATGCATCACCACCTGACCAATGTGAATAATCTCAGCAGCATTGTTCCCGAAACAGTGAATACCTAACACTTCTAAGGTATCACGATGGAATAGTATCTTTAATTCCCCCACCGTATCCCCTGTAATTTGTGCACGAGCTAAATGACGGAAAGACGCTTGTCCAACTTCGTATGGGATTCTTTCTTCAGTCAGTTCCTGTTCAGTTTTACCAATCGAGGAAATTTCTGGAATGGTGTAAATGCCCGTCGGTACATCTTTAATTGGTTTGACATTTTTCTCGCCAACCATATTTGCACCCGCACAACGCCCTTGGTCATATGCTGCCGATGCGAGTGACGGCCAACCGATTACATCACCTGCTGCAAAAATATTTTCCACTTCAGTTTGATATTGATCATTTACCATTAATTGACCACGGCTATTCGGTACTAAACCAACATTTTCTAGACCTAAACCATCCGTGTTGCCTGAACGCCCATTACACCACAAGATTGCATCTGCTTTGATTTTCTTACCACTGAGCAAGTGTAGAACCACATGATCATCAAAGGTTTCTAAACGATCAATTTGCTCATTGTGACGAATCAACACACCCTGTTCACGCAAGTGATATGACAATGCATCTGCGATCTCATCATCCAAGTAACTGAGTAACTTTTGTTGTGTGTTAATCAAATCAACCTTATGGTCTAACCCAATAAAGATCGATGCATACTCACAACCAATTACACCCGCACCATAAATGATAATTTTTTGGATCGTATAATCAAGATCTAAAATCTTATCTGAATCAAAGACACGTGGATGATTGAAGTCTAGTCCTTGCGGTTGGTATGGACGACTACCAGTAGCAATCACGATCTGCTTACAAATGATGGTATCTTTAATACCATCCTGACCAAAAATTAAAACCGTATTTTTATCTTGGATATATGCACGACCATGAAAAACTTCAATTTTATTACGATCGTAAAAACGGGTATGTGTATCTACTTGTTGTTGAATGACTTTGTGCGCATTTCGTAATACCTGTTTCATCGTGAACTGTTTCCACTCACCTACTTTTTGAAACATCGGATCACGCTGATAACGGATAATACTCGAAACAGTTTGTCGTAATGCTTTACTTGGAATCGTACCTACATGTGCACAGTTACCACCTAGTTGATCACGAACATCAACAATTGCTACACGTCTACCTGCTTTAGCTAGCTTCATTGCCGCGCCTTCACCAGCTGGGCCAGAACCGAGAATTACTGCATCATATTTGACAATATTCCCACCAACGACCTCTTTCTTACGTGGCATTAAAAGCTCCTTTGATTTCTCGCTGCGTATTTCTAAATATATGATAACTAATATGCGTTGAATTGATATATTTCTCAATCGTATATTTTATATATAGACATTTTTAAAATGAATACCTAATTCGTCCTATCCCGCAGCAAATTTGACTATAATAACAAGAGATTTGAAATCAAAGGTTGTAGAAAAGATATGTCTGAACACCGTAAACCTGAACAGGGTCAAAAACTTCGTGGCGCAGAAAAAGTCGCAAGAATTCCTGTAAAAGTTATCCCTACGGTTGAAGTGCCTCGCAAGCCAGACTGGATTCGCGTCAAAATGACAGCCCCAGACGAAGTTCAGCGCATCAAAACAACGCTACGTTCGCAAAAACTTCATACAGTCTGCGAAGAAGCAGCCTGCCCTAATCTACCAGAGTGTTTTGGTGGCGGTACTGCGACATTCATGATTATGGGTGATATTTGTACTCGCCGTTGTCCATTCTGTGACGTCGCACATGGTCGCCCAAATGCACTTGATCCTGATGAACCACGCCATATGGCAGAGACGATTTCCAATCTTGGTTTAAAATATGCCGTAATTACATCGGTGGATCGTGATGATCTGCTAGATGGTGGTGCTCAACACTTTGTTGATTGTATCAAAGAAGCCCGCGCTTTGAGTCCGAAAACTTTATTGGAAATTCTAGTTCCTGATTTCCGTGGTCGTATGGATATCGCTTTACGTATCATGACTGAATGTCCACCTGATGTTTTCAATCACAATATTGAAACTGTTCCGCGTTTATATAAAGCAATGCGTCCAGGTTCAGACTATCAACATTCCTTAAATCTTTTGAAAATGTTTAAAGAATACTGCCCTGATGTACCGACTAAATGTGGTTTGATGGTTGGTATTGGTGAGACAGAAGAAGAAGTGATTGCATTGCTTGATGATCTTCGTGCTCACGACGTTGATTACGTAACGATTGGTCAATATCTACAACCATCTAAGCAACATGCACCAATCGACCGCTTTGTCACACCAGAAGAATTCGAGCGTTATGCAGAACATGGTCGTAAACTCGGTTTCAGAAATATCTGGTCTGCACCAATGGTTCGTTCAAGCTACTTTGCTGATCGCCAATATCATGGTGAGCCTGTACCAGCAGTACGCCGCAAAGTAGACCCTGCTAAAAAGATTGCAGTACAAACTGTAGAAGCCTAGTCCTAACTTAATAATTTAGTTAAAGAGAGAATATTATATTCTCTCTTTTTTTTACAATATGCTTCGACCAAACCATGTCACAACTTAAGCCTTTCTGATCAACCGTGAATTCGGCGTGAAGAATTACAACTCAAAACTCTACTACAAAAAAATCACTTAAAAACATAAATTTACTTTGAATACTCACACTTATATCCTGATTAAGGTTGATAAAAACTATTTGAACTCACAATGAAAAAATAGAGGTTTCAATCTTTATTTATAACTCGTCACAAAATCATTAGAAGTTCTCGTTTTATACATGATACGGAATAAGACCAACAACTTCTTACCAAAAAAAGTATTAATCAGGATATGAAAAAATGAATAGAAAAACTTTATCACTAAGTACAGCAATCCTAGGTAGCGTATTTCTTTTAGGGTGCAACAGTGATTCTAATAATGATTCTAAGCCCTCAGCTACCAATACGGGCGATGTACTGATTTTAACGGCCAATGGAATGATCAGCTCAATTAACCGTGATCAACCTGAAAAACTAGTATCCAATCTTAAAATTACAGGCTTACAAGCAGATGAACAACTCATCGGTATTGATCATCGCCCCAAAGACGGCAAACTTTATGCTGTTGGCACCATGGGCAATATTTACACACTAAATCCTCAAACGGGTCGAGTTACATGGGTAAGTAAATTAGTTGCAGACCCAAGTGATACAACAGATGGCAATGCACCTTACAGCAAAATAACGGGTAATCCTGATTTAATGACTGTGAATTTCAATCCAGCAGCAGACCGTCTAAGAGTAATTGGCAATGATGGGCAAAATTTACGAATCAATGTAGATACAGGTGCAACGATTACCGATGGCAATATCAGCTCAGGAACTGACTCAGTTTCGATTATCGCTGCCGCATATACCAATGCAATGGCTGGTACGGGTTCTACACGATTATTTAGTATTGATCAAAACACCGATCGTATCTATCTACAAAACGCCAATGCAGGTACTTTGGGTAGCTCAGCAATGCTCGCTTCTGGTGTTAATATTTCTGGTGGCGGTGGTTTTGATATTGATCCTATTAATAATGTTGGCTATGCAGCCCTCAAAGCTGCTGGAACCTATCAACTTCATCACTTAAATCTTGCAACTGTAGGTTCTGACAATGCCGCTGTTGTAGAAAGTAAAAACTTACCAAATCTGTTTCAAACTGCAGGAATCCGCGGTTTAGCACTTGAAAGTGCCAAAGATACTGGCGCTCATGCATTTGGCCTGAGTGCGAATAATCAACTACTGCACTTTATGGTAAATAGTCCAAATACAGTCAAACAAACTAATATCACAGGCTTGAAGGTTGGAGAAAAAATTGTCGGTATAGATTTCAGATTCAAAACGATGACCGATAAATCAGGCATGCTTTATGGATTAAGTGATCAATCAAATCTATACACTATCAATATGCAAACAGGTATGGCAACACTTCAAACTTCATTGAAAGCTGCAATGGGTGATGATAATCCATTCACTACACTGCTAGGTACGAATTTTGCCGTTGACTTTAACCCAGCAGCAGACCGATTACGTGTTATTAGCAATACCGGACAAAGCTTACGTATCAATGTTGACACTGGTGACACCATTACCGATGGTGAACTCAATGGAATCGAAGATGCTGTTGTAACCGCAGCCGCTTACACTAATAGCTTCCAAACGCCGATCGCTATGATTGGTACAGAATTATTTAACCTAGATCAAGGCAACCAACTGCTAGTTAAACAAAGTCCACCAAATGATGGCGTACTCAATTCAATTGGTGCTTTAGGCATTAACTTAGGGTTAGATAATGGCTTTGATATTGCGGGTGGTGATAACGGTTTTGCCTTAGCAACTGTCTCAGGAATGACAGGACCATCTGTTTTATATCGGATTGATTTAAATAGTGATACAACGATTACGACACCAAGGGCTAGACTTGCTATTAATGTAGACGGCACACCAAATCTAGCTGCCTCAACGATTGGTAGCAGCACGACCCCTCAACTGATAGATCTCGCGATTATGTTGAAGTAAATACCCATGCTTAAATAAAAAACACCGCATTTTCAAATGCGGTGTTTTTTTAACTTATAAAATTTATGCGATATGTTTTTGCACAATAATCGAACCGACAGAATAACCAGCGCCGAACGAAGAGATCACAGCATATTCACCATCATTCACTTGCTCGCCTGTACGATGCATGGCAATAATTACGCCAGCAGAAGAGGTATTGGCAAACTCGTCTAAAATAATTGGTGCACGCTCTAAATCCGCCTCTTTACCAACGACGAGTTTTAAAATCAACTCGTTCATATTGGCATTGGCTTGGTGTAACCAAAAACGCTTGACCTGCTCAGGTGTTAATTGAAGTTTTTCCAATTGCGCGGTAATGATTTTCGCAACAAGTGGGCAAACTTCTTTGAATACTTTACGACCATCTTGACGGAACAACTTATCATCAACAACCGCATCTTCACTACGGTTTAAGAAACCAAAATTATTGCGAATATTATTTGAGAATTGAGTAAACAAATGGATATCTAAGATTTCGTAACCTGATTTTGTTTCAGTTTCTTCAATAATTGAAGCTGTCGCAACATCACCAAAGATAAAGTGTGCGTCACGCGTACGATAATCTAAATGACCTGATGTAATCTCAACATTGAGTAGTAAAACACGACGAGCGCCACATTTCACTGCATCATAGGCCTGCTTTAAACCAAATGTCGCTGCTGAACAAGCCACATTCATGTCATAGGCATAACCTTTAATACCTAATGCTGACTGGATTTCAATGGCAACGGCTGGATATGCGCGTTGCATATTTGAACAAGCCAAAATCACGACATCTATGTCTTCAGCTGTCACACCTGCATTTTCCATCGCTTGCTTTGCAGCAATTACACCCCACTCCGCTTGAAGTGAAAGCTCGTCATTACTACGCTCTTGCAAACGAGGACGCAAACGTTTTGGATCAAGAATACCCGATTTTTCAACCACATAACGACGCTTAATCCCTGAAGCTTTTTCAATAAACTCAGGGCTAGAGCCGCGTAGCTCTTCTAACTCACCTGCTGCAATTTTATCAGCATTGTCTTGATTGTACTGTTCTACATAAGCATTTAAACTTTCAACCAACTCTTCATTGGAAATAGATTCGGTTGGGTGGAACAAACCTGTACCTGTTATACGGATGCCCATGTAAAACTCCTGTAAAGAATGGTTCTAACTTTCATTGTCGCTCAGTTTAACCGATTGCTAATCGATCCCATAGTTTTTGTAATCTAGTTGGTGAAATTGGCATCTTTGTTTTCATCGGTTGAGAAAACAAAGAAATTCTCAATTCCTCTAACATCAAATACATTTCTTTGATTTTAGGATCATTTTTGAATTTAAATACTTTGTCCATCCATGGATCGACATCATCAATTGCCGCAAGGTCACGTTGTAGATTATTTGGCAAACGGTCTAAACGCAATAGCAATGCTTTTAAATAACGCGGATATTCCTGCCAAAGATCAACAGGGCGAGTATAGACGAAGTCCACCAAAGACATTAAATCAAGTTGATCCTCTATATCATCTAGACTTCGACCAAAGATACTTTGATCAAGTACTAACAACTCACGGCGAATCCTCTGCCATTGGGTAAAGATTTCAGTCATATCATTTAAAACTTTCTGACCATTCGCCAAAAAATGCTTTTTGGTTTCAATTAAAAGTTGCTGAAACTCATCCGCATGCTTAGGAAGCCCTTGAATCGAGACTTGCAGCGTGGCATAAACCAGCATCTGCTCTAGTTTTGCACGGTCACCTAAAGGTGAATAGGCCAAAGCCAAAGGTTTGGAAATCTGCTTTTTCAATTGACGAATTAAATCACCTAACTGCAAATGCACGAGGCGAATCACACCCTCACGATGTTGTTTAATTGCTTCACTTTGATCATTAAAAGTTTGAACCACAACACCAGAATCATCTTTAGCATCAAGTTCAGCAAATACTTTGGTTGGAACCAAAGCTTGATATTGCTGTACCACAACCCCAGTCACTTTTTGTGATGCTTCAAATACAAAACTCTCAGGAAAACTTTGGAACTCGCCCTGTTGTTGCTTCACTGGACGATGGGTTTCAATACGACAACGTGCTTTTAGCTCTTCTAAATCGCGACCTTGCGCGATTAATTTACCTTTTTCATCCAACACCTTGATAAAAGGCACTAGATATTGATCAATTTTTTCAAAAGAAAAGTCTTTTTCAGTGATTTGTTCACCACGTAAAGCAAATGCCAAATAACTAAATAAGTGCTCTCTTAAATGTACAGCATCGATCCCCTGTAACATTTTTTTTGCAGTATCAGGTATAGGGACTAAATTACGGCGTTTATCCTTCGGCAATGCTTTTAACAAGGCTTCAATTAAACTTTGTCTCCAACCAGGAATCCCCCACGACCACTGCTTTTCATCCACTTGTGCTAAAGCCTGTACTGGGATTTTAATGGTTGCACCATCTTCATCATGGCTAGGATCAAAACGATAGCTCGCAGCCAAACGCAATTGACCATTATGTAAATAATCTGGAAATTGCTGCGTGGTTGGACGATCATTCATCCACAATGCGTCATCATCAACAAATAAGAAACGCGGATGATCTGGCTCTACTGTTGCACGCCAGTCTTCAAAACTACGACGGCTCGCAATTTCCTTAGGAACTTTCTCGGCATAAAATTGATAAATGGTTTCTTCATCCACCACCAAATCACGACGACGTAATTTATCCTCAACACGCTCAACTTCTTCTAGCTTTAGCAAGTTGTGTTTCAAAAACGGCGGTGTAATACCCAAGTTCCCAGTCGTCAGTGCATCACGTAAAAAGATTTCATGCGCCGCGGGTTGATCCACCTTCTCAAAATTCACCATTCGTTTTGGTTCAATGATCAAACCAAATAATGAAATTTGCGCATAGGCATTTACTATGCCTGCCTTTTTCGACCAATGTGGCTCAAAATAGTGATATTTCAATAGATCACGTGCCGCCAGCAAAATCCATTCTGGATCAATCTTTGCCAATGTTCGCAAATACACTTGCGAAGTTTCTACCATTTCAAAGGCCATGACCCAAGCGGTATTGGTTTTATGTAAGGTACTGGCTGGAAAAACTTTGGCTTTCTGCTGACGCACTGCCATAAAGGTATTACGTTCATCCGTTTTATTGGCAATAAAAGAAAGCAATCCCGTTAAGAGTGCGCGGTGTAAATTTTCATAATTCGCGCCTTTTTCATTAAAACTAAGTTTTAAGCCTTCAGCCAACTCGACCAATTGGTGATGGGTTTGTTTCCATTCTCGTAAACGTAACCAGCTCAAGAAATGCTGACGGGCAAATTGACGACGCTTGTTCTCTGATTGAGTATCAGGACTGGTTTGTAAGGTATTCCACAGTTTTAAATAAAATAAAAAGTCTGAATCCGCTTCTTTGAATAATGCATGTTTTTGATCCGCCTGCATTTGTTTGTCCGCAGGGCGTTCACGCGGATCTTGAATCGCTAATGCACTGACGATAATCAAGGTTTCTTTGAGCACACCAAAGTGCGCGCCACCGATAATCATACGTGCTAAACGCGGATCAATCGGCATACGCGCCATCATTTGACCGACTTTAGTCAGTTCATTTTTCCGTTCATTCAGTGCCCCCAGCTCAATAAGTAACTTACGACCATCATTCACCAAACGGAAATCTGGCGGTTCAATGAAGTCAAAATCCTCTAAGTTACCCAAACCGAGGCTTTGCATCTGTAAAATTACAGAAGCTAAATTGGTCCGTTTAATTTCAGGTTCTGTAAATTCTGGACGGCTTAAAAAGTCTTCCTCGCTGTATAAGCGAATACATACACCTGCAGCAATACGACCGCAACGCCCTTTACGCTGATTGGCTGCCGCTTGTGAAATCGCTTCAATCGGTAAACGTTGTACCCGCGAACGATAGTTATAACGTGAAATACGGGCAAAACCACTATCAATCACATAGCGAATATTTGGAACAGTCAACGCTGTTTCTGCAACGTTGGTGGCAATAATAATACGTCTGCCTTTACCACTTGGACTGAAAATCTTTTGCTGCTCTGCCAAGGCCAAACGCGCATATAAAGGCAGAACTTCGGTATGACGGGGACCAAACTTCTGTAGGGTTTCCTGTAATTCACGAATTTCTTGCTCGGTACTCGCAAAGATCAGGATATCCGCATGTTCTGGATGACCTTTTGCTTCGGCATCAGCAAAACATTCTTCGACTGCTTGAACGACGGCTCTAGGCAGATTCTCTTCAAAGTCATCAAACTCATCATCATCACTACCAATAATGCTGAGTTCCGAGATCGGACGATAACGGACTTCTACTGGAAAGCTACGTCCTTCAACCTCAAAAATTGGTGCATCATTAAAGTATTGACTAAAACGATTTACATCCAAGGTTGCTGAGGTAACGATTACTTTTAAATCTGGGCGCTTTGGTAAAAGCTGCTTGAGATAACCCATGATAAAGTCAATATTGAGTGAGCGTTCATGCGCTTCATCAATAATGATGGTATCGTATTTTGATAAAAATCGGTCATTGGTCAGTTCTGCTAACAGAATACCATCTGTCATCAAGCGAACAATTGAGTCTTGCGAACCTTGCTCATTAAAGCGAATCTTAAAACCAATCGACTCACCCAATTTTTCGCCCACTTCTTCAGCAATACGCTGAGAAACACTACGTGCAGCCAAACGACGCGGTTGGGTATGACCAATCATGCCCGTAAGCCCACGACCTGCTAGCATTGCGATTTGAGGAAGTTGTGTGGTTTTACCTGAACCCGTTTCACCCGCGACAATGATCACTTGATGCTTCTGAATTGCTTCAATTAAACGGTCTGCATACTGGGTAACAGGTAAATCTTGATTGAGCTTGATCTTCGGGAGTCGAGCTAAACGTTGTTTAACTTTATGATTAGACTGTTCAAAGAACTTTTCTATTTCTGCTGTTTCTGTTTTCTTATCTTTGCGCAGTCGATTTAAACGGTGACGGTCACGTGCCATAACCAATTGATCTACATTTAAATAACTCTGCACTGAACAGCTTTCCTGAAAAACAAAATAGTCGGCTATTTTACGCTTTAAAGCCCTGCTATGCAAAGAAACCGCATCAATCAACGCAATCGATGCAGTTGTTATTATGGTTCAGATAAAAGATTAATTGTACCGAAGCCCGTATCAAGCCCTAAATGTTCATACTTTGCTATTACTCATTTGAGTATTAAATCGCTATATACACAGTAACTGGGCTCAAAGCCTAAATTTTAGGCTAGGAATTAAACAATTTTATATTTTTTTCAATTCTACCCTTGAATTTTGGTATCAGAAACTGCATGTTGTCTAACACATTAATTTTAACTGTCCTGTCATCTTGACGTCATGTTGTTGGAGTCAAATCAGGATAAATTTGGGGAAAAATATGGACTTAAATCGAATCATTCGTTTTTCCGATTTTAGTCATGTAAAAATACTATTTCCCCAATAATGAAAAATTATTTATTCTACATCTCGTAAACAAGTTCCTAGTTTAAAGATAAACCTCAATCATGGAGACAATGATGAGCTTAATTAATACTGAAGTTAAACCATTTAAAGCGACTGCATACCATCACGGTCAATTTGTTGAAGTTACAGAAGCAGATCTAAAAGGTAAATGGTCTGTAGTATTCTTCTATCCAGCTGACTTTACTTTTGTTTGCCCAACTGAATTAGAAGATTTAGCTGACAACTATGCAGAGTTCCAAAAACTAGGTGTTGAAATTTACGGTGTTTCTACTGACACTCACTTCACGCACAAAGCATGGCACGATACTTCTGAAGCAATCAAGAAAATCCAATACCCATTAATCGGCGATCCAACTTGGACTCTTTCTAAAAACTTTGACGTTTTAATCGAGTCTGCTGGTCTTGCTGATCGCGGTACATTCGTTATCGATCCAGAAGGTAAAATCCAAATCGTTGAAATCAACGCTGGTGGTATCGGCCGTGATGCAAACGAATTACTTCGTAAAGTAAAAGCTGCTCAATACGTTCACTCTCACCCAGGTGAAGTTTGCCCAGCTAAATGGAAAGAAGGTGAAGCGACTCTTGCTCCATCTATCGACTTAGTTGGTAAAATCTAATTCATTAGATTCATCTAATCGGTCTGGAACCACCCTTATGGGTGGTTTCTTTTTTTACTCGATGACATTATCAATTTATTAACAATTCTTATACTTATATCTTCATTGCAATCTTCATTTATCAATTGTCAGGTTGCGAGACTTAGAGTAGTGTCAAATTATGAAATAAAAGGTTTTTTATATATGTAACAAATGATCAAAATTGTATGGGGGCTAATAGATGGAAAGAACTGTTATTGTAACCTCTTGGAAATATGATGTTTCTACACGGTATTTGAAAATTTTTTATAACAATGGCTCTGGCGAGCTTTATCATCCTGTCCCTGAATTTATCTATAATAATTTACTCCGCTCTACAGACAAAACCGCATTTGTGCATAAATACCTCGAATTTGATCTTCACTTTAAACGACTATGTATTTCCGCTTCGTCATAGCAAATCAGCCCAATATGGGCTGACTCATAAATAAAGATATTTTATTTTTCTTCAAGCTACTCAGCGTATTTTGCGAACACTTTTTCTTTTGCTTCAGGATAGATATTGATCCGATTAAGATCACCTTTGTAATGTGCCACCACTCGATCATCCATGATTTTTGACCACCAAGCGGGGACAAAAGCAGGTAAAATCATCGCGCCATAACCTGCTGGTAGTTGTGGTGCATCTTCAAAATGTCGTAAGGTTTGAAAACTACGTGCAGGATTGGCATGGTGGTCAGAATGACGTTGCAACTGATACAAAAATAAATTCGTCACCACATTATTATTATTCCAACTATGCTCTGGCAAAGTACGTTCGTATTGACCATTGTCTTTCTTTTCACGTTTTAAACCATAGTGCTCAATGTAATTAACGGATTCAAATAGCGTGACCGCATATGTAGCTTGAGTAACTTGAAAAGCTATTGAACGCACACCAAACTTGCTCAACATTGCTGCATGATAAATTGCAGACATTGCCCAACCATGAATTAATTCATTTTCTTTGCTAAAGAATGGTAGTTTTTTTCGCTCTAAGCGATTTTTTTCTATTTCAATGGCAGACTTAAAACTACCAATAACTGTTCTTGGCAAGAATTTCCAGAAGCTCTCACCAAATTGTGAAGATGCAGGATCTTCAGGTGTCGCAACACGACGATGATGCCCATAAGGATGCTCAATACGGAAATGATTATATCCTGATGGTACCAACGCTAAATGTGACAAATAATGCTCTAATTTTCCGCTTTTATGACTAAGTTCATGTGCGGTATTGATCGCAACACCATTGACCATCCCCACCAAAGTACCCAATAGGATTTGATCAGCGATTGGCGTATTTTTTCGACTTGCGAGATAAGCACCATAGATATTTGTTGCGTATTGCAAAGGAATATAAAGCTTCACAATACGTGCATAATATGGATCAGCTTCTAGATCTGCAATCGCATCCACTGGCGGATTTTCAGTATCTTCTCCGATCAATTTATCTAGACTAGGAATCACACCATGCAAAAACAGTGGTCCAAATGAAGCAAAAAAGCGTTTGGTTTTTTTGGGACCAAATTGATAGCCTGCCAGACCACTCATTGCAATTGCTGGTACAGCCAACCCCAATAACCACCAATGTCGTTTTTTGTCTCTAAATTTAATAGTCGCTTGCTCTATATCTAGCTGTGTATGCATATTCATTAGAAACTCCTTCCATCAAATATTGGTTTTCTTGCTTGAATTGTGTTCTTTTAAAGTGATCCTTTATTATCATTTTAAGACTTGCTATTATCATTTTAAGACTCTAGTGCTCAATTAAAATGCAACAACAACAAATTCCAGTCATTCCATCTCGTTACTATTTACGGCTAATTGATATCTTAATTCAAACAAATCAATATAATAATCAATTACTAACCGTATTTAGAGATCAAATTTCTGCATCTGATCTTTTGTCTATCCAACAAATTGAACAGTTCATCGAGCTTGGTTTAAGCCTCCCCAATACGGAAGATTTAGCATTTCAATTAGGCAAAAATATTAAACTGAGCTCTCATAGCTTAGTAGGCTATGCATTGATGACCAGCCCTCATCTGGAACATGCCTTACGGCTGATTGCACAATATTTTAGGCTGATCATGCCAAGCTTTAAGTTATCTATTCAATATTTAACAGATCAGCAAAAAGTTGAATTATTGTTTGAACCGATCTTGCAAATGAATAAACAATGTCTTGCCTTCCATATCGAAGCAATTGCTGTTGCTTTTTACTACAGCTTATTAGAATTAGCAGGACAGCAATTGCAGCGCTATCAAGTTTATCTTAGCGTAGCCGAACCAAAATATAAAGAACAGTATGTACATTTAATAAAAGCGAACTTTCACTTTAACTATGCATGGGTTGCAGGTTTACGTGTGGTGATTGATCAACAACAACTTGCGCTACCATTACCTCTAGCAGATGCACACAGTTTGAAAGTGGTTGAACAACGTTGCCAGGAACAAATCCAAAAGATCTATCATCAAGGTGAAATTGTAGAATGGGTAAGCATGATGCTACGTCAAGCCAATCAGATTCCGACATTAAAAGAATGTGCGAAAGTATTAAACATCTCGACTAAAACATTACAGCGTTATTTACAGCAGCAAGGTGTTGAATTTCACCGTCTGAAACAAGAGATCAGTATTGAACGTGCAATAGATTTACTTGAGAACTCAAGCTTTACCATCACACATATTGCTTATGAATTAGGCTATTCCAATCCAGCCAATTTTACACGTGCGTTTAATAAGGTAATGGGTTGTAGTCCTCAGAGCTATCGCTTAAATCATCACAAATAAGAATTAACGCGCAACTACTAAGCATAGACCAGCACCAACAGGCAAGATGGTACTCATAAAGTTTTCGTCCTGTCGAATTAACTCCAACATTGGCTTTACTTCAGCAGTATGAGAAATGACGTTATCGATGATTAAACTACTACCACAAGACTGCATTAAACGTTTTAAATCTTCCCAATAACTGACATAACTGCCGCGCTCAGCATCCAATAAGATGAAATCAAATGGTTCATTCGCTTCCGCCAAATAAACAGATGCATCCGCTACCCAAAAATCAATAAAATGCTCTAGACCAAACTCCTCAGCATATCTTTTTGCTTGGGCACTGCGAAATGCATTAATTTCTAAGGTCTGAACTTTAGCGCCGACAGCCTTTGCTGCTTCAGCTAACCATAGTGTTGAGTATCCAGTCGATGTGCCAATTTCCAAAATTCTTTTTGATTGTTGTGAACGCACCAACATGGCCAGCAACTTTGCAGATTCTGCTTCAATATTGCGATAACGTTTTAAACGATCAGACTGTCGAGCATCATGCTGTTTAAATTCGTCATACAAATCAGCAATACGTTGTAAAAATACTGTGCTGGTCATATTTAGACTCTCCCATGATGCCCGAAAACTTAATGCTTAGTGCAATTAAGTACTTTGTATTAACTTAAATCGTGGTAGGACCTGACCATCTTCAAGCTGAACAGTCTCTATGAACATGCTCAATGGACGTACCCACATTGAATAATTGCCATATAAACATTGATAAACGACTAGCTCTTCTTCAGTTTCACTATGTCGTGCCACATGAAAGACCTGATAAAGCTGTCCCTTATAATGCTGATAGATACCACGTTGTAATGTCATATGACTTGCCTTCTAGTTATGCCATGAAATGATTGCAGTTATATAACAAGTTTAAGTGCAATTCATATTTGATCACTTGCTAAATGATTAAAAAACACCATATTTTAACTTAAAATTCAAAAAACCGATTGAACTCATAAAAACATACTGTTTCCCCTATGCTGAACTTTTGCGTACTATAGCCCCATGAAATTAATTTAGCCGACTTGAACTGCTTAGAATTTGGAGATTTGCATGTTAGATCAAAATATTAAAACTCAATTAAAAGCTTACTTAGAACGTTTAGAAAGTCCAATCGAGTTGGTGGCTGCTTTAGATGATTCAGATAAAGCTGCGAAAGTAAAAGAACTCGTGACTGAAATTGCTGAACTGTCTGATCAAGTTACGGCGCGTTTTGACGGTTCAAACGCTCGCCGTCCGAGTTTTGGTGTTGCCAAAGCAGGTGAACAACCGCGTGTGTTCTTTGCGGGTTTACCAATGGGACATGAGTTTACTTCTTTGATCTTGGCATTGTTACAAGTTTCAGGCTATGCACCTAAAGTTTCTGATGAGGTTTTAAATCAGATCAAAGGCTTAAATCTTAAAGCAAACTTTGATGTGTTTATTTCATTGAGCTGCCATAACTGTCCAGATGTAGTTCAAGCCTTGAACTTGATTGCAATCTATAACCCAAATACCACGACCACCATGATTGATGGTGCGTTCTTCCAAGATGAAGTGGAACAACGCAAAATCTTGGCCGTGCCAATGGTGTTCCAAGATGAGCAACATATCGGTCAAGGTCGCATGACTTTGGAAGAAATCATTGCCAAGTTAGATACTAACTCTGCGGAAAAAGATGCTGCGATGATCAATGCCAAAGATGCATTTGATGTCTTGGTAATTGGTGGTGGTCCTGCGGGTGCCACTGCGGCAATCTATGCGGCACGTAAAGGAATTAAAACAGGTATCGTCGCTGAGCGCTTTGGTGGTCAGGTCATGGATACCATGGACATTGAAAACTTTACCTCAGTGCAAAAGACCCAAGGTCCAAAGTTTGCGGCTGAAATGGAAGCACATGTCCGTGAGTATGATGTCGATATCATGAATCTCCAACGTGTGAGCAAAGTGACTGGTGCAGATCAAACAGCAACGGGCTTGGTTGAGGTTGAACTGGAGAATGGTGCCAAACTAGAATCCAAAACCATTATTCTTTCAACTGGTGCACGTTGGAGAGAGATGAATGTACCTGGTGAAGCTGAATATCGTACCCGTGGTGTCGCTTATTGCCCACACTGTGATGGTCCATTGTTCAAAGGTAAACGTGTTGCTGTGATTGGTGGCGGTAACTCTGGTGTGGAAGCTGCGATTGATCTTGCTGGAATTGTTGAACATGTAACCTTGGTTGAGTTCGACACCAAACTTCGAGCGGATCAAGTGTTACAAGATAAGTTAAACAGCTTATCTAATACAACAGTGATCATGAATGCATTGAGTACTGAAGTGCTTGGTGATGGTTCACAAGTGACAGGCTTGAAGTATAAAGATCGTGCTACAGATCAAGAACATGTGGTTGAGCTTGCAGGGATCTTTGTTCAAATTGGTTTATTACCGAATACAGATTTCTTAAAAGACAGCGCTGTTGAATTGAGTAATCGTGGTGAGATCATGGTGAATGATCGCAATGAAACCAATGTGAAAGGTGTATTTGCTGCGGGTGACTGTACTACAGTGCCTTATAAGCAAATTATCATTGCCACAGGTGAAGGCGCGAAAGCTTCGCTCTCTGCTTTTGATTATATGATTCGTTCTGGCGTTTAAACTGCTTTAAAGAACATGTGCGCGCATTTACATTTTCCAGTGTAAGTGCGTGTTTTTACAAGTTATCAACAAATTTTAAACTTTCTTATTCCTAAACTTTGTGTTTATATTTTTGTTATCCACTTTTTGGATGCCACAAAGAAAAGGAAATATGAAAATGAATAAATTACTTGTTGCTTTAGGTCTTGCTGCGACTGTTGCCCTTGTTGGATGTAGTAAAGAAAAAGCGCCTGAAACAGGTGCAACAACTGGTGAACACTTAGAGCATGCTGCTGAACAAGCAGGTCATGATGTTGCAACTGCTGTCGATTCTGCTGCTGATCAAATCGATGCTGCTGCTGATCACACAGCAACTGCAACGGCTGAAGCTGCTGCAGAAACTGAAGCTGCTGCACGTGATGCTGCTGCGAATGTTGCAGGTGCGGTTGAATCTACTGCTGCTGATGTAAAAGAAAAAGCTCAGCAATAATCTGTTGAGACTAAAAAGCCTCTGTCATTTACTGATCAGAGGCTTTTTTAATGCCAATTGGATAATTAACCCAATAAACCTTCATCTCGCATTGCAATCTGAACGGATTGTCGCTCTGCAACTTTGTTACGTAGCGCGATGATATTGATATAAGGTGTTAGATCATGCTCAATATGATTTGACCAATTTGTTAATACAAATAAATATGCATCTGCAGGGCCAAAGTTATCGTCAACTAAATAATCATACTCAGATTCAGCTAAATAATTATCAATATATTTGAGTAGACGATCAACCTCTGCATACGCTTTAGTTTTTTCATCATTGGTTAATTGACCACCAAAGAAAACAGCATAAGCGTCATGCAATTCTGAATTTAAATATCCTAGCCACTCAAGGACTTTCGCACGTCCCATACCTGATGGAGGAATTAAATCTTGCTTAGGATCATGCTGAGCCAAAAACGGTAAAATTGCCACATTTTCAGTTAACATTAAACCCGGATTAATTTCTAAAGCAGGTACATAACCTTTCGGGTTGATTTCATAATAATCCACACCTTTTTCGGTTTTATGTGTTTTTAAATCAACGCGTTCTAAATCAAAATCTACATTTATTTCATTTAAAATAATATGTGCTGCCAATGAGCAAGCACCAGGTGAATAATACAACTTCATGTTTGATCCTTGTTATCTAACTCTTATGTTCTAAAACGCTTGATCGAAATTTGCAAAGTATGTTTTCACAAATTTGTCAATAAACGTAAAATGCCTGTTCATCTGACTATTGGCGAATTTATGCGATTTTGCAAGTAGTCTTATGTCAACTTTTTATAGTGATCGTATACATCCTGTTCAAATAAACTTAATTGCTTAGAAGAGCAGATCATTTTCTACTCTTCTTAGTATTGAACCAATTAAACTTTCACTTTTCGAGAACGTAACGAATAACCCGTAAGCCCCAATAATCCTAATATCGACAACCATCCAAAACTTCCTGAAGAACTGTTTTGGGTAGATGGCTTATTCTCAGGATCTTGTAAATCAATATCCACAATTACAGGGTCATGATCGGAAGAGCGATAAGGGTCTTCTGCGAAGAATAAGGCCTTTTGCTCATCGGTTTTATATTCTTCGTTATAATCCAAAACTGTTGGCTCGTCCGCATTGATATGCCAAGCAAAAGCTTTTTTGACTTTACTGTAAAGATTAGAATCCGCAATAGCATGGTCTAAATTACCAGCACCACCATAACCTTCAGCATTACTGGATACACCAAACACATAGCTATAGGCCTGTTCACCTTGCCCAATCGTTTTGTCATTCAATAGCACTTTATAATTTGCTTTTTCTAGAGCCAAGATTGGGTCTTCTTTGGCATAACTATTCAGATCACCTAATAACAAAATATTTGGCGTTTCAACTTGTGTTGGATTTTTTGCTGCCCATTGAATTAATTGCTCCACCGCCTTAACACGTGTTGGATTCCAACATCCCTGCCCATCTTTCTGATCTGCATCTAGTGATGCTGCATTTACTCCAGAACAGCTTTTAGATTTAAGGTGATTCGGTATCACCGTCAACATTTGCTTTCCTGAAATAGGCTGGAAGGTTTGCGCAATTGTGGTTCTGTTTTTGTCTCCCAAATCCAAAACCACAGGTTTATTTACAGGTTTGACACGCTTACTGTTATAAATAATTGCGACCGCAATCGCATCTGTACCCAAACGATCTAAGTTTTCTGGTACCACATAACGCCAATCCGCACCTAAAGCACGCGTGAGATAAGCAATCGCACTGTCTTCGCCAAAACCATTGTTGGCAATCTCCATTAGACCATAAATATCAGCATCAATTGCTCGCATCGCACTGACAATCTTACGATGTTGTTTATCAAACTCAGCTTGTGAAGTTGCGCCACGCTCAGTTGGAAAACCATTTTTACCATTATCGTAATTCAGGACATTGAATGCTGCCGCACGAATTAATTTATCTTCTTTGGCAATTACAGTTGGCCGTTCTGGTGTAGGTTTAATAATCGTCGGAAGATTACCACCTTGAATTGGTTGAATACGCCAACCATTGAATCGGTATTCTAAGATACCTTCAACATTTTGTAGTTGATGCCCAACCCTGAGCGTATTGGTGGCACTAAAATTCTGAGGTAACCACGGCGTTCTGTTTTGATTGTTATAACCGTCATCTAGAATAATTTTTGATAATAAATTTTTCTGTGCTAACTCTTTTGCTTCGTTAGATAATGGTGCATGTAAGTTAGTTGGAATATACAAGCGCCCTAAGCTCAAAGATAATTCGCCAAAACGACCATAATTATAGTTTTCACTGATGGTTAAGCTTTGTGGAAGTTTAACCAACATGCCCTGATAACGTTGTGGAGAGTTTTCAGTCAATTCTGTCAAACTTTTAAATGGTAAATTCAAACTGATTGGTTGAATTAGGCCTAACATATTCAAATTACAAGTTTCAATGTCTTGCTGAATTTGATCGATTTGCAATTGATTTTGATAGGCGGTTAAGCGCCCTCGTAAGATCACTTCATCACCGACTTTCCCACCTTTAATCGTACTACTAGCTGGTATATAGACGAAAATGGCGTTGCTGACATTCGCCTTGGCTTTGCTATCCGGTGTTTGTACATAAAAACCTGAGAAGCCATTGTTATAACGATAATCTGCGGTAATCACACCACGTACCGTATAATTCTGCCCTTGTGTTGCTTGCTGATTTAGATCAGCAATCGCAGTGTCTGAAGAACGTGAACAACTAATCGTCTCATCGGTAGGCGGCGGTGTTGTAGATCCTGTGAGATTGGAAAAATCATTTCGATCTGTCCAAGCTTTCCATGCGCTGTCTAAATCAAAACTTGTTGTTGGATCAATCTCAGTCGCAGGATTTGTGTTTTGCAGGCGGGTAAAACTATTGCCTTTGCTAAACACGGTATTTCCCCAACCATTCACAGGCTGCTCACCGACTCGCCCAAAACGATCAACAACTTTGCCCTTATGTACCAGTACAATCGCATCATCCCCATTGAATGATAATGCTGCAACCTGATTGACCTGAGAGCCTAGTACTGCTTGTAATTCAGTACGACCAACTAGAAATTTGGCTTGACTCGCCAACGTACCTTGTAGCTGGAAAGCCACAGTTTTTGTCAATGCACCATTATTAAACTGCTGAATTTCATATTCAGCCAAATTTGCAACTGTCGCATCTGGATTGTAGATTTCCAAGCCTTTTTTATTACTACTACCATCCACATATTGGCTAAACATCAGTTGAGCATATGCTTGTGAAAAAGCTGAACAAGCGCCAAGAAGACCAAGGCAAACAGTGACTGTACGCAATTTAAATGTTTTCATCATATTTTACTTTATGTTCAAATCGCCATTAGCCTATTCAATCTTTGTGACATCTGGATGAAGAATTGCTTGCATGTCTTCAGTAATTTTAAAAATGATTGAGCAAATAAAATCATTTAAAGATTTGACTTGACCCCGTGAACACTTAAAATACGCCTTTTCTATCTTTATATCTCCAGAATCATGTCAACCGATCAGTTAGAAACGCAAATTACCGAACTCGACAATTTGCCAGAGCACCGTGAAATTGTGACATTTATGCGTCGTTCAGCACCGCTCAACACTTCACAACGCACTGCTTTAGAAAATTATCGTGATTTAATTTTGGAATATCCTGTTGGCGATCTACGTCAGCATTTTGAACATCCTGAACGCCCTCTAACCGTCGAAATTGGTTTTGGTATGGGACGTTCTTTGGTTTTGATGGCAAAAGCTAATCCTGAGCGTAACTTTGTCGGGATCGAAGTCCATGTCCCTGGTATCGCGCAGTGTGTCTATGAAGCGGGCATGGCTGAGCTAAAAAACTTACGTGTACTGGATGCTGATGCGATTCAAGTACTTCGTGAGATGCCTGATAATAGTATCGACTGTGTACAACTATATTTCCCTGATCCATGGCAAAAGAAGCGTCATTTTAAACGTCGTTTTGTGATCCATGAACGCATGCAATTGGTTGAACAGAAACTCGCGTTAGGTGGAACATTCCACGCTGCGACCGATTGGGAACCATATGCAGAGTGGATGCTTGATGTTTTAGACAATCGCCCAAATTTGGAGAACTTGGCAGGTAAAGGCAATAGCTACCCTCGCCCAGACTGGCGTCCTGTGACAAAATTCGAGCGTCGTGGTATCGAATCTGGTCACAAAATCAATGATTTCATTTTCAAGAAAATAAACTAAAAATCTAAGCCATTTCTGCCCTATTACAAATTTATAGCATTAAATATCAAATATTTAATGCTATTTTTATGTCTGATAATATTAAAGTCATTCTGTTAAATACTTGAATTATTCAGTCTCAGAATGGATATCTCATAACAAACCAACACTTTTGTGGATGAGAGAGTTATTAAAATACAAGTGTTTACATGATCTATAAATATCTGTGTCAATGTTGAGCTAAAATTAAAGCTGACAAGGTGTATCATTTACTAATCAATTAACGTGTTGTTAGCTGCCATCCCCTAGTGAATGAGCACAGCCATGTCAATTAATGATGAAAGACAGGATAATTTTTATGGAAAAAACACTGCAATGTCCCAAATGTGGCTCTACAGAAATTGAAACACGTGATCATGACAAATTATTGAAAACCACTGGCGGTGTTTTAATGACTGCTGCTGGTACAACAGCGGGTACTGTTGGCGGTGCAGCGACTGGAGCGTCTGTAGGCGCGGCGATTGGTACTGTAGCTGGACCATTAGGTATCATTGTCGGCGGTACAGTAGGAACATTTGTTGGTGCAATTAGTGTGGGAATTACTGGCGGTGTGGTAGGTAATATTTTTGGGAAAAAAGCAGGTGTCATAATCGACAAAAATATTTTTCAGGACTATCGCTGCTTAAAATGTAACTACCGCTTTAAATTAAAAAATTAATATGACAGGAAAAACAAAAAATCTGGCATCTAAGCCAGATTTTTTTATAACCTGTTTTGCTCAGCTAAGCAATTGCCTTAAAGTAGTTTTCTTTTGGCATATCAATCACTTCAATGCAAAGCTGTATTGAAAACTCAAACTCGGATTTCAAATATTTTTTTTGCTCTAGCGCCTTTAGCAAACCCTGCCCTAAAGTTTGCTTTTGTGCTGCAGACCGTCCACTGAGCAGATAAAGTTTCAGATGAATATAAGCATCTTGTACATCACCCAGACCAATCAAAAACATTTCATCTTTGAAAATACGAGATTTAATATCATTTGCATCAAATAGCGCTGTTGCAATTAATGATGTGTTAATTTCTTGAAGCAACTTCTGTTGATCTAAATCAATCAGTTGTGCTGAGTAATTTACCGTGATATGTGGCATATGTATTCCCCTTACTCAACAAATAACAAAGCTAATCGAACTTGGTCATAAGACATTCTAGGACTCGTAGCCTCTACAATTGGGCGTAACTTAATCGCACCATCATCGGTAAAATGCTCGGGATTCTTACGTTTATGCAAACGTTTATAAATCTTGCGCACTTCTTCCACCACTTCATCGCCGGGATGTGCAACAGAAATATCTAAAGCTTGTTCTTTATGCAAACGTGCCAAATGATTAATAATCGTCGCAGGCGTTAATCCACGCTCATGTGCAATGTCTTCGATCTCATAGCCACCCTCAAACAAAGCTCTCGTTTCATCTAAAGTCGCGGTTGCATAATTTTGCTTCGTACCGCTTTTGGATAATTTCTTTTCATTGCGTGCAATTTCGGTTGTATTTAATGTACCGCCACAATGACGAATAAATGCATTATGCTGCGTGGTTAAATCAACATTTTCAAAATTTGCTTCTGCTTCCGTGGATAACTCCTGAAAACGGCGGTCTGCTTTTATCGCCAAACTATCCAGCTCTAACGCCTGCTGATTAAACCCAAGTAATCTAAGTCCACTTAGTGACTTTAATCGAGACAGTGCCACATAGCCCTGACCTTTCTCAAAAGTATGCGTTAAATTGATTTCAGCCGCTTCAAGTGTCATTCCCTGACTCTTATGAATGGTAATCGCCCAAGCCAAACGCAAAGGAATTTGTTGAAAGCTTGCGATCGCTTTACCTGCTTCGTTTTCTATAGACCACGTTTCAGGTTCCACTAACAACGTTGTGCCATCAGTTAACTTGACTTTAGGGAGTAATCCCTGTTGATCATCTTCCTCAAAACCAATGACTTCACCTAAACTGCCATTGATATATCCCATATCAAAATTATTTTTAACAAACATAACTTTGGCGTTTTTTTTCAAGCTCAGCTCTTCTGGGGCACGCACAGAGGATTTTAAGGTTTCGATGAGCTTCTCATTGCCATCTAGCACAGCATTGAATTGATGGCTTTCAGTGTCGATCTCATTTAAATGTTGATAATTGATATTATCTACATCCATATTATGGGTATATAACCGAGTGAAGGTATCGCCGATATCTTGATCACGAGATTGTTGTAAAGCCTGAATATGGTCAGCCTGAATATTTTGAGCGCGAATCGCATTTAAGATCTGATTCAGTATTTCATCATCTTGACGATGCTGTTCAGTGAGATAACAAACTCTAAATTTCGCCTCAACCCAAGCATCAGACATAAAACAAAACTTATCGCGGTTGGCTTCACCATTACGCCCTACAGGCGGTAACTGAAAGAAATCACCAGCCACAATAACCTGAATTCCACCAAAAGCCTCATCGCTTTCTTTGAAATATTTCAATACTTGATTGACCAGATTAAGCTGCTTGGCATGCAGCATGGAAATTTCATCAATAATCAGAACTTGGGCATTTTCTAAATGCTCTTTTAAATATTTACGTTCTTTCATTCGCTTGAGATCATCATCACTCAAACTATCTTTAATTCCAATCCCCGCCCATGTATGAATCGTCATTCCATTCATATGAGTTGCTGCAATCCCTGTAGATGCCGTAATTGCAACGGGAACTTTTCGCACTTTTAGATAATGAATATATTGATTAAGCGTATAGGTTTTTCCTGCACCTGCTGAACCTGTCAAAAAAACATTTTCCCCAGCTTTTAAAAGTTTCAGTGCAGTCTCTTGTTTCATAATTTCATCAGTCAAAAACAACAGCACATAGCTTAACGATTTTTTTCCAAAAATAAAAACTCAAACAAGAAAACTTGGCTTGGGTATTTTAAAATTTTTGATCGACTAACACTTTCTGTCATCTAAGTGTCAACTGATGGCTATGAACCCTTTGGATCTTATATTTTCATTGACATATTGGTCTTTTCATTTATGGTGGTTATAAATAAATTCGGGCTGAATATAAAAATGAATAGCTTAAATCTACATACTTATCAACCAGATATACTCGGTGATGATTACCAACAACTGACTTTAAATTTTGCTGATGATTATGATGGAAAAGTAGTTGCAACATTGGTACGCAAAAAAGCCAATCAAGCTACAAAAAAAGCAGTGTTATATATTCATGGTTTCGCCGATTATTTTTTTCAAACTGAAATGGCTGAACAGTTTAACCAACAAGGTTATGACTTCTATGCGCTTGATCTAAGAAAATACGGACGTTCAAAACTTCCACATCAAAAACTGTATTACGTTTTAGATCTGCGTGAATATGATGCAGAAATCAGCAAAGCGCTCGAAATCATTGGTCAAGAAAATCACAATCAGGTACTACTTGCAGGTCACTCGACAGGCGGATTAATTACAACGCTCTACGCAGCACACTACCCTGATCATCGTCTAATCAAAGCAGTCTGGGCAAACAGTCCATTTTATGATTTTTATAAAAGTACTATTGAAAAAAAGGTTGGTATACCTTTACTCAGTAAAGTTGGAAAACGCTTACCCAATGCCAAGTTCCCAAGTGGTCTAAATCAGTGGTATACACCGAGCCTCCACAAAGCATTTTATGGTGAATGGGACTTTAATTTAAACTGGAAACCAAAATCTGTTCCGTTTGTCCGATTATGCTTCGTTCATGCGATTCATGAAGCACAAAAAGAAATTCACCACGGTATCCACCTCAACGTTCCAACTCTGATTATGCACTCGCACCAATCTAAATACCCCAAAAAATGGGGTGTAGATGCGCAACAAAGTGATGTCATTCTGGATATAAAAGATATGACACATAATGCAAAAAAAATGAAAGGCGACGTACAAACACTCGCTATTCAAAATGGTTTGCATGATTTGGTACTGTCTGCACCAACAGTCCGAACAGAGGTTTATCAACAACTCTTCCAATGGTTGGATCAAAAGATCAACTGATACCATCAATCATCAAGGAACTTCATATGTGTCTTGAAGTTCCTTTTTTCCAGCTGTTCCGCACCATTTTAGAACAACATAAAATATAATTTATTTAGTTGTATCTATTTTTAAGCAAATTCCACGATTCATAACGATTATAAACTCAGCTATAAAAAGTCAAAAACATCTGTTTTTACCATTTGGAATAAAAATATTTTAAAAAATCTGCATTTCTAAATTTAGGCATTACTTTTGCACTGTTAGATACATGTTCACTCTGAGGAGTAAGATTGTATGGACCATGCAAACACTGTATCAACCACATCAACAAGTGCAGATATTTCATCGACTGAGTATTTTTCTCAGCGTCAACTCAAACAAGGTACAGTTGGTTGGCTTCTCCTCATTGGTTTAGGTGTTGCCTATGTTATTTCGGGTGATTTCGCTGGCTGGAATTTTGGCATAGCCCAAGGTGGTTGGGGTGGCCTATTTGTTGCGACAATTCTAGTCGCAATCATGTATCTATGTTTATGTCTATCTATGTCGGAAATGTCGACCATGATGCCGACTGCAGGTGGAGGTTACAGTTTTGCACGAGCAGCTTTCGGTCCATTCGGTGGTTATCTGACAGGTACAGCTATTTTAATTGAATATTCGATTGCTCCAGCTGCGATTGCTGTTTTTATTGGTGGTTACTGTGAGTCACTGTTTGGTCTGAATGGTTGGATGGTGTATTTGAGCTGTTATTTGATCTTTATGAGCATTCACTTAAAAGGCGCAGGTGAAGCGCTAAAAATCATGTTTGTCATTACCTCAGTAGCAGTCATCGCCCTTGTGGTATTTGTTGCTGCAATGGCACCACACTTTAAAGCACAAAATTTATTTGATATTCCAGCTGGCGTGGCAACAGGTGCAAGTGCTTTTCTCCCACACGGCTATTTAGGTATTTGGGCAGCTGTTCCTTTTGCAATTTGGTTTTTTCTTGCTGTTGAGGGGGTTCCACTCGCAGCAGAAGAAGCAAAAGATCCAGCAAAATCATTACCTCGAGGACTCATTGGCGCGATGTTAATTTTAACAACCTTCGCAATCTTGATCTTAGTCTTAGGTGCTGGAGCTGCTGGTGCAAGCACATTACAAAACTCAGATGCACCTTTAGTTGATGCACTAACGAAAGTATATGGAACAGGAACATGGCTTGCGACTTTTGTAAACTTCGTTGGCTTGGCGGGATTAATAGCAAGCTTTTTCTCGATTATCTATGCTTATTCGCGTCAAATTTTTGCGCTCTCCCGAGCTGGGTATTTGCCAACCTCACTATCACTTACGAATAAAAATAAAGCACCTTATTTGGCTATTATTATTCCGGGCATTATTGGTTTTTTTCTTTCACTTAGCCGTGAAGGTGACTCACTCATTTTAATTGCGGTGTTTGGTGCGACCATCTCCTATGTACTGATTCTTTTGGCACATATCAAATTACGTTTATCAAAACCTCATATGCCGCGCCCCTACAAAACACCTGGTGGCATTTTTACTTCAAGCATCGCCTTACTCCTAGCAATTGGTGCAGTAGTAGCGGGTTTCGTTGTTAATCCTAAAATTTGGTTTATCGCTGCGGCAATCTATGCCTGCTTTATTGCTTACTTTTTATTCTACAGCCGTTATCATTTAATTAAAGGTACGCCAGAAGAAGAGTTTGCCAATATCAAAGCAGCAGAAGAACAAACCTAATAGAATAAGGAATCACAATGAGCTATCGAATTATGGTTGCCAATCAGCAATACCACTTTGCTGATTTAAAGACGCTCATGGCAAAAGCAACACCTTTACGCTCGGGCGATGAGTTAGCAGGTATTGCCGCACTGGATGCAACTGAACGCGTTGCTGCACAAATGGCTTTGGCTGATGTACCACTCAAAACATTTCTCAATGAAACTGTGGTCGATTACGACATAGACGAGATTACACGATTAATCATTGATGAACACAATCAGAATGCTTTTGCTCCAATTTCACATTTCACTGTCGGTGACTTTAGAAATTGGTTACTTGGCGAACACGCGACCGCTGAAACATTATCCAATCTTTCTTCAGGACTTACACCAGAAATGGTGGCTGCTGTAAGCAAAATCATGCGCAATCAAGATTTGATTTATGTAGCCAGCAAATGTGAAGTCATCACCCAGTTCCGCAATACCATTGGACTCAAAGGACACCTCTCTACCCGCTTACAACCCAACCATCCCACTGATGATGTACTGGGCATTTCAGCCAGTATTCTAGATGGTTTAATGTACGGTAATGGTGATGCAGTAATTGGAATTAATCCTGCAACAGACAATTTGCATAATCTAGCAGAGTTATTAAAACTCATCGATCATGTTATTCAAGAATATCAAATTCCAACCCAATCCTGCGTACTCACACATATCAGCTCAGGTATTCAACTGGCTGAGAAAAATGTGCCGATTGATTTGATGTTTCAATCAATTGCAGGAACACAACGTGCCAACGAAGGGTTTGGTATTTCACTAGAACTATTACAAGAAGGTTATGAAGCAACGTTAGCACTAAATCGCGGTACTTTAGGACAAAATGTCATGTACTTTGAAACAGGACAAGGCAGTGCTTTATCTAGTAATGCTCATCATGGTGTTGATCAACAAACGCTCGAAACACGTGCTTATGCCGTTGCACGAAAATATAACCCCCTTCTTGTAAATACCGTCGTTGGTTTTATTGGTCCTGAATATCTCTACAACGGCAAACAAATTATCCGAGCAGGCTTAGAAGATCATTTTTGTGGAAAATTACTCGGCTTACCGATGGGTTGTGATATTTGCTACACCAACCATGCTGATGCAGATCAAAATGATATGGATGTATTACTCACTTTATTTGGAGCAGCAGGACTTAATTTCATAATGGGGATCCCCGGCTCTGATGATGTCATGCTGAATTATCAAACTACTTCATTTCACGATGCTTTGTATTTAAGGCAATTATTAGGTTTAAAACCTGCCCCTGAGTTTGCTGCATGGTTAGAACAACAAGGAATTTTTAAACAACAACATGCAAAAATTCACTGGTCTGATCATATGCCAGAGAAATTTTCACGTTTACTCATGCATTAGGAGAATATCGATGAAACTTAATCGTGACGTACATTATCCTACGCATTTACACCAAGATCAGTGGGAAAAACTTAAACAATTTACGGATGCGCGAATCGCACTTGGTCGTGCAGGTTGTAGCATACCGACACGAGCATTACTGGAATTTCAGCTATCACATGCTCAAGCACAAGATGCAGTCTATCAGAGCTTAGATACAGCTTATTTAGCTGAACAATTACAAAACAACTCACTTCAAAGCATTCATGTAAGTAGCAATGCTCAAAATAAAGAAATTTATCTAAAACGACCGGATCTCGGTCGACAACTGTGTGAGCGTTCCAAACAACAGCTCATGGCACAATTCAAAGATGCACAACCTTATGATGTATGCATCGTTGTAGGTGATGGACTTTCTGCACGTGCAATTGAAGCAAATGCGGTCCCTTTTATTTTGTCTCTAAACAAATATATTCAGCAACAAGATTGGCGACTTGCGCCAATTATTCTAGCAACAGGTAGCCGAGTTGCCTTGGGCGATGATGTTGCTCAAATCTTTAAAGCTTCGATGTTGGTCATGCTAATTGGAGAACGTCCAGGTCTTAGTTCACCTGATAGCATGGGGATTTACTACACATGGCATGCTCATACAGGATGCCTCGATTCACAACGTAATTGTATTTCGAATGTTCGCCCAGCAGGTTTGAGTATTCCAGTTGCCACACAACGACTGATGAACTTAATGAAAGAATCAAAACGACTTGGTTTATCAGGCGTTGATTTAAAAGATGATCATCAAGTACCAGAAGTTCAAACAATGAGTCCAACTAGACTTCTTTTTTAATAACATTTAATCAAACGCACTATTTATTATTGAAAGGTAGTTTTTTGGTCAAATCAATTTCTTGTTTTGCTACACTATGACTTACTTCAGTCTGACTGGAAAGATAACTCAGACTGATTGCCTTGAAAAATAGCCCCAAAACCTATCTATCCGAAGAAATAATATCCATGAGCTTTGATAAAACACTGCCTAAGACTATTTATGCCATTCAACATCTCGCTTTTGAAGATTTAGGTTCACTAGAAGATCTGTTTTACCGACTCGGTTTTCGTGTCCGTTATTTTGAAGCGGGTGTTGATGATCTTACACCCGCACTTAATTATGAAGGTTTAACCATTGTTTTAGGTGGACCAATTGGGGTTTATGAAACTGAAGACTACCCTTTTCTTATTGATGAAATAGCAGGTTTAAAACAACGCTTAAAAGCCAACAAACCAACGCTCGGTATCTGCTTAGGCGCACAACTGATTGCACATGCGCTGGGTGCAAAAGTTTATGCAGGCCATCAAAAAGAAATTGGTTGGAGTCCGTTAGAAATCAAACCAAGTGCAGACAATCCCTTAGCTACACTTGAAAAGATTGAAGTTTTACACTGGCACGGCGATACTTTTGATTTACCTGACAATAGCACCCTGCTTGCCAGTTCTGCTATCTATCCAAATCAAGCCTTTTCAGTTGGAAATAATATTTTAGCACTTCAGTTTCATATAGAAATTACAGAAGAAAGTTTTGAAAAGTGGTTGATTGGCCATACCTGTGAAATTCGCCAAGCAGGTTTATCTATTTCTAAACTTAGAGCAGAAAATCTCAATTACGCTTTGCAATTGGAACATAAGGCACAACACGTCATTCAAAAATTTCTTAGTCAGATCACTGTGATGTAATATTCTCGGCTTGAGCAAGTTAACTTTGATGAACTTGCTCAATTTTAAATAAAATCTATAAAACCAATCATAAAAATTAATACTGTTGGAAAAAACCTTAAAATATTACATTTGTTAAGCTTAGATTACATAACATACACATGAAACACATCAAGCACCCACAAGATAATTTGAAAAAATTTTATAATAAACAATAGAATATAAACATTATATGTTTTTGCATTTTGTTTATTTGCGTAGGTGGGTGAGAGTTATGCTGAAGTTTCTCAAGAGTTTTCATACGATTAATACGTATTTAATCGCATCAACAGTGCTACTTATTTTTCTTGTGATCTACTTTTATCTAAATCCCTAAAATGCAAAAAGCCCAATTACAAATTGGGCTTTTTATTAGATAACGAAGTCTCGCTCCAAAATAAATTTAAGCTTATTTTTTCTCAACTTTAAAACTATCTTTTAAATCAAGAATACGGTTAAAGACTGGCTTCTCAGCCTGATGATCATATTGATCTGCAACAAAGTAACCCTCACGTTCAAACTGGAAACGATCTTCAGGTTTCGCTTGTGCCAAAGCTGGTTCAATCACCGCTTGTACCACTTTCAATGATTCAGGATTTAGATTTGCCAAGAAGTCATCGTCTGCATCTGGCGCAGCTTCAGTAAATAAACGATCATAAATACGAACCTCAGCAGGAACGCCTTTTGTCGCAGATACCCAATGGATCACACCTTTTACTTTACGACCTTCAGGATTTTTACCCAATGTATCAGGATCAATTGAACATTTCAGTTCAATGACTTCACCATTTGCATCTTTGATGACTTCATCACATTTGATCACATAAGCATGGCGTAAACGAACCTCACCCTCAGGAATCAAACGTTTAAATCCTTTTGGTGGAACTTCTTCAAAATCTTTACGATCAATATAAAGCTCACGAGTTAAAGGAATCACACGCTCACCCATATCGACATTCGGATGACGTTTATGTGTTAAATCTAATTCTTCAGGCAAATTGGTTAACGTCACTTTCAATGGATCAAGTACCGCCATACCACGCGCAGCAGTATTTTCTAGAGACTGACGTATGCAGAATTCAAGCATTGCCACATCGACAATCCCATCAGTTTTAGAAACACCAACACGCTTACAGAAATCACGTAAACCTTCTGCTGTAAAACCACGGCGACGCATACCCACAACAGTAGGCATACGAGGGTCATCCCAGCCATTTACATAACCGCCTTCGACCAATTTACGTAATTTACGTTTAGAGGTAATCGTATAATCAATATTTAAACGCGAAGATTCATACTGACGTGGAACGGCTTTTGAGTGAACCTTCTCAACAATCCAGTCATAAAATGGGCGATGATCTTGGAACTCCAAAGTACAGAGTGAATGGGTAATTCCTTCAATTGCATCAGACAATGGATGAGCATAGTCATACATTGGGTATATTTTCCACTTATCACCTGTTTGGTGATGTTCGGAATGCAATACACGATACAAAATTGGATCACGCATATGGACATTTGGACTTGCCATATCGATTTTGGCACGCAATACAGCACCGCCCTCTTGGATTTCACCATTACGCATTTGTTCAAAACGCGCTAAGTTCTCCTCAACGGTTGCATCACGATACGGCGAATTTTTTCCAGGCTCAACAAAATTACCACGATTCAGCTTAATTTCTTCAGGAGATTGCAAATCTACATAAGCATCACCTTGTTCAATCAACTGAACAGCCCATGCATAAAGTTGATCAAAATATCCTGAAGCATAGCGAGGTTCACCATTCCAGTTAAAACCTAACCATTTCACATCATTGGCAATACCATCAACGTATTCTTGTTCTTCGGCATCGGGATTTGTATCATCAAAACGTAGATTACATAAACCGTCAAATTCTTCAGCGACACCAAAGTTAAGACAAATTGCTTTCACATGACCAATATGCAAATAACCATTTGGCTCAGGGGGAAAACGCGTCACAACTTTTTGAGTACGTCCTTCTTTTAGGTCATCGGTGATTACCTGACGTACAAAATCTAAGCCTGCCTGTTGTTCTTGCTGCGCGTTATCGACAGAGGCATGCGTATTCGGTGTCGGGTTCTTTGGCAGTTCTGAAACAACATCATTTGGCTTCATAGGGTGTAAATCACTTCTTACAGTTAAAAATAGGGAATAAAAACGCAATCTTTACTTTTTCTGAAAGATTTTAACGTTTTTTACTTGCCTTGTAGTTTACAGTTTGCTTATGCTTCTCTCAACCAAAAACCCATGGTCAATTTGCCCATGTTTAGGAGATTAATGTAATGAGTTTTCCTCAAGTCGAATTAAATACCAACAAAGGTCGTATTGTTCTTGAGCTTAACGCTGAAAAAGCACCAAAAACGGTTGCAAATTTCTTAGAATATGTACGTGACGGTTTCTATGACGGCGTAATTTTCCACCGTGTGATTGATGGTTTTATGATCCAAGGCGGTGGCATGGACGAAAACTTCAAAGAAAAAGCAACACGTGACTCGATCGAAAACGAAGCTGATAATGGCTTAAGCAACGATGAAGGCACAATTGCAATGGCGCGTACTCAAGCTCCGCACTCTGCATCTGCTCAATTCTTCATCAATGTAAAAAACAACTCTTTCTTAAACCACACAGGTAAAACAGCACAAGGTTGGGGTTATGCTGTATTTGGTAAAGTGGTTGAAGGTATGGACGTTGTAGCTGCGATTAAAGGTGTGCGTACTGGTAACCGTGGTTATCATGCTGATGTTCCTTTAGAGAATGTAGTTATCGAATCTGCTAAAATTATCTCTGAATAATTTTATCCAACAGGATTCTTTGTGACTTATCTGTTTATTTCAGATTTACATTTGTCACCTGATCACCCTCGACTTGTTCGAGGGTTTTTAGCTTTACTCAAAGAATATCAAACTAAAAACACCCAGCTCTATATCCTCGGTGATTGGTTTAATGCTTGGATTGGTGATGATTACACCGCCCCATGGTTAGATGAAATTATCAATGCATTACAGAAATTTTCATCTGCTGGCAATCAAGTTTACTTCCAAGTGGGCAATCGTGATTTCGCTTTAGGTCAAAAATTCTTAGATCAATTCGACGGAATTTTGCTACCTGATGTCTATAACCTCGAAATCAACCACATGAAAATTCGTCTCGAACATGGCGATGCCCTGTGTACTGACGATATTGCATACCAACGTTTCCGCAAAGTGATTCGTAATCCTGTGCTATTGGGTTTAATAAAAAGAACGCCACTCAGTTTTAGACAAAAACTGGCCAATGGTTTCCGTAAAAAAAGTAGTGAAACCAAACAACTGAAAAGCTATGACATCATGGATGTGAATGCTCAAGCAGTACAATCTGCGATCGAACAAGTTGATTATTTAATTCATGGTCATACCCATCGTCCTGAAATTCATCAAATACAAAATAAACAAAGAATTGTATTGGGCGATTGGCGCACTGATTCCGCTTGGATTCTTGAATTGAATGAACAAAAAAATTATAAAATTGATTTTAAGAAATGGTCATATTGACCCTTTACAATGTGTGATATCAACCTTGCAAAATTAAAATGTGAGGGCATTTGATTAAAAAAAACTCTTATAAAAAGTTATAAGCTTGGCTATTTCAAATCACTGACATACGATTTTAATCTATATGAAAATTCACATTTAGCTACTTTCAGAAAAATAGATATCAAGTAGAATAAATTAAATTTTTAATAGAGTAGATATGGCGAATGGATACACTCGTTACAGCAAAAACACGATATGCAACAAAAGCTTATGATGCTGAAAAGAAAATACCAAAACAACAATTTGAAAAACTTTTAGAAGTATTACGCTTTAGTCCTTCTTCTGTAAATATCCAACCATGGCATTTTATTGTCGCTGAAACAGATGCTGCAAAACAAAGAATTGCAGCAGGTTTAACAGGTAACTATATCTATAACGCGGCAAAAGTATTGAACTCTTCTCACACCATCATCTTTTGCACTCGTACTGATATTTCAACTGAATATTTGGAACAACTCCTTCAACAAGATGAGTTGAGTGGTCGCTTTAAAGATGAAACAGCAAAACAAGGTCAGCGTGACACACGCCAAGGCTATGTTGAGTTTTATCGCAATGAATTGAAAAACCTTCCAGCTTGGATGGAAAATCAAACCTATCTCGCATTAGGACAGCTACTTTTTGCAGCTGGGCTTGAGGGGATTGATGCGACCCCAATGGAAGGCTTTGACCGTAATACGATTAATCAAGAATTTGGGTTGGCCGAAAAAGGACTCAAAGCATCCGTGATTGTATCGCTAGGTTATCGCAGTGAAGCGGACTTTAATGCAAAACTTCCTAAATCACGCTTGGCAGATGAGGTTATCTTTACGCGTTTATAAATTTTAGACCAAGGGCTGTGATCTAAGCAAAATATTAGAAGATCATAGCCATATTCCATCAACACGAACTGGGCTGTTTTATATCTAAAATATCTTGATCTAATTGATTGAAAAAATCCTGTAAACCATCTGCTTGTATAAAATCGGCTCCATAAAGTATAGATGTTTGCACATCGTGAAGCCCGCAAAAACCAAATATACCTTCTACGATTTGTGTTTGTATCGCTTGAGTATAACCATGTTTATCGTAGCCAGCCTTATCCCCTGTTCCCGTTGCTATCAGTTTGACTGGGATATTTTTCAATTCACCTGTTAAGCGGCCTTGATCATCTATTTTATATGCCCAACCAAGTGTAAATACACGATCAAACCAACCTTTTAACATCGCAGGTACTGACCACCAATAAATCGGAAAAACAAAATAAACGATATCTGCCCGATCAAAGCGTGCCTGTTCAGACACGATATCAGGACCTACGACTTGCTGACCACGATAGGTCCCAAGATCAGCAATGGTAATCGCTGATTTAAAGTCTTCTTTATGTAAATCAGCAACTTCAACACTCATTCCTTGATGGGTTAAATGTTTGGCAATATGGTTCGCAATTTGATGTGATAAAGATGTAGAGTCAGGATGTGTAATGACAATCAAAGCATTTTTATATTGTTTAGAAATTGGCATGAGATTTTTCCAAGCGTTATTATAGCCTATAAGTTACCACTAGTAACTTATGTAAGCAATACTCTTGCTCATTTTTGTCTGGTATTTAAATAATCATTTAATATTAGTAAAGTTGATTTTCTCATAACACGCTGGGCTATTTCTGCATCAATCACGCCATTACTTGCAGCAACACAAATTGTTTCCATCAATCCTGTTATCGCAATGATGATGGCTTCACCTTCTTGACCTTCAAGAAAAACAAAAGGAAGAATACCCTGCTTAAAAATTTCGATAAACTCCTGCTGACATTGCACCAAATAGTTTTGCAATATATCCGTACCAGAGAGAGCAGCAATCACTAAACCAACTTCAGGACCTGTTGCAATATGAAATTTCAAACACGCGCTACAAAAAAAATGAATGGTCTGATCTAGACTCTTTGCATGTTGCGCTAATGCATCAGATAAATCATGTTTCTGCTTGTCACTAAACTCCTTATAAATCGCAATTAATAAACCTTCTTTATCAATAAAATGCCGATAAGCGATTGGTTTGGTTATCCCCGCTTGTTGCGCCAAATATCCGAGTGTAAGCGCTTCCACGCCTTCTGTACGGATAATCAAACGCGCGACTTGTAACAACTGCTGCCTACGCTGCTCTTTGGTCAGCCTTTTTTCAACCATATTTCATCTCATTAAAGAACAATTCATACTGAAGTTACATCATTGCTCTGGCTAAACAAAGAACCGCCACGATACCAGAGACCAATCCAAGCCATGTATATCCTTTTAAACGTTCTTTGAATAAAACCACGCCACTCAATACACCTAGAATAACCACTAGAATATTCATACCAGCAAAGACAATGGCAGGTGTTTCTTTAAATACCATATGCGCTTTCACATACAAAGCAATGTTGGCAAAGTTAAGCCCACCTAAAATCAGACCCATAAAGATATTTTTAGGCTGCCAATGTGGTTGGGTTACTGCAAGATAGATAATTGATAAAACAAAAGCAGCTATAAAAGTTAAATTGAGTGTGACTGCAAACTGTAAGCCTAGGCTACTGCTATATTTAAGTAATACATCAATAATCGCATAACCCGCCCAAACACTAAATAAGAACAAAGCAGATTTTAAGTTGATTGATTTATTAGAATGTTCCGTTGCTTGCCCAAATATGATTGCTAAAATTGCAACGATACCTAGAACCACACCAATTAATTTCAAATGGCTAAATTGTTCGCCAAAAATAAAATAAGCTGCTAACAAAGATAGGATTACAGCCAACCGTTGTGCGATTTCTGTTTTTAGAATTCCCGCATATTGCAATGATTTAGCCAAACACAAAAAGATACTCGGCAATAGAACAGCTAAAATAAAAATTAACCACCAAGGTGTCTGGCTGAGTGATACATGGGTAATATCAGTTTTAAACCAATAGAAACATAAAATGCTTGCACTTAAATAGTTCCATGCAATCATTTGAAAAACATCAAATCCTTTAGTTTTGAAATATTTCAATAAAATCGAAACAATGACACTACAACAGGCTGCGGCAGCAATAAGTTCCATAATATCTATTCTAGCTTTTCAATAAACAAAAAAATGCCAGTCTACGTAGAGACTGGCATCTTAAAGATCATCAATCTATTAACGATTGTTTTCGTCGTCTTGACCATCTTCAAATTTAGTTTCGCTGTCAAAACCACCTTGACTGCCAAAACCGCCTTGACCACCAAAACCGCCTTGTTGACCACCGAAGCCACCTTGACCACCGAAGCCACCTTGACCACCGAAGCCACCTTGACCACCGAAGCCGCCGCCTTGACCACCGAAGCCACCTTGACCACCGAAGCCGCCGCCTTGACCACCGAAGCCACCAGCAGCACCTTGACCACCGAAGCCACCTGTAGCGCCTTGTGCTGGGAATCCACCAGCACCTTGAGCACCAGCTGGACGTGGATTACGTGCAGGAACGACAGTAGAAATAGCATGTTTGTAAACCATTTGGCTTACAGTGTTTTTAAGCAATACAACATATTGGTCAAAAGACTCAATATGACCTTGTAGCTTGATACCGTTCACAAGGAAAATAGAAACTGGAATACGTTCTTTACGGAGAGAATTTAAGAACGGATCTTGTAAAGTTTGACCTTTAGACATTTTTAACTCCAAAAATTTTTAAATCAGCGCAAAAAAACTATCTTTATTTTTCAACTAAAAATTATAAAAAGACAGCCTGCGAATTTTGCTTTATCCCAAGAAGTTTCGCAAGTCTTCTTTCGCCTGCTTTATCGTCACGTAAGTTTTAAAATCGTGTATTTCTTGCAAAGAACGTAACCAAGTGTATTGACGTTTGGCAAGTTGCCGTGTCGCAAATAACGCTTTGTTCTCCATTTCTACTTTATTTTTGAGACTTAAGTCACTTTTTAATAAAAAATCTAAAGCTTGGCGATAACCCACAGAACGCATGGAGGGTAAACTATCATTTAAATCGTATTTTTTAATCAATTCCTCAACTTCATTTAAAAAACCAATGCTCCACATTTTGCTCAATCTTTGCTCAATGCGTTGATGTAATTCTACCCGATCAGGCATCAGTGCGTAGTTATGAAATGTGTAACGATACGGTTGATTTTTAGGCTGTTCAGCTTGTAGTTTTGTTATTGGCTCACCTGTGATTCGATAAACCTCAAGCGCACGAATAATCCGCTGTTTATCTGAAACTTTAAATTTCTCACCAGCAACTGGATCCACTTCAACCAATTCGTCATAAACAGATTGCCAACCTTCTGTTTCTGCTTTTGCCACAATTGCATCACGGATCACTTGATCCGCATTCGGTAAATTATCAGCAAGTCCCTCAAGCAAAGCTTTAAAATACAGCATCGTTCCACCGACTAAAATCGGTGTTTTACCACGGACATGCATATCGTCAATGAGGGGGCAAACATCTTCAACAAATTGAGCAGCTGAATACACCTCCAATGGTGTAATAATATCAATCAGATGATGAGGATATTGCGCTTGTTCTTCTTGAGTCGGCTTTGCAGTACCAATATCCATATCTTTATAAACTAAAGCTGAGTCAACAGAAATAAGTTCATAATGACCACGCTCATAGAGTTCACATGCCAATGCAGTTTTACCACTTGCGGTAGGCCCCATTAAATTGATGACGGGCAATTGATTCGACATGTAAAACTACTCTCCTCGAGCAAATAATTTATCTAATTGGTGAAGTGGAAATGCGCGCCAAGTCGGACGGCCATGATTACATTGACTTGCAAATTCAGTTTGCTCCATTTGACGTAATAGAGCATTCATTTCAGACAAACTTAATTGACGATGAGCACGTACCGCCCCATGACATGCCATACCTGCCAAGAGCTCATCCCGTTTTTGTAATAAGCCACGTGCTTCATCATTTGGATCCAAATCATTAAGCAATTCTGGAATCAAATTTGAAAAATCAGCTTTATGCAAAATCGCAGGAACACCTCGTACAATCACTTGCTCATCGCCATACTGATCTATTTCAAGCCCCAAACGTTGTAACTGTGGCTGTAACTCTTCTATGCGTGTTGCTTGCATACGAGTAATTGATACCACTTTAGGAATCAGCAATTGCTGAGACACCCAAAATTCGGGTTTATCCCATGCGGCTTTCATTTGTTGCAATAAGATCCTTTCATGCGCGGCATGCATATCAACAATAATCAAACCTTCTGTATTTTGCGCCAAGATATAAATGCCATGTAATTGTGCAATTGCAATACCGAGCGGAAACTCATCTACTCGTGACTGTGCTACATCACGATCAACTGTATCATTGCCACTATCAAAAGCTGTTATCGGAACGTCCGACTCTCTTAAAGGCGCTAAATAAGTTTTAAGTGCGTTATTGAGTTGACCTGAACCATTATATCGAGGCTGCTGTGATTGACCTGAATTGTAATGAACCGCTTGAGGGCGACTTTGATTAAATTCAGTGAACAGCTCAGTTGATATATCTGTTTGTTGATCTGATAACGGCTCGGTTAGAACAGCTTTGTGTAAATTAAATTGTTCTTGGTATTTCGGCTGCGGTTGGTATTGTGTCGCTTGATGATCAGTTTCATCAACTTTCATCGCTTGAGCTAAATCAGCACTAGCCGTTTGAAATTGTGATAACGTCGCTTTGGCGTAATGACGTACGAACTCATGTACTTCACGTTGATTCAAAAAACGAATCTCGTGCTTCGTTGGATGTACATTCACATCAATATTTTCAGGATCAACTTCTAAAAACAACAAATAAGAAGAATGTTGATGTCCATGCAAGATACCCTCATAGGCCATACGCAATGCATGTGAAATGGTTTTATCTTTGACAATACGACCATTGACATACACATATTGCAAATCTGCTTGAGCACGTGCATCAGATGGATGACCCAACCATCCAGACAACCGCATATTGACACTTTCAGCATCAATCCAATACGCATTTTGAATAAACTGCTGGCCTAATAACTGCTGAACACGTTGATAACGTAACTCACCACTATCAGCAACTGGCAGATTTAACCGAATGTTGTCGTTATGCTCAAGTACGAAACGAATCTCAAAATGAGTCAAAGCCAAACGGCGTACAATTTCTTCTATATGACCAAACTCAGTACTCGGCTTTTTTAAGAATTTACGTCGAGCGGGTACATTAAAAAATAAATCCTGTACACGGATGTGAGTGCCTTTTTGTGCGGCCACAGCTTGAATTTGTTGATGATCAAATGCGGTTCCATTCACCTCGACTTGATAACCAACACCTTGCTCATCTTGGCTACTGGTTAAAGTCAGACGAGAAACGGCAGCAATAGAAGCGAGAGCTTCCCCACGGAATCCCAAACTGACAATTGCATGCAAATCATCTGCGGTTTGAATTTTACTCGTTGCATGACGCATTACCGCCAAAGGTAAATCTTCAGGATGAATACCATTCCCATTGTCGATAATCTCAATCAATGTGGCACCACCTTGCGAAACACGAATAATCAGCTCTGTTGCACCAGCATCAATTGAGTTTTCTAATAATTCTTTTACTACAGATGAAGGACGTTCAATTACCTCACCTGCGGCAATTTGGTTCGCTAGTGCGGCATCAAGAGTATGAATACGACGTATTGAATCATGCACCATGCAATTGTTCCTGCAAAGTTTCGGCTAGCTGCTGTGAATTTACATTTAATGTCACAAAACGAGTTAATTCATCATCTGATTTTTGGATATCAATCACAACATCCGGCTTAGGAATTTCATTGCCACCTTTTGATGGCCATTCAAATAAAAATAACGCATCTGGTGTTTCCAAATAGTCACGAATCCCCATTAACTCTAGTTCATAAGGATCATCTAAGCGATATAAATCAAAGTGAAAAATTTCTTTGCCTTGTATGGTATAAGGCTCTACCAAAGTATAGGTTGGACTCTTTACCGAGCCTTGGTGTCCAAGACTTTGTAAGAAATAACGGGTGAATGTAGTTTTACCTGCTCCCAAATCACCAATTAAATAAATAATGCCTGAATGCACCAGCTGAGAAAGTATCTGTGCAAAACGTTGAGTGTCTTGTTCATGATTTAAAGTAAATTTCACTGAATACAACATGGCAATCAAAACAAAATTGGAATGACGGCTATGATAACATTGCCATGAATTAAAGCCTAATCAACTAGATTGAAACTGGCTTATTTTACTCCGCTTAGATTAGGTTAATTTTGTTGTATGAAGTCCATGTTTGAATTTACTCCTCCTTTAATTGACGGTGTCAGTGCGAGTAAAGTCTTTTTACCGCACGGTATCACCATAAGCACAATTTTCGAATATCTATGCCAACATTTTGAGCACATTAAAATTGAAGAATGGCAACAACGCTTTGATGATGGATTAATATATTCAGCCGATGGTAAAAAATTAAAATCAGATAGCCCCTATACCCCCAATACACATATTTTTTACTACCGCTTTCTTGCTCACGAAGTACATGTGCCATTTCAACATGAAATCTTATTTGAAAATGAAGATTTACTCGTTGTCGATAAACCACATTTCCTGACGATGTCTCCAACAGGTCAATACGTTCAAGAAACATTATTGGTAAGACTAAAAAAACAAACGGGATATGCTGAACTAACACCAATACATCGACTTGATCGTGAAACAGCAGGTGTGGTTTTATTCTGTAAAAAAGCAAGTGCAAGAGGAATTTATCAGCAGCTTTTTGCTGAAAGAAAAGTGCAAAAAATCTACCATGCAATTGCAGCTTATTGCCCTGAATTACATTTCCCACAAACGGTAAAGCTACATTTAGAAAAAGGCTTGCCTTTTTACACCATGCAAGTCAATTTAGAAAAACCAAGTAATACTGAAACTTTGATTGAGCTGTTAGAGCACAATAAATCCCACGCAAAATACTTACTTAAGCCTCAAACAGGTAAGCAACATCAATTACGAGTCCACCTGAACTATTTAGGTATTCCCATTCTAAATGATGAGTTTTATCCTGATATCGCGCACAAATCGAGTGATGATTTCTCTAGCCCTTTACAGCTACTTGCAAAGGAAATCTTTTTCAATGATCCAGTCTCAAAACAAGAAATGCACTTCAACTCCAAGCTTGAATTGACATTGTAGATACATCGTAATGACAAAAATTCTATATTTTCACTTCAAAAATATTGAAATTACATTGTGATCGTTTAAAATACATGACGATAACTAAAAATATTTGGTCTTATTCTTCATGCGAAAAACAGAAGTTTATCAGGTTCGACTTGATTCTCAGGAAAAGAAGCAAGCTTTTGCTGTCTTTAAACAACTTGGCATATCCCCTGCCCAAGCAGTGCGTCTTTTTTTCAAACAGGTTGTTCTTACAAAATCGATTCCCTTTGCAATCGAAAACCAAAATATAAACATGGAACAACTACTTAAATTGCGTAAATCGAAGGCTGCAGCCTCAAATGAGAATCAACCAAGCATAGATGTTGAAGATGATCATGAGGATTTATTTGAAGAGTTGAATGCGCTTTTAGGGGAAAGTGACAAAACTTAACAATGTTGCATTTATACACAAGTTTTTATTTTTTAAGCTGATTCTTTTTCGCTATTCTGTCATTCCGAATAAAACTATAAACTCAAGGATGGATAGGAATGATCGTAAAGAGAGCGGCGAAAGAAGATCTTCATCAACTTGCAGTTTTATTTGATGAATATCGCCAATTCTACGGTGCCTCATCAAATGTTGCGCAATCTTATCAATTTTTAAATCATCGCTTTGAGAATAAAGACAGCGTTATTTTCATTCATGTAAAAGATGAGATTTTTACAGGATTTGTTCTTCTTTACCAAGCTTTCTCATCAGTATCTTGCGAAACCTACTATATATTAGATGATGTTTACGTCACGCCAAGCTTTAGAAAACAAGGCTCAGCCAAACAACTGATTGACACTGCAATTTTATTTGCACGGCATGAAAATGCCCAACGTATTAGTTTGGAAACCCAACGTAATAACTACCAGTCGCATCAGCTTTATGAAAAAATGGGTTTTATTCATGATGATGAGTTTAAGACTTTCCATTGTTTTCTGAAATAAAAATGCTCTAAACGTTACCGTTAATACGAAATTTATTCTGTCTCAAGCGGAATATTTTGACTTAGTTGCTTTTGTTCAAGCGTTAAATAATCCCAATGCCCTTCCTCTAAATTTGGTAACTCAAGCAAGCCAATCTGTTGCCGATGTAAACGTTCAACTTTATTTCCTACTGCTGCAATCATTCTCTTGACTTGATGATAAACACCTTGATGAATCGTCATTGCAAGTTGGCGCTCTGAAATCAGCTTAATATCTGTCGCTGCGTAAATACCCTTTTCATTACGTAACTCTACCCCCAGCTCTAATTGTTGCTTTTGTTCAGTTGTCACTGGGTCAGCCGTGGAAACATAATAGACCTTCGGAACGTGTTTCTTTGGATGAGTCAATGCCTGTAAATATTGACCATCATCAGTCAAAAGTAGAAGTCCCGTCGTATCCTGATCCAATCGCCCTACACACTGCACACCACGATGAATGAAAATCTCAGGGAGTAAACTAAATACGCTTTTATGATGGGTTGCCTGATGAGAACATTCATAACCTTGGGGTTTATAAAGAACGATATAAATATGTTCTCGATATTGATATTGTTCACCAAAAACTTGGAAACTCAAATCCTCTGTACTAAAGTTCTGTTTAGGATGATCACAAATCTGATTATCTATGCTAACAGCCCCATTTTTTATCAGCTGCTGACAATACTTACGCGAACCAAAGCCTTGTGATTGCAGAATTTTTTCCAGCAACATAATAGAATCCAAATCAAACTTGTAGTTATTGTACTTGATTCTTTTTCCTTCCGTTGCTTAGTTTCTGTTCATCAACATTTATTCATAATTGATCCATTTGTAAAACAACGCATACAAAACCCTCAACAAACGCCATCAATCTAATGAAACTGCTCCATACTTTCTGACAAGTGTCTTGTTAAATTTGTCTCAAGTTAAAAGAATATTGTCCATGCAATGAGGACAAGGAGCTTCAGAATGAAATCAAATACTTGGTTATGTAGTATTTTTTTTGCAGCAACATCTATGGTGACTGTTGCGCATGCAGATAATACAACGCGTGTAGCTGCTACATCTGCTCTAGGAAGCGTTGTCGGTACAGCAGTCGGCAAAGAACTTGGTGGTCACACAGGTGCAATGATTGGCTCTGCAATCGGTGGCGCTGGTGGCGCTGCTGCTTCTAGCAATAAACGTAATCGGACTGAGGCAGCCATCGGTGGGGGCTTAGGCGGAGTTGGCGGCTACACTGTGGGTAATAACATGGGTGGTGCTAACGGTGGATATATTGGTGCAGCGCTGGGCGCAGCAGGTGGTGCTGCGTTAGGTAATAAAGTTGCTCAAGATCGAGATGCCGATCGTCGCTATGACCGCCGCTACGACAATCGCCGTTCATATGATAATCGTCGCCATTATAAATCGAACAAAAAATATCGTCACGATAATGGACTACATCGTGGTTGGTATAAAAATCGATAAATCTATTTTTGATACCTCCTTAGCACCTTCGGGTGCTTTTTTTGATTTTAACAATAGATACAAATAAATCGATAAAATCCGATATACAAACCCCATCTATATATCGTATTATTTCGATATATAAGATTGAGTATCTAAAATGAAATCATTAAAAGAGATCAAATTCTCTATTTTAGAATTAGCTCCCGTACGAGATAATCAAAGTATTGAATTTTCCTTACGTCATGCATTGGAATTGGCACAGCATGCTGAAAAGCTGGGCTATGAACGTTTTTGGCTTGCTGAGCATCATAATATGGATGGCATTGCCAGTTCCGCAACTGCTGTCTTATTGGGTTTCATTGCAGCACACACTCAGAAAATCCGACTAGGATCAGGTGGCATCATGCTCCCAAATCATGCCCCACTAGTCGTCGCAGAACAATTTGGCACTTTAGCAACACTCTACCCAAATCGCTTTGAACTTGGCTTAGGTCGTGCTCCTGGTACCGACCCTGTTACGATGCGTGCATTGCGCCGCGGCCGTCAAGAAACTGAAGATCAGTTCCCTCAAGACGTCCTTGAAATTCTACAATATTTTAAAGAACCTGCACCCAATCAAAAAATTGTTGCGACCCCAGGACAAAATACACAAGTACCTGTGTGGTTATTGGGTTCAAGCTTATTTAGTGCACAGCTTGCTGCAAAACTCGGTCTTCCCTATTCTTTTGCCTCACATTTCGCACCTAGAATGCTCGCTCAAGCAATCGACATCTATCGTGAAAACTTCCAAGCTTCAGAATATTTGGATCGACCTTATGTGTCTATGGGAATACCAACTGTTGTGGCGACAACAGATGATGAGGCAAAATTTTTAGCCACCAGCTCATATCAAAGAATATTAAATCTAATTCGAGGTCACAGCCTTAAACTTAAGGCTCCAGTTGAATCTACGGATGGCCTTGCGAGTAGTGCTGAGCAATTAGCAATTCAGAACTTTTATGCAATGGCCCAAATTGGTTCTCAAGACACTGTCAAAGCTGGGCTCAATGAAATTGCCACTCAATATGACGTAGATGAATTTATTTTTACATGTGACATTTACGACACACAAAAACGCTTAGATAATTTTAGTTTATTGATGGATCTAAAAAATCAGTAATACTCAAGATAAAACCATTAAGGCTTATTTTATATAAGTCTTAATGATCCATAAGCCCAAGAGCACCAAAGGTCTATGAATATTTCAATCATGGCTTGCCTATAGACAGAAATGGCTTAAGGAAATGTAGTTCATCGCAATCCTTAATAAAGACGCACCCCACGTTTCATCATATGGGTTGCCTGTTGCGCATTCACAGCACGACTAAATAAATAACCCTGTCCTATTGAACACCCAAACTGCTTTAGTAATTCTAATTGTTCTGAGTTTTCAATACCTTCTGCAACGATATCCAACGCTAACTTTGGTCCCAACGCAATAATAGCTTGAACAATAGCTAAAATCGCCTCATCCCCATTCATTTGACGAATAAATTCACAATCAATTTTTAAACAATCAACTGGATAGTCTCTCAATCGCGTTAGTGAAGAGTGCCCAGTTCCAAAGTCATCCAGTGCAATCTTAACACCTTGTTGTTTGAGCAAGTTTAAAGCCCTGATTACATAGTCTGAACCACGGTCATCCAGAATATGTTCTGTGATTTCTATTTCAACCAAATGATGCGGGATCTTGTAGAGGTTCAAACGTTGCAATAGACGTTCAGCATAATTATCCTTGAGAAATTCAACAGGTGCGGCATTAATCGAAATTGGAACTACCGCCAATCCTTGCTCAAGCCACATAGCAATATTTTTAAAAACTTTATTTTGGATTGCATCGCTAATTCTTGTCGCTAATACATAATCTTGAAAAGCTTGTTCAATATGACAAGGCGAATGGATGTGCTTGTCATCTGTTTGCCAACGCAATAGGGCTTCAAATCCGACAACTTTTCCGTCTGATAAACGTACCTTGGGTTGATAGAATGGAACCATCAAATCATCACGAATGATATGACGCGCTTGGTTGAGTTGTACTGCAATGTTTTGCGCCGCAATCTCCATCTGTTGATTAAACATACGGAAACCGCCTCTTCCTGTCGCTTTTAAATCATTCAAGGCAGTATCCGCACATTTCATTAAGTTTGAGGAGTCTTTTGCATCTCTCGGATATATCGCACAACCAATGCTCATACTGCCATTAATTAAATTTCCAGCATAAGTGATCGGTGCATCGAGTTGCCGACTAACATCTATTGCTATTTTTTCAAGCTCTTGTTCATGCTCTATTCCATTCACTAGAATTGCAAATTCATCACCACCTAAACGCGCTACAAAAGTATTTTCTGGCAAAGTGTTTTCTATTCTCTTTGATAAAATACGCAGTAAATGATCCCCAGCCGCATGTCCAAGTGTATCGTTGACATGCTTAAAATAATCTAAGTCTAATAAGATCAAGCCCAGAAATTTTTCACTCTTTTTATGTCTTTGCAATGCGCGTTTAAGTTGTAGCTTAAAGAAACGACGATTATAAAGTCCTGTTAACTCATCAAGCTCACTGGAGATACGCAATTGAATTTCAGTTTGTCTTTGCGCTGTCACATCACGTGACATACACAAGATCTGCACGATTTGACCTTTATCATTTAATATCGGCGTAAGTAAATTATCCCAGTATTGCTTATTTTCCCCTTCACCACTCATACCTCGAAAACGTGCTGTTTTACCTTTAAGTACCATTTTCAAAGCATAATTAGCTTTAGAGCGGATTTCAGGTGCTAATAGCTCAGTCCATTTCATACCAAAGCGATGATTGTTCTCAGGAATATTAAGCGCGATACATCCCGTTCTATTGACATGTAATAGATAGCCATCTAAATCTAATAACTTGATACAGTCCACACTATTATCAAGCATATTGGTCTGTGCATTTATACACTGCACTAAATTATGTTGGTATTGTTTTGTTTCATGAATATCGACACTATTGATGAACCAATGCGCTTGCCCACTCTGATCAGCCTCTACAAATTTTGCTGATAATAAAAACCAGCGATAAGCACCAGACTGATGTCGCAAGCGACACTCAACCTGAAAAGGCGCTTTAGTAGCAAATGCCTGTCGCCATTCTTTTTGAAAGACAGCAATATCTTCAAAATGAAGCAAGTCCATCCAATTATTTTGGAATTTTTGAAATTCATTTATCCCGATATACTCTTGACTGACCTTATTAAAAAAATAAGCATCACCTTGGTCTGAGAGCAACCAAACTAGACTCGGTATATGATTAAAAACGTTTTGCTGGACTTCGTTCATTTGATGGTTTGATTGAAAAGTTAAAGCCGAATTCACATGCTTCTTAAGTAACTTTACTGGTTTTGCATCTAAACAGGACTCTTTACTTAAAGATGCTCAGTTGCAACAAAAACCATATACCACCAATAGCAAAAGTGAGATTTGTATCACAATATTTTAACACAAATGTGCATAAACTTACATAGCGAAGCGTATTTTATGTTAACTGGGTTTTGTTATTCAACATCAATTATTTAATTTTAATTCGCTATCTATTTCAAATTTAACTGCATAAATCACAACAAAAAAAATATAAAAGGCTACTTCCTTTAGATCAGTCAGTAGCCATAATCAACTAACCAATACGACGTTTCAGACCTGTCATCTGTAAAACTCGTGTAGAGATCTCTTCAATTGACATCTCAGTAACATTTAAGTATTTGATCCCTTCAGAAATATAAATCCCTTCTATCGCACGTAACTCCATTTGACACTGGCTAAAACTTGCATAGCGACTATTCGCTTTCCGTTCATTGCGGATGGCCACTAAACGCTCCGCATCAATCATCAGTCCAAACAACTTATTCTTGTGTTCTCTTAGAATTTTTGGTAAGCGGTTGTCATCCAAATCCTCTTCAGTGAGTGGATAGTTTGCTACTCGTATCCCAAATTGTAATGATAGATAAATTGATGTTGGCGTTTTTCCTGAACGAGAAACACCAATTAAAATAATATCTGCTTTGTCATAATGGCGTGTACGCGCCCCATCATCATTGTCTAATGCGAAATGTACTGCATCAATGCGTGCTTTATAATACTCTGAATCTGTTACCGCATGCGTTTGTCCAACCAATGTTGTTGGTGGTGTACCTAACTCCTGTTCAAGCTTGCTAATTAGCCCTTCAAAAACATCCAAATTTACGGCTTTGGCAGTATTAATAATTTCACGAACATGAGGATCAACCAAAGTATCAAAAACCAGTGGTAATGAACCATCACGACTTTGACAAGCGTTGATCTCCACAGCAACATTCATTGCAGCTTCTTCAGTCGTGATATACGGCATAATATGAATATCAAAATCGACATTTGGAAATTGTGCAAGTAGTGAATGTCCAAGGGTTTCTGCAGTAATCGCGGTACCATCTGAAATAAAAAATACGCTCCGTTTAATTTGTTTACTTTCGGGCATCAAAATTCTCCTTAAACATTTGTCTTAGTGCTCTATAATCTTTATAGTAAACTCATCTAACATGACTGTCGCTTAGTAAAACGCTAAATCTAAGCACATTCGTATAATTTCATACCAATGATGGTCATTCATACTGCAAAAAAAGTGGAGTAAATACTTTGGAAGCGCGCGTAATCGGTCTGGAAAAATTAGGAAAACACGATGTCGAACTCGTAGGTGGGAAAAACTCATCTTTGGGTGAAATGATCAGCCATTTATCCAATGCTGGTGTATCGGTACCTGGTGGTTTTGCTACAACTGCAGCTGCCTATCGTGAGTTCTTGGATCAAAGCGGCTTAAATGCTCGAATTCAGGCTGAACTTGCACAACTTAATGTTGATGATGTTATCGCGCTTGCTGAAACAGGTGCAAAAATCCGCAAATGGATTGTTGATACACCACTTACAGAAACATTAGAACAAGAAATTCGTGAAGCATTTACAGCACTTTCAAACGGTAATCCAGACATCGCTGTTGCTGTACGTTCTTCTGCAACCGCAGAAGATTTACCTGACGCGTCTTTTGCAGGCCAACAAGAAACTTTCTTAAACATTCGCGGTATTGATAATATTCTGATTGCAATTAAAGAGGTTTTTGCTTCTTTATACAATGACCGTGCAATCGCTTATCGTGTACACCAAGGTTTTGAACATAGTGTTGTAGCCCTTTCTGCTGGCGTCCAACGTATGGTTCGTTCTGAAACTGGCGCTGCGGGTGTTATGTTCACACTTGATACAGAATCAGGTTTCCGTGATGTGGTATTCATTACCGCATCTTACGGTTTGGGTGAAATGGTTGTACAAGGTGCAGTAAACCCTGACGAATTCTATTTATCAAAACCGCTTTTAAATGCTGGTAAACACTCTGTTCTACGCCGTAATCTTGGTTCAAAACACCAGAAAATGATTTACGGTGAAGAAGGTTCTGCTGGTAAATCAGTTGTTGTTGTCGATGTTGAAAAACCTGAGCGCCAACAATTTGCATTAAATGATCATGAATTACATGAGCTTGCAAAACAAGCCTTAATCATCGAACAACATTACGGTGCTCCAATGGACATCGAATGGGCAAAAGATGGTGATGATGGTCAAATCTATATCGTTCAAGCACGTCCTGAGACTGTAAAAAGCCGTCAGAATGTGGGCACAATGGAACGCTACCTATTAAAACAACGTGGTACAGTAGTTTGTGAAGGCCGTTCAATTGGACAACGTATTGGTTCGGGTAAAGTACGTGTTGTAACCTCAATCAAAGAAATGGATAAGGTACAAGACGGTGACGTACTTGTGTCGGATATGACTGACCCAGATTGGGAACCAGTAATGAAACGTGCTGCAGCCATTGTGACTAACCGTGGTGGTCGTACATGCCACGCAGCAATTATTGCACGTGAGCTTGGTGTGCCTGCGATTGTCGGTTGTGGCAACGCTACAGAAGTACTCACTGACGGACAAGAGGTGACTGTATCTTGTGCTGAAGGAGATACAGGTTTTATTTATGAAGGTTCGTTAGACTTTGAAGTTCAACGTAACTCCATTCACTCTATGCCATCATTACCGTTCAAAATTATGATGAACGTGGGTAACCCTGACCGTGCATTTGACTTTGCTCAAATTCCAAATGAAGGGATCGGACTTGCACGTCTTGAGTTCATTATTAACCGTATGATTGGTGTACACCCGAAAGCATTGTTAAACATCGAGAGCCTTCCTCGTGAAACACGTGCAGCGGTTATGACACGCACTGCTGGCTATTCATCTCCTATCGAGTTTTATGTAGAAAAGTTAGTTGAAGGTATTTCAACTCTCGCTGCGGCATTTGCAGAAAAGCCTGTGATTGTTCGTATGTCTGACTTCAAATCGAATGAATATGCCAATTTAATCGGTGGTAAATTATACGAACCAGAAGAAGAAAACCCAATGTTGGGTTTCCGTGGTGCAAGCCGTTACGTATCTGACAATTTCCGTGACTGTTTTGAACTTGAATGCCGTGCGTTGAAAAAAGTTCGTGATGAAATGGGCTTAACCAACGTTCAAATTATGATTCCTTTTGTTCGTACCGTTTCTGAAGCAAAACGTGTTATCGAACTCCTTGCTCAAAACGGTTTAAAACGTGGTGAGAACGGCTTAAAAGTGATCATGATGTGTGAGTTGCCAACCAATGCGTTATTGGCAGAACAATTCCTTGAACACTTCGATGGCTTCTCAATTGGTTCAAACGATTTAACACAGCTTACACTTGGCCTAGACCGCGATTCTGGTATCGTTTCTCACTTATTTGACGAACGTGATCCTGCTGTGAAAGCTTTGTTATCGATGGCAATTCATGCTTGTCGTAAAGCAGGAAAATATGTAGGTATCTGTGGTCAAGGCCCTTCTGATCACCCTGATCTTGCAAAATGGCTCATGGAACAAGGTATTGAGTCTGTGTCACTTAACCCTGACTCAGTTCTAGATACTTGGTTCTTCTTGGCTGAAGAAAAAATCAAGCAAGCTTAACTATTATTTTAAAAGACCCCCTAGGTGGGGTCTTTTTTCATCATTTGTGATAGAGATTTAGAACATATGCAAATTTACTTGGCACGTAATAATCAACAAGCTGGTCCATACACACTAGAACAAGTCAATCAAATGCTTGCAAGCCAACAAGTTCTACTTACTGATCTTGCTTGGCATGAAGGTATGAGTGAATGGAAAACGCTCGGTGAGTTAACCCAAGGAAAACTTGTGTATGAACCAATCGGTCATACATCAACTCCATTTCCATCACCACAGCCTACCGAGACTGTATCTGCTACACAACAATACCAAGCAAAAACCTCAGCAGAGGAAACAAAAACTGTCGAGCTTGCATCAATTGGCTCACGAGCTTTTGCTAAAGCAATCGACTTTATGTTGTGGCTTCCAATTGCAATGATTCCATCATTCTATTTTACTGAAGAGCAGCACGGACAGCTTGCTGATATTCAAAAACAAATGCAGGCGGCTGAATTTGCTTCTGCCAAAGCGGCTGAATTGCAACAACAAATCTTTCAGCTTATCCCTCCTGAAGCATGGCAAAGCATGATGATTTACATTGTCGTTATGCTCATGGTTCAAGCATATTTCATTGCTAAATCTGGTCAGAGTATCGGCAAAAAATTAACTCGTATCAAAATTGTGGATGTAGAAAATAATAATCAAGTTAGCCTCATTCGTGCTTTTTGGCTTCGTAGTGTTGTTTTTATTATCCTAAATTTGCTGCTAGTTCCAATCATTACCATCATTGATTATGCTTTTGCAATCAGCTCAAACCGACAAACTTTGCACGATAAGTTCGCAAAAACCAAAGTGATTAAGCAATAATTACAAATCGATAAAGAAAAGAGGATTTATTCCTCTTTTCTTTATATTAAGCTGATATTTATAGAAAAAGCATATAGCCAAATAACAATCCTTACAAAATAAATCGGGTTTTAAAACAAGCATTTCAGACCACTTTATCAGTAGCTTAGTTTTTCAATATGAGGCATAATGCCCAACAACGTAGCGGTGTCGCATGATTGCTAAGCATTTCACAAAAAATTCTTATCATTCATGCGACACTTTAATCGCTATCCCATAATTTAATTAGGGAATGGGACTCTTCACCGAGGTTGTAAAATGAGACAAACGATTTTAGCTGTATTGTCTTTATCAACGCTTGCTGTGCTCTTAACCGGGTGCGGTGGTGATATGGTACTTCTAAACAATAAAGGTCCAGTTGGTCAAGGTCAAAGTAGCCTAATGATGACTGCGATCTATCTCATGCTATTGGTGGTTATTCCATCAATTGTTATGGCATTGTGGTTTGGTTGGAAATATCGCGCGTCGAATAAAGATGCAGACTATAAACCTACATGGGCACACTCTACAGCAATTGAAATTGTTGTTTGGGGTATTCCTGTCATTATTATTGGTATTTTAGCTTGGTTAACTTGGTGGGGTTCCCACAAGTACGACCCTTACCGTCCGTTAGAGTCTGATAAAGCTCCATTAACGATTCAAGTTATTGCTGAACAGTTTAAATGGATCTTTATCTATCCTGAGCAAAACATTGCAACGGTAAATGAAGTACGCTTCCCAGAACAAACGCCTGTAAGCTTTAAGATTACATCTAACTTCACAATGAATTCATTCTTCATTCCACAGTTAGGTGGTCAAATCTATGCCATGGCAGGTATGCAAACTCACCTCCATCTATTGGCAGATGAACCTGGTGTATTCCGTGGTATCTCAGCAAACTATTCAGGCTACGGTTTCTCTCAAATGCGCTTTAAAGCACATAGTGTAACTGATGCTGAATTTGCACAATGGGTAGAAGCTGTTAAATCGGGTCAAGGTAATACCGTTGTAGTTGACGAAAATGGCACTACAGCTATTCAAAAAGGTACGCTTGATCAAGCTGAATTAGCAACGCTTAAAGATGGCAATCGTTCTAAACATCAGATCGACGCACTTGTAGCAAGAGCAAAGACTCCAGAAGAAAAGAAAGCGGCTGAAGAAATGAAGCCTTATCCAACTGAGCCACATGCTGTGACTTATTATTCTTCAGTTGAGCCTAAATTGTTCGAATCTGTTATCAATCATTACATGAGCAACTATCATGGTGCAGACCACTCAGCGTCAACTGAGCATGCAACTGAAGCGACTCATACTAATGATGAACATGCCACAGCTTCTGCAGAGGAATAAGACATGTTTGGAAAGTTAGGACTTGATGCAATTCCGCACGATCCAATCGTGTTGGTTACTGTTGCAATGATGATTCTAGGTGGTATCGCTCTTGTTGGTGGTATTACTTATTTCAAAAAATGGGGCTACCTGTGGAACGAATGGTTCACATCAGTAGACCATAAAAAAATCGGTATCATGTATATCATCGTTTCTGTCATCATGCTTTTGCGTGGTTTCGCAGATGCGATCATGATGCGTTTGCAACTTTTCCTTGCGAAAGGTGGCGGCGAAGGCTATTTACACCCTGAACACTACGACCAGATTTTCACCGCACACGGTGTAATCATGATCTTCTTCGTGGCAATGGGTCTAGTCGTAGGTATGATGAACATCTCAGTACCATTGCAAATTGGTGCGCGTGACGTTGCATTCCCATTATTGAACTCTCTTAGCTTCTGGTTATTTGCTGGTGCTGCGGGTCTCATGATGGTTTCTCTCGCACTAGGTGAGTTCGCTGCAACAGGTTGGATGGCATATCCTCCTCTGTCAGGAATCGAATATTCTCCTGGTGTTGGTGTAGATTACTATATTTGGGCACTACAGGTTTCTGGTCTAGGTACGCTTTTAACGGGTGTTAACTTCTTCGTTACCATCATCAAAATGCGTGCGCCTGGCATGAAACTTATGGACATGCCAATCTTCACTTGGACTTCACTTTGTACGGCTGTCTTGATCATTGCATCGTTCCCTGTTTTAACAGGTACACTTGCGATGTTAACGTTAGACCGTTATTTCGGTTTCCATTTCTTCACAAATGAGCTTGGCGGTAGTCCAATGCTTTATGTGAACTTGATTTGGACATGGGGCCACCCTGAAGTATATATCTTGGTATTACCAGCATTTGGTCTATACTCAGAAATCGTTTCAACCTTCTCTCGCAAGACGTTGTTCGGTTACAAATCAATGGTGTATGCAACAATCGCAATTACTGTACTTGCATTCGTTGTATGGCTTCACCACTTCTTTACCATGGGTGCTGGTGCGAACGTAAATGCGTTCTTCGGTATCATGACCATGGTTATTGCGATTCCGACTGGTGTAAAAATCTTCTCTTGGTTGTTCACCATGTACAAAGGTCGCATTACCTATACGACTCCAATGTTATGGACGCTTGGCTTCCTTGTAACATTCGGTATCGGTGGTTTGACTGGTGTACTTATGGCTGTTCCACCTGCGGACTTCCTAGTACATAACTCACTCTTCTTGATTGCTCACTTCCATAACGTAATTATCGGTGGTGTGGTGTTTGGTATGTTTGCCGGCATCATTTTCTACTGGCCGAAAATGTTTGGTTGGAAGCTCAATGAAGCATGGGGTAAAGCTGCGTTCTGGTTCTGGTTCATTGGTTTCTATTTTGCATTCATGCCACTTTATATCCTTGGTTTCATGGGTATGACTCGTCGTTTGAATACATATGACAACCCTGAATGGGATCCGTACTTAGCGATCGCGTTATTTGGTGCAGTTCTTATTGCAATCGGTATTGCATGTTTCTTAATGCAAATCATCGTTGGCTTCTTACAACGTAAGGACAATATGGACTACACAGGTGACCCATGGGATGGCCGTACGCTTGAATGGGCAACTTCTTCTCCTGCTCCGTTCTATAACTTTGCGCATGTTCCTGCTGCTGATGGTATTGATCGCTTCTGGACTGACAAAGAAAATGGTGTTGCCTACGCTCGCAATACAAAGTATGAAGATATCCACATGCCGACAAATCGTGCTGCTGGTTTCGTCATTGCGATGTTCATTACCATTCTTGGTTTCGCGCTCATCTGGCACATTTGGTGGCTTGTAGCGGTTTCATTCGTTGCTGCGATCATCAGCTTCATCGTAAGCTCATTCACTAAGAATGTTGACTACTATGTTCCAGCTGCTGAAGTTGAACGTATTGAAAATGAACGCTATGCGTTACTTGAAAAACACTTGAAGAAGGACTAAGGATATGGCTGAAGTACTTCATCACGATAACCACGGACACGACGGTCATCACGAACATGATGATACAGACTTAACGGTCTTTGGTTTCTGGACATATTTGATGAGTGACTTGATCCTTTTCGGATCACTCTTCATCGCATTTGCTGTATTAAGCAGTCATATTCCACCGGGTACACCTAGTGCTTACGACTTATTCCATGATTCTTTGGGATTCGTTTTAGCTGAAACCTTTGCACTCCTAATTTCCTCTGTGACATTTGGTTTTGCAGTACTTGCATCATACAAAAAGAATGTTAACCAAGTTCTTTTATGGTTAATCGTTACTTTTATTTTTGGTGCAACGTTCATTGGGATGGAAATCTATGAGTTCCATCACCTTGTTCATGAAGGTTATGGACCAACGAAGAGTGCGTTCTTATCTGCGTTCTTTACTTTGGTTGGTACGCACGGTATCCACGTAACTTCTGGTCTAGTGTGGATGGCTGTTTTGATGTATCAAATCAAACAGAACGGTTTGACACTACCGAATACACGTCGTCTTGCTTGCTTAAGCTTGTTCTGGCACTTCCTTGACATCGTTTGGATCTGTGTATTCAGCGTCGTTTACTTACTGGGAGTTCTCTAATGAGTAGTCATGACCATAATGCTGCAGGTGCATCGCACGGTAATGTAAAACAATACACAGTAGGCTTTATTCTTTCTGTCATTCTTACCATCATCCCTTTCGGGATGGTGATGGCAGGTGGTTTTAGTCGTGGCATTTTAGTTACTGTCATTGCAATTACTGCAGTTGCTCAGGTACTTGTACAGCTTGTGTACTTCCTACACATGAATACATCATCTGATCAACGTTGGAATCTTATTGCATTTATCTACACGATTTTATGTATTGCCGTACTTTTAGTTGGCTCTGTGTGGATTATGAATTACCTACACTACAACATGATGATCTAAACTGATTGTCATGTGGAAAAAGTACTTATTCCTGACTAAGCCAGGAATTCTCTTCGGTAATTTTATTACCACCTTGGGCGGCTTCTTTTTAGCCGCCCAAGGCTCCATAGACTACCTCTTATTATTACTTACACTTATTGGAACAACGCTCGTCGTTGCATCAGGATGTGTTGTAAATAACGTAATTGACCAAGACATCGATCAAAAAATGCAACGCACTATGAATCGTGCGCTTGTCAAGAAAACCATTTCCCCTACTGTCGCAATGTGTTATGCCCTTGTGTTAGGTGTAATGGGGTTCAGCATCCTTTGGTTCTTTATCAACGCGTATGCTTTTTTATTTGCTGTAATTGGTTTTGTGGTTTATGTCGGTTTTTATAGTTTGTGGACAAAACGCACCACAATCCATCAAACCGTTATTGGTAGTATTTCTGGAGCGAGTCCACCTGTCATAGGTTATACGGCTGTGAGTCATCAATTTGATATGGCGGCTTTATTGCTCTTTGTTGCATACGCTTTATGGCAAATGCCACATTCATGGGCAATTGCCATCTATCGTTTTGATGATTACAAAAATGCAGGAGTTCCAATCTTACCAGTCGCTCGTTCAATCATACGAACCAAAATTGAATCACTGATCTATGTGGTTTTATTTACATTGGCGATGAACGCATTATTTATTTATGGATACACCGATATTTTGTTTTTGGTGATTTGTAATGTACTTTGTGTTTACTGGCTTTATATTGGTATCTTAGGATTTAAAGCAGAAAATGATCAGCTTTGGGCAAAGCGCTTTTTCTTATTCTCTGTGATTTTAATTACAGTAATTAGTTTAAGTTTTAGCTTTACCTTTAAAACCCCTGCACCACTCTTTCCAATTTTTTAAAAAAGATAGAGAGCCTCTCTATCTTTTTTCCTCTATTGCAAACATTTGCATTTCTTCGAAGTTTTCCTTGTTATTTGATTGAAAACCACCTAAAATTCACGCTTCGCAATTTGCGACATAACTTTTTAGTTATGACTCCTTGCTTCTAATTTATACATTAGGGGCTGTTTAAACCGTAAGGAGCTGACAATGCGTCACTACGAAATCGTACTTTTGGTACATCCAGACCAAAGCGATCAAGTTGTAGGTATGGTTGAACGCTATATCTCTCAGATCAAAGAAGCTGAAGGTCAAATTCACCGTTTAGAAGATTGGGGCCGCCGCCAATTGGCTTACCCGATTAACAAGATTCACAAAGCACACTACATTCTTATGAATGTTGAATGTGGTCAAACGACTCTTGATGAATTAGAAGAATTGTTCCGTTATAACGATGCAATTATTCGTAACATCATCATCCGTCGTGAACACGCAATTACTGAAGAATCTTTACTTGCTAAGAGTGCTGAAGAAAAACGTGCGCGTAAAGCTCAACGTGAAGAAGCACAACAAGCAGTACAAGAAGCTGAATAAGGAGAACATCAATGGCACGTTTTTACCGTCGTCGCAAGTTCTGCCGCTTTACAGCTGAGAATGTTGCGTACATCGACTACAAAGATATCGACACTTTAAAACAGTACATCACTGAAAACGGCAAGATTGTTCCTAGCCGTATTACAGGTACTAAAGCTCGTTATCAACGTCAATTAGCGTTAGCTATTAAACAAGCTCGCTATTTGTCTTTGATTCCGTACACTGACAACCATAAGTAAGTGAGGTGAGCTGTGGACGTTATCTTATTACAACGCATTAAGAACCTTGGTAAATTAGGCGACAAAGTATCAGTTAAAGCTGGTTACGGTCGTAACTTCTTGATCCCTCAAGGTAAAGCTGTAGCTGCAACTGAAGCAAACACTGCTGCTTTTGAAGCTCGTCGTGCTGAACTTGAAAAACAAGAAGCTGATATTTTAGCTGCTGCAAATGCACGTGCTGAACAATTGAACGAAGTAAATATCGTAATCACAGCTAAAGCTGGTGATGAAGGTAAACTGTTCGGTTCTATCGGTACTCGTGATATTGCTGATGCTTTAACGAACGCTGGTCTTGTTGTTGACCGTGCAGAAGTTCGTTTACCAAATGGTGCGCTTCGTCACACTGGTGAATTCAACATCGCAATCCAATTGCATCATGATGTTGTTGCTGAAGTTCTCGTTACTATCGTATCTGAGTAATTTCTGCAAAGAAAAAGAGCATGTTTTACATGCTCTTTTTTTATGTCTGCTGATTTGTAAATTATCCTATTTATTGAACATACAACTAACCTATCTGCAATAAATATTTCACATAATCCACCGCACTCTGATTGATTTCATTCCTCATAGGTTGAGTCTCTCCTTCTTCAGGATTTGTATCCATTCCATAAAAAACATACATGGGCTGATAATCGGCTTTTACATATCGCGCAGTTAATTCAAAAGGTAAACACAACTCTTTTAGAGAAAAGTGATAGCGACCATCTGCTGTATAATCTTTTTCTTTAATGCCAGCAGAAACTGCTAGCGTTATTTTCTTATCTTTTAACTGATTTCCTGCTGAACCATAGGCCCAACCATAAGTCAGTACATCATCAAGCCACTGTTTCAATAATGGCGGACAGTTAAACCAATAAATCGGAAACTGAAGAACCAAATTTTGGTGTGATTCAACCAATGCTTGTTCTTTTGCCACATCAATATGCCCATCAGGATACTGTTGATAAAGGTGATGCACAGTAAATTGATCTGAATATTGGCTCAACTCCTCAATCCATCGTTTATTTATGACAGAGTTTTCAATATCTGGATGAGCAACAATCACGAGTGTTTTCTTCATTTCAAACCATCACAACAGACATTTAAGTCTTTAACTAACAAGTATGAAATTAATTATAAAAGCATGCTACAAATTATATAAGTACGGTCATTATGGTTATATACTAAACCAAAAGTTAGTGTCAGAAGATAATGATGGAAACCTGCGCACCACCACATATTGACTTAGGACAAACTGATTTTGGATATACGCTTTCCTTAATCAATGGAAAGTACAAAATGATTATTATGTATTGGCTTTATCAACATAAATCTATTATGCGATTCAATGAGTTAAAACGCTCAATTGGTAATATTTCATTCAAAACCTTAAGTTTAACCTTAAAAGAAATGGAAAAAGATCAACTGATTATTCGTAAGGAATATCCACAAATTCCCCCTAAAGTTGAATATAGCTTATCAGAACGAGGACTATCATTGATTCCTCTATTAGATATGATGTGCCAATGGGGGGCAGCCAATCGGCTCTGAACTCACCCACACTTTTTCACCACTTACACAATTTTCAATGAATTAAATTGTCGCGTTGACCTCCATTTGGATTAAGATAGTCACTCGGTTATGTTTCATCTTTTTTATTAGGTCTTGTTATGTCACAGGCGAATGCCAATTTTACAAAAAATTCTCCAAACACAGAGAGTAAAGTGAGTGACTCAGGTCAGCTAAAGGAGTTTCGTACCCCTCCCCACAATCTTGCGATTGAACAAGCAGTTCTTGCTGCGCTGATGACAGTTGCTGAGTCTTTTGAACAAGTGAGTGATCTACTCAAAGAAAATGATTTTTATGCGACACGTCATAAATATATTTATCGCGCCATCGAAAAACTGGCACAGGAAAACTCACCGTATGATGCCGTTTTGGTCAATGACTGGTTACTCAAACAAAACCTGTTAGATGCAATTGGTGGTGAAGAATACTTGATGCAATTGATGGCTGACTCACCTTCAAGCTTCTATAATCTTGAAACTTACGCCAATAAAATCAAAGAGTTCTCAACACTACGCACCATGATCAAAGTCAGTAGTGATATTTTGCAAAATGCGTATGACACCAAAGGTCGACCTGTCAGTGAAATTCTAGATTTAGCAGAAACTCAAATTTTCTCGTTAGCAGAACAACACAATAATAATAAGAAAGATTCGGGCCCCAAATCGATTAGCTCAGTTACCGCGGATGTCATCACTAAATTAGATGAATTATCAAAACTTGATGGAAACATTACAGGTTTAACTACAGGGTTTGTGGAACTTGATAATAAAACCTCAGGGATGCAAGCCGGTGACTTGATTATTGTTGCGGCTCGTCCATCTATGGGGAAAACCACTTTTGCCATGAATTTGGTTGAAAGTGTATTGCAATACAACAGATTACCAGCGTTAGTGTTTTCTATGGAAATGCCAGCAGACTCTATCGCCATGCGTTTGATTTCTGCGATGGGTAAAGTTCATCAGGGACATTTGCGCTCAGGTAATCTTGATGCCGATGAGTGGACCAAGGTTACAGGTACGATTTTGCAGCTTCAAGAGATGCACCTATATATTGATGATTCTTCTGCTCTACCTCCAACAGAACTTCGTGCCCGTGCACGACGAATTGCCAAAATGCATGATGGCAAAATCGGTTGTATTATGGTCGATTACTTACAATTAATGAAAGTCCCTGGTATGGGTGATAACCGTGTTGGCGAGATTTCAGAAATCTCTCGTAGCTTAAAAGCCTTAGCCAAAGAAATGAACTGTCCAGTGATTGCACTTTCACAGCTTAACCGTAGTTTGGAGAACCGACCAAACAAACGTCCTGTAATGTCTGACTTACGTGAATCCGGTGCTATCGAACAGGATGCTGACTTAATCATGTTCATTTATCGTGATGAAGTCTATAACAAAGAATCAAAAGAAGCAGGTACAGCCGAAATCATTATTGGTAAACAGCGTAATGGTCCGATCGGTAGTGTTCGCCTTGCCTTTGAAGGTCAATACACTCGTTTTAGTAATCTCTCACCTGAGTTCTACGCTCAATATGATGATGAAGAATAATTCCTATATTATTGCTTAAAATTGCTTTTTATATTATCCGAGTCGTCCCAAAGGAGAAATCAGGGTGCGCCAAGCAACAGTTTATATTGACAGTACAGCACTGCAATATAATTTAAACCGTGTTAAACAACTTGCACCAAATTCAAAAATTGTCAGTATGGTCAAAGCCAATGCCTACGGACATGGAATTAAAGACTGTTTAACAGCCTTAGCGGCAACGGATGCTTTTGGTGTCGCCTGTTTAGAAGAAGCCCTAGAAATCAGGCGGCTTGGATATTTACAGTCAATCACCCTAATTGAAGGTGTATTTTCAGCAGATGAGATGATTCATGTTATTGAACAGAAACTAGAATGTGTCGTTCATCATGCTCAACAAGTTGAATGGCTGCTTGCTCATAAAGATCAATACCAAGCTTTGGATTTAAAAGTTTGGGTAAAACTCAATAGTGGGATGAATCGTTTAGGTTTCAAAGTTTCTGAAATCATTACTGTGATCCAACGTTTAAAAGCAGAAGGTTTTAACTGCGTTTTAACAATGCATTTTGCCAATGCTGATACGGATCATCCACTAAATGAACAACAAAAAATGCAGTTTTTACAAGTGAAACAAGCATGTGAACCTATTCTTGCTTCATGTTGTAATTCTGCTGCCATTTATAGATATCCAGAATTGCATTTCGATTTTGTACGGCCAGGAATCATGCTCTACGGCGCATCACCATTTGCAGACAAGAATGTTGAAGCCCTTGATCTAAAGCCAGTTATGACCTTCAGCGCAGAAATCATTGCCCTAAATCAAATTCAGCAAGGTGAATATGTTGGTTATGGTTCAACCTATGTCGCTACACAAGATATGACGATCGCTATCGTTTCGATCGGCTATGGAGATGGCTATCCTCGTGCATATATAAAACCTAACTTTGTGGCAATTCACGATCAACTTATACCCGTCATAGGACGTGTAAGCATGGATATGATTGCGATTGATATCAGTAATTTAAATGCAGAAATCGGAACTAAAGTCGAGCTTTGGGGTAATACTCGACTGGTCGATGACGTTGCAGAGGCAAATGGAACCATTGGCTATGAACTACTCTGTAGGCTGAGCCAACGACCTCAACGCAGACTTAACTAAAAAGATAATGCTAAGTTCAAAGCTGTTTTGAACTTAGTTAACTTACTTGATCCATTTCAATTTCAGCCAACAAGGGAATAAATGCACAAATTGAATCCTTATTTAAAAGATAAGGATTAAAACTTTCCTGTCCAAGTTGTTGAAAGAAAATCGAAATAGCGCTATTTTTCCGTACAAACTTCATAGACCAATCTTGAAAAAGCCCTTGTTCTACATTCCGTGCGGGAAATGCGTGAATTTGCTCATGCCGCTTATCTTTTTTAATTTTTTCAAATAATTGCATAATGGTGGTTTGATCCCCTTCCAAGCATTGGAAAAAATAACCATCCGCGAAATAAAGCACACCGTAAATACGATTCAAATAATTAAAATGATGTGCTTCATTTAAAATATCTCTCAAATCAGACAATAGGCTCTGTGGATCTGATAAAGCTTTACTGGCATAACAAAATTGAAAAAGCATTCTTATAACTCTTATAGGTTCAACTTGATTATGCCCAAGTTTTTGATTAAACCCAATAATCTTCAGTCGGTTTCGGTAATTCTTGTAACCCGCGCCTTAACGTTTCAGACCATTGTTTACTTATTTGGGTAAAATAAGGATCTTCTTCCCCGATTCTCTTTCCTTTAGGAATAATAAAACTATCTTTATAATAAACCAAAGCGTCTAAAGGTAAGCCAACAGAAACATTGGAGCGTAAAGTTGAATCAAAAGAAATTAATGTACAACGTAAAGCATCATCCAAAGGCATATCATAATGTAAAGCACGATCAAGAATGGGCTTACCGTACTTACTTTCACCAATTTGAAAATAAGGAGTATCTGTAGTGGCCGAAATAAAGTTTCCTTGAGGATAAACATTATATAATTGCATTTCCTCCCCTTTAATTTGACCAGCCACCAAAATACTTCCAGAATAATTCATCTGTTCTTGAGTATTCGAAGTAATATCTTCCAATACAGTTTTTAATGTTTTGCCAACTAGTTCCGCCACTTCAAACATATTATTTGCACTGTACAAGTTTGGCTCGTGATTAAAATTCAGCGCGTTTTGCAAATGACTAATCACAGCTTGCGTTGTTGCCAAATTCCCTGCTGTTTGAATTGCGATAAAGCGTTCACCAACCACACCAAAAGTATGCAATTTACGAAATACAGAAATATGATCGACCCCTGCATTGGTGCGCGTATCACTAATCAACACCAAACCCTGTTCTAATCTCAATGCACAACAATAGGTCATCTTTTTCTCTTTACACTCAACACGCCAAAACCTGAACACTAGACATCATGCTTTCAACTCCTCCTTGCTCGCGCACACCACGAACAGGTGCGACATCGAGATAATCACGTCCGATTGCAACATAAATATGATTTTGTGGAGCAAATATCTGATTACTAATATCGAAACAATACCACTGATTCTCTACAAATGCTTCCGCCCATGCGTGACTGGCAAGGTGCGGTTGGTTTTGATCATACAAATAACCAGAAACATATCGTGCAGGTATCTGCAAAGCACGGCACATAGCAACAAAGACATGTGCATGATCTTGACACACTCCTTGTCCCGCATAAAATGCATCTATGGCGGACGTTGTCACTGATGTACTTTGCGGTTGATAAGGCACACGTTCTAGGATTGCTTCTGACAAATCAATCAAATGCTGACGATTTAAACGCAGAACAATAGATTTCGCAAAGTCTAGCATCGTTGAATCATAACAAGACATCATCGTGCGCTGTAAAAACAACATCGGAGAAATATGACTTTCAAAATGGCCTAACTCAGTCGCATGTAAATCAATAACTCCCTGCGCCATAATCGTTAAATAGCGATAATCATGCCTTTGTGTTGCTGTCATCCAAAGATTATTAAATGCATCTCTTTTACAGTTTGACTCTCCTGGCACACTAATATGCCAAGTTTCAACGGTTTGATGTTGAGAACTTTGAGGCATCATTTTTATCGACTGCACGCTATTACGTGCAGTCTGCGTATAACGATAATGTGTTTGATGATTCACCATAAGTTTCATGCATACACCTCAAATTGATTCTCCAACCGATAAGTAAATGCATAAAACTGGTTAATATAAGGTTCAGATTTAAAAACCTCCCAACTAGGTTGTAATTCATACCAGCCTAAATCAAACAACTGATGAATCGTTAATTCTGTTACACTCATAACCTTATGAATATTTTGATAAAACCTAAAATAAGTATCTATCTGCTCTATACATTGACCTATTCTAAAAAATAAAGAAATATCCTCTTGCTCTGCTGTTAAAAGCTCACAACATCTATTCACTATGCGTTGAATATCTAAAGCATTTGCTTCCACATTTTTGATCAAGAAATTCAGCTCAGCATAAGCCTGTGCGCTCAATAATCCTCTTAGTTCATGAATATTGTCACGAGCAATCTCTAATTGATTTAACAGCGAAAATGGCTGTTGTTTGTCTAACATAAATTGATTTAAGTTATCGGCGCTATCTATCTGCAAACAAAGAGCGTATGCAAAATCCGCAGCCTGCCGGTCATCCGCAAAGGGCAACTGATTAGTAACATATTGTATTCTATATAAATAACGACCTAACCAATATACATGTTGTGCACTAGAGCGAAGTAAAATCATCCAATTTCTCCTTAAATTCATTTCTAAAATCACAATAGTTTTATAAAAATCCCTCACGATTTAAGAATGATTTTAAGAACGCAATGTTTCTACAACCCAAGTATCTTTGATCCCTCCGCCTTGAGATGAATTGACAACTAAAGATCCAGCTTGCATCGCAACACGAGTCAAACCACCAGGAACAATCTCTGTACGATATGGTGAACTTAATATAAATGGACGCAAATCGATATGTCTTTCAGCCACACCTTGATCTGTAAGTGTTGGTGCAACTGATAATGCCAAAGTGGGTTGTGCTATATACGAATGTGGGTTTGCCATAAGCTTTTGTCTAAAGCATTCAATTTGATGTTGATCTGATTGCGGGCCTATTAACATCCCATAGCCACCAGAGCCTTGGGCCTCTTTAACAACTAACTTTTCTAAATTACTTAATACATAATCTAATTGATCAACATCTCTACATTGATAGGTTGGCACATTATTTAAAATCGGTGCTTCACCCAAATAGAATTGAATCATCTGATCCACATAAGGATAAATTGACTTGTCATCAGCCACACCAGTTCCTGGCGCATTTGCAATTACAACATTGTTTTGAAGATAAGCAGACATTAGTCCTGCAACACCCAATGTACTATCAGGTCTAAAGATTAAAGGATCTAAGAAATCATCATCTAAACGACGGTAAATCACATCCACTTGCTGACGACCACGAATCGTTTTGACAAAAACTTTATCATCATCTACAAAAAGATCACGACTCGTAACAAGGGGAACATCCATTTCTCTAGCTAAAAATGCATGCTCATAATAAGCACTATTAAATCGACCTGGTGTCAGCACTACAATCAATGGATTATCGACATACGCATTCTCCTCAAGAATCGCTCGAAGTAAAGTTGGATACTGTTCAATGCTTTGTAAATTATTACTCGTACATAAATCAGGCATTAACTTTTGACTAATCTTTCGACTTTCAAGCATATAAGAAACACCAGAAGGTGTTCTCAAATTATCTTCCAGCACATAAAAATCACCCTTTCCATCTCGTATGATATCGATACCACTAATCTGCGAATAAATTTTTCCTTTTAAATGGTGTTTTAACATATGAGGCTGAAATGCTTCATGTGTCATGACTTGATACTCTGAAATCAAACCTTCTTTTAGAATGTGTTGCCCGTGATAAATATCATCTAAAAAATGATTGAGCGCTTTTACTCGTTGCGTACAACCGGCAGCTATTTTTTCCCATTGCTTTTTTTCTATCACTCGAGGAATCAAATCAAAAGGGATCGTTCGCTCCAATCCTTCCTCCTCACCATACACATTGAAAGTAATGCCTTGATACAAGAAATGCTGCTTTGCCTCAGACTCTAAGCGGTTCAGCTCATCCAAACTACGCAGACTCAACCATTGTTCAATCTTCTTAGATGCCTCACCATTAAAGCTATGATCATCTAACATTTCATTAAAGAATTGGGATTTTAGTTGTTCAAATAGATTTACCTTTGCTTGAAGCTGCTGGATAAATGTAGACGACTGCAATGAAACCGCCGCTGTTTGATCTGCGGTGTAATATTCTGAAGTGATATTTAGGTTGTGTTCTTGTTCTGACATAGAAACCTCGTCTCATCATTTATACATAAATCAAATAAGCAATTTCAGTGCCACTAATAACTCGTTTATTTTTTAATCAGACTTAAGATATTCGAGCAAATCCCAATGCTTTTCAGTCGTAAAAGCGTAATCTAAATGTGATTGACTTGATAAATAGAGATAGATTTTTTATTGTGTCTGCTTTAGACCACTTAATTACGTATTACGCTTATGTCTTCCACACAAGAAAAAGAAACATCGAACAGCTTATATCGCCAATGGCAAATCCTATCACGCCTATCAACTGGAAAATGGATGGGTACACGTGAATTACAAGAAATATTAGAACGTGAAGGTATTGAGATCAGTCTACGCACCATTCAACGTGATTTAAATCAAATCGCGCAACGCTTTCCGATTGAAAGTAATAAAACCGTACCCCAAGGCTGGCGTTGGCGCTCAGATGCACCGATTCAAAGTTTGCCTCATATGACTAGCTCCCAAGCAGTCACTTTTATGATGGTTGAAGAACACCTAAGACATTTACTTCCACCAAGCTTGCTAGAAGAAATGACACCTTGGTTTGACCTCGCTAAACGAAATCTTTCAACTCAGAATAATGTAAGACAGTGGATTAACCGTGTTCGGATTGTACCTGCTAACCAACCTCTCATCCCTCCTGTTGTCGATAAACAAGCTCAACAAGCCATTTATGAAGGCTTATTACAAGACAAACAAATTGAATGTGTTTATCGTGCTAGAACCAATCAAGGTGAAGATAAAACCTATATCCTCAATCCGCTTGCTTTGGTTCAAAAAGGTGCTGTAATTTATTTAATTTGTACTCGAAATGACAAAACTGAAGTACAAACCTTTGCCTTGCACCGTTTTAAAGCAGCCACGGTACTTGATAATCGTGCTTTACACCCCGTTAATTTCGATATCGATGGTTATATTGACTCTGGTGCACTTGGTTTTAGAGTTGATTATAGTAAGCCAACAGAACAAATTTTGTTGAAGCTTACCATGACTGAAAATACGGCCCAAAGCTTCTATGAAAGTCAATTAAGTAAAGACCAAACAATTATCCCTATCGAAGAAAATATTGTTGAAGTATCTGCAACAGTTCCCTTCACCTCACAATTGGTATGGTGGCTCAGAAGTTTTGGCAAGAAACTGCTCAATATCGAACCTGCTGCTGTATATAATGCGGTGAAGGAAGTTGAAGAAAATTAAAGAAAAAAGAGAACCATTTGGTTCTCTTAGACTTATTAGAATTTTTTATTTAAAGATAAGGTTTTTATTTTTATACATACTGTATAGGACTTATTTTTATGCCCGCCAGATCAAAATAAGTCCCACCAACGATGAAAAGCTGATAATGAATTAACATCGGCATGCTAGCTCATATCCATTGTAGCGAATCGTTTTTTTCGTCATGATTAAACCCTCTTTGTTTGAACGTAAAACAAATATAACGAGAATTTTTCAGTCTGTGAAATAACAAAGATCGCAATAAAAATCTAATTATCAGCTAGAGATTTTAAATATATAAATCTATAAAAATAAAAAGCCCCCATATGGGAGCTTTTCAATCATCACATCAGCTTATGCTGAAAATGGATGACGTAATACAATTGTTTCTGCACGATCAGGACCAGTTGAAATAATATCAATTGGACATTCAATCAACTGCTCAAGACGTTTAACATATGCCAAAGCATTCGCAGGAAGTTGATCAACTTGAGTTAAACCTACTGTTGACTCGCTCCAACCAGGCATTGTTTCATAGATCGGCTTCAAGCTTTCAAATGAAATCGCGTCAGAAGAACCTGCACAGCCTGAATCTACATCTTCATAACCTACACAGATTTTGATTTCTTCTAAACCATCTAATACATCGAGCTTAGTTAAGCAAATACCCGATAAAGAGTTCACTTCAACTGAACGACGTAAGATTTCAGCATCAAACCAACCACAACGACGTTGACGACCAGTAGAAGCACCAAATTCATGACCTACTGTGCCTAAATGACGACCAATCGCATCACCTGTATCCGTCGAAGCATCATAATGCAATTCTGTTGGGAATGGGCCTGCGCCTACGCGTGTCGTATATGCTTTGGTAATACCGAGTACATAGTCTAAATGTAATGGTCCCATACCAGAACCAGAGCTTACGCCACCAGCAGTTGTATTTGAACTTGTTACGTAAGGATAAGTACCGTGATCGATGTCAAGTAATGAACCTTGTGCGCCTTCGAACATGATTGCCTTACCTTCTTTACGGTAATCATGTAACACTTTAGTTACATCAATCACGAGTGGTGCAAGCACTTCACGCCATTCATTACAAAGCGCAAGAACGTCTTCAAACTTCACTTCTTCAACGCCATAGAATTGAGAAAGTTGGAAGTTATGAAGCTCAAGCATTTCCTGAAGTTTTTCTTCCAGCAAAGCGCCGCCACGAATCAAATCAGCTACGCGGACCGCACGACGGGCAACTTTATCCTCATAAGCTGGACCAATACCACGACCTGTTGTACCAATTTTAGCATTACCACGTTTTTTCTCACGTGCTTGGTCAAGCGCAATATGGTTTGGCAAAATCAATGGGCAGTTTGGAGAAATACGCAAACGTTCTTTAACAGGTACGCCTTCCTCTTCCAAAATCGCCATTTCTTTGATTAATGCTTCAGGAGAAAGCACTACACCATTGCCAATTAAGCACAATACGTTTTCACGTAAAATACCTGATGGAATGAGGTGTAAGACAGTCTTCTTACCACCGACCACAAGAGTATGACCTGCGTTGTGTCCACCTTGATAGCGAACTACCGCAGCCGCTTGATCTGTGAGCAGGTCGACGATTTTACCTTTTCCTTCGTCGCCCCATTGGGTACCAAGTACCACAACATTTTTGCCCATAATAGCCTCATTACATCATGCTGTTAAAATTGGAAACTAAGTTTTCAAATAACTTAGCGATTAAATTTTTTCAATAATCCACTGTTCATTTTGAGACACCATTTGATGGGTCGCATATGGGACAGAGCTTAAATCATCATTACCTAACAATTGCACCACACGTAAACCTTGACTACGAGCAGCTACAATTGCATTCAATAAATCTTGATCATTACCTTTTGGAGCAACAACAGTCTCAATATCTACAAACTGTGTTGCACCTAAAGCATATAAATCACAACTAAATCCTGTCGCTGGACGCGCGCGTCCAAAATGTTCACCGATACCATCATATCGACCACCTTGTGCAAGTGGTGCCGCACGGTTTGGTGCATAAATGGCATACATCAGACCAGTATGATAGTGGTAGCTACGTAATTCGATGACATCAATGCCAATGTTTAAATTCGGCCAGCGTGATTGAATTTGTGCGAATGTTGATTTCAATGCATCAAAAGCATTTTTAAAATCTTCATCCTTTAGAATATCTTGGCTTAAGTGACTTTCTAACGCATCTAGATCACTTGCATAACGACCTAATGCATAAAAATCAGCGCCCATAGCTAAATCTTTAGTAAATTCTTCAAGCTCAGGTAATGCTTTACGCTGATATAAATCAGAGAGTTCACTTTCAGTATTTTTATTTAATCCAGCACGTTTTACTAAACTACGGAATAAACCAACGTGTCCCAAATCTAGATGAACACCCTCTAAACGACGCGTATGTTTAAGTAAGGCCAACATCACATCAATCATTTCAACATCGGCTTCAATGCTGTCATGACCGTACAACTCCGCACCCAACTGTAAAGGTGCACGCGTTGAATTAAAGTTTTGAGGTTTAGTATGTAATACCGTGCCCGCATAACAATAACGAGCCACACCTTCAATTGGTCGAACATGAGCATCAATACGTGCAACTTGTGGTGTCATATCCGCACGAACACCAAGCAAACGACCAGATAGTTGATCAATCACTTTGAAAGTAACTAAATCTAAATCTTGATTGGATTCTGAAAGTGAAGACAACGATTCGATGTATTCAATAAATGGCGTATACACCAACTGATAACCTCGAACGGCGAGGAAATCTAAAGCTTCTCGGCGCAATGTTTCAACGACTTGCGCTTGTTCGGGCAATACATCTGCTACCCCGTCAGGGAGCAACCATGTCTGTGAAATGGTCATGTTCCAAACCTAAAATCTGTTCAACGTGGAGGCATCCACATAAAAAGCAACCACATAAAAAAATCGGGTGAATGCCCGATTCAGCGTAGTGTAGCATGAAGATTTACATGATGCACCTGAGAATTTGCATAAAAACTGCTTATTCCACCCTATAAAAAACAAACAGTTTTTATTTAATTAATCATTAATTTCAATAAATTACCATTATTGATTAGGTTCAAAAACCCAAGTTCGCTGTCCAAAGAACTGCCCAATAGCTGTACGACCAATTGACAAAAAGACGAGCCAAAGAAAATAAATAAGACTTATATTTAAATACGTCCAATGATTATTTTGGAAAAACAGCTCATAAACTTACCTAATCAAAGATTTAGGTCCACCAAGATAGCCCGCAGCATCATACCCTTCTCGAATTTGGTTTAAGACATTTTGGTGATAACTTAATCTCTTTTATATTCAAATTATTCGATTAATAAGTAAATTAATATCAAGAATTCTTATTCCCAGTTTTAATCATCATTTCTAAAACACTAACTAACTCAGCATTCTGTTTTTCCAAAGCGGCAACATTCGCAATGGTTTTATCTAAAACCTCTTGTTGCACATGCATTTTTTTGGCCATATCTTGCATAATTTCTAAGCCTTTTTTTAAATGTAATTCCAAATGCAAAACTTTTTCTTCAACTTGTAACACCTGAGCATCATACGTTGCTTCTGACTTCGTTTTAAATTGAAACCAAAATAAAAATACAACCGCCAATAATAAAATAGCAATAAATCCCCACATCAACATAAATATCATTTAAATCTCCAAATTATTTTTTAGTTATAAAATTTATGAGTCAAACGACTCACACAAATCGAGTAAACGATTTGCGTATCCCCATTCATTATCATACCACGCAAAAACTTTGGCTTGATGACCGACAACCATGGTCTGAGTCAAATCTACAATTAAGGAATATGGCGAATGATTAAAATCGCTAGAGACCAGATCTTCATCGGTCACTTGCATAATCTGTGCATAATCAGACTGTGCAGCCTTGACTAATATTTCATTTACTTTATGCACCGTAATTGGTGAATGCGATACAAAGGTTAAATCAATTGCTGCAACATTAATCGTTGGCACTCGGATGGAATAACCATCTATTCGATTTTCCATTTTCGGCATAACGCGTTTCAATGCGCCTAAAGCACTTGACGTCGTTGGAATAATATTCTGACCTGAAGCCCGTGCTCGGCGTAAATCACGATGCGCATGATCCAAAACAGATTGATCAGCAGTCACTGCGTGAATTTCAGTCATTAAGGCTGTATCAATACCAAAAGCATCATCAATAATCTTCACTAAAGGGACTAAAGCTTGCGTGGTACATGAAACGCCAGAGATGATTTGATCAGTTGCTTTTACATCGGCATGGTTTACACCATAAACAATTGCAGCATCCACACTATCAAATGGCGCCGCACCAATAATGACGCGTTTCGCCCCTGCCTCAATATGACGAGTTGCATCCGCTCGCGAACGGAATAACCCTGTACACTCCAGCACCACATCGATCTCTAAATCTTTCCAAGGAAGCAACTCAGGCTGCTCTTGTTTAAATACCTGCAGTTTAAGCTGACGCTGATGGGACTGAATATTTAAAAAAATATGTTGGTTTTCAATCTGAATTTCAACTTGTCCAGCAAAGCGCCCATGTGTTGTGTCGTATTTAAATAGATGTACCAATGTTTGTACGTCAGCGACGTCATTAATTGCAACAATCTCAAATTGGAACTGTTTAGGATTTTCAAACCATGCACGTAATACATTCCGGCCAATTCGACCAAATCCATTGATAGCGATACGTTGCATGCAGAGCCCTTGTTCATCAAAACATCATCATTTATGTGCTATATGGTAAAACATGAAGCGCGCTGTTGAATATAGATTTTTAGCTTAAACACAGTTTTATATGATATTGCTTGTAAAATCGTTGGTCGGATAGGTATTTTCCGTTATAATTTAGCACTTTTAAAATCCATGCCATGCGATAGGCTCGATTGTAGAACCTTTAACAATCACCTTAATTGCATATAGCCAAATTCAAAATTATGGAGTGTCTTGGTTGTGAGTACTCGTTTTATGACATCAGCTGAAATTCGTGAAGCATTTTTGCGTTACTTTGAATCGCAAGGGCATACACGTGTCGCTTCGAGCTCACTCGTTCCCGCCAACGACCCAACTTTGCTGTTTACCAATGCTGGTATGAACCAGTTTAAAGATTGTTTCTTAGGTTTAGAAAAGCGCGACTATGTCCGTGCTGTTTCATCACAAAAATGTGTCCGTGCTGGCGGTAAGCACAACGACCTCGACAACGTAGGTTATACAGCACGCCATCACACTTTCTTTGAAATGTTGGGCAACTTCTCTTTTGGTGATTATTTCAAACAAAATGCCTTGAAATTTGCTTGGGAATTTTTAACTAGCGAACAGTGGTTAGGCTTACCGAAAGATCGTTTATATGTCACGGTTTATCATACTGATGACGAAGCATTTGATATCTGGAATAAAGAAATCGGTGTAGATGCTGAACGTATCATCCGTATTGGCGACAATAAAGGTGGTCAATACGCTTCGGATAACTTCTGGGCAATGGGTGATACAGGGCCTTGTGGTCCTTGCTCAGAAATTTTCTACGATCATGGCGACCACATTTGGGGTGGTTTACCGGGTACGCCAGAAGAAGATGGCGATCGTTTCATTGAAATCTGGAATAACGTTTTCATGCAGTTCAACCGTACTGCGGATGGCGTGATGCACCCTCTTCCAGCACCTTCTGTTGATACCGGGATGGGCTTAGAACGTATTTCTGCTGTACTTCAACATGTCAACTCAAACTATGAAATTGACCTATTCCAACACTTACTAAAAGCGGCAGCCAACATCATTGGTATAGAGGATGAAGGTCAACCATCACTCCGTGTAGTTGCTGATCATGCACGTTCTTGCTGCTTCTTAATTGCCGATGGCGTAAACCCTTCAAATGAAGGTCGTGGTTATGTATTACGTCGTATTATTCGTCGTGCAGTACGCCATGGTAACAAGCTTGGGGCTACTGGTACATTCTTCTACAAAATGTTGCAACCTTTAATTGAGGTTATGGGCGAAGCATATCCTGAACTTGCTGCTCGCAAAGATGTCATCGAAGCAACGTTAATCCGTGAAGAAGAACAGTTTGCTAAAACACTTGAACAAGGTTTGAAATTACTTGAGGGTGAACTCGCACAACTCAAAGGTAATGTGATTGCAGGTGAAACGGTATTTAAACTTTATGATACTTATGGTTTCCCAACAGATTTAACCGCAGATATTGCACGTGAACGTGATCTAACAATCGATGAAGCTGGTTTTGAGGTCGAAATGGCGGCACAGCGTCAACGTGCACGTGATGCAGGAAAATTCGCAGTAGACTATAACAGCATTGTGAAAGTTGAAGGTGAAACCCAATTCGACGGTTATGAAGCAACTCATGGCCAAGGTCAAATTGTTGCGATCTATAAAGATGGTATTCAGGTTGACGAGATCAATGAAGGTGATGAAGCCCTAATTGTGTTGAATCAAACACCTTTCTACGCAGAAAGCGGTGGTCAAATCGGTGACACAGGTATCTTCAAAAACGATACAGGTATCTTTGAAGTACAAGATACCAAGAAATCTGGTGGCGCTTTTGTTCACCAAGGTATCGTAACCGTGGGTAGCCTAAAAGCGACTCAAAGTGTTGAAGCAACCGTCAAAGCAGACATTCGTGCAGCAACTGCACGTAATCACTCTGCAACACACCTATTACATGCAGCTTTACGTCAAATTTTAGGTGATCATGTTCAGCAAAAAGGTTCTCTCGTTGCTAGCGACATTTTACGTTTTGACTTTGCAAACGACCAACCGGTGACATTTGAACAGCTTCAACTAATCGAACGTTTGGTTAATGCAGAAATTATAGCAAACACCCCAGTGACAACCGAATTACTTGATATCGAAACAGCCAAAGCCAAAGGTGCAATGATGTTGTTCGGTGAAAAGTACGGTGACGAAGTTCGTGTGTTATCTATGGGCTCCGTGATTGAAGAGAAGAACTTCTCTATCGAACTCTGTGGTGGTATTCACGTTAAGCGTACTGGTGATATTGGTCTGTTCAAAATCACATCTGAGGGCGGTGTCGCTGCTGGCGTTCGTCGTATCGAAGCCGTTACTGGTACTCAAGCACTTGAAGTCGTGCAAAAAGTAGATCATGACATTCAAACCATTAACAGCTTATTAAAAGCTCAGAAAGACCAAACTGTAGAAAAAGTTGAAGCAGTTGTTGAAACAGCTTCAAGCTTACAAAAGCAAATCGAACAACTGAATCAAAAATTAGCAAGCTTCCAAGCGGCTGAATTATTGGATCAGGTGAAAGACATTGCTGGACGTCAAACACTCATTACAACAGTGAAAGGTTTAGATGCCAAATCATTACGCAATTTACATGACAGCGTAAAATCAAAATTGGAAGATGCAGTCATTATTTTAGCTGGCATTGAAGGCGATAAAGTGAGTTTAATCGCATCTGTCGCTAAACAATATACTGCAAATCTAAAGGCAGGTGACATCATCAAACACTTAGCTCAAGAACTTGGTGGTAAAGGTGGTGGTAAACCTGACTTAGCACAAGGTGGCGCGCCACTAAACGAGAAGTTCGACCAAGTCATTGCGGCATTGCCTGCTTGGCTTGAGCAATAAGAACTTCACTTTTGTGTAACTGACCCTGATGCCTCTCAGGGTCATGGCTTATATGGAACAACTATGGCATTAATCGTTCAAAAATATGGCGGTACCTCTATGGGTACTCCTGAGCGCATTTTAAATGTTGCTCGTCGTGTCAAGCGTTGGCATGATCATGGTCACAAGGTGGTCGTGGTCGTGTCTGCTATGAGTGGTGAAACCAACCGCTTACTTGCGCTTGCTAAAGCCATTACCAGCACCCCTGACCCACGTGAACTTGATCAAATGGTGTCAACGGGTGAACAAGTAACGATTTCCATGTTAGCTATGGCACTTAATTCTATTGGTGTAGAAGCTAAATCATATACTGGTCGTCAAGTTGGTATCAAAACTGACAGTGCTTTTACCAAAGCACGTATAGAGTCTATTGATACCGATGTGATGACCAAAGATTTAGATGCAGGTCGTGTTCTCGTGGTTGCTGGTTTCCAAGGCTTTGATGCTGATGGCAATACAACAACTTTAGGTCGTGGTGGTTCTGATACATCTGGTGTAGCCATCGCAGCTGCATTGAAAGCAGATGAATGTCAGATTTACACTGATGTTGATGGCGTTTACACCACTGACCCTCGTGTTGCTCCCAAAGCAAAGAAAGTTGATCGTATTTCTTTCGAAGAGATGCTAGAAATGGCATCTTTGGGTTCAAAAGTTTTACAAATTCGCTCTGTTGAGTTCGCTGGTAAATACCAAGTCCCATTACGCGTATTATCTAGTTTCGATAATGACAATGACGGCGCATTTGACGAAGAATTTAAACAAAATGTAGGCACACTAATTACCACTGAGGCGGAAGACGATATGGAACAACCAATCATCGCAGGTATTGCATTTAACCGTGACGAAGCAAAATTAACGATTCTAGGCGTGCCTGATGAGCCTGGTATTGCATCAAAAATCTTGTCGCCGATTAGTAATGCCAACATCGAAGTGGATATGATTATCCAAAATGTAGAAGAAGATGGTACAACTGATTTCACTTTTACAGTAAATCGTACTGATCTTGCTAAAGCAAAAGCAATTTTAGAGCAAACAGCGAGTAGCATTGAAGGATGTGAAGTTGTTACGCGTGATGATATTGTAAAAGTCTCTATCGTTGGTGTAGGCATGCGCTCACACGCTGGCGTTGCTAGTAAAATGTTCACAGCTTTAGCTGAAGAAAGCATTAATATTCTCATGATTTCTACATCAGAAATTAAAATTTCTGTGTTAATCGAAGAAAACTATTTAGAATTAGCAGTTCGTTGTTTACACACAGCTTTTGGTCTAGACCGCGAGCATGGTGAAAGCAGCGCACGTGCTTAATTTGTAGCTAGTTAAATATTTACTTTCAAGTAAATAATAAAAAAAACAGAGCCACTATAGTTTTTTTAATAGTGGCTCTGTTATATTAGCGCAGAGGTTTTAAGAAAGTTCTCACAAAATTTACGAAAAAAAATTTTTTACATAATTTTGTTAGAATTTTCTGTATATTAGGCTGTGCTTTCGAACAATGAATTCCCTGTCGCAAGTTTAAGCGTTTAGCAAGGAGATAAACATGCTGATTCTGACCCGTCGTGTCGGAGAAACATTAATGATTGGGGATCAAGTCAGTGTTACTGTGCTTGGCGTAAAAGGCAATCAGGTGCGTATTGGTGTAAATGCTCCAAAAGAAGTTTCTGTGCATCGTGAGGAAATTTACCAACGTATCCAACATGAACGTGCCATGCATGAGCATTTACAACATCTTGATCAAGATTATCAACATACGTATGAAGAAGAGAGTAATGATTTCTCTCAACATAATAACTTTAATCGTTAATATACCGAATTCTTCAATAATTAAAGCGACTACAATAGTCGCTTTAATTGCTTATAAGCCTAGTGCTTTCTTGACTGGTCCATAACTACGTCGATGCTCATCAATTACCCCATGTATTGCTATCGCCTCAAAATGAGCCTTAGTAGGATAACCTTTGTGCTTAGCAAAACCATAATTCGGATATTCCAAATCTAAAGCTTTCATTTGGCGATCTCGCGTAACTTTAGCCAGAATGCTGGCCGCACTGATCTCAGCATGCGTTGCATCACCACCAACAATTGCTTCACAAGGAATATTGATTCCTTTAGGGATTTGGTTACCATCCACAATCACTTTTGCTGGTTGAGTTGCTAATGCTTCTACTGCTCGACGCATCGCAAGGAAGGTGGCTTGTAATATATTAAATTCATCGATTTCCACGTGGCTTGCTTCAGCAATAGACCAAGCGAGTGCTTTTTCTTGAATCTCTGCAAATAATTTTTCACGTTTCTTTTCGGTCAACTTTTTTGAGTCATTTAGACCTTCAATTGGATTATTTGGGTCCAAAATTACTGCCGCAGCAACCACAGAACCTACTAAAGGCCCTCTCCCTGCCTCATCGACACCAGCAATCGTCATATTACATCTCTCAACAAGAGGCTGATACAGCCTCATTTACTACTTCGCTTTGTTTAACGCTTCATTCACACAGGTATTTACAGTTTCCGTAACTACCTTATTTACAATCATAGCGCGTGCAGCAGGATCAACTGCTGCCGTTGCAAGATCAAAGGCAGTCACACTTTCAGGTGCTTTATCACTGACACAACCACACACATTGGTTTGAATCTCGTTTCTTTGCTCTGTGCTCATAAGACGTGTAGCAGTTTTCCATGCTGGAATATTGTTGATTTCATTTAAGCACTTTGCATTTACAGCAACTTTTAAAGCAGCCATACCCAATTGCTGTGAGGTTGCTGTAGGGTTATTTGTATCTGTCGCAGCACATCCTGCAACCGCTAAAACCAATGGAGCAACAGTCAATACTAATTTTTTCATATTTTTTTACCTACCTAAATTTTGGCAGGCGTATTGTGCCTAAACGCGAGCATTTATGATATGACCTAAATTCAATTTTACAGAATATAACAATTTGAATTATTGCATTCTAATTAAACGTCCTAAGGATAAAACGCTCTGTTACATATACATAGTATGAGACGTTTATTTCCATATTTAGAATCAAATGACTCATATCACAGCTAGGATGTTGCGATGTCAACCTCAGCACAATACTACACCCGTACAGCACAAGTATTGCATTGGCTCATGGCAGCGATTTTTATTGTTGCATGGCTTATTGGTTTTTATAGTGGAAATTTTCTAAGCTACGAAGTTGATGGTAGCTTCAAAGGCAGTGTCATTACCTTACATAAGAATATTGCAACGACGATTATTTTCTTGGTCCTTATTCGAATATTTTGGCGTTATACCCATCCCGCTCCCAAACTTCCCGACACAATGTCACCAATGATGAAAACCTTGGCGCATGTTGGACATTTCCTACTTTATTTAATGCTCTTGGCATTACCAATCACTGGTTGTTTATTTAGTTGGAGTGCTGGTCATCCTGCGCCTGTGTTATATCTTTTCGAAATTCCAAGATTAGTTCAAGATAATCCAGAGCTTCTAGCAATTGTAAAACCACTTCATATTTATTTGTCATGGTTTGCAGGGTTACTGATCGTTGGACATGCTTTAGCGGCAGTTAAACATCATTTTATCGATAAAGATAATGTCTTACGAAGCATGTTAAAACAACCTAAATAAACCCTTGAATATAAAAAAACCGCATCATGCGGTTTTTTCCGTTTAAATTTTCTTTACTTCATCAATCCACTTTTGCTTTTCTTCATCTGATATAAATGACGCTTCAAATGAATTAATCGCAAGTTGTTTTAGCTCATCATTGGATAACTCTAAGGCCTGCTGAATCGCAACAAAGTTATCATTCATATAACCACCGAAATATGAAGGATCATCAGAGTTTACTGTGACATGCACACCTTTTTGCAGTAAACGGCGGATATTATGCTCTGCCATATCATTTACTACACATAACTTTAGATTACTTAAAGGACACACAGTTAATGGCATCTTTTCTGCAATCAAGCGCGCCATAAGTTGTTCATCTTCTTCTGAACGAACACCATGATCAATACGATTGACTTTGAGTAAGTCCAGAGCTTCCCAAATATATGCTGGAGGGCCTTCTTCACCTGCATGTGCAACGATTAAGAAACCTGCTTCACGCGCTTTGGCAAAAACACGTTCAAATTTTGCTGGCGGATGCCCGACTTCACTTGAATCAAGTCCAATTGCAATAATGTCATCTTTAAAGGGCAATGCTTGCTCAAGTGTCTCAAAGGCTTTCTCTTCACTTAAATGACGCAAGAAACACATGATTAACTGTGAACTAATTCCAAGCTTCTCTTTGGCATCGTTACAAGCACGCTTTAAGCCAGCAATGACGGTAGCAAACTCCACACCACGCTCAGTATGTGTTTGAGGATCAAAGAACATTTCTGTATGCACGACTCGATCTTCAGCGCATTTTTCAAAATACGCCCAAGCCAGATCATAGAAATCTTGTTCATACACCAGCACATTTGCGCCTGCATAGTAAATATCTAAAAAAGATTGAAGATTATGGAAGTTATACGCTTGCTTCACTTCTTCGACAGATTGGTAAGGAATCTGAATCTGATTACGCTGTGCAATTGCAAACATCAGTTCTGGTTCAAAAGTACCCTCAATATGCACATGCAACTCGGCTTTGGGTAAAGCACGAATCAGCTCGACTTGATTCATATTAACTCCGCGTCTAAATAAAAAAGGGTGTTGCCTAATCAGGTACACCCTTTAAAAGGTTTCTAATTTTTAAGCGACTTAACCGCCAAATGCAACAAACTTAAATACCCACAGTGCTGCAATGATCCAGACCATATAAGGTACTGTCTTTGCTTTGCCCGTAAGTAGTTTAACCAATGCATAGCTAATAAAGCCCATTGCGATACCATCCGCAATCGAATAGGTAAATGGCATGAATACGATCGTTAAAAAGGCAGGTACTGCTTCAGTGATATCATCCCAATCAATATGGGTGATTCCTTGAATCATCAATACTCCAATAAACAACAATGCAGGTGCTGTAGCAAAACCTGGTACAGATTGAGCAAGTGGTGCTAAAAATAAACAGCCAACAAATAACACAGCAACTACTACCGCCGTTAAACCTGTACGTCCACCTGCAGCAACCCCAGAAGCCGATTCAATGTACGGAGTTGTTGATGATGTACCTAATGCAGCACCTGCAACGATTGCTGATGAATCAGCAAACAATGCCTTTTTCAGGCGCGGTAATTTACCATCTTTCAACAAACCCGCACGGTGTGAAACACCAACCAAGGTTCCTGTACTGTCAAATAAATCAACAATGAAGAATACGAAGATAACGCCGATCATGCTGGCAGTGAATAGACCCTCAAAGTCCATTTTCATAAATGTTGGAGCAATTGATGGAATATGACCAACTACACCCTTAAACTCATTTAAACCTAAAGCTGTTGCAATTGCGGTAATCACTAAAATACTAATAATGATTGCACCACGTATTTTGAACTGATGCAAAACCACGATCATTAAAAAGCCAAATAAAGCGAGTAACACTGTTGGTTGTTTGATATCCCCTAAACCGACTAAAGTTGCAGGATTATCAACAATAATCCCAGCATTTTTTAATGCAATCAAAGCAAGAAATAATCCAATACCACCACCAATCGCCAGTTTCAACGACATCGGAATAGCATTGACAATCGCTTCACGAATCTTCATAAAGCTAATCGCAAGGAAAACCAAACCAGAAATAAATACTGCTGCTAAAGCGGTTTCCCAAGGCACTCCCATACCCAAGCATACTGAGTATGTAAAGTAAGCATTCAAGCCCATACCTGGGGCTAAAGCAATTGGATAATTCGCAATTAACCCCATCACCAAACAGCCAATCGCCGCAGCTAAGCAGGTTGCTACAAATACAGCACCATGATCCATTCCTGTTTCTGAAAGAATCAATGGATTTACAATAATGATGTAACACATGGTCAAAAATGTAGTTACACCTGCAAGAACTTCTGTTCTAAAACTCGTTTTGTTATCGCTTAATTTAAATAAGCGTTCTAACAAACCTGCCGAAGCATTAGGCGTTGCCATAATAGCACCTGTCAAAATCTAAGATCGTAGGAGATAAAATCTATACCTTTGTGTTTCAAACTTTTTTGAATTTTTCACCAAAAGGTATACAAAGCTGAAAGCAATCTATATGCCAGCTCGATATGCGTCACATCAAAACATGTATAAATCTAATTCCGCTATCAAAATATAAAAAGCCGCATAACAATATGCAGCTTTTTATTTAATGGTAAATATTTTAGCAGATTCTAATAGGAACTTGCGTACCTTCAATCAAAAAAAGATGACTTACTGATCGCGACAAATGCATCAAATTAGCTCAAAATCTTATAGCAGATCTTGTTACCTATTTAGTTTGTTTTAGACTGCTCAAATGTGTATGTGGGTTATGTTGAATTTCATTCAAACTATGCTCAGCTTCATGAACAACTTTCATAAGTTCTTGACGTTTTTTCGTCTGTGCATCTTCATAACTGGTATAACCCAAAACGAGAATAGAAAATAAGAATAGGAGTACAAGTGCGATCTTCATTATTATTATCTCTTTGTTAGTGTTTTCTCTGATTCTAACAAATTTTGTGACTTTGTAGTTATTTTTCTAAATTAATTCCTTTCTGACAGCATTTTATAGTTTGCGTATGGCGTCCTACGTTTATAAGAAAGAAAAAAGCACTTTTGTTGATCAAAAGTGCTTTTTTATATGTGACTTGTTCAAGCCATTAGAATTGATAGTTTAAACGTACCAAGAAATTACGTGGTGTGCCTGGCATCGAGTCTGAACGCCAATATTCTTTATTGGTCAAGTTATTGACAGCAATCGTCAGGTTCCAAGGGGCAGCGCTATAACCAATCGCAGCATCGAGACGTGTAAACCCCTTAAAATCGGTCGGTTCTCTATCTAAATTACCATTTAGATATACCTTCGCATCTCCTACATAAGTTGCACCAATTTCTCCATAGATTTTATCTGTAGGTAGATAACGAACAAATAAATTACCTATATGTTTTGGTACATTATTCAGTTCTTTTCCAACATTTTTTGGTTTTTCTTTATCTTTAGTAACTTCTGCATCTATATAGCTGTATCCACCTCGTACAAAAACATTATCGAGTGCACGACCAATAAAGCTAAACTCCATTCCTCGAGAACGATGCTGTCCGCCAACTGCCCATTCTTCTGGTTTATTCTCAGGATCTGGTTTATAGCGGATATTATTCTTACGAATATCGAAAACAGAAAATTGAGTATTCAAACGATCATTTAACCAATCACTTTTTACACCAACTTCGTATTGCTCGTTGTATTGAGGATCGGCATCAAACGCATTAACATTTGTATCCGCAGATACGACACTCACTCCCACTCGACCACCAAATGGAGCAAAACTTTTACTATAAGAAGCATAGAAACTTTGACTTTCTACAGGCTGCCAAATAAAACCGATGTTTGGACTAAAGCTTTCTCCATCAATACTACGTTGGTAATCCTTCTCTTCACTTGTCTTCAAACGATTAGTTGTTTGCGAGTGGAAGTAATCATAGCGCCCACCCAACATCATTTTGAAATAGTCATTAAAACTAATCAGGTCTTGAATGAATACACCATAGCCTTCCCCTTGGTTATAGTTATGTGTTCGTATTTTTAGAGCACCTGTACCTCTTGAATGACTACGTTCCCCAGTTAACGGATTTACATAACCATAAATAGCCGTACCATTTTCATTTTGATTTGCAAGCAAAGGTTCGCGTTGTTCATAGGTCCAATCAGCACCCAGCAATAAATTATGTTTTATGCTTCCAGTATTGAACTCACCCTGAATATCAAAGGTATTACTTGTAGTTTTGTTACTTGTTTGCTGCCAATAGTAGAGCTGTGAAATATCACCGACATGTCCATTACAAGCTCCTACATCTGTTAAACAAAGACTACCCAAGTAAAAATGATCAAAATTCTGCTCAGTTTCTCGATAGCTAACAGCCCAATGAAAGTTCCAATTTGGTGCAAACTCATAATTCAGGTCAGATCGTGCAACTTGTAAAATGTCATTTACATAGTCACCCTCTTGTGCAAAACCTGTTTTGATTGATGTACCTTTAGGTAGAGCAGTAAATGAAGGGCCACGATCTGGAACACGATGTAATTTATCGTAGGTATACTGCATTGTCCAAGTTAAGCCATCATCATTTTTATATGTAAAACTTGGGGAAAGCATCTCGATTTTGTTTTCGATACCTGAACGGAAACTGTTCGACTCGCCATATTCTCCTGTCAAACGGACAGCAAAGTTATCATTTAGAACTTGGTTGAAATCCAACGTTGTTCCATAGTTATCATATGATCCACCATAAATCCCTACCGAACTTTTAGAGTCAAAATTGGCAAATTTACTCACCATATTGATCACACCGCCACCTGAACTACGACCATAAAGTACAGATGCTGGACCTTTTAAAATTTCGATACGTTCAACATTTGCTGTACTCCGACGTATTTGACCACTTTCACGAATACCATCTCGATAAATATCACCAGTATCAGCATTAAAACCCCGTATGCTGATACCATCACCACGCATATCATAACTCGTTGATACGCCTGGCGTACCTTGCAACATCACACTTAAATCATTTGAGCCATAAATTTTATATTTCTGCACATCAATCGTATCAATGGTTTGCGGAATATCTTTTTTCTTTAATCCATTACGCGTCACACTCGCTTGATCATAATCAATATAACTTTTGATCGGATCAAGCTCACTCATCGCCTCAATTTTAATTGTAGGCATGACAGCGGTTTGTTCATTTGCGATTGCATGCTGAGCTTGCAACAACATCAAGCTCAATACACTAAATTTAAAAATGGGCTGTTCGAACAACCCTAACGCAGCAGACTTCATAAAAATTCCAAAAAAACTCAGACTAAATTTCAAAAAATAAAATAATAAAATGCGTTACAATTTTAATAAAAATAATTCTCATTTTCATCATATTTATATTTTTTCTTCATGCTTTCGATTATTTCTTATGCATACTATCCAAGCAAACCTCAACGAATATACTAAATGCTATTTTTTATAAAAATTCCCGCGATTTTGCTGATCAAATTCCACTTTTCTACACAATTTTACATTAGGCTACACACAAAATAATTTGATATTTTTTGGGGTAACTATAATGAAACCATCGCTCTACCATGGGAAGTTGAGTCTGCTAAGCTCTGCCCTATTCACAATGAGTAGCTTCGTTTTTGCTGAAGATTATAGTTCTTATTCCCCGCAAGTAGACACTGCCACTCAAGTGCTTCCTACATTGACATTTAATGCATCCGCTGAACCCCAAAAGCAACAAGATGATGATATCAGCGCGGTACCCAAGACGATTATTAGCCGTGAAGAAATGCTTGAATATGGCGATCAATCTGTAATGGATGCTTTACGCCGTGCAGCAGGTTTTCAATTACCTAGCTTTGGTCAAGGACCACGCGGAGGCGGAGGTGCTTCAGGTATGCGTTTTCGCGGTGGTGGTGCGCCGACTTTTTTGATTAATGGTGAACCAATACAAGGTGGTCCGCGTGGTGGCATGTCAATTATTGACACCATCACTCCAGAAATGATTGAACGTATAGAAGTCATTAAACAACCGAGTGTGGCACAATCTTCAGTTGCTTCATCAGCGGTCATTAATATTATTTTAAAAGAACCAATCAACACCCGTATAAATGGCACAGTTAAGTTAGGTTATGGCTTACGTGAAAGCGGGCAACAAGAAATGGAAAGAAAGCAGATCAATGTCCAAGCAGATGGTCGTGAAAATCAATGGTCTTATAGTCTATCCGCCAATCAAATGTGGATCGATAATACCTCTATTTCAAAAACCGAATCTGAAACAGGTACACGTGAAAATGTTCGTACTGTAAATCGAAACATGCAGATGTTTTCTCCACGTCTACAATACGATCTGGATGATCAGCAAAAACTCATTGCAGAGTTGTTTTACCGCAACATAAAAATGGAGGGTCACTCAGCCAATCAAATACAAGATGATAAAAATGACAGTATCCGATTAAACACACGTTATGAACGAAAAGACAAAAATCTCAGTGATAAAATTCGTTTTTCAATTGAACGACAGACTGAAAGCCAACTAACTCGCTCACCAGAGCAACGAATCTACACAGATGAAACCATCAATGAATATGGTTTGGCTTATGATGGAACGAGAAAGTTGGATTCAAATCGTCAACTTAAATTTGGTCTAGACAGTCGTTTTAATGAGCTCGATAGTAATGTTAGCAAAAGCCTAAATGAACAACGCTATGCAGTGTACGGAGAAGGAAGTTGGCGTTTTACCGATCGCCAAACGATGACCTTAGGTGCACGTCAAGAGTGGATCGATCGTTCTGGCTTGGTTGACTACCAAGATCAACATCTCAGTCCAGTACTTGCTTACCGTTTTAACCTCACCGATCAATGGTCATTGCAAACTAATTTAAGCCAAGCCTTTCGTAGCCCTAAATCAGATCGTTTAATTCCTACCGTCACCGTTTCAACAGATAATGATGCTGGCTCATTAAACAATCCAGATCGTGGTGGCAATCCAAATCTGAAAGCTGAAAAAATTCATGCAATTGAGTCAACGCTTGCTTATGACTCAGCGAGTGGAGGTATCAGCTTGACTGCCTATCATCGAGAAATTAAAGATTACATCGAAAAAGTCGTCAGTTTGGAAGGAAATCGTTATGTTGAACGTCCACAAAACCAAGATGAGGCAACTACTTATGGAGTCGAAATTTCTGGTCGTTATGCTTTAAAACAAACTGAAGCAGGTCATGCCTTTATGCTTAATGGACAAATATCTACTGTGCGTGCAACCATTAAAAATCAGCAACAACATGAACGTCTTGTCAGCGATGTTGCACCATACAATATCAGTACAGGTCTATCTTATAGTTATAAGCCGTGGCAGCTTTCCAACAGCATAAACATGAGCTATACCCCAGAATTTAAACGTGCGTTGGATGGTCAACCTTATGACCGTACAACCAATGAACGTTTTAGTTTAAATTTAAGTACAACCAAACGTTTTGCAGATGGTTGGGCTGCAAGCTTGAACTTAAACAATATCCTCAGCACCGATTATAAAGAGCGCCTGACTTATCAATCTGATGGTCGTTTGTATCAAGCACGAAGCAATGAAAGTATTCCTAACTTTCAATTTACACTCGAAAAGAAGTTTTAATCTTCATAAAATCTATTGATGTAAACCGAACACCGTTTCACAAAAAGCCAATGACCTTCGTCGTTGGCTTTTTTCTTGCTACTTATATTGAGATTTATGTTTATCTTATGAAAAATAAACAAGATCTCAATGATCGTTTGCAACATGACTGTTATCATGTACAAATACAGTAGAAATTTAATGCATTAATAGATCAAAGAGAAAAAATGAGAGCTGAACTTAAAACAAGGATCCTGCAAATTTGTGATGAAAAAATTGAGAAAAAAGGCAGTAATGTTGGGCTATCTTTCTATGCTTTTTTCGCCAATAAAAATGATGACCCTGAACGCTTGATGGAAGCAGCGCATTGGTGGATTATGGAACATAAATTAGATCATTTTGAGAAAGCCACAAAAATCAAAGCTCTGATCTCTGAGCAATCTCCTTAAAGTCTAAAGGATAATCTTTAATAAACATCACGCAAATAACGCTGTTCCCGTTTAAGTTGTTGCAACTGCTCAATACCCAGAAGCTCTTCAAGCACTTGATCTACACCGCTTGCCATCCCCTTTAAACTGCCGCACACATAAATTGCGGCATCTTGTTCCACCCAAGCGATTAAACGATCAGCATGTATTTTTAAACAATCTTGTACATATACCTTTTCCATCTGATCACGCGAAAAAGCATAATCAACATGCTCCAAGTAACCATGTTGCTGCCAGTAGTCAATTTCAGCTTGGTATAGGTGATCAAACTGTCGTTGTCGCTCACCGAAAATGAGCCAATTTCGTTTAAAACCCCAATGTTCTCTTTGCCTCAGATGTGCAAGCAAGCCAGCAATACCCGTACCATTACCAATAAAAATAATTGGTCGCTGATCTTTAGATAGATGAAAACTTGGATTAACACGAATCACAGCACTAAGTATCTGACCTTGCTCTAACCCAACAGTTAACCAACCTGAACCTACACCTAAACCAGCTTCAGTATGCTGTTGCCGCACGACCAATTCAATCAAACCATTTTCTGGCAGGCTTGCAATTGAGTACTCCCGTTTTGGTAATACTTCAAACTGATCTATCCATTCCGCAAACGAGTTATTTTTATTGATTGGCTGTTTTCGTAAATTAAGTATTGCTAACTTTGAAATATAATTAGACAAGTCATACTGTGAGTGGGTTTCAATAAACTGTTGGATTTCCACTCGATTATTCTCGCATTGAATTTCTAAAATATCTCCAGAAGACCAGTTCAAATCCTCATTACCAACCAGTTGTATCTTATAGATCCCCTCACCACAACTTCCTACATTGATCTGTTGGCGATAAGCAAGCTCTAATTCAATCCACTGTTTATTAAGCCGAGTAAATTCAGTTAAAGTCAGTTGTTCTAATGCATTTAACCATTGTTCTAAATCCCGACTATTGAGCTGATCAACGTTGATCGTGGGAAATAATGATTGTGCATTTTGCTGCAATAACCATTGCTCAATTGTTTGTCCAAATTGGCAAAAATTAGGATAACGTTTATCTCCCAAAGCCAAAATAGCAAAGGATAATTGTGATAAATCTAAATTCTCAACCAGAATTTTATGAACAAAGTCTTGTGCGGTATCAGGTGCATCACCTTGTCCATAGGTACTTACAACCCACAATATCGTATTAGACTGCTGTAAATGATGCTTTGTCAGTTGTTGGATATCAACCAATGAAACATTCTTCCCTGCTACTTGTAGTTGCTCAGCAGTATGCTTCGCCCACATTTCCGCTTGACCAGTTTGACTGGCATACACCACCAGATAAGATGCTACTGATGGGCTAGACAATACATGACGAGTAAAGTACTGACGTCTGACTAGATAAATAATCACCAAGATATGCAACAGCAGTAAAAAAAATAACGCGCAAATCACCCAAAATAATGGTTGAGTCATTACTTATCCTTAAACTGCTGACCAAATCAAAAGAATGATCAGTGCCAAACTCACTGCCGTTAAACCGAGGTGTGTCAATAATCGTGTTCTCAAAGTCAAAAATAAAATATAGCCTGCCAACGACAAAATCACGATAATCACTGCACCAATATCGATTAACCAGCTCCATCCTGCACTCACATTTTTACCACGATGTAAATCATTGAGCAGTGACACCGTGGTTGCTGGTTTAGTGGTAATTTCAACTTCTGCCGTATCGAGTAATACCCAAACATCTGTTGACCCGGCTGGACTATCTAGGCGAATCATCACTTCACCATCTAATATTTCACTACTTTGAAAACGTCCAACCAAAGACTGCTGCTGACGTAAATATTCTAAGATTGTCTGGGTTGGGTTTTCTTGCTTTGCTATTGTTTCCATCAAAGACTCAGGCAAAACGATGGTATCAGTTTGCTCCTGTTGTGATGGTTTGAACCATTCTGGATGATTTAGTAATAATCCTGTCACGGAAAAAAATAATAAAGCAATGAAAGCGAAGGCAGAGAGCCAGCCATGCACATAACGTGCATGGCGATAAAAATCACGGCGTTGATACAAGAGACAAGCCTCGTTGATTTAAATGTGAAAAGTTCTAAACACCACGTTGGAAATTAAGTTTCAAAACCCCAATTTCAGCTTGAGCAGGTAATGTTTTGTTGACTGCTTTAGGTGCGACTTCAAGCTCAAAAGTTTGATAAGAGCGATCCCCATGCTCACGTGAGGTTTCAATATGAATCACGTATTGTCCCGCATTTACCATTTTTCCTTGCTCATCCTTCCCATCCCAAGCCAATTTATATTGTCCCGGTTGACGTGAAGGTTTAGCGACTGCATCTAAGTTTTGCATCTGACGCCCATAACGACGCCACCATACATAGTTTGAATTAATCCATTTTTCGTCATTACCCCAAACCGCAAGAGTGCGTACCAATTTTTTATCTGTATCCGTTACCCAAATCGATACATACGGTGCTCGATATTTTTCTACAGCAAGTTTTGGGATATTCACTTCCAATTGTGCTTGATAACCTTTAGGCCAAGTAGTCGCACTGGTATTGGCTGCGATGTGGCGCATAATTGCAGGCTGGTTAGCATCTAAAAGTGAAGACCAACCTGAGCTTTGATAATGTTGACCATCACGAGTGACTAATTGTGCTTCATACCCCACAAGTTGTTCTATCAATTGCATGCCTTCATCAGGTGTCATGGCTGTTAAAGCTGTTGCTAACGCATCTGCATCTGCAGCGCATTGTCCAACGACCACACATTGCTCAACCTGTTGTACAGGCAAACCCGTTTTCGGATTTAATAAATGTGACTGCCCTGCTAGCTGACGATAGCCTTGGCCACTAAATGCTATCGCTTGGTCTTTTAACTTAAGTACTTGGCTTGGTGCGGCATTATCAAAATGCTGCATAGGATCTTGTAATCCCACCTTCCATGCAGTTTGACTTGGTGATTGTCCCCAAACGCGCATATCACCACCAATATCAATCAAGATACCTTGTAAATGTGGCACTGCTTTCTTCGCCTCAATTAAAGCACGGTCGATCACATAACCTTTGGCATAAGCATCTGGGACGATTTTGATTGCTGAACTTGTTGTGATTTGCTTGGTTTGTGAATTTAATTCAATGCTCTGCTTTTTTAATTGTTGCAGTAAAGTCTCTTGTGTATTCAGGTCAAGGCGTTGAACATCATTTCCTTGCTCCCACAGTTCAATCAACTGTCCTAAGCGTGCATCAAAACCACCGCAAGTCGCACTACGCCATTGTTCACAAGCAGCAATAACCTCATATAGTTCTGGCGAGGCCGAAATACTTTGCTCACGATTCAACTGGCTAATCTCACTATCCTCACGCCAGACTGACAAAATCTGATCGAGTCGAGCAATTTCGGTCTGAATCGCTTGTAATGCTTTTTCTGCGTCCTGACGATTAGGTGTCGTGATTACGACATCCAGTGAAGTGCCTAATATATAGTCTTGGTGAAAACGATAATGTTGTATATCAACATCTGCTCTAAGAACAGTTGATACAGTCTGTTCATTCAGTATTGTTTCACTAGCTGCATATACGGGTGTAATAAACAATGTCATCGCTGCCATCAGTGGAGATAAACGGAAAACCAAATTGATTGGGCGAAGTGAAACAACACTTGATGACATAGCGTGAACTCCAAAAATTTAGCAAAATAATATTGCAACTGATACTCGTTATCAAGTAGATTGTTAAAATCTTTTATCCTTTTGTAAGCTGAGGTATATAATGCGTCATTTGCTGACCATTTCACTATTATCTGTGTTACCTGTTTTAACTCATGCGCATACAGCTAGCCCATTTGTATTACCAGAAATATTTGACAGCAAATCAAATACGGTCAGCTTCCAAAGTGGTATCACTGTCGAAAAATTCTTTGTGCCTAGTCGAAATTTTAAAACAAGCTATCAAATCACAACACCTAGCGGCAAAGTTCAGCAAGTGAATGCGGCAGCAGAATTAAAAAGCTTTAATATCGCAGAATTCAATCTTGAAGATGAGGGTACATATCGTATCCGCACCTTAGATGCCGTAGGGACTCCAAGCAAATATGCATTGGTTGATGGTCGTTGGTTACGTGTACGTCCGTCACGCCCTATGAATAATATGCCAACACCAACAACTGCCACTAATGAGCAAAAAACAGCAGCGCCTGCGACTCAACAACCACCTCGTTTCATTACTGAAGACAAAGTTCCAGCAAAAGCTAAAACAGCACAAACAATCAATCATTATATTGCTGAAAGTTTCGTGACCAAGGGCAAACCAAGTCCTATTCCTACTGTAAGCAACAAAGGCTTTGAGCTTAAATTTATTTCTCATCCAAATGAACTTTATGCAGGTGAAGCATTAAAAGCAGTCGTGTTAATGAATGGTAAACCTGTACCGAATGTTGAATTTGATATTTTCAAAGGTGCGAGCAATTACACCGCAAATGAAAGACGTGAACTTCCACATGTCAAAACCAATACAAAAGGCGAATTAGACGTTAAATTTGAACATGCAGGCATTTATTTAATTACTGGTGTTTATCCTGAAGCAAATAGTGATCATACCAAACCACCAATCGCGGAAAGCTATACTTATAGCGTGACTGTAGAAGTGACTGAATAAACATGGTCAATAAGGTACTTATCTCAGCATAGGTACCTTCGCCCACCTAAGATTTAAACTTAATCCATTTTTATTAGAAATAAGAATAATGATTCAGTCATTATTAACAGTAACTGTAACAGCAATTTATATCTAAAAAATATAGCCTTTCCAGCAATAAAAGCTGTTTATTTGCTTCAATACTTAAGTTAATGCCCACTCGTTTTGGACAATAAGTTTAAAATCAATACACCACTCATAATCAGTGCAATTCCCACAATTCCCCACAGATCTAGTTTTTGACCAAACATGAACCAAGCAACCGTGGTAATTAAAACAATACCAACGCCAGACCATATCGCATAAGCAACCCCAACAGGAATTGCTTTTAAGGTTAAAGACAAAAAATAAAATGCAATGACATAACCCACAACCACCACAAATGAAGCGATTGGCCTAGTAAAACCCTCACTACTTTTTAAGGCAGAGGTAGCAATTACTTCTGCAACTATAGCTATGAATAAAAACATCCAATTTTTCATTAATTTTTATACCTTATCGAATGCATTCAAAAGTACATACAAAACAAACAGAAAAAAACACCCTTTTAAAGAGTGTTTTTATCATTTTCTCTTAATCAGACTTATGCTGATTTTTTTGCCATATGACTTTTACGAATCGTAATCATAAGCAATTGTACCGCCGCTGGAGTTACTCCCGGAATACGACTGGCTTGAGCCAATGTTTCTGGTCGAACTGTTTTCAACTTCAATGTAATTTCACGAGATAAACCAGAAATACCATCAAACTCAAAATCGGCAGGAATCTTAGTTTCTTCAAGGCGCTTTAACTGAGCAACGTCTTCATGCTGACGGTTAATATAACCTTCGTATTTCACTGCAATTTCGATTTGCTCACCAACTTGTTGCGAAACCTCTGAACCTGTTAATTCAGCAATTTGAGCAAAATTAATGTTTGGACGTTTCAACAAATCAATTGCACTACATTCTTTGCTTAGATCTGCACCTGTCATTTCAACGAACTTTTTGCCCATTGGGTTATTCGGCGCAGCCCATAAATGTTGCAAACGAGAAGTTTCACGTTCAACAGCTTCCATTTTTTCGCTATACGCAGCCCAACGTTCATCATCAACCAAACCAAGTTCACGACCAATCTCTGTCAAACGCTGATCTGCATTGTCTTCACGTAACATCAAACGGTATTCTGCACGCGAGGTAAACATACGGTACGGTTCTTTAGTCCCTAATGTAATGAGATCATCAACCAAGACGCCCATATAGGCTTGGTCACGTTTTGGTGTCCACTCTTCTTGTTCCCACGCACGGCGTGCAGCATTCAGGCCTGCAAGTAAGCCTTGCGCACCTGCTTCTTCATAACCTGTAGTACCATTAATCTGACCAGCAAAATACAAGTTCTGAATCGCTTTGGTTTCAAGTGTGAATTTCAACGCTTGCGGATTAAAATAGTCATATTCGATTGCGTAACCTGGACGCAGAATATGCGCATTTTCCATACCGCGAATCGAACGAACCAGATTGAACTGAACATCAAATGGCAAAGAGGTTGAGATACCATTTGGATAAAGTTCATGTGTATCTAAGCCTTCAGGCTCAAGGAATACTTGGTGCGAATCTTTATCCGCAAAACGATGAATTTTGTCTTCAATCGAAGGACAGTAACGAGGTCCCACCCCTTCAATCACACCGGTATACATTGGTGAACGATCTAAACCACCACGAATAATCTCATGGGTTTTTTCACTAGTATGTGTGATGTAACAGTTCACTTGTTCAGGGTGCATCGATGCATCGCCCATAAATGACATCACTGGAGATGGGAAATCACCCGGCTGAGGTGTCATCACAGAGAAATCAACGGTACGCGCATCAATACGCGGTGGCGTACCTGTTTTTAAACGTCCGACAGGGAGTTTTAACTCGCGTAACCGATGTGCTAAAGCAATTGAAGGAGGATCACCGGCACGACCACCGCTTGAATTTTGTAAACCAATATGGATAACTCCACCTAAAAAGGTACCTGTCGTCAACACCACTGTTTTAGTATCAAAACGAATACCCATTTGGGTAACAACACCCTTTACAGTATCCCCTTCAACAATTAAATCATCAGCAGCTTGTTGGAAAATATCCAAGTTTGCTTGGTTTTCTAGGGTATGACGAATCGCGGCTTTAAAACGCACACGATCAGCTTGCGCACGCGTTGCACGTACAGCAGCGCCTTTACGGGAATTGAGGATACGGAATTGAATACCGCCTTTATCCGCAGCAAGTGCCATTGCACCACCTAGTGCGTCGATTTCACGAACTAAATGTGATTTACCAATACCACCAATCGCTGGGTTACAGCTCATCTGCCCCAAAGTCTCAATATTATGCGTCAACAATAATGTTTGTCTTCCCATACGTGCAGCTGCAAGCGCCGCTTCCGTACCAGCGTGACCGCCACCAATTACGATAACGTCGTAAACTTTAGGATAGTGCATAGTGGTAAATGTGTATTCAAAAAATGACAGAGCATTATACAGGAATTTTGCCATAGTATGAAAAAAACCAATCAAAATCTCACACTGAGCAAAAGACTGATTCAATTAGAAATGACACAAAAAGAAACTTTATGTTGCACTTTTCATGTATTTTTAACAAAGTGCCCTAGAATCGTTAACTTGAACAACACTGTTTTTCTGAAAAAATTTCCTATCCTAATACATGCATAACAAATACTTAGGAAAATGATATGAACTCGAAGCTTTTATTATCATCACTGATCTGTGGATTATGTTTTACTGTGACAGCTCAAGCAAATGCAAAAACTGCCGCAGATCAACTCACTCAGAAATATCAACAGGTCTGTAAAGGTAAAAAACAAGGCGATGCAGTTTCATTTGCCTATAAAGGTGTTGTTTATAATGGTGCTTGTCAAAATGATGAAAATGATAAACTCATTTTCCAACCGCCAATGCCTACATCTGACACACCACCAGAGACTCAAAGCAGAATTTCTGAAACTCAATCAGAACCTCGTCCAGTTAGTGGCGCTCCAGTTGAATCTGCACCAACCCAAATTCAATCACCTAATGAATTAGCGGCGCCAATTGAAAATACTGAACAACCAATGATGCAAAATGAACAAGCTGCACCTTAAGTTGTCCAAGTATTTTTAATTCCTTATAAATAACCTATAAAGGATATAGTTATGAACTATATCCTTTATTTATTTCAGCATATTGAAAGTAAACCGCGAAATAATTCATCTTAAAATTGTAAACTACTCATTATAGACTCCCTTTATACAACACGAATCCTTTACAATAAGCACAAATATATTTACTTAGGTTGTCCTGTGAACTGGCTACAAATTCATATTACTGTTGATCAAAATCAAGTTGAACTGTGTGAAACCCTACTTTTATCTCTGGGTGCAGTCAGCGTAACTTTAGATGATGCTGAAGATCAGGCCTTACTCGAACCACTTCCTGGTGAAACACCACTTTGGAATAAAGTTATCGTTACAGGTATTTACCAACAAGAAGAAGATGATCCAATTGATGTTGATCGCTTAGAAGCTTTTTTAAAGGCTCAACTCCCTGATGTACCTATGCGCCATGAAACTTTAGAAAACCAAGTTTGGGAACGTGCATGGATGGATTATTATGAACCGATTCAAATTGGTGAAAAATATTGGATCGTTCCAGAATGGTTGGAACCGCCTGAAGCAGATGCAACCAATATTAAACTAGATCCTGGTCTTGCTTTTGGCACAGGTAATCATGCTAGTACCTTTTTGTGCTTACAATGGTTAGGTAAAACCGACGTAAAAGATAAAATTGTGATTGATTATGGTTGTGGTTCAGGCATTTTAGGTGTTGCTGCATTGTTATTGGGTGCAAAAAAAGTCTATGCCACTGATATTGACCCACAAGCTGTATTAGCAACCAAACAAAATGCTGAATTGAATGGGGTACTTGATCGTCTTTATGTTGGTTTGCCAGAAGAATTTGATCAAGAATTTAAACCTCAACAAGCAGATATATTGGTCGCCAATATATTAGCAGCCCCCTTGATGGCACTCGCGCAAGAATTCTCAACTTTGATAAAAAATGAGGGAGAGTTCGCACTTGCAGGTGTGATTGAAGAGCAAGTTGCTGATGTTTCTAGTGTTTACACTGAATTTTTTGATATATTAGAAGTCGACAAGCGTGAAGAAAACTGGTGTCGTATCTCAGGAAAACGCAAAACAACAATTTGAGATTTCTATAACTTATGAGTGAAAAACAAACCCGCTGCCCAAAATGTTCAACCGTGTATAAAGTGACCCTTTCACAACTTAGTGTTGCACAGGGCATGGTTTGTTGCCCCAAATGTGTCATTAACTTTAATGCACTCACCAATTTATTAGAATCTCCATCAAATGAAACGATTCCTGCAACAACGAATCGCTCTTTATTTTCTTCAATTCAACCTGACAGCACATTTGCAGAAAAGCAAATGCAAATCTTAAGTATTTTTGATCAAAAAATTGAAAACTCAAATATTGATCTACTCACCTATCTCAACAATCTAAATTACTTTAATACAGAGCCTGTAACAGCATTACCCAATCTAAATCTATCAGAGGATGCTCTACTCATTGATGAAGAGGCTGCAGATAAACAACATGGCTGGCTCTATTACACCCTTTGGGGTATAGGGAACATAGTTCTAATTCTTGTTTTTGCATTTCAAATTCTATGGTTCAATCCAAAATTGATGCATGATAGCCCTGTCTTAAACAAGATCTTTAATACTGCATGTACTGTTGTCACATGTAAAATGCGAGATAGGCAATACAAAAATTTGAATTTTGAAAAAATAACGTTAAGACGTGCTGAACAAAATAGCACACGTTTCTCAGGTATCCTAATCAATCAGAATAAGCACAGTATTTTACTACCCTCTATACAAGTTGTACTAAAAGACAATAATGATGTTGTGATTTCGAATACCACACTCAAACCAGACGAATATCTTGTGGATAGCTTAAAAACAATTCAACGCATCCCTTCAAACAGTCCTTTTAAATTCGATTTTACCGTCCCAAAAAGCAGAAATAGTTTTACAAATTATAGTTTAGAAATTGTACAACCCTAAAAATTAAAAAAAATGACAAAAAAAATAAAAAAAAGTGCAGTTAATTTGCTCACTTTTTCGCAGACAGTGGTATGATACGCGCCACGAAAGCTTTAACCCACTTACTCCTCGTATTTCACAGACAAAAAATCGTTAAACGAACTGTGCTTCTACTCTATAAGCGCATAGTTGGTTTTTTTGTTTTTGAAAGTAGGCTGTAACAAATATTTAACTATTGTTACGCTTATTTTTTACACAATTCGAGGATTTGTGGCAAGCTAATAGTCCCTTTGTTTTAGAGTCACTGTTTTAGGATCTAAAACAGGACTCAATAATTTAGACCACATTTATATATCACTTTACCCAAGTGATATTTGATTTTTCGGATTAACACGCATGAATAGCAAATCTCCTATTTTTACGGCTCAATCTGATGTCGCTCTTCGCATCCACGTAGATCGCGCAGTTCGTCATTATTTTGCACAATTGCAAGGTGAGCAACCATCTCAAGTGTATGACATGGTTCTAGCAGAAATGGAGAAACCTCTTTTGTCTGTGGTCTTAGAATATACTCGTGGCAACCAAACGCGTGCTGCTGAGATTCTAGGTCTTAACCGTGGAACTTTACGTAAAAAGTTAAAAGCTCACGGTTTAATGAGTGAATAATTGATAAAATGCTCACGTTCTCGTGGGCATTTTTTATGCCTATTTGTTTTAATCTGTAGACTTCAAACTGTTGACTTAAATCATGACTATCAAACGTGCGTTAATCTCTGTTTCAGACAAAACTGGAATCGTTGAATTTGCTCAAAATCTTGCAGCTCTCGGGGTAGAAATTTTATCTACAGGCGGTACTTATAAGTTGCTTAAAGACAACAATATCGCTGTTGTAGAAGTTTCTGAACATACAGGTTTTCCTGAAATGATGGATGGTCGTGTAAAAACACTTCATCCAAAAATTCATGGTGGCATCTTAGCTCGTCGTGGTCTGGACGAAGCTGTTATGCAAGAACACAATATTGATCCAATTGATCTGGTGATTGTGAACCTTTATCCATTTGCTGAAACTGTAGCGAAGCCAAATTGCTCTCTTGCTGATGCGATTGAAAATATCGATATCGGTGGCCCAACCATGGTTCGTGCAGCAGCAAAAAACCATGCTTCTGTGGGTATTATTGTCAATGCATCTGACTATGACACTGTTGTTGCTGAATTAAAGCAAAATGGTTCACTCTCTTACGAGACTCGTTTCGATTTAGCAGTAAAAGCATTTGAACACACAGCTCAGTATGATGGCATGATCGCTTCTTATTTAGGTGCACGTGTAGGTAAAGCTGAAGGCGAAGCAGATTTATTCCCTCGTACATTCAATACGCAGTTAAATAAAGCACAAGATTTACGTTACGGTGAAAACCCACACCAAAATGCTGCATTTTATGTAGAAGCAAATGCTAAAGAAGCGTCAGTTTCTACTGCGAAACAATTACAAGGTAAAGAGCTTTCTTATAACAACATCGCCGATACTGATGCTGCACTTGAGTGTGTTAAATCATTTGCAAAACCTGCATGCGTTATCGTTAAACATGCGAATCCTTGTGGTGTTGCCGTTTCTTTAGATGGCATTAAAGCTGCTTATGATCTTGCTTATGCAACTGATCCAGAGTCTGCATTTGGCGGCATCATTGCATTTAACCGTGAGTTAGATGTAGAAACTGCTCAAGCAATTGTCGATCGTCAATTCGTTGAGGTAATCATTGCACCAAGCATTGCTGATGGTGTACTTGAAGTTACAGGCGCAAAGAAAAATGTACGCGTCATGGTGTGCGGTGAATTACCTGCAATTGATGCACGTGCGCCTCAACTTGACTATAAACGCGTTAACGGCGGCCTACTTGTTCAAGATCAAGATTTGGGCATGATCACTAAAGATGACCTAAAGGTTGTGACCAAGCGTGCACCAACTGAACAAGAAATTGATGACATGATCTTTGCTTGGAAAGTTGCAAAATACGTAAAATCAAATGCGATTGTGTATGCAAAAAACCGTCAAACCATTGGTGTAGGCGCAGGTCAGATGAGTCGTGTGAACTCTGCTCGTATTGCGGCGATCAAAGCTGAACATGCTGGTTTAGTTGTTGAAGGTGCAGTGATGGCATCTGATGCGTTCTTCCCATTCCGTGATGGTATTGATAACGCTGCTAAAGCTGGTATCAAATGTATCATTCAACCGGGTGGTTCTATGCGCGACGAAGAAACAATTGCAGCAGCGGATGAAGCTGGTATTGCAATGGTCTTCACGGGTATGCGTCATTTCCGTCACTAATAGATTTTAAAAATCCCTCTTGCGATGTTTTAGTTGCATCTCAAGGGGGAATTTTCTATTTTTAGTGGATGTACTAGAGATACTTAAAAAGGAAATAACTTAATAATGAATATTTTAGTATTAGGTAGCGGTGGCCGTGAACATGCACTTGCATGGAAAATCGCACAAGATGAAAAAGTTGCTAAAGTCTTTGTCGCACCTGGCAATGCGGGTACAGCAACTGAAGACAAATGTGAAAATATTGACCTCGATATTTTAGACAACCCTGCAATTATTGCATTTGCAAAAGCAAATGATGTTGCGCTTGTTATCGTTGGGCCAGAAGCACCATTAGTCAATGGTGTCGTTGATGCTGCACGTGAAGCAGGTCTAAAAATCTGGGGACCAACTCAATATGCGGCTCAACTTGAAGGTTCAAAAGCATTCGCTAAGCATTTCTTAAAACGCCATAACATTCCTACAGCTTTCTATGACGTATTTACTGAAGTTGATGCTGCAAAAGCTTATGTTGAGAAAAATGGCGCTCCGATTGTAATTAAAGCTGACGGCTTAGCAGCGGGTAAAGGCGTTATCGTTGCGATGACCAACCAAGAAGCTTTTGATGCGATTGATGACATGTTGGCGGGCAACAAGTTCGGTGATGCTGGGTCACGTGTTGTGATTGAGCAATTCTTAGCTGGCGAAGAAGCAAGCTTTATTTGCATGATTGATGGTAAAAATATTTTACCAATGGCAACTTCTCAAGACCACAAGCGCATCTTTGAGGGCGACCAAGGACCGAATACTGGCGGTATGGGTGCTTACTCTCCTGCTCCCGTCGTTACAGCAGAAGTTTTTGAACGTGTCATGAATGAAGTGATGCGTCCGACAGTTGATGGTATGGCAGCAGATGGTCATGTCTACACGGGCTTCTTATATGCTGGTTTGATGATTGATGATCAAGGTCAACCACGTGTGATCGAATTCAACTGTCGTTTTGGTGATCCAGAAACACAGCCTATTATGATGCGTTTGAAATCATCTCTAGTTGATCTGGTTGAGGCTGGTATTGAAGGTAACTTACCAAGCGAAGCTGAATGGGATGACCGCAAATCTATTGGTATCGTTCTTGCTGCCGAAGGCTATCCTGAAACTGTTCGTAAAGGTGATGTCATTTCGGGTATCGGTCAATCGCCTGAAGACACCAAAATCTTTCATGCTGGCACAGCTATGACTGATGATGGTCATATTGTTACTGCTGGTGGCCGCGTCCTTTGCGTAACAGCCTTAGGTGACACTGTACTGGAAGCTCAGATCAATGCATTAGAAGTATGTGGCCAAGTGACATTCACAGGTATGCAATATCGTAGTGATATTGGTTATCGTGCAATTGCTCGCGAAAAAGCTGAATAATTTTATTGTGAATAAGGCCTTCTTCGGAAGGCTTTTTTATTCCTGAAACGCTATCAATTTACATTCTTTATTCAATTTGCATATATAGAGTTCAGAAAAATATATATTATTTATTTCACCAAAATCACCAATCAAACATTTGCAAAAATCTATAAAACTATCATTAATTTACATTTACTATGCACATAATTCCTTTAGATAATCAGATGCTTATACTCTTGAGTATCATGCAGACCACTATAACCCTTACCAAAATATTGCTATGATTGGCACAATTTTAGATGTTGTTTTTATGTTAAAAAATATGCTTTTTCATGATTATCAAATGATTAAGCTATTTTATCCAATCAACAGAAAACCAACAGCTAGACCAATATTTGGTTTGAAAAGATGTGAATGGATGTCTGCATTATTTATTGGTTCCAAATAAGCACATGAATATTCACTTATTTTTCTTAAAATCATGGAATCATAATGGCAAATACCCAAGAAATAATTCATGTGATTATTTTTTGTATAAAGCCAATTTGCATCCTCAAAGCGATTACATCAATGCGAGAATAACATTACTTTCTCAGCATTATTTTGGTTAGGATTTCCACATGAAAAAGCTGATTAGCCTTTTTTTAAGTGTATCAGTGTTGTTGCTTGCGGCATGCAGCAAACAGCCAGATAACACTGCTGAACAGAACAAAGATGCAGGTGCATTACAAACTGTCGTTATTGCTTCTACAGGTTCTGATGCTGATATTTGGCGTCACATTGCAAGCTTGCCTGAAACCCAAGCTGCTGGACTAAAACTTCAAATTAAAAATTTTACTGACTATGTTGCAATGAACACCGCTGTTGCAAATAAAGAAGTCGATTTGAATGCATTTCAATCCTATGCATATCTCGTTGCATTCAATGCAGCAAATAAAGACAAAATTGCGCCAGTCTCTACAACTTATTTAGAACCAATGGGAATCTACTCAAGCAAGGTAAAAAAAGTTGAAGAGTTTGCCAATGGTGCAACGATTGCAATCCCTAACGATGGGGCAAATGAATCTCGTGCTTTATTACTTTTACAAAGCGCGGGTTTAATTAAATTAAAAGCTGACTTTGATCCTGTAAAAGGAACGCCAGCTGATGTGATTGAAAATCCAAAGAACATTGTGATCAAACCAATTCAAATGGCAACAGCTGTACGTGTTAAAGATGAGGTTGATGCGATTTTATTGGGTAATACCCTTGCAATGGAAGGTGGTCTAAACGTTCTTAAAGATGCAATCTTCTACGAACCAATTGATCAAAGTACCAAGTTAAACGTCAATGTTCTAGCAACGGCTGAATCTCGCAAAGATGATCCTGTTTTACAAAAAGTCGGTGCGCTTTATCACACTGATGCAGTAAAACAATATGTACAAGATCATTTTGCTGGTACAAAAGTTGATGTAAATAAACCAATCAGCTATCTCACTGAAGAGAATCCGTAATATACTTTTCTCAACAAAACAGGCAAAGTGATTTTGCCTGTTTTTCTTTTCTGCTTAGTATTGACGATATGATCCAATTTAAAAATATTTCCAAACACTATCAGCTCAAAGGTCAAACGATCACTGCGCTGGATCAAATCAACTTAGAGATCCCTGATGGCAGCATTTTTGGCATTATCGGTTATAGTGGTGCAGGTAAAAGTACCTTAATCCGTTTGATTAATTTACTGGAGCGTCCGACCCACGGACAAGTGATGATTAATCAAAAAGACTTTACTGCAATGGATGCGCGTACACTTCGTCGAGAACGTGCAAATATTGGCATGATTTTTCAGCACTTTAATTTATTGCAAACCAAAACAGTGGCTGAAAACATTGAAATGCCACTTAAACTGTTAGGCCATAGCAAAGCCGAACGTGAAAAACGCCTTGCAGAGTTGCTGGATTTTATCGATCTAAAACATAAAAAAGATGCTTACCCAGATGAGCTTTCAGGCGGTCAAAAGCAACGTGTAGGTATTGCGCGTGCGCTTGCGAATCATCCTAAGATTTTGCTATGTGATGAGGCAACGTCTGCACTGGACCCTCAAACCACACAATCCGTTTTAGCATTATTAAAGAAAATTAATCAAGAACAGAACATCACCATTGTGATGGTTACTCATGAAATGGATGTGATTGAATCTATCTGTGACTATGTCGCAGTCATGGAAGCTGGCAAAGTCATTGAGACAGGTCGCACCTTAGATATATTCAGTCAACCACAACACCCAACAACCAAGACATTTATCCAAACAGTATTGCAGCAACAATTGCCGATCAATATCTTGAATAATCTTGAACACAAACATCATAACAGTATCTATAACCTGCAATTCTTAGGAACATCAGCCCAAGAAACCGTTATTCAATCCGTAATTAAGCAATTTGATATTAGTTTAAATATTTTATTTGCCAATATGACTGAGATTAATGGCACTGTGATCGGTCAAATGTTTATCCAACTTTTAGGCGACCCAACGATTATTCAGGAAGCGATTCAATTCTTAGAAAGTCAGGGTGTCAAAGTTGAACAGTCAGGAGTAAGCCAATGAGAGATTTAATTGTGCAATGGCTGACTGAAATCACAGCTCCATTTTGGCAAAGTTCTTTATCCATTGATCAATTTGTAACGGCACTGGAAGAAACCTTACAGATGGTATTCTTTGCATTGCTATTTGGATGCATTTGGGGATTTATTCAAGGTATTACTTTGGTAGTCACACGTAACGGTGGGATTTTACAAAACCGTGCGATTTACTATGCACTCAATCCAATCGTGAATGCCCTACGTTCAATCCCATTTATCATTTTATTAATCGCCGTCATTCCATTTACAAAGTTTTTGGTTGGTACATCAATCGGGACATGGGCTGCTATCGTACCATTAACCATTTATGTCGGTCCTTATCTTGGTCGACTCATCGAAACTTCTTTACTTGAAGTAAATGAAGGTATTATTGAGTCTGCACAAGCAATGGGTGCGAGTCCTTGGCAAATTGTATTCAAATTTATCGTGCCTGAAGCACGTAGCTCTCTTATTCTCAATCTCACCACAGGTACCATTTCATTGATTGGTGCAACAGCGATGGCAGGTGCTGTAGGTGCAGGTGGAATCGGTGATCTTGCTATTTCCTATGGCTATCAGCGTTTCGATAGTAGTGTGGTCATCCTGACCGTTATCGTACTTTTATTATTGGTTCAGTTTGTACAATCATTTGGAGAATGGTTAGCAAAATTACGCTAAACGCCCAATTCAATGCTCTCCTCGCGAGAGCATTTTTTTATAGCTAGGCTAAACCTCAGCAAAATAAATTTGATGCGCTGCTTTGAATGTATTGACATGCAAAGGGACCAAATCCTCCAAAGGTTGATAGCCACCAGCCAGAACGAAAAGCAAAGGAATTTTCATTTTCTTCGCCATCTCAAACACAATCCGATCACGTTCAAATAAGAGCGCTGTTGTAAACCATTTTGATCCATATTTATCATGTTGATGGCAATCCATGCCCGCTTGATAAACGATAAGATCAGCGTCCCAACGTGATGCATATTGGAAAGCTTCTAAAATCGCTTCTCGATACAAATCAAAGTTACCTTGCTTTGGATGAATATAGCGAGTCAAACTACGCTCCCCCGCCTTGCAACCAAAGCGGATACCAAAAATGCCAAAATTAATCAAATTCGGCATACGATTGGTGAAAATCGCAGTACCATCCCCACCATGTTGATCACAATCTAAAATAAAAATTCGTTTGTCCGGAAATTGTTTTGCTATTAATGCCAAACCATTAAAGGTACAGTAAGCGGCCCCAGAATCATAACTCGCATGATGAAAACCTTGTGCAATATTGGCGGCGATTCCTTCTTTCAATGCGATCTCAGCACCGACCAATTGCCCAGCTTGTACCGACAAAATGGCATCACGTAGTTGTGGATTCCAAGGTTTAAATCCTTGTACAGTCGCGAAACTTGAATCACCTGCAAAAAAGGCATCTACATATTGCGGGTTATGTAGTTTTTTCAAGATCTCAATGTCTATAAGTCCAGGATCTATCAATTCAACCAACTGTTGCTGCTGTAGCACTTCAGCAACTGCAGTCAGTTTCTCCATACTATTGGTATGCGTTTGCGCATAATAGCGTGGCGAGTAGCAAGCTTTTAGCATGGATTTCCTACATAGATTTGATCTTGAGCAATTTCCATCAATTGACTCAATTCAGTCGTATCGGGTCGAAATAATCCATTATCAACTTGTTGTTTAAAATGATATCCGAATGCACGCGCTCGATTTTCAGGAGAAACCGCCAGTGTCGTCAGTCGTAGAAACCAAAAACCTTTCATTGAAGAAATGGGGATCACATAACCTTTATATTGTTTGTTTTTATTCTTTTCTAGCGGCTCAATCTCATAGTTTGTAGAGAAAAGGCTCCCCGCTGGTAAGCACACACCATTCATAAGTAAAGGAACCAGACTGATACAGGAATGATTGTCCCCCATATTCATCTTTTCCATCATGACTGGCTGATCATGCTCATCGACGAAAATATTAATTTCACCTTGTCTCAATAGACGATGATGTGCAATTCTCAAGAAGAATTTTTCTGCCATCGGACACGAGCCAACCTTAGGTTTTTCCTCTAAAGCTTGGCATTCAATTATTTCAATATGTTGAACATCTTGAGGAAGGATAATATCTGCAAGTAACTGACAAATGAGTCTACTTTCTTCTCGCTCAGCATATTGATAAAGTGTTCTAAGTTTGGCTTGAAAATCAACTTCCTGCTGTAAGTTCTGCGTATAGCCATCATCTGGATTTAAACGTTTTAGGCTTTGCTGAACATCAACATGAATATCAAGATTCCGCCATGTTGTTAACTCAAGCCCGTATGAGGCTGCTTGACTTAAAATATTTCTTAATCCTTTCGTATCGTAATCATCAAAAATACGTAAATCCTGAAACCCCAACGCATCACGCGGCTGTGATACAAACTCAGCGATTACCCGTGTTGCCTGCGTATATCCACAACCTCGACGTTCAGTTTGATGGCTAAAATGTTCATTCAACATTTCGGTGAGTTTGGCAGATAGCGGATATAAATATTGCTTAAAAATACTGACCACTTCATGGTCTTTTAAATCCGACATAGCACCCCCTCGCTTGTTCTTTATGATTTATAAACTCATCGTCCTTTAATCAATCCTATGTATTTATATTGTTAAATCTAATCACGAAAATCATTTAGCATTTTTAAATAAAATATAAATCTAAAGATGAATATAAATCATTAACTTATAAAACTTTTATTTCATATTTATCGAAAACCGTCCCCTTGTCAATTATAAAGATTTTCACTTATTCATGTCGTCACTATGTGTCCAAAACAGTCATCATCCATACGCTTTTTGATGCTCACTTTGCATGATAAGAAATTTACACTTACACTAGCAAAAGTTGATGACGCTCTATCATCTTACTGGCAATAACCACATGAAACAATGATTTAGGAATTGGCTATGCATTATAAAATCCATGCGATTGACGTACAAAATGCCTTAAAAAACTATATATGGTTATTGGAAGATACAACGACAAAACAAGTTGTGGCGATTGATCCAACAGAAGCAAGTTTAGTCAAAGATTTTTGTGAACAACATCATTTGCAGCTACAACAAATTTGGCTCACGCATTGGCACCCCGATCATACGGGTGGAGTAGAGGATTTATCCGCTAATGAAAATATTGCAGTGTACGGCCCTAGAGATGAGCTGAGCAAAATTTCTTTTATCTCCAACCCACTGCAACAAGATGATCATTTTCATTTTAATGATTTAAAAGTTGAAATCATTGCAACGCCTGGCCATACATTGGGGCATATCGTTTACTTCATTGAAGCCATTGATGCACTTTTTTGTGGTGATACATTGTTTGCAATGGGATGTGGACGTCTGTTTGAAGGTACGGCTGAACAAATGTACCATTCATTAAATAGGTTATCAGCCCTGCCTATCCAAACCAAAGTATACTGTACACATGAATACACGCTTGCTAATGCTGAATTTGCGATCACTATAGAACCGCATAACGTCGCATTACAAGAAAGGATGAAACAAGTTAGGGCATTACGAGAAACCAATCAAATTACGCTCCCGAGTACCATAGAATTAGAACTCGCAACGAATCCCTTCTTGAGGACAGAAAGCGCTGAAGAGTTTGCACGAATCCGTCATCTAAAAGACCAGTTCTAAAGATCTCACCAAATCACAGAGATTTCACTTTTTACGATATAACCAAAGTGGAAAGTGAAATCTTTTTTTACATTTAAAGATAAAATTTTTATTAATTTAATATTCAAAAAATCCAAAAAAAATATTTATTTTTCTCTAAATTTACAGTAACTTATAAAAATTATAGATAAATTCCTGCAGGTGGAAATTACTCTATTTTTACATTACTTACACGCGGAAAAATAAATCTATCTAATGCCCCTTTAAAAATTTTTAACCTACCCTTATTAATAATTACAGGTTCACAAGGAGTTCTCGTATGAAAAACAGAGTTGTTAAAGCAAAAAATTTATTGGCGTTTCGTATTTGGTTAGAAAAATTAGGATATTCAGTTAAAAATCTGACAGATAATCGTGGTTTTACCTTTAGCTTTAAAAAAGAATATGGCTTAGTCACTGGCGATCTATCTGGCAATGCTTTAGCAATGCAACTCGGTGAAGAATTTGAAGACCACCTAAAAGCATAATGACTTATTTACAGCTTTATAACAATCTTAGGATTTCAAAGGGATTTGGAATCCTTGATTGATGTATATAAAAATAATTTACAACTTCAATAACACCCAAGATCAAAGCTTCATTTTCTAGCCATCTCCTAAAAAATATCATTGGAACAAAACTATTTTCCAAGTATTATAATGTCCTAGTCGAGGGATGCTGCGACATTTGATTTGTATTATAAATCAACTTGCCAGGCTCGACGATCGGTTGAACATTCGATTTAACCAACAACGGCATCCGCGAACAGAACGATCCATACTATTTTTTTCTAGGAGATCCTGATGAACGCGGTGAATGCTTCATTTACAGATTATAAAGTTGCTGATATTTCCCTTGCTGACTACGGTCGTAAAGAAATCAAACTCGCTGAAGCAGAAATGCCAGCTTTGATGGGTTTACGTAAGCGTTATGCAGCAGCTAAACCTCTTGCTGGCGCAAAAATTTTGGGTTGTATTCACATGACAATCCAAACAGCTGTTCTTATTGAGACGTTGATTGAACTCGGTGCTGAAGTTCGTTGGACTTCATGCAATATTTTCTCTACACAAGATCATGCTGCAGCGGCAATTGCTGCTCGTGGTATTCCAGTATTCGCTTGGAAAGGCGAAACTGAAGAAGAATACGTATGGTGCTTAGAACAACAAATCAATGTAAATGGCAAGCCTTGGGATGCCAACATGATTTTGGACGATGGTGGTGACTTAACAGCACTTGTTCATGACAAATACCCTGCTCTTTTAGAACGTATTCACGGCATTACTGAAGAGACCACAACAGGCGTACAACGCCTATTAGAAATGTGGAAAGACGGTTCACTTAAAGTTCCTGCAATTAACGTGAACGATTCAATTACCAAATCGAAGAATGATAACAAATACGGTTGCCGTCACTCATTAAATGATGCAATCAAACGTGCAACTGACATGCTACTTTCTGGTCGTCGTGCACTTGTGATTGGTTACGGTGATGTCGGTAAAGGTTCTGCACAATCTTTACGTCAAGAAGGCATGATCGTTCGTGTAACTGAAGTTGATCCAATTTGTGCAATGCAAGCTTGTATGGATGGTTACGAAGTTGTTTCTCCATATAAAAATGGCGTACAAACTGGTAAGAAAGAAGACATCAACCATGATCTATTAGGTAATACTGATCTTGTTGTGACAACGACTGGTAACTACCATGTATGTGATGCTGCAATGTTAGATAGCTTAAAAGCTGGTGCAGTAGTTTGTAACATCGGTCACTTTGATACTGAAATCGACACAGCTTATTTACGTGGTTATAAATGGGTTGAAGTGAAGCCACAAGTACACCAAGTTTATCGTTCAGAAGATGAAAGCAATTACTTAATTCTTCTTTCAGAAGGTCGTTTAGTCAATCTTGGTAATGCAACTGGTCACCCATCACGTGTTATGGATGGTTCTTTCGCCAACCAAGTATTAGGTCAAATGCATTTATTTGCTGAAAAATTTGCTGATCTTCCTGCTGATCAAAAGCAAGCTGCAATCCGTGTAGAAGTACTTCCTAAGAAACTAGACGAAGAAGTTGCTGCGGCAATGGTTGTTGGCTTTGGTGGTGTGTTGACACAATTAACTCAAGTACAAGCTGATTACCTCGGTGTGCCTGTTGAAGGTCCATTCAAATCTGACGCTTACAAATACTAAGAATCTTAGGGCAGACGTTATACGGACTGCCCTTTTTTTCTAAAAATTTCCAAGCGATTTTAAAAAGGATTTGAAATGACGAAACGTGTTCCTATTTCTTTTGAGTTTTTCCCACCAAAAACTGATGCTGGTGCAGAAAAGTTAAAAGTTGTTCACCAAGAACTTCAACTGCTGAATCCAGAGTTCTTTTCCATCACTTATGGTGCTGGTGGTTCTACCCGTGAACGTACTTTAGCTGCAATTGATGATTTCAATGGTAAAGGTACGCCTGTTGCACCTCACCTTTCGTGTATTGGTGATGATAAAGTGCGTATTGCCGAGCTATTAGATTTATACAAATCTCAGGGCATTGATCGCATCGTAGCACTACGTGGTGACTTACCTTCAGGTCAGGTGGGTTTAGGCGAGTTGCCTTATGCACAGGACTTGGTTCGCTTTATTCGTGAACATTCAGGTGATCACTTCCATATTGAAGTTGCAGCTTATCCCGAAATGCATCCACAAGCGGACAGCTTCGACGCTGATATCAAGCGTTTTATAGAGAAAGTTCAAGCTGGTGCAAATGCAGGAATCACTCAATTCTTCTTTAATCCAGATGCTTATTTCTATTTCATTGAACGACTTGAGAAAGCTGGGGTAAATATCCCAATTGCACCTGGAATCATGCCAATTACCAATGCAAGCAACTTAATTCGATTTGCTGATGGTACAGGCGCTGAAATCCCACGCTGGATTCGTAAACAGCTTTCTGCTTACGGTGATGACAGTGCAAGCATTAAAGCTTTTGGTCATGAAGTGATTTTAAAACTCTGTGAGCGTTTAATTGCTGGCGGCGCACCAACTCTTCACTTCTATTCAATGAACCAAACCGAACCAACCCGACAACTCGTTGTCGATCTTGGTCTCAACTAATTTGTAAGAGCTCTACCCAAGCATGAATCGTTTTTATATCGAAACTGAATTAAATACTGGCAACACCATCGAACTAACAGAATCAGTGTTTCATCATTGGGTACGTGTGCTTCGCGCAAAAGAACAAGAACAAGCCATCTTCTTCAATGGGAAAGGTGGCGAGTATCTTGTCACTCTGACAGAAATCAACAAAAAAAATGCTTTGGTGTCGATTGATCAATTTAATAAATTAGATCGTACTGCGCCTTTTAATGTTGTTTTGGGTCAAGTGATGAGTAAAGGTGATCGTATGGATTATGCGATTCAAAAAGCCACCGAACTGGGCGTGACCACAATTCAATTATTAACCAGCGATCGCTGTGAAATGCGATTAAAGTACGATCGTGACCAAAAAAAACTGGATCATTGGCAATCTGTTGCAATCGCTGCCTGTGAACAATGCGGAATGAACCGTGTGCCTGAAATTCTAGCGCCTATTTCTCTTAATGACTGGGTTAAATCTGAATTACCGACATCTCGTTTTGTACTTGCCCCTAATAAAGATCAAACAAATATACTACTGAATAGTACGCCTGATATTGCATTATTAATTGGTCCAGAAGGTGGACTTAGTGAAACAGAAATCGAAACAGCAAACCAATACCAATTTAAAAACTGGTGTATCGGTGATCGCGTTTTGAGAACGGAAACGGCCCCCGTTGTTGCTCTATCTATTTTAAACTATCACTTTTCAAGCAAATGATGCATTTACATTGCTTTTCAATGGGTTTAACGTTAATTTAAATAAACTCAACGCTATAGTTTACAAAGAATAAAGACTGTAGGTACTGATAAAAGAAAAGGATTATTCTTGTATGTCTGGGGTTCAGAAACAAGGTTTAGCGCCATTTATCTATACGGATCAAATTAATTACTCTAGTCATATCAGATCCTTTGTTCTTAGCGTATTGGGTATATGTGTTTTAGACTATGCATTATTTGGTCTTTTCTATTCTTTTACTCCAAATATCTTTACCGCTTGGATTAGCATCACTGCCGTTTTTCTTCTAATTTTCTTTTTTTTGTGCCGTTTTTCCTTGAAGTGTTATTCATCTCCAGCCTTTATTAAAAGAAGTCATGTTTTATTCCAAATTGTTTGTTTTAGCACTGGTTTGTTGCTCGGTATCAACTCCATCATTATTACGTATTACCTGATACATGAGGTTCCACAACTAACTGGATCACATATTCTGACATTAACTGCGCTATTACTAACAACCTCACATATCATCGCGCTAACATTTCTTACTCAGCATATTCGTTATTTCTTTCTGTTTTTTCTTCCAAGCGTTCTGCCCCTGATTATTTCACATTTGTTATCTCGGGATCATCAACACACCTTGTTTTACCTCGCATATTACTTCACCTTTTTTGCAACTTTATTATGCGCACATGCCACTTTCAAGATTCATAAGCATCTATCTCAAGTGCTTGAGAAAAATAAGCAATTAGTCGATGTTGCAGAGCAGCACAATCAATGGACTGAGGAGCTGTGTCAACAGTTACAACATGAAGTAAATAAATCCAAGGACATCGAAGCTCAACTACAATTCAATAACCATTTGTTAGAACAAAAAGTACGTGATCGTACTTATGATCTCACTCAAATGAATGAAAGTTTAGAAGAACATCGTCAAAACTTAGCTTTTGCACATGAGACAGCCGGTATCCGCCCTTGGGAATGGAACTTAGAAAACCAAACTGTTGGTGTCACCAATACCCATAGCCAAGCAGTCAAAAGAGATTCTGAAAATCACTACACGCTACTGCATAAGATTGTTCATCCTGATGATATCGAACGCGTAAAAAATGCCTTATACCATCATATATGTGGTGAAACCTTACGCTATGAAGAAACTTACCGTATTAAACGTCCAAATGGTGAATGGTCTTGGATTCACGATGTAGGACAAGTGATCCAACGTCATCCTGAAGATCAAACACCTTTACGAATGGTTGGCATTCATCGAGATATTAACCAAGAGCGTAAAGACCAAGAACGACTTAAACTTTCTGCAAGCGTATTTGAACAAGCTTCTGAAGGAATTTTCATACTCGATGAAAATTTTAATTACATTGAGGTGAACCCTAAATATGAACAAATTACCGAACTTGATAAACAAGTCATTTTAGGCAAGCAACTTTTTGAAATTACAAAACAAAATAAGCTTCACCACCAAAACTTCCAACTTTCGATTTTAGACACTTTAGCTCATGAACACGAATATGAAGGAGAGTTCCAAGAAACCTATCATTCAGAAAAATCATGTTTCTTGTGGATGCATATTAATGCAGTTAAAGATGAACAAGATCGAGTAATCAATTATATCGGTATCGTTTCTGATCAAACTGAACGAAAGCATCAGGAACAAAGATTATCTTATCTTACCAACTACGACACACTAACGGACTTGCCAAATCGGTTCTATTATCAGCAGCAACTGCATCAATATCTAGTGAATGAAGCAGCCATACAACATCTCGCTGTCATTCGTTTGAATATAGATCGCTTTCGGACACTCAATGAACTGGTCAGTAATCAAGCTGGCAATGAATTGCTTAAACAAGTCGCGCAGCGATTACGTATTAGCAATATCGATGCATTATTGGTTGCGCATTTAAGTGCTGATGATTTTGCGATTATTTATGAAATGTCCCCTTTACACCCACCTATTCATCAATTGTGTAACAATATTGTCGAGAACTTTAGCCAACCATTTTATATTGCTGACCAAGAGTACTTTGTGAGTGTTTCCATCGGTGTAGCGATGTTTCCTGAGCATGGTCGTCAAGTCGATAATTTAAATACTCATGCAGAACAAGCATTGAATGAGGCTAAGCGTTTAGGCGGCAACACTATTCGTTACTATTCAAATGAAAGAGCTAACTTAGCGGCACAGTATTCTGATTTAGAACTTGATTTAAGAAAAGCAATCCAAAACAATGAGCTTGTCGTTTACTATCAACCCAAAATGACTACACACGATAATCTGGTGAATGGTTTCGAAGCACTTATACGCTGGGAGCACCCAAGTAAAGGGCTGATCATGCCTGATATCTTTATTCCATTGGCAGAAAGCACCAGCTTAATTTCTGATATCGGACAATTTGTATTACATCAGGCAGCAAAACAATTACAGAGATGGATTGAGCTGGGTTATCCCCAAGTCCATATTGCGGTCAACATCGTTGTACAACAAGTTCTCCGTGGGCAATTATTACATGATGTGGATACGATTTTATCGCAATATAAAATCTCTGGTCATAATCTAGAATTAGAAATCACAGAGTCTGCTTTCTTAGAGAATACCGAAACGGTGAAAACGGTATTAGAAGCATTAAAAGATCGCCATATCTCAATCGCATTAGATGATTTTGGAACTGGATATTCATCCCTCGCCTATTTAACTGAATATCCTATAGATACCTTAAAAATTGACCGAGCTTTTATTTCTAAGATTGGTAACTCTAAACAAGATGCGATCGTAAATGCCATGATCGCCATGGGCAAAACCATTGGCTTAAAAGTTGTAGCGGAAGGTGTGGAAACTGAAGCGCAAAGAGACTACTTGCAAAAACAAAATTGTGACATCTTGCAGGGTTATCTATTTGCCAAGCCATTGACCGCTTTAGACGCAACCAAATTTCTACAGCAGCATAGCTAACTGTCAACCGCAAGATCTTACATTTACAGCGATAATTTACGACTTTAACCCTTCATTTTTAGTTGAAAATAATTTGTCAATAAGTCGTATCATTCAGTGAAAATAAGCTATTTTGACTGGGCGAAAGCATGAACTAGTGCTATATTCTTGTGCACTTATCTTAATATAATAATCAGTCATATATATGCATGATTATTATCGGAACAATCGAGACTCAGATGGACGATCAATCTTTAAAACAAGCCGCTTTGTATTACCATGAATTTCCTACTCCTGGAAAAATCAGTGTGACACCTAGCAAGCAGCTCGTTAACCAACGAGATTTAGCGCTTGCATATTCCCCTGGTGTTGCAGCTCCATGTTTAGAAATCGAACGTGACCCTTCTGCCGCTGCGAAATATACAGCGCGTGGTAACTTGGTTGCCGTCGTGAGTAATGGTACAGCAGTTCTTGGTTTAGGGAACATTGGTCCTTTAGCATCCAAGCCTGTTATGGAAGGTAAAGGCGTACTTTTCAAAAAATTTGCAGGCGTTGATGTCTTTGATATTGAAATCGCGGAAAATGATCCAGATAAAATCGTTGATATCGTTGCTGCATTAGAACCAACTTTTGGTGGTATTAACCTTGAAGATATTAAGGCACCAGAATGTTTCTATATCGAGAAAAAACTACGCGAACGCATGAAAATTCCTGTGTTCCATGATGATCAACATGGCACAAGTATTATCGTAGGTTCAGCATTACTCAACGCGCTCCAAATCGTAAATAAGAAAATCGATGAAATCAAAATCGTCGCTTCAGGTGCAGGTGCTGCTGCACTGTCATGCCTAGATTTGTTGTGTGCTCTAGGTGTAAACAAAGAAAATATCATTGTTGCTGACTCTCGCGGCCTCCTTACCACTTCACGTGATGGATTGGATGATTCGAAAAAGCGCTATGTTCAAGACATTAAAGCAACGCAATTAAATGAAGTAATTGCTGGCGCAGACATGTTCTTAGGTCTTTCTGCGGCAGGCATTTTAACCAAAGAAATGGTTAAAGAAATGGCTGAGAATCCGATCATTTTTGCTCTTGCGAACCCTGATCCTGAGATTCTACCTGAACATGCACATGAAGTACGTCCAGATGTCATTATGGCAACAGGTCGTTCAGATTATCCAAACCAAGTAAATAATGCACTTTGCTTCCCATATATTTTCCGTGGCGCGTTAGATGTGGGTGCAACCACCATTAACGAAGAAATGAAAATTGCCTGTGTACATGCTATCGCGCGTATGGCACATGTAGAAGCAGATGCGGCTACCTATGGTGAAAAGTCAGCCTCATTTGGTCGTGATTACTTAATCCCACGCCCGCTTGATCAACGTTTAATTTTAGAAATTGCACCAGCAGTTGCAAAAGCGGCAATGGATTCTGGTGTTGCTACTCGCCCGATCGAAGATTTCTCAGCATACCGTCAACGACTTTCTGAGTTTGTGTATAACTCAGCATTCTTGATGAAACCAATTTTTGCTCAAGCAAAAACTGATCCTAAACGTATTGCATATGCTGAAGGCGAAGATGAACGTGTATTACGTGCAGTTCAAATCGCAGTAGATGAAGGCTTGGCAAAACCAATTTTAGTTGGTCGTACAACTGTAATCGAGGCAAATATCAAAAAATTAGGCTTACGCTTACAGCATGGCTTAAATATTGAAATCGTTGATCAAGAACAAAATCCATTGTACGAAGAGTTTTGGAAAGATTACTACCAAACGATGCAACGTAAAGGTGTAACGGTTGAATATGCGCAACGTGAAACTCGTCGTCGCTCAACATTGATTGCAGCGTTACTTGTGAAGTTTGGTAAAGCAGACGGTATGCTTTGCGGTACTTACAGCAGCTATGATATTCATTTAGATTTTGTGCGTAATGTGATTGGTCTAAAAGAAGGTCGCAGCACATTCTTTACCCTGAATGCATTGATGCTTGAAGATCGCAATTTGTTTATTGCTGATACATATGTCAATACCAATCCAACAGCGGCACAGTTAGCTGAAATGACAATTTTAGCTGCAGAAGAAGTACGCCGTTTTGGTATTACACCTCGTGTTGCTCTACTTTCTCATTCAAGTTTTGGTAGTGACCAGCATGATGCAAGCGCTCAGAAAATGCGTGAAGTTTATCGTTTACTCACAGAGCAAGCGCCTGATTTAGAAGTTGAAGGTGAAATGCACGGTGATGCAGCGCTTGACGAAAATATCCGTCATTTTGCATTCCCAAATTCGCGCTACAAAGGCTCAGCAAACTTGTTAATTATGCCGAATCTAGATGCAGCAAACATTTCATTTAATTTGTTAAAAGCAACTTCTGGCAATAATGTAACTATTGGGCCAATTTTGTTAGGTGCTGCTAAACCAGTTCATATTTTGACACCAACGGCAACAACACGTCGTTTGATCAATATGACAGCATTAACTGTTGCAGAGATCCAACAAAGTCAAAACTAAAGTTTAGAACGAGCTTGCCTACAAAAGCTCCTCATGAGACTTGAGAAAACCTCTGTTCTGTAGCATGATTGTGTGAAGAATAGAGGTTTTTTCATGCAAGTTTATTTAGTAGGCGGTGCTGTTCGAGATCAGTTACTTGGGCATCCCTATCACGAAAAAGATTATGTTGTGGTCGGTGCAACACCCGATCAATTGCTCGCTGAGGGTTATCAGCCCGTTGGCAAAGACTTCCCTGTATTTCTACACCCTAAAACAAAAGAAGAATATGCACTTGCCCGCACCGAAAGAAAATCAGGCGTTGGCTATCACGGCTTTCAATTTTTTACTGATACAAACGTTCGCCTAGAAGAAGATTTAATTCGTCGTGACCTAACAATTAATGCCATGGCGATGGATGCAGATGGTCAAGTCTATGACCCCTATGGTGGTCAAAAAGACTTAGAGCAAAAAACTCTTCGCCATGTTTCGGATGCATTTACCGAAGATCCTTTACGTGTACTGCGTGTTGCCCGATTTGCTGCCCGTTATGCATCTTATGGATTTGTCGTTGCAGAAGAAACATTAGCGTTAATGCGTAAGATTGCAGAATCTGGTGAGTTAAATGAGTTAACGCCTGAACGTGTCTGGAAAGAAACAGCGCGAGCATTAATGGAAGACCATGCAGATGTATACTTCCAGATTCTTAGAGACTGTAACGCTTTAAAAATCTTATTTCCGGAAATTGATGCTCTTTTTGGCGTTCCGCAACGACCTGAATACCATCCAGAAATCGATTGTGGTATTCATACATTAATGGCGCTTCAGCAAGCTTGTAAAGCAGAGTATGCTTTAGATGTGCGATTTGCCGTCCTTGTACATGACTTAGGTAAAGCACTCACACCACCTGAGGAACTTCCTAGACATGTGATGCATGAGGAACGCGGTATACAACCTGTCACAACCCTATGTGACCGCTTGAAAGTGCCAACACAACTCAAAAATCTAGCATTAACCGTATGTAAAGAACATTTAAAGTGCCATCAAGTACAAATCTTAAAGCCAGGCACGCTTTGGCGTTTTCTACAACGTTTAGATGTATTACGTCGCCCTGAAAAAGTTAGAGCATTTGTGCAAGCGTGTGAATGTGATGCACGAGGCCGTTTAGGTATGGAAGACCGCCCATATCCTCAAGCACAATTTATACTCAATGCCATGGATATAGTGAGAAATATCCGTGCTCAAGACCTACCAGAACACGTTAAAGGTCCTGAAATCGGTGAAATGTTAATTCAATATAGAATTGAAGCTTTAGCAGATTTCAAAGCACAACTTGAGAAACAATAAACTTAAGCTATAAAAAAACCCAGTCATAATGACTGGGTTTTTTAAAAGATACGAATTACTTCGCAGCAGCTTGTGCAGCAGCAACTTCTTCAGCAAAGCTCATTTCAGCTTTCTTCTCAATACCTTCACCTACTTCAAAGCGAGTGAATTGAGCAACAACTGTACCAGTCGCTTTTAATACATCAGCAACTTTCTTATCGTTGTCGATAACATACATTTGACGATCAAGCGCAACTTCGTTCAAGTATTTCTCAACTGAACCAGTAACCATTTTCTCAACGATGTTTGCAGGCTTACCAGATTCTAAAGCTTTTGCTTCAGCAATTTCTTTCTCTTTAGCGATCAAGTCAGCTGGAACAGCTTCAGCATTTACTGCAACTGGGTTGAACGCAGCAACGTGCATTGCAATACCTTTACCAGTATCAGCATCACCTGTGTAAGAAACAACAACACCGATTTTTAAACCGTGCTTGTAAATAGCCAAGTTTTCGCCTTCAACGATTTGAGCACGACGTACTTGGATGTTTTCACCGATTTTTTGAACAAGTGCAACACGCGCTTCTTCAACAGTAGAACCATCTTCAAGTTTAAGTTCAGCAATTTTCGCAGCATCAGTTTCATTTGCAGCAAGTGCAGCTGTCGCTACTTTATCAGAGAAGTTTTTGAAGTTTTCGTCTTTAGCAACGAAGTCTGTTTGACAGTTAACTTCAACAAGAATCGCTTTATTACCGTTTTGAACGATCGTGATCGCACCATCAGCAGCAATGTTGCCTGCTTTTTTAGCAGCTTTTGCTTGACCTGATTTACGAAGGTTATCAATCGCAAGTTCGATGTCACCGCCTGCTTCTGTTAATGCTTTTTTGCATTCCATCATTGCAAGACCAGTACGGTCACGTAATTCTTTTACCATGCTTGCAGTAATTGCAGTCATGTTGATCTCCTAAAATCGGTAGAATATAAATCTGTTCAACAAAAACGGCCCAAAGGTTTCTCTGGGCCGTTTTGCTTTCTCGACGCTCAATTTGTCATCATTTTAAATCACAAAAATGACAAGCTTGCGTCAAAACGCATTAAGCCTCAGGAGCTTCTTTAGCAGCTTCTTCGCCTTTCGCTTGTGCATTCGCTTGTGATTGAGCGTATTCTTTACCAGCAAGAATCGCATCAGCCATAGCTGAAGCATACAAAGTAACTGCACGGATCGCATCGTCGTTACCAGGAATAACGTAATCTACGTTATCTGGGTTAGAGTTAGTATCAACGATACCGATTACAGGAATACCTAAGTTTTTAGCTTCTTTAATTGCAATCGCTTCGTGATCAACGTCGATTACAAATAATGCGTCAGGTAAACCACCCATGTTTTTAACGCCGCCTAAAGCACGTTCAAGTTTTTCCATCTCACGAGTACGCTCTAAAGCTTCACGTTTAGTAAGCTTAGCAAAAGTACCGTCTTGAGATTGAGTTTGAAGATCTTTTAAACGGTTGATAGATTGGCGAAGTGTTTTCCAGTTCGTCAACATACCACCTAACCAACGGTGATCTACATATGGTTGACCAGCACGTTGAGCTTGTTCACGGATGATGTTAGAAGCAGCTCGTTTTGTACCAACGAATAATACTTTGTTCTTTTTGCTCGCCAAGTTGTTAACAAAGTTCAAAGCATCATTTAACGCAGGAACAGTGTGCTCAAGGTTGATGATGTGAATTTTGTTACGCGCGCCAAAAATGTATTGACGCATTTTTGGGTTCCAGAAACGAGTTTGGTGACCAAAGTGTGCGCCTGCTTGAAGAAGGTCGCGCATGCTTACGTTGTAATCTGCCATTTTCTTTACCTTAAAGTTTGGGTTAGGCCTCCATATATCCGCATTCTCCACCTATTGCTAGGCACCCAGAGTAATGTGACGATATATGTGCGGATTTTTTACGACTATTTATTATCAAACAATTCCGCAAAAGCCTCCAATAAAAATAAAGAAGATTTGTCACGAAAAGCATTTGATAAAATAGGCGGCTATTTATACCATAGACACTTGCAAATTACCAAAAGTTTTTAGAGATCATGAATACAACTTATACAGCTCCTCGTCGATTAATTAAAACACCTGAAGAAATTGAAAAGATGCGTGTTGCAGGGAAATTGGCTGCTGAAGTTTTAGACATGATTAAACCGCATATTAAAGCGGGTGTGAGTACACTAGAACTCGATACAATCTGTCGCAATCATATTGAAAATGTACAAGATGCTATTCCCGCTTGTGTTGGGTACGGTGCAGCACCAGGTCGACCTGCGTTCCAACACTCGATTTGTACCTCTGTTAACCATGTTGTTTGTCATGGTATTCCATCTGAGAATAAAATTTTAAAAAACGGCGACATTCTAAATATTGATGTCACTGTCATTAAAGATGGATACCACGGCGATACCAATATGATGTACATCGTTGGTGGCGAGACTTCTATTTTAGCAAATCGCCTGTGCTCAGTCGCACAAGAAGCAATGTATCGTGGAATGGCGACCGTGAAAGATGGTTCATATCTTGGTGATGTTGGACACGCCATTCAACAATATGTTGAGTCTGAACGCTTCAGTGTAGTACGTGAATACTGCGGTCATGGAATTGGTAATGTTTTCCATGATGAGCCTCAAGTTTTACACTATGGGCAAAAAGGCACAGGAATGCGTCTTGAAGCAGGAATGACCTTTACTATTGAACCAATGGTCAATGCAGGTGTATGGCAAACTAAACTTTTGGGTGACAAATGGACAGTTGTCACCAAAGACCATAAGTTGTCAGCTCAATATGAACACACGATCTTAGTGACAAAAACAGGAATTGAGGTATTAACCGCCCGTCCAGAAGAAGATCTTTCACGTTTTCAATAATTCGTTTTTGAGGGTGAGTACCTATGTACTCGCCCTTTTTTAGATTAAAAATCACCCAATTTTAATTCAATTACTACATTTTTTTTCATAGTTATAACAATTATAAATTCTATCTAAACAAAGTCTGCATAAAAAAGCGTTATGGTGAGCGCTAGAAAAATCCTTACAAACTTTAGGACATGGAGTCCCAAGATGATGAAGAAATCATTTGCATGCATGATTGCGACAGGTTTATGTGCCCTTCCTACACTTTCTTTTGCAGATTCACCATATTTTAGCCTTAAAGATGGAGATGGATTTAAGCGCTTCTCTGTTTCAGCAGGTTGGTTACATGCTATGCCGCAAGGGTCGGCAAATCCAATTAATATCAATACCAGTGTTGCTGAAGGGACTAAATCCAAAGTTGGAGATGTATCCACCGATGCAGTTATGAATGCAATTAATCGTGACAATCCCAAAGGAGAGCTCTGGTACAACCTTTTTAACACTTATAAAAGTCTTGGAGGAAAGGAGCTGCCAGGAGCTCTTTCTGGCACAGCGACAATCAATGGTCTATCCCAATGGGAGCAACAGGGTTCAGGTTTAGAAGCTGCTAATGTTGATACCATAGGACTTATGTTTAATTACAACTTCACAGATAATCTTTCGTTGGAAATTAAGGGAGGAATCCCTCCAAAAGTAGATATCAATGGAAAAGGAAGTGTCAATGCACCTCTCTCTGGAAATGCTGTTCCTATAAAAGATGATTCAATACTAGGCAAACTAGTAGGTAGTCTTATAGGACAGATTGGTGCTGATATCCCATTAAAACAGGATATTCATATTACCGATCTCTCACAAGGTGGCAAAGCTGCAACAGCACGTGCTTGGTTACCCGCAGTCGAACTCCACTACCAATTTGGTAAAACTGGTGTCAACAAATTCCGCCCTTATGTCGGAGCTGGTGTGATGTACGCATACTTTAACTCATTAAAAATCAATCCTGCAATTGAATCAGATCTTATTGCAGCAGGTCATATGATTCAAAATATCCATGATAATCAAGCTGGTGCAGCATTAGACCGCAAAACATCATCGGCAGATCCCGTTGTTAAGCTGAAAGCGACGGATACTTTTGCACCAATCGTAACTTTAGGTGCAACTTATGATTTCAAACCGAATTGGTTTGCTGTTGGCTCCGTTTCTTATTCAAAAATGAATAATGAGGCAAAAATTTATGTGACTGACCGAAATACAGGTAAAGAGTTGATTCGTGCAAATACTAAAATCGACATTGATCCACTCATCACTTATGTTGGTATCGGCTACCGTTTCTAATCTTTTCTTTTTATCAAAGCAGCTTCGGCTGCTTTTTTTCGATCGCTATGTTTTTAATCAAACTGTATAAAAATGATGCACCATTTAAAAACAACTCATTCAATATTGCCTTACAGTTGCTATCACATTTCCTGTTTTTAAAATTTAAGAAACTGCCCACTCGGAATCTTTAACAATAGAATAATTAATTTTCATGATTTAAATTAGAATTTTAAATTGTTCTTTTGGTTAAATATTTTTATTGGCACATCCCTTGCATACTTCATAACATACAGAATCAATGTCGATTCAAAAAAATTTGTTGGCGGCCAATGATGTCCGTTCTGTTCGGTTTGTAAGCATAAACGTTTGGCTTACAGAGTAATATTTCGTTCAGTTCAGGGGAAGGCTATGTCTTCAAAAATGAGTCTAGATGCAAAGAAAGCAACTGAAATAAACTTATTTAGCTTCGCAACACCTGCAATGCGTGCATTCCATATGACATGGTTGGCATTCTTTGTTTGCTTTTTCGCATGGTTTGCCTGCGCTCCGCTGATGCCTGTAATTGCGGGTGAATTTAATTTAACCAAAGCCCAAATTGCAAACATCAATATTGCAGCTGTTGCAATCACCATCGTTATCCGCCTCATTGTCGGTCCGCTCTGTGACAAATATGGACCACGCAAGACCTATACCGCCCTATTGATTCTCGGCAGTATTCCTGTGTTTGGTGTTGCTGCTGCCAATACCTATGAATCCTTTTTATTTTTCCGTCTTTTAATTGGGGCGATTGGGGCAAGTTTCGTAATTACCCAATACCATACCAGCGTCATGTTCGCACCAAATGTTGTTGGTACTGCTAATGCCGCTGCGGCAGGTTGGGGAAATGCTGGTGGTGGTGCAACGCAAGCGATCATGCCACTCATTCTAGGTGCCATCATCATGTTTGGTGTTGAACAAGCAATGGGCTGGCGTATCGCACTACTTGTTCCAGGAATCATGATGGTAATCGTGGGTATACTTTACTGGAAACTGACACAAGATAGTCCTCAAGGCAACTTCAAAGAATTAAGAGAACAAGGTATAGAAGCTGGTAATATTAAAAAAGGTGGTACAGCTATTTTAATGCAGGCCGCTCGTAATTACCGTGTTTGGGTTTTATTTACCGCTTATGCAGCATGTTTTGGCATCGAGATCTTCATTCATAATATTGCCGCAATGTACTATGTGGACCATTTTAATATGGGCTTGAAAGAAGCTGGACTTACTGCTGGAATTTTCGGCCTACTCGCACTATTTGCTCGCGCATTGGGTGGTATCGTTTCTGATAAAGTAGCTGCCAATAAAGGGTTGGATGGACGTACGCGGATATTATTCTTACTGATCTTGGGTGAAGGGTTATTCCTCATCATTTTCTCCCAAATGAATACTGTCATGCTCGCCGTACTTGCAATGACAATTTTTGCTCTGTTTACCCATATGGCCTGCGGTGCGACTTATGCACTCGTACCATTTATTGATCGTGACGCGCTTGGAGGTGTGGCTGGCATTATTGGTGCAGGCGGTAATGTTGGTGCTGTCGCCGCAGGATTCCTTCTCAAAGGTTTACTTGACATCCAAACTTGTCTCATGATCTTAGGCTGCCTCGTCACTGTTGCCGCATTCAGTGTCATTCTGATTCGCTTCTCAGTCGAACATAAAGAAAAAGAACAACAACTGTTTGAGCAAGCTTTGCTTGAACGTAACTCAACTGCTTAATTCAACGCTGCTCTAAGGGATGTGCTTATTCACACATCCCTCCTAACCACTTATATCTAATTTTAACTCTAGGGGGAATATGATGAAAATCATTCCAATTTCTTTGATCGCACTCGGCTGTTTTTCTACAACACATCTACTTGCCAATAGCGATTTTTTGACAAACACCAAGCTTTCACTCGATAGCCGCTTACGTTTCGAAATGGTTGATCAAGACAACCCATTAAAGAAAGCTGAAGCTGCTACTTTGCGGATACGCCCTGCACTACAAACAGGCTCATGGCAAGGCTTGAGCCTATATGCACAGGGTGAAGCAAACATCGAACTCAATGATCGCTTTAATAGTACTCGAAACAGCGAAACCACCTATAGCACCGTTCCTGATCCCAAAAACTTAGATATTAATCAGTTATATTTAAATTATAACAGTTCCAAGTTTGATGCTCGATTAGGTCGGCAAGTTATCAATCTAGATAATCAACGTTTTATTGGCTCCGTTGGTTGGCGTCAAAATGAACAAAGTTACGATGCAATTAGCTTCAATTTTAAAGCTGATCCAAAACTCCAGCTCTACTATGCTTATATTGAACAGGTAAACACAATCTTTGGTAGTGAAACAGCTAAACCCGTTGCATTAAAAGCGCAAGACGGCAAACAGGATAGTCAAATCCATTTAGCGCAAATTAAATACAGTTATAGCCCTCAGCTTAATGCTGTAGTTTATGGCTATTTTCTTGACTTTGAAGACCTCAATGCTTGGTCAAATCAAAGCTATGGTCTTCGTTTAACAGGGAAGCACAAAAACTTTCGTTATAGTGCTGAATATGCAAAACAACAGGACTATGCGGATCAGCCATTAACTTACGATACGGATTATTATGCATTAGAACTTGGCTACCAAGTTTCTGGACAAGCACCTCTTGGTGAAGTTGAAATTGGTTACGAAGTTCTAGGTAGTGATAACGGTAAAATTGCTTTTCAAACTCCACTTGCAACTAAACATCGCTTCAATGGTTGGAGTGACCTGTTTTTAAATACACCAGCCAATGGTCTACGTGATCTTTATATCAGCTCAAGTTTTAATATATTCAGTAAAGGTAAATTAACAACCGAGCTACATCATTACCGAAGCGATATAAAAGGATTAAACTATGGCCAAGAATTTTCTCTTTCCTATGGTCAAGCATTACCAATCATGGGCTTGTCTGGATTAGCAAAATTTTCAAGTTATCAGGCTGAAGATTTTGCTGTCGATACCGAAAAGCTTTGGTTACAGTTAGATTATAAATTTTAAAAAAAATTTTTATTGCTGATTCAATGGATTGAATTGGATTACATCAAAACTTTGACAGTTGTCATCAAATTATCAAATTTGGATGATTTAATAAAAAATAAAAAGCCTATAAAAGCGCAAAAAGCCTGCTGATCGATAAGATCAACAGGCTTTTTTCTTAAGGATGAATTAATCAACCAGTCCTAATTTAAAGCGCTACTGCCCTTTCGGTAGCGGAATATATTGAGATTGAGTATTTTGTTGAACTTTTCGTTCCCCAACCTTCACTTCCAACTTCTGTTGCTTGCCGTCGCGTTCAACAACAACATTAATCATGCTCTCAGGTGCTTGCAATGCAACATAATTAATTAAATGAGAAGCTGACGAAATCTGCTCATCATTGACTTGAACAATGGTATCACCACGTTTGACGCCGGCTTGATCAGCTGGACCACCACGTAAAACATCTGCAACTAGAACACCAACCGGTTTTGCAGTCAGTACATTTTCATCTAAATTGTTTGGAATTAAACTAATTCCCAACCAACCACGGACAACACGCCCATCTTTTAGGATAGAGTTTAAGACTTGCTGGCAAACCTTCGCAGGGATAGCAAAACCAATTCCAAGTGAACCACCTGACTGTGAGAAAATTGCAGTATTTACGCCAATTAAATTACCTGCAACATCAATCAACGCCCCACCCGAGTTACCTGGATTTATGGCTGCGTCAGTTTGAATAAAATCTTCATAGGTGTTGATACCTAAGTCTGATCGTCCTGTTGCAGAAATAATCCCTTGCGTAACAGTTTGCCCTACACCAAATGGATTACCAATCGCTAATACAACATCACCAACCTCATTACCACTAAGTTTAAACGGTAATACAGGAAGTTTATCCAACTCAATTTTGATCACCGCTAAATCTGTATCTGGATCTGTACCAATGACTTTCGCTTCTGCGCGACGGCCATCATATAACGCGACAACAATTTGCTCTGCTTGTGCAATCACATGGTTATTTGTCAAAATATAACCATCTGCACGCACGATTACGCCTGAACCTAAACTGTTTTCATTTTTAGGTTGCTGCGGAATCTGATTACCAAAAAATTCACGGAATACGGGATCATTTAAAAGCGGATGATTTGGTTGTTTGATTTTTTGAGTGGTAAAAATATTGACCACGGCAGGTGCTGCCACTTTAACCGCGGCATTGTAAGAAACCACCCCACCCATGCGATTTGTATCGACTAAGGGCTCGACCTTTTCTGCTGGCATTTTCACACCATCAGACGCTATTGTTGGTTTCGGCTGATGTGATTTTTGCCAAGCGAGAAAGCTGAATATAACGACAATGAGTAATACCCAAGGTAACCATGTAAATGCACGGCGCACGTTTATTATCCTCTAGGCGAAATTATGTTATGAACAAATTATTAAATCTGTTTTAAGAACAGGAAATTTCCATCATTGTAATGTAAATTACTTAAAAACAATGCAAAAGTTAAAAAAGTTTTGTCTAGCTTTAGTTACATTAAAAAGTATGTTTTTATTGACAGCTATAAAATGTAAATCATTTGAGGAATTCTATGGCAAATTTGCATGACATAGTGCAATGGTGTAATCAAACTTTAAAGTCGAATGAATTTAAAGACTACGCACCAAATGGCTTACAAATCGAAGGCAAGCCCGAAGTCAATAAAATTGTATGTGCTGTGACTGCATCTGAAAGTGCTATTGATGCTGCAATTGCACTACAAGCCGATGCTTTATTGGTTCATCATGGCTATTTTTGGAAAGGCGAGCCCTATCCAATCACAGGAATGCGTGGCAATCGTATCAAAAAACTCATTCAAAACAATATTTCACTGATAGCCTATCATCTACCTTTAGACGCTCACCCGACCTTAGGGAATAATGCAGCAATTGCCGATTTGATTGGTTTACAAAACATAGAAGCTTTAGATCCAACAGAAAGACATCCAATCGGAAATATTGGTTATTTAGAACATGCGATAAGTCCTGAACAGTTCAAAGAAAAGCTACAAACAATTTTTGACTTTTCTATTCTTCATCTGCCTTGTAGTAAATCTGCTATCCAAAAAGTAGGTTTCTGTACAGGCGGGGCTCAAGACTTTATCGAAAAAGCTGCGTTGGAAGATTGTGATGCTTATATCTCTGGTGAAGTAAGTGAGCGCACTTTTTATCAAGCTAAAGAACTGGATGTCCATTATTTTGCATGTGGACACCATGCCACAGAACGTTACGGTGTACAGCGTTTAGCTCAAGCGATTGCAAATCAATTTTCGATTAAAACTGAGTATTTTGAACTCAACAATCCGATTTAACCCAATCCATCTTCTGAGTGGAGTGAAATGCTTTTCACTCCTTTCCCTCGTCTTCTTATAACTGTATCTATTCATGTTGAGTTATTGAAGTCATAAGGACTTCTATTGACAACCCTTCTAGCTCTTTCATATACGCTAAGAATCGAATACGTCTTCACTTTGCTACACCAACTTAATCCTCAATATAACCAATCATAAATAAAATTTATTTTTTATCTCTTCATCTATAGATAAAAGCAAATTAAAAGATATTGATTCTCATTTACTTTTAAATGAATAATGAAAGCGCTTCACTTTATACCAATAAAATCATTTTGATTAAAAGGAATCAAACACATGGCTTATTCTCTACCAGCACTACCTTATGCTTACGATGCACTTGAACCCAATATTGATACCAAAACAATGGAAATTCACCACAGTAAACATCATCAGACCTACATCAATAATATTAATGGTGCAATTGAAGGTACAGAATGGGAAAAACTCCCAGTAGAAGAATTGGTTGCAAAAGTGAATGACGTCCCTGCCAACCTTAAAAACATGGTAATCAACAATGCAGGAGGCCATGCCAATCACTCACTATTTTGGACAGTCATGAGTCCACAAGGTGGCGGCAAACCCACAGGGCCTGTTGCAGACGCAATTGATCAACAACTTGGTGGTTTTGATGCTTTTAAAGATGCTTTTACCAAGGCTGCAATTAGTCGTTTTGGTAGTGGCTGGGCATGGCTCAGCGTTACCCCTGAGCATAAACTGATTGTAGAAAGTAGCGCGAATCAAGACTCACCATTGATGTATGGCAATACGCCTATTCTGGGCTTAGATGTATGGGAACATGCATATTATTTAAAATACCAAAACCGCCGTCCTGAATATATTGCTGCGTTTTACAATGTTGTAGATTGGGATGAAGTGAATCGTCGTTATCATGATGCATTACAAACTAAAGCTCAGTAATTTTCTTGGTCAATTAACTTAAATCTACACCTCTAAAAAACGGGTTAGAGCCTTTTAGAACGTTCACTAAACGAGCTAAAGACTCTAATCATTGTTGTATCGTATATGTCTCATAAAGAAATTTTTTGCATATTTTGTGTATTAAAAGACTGCCCTATTGTCCATAGAATCATTTACAATAAAGGCACTTGATGTAAAACCCAGCAAATTTGCAAGGAATGAAACATGACAACCATTACTTTACCTGCACTTCCATATGGCTATGATGATTTAGCGCCACACATCACTCGCGAAACTTTAGAATATCATCACGATAAGCATCATAATACATATGTTGTTAACTTGAACAACTTGATCAAAGGGACTGACCTTGAAGGTAAAACTTTAGAGGAAATCATCAAAGCGTCTGCTGGTGATGCTTCTAAAGCTGGTATCTTCAACAATGCTGCACAAGTATGGAACCACACGTTCTACTGGAACAGCATGAAGCCAAATGGTGGTGGTAAACCAACTGGCGCGATTGCAGCTAAAATCGATGAAGCTTTTGGTAGCTACGAAAAATTTGCAGAAGAATTTACTGCTGCTGCAACAACTCAATTTGGTTCAGGTTGGGCTTGGTTAGTAGCTGATGAAGTAAATGGTAAATTATCAATTACTAAAACTGCCAATGCAGACACACCACTTGCTCATGGTCAAATTGCAGTATTGACGATTGATGTTTGGGAACATGCTTACTACATCGATTTCCGTAACTTACGTCCTAAATACATCGCAACTTTCTTAGAAAGCTTAGTGAACTGGGACTATGCAAATGCAAAACTTGCAGGTCAACCAGCAGGCGTTGAGAAATAATCTTTTATTTCTTGCATAAAAACTGCCCACCTCGGGCAGTTTTTTTATAAATAAAATCCGAAAAGAATATTTATCAAGCAAACGATTCATTTTATTTACTATTCTTGTTGACGCATGAATATTTCATGCCTAAAATGCGCATCAGATTCTCCAATAGCTCAGTCGGTAGAGCGACGGACTGTTAATCCGCAGGTCCCTGGTTCGAGCCCAGGTTGGAGAGCCAAGCTAATCTCCCATAGCTCAGTCGGTAGAGCGACGGACTGTTAATCCGCAGGTCCCTGGTTCGAGCCCAGGTGGGAGAGCCAAATTCTTAAGTGAATAGCTTGACCGTTAAAAGTGACATGCATAAAATGCATATCCAGATTCTCCCATAGCTCAGTCGGTAGAGCGACGGACTGTTAATCCGCAGGTCCCTGGTTCGAGCCCAGGTGGGAGAGCCAAATTCTTAAGTGAATAGCTTGACCGTTAAAAGTGACATGCATAAAATGCATATCCAGATTCTCCCATAGCTCAGTCGGTAGAGCGACGGACTGTTAATCCGCAGGTCCCTGGTTCGAGCCCAGGTGGGAGAGCCAAGATTCTAAAAACCCACTCCTTTCGAGTGGGTTTTTTATTGACACCTAATCTAAAATGTTTGAATCCAGTCAGCTCATATTTTTAATTATTGGAAGTATTAGTGCCCTACTATTATTGGTCAGTTGCTTACGCCCATACTTTTTTAAACAACAGTTTTTTGCTCGCCCTGTCATCACCAACTTTGAATCACAAATGTTTTTAAGGTTACAGCAGGCTTTTCCACAACATCATATTTTGGCGCAGGTTGCTTTTAGCGCCTTGATTACCAGTGATCATTACAAAATTCGAAGCCGCTTTAATCGTAAAGTCACAGACTTTGTAATTTTAGACAAAGATATGCAAGTGATTGCAATTATAGAGTTAGATGATCCTAGCCATATAGGTAAAGAATTAGAAGACAAAAAGCGTGATCACATGTTGCAACAAGCAGGTTATTTAGTACAACGTTATACGCAAATTCCATCTATAAAGCAGTTACAGATGGATATTCGCTAAACTAAACTGATTGAGAATTATTTTTCCAAAGTCGCAGCTTCTTGCTCTGCATTTTTTTGTTGCTCAAATCTTTTTGCTATTTCAGCACGTTGCTGCTCATATTCTCTTTTAGTTTTAGCATCACTTTTCGCCGCTAGAAAAGCCATGCCAACGATAAAAATTGGAATCAACAACCCCAACCCCATCAAAACCCATGGTACAGATCTTTTTTCAACAGCATTTTGACTCATAGCCGATTCCAAAAAGTAATATTTCAAACGAGGCGACACTATAACAAAAAAGAGCCTCAATAAAGAGGCTCTTTTGTCGATTAAAATCAAATCAAACGAGACATTAGTTCTTGCCTGTACAATGAGAATTTTGACTTGCATCCTTATCTGCATCAGTCAAAACAATACCCGTCGCAGCCGACATATGTTCCTGAATAAAATCTACCGCGTTCGCATTTTCACACACAATAGCCTGCGTATGCGTCGCATTCGGTACAATTGTTAATTTATAACGATCAGCATAGTCTGCTTGAGGGAAAAATTTCAAAGCATTCTTTTTCATGTTTGCAAATAAACCTTGCGTAACAACTGGCAATACTGCTTGATCTTTTTCCCCTTGAATAATAAACACTGGTGTTTTTATGACTTGTGATTCAGTAGCATTCGTTGCAGGTTGAGTTTCCACTAAAAATGCTTGAACAACAGAATCTTTTTTGAATTTTTCCAAATCAATACCATAGTCTGCAAGTTTGTGTGTCGGATCACTTAAATAATCCACAATCCCAACTCTAAATTTCTCTTGCAAACCATTTTCGCTATTAGGAGCAGGATAACTTAAACATGCTCCATCATCACCAGTACGACCATAAGCTAACTCCGCAATTTCAGCAGCATTAGCAGTAAAAATATTCTTGTAATCATAATTTGTATGCTTTGCTTTGACTCCAACGCTAGCAAATGCTGCATAAGCTAATAACTCTGCATAACCATAAGCGATTTCATTTATTTTTTCTTGGCCCTGTTCCTCAGTCAAAATTTTATTTGCAACCGCATACCGTACTTGCTGTAAGTTTTCATCCAATCGATTCAAACCATGAGCTTTAGGTTTACCCTCATCATCAAGATTGAACTGTGGATCAATATAAATTTGAATAATTTGTCCTAAACTAGATGCAGGTGCACCAGCAACAGCCCCTTTATAACTATTATCTTTATTTGCAAATTCAGCAATCCCCAATGAAGCATGCCCACCCTGTGATTGCCCTATTGACATCCAACTACCTTGAAGTTGAGAGCCATAACGGTCTTTCAAGGCTTTTACTGCCGCAATTGCAGACACCGATTCACTCTTTAAATTTAAATAAGGATGAATACCTTTTGTACCTAATCCTTCATAATCAGGTGCAATAATCACATATCCTGCTTTTAACAGGGTTTGTGCCAAGATAGAAAAGCGAGGATTCAATACATTTTGACTTGGTGCACAACCATCACCCACACCAACCGTTCCATGCGCCCAAACAACCGTACGATAACCATCAGTTGGCGGAGCAACTTTTGGGAACATCACCATTGCTGTGGCTTTTGCAATTTTCCCCTGCACATCAACCATATTATAAGTCATTACATTGATTGATTTTGCACCAATACTCTCAGCCGCTTCCACTGGAAGCTGAGTTTTATTTGCATCATAAGGAGTTTCAGATAAGTAAGTTGGCACAGAAGTATCAAATTGATTTTTACTATCTCCACCACATGCTGATAAAAATAATGCTGAAATAGAGAACGTTACCGCCAAAGCAATATTTGACCGTTTCATAAAATATCCTTTTAGTCTTTGTCATTTTTTTGTGCATGAAACTACATGCGGTTCTATTAAGGCATAAAAAAAGTGCCCTGCATAGGACACTTTTCAACTAATAAGTCATTTTAAAATACGAAGCTTAAAAAAATTCCAATAAAAATTATCATTCCAACCCAACGATTGTGACGGAATGCCCAAAAGCAAATCTGAGGGTCACGATCTTTAGTTTTTAATGCTTGATACACAAAATCTATTGCGACAACAAACAATGCAAGCAGACCAAAAGGTATAAGTAAGTTTTCTAAATATAGCGCTGCGCCTATCAAAACCAAGCTTAGGGCCTGAAGTAAACCAATGATTTGGATATCATAACGACCGAATAAAATTGCGGTAGATTTCACACCAATTTTCAAATCATATTCACGATCAGTTATGGCATATTGCGTGTCATAGGCTACCGTCCATGCCAAATTACCAAAATATAATAACCAACATATTAAATCCGGTGTTTGTCCGACAGCCGTATAAGCCATGGGAATAGACCACGAGAAAGCAGCACCTAAAAACACTTGAGGCAAGTGAGTATAGCGTTTCATAAAAGGATAGATGAAAGCGAGAAATAACGCTCCAAATGACCAATAAAACGTTTCAATTGGTAAGAAAAATAACAAACAGGCGCTAGCGGCAACTAAAGCTAAAAAAACAAATACAGCCTCTCTCGCTCGAATCACACCGGTCGCTAGCGGTCGAGTTTTTGTACGCTCAACATGAGCATCCACTTTACGGTCTGCAAAATCATTTATCGCACAGCCTGCAGCCCGCATAAACAAAACCCCTAGCAACATCACGAGCAGTATTTTTAAATCAGGAATTCCTTTGGATGCAACCCACAAGGCCCACATCGTTGGCCAAAACACTAATTCTGTACCAATGGGTTTATCAAAACGACATAAATAATAATAGGCTTCTAAACGCTGTCGCCATGTAGTTTGTTGCACCGTATCCATGCGAATCCTTAGAGTCAATGCTGTTCAATAAACTGTTCAAATCTAGGCAGGAAAGTTTCCTGTACGATAAATTTACACCCATGCCAAGTATAACAACTTTGCCGCGCCCAACCTTCTTCGGTATAAATAATTCGTCTTTCACAGGCAGGATTCGTACGTTGAAATAGAAACCAACCAATTGGCTTATTTCGGATGTATTTAAATATTCTGGCTTTTTTTTGTAGGCTAAGAATCGGAAAAATACTCTTTGCTTTCACCCAAGCTTGTGACTCAGAGCCATAAAGATATGTTTCTCTCACCCATGCAATATGATGTGCAGGCATATTCATCCATTTGCTATCATCAAATGCTAAACGCTGATAATGCTCTCTAATACGCTCAACATGAAACTCACCACCACCGAGATCTGTAAGTTGCTGAGTAAGGGAGCCTGATGCGTACAACCATTTTTTTAATGCAGTAGGAATATCTTTTCCTTTTATTCTACTAGGTTGTAAATTTCGCATGCTTAACTCACTAAAAACATCGCGACTAGTTTACATGAATTTTTAAAAAAAATATTTCAAATCCAATCAACTTACTCAGCACGAACCTACATACCTATATAAAACCTTTCAATCAACTGTCGTGTTTTCACCAACAAATTGGTTAATACACTGTCCCGATCAAATAGCTTTACTTTATAGTTGGGCAACTCTTTCATTTCTTCTTTTCTTGGTAAGCGTTTATTGAATTCATAATTATCTAAAACATGTTTCATTACTTCGGGTTTTAGATTTTCTTGTTCACAAAAGTGCTGATAAGCTTGCTCTTTTTCCGCCTCCCAAAACTGAGCAAAAGCTACTTGTACACTTTGCCCATTAATCATTTTTGGCATGTTTTCTTCAATAAATTTTTGTATCAAGTCTTGCTTATCATGCAAGCTAATATCACTACCGATCAGATCTTGTACTTGAGCTTCATATTTCTTACGCTGCTCATCTGTTTCAGCATTCACTGCCATCTGTAAAAGCGTAAGGATATACCCCACATTGATACGGTCACTGTGCAATAAATCTAATTGGAAGTCGACATCATCCAACACAGAGACTTTTTCTTTCTTGGTCGTTTTACGAATCGCACGACAGAGATCAGCATATTTAGATGCAAAATTTGCAAAGTGCTGTTTATCAAGCTTAGTGTCGTCTTGATCATACTCAATGAAGGTTTGTAGCTGGGCGTTGTAACGCATCACTTCACGGAATGCCTTGATGAACTCTAGTTGCTCATCCTCAGTCAGCAAGTCATCCACGGCTTGACAATCAGCAGTAATGGCAAACAGCTTTTCTACCGCTTGTTCATAATCTTGTTTGATTTCATCAAAACTTGGGACAAGAACCGTTTTTCTGGCTTCTTTATTTGAGAATAATGCCAATGCTTCATCTGTTGCACGTTTAAGGTTACGGAAGCTAATGATGTTCCCAAATGGTTTTTTATCATTGTAGACACGGTTTGTACGTGAAAAAGCCTGAATTAGACCATGATATTTAAGGTTTTTATCGACATATAATGTATTCAAGGGCTTTGAGTCAAAACCTGTAAGGAACATATTTACGACCAGTAAAATATCAATCTGCTTTTTCTTTACCCGATCTGCAATATCACGGTAATAAGCATAGAATCCATCACCAGAGTTATAGTTAGTGCCGAACTGAGCATTATAATTGGCAATATAGCGATCCAATTTATCACGACTAGACTGATTTATTTGGTGCGGAGTATCCGTTGATTCTTCTTGAATCAATCCATTTTGGTCATTGTTCTCAACAGCTTCATTCGCACCGTAGGAGAAAATAGTCGCAATGGTGAGAGGTTTAAATAATCGACCTTCCGCTTCATCTTGTTGTTGCTTCTCAGCTTGTACCTTTTCAAACAGTTCATAATACTGCGTTAAGGTATCCACTGAACTGACACAGAACATCGCCGTAAATTCACGGTTTTTGGTTTTGGTATCGTGCGTATCAACGATATAACGAGCAATCATTTCTATTCGCTGCGGATTGTCATAAAGCTCTTTGGTATCTATTCCCTCAACATCTTCGTCATCATCGAGGTTATTCTGCATACCTTTAGCAGTATATTTGCCACGATAATCTATTTGGAACTGCAATACATTGCGGTCTCGAATCGCATCCACAATGACATATTGATGCAAACACTGATTGAATAAATAATCTGTGGTGAGTTTCAAACCTGCTTTAGATTGACTATTTTCCTCAAAGATCGGTGTTCCCGTGAATCCAAACATCTGCGCATTACTAAAAAACTTTTTAATGTTTTGATGGGTATCACCAAATTGGCTACGATGACATTCATCAAAAATGAATACGACTTTTTTGTCTTTTAGATAATCGATCTGTTCTAAATATCGGTCTGTACTAATCGCACGATTTAACTTTTGAATGGTGGTCACGATCAGCTTGTCGTGGCGTTGATCGAGTTGCTTTACCAAAGTATACGTGCTGTCGGTGCTGTCCACACTCTCGGCTTTAAAAGCATTAAACTCGCGTGAAGTCTGGGTATCAAGGTCATTACGATCCACCACAAACAAGACCTTTTCTACATCAGGCATCTTCATGATGAGCTGACTGGCTTTAAATGATGTCAGTGTTTTACCTGAACCTGTGGTATGCCAGATATAGCCATTTTGTTCTGAATTTTGTACATGGGCAATAATCTTTTGCACGGCGTAGATTTGATATGGGCGTAGCACCATCAAACTTTTACTGGTTTCCAGCATTACCATGTATTGAGTCAGCATGTCTGTAAGATGCTGATGATTTAAAAATGCATCAGAAAAGTCGACAATTTCATTGATATGTTTATTGGCAACATCTGCCCAAGGAAAGGCAAACTCAATCCCAGTTGTACCATTAGAATAATAGCGAGTATTTGCACCGTTACTAATGACAAAAAGCTGGATAAAACCAAACAGCCCTTGCCCTGCCCAATATGCTTCACGAATATAGCGTTGCGTTTGATTGAAAGCTTCGGCAATTTCCATGCCTCGTTTTTTCAACTCAATTTGAACTAAAGGCAAACCATTGACCAAGAGCGTGACATCAAAACGGCTGGTTCGACCATTAAAATCACGATGATCTACCGTGATTTGATTGGTGACTTGGTATACGTTTTTGCTTGGGTCATTCGATAAAAAGAAAATGTGCTTGCTTGAACCATCATCAAATTTAACAGGAAACTGGTCACGTAAGTTTTTAGCGCGTTCAAATACAGTGCCTGTATTAAGAAAGCTAATCACCTGCTTCCACTCAGTTTCTGATAATGGTGGAAGTCCATTGGCACGTTCAATTTGTGTTTTGAGATTAGACAGTAGTTGGCGTTCATCCTTGATGGTAACGGTTGCATAGCCCAGTCCTTGCAGTTGTGCAATCAGTTCATTTTCAAGTTGATATTCGCTTTGTACTGTCATTTTTTCTCTCATATTTGAATCAATTATTAGCGTGTACTTTGAGTTGAATAAACCAAAATCTCTTCATTAACCAAATCAATCACCTCTCCTTTAGGCATAATTTCATCGAAATGATCTGCCATAAGTTTCTGATTTAATAAGGGGTGATCATTTTCAATATAATGTTGAATTAATCCCTTTTCTGCTTGATTCAATGCACGCCCTAAATCTGAACGTGTTTTTACTTCAGCAAAAATTAACTTTTTTGCGCCTTGAGGTGTATTTTCTAAACCTTCTATCAAACTTAAGCTGTTAAAATGAGATTTCATTCTAGTACGGATATTCTCAGACTTACCTACATACAGTGCGTATTGTTTTCCACCATATTCTCGATAAAAAATATAAACTCCAGCAATATCTGGAATACATTTTAGGTCTAAATTTTTAATGTTTTCTCGTAAGGTACTAGAACTACCTAATTCGATTGGCTCCATCCAATTCAGTTCAATTTTCATAAAGTTCCCCTTGATATTATGGTGATGATTAATAGTTAAATTTGAATGTCATCTACTTGTTTCTGTTGCCATTCCTCATAAGTTAAATCTGTCCCTAACTGCTTCCAACGTCTTCGTCCATTACTTGAGCGACCAAGTATCACTGCTGCTGCCGCTGAAGGACTTGAAAACAAATGATCTTGATTAAATGTGTAGGTATCTGAAGAAATTATATTATTTTCAAAAAGTCGAGGTCTTAGATTTTTCATATAGTTATGGGTCGGTTGACTTACCTCTCGACGCACTTGAGACCCTTGAAGAACATAAAACTCTCCATCAACTATTTTTGCTTTTGCATTTACATCTTTGATGGCTAGATAAAAATCAGCCCCTACATCTACAGGGATTATATTCGGAATTAAAGAATTAAAACTTGGACGTTTAATTTCTTTTAAAAACTCATAGCCTAAAACTGGCAATATTACTTGAATTTGTTCAAGAAAATATTCCATATCAGCGGTATCAGATTCAGGTAATTTACTGTAATCATGAGATGTTCCGTTCATTAACTGACATTGACCATTCCTGCGTGCAATCTCAATTAAACGACTTTCCAAATACTTTATATGCGTCTTAGTAATATTTTGATCTTTGCCTGTAACCAAACAAACTTTTTCCCAAAAATCTTTACCACCTGCTTCTTCAGTACGATTATGCTGTTTCAATCGATTTGCGACATCATCTGATTCACCAATATACACTTTAGGATAAAGTGGATTTTCAGGATCATAACTTACTAGGAAATATACACCTGTCCGTGAACATTCTTCACGTTGAATGAGTTCTGACAGCTTTGTACGCGGTGCTGAAAGTACATGACCCGTCCAATTAATGATTTCGGCTGTAAGAATCCCATTTGGAGACCCGTCTGCCAAAAACATTTTTATACTTTTCCCGTGTGCCATTATTCTTCCTTCTCAACTCTTAAATTCTATAAATGAAAAAGCTTTTCTATTTCTGCTAAGTCAAACTTACTAAATTTTTGAAATAAATATCATCCTAGAAAATCTACTGTTTCCACTCAAGCTCAACCCGATTCAAAATTTTATGTGTAAAGATGATGTGGTTTGTGACTGTATCCAAATCGAATTCTGAAAAATCCCACTTCAGGCACCACCATTTTCCATTTTGTTCATCCCATTCACTAACAAGTAAGTATTTAGAATCATCTAACAATACTTTAATCTGCTCTCGTAATTCGCTCGTCGGTTTATGAACGTACATACGGACAGAACAACTCATTGGCTTATCATTTAAGCGTAAATATAAAATTGAACTTGAAGCATCCTTCCAATTTTTCCCTCTAAAATAAAAAGCTGGACCACCTCTCCAAGTTTTTTCATTGACTTCAGGTAGATAATTTTCACCTAATGTGATCTGTAGTTGTGTATTAATATGCCTAATAATATCTTGAAAAACGCTTTGCTTTAAATCAATCAATTCTTGAATTTTATACATATTATCGACGATAAAATTTAAACGACTCATATCTATGTCCAATAAATGATTAAAGCTATCTAGGTGTAATAAAAAATCGCGGGCAAAAACAGCCCATTTGTTTAAAGTTTGATTAAATGCATATTGTGATACATGCGGTTTAATCGATGTCGTCAGTTGGGTATAAGACAAACCTAACCAATTCGCTATCGTACATTTACCATTCGGGCATAACACAATGCTGATGAGACGTTTTTCCTGATCTTGTCGATTTTGATACTCAATTTTCTTATTTGCCCAAGCTTCGTATTCTTTAAAAGGATTATTTTGATGATGATACACTTTCACTTCTACAATGATTAAAGCCTTATCAGTTTCCACCCATAGATCAATAAATTTACCTTGATCAGTTACCTGCTGAGTAGACAGTTGCTTAAACTCGCCAAACTCAACGTCTTGATATTGCTCATACTGTTTTAGAGCAGTAATAAAACCTTGATAAAAACTATCCCCTAGTTGATGCTTTCCATTTGGATTGAGAAAGAAAGCCAATAGTTCAGTAATTGGGTTTTCATGGTGATTGTTTAATGCTGTATCAAAAATCGTCATTTCCCGTTCAGGTTTTTTATATTGCTGAGCTTTAAGTAATAAATTCTCATATTTTTTAATCAGTTGGTCTTCTATTTCCTGCATTTTTTTGCTCTATGTTCCTATCTGCTATCACAGATTTTTATATATTTTGAACTGATCATTTTAGTATCAGTTCAAAATATTCCCCTAAAATTTAGTTTTGCTTTCGCCAATATAGGCAATGAAATTTAATTATTGGTTTCACATTTAACTGCTTTCGCAGGTGTAATATTTTTTGCTGAAACAAGTTGGGTTAAGTCTGATCCTTCTGTTTCTTCAACAAACAAGTTGTAATCTTTAATGGTAATGGTTGCCTTACCCTCATACTTGCAAAAGTCTTTTTTAATACTATCTGGCAATTTAAATGTTTTTTTGGCTTGTTCAAAATTGCTAAAGCAGAACCATGCAGTTCGCTCATCACCTTTTGGGCGAGGAACAAGAGCAGAGGATTTTTGATCTGGTTCAAAGCAAATTCCATCGCCCATATACTCTAAATATTCAGGGTCTAAAGTACGTGAGTAAGTTCCTGTTAAGGTCACGTTTCCTTTATAGTGCTTAAAACCAGAAATATCTTTTTGATATTTAAAAGTCTGAGCCTGCGCCAACATTGGCAATGCCATAAATGCAACGAGTATAAGTTTTTTCATCATGATCCTATTTTAAGTTTTATAAAGAATTAAAAAGCAAAGTGACCTTTTTCACTTTGCTGATATAAAATATTAAACAAACATCTGCTGCAACAAACCTTTTTTCCACTGTTTGGCGTGTTCTATTTGCTGTGCAACAACTTCAATTTTCTGGTCAATGCTCGATAGGAAATTGGCAATTTTGGTTTGTTCTTCTAGGCTAGGAAGATAAATTGGTAGTTTTCTTTGCTCTGAAATACCAATGTATAATCTTGTTGCTCCTGTGCATAAATCCAATAAACTTTTTTGAAACTGAGGGGCTTCAAAATAAACTTTTAAAAATTGATTACTGAGTTTTTTAGAGTTAATTACACGATAATAAGTTACTTGTGGTGTAAGCATGATGTATTCCACTTCCAAACTAGGAACAATAGCGATATTACCAATTGTAGCTTTATGCGTAAGTAGGATATCACCTGCTATTGAAAAACCTTTTCTCAAACTATCTGCTTGTTGTTTTGTAATCTTTTTCGAATTTTGAAGATGAACTTTTCCATTTATAACATCAGTAGCCATAATAAATGGAATACCTTCATTTACATAATCTTTAGAAGTAGGATGAATTTCCCCATGATTACCATCCATAGGCTTTTCAATTACTTCTCTATCAACTAAATCTTGAATAGTTAAAAGTTCCCACTCCCCAAACTCACTACCATCACCCGCTTCAAACCGAATCTGTTGACTAAACAACTTCTGCATCATACCTTGTTTATATTGGCTGAGTAGCTTATGTTTTTGCGTGAGTTGGTTAATTTTTTCATCGACTGCTGAAAGGAAAAAGGCGATTTGGGTTTGTTCTAAATTACAAGGAAAGTTGAATATAAGTTTATTTAGATTAGCAATGGTTAATGCTTTTTGTGTTGACCCAATTGCGCTAGCTAATACATCATTTTTCTTTGAATCTAAAAGAATCATCATGAATTTAGGATCGGCTTTAATATCTTTCAACCAAATTAGATTCCCATCTTTAAAGTAAAAATCATAATTTGTATTAACTAGATAGGTATTAGCTAAAGTACCTACTGCCGTTATTAAAATTTCATTATTTTTTGGGGCACCATATTTTTCTTTAAACTCATTAAATTGGTTATGAGAAATATACAAAATATCTGAAGGAAAAACTCCAGATTTTAATTCTGTAATTTCTTTACCCCTAAAAAATGGAATTCCATCAGGAACATAGTCTGCTAAATGGACTCTTTTACTTGAAGTGAGATTAGCTAACTCTGACAGTGATTTAATACTCCAATCCCCATCAAACTCTTTAAACCGTAACTTAGGTACAGACATTACTTCACCTCCGCAAACGGCGAAGCAATCCCAAGCTCTTTACAAAACTCGCTAATTACGGCATCAGTCTTTTGGCTTTCAACTTCCAAAACCTGTAACGCTTGAGCAATCGCATCAAGATCAATCTCATCCTCAGCTTCAAAGGTATCGACATAACGCGGAATATTCAGGTTAAAGTCGTTTTCTTTCACTTCTTTTAAAGTCGCCACATGCGCATACTTTTCAATATTCTGACGGTTTTCAAATGCGCCAATAATATTATCTAAATGCTCAGGCAATAACTTGTTTTGATTTTTCTGCTTCTCAAACTCATTGCTGGCATCAATAAACAAAATATTGTCTTTATGCTCACGGTTTTTCTTCAACACCAAAATACAAGTCGGAATCGACGTACCATAGAAAATATTGGCAGGTAAACCAATGATGGTATCAATCACATTGAGCTGTTCAATCAAGTATTGACGAATTACACCCTCACTCGAACCACGGAATAAAACACCGTGTGGCAGCACAACTGCCATCGTGCCGTGCTCATCCAGTTGATGCAGCATGTGCTGAACAAATGCCATATCCGCTTTAGAGCTTGGCGCAAGTTTGCCATAAGCCGCAAAACGTTCATCTTGTAAAAATAACGGATCAGCAGACCATTTTGCTGAAAATGGCGGATTGGCAACCACCGCATCAAAACGCTTGTCCAAATGCTGGGGACGAATCAAGGTATCTTCTTGCTTAATATCGAATTTGGCAAAATGCACATCATGCAAAATCATGTTCATACGAGCCAAGTTGTAGGTAGTACGGTTCATTTCCTGACCGTAAATCATATCGACATCTTGCACTTCACGCTTTACACGTAACAACAACGAACCAGAACCACAAGTCGGGTCATAAACAGAACGTAAACGGGTTTTTCCTTGCGTCACGATCTTCGCCAGTAAAGTCGATACCGTTTGAGGCGTATAGAATTCCCCTGCTTTTTTACCTGCACCTGATGCAAACTCACCAATCAGGTATTCATAAGCATCACCCAATACATCCGATTCAGTATTGGAAATATCAAAATCAATATCGTCTAAATGACTGAGAACCTTTGCCACAAGCTCATTACGATCACTCGCCGTATTTCCGAGCTTGGTCGAATTTAGATCAAGGTCTTCAAACAGATTGGCAAAGTCATCGGCAGAGTCTGAACCCAGCGTACTTTGTTCAATGGCTTTTAGCGTTGCAGCCAAATCATCTAAAATAAATTCGCCTTTACGACCACGTTCAGCAAGCGTATGGAATAGTTGCTTTGGTGTCAGCGCATAGCCGACTTCTTCAATGGCATTCTTTTTAATTTCTTCAATGTACGGCAAATGTTCTGCATTGTTTTCATCAAGCTCTAAAAAGCCAATGTCTTCACCATCCAACAATTCATTGGCAAAATTAACCGCTTTTTCAGATAAATATTTGAAGAAAATAAACCCAAGAATATAGTCACGAAACTCATCTGCACCCATTTTGCCACGTAAGGTATTGGCAATATTCCATAGTTGTTTTTGTAGTTGTTGCAGTTGTACTTGGGTCATTGTAAGCCTGTTTCTTCGCATATCTCTTAATAAAGTGAGTGTACAAAATTTTGAAGCTTTTTAGTTGGATTCTTTACTGAATACGTCAACAAGTGTCGTTATAAAAATCAACAGCATAAAAAAACTCGCCGAAGCGAGTTTTTTTTATTTGGGATGTATTACAAGCTGTAGTACATATCAAATTCAACTGGGTGAGTAGTCGTGTTAAGACGACGTACATCTTCAGTTTTAAGTTCGATATATGCATCAAGCATTTCTTTAGTGAACACACCGCCTTTCAACAAGAACTCGTGATCAGCTTTAAGCGCTTCAAGAGCCATATCTAAGCTATGAGCAACTGTTGGGATTTTTGCTTCTTCTTCAGGAGGAAGATCATATAAGTTCTTATCAGCAGCTTCACCTGGGTGGATCTTGTTTTGAATACCATCAAGACCAGCCATCAACAATGCTGCAAAACCTAAGTATGGGTTCATCATTGGATCAGGGAAACGAGCTTCGATACGCTTACCTTTAGGGCTTGAAACGTATGGAATACGGATAGATGCAGAACGGTTACGTGCTGAGTAAGCAAGCATGATTGGTGCTTCGTAGTGAGGAACCAAACGCTTATAAGAGTTTGTAGATGGGTTGGTAATCGCATTCAATGCACGCGCGTGCTTGATTACACCACCAATGAAGAACAATGCCATTTCAGATAAACCAGCATATTCATCACCAGCAAACAAGTTCTTGCCATCTTTAGAGATAGACATGTGAACGTGCATGCCAGAACCGTTATCACCTACCATTGGCTTAGGCATGAAAGTTGCTGTTTTGCCATATTGGTGAGCAACGTTCCAAACAGCATATTTGAACTGTTGAACTTCGTCTGCTTTACGAACCATTGTATTGAAGCTCACACCAATTTCTAATTGGCAAGATGCAACTTCGTGGTGATGTACTTCTACACGACCAGGTCCCATGATGTCTTCGATACGTGCACACATTTCAGCACGCATGTCTTGATGAGAATCAACTGGAGGAACTGGGAAGTAACCACCCTTAACACGAGGACGGTGACCTGAGTTACCAGCTTCGAAATCTTTGCCAGTAGACCAAGCTGCTTCTTCAGCGATCAGCGTATGACGAGCGCCAGACATGTCGATGTCCCACTTCACTTCGTCAAAAACAAAGAATTCTGGTTCTGGACCAAAGAATGCAGTATCACCGATACCAGTAGATTTTAAGTATTCTTCTGCACGACGAGCAATCGAACGTGGGTCACGCTCGTAACCTTGGCCAGTAGATGGCTCAATTACGTCACAAGTCACAACAACTGTAGGCTCAGCAAAGAACGGGTCAAGGAAACCTGTTTCAGCGTCTGGACGTAAGATCATGTCCGAAGCTTCAATGCCTTTCCAACCAGAGATTGAAGAACCATCAAACATTTTACCGTCTTCAAATGTATCTTCATCAATTGTATCTGCTGGGTAAGTTACATGTTGCTCTTTACCCTTAGTATCAGTAAAGCGAAAATCGACCCATTTTGCGCCACTTTCTTTGATGAGTTGAAGGACCTTGTTCGCCATGCTCATTTGCTCCAATGAAATTTATATGCACTTGTTAAGTGCGTGTTAGCTGTTGGTTTATAATAAGCAATTACCATACCAACAATTTTAAAGCATACTTAAAACATTGAAATTCTTTGTAGAAAAAATATTTTAAGCTCCATGTCCTATGTCTATTCGCATGTCTGCAATCGCAAATGCACCATATTCACACATTTATATTTTAAGCCGTCCCTAAAAAAGGCTTATTGAACCAAAATGGTGCAATACATGTAACAAAGAACTATTGTAGTGCTATTTATGCCACGTATCGTTTGCATAAAATTGACTTTTTATATCATTCTTTTCAACATCAATCCAATCAATTCATTTAGACTTTTGATTCACTTGTTGCTTATTTTGACAAAGTATTCAATTTGAAATAATTCTTGTGGTTTTTTAAGAGTTTTTTTTAATTAATTAATTAATTTTTTGATTTTCCTATCTGCCTGAAATATTCAGCATTGGCCATCGGTTTTTGGTATGATGATTTCCCACTATCTTGATCACCCTCCATACTTAGACATTGTTGGTGGCTGAACATTGATACCGAGATTATTTTTTAGAATTCAATCGCACAAAAGTGCTTATTTTCAAAAAGGTTATAATCATGCTTCTAATGATTGACAACTATGACAGCTTTACTTACAACATCGTTCAATACTTTGGTGAATTGAATCAAGAAGTAAAAGTTGTTCGTAATGATCAAGTCACATTAGAGGATATTGAGCGATGGCAGCCAAAATACCTCGTTATTGGTCCTGGTCCATGCTCACCAAGTGAAGCAGGAATTTCAATTCCTGCAATCAACCACTTTGCAGGAAAAATACCTTTACTCGGTGTATGTTTAGGTCATCAAGCGATTGGTCAAGCATTTGGCGGTAACATCATACGTGCCAAAACAGTGATGCATGGTCGTTTGTCTGATATGTACCATAGTGATAAAGGAATTTTTAGCCACCTTCCTTCTCCATTTGCAGCAACACGTTATCACTCTCTTGTGATCGAGCAAGAAACATTGCCTGATTGTCTAGAAGTGACGTGTTGGACCAATCAAGCCGATGGCACGATTGAAGAGATTATGGGTGTTAAGCACAAAACCCTCCCTGTTGAAGGTGTTCAGTTCCATCCTGAATCTATCTTGAGTCAACACGGGCATCAAATTTTCAAAAATTTCTTAGATATCTATGCTTAAAACTGTAAAAGAATTTCGTGCATAAGTCTGACAGCCTATTCATCTTGAATAGGCTGTTTTAATTTTAAACATCTAAAAACAATAAATAACTACTCTCTATCAATAATTTTTTATATTTTAAAATTAACATACTGCCTGTATTAACTTAGAACAAATCATTCTATTTCAATAATTAATGTATTTTTCACATTAAAAAAGAAAATTAATTAAAGCCATCGCCAAGCGTCTAAAAAGTGCTTTTTAATTTTTTCGATTAACTATAGTCATAGGAATGATTAAGCTTTCAGGGTAACACGATGCTAAAATTAAAATCATTATTTATAGCTTCTGGCTCCCTGAATCATCTATCAGGACACCTCTTGTGAACACACTCGTTTTATTGAATATTCTTGTTTTTATCTTGCTTTTGGCTGGATTATTTTTTACCAATCGCCATGACTGGAGTCTAGCCAAAAAAGTATTGATCGGAATGCTGATTGGTATCATTTTCGGTTTAGGTCTCAAAACCATTTACGGTGAAGGCACTGTACTCGATCAATCGGTGGCATGGTTCAACATCGTTGGTAATGGTTATGTACAACTGTTACAGATGGTGGTTATGCCACTTATTTTCATCTCGATTTTAAGTGCTGTTGTTAAATTACATCAGACCACCTCATTGGGAAAAATCAGCATTTTAGTGATTGGTATTTTACTCTTCACCACAGCGATCGCTGCCTTTGTAGGAATCAGCGTTACCAATCTCTTTGGTTTAACAGCAGAAGGTTTGGTCCAAGGCGTTCGTGAAACAGAACGTTTAGCGGCGATTGAAAGCCAGTATATTGGACAAGTTGCCAATCTCGATATTCCGAAGCTGCTGCTTTCATTGTTTCCGCAGAATCCATTTGCGGATTTAACAGGTGTTCGCCCTACCGCAATCATTAGTGTGGTTATTTTTTCTGCGTTCTTAGGTGTTGCAGCCTTAAAGCTCATGGAGAAAGACAAAATTAATGGGGAGCGAATTCGACACGGGATCGACGCATTACAAGCATTAATTATCAGTCTAGTTCGCTTAGTTATGCAATTCACGCCTTATGGTGTACTTGCATTGATGACCAAAATGGTGGTAACGGCAAACCTCGCCGACATCATCAAACTCGGTGAATTTGTCATCGCTTCTTATTTGGGGCTGATCATCATGCTTCTGGTACATGCACTGATTCTATTGTTTGTACGCGTTAACCCAATCGACTTTTTCAAAAAAGCATTCCCTGTTTTAAGCTTTGCGTTTATCAGTCGTTCTAGTGCAGCAAGTATTCCCTTAAATATAGAAACACAAACAAAGCAACTTGGTGTACCTGAAGGTATTGCCAGTTTTTCAGCTTCGTTTGGTGCGACCATTGGGCAAAATGGTTGTGCAGGCTTATATCCAGCCATGTTGGCGGTAATGGTTGCTCCCACTGTCGGTATTAACCCACTCGACCCTTTATGGATTGCACAATTGGTGATTATTGTGACACTCAGCTCTATTGGCGTAGCTGGTGTGGGTGGTGGTGCAACATTTGCAGCATTGATTGTTCTACCGATTATGGGACTTCCAGTAACACTGGTTGCCCTGCTCATTTCGATTGAACCACTGATTGATATGGGACGTACTGCATTAAATGTAAACGGTTCAATGACTGCTGGTACCGCCACCAGTCAACTGCTTGGCGTGAGAGAACCAGTAGACGATCAGCAATAACGTCATCAACTCTAATTCTAGTAAAAATGCCAATCGACATCGATTGGCATTTTTCATTTTGAAGATCAATAAAAGATAGGTTTAAGATATCGTTATTTTAAAATTTGAATTTCTTGTCCAAGTGAAATCGCTCCGATCCCTCGATGCAATGCATTTTGTCCCATCATGACTTTATTACCTTGCTTCCGATACGCCAGCATGGCTTGCATAACTTCAGGTTGTTTTTGGCTGGTTTTTAAATCAATCGTCGGAATAACACAACGAGAACATGGCTTAACCAAATCAAATTTAATCTCACCAATCTGAATCTGTTTCCAGTGATCCTCAGCAAATGCTTCACAATCTGAAATCACAATATTAGGTCTAAACCGTTGCACACCTAATGGAAATCCAACCTTTTCAGCAAGAAATTCTACCGAAGCCTCACCAATAATTAGAAAAGGAAAACCATCAGCAAAACCAACGCGATCACCTTGCTGTGCATATTCCAAATCGACTTGTCGCAAGGTTCTCTGTGGCATAAAGACCAAACACGCTTCCCGTCCTAATATCTGACTGAACCATTGATTTACAGGATGATCTATACGGTTGCCTTGCAATTGATCTTGCCATACTGTGATCAGACGATCATCAACCCGTCCTTGTGCTTCCTCAAGACTTAAAGTTACCTCATCGCCTTGGAATTCAAAACGTACTGTCTCCGCAAATACCTCGACACTGATCTGTCCCATAATCGCGCACTGACGCTGAGTTATAAAACGTCCTTCATGATCCACTAGCATCCACCTACGATCCCATTTTGGTCCGAAAGAATCGATTTCCATCTCAGTTAGTGCGTTACCACGTAATGACTTGACTGGATAATGAAAAAGTTGACTCACATGCACGATGAAATACCTTTAAGAACAGTTAGAATAATTAAAAAACAATGAAGCTGGGTTATGACAAATATCTTTTTATAATGATTCAAAATTATAACAACTAAACTAAAGTTTAGCAGCCATGCCGTTTTAGGTCCGAACATGTAAGTGAAATATCAACGTAGTCTGTAAAATCTAAACTATTTTCTGATAACATAACGCCTGACGTATGTAAGTCAGTAGTCATGAATACCGTCATTCACCACATTCCTTCAAAACATTAGAGCATGAATGCTATATCCAAATTATGAATATTCAACAGGCACTTAATCACATTACAAAAAATATCCATTTGACTCAAACACAAATGGAAGATGTCATGCGAAGTATCATGCAAGGCGAAGCAACCGATGCTCAGATTGGCGCATTGATGATGGGCCTACGTATGAAAGGTGAAAGCATTGACGAGATCACCGCAGCAGCACGGATCATGCGAGAGTTTGCAATCAAGATTGATGTGAGTGATATCCCCCATCTTGTGGATATTGTGGGAACAGGTGGAGACGGACAAAATTTATTTAATGTTTCTACAGCCTCAAGCTTTGTGATTGCCGCCGCTGGCGCAACGATTGCAAAGCATGGTAATCGCGGTGTTTCAAGTAAATCTGGATCATCAGATGTACTTGAAAAAATGGGCATTCAACTTGATTTAGACATGCAACAAACTGAACGCTGCATCCGTGAAATGGGTGTGGGTTTTCTGTTTGCACCGAATCACCATAAAGCCATGAAGTATGCTGTTGCACCACGTCGTGAGCTTGGGATTCGAAGCATTTTCAATTTACTCGGTCCGTTAACCAACCCTGCAGGCGTGAATCGATTTGTGATTGGCGTATTTTCAGATGAGCTTTGTCGCCCTATTGCGGAAGTTTTAAAACAACTCGGTGCAGTACATGTATTGGTTGTACATTCAAGAGATGGCCTAGATGAAATCAGTCTCGCTGCGCCTACAGCCATAGCTGAATTAAAAGATGGCGAAATCACAGAGTGGACACTCACCCCTGATGATGTTGGCATTCCATCACAAACACTGACAGGTTTAGTGGTCAACAGTTCTGAAGAAAGCTTAAAATTGATTAAAGATGCTTTGGGTCGTGATAAATCTGAAATCGGTGAAAAAGCCGCAAATATGATCGCACTGAATGCAGCCGCAGGCATATATGTTGCTGGTCTTACCAACACCTATAAACAAGCAGTTGAACTGGCTCAAGATATTCTTTACGGTGGTCAAGCCCTAGAAAAAATGAGTATTTTGGCTGAATTTACCAAAACATTGAAACAATATCAGGCAGACTAAGGATTTCTCATGATCGATATTCAAAATACCATTCTCGGTAAAATTGTTGACCGCAAACATGAGGAACTTGCTGCACGCTTAAAACAACGTAGCTTGCATGATGTTGAACAATGGGCAAAAGAAGCAACACCTGTTCGTGGTTTTGCGAATGCTTTGCAGCATAAACGTCCTGCTGTGATTGCTGAAATTAAAAAAGCCTCTCCATCTAAAGGCATCATTCGTGCAGATTTCAATCCTGCTGAGATTGCCCAACAGTACGAGCAGGCAGGTGCTGCTTGCTTATCCGTATTAACGGATGTGGATTTTTTCCAAGGTGCAGATGAAAATATTGCGATTGCACGCAACCACTGTGCCCTGCCTGCATTACGCAAAGATTTCTTGATTGATCCCTATAATGTCGTTGAAGCAAGAGCTTTACATGCCGATTGTATTTTATTAATCGTGGCATGTTTATCGGATCAACAGCTTGAGGAAATGTCAAAAACTGCATTTGAACATCAACTAGATGTATTGGTTGAAGTGCATGATGAAGCTGAACTCGAACGTGCATTAAAGCTTTCTGAGCAATGTATTTTGGGTGTGAATAACCGTAATTTAAAAACTTTTGATGTAGATTTAAATACATCATTACGTTTGAAGAAATTACTACCTACTTCTCGTGTTTTGGTCACTGAAAGTGGAATTGCCACGCCTGCTGATGTTGAAATGATGCAAGCTAATGATATTTATACTTTCCTTGTTGGTGAAAGTTTTATGAAACAGCCTCGTCCTGATGTGGCGTTTGGTGAATTGTTTGGTAAGCCTGAGCAAGTTTAAGTTTTAATGGTTCAGGGTAAAGATTCTTGCCCTGATCCTTAAACATTACACAACACAATGAATAGCAGTAAAGATAAACACTCATAATAAATAATATTTAACATTAAGTGATGATCCAAATAAATAATAAGCTATCTTTTATTTCTAACACCTCATAATATCTTTTAAATTTAATATCTATAGGAGAAAATTTTGAGTATCCATTTTGAACGTTTAAGCCATATTGACATTAAAGATATTATTGAAATAAATACGAATGAACGTGTGCTTGAACAAATGCCTTTAGCACAAGATATTGTTTTCGACCACCAACAATGCATTGCTTGGGTGAAGGCTAAAGAAAAGCATTGGGATGAATACGGTTATGGTATTTGGGCATTCTTGCTTGGCGATAATTTTGTTGGTTGGGGAGGACTACAGTTTGAAAATGGTGATCCAGATTTAGCTTTAGTTCTGCATCCGCGATATTGGGGGCTAGGCAAGAAAATTTTCAAGCAAATTGTTAATATAGCTTTTAATGAATATAAATTTAATTCCATCACGATTTTGCTCCCACCTTCAAGAAATAAACTAAAAGCGATTTATTTATTAGGGTTCAAATTTGATGGTGAAGTCACAATAGATAATCAACTTTTTATCCGATATAGATTATATAAGCCCAACTGAATAAAGTAGACTATATACAATTAAGTCAATATTTTAACTTAGATTTTTGATTTTCTCTCAAATGTAATATTAACCTCCATGAATGTATTTAGTTCAAATTCCAGTAGATTCGGACTATAATTTTACACCTCTCTCGTATCTTGCATATTTCCATAAAATTATGAGTAAACATGATTCATCGCTTTCTAAAGATCAGTTTAATTTACTGAAAGCCTTTAAAAAGCAGATCTCAAATCCTCAATCCAGCAAACTTAGTCAACAAGCTGAGTCAAAAAAAGCTCAGGCGGTTGAAGAAGAATTGGAAGATACCGAGCTTTTTAAAAAAGCACTGTCGGGTGTAAAACCGATTGATAATGGCAATATCGCACAGCTTCGGACTAAACCTTCAAAGAAAGTAGATGCCCAAATTTTGGCAAAGCGCGCAGCAGCAGAAGGTGGTGCTGAGCAAGAACTTACTGAGATTTCGGATACTCAAGCGATTTTAAATCCTGTGGCAAGCCAAGCTGCTCTTAGTTATCGCATTGCGACACTACAGCACAAAGTATTTGAAGATTTAAAAGCAGGTAAAATTCGCTGGTTTGAAGCGGTGGATTTACACGGTTGTACCGTTGAACAAGCACGCGCAGCAGTTTTGCAAATCATTCAGATGGCTAAAGACGAAAATCAAAATGTCATCAAAATCGTACATGGAAAAGGCCCGGAAGCGATTTTAAAAACCTATGTAAACGGTTGGCTCAGACAACACCGTGATGTACTGGCATTTGTCAGCGCCCCTGAAAACCAAGGTGGTACTGGCGCAGTTTTAGTACTATTAAAACGTGCAGAAAAGAACCCAAAGTACAAACAATAATCGGTACTTAGATCAAAGTTAATTTTTCTAGCGGTTTTCTGATACAATTCCCGTTTTGTTCAACCCACCTAAGTGAACATTGTTATGTCTATGCAGCAATCGTACGCAAATATCTTAACTGCCGTTGGTGAAGATCTTACTCGCCCAGGTCTACAAGATACACCTATGCGTGCGGCTAAAGCTTTCTCATTTTTAACTTCTGGCTATAGCAAAACGCTTGCTGAAGTAACAAATAGTGCTGTCTTTCCATCCGATAACCATGAAATGGTATTGGTTAAAAATATCGAATTTTATTCACTTTGTGAGCATCACCTGCTTCCATTTTATGGGCGTGTGCATATTGCCTACTTGCCTGAAGGTCAGGTTCTCGGATTATCAAAATTTGCACGTATTACTGAAATGTTTGCACGTCGTTTACAGATTCAGGAGAATTTGACTCAGCAAATCGCAGAAGCGGTTGCAGAAGTCACACAGGCACGTGGTGTAGCTGTAGTTATCGACTCAGCGCATATGTGCATGATGATGCGTGGTGTTGGCAAACAAGAGTCAACCACACGTACCGTTTCTTTTGTCGGTGATTTTAAAACAGACAAAGATGCACGTCGTGAATTTTTAAGTGCCGTTCCAGAAAGTTATTAAACTGAGCATTAACCATGTCATCTCTTCACTTAGCAGGTTTTGGTGAATTATCTCAACCTGAAGCGAGTATTGATTACCCACGTCCCGATCGTCTGGTCACGGGAAATCCAAAACGCCTGACTTATAGTCTATATGAACATCCTCATATGGACTGTGGAATTTGGCAGTGTGAGGTGGGAGCTTGGAATATCCAGTTTGCGGACAATAAACAAGAGTTCTTTCAAGTCATTGAAGGTGTCGTGCGAATCCACGATGCCAAAACAGCTTCATTTGTTGAAGTGACCGCTGGAAATGCAGGCATTATTCCTCCTGCATTTGTAGGTACATTTGAAGTGGTTGAAACAGTTAAAAAATACTATGTAATTGTTGAAGTGTAAGCGTCCCTAAGGATCACACTTCAACAATTATCTTTTTAAAAGAAACGAATAAAAGCCAAACCCAATTTATTCCAGTCTTTATGATCTTGTTGTTCATATTTCCAATTTAAGCGGACGGCGTTATTGGCATTTAAACTGTACTGAACTTGCGTTCCTACCCTCAGTCCCCATTGATTTTGATCTTCCCAGTACGGTAGCTCGACTTGCAATAGGCTATTGACTTGATTGGTCCACTGATTCATACACCCAAGTGTTGGGCCAGCCCCTATCCGCCAACCTTTTTCAAGTGCTCTGCCACCTTGTAAATGTCCTTGTACTTGTGCATAACACAAATGTTTACGATCATCATCCGCTAAACTGTAGCCCACTTGCATATTTAAATTCATGACACCATGTTGGGATTGATCTGTAAAATCACCTTGCTCAATCGCCTCTTGTTTCCAACCTAAGTTAAACCCCCAAGTTAAAGGCGCTTTAAAGGGTTGAATTGGATTATATGAATTAACAGCGAGCAAATCTAAATGCTCAAGTTTAAGTTTATCCTCTCGATATTGCAGCGCACCATTTAGAAAAAGTAATTGAGTTCCTAAACGATAACCACCCGATGGATCAATTAAGTCGTGATAAGCTTGACGATGACCGAGCTCAATAAAGGTTTTGCCCTGCACCTCTCCAACGTTCACAGAAATATTTCGAGCATGATGTCCTTCAACAGGCTGGATCGAAGGTCTTTGTGGTTCTTGACGTTGTTTATCTATCTGAATCTGACTACGCTTTGCGAGTAACTGGCGCAAATGTATAGATGCAAAATCAGCATCGGCTTTATGACTAATATATTTTAGATATAAATCATCATAAGCCATTTCAAGAATTTTGGCTTGATCGCGCATTTCATAAGGTTGCAAAATTTCAGACACTTGCTCTATCGGTGTGAATGCAACTTTGTGAGCAACTTTTGCCAAACTGTTTCCATGTTGTTTTGCTTGAGATAGTAACTGTGTTTCTAATGCTGGACGATAAACAACTTCTTTTACTAATTTCTGCTGATCGACCGCTTTAAGTGTCTCAATTGGAATCGCTGCATAATTAAATTGAGCCTTTAGATTGAGATTTGGACGAACTAAATCAATTAACCCGAGTAAACGATATGCACAGTTATCACTCACAAAATAGTAAGGGAAACTTACATGTTGCATTTCCCAAATATGCTCAACTAAGAATCGTGTTTCTTCTGGAGTCAAATTGAGCTCATATTCCCATAAATCACGACTTTCAAAATCACCATATTCTTTTACTTTACGGTAATATGGCATCAAAGAATATTCGCCGGGATATTGACCAGTTAGACCCTTCCATGCATAAGACCAATTGTCTTGATTATTTACCGTTGCTGCATAATTAATTGCATAAGAGACTAAGTTTAATTGTTGTTGATCTTTGGGATCTAAACGCAATAAGGTGTGTCCAAACATAGAGCTCGGATTCCCCATAAAATCAGTTGCATAGATCAAGGTTGCTTTATGAGGATTAATTTGATTGATCCATTCATCGAATTCAGGACAATTCACCGCTGGAAGCTGTTTTAAGTCGATGTTTAACTGTTGCATCAACCAACGACTTCGTGCAGGAAATTTACAACGAATCGATTGATTATCATTAGATGCAATAAATAAGGCTTGAATATCTGCTTTTAATTCATTGAGTAAATTTGTCTGCCCATCATTGGCATAAAAATATCCTGTATATGTGACTTCGCTTTTTTTGGCCTGCTCAGCATACATTAAACGCTGCCACGTAATATGTTGGTCTAATTTTTTCTGTTCAGCAAGTTGCTGGTAATTATTGATATTTGGCTCAATCGCGGCATGTGCAATATGAGATAAAAAAACAGTAATCGCAAAAGTTAAAAATTTCATTCAGCAACAAATATTTTAAATATAATTCAGATTAGGTATAAGAAAACCCTGTCACAGGGACAGGGTTTTTAAATGCGATAGATTAAACGTAAGCTTTTAATACATCATCATTTGACATTACGTTTTGTAAAGAATCCAAAACTTGGAGTGTGTTTTGGTTTTTGCTTGAATAAATCTCAGCAAAGTTTGCTTTAGAAACTGCAAAGAAACGTGCTTTGTCTTCAGATTTAATTTGCATAAGTTCAGCAAGGACATTTAAGCTTTCGCCTTGACCAACTGCCATATCACGCGCCAAAGATTCAGAGTTTTCATTGGTGAACTGAACCACTTGTGCAGTCACTGTTCCACCTTGACGGCAGCCCAATGTACCAAAAGTAATACCGAGTAATTGGTTAGTAAAAATACCGTTGGTCGTTGCAGCAAGAATTTTAGGACCCACACCTTTTTTACCTGCCCATACTTGTGTACCAACACCACAACCTACATCATTATCAGCCATTGCGACAGTTGAACCAGCAGCGAGTAATGCAGCTAATGCAATTTTTTTTAACATCGGAAAAGTCTCCAGTATCAATTATTCTTTAGTATTTGTTATTACTAATGTGCTGTGACATCTCACAGACACAGATTAAAATAGCGAGGTTCAGGTTTTTTAGCAAATAAAATTTTTAATATTACTGAAATATTAATAAATCACCGTTTGAATATCTATATTATCCATTATACAAACTGAAAAAATGTATTAATGTAATTTCCAAACTCCTTTTCGATCACGAACACCTAATATTTTAAGTACAAGTACTAAACTCAATAACAATAATAGATACCAAGAGCCTAATTTACCCCATCCAACCATATGCCAAGCATCGACTTGACTTGGATATAGCCAAATTTTGTAAAAGGTACTGATATTTTCAGCAACCCAAATGATAAATGCGAGCAATAATAAAATTGGCAACATCGGGACATTGAAACGGTGTTGCTTTAGTTGGAAATATATTTTCGTTTTCCAAAAAATCATCACACTCCAAATAAACAGCCCTATACGAATATCTGGAATGAAAAATTTTGTCATAAAGTTGAGATAAGACAATACTGCCAATAACAACATATTGCTAAAAGTGGGCAGGTTTTCAAAAGAAACTTGATAAAGTCGCAAAGAACGTGCAAAGAAACTTCCCACGGCTGAATACATAAAGCCAGCAAATAAAGGGACTGTCAGTAATTTAAATACTGCAGGCTGTGGATACTGCCAAGAAGCAATTGCAGGGTGCGTAAGAAATATTTCCATCCCCATTGCAAGGATATGGAATAAAGCAATCACTTTTGCTTCAGCCCATGATTCCAACTTTAAATAGATCAAACAAACTTGGATAATCAATGCATAAAATAACAAATAGTCATAACGAAAAAAGCCATAATATTCATGGCTTCCCATCGGTGCTGTGACTGCGAAAGCAATTAAAAGCAATATACCAAATAAGGCAGCAGAAGCTGCCTTAGTCATGAAATCGAGTGAGATTAAAAATAACGGCACAAAATAAACCTTTCAAAAATGATTAGGATTTGATGGCATTTCAGCCTCTAATCATTTAACCCAAATATTTCGCACTGTATTCATGCACTGTATCAACAAAAATCTTGGGTTGAGCAGGATCAACCCACTGTGTGATTCCATGACCTAGATTTGCAATATAGCCTGTCTTTTCACCATTTTGATATGCATCATCAAGCATCGCTTTAACAGATTTCTCAATAGAAGCAGCAGAACCATAAAGTACAGCTGGATCTAAGTTCCCTTGTAGCGCAGCACGACCAGCAACTACATCACGTGCCGTATATAACGGTGTTGTCCAATCAAGACCAAAAGCATCCGCACCCGTCGTCAACATGGTTTCTAACCACTGCCCACCACCTTTGGTGAAAACTATAATCGGGATACGCTTTCCGTCTTTTTCACGTTGAAGCCCAGCAATAATCTTGGTCATATAATTCAATGAAAATTCAACATACTCACGATGCGCAAGTGCGCCACCCCAACTATCAAAAATTTGGATTGCCTGAGCACCCGCATCAATTTGTGCATTTAAATAATCAATGACTGAATCTGCAAGGTGATCAAGCAATGCATGTAGCACTTCAGGTTGTGCGTACATCATTTGCTTGGTAAAACGAAATTCTTTACTCGATCCACCTTCAATCATGTAGGTTGCCAAAGTCCATGGACTACCAGAAAAACCAATCAATGGCACTTGTCCATTTAAAGCAGATCGAATTGTTGAAACAGCATTCATTACATAAGCAAGATCAGACTTTGCATTTAATTTAGGTAAATTCGCGACATCTTGTTCAGTACGCACTGTTTTATGAAACTTCGGACCTTCACCTGTTTCAAAATATAAGCCTAAACCCAAAGCATCTGGTACAGTTAAAATATCTGAAAATAAAATTGCAGCATCAAGTGCATAACGGCGTAAAGGCTGTAATGTCACTTCACAAGCAAAATCCGTATTTTTACATAAAGAAAGAAAATCCCCTGCCTCTGCACGAGTTTCTCGATATTCTGGCAAATAACGCCCTGCTTGACGCATCATCCATACTGGCGTGGTGTCTACAGGTTCACGTAGCAAAGCTCGTAAGAAACGATCATTTTTCAACGTTGTCATTACCAATCTCTATAATCTTTCATGTGGAAAGCATCATAACAAAAATCACCTAAGATATATAACCACGTATACCGTTGATCCATTTTGATGACGAAAAAATTGTCTGGTCACAAAATTGCTACTGCAAGCTTGAGTATTTTCTGTAATACTTGCAAAGTCTTATATCTCAATATGAATAATTCTTAAGGTTGAATTACATGTTTGTTCGCTCATTACTCGCTATGAGTTTAAGTTGTATTCTTGCTAATGTTGCTTTTGCTGCGCCAACAACTGAGCAACCATTAAAACCGCAAAAAATTTCCGCAGTCCAAGATCCGATTGATCCTTTGGCAATTGATTATACCGCATCAAGCAGTAGTGCTGTTTCTTCTGCTGCATCTGAGCCACAGCTTAGCCCAAATCCAGCAGCCAATGTTGCTCAAACAATAGAAAACACGCCTGAAGTACCTGTAACAGCTGCACCAGCACGCGAAGCTACGCTAGACACAGCGACAACAGCGACTAAAACACCATCTCAAGCGCCTGAAGTTCCTGCATCTTGGACTATGGATGCAATTAATTCGGCTGAATGGTATGAAGACATGCCTAGACGCCAGTTACCTGTGTATGCGCGTGCTCATGTTATGTTGAATAACGCACATGCTTCACCAGGTGCAATCGATGGTTCGAATGGTCAAAACACGTTAAAAGCAATTGCATCATTTCAACAGATGAATGGTTTAACACCTACAGGACAACTCACCAAAGAAACGTGGGATGCCTTAGTAGCGAAACAAACTAAACCTGCTTATATTGAATATACAATTACAGAAGCGGACCTCAAAGGTCCCTATGCTGAATCAATTCCAACAGACTATGCCTTACAAGCAAAAATGAAAGGATTGTATTACACCCGCGTAACTGAAATGTTAGGTGAAAAGTTCCATATGGATGAGCGTTTTCTAAGACAGCTTAATCCTAGAGCAAACTTTAACAAGGTGGGTGAAAAAATTGTTGTAGCCAATGTCCGTAATGATTTACCTGAAGATATTCATTTAATCGTTGCACACAAAGGTGCAAAACAACTGTATTTATTTAACAGTCGCAATCAAATGATCGCTTCGTTTCCTGCAACAATTGGCAGTACAAGCACGCCTTCTCCAACAGGTACTTACAAAGTAACTGGTGTTGCTAAAAACCCATGGTATAGTTACTCACCATCTAACTTTGTCCAAGGTAAAAACCTTAAACCATTGTCACTGCCACCGGGTCCAAATGGCCCTGTAGGTAACATTTGGATTGGTCTGAGCAAAAAATCATTCGGCATCCACGGTACTCCAAACCCATCAATGATCTCTAAAAATGCTTCACATGGTTGTATTCGTCTAACCAACTGGGACGCAAATGATCTTGGTAATAAAGTACGTGCTGGTGTAACAGTTCGCTTCTTAGAATAATTTGTATCATCCCAAAATATTAAAAAAACCGAATATCAACACTGATATTCGGTTTTTTATTTTTGTAGATGCTCTTGAAGATTAGGTAAAGGCTGATAATAAATCTGATTACGTCCCAATTGCTTTGCTCTATAGAGTGCTTTATCTGCCGTATCAATGAGCAGCTCTTGGCTAATCGCTCGATTACCGTTGAATACGGTGATACCTAAACTGATCGTCACATGATTAGATACCAAGGACTTTGCATGTGGAATCATCAACCGATCAATTGCACGATAAATATTTGTAGCTACAGCATATGCACCTTGTGCAGGTGTTTCAGGTAAAAGTACCACAAACTCCTCCCCACCATAACGTGCAATAAAATCCATATGTCGAATGGAACCTTTGATTGTCTTAGCAATCTCAGAGATCGCATGATCGCCCATTTGATGTCCATAAAAATCGTTATAGTTTTTAAAATAATCAATATCAATAAATAACACAGCCAGTGGTTTTTGTTCTTGGCATGCTAAGTCATAATAATATGTACACATCTCTTCAAAAGTACGGCGATTGGAAACATTGGTTAGATCGTCATGTTGGCTTAAATGTAAAAGTTCTGAAGCCTGCAAGCGTAATATTTTCTCATCAATCTCAGAAATTTTTGATTTTATAAAAATCCGACGCTCTTTCGAAGTCAACATCACGCTAATCGAAAACCCCAACAAAATACTGCCAATAAAGGTTCGACCAATCATCAATAAATCATAAGAAACATCAAATAAATAGAGGAAAAATAGAATAACGATTGCCGCACAAGTTCCTATGATCAGCATATGTAATGGTTTAATACCGCTAAGAATAAAACCAAGCATATACAGAAAAGCAATCAACACCATTGCCTGATTTTGAAGTACGACATTGGATACACTCATCATCAAAATAGATGTAAAAACAATTGTACAAAAAACCAGTGTGCAGACTGCTGGATAAAATAGGCGGCTAAACTTTCTGAATCGAGCGAATGCCCAAAATAGAAATAAAGCCAAACCAACGACAATCAAACTGAGTATGCTATATACAAAGTCTGAGAGAAAATCTTCAGTGCCTTGGATGACGATATAGTTAGACGGTAAAATCAGCAGAACAAAAATCGTATAAGTAATTACGCCCTGACCAAAAAACTGAATGGCGTTGATACGTGTCCGCTCAAGATTAAACTTCCAAAAATCATGTTCTAATTTTGGAGGTAAAGCATGATGTGTCCGTCCTGATTTAAAATGCTGAGCAACAAGCTGTTCAAGTGCTTCTTTGGACCTCCTTAACTGCTCAAGATCATATTGATTTTCCATCCTTTTTACTCTTCTTATAATTCGGCATCCTTATGCCGCATAAAAATAACACAAATTCTCATTTTGTCATGAACTTTACTTAACCACTTATCCGTAATTGTAGTTACCATTTTCACACTTTATGCATTATTATTTGTATTATTTTTAAGTTTGAAGTGCACCTTGAATACACTTACTCTTTTACAACCCGATGATTGGCACGCACACCTGCGTGATGGTTTAGCTTTAAAACGTACAGTTCCTGATTTAGCAAAACAATTTGCCCGCGTAATTTGTATGCCAAATTTGGTTCCACCTGTCAAAACTGTGGATGAAGCTTTAGCGTATCGTGAGCGTATTCTTGCCCATGTTCCAGAAGGCCTTCATTTTGATCCACGTATGGTGCTGTATTTTACTGATCACACCTCTCCTGATGAAGTTCGAAAAATCAAAGCATCTGATCATGTCAATGCCATCAAACTTTATCCTGCTGGGGCAACAACAAACTCCGATAGTGGTGTAAGTGACATTCGCAAAGTTTATGCGGTGATTGAACAACTTGAAGAACATCAAGTTCCATTGTTATTACATGGTGAAGTAACTCACAACCATGTTGATATCTTTGATCGTGAAAAAAGATTTTTAGACGAAATTCTCTCACCACTACTTAAACAATTTCCAAAACTTAAAATCGTACTTGAACATATCACAACCAGCGATGCAGCAAATTTTGTTCTTGAACAAGATCGTAATGTTGCCGCAACGATTACTCCCCAACATCTATTGTTTAACCGTAATGATATGTTGGTAGGAGGCGTGAAACCGCATTTTTATTGCTTACCAATTTTAAAACGTCAAACACACCAAACAACTTTATTGGAAGTGGCAACGAGCGGCAGTCCGAAATTCTTCTTAGGTACAGATAGTGCACCACATGCACAAAATGCTAAAGAGAATGCATGTGGCTGTGCAGGTTGCTATAGCGCACCAAATGCGATTGAACTATATGCTCAAGCTTTTGATCAAGTAGGCAAGTTAGAACGTTTAGAAGGTTTCGCCAGCATATTCGGTGCTGACTTCTACGGTTTACCACGTAATACGTCAACCATTACCTTGGTCAAAGAAGAACATACCGTCGCTGAGTCTTTTGATTACCTAGAAGACCAAAAAATTATTCCACTTCATGCAGGCAAAACACTGCAATGGAGAAAAGTGTGACAGAAGAAAACAAAGCTCCCGTAATTGGTCAGCGTTTTCGTGGTTTTTTACCTGTTGTTGTTGATGTAGAAACAGCAGGTTTCAACTGCCAAACTGATGCCCTACTTGAAATCGCCTGTATTCCAATTGTCTATGATGAACATGGACAATTTGTACCGGGTCCCTCATTTCAGGCGCATATCAACCCTTTTGAAGGGGCTAATCTAGACCGTCGCTCACTCGACTTTATTGGTATTGACCCATTTAACCCTATGCGCGTTGCAATGGCTGAAGATGAACGTTCAGCATTACGCCGTATTTTCAAATCACTCAATGAAATACGAAAAGCGCAACATTGCACACATGCGGTATTGGTTGGTCATAATGCTCACTTTGATCTTGGTTTCCTACAAGCCGCGATTGCGCGTTCTGGCACTAAAAATCAGAATCCATTTCATAGCTTTTCAGTCTTTGATACGGTGACACTGAGTGCGGTCATGTTTGGTCAAACAGTTTTAGCAAGAGCATGTATCCAAGCCGGTATTGAGTTTGATGGTAAAGAAGCACACTCTGCTTTGTACGATACTCAAAAGACGGCTGAACTGTTTTGCTATATTTTGAACAAACTGTCTCCTCACCTTCTTGACAGTTTGGTGACAGAACCCTAATATACACCCACCTCAAGAAGTCCCTATCGTCTAGAGGCCTAGGACATCGCCCTTTCACGGCGGTAACCGGGGTTCGAATCCCCGTAGGGACGCCAAATTCAAAAAAGCCACTGCATCATACCGACAGTGGCTTTTTTATTTATAAAAAATTAAAAAGGACTCCGAAGAGTCCCAAATACTATGCTGATTTTCGAGAGTTTACGCGTCCTTTGACCACCGCTTTAATATTTCCTTTTGCATAATTCAAAAATACCAACAATGGTGATAATTTAGGATTTGGTTTTTTGCCCTGTCCGATCGCTTTGAACTGTGCTGCATACCAAATGATTTCCATAATTGCCATTTTGTCGACAAAAGGAATACCTGTTTTAATTTGATTTACGGCGTAGCGCACGTCACGCCCTGCGATCAAACGATCTGTTAAATCTGTTTCAACGGCCAATGGACGAGCAATACCAATAAATTCGCATGCACCGCTTTCAAGCGCGGCGTTCATCCCTTCCACGGTGCGGAAACCACCTGTAACCATCAACTTACAAGACACGTGCTGACGTATTTTCTCAGCAAACTCCAAGAAATAAGCTTCACGAGCAATCGTGCTTGCTTTACGTTTCTCTGCTTTCGCACCTGCCATCGCTGGTGCTTCATAAGTACCACCTGAAATTTCAATGATATCAATGCCAGCAGCATCAATAGACTTAAATACATTGATCACATCTTCTTCGGTGATTCCTCCACGCTGGAAATCGGCAGAGTTGAGTTTTACAGAAATAATAAAATCATCAGATGTCGCTGCACGAACAGCTTTATAAATCTCTAACAAGAAACGCATACGATTCTCGATAGAACCACCCCACTCGTCAGTACGCTTGTTGGTCAGTGGTGATAAAAATTGACTGATCAAATAGCCATGAGCACCATGTAACTGCACGCCTTCAAAACCAGCTTTCTCACAGATTGCAGCAGCTGTTGCAAAGCGTTGAATAATATCTAAGATTTCGTCATGTCTGAGTTCACGAGGCGTACCAAACATTGTGGCTAACATTGGACTAAAAGGAACAGCTGAGGGCGCAACAGTTTCTTTGTTTAATCCCTTAGGACATTGACGACCTGGATGTGACAATTGGATCAATTGCACCATACCGTATTTTTTACCTACCGCAGCCCATTGCTGTAATTTAGCCAAATCGCGTTCGGTTTCAATAGCAACAACACCAGGTTCATTCTTTGCAGCAATGTTGACCATGACATTGCCCGTAATCGCACAACCCAAACCACCTTTTGCCCATGCCTCATACAAACCAATATGCAACTCATTCGGCTGTCCATCATGGTTGGCTAATGCTTCACTCATCGCCCCTTTGATGATGCGATTTTTAAATGTCGTATTACGAATCTTAATACTGTCTGCAATCTGACTCATGGTCATCCTCTGCTATCCCAATTAGGGCTTATACCCTAACTTCATCTAATTATTCATGTGGTCAAATAACCTTCCTATAATTTGACAATACCATATGTCAATTTAATTACAAGACTAGTACTGACTTGCGGCAATCAACTGACGGGTATATTCAGTTTGAGGTTGTGAAAAAAGTAGCTCAGTAGTTTGATATTCCAAAAGTTTTGCGTGTCTTAGCACCATCACCTTTTGGCAAATCGCTTTGATGACTTGTAAGTCATGACTGATAAAAATATAACTAATTTGCTCTTGTTGTTGCAGTCGTCTCAACAACTTTACAATCGCCCGCTGTGTCGTGCGATCCAATGCTGAAGTCGGCTCATCCAAGATCATCAATTTCGGCTGTAAAACTAGAGCGCGTGCCAAAGCAACGCGTTGCCGTTGCCCTCCAGAAAGCTCATGCGGATATCGACTTTTAAAGTCTATCGGCAATTCCACTTTTTCCAACGTCTTTTCAATCTGTTGATCTACCAGTGCTTGATCCAATACTTTCAGTGCCAATCCTTCACCAATAATCTGCCCGATCGTCATACGTGGGTTCAAACTGCTAAATGGATCTTGAAACACAATCTGAAAATCTGCTCGCAAAGGGCGCAATCTTTTTTCATTCAGTTGATTCAAATCCTGCCCCAAGAAAACAATCTTCCCATCACTTTCAATCAAACGGGTAATTGCTAAGGCCAAAGTCGATTTCCCTGATCCACTTTCCCCTACGACGCCTAGAGACTCTCCTTGCTCTAAGCTCAAACTCAATGGCTCAACTGCGGTAAAATAATCTTTTACGCGATTCAGCAGCCCTTGTTTAATTGGAAATCTTACGGCTAATTGTTCTAATTGAAGAATAACCTGTCCCTCTACATATGGGATGGCTTGGCCAAAATCATGATCCAATAAATGTTGTGTATAACTCGCTTGAGGTCGGGTAAAAATTTCCGTGATCGCACCCTGCTCTTCTACTTTTCCCTTATTCATGACAATGACATGATCTGCATAGCGCTTAACAAGATTCAAGTCGTGACTGATCAGAATCATTGCCATATTACGTTGTTGCTGTAACTGTTTAAGCAAGTTTAAAATCTGTGTTTGTAAAGTTACATCCAGTGCTGTTGTCGGCTCATCGGCGATCAGAATGTCTGGCTCAAGTGCCAATGCCATAGCAATCATCACGCGCTGTCTTTGCCCACCAGACAACTCATGGGGATAACGACGTAATTTTTGTTCAGGTTCGGGTATGCCCACATCATTTAATAAGGCAATGACCTTTTCTCTTACTTTTGTTTTTGGCCACCCCTGTAACAATAATGTTTCACCAATGATTTTCTCAACACGATGTAAAGGATTTAAAGCAGTCATTGGTTCTTGGAAAATCATGGCAATTTTTTGCCCACGAATTTGACGTAATGCGATTGAATCTAAAGCCAATAAGTCCTGATCGTTCAGATATGCTTGACCCTGAATATTTAAATGGCTCGGTAACAATCCGAGCAAGGCCAAACTGCTAACTGATTTCCCTGAACCACTCTCACCAACGATTGCGACTGTTTCACCCGCAGCTAAATCGAAACTCAATTGATCCACTAAAACTTGGCCTGTCTCTGTCGTAACAGTTAATTGTTTAACACTGAGTACATGATCTTTTTTTAAATCATTGTCTTGGATCGAATGCATCACGTGTTGCCTCCCCAATATAAATCAATAATGACAACACAATTGCGAGTGTAAAAAAACCCGACAATGCCAACCAAGGTGCATTTAAATTATTTTTCCCTTGTAGTAATAACTCACCAAGTGAAGCTGCATCTGGTGGTAAACCATAACCTAAAAAATCCAGTGCAGTTAATGCTGTAATATTCGCTGTCAACATAAATGGTAATTGCGACAGGCTTGAACTCATGGCATTCGGTAAAATATGTCGAAAAATAATTGTACGATCCCTAACGCCCAATGCTCGAGCAGCACGCACATAATCAAAATTTCGCGCGCGTAAAAACTCTGCACGAACTAACCCAACCAAAGCTGTCCAGCCGAATAACAGCATAATCAGAAACAGCCAATATACATTGGGTGTAAACATACTCACGAGGATCATCACCATAAATAACATTGGCAATCCACCCCATACCTCAAGAATACGCTGTCCAAGCAAGTCAACCCAACCACCATAATAGCCCTGAACCGCTCCCACAATGATGCCTAAAACTGCGGCACAAATTGTCAAGGCAAAACCAAATAACAACGACACCCTCAAACCATACAGCACTCGCGCCAACACATCGCGCCCTTGATCATCCGTACCCAACCAGTTTTGTGCTGTGGGTTTAGAAGGCACAGGAACGGTTAATTCCAAATTTGGGGTCTGATATGAAAATGGAACAATCGGTGAAATCATCCAGCCATGTGCAGAGATTAACTCACGTACAGCAGGGTCTTGATAATCCGTTGCAGTCTCAAACACACCACCATAAGTCGTTTCTGGATAGTCTTTGAAAACAGGGAAATAAAAGCTATCTTGATATTTCACCAATAACGGCTTGTCATTGGCAATAAACTCTGCGGCCAGAGATAATATAAAAATAATGGTAAAAAGAATAAAACATCGGAAACCCAATTTATTTTTTTTAAAACGCGTTAAACGGGTTTTCATCACTGGTGACATTATTTTACTCCTCGCGAATCAAAGTTAATTCGAGGATCAATCACTTGATACAACACATCACTAATCAAACGTAAAATTAAACCAAGCAAGGTAAACAAAAATAAAGTACCAAAAATCACAGGGTAATCACGCTGGACAATAGCCTCAAACCCCAATAGACCAAGCCCATCCAAGTTAAAAATAATCTCGATGAATAAATTACCCACGAAGAATATTCCAACCAATGCTTCAGGCAATCCTGCAATTACAATCAGCATGGCATTACGGAACACATGCCCATATAACACACGATTTTCAGTTAACCCTTTTGAACGTGCTGCCAGTACGTATTGCTTATTTAATTCTTCCATAAAGGAATATTTTGTAAGGTAGGTTAAACCTGCGAATCCACCTAATACGATACTCAATAGCGGCAAGCTCATGTGCCAGAAGTAATCTTTAATTTTATCGAGCATGCTCAGTTGAGCGAAGTTTTCAGATACCAGCCCTTGTAGTGGGAACCATTGAAAATAACTCCCACCCGCAAAGAATACAATGAGCAATACCGCAAAGACAAAAGATGGAACAGCATACCCCACTGCCAATAACAACGAGGTCGATTTATCAAAGATTAAGCCATGCTGTTTGGCCTTGCGTATGCCAAGAGGTATAGACACTAGATAAATTAACAGCGTACTCCATAAACCCAACGAAATCGTCACAGGCATTTTTTCATAGAGCAATTGAGTAACAGGTTTATCTTTAAAGAAACTTGTCCCAAAATCAAAAGAAAGATAGCCCTTAAGCATCAACCAGAAGCGTTCTGGTGCAGACTTATCAAAGCCATACTGAGCTTTAATCTGCTCAACCATTTCTGCACTTAAGCCACGCGCACCTTGATACTGTGTCTGAGAACTTTGTGCAGTTTCCCCTCCAGATAAACCCACTCCCTGAAAACTTTGTGCCTGTTGGATTGCTTGTTCGACAGGTCCACCGGGTGCAATTTGGATCACTGCAAAATTAATCAACAAAATAAAAAACAAAGTTGGAATAATCAGTAATAGCCGTTTTAATATATATGTTCTCATCAATCTTATCCCTATTATCCAGACTGATTATTTCCTACGTAAATATTGATCTACTTTCTTCGCTTTTTCAGCATCTACCCACCAGTAATCCAAACCAATAGATAATTTTGGTTTTTGCTTCGGTTGGTGGTACATATCCCAATATGCCAACCATATTTCAGGCTTTCCATAAGTTGGAATATGATAATAACCCGCCCGCAATAAACGATCTAATACCCGTGTATGCAGTATCACTTGTTCACGACTTTCAGCAGCAATAATTTTTTGGATTACTTGATCAATGGCAGGATTTTTAATACCTGCAAAATTATAATTCCCTTCTTCATCAGCCGCTTTACTTCCCCAAAACTGAGCTTGTTCTTTCCCTGGTGTAATGGTTTGCGGTAAACGCATCGTGGTCATATCAAAATCACCACGGCGCATTCTTTCTATATACTGTGGCACATCAACATGTCGAATATTTACCGTTATACCTAAACGCTTCAAATTGCGAACAAAAGGCATCAAAGTACGTTGTAAACCATCTTGATGAATTAGCAGTTCTATTTCAATGGGTTTACCCTGACGATCAAGTAAACGACCATTGCGAACCGAATACCCCGCATCTTGTAGGATTTGGCGAGCTGATAGTAGATTCTTCCGGTTGAAACCACTAGCATCTGATGCAGGAAATTTCCAATCAGCCAAAAAACCCTTTTGCATCAATGGGTTTAATTTTGATAAATAAGGATCAATGACCGAAAGCTCAGCAGATGATGGTCGCCCAACTGCGGCTAATTCACTATTTGCAAAATAACTCTGTAAACGTTGGTATTGTCCATAAAACAAAGCCTTATTTTGCCACTCAAAATCGTAGGCATAACTCAAAGCTTTACGCAAATAGATATCATCTAAGGGTTTTCGCCTTGTATTAAATACAAAGCTCTGAAAATCTAGAGGCTTGGCTAAATTTGCATTATATTTTTTGATAAGTCCCGCTTGGACAGCAGGAAATTTATATTCGGTCACCCAGCGACGAGACGTATTCTCTTCATGCAGCGTGAATTGTCCAGATTTAAACCCCTCAAAGGTTATATCTAAATTACGATAGTACACATATCTAAGGCGATCAAAATTATAACGTCCACGATTGACAGGAAGGTCTTTACCCCAATAATTTGGATTTCGTTTATAGGTGATACTCCGCCCAGCATCAATCCGATCAATCAAATAAGGACCTGACCCTAAAATTGGTTGCATCGTTACACGGGTAAAATCTTTATTCTGCCAGTCTTTTTTAGAGTAAATCGGTAAACTTGCCACGATGAGCGGCATTTCTGCATTATCATCAGATCGAAAGGTAAATTTGACTTGATGCTTAGATAAAACTTCTGTCTTTTCCAAATCAGACAAATACATCTTTAGTCCAGGATTGGCTTTTTGCTGATAGGTATCAAAAGTAAATTTAACATCTTCAGCAGTCAGCACATCACCGTTACTAAACCGAGCCTTAGGATTCAGATAGAAAATAACAAATTTAGGCTTATGTGGATCGTAGGTTGCCTTTTCTGCCAGCAATGGATACATGACATTCGGTTCGTCTAACGAAGAATCCATCAAGGTATCAAACAGATAATTGACTCCATCCGTTGAACTGCCTTTGCCATTCATACTGTTCAGGTTATCAAAGGTTCCATTACTTGATTGGCTTAAGATTCCGCCTTTAGGTGCATCAACATTTGCATAAGGCATCACTTTTAAATGGGTGTACTGAGGCGTTGCATGTACTGCCAAAAAAGGCGTCGTTTGTTGAGCAGCCAAACTAAATTGACTACCCAGCCCTAGACCAAATAAAAGGATGAGAGTTTGTGCTCTTCCATGAGACAAGTGCATATATATCCTTATAGATTTGGAACTTTAATCACGTCACCAATACGTAACTGTGTATTCGGAGCCAAGTCATTCATTTCAGCCAATGCTGTGGTTTGCATCCCATAGCGACTTGCCAACCCAATTAAAGTATCACCACGTTTAACACGATATTCAGTTACTGTTTTCGGGATCAAGATGGTTTGACCGCGCTGTAAACCTGTATTGGCACGCAGCTGGTTTAAGTCAGCAAGTTCACGGCCTGTCATTCCCAAACGGTTCGCAATACTATTTAAAGACTCACCTGCTTTCACGGTATATTGCTCAGTATTTGTATTGCGACTGCTTGTAGCAGCAGAATTATTTCTCGTTGGCTCCGCAGGTGCTGGCGCTTCAACACTTGCGACTTCACCTGTTAATTTCAGACGCTGTCCAATACGCACACCTGAAGTCGGTTTTAAACCATTCAAGTCAGCCAAGTAACTTACCTGTAAATTATATCGGCTGGCAATCGCATTCAAGCTATCTCCTGACTGAACCACATACTGATCTGGCACCGTTGAGCCAGCAGGAATCTTCAAACTTTGTCCAAGGCGAATACCACTATTGGCTTTTAAATTGTTTAACTCCGCCAACTCATTCAGTGTGATCTTTGATCGAGTAGCAATACTCGACAAGGTATCACCACGCTGCACCGTATAATTTTCTGTCTTGTAACTGGTTGATGCCGTAACATTTTCATGTTTTACAGTATTCTTGGTATTGGTTGTTTCTTCGGTTTGACTCACTTCTTGTAATGGGACATTGATTCGCTGTCCAACCATCAAGCTACTTGTTGCCGACAATCCTTCAGTCAAATCTGCCAGTTCTTGATTTGACAACGCATAACGATCTGCAATGAGTTTCAAATACTCACCACGTTTAACCGTATATGATTTAGTCGCAACTTTTTGTGAGGTCGCAGCTTTTGCTTCAGTTGCACGAGCAGTTTGCTGTGATGTACGGGGATTATTCTTTGGTTCTTTTAAAGTTAATCGTTGACCGACCAACAATCCATCCGTAATAGATAAATTATTATAGTCCGCCAACTGTTTGATCGTTAAATCAAAACGACTGGCTAAACTAGTGAGACTATCACCAGACTGTACCACATAACTTTCTGGTTTAGTTTCTGTCGCTTTTGTAGTCTCAGCTTGTGGCTTTGCATCATATAAATATAAGCTCGTACCCACAAATAAAGTACCAGCAGGATCAATTTGATTCCACTTTGCGATATCACGCCAGTTCACACTATTTTTTTGGGCAATAACAGCCAACGTGTCACCTGGTTGTACCACATAAGTACTGCGCTTACCTTTTGGTGCGACGACAACTACTTCTGTATCTGTACTAATATAAGGTTTGCCTTGGTTACGTTTTGCATCTTCGCTATTGGCAGTAACTTTATCTTCAACTAGATTTCTTGGATAAGCAAAGCCTTTGCTTACTTCTTGTCCTTTTTCATCTGCTACAGATTGGCTAGTCTGAATCGCTGTTAACTTAATTTTTCCATCAAACGGATCGACGATCTCCGTACCCTTTGGTGCAATTGCCTTGATTTCAGCAACGACCTGATCTTTTTCAGCTTGTGTGGCTTGCGGCTCTAAAACTTGAGTAACTGATTTCTGCTGGCCTTCGGCTTTCATGGCTGCAAGAATTTGCTCACGTTCTTTGCCCGAAATCGGTGGCTCGGTGCTTACTGGTTTTACATTGGCTGCTGGTGTAACCGCTACTGGAATACGTGGTGCGCTTGGAACATCTGCCGCTGCTGCAAAAGAAGCCAATGCATCAGACCCTCTTGGTGTAGAGATTCTAGTATTCGTCGTCGTTGAACTTGGACGAGTAGTGGTACTACTCGCCGTCATCGTTGGTGTTGTTTTTACTGTGGTGTTACTTGATGGTGCAGTCGTACTTGTCGTTGTACGAACTGTTGTACTTGTATTTGTTGAAGTATTCATCGCTGGTGGTGGCGTTTTACTCGCCCAGAAACCACCAGATGATTTATTTGAACGAAGTCGAGCATCAATAGATGGGCTTAAATCTGCTGGGATCAAAATACGCATCGGGCTCGTTGGGTCCATCACTTCACCACGATGTGCAGGGTTCAATGCATATAACTCAGCACGACTTAGACCCGTGATTGTAGAAATTTCACTCAATGCCATAGGTCCAGATAATGACACCTCACGAAAGTGTGGACGATTTGCAATTGGAGGCAATGACACCCCGTACGCACTTGGATTTTTAATAATTTGTGCAACTGCCAAGAAACGTGGCACATAGTTCATGGTTTCTTGTGGTAATTTTAATGACCAATAATCAGTCGGCAGACCTGCAGCACGATTTCGATTAATCGCTTGTTGTACACGACCAGGACCAGCGTTATAAGCAGCTAAAGCTAACTCCCAAGAACCAAACTGGTTGTATAAACTCCCAAGGAACTCGTAGGCAGCGCGTGTAGACTCCACCACATCACGGCGGCCATCATAAAGACTCGTTTGCTGTAAACCATAAATACGTCCCGTACTCGGGATAAACTGCCATAGACCTGCCGCAGCCGCACTACTTGTTGCCGCTGGATCATAAGAGCTTTCAATGACAGGTAACAAAGCTAATTCAGTTGGCATGCCACGACGTTCAGCTTCTTTAACAGTATGGTACAAATAGCGACTAGCACGTGCACTCAATCGATCCAAATACGGTTGTCGCGAAATAAACCAACCACGCTGAGCTTCAATACGCGAGTCCCAACGATTCAAATCCATTTTGAAACCCACAGTCATGCGCTTCCACACATCACCATGTTTCAACACGAGTAGACGATCACCTTCTACTGCACGCATATCTGTGGCAGATAACAGATCTTCAAGCGAGTCTAAGCTACTCGCATCTAAATAACCCGATCCAAGTTGCTTAGAAGATGAGGTTTTTGCAGAATGAGGTGTCGAAGAACAGCCCGTTGTAATTCCCAGCGCAGCTAAAGCAGAAGTGAGTACAGTGATTTTGAATAATGATGTTGCAGATGTACGCGACACCAATGTGCTCGATTTAGACATAAAATCTTCCAGTCAACTTACGCTAGTTTATTACTTTGATAGCCATTGTAGTAAAGCCTGCTACATAGACAAGGCAATAATTTAACGTGATTTGCATGGAAATGTTACAAGAAATTAAAAAACATGAGTTTTGTAACTCACAACATCTGATTTTAGCTTTACAATGCATGATATTCGAGGGAGTGCTACTATTCTCTTCGGCTATTTTTGCAGACTTTATTGCAAAATAGATCAAGTTTTTTACTCATATATTGTTCAGGTTCAAATATGTCACAAACAATCACTCTTTATGTTGATGGCGCATGTAAAGGCAATCCAGGCTTAGGTGGTTGGGGTGCATATATCATTACAGAACAAGAAGAACATAAACTGTTCGGTGGTGAAGCAGAAACAACCAACAACCGTATGGAGCTACAAGCTGCAATTGAAGGTATTTCTTTTTGCCCAATCGATGCACACCTTATCATTTGGACAGATTCTAATTATGTAAAACAAGGGATTACCGAATGGATTCATGGGTGGAAAAAGAAAAACTGGAAGGATGTAAAAAACCCAGATCTTTGGAAAAAATTAGATGCTGTTTGTGCCAATCGTGATATCGAATGGAATTGGATCAAAGGTCATGCTGGTCATGCCGGCAATGAAATGGCGGATCAACTCGCAAACTTAGGGGCTGAACAAACTGCTCAACAACTCAAAGCATCAACACAGGCTAACGCTGATATAAAAAAGTCTGAAGCCGATTGGCTTTTGAATGATCCTTTGGGTTTAGACCTCGATACAGATGAAATGAATGATGAGTTAGATACTGAAAATGAGTCAGTGACTCTGCTAGATGAAGCTGAAGCACAAAATCCAGTTCAAACTATGGAATCAGTGGTAACGAATCAACATCCACACATTGTTGTGACCGAAGCTAAATTAAAGTTGCAAGGCCCACGTCAACTAATCCTCGATACTGAAACCACGGGTTTCTATTATCAAGATGGTGATCGTATCATCGAGGTCGGAGCGATTGAGATGATCAATCGTAAACTCACAGGTAGTTCGATTCATATTTATATTAATCCAGAAAAACCTGTAGGCGACTCGGTTGATGTGCACGGTATCACTGATGAATTTCTACAAGACAAACCAAAGTATGCTGAAATTGCAGATGCCCTGTTTGCTTATTTAAAAGGTGCTGAAATCATTGCACATAACGCAACATTCGATATGAACTTCCTCGATATGGAGTTTAAACGTGTTGGTTTACCTTTACTTTCAGAGGTATGTGAAGTTACAGATACCTTAGCACTCGCAAAGAATAAGCATCCTGGACAAAAAAATTCTTTGGATGCATTGGTTAGACGTTATGAGATCCCAGCACGAGATCGTACCTTCCATGGCGCATTACTCGATGCTGAAATTTTAGCCGATGTTTACCTTGCGATGACAGGTGGACAGGTTTCATTTGACATCGATGCATTATCTCAACATGAACAAAATCAAAATAAAACCACACGTCAACATGTCCAAATTGACTTAGCTGTGATTCGTCCATCTGAACATGAGTTAAATGAACATGAGACGTGGGTCAAACAATTTGAAGAAAAACACGGAGAACCTTGCCTTTTCGCAAAATAAATTTTTGAATCAATGTCGCTTTTTATATTTCAAGCCTTCAAAGTTAAGTTATATTAACTGTAAGTGATTTAGACCTCCTCAAAAGGAGGTCCATGGATATAACAACTCAGGAAAGGTGTAGGTCATATGTCTTACCAAACCTCGATTCATTTCGACCCAACGGCATTATTAATAATAAAAAATGAAATCGACAATTCGATTAAATTGGTAGAAACAGCGGTCAATACCCTTGCCGAAGAACAAGCTTTACCCTTCGGAATTGATGATGCACTCAATCAGTTTGAGCAATGCACTCAGGTACTTGCACTGATTGATATGCCACATTTATCGCAAATTACCCAATACTCAAGTGAACTTATGCGTAAGATCATGGCCCAACCTCAACAAATTAAAACCAGTGATGTGGTTGCGTTGAGTGAAGGTACGACGATGCTGAAACGCTATATTGAGTTTATTTGTTTACGCGAAGTTAAAGTTCCTCAGTTCTTACTCGATACCTTGAATCGTTTAGAGCTAGCTTTGGGCAAGCCATTAACGAAAGAAGGTCAAACAATTCAGCCTCTACTAAGTCTGATTAGTCCTCGTTTTAATCTGCCACTTGCCCCAACACTAGAGAAATCTCAATACATTCATCAGCTTTATAAGTTATGTTTGCATAAACTGATTAAACAGACAGAAACTCCTCTTGATTTACAAGGCATCAAACTTGTTGGTGTTTATCTAACTGGATTATCTACCGAGCTACCAAGTCAACAATATTGGCAATTAGTCAACGTTGCTTTAGGTTTAATTGATGAGCTTTCTATTACCGAAGCTCGGTTACGAACGCTTATTCAAATCGAAACCAATATTGCTAAGTTTTTAAACCAGCCGTCTACATATGCAGCTGAACTCAGTGATCTTGCGGATGTATTATCGATTTGTATCAGCCAAGAAAACAATATTTCGCATCACATTCGTGATCAACTCAATATTGGTGACGAGTTACTGAGTGACACCCAGCTTCAAGTATTGAGTCGTCATCTTTATGGTCCAGACTATGAAACCATTCATACCGTTAGCCGATTGATGACGGATGAAATGGCCCAAATTCGTAATGAAATTGAGTACAACTACCAAAACATGTCCACAGAGAAAACTCAAGAGATTCAGCAAAAGCTCAATCAACTTGCTAATGTTTTCAAAGTTCTCAATTTAAATGAAGCTGCAAAAGAGATCACACAACAAGCTGAAAAACTAAGCCATTCTGATTTCCTGACCGACGCTAGTTCAGTTCAACAATTAATGAATGGTATTTTAGCTTCAATGAATTCAATTGGTATTTTAGAGCGCAATTATACCTCTAGCCGTCTACAGCTTCGTGTGAATAATCTACAAATCTCACTTGATCGTTTAGATGAAGCACATAAAGCTTTATTGACTGAAACGAAAACATTAATCGAGACGCTTACGCAGACTCTCAGCTTATATGCCCAAGATCCGACCTCACATAGCATTGAAGCTTTGCCTGACTATCTCAAAGAACTGTCAGGTGCAGCCCAATTCTTAGGTAGTACCGCACAACAAACTGCATTATTAGGTGCAGCAGATTTTGCTCAACACCGTCTTGCTCAGAACCAAGCATTAGATGCTGAACAAATCAATTGTCTACTCAATGTCGTAGCAGGTTTAGATTTGTTGGTGGATAACTTAAGGAATAAACAACCTGTATTGCAATCTATGTTTGATGTGGCATTATCAAATAGTCAGCAATTACAAACGATAGCAGCCTAATGTCTCAACGATCACTTGCTTATATTTTCCAACACCAAAAACTGTTAGTCGATGAAAATTTTCAACTGCCTAAAGTTGAAAAGTTAGCAAGTGATCTTCCCATACATCCAAATGATCATGTCATTGCACGTGACCTGTTAGAAGGCGAAATCATCCCTGAAGGCTTTCAACTTGTTCCTATCCGTGATTTGATTCAGACTTGGTCAACATCAGATTTCCTACAGGCCAGCCGTGCGGTACAACTGCTTGAATGGCGTCGTAATCATAAGTTCTGTAGTCACTGCGGTCATCGTACTGAAATTCATGCCAAAGAATATGCCATGATTTGTCCAGCTTGTGGTTATCATCAATATCCACGTGTTCAGCCTTGTATAATCACGATTATCACACGCGGTAGCAATGAAGTATTACTTGCTAAATCAGCCCATAACAAAGGCAATATGTATGGTTTAATCGCTGGTTTTGTAGAAGTTGGTGAAACTTTAGAAGAAGCAGTACAACGTGAAACAATGGAAGAAGTTGGCCTAAAGCTTAAAAATATAAGTTATATGTCTAGCCAACCGTGGCCATTCCCGAGCAATTTGATGATTGCCTTTCATGCTGAATATGAGTCTGGAGAGATCCAATTACAATTTGAAGAGATCAGTGATGCTCAGTTTTTTAAATTCGATCAGTTACCACAGATCCCATTTAAAGGAAGTATTGCTCATAGCATGATTATGCAGATGACTGAAAAAAGAAAAGCATCCTAATCGATGCTTTTCTTATGACTTCATGGATTCAATGCTTCGTCCAAGAAATGTAAAATAGTCCGCTTCGTCTTGAAATAATGGCTCATCAAACTTGCCAATGTGGCAACAATGGTAATATGCCCAGTCTTGGGAATAATCGAAATATGGCTATGATTACCCTTTTCCCTGAGTGCAATATCCAAATCAAGCGTATTTCTTCTTTCTACCAATTGATCTTGTTCAGCTATTAACAAATAATGCTTAATTTGATTAGGCTCAATAAAATAATATGGCATAACTTGTTGATAAGAAATATTCAGATCAAAGGCATGTTCTGCAAGTGGATCACCTTTATAATCAAAATGATAAGGACCTGCCAATCCAACAATCGCTTTGATTTGATCTTTATATTTAAAGTTCTTCGCTTGAGCAGAATAAACCACAGACATCACATTAAATGCACCAGCGGAATGCCCCATCAAAATCAGATTTTCTGTTGATATCTTTAACTTCGTTTGATTCTGATTCAGATAATGGATAGCTTGTGCAATATCATCAATAAAAGCAGGAAAAATATGCTCAGGTGCAAGATGATAATTGATCACAGCGACATCATAGCCTTCACGGGCAAATGTTTCACCGATAAACAAATAATCTCGCTTATTGCCATGCTGCCATGATCCCCCATGCACAAAGACAATCAGCGGTTTTTGCGGCTTGGCATTTTTACTTCGATATAGATCTAAACGTTGGCGTGCTTTTAATCCATAAGCAAGGTGTTCTTCCTTTTCGAAAGTATCTTTAGGCGTTAAATAGTTAATCGAATAACTTGCAAAATCATACAGACGAAATTCTTTATAAAAGTCTTTCGCCCGTATAACATTTTCTTGAACTTGTTGAATAAGTTGTTTCATAAATTAGGGATTAGTTGGGGTAATAGTCACAGGCTCAGCTTGATCAGGATCAATCGCTACTGGTGTTTCAACCAGAGACTGTGTTGTTGCTGTCCCTACTCGAGCCGTTGAAGTCCCTGCTGTTTGGTCGATATTATCAACCAAAGTCACAATTCTACTCACATTGCCGACTTTTTGTAAGACATCATCTAAATCTCTAATCTCAGCCGTATTTAACCGCCCCATCACATACAACACGCCATTTTCAGTATGAACTAAAACCTTACTGTCCGATACGACAGGCGCTCTCATCAACAAGCCACGTGTATTTGCAGTGACCGTACCATCTTGCATGATCGTGCTATAACCAACTTTATCGCCTACTGTAATATAGTTATGTACCGCTTTGACATCACTCATTGCACGTACATTATCCTCAGCAAGTTGCTTTAAATATGGATCAGGCACTTGACCTGTCAAAAGCACGTTGCTGTGAAAACTTTCAATATTGATGCGGGACTGTCTAAAACGATGATCTAATTTGTATAAATTAACATTTGCAGTACGTTTGATTGAAGAATCAATAAAAACTTGTCCTAGACTACGATCACCACTATTTGTGCCAACAGGTGCAGTCCCTGTTCCGCCAGAAATAAAGCTCGCACAACCCGATAAACTTGCAGCGCAAAGTAACGTGATCGATAAACGTTTTAACACTTGGCAAGACTCCCTATTCACACATTTGCTCAATCTTCCACACCTACTTTTAGATCATATTGCCAGAATTAGTCTAAAGTAAATGCATGTTCAATCCATTGCTGATCATACTTCAATTTTGAAAAATCTGGTTGTACTGTTTTTGCAATTTTCTGTGGAAAATCAAAACAAATCACATCAAAACGACAATCAAAGTCATAATAACTAGGATAACGTTGTAAAAAGAATTTGGCTGTTTTAATAATTTTACGCTTTTGCGCTTGGGTAATCACCTCATAAGCATGAGCATAACTCCCAGAGGATCTGGCTTTTACTTCAACAAAAACAAGTTCTTGACCACGCCTAACGATTAAATCAATTTCACCAAAACGTGAATGATAATTTTGACTGATACATTGATACCCATGAGAATGGAGCAATGTCTTTGCTGCTTCCTCAGCCCATTGCCCCATAGAATTTGTTTGCTGTTCCATGCGTGAGATATCTTATTTTAAAATTTGGATGTGTTTTTTCTGCTGTTCAAAGCAATAAGGCTGTCGATTGATCTTGCCCGCATTCACCTCAATAGCCCCCGTTCGTCCAACAAAAGAAAATTGTTGGTTATCAGCACCGGCTAGGAACTGCTGGCTAAGCGTCCATGCATCACCACCAAATGCCAACAAACGTTGAAATGCCATATTCTCTGGTTGTTCTTTGTAAGCCTCAATTAGGTCAGCCCATTGTCCATTATATAAAGCGGGGGTATCACAGAAACGTAATCCGATGGGAATAGATTTCCCCTCTTCGATACTCATCGGAGTTGCATAAATATTCTGTTTTGGTAATGAACCAAGCTCCATCATCCACTCATGATCCCCTAATAGTAACAATCCTGTTTTTTTAGGTAGTTTTTTAGGTAATTCATGAATCACTTCAATCGCAGCATGTGACTGAGACATGAGTGACATCATAAATAGTTCTGTCGCAGACTCAGTCCCAGCTTCACGCAATACCAATAAAGTTTGGATTTGATCCTTGATGAGTAATTTATTTAAAGCTTCAGCGTCATGCTGTTTAGCCAAACTAAATTGCCATACATTTTCAGTTTGTGTATTCACATCGTTTAGTGCTAACACAGGAACTTTCGGTTTTAGTTTAATCACCGCCTCAATATCAGATCGGCCTAATGGCCCAACAACCAATTTCGTATTTTTATTAACCCTAGTTTTAAAAATTTGATTTACGTTACTTTTTGCAGAATCCACGAAAATAATTTTTTCTTTACTTCCCGATGCTGTATAAGCACTCATGAAACCGCGTTTAATACTTTCACCAGCTCGCGCCATAGGACCTGATTCAGGTAGAATGACCAACACGTCCGCATAAGCTGGACTAATCAATGCTGCCAAACTCAGTAGCAGCCAATATTTTTTTGAATACATTATGGAGTTACCTTTTATGAGTGCTCAATTATTTGTTGTAGCAACCCCGATTGGGCACTTGGATGACATGACGTTTCGTGCAATCGATATTTTAAAATCAGTCTCGGTGGTTGCAGCAGAAGATACTAGACAATCTGCTCAATTATTCAAACACTATAATATCTCAACTCCGCTCACTGCGTGCCATGATCACAACGAAAGTAACAAAATTGATCAACTTCTCCAAAGAATGTTAAATGGAGAAACAGTTGCCTTAATCAGCGATGCTGGAACACCTTTAATTAGTGATCCAGGGTTTAAACTTGTTCGTGCAGCTCAAGAACATGGTATTCGTGTGATTCCAGTCCCGGGTGCATGTGCCGCAATTGCCGCATTAAGTGCAGTTGGTTTACCGAGTGATCGCTTTAGTTTTGAAGGTTTTTTACCATCAAAGGCGTCTCAACGAATTAGCCAACTTGAGAAACTCAAAGATGAAACACAAACACTCATTTTTTATGAAGCTCCACATCGTATTTTGGCGTGTATTCAAGATATGGTCCAAGTTTTTGGTGAAGATCGTCCAGTAGGTTTTGCCCGTGAAATCACCAAAACCTTTGAAACCATCAAGAAAATGACTTTAAAAGAGTTACTTAATTTCATTCAAAATGATCACAACCAAGAGAAAGGCGAAATTGTCCTTGTTGTTGGTGGTGCAACCACTGAAAAAGATATGGCACAAGATAAATTGGATGAGCTATTAAAACGCTTACTGCAAGATTTATCCGTAAAAGCAGCATCTCAACTTGCCGCAGATTTAACTGGAATTAAAAAGAAAGTAGCATATCAACGAGCTTTAGAGTTGACTCAAGCTTAGTTCTAAACATGGATGCAAGGTAATTATCACGAGATATTACCTTGCTCTATTATCAAAAATTTCCATCATTTCAGCGCTTGCTTAGCCGCTTGAACAATACATTCTGTCAATACATCCAGTTGTTTAGACTGTCGTTTCCAATGATGCCAATATAATGGAATATCAAGTTGGGCATCAGGCATAATATCAACAAGCGTTCCATTTTCGAGTAGCGGTTGAACCTGCAACTCAGGCACCATGCCATAACCCAAACCTAATTGAATTGCTTTGACGAAAGCATCTGTTGCTGGAATAAAACTATAGGGATAACTTTGCATCGGTAAGCCATACCCCTTTAATAAAATCTCTGAATGCATTAAGTCTTTATGATTAAAAATAACTGCTGGTGTTTTTCTTAAACTTTCTCTATTTACACCCGTCCTAAACCAATGAGCTGCAAAGTCGGCAGAAGCCAGCATTTTATAACGCATTTTGCCTAGGGGTTGTGCTAAACAACCTGACATAACCTGCTCTTCGGCAGTGATACAGGCATTCACCTGTCCTGTTTCTAATAATGTATGGGTATGCGATTGATCATCAATTTTAAGCTCTAACACAATTTTTTCTCTAAACAATGTGGACTGAATACTCGGCAACAACCATGTTGCCAATGAATCCGCATTGGATGCCAAAGCAATCTTATAAAATTCCGATTCAGAGGATTTTCCCATCAAACCTTGTAAAAGATTTTGTTCCATTAACCGAGTATGACGCAAATGTTGCAACAAAGTTTGCCCAGCCTGAGTAAGCACACATGGTCGTCCGCGAATAATTAAAACTTGTCCTAAATACTTTTCTAAAGCTTGTACACGTAACGATACTGCAGAAGGTGTAATGTATAAGTGTTCTCCTGCAGCATCAAAACTTCCTGCTTCAGCTAAAGCAAGAAATGCTTCACATTGTTTACTATCTAACACTCACCCACCTAAATTATTTTTAGCCAAACCTAATTATTCTTAATATTACTTATTTTACCTTTAAAAGTCAGATAATTCTCACATCTAGATTTTCCGTTTTATTTGTTATGTTCTCTCTTAGCGTCTTTATGAAAGGTTTTGGTATTGGTAGCGGTCTTATTGTGGCTATTGGTGCTCAAAATGCTTTCGTTCTCAAACAAGGTTTAAAGCAACAATATGTATTTTGGCTATGCTTATTGTGTGCACTTTCTGACTCCATTTTAATTGCATTAGGTGTATTGGGTTTTGCCGAGATCATGGCTACGTCACCACTGTTAATAACAATTGCTAAATATTTAGGTGCGACATTTTTACTGGTCTATGGCGCTAAAGCATTTCATGCAGCTTTTAAAAACACTCAAAGCATAGAACTTATGAGCCATCAAAAGCAGACCTTAACTCAAGTGCTTTTAACAGGTCTTGCTTTCACTTGGTTGAATCCACATGTCTATGTAGACACAATTGTTTTAATTGGATCTGTAGCAACACAGTTTGAGGACAAGATCAGTTTTGCCCTCGGTAGTATTGTTGCATCATGGATTTTCTTTTTTAGTCTGGGATATGGTTCTAGACTGTTAAAACCATTATTTACTAACCCAAAGGCATGGAAGGTCTTAGATTTTATGATTGGTTGTATGATGTGGAGCATCGCAATTTCATTGCTCCTCTAGTTGTTTTCAAGACATAACAAAAAACACCACAATCGTGGTGTTTTTTTAATCTTTTATTTATTCGTGGGTTTCGCCTGGTGGAACTTCAGTAATACGTCCGCCACGCGCTAGAAACGCAGCAACTTCATCTTCTAAAGCTTGGCGTTGTTTCTGTTTAGCAGTAACAGTGAGGCTTTCAGCTTCTGCGAGATCAGCATCATTTGCAATGGATTCTTCGCTACTGTCTGCACCACTTTCGGCAGCTTTCGCCTCCTCATCATCTACAGCAGCATCTTCGGTGTTTTCGTCGTAATCATTCATTTCCGTCATATTACTCTCCCCACAATGACTAAATCTTCATCATCGTTATTTGGTCATCAGAACTTGATGAAATTTAACAAGCTCTTCTCATTTATCAAAGCAAAATATTTATCAATTTGTGCTTTTTTTAACCAAATTCACTCTGATTTATAAATGATTGTCTAAAAAATATCTACTGTTTTTTAGCATGCATAACGTGTCTCTTTCAACGCCCCCAAACCATTGGCTTGCTGCATGAAATTATCTTTGAGCCAATCCAGTTGTTCGACCTGTTTCAGACCGAAATTTCTCGCCCAAACAAAAGGAAATAACTCCGAACTTTCTAACCAACCTATCGCTGACATGCTGTGCATCATGGCGTCGTTCTGCCCTTTACGTTGATGTTCGTAACGTAACAAAGTCTGCTCATTTGCCCACACACCACGTTTTAGATCGTGCAGCAAAACATCACAAAGCACCGCTGCATCTAAGCAACCAATATTGACACCTTGTCCAGCTAAAGGATGAATCACATGTGCTGCATCTCCAATCAATGCTAGACCTGATTTGATATACCGTTGCGCAGCGCGAGCTTTCAATGGGAACTGCGCTCTTGAACGTACTTCAACCACTTCACCAAGCATTTGTAGACTTTCTTGAGTCAGCAATTGCATAAACTCTTGATCACTGAGTGCTGAATATTCATCAGCATAATCATCTGGTAATGTCCATACAATCGATTGCCAATAACCATTGTCTTGCGCGTCCAAACTCGCCATTGGTAAATAAGCCAACGGTCCTGTTGGTAGGAAAATTTGGCGTGCCACATATTGATTCGGCTGAGTGGTTTTAATCGCACAACTGATTGCAGCTTGTTTGTAATCTAAGACATCCAAATCAATATAAGCTTGTTCACGTACAAACGAGTTTGCCCCATCAGCACCGATCAACAGTTTGGTTTTCAGCGTAGTACCATCTGCTAGCTGAATCGACCAACCCAATGGAATTTGTTCGATACGAATCACTTTCACCTGAGTGCGGTAATCTTTAAGCTGTTGCAACATTTTTTGTTGAATCGCAACATTCAGGACACTCGGCTCCACCATTGAACCCAATGCTTGATCTGCATGTGGTCGCTGTTCCGATGCATGCCCAAAATTGATTTCGCCATAGCCATTTTTATTCCAGACCTGCATGCCTGAATATGGCATCTGACGGGCTAAATCCTCCCAAACATCCACAGTCTTTAATAGATGAATGGTTGCCTGACTGAGAGCCAACACGCGTGGATTCATCACCGCAAGTGTTTTCTCTTGATCCAGTACAGGAGCAGCGTCCAATACTGTTGCTTGCACACCACCTTGTGCCAATAGCAAGGCGGTTAAGCCACCAACCAAGCCACCTCCTACAATGACAACATCTAACATTTCACTCATGCTTTTAGCCCCATTGCATAATTGGCAACCAACGGCTTAATGCCCGGAATCACGTCAAAGGCAACCAATCCTGTATTACGTATTAATTTTAAAATTGGATTTTGATTACTAAAACCACGCACCACGGAATCACAGAACTTAATCACACGCTGCTGATCTTTTAAACGTGCTTGTTCATAAGCGAGTAAATTATCTGGCTGACCAATATCATCAGACTTCGCCAATTGTTCCATTAAGAAACGAACCAGCACATCTGCATCACGCAAGCACAGATTAAAACCTTGTCCTGCAACAGGGTGAATGGTGTGTGCTGCATTGCCCATCAACACTACACGCCCAACGGCTTGTTTATGTGCCAAGACTTGAGACAATGGATAACTAAAACGCTTACCGGTTTTTTCAAATTTACCCGCACGATCACCATAGGTTTCTTGTAAAGCATCAAGGAAATGTTGATCATTTTCTTCACCTAACCATTCAGCTTCCGTACCCTTCTTCACAGGCCAAACCACTGAACGGCGGTATTCACCCGGTAACGGTAAAAGTGCCAATGGCCCTAATGCGCTAAAACGTTCAAAGCCAACTTGTTGATGTGGTTTAGAAGTTTGCACAGTGGTGACAATCGCCACTTGGTCATAATCATGTTCATCTACACCGACGCCAATCGCTTGACGACAGAACGAATCTCGACCATCTGCTGCGATCACCAACTTGGATTTGAGCGAATGAATATATTCACCATTGCGCATCGCTTCGATCTGTACCTGATCTGCATCTTGCGTCAGTGAAGTCACTTGTACACCATCAATCAATTCGATCAGTGGCTGCTGACGAACTTGGGTGAGTAATACTCGACCTAACCACGCATTCTCAATCACCTGCCCAAAGCTTTCTACTTTCTCTTGTTCAGCCACTAAGCGAGCCTTGCCAAAGCTGCCCTGCTCGGTAATATGCACTTGTAAAATCGGAGTAGCATGTTGTTGTAATGCATCCCATAAACCTAATTTTTGGTAAATCTGCACACTACGGCGTGACAAAGCGGTGTTACGCGCATCAAAACTTGAGTGATAAGGCGCAAGGTTTTCATCATCATAATTTGGATATTTCACAGCTTCTAATAGCTTTACCTCGATATTAGATTTTGCCAACATTAAAGCAAGGCTGAGTCCAACCATACCCCCACCGACAATGATGACTTGTTGCTGCATAATATTATTCCTTATCAGTTTTTCATGACTTAAGTTTCGGGACTATCTTACTCTAACTCAAATCAGGAAGGGAATTTGTACTTTGTTTGGTCTGTGTTTTTAAAATTACCCTACATTTTGGAAACATTACATTCTTTCTGTTGAATTTGTTCTAACCTTTTTTGATCAACAAGACTGATCTGTTTTACTGCTGTAAAATAACCAAATACAGTAAAAGCAAGTACACCCACACACCAAATTAAAAAGAAATAACAACGCCAAGTTGCCCGAAAACCATACACATATTTTGTTTTATTCATTACTTTTTTATTAGGTAAAGGATATTGTTTTAATCTATAAATTTTTAACATATCCCTCCCTTGTAGCAAAACAACCATCAAAAGCATTAATAGAGGGGCAAATACCCCCATTCCATACCAAAGCGTATGCCAACCATATGGATTGCATAGAATCCAATTGCTTTCTTTCAGCCATGGAAAAAAGAGTTGATCTAAAATCAGATATAGAGGTATTGCCCATAAACAATGTAAAGTAATAATTTTGATTCTTTCTTTAAAGGTATATTGTGGTGCATATTCACTCATTATTATTCTCTTAAATATAAAAATGGGCTTAATCGATTAGCCCATTTTTATGATTATGCTTTCACCTGACCCATCAAGCTTTCAATCTCTTCAACAGTTTTCACTACATTCCTAGTCAAAACCAACGGTCCATTTTCAGTGACTACAATATCGTCTTCGATACGAATCCCAATACCACGCCATTTCGCATCAACGGTTTCATCATCGGGTGCGACGTATAAACCTGGCTCAACGGTAACCACCATGCCAGCTTCATAAGCACGCCAATCTTCATCAATTTTGTAAGAACCGACATCATGCACATCCATGCCTAACCAATGCCCTGTACCATGCATAAAGAATTGACGGAATGCTTCACTCTCTATCAGCTCATCTACAGCACCTTGCAGTAAACCAAGATCAACCAAACCTTGAGTTAAAATCTTTACAGCAACTTCATGCGGATATTTATAATTATTGCCAATACGCGTAGCGTCAATCGCAGCAAGCTGAGCATCTAAAACAATATTGTAAAGTGCTTTTTGTTCTGGACTAAATTTACCATTTACAGGGAATGTACGGGTAATGTCTGAGGCATAGCATTCATACTCACAAGCCGCATCAATTAAAACCAGATCACCATCTTTTAACGGCTTATTATTTTCAACGTAATGCAAAATACAGGCATTTTCACCACCGCCTACAATACTATTGTAAGCAGGCACACAACCATTTTTACCGAAGATATAATTGAGCTCTGCTTCAAGTGCATACTCCATCATATCTGGCTTTACAGTTTGCATCGCGCGCGTATGTGCTTCTGCACTGATATTGGATGCGATCTGCATCAGTTCAATTTCTTGCGCCGATTTTTTCAAACGCATTTCATCAATAATCGAATCAATTTGAATAATTTGCTGAGGTGCATCGCCACCCTGACGTTGCATTGCTTTTGCTTTGTGTAACCACCCACCCACTTCAGCATCAAACTTTTTCGTTTGTCCTAGTCGAACAAAGAGTTTCGATTTATTTAAAAGTAAAGGAACAATTTTCTGATCCAACTCATGGATGGCAAATGATTGATCTGCTTGATATTGTTCGACTGCACCTTCTAGTCCTGCTCGGTAACCATTCCAAATTTCCATTTCACGGTTACGTTCACGACAAAATAGCGTATAACGATATGCCTCACCCTGAGCAAAAGTCTCGATCACTGCAACAGCTTCAGGTTCAGCAAATCCAGTAAGATAATAAAAACTACTGTCTGCACGATATTTATAATCTGCATCACGATTACGGTACATTTCCGCTCGTGTCGCAATTACCGCAATACTATTACTGCCCATTTGTTCCGCAAGGCGATCTCGACGTTGTTTAAAATCTGCTTGAGTTAGTTTCATATTATCCTACGACTAAAAAGTCCCTCCGAAGAGGGATCTATAAAATTAATGCAATTAACTTGGGCGATGTGGCGTAAACATTTCAACGATCGTTTGTGGATCTGAAACCGTCTCATCTTGATTACGGCTTTTTGCATGGAAGTTTCTCAATAATGAACTTTCAGCAACAGGAACTTTTGTTCGTCCAATCGAAAGACTAACAGGAATTAAGCGCACGAACTCATACAGCTCCTGATAACTTTCTTCGCCTTCTTCATCATTGTCTGAATCTTCAAATTCAACAGCTGCAACATCTTGTAAATGTTCAATCAGTTCTTGCTCTTCGCCTCGAATATGCCCCGAAGCTAAACCAAAACCAAGTACAACTCCTGCACACCAATCTGCCAATGCTTGAACTCGATCAGCCAATACATGACTGTCATCTGGCAACATTGGTAAATAATCTAATTCATCATCGGATAAAGCATGTGCTACATCTTCGGCCTCATCAGTCAAACTTCTGAGGGCTTCGGGTGAAAGTGGAGGTACATTGAGGGTGTTTAAGATTTGTGACCATTCATCTGAAGTTGGTGCTTGTGTCACACAAACTATACCTGTTAGCAAACCATGTAACTCACTTGGACTTGAAATTTCTTCAATCCCCTCAAAATGAGCATTCCATTCGTTCCAACCTGAAATATCGTCTTGCATTCGTTTATCCAATCTCTATACTGCTGTATATATTACCTTTGATTGCAACTCTGTGCGACCTTCGTTATGTTAGAACAATTACAGCGTCTACAAGCGCATATTGGTGTTTTAAAAACACGCTTAAGTCATTTAGAGCGAGAAAATAACTCGCTTTCTGAAGCTAAACAATTAGCTGCAACTGATCACCATGCACAAATTGTGCAAAAAAATAGCATCATCACGCAAAAACAGGATGAAGTTGATAACTTAACTGAACAACTCACTCAGTTACAAGATCAATTCAAACAACTGAATAATGATGCAACAACTTTAGCCGAGCGCTATAGTCGTTTGGAAAAAAGTACCACTGATCTGAAAAATCGTTTCCAAGAAATCTTGGCTGAGCGAAATGATTTACGCGTAATCAAAGAAAAGTTACAAGCCCAACAGCGTAACAACATGCAAGAGATTCAGGATCTACAACAAGATCGTGATCGACTATTGCAGAAGAATGAACTGGCTAAATCGAAAGTTGAAGCCATTATTCAGCGTCTAGCGATTCTTGGTACGGCCCAAGATCAAAATGCACAAGAAATCCAACAGCTCGCCCACCCTATTGCTGAACCTCAAGAGGAGTCACAATCATGAGTGAAACTATTGTCGTTGAACTCCGTTTAATTGAGCAGACTTTTCGCCTCAATACGACTGAGGATAAACGTGAAGAGTTAGAGCGTGCAGCGGAACTATTGAATCAGAAATTTCATGATATGCGTCGTAGTGCTCCGAGAGTCGAACATAATAAATTGGTAATTATGGTGGCTCTACAAATGGCACAGGAAGTTTTTAGTTTAAACAAGTCTTTACAGCAATATGCGCACTGCGAACGTTTGCTGCAAACTATTTTAGAAGATGTTGAACAAACTGTTGAGTAAAATTGCACAAAGTCCCATCAATTAGTAAGTATCGTTACAGATATGTGATCCACAAGGATTGTCATCGTATAAAGATCAGTTATACTTAATACTGTCTCTAGGGTGTTCGCCAGTACGTCTAGTCCCCTGCCGATACTTAAATTTATGGATGTGTTCTGTATATTTTGAGTGTATGCCTACCTCCGAGTAGGAAACCCATTAAATATGCGTCACCTCCACCTTGAACTCATCGGGTTCAGGGTAACGACCATGCAGCGGCATCTCTGGAGCATTATTTTTAATATAAAAACAATAACTTATAATTAGATACTTGTTTTCATTCCTTTCTATATCAATTTAATTTCCTCAAAAATAGGCTTATAGTAGGCTTCAAAAATATTGTGTTATATTGCCGCATATCGTTTCGTACTTTCTAAATCGCCATGAGCCAAAGATACAAACTTACAAAAACATTTATCGACAGCATCCCTCTTGAAGAATCTGGAAGCAAATTTTATCGCGACTCAGTAACAATCGGCTTTGGCTTAATTGCGACCAAGTCGAAAACATATTTTGTTGAAACGAGAATGCCTGATGGACGCAATAAACGTAAGTCTATTGGTAAGCACGGCGTGTACACTCTTGAGCAGGCTCGTACTGAAGCGAAGAAAATATTGTTAATGATGCATCAAGGTATTGATCCTGTTGCCCAGAAACGCCAATTAAAAGCAGATTTTAAAACTGAAAAAGAATCTAATGAGTTAATCCCAACACTAGAAAAAGCTTATGAAGTCTATAAAAGTAAAAAAAAGTTAAGTGCTAATACAATAGATGCATATGATCGATGCGCGAATGATTATTTTAAAGACTGGAAAGATATTAAGATTACTGAAATTTCTCAGAAAATGACTTTAAACAAACATATGGATTTATCTGTGCGAAGTTTAGCTCAGGCAAATCTGGCAATGAAGTTTTTATCAGCGGTCTATAACTTCAATGCATCAATACTTTATAACGATAATGATGAAAAAATTATTACTGATAAAAGCCCTGTAGGGGTTATTTACAAAGAGAAGAAATGGAATAAGATCAAACGCCGCAAAGGTTACATTCGATCTGACCAGATACACGACTGGTCTCTTGCAGTGTGCACTACTTGGTGGGCAGGCAATCAAAATGCAAATCATCGAGGATATACAAATCAGGACTTTTTACTACTTTTGATTTTAACTGGTTTTCGCCGAGAGGAAGGTGAAACACTTGAGTGGCCAAATGTTGACTTAAAGTATGGAACTATCAAGATTCAGGATCCAAAGAATCACGAAGATCTTCTATTGCCAATGGGTGACATGCTTTGGTATATCATGAGGGAACGGAAAAAGCTTGCGGGCAAGAATAAATATGTTTTTGCTGGTGACACGATCGATTCGCATATCGTTGATAAGCGAGAAGCTCGTTATACAATAACGGAAACAACTGGCATTCAATTTACATTTCACGACTTGCGTCGCACCTTCGGAACGATCGCAAACAGCCTAGCAATTGGTAGTTACACTATTAAGAAACTCATTAATCACACTACTGAAGATGATGATAATGATGTGACCGATGGATATGTCCAGGTAACTTTGGATGATCTTCGCAAAGCTATGAATATGATTGAAAATGTTGTGCTGTCTGATATTTCCAAAGCTTTAATCAAAAATAGAATTTACTTTGAACAAAATAAATCAATGCGTAATATTCAAGAAAAGTGGGTTGAACATAACAACAATATTATAAGTAAGTATTGTGAATAGCTGGGTGCAGAATGAAATATATTTACTTAAAAAAAGATGGGAAATATCTTCACATAGTCCAAAATGAACATGAAGAATATCAAGATTACAGCGATATAAGTTCAATGTATTCACAGCAGTATGTTTTGAGGCAAGATGACGTTGGATAGCGCAAATGCTGTTAGAGAGTGACCAGAGTCACAATACAGGCAAAATTTATTAAATTATAGAAGTAAAAGTACTATGATATTAATTAATTAGTATAACTATCATAACAAAAAGAAATACTAAATCACTTGTTCAATTATTCTATTTAGCATAATATTTCCTCATGCTAAAGGTTTAAAGAAGTTTAGTAGGATTTTTTACACCAAGCAAATAATTTCAATTATAATATATCTATGTAGCCACAAACCCAAGGAGTTTATTATGAAAGATGCTAAGTTGGTATATGCAACTGTCGAATGCTTCGAGGGTTGTAATATTTAACACATAAAACCGATAGGTTTCAAGAAGCCCTCTCTAGAGGGCTTTTTAATTATCTTTTGTTTGGGGTAACAGTTATGGCTGCTGAATTAGCATCACAAGAAATCATCTTTCTTGGAGTAGCCTTAGGGAATTGGATTCAATCTGCGAGTGTTATAGTGGCAGCTGGCGCACTGATTTTCAATGCTTTGCAAGTAAAAGCATTGAAAACTCAAAACACCCAGAATGAGAAGAAAGCTCGCCAACGCGCCACAATTGATTTAGCCTTGCATGAGAGAATAGATGTAAAGTTTCTAGAGTGCCGCAAGAAATTTGCTGAATTGCGCGATCAAAATAAATTAACATCTATAGCCTGTAGTGATGAAGCTGCTCATAAATCTGACAATGATGCAATAATGGGATTTCTGAATCACTACGAATTCCTAGCTTGTGGAATTTTCGAAGAGGCCATTGATGGTGAGCTTTACAAAAGAATGATGAAGTCATCTGTTATACGCGATTTTGACTCTCTGAAACCATACATTATGGAAATTAGAAATAAGCGTAACAACCAAAATATCTATATTGAGATTGAGAAACTTGTGGATCTTTGGCGCAAATAATACTTAATTGAACGCTACTTCAAACACTGCAAACAAACGCTAATGCTAACGTTTGTTTTGATTGAGTGATTCTGCTAATGCAGCATGACGTGCATCACACTCATTGTATTTAGCAACAGTATCAACTGCCCACAATAGAGCATCTTTACCAGTCCCGCTTTCAATTTGATTCAAAGCCGGACATGGTTGAATTAGATTTGCGGGTACTGTCGGCTTTAATAAGACTGTTGATTTCTGACAGCCCATCAGCATCAAAACAATCACGCTGATAGCTAGGACGCTCAACGATCTTTTGCACTTCACGTGTAACACGTTCGACTTTGACTCGTTGTTCTGATTTGAGTTTTTCATAGTCTGCGCTCACTTCATTAACTTTATTTTGTGCTTCAGCAAGTGCTTTGACTTGCTTGCGCTCGATCTCTTGTATCTGTGCAAAGCATTTCTGATCTGCTTCTTTTAACTTCCCAGCCAAGTGATTTGTGTAAGCAATTTGCACCAGGTATAAAATTGACAAAACGATGATCAGGGACCATCGCTTATTTAATAGAATCCAAGCCATTAGTTCACCGCCAAGCATTTAGAATGCCGATCAAGTTGACGTGCCCAGACCCCATAACAATTATTAGACCGAATACGACAGTCTCGCCCACCAGCATTGCGCCATAACAATAAACGCTCACACGCTTCTCGATTGCGCCCCTGGTTGAGCAGTGTTCGCATTGATGAATTATTCCAGTTTGATTGACCGAAGTTGTAGACAAAATCTAGATACAAGTCGTATTCAGCTTGTGATAAACGTGCATTTTTGATGCTGTTTCGAAATGCAACTTCATCTTTAGATACGTGATGCTTCATAATTTGTCTTGATCGCTCTTTTGTAATCGGCGGATCAGCCATCTTTACGGGCGTGCCATCTTCATACACGGTCGCACCAACAGCAATAGTTGGCTTACCGATACTATCTCGATAGGGTTTTAATCTTTCACCTTCATACCCTATTAAAGACGTAAAAAAAGCAGCCGAAGCTGCTAAACATACTGCATAAAACTTTGTTTTATTCTGCATTACAATCCCCTTTCAATTTTTCGATACGTAATTGATATTCAGCTTTTCGCATTTCATGCTCGACTTTTTCGCGTCGATTACGTGCAATTGCAAAATAAAACTGAATTGCCAAGCCAACAGCTGCAATGATTAAACCGCCCCAAGCGATAACATCAATTTTTGCGATAAAGCCCAAAAATGAACCCACACCAGTAGTCGCTGTTACTTTTTGCGATATTGTTGCTGCACTAACCCCGAGTGCAGAGTTTTCAGACATTTTTGTTTCTCCAGATAATAAAAAAGCCCCGATTGGGGCTTTAGCTAAGTAATTGATGATTAATTTAATTTAGCTTCTATTTTTTTCACCGGTTTTATGGCAAAAGAAAAGAATTTATGCCAGAAATTTGCTTGTTTAACTTCTATCACATACCATAATATCCACGACAAACTCATTACGATGATTAAGAGCAACGCATATACAAGTGTTTGATTCTCATTTGTAGCGAATCGATTAAGAAACATGTATCCAAAATGTGCATGAATTAAATATAGAGGGTATGTCATACCGCCCAAATCTTGTGCACGGGGTAGTGAGATAGTTCTGAACTTATCAATATTTAGAAGAGTGAAAAAACCTAACATGGCGAGATAGATTCCACTGACTATTAAAATATTATTTCCTTTTTGTATGCCCGCTTCATACATTTGAAAATATGCTGCAACAACAGATAAAGCTAATACACTTAATGCAACTGAAGTCTTAATACCTTTATTTTTCAATAACGCAAACATTGCACCAATTACAAAATAAAGAAAATACATATCAAAAATAAAGAATGTTTTCCCAAAATAATTGGCAATTATGATTAAGAGAGGCCATGCGATAAGGAAGCCTAAGACCTTTTTTAAATTACCAAAAAGCAGAGTTAGAAAAACTATCGCGTAGAAAACTATTTCATAAACTAATGTCCAATACACCCCGTCTACACTTGGAACGCCCACAAACTTATGCAACATAGTTAAATTAATTAAAACTTGTTTGATAGTCACAGCTAAATCTGTGCCCTGTGCCCACATAAACGCGAAAAACGATGTAAAGAGAACTGCAAACCAGTATGTCGGGTACAGTCGCTTCAAGCGCGACTTCATAAACGAAGTCGCGCTTTTATTTTTGATTGAAAAAAATATGACATAACCACTAATTATAAAGAAAAATTGAACGCCAAAATGGCCATAACTAGCAGCATCCGCTACCCATGTTTTTTCTATAGAAGTTACTTTACCATTGGTAATTCCATTATAAAAATAATGAAAGAAAACAACTGATAGCGCAGCGAAAAAACGTGCGTAGTCTAATAAAGCTAATCTCATTTGAAGCTCATAGTAAATATTTTGTTCAATTATCTACTATGAGCTGAAAAAAACAACTAAGACAACTTAATTTTCACAATCGCAGCAGGTAAATTTATTGCTGTTGTCGTTGGGTTGAAAGCTGAAATTTTAATCATATTTGTAACTACCTGAGTTTCTGGATCTGTCACAGCTACAACTGAAGAAGTAATAATCAATCCCTGAGTATCAATATTAAAGCTTAATGATACAAAATCACCCACCTCAGCATTGGTAATTGACGTATTCATTGAATAACTTGAGTTTGCAGGAATATTAGGAAAATCAATAGATTTTGAAGTAACCGACATTTCTGCTTTATATGAATTTACTTGCCAATTGCTACCAATTAAGCGAGCGTGTAACATCACTGAAGCACGCGGCTTGTCGATAATATAATCACCCGAGGTGCCATTGATTGTATAACCATCATCTGAACGTAAGATGATTTTATCTGAGCTAGATGAATTATTTCTAATGCCCATACAGCTAAAAAATAAATCTACGTACCCGAATAATTCACGCTTTTTTACATCGTCCTTCAATATTATAATTGGTGAGGTTGCACGGACAACGGCATGCTCCTGATTTCCAATAGTCAGGGTTTTTGTTGTCCCAGTAACCCCCGAAAAAATATTATCTTGCTTTGTCCACTTCTTACCTCCCTCTTCAATAGTAATACCCGTCCTTGAATAAGTTGTATCTTTCGCACCGGATGCAGTTTGGGGAGTTAATTTGTAAACTTTTCCCCAGTTAAGAGCTACACAACTTTTTAAATTAATTTGACTATTTTCTGTACTATGATCAATAATGTCATACCCGTTATTTTCAAAATATGGACTATTGATAGTACTACCGTAAGTAATTCCCGTAGAAGACGATCCAGTTAGCATTGCAATACCGTTATTTTCTGCATTCCACCCTGCAAAATTGAGCGAATAGAAATTATTCATGTGGCATGCAATGGCATTACCTGTACCGCCAAATTTATGAACATTAATAACGTTTGCATCGGAACCATTCACACGCAGCCCACCCCCAATCAAGAAAGCGCAAGTTCCTGATGTTTTATTAATATCTTTAAGAACAGGAAAAACAGAAATTGTATTTGTTGATGAGTTATACGACATCACTCGATAAACTAACGTATCAACAATTACACATGCAGATCGTACAAAATCAGCATCAAAATCAATTTCCTTGCTTAAAGTCAAGTTTGATCGTTGATTCGTATTAGAGCCAGAATCAATTCTAGAGTTGAACTCACAATATTCAAAAGCTCCATAAATAGCAATTCTTGTAGCGCTTTCTGGTATTAACTCTGTGGTTATTTTTTTATTAGCAACATCATGGTTAATAACATTATATCGCTTACCTTCATTCTCAATAAATGCAAGATAGGTGTAATGCTCTGTTTCGATATTTGTTGTGTACGATAGTGTTGTAAGAAGCACCATTGTTATCAAGTGCGAGCTTTTCTTCCCCATTCCAGCGAACTGGAACTCGACGAGCCTTAGTAATGGTCATATCAACCTTACCAATAACTTGATCGCCATCGTTTGGAGGTGTCACACCAGCAACGATATCTGATGCCGTTGCAGCAGGCGCCACAGGTGAAGTTACTGTCTGCCCTTTAGCTGCGCGGTTGTAAGTCAAATCAGATGAAACTGCTGGAATAAAGCCAGTTAATTCACGAGAAACAACATCAAGCGCATTATAAATTGTGACCGTTAGGCCTGTTAAAGTGTTAGCCATGTATTAGCTCTCCATTAATCGATTACTTGCCCACCCTTTCGGATGTAATTTGATTTTTCTGTAGGGTTCATTGCATCGAACTCGCTACGTTTAATTGTGTTTTTGCTGCCTGAATTGCTTCCACCTTGACCTCCTGCACCATTAGGTTTGGGAAAGAAATAAGGTTTTGATTCTCGAATATCTTCAATCCATTCTTTTGGTGTCAGCGGGCTTTTGCCGTCTTTACCAATAATTACGTCGCCATTTGCATCAATCGCAACTGCATTGCCGTTTTCGTCTAATGAGAACTTAGATAATGCGAGTGCTGTAATGTCATCAGTAGCTTCCGATAAACCTTGAGCCGCACTGAATGCTTGAGCAATTTGGCCTTTAACAACTGACTGCTTAAACTTATTTGCATAAGCCTCTGCCTTGTCAGCTCGAGCCTTTTCAGCATCAAACAACTTCTGATGTTCAGCTTTTAATCGCTCGGTACGTTTTCCGAATACTTCGTCAATCTTGCCCTCAGCAAGTAATTTCGTTTCCTCATCTTGCCCAGCTTTTTGAAGCAAACCTTTTACTGCTCCAATATCCAATCCTTCAAACTGACCTTTAAAATTGGTCAACTCATCAGATAAAGTTTTGTTCTTGCCTAGAAGCTCGTTGTTTTGGCTTTAAGACCTGAAACATGTTGCTCAACATATTGGTCTAGCTGTGCTTTGATCGCTGGATCTTCAAAGTTGATCTGTAATGAGCCTTGCCCACCAGAACCACCATCACTCCCATCTGCACCAACTTGATTTTGTAAAGACATTAATTGGCGTTTTAAAAATTCAGACATTTAAAATCTCCTAGAGACACCGCCTTGCGGATTTAATTGTTGGAGCCTTTGGCTTTGCTTCAGGCAATAAAAAAGCACCCGAAGGTGCTAAGGTTGAATTTAGTTATTTCCGTGGAATTGTCCAAGACCAAAGGATTAGGTCATTAATAATTTGCTGTTCAGTGCTGTTTACCATCTGCAAAACCTGCTCTATAGCCATTTTGAAAGATCTTTAAATCTTTTTCTGAAGCTGGATGCTTATGTCCACTTCTTGTAGTCCAGATCTGCCAGCAAAGTATTAATCTATTTTTAAGTGATAATTTCATAATCCCAACCTCTTAAACATTTCTTCATCAAGCTTTTTGAGTTCAGCAAGTGTGAATGGCTGACCAGTTAAAGGATCAACAAACTTATCTAGTGAGTATTTACCCTCTTTGAATAGTTTGTATCTTGTAGGCCCAAGCCAAGATTTTTGGAAAGCCTCAGACTGTTCTGGAAACCACTTTGGAAATTTCACATTTGAATCAATTGTGCTAATTTCACCTGTTTCACCAAACTTCGAGTTAAAGGGTCGCATTCCTATGGTCTTACCATCCCTATCCAGAACCGGAATATAAATAGTTCTACAGTGAGGGTGTCTTGGGAAAACGGGCTTTTTAGGATCATCAGCAGCATAAACATTGCCATCCAGTGCAGCACACCCCTTAGAAGTTTTTGAATCTAAGGTTGCTACAGCTTTAAGCCAATCAACACCAATCACACTATAGGTTTCAAGCATTGCCACATTGGATACATGGCTTCGAGCAGTACGGACCATTGTTGAAATGTGGTTTCTACTCTGATCAAGCAACCCATCCTGATAGCTAAGCGCTTTCTTGCCTTTAATTCGCTGCACGATCTGTTGATTCGTTTGACCTTGAGACAGGCCATCCCGAATAGTTTGCTCTACCCTCACGCGGGTATCATCTGCAATCCTAGAAAAAATAGAATCAAGCAGTACACCACCACTTAAAGGCGTTTTCTTTGCCTTGTTGAATAGCGTCTTGCCATTTGGCTCTATTTTGCGATTAGCGATCGTTTTAGCCTGATATGTGACTTCGTATACAGCTAAAGCTGTAGCACTTACAGTGAAACTCTCAAGTAATCCAGATGCTACACTTGCCTGCCAAGTCTGAACTAATGTTCTAACTTTTTTTAAAGCTGGTGTCGTGTATTGACCAGACATCAAAGCTGATTTTTCTACATCGGATAATTCATCTAATAAGTCTCTCAACTTTGAAAGCATGTCAAATGTGATTGAATCAAACTGAGCTAGGAGGTTATTAATTTCAGTAGATGAAAGTCTGTACAGATAAGCTTGATGAGAAATTAAAGCATCAAGTAGTGCTTGTTGTGGCACCTGAGTGTTCATTTGTCACACCTGCAACATAACCAGTCATAGGACTGTTGTTCATTTCATTTTCAATACGTTCAAGTTCTTTTGAGTATTCAATATCAGGTACTTTTCCAGTACGAATATAATCCCAATAAGTCTCCATCGAGATTTTATTACCTAGAGCCGCTTCATAAAGCTGCTTAGCAAGATTCACATCAAATCCAAGTGAGCCAAAATCAGGTTTAACACTGAATCGGTAATCCTTTTCGTTCAAACCTAACCATAACGCACCATATTTTATGACTTGCTCAATCGCCTCAGCTGCAGTGATAACCATACCGTACAAAGTAGAATATTGGTCATCTTGGCGAGCTTTTCGGGCTTCACCTGACTCAGCTCCGCCTATGTCCATTACACGAGCACCAGCTTCTAATGCTGCATTCTTTTGGTCACGCATTGCAGTGCGCTTAGCTTCAATACCCACGCCTTGAATCTCAAGGTATCCACATTGCCCACCCTGTGGTAATTGCCAAGCCGCCATTGGACCAGTTACACGTAAAGTTTTGCCTTCATCCACTCCCGAATGCTATTAAGTTAGCACCTGTCAAAACTGTTCAAGATATTGAAGCTGAGATTAAAACCAGTAAAAAGCGCACATCTAAAAAACAAAATGATGTTAATGAAGTGAAACAGCACGATGCTATTCAAGCTGCTAATGATGACACTTCTATTGATGACATTATTGGTCCAGTTACTGCACAAGGCCCTGCCTCAAATGATGTTGAAAAAAGGACATTGAATAAAATATCTGTGTTGCCAGATAAACAGAATAATTCAAATTCCTTTGATGATATTGCAGCTGCTGTAGTTAGTAAGGCAAAAGAAATTGATGCTGAAACTGTGCAGAAAAACAATGAGCGCAATCTAATTGAAGAGGATGAAGATAAATACCAAGAAAAACTGGCCACACTTAAAAAGCGAGTTGATGAATCTTTAACACCAACAGAGGTTAATGCTGTTGTTAAATACACGAATTCTTGGTCAGCTGAACAACGAGCACCACTGTTGCAATATATGCACAAGCGACTTGAAGTTCTTCAACAAAGTAAGGCTGCTGAACAACCATCATTGATGGTCAGAATTCAGAATGCACCCGACTTAACCGCCCTGAATGCTCTTGAAATAGATGTATCAAGTTTAGATCCAGTTATTCAACCTGAAATGATGCGTTATGTAAGAACTCGCCGCCTTCAGCTTGAACAAACAGCCTCTCTTATTGAAGAGGATCTGCCATGAAATTCTCATATTCAACCATTACCCGAACACTAACTGTGTTCGGGAGCAAAATGACGCATATTTTCGACAATGTGAATGAATCTGAAGTAACCACATTTGTAGCAGATGCAAAGTTAAAAGAAGCAGTTTGGAGAAAGTGATGGATATTGAAAAAGAAAGAGAGGCTTTTGAATAAGCTTGGTTATTGCAACATGAACTTAAGTACTTCGAATTTGATCCCAAAGATAGACAGTATTTCTTAAAAGACTCAGTAACAGGAACGCCAGATGCTGAAGAGGCATATCACACGATTAATTCAGGTTGGTCTATGTGGTTAAAGGCTAAAGCCCATGAAGCCAAAAAGCTTGAAGGCTGCGTGGTGGTGCCATTAGAAAATGCACGCTATTTCAGCAATGATGGCGAAAACTATGAAATCCATGAAACTCTTGAGCAAGCAAAACATGAAGCCGAATGTGCTATCGAGCATTATTCAGAACGTCTTGCCGATCAGCAGATGGATCCCACAAGTGATGGGAATTTTCACCAAATAGGCTACGGCGTTATTTTGGCTGAATCTACTTACAGTATCGACCATGTTGTTACCCAAGAAGATATCAACAATGGTGATTATAGCTATGAGGTAGGAACGCAAATAATGACGCTTTCGCTGGTCGAAGCAAAAGCGGATACGGAGGAAAACTGAATGAAAATTATTGATAAACAAGCAGAGATTGATAAATTCAATGCCGCTGATGACGATGAAGAATTTTCACCAGAATCACTAGAAGCAATTTTAGGCGTTTCAAAATCGTGGTTACAGAAAATGCGTTGTGTAGGTGGTGGTATCCCATTTGCTAAAGTGCATTACAGAAAAATAGTTTATAAAAAATCTGATGTGCGTGCTTATATTGAGCGGAAGCGCGTACAATCAACATCACAAATGGCGGTTTAACCGCCTTTTTATTACAAAAATTTAGTAGGCAAACAATAGGCAAAAAACCTCTAAAAATAGGCAAATTTAGAAAAATAGGCAGATAATAGGCAGATAAAGTATATTATCGTATTCTACTAGGCGCTTTAATATTGTTTCGGATATTATCAATAAAATACAAAAACTTAAATTATATTTTCGTGTGCTTAAATATGCTTTAATATCGTTTCATATTGCATAAAATGATACTCTCCCCGAGAACTCATCGGGTTCAGGGTAATGACCATGCAGCGGCATCTCTGGAGCATTTTATTTTTGCATCATTTCAAATCACTCATCATTCAAAGAACATTCAAAATGAGTCGGTTGCTGTGAACAACGAACTTGTTTAAGTAGTCTCATCATTTCTTTATTGTAATACCCCTCTTTGGTCATTTGGATACGCGCTTCACGCATTAATCGCATATAACCAGGCTTATCGCTTTCGTGGATATCCATCCAGTATTTTTCAGGAATATCTTTTTCAATTTTGTCTACAAAATCAAAGGCAGGTTGTAATTGTTTAGAGATAATCTCGCGTGCAATCGGTCCCATTCCCGCAGGAAACTTATTTCGATGCATGATTAAGGTTCCTGTTACCTGAACCACAGGAAAACGAATGATTCCTCCAGCCACTTTACCTGATTTATCGGTCATGCCCTTATACAATTCCAAAGGATCAAATAAAATTGCTGGACCAGCAATAATCTCAACTTCTTTGTTATTAAATTTAGGGCCAACTGTCGCCAAATCTACTGATACAGGCTGCGCACCGACATTTTGTGCTAATTTTTTCTGTGTAGGATCAAAGGAAAACACCGCAACTTTTCGCCCAGCAGCCTTTGCCAACGTATTGATATTTCGGTCACTGACCATAATATAAGCTGCACCAAGCGGTACAATTCCGACCACCTCATAATCTTTATTTACCATTTTTTCATCAAATTTTGGATCTGCTAACAACTGAATTACTGAAGTTAATTGCTTATAGTTTTGCAGTGCTCCAATCGCATCAATACTTCCAACAAAAGAGTTGAACTGGCGCGCCCTTAAATTACTAATCCCTGCTCCATCACAACGCTTGCTACGAAAATCCTCAGTTAATACGCCTTCGTTGGTATACACTTTGAGCGTCACCATCGTCGAAGCAGTTTGCTTTAATTTAGGATAATCAATATCAATTTTAAGTTGTAAATTAGAAGGTCGAGTGATGTTCATATTGACCCCATACTGTTTTGCAATGCGCACAATACGTGGTAATTCACTCATATAACTGGTGGCTTGTTGGAATGCCTCACCATGCTCACCATTGGGTGAGTAAACACATAGGGTCACTTGTTTTGGAATTTGCTGCCAAATTTTTGGATCATTTAACAACGTTTTAATTTTATTTTGAGAGTGTTGGGATAGTGTGAGATCCAACTTCTCGGCTGGTGCTGCCTGAACAATCGTAGTCAATAATAGCGGCGTTAGCAAAGAAGCTGTAAGGGATATAGATTTGAATAAATGTCCCAATTTAAATTGTTTTTGTTGTTTAAACATTATTATCACTCCTGTGAATTATTCTTACACTAAGTAAATCCCTCGCAAATAAAATTGACCAGAGTTGCTTTGATCCCGTCAAAATAGTCAAAACAACGTATAAAAAAAGCTGTCGATCACCATCACGACAGCTTTTCCTATCTCTAAAAAATTAGAGTTTATTTACATTTTAGCTTTGTATTATGAGCGATTTAATCTCAAAGCATTCACAACAACCGATAAGGAACTTAACGACATTGCGACAGCAGCAAACATCGGTGTGAGCAATAAGCCTGTTAATGGGTAGAATAATCCTGCTGCAACAGGTACTCCCAACCCATTATATACAAATGAGAAAGCAAGGTTTTGCTTCATATTTTTCACGCCTAGTTTTGCCATATGAACCGCATGTCCAACGCCTTGAATATCCCCTTTTACCAATGTCACTTGAGCGGTTTGCTTGGCAATATCGGTTCCTGTTCCCATCGCAATACCCACGTTAGCTTGTGCAAGTGCTGGTGCATCATTGATACCATCACCTGCCATCACGACAACTTTCCCTTGGGCTTGCACCTGTTTCACAATCTCAAGTTTTTGCTTTGGATCACAATTTCCATAGACCTGATTAATCCCAAGTTGTTCTGCTACCATCTGCGCATTTTTCTCATGATCGCCTGTTGCCATAATGACATCAATACCATCTGCATGGAGTTGGTCAATCACCGCTTTCGCATTTTGTTTAATTGCATCATGGATCGATACATAAGCAATCACTTCTTGTTCAGACATCAGAAAACTAATCACATCACCTTGTGATCTCATCTGATCAAGTTGCTTAGTTAGACTCTCACTAAAAGTTAAACCCAGTTGATCCACAAGTTTTTGGCTACCAATGTACAAGGTCTTACCATTGATCTGCCCTTTTACTCCAAAACCCGTAACATCCTCAAAATCAATAACATTTAATAATTGCGTAGGTTCAACCAATTTGGTTAAGGTCTGCGCAATCGGATGTGTTGAATATTGTTCAATGGACGCGATCCACAATTCAATTTGTGCTTGAGTATATGTCTTAGACAATGGCTGAATTTTCTTTAAGCTTGGCTTTCCTTCAGTTAATGTCCCAGTTTTATCAATAATTAGGGTATTTACCTTACTCAAAGCCTCAATCGCTTCAGCATCTTTAAACAAAACACCTTTCTGTGCGGCTCGACCTGTTGTTGCCATCACAGACATCGGTGTCGCCAAACCTAAAGCACAAGGACATGCGATAATTAAAACTGCTACCGCACACATTAACGCTAAATCAAATTGCGCTTTACCAAACACCATCCATACGATAAATGTCAAAACACTGATTGCGAGAACCACCATCACAAAATATTTTGCGACTACATCAGCAATCCGTTGTAATGGTGCTTTGGAACGCTGCGCATCAGCGACAGTTTGGATCATTTTTGCCAGAGTTGTATTGGTACCTACAGCCGTCGTTTGGATACGAATTGAACCTTGTTGATTGATGGTTCCACCGATCACTTGATCATCCTTTTCCTTTTTCACAGGTACGGGCTCACCTGTCATCATGGATTCATCAACGTAGGTTTTCCCCTCAATCACCACACCATCCAGAGGAATTTGCTCACCCGAAGCTATTTGTAATACATCGCCTTGTTTGATCATGGCAATATCAACATCAACCACCTGATCAACTTGAACTAATTTCGCTTTACTCGGTTGTAAACGTAATAAAGCTTTTAGTGAATTCGCTGTTTGCGAACGCGCTTTCAGTTCTAAAACTTGTCCCAATAAACTCAGTGAAACAATCATACAGGCGGCTTCATAATATACGGCAACACCATGCCCTGTTTTTGCTTCCACTGGAATCAGTGATGGGAAAATCGTTGCCACGACACTGTAAATAAATGCAGCAAGTACACCAACACCGATCAAACTCCACATATTCAGATGTCTTGTTTTATATGACGCCCAACAGCGTTGTAAAATCGGATAACCTGCCCAGAGTACGACAGGTAAGCTTAAAATTAATTCAATCCATGGTTGAATATGGGGAGAAATAAAAGCATGAATATGCGATCCCATTGCCAAAACAACAACCAATAAACTAAGTGGCAAGGTCGTCCAAAAACGCCTGCTAAAATCAACTAACTCAGGATTTGGACCTTCATCCAAAGTCGGTTGCATTGGTTCTAATGCCATACCACAAATCGGACAGGTTCCCGGTCCTTTTTGTACAATTTCGGGATCCATCGGACAGGTATAATCCATATCCATAGCCCCTTCAGGCACAGGACGCTGATCGACAGGGATCAAATAAAATTCTGGATCATTTTTAAATTTTTCTAAGCAAGAAGGATTACAGAAGTAATATGTTTTGCCGTGGTGATCTGTTTTTAAATCGGTTGTTGTCTTCACTGACATACCGCAAACAGGATCAATCTCTGTTTCTCCATCAGTAACTTGATGTGCGTGTCCACCACCGCAACACGCAGATTTTTTCACTTCTGCTTTAGTTGGTTGTGATTGAGTTTTATGATCACAACATGTACTTGCCTTAGATGCATCAGGTTTTGGAGCACAACAAGAAGAAGTTTTTGTAACTGTGAGTTCTTCTTTCTGAGTATCGCAGCAACTTGACTGCTTTTGCTGCTTTTCTTCAGAGCAGCAAGATGATGCATTTTGCTCAGCCTTATCCACATTTAAGTAGTTTTCTGGGTGCACGCTAAATTTCTGTTGGCAACCAGCCGAACAAAATAAATATCGAATATCTTGATAGTCAAAATAATGCTCAGATGTTTCGACAACCTGCATCCCACATACGGCATCAATATATTCATAAATAATTTTTGAGTTGTTACCTGAACAACATGATGGAGATTGTTGATGCGCCATTGCTACACCTATCTTTTATTTTCTGATAGGTTTAGGATAAAGTCTGTACCTAGGTACAGAGTCAAGCAATTTTTATCACTTTCCTGAGGAACAGTGAATGAACCTCACTATCGGTAAACTGGCAAAAGCATGCCAAATAAATGTTGAAACGATCCGATACTATCAACGGATTGGCTTAATGCGTATACCTGAAAGTACGCAAAGCTATCGCTACTATCATCAACAAGATATAGAAACCTTGAGTTTTATTCAAAAAGCTAAAGATGCTGGCTTACAACTCAACGAAATTAAAGAGTTACTTACCTTAAATTTAGAGGACCGCATAAAAGTACGCCACGTTATAGAACAACGTTTGAATAAGATCGATGAGCGCATTCAAGAGTTACAAGGATTGAAACAACGCCTATCAACATGGTTAGATGAATGTAAAACCACGGAGAATGAATGTTGTCCTATCTTAATAGAATTGAAAAAATCTATTTGATGTCTTAAATAGGATAAGCACCCAAACACCACAAGGATATGATGCTTATCTTATAATTTGAACCGGTAGGCTTAACTTTTTACACAAAAGACCAAATCACATTTTCATCTTGCTGTTTTAATACAAAGCTAATCTGTTGATCATCTTCCACAACAATATGTTGATTTGAGATCATTTTGACTTTTAGTAATGTGTCATTTTCATATACTAAATCATTTTTGCCCTCTTTCGTTAAGATAAGCGTTTGATCTAGGACAATAAGATTTCTTGATTCCAACATAGCTTTCCCCTTCAAAACAGTTCTGCAAATTTTGTGTATGTCTTTCAAGTCAATCACAACTAGATAACATTCATAAAATTGACATCTAAAGATGTTAAATCTGCTGGGCATTTTAGATCATTTCTCGATCAATTATACATTTTTTGTAGGACAGTTCTCATTAATTTTATTTTATGCATTAATTTACACAATTTAATCGAGTTCCATGAAATTATCAGCATTTAGCAATATCGGAAAATTGCCGTCCAACTTTTTAGGCTACAAAGATTAACCATTCCTAATATGAATCCAGTATGTAATTATGAAGTTTTAAAGCGGACTAGTTGTAATTTTCAATCAATGTATTTATAAGGACGACTAATATCTCAGCCGTTGCTTGCGTTGTAGTTAGAACCACTCAAAAAAGATAGAAAACAAATAATGGTAGCCTCCAGTGCATTTCAATACCCAAAGAGGAAAATATTGATAAACAATTGAGATTCCAAATCAGTTATGATTTATCCATCAAAACGACTTTCTATACAGCATGAGTCATCAACTAAATACACTAAGAAAACAGCTTCGCTTAAAAAGAAGACAACTCTCTCAGTTTCAACAAAAACAAGCCGAGCAACAGATTTTAAACCAGCTTCGGCAATTCAGTACATTTCAATCCGCAGCAAAAATTGGTTTGTACTTACATGCATTTGGTGAAATTCACACACATAAAATCTTAGAATTCTGTTTCAGGAACAAAAAACAAGTTTATCTCCCGATGATTTGTAATATGAATCAAAAATTAGTTTGGGTAAAAATCAGCGCCAACCAATATAAAAACAAACGTTTTTCCCATCATCCTCTTGGGATGAAAGAACCCATGGCTGGACGAGGTCAATCGGTTTCAAATTTAGATTTACTCATCATGCCATTACTTGCTTGTGATCATCTCGGTACAAGAATCGGCATGGGAGGTGGCTATTATGATCGAACTTTAGCTACAGCCCCACGGCGACCTTTTCGTCTAGGTTTAGCACATACATTCCAATATTTAGACTTTCCTTTAGTCCGTCAAAAATGGGATCAACCACTGGATGCTTTATTTACCCCAACACAAAAATATTTTTTCAAACGCTAAATACATCTTCTTTATAAAATTTCGCCCAAATCCCAACCAATTTAGTCTTTTTTTTATATTTTCTAACTAAAAACCCTTGTAATTTTTGAAATGCACATCACTATAAAAACATGGCAACACCGTTGTCACTCATTAGGAGTGCCCATGTCTGAATATATTATGAATAATGAAACTAACTTAGAGCCGCAGGTTCCAAGTGTATTACCACTATTGGCGTTACGTGATGTTGTGGTCTATCCACACATGCAAATTGCGCTCTTCGTGGGTCGTGAAAAATCGATCAATGCAGTGGATGTGGCTCGTAACAGTGACAATTTAGTATTTGTAGTTGCGCAAAAAGATTCGCTTACAGAAGAAATTGATCACGATAATCTCTATCAATATGGAACCGTGGCTAAGATCGTACAAGTTGTGAATCATGAGAATGATGAAAACTGTATTAAAGTGCTGATTGAAGGCTTACATCGTTCTAAATTAGAACGGATTATTGACGGGGAAGAATATTTAACTGCTGAGCATCACCTCAGTCCAATGACGGTAGCATTGGATCAAGAAGCTCAAGAAACTCGCTTAAATGAATTACGTACTCTATTTGCTCAATATGCTGAAGCAAAATTACGTAATGCGCGTGAATTGGTTGCTGCAGCAAATAAAATCGAAGACTTATTACAACTCATGTTCTTCGTTGCAACTCGTGTGCCTTTAAATATTGAAGTGAAACAAAAATTTTTAGAGCACGATGAGTTTGAAGCGCATTTGCAAGAGTTAATGAGCTATTTGATGAATCAATCTGCTGAACAGCAAATTGAGCAAACGCTGCATGACAGCGTAAAACGTCAAATGGAAAAGAATCAGCGTGAATACTTTCTCAACGAGAAGATGAAAGTCATTCAGCGTGAACTCTCGGATATGAATGGCGGCGCTGAAGATGACGTTGCTGAAATTGAGAAACGTCTCGCTGAAGCAGATTTACCTGAGCATGTCCGCAAAAAAGCGGAAGCTGAGTTTCGCAAACTGAAAGCGATGCAACCAGCTTCAAGCGAAGCGGCTGTAGTACGTAATTATCTCGAAGTGATTTTAGATACACCGTGGAATAAGGCGAGCAAAGTCAGTATTAATCTGGCAAAAGCACAAGAAATTCTCGATGCTGATCATTACGGTTTAGATGACGTCAAAGATCGTATCGTTGAGTATCTTGCCGTTCAGTCTCGCGTGAAAAAACTCAAAGGTCCGATTCTATGTCTAGTGGGTCCTCCAGGTGTAGGTAAAACCTCGCTGGGTGAGTCCGTGGCTAAGGCGACAGGTCGTGAGTTTGTGCGCATGGCACTCGGTGGTGTTCGTGACGAAGCAGAAATTCGTGGTCACCGTCGTACTTACATCGGTGCGATGCCAGGTAAAATTGTACAGTCTTTAACGAAAGTTGGTGTGAAGAACCCATTGTTCTTACTCGATGAAATCGACAAGATGGCACAAGATTATCGTGGTGATCCAGCTTCTGCATTGCTTGAAGTTCTTGATCCATCACAAAACAGTAAATTTAACGACCACTACTTAGATCTTGATCTTGACCTTTCAGAAGTGATGTTCATCTGTACAGCGAATAGCATGAACATTCCTGAAGCTTTACTAGATCGTATGGAAGTGATCCGTCTACCGGGTTATACCGAAGATGAGAAAGTAAACATTGCTGAGCGCTACCTTGTGCCTAAGGCAATCAAGAACAATGGTTTACGTACAAAAGAGTTAACAATTCATGAAGAAGCAATTCGTGATATTGTACAACGCTATACTCGTGAAGCTGGTGTGCGTAACTTAGAACGTGAAGTATCAAAAATTGCACGTAAAGTGGTTAAAGAAGCGGTCAGCAAAAAATCTAAGAACTTACAGCTTGACGTAACATCGGCCAATCTTCCTGAATACTTAGGTCCACATAAGTTTGACTTTGGTATGGCAGAAGAAGAAGCCCAAGTCGGTCGCGTGAATGGCTTGGCTTGGACTTCGGTTGGTGGTGAGTTATTGACGATTGAAGTTGCGGCAGTAAAAGGTAAAGGTAAATTCATTACGACGGGTTCACTCGGTGATGTAATGAAAGAATCTATTACAACTGCGATGACTTTAGTACGTACTCGGGCAGATGAATTAGGTATCGAATCTTCTCGTTTTGAAGAAACCGATGTGCATGTTCACTTACCTGAAGGCGCAACACCGAAAGATGGTCCATCTGCTGGTTTAGCTCTGACCACTGCCCTTGTATCAGCATTTACAGGTATTGCAATTCGTCCTGACATTGCCATGACAGGTGAAACCAGTCTAGGTGGCCGTGCAATGCGAATTGGTGGTTTAAAAGAAAAACTTCTTGCCGCGCATCGTGGTGGCATTAAGTTAGTATTTATTCCACAAGATAATGTTCGTGACTTGGACGAGATTCCAGACAATGTCAAAGAAGGCTTAGAAATCAAAGCGGTGAAAAGCATCGATGAAATCTTACCTCTTGCATTGACGGACACACCAAAGCCTTTGCCGAAAACACCGATTGTAAAACCAGTGGAAGATGCAAAAGCCGCACGTCACTAATCATTTATCGACTAAAAAGAGAGCTTCGGCTCTCTTTTTTTGTTACATAATTTGGTTGAAAAATAACCTGCTTATTGCATAATAAAATAGAGTCCATAAAAACAAAGGCTAAGCTTGGCTCGTGTGCAACTCATTTTTTAGTATCATCTGAACTCCAGACGGATGATACTTTGATCGCAGCTCATACGCGTTTTGAGCTGCGTTTTTTATGAACAAGATAACCCAATAATTTGTCTTTTTTATGACAAGATAAATGGCTATATCCACCATGACATAGCTTCAAGCTTTATAATGCATTTAATTCTATAAATGAAACGAAGCTATGAAAATTCGTATTCTGACGATTGGTCAAAAAATGCCTGCATGGGTTATTACTGGTTTTGAAGATTATTTCAAACGAATTCAACCTTTTGTACAAACGCAAGTCGTTGAATTACCAATGGCGAAGCGAGGTAAAAATGATTCTGAAGCGGATATTTTAAAATACTGTCAAATTGAAGGAGACAGTATTTTAAATGCGATGAAACCCAATGAAATCTTGATCGCGCTAGAAGTGGGTGGACGTGAATTAAGCACTGAAAAACTTGCAGATACCATGAAACAATGGATGCTTGAAGGCAATGATGTCGTGCTAGCCATAGGTGGCCCCGATGGACATTCTGATGCTGTACGCAAAGCAGCAGCTTGGCATTGGTCACTATCAAAACTCACTATGCCCCACCCAATGGTACGTATTTTACTGATTGAACAATTGTATCGAGCGATGACTATCAATCACAATCATCCCTATCATCGAGCGTAATCTAAAACAGTGTTCTGGTTTTAGAACAATCTGTTGAACCCAATCAACTTTTAAATTGTGCTTATCTTTGTCACCATAAGCATGTATTTCTATTCAGGTGCTTGATTATGAATCTGCAAACATTACCGGGGTTATTTATTTCTCATGGTTCACCAATGCTTGCACTTGATCCTGAGCAAGTCGGACCAGCTTTACATCGTTTGAGTCATAATCTTCCGAAACCAGAAGCGATCATTGTCATGTCTGCACACTGGGAAAGTCAGGCTCTCGAAGTCAGCACATCAACGCGACCACAAACTTGGCATGACTTTAGAGGTTTCCCTCCAGAGCTATATCAAATCCGTTACCCTGCTGCTGGTGCACCTGACTTAGCAGAAAAAATACTAGCACTATTTGCAGAAGCCGGCATATCTGCCCATGCAAATAGTACACGACCACGAGATCATGGTGTCTGGATGCCTTTATTACATATGTATCCCAATGCAGATATTCCTGTGATTGAGATTTCACTTCCAATCTCAATGAGTTCCGATGATATTTATAAAATCGGAAAAGTCCTTGCCCCATTACGAGAACAGCAAATTTTACTAATTGGTTCGGGTAGTATTACCCACAACTTAGCTGAACTTTCATGGCAAGCCGATGCAGATGTACCACTATGGGCAAGTACTTTCCGCAATACTGTTGTCCATAAACTCTCTCATCAAAATTATGATGCAGTTCTTGACTGGCCTTCACTCCCTTATGTACAGCGTAACCATCCAACACTCGAGCATTTTGCACCACTCTTTTTTGCGATGGGAACAGGTAACCGTTTTAATATCGTCCATAGTAGTTTCTCCATGGGTTCCCTAGGAATGGATATTTATCGTTTTGATTAACCCATTAACTAGGCGAATTACTTGCCTCCATTTTTGAACAATTACTCTATAAAAATGGATTTTCACACACGTTAATCCACTAAAACTTCTATATTTTTATTATATTTTACAAATTGACACATTTAACGAACTTAATGCATAAAGTGCCGTCATGCGCTTCTTTTAAGAATACTTTAAGCTATTAGCTGCTATTTTTTATGTGTTGTTTAGAAAATGAAAATCAAATACTTAATTCTTGCTTTACTCCCTTTTTCTTTGATGGCGTGTCAAACGGTACAAAATGTTGCAGATCATGTAAGCACAGAAGTCAACATGGCTGCTGCAAAAAAACTCACTGATTATCGCTGGACTTATCAAGCATCTACAGCCTCAAAACCATTGGTATTAAACTTTAATAGTAACCAACAATTATCAATCCAAACGGGTTGTAATGGTCAAGGGGGTACTTGGAAAGTTGAAGGCGGCAATATCATTACAACTTCAGCATTGGTATCAACGATGATGGCATGCTCTGATGATTTAATGCAGCAAGAACGCTTATCAGCAGATATCTTTAGCGAGAAAAAAGTACCGTTCCAAGTCAGCACATCAGATAACCAAGCAATTTTGACTGTAACTGACAGTAAAGGTCAAAAACACGTATTTACAGGTGTTAAAATGACTGAAAGCAAACTTTTGACCAACTATACTTGGTCTTATCAACCTACTGAAACTAAAAAACCAATCGTTTTAAGCTTCTTAGATAACAATCGTTTATCAGTAGATACTGGTTGTAACCGTCAAAATACATCTTGGAAAGTTGAAAATGATGTGATTGTTACAGGTGACATGGCCTCGACGCTTATGGCGTGTGAACCTACACTTATGAAACAAGAACAGTTCGCTGGCGATCTCTTGCAAAAACGTCAAATCCCATTTGAAATGAATGTAAGCAACTTGGATCAACCGACGCTTGTCGTACGTGATACGAAAGGTCAAGCATATACATTTGTTGGTAAAATGACACCTGAAGCGAAGTACCAAACTGAACCAAAAACCGTATTCTTGGAAATTGCGCCAGAAACAAAATCATGTGTTGGCGTAGCACCACAAACTTGTATGCAAGTTCGTGAAATTAAGTATGATGACAAAGGCATCAAAACTTATGCTGATAAAGACTGGTCACTTTATTATGGTCAAATTGAAGGATTTGAACATAATCCAAATCAACGTGTAATCGTTCGTGTTAAGCGTTTTGAAGTTAAAAACCCAGCAGCAGACCAATCAAGCCTAGCTGATGTATTAGATATGGTTGTTGAACAAGAAGTTGTTAAGAAACCTTAATACATTGCTATAAATAAAAACTCCGATGTTTTTACATCGGAGTTTTTATTTGCTCGGTGAAATACTAATAAATACCTTGAGCCAAAATTGCATCAGCAACTTTCACAAATCCTGCAATATTTGCTCCATCCACATAGTTCACTGTACCATCTTCTTTGGTGCCATATTTCAAACAATTGGCATGAATATCTTTCATGATGGCATGTAATCGCTCATCAACCTCTCCATGCGACCAACCTAGACGCAAAGCATTCTGTGACATTTCAAGACCAGAAGTCGCAACACCACCCGCATTGGATGCCTTACCTGGAGCATAGAGAATTTTGGCGGTAATGAACTTTTCAACTGCATCTAATGTACAAGGCATGTTTGCACCTTCTGCAACACAGATCACCCCATTTGCAAGTAATGACTCAGCATCTTTTTCTTCTAATTCGTTTTGAGTTGCACATGGTAAGGCAATATCTACGGGAATATGCCAAGGTGTCTTGCCTTCAAAATATTCAAAACCATGTCTTGACGCAAACTCGGAAATACGACCACGCTGAATATTCTTAAGCTCCATAATTTCAGCCAGCAATTCATCGGTAAAACCATTTTTTAAATATACTGTGCCGTTTGAATCAGAGGGTGTTACGACTTTTGCCCCTAAAAACATTGCTTTTTCTGCTGCAAACTGAGCCACGTTCCCTGAACCAGAAATAGAAACTGTTTTACCAGTGAAATTATCACCTCGTGTTTTAAGCATTTCCTCAGCAAAATATACAGCACCATATCCAGTGGCTTCTGGGCGCATGAGGCTTCCACCAAAGGAAACTCCTTTGCCAGTAAACACACAAGCTGTATCGTTACTGAGCTTTTTCATCATGCCAGCCATGAAACCGACTTCACGTCCCCCAACGCCAATATCGCCCGCTGGAATATCAGTATTCGGACCTAAATGACGATATAATTCGATCATTAAGGCTTGGCAAAAGCGCATAATTTCAGCTTCTGACTTTCCTTTTGGATCAAAATCCGAACCGCCCTTTCCACCACCCATAGGTAAAGTAGTTAAAGCATTTTTAAAAGTTTGTTCAAAGCCTAAAAACTTTAGAATCGATAAATTCACCGATGGGTGAAAGCGCATGCCGCCTTTATATGGACCAATCGCAGAATTGTATTGAATACGGAAAGCGCGATTAACATGAGTTTGGCCTTGATCATCCATCCAAGAAACTCGGAATTGAATTGCTCTCTCAGGTTCAACCAAACGCTCCAATAAACCATATTGCGCATATTTGGGATTCTTCTCAATGAATGGCCACAAGCTCAGCATTACTTCTTCAACAGCTTGTAAATATTCAGGTTGATCAGGATCTCTGGCTTTCACATAAGCTAGAAAGTCATTTAAGCTATTGTATTTCAACATTCACCCCCGAGTAAATGATTTATATTGGTGCGAAAAATGCACCAATAAAGAATATCTCATAGAATGAATATAGATTACTATTCCACTTTTTTACCACACTTTTTAATTTTTAAATATTTATATAATTTTCAAACACTTAATTTTAAAAATATTCATTATTTTGATAAAAAATGTTGATGATTACATGTGAATTTGAGGTCAATTTATAGAAAATATAAAATTAGGAATATTTAAGGCATAGTTTTTATGCACCAAACAAGAAAATTAATGCACCATATTTGAACAATCATGGATTTTGGCAAAAAATCTTTCTAACTCTTACTAAGATGGACACATTGTACATGCAAACGATTACAAACCACTAAAAACCTGTTTGTGCAGAAAGTGAAATACATTCTGCTACCCCATTCAAATTTTTTGATTAAGTGATTTTTGCACCATCTAATTTTAAAATGCACTTAAAGAGTCATCATAAATCTCTAATCTTTGAATGCGACCTTCGATTTTTATCATTTCTTATCAAAATAATCTTCTGGATAGGGATCTGGGCCTTTTAAACTTCTACGGTAATACATCACACTACGTTTAAACGTACTTCCATTTTCCTTAAAGTGATCTGCAGTTCCAAAAAAATCTTGATTTTTAACATCTTCAAAACCTAATACACCAAAGACCTGCTCTGATAATCTACACGCCTGTTTCTGATCACGTGAAAATAAAAATGTACTTAATACAAATAAAAATGTAAAAGTAAATGGTGCTAAAACAAGTGGAAATATATACTCAACTAAACTAAAACCTAAACCATCTTCAGAAATAAACCATGTAACTAAAACAATAAGGTTAATAAATATTAAAAAAAAGAGTGATATGCCTAAAGCTGTTTTAATAATACTAATATAACCACATTTTAAAGAACGCCCCATCTCATTAATCATATGCAATAATCCAGTTTTTGGATCTAAGGTTGCATAAACCAAATGTCGTCCTTGTTCTTTTTCCACACCAATTACCCAAACCAGTTCATCTCCATTTTTGAACTGTACTGTTGTAAACTGACCAATCAATCGATAGTCACCCACTTCACAAGTGAAAGATTTAGCATCTTCCCCTCGTGCTGCCATTAGCATAATAGGAGCATTGGTCGCCAAACTACTACTTGCTGTTAAAGCCCCAACCATTGCTGTACCAGCTGCTTGTTTTTCGATATTTCTAAATGGATGAATTTTGGAGTTCTCAACTTTTAAGTTTCGAACGCATCCTTCAACCACTAACATTTTACTCATCTTAAATACTCACCATTGCTTTACTAAAAGCTTCTTCTTCATCTTCAAGAGATTTATATTTCCCAGCTTCTGTTCCAAAAACTGATTTGTCACACCAGTTTTGCAGCTTATCATCAAAATAATAATTTCTGAGTACAATTTCTAAGACGGTTAAACCAAGACCGAGCCAATTAAGTCGTGCTGCACCCTATATCACGTTCATTGCGAATAATCTACCCACCAAAACATTTTGACTGGCGACACGACTTATCGTAGATTTTAAGATAGGTAATTGTATCAGCATTCCCATACCCACAGTAAGCATACCCAATGAAACTGCTGCCTTTGCTCCTAATAGGATTATTAACCAACCATTTCGATCATCCAAGTATTCTTTACCTAACGCCGTTGTATCTACAATAAAACTAAACGTTGCACCACCAATAGCAAACCCAGCACCATATAACCTAATTTTATTGGCTTTTTCTTGGAAACTTAATGCATCCATTCCTCCACCAGCAATATCTAAGACAACTGCTGTAGATGCTAATAAGCCTGCTGTTACTTTAAAGCCATTTTCCCAGTTCTTATCTCCAACAAAGTTATTGGTTTGTGTCCCGAGATTAATGAGTTCAAACAAAGCAACAATACCCGAAATCCTGATAGAAACACTTTGTGGAGATTTGCTTAGAATATCTTGAATCTTTTGTGCTGCTGTATTTTGTCCAGCATTCTTCCAACGTTTTTGGATCTCAGTCGCATTCAGTTGACTGCCCGCATTTGTCATTTTTAAGTCAATGTTATACAGCAATGACCATTTCGGCACTTTATCGGTTAACAGAGAACTATGCGCATAAGCAATAAAAGAAACCCTCGAAAGTTTCTTTGCAATCAAAGGATTGACATTATATTGCAGACTCCACTTGGCGACGCTGCGTGTAATCTCAGAGATCCAAGGCAAAGTCCGTGCTGGATTATACCACTTCAACTCATTGATTTTATTGGTTGGATCAGCAAGCCATTGTTCCCATAACTGATCTGCACTGACAAATGCAGCAATTAATCCTTTTAAACTTGTTTGTGTTTGATCCCATGTTAAGGACGTGATCTCAGGGCTTTTCCCACTTATTATCCCCAGCAAATTTTTTTGGTTTATGTTCCAATAATCACCAGTTCAAATAAAGCAACAATACAAATAACGATTAATTCCGTACCAAAGAGTAGCCACTAAATAACTAAGTTTCAAGAAAAAATAGGTTAATACCACAGTTTATATAGAAAAATATTTTATCTATTTAAAATAATTACCAATAACATAAGCATAAATCATAAAAATAAATGCAAAGGTTGTAATTATGAATATCACATACTGGAAAACAAAATATCCCTTATACTCTGACATCAATCTTTTGAGCTGACTTTCATCCAAACGGTAATAAAATTCTTTCCCATAGAGCTTCCTGAAAGATTTGTTATATTTTATATTCAGAATCTCTCTCCAAAAAGTTGTAGGTAGAAAGCTTAGAAAAATAAAATTAAAAGGCTCTAAAGGTCTTCTGTACTTATCTTCATTGTTAAAAATGATTTTGGAAATACCCTTCAAATGTATATTCATATAAATATAAAAAACAAAGTATAGAACTATCGTTACTGCTATTAAAAAAAGACCAATTAGACCAATGAACAAACTTGGTCTATCCTCATACATGGATAATAAAATTTCCAACATTATTTTTTCCTTACACCCTCGACATAATCATAGGTTTCCCCTGCAATCCATCCCGATATTTCACTAGCAGCCTTTACTGCAGCTCCTGCAGATATTATTACAATGCCAACTACTATAAAACCAACCCCGCCAGAGGCTATACCAATAACAAGACCAGCGGTATAAATACCGCCAACAATACCTACGCCAACTTTGGCAGTTTCAATAACTGTTGTTCTTGCTTTATCCTCTGGCGCAGCTTCATAAATATTTACGCCTGAACTCACAACATCCGTAGCTATAGACACATAACCTGCTATTTTAAGAAAAAAACCGAGACATTAAGCTCGGTTTTCAATAAGACTCTAAATTTTTAAAAATACTGATCCGCAATAAAACCCAATAACAGCAAAAGTGTTCCCAAAATACCTGACACAATGATCAAATAATGTAGATAAAAAAATACGGGATAATTTTTCAACATTTCTTTTAATTGGGAATCACCTATTTTTTGATATACATTCTTCCCATAGTAGGCTTTAAATGAAGTATTAAGCTTTATATTTGATATTTCTCTCCAGTAAGCACTAGGGAACATACTCAAATAAAAAAAATCAAATGGCTCCATCAATCTTTTATATCGTTTCTCGTTCTTATATAAAATTTGGCAAATTCCTTTTAGATAAATATTGGCATAGATATAAAGACTTATGAAAAATACCCACAATAGAATAAAGAATAATAAACCAAAAACAAAGAGCGCAAAAACATGATCTGTAATCAATAAATTGATAATTTTATTCATTTATACTTTCCACTTTATCATATATGTACCCAGCCCCATATCCAGCAATCTCAGATGTACTCTTAGCGGCCATAGCAGCCCCAACTGCAACAATCCCGATAACGATTAATCCTGTTCCACCTGTCGCAAGTCCGACAATTAAATAACTTGCATAAATTCCAAAACCAATGCCAGTACCGACTTTGGCAGTCTCAACAACCGTTGTTCTTGCTTTGTCTTCGGGTGCCGCTTCATAAACTTTTACGCTTGAACTCACAACATCCGTAGCAAGAGACACATAACCCGCTATTTTAAGCTGCATCGCGAACTTGCCGATTTTGCCCATTTCTTTGGCATAATCTTTGAGTCCGCCTTTAAAGTTATTGTCTCTAACCAACGCTGATTGCTACAACATACGGCGCATATTGGTAGTTTTAATCGACTGGTCCCAACGCAAAAATTTCTTAGTTCCTTCTTGATCTAGCTCTTTATACAAACCTGCATACTTCTGTTTGAACTGGGTGAAGTTTTTAGGGTTTGCTAGTCCTGAGCCTTTGGCTTGTTCTTCGACATACTTTAGAGCGAGTTCACCATGTAATCTATAAACTCGATGCGCTTGTCCTTGAACCAATGATAAAGAGGCATTAACAGCCCCCCAATTAACTTAAATCATCAACAGAATCACTTAAAAAATAGCCATTAGAACCCCAAAAAAAGTTGACCAATATATATTAATAATTATTTTTCTATAGTGGTTATTTATGTATTCAGCATTCTTTGAATCCAAGGCAGGAAATAAAGGGTGTTTTCTTTTATCGAACACTCCAAACTTTTCTGCTTTATTCCTATTTAAAAATGATTGGCCTGATATGATTATTAAAGCCGTAATAACTGCTTGAATATTTGCAATATCCATTCCTTTATTTTCATACAAATCAAAACCATATAATCTAATCCTCAATTCTTTAGATTTCACGATACCTCTTGAGGCTAGTTGATGAAATATACATAATAGTATAAAGAAAATGAGTATTAATATAACAAAGACATCTTGAACATTTAACATTATTTTTTTTGTTAACCTTTCACAAGCATATTCAGTTAGTGATGCACCAGCAATTTTACAAAATATCCGAAACAAGAATACTACCGATATGCATGAATCCATGCTCCATAAGCTGCAACTAAACAAACAGCCTTTTCAATAGTATTTAAAAAAATTGCTTTATAGAATAACTAAGAAATAGTAGGAACATACTTAGAAAACCTGACAACATAAAAGAGTAATGAAGATAAAAAAACATTGGATAATTTCTCAACAACTCTTTTAACTGAGAGTCACCTATTTTGTAATATACATTATTCCCATAGTAGGCTTTAAATGAAGTATTAAACTTTATATTTAATATTTCTTTCAAATATGAACTGGGTAAGATACTCAAATAAAAAAAATCAAATGGCTCCATTAGTCTTTTAAATTTTCTCTCATCCTTATATACAATTCTGCAAATTCCTTTTAGATAAATATTGCTATAAATGTAAAGACTTATAAGAAAAATCCAAAGTAAAATTAAGAAAAAAAGCCCAACCATGCCAATAAATAATACCGAATCAGCTTTATATAGCTTTATGATAAAATCAATCATTTGTCCCCCAAGCTTTTTCAATTAAATCATATGAGCCGCCAGCTATACTACCAGCAATTTCGGATGCACTTTTTGTAGCAAGTGCGGCAGAAATAGCAACTATACCAACTACCACCAATGCTGTTCCCCCCGAAGCTAAACCAATAACTAGTACTGTTGAAATTGCACCAAAACCTATTCCAGCACCAACTTTAGCTGTCTCAACCACGGTTGTTCTTGCTTTATCCTCGGGTGCTGCTTCATACACTTTTACGCTTGAACTCACAACATCCGCACCAATAGACACATAACCAGCTATTTTTAATTGTGTCGCAAACTTACCGATTTTACCCATTTCTTTGGCGTATTCTTTGAGTCCGCCTTTGAAATTGTTATCCCTAACAAGTGCAGATTGCTTCAACATACGGCGCATATTGGTGGTTTTGATCGACTGATCCCATCGCAAGAATTTCTTAGTTCCTTCTTGATCCAACTCACTATACAAATTTGCATACTTCTGTTTGAACTGGGTGAAGTTTTTAGGGTTTGCTAGTCCTGAGCCTTTGGCTTGTTCTTCGGCATACTTTAGAGCGAGTTCACCATGTAATCTATAAACTCGATGCGCTTGTCCTTGAACCAATGATAAAGAGGCATCAACCGCCATCTTTTGCTCAAAAAAACCATCCTCTTCTTCTTTATTAAATTTAATCGTTAAGGGATGGTCATTTTCTTCAAAGATATTTTTATTAACAATCTTGGCATTTTCTTGCAGTAGTGCATCGTAGAAAAATTCATAGTTTTGTGCGAAGAATACCGCATCAAAATCTTTATCCTTTTTCATTTGCTCTAAATTTTGATGTGCCTGCTGTGCTTGCTTTTTATATTCGGGTAATTCCTTCGCCGTGGTTGAATTTGAGATAATCACCACCTGCCCAGGCTGCAATACACCCATTGAGACCAAATTAGTCAAATGTGGATTGTTCGCTTTTAAAATTCCCCAATCTTTTTCCGTCAACGGCTTTTTAAATACACGTTGTGCCCAAGTCATCACAGGTTCAGACTTTTTAACTAAATACCAAGCAACCTCTCCGTCATTGATGCGTATTTCTTGTATATTTTCTTTAACGTTTTCTGTTTTTCTGACTGTCGCTTTAAACTCAAAAAAACTCCATTTATTGGGTTCAGGATAGGCTTTGGCTGTAAGAGTTTTAATGACCTCGCCCCGATATTTGATTTTATACATCAACACTCGATTCGGTTGATAGATATGAAACCATTTACCAAATCCTTTTTCATCGAAGTTTCCTTCGTCTTTGAAAATTGTCTTGCCTAGTTCTCTGTTAACAACTAAAAACTGGAAGGAAAAGTCTTTATATTGCAAAGGTGGATTTACTTTAAACTGTAATCGTGAATAGTACGTTGCCATGTTATTCTTCTCCTCCACCGACTTCTTGTGCTTCTTCGATTTCACTTGCCATCACATGAGTCACAAGATCTTGAGCGGATGGTGTTGTTTTTAGTTTCATTAAACCTTCGGCATTGGTTACGCCTTTCTGCAAATTACCTGCTTGATCAATAATAAAATAAGGCTTATTTGCCAATGGAATATTGTCTTTCGTTTTCACTAAATATTGAAGGATATAAGGTTGGTTTACGATAGGTAAGGCAGGAAGTTTGGCCACAACTTGTTGCCCTCCAGCAAACTTATGCTGGCCAGCCTTTGCCTCAAACTTTCCACTTGTCGTTGGGAAAATTCCACCACCATTAATTTCTAGCTGAGAACCTCCAGCCAAGATCACAATTTTCTTTTTCGCCGTAATTTCAATGCGTCCCTCTGTTGAAGTCACTTGCAAAGCATTCCGAGCAATAAAATCAGCGCCATCCCCTTGTGCCTGTATCTCAACCTTGCCTTTGCCTGCAACTTGTTTAATTCCATTTTGTGCTGCAAATAGACTGATCTTTTGACTGGCTTGGGCAATCAGGTTCTTTTGTGTGGTCAGGTTAATGCTATCCCCTGCAAATTGGTTCAGTTGTCCATCTGCGGATAGATGGATGTCTTCTGAGGTGCTGAGTCCAATCCCATTCGGTGAACTGAGTAATAGTAAGGCTTTGTTGAATTTGGCTATATCTTGCTGAATTTCTTCTGCAAAGCTTTTGAGTTGCTCTACCGATTCTAATTCATCCGTTTGTTGGTTCTTTGCCACTTCACTCAAGGCTTTGGCATTGTTTTGGTTGCCTTCCAGCTGTTGTTTGGCTGTTTGTGCTTCAAGGTGTTCGCCTTGTGCCTGTTCTTGTGCATGGGTGGTGATCAGTAAACCTTCCCCTGCTCGAATCGCACCCCATTGGTCTGTGCGGAGTTCAAAGCCTTCGCCTCGGTCTTCACTTTCTGCTTGGGCTTTGGGATGGCTCAGTTTGCCGAGATTGAGTTGGCTGGCTGCATGGCTACTTTGTAGTTGGGCACTGATCTGTCCTGTAGTGTCATCAAAGCGCAGTTGGTTGTAGCCTGAACCTTGATATTCTTTGGATTTGATCCCTGCTAGTTTTTTAGTATCAGGTAATTTGCCTTGGTCATCGAATTTTGTTGGACTGCGTTGTGCTTCGTGCAGTCGTCCGGTGACAAATGGACGGTCGATGTTGCCATCAAAGAAGTCGATGACGACGATTTCACCAATGCGGGGTAGGAAGCGTGCGCCATAACCTTCGCCTGCCCATGGGGTCAGTACATCCACCCAAGCTGAGTCAGTATCGTTGTTGTTGCTGCCTGCGCCACCATCGTGGCTATGGTCGTCATTGCGGGTAAACAGGAAGCGAACTTTGATTCGTCCCCATTCATCCACATGGATTTCTTCGCCTTCGGGCCCCACCACTCTTGCACGTTGTGGGTGAGCAGTTGGACGGTGTTGCAGTGGATGGTATTCGGGTACGGTTTTGATGTTACGGCGTTGTAGCGTCAGTTGGTTGCCTTGGCGTTCTTCTGGGTTTGTGTTTTGGTGATCTTGCCATTGGCTTTGATCGATCAAGCTTTGGACTTGTTGTTGTAAGTCTTTTGGGAGGTTGTTTTGGTTGTAGTAGCTTTTGGCGGTGATTAGAAATTCTTGGTCTGCACCACTGTGTTGGTCGATCTCTGGGTGCTCGTTGAGTTTAAACCAGTAGCCCACTTGGGTGTCTCGTACGGTAGTACTGGCAATAAATTGTTTGGCTTGGGCATCGTGGTAGTGACTGAGGTGTTGGTTCAGTTTTTCGATTTGGCTGTTGCCTGATGCGGTTGCACCATCTTCACCGTTGAGGTCTTGCATCCATGCGGGAGTGAAGTGCCATGCATCTTCGAGTCCTAAGCTGGCATTGTCGTGTTGTTGGCTATGTTGGTGTTTGCTTTGGACGCTACCTGCCCCATCTTCTTGTTCTAAGGCATCGGCTTGCCAGCGTTGGATATGGACTGCTGTGGGTTGTAACGAACGTTCTGCAATGAGGCTGGTCATGCTGTCGTATTGTTCGGTAGCACTGCTGCGGTGGTAGCGTATTGTTCTTCGTTCTAGGGCTTGGTATTGGCTGTTGTCATCGATCAAGCGGAGTTTTTGGGCTTGGATTGGACTGTTGCTGTTGGCAACGTTCAGTTGAGCCTCATCGATCAGCCAGTTAATGCCTTCACTTCTGAGTAAGCGGGTAATAAAGTCGTAGTCGCTTTCATTGGCTTGCATCACAAAGGGACGGATGTCGTAGTCTTGTTTGATCCCACCAAGGTCGAGTGTAAGACTCGATGCAAATAGTGGGCTGCGTTGTTGCCATTCTTTGAATAGGGTTTGTACGATGTCGAGTACATTTTTATTCATAAATACGCGGCTGTTTCGGCGTTTATGCCACAGCGCGGTTGCATCTTGGAGTTTGAGTTTATACAGCGTGAGGCTACCGTCAGATTGTCCTTGTACGGCTTCTGTGATAATCCCTGTGGTTCTGAATAGTGTGCCCGTATCGGTGACTTGGTCGATTGCTGCCTGACAGCCGATGAATTGTTTTAACGGGATGTGGGCGTTAGTGGATAGGCAGATCAGTTCTGCAGTCATGCCCTGATTAATGGCATGCTGACCTTGAATTTTTTGGAGAAAGACTTGTTGATTTAAGCTCGGATTGGCAAATTGTATGTGTATCGCACGTTTTTGTGCGGTAAGACCTAATTGGTCAAGCGCTTTGAATATGTTGTTTAACATTTGTTATAAAATATCGCCTAAAATCTAGAGCATTCTATAAGAAACATACAAGTTCGTCTATGTATTTAATGTTATAGATCTGGCGCAAAAGTCAACTCCTCTACCGAGATGACTCGTCGTAGACAGTGATTATTGCTATACTATCGATCCTGTTTTTGCTGCTCCTATGTTCATGTCCCCATCCTCACAACATTCGCTTATTGTTCAAATAGACCAACACTTACCCCAAACACAATGCGGTTTGTGTGGGCATCGTGACGGATGTTTACCTTATGCTAAAGCCATTGCAGAAGGTGAAGATGCCAATAAATGTGTACCAGGCGGACAACCAGTTGCAGATGCTTTGGCAACACTCCTGCAACGTCCTCGGTTGGTTGCTGAACCAAGTGTCTGGGAGGTTCAGGCCGATGGCCGTCCACAACGTATGAAAGCAATCATTCGTGAGGATGAATGTATTGGCTGCACCAAATGCATTAGTGCTTGCCCTGTTGATGCCATTATCGGAAGTGGTAAATTAATGCATAGTATTTTGACCGACTTGTGTACAGGTTGTGAATTATGCATTCCTCCTTGTCCGGTTGACTGTATTGATTTGATCCCAGATACCAAACCATTGCCAACCGAAGTACAACGCACAACAGAACAAGACGATTTAAGACATCGTTACTATGCACATATCCAACGTGAAGAAAGACGGCGTATTCATCGCAAAGGTCCAATTGTACGTGCAGAAATTGATGTCGAGTTTTTTGCTCAATTTTCTCAGACAGTGAACAATGTCCCTGTCATTACACTCGCTGAACAACCAAAAGAAAAGCCATCGCTAGATGCAAAAACCACGATTGAACTTGCCAAGATCCGGACTCAAATCAAGAAATTAGAAAAGCAACTCAGTGTACGTGCGGATGAACAAAAACAAACACAACTCATTGCTCTCCAACAACGTTTAAATGAATTGCAAGGAATCTAAAATGCCTGTCAAAAATATGACCAAAAAGCAAATTCAGATTTTCTTTGAACGTCTACGAGAGCAACGTCCAAATCCTCAAACTGAGCTCAACTATAGTTCACCATTTGAACTACTAATCGCAGTTATGCTTTCTGCACAAGCCACAGATGTCAGCGTCAATAAAGCGACCGATAAGCTTTATCCAATTGCAAATACGGCACAAGCCATTTTAAATCTCGGTGTTGATGGCTTAAAAGAATATATTAAGACGATCGGTCTCTATAATGCCAAAGCAGAAAATGTGATCAAGACCTGTCAGATTCTGGTCAACCAATATCAAGGACAAGTCCCTGAAACACGCAAAGAACTTGAAGCCCTACCCGGTGTAGGACGCAAGACTGCAAACGTCGTTTTGAATACCGCATTTGGTCAACCTACGATGGCGGTGGATACACACATTTTCCGAGTAGGTAACCGTACAGGCTTAGCGATTGGAAAAAACGTGTTAGAAGTTGAAGATCGACTGATTAAAGTCATTCCGAAAGAGTTTATCATCGATGCACACCATTGGTTAATCTTGCATGGGCGCTATTGTTGTATCGCACGTAAACCCAAATGTGGCGAATGTATTGTTTCAGATGTATGTCACTGGCCTGACCGTTTTGAGTTTGGGGCAAACAAAGTAATTACAGTTAAAAATCTCAATTAATCTTGAGATTTTTTTTGCTGTTGTAATTTAGGGTGAAGCTGGCGCGCTTTACCATTTTTTTTATTTTCCAAAGCTTGTTGCTGTTGTACATGGCGCAGCATTTTTTGGCTTTGATACAATAAAAAAAGCAATAATGCAAAACTCAAAACCACGGCAATAATCAAGATAAACTTCAGCATTATTTTCTCCCAAATAAAAAGAGCTCTATATTCAGAGCTCTTTTATCATCAACAATTTAGATTACTTGTCTAAAATTGCGAACAAATCTTTTTGAACGTCTTCAATTGCACGTAAACCATCCAACTTATTGTAAGTTGGTGCATTTTCGCCTGAAGCAGCACGTCCTTGGTAGAAACCAACCAATTGCTCAGTTTCGCTGTGGTATGAACCTAGACGCTTACGAATGGTTTCCTCTTGATCATCTGGACGCTGTACCAAGTCTTCGCCAGTCTCATCATCTTTACCTTCCACTTTTGGTGGATTGTAAACAATATGATATACACGACCAGAAGCTGGATGTTGACGACGACCAGAAAGACGTTGAACAATCTCTTCGTCTGGTACATCAATCTCAATCACATGATCAATGCTAATACCAGCCACTTCTAATGCTTCAGCTTGTGGAATGGTACGTGGGAAACCGTCAAAAATACAACCGTTTTCACAGTCAGGCTGAGCAATACGTTCTTTAACTAAGCCAATAATTAGCTCGTCAGAAACCAAACCACCTGACTCCATAACGCTTTTCGCTTTTAAGCCAAGTTCAGTACCTTCACGAATTGCAGCACGGAGCATATCACCGGTTGAAATTTGTGGGATATTGTAGCGCTTACAGATCAACTGAGCTTGGGTACCTTTGCCTGCCCCAGGTGGTCCGAGTAAAATAATGCGCATAAAGAACATCCTCATCTAAAAACAATAAATCTTAAATTGAGCAATATCATACAGATTTATCGCTCAACCAACATCAAATTAATTATAAGAAAGCAACAAATAAGTGAATTAAACCAGCGAAGAAACCAGTTACACCACCCAGTACAATTAAAATCCATTCATCCTCTTGGAATGCAGGGCGTAATAAGTTCTGGAATTCTTTCGGCGTCAGTTCACGAATTCGATCTCTAAACATTTGAAAGATTTTCTGTGCACGGCTTGCATTCAAGGCTGGATCACATACTGGACCCATGGTAATTTCAATCGAACGATCAATCAAGTCGGTCTTTAGTCTAGCATACTCTCTTGGCCCTAAAGATAATTGCAATGATGTTCGCACCAAAGGTGTTTCCATAATTTCATTGATATGACGTTTAACGATACGGCGCGTTTTATCTTTTTTACTACCATACATCATTTCAGTCATAATCGACTTCAATGTAATCAGATCTTCTGTTACGACACTGGCAAATACATCCGAAACCTCTTCTTGACGTTTCATAAATGCACCCTGCACATTGTAAGTACCAATCTTAAGTACAGGCACAATCCAAGGGAATTTACGGTCTTTGGTTAAACGGAAAATCTGAGGATAACGAATCGGATGTGGTTCAATCGGATTGAATACCATCCAGATCGCGATCCAGTTGGTCAAGAAGCCCCAAATCGCCGCCCAAAATGGAACTGTCCAATGCCAAGGTACAATGAACCAAACAATCATTTGGAAAATACCAAAGAACATCCCGATCAATGCACTGATATGCCAAATAAAGTTAATTTCTTTTTGGCCAACTTTAAGGAACATACGCACCATTAAACGGCGATCACCTTCCATTTGGCTCACGACCATTTCACGCATATCGACCAATGACTCAACGTTCATGGTCAGTTCAGTCACCAATTCTTTCAGTGTATTTGGTAACTGTTTATGTGCTTGGGCATAGATACGACGTTTAATCGAATACGGTAGGTTTTCCCATAGCACCGCATTTCGATCAATCATCACCTCATCAATCAAGTGCTCAAGTTCAAATCCAACTTGCTCACCAATGATCATTGCCATGTCTTCAGGATCCATCGCCTCCAAAAATTCACGCAATGAACCCAATTTTGATAGTGTATTGTCAGTAATAATGCCTGAAATACGCCCTGCTTTGCGTGGCACGATGCCCTGCCATCCTACGGGCAATGGCCCTAAGTGAAATCCCCAAAATTTAATTGGGTAGAACACCATTTTTAAAGCCATCCACACGTGCGCCCATGTCACAAAAGCAGTGACGGGGATAATGCTGAGGACTGCCCAAAAATCTGGACGAGCTAAAAAAATCTGCCACAATTCATTGACGTAATCAAACATGCATGACTCTCAGAATTATTGATACATTATGACTCATCGGCGTTAAACAACTTGTTCACACTTATAAGCCAAAACTTAAGGTATAAGAGAATTGAATTGTAGGTTCTGTTTTCTCTATGAGATCACCATTCGCATTTTTCATACGCTCACCTGCTCCAATTCCCACACTAAAGGTACTGATACGTTCCGAATTCAACCACACGAACGCAAGATCGACACCCGCGCCTAAGCGCGCTTTTTCTTCATTATCTATTTGCTTACTTTCAATATGGCCAACATACGCTCCGATGTAATAACCATTTTTATCTGTACCTGTTAGGTGGTACGGATAGCGAAATCCAAGTTGCCCACCCGCAGGATTGTCATCATTCATGAATGCACCTGCTTTAGCATAGGCGATTCCATAAGGGTTTACCCACTCCAAATTGGCGTGTAATAGTTTTTTAGTGAAACCTGCCCCAACATTCCATGTTGAAACCTTTGCATCTGTCAATTTCGCTTCAGGAAGAAATGAGTTTCCTTCAGCATGCGCCAAACCACTAACTGCCGTAACCGCGAGTAAAAGATAAATTTTTCTCATTATTTTCTCCATTTTCCCTAAGAGTGTGTATTGGTATGTCCTATCTCAAGCCGTTTGTGACTTTAACAGAATTATTTTGCTTCTAATATACAAGACCGTACAATTTTAATGTCTGCAAAGTCAAAAACGGTCAATCAAACATTTGCATGATTCGTTGAAAATTCTACAGTAAGATCATGCAACTTACGTTAAAATATTCAGTCTTTGTATTCTCTCAATCTTGTAATTAAGTCGATACCCTATGAAACAGCACTTTCCTTTAAAAAACATGCAACAAGAAAAGCGCATTTATAAGGGTCGAATTTTCTTTGCAATGTTTGTTGTCGCAACTTTTTTACTGTTGCTGATCTGTCGTTATGCATATTTACAGATTGTTCATTACGATGATTTTACAACAGCATCAGATAAGAACAGGATTCGTTTGCAACCACTGCCACCTGCGCGTGGTTATATTTATGACCGTAATGGCATTTTATTGGCAGATAACTATCCTGTATTTACTGCCACGCTTAGCCGCACTGATGTCAGTGATATTGATGATACATTGGAACGTCTCATTCCCGTATTAAGCCTGACACAAGAAGACGTGGATCGTTTTAAAAGTCGTGTCAAAACTGCCCGAAAAACTGAACGTATTGCGATCAAACTCAATTTAAATGAAGCCGATATTGCTAAATTTAGTGAGGTCAAATATGCATTTCCCGGCGTAAAAATTGAAACGCAAATGACACGCTATTATCCATTTGGCGAATTATTTGCACACGTCATAGGCTATGTTGGACGTATTAATGACCGAGAATTAAGGGCGATTGATAAAGACTTATATGCAGGAACAAACCTAATCGGGAAAATCGGTGTAGAAAAAAGCTACGAAGAATTACTACATGGACATCCAGGTTATGAATCTGTTGAAGCCGATGCACACGGTAATGTGCTTCGTAAGCTAGGACGCAAAGATCCAACGCGTGGCAATGATTTATATTTATCCTTGGATTATGGTTTACAAACTATTGCATCGGAACAATTGGCTGGACGACGTGGCGCAATTGTCGCGATGGATCCACGTACAGGTGAAATTTTAGCTCTCGTTTCTAGCCCAAGCTTTAACCCTAATCTGTTCGTCACAGGCATTAGTTACAACGATTATGGGTCATTACGTGACAACCCTGATCAACCATTATTTAACCGTGCAGTACAAGGTGTATACCCTCCGGGTTCAACGATTAAGCCAATGTTTGGCCTTGGCGGCATTCATTATGGTTTAGTGGATTGGAACACAGCGATTTCCGACCCTGGTTATTTCTCACTACCTGGAGATAGCCACCGCTTCCGTGACCATAAGAAAAGCGGTCATGGACTAGTCAATATGCACAAAGCTCAAATCGTTTCTTGTGATACCTATTTCTATGTCTTGTCTTATCGTATGGGCATTGAAAAAATGAATGAGTGGATGCGCCAATTCGGTTTTGGTGAGAAAACAGGAATTGATTTACCTAGTGAAAGTACTGGCCTATATCCAAGTCCTGAATGGAAAATGAGAACCCGTAATGCCAAATGGTTAAAGGGTGAAACCATTTCTGTGAGTATTGGACAAGGTGCTTTTACAGCGACACCACTTCAATTGGCAATGGCAACAGCAATTACAGCCAATCAAGGTGCACATGTAACCCCTCATGTATTACGTGAGACCAAAGGTACAAAGAAACATGATGTTCACAACGCACCTGATGGACAAATTCAATTTAATGGCACACTCGATGACTGGGTAAAAATGCGTGAAGCAATGGTTGATGTCATTCAATCAGGGACTGGCCGAGGAATCAAAAGCGGTTTGCAATATTCGATTGCTGGTAAAACAGGTACCGCTCAAGTGAAAAGTATTGCACAGGGCAAGCGTTATAACGAAGCTGCACTCTCTGAACGTCAGCGCGATCATGGTCTATTTGTAGGTTTTGCCCCTGCTGAAAATCCAGAAATTGCCATTGCAGTCGTTTGGGAAAATGGTCGAAGTGGTGGTGCTGCAACACAAATTGCACGCCCAATTTTTGACTATTGGCTAGTTAAACGTAAGACAGAACCACTAAGACCAGCCAATCACCAAATCAGCGGTGGTCTAATGACCGCAGGTATCAAACCAGGTGAGTTACCGAGTGGAAATGTATCAACAACTACGCCTGCACCACCAACGGATCAACCAGCTCAATCTGCCGATGGAATTTCAGAATAATGAAGAATCAGCTACGTATTATTGGTGGAGAATGGAAACGACGTGTTTTACCATTTGCCAGTATCGAGGGTTTACGCCCTACCCCAGATCGCGTGCGGGAAACCTTATTTAATTGGTTAATGTGGGATATCCAAAATGCACAGGTTTTAGATCTGTGCAGTGGTTCAGGTGCTCTTGGCTTTGAAGCACTATCACGTGGTGCAGCACAAGTGGTCATGATCGAACCGAATACCACACAAGCACGTTATTTAAAAGACAACCTTCAGCTACTCAAAGCTCAAAACTGTCGCCTCATTATCAGCACAGCTCAACAAGCATTAAACAAATTAACTGAACAATTTGATGTTGTATTTCTCGATCCACCTTATAGCCTCGATTTATGGCAAGAGTTATCAACGTTGGCTGATCGATTGATTAAAGATAACGCTTATATCTATGTTGAGGCAGACCGCGAATTATCCCAAATCCAGTTACCTGCATCATGGCAAAAAATAAAAGAAACCAAAGCTGGACAAGTTCGAGCGGCGTTATACCAAAAGAAAATTTAAAATAGGCGTAACCAGAAAAAACGAATTAATTGCCCTCGATCAAATGGGAAACTGGACAGATACTCATAGCCGATTCGATTGCTCGAGTTAAACTGATACACAATCCCATATCCCAATGAAATGGAAAAATCATCTAAGGAGAGGCTCTGTGTCTCTCCTGTCAACATCTTATGGTTGAATTGATTGGTTTGATAAGCGGTATAATTGTAGATACGCCAACGTTCATCCTGAAAAAACATATTATGCAAAATAGAATAATCAGTTTTGCTTTGTTGAGGATAAGCAGAATCAAATAGCTCCTCTGAATCATCTTTGATTTCTGCAAAAAAATTATAATCCTCTGCATAGGTATAACTGGATAGAAGCAACAGTAGCCCACAGATAAAAACTTGCATCATTAATTCAAAATATTTGGGATCAAGGATAGAGATAGCATAACGCCTAAAATAAATTTTACTATGTTAGACATAAATTATTATTTTATAAAATGAATGTTATATACCATAATACCGTCTTTAGAATTTCACCTTAAATAACATGAAACTTTTTTTCTTACTTGTTGCTATGCTAACTTTAACTGGCTGTCTGTTTGGGAAATCAAATGAAGTACAACGCGCAGAAAAAATCTTTCAACATTTTGAATGCAGTAATATTGAAACCAATCAACTGGCATCATCATCTATTTCTAGTTTCCACCAACAATCTCTTGCGGTAAATAAAGAAAAAGCCAGTTCTTATATTGAACAGTATAAAAATGGTGAAGATCTCTTTGACATCCCCTTAGATGAAGTTGTACAACAAAAATATCAATTATATAAACAAGCGTGTCAGGCACTTGGCGGTATCTCTTCAGCGAAACAAACCATCCGCATAGATGATGCTGAATAAGATCCAAACTCGGTGTTAGACCTCATTTGAGATATGGCATGATCGAAAAAAAATTTAGTTTAAAACATTATATTGCCCTTGCAATGGTGCTGCTTTTTATCATCATCGCTAGTATCAATCCATTAGAATTTGAGTCTTATCTATTACACCAAGCAGGCACGGTCATCATGCTGATTGCTCTCATCGTTACAATGAGAAAAATCGGCATCAGCTTTTTTAGCTTTTTTTTATATTTAACTTTCCTATTTATTCACATCATTGGAGCACATTATTTATATTCTTATGTTCCATATAATCAGTGGCTTCTAGATCTCTTTGCTTTTGATTTAAATCAAAGTATGGGATGGTCACGTAACATGTATGATCGATTAGTTCATTTTGCTTATGGTGTATTGCTTTACCCATTTTTTTATCGTTGTTTTCAAGTTTGGATTCCATCAGCAAAACCCTTCACCCTATTTTTATTGGTTCTCCAATTTGTTATGGCATCCAGTATGATTTACGAGCTACTTGAATGGGGGCTATCCATCGGACTATCCCCCGAAGATGCAGAAAATTATAATGGGCAACAAGGCGATATGTGGGATGCACATAAAGATATGTTTTTGGCAACCATCGGTGCATTACTTATGGGCATCGGGTATTATTATCAAACGTCAAATACCCATGCAAAAACATCAACATAAATACCTTTTTGTCGAATCCACCGAATGATTTAAATCACTGGGTGCTGAACCGTATCGAATAATGCAAAAGGATCAGATTTAATCGTCTGTGAAAAATCTGTATACACGGTACTCAGTCCAGTATCCGATACAGTTGTATCTGATGGAACTAGAGTTTGCTCTGGAACGAGTTGATCCAGCACATCATCCAATTGATTAGAATGTTGATCCGATGAAATCATGACCTCATCTAGCGCAATCGTTTCAAGTTGATTGAAAGAAAGTGCACTCGCCTCAGTATTAGCAAGTAATTTTTCCAAATCAACTGAATCCGCAAGTGAGATTTCAGCGTGCTGTGTTTCAAATGATTCTGTTTGAGCCAAGGTGTTAGTTGTTACAGGAGCAACTACTGTAAAATTAAATGCATCACTCACTTCACTGGTATTTCCCGCCGCATCTGTTTGGGTTAGGGTGATTTTATGAGATCCCAAGGCTAAATCTTGAGTAATTTCAAAACTCCACTTTCCATCATTACCAACAGTAACGGTCCCAATCGGCTGCCCATTGTCATAAATGGTTAATACAGCTTTGGCTTCCCCTCTTCCAGATAATGTTGGTCTTGCATCATCCGTACTTCCCCCTGTACTAATTGGACCTTTCACCGCCCCAACATCATCCATAACTTTTTCTAATACAGGTTTTGTTGGCGCTATAGTATCTTTATTCCCAATAACATTTTCTTCAACTGAACGGTTACCAGCCGCATCAATTACATAAACCTTTCCGCTGTTTTTATCTGTTAAAGCTGGTGAAACAGTAACCGTAAATTTGCCATCAGCGCCGACTGTACCAGTACCGATCACTTTTCCGTCAGCACTTCTAATTTCAATTTTTGCATTGGCTTCAGCCGTACCTGTTATGGTGTCTCCAGCCGCATTAATTTGTACAGTTGCCTGATCAGGTGCAATTGTATCTTTACCTGCATTAATTTCGACGAGTTTAGACTGATTACCCGCTGCATCTTCAATAGTAATCGTACCTTTTTTTCCATCAGTTAAAGCTGGGGAAATATTTACTTCAAATTTACCTTGCGCATCAACCGTACCACTGCCTATGACTTTTCCATCGGCGTCTTTAATCACTACTTTTGCATTGGCCTCAGCCTTACCTTGGATAACTGAACCTTCTTTATTTACTTCCACTAAGGGCTGTTCTGGAGGCGTTGTATCTTTACCGGCAATCACTTTTGATGCTTCAGACTTATTACCAGCAGCATCTTCGGCGATCACAGTCCCGCCTTTTTCATCAGTCAGTGGTGGAGTAACTTGTATCGAGTACAAGCCTTCTTTATTTGCTTTAACTGTCCCTAAGAGTTTGCCATCAGAATCAAAAATAGATACTTTGGCATTTGCTTCAGTTTTACCGGTTACGATCGTACCATCTGCATTCAGCTGTGCGATTGGTGCATCAGGTGCAATCGTATCTTTCGTACCAGTCACAGAGGTACCTTGTGAAACATTGCCAGCACGATCTACAGCAACAACACTCACTTTATTACCATCAGTCAACACCTGATCAAGTTTTACCGTATAGTTTCCTTGATCATCGGCCTGCCCACTTGCAATCACCTTACCCGTCGCATCACGAATTAATATCTTAGCTTTTGCCTCGGTTTTACCCGTTACGATCGTACCATCTGCATTCAGCTGTGCGATTGGTGCATCAGGAGGAGTTACATCTTTAGTCCCAATCACTTCACTCGTTGTCGATTTACCATCATTATTTATCGCAATAACAGTTAGCTTCTCTCCATGTGGTAATGGTTTTGATAACTTAAATATATAATTTCCTTGTGCATCCGCCTGTGCCGAAACAATTAATTTTCCTGATGAATCTTTAATCTGGATAACTACATTTGCATCAGTTTTAACAGTGATAGTTTGTGAATCATCTGTTGCTAATGTTGCTTTTAATTTTGGTGCTGGCTTCTCAACAACTTTAGAATCTGATTTTTTATCATCATCCTTTACTGCCCATAGGTAAATTCCTTCTGCAGCAAGCGCAACCAACCCAGCTTTCATCAGTTGTGACTTTGTAACACCAAAATCATCTGATCCATCTTGGTTCATTGGCGTTTGCGTTGGTGGCTGAGTGTAAGCAAATTGAGACAACTGGGTTGCAGGCACATAACGGATAAACTCACCAGACTGATCAAACTGTGCAACTTCATACGTTCCGTCAGCTTTTACAAGTGCTAAACTATGTTCACTGGTACCATTCTCATTGTAAAAGTCACTGATTACAATCTTTTCTCCATTCTTCAATGTAATGACAAGATCATTACCTTGCTTTGTAATTGACTTTACATCTGCTTGAGTTATACCAATTTGTACAATAGAAGGCTGATTTAAAATCACTTCTTTCATTTGCGCATCTTGTAAAGTCATTAAATTTTTCTTTGAAGAAACGACAACGTTCGTCATTATTATGCTCACTGATCCATTATAATTTTTAAGATTTATCGATTAATGAATAATTAAGTTATTAATCCAGCAATTAAAGTATCAAATGATCACTATAAGAACAATCATCTCAAAGCAAGTTTTGTCGCTTTTATTTAGCTGACCATTTGTTAAAATCTTTAAAGTTTTATTTTTGAAAATAATTATATTTCTTTATAAAAAAACCAGCCTTATTTAAGACTGGTTTCCAATACAATCCATCCAATTAGAATTTCGGATCACGCATTTGTACCAAACTGCTATTTGCTTTAGCTAAACTATCGGCCAACTTACCCATGACAGTTGGAATAAGATTTTCAGCCATTTGTGCTGCTTGTAATCCAAGCTTTTCACCAAACGTTGGACGCTTGCGCGTATTGATGACATAGACATCATGTTGCGACAACAAACCAAGTAAATATTCATCTGAGGTCTGAAGCTTATCCACTAAGTTTAACTGACGTGCATCTTCGCCATACCAATGCTCACCTGTTGCAACTTTTTCAACATCTAATTGAGGACGATATTTTTCGATGAAGTGTTTGAAGAGAACATGTGTCTGTTGTAATTCTTCTTCAAATTTAGCTTTACCTTCAGGCGTATTTTCACCAAACATGGTGACTGTACGTTTATATTGACCAGCCGTGTATAGATCAAAATCTACATGATGTTGTTTGAGTAAGCGATTGAAATTAGGTACTTGTGCCACCACACCAATTGATCCAACGACTGCAAATGGCGCTGAAATAATTTCACTTGCGATACATGCCATCATGTAGCCACCGCTAGCAGCTACTTTATCCACACAAATCGTCACATGAAAGCCCGCATCACGTAAACGAACCAATTGTGCAGCAGCAAGACCATAACCGTGAACCATACCGCCAGGACTCTCTAAACGCACTACAACACGATCATGTCCTGCTTTTGCCGTCGCTAGAATCAGAGTAATTTCTTCACGAATCGTATCGACTGCGGAAGCCTGCATATCCCCTTTAAAATCTAAGACATATATTTTCTTATCATTCTTTTTACGTACTTTTGCTTCTTTTGCAAGTTGTTGAACAAGTTGCAATAATTCCAAACGAGAAGCTGTAGTCTGCGCAATCTTTTTTCTTTGTTCATTTACACGCGCGTTTAAATGGCTAATACGAATTTCAGCAGGAAATTTAGGTAAATGGAATAACATAAAATATGTGCTCTTTAGTTCGGCTTTATTGCACTAAGATGCGGTCTGTTCAATAAAAATTCAATAGTGAATTTGCAAAATAGATTCATTTTCATCTATATACACGCTGAATTCGGAGAAACTTTCTTCAAGTGTACAGACTAAAATTTCATATCGACCTACGACATCAACATGATTCTATCTCAACCAAAACAGGTTATATTTAAACAATAGAATCTCTGAATCAATAAAAAAGAGCCCTCAGGCTCTTTTATAAATACAGTTCGATATTAACCGAAACGCCCCGTAATATAGGCTTCTGTAAGTTGATGATCAGGCTGGGTAAACACTTTTTCAGTTGAGTTTACTTCGATCAAATCACCCAAGTGGAAATACGCTGTACGATCAGAAACACGTGCTGCTTGCTGCATCGAGTGAGTTACGATTGCAATGGTATATTGCTCAGAAAGTTCAGAAATTAACTCTTCAATCTTTGCAGTCGCAATTGGATCAAGTGCTGAACATGGTTCATCCATCAAAATGACTTCTGGGCTGACCGCAATCGTACGTGCAATACATAAACGCTGTTGTTGACCGCCAGATAAACCTGTACCAGGTTGATTCAAACGATCTTTAACCTCATCCCATAGACCCGCTTTACGTAAGCTATTTTCGACGATCTCTTCTAGATCATATTTATTACGAGCCAATCCATGTAATTTTGGACCATAAGCAACATTGTCAAAAATTGACTTTGGGAATGGGTTTGGTTTTTGGAATACCATACCCACTTGTGCACGCAATAATACAACATCTAAGTTTGGATCATAGATATCCTGGCTATCCAAAGTCACCTTGCCTGTGACACGACAAATGTCAATCGTGTCATTCATGCGATTCAAGGTACGAAGAAAGGTTGATTTACCACACCCTGATGGACCAATAAATGCAATGACTTCATTTTGGTAAATATCTAAATCGATGCCTTTAATCGCTTCAGTCTCACCATAGTACACATGCACATCTTGAGTACTGATCTTCACATCACCATGCGACGGATTTTTTGCTTTGGCAGAAGTTTCAAACTGTGCAACAAACGCTGTTTCCTGCTGAGCTGGTGTTTCCGACGATGTAAATTGAGTTTGCTGTGGATTCACTGATTTATCCTTTTCTAAGGAGTTCGTGGTATCAATAGTATTCATCATGTTATCTCCGATTACCAACGTACTTCAAATTTCTTACGTAACCAAATTGCAAGACTGTTTAAACCAATCATCAGGGCAAGCAGCACAATAATCGCCGCTGCGGTACGTCCTTCGAAGAAGTTACGTAGCTCATTGCCCTGCCATAAGAAAATTTGTACAGGTAATGCTGTAGATTGATCCAATGGCGAAGCTGGCACACTCGCAACGAAAGCACTCATACCAATTAATAAGAGTGGTGCTGTCTCACCTAGTGCCTGTGCAACACCAATAATTGCTCCCGTCAAAATACCTGGCAAAGCCAACGGTAAAACATGATGGAAAACGGTTTGAACTCTTGATGCGCCTAAACCTAGAGCAGCTTGACGAATCGAAGGAGGAACGGCTTTTAGTGATGCGCGTGTTGTAATAATCACTGTTGGAAGTGTCATTAAACTTAATACCAAACCACCCACTAATGGTGCTGAGATTGGTAAATGCATCCAGCCAATAAAGATTGCTGCACCTAATAAACCGAATACAATCGAAGGTACTGCTGCCAAGTTGTTGATGTTGACTTCAATAATATCAGTCATCACATTCTTTGGTGCAAACTCTTCTAAGTAAACCGCACTTGCAACACCAATTGGAATCGAAATCAAGATCACGATGAGCATCATAAACAACGAGCCCATGAATGCACCCGCTAAACCACTGGTTGCAGGAGAACTACGCGAATCAGGATTTACAAAAAAGTCAGTATTAAAAGTATTTTTGATCACGCCATCTGCTTTTAACTGATCAGCTAGCTGACGTAATTCAGGACTTAATTGTTGCTGTTCATCTGGGAGAGAGCGATCGATATTACCTGCCAACCAGACATCAATATTGGCATCTGCTAAGATCTTAATATCTTGAGTTTTACCAATCAATGATGGATTAGCAAATACCATATCACGTAATCGATAAGATTCGGAACTAGTATAAATCCCAATCAACTCATCACGCTGTGGCGCAACCGCAGGATCTTTTTTAACAATCGCATTCGTGATTAAAGCATCCCAGTCTGCCATTCCCATTTGCGTTTGCCACTCAACATATCTTTCTTGGAAACGAGCAGGTGTTTCCCCTGCTTGACGCTTTGGTGGCGCACCCGCATCAATAATTGCAGGGTCAAAATATACAGGAATAGTGATTGTGTTTTGCCAGAATGCAGGTAGACCTTTCGATAAAATACTTACAAAGAGCAATGCAACAAATGCTAAGCCAAGCATCACTGCTGAAAACCCTAAGAAACGAAATGTCTTTTCTTTACGATGACGTTTTGCAAGTGACTTTTGAATTCTTGCTCTACGCTCTGCACGTAATTCTTGCGCTGCTTGCGGATCAAATGCAGGACTCTGATCCACAGGAGATGTATTGGATGAAGTCATTCGTATTGCTCACGATATTTACGTACAATGTACAGTGCAATAATGTTGAGACCCAATGTAATTACAAATAAGGTCAAACCAAGTGCAAATGCCACAAGTGCTTGCGGGCTTGCAAAGTCAGAATCCCCGGTTAACTGCGTCACAATCGTCATCGTAACCGTAGCAACAGCTTCGAATGGATTCGCATGTAAAACTGGGCTATTACCAGCAGCTAACACCACGATCATGGTTTCACCAATCGCACGCGAAGCAGCCAGTAAGAATGCACCAACAATCCCTGGTAGCGCAGCGGGCATTACCACTCGACGAATCGTTTCTGATTTAGTCGCACCTAAGCCCAAAGAACCATCACGCAATGATCTCGGCACTTGTGTAATGATGTCATCCGATAAAGAAGACACAAATGGGATAATCATAATCCCCATAACAAAACCAGCAGTCAGAGCACTCGTTGCATTGATGTTTAACCCAATCGCATCCCCAAACATTTTAAAGAATGGACCAATGATCATTAACGCAAATACACCATACACAATCGTTGGGATACCTGCCAAAACCTCAATCGTTGGTTTCGCCCATGCACGTAATCGCGGTGGAGCATATTCAGCCAAATAAATCGCAATCATTAATCCAACAGGCACCGCAACCAAAAGAGCGACCCCACTGACCATTAACGTACCCCAAAGCAATGGGAGTAAACCGTAACTGCCAGTTGCCTCACCAACCTGACTGAATCCAGGCTGCCACACAGTACCAAAAAAGAAATCGAATGGACTAACAAAATTAAAGAAGCGTAAAGCTTCACTGAACATCGACAATACGATTCCAATCGTGGTTAAAATCGCCACACTGGAACATAAGATTAGACCGACATTAATCGCACGTTCAACTTGATTACGCGCTCGGTATTGTTGACTGATTGTTTTCTTTGCCCAAGCTAGACCCGCCAATGCAGCACTAATCACCACTGCAACTTTAGCAAAAGTACCAACACTCTGAAATTTAGCCAACTCTTTAGCTGCGGCAAGCTCATAAGCTGCAGCTTGATCAGTTACCCCAAAACCTGAAGCAATCGCTTGTACACGACTAAATAAAACTGAACGACTACTTTCATCTAGGTTCGCATTCACTGCGGCAGGAATATGATTAAATACAATTTGTTTTAATATAGTTGGTTCAACCATGTTCCAAATTAACAGAATTAAAAAGGCTGGAATACCACACCATAACGCAACCATAGCACCATAATAGCCCGGACGCGAATGCAATAAAGCCGAGTTATTCCCCTTACCTGCCAGATTACGACTTTTACGTAACCCAATTTGATATGCGATTGCCACTAGGGCCAACAACACACCGATAATTAGCAGATTCATGCGATCTCCACTGTTTTCTCGATTGTTTTCATCTGAAAAAACTTAGCCTGATAAAAAAGGCTGATGATATGAATATCACCAGCCCGATTTACTCGATATTATTTAAACACTTTACCTGCTTTAAAATCAGCAAGGATTTTTGCGCGCTCTGAATCAGATAGTGGGATTAAACCAGCACGCTCTAACTTAGAACCTTTACCTGAAGTTCTTTTATTCAAGAAGAACTCAACGTATTGCGGTAAACCTTTAATTGAGTTTAAGTGCTCGCCTTTTACATAGAAGTATAAAGGACGAGATACTGGGTATTTACCACTTAAAATCGTTGCTTCTGATGGCACAACATTGTTTACAGTTGCCACACGAAGCTTGTCACGGTTTTGATCATAGAAGCTCAAACCAAACACACCTACAGCACTTGGAGTTGTTCTTAAACGTGCAAGTGTTTCTGTATAGTCACCCGCAATTTCAATAACTCGACCACCTTGACGGAATGTCGTACATGCTTTCTTTTGAGCATCTTTATCTAAGTTTTTGATGTATTCATAAGCTTCACAGCCTGCATCTACCATTTTCTCTTGGAAAACTTCACGCGTACCGTGGTTTGAACCAGGAATAACTAATGTAATTGGCTCATTTGGAAGTGATTTATCAATTTGGTTCCAATGTGTATATGGGTTTGGAACCATCTTACCATTTGATGGTAATTCAGCAGCAATCGCTGTAAATACATGGTAAGGCTTTAATTTATATGCTGCTTTATTAATGTTTGACGCGAAAACAATACCGTCATAACCAATTTTGATTTCTTGAATCTTATTTACACCTGCTTTTGCACATGTAGGTACTTCGCTACTACGCATTGGGCGTGAAGAGTTCGCGATATCAATCGTGTTATCACCTACACCTTGACAGAACTGTTTCAAACCACCTGAAGAACCACCAGAACCAACTACAGGTGTTTTAAATTGTGGGAAAGTGTTACCAAACTCTTCCGCTACAATACTTGCAAAAGGCAAGACAGTTGAAGAACCAGCAATTTGGATCGTATCACGAGCTGCGTTTGCAGTCGTTGCTACAGTTGCCCCAGTTACAGCTAATGCAATTGCGAGATTACGTGGATTTAAGCGCATATTGTTTTCTCTCATTTATACAATTTGATTTACAACTCTTTTAAATTCAAGTGTTGTACTTTGGTTAACTGCATTTTGATTAGATAATATGACAAATAAGTTACAACTTTGTGACGCTTTGATGATAATTGATGTATTGCATCAAATTTAATTAAATGTTATTAAATATCAATAACTAAAAGAATTAAAAATATCCTTATAACCTAAACAGGTATCATTAAAATTGTAATATTTAATTCTTTTAATGCAACTTATATTTAATTTTTTAGAACAAAATCATCTTTGATTGTAAAAAAGCTATGCTGAGTAACATTTCAAGCATTTTGCCGATTCAATCATGTGACAGACTGATTAAACATCGACACCTCACCATAGCCCTTGCTCTTAAACTTAGACATCATAATAGCTTAGAGTGAACTATGATCATCCAAATGGATTCATCTAAATCTAAGTCGTGTTCTAAAAGTATCAACACATCATTCAGTTTATTGAAATTTATTCGAACAGTGTATTGATCTATATTCAATTTAAACGAATAGAAAGAAGAGATCATGAATACTAAAGCCATCGCGACCTTCAATCCTGATTTACCCATTCACATGACATTTTCAGAGCATGATTGGCATTTACTTGCCCAACATTGGTATCCAATTGCTTTAGCACGTGACATTAGCGAACAACCCACAGCCGCTACATTACTGGATATGCCATTGGTGATTTACAAAATGTCAGATCAGCTTATAGTTGCCAAAGATGCTTGTCCACACCGTGGTGTTCCATTGAGTTTAGGCCGTAATGATGGTCTTGGTGTCGTCTGTCGCTATCACGGTTTACGTTTTGGTGAAAATGGAAAATGTAATCGGATTCCCGCCCACCCAGAACACAAAATATCTGAACGCTTTCATTTAAAGACATATGCTGCTATCGAGAAATATGGGTTGATCTGGTGCAATCTCACGGCAAATAAAGATGTGTTACCCACCATTCCACAAATGCCTTATTGGGATCATTCTGACTTTCAACAATTGGTGTGCCCCTCTGTAGAACTCAATTGTTTTGCAGGAAGACAGCTTGAAGGTTTTATTGATGTGGCTCATTTTGCTTGGGTACATCCTGATACTTTTGGAGACCCAGATAATGTTGAAGTACCAGATTACACGACGACAGAGACAACCTACGGTTTTGATGCCGATTATATCAGTAGTGTTGGTCGTTACCCGATTGGTATGGATCAGCGTGGGCAAGAAGGCTTTCAGTGGTTAAGGCATTTTGAAATCAGCCTCCCCTTTACTGCAACACTGACGATCCACTTTCCGAATGATAGCAAGCAAGTGATTATGAATGCGGCTAGTCCTGTATCTGCACGTCAAACGCGTTTATTTGCACCAATCTGTCGTAACTATGATAAAGACTTACCTGTCGAAGAGGCTTATAAATTCAATTTAGAAATTTTTGAAGAAGATCGTCTCATTGTTGAAACACAAAAACCTGAATATCTACCACTAGACCTATCTATGGAAGCACATTTCCCAGCAGATCGTAGTTCTAGCATGTACCGTAAACTGCTCCGAAAAATGGGATTTAGTCCAATTTTTGCAGCCTGACTTTATTTTCGAACATTCATAAATAAAAACGAGGTCATTAAAGACCTCGTTTTTATTAGTAAACCAAACTGCAACTACACAATTGGTGGTACATAAGTACCTTCAACAATTGAGTCTTTGATTCGATCAGCTTCTGCAAGCACAAGTGCAAGCAAGTTCTGTACGTTTTCAAGCGTTGCAACAGGACTTAATGTAGTCATCTTCAAAGATTGAACATTACCCACTTTGGTCACACCAATATTCGCCTCACCACGTGCAAACAATTCATCTGCAACGTTTTGATTCAAGCTATCAACAAACTCAGCAGGATAACCTTCTGGCACGACACGGAACAGCACTGACGCAAACTGCGGTTCAACTAACAGCTCAAGACCATCTGTTGATTTGATATAGTCTGCAACTTCACGTGTTAATTTCACGCCGTGATCGATCATTGAACCATAAAGCTCTTCACCTAATGCTTCAACCGTCATCCACAATTTCAATGCATCAAAACGACGAGTCGTTTGTAAAGATTTAGACACAAGGTTAGGTACACCATGTTCTTCATCATAAGCAGAGTTTAAGTACTCCGCTTCATAATGCATAAAGCGATAGTTTGCTTCGTCTTTCAACAGGAAAGCGCCACAGCTAATACTTTGGAAATAGTGCTTATGGAAATCAAGCGTGATTGAGTCTGATAATTCAATTCCATCAAGCATTGCACGATGGTCATTTGAAAGAATCAGTGCACCACCCCAAGCAGCATCAATGTGCATCCATGAACCAAATTTATTAGTAATTTCACGGATTTTCTTGAGTGGATCAATCGCACCAGCATCTGTCGTACCCGCTGTTGCAACTACACAAGCGACGATTTTGCCTTCTGATTGAAGATGTGCCATGGTTTTTTCTAGCGCATCAACATCCATCTGTGCATTTTCATTCACAGGAACAGTGACAACTGATTGGAAACCCATGCCCATCATTGCCATGTTCTTTTGCACAGAAAAGTGTGCATTTTCAGAACAAATCACTTTGACGTTTTTCATCGCCTCGGCTGGGATACCATCACGCTGAACAGACCATGGTTTACCATTTTCGTCTTTCCAGTTTTTCGAAATGCACCAGTCGCGCGCAAGTAATACACCCATCAAGTTAGACTGTGTTCCACCTGAAGTAAACACACCTGCTTGACCTGCACCATAACCCACTTTTTGGCGTAGCCAATCAATCAACTGAACTTCCATCAATGAACCTGCTGGGCTTTGGTCCCATGAGTCCATTGATTGGTTAGTCGCATTGATTAACACTTCCGCGATTTGGCTCATCACCATCGTTGGGCAATGCAAATGTGCCAGTGAATGCGGATGATGTACTTTTAAGCTTTTGTTGAGAAATAACTCAACCATACGCTGCAAAGACTGCTGTACGCCTAAACCTTCTTTCGATGGATTAAAAGATATTGCTGCACGCAAATCTTTAATGCTACCACCTGTATACATTTTATCGTTTTGCAACCATGCTGAAACGGCTTGTACCGCCTCGCCCATTGCTGACTGATAGTCAGCAATAGATTGAGCATCATTGCAGAGTAACGCTTTACGATGTTCTGCAAAATCAACCATGGTTTAGCCTCGTACTGCTTTTAATGCTTCCGCAACTGCCTTTTTGAAGCGTGCAATCACTTCAACACATTCGTCTTGGTTGATAATCAATGGGCAAAGTAAACGAATTACTGTACCGTTACGGCCACCTTTTTCCAACAATAGCTTATTGTTGAAACATGCAGTTTGAATTGCCGCAGCTAATTGTGCATCAGCAGGAAGCGAACCCATATGGTCTGCTGGTTTACGCTCATCGACGATTTCAACGCCGATCATTAGACCACGACCACGCACATTACCAATACATGGGAATTCTTGTGCAAGTTTCTTAAACTCTGCTTGTAAGAAATCACCACGCTCTTGTGCATTTTGCGCAAGATTTTGCTCTTTAATGGTTTTCAAAACCATTAGGCCTGTGCCCATCGCCAATTGGTTACCACGGAAAGTACCCGTGTGACCTGCTGGCTGCCAAGCATCAAACTTACGCTTAATACCAAGCACAGCTAATGGAAGACCACCACCAACAGCTTTTGACATCACCACAACATCAGGCTCAATCCCAGCATGTTCAAAGGCAAACATCTTTCCTGAACGTGCGAAACCAGCTTGAACTTCGTCCAAAATTAAAACGATATTGTGCTTTTCAGTCACTTCACGAATTTTTTGTAGCCATTTCGCTGGCGCAGTTACCACACCACCTTCACCCTGAATTGCTTCTAGAATGACAGCAGCTGGCTTTGTTACACCGCTTTCAACATCTTCAATGAAGTTTTCAAAGAAATACGTTAATGCATCAACACCAGCCTCACCACCTAAACCAAGTGGGCAACGGTATTCATGCGGATATGGCATGAATTGAACACCAGGCATTAAACCATTCACAGCATTTTTAGCAGACAAATTACCTGTCATTGCTAATGAGCCGTGAGTCATACCATGATAACCGCCAGAGAAGCTGATCACTGAACTGCGACCAGTAAAAGTTTTTGCAAGTTTAATTGCTGCCTCAGTCGCATCTGCACCAGAAGGACCACAGAACTGTAGGCAATATTCTTCTTTACCACCCGGCAAGTGTGCCAAAAGTGCTTCTGTAAACGCATCTTTTAAAGGAGTCGTTAAGTCTAAAGTATGCAATGGCAAACCGCTTGCCAATGTATCTTGAATACTTTGAATCACCGCAGGATGATTATGACCTAAAGCCAATGTTCCTGCCCCAGCTAAACAATCAAGGTACTCTGTACCTTCAACATCAGTAACCCAGCAGCCTTGTGCTTTTGCAATTGCCAACGGTAGTTTACGAGGATAACTACGAACATTCGATTCCATTTGACTTTGGCGAGTCAAATAATATTCGTTGGTTGCATTAGCGGCAGGATTTACGGAAGTAACGCTCATATCGAATTACCATCTCTGATATGGGTAAAAGAAATAAGTCTGGTGACTTTTGGTCCTTTGACTCGGTGCTTGTTTGAATCTAGCGCAGACACAAAATTTTATATCTTTCAACTAGGAGCGAGATGATACCTAATTTTCAAAGAAAATAAACAATTTTATGTCTTAGATTCATCTAATATTATTGAAAAAAAAATTCTTTCAATTAAGTATGATGGATTATCATCATACTATGTGACAAGAGAAAGAAAGTAAGCTTTTTTTAATATGAAATTTATTTTTAGATAAATGGTCAAATTACACAAGATATACAACTGATTTTTAAATATTTTTTATTTTATTTCTCAGTTGCAAGATCACACTAAGTTATTACAAATCCACCACAAAATATGCTGATGTTACTCACGACTTCTTTTTAATATCAAAGTTGAAAAAATAAATCTTCAGTACCAAATTCTAAGGAATTTTTTATGCGCACTCTAGCTCTCTCAACCATGATACTTGGAGCAACATTGAGTCCTACACTTTTTGCCCATGAAACAGAAAAACTAAACTACAACATCGTTAACATTCAAGCAGATGCTTCGCGACAAGTTGCAAATGATGAAATGCGCGCCGTGCTTTATATTGAAAAAAGCCACAAGCAGCCTGCTGAACTCTCTAATCAAATCAACCAATTGATGAATCAAGCACAAGCAATTGCTCGCAAATACACTCAAGTTAAAGTTGAAACTGGCGCTCAAAGTACCTACCCAATCTACGACAATGACAGTAGAAAATTGAAAGAATGGCGTGCTCGTGCTGAGATCCAACTGGAGAGCAAAGATTTTAAAGCAGCAAGCCAGCTCATTAGTGAGTTACAACAAAATTTCCAAACTCAATCCATTAACTTTACTGTTTCAGATGAACAGCGTAAAAAAGTTGAAAATGAGTTGATGATTGAAGCATCTAAAAATTTCCAACAACGAGCACAAGCCATTACTCAAGCATGGAACAAAGCTCAATATAATTTGGTCAGTTTAAACTTGAATACCAGCAACTATTTCCCTCAACCTGTGATGCGTGGTGGGATGGCTAAATTTGCGATGGCAGAAGCTGCCCCTGCTCAAGATATGGCAGCAGGTGAATCAAAAATTACGGTCAACGCGAATGGGAGTATTCAGTTTAAATAATTTGTACTCGATATTTGAATAAGAAAAGGCATATTGATATGCCTTTTCTTCATTTGGTCTGGGCAAGATTCTGCAAAGAATCCCACGCAGCTCTTGCTAGCACTTCCCGATACATTTTGGGATCAGCAACCACTTTTTTAGATAACCAAGCGCGGCAATAACTTTCTGATGCACCAATCACCAATGACATCATCAATTCAATCGGTATTTTTTTCAATGATTCAAAATCAGCGTGTCGTGAAACATGAGCCATAATATTTTGATTTCTTGTTTTATTTTTATCGCTTAATGCCTGTTTATATTCACTTTGCATAACACTGAAATGCGCTAATAATAAAAACTTTGCGAATTTTGGTTGATCAGATACCCAATCAACGTAGCTATAAATCAGTGCAAAAATTACATCTTGTAGTGATTTTGCCTCATCTAAATATCGATCTCGTAAGCAAGCTTGATCTTCTAAAGCGGCAAAAACCAGTGCTGCAATCACACCCTCTTTATTTTTAAAATGATGATAAATCGCACCTACACTACTTTCAGACTTTTCTCGAATCATCTCAATACTGGTTGCATCTAATCCATAGTCAAGAAAACAGGACAATGCATCCAACAATATCTGTCTTTTTAATAAAGATCTCCGCTGAGGATACAATCTTTCCAATAATTGCTGAGCCGTTTCCATATTCAATTCAAGTTCACCGATCGTCGGAACTATTGTGTATGACTTGACCACAACTTGTAAACAGAATTATATTCTGTAAAAGAATTAAATTTTGTTTAATTAGGATATTATCAAATGGCTTCAACTTTAGACTTATGGAATAAAGCTTCTGCTTTTCCTGCTGGCAAATGGACATTTACACGCATGCTTTGTCTTAAAGCCCCCTATTTCAGTAGTATTGCTCCATTATTTGAAGAACTAAAACCCAATTACTGCAAAATATCGATTAAGAAAAAACGTTCGGTACTCAATCATATTGGTACTGTGCATGCGATTGCGATGTGCAACATGGCTGAATTAGCAGGCGGAACGATGACAGAAGTTACGGTACCTCCTAGCCACCGTTGGATACCAAAAGGCATGACTGTTGAATATTTGAAAAAAGCAGAAACTAATTTGATCGCAATTGCCTCACCTGTTGAAGAAAACTATGATTGGGACAAAGCGGGCGAATATCTTGTGAATGTTGACGTATTTGATACAGCCAATGAAAAAGTGTTCCATGCAAAAATCACAATGTGGATTTCTAAAAAGAAAAAATAAAAAAAGCCCCGAACTCCACAAGTTCGGGGCTTTTCACATTTAAAGATTATTTTTTAAATGGCAATGCATATTTAAAAATACGACCAACCACTTCACCAAATTGTTTTACGAAACTCGCATTATTGTAATTTAGGCCATATTTTTTACATACAGCTTCCACTTTTGGTGCGACTTCACGATAACGACGTGCAGGGATATCTGGGAATAGGTGATGCTCAATCTGGTGACTGAGATGCCCTGTTAAAATATGAAATGCCTCTGATCCCGTGAGATTTGATGACCCACGAATTTGGCGCATATACCAATGACCACGACTTTCATTTTGTAAAACTGTTTTCGGGAAAACTTCTGCATCTTTGGTAAAGTGACCACAGAAAATAATACTAAATGTCCAAACATTACGTATGCCATTGGCAACCAAATTTCCTGCAAATACAGGAATTGCCGACGGCCCCGCAATCAATGGGAAAAATACATAATCTTTAAATAATTGTTTGCCTATTTTCTTTTTAACAGGTCGCCATTCCTGCTTAAACTCATCCATAGTTTTGCGCTTATACACGAGTTTGCCTAATTCAAGATTTTGAATTGCAACACCCCATTGGAATAACAGACTGAAAGGCAAGATATATAATGGCTGAATCACGGAGAACTTCGTCCAACGCTGCTCTGGAAATAAGCGAAATACGCCATAGCCAACATCATCATCCATACCTTTAATATTGGTATAAGTATGATGCTTGTAATTATGTGTTTGTCTCCAATTATCTGAAGTCCCTACCGTATCCCATTCGTAGGTTTGACCATTAAATTTAGGATCGTTCATCCAGTCATACTGACCATGCATGACATTGTGTCCCAACTCCATGTTTTCCATGATCTTGGCAAAACCTAATAAACCTGTTCCCAATAACCATGCTGGCGGAAACCAACCTGCAAATAACAGTGCACGTCCTAAAAAGCTACTATAGCGAATGGTTGAATAAACACGACGAATATATTTCGCATCTTTTTCGCCCAAATCATTTAACACATCTTGTTTGATTTGATCCAATTCGCGTGCAAAAGCTTCTAACTCTGCGGCAGTTAAATCACGATTTTTAGGGTTTTTAAAATATTGAATTTTAACAGGCATGTTCATAATCATTTTCTCGCTTATAGATCAATCACAAGATCAGATTGAGCAGAATTTACACAAATTTTTAATAGCTGAGATGGTTCATGATTGGCTGAACCATTAAGTAGATTTTTTGTCGCACCTTGCGCTTTATTACAAGCACACTTATTACAAATTCCCATACGACAACCGTGGTTTGGCTTGATGCCTTGCTGTTCTAAACTGGCTAAGATCGATTGACCTTTGGGAATTGCCACAGTCTTATTGGACTGAATTAATGTGACATTAATAAAACCTGTATCTGTCGCATCATGTTCAAATTGACTTAAGCTAAATGCTTCGGTTTGGATGAATGCAGCATTTACGAATAATGTCTCTGCGGTTGCCACAAAGCCAGAAGGACCACATGCATAAACTGTGGTTTGATTCAACTTGGTTAATTGATCAACATGATTTTGATTTAAACGCTGGTCTTGTTCTTGGGTATAAAGAATTTGATAGCTGAAATTTGCAAAATTTTCTGAAACTTCTTTTAAATACTCAGCGTATGCTGCATCTTCATAGGTTTTAACCCAGTACATTAACTGAACATTGACCGTATTCAATTGCTTAGATTGGCATAGTGCTTCAATCAAACTCAACATCGGTGTGATGCCACTGCCTGCTGCAAGTAACAATAAATTTGGGCTTTGAATATGCTGTTGCATATCGCCATAAGGCTGCCCTAAACGAACGATATCGCCTATCCGAGATTTCTCAACAAGCCATGAACTAACAAGACCTTGATCAACTTTTTTCACCGTCAAGCAAAGATGTTCTGCATCCACTTGCATCAAACTATAAGTACGCTCGTAATGACGTCCAGCAATTTCAACCGTAATCGGATGATGTTGTCCTGCCATCCCACGCTGAACATGACGATTGCATTTTAAAATTAGACTGACCGTATCTTTTGCCACTATTTGTTTTTTTACGATTTGGGCTAAAGGTTGATTTACAGACCACAATGGATTGATTTTCTGTAACCAAAAATTGGCATCATGGCTGTTCATTACGCTGTTTGCCAATGAATTGAATAGAGAATTTCTCTTTTCGATTGCATACATGAGCAGGTACTCTGGTTGTTTTGTAGTTATTATACACATGTATATTTATTTGTATATATACATGTGTATAATAATTTATGTTTCACAAGTTCAAATACAACCGCTATACTCTGAATTAGCTTACTTATATTTTGAAAACAATGGTTCATTCTTCTTTTTCACAGCTCAACACTGACACATTAAATGACCAAGATGTCATTCCAATGAAAGCTCCTGTGCGTTCAGTAGGCAGAAAAGCAACAATTACAAGAGAAGAGTTATTCCAAGCAACTTTGAATCTGATCGGTCCACAAAAAAGCATTGCTTCATTGAGTTTGCGAGAGATCGCACGTGAAGCAGGTATTGCACCTAATAGCTTCTATCGCCATTTTAAAGATATTGACGAGCTTGCGATTGCATTAATTGATCGTGCAGGTTTGGTTCTGCGTAAAATTATTCGTGAAGCTCGATTAAAAGCAGTTTTACAACAAAGTATTATCCGAAGTTCTGTCGAGGTCTTCATTCAGCAATTAGATGCAGATGAAGGAAATCTCAGTCTATTGCTACGTGAAAGTTATACTGGCTCAACCTCTTATAAAGCTGCGGTTGATCGTCAACTCAATTTCTTTCAACAAGAATTACAAGAAGATTTGATTCGTTTAGAACAAATGAATAATAGTAAAATGAGTCATGCCGACATTGCAGCCAAAGCGATCACTCAATTGGTATTTAATATGGGTGCTAAAGTACTCGACCTCCCTGTTGAACAACGAACCGAGGTTGCAGAACAGACTATGATCATGATTCGAATGATCTTAGAAGGTGCTCGACATTTGGATGAAGCCAGTATTCGTTAATCCATGTCTATCACAATTTACATTATTGTTGATCACCCGCTTGAATAATCCGTACTGGTATAAATCTTATTTGTACAAGAGTAGGCATATTTTTTAAGTCACGCGGTAAAATAGCGTTTAATTTCTCTATTTCTGCAGTATTTGGCAATGTGTCTCCTTCAACGACAACACGGACTAACGTGTATTGAGTCTGATTAGCAAATTGTATTTTGTCGATAATATTATTATTTTTATTTAAAGCTTCGGTAATAGCTGTACGCGCTTTTGTTTCGTACATCTGTTTTTTGATCATATGTAAAAAATTTGCAGTCAGATAAACACTCAGTACCAACAAGCACAGTAAACTCACCATATTCCGTTTTATAAACTCTAATACATTACTCTGTACTTGCTCATCAGAACCTCTTCTAAAACCTGCAATCCACAATACCAATGAAGAACTGATCTGTATTGCCACAATATTGGTAAATGCCAATAAAAAGGCGTTGGCGGAATGGCGAAAATCCAAATGTGCCAATAAAATCCCACTTGCAACTAATGGCGGAACTAAAGCCGTTGCAACCGCAACACCAACGACAGCCACGGAGAGTCGAGGTGAAACAGCTGCAAATGCACCAGCAGCCCCACCTGCCAACGCAATCATTAAATCAATCACATTGGGTTGAGTTCTAGATAATATTTCATGGGTGAGCGCCATATTAAAATTGATCAGTCCTAATATCACACCAATCCCAAAAATCATGACCACACCTAGAACCAACGTTTTAAGTGCCGTAATAAACAAGATCCATCGATTATCAATCAGAGACAATGCAATTGCTGAAATTGGCCCAAGCATCATTGCGACAAGCATAGCCCCAATTACAACTGCCGAAGAATCAGCCAACAAACCATAGCCTGCAATGACAGCAGCTAATGCATTCATAATAAAGAATGTTTTCGTAGGTAAAGCATCTGCCTGAATATTTAAACGCACTAATTTATGGTCAATCTTTTTAGAATTCTCTCGCAAGGCTTGCTTATAACGTAGTTTTTCTTTTAAAACTTCAATTCGCTTATGTTCAGGATGATCACTAATGACAATGGTTGGCTTATCTTTTTCATTTTCCATTTGTTATGTCTCTTTATTAAAAGAATAAAATCACTACGCTCAGCACAGCAGAACCAAGGCTTTATTTCAATCGAATCATTTTACTTTAAGACACTGTAATTTATTCAAAAAAATATTAAAACTCACCATTAATTACAAAAGGTTTAAAAACTAAAACACTCTCAAAAGATCTTGAAGCGTACTCTAAATAAGGAATCAACGGTTTTAATTTACTGTTTTTCATTAATGATAATTGAATGAGGTAACTATGAATTCTTCAGCGGCTAAAACTTTAAAAGTATATACACGTAATAATTTAGATGATTCAATCAAAGAAGCGACGGTTAAAATCTTGAATCAAATTCTTGCAAATTTGATCGATTTATCATTATTAACAAAGCAAGCACATTGGAACATGCGCGGTAGCAATTTTATTGCAGTTCATGAAATGTTAGATATGTTCCGTACATCTATTATTACGCATTTAGATAATGTTGCTGAACGTGCGGTACAAATTGGTGGTACGGCGCTAGGGACTACCCAAACGGTTGCAGAAAGCTCTCATCTAAAACCTTATCCAGTTGCGATCCATGCTGTACAAGACCATTTAAAAGAACTAGCTGATCGTTATGGCGTAGTGGCTAACCATCTACGCGATACAATTGACGAAATTCAAGATCCTATTTCGGAAGATATTATTCATGCAGCTTTAGAAGACTTAGACCAATATCTATGGTTCTTAGAAGCCAATATTGATCACTAAATTTAAATGCATAAAAAAGAGGACCTTATCGTCCTCTTTTTTGTTGGTATTACAATTATGGTTTAACTACGACCAACACCTGAATCGCCTCAGGCGTAACAGATAAACCATCAAGTAAGCCTAAGCCTTCTTGTTGGAATTTTTGCAAACGCTCAATTTCATCTTGGCGAATACTTGGGTTAAATTGCTTGAGATAAGTTAAACGATCAATCTCATACTGCCATTTGCTACTGTAGTGCTCTTTAGCCTGTTTCATTAATTCAGGCAATGACGATTTAGCAATATCCAACGCTTGTGCATAACGTGTTTCAATCACTTCGCGACGTGCTTTCACCACTTGACGGCAACTATTACCATCTAAATGGTGCAGGTACGGACGTAAAATGCTTGGATCAATCTTTGCAGACAAGTCCTGACCATTTTCACTCAGTAATACACGAATCAACTGCTTCGGCAAACTAGATGGCAAGTTCAATGCTTTCGGCGCAACTACATCGACCTTAAACCAAACCTCAAGTAACACTGAACCTTGTTTTAAGGCATTAGATTTTAACAACGCAACATTGGTACTACCAAAAGATTGTGTACGGATCATTTCCATCACACTTTCAATAAACGGGTGTTCCAACGTTAAGTATTGCGCGTCTTCACGAATCTGTGCCTGATCACGATAGAAAGTTGCTGTCATACCTTCTTCGTCCAAGGTCAAACCTTGAACTTGCATTTGATCAGTAGGCTTGATGATCACAGTACCGTTACTTTGCTCATCAAAATCAATGTTGGTTGATGACATAAAACGCTTCACAAACATCGGTAAAGTCGTATTGTCATCATAATCTTCAAGTGCTTGTACAATGCCTTGTGCAACCACTGGACGACATGAATTGTACTCAAGCAAACGGTCACGCCCTGCTTGTAATTCAGCTTCCAATGCTTGACGTTGTACATTCACTTCTTCAAGTAAATCTTCAAAGGTCTGACCTTGATCCGCAAGCAAACAATCTTTCAATTCAACAATAAAGTTCTCTTGTAACGTCTGCGCTGTCGGAGAAATATTACTGAAAATATTGAGGGCTTCGTTGTACCAACGGAACATACGTTCTTGCGCTGTTCCCATTAAGTAAGGCACGTGGATTTGTATACGGTTTTCTTGACCAATACGATCTAAACGACCAATACGTTGTTCAAGTACATCAGGGTTTGCCGGTAAATCAAATAGGATCAGGTCGCTGGCAAACTGGAAGTTACGCCCTTCTGAACCAATCTCAGAACACAACAGGATTTGAGCACCATAACTGTCTTCTGCAAAGTATGCCGCCGCTTGGTCACGCTCTAATAAACTCATACCTTCATGGAACATCGCTGTGCGAATGCCTGCATGTAAGCGTAATGCATTTTCCAAGGCCTCAACCACAGGCCCACTGCGTGCAATCAACAATACCTTTTTATGTTTTAAATCCTTGCGGAGAACTTCCATTAACCAAGGCACACGCGGATCTGTTTCCATCCAAGCGCCATCAATTTGCCCCTCTTCAGGCCACATCTGCTCACGCATTTTACCATCCATAGACCAATCTTCTGGTGCTGGTAATGGCGCTGGCTGACAATCACGACCAGGGAAACCTTGGATCGCTTCACGGGTGTTACGGAATAGGATACGACCTGTGCCGTGACGATCCAAAAGTTCATGAATCGCACGCATACGCTGTTCAGGCTGATCATCAATCCGATGACCCAATAAGCCTTCTAATGCTGCCAAATGCGCTTCAGTCAATGCTTCGTCAGACATTAATACTTCGGCAACTTTTGCCGTTTGTTGATATTGTTCTTCTTCATCGAGGAAGCGATCTAAACTGCTAAAACGTTGCGGATCGAGTAAACGTAAACGTGCAAAATGACTTTCTACACCTAACTGTTCAGGTGTTGCTGTAAGTAATAAAACACCCGCTGTTTGCTCTGCCAATTCTTCTACCAAATCATAACGATCATTACCGCCGTCTTCTTCGCTCCACATCAAGTGATGTGCTTCATCCACCACCAGTAAATCAAAGCCCGCTTCAACCACCTGCTCACGTAAATCCTCATGGTCAACCATCAAATCGACACTGGCGATAATGCATTGTTCCGTTAGGAAGGGATTAAGATCAGGATCATGTTCTTTGATCGAAGCAGTACGGGTTAAATCGAAAAGCGAGAATTGCAAATTGAAACGGCGACGCATTTCAATCATCCACTGATATTGCAGTGAATCAGGCACCAAAATCAGGATACGTTCTGAACGTCCTGTTTTGAGTTGCTGATGGATGATTAAGCCTGCTTCAATGGTTTTACCCAAGCCTACTTCATCGGCCAATAAAACACGTGGTGCAAAACGCTTACCGACTTCATGCGCAATATAAAGCTGATGTGGAATCAAACCGACACGCGCACCGAGAAAACCACGTAAAGGACTGGTATGCATTTGCGCTTGCAACAACATCGCCTCGATACGAAGGTCATACCACTCTTTATAATCGACTTGGCTTGCCAACAGACGTTCTAAAGGTTTTGACAGCTGAATTTGCGCACCAATACGGGTTTCATTGAGAGACTTACGCTCTTCTTCACCATTTTCCAGTGTGCGAACCACGTCATAACGCAATACACCATGACGATCTTCAATGGACTCAACAATCCACTTGATCCCTTCTTGGTCTTGCACTTCATCTTTAACATTAAAAATGATTCGTGATAAGGGTGCATTGTTACGTGCATAAACACGAGTTTCATCACTTTTGGGGAATAAAATACTAATAGAACGTTCATCTACATCAATAAGAACACCTAAACCGAGTTCAGTTTCTGTATCTGATAACCAACGTTGACCAATAGCAAACGGCTGCAATTTATTCCACCTTTTCTCATGTTAGCCCACATATTGTATGCCTTAAACTGATGAAAGTTTAAGCTACTTTATGTAGTTTTAAATTTGGTTTTCACGGAAAATGATTCACGCAAACAACCCTAATATTTTGACATAAAGCTGACTGAAATAGCGCACTTTAAGTCTCTTTAGATTAAAAAAATACGGTTAAAACGGCACAGGACAATCAAAATCAAGCTGTGTGCCTGTTTTAGGATGAGCAAAGCTCAGTTGCGTCGCATGTAAACACAAACGCTCATAAAGCTGTTGCTGTTCTGGTGTGGCATATAAGGTATCGCCAAGAATTGGATGACCTAAATATTGCATGTGTACCCGAAGTTGATGTGAACGCCCTGTAATCGGGATCAACTTGACCCGTGTGACTGCCTGCCCTTGAATCTCTAAGTGCTCAATCGCTTGCCACTCTGTTAAAGCGGGTTTGTGATGAGTTGCATCAACGATATGTAATGGAGGACGGCTTGGATCATAAATCACAGGAATATCAACCGTTCCCTGTCCTTCTAAGTGACCGGCAACCAAAGCTTGATAGATTTTTGAAGTTTGGCGATCTTGGAATTGACGCGAAATAGTACTTTGCCCAAATTTAGATAATCCAAAAACCAAAATACCAGAGGTATCACGATCTAAACGATGGATGAGTAAAGTTTTGGGTTCTAATTTTAATAATCGATTGATCAGACAATCTTGTAAATCTGGTGTTTTCCCTGGTACTGTCAGAAGCCCAGCAGGTTTATGGATGACCATAAAATCTTCATCACGATGAATCAAATGTTCACTTAGAAAATCACTCAAGGTAGCCTTCCAACGACTGGATGAAAACAAGCCGGCAATCATAAAAAGCTTGGCGCTGAATTACAATGCATGACACGTATTTTTACTGATTTTTTTCGTGTTTCTCTCTATTTTTCATCCAGATTCAAATTTAAATGATGATTTAGGTCTGTTGCTCTAGAAATTGTTGAATCGCATGCTGGGCAATTTCTGCATCTTGAAAAGATTGTACCCCTGAAACACCAACAGCTCCCACAACCTGTCCTTGATAGACAATCGGCTCACCGCCCTCTAACATGCCGTTGGCTGCATTTATTGTTAAAAAGCCGATTTTACCATCACGGATCATATCTTCGGATGCCTTGGTCGCTCTGCGACTGACTGCGGCAGAATGGGCTTTTTCTTGGCAAATTTGTGTTGATAATACTGGTGCACCATCCATACGCTTCATCATTAACAAGGTTCCACTGTCATCGACCACGGCAATACTGACATTAAAACTATGTGCTGTCGCATACTCCACTGCCACATCAACCAGAATGTCCACATCCGTCGCCGTTAAATAATGTTTAGTTTTCATTGTTACTCCATTCCTATGAGTTTTTATCAAAAGCTTATTTAAAATATGATCCATAGAAGCGCTATCTACAGCGTGTGCAAGCCAAAATATTAAGGCTTTTGGGAAGCTAAAGATAAGCGCAAATATAGTTTACTATTCAAGCATTATTTTACATTGTGGTACAGTAAAGATTATTTATTTTTTGATTTTTGAAGTTGAAACTTGTTATACAAATTATTGTTAAATCAAAAATATAATTCAGAGCATTAATTATTTTAAATCAATTAAGGGCTATTTTATTCTGATCAATCTAAATCTATTCCATTAAAAAAAGCCCGAACGAATCGGGCTTATGTAGGCATCACAGCGTTATTTCATTTCAGCAAAGGTTTCTTTTGCTGCCTGAATCGTATCGGCAATATCCTGATCTGAATGCATCGATGAAATAAATCCTGCTTCAAATGCAGATGGTGCAAGATAAACACCACGCTTTAACATACCATGGAAGAATTTCTTAAAAGCTTCAACATCACAAGCCAACATTGAATCAAAGCTGGTAATGTCCTCTTGATCGGTGAAATACAAACCAAACATACCACCAACTTGCTGGGTCTTAAATGGAATCCCCGCTTCATCTGCCGCTGCTTGTAAACCCGCAAGTAACTTTGCTAATTGTGCCGCTAACTTGTCATAGAAACCCGGTTCACGCAGATGCTTGAACATTGCAATACCTGCTCGCATTGCCAATGGATTGCCCGACAATGTTCCTGCTTGGTATACCCCACCTAAAGGTGCGATGCATTCCATGATTTCACGTTTACCGCCGAAAGCACCGACTGGTAAGCCTGCACCAATAATTTTACCCAACGTGGTCAAATCTGGTTTTACGTTATAAACCGATTGCGCACCACCTAAAGCAACACGGAAACCTGTCATCACTTCATCAATGATAAATACTGATTTGTATTCATCACAAACATCACGAATTGCTTGTAAGAAACCATCAATTGGCGTTACCAGATTCATATTACCTGCAACAGGCTCAATGATCACACCCGCGATCTCATGACCAAATTTGCTAAAGCATTCTTTCAACGCTTCAATATTGTTATACGGCAACGTTAATGTGTGTTTAGCAAAATCAGCAGGTACACCTTTTGACGTTGGCTCACCTTCTCCTAAAGTCAATAAACCAGAACCCGCTTTCACCAATAACGAATCTGAATGACCATGGTAGCAGCCTTCGAACTTTACAATTTTGTCACGACCTGTATAACCACGTGCTAAGCGTATCGCGGTCATGGTTGCTTCAGTCCCTGAACTGGTCATACGCACCAACTCAATTGAAGGCATAATTTCGCAAATCGTGTCTGCCAAAGTGGTTTCGTGTACCGTTGGCGCACCAAAACTTAAACCATCTTCCGCTGCTGTTTGTACTGCTTGGATAATATCTGGATGTGCATGACCCAAAATCATCGGTCCCCATGAACCAACGTAGTCTACATAACGCTTACCATCAACATCCCACAAGTACGCCCCTTTTGCCTTTTCGATAAAGACCGGCGTACCGCCAACACCGTTAAATGCACGTACAGGCGAATTGACACCACCCGGAATATGTTTATTTGCTTGTTTAAATAACTGTTCTTGCTTTGGAGATAAACTCATAAAAGACTCAACCTAGAATCGAGGACGAGGAACGTTGTCGTTCCGAGAAACGATGAAAGTTCCGCAAAGCGGATTACATCTAATTTAGTCAAATAACGTTGCCCATGCATTTACACGAGCAGGAATTTCGGCTGTTGATCGTCCTAATATATCACTAATTACGGCACAAAGGCTTGCCCCAGCCTCAATCACCACTTGAGAATTTTCAACGGTCAAACCTCCAATTGCACAAATGGGTACAGTAAACTTTTGTTTAGCCTGCTTGATTACTTCGATGCCAACATTGCCTGCTTCTGGTTTAGTTGAGGTGGCATAGACTGCACCAAAAGCCACATAAGTCGCCCCATCAGCAATTGCTTTTTCAGCCAGCTCTAATGAGTTTAAGCATGTACGACCAATAATCGCACCTTGCGGCAAACGTGCTGCGGCATCGCTTATTTCCCCATCTGACTGCCCAAGATGGACTCCTAAGCCAAATTGTTCAGCTAAAGCCAAATCATCATTAATCACAAATGGTACTTGGTACTTTTCACACAATGTTTTGATCTGTTCAACTTCACGTGGTTGATCTGCCTTTGCCACTTTCTTACGGCGATATTGCAAAATCGCAACCTTTCTCGTCGCTAAAGCAACTTCTAATTTTTCAAGTAATAATTGGATGGGATCATCATTGGTGATGAGATAAAGACCGCGCATGAAAAATTCACTAAAAATATATTAGGTTCAGGGTATATTTTCTTATTTAAAAATTAAAGTGCCTGAATGTATTAGGAATAACCATTTACACTATTTAAATGGTGTATACCGCCGTGAACATTACAGATGCTTTTGAATTTTGAATATTATTTCTAAATGACGTATGCCGCCATGAACGATGCTAGTGCAACTGATGCAGCTACATTGACTTTCTAAATGGCGTATGCCGCCATGAACGTTTATATCGGTCCTATTTGCGATTATCTGTTTTTCTAAATGGCGTATGCCGCCATGAACGAAGGGAATGTATTAGCTGAGTTCAAAATTCGATTTCTAAATGGCGTATGCCGCCATGAACAACCACAAGGTTTGCCCGATTTTGATGCTCAATTTCTAAATGGCGTATGCCGCCATGAACCCTGATACACCGCCATTGGCACGTACTTAGTTTTTCTAAATGGCGTATGCCGCCATGAACCAACTAATGATGCAGGTTTAACGTTTGTTGGTTTTCTAAATGGCGTATGCCGCCATGAACGTTGCTGATTTAGCTTCTAAGTATAGTTTGTCTTTCTAAATGGCGTATGCCGCCATGAACTCGCCAAAAGGTGGAAAAGGAATTTTTACATTTTTCTAAATGGCGTATGCCGCCATGAACACACCAGCGCCAAAAGCATACTTTGTTCCGATTTTCTAAATGGCGTATGCCGCCATGAACTCCCCGTATAGTGTGTTGGCAATGACTCGTAATTTCTAAATGGCGTATGCCGCCATGAACCTGATGGTAAAGCTTTAATAATTTTTGATCAGTTTCTAAATGGCGTATGCCGCCATGAACATTAAACTTGATTAAAAAGCCTTAAATCTTATTTTCTAAATGGCGTATGCCGCCATGAACAGCACTTTTGGTGGTTCAGATTGGACATTGAATTTCTAAATGGCGTATGCCGCCATGAACTACCCGATTGTAAGATCAATATTGCTACTGCATTTCTAAATGGCGTATGCCGCCATGAACAATGTTGCAACAATCGCTAGATGCACTGGAGTTTTCTAAATGGCGTATGCCGCCATGAACTGGACGTACAAGTGCAGCACCGTCACACATAATTTCTAAATGGCGTATGCCGCCATGAACTATTAGCCAAACGTTCATCAAAGATCAATGCATTTCTAAATGGCGTATGCCGCCATGAACGCGCGGGTTTATGGAAGTTTTGATCCATTTCAGTTTCTAAATGGCGTATGCCGCCATGAACGCAAGAAGTGCGGTGAAACCTTCAGTTCTCATTTTCTAAATGGCGTATGCCGCCATGAACTCATTATGCGACATCGAAGATGCGCGCGCGAATTTCTAAATGGCGTATGCCGCCATGAACACTTTGATTCAAATGTGAAAGGGATATCAGGTTTTCTAAATGGCGTATGCCGCCATGAACCAAGCATCGGTTTACCGACTTTTGACTTAGTTTTTCTAAATGGCGTATGCCGCCATGAACATTTAATTTTAGTTGTAAGTATTGCATTAACATTTCTAAATGGCGTATGCCGCCATGAACAATTGGATTTTGCGGAGTCCACGCTTTCTAATTTTCTAAATGGCGTATGCCGCCATGAACGCCAGTCGGGACGAAACCAAGTATTAAAAACATTTCTAAATGGCGTATGCCGCCATGAACATTACAAGACTACTCACAACGTGAGTTAGAACTTTCTAAATGGCGTATGCCGCCATGAACATTCGATAACTGGTTGATCTTGTATTTGAAACTTTCTAAATGGCGTATGCCGCCATGAACAAGCGCGCATGATTTTCGATTGGGATTTCACTTTTCTAAATGGCGTATGCCGCCATGAACTGGTACTGGTTGCTTGTTTGGTTATTTGTCAGTTTCTAAATGGCGTATGCCGCCATGAACAAGCGCGCATGATTTTCGATTGGGATTTCACTTTTCTAAATGGCGTATGCCGCCATGAACTGGTACTGGTTGCTTGTTTGGTTATTTGTCAGTTTCTAAATGGCGTATGCCGCCATGAACAAATAAAAAACACTTGTCGGGCGCGCGAGTATTTTCTAAATGGCGTATGCCGCCATGAACAATACAGTTATTAACTTCTTCTGGACTGGAGTTTTCTAAATGGCGTATGCCGCCATGAACATTCATTTTTGAGTGAAAACATGGTCTATGTTTTTCTAAATGGCGTATGCCGCCATGAACTCGAGCTACAGCACATCCATCATTGTTTGATATTTCTAAATGGCGTATGCCGCCATGAACGAAGATATTTCACGTATTAGAGTTATTCCCAATTTCTAAATGGCGTATGCCGCCATGAACAAGAACTAGTTCTGAAGTCTCATCATTCAAATTTTCTAAATGGCGTATGCCGCCATGAACATGAGGCTTTTAAGCGCTTGATTGGTCATGAATTTCTAAATGGCGTATGCCGCCATGAACTCTGAAAGCTTTCGAGCAAACCAAATCACCATTTTCTAAATGGCGTATGCCGCCATGAACGAACTTCCAGATGCACCAAAATCGGATACGGATTTCTAAATGGCGTATGCCGCCATGAACATCAAAGGGTGGTGATGTAATTAAGCGTTCTTTTTCTAAATGGCGTATGCCGCCATGAACGCATTTGCATTCTTGCCGACTATGCTGAAGATTTTCTAAATGGCGTATGCCGCCATGAACTAAAGTTTGGCGCATCAACCGTGTGTCCTTGATTTCTAAATGGCGTATGCCGCCATGAACTAGTTCAAATGGCTTACCAGCACTAATTGATTTTTCTAAATGGCGTATGCCGCCATGAACATATCTCACCAACTTTGCAAGCACAAAATGATTTTCTAAATGGCGTATGCCGCCATGAACGTATCAATCATGGCTGAAGTTTTTCAAAATCATTTCTAAATGGCGTATGCCGCCATGAACAGTATTTAACAAGTCTTTGGCCGCTTTACCTTTTTCTAAATGGCGTATGCCGCCATGAACACAGAGGGCGTTTGTAAAACATTAGACATTCATTTCTAAATGGCGTATGCCGCCATGAACCTCGAACGTGGGTTTTATGAAGAGGCCTACAATTTCTAAATGGCGTATGCCGCCATGAACAAAAAATCATCGTTCTGATGAAAAATCCTTTTTTTCTAAATGGCGTATGCCGCCATGAACGACAAAAAATCACTTTAACATCAGACATGGTCTTTCTAAATGGCGTATGCCGCCATGAACATTACAAGACTACTCACAACGTGAGTTAGAACTTTCTAAATGGCGTATGCCGCCATGAACATTCGATAACTGGTTGATCTTGTATTTGAAACTTTCTAAATGGCGTATGCCGCCATGAACGATAATCGTTGATCTGCATCGGAATATTTTCATTTCTAAATGGCGTATGCCGCCATGAACAATATCCAACATTTTGAGTTGTGCGTTGGTATTTTCTAAATGGCGTATGCCGCCATGAACAAATAAAAAACACTTGTCGGGCGCGCGAGTATTTTCTAAATGGCGTATGCCGCCATGAACCTAGATAATCGTCTTCTTGATCACTGATAGCTTTTCTAAATGGCGTATGCCGCCATGAACGTTTCAGTGATTGACACTATAGACGGTGAAAATTTCTAAATGGCGTATGCCGCCATGAACGACATCCAGCGCTCAGGTGAGGACGTTGCCGTTTTCTAAATGGCGTATGCCGCCATGAACATAACTTAGACTAATAAAGCAAAAACCCCACTTTTCTAAATGGCGTATGCCGCCATGAACGCTTCAAAAGTTGGCTTCACTAAGATGCTAATTTTCTAAATGGCGTATGCCGCCATGAACGATCCCCTGCAATTCGCGCAAGGATTTCAGCTTTTCTAAATGGCGTATGCCGCCATGAACTTGATAACAAGGTTTTGCATTTAACGGGTCGTTTTCTAAATGGCGTATGCCGCCATGAACGGCGACTCAAATATACACTACATAGCAAAGAATTTCTAAATGGCGTATGCCGCCATGAACCCTTACTAGCATCAGCGATTGCAGAGCGATTGTTTCTAAATGGCGTATGCCGCCATGAACGCTTTGTTTTTATGCGTTTTATCGACAAGGCTTTTCTAAATGGCGTATGCCGCCATGAACCAATACGGCTCAATCTCAACTGATAATATTGATTTCTAAATGGCGTATGCCGCCATGAACCCGTGTCTTACATTTCAAAGATGCAGATGCATTTTCTAAATGGCGTATGCCGCCATGAACATTGGATAGCACAGATGGCGAACAATTATACATTTCTAAATGGCGTATGCCGCCATGAACAAAACAATAGTTTTAAAAATCATTACTTCGAGTTTCTAAATGGCGTATGCCGCCATGAACTGGATAAATTAAGCCTTACGGGTAACGCTATCTTTCTAAATGGCGTATGCCGCCATGAACGCCATTTTATGTAAGGTGGCTTTTAAATAGTTTTTCTAAATGGCGTATGCCGCCATGAACTGACGCCGCGCTTGCGCAGCATCTAGCATACTTTTCTAAATGGCGTATGCCGCCATGAACTATAGTGTAGCCATCTTGGGATTTTAGAGTCATTTCTAAATGGCGTATGCCGCCATGAACGTGAGTAATCATTATAGATGCAGCTTTCACAATTTCTAAATGGCGTATGCCGCCATGAACCTATCTTTGATAAATAGTCTTCTTTGTTACATTTTCTAAATGGCGTATGCCGCCATGAACACAAAATCCCCCATCTGGGCATTAGATATTGCTTTCTAAATGGCGTATGCCGCCATGAACATCAAGAAAGCCATACATAGCTAAGACAAGTGTTTCTAAATGGCGTATGCCGCCATGAACAAGAATTAATAAACGGTTTAGATTGGGTCATGTTTCTAAATGGCGTATGCCGCCATGAACGCGTTTGTCTCCAGTCGCAGTCTTTAGGTAATTTTCTAAATGGCGTATGCCGCCATGAACAGTTACATAAGATTCAAAAGCAAGCAGATAAATTTCTAAATGGCGTATGCCGCCATGAACCTTAGAAATAAAATTGCATCAGATCAAATATATTTTCTAAATGGCGTATGCCGCCATGAACTTTTGCCTATCCGGATGAATGCTAGTTCATCTTTTCTAAATGGCGTATGCCGCCATGAACGTTCAGTAGCAAGTAATGATTTACCTGAGCCATTTCTAAATGGCGTATGCCGCCATGAACTGACTGTTCCCAACCAAAAATGTTCACTAAATTTTCTAAATGGCGTATGCCGCCATGAACATAGACGTGTTTAGGAAATCTCCAACGTGTAATTTCTAAATGGCGTATGCCGCCATGAACTTTTACCGTCAGTATATCGCACTGAAAAAGACTTTCTAAATGGCGTATGCCGCCATGAACAAAAGGGAGAAATTCTCCCTTTTTTCATTTAATTTCTAAATGGCGTATGCCGCCATGAACGTTCTTTTCTTATCTGATCTATAAGGCGTTAATTTCTAAATGGCGTATGCCGCCATGAACTTCCTCAGCCTGTCAATTATCGGGTTTTTAGTTTTCTAAATGGCGTATGCCGCCATGAACGGTTGATGAGTTACCAGTGTTTTTATACTTTTTTTCTAAATGGCGTATGCCGCCATGAACTTTGGGTGAATCTCCTGAAACAGTATCTCGTTTTTCTAAATGGCGTATGCCGCCATGAACATATCATATCCAATAAGTCACTACAATGTTTTTTTCTAAATGGCGTATGCCGCCATGAACTCTTGGTGAAGTTGGCACACGTAAAGTTAATGTTTCTAAATGGCGTATGCCGCCATGAACTACAATCATCAACCACTTGATATGCAATTTTATTTCTAAATGGCGTATGCCGCCATGAACTATAAAATTATAGTAAAAATATAAGTTACAACAAGTACTTATCATGGGTTTTAGCAATTTACCCAATCAAAAAATGACTTATTGTAACTTATTGATTTTATTAAGCTGTTAAAGAGTAGAAAAAATATTGGGTCAAAACTCTGGAACTGTTGCCATTCGACTTAGCCCATACGTTCCAAACTCTCCATCTTTTGCCTCATCAACAAGAGATTTACCAATATATAAACGATAGGGTCGATCTATATTTTGCTCTCGTTTTGCACTCAGACTTTTTAAACTTACATAAGGTTCAATGATAGGTTGCTCAATATATTGTTTAAAATGTTGCTTAGCCTCATCCAAAGAAATATTTCGACGTCGCGCTTGATGAACTATACGCTCCTCAACACTCATCTTTGGATTAACTCGATAATAATGTGCATAGCCATTAATCTTGGCTTGAGGTATTTCTCTCGGTTGAGTGATATGTACATAATCAATGAGTCGTTCTAGCCATTTGCCTAAATTAAGCTGTTGTAGCTGATTTTCCGAGCTGGCAAACACACGAATTTTTGTACCCAAAAAACCAATTTTCTTTTGCTCATTCATACGATATTGAGGGAAAGATACGCCAAAGGATATTCTTCCCTGCTCATTACTATGTTCGGCAAAAGCAATATGAAGCTGGGTATAAACTTTTGACCAAAGAAAATACGCAGAAGTATCTTCATTAGGCAAAAGTGTAAGCTCAATATAATATTGCATTATTTGTCACTCTCACCAAAGACGCCACCACGTACCAAAACAGACATAACATAATGCTGCTGCTCAATTTCAGGAACTTTACCTGTATTTATCCAACCATCAAACAGACTATAGAAATCTTGTCCTTCTTTGGGCTGACGATACGCTTTCCCTTCAGAAGTCACTGAACCATAAGGTTCAACTGCAATTGGTTTAGTGGCTTCTGGATACCATGTATCAATAGTACGTAGGGCGTTACCAATTTTTTGTGAGTGAATCCCTGCTTCATTGTCCTTTATTGCATATAGGGTTTTACTTTTTTTACCCTTTGTATTCCCTGTATCAAGAATTAATTCTTGAGAGGGATAAACCTCTTGCCCTTCTCCTAAACGCGCAAAACCTGTAACACGTAATAATACATGTTCATCACCCGTCAACCCTGCCTGAATCCATGTAGAAAGTTGTGTTAACGATTGTTCCTGATCTGAATGGACTTTAACCTCATATAAGCGATTAGCCAAAGCATCAAAATTCAATTTTGCACTTGGTTTACCATCAACAATACGCTCAACGGTCACACTGACATTTTCAGCACCGATACGATTACGCCATAAAAAACGTCCATTAGCGAGATTTACTGCATAACGTTTAGCCAATTCTTGAAATTGTGTTTCAACTTTATACCCTGAAACAACTGCATTAAGACGTTCTGCAAAACTTTCATCATTACAGGCTGATGGTTGTCCAACATTCGGTAAAATACGTAAGGTAAATGTAACAGCAACCGTATCTTTACCTTGTGGTAATGCTGCAATATCAACGGTTTGTAAGTTGGCTTTTTCTACCGCTGCATTAATATACGCAGGATCAATTTCTTTGGCATTTTTAGGGCGATTTGAAATCGTACCTCGTACTGATTTTTCCTGAATCTGGATAACTGTTGTACCTGCACCATTTTCAATTTCTTTCCAGTTGACTGCAGTCATACGCCCATCTGATGGGTCTAAATGACGGTTAAATGATAATACTGATGCAGTTTTAATTTTAGTTGTTGGAGCTTTAGCCATGATTAATCTTCCTGTTCTTCTAAATCTAATTCATCGAAATCAAATGATTGTTCTTCTAAATCATCTGACAATAATTGTAAGTTGAGTTTTGGAGCAAAAGGTTGAGTGATTTCATAAACCCCATCTTTAGGTTCGGTGTTATAAGTCCATAAGGTATGGGTTAAATCTGAAATCCGATGCGGACTTTGCCACTCTCCCAAACTCAATAAAGTTTCAACAAAAGTTGCTGGATATTGATTATCTCTTACGCCTGTAATTGAACCTTTGTCTTGAAGTTTTGTTAATGCTGCATAGCCAATTGGTATCGGCACTAACCAGCCTTTTAAATGCTCAGGTCGAGACCTCACTTGCCAAATACCTTTAAGCTCTCCCTCAGCACCAAGTTGCGATTGTTCCTTACTGGAAAGATTGAGGCGGCTGATATCCAACAAAGTATCCAGAACATCAGGATTCTGCTCTTGTGTCTCTAAATACGCTTGTTGTCGGCTTAACCATTTTTGATGAGCAAGCAACACTTCATGTCGATGCAGCAATGCAAAACCTGGCAATAACGCATGACGCAATTTTTCGGTTTTATTGATAGCCTCAGACAATGTCCAATTCACCAATTTAGGCTTTACCCGTCGATGAGGAAAAATTGCTCCACCAGCCAATCGTATTCCGTAAATCAATTGGTTAAGTCTTTGAATTAAGTATTGGGTTTGCTCATTTAAATCTTCATCATTGGCAGATAAATGTTGATCTAAATCATCGCCACTTAAACCAATGATCAAACTAACCTCAAAATGCCCTTTTCCTTCTTCCACCATTGCAGGCGTTGATCCATCTGATTCTAAAGGATGACGAGCGAGATTGAGTTGATAGGGTGAATAACGGTAATCGCTACTTTTCGTCACTTGAGGGGTAAACTGGTGACATACGATACCAATCCCACAACATTCCAGATTGCGATACTGTTCTCTTTCATTCAATTTTCGCTGCAAAGCATGAGCAAAGCCTGTAAAGGCACTCGGTGCAGGAAAGCCCCATGTTAGATGACTACTGATAATAGAAGCATTTTCAACTTGTAAACGGACAATATATAAAGCTTTAGGATAGGCATAACTCATTAGGCAAACTCCTCTTTGAGTAATTGCAACTTATCCCGCAAGGCGATTGACCATACCCGAGACTCATGATCATCCAGATCAACTAATTTGCCTCTGACAATTAAAATTTTGTTTAACCAATTGCCAAAGTTGTTGCCCACTTCAGTACGCCAATCCCGACAACGATAATCTTCTAACCATTGCTGTTCTTCATCCGTTAAAATATTTTGATCTTCCTTGTCAAAAAGCTCCTCACGATAGCCACGATCCAACCAGAAACTTTCGGCACGGTTAAAGTTACGCTGCGAGTCAAGTGTCCACCCTGAATTTGCACTTTGTTGAAGTTCAAGACTCATATCAATCACACAATCCACAAGCTGATTGACTAATTCATCTCGCCTATCTCGAAACACAACATTATTTCGATCATATTCATGTCGATATATATGAATGATAGACTTTAAAATCGGTTTTACATCCTTACGATTACTTAAATACCCTGTAAAGACTGAATCAGATTTTGGCAATTCAACTAACTGTCCTTGCCAAACAGGTGGTAACGATGGCAATAACCACATCGAACCACGACGATCACTATTCAGTTGTGAGATATTCTGCGGCTTAGAACCGCCATAATTATGAACCAGTAAACTTGGGTATTCTCGGCTTTCCTTCAAATAATGCAGACCCTTAAAGCGAGCTTCACGTAACACCTTGCTTTGCTCACCAAAGCGATCATGTGAAATTTGCTGATAAACCCGATGTACTAAAGCACTTGGGTATAAAATCACCAAGATATGATACTTATCTTGAGTGACAGGAAAATAAACCTGCTTGGATAAACGCCCTGCATTTAACTCCGATGGAATTTCACTGAATGCCAAAAATCTTTGATAGCGGATTTGTGCCTGTTCAGCATTGCTTGCGAGCGCAGCAATCAAGTCTTGATCCGCTTTTAATAAACGATCAAGTAAGGATATCCCTTCGAACTTTTGCCGTAATAGCTTAAATACATCCAAGACGGCAGCATTTCCAATCACATCAGCTTCCAGTTGTAGACCCTGTGATCCAACAAAATCATGAGTCTTATCTTGCTCTGCATAAAACATAGCAGATGCTTTAGAACTGGGGTGGTGCTGTTTTGGGGTATGTGTTGCCAAACGAATTTGGCTGATTCTTAAACTCGCCTCTTCTAACCATGTTTCAGGTTGGTATTTTTCTAGTAGCTTTTCACGTTCAGTAAAGTCATCTTCTTTTAGCTTCTCCAACTTTTCCTTTAAACGCCCCTGAATGTATTGCTCAATCAAGAATCGAATGGTTGGAGGAGAAGCATCTTCGAGTACTTCAGTCATTATTTTTCCTTAGTTTTTACAAAGTAAATTATTTTTTTAAAGTTATCTTTGTTATCATTTACGATAGTTTAACTATCGTAAATGATGTCCATTACCTAACTGCTTAGACTCTTCTAACCAGATATGTGCTAAACATCCTTTCCTCCTTACCCTATCGGGTGATGTGATGATCCTGCCAGATCGTTAGTTAAACTAATCATTTTTAATAACCTAGTCAGTAATTCATAAAATGTAAGTTATCCACTAATTAAACTAATAGATTTCCATCTACATTGCAATAGATTTTCATGTGATATACTTCGCTCTACCATACAGGTAACTTAGAAATAGTCTGCTTATACAAGTGTTCACTGCCGCACAGGCAGCTTAGGAATAGGGATTTATAAGGTTTATTCCCTTATAAATCCTAGCCAATCGTGATACAGCCATTTCTTTTGCTCTGCCAGTTTGGGTAAATTAAGACTTAAATATCGAGAACAGTTTTCAGCCCAGCTTCGACCCAATGAAATTGTATTTAAATATTTTTCTAAAGCGATTTCAGGTTTCTGATTCGGCCAACAGTGAATTTGAGGATTATTTGTCAATTCAATTCGTCTAACCAAACTTTCGACCAATAACCAATTTCCTGTTTTTTCATTGTATTGATATAGCTTTAAAGCCTGCTCTTCCTCTTCTGCTCTCAACGCAGTAAAAAACTCAGCCTGTGACTGCCGAAATCGGCTCAATGTTTGTAAAATGCCTGTATAGTGAATAGGCGTATTCCAAAAACTATAAGCAGGAAATTTAATTGGTGATACATCAATAGAACGCATCTCAGGACAGATGCCATGACCCAATAAAATGTGATGCATACGGTCATGTTCTAAATCAGCTAAACGTGGATAGCCTGATCTTTCATAGTATTGTTTGAGGTAATTTGCTGGTGGCTGGATCAATCGAGCAATTGAGTCGAGTTGTTTAAAATGGTTAAGATCCATTAAACCTGCATTTTTTGTATCATCTATTCCTCGTAAAAAATGCCTCCTTACACCTTTCCCTTGAAACTCAAATCCGGTTGCTTCAAAACCAGGACGAGAAAAACAAGCTTGTTGAGGATACCTAAAATGACGGATGTTAGTTTCCATAATAAAGACATTAGAATGGAAGTAAGGTTCTGTACGATGCCGTCTTGCTCGACCTGATGCCTGAATAATAGAACGCATCGAAGAAGGTTCAATGATCATCCAGTCATAATCATGATCTCTACCTACTTCACAGACAGGCGAAGCCAATACCAAAATAATCTGTTTTTGTTCAGGATATTTTTGCAACCAGTTCTGTACCAAATGATGATCATGTGGTTGCTTTCCATTGTTGCGATCTAAAATTTCATCCAGATACTTTTCGATATTGGCTCGAATCAGTAACGGAAAACGGGAATGATATACACATAAATGAATACGAGTGTCTGCATCAATTTTTTGTTTTAATAATAGTTGGGCAATGTCTGCCATGGGATCAATATTGGCAAAACGCACCAACCCCACACTATATTGTTTTTGTGTTTTTGGATCAGTTATGGCATTTAACTGATGAGCTTTAAAACTAGTACTTAGAATATGTTGGGTAAATACATTTTGCCACTTTTCAATTGCAGGGATTTGTCTAGGTAAACCGACCCATTCTAAAGTACGTCTTTGTGTTGATACTGTATGTTCATTTAGATAAGCTGCCCGTTTTTTTGTAAATTGCCGATGAGCTTTTTCAAATACGGGACTGGCTTCTGAATTTTTGACAGTACCATCACACGGAATCACTTGATGCGTAATGTTTTTTTCATTTTCATCGAACCATGCAGCAATAATTGGCTGATTGGCTTGAGTACGATGAAGATTATAAAACTTACGTCCAGAACTATAGGCCAGATATAAACCATTAATTTCAGCAGGCGTTAATGTTGCAGAAGACAATAACACCCGACTTCCCAATAAACCTGCCCAATAGACCAGTCGGGTGAGTGCATAATAATCCTCTGGTGAAAAATCATCAGGTTCATCTAAAACTAAATCAGATGACATCAGGCGTAACATAGGTGCAATTTGCCGCCCACCTCTAGTACTTTCAGTTGCGGGAATTAAATGGTCAATCGTGCAACATAAGATTGGACTCATCAGCATTTTTTTAATCTGATGATTACCTTTCAACCACTTTGTTAACAAATGATCTGATGGCAAAATTCCTTCAAAATCTAGCTCAAAGTCTTCAAAATCGACCTGCACATCAGGTTCAAATAAACCAGTTAAAGATTCCGATCCCATCATTTTGGCTAAGGCAGGGTTTTTAGTTGGGTCAGGGTTTTCTATATCCTGAATAAATTGTTCTGAACTAGTTTGGCTATATTGTTCAAATATTTCTTTAACCGCACCGCCACCAACCATAATAGCTAAATCAGTCTCATCCAGATGTAATTTTTGTCGCAGTGCCCTGCCTGTTTGTAAGGTCAAAGTTCTTAAACCCAACGCAATATTAAACCGTGTGCCCTTTTCAGGATCAGCTAAACCATACATAATTCGTGTATTGGCTAGGGTTTTGCCTCGTCCTGTAGAGGCTAAATTCACACCAAAAAAACCATGATTTGGATAATTTTTCTGAATACTACAAGCTTCCTGATAAGACTTATCCTGCCATTTATAATAAGGATTGCTGGTTTTTCCTTCCAAAGATCGTTGTTTCGGTAGACGATTAAATAATTCATCTAAACGAGTCAACGCGCCCATAAGTTTTCGAGCAGATTGACTTACACCAACCAGATGATCATCTAAAGGCTGTTTTAATTCACCAAATTTATCTGTATTGGCATAACAGGAATATTTCGGATCATGCCATTTCGGTGTCGGCTCACAACTTGAATAATGGTGATCAGATAACATCAACACCAAACGGGAAACATGGCTGAGATAAGGATCGGACAAATTGGTCGCTGGATAGGCTTTGTAAAGTTGTAAGAGCTGTGCTGCACAGCTATTCATTTCCTTACACCATGTTTGGCTATTAAAAGGAATATGCTCAGCTTTTATTTTCCAACATTCCTGAATGTCTTTTTCCTTATTTTTATCTTCAATATTATACTGACGTGGATAACACCACCTAAAATTCAGGTCATCTAATACGGTATCAAACTTTGATGCGGCATACTTGTCATTGCTATTTTTGTTTAATAAATAGTTAGGAATAGGCAAACGATGATGTGAAACGATTAACCAGGCAACCAGTTTGGCAATTTCTGGTATTTCTTGAAATGGTGATTGATGCGGGGCTTGATCAGGATGATCCTTAATCATATTTTCTAGCCATATATAATCATCATTTTGAGGCGCGATTTTAATTAGTTTTTCAATCCAGAACTCATCTTGATGACCACATGATTTCACAAAGGCTTCAAATAACCTTAAAGAAATCCATTCATGCCGAAATGGATCAGCAATCGGTTTTTTATTGTCCTTTGCGTTGGCTATTTTCTTGGAAAAAAAAGGATTTATTTTCCCAAAATCATGAAATAAAGCAGCAATTCGGCTCAACACAGCAATTAATGGAGCCGTTTGCCAATTATGATCACTATAATCCAATATAATTGGCTTGGCAGTCCGATTGACAGGCACAATCCCCTGCTCATTAAACTTATTACGATTTCCCACAATCCATAAAAGTTCACTTCTACGCCGGCCACGAATCCAATGGCAACTCACCGCGGTATTCTTCGTGACTGTTTTTCTGAGCAGCTTTTTTACTGCTAACAAACCATCTTCAGTGATCACCGTTTGCCAAGTGTTATCACCGATCCGATCTGCAAATGCATCTAACACACGACGCGTTCGAGGAATCGCTTTCTTTTCACATTGGGAAATAAAAGTGACGATCATCATTCACTCTCCACTACAGGAAAGCTTTTACATGCCTGCAACTTCACTTGCTCAAACATCCAATCTAGACAACGATATTCAGTAAATTTTTGGAGAAGTTGCTGCCTAAACTCTTGTTCTTTCATTCCTTCTTTAGCACATATAAATGCCCACGGTAAAACCACTGCATCCTTAACTAAATCAGCCACATCAAACACCAAAGCACCGCGTCTAGTCTTACCATGCATCACAGCAAAACCATGATTGATACCGAGCACCCAAAGTGTGGTTGCCGAAAGCCCATAAGCCAAATAGTTGCCATGGTTCAAAAAGTCATTCGCCAAATCACCCTGTTCAGGATTACGTTCAAAACTAAGTTTGCAACGAATCGCTGCAATCTTATAAAGTTGTTTGGTCATTTGTGCTTCTGCAAGCAATAAATCGCCAACCTTAGCCATATTTGGAATTTTCTTTTCAAAACCATTTAACGCTTGTTGAATATCCTGATCATCTAAATAAAAGCCTTCGTCTTTTAGGTCTTTGTCTTTTGCCCAAATTTTGCGGATAAACTCAATTCGAGCAAATTGAAATTGTTTTGCCACGTCTAAGCGTTTAGCTTCATCAAACCAAAAACTCATCCATCCTTGCATATACTCCGTTGGACGATATTCATTCTGTGGCGTTAACCACTCCACTTCACTCCCTGCAAATAATGGTGTACCGCCACCCCCACAAAACCCCACCAAGACACCTGCACTACACAACATTCGCATCGCCGCTTGAGTAATAGATGTACCTGTTCCAAGTAAAATCACAGTGGTATTGGCTATTGGAGTATTCCAATACTGATTTTCATTTTTGGCTTCAGTGAGATATAAAACCCGACCATCTTTTTGCATCACGCGGCAATGTTCGAGATAATAAAGATTGGCACGCTTTGAATGTAATATTGCTTTTAAATCAGATGGATTAAGTTGTTCCATTGTTATGATTTCTCTTGTTTTTTCTTATACTACTTGAACATTTGGTAATAAAAAAGCTGCCGAAGCAGCTTAGCGACATATCATGTCGTTTTAACTTTATTCCTTTGAAAGATTAGCAAAAATTTAAGAATCAATCTTATCAAACTTACGATCAATCAAACTCAGGCGACCACGAACCACATCGGACAACATCCGCCAATCGGAAATAAAGCTATAAAGTGGTTGCTTAAAACTTGCAGGCTTATTATGTTCAAAGAAAAAATGTCCAACCCAAGCACACGCATAACCAGACAATAAGCCATAAGCCAAATATTTAGCCTTACGCTGGCGAATCGCTTTACTCCAAAAATATAAACCAATCGAACTGCCTGCTACATGCAAACGTCGACTCGCTATACTGCGATGCTCGGTTAAGTAAAAGCGATAAAACTCATTGTAATCTTTTATCGGTAAAGTGAATTCTACTGGCTTCGCTAAATTTGCTGGTGCATTCATTTATTGATCATCCTAATCCTGTCCTCTCTGCACACGGTACTGCATTTTTTGTACAAAATAAAGTCATGTAAGATAATACGATATACTGAACCATGTCCTACAAGGAAAATAGCCTTTTTCAGCATAATTGCTCAACTTGTGTTTAGGTTATACTCAATCATAAACTTATTCATTCTAACGGTCAGGAGTCATCTCCACATGGAAATAGAACTTAAATTTCAACTTCCTGCATCTAAGAAAAAAAGTGTGTTATTGGCATTAAATAAGCAGAAAGCTCAAAAAATTCGTCTACAAGCCAAATACTACGATACTGCTGATCGAACTTTAGCAAAAAACTATGTCGCAATCCGTTTGCGTCAAGAAGGTGAACATTGGGTACAGACCTTTAAAGCAGCAAGTAAAAACCATTTACAACGCATCGAAGAAGATATTGAACTGGGTAAATGTGAACAAGAACCTGTTTTAGATTTATCTCTTTATGAAAATTATCCAGCTATACAAAGTATTTTAAAAGACCTATTAGGAGATCCACTCACTCCATTAGAATTACAATTTCAAACTGATGTGGAGCGCACCTTTCACACCTTTGAATTTCAAGGTTCAAAAATCGAAGTCTGTTTAGATGATGGGGAAATTCGAACCGCCAATGACACAGCAAAAATCTGTGAAGTAGAATGTGAGTTAAAACAAGGTTCAGCCCGCGATTTAATTATTTTCTCGAATCACTTAGTCGAAAAATATCAATTATGGCTCGATGTACGCAGTAAAGCTGAACGAGGTAATTTATTGGCAATGGGGAAAAAGGTTTCACCAGCGACTAAAGCCAAAACATTACAACTTCAATCAGACTTTTCTGCTGAGCAAGCGATCAAACTGATTATTGAAAACTGCTTAAATCAAATCCTACCCAATGCTGCCGCAATTGCTGGCGAGGTAGCTGAAGCAGATCATATTCACCAAGCGCGCGTTGGCATACGTCGTTTACGTTCAGCACTCAAACATTTTTCTCATTGGACAGAGCAACTTGATCCAGCTTGGCAAAATGACCTGACAGAGATTTTTCAAGCATTGGGTCAATCAAGAGATCAAGATGCGATTCAAGCATCCGTCATTCCATTGATTAAGGCTGTATCTGATTTTGACTTCTCATTTCCAAGTTCAGCTAAAACGAATATTTCCAAGCAATTAAGCAGTGTTAAAACAACACAGCTATTTCTATCATTATTTAGCTTTATCTATAGTGAAAATGAATCAACAACGAAGTTGTCGAAACAAGTTGCGAAAAGTTTAACGCAACTCTATCAAAAGATTTTGAAAGATACCTCGGTATTTTCAGAACTTCCAGTTGAACAACAACACCGTACACGAAAACGAGTAAAACAATTGCGTTATTGCATCGACTTTGTATCAGGCTTATATCCTGAAAAGAAGGTTCAGCAATTTCTAGATAAGTTACAGCCGATCCAAGAATATTTAGGTTTTTATAATGACTTGTTTGTGGCTGAGCAAATTTTTCAGCAACATGCAGCGAAGCAATCGCAATTTTTATTTGCTTTAGGTTGGGTCAAGGCACAACAACCGCATGTGATGAAAAAAGCAGATAAAAAGCTACAAGTCTTGTCTCATAAAGATATCTTCTGGGAGTAAAAGTTTCTTTTGCCTTCTATATTATTATCATAACGGAGTCGTACCGAACCCTCATTCAATCTCGGTATATGCCTTCGGCGACCTACTTTTCTTTCGGGAAAAGTAGGCAAAACCATTTGTCATCCACAAAACCTGTTCTCGGCTTTCATTAATCTAATTTCATTAACTCGTCCAAAACTACCTATCTTTTTAGTATCACGCAGGTTGTGGATGACGCTCCCGAGTAGCATATTCCCAAACAAGATTTTTATGCAGCTTAGATCATTCAACGATACTTCCCAAAAATCTTCCACGTGCCATTATCGGCAATCGGATCACTGTAGCTATCATTGCGTTGCTTGCGCGGCTTATCCCGCGCATCGACCAATTTAAAATGTGGCTCTACACTGAGAATCATGCCATTCATATAAAAACGGGTGCGCGTGTATTCACTTTGCCCATGCTGAAACACATATGTGCGTAAATCGATAAACTCACGATGAGCCACCAAAGCTGCGGTATCATCGCTCTCTAACCATGATTGCATCGCAAAAATTTGATCAGTATCAAACTGTCCGCATTTTTCCACTAATGCCGCCACGCCTCGAAAAGTTTTAGATTCTTTTGCACGAGTTTTATTAATCCGAATCCGATCTACATGGAAAAAAAATAGAGGTAGATTCAGATGACTCGGTAAATGGATGGCATCAATAACCTCATCTTGCATAAATGGCTGACAAAGTTGCTGCGCTCTTTCAATCAAAGGTTGCCATTGACGATAATATGCATCCACTTCCTCTTTTAAGCCGTAATATATCGGCAACCCTTCTACATGCTGCAAATGTTGAGGTGGATGAATATGCTGACGCAGTAAAGCAATATCGGTTTTTAGGCTTTGAATCTCGATTGCATCTGACATTTTGATTATTCTAATCTACTTAGGCTATTTTAGATTAAGACAACGGTTTTGTTTATGCAAGGCTTTGTCTATAATGTCTAATCTAGTTTAGTTGGAAAAGAACATGTCTCAAAAAATTAATGCGACTGATGTAACTGAAGAAGAAGCTTTAAATGCGGTATTTTTTGAGCGTGCAGATGAATTTATTAAACTCGCCAATGAATTTTGCCGTCCACCAAAAGGACAAACAGCAAAACCAGAAGAGTTACGTGGTCAAGTGAGTGCAGCAATGCTATTTGCCACTGCCCGTTTTAACACATGGGTCGCAGCAAATAATTTTAAAGATGGCAATGAAATGCAAGAAGCGAAAGAGCAAGTCATGTCATATTTACTGCAACAATTTCAAATGATGTTAGAAGATAACTTTGACGAATATTGTGAGCAGTTTGATAACTATTTACGTTTCCGCAAAAACGAAGATTTCCACACACATAAACATGACCACAAATAATCCTTTGTAGGTCGAATCGATAAAAGGCATTGGGTATCTCAATGCCTTTATCTTTTTTAATTAGAATACGGTATTCACCAAATATGCGGTATAAGCAACGAAGCTGAATAACCACACTCCGCCCTTAACACGTCCGATTCGCCCTCTTCCTTTAAAGCTAAGTGTAAATATCAACAGGCTTAAAGTGAGTGCACCCATTACCACCATGTCACGATGTAACACCTCTTGTGGCACAACTGTAGGATGAATCACCCCAGCTAAACCGACAACAGCGAGCGTGTTAAACATATTGGAGCCGATCACATTACCTATCGCAATATCTAACTCACCTTTGCGTGCTGCTGCGATCGAAGAAGCCAGCTCTGGTAAAGAAGTACCAATTGCAACCACGGTTAAGCCTATAATCAAATCACTCACACCAAAGGCTTGTGCAATTTCTACCGCCCCCCAAACCAATAAGCGTGAACTAATCACTAAGATAATCAAACCAAATAAAAGCTGAAAAATCGAAGTCTTTAATGGTGTTTGTTTGCTTTGTAGATCGGTGTTGAACTCATGACTTAATACATCACTTTGACTTCGCATGCCTTGCCAAATCGACCAGCCCATATATAAGACCAGCATCAAAAGCATTAACACTGCATCAATTCGGCTGAGCATCTCATCAAAAATTTGTAAGATACAGATTGCGGTGACTAACAATAATATTGGCAATTCTTTACGTACAACCGCAGATTGCACCATAATCGGATGAATTAATGCAGTCACCCCAAGAATCAAAGCAATATTCGCGATATTTGAACCATAAGCATTCCCTAATGCCAATCCTGGGTTTCCATCAATAGCAGCCATAACCGAGACAACAATTTCGGGTGCTGATGTACCAAACCCGACAATAATCATCCCAACTAGCAAGGGCGGCATACCTAAGTGACCCGCAGTGGCTGAAGCACCATCAATAAACTTATCAGCACTCCAGACCAATAAAATCAGTCCAACAATCACCGCGATCACAGCAAAAGCCATGCTACTCCCCTTTTCCTTATCAATGAAAACACTTCACATGCATTGGATTAGCTTGTCTTCTAATATGACGAGCAACAAAAATCCAAGCATGTGAATTTAAATCTAACTTCAACTATGAAAGCACAGATTTTTTAAAAAACCACCATCAAAGTGAGGAGATCCAAATCAACGAGGATCTTGAGCCTGACCATATTGATCAGCCATCACCTCAACGAAATGCTCAAGTTTAATGTATTTTTTAATGACACGATCAACATCATCTTTACTTAGCTTGGCAAATTCTTGGTCACGCACAGCTCGATCCAATAGCGTTTTATTACGTTCTAATTGCGAAGTCAACATACCGTGAATACGGCGTTCATCTTCTAGTGCAGTCACTCGCTTTTTCATGATATCAGCTTTAGCTGCTTCCACTTCTTGCGCTGTTACACCTTTGCTGAGTAAATCATTCAGTACCTTGTGAACTGACTGAGAGACTTGGCCAGAACGACCTGCCGTATAGTTGGCGGTGATACTTAAAGTACCATCATCGATATCAGGATCTAGGTCTAAACCACTCCCAAATCCATAGACCAATGCATTTTTCTCTCGTAATTCTTGCGCTAAACGCGAAGAAAGTTGCGAGTTACCTAAAATATGACTAAGCACAATTAAAGCAGGTGCATCTGGATGATAAGAACCAACCGGAATCGCTAAAATACTTTGGTAGCTTCCAAATTCACGCTGTTCAGATAGCGCATGAATTTTCTGTGCTTTATATTCCGTATATTGTCCAGTAACTTTACGGAAAGGTTGTTTTGCTTTCCAAGACCCAAAGGTTTTCTGCAAAGTCTTTTTCATTTTCTTTGGATCAAAATCACCTGTGATCGCAATTTGAGCGTAGTTCGTTTCAAAGAACTGATCGTAAAACTGCTTAACTTGTGCTTGTGTCGCTTCATTCAACTGCTTCTTCGCAAGTTCAGGCTCAAAGTGGTAACGTAAATCTCCCGGCTGATAGATTTCTAACACACGAGATAAAGTCATCGATGCCACGACTGCGGGTTCAGTATACGGACGATCCAATGCCGATAAACTTTGATTCTTAGCTAGATCAAACTCTGTTTGGGCAAACTTTGGCTGCTTTAACACATCCACGATAAAACTGAAGAAATCTTCAAATTTATCTTTTTTCGCCTGTATAACGATGGTTAAACCGTTGCCATTTGAACTCACGGAAGCCCCACCACTCGCAGCAATCGCCTTATCCGTAATTTCCTGCAAAGTATGTTTTTCAGAACCACGTAACATCAAATAACTCGCTAAATCTAAGGTTGTTGCCTTTCCAAATAGCGCCTTTTCATCACCAAAATCTAAACTAATCGTGGCATAGGTTTTATCATCACGTGTTGACGTTGGATAAAGTGCGTAACGAATGCCATTTTTCAACTGACCACGTTGAATCTTCTGTTCGTTTTTCTGCAATTGCTGTGCTGACTGTTCAACAAACTGTGCCACTTCTTGCTGATAAACTTTCACGTCCTTAAGCGGTTCAGCCACTTCATTCGTCTGATCTAAAGTTTTGGGCTGCTTTTCCTCGCTCAACGTCATTGCCTTTTTCTGATCTTCTGGCGTAGGTCGGATATCACCAGAAACACGATGTTCAGGCACTAAAAACTGTTTGAGAGTCGTATTTAATTCATCAACTTTGAGTGCTTGAATCGCTTGTAAATCTTTAAAATAACGATCCCACTGGCCATGCGAAGTTACTGCATAATCGCTTAAACGCGAACCTAAAGCGACCGCATCATTGGCAATGGTATCGGCTGCATTCTGGGTGATATTTTTGAGACGCTGTAGTTCGACTTCACTAAAAGCTTGTTTTTTCTCAACACCCGTTGTTAAGGCTTCACTCACTTGCTTCTCGTCATGATTCGGCGCATAAATTGCCCCCATAAACACAAGATTGAAATCCTGATCCAGCCATGTTGTTGATTGAACAGCAGTACTTATCCCTGTTTCAACCATACTTTTATATAGACTACCGCTTGGCTGTAAAGTAAATAATCCTGGTGCAAGCGCTAAAGCAGGTGCGATATCGCTATTTTTTCCATTCATGTAAATATGAAACTTGGCGAGGTCACTTCCCTTTTCTACACTGAACTGACGTTGTTTGATCTTGGTACTATCTAATACTGGAACTTGCACTGGTGCAGGCACTGGTCTCGCTGGAATTGGGCTAAAATGCTGGTCAATTTTTTTCAGCACTTCGGCCTTATCAAATTTTCCAGAAATCACCATGATTGCATTATTCGGTGCATACCACGTTCTGTAAAACTGATTCAACTCACTCATATTGATTGATTTCAACTCAGCAAGATCACCAATTGGCAAACGCCCAAGATACTGATTGCCGTAAGCTGCTTTCAACATTTGATCCATCAACACCGCAAAAGGTTGATCCATACGGATCTCACGTTCACGCTTTACAATCTCAATTTCGGCTGGAACAAATTTTTCCTGTAGAACCAACTTATCCATACGCTCAGCTTCGAGGTATAGAATTTCATTCAGCGCATTTTTCTCAGGACGGACAATATTAATATACTTGGTTGAATAATAATCAGTGCTGGCATTGGTCATTAGCGTGTATTGATCCAAACGGCGCTGAAACTCATCGCCTTTAACATTGACCGTACCTTTAAATGCCAAATGCTCTAATAAGTGTGCAAGACCGCCCTTGCCCTTAGGATCGTTCAATGAACCCGTCAAATAAACTGTGTTTACATAGACTTTATTTTCTTTTTCATTTGGTGCCAGAATAACTCTAAAACCGTTATCTAATTTATATTCTTCAATATTTCTTTCACTTTTTACGAGTACCACTTGAGACCAAGACGTCGCACTCAACCCGATCAAACAAAGAGAGAGAGTAAGCTGCTTAAACCGCGTTAACATAATTTATCCAAGTATTTTTTGGTGATTTAAATAAAAAAACTATAGTAGAGAACGATTCGCATTTTTAATAGTTATGTTTTGAAAAAAGCTGTTTAATTAAACAGCTTTTTTCTTTATTTGTTTTAAGATTACGTAAATTTTAGAGATTAAGCTCAGCTTGCATATAGAGTTTTGCATAGCCCGAAATCTCAATTCGATCTTCAGATTGAATAACGCAATCTAAAATACCGCCTCGTTTCGAAGCTTGAAAGGCAACCAATTGCTTTTGATTCAGTTTATCTGCCCAAAGTGGAACAATAGCTGTATGGATTGAACCTGTCACCGGATCCTCATCTATGCCAATCGCAGGCGCGAAATAACGTGACACACAATCAAACTGTCCTTCACCTCTTGCTGTAATTGCCACATCTGGTTGAGAGGCAGTAATCGCTGTACGCACTTTGCCAAGCTGCTTTAGCTTTTCCAGATTGGGTTGCTCATCCAATACATCTTGCACAGTTTCGTACTCAACAATATACGCCTGAGCATTTAGGTACACAGCCTTAAACGGTTTCGTTAAGCCATCACGCAACACTTGTGGGTAGTCAGTGATCAACTCGGCTCTACGAATCGGGAAATTCATTTTAATTTTACCGTCTTCATCTTGATTAACGATAAAAATTCCTAAATCTTTCACATGAAATTGAATCGTCTTTACAGTAGTGAAATCTTTAAACAAAACAAAAGCACTGGCTAAAGTCGCATGTCCACAGAAAGCAACCTCATCTGTTGGCGAAAACCAACGAATTTCATAATTCGCATCATCTTGTCTTTTGACAAAAGCAGTTTCAGACAAATTGTTTTCTAAAGCAATATTTTGCATCAGCGCTTCATCTAACCACTCATTCACAACGATTACAGCCGCTGGATTACCTTTAAAAAGTTCTTTGGTAAAAGCATCAACTTGGTACATTTTCATAAATTTAGACTCTCAAGCTTTTTCAATTATTTTGAACAAATGGTTGATGAATTATAGATACAGATTTTTCTAAATTTACAATACACATCTAAACTTTTAGCGATAAACAACTTTATTTGCAAACAGCATCGTTTTTTTAAGTTATGAATTAGAAACCCAAAGTCTTAACACGACTCAACGAGTTTCTAACTTACAAATTTTGGGTGTTGTTTGGGTGTTGAAGTTTTACTTCTTTTCAGTGACCCATAACATGATTGTACCTTGTACAACTATAGTTCCGTCTTCACGATAAGCTTCAATCGTAACATTCAGATCACCAGCTTTCCATTCATCTTCAACACGCGCAATCAGTTTAATATCTGAATTAGATTTAGCGACATAGTTGACCTGCATCCCTTTTGGCAACCATCTGAGATGGGCTGGAATAGATGCTTCTGTTAATACTCCCATCACAAACTCTAAACCATTACAGATTGCAATCACATGAACCGTTCCAATATGATTTTCGACAGTTCTATTTTTAGACATTATTGCTTCGCAATAATTACGCTCTAATTTCTGAATAATGGGATCAACTGTCTGAAAATATGGTGCTTTGCGACTTACAACTTTAGAAAGTAGTCTTAATCCGCCCGGAACAGGTTTTAACCATTCATAAGCAGCTAGCACATAGTTTTCTTGACGAGTAACTTTCTTTTTTACTTGATTGAGAACCGATGTAATTATATTAGTCATGTGAGTATGATATTAGGTGAATGAGCAAATAACATAACATTGCTCAGGAGTGCCCGACATTGTCTAAGTCAAATAAACGTAGACTCAATAAAGACAACCTATAAAAATAAAAAGGATGGTGCACCATCCTCTTGTTCACTAGATATTTACTCTTCCATATGCTCAATAATGGCTCGACCAAACTCTGAGCAGCGTAATAAGGTTGCATTTGGCATTAGACGCTCAAAATCATAAGTTACGGTTTTTGCCGCAATTGCTCCTGAAACACCTTTGATAATTAAATCAGCGGCTTCGGTCCAGCCCATATCTCGTAACATCATTTCAGCAGAAAGAATAATCGAACCCGGATTGACTTTATCTTGTCCAGCATACTTTGGCGCAGTTCCATGTGTTGCTTCATAAACTGCAATCGCGCCACCAATATTTGCACCGGGCGCTATACCTATCCCGCCAACTTCTGCCGCCAGAGCATCAGAAATATAGTCACCATTCAGGTTTAATGTGGCAATGACTGAATAATCCGCTGGACGCATCAGGATTTGTTGTAAGAATGCATCAGCAATCACGTCTTTAATAATAATGTCTTTTCCCGTTTTAGGGTTTTTAATTTTAACCCAAGGACCACCATCCAACAGCTCACCGCCAAAACGCTCGATTGCAAGCTCATAGCCCCACTCTTTAAACGCACCTTCGGTATACTTCATGATGTTGCCTTTATGCACCAAAGTCACAGAAGGCTTATCATTATCGATCGCAAACTGAATTGCTTTTCGAACCAAACGTTGCGTTCCCTCTTTTGAGACAGGTTTGATACCAATACCACAACCCTCAGGGAACCGAATTTTGGTCACACCCATTTCTTCTTTGAGAAACTTAATCACTTTTTTCGCTTCAGGAGAATCGGCTTTCCATTCAATCCCAGCATAAATATCTTCCGAATTTTCACGGAAAATCACCATATCTGTTAATTCAGGATGCTGTACTGGTGAAGGAACGCCCTCGAACCAACGTACAGGTCGCACACATACATACAAATCAAGTTCTTGACGCAAGGCAACATTTAAAGAGCGAATGCCACCACCAACAGGTGTCGTTAAAGGACCTTTGATCGAAACAATGAATTCACGTAGTGCATCAAATGTCTCTTCTGGCATATAATTACCGTAAATCTTATCGGCCTTTTCACCACAATAGACTTCCATCCATTCAATCGAACGTTTGCCACCGTATGCTTTTAGAACAGCAGCATCTACAACTGCTTTCATTGCTGGTGTAATATCTACACCAATACCGTCGCCTTCGATGAAAGGAATGATTGGATGATTTGGAACATTCAGTGACAGGTCTGCATTTACGGTAATTTTATCGCCATCTGCAGGAACCACGATCTTCTGATAACCCATTGTATAGGCTCTCCCTCATGTAACTTGCGAGTAAATGTATACCTTCTTATGGCATACTTTATTTTTTATACTGTGAATTAGTTTAATCCAATCCAATATGTTTTTTGATTTATATGAGAAATAACCGCATTTCCCGATAAAATAAAAGCATATATTCACCAAATACCCCATAATCCAAAAGTAGTATTTCTCTATGAAAATAGTTGTCTTCAACAAACCTTATGATGTCTTGTCACAGTTTCGGGAAGATGAAGCACATCTAACGGTTTCAAGTTTTATCAAAGATCCTGAGTTGCGAATTGCAGGTCGTTTAGATTTAGACTCTGAAGGTTTGATGTTTCTGACCGATCATGGAGGTTTAAATCAGTTCATCACTCATCCAAGCAATAAAAAATATAAAACTTATTTAGCCCAAGTTGATGGCGATGTTACCGAAGAAGCTTTGGAGCAACTTCGTAATGGTGTCGAACTTGCGGATGGTATGACCTTACCTGCTAAAGCGATGAAAGTTGATGAACCAGAATGGTTATGGGATCGTGATCCTCCTGTTCGCTATCGCGCAAGCATTCCGACGAGCTGGATAGAACTGCAAATTTGTGAAGGTCGTAATCGTCAAGTTCGCCGTATGACTGCCGCTGTTGGGTTCCCTACCTTACGTCTTATCCGTACTCAAATTGGTTCAATCAATTTGATCCGTCTAGGTTTACAACCGGGCGAACAAACTGAAATCGAGCCGTTGCTTTTCCCTGATTTTAAAGACCTGCCTGAGGACAAGCCTTACCGTTCTCGCTCTTATGTGAAGAAACCCGGCGGGACTGGCGGTAAGCCTATGCATCAAAAGAAAAAAGAAGGTGACAAGAAAGACCCGAATAAGAAAAAATCAGGTACCAAGCGTATTTGGCAAATGGATGAAAGTGAAAAGCCACGTCGTAAGACCAATGGTACAACTCGACCAAATACTAAAGCACCGCGTGGACGTAGTCGCAATAGTCGTTAATCTCTAATTAAGTTAAAGCCCATGAATGTGGGCTTTTTTTATGAGAATCATCTGATTCCTTATACACAAAAAAGCCGATGTTTTCACATCGGCTTTTTACATCACTGATAAATTTATCAGTAAAGTATTAAAACTTAAATTGTTTCAAGCGTAGCATTAAGTGTTGCACTTGGACGCATTACAGCACTTACTTTCGCTGGATCAACTGCATAGTAACCACCGATATCAGCAGCTTTACCCTGCACTTCACTTAATTCAGCAAGAATTTTTTGTTCATTTTCAGCGAGTGCTTTTGCTAGAGGAGCAAACTTCGCTTTTAACTCAGCATCTTCATCTTGAGCAGCTAATGCTTCTGACCAATACAACGCTAAATAGAAATGACTACCACGGTTATCAAGTTCACCTGTACGACGTGATGGAGATTTGTCGTTATCCAACAATTTTCCTGTCGCTTGATCAAGTGTCTTGGCAAGCAATTTCGCACGGTTATTGTCTTCTTTGATACCAAGCTCTTCTAAAGACACAGCCAATGCAAGGAACTCACCAAGGGAATCCCAACGTAAGTGGTTTTCTTCAACTAACTGCTGAACATGTTTCGGTGCTGAACCACCCGCACCTGTTTCATACATGCCACCACCCGCCATTAACGGCACGATAGACAACATTTTCGCAGAAGTACCCAATTCCATGATTGGGAATAAATCAGTTAAGTAATCACGAAGAATATTACCCGTCACAGAAATCGTATCCAAACCACGCGCTACACGCTCAAGCGTATAACGCATTGCACGTACTTGCGACATGATTTGAATATCTAAACCTTCAGTGTCATGATCTTTCAAGTATTTTTCAACTTTCTTGATCAGTTCATTTTCATGTGGGCGGTATGGGTCAAGCCAGAAAATCGCAGGCATACCAGAGTTACGTGCACGTGTTACTGCAAGTTTCACCCAATCACGAATTGGTGCGTCTTTCACCTGACACATGCGCCAGATATCACCTTCCTCAACATTTTGAGACATCAACACTTCACCTGTTTCAAGATCTGTGATGTTGGCAACACCCGCTTCTGCAATTTCAAACGTTTTATCGTGTGAACCGTATTCTTCTGCCTTTTGCGCCATCAAACCGACGTTTGGCACAGTACCCATCGTACGTGGATCAAAGTTACCGTTCCACTTACAGAAATTGATCATTTCTTGGTAGATACGTGCGAACGTTGACTCAGGCATTACTGCTTTACAATCGTATGGTTTACCATCAGCACCCCACATTTTACCACCACCACGAATCATTGCAGGCATTGAAGCATCTACAATCACATCATTTGGTGAATGGAAATTGGTAATACCTTTTGCAGAATCAACCATTGCAAGTGCAGGACGGTGCTCTTGGCAAGCATGTAAGTCTTCGATGATTTCTTCACGCAAAGAAGTCGGTAATGTCTCAATCTTTTCATAAAGACCAGCCATACCGTTATTCACGTTAATACCTAACTCATCGAATAATTTGCCGTGCTTTTCAAAGGCATCTTTGTAGTAAATTTTCACACAGTGACCAAATACGATTGGGTGTGACACCTTCATCATGGTCGCTTTTACGTGTAAAGAGAACAAAATGCCCGCTTCACGACAATCTTCAAGTTCTTTTTCATAAAAGTCGCAAAGCGCCTTTTTGCTCATGAACATTGAATCAATGATTTCACCATCTTGTAACGCAACTTTTGGCTTAAGCACGATGGTTTCACCACTTTTGGTGATGAGTTCCATTTTTACATTACGTGCACGGTCAAGTGTCATCGACTTTTCACCGTGGTAGAAGTCGCCTTCATCCATATGAGAAACGTGAGTTTGTGACCATTGCTTCCACTCGCTCATTGAGTGCGGGTGTTTTTTCGCATAGTTTTTAACAGCCGCAGGTGCACGACGATCAGAGTTACCTTCGCGTAAAACTGGATTTACCGCTGAACCAAGACATTTACCATAACGCGCCTTGATTTCCTTTTCTTCCTCAGTTGTTGGATTTTCAGGATAATCAGGAATTGCATAGCCCTTAGACTGCAGCTCTTTTATGCATGAGGTTAACTGCGCTACAGAAGCACTGATATTTGGAAGTTTGATAATATTTGTATCAGGATCCTGAGTACGACGACCAAGTTCTGCAAGATTATTCGTTACCTTCTGTTCGTCATTTAGGTAATCCGAAAACTCTGCAAGTACCCGTGCAGCAACAGAGATATCACTTTTAACGATCTCGATGCCTGCAGGCTTAGTAAAAGTCTCAATGATTGGCAGTAGCGAATAGGTCGCCAACAGTGGCGCCTCATCAGTCAGTGTGTAAATGATTGTTGACTTCCCACTAGCCATATATAGCCCCTTGTGTTGGATTGAGTTTTGAGGGTCGAACTTGTGGCCCAACCCCTAAGAACCGATGTGCTTAAATAAAACCCTGAGAGTATCAGCCCTGATCGCATCTCAGTCAACGCAATATCCAGTGATAACGACATTTCGCTACGAAATAGTAGTAGCAAGTTGGAGTTTTATCTCCTGCAAATCGGTTAGCTTAAGTAAAACATGAGAGTATCAGTACTGATCACTTCTCAGTCAATGTAATATATCGAGATAACGACATTTCAATACGAAATACTACAAAACGAATATTATTTGTTCGGGTTCAAGACTTAGATCGATGAGAGTTTCAGCTCAACATTTTTTTAGAACGACTTCCGATCATAAGTGATCGAAATCAATCTGAATATTCGACTCTAGTTTTATTTACACTTTTTAAACTTAATTTTTGACCAAATGATTAAAATTAGTTTTTTTATTTCAGGATAGATCAAATGATGAAAGTTTTCGTCCCATTAGTCGCTATGACTCTTTCTTCTTTTAGCTTTGCTCAAAATCCACTAAGTGTACATGTGCTCAACTTAGAAAATGGCCTCCCTTCTGCCGGAGTTAAGGTTATTCTGGAAAAACAAGAAAATAATCAATGGAAAACTCTAAACAACAATATAACTAATCAGCAAGGACGTATTACGGATTTATATCCAAAAGACACACCACTTCAAAAAGGGATTTATAAAGTTACGTTCAAAACAGGAGAATGGTTTGAACAGCACAAACAGATTTCATTTTTCCCAGAAGTACCAGTCATTTTCGCTATAGATGGAAAACTTGAACATTACCATATTCCACTTTTGATTAGCCCTTATGGTTATTCAACTTATCGTGGTAATTAATCTCATCCTAATCCATACATACATTTGCGAAAATTGAATGATAGAAAAGCAGCCTTCAAATTAGACGATGTATCTAACCTGAAGGCTGCAGCACTCTTACCGAGATTTTTTATAAAACAATAGAATTACAAACACGCCATCAGAAGTCGTGTCTACGATCCTTTGATCAAGATGCTAACCAAGTATCAAGTTTGGCTTGGTCTTCAACATTTAAATCAACTGTAGTCAATGGATTTTCCCCACCATTCAACTCAAATGTTAATAGCTCATCTCGGCGGAAAGCATAAACCGTATATGTACCTTGCTGTTTTGCATATTTCGCCAGAAGCTTTTCCGAAGCCTTAACACCATCAATCGCAATAATGACATCATTTGCTGATAAACCAGCTTGAGCTGCCACACCTTCACGACGTACTTGTTGCACAACAACACCTTCAGTTTTATCGAGCAATTTCAAACCAAAAGGCAAGGCTTTTTCGTTTTTAAGCACGTAACTTAAACCAAACTCAGGTAATAATTGGTCTAATGGCAGTTCGTCAGTGGTATTGATCAAGTGATTAATCTGCTCAATCCAATCATCGCCTGTCAGCGCTTTGCACAAATCAAAGATTGTACGCTCATTGACTTGAATACCCTGCTGAGTATTTTCGTACAAACGGCGCATTAACGCATCCAAGCTAGAACCACGTAAACGAAGCCCCAAGTCTAAACACAGCGCAACTAGACTACCTTTATTGTAGTAACTGGTACCCGCATTATTAGAATTTTCATCTTGGCGGTAAAATTTAATCCAAGCATCAAAACTTGACTCAGAAACCGTTTGAATGAAACGTCCTGGATTTTGCAAATAACGATCAATTTGCCCTTTCAATAAATCTAAATACGATTTCTGAGAAATCACACCACTACGTAATAAAATCAAATCATCATAATAGGAAGTGAAACCTTCAAAGATCCACAATAGGCTGGTGTAACCTTCTTTGTGTAAATCATAATTGGCAAAATTATCTGGTCGAATAAACTTCACTAACCATGAGTGAAAATATTCATGGCTGCATAAACCTAAGAAACGTTGATAGTCCTTTGAAGGTTCTTCAGCTTCGTCAAGCTTAGGCAAATCATCCCGTGGTGTAATCAAACTGGTGCTATTGCAATGTTCCAAACCACCATAGCTATTGCCTGTTGCTATCGTCATAAAGGTATAGTTTTGAAATGGCGCAGAACCAAACATCTCTATTTCAGTTCGACAGATTTTTTCAATATCTGCTTGCATACGCTCTAAATTGGTATTGTGTTTTCCAGAAATCACAAACTCATGTGGAATGCCATGACTTTCAAAACTAAAACGACTTTGTTCTGCTAGCTCAAAAGGACTGTCAATCAATTGATCATAATTATCCGCTTTTAAGGTAAAACGTCCTTTGACTAAACTTTTAGAAGTTAAGCCCGCAGCAATCTGAAAATGCTTCAACTCATCTGGCAAGAACAGCTCAACTTCACATGGGGCTTGCTCCTGATCCTGAAGTCCTAGACAAACACAGGCTGGATTGACATAGAGTCGTGTTTGATCAACATAAGCACCACGTACAGATAAATCATAAGCATAGACATCATATTCAACCGTAATCAACTCATGGTCGGTATTGAATAAACGCCAACGATTCTTCTCTGTTTTTTTAATACTGAGCAAACGCCCTGCTTCATCAGATGCTTTCACTGATTCAATATGCTTAGAGAACTCTCGAATTAAATAACTGCCCGGAATCCACGTCGGTAGCCAAAGCTCTTGATTTGGATTTGCAAGAAAACGAAGCGTGACATGAATAAGATGTTGGCGATAATCGTCAAATTCAATTTGATAGTGCAGCATAGTTCAAACTAAAAATAAAAAAATTTCCGACAGCTTAGCATTTTTTTACAAACTCATGCGTAGATGTCTTAAATGTCAGCAAAAGTTGCTAGATTCTTCTACGAAAAAGTCATAGCATGCTTTTTTCGCATTCCATGCCCATGGATTGGCTGCACAAGGTGTTCTCGTGAAATTTTTCCTATCGCTCTTTACCTTATTAAGTTTATTTTGTGCAAATCTTGCACATGCGACTTTACTTGATATCTCCCCTGAAACTGTCGAAGCTCAAGCATGGTCTATTGTCGATGCACAATCAGGACAAATCATCGCCGAGCATAATAGCCATGTGCAACGTGCTCCAGCATCTTTAACAAAAATGATGGTGGCATATGTGGCATTGAAGGAAATTGAAGCTGGAAAATTACGTAAAGAGGATGTGCTCACAGCAACGCCTGTAGTAAATACAGTAATGTGGGACGAATCACAAATGTATTTAAAAGAAGGTGAACAGATTTCTGTTGATCAACTTTTAGCAGGTTTAATTGTTATGTCTGCCAATGATGCCGCGCTAACACTTGCCGAAAAAATTTCGGGTAATGTGCCTCAGTTCATCATACGTATGAACCAAGAAGCTCAAGCCTTAGGCATGAAAGATACTCATTTTAGCAATCCTGCGGGTATCACGATGCCAAATCATTACTCAACAGCAGCAGATTTGGGCTTATTAGCACAAGCGATTGTAACCAAAACACCTGAATATCTTTATTATTCAAAAATGCCAAGTTTTAGTTACAACCAACGTTTCCATCGCGCAACGAATCTTGCTCTAAAAATGGACCCAACAGCAGATGGTCTAAAAACAGGTTTTACCAAAGCTGCTGGTTATAACTTGGCTCTAACAGCAGAACGCCCAACCTTAAATCTACATATCGATAAACGCCGCTTAATCGTCATCGTACTTGGCACACCAAATGCCATCAAACGTGCAGAGGTCGCGAACAAGTTAATGAACTTGGCTTATGCTTATACCCGTGACGAAGAAGTGATTCCAAAACATCAACTGATCGCGGAGTTGCCAGTCATTCGTTCAACCCTCAAAATCTTCAAAGTTGAGACACAGCAACCGACAATTGTGACGACTTCACTATATGACCAAGCCACACCAATCGATTTAAATCAGTTTGATCCACTGACCCAACGTCTTCAAGTTGTGGATGAAAATGGTGTAAAAATCATTGAGCCACTCCAAAACACGCATACGCGGGTTAATATTGAACTCAATGAGCAACGCTTAACGGCACCGCTCACACAAGCAATGAATTTAGCGACTGTATCTATTTATCAAAATAATCAATTACTTCGTAGTCTACAGATTGAAAATGAAGTACAGATTGAAGAAGCAAATATTTTCCAGAAAATTATGTTGTGGTTTTCTAACTTATTTTCGTTCTTCTCAACAAATGATACAAAAGCTGCCAAACTTTATCCTTTAAATCAAGGGTAAAAAACCAACTATTTTTCTCAAGATTAACCATACAAGATTGAAAAAAGGATGGCATAATCCAACCATCCTTTCACAAAAACAATTAGGTTAATCATGAGCAAAACCTTACATCATATCGTGATTGTGGGTGGTGGCGCAGGTGGTTTAGAACTTGCGACACAACTAGGCGAACGTTTTGGTAAACATAAAAAAGCCAAAATCACCTTAGTCGATCAGAACCTCACCCACATTTGGAAACCTCTCCTACACGAAATTGCCGCAGGCTCACTTAACCCCCACGAAGAACAAACCAATTATTTCGCCCACGCAGAAAAGCATCATTTTGAGTTCGTCCTCGGTACCCTGATTGCTGTCAATAAAGATCAAAAACAAATTACACTTTCTCCCCCACAGCTTTCTAAAGAACACACCCCTGCTATTCAAAGTTTAAGCTATGACACATTGGTGATCGCAGTTGGCTCTGTATCAAATGACTTTGGTACAGAAGGTGTACGCGAACATTGTCATTTCCTAGACAGTCGTCAACAAGCTGATATTTTCCAACAAGATTTATTTCATCTTTATATTGAGGCACAAAATCAATCAACTGAACGTGCTTTAAATATCGGGATTGTTGGTGCTGGTGCAACTGGTGTCGAGCTCGCTGCAGAGTTGATTGAAACCACCAAGAATTTTTATCGCTACGGGTTAAAGAAAATCAATCCGAAACAAGTCAAAATTACTCTCATCGAAGCTTCTGATCGCATCTTACCAGCACTCAATGAGAAAACAGCAGCACATAGTGCCAAGCAATTGCAAAAAATGGGAATTGAAATTCTAACCCAGCACAAAGTGCAAAAAGTTGATGATTCCAATGTCTATTTTAGTAACGGCAATGTCATCCATTCTGATATTACAGTTTGGGCAGCAGGCGTTAAAGCACCTAAGATATTAGAAGCTTTAAATGATTTTAAACGTGATAAAATCAATCGTTTAATGGTATATGCGACCTTACAAACTTATTCGGATCCGAATGTTTTTGCATTTGGAGATTGCGCCCATTGCCAACTGGATGCACGTCAACCACCTCTCGGACCTCGTGCACAAGTTGCCAGCCAGCAAGCGAGTTTTTTAGTTGATGCGATGGCAGCACGTTTAAACCACTCACCACAACCGATGTTTGTCTTTAATGATAAAGGCTCATTGGTTTCATTAAGCCGAAATCAGGCTGTAGGTGAGTTATTGGGTGACGTGAGTGTGCAAGGTTTTATTGCCAAAACGATGTATGTATCTTTGTATCGACTGCATCAAGCCAACATTCATGGTTATACACAGGCAGGAATGTTAACCATGAAAGATTTGCTTACCCGTCGTGTTCGCCCAAAAATTAAACTGTACTGAGTTGAAAACATAAATTTCGTTCCCATTTATAACGAAATCGTTTCAAAAAGTGGAAAATAGTCAACAAAATCGACTTTTCACTTTATGATGTACACCTGAACTCTTTGAATGGATTAACAACATGACTGCTATTGCAAATAACCACGTGGTTTCATTCCACTACACTTTAACAAACGCTGAGGGTGAAACACTTGATAAATCTCAAGGTGAACCACTTGCATATTTGCACGGCGCAGGGAACATCATTCCTGGTTTAGAAAACGCACTTACAGGTAAAACTGTAGGTGAGAAATTCACTGTAAATGTTCCTGCAGCAGAAGGTTACGGTGAATACAACCCTGAACTTGTTCAAGAAGTTCCAGCTCAAATGTTCCAAGGTGTAGACAACATTCAACCTGGTATGCAATTCCAAGCGCAAACTGATGATGGTGTACAAATCGTAACTGTTAAAGCAATCGAAGGCGACAACGTTGTTGTTGATGCAAACTTCCCACTTGCTGGTCAAGATCTTACTTTTGAAGTAGAAATCGTTGAAATTCGTGATGCTTCTCAAGAAGAGTTAGATCACGGTCACGTACACGGTGCAGGTGGTCACCACCACTAATTCTTTTTAGAATTAGCACAACTAAAAAGCAAAGCTTCGGCTTTGCTTTTTCTTCACATTCACTTTTATAAAATAAGAAAGATACCTTACTTCGAATAAATTGAGTGGTTCTTACTTTATGCAAAGCGATTATCAACTGATTTGGTTTCGCCAAGATCTCAGAATCCATGACCATGCCGCCCTTTGGCATGCAACACAAACAGGACCTACAGTTGCGCTAGTGATCTTGTCACCTGAACAATGGCAACTACATGATGATGCACCCATCAAAATCGACTTCTATCTTCGTCAACTACAACAATTACAAATTGCATTGCAATCTCTCAATATTCCTTTAATTGTTCAGCATTTACCACTTTGGAAAGATATAACACAGCTCTTTGCAGATTTAATGCAAAATATCCCAATTCAGCAGGTATATGCCAATATTGAACTAGGGGTTAATGAACTAAAACGAGATAACGAGGTACAAAAATTATTAAACCAACAAAACAAAGAACTGGTACTTTTTCATGACCGTACACTTTTTCCAGTAGCATCGATTCGTAATCAGAGCCATCAGCCCTATCAAGTTTTTAGTGCTTTTAAAAAAGTCTGTTATCAACGTCTGCAACAAAGCTTACCCCAATGCTATCCAGTACCTGACGTGCAGCAGCCGATCAACATCGATCCGTACCCCTCACTTGAAGATTTCAAAGAGCTACAACTTAAATATACTCAGCAAATTAATCATCTAACACAACAATGGCCAGTAGGCGAATCCTATGCATTAACATTACTCGATCAATTTATCCATGACAGATTGGACGATTATAAAAATGCCCGCGACTTCCCTGCACAAGCAGGCACCAGCCAACTATCTGCTTATTTAAATATTGGCACTCTCTCTATCCGTCAATGTCTACAGGCATTATTCCGTAAACAGCACGGCGATTTTGTGATTGAATCCGAAGGTCAGCAAACATGGCTGGATGAACTACTCTGGCGAGAATTTTATCAGCATATTTTGTTCGACTACCCACGTGTTTCAAAGCACTTGCCATTTCAGCTTTCAACCAAAAAAATCAACTGGTGTGATGATCCAGTTGCGCTGCAACAATGGCAACAGGGTCATACCGGTATTCCAATCGTCGATGCAGGTATGCGACAACTCCTTGCAACAGGTTGGATGCACAATCGAGTACGTATGATTTGCGCCATGTTTCTGAGTAAAAATCTTTTGATTGATTGGCGAAAAGGGGAACAATGGTTTATGCAGCACCTTATAGATGGTGATCTAGCTGCAAACAATGGTGGCTGGCAATGGTGTGCTTCAACAGGTACCGATGCTGCACCGTATTTCCGTATATTTAATCCAATTAGCCAATCACAAAAATTTGATCCAAATGGCGACTATTTACGACAATGGATTCCCGAACTTGCTCATTTAGATGCTAAATCCATCCATGAGCCTTACGCTTACAAAATGAATTCTAGTCTTAACTATCCAATACCAATCGTTGATTTAAAAAGTAGCCGAGCACGGGCTATCGCCGCTTTTAAAGAATAGATTTGGATTATTTATCAACCGACTCAGTAACATATAGACAACACTACATGTTACTGACTATAAATTACTTCACAAAGTCAACAACATAAAACTATCGCAATCACTATAAAATAGTGCTACTTTTATCACAAAAGACAATATTAAAACTAAAATTACTATGCAAAAAAATCCTGCTCCCGCACTCGTCTTATGGATCATTTCGGCTCATATCTTCATGGGTGTAGTGGCTTATGAATGGCTGCCAGCAACTTATCGAGGCAGTTGGATTTTCTTGCTATTGTTGGTCATCGCAGGTGCATACTTAAATATTGGTATGGCATTAATACTTGGTTTGGTGGCATTTGTCGGTATTGCGTTCTATTTCTTTCTTGATCTCGCCAATCAAACTTATATCGAGCGTCAACTGCTCCTATTATTTGTAGCGCCGCTCGCGCCAGTTTTTCTTAGTGCGATCCGTCACAATATTAAAAATGCCTTGGCCTCTTATCGAGCTATTCAAAGTTATGACAGAAATTATCAACATGATATTTTACCGCTTACTGCACTCAAGCACTTTCAGGACCAGCTAAAAAAACTATTACAGTTGACTCATAAAAATCATTATGAAGTGATCAGTATTCAAATTACGAACACCGTGCTCATTCGAGAAATGCTTGGTGAAGATATTTGGAAAGAAACTCAAAATAAGATTATGACGATCTTATCCACTGAGGGTGATAGTATTATCTATCATTTCATCAATGAAGAGTTGAGTGAAATAAAAAGTATCGTAATTCATGAAAATCAAATGGATGAGCAACACCCTACCCCACATTTCTTACAACAACTACAAGAGCTGAGTGTTTTAAAACTTAAAGTCGAACAACATACAGAATACCTGTCACAAGTAGACCGAGAGGTGCACTGATGTCAGTACTTCTTAATATTTGTGGTCTGCTGGTTGCAACCGAACATTACCCAGACATGACTTTACAACAACTTTATCAGCAGTATTATCACTGCTCAATTCAACCTGCAAAATCAGAGTCAAGTCCACACATTCAATCTTCTGAAATGGTTTCAGAGATCTTTTCTCAGCCTGCAACATGGTGGCCTGTTTTTACAGCAGATCAACTCCAATCGAATAGTTTTAAAGAGCTTATTGATAAAGGTGTAAAACCAGGCGTTATTTTACCAGATGAGTATTTTAGTTTTTTAACCTACTATCGGATAAAAAAAGCAGTCAATGACGGCGCAATTCCGATCGCGCTCTTTCACATGGAACATTCGAAGTACTTTTCTGCCAAAGCCACTTTTTCTACCGCAATTGGTCTGAGACCATTAGCGACATTGATTGAAACAGGCTGGGATGAAAACCTCATCTCACAACCTGCGGGTAGCTATATCATTCAATCGGATAATAAACAAAATCTGCCCATACCTGCACGTAAGATTCAACATCATCAGCACTTCTTTTATCAAGCCAATCATAACTATGCTCAAAACTCTGGCTATCAAATTTTAATTAATCCTCCAGCACACTTGCCTGTGAACACCATAGAATATCCCCAATTGGGAATATCATGGCGTTTTGGTCGTGTTGATTACACCAGTACCCCTGACGGAGTTGAAACCAATCTATTTGGTTATTTCTTAATTGCAATCAGTACTGTCGTGATTCCATTTGACTATCTTTTTTCAACCCATTTTCCTAGTTTATTAAGTAGTTTTGGTAGTTCAGTTTCTTGGATTTCGCTGTTGCTTGGTGGGTCATTACTTTTGATTTTAATCATCTCTATCATTCGTAGGAGAAGACTCAATGCCCGCGATTGATATTCTATTTTTGTTTGGTTTTCTTGGTATTTGGATTCCACAAGCTTTTTGGGCGTGGTTAAGTTATCAGGCATGGAAATACTCGAAAAATGCAGCCAAAGAGTTAGAAAATTTGCCTGTGCCCGCTGAGTGGCCAATGCTCAGTGTCTTGATCCCAGCCTATAACGAAGGTGTAGTGATTGAAGATACGCTCCATGCCATTGCGCAACAAGACTACCCTGCACATGCCTATGAAGTGTTATTAATCAATGACGGCTCTAAAGACAATACTCTTGAGATCGCTGAACGCATGGCGGAGATTTATCCGTGCATTAAAATTGTGAATGTCCCGAAAGGTATGGGAGGTAAAGGTAAATCTCGGACCTTAAACAATGGTCTACCTCATGCCAAAGGTGAGTTAATTATTGTCTATGATGCCGATAGTACGCCCGAACCAGACTGCGTTCGACTATTGGCTCAAACCTTATTGGCAGATAAAAAACTGGTTGCCGTCAATGGCAAAGTCCGCACCCGAAATTGGCGCGATAGTATTTTGACTCGCTTTATTGCCATCGAGTTTATTTTCTTTCAATGGATCTTCCAAGGAGGCCGATGGCAACGTTTTGAATTATCGACCTTGATGGGAACCAACTATGTCATATGGCGGGATGCACTAGAAACATTGGGAGGATTTGATGAAAAATCATTGGTTGATGACACTGAAATGAGCTTCAGAATCTTTCTAGGGCAAAAGCGAATCAAATGGGTACCTTATGCCGTAGGTTGGCAACAAGACCCGCCATCACTGAGTGTTTTTGTCAAACAACGATCACGTTGGACTCAAGGTAATTTCTATGTGACCAGTAAATATCTACCGATTGCATTAAGAAAACCTTTTCCAATTGGTATCGAAATTTTCAACAACATAATGTGTTATGTCCTATTCGTACCTGCGCTGATTTGGAGTCATATCACTCTAACACTTGGCTTACTTGGCATAGCGGGGATCACCTTACCCGGACCATTTACAGTGTTATGGGCATTATCATTTTGTTTATATGTCGCACAAATGTGGTTCACCCTATCGCTTGAAAGAGTTAAACCCCAACTTTATTTCTTTTCAGTTTTATCTTACATCACATATTCACAGATCTTTTTATTCATCGTATTTAAAGCAGCCTACGACATGTTGAAAAATAAGATACAAGGGAATTCACTACAGTGGTACAAAACTGAACGTAGCAAAGAGAGAAAATAAATGAAAAAAAATCGACTCAACCATCCTGTTTTCAAAATTCTGTTAGCAAGTGCGACTCTCTCTTTGCCCGTATTTGCTCTAGCAGATTCTTGGAATACATGGAAATTTGATAATATTAATACGTCAAACAAATACACGATCGAGCCACACTACTTCTATGTAGGTAAGGGTTCTGAGTGGCAAAGTATTCGTTTTAGCAGCGATTATTCGACTGAACATTTCACTACTTTACTGGTGAAATATGATGATAAGTTGATTTATAACACTGTGTTAAACGGTGATGGTAAACTGGAATTTAATATTCCCGCTGCTGATAGTGGTTTTCATCGCTTAGACTTTATTTTACAGCAATATTCACCCCGAACCTCGCCAGCTGCTGATCGTACAACCTTCTGTAGCGAAGATATTGATCAAGTCACGTATTTAAGTAACTCAAAAATTGACTATGCACGACATCGACCAGTCTATCGTTTAAAAGATCTGCCCGATGCCTTATTTAATCCACAAATTGTCAGACCTACACCATTCGTAGGCGTACTCAAATTCAACCCTGCCAATGTCAATGAAGCATCGATGCTCGGTCGTCTCATGAACGCATGGGGATCTGTTACCCCTGTGCAATGGTATGAACAAAATCCACCAACTGGCCAAGCCGCCGATTTCTTAATTGAAATTTCAAAATCGCCTACACCGCTATCTCAAGGTACTTTAGTTCAGATTAGTTCTGAAAATAATGTGCCAACTTTGCAAATTAAATATGATCATCCTCAAAAACTAGTCTCAGCAATTAACGGATTACTCAATCCAAATTACTTAGAGCAACTCAATACTTCTGCCACGTTTCTACCCGATAAACTTGCAGCACCAACATGGGCAAAAATCAAACAGATTAAAACATTGGCGGATTTAGGCATCAGTGATTTTCGACTCAACCAAGCTGAAAAAAACCTGTTCCTCAACTTCCCTGCTGTTTGGCAACCTACAGATATTTTGCAAGGACAAATTGCGTTACGCGTCCAGAGTGGCTTATTAGAAGGCTCTAATATCACCACTTGGATTGATGGTGGATTGGCAGGTAGTTTGAAAACTGCAGAATTAGATTCTGACCCTGTAAATCGTCAATTTAACTATTTCGCAAAAACCATTTCAAATAGCACATCATTTCACTTAAAACTCGAAAATTCTGTGATCGTAAACTCACAATGTTTACCTACAGCAAAAGGCTCTTTATGGATTGATACTGAGAAATCCACGGTCAAATTACCACATAAACTCAAAAACGGTGTGGCATCACTATCGATGGCATTTGCCACACATCCAACCATTGCAATCGATGGTGAGCCGGGTAGCTTAGAAATTGCGCTAATTTTGAGTCAAACAGCAAAACGAATGCTACTGACCAATGATCCAGTGCCATTGAATTTCGTCAAATTTGATCCTGCAAAGCCCGAATTAATTAATGTTCAAGTCAATCCTAATATTTATCGCCAGCAAGTCTCTATGCATCGAGATACTGTTTATGCACCTGCTGCGGCTAAGGGTTTTTTAGTGCGTTTTCATGAACAACGTTTTGATGTTTTGACGGACTCCATTGATGGCGCTCAAAACTTCACGAAGTTTTGGGAGAAAATTCAACAAAATATTCCCAATAACGCCAGTAAAATCTTGGTGACACAGAACGGTCAAGTCTTTACTTTACAAAAAATTATTGTCGGTAATCAAAAAGCACCTCTGGTTCAACAGTCATCTTTCTTTATCTTGGTGCTTATCATTTCTGCTATTATGATTCTGGCAATCTTGCTTTGGTACTGGCGAAAAAAACCGAATGCTAAAAATAAGGCAGAATAATTTCAAACTCATTATTATTTTCTTTTTTTCAACCATAATTTTTTTGGGCGGCTGCATACATTTTTCTCAATCTGAAATGCAGCCTGCTCATATTGAAGGAATTTTTTGGCAACCAGATTTAGCTACCACCCCACCCAAAGGCAACTGGAACCTACTCGGGGTTTCTACATTTGTTCCACAATGGTCAATTGTTCAATCCAAATCTTGGTTTGATCATGATACTGGCTTTGTAAAGTGGGATAAAAATATAAATCTTCAACAGCTAAACCAAAATGCGTGGGCATCGGAGATTATTTTAGGTTTAGCAGGCGAATATGATGAAAAGCTGGCGCGCTCTCAAGTCATGTTGCTTGCTCAAAACTCTAAACAACTGATTGCACATACTCAATCGATCCCACTCAAAGGATATTATTTTCCAGTTGAGGCCGATCCAACTTGGTTAGGTGTAGGAATATTAGGTCAAGCTTTAACGCAACTTCCAAAACCTTTATGGGTGAGCATTTATAGCGCAGATGAAATGCCAACACATTACGATGTATGGTTAAAAAGTTGGTTGCCTGAGCAGACCAATGTTTTTTTTCAAGATGGCGTTGGTGTAGGCACTCGTTCACCTGAACAAGCAAGGATCATCTTAGATGAGCTGCAACATGAATTTGGTAAAGATAAAATTACTATTGTTTTAGAAGCATTTCGAGCAACCAAAAGTGGACACTTTCGAGCTGCATATCCTTGGGAAATTATCCAACAATTGAAAGCCTACGAGGGACAAAAAGTTTATATCTTTGATGGCCCCCACTATATGAGCCGTATCAATGTCTATATGATTGCCTTATGGTATAAGCTTAAATATCGCTCATAAAACAAGGCTGTTTCTTCACTAAGACAGCCTAGATCTTAGAAACTCTTATAAAATACCAGTTCCGTTCGAGTGTTGTTATAACGCTCTTGTCCATTCGCCAATGCATCTTTGAAATAGTGGCCATATAAACGCTCAACACGTACTTTTACAGGCACATAATTAAACGGTTGCCACGCAACACCAGCACCGTATTCAAATAAATTATTATAATTCTCACCTTCAGAATCTGCCAAAGCATGTAATTTGGCATAGGCTTGTACAGTTCCCATTTCACCTCGGTAAACATTAAAACCTAAGCGTAATCTTAAATCTGCAATGACGTTATAATCTTCACGTGAATAACTAGCCACGTTACCATACAGGTCGGTGAAATAATCATTCCAAACCGTGCGATTTTCTACACTCGGATTTGCGTACCATTCTTGATAACCTGTTACACCACCAACAACACTCTCACGGAACTTATCTCGATTACGATCAATTAAGTCATAACTACCACCTAATTCTAAATAGGCTCTAATCGGGATACTTAGCCAAGGCTGATAATTTGCCCCGACACCAACCGTCACTGCATTCTCATCAATGATTTCAGGTCGAACTCCACCACGTGATTTAGTATCACGATTTAGATTCATAAAGCCATAAACCTGTGCACGACCATTGTCCAGATTACGTCCATAACGCATTTTTAACGGAAAAATAAAATCGTCGTAGCGAGATTCATAAGACGGTGCGAAATAAATATCTTTGAATACAGGTTTAACTGTCCCACCACTTAAATTCTGTACTGCTTGCTGCGCTTTAGTTGCGATTTCTACATCATTTGACTGGGTCAGCATTTTGAATATTGGTAAAGCTTCTCTATCTCTCTTCAGTTGATTCAACAAATATGCTTCTTGTAGCTTAAGTTGATCGTCCTGAGGTGCAAGTTGCGATGCTTTACGAACACTTTGTAAAGCTTGATCTTGTTTATTCAGACGAATTTGTAAATAAGTCAGGCTTTTCCACACTTTAATATCTTGTGGGGTAAGCGCAGCAAGTTCGAGCAGAATTTTTTCCGCCTGCTCAGGCTGCTGTTGTTCTAATTTATAAAACTGATCCCATCGATCATAAATTGGATTGCTAGGTTTATAAGCCGCATCACCTTCTTTTACGAAATCAGCTTCAGCACTCATAACCGCTTGTAATGGAAACAAAAGGCTTAACGTAAACAAGGTATGACTGAGTAATTGTTTTTTTGATTTTTTCATCACATATCTCAAGTAAATATTGCCAGTTATAAGTGGATATAATCGTCAGCTTAAATCAATTTAAAATGTTAATTTATTCACATATTATAACTAAATCATTGTTATCATGTCGTTAAAATACGTTATTTTATAAATCGATTCAGCATATGAATCATAGATAAAAATAGTATGCCGCATAAGAAAACAAACACTTTTTAACTTTTCATCAAAGAGCACAACTATGTCATTTTCACATCATACAGAACCTCATGTGATTCAACGATCAGGTTGGTTAAGAGCTGCCGTCTTGGGTGCAAATGATGGCATTATTTCCGTCACCAGTTTAGTTATGGGAATGGCAGCGAGTGGTGCACATAACCAGACATTATTAGTCACTTGCATAGCAGGCTTAATTGCTGGTGCAACATCAATGGCTGCTGGCGAATATGTTTCTGTAAAATCTCAAGAGGATATTGAAAAGGCTGATTTAAAGTTTGAAGCAAGAGAACTCAAGAAAAACCCACAAGCTGAATTAAATGAACTGACCCAAATTTATATTGCTAGAGGATTAGACACACAGTTAGCATTACAAGTTGCAACTCAACTCACTGCACATGATGCACTTGCTGCACACGCAAGAGATGAAATCGGTATTCATGAAAATACTGCTGCAAATCCTATTCAGGCTGCACTGTCTTCTGCCGCTGCCTTTTCGTGTGGTGCAGCATTACCGATGCTCGCTATTTTACTCAGCGCTGAAAATTATGTCTCGCAAACCGTTATGTTCACAGGTATTTTGTCTTTAGCATTGTTAGGTGCACTTTCAGGTTATGTTGCAAGAACATCGATGTTGAAAAGCAGCTTAAGGATTACCATCTGGGGGATTTTAGCCATGCTGTTCTCAAGTTGGATCGGTTCACTATTTAATGTTCATCCACTTTGATTACGCACTTAGATCACTTTTCTGTTCAAACACTTATTAGATAACGTTAATTATTTGACATAAAAATATAAAAGCAAAATATTCCTCACAGTCTAAAGCTTTTTTTATCATTTGGATGTATGATCAAAGAGAACTTACACTCATAAACCAAGCTCAAAAGCCAATTTATGAACAGGGTCAGTAAATATCCAATGTAGAGAGCGGTTTTGATACATCGACTTGGGATATGGTTTGCTTTTGCAACCATCACACTACAACTTGCTGTTTTTCTGCAGCCTCTTTTGCCAGAGAAGTTTCAAATTTCTCCAGCTTGTGAGACTGTTGTGCATCTGTCATCCCAATCTCGACATCATCACGGTACACAAAACTCATCCATCGTTTCTCGATCTCATTCTGAGCATCATCATGCCAGCACAGTTGATCATGTCACATCTGATGCCATCGATCATACCCATCAGCATGATATTAACCATCAATGCCCATTCTGTTTTTTCTATGGACAATTGGTTGTACCGCCGACATTAGGTATTCAAGAAGTCTTTGTCCGTATACAAGTGCGTTATGTTCACTTGCAACAGCTTTTCCTTAGCTTCTTTTTTGATTTACAACGTCTTTTCCTTCTGCCCCAAGGTCGAGCTCCACCACTCTATTTTTCAATTAATTAGCGTTTAGAACTATTTATTGAAAAGTGAGTAATCCATGTTTTTTCAAACTTGTTTTGTTGTTTGGCAGCAAAAACTGGCGATTTTTATCGCAAATAAATCTCTGTATCTCAATGTTCTTCAACAACCGTTTCGATCGGTATCGGAGGCTTCGTGATGGATTTAGGTTTAACCGCATTAGAATTGGCACGTATCCAATTCGCATTTACTGTTTCATTCCATATTATTTTTCCAGCGACATCGATTGGACTGGCATGTTTTCTTGCCGTTTTAGAATGGAAATGGCTAAAAAGCCATGATCCGATTTATCAAGATCTCTATAAATATTGGCTCAAAATCTTTGCTGTGACCTTCGGGATGGGGGTTGTTTCAGGTGTAGTGATGAGCTATCAGTTCGGTACAAACTGGAGTGAATTTTCACGCATTGCAGGAAGTGTCACTGGGCCCTTGCTGACCTATGAAGTGCTGTCCGCCTTTTTCTTGGAAGCTGGGTTTCTGGGTATCATGCTATTTGGCTGGGGGCGTGTAAGCGAAAGAGCCCATTTCTTTGCCACCTTAATGGTCGCAATCGGTACCTGTATTTCCATGTTTTGGATTTTATCATCCAATAGTTGGATGCAGACTCCTCAAGGCTTTGCAATAGAAAATGGCATTATTGTCCCTAAAGACTGGTTTGCCATTGTATTTAATCCATCATTCCCTTATCGCTTTGCACACATGGCTGTCGCTGCATTTTTAGTTTCTGCTTTAGTCGTTGCCGCAACAGCAGCATGGCATTTATTACGTGGTCGTCGAGACGCATTGGTTAAGAAATCATTTTCCATGGCAATGTGGATGATCTTATTCGCTGCACCAGCCCAAGTCATCATAGGCGATCATCACGGTTTGAACACTTTAAAATATCAGCCTGCCAAACTAGCCGCAATGGAAGGACATTGGGAAACCAATGTCAACGAACCTATGCCGCTTTATCTATTTGGTATTCCAGATATGCAAGCTGAAACCACCAAATATGCAGTAGGTATTCCATATCTTGGAAGTTTGATCCTTACCCATAGCCTTGATGGCGAAGTTAAAGGATTGAAAGAGTTTGCACCCAAAGATCGTCCAAATTCAACGCTGGTATTTTGGAGTTTTCGCATCATGGTGGGTCTAGGCACACTCATGGTTTTACTTGCCGTGATCGGGTTAATCCTCCGCAAGAAAGATCAAATTTATGAGAAAAAATGGTTCCATAAATTTGCCCTCATCATGGGACCGACAGGTTATATCGCCTTACTCGCAGGTTGGTTTACAACTGAATTAGGTCGTCAACCTTGGGTGGTCTATGGTGTATTACGCACAGAAGATGCATTATCAAGTGTTTCTGCAAGTCAAGTTGGCCTTACCCTAATCATCTTCGTGGTGGTATACACCATCGTATTTGGTACTGGGATTTATTACATTCTCAAGCTCATGTACAAAGGTCCGCAATTCATTCATACCCCAGTCCAAGATTCTGGCGGCGTTGGTCATTTTAAAACGCCAATGCGTCCGCTGAGTGCTGTTGATGAAAGCCTCGATAACAATGACCAGAAGAAAGGAGAATAACATGTTCGATATTCCTCTTATTTGGGCAATGATTATTGCCTTAGGCGTATTAATTTATGTCGTACTTGATGGTTTTGATCTCGGCATTGGGATTCTATTTCCCTTCATCAAAGGTCAGCAAGAGCGTGATGTGATGATGAATACCGTTGCACCCGTATGGGATGGCAATGAAACATGGATGGTTCTTGGCGGCGCTGGTTTGTTTGCGGCCTTCCCAATCGTCTACGCAACCGTATTATCTGCTCTCTATATGCCGATTACCCTAATGGTGATTGCCCTCATTTTTAGGGGTGTTGCTTTTGAGTTCCGCTTTAAAGCGAATCGCTCCAAAGCACTTTGGGATATGGCTTTTATTTGGGGGTCAACACTTGCCAGCTTCCTGCAAGGCGTAATTTTAGGTGCCTATATTCAAGGTTTAAAAACTGAAAATGGTATCTATGTTGGGGGAAGTTTGGACTGGTTAACACCTTTTGCTCTATTTACTGGTCTAGGTGTGGTCGTGATGTATGCAGCGTTGGGATGTGGCTGGTTAATTCTAAAAACAGACCAAGCACTACAAAACAAAATATATGATCTGATGCCAAAACTGATCTTCACACTATTGGCAATTTTCATTGCAGTGAGCTTGTATACCCCATATAGTCAACCTGCCATTGCAGAGAAATGGTTTACTGTGCCACAACTGATCTACTTTAGCCCTGTTCCAATTTTAGTATTGATTTTTAGCTATTTGGCATGGCGCGCTTGTGTAAATAGAAGTGAATATAAACCTTTTATTTATACTTTAATGCTGATGTTTCTTGCCTACTCTGGCTTTGTCATTAGCTTATGGCCATACATTATTCCACCATCTGTCACGATTTGGGATGCCGCTGCGCCAAAAGAAAGCCAAATCTTTGCTTTAGTCGGTGCTGCAATCATGATCCCAATCATTTTGGTCTACACCTTCTGGGGATACTGGATCTTTAGAGATAAAGTACGTATCGGTGACGAAGGCTATCATTGAGGTGAAATCCAATGAAAAAATCACAAATCAAATGGTTTATCGGATTATGGTTAGTTGGTTTTTTAGGTTTGGCAATTATCGCAGGTCTCTTTAAGGCTTTGCTCATGTTGGCTTATCAATAACCTCTAAGCTCTTTTGGGTGTTTGACTATTCATGAGTCAAACACCTTTTTACATCATTCCTTAATAGTTCATTCCTCAAGTAAATAACCACTATTATTTGCTATTTTTTTTAAATCTAAGCTATGTTGGATGAAAAGAGATGAGGTACTAATACATGTCAATTTTAGAATTACTAGAAATAAAACATCCTATTTTTCTAGCACCTATGGCAGGTGTGTCTACTCCTGAACTTGCAGCTGAAGTTTCCAATCAAGGTGCACTCGGTTCTTTGGGTCTTGGTGCCAATACACCAGAATCAGCAAAAGAATTGATCTTAAAAACTCAACAGCTCAGTGACCATCCATTTCAAGTCAATTTCTTTTGTCATCGACCAGAACCATTAAATCCACAGCATGAACAACAGTGGATTGAATATTTAACCCCAGCATTCAAAAAATTTGATGCTCAGCCACCAACTCAACTCAAGTGTATTTACCCCAGCTTTCTAGAAAATGACGATTTTTTAAATGTGGTATTAGAGACCAAACCTAAAGCTATCAGTTTTCATTTTGGGATTCCTCATGCTCATCAAATTAAAGCGCTCAAAAGTGCGGGCATTATCACGATGGTGTCTGCAACAAATTTGATAGAAGCCCAAGCCATAGAAGCTGCAGGTATTGATTTAATCATTGCGCAAGGCATTGAAGCTGGTGGACATCGTGGTATTTTTAATCAACATTTTGATGCGGCAATCAAAACCAGTGATTTGGTCGAATTACTTACTCAACACTGTTCACGACCGATCATTGCTGCTGGCGGCATCATGAATGGTGATCAGGCAAAAAATATGCTAAAACGTGGCGCAAGTGCAGTACAACTGGGGACGGCATTTGTACAATGTAAAAGTTCAAGTGCCAATGCTGCCTACCGTAAAGCGCTGTTTAGCCAAAGTATTACACAAATAAGTGCAAGTTTATCTGGCCGCCCAGCACGTGGTTTATTGGGTACATGGCATACGCAAATCGATGCACCGAATCGACCAACGGTCCCTGCTTATCCATATACTTATGATTTGGCGAAACAATTAATGAGCATCGCAAGTCAGCATCAAGATTATAGTTATGGTGCATTTTGGGCAGGCAGTAATGTGTCACAGATTCGCGAATTAGAAGCCGCCGATTTAGTCAATCAACTGATTGTAGAAATGACCACACGCTAAATTTTCGCAAAAAAAATCGACCTAATTAGGCCGATTTTTTTAACTCAATCATTTAATCGCTTCTAATAACTTCTGCTGTGCATTATGAGGAGTTTCTCCTTCAGCAAGCTGGGCACGTACCCAAACACCATCACCTTGTAGCAACCATGCTTGTTGATTGTCTTTAAGATAATTTAACAGACCCAGTTGATAAATCGACTTTTTCAACGCAGGATCTTCAATCGGGAAACACGCTTCAACACGATTAAATAGATTACGATCCATCCAGTCTGCGCTTGAGCAATAAATACGCGGATTGCCATTATTGCTGAAATAATAAACACGAGTATGTTCTAAGAAACGACCAACGATCGAACGAACACGAATGTTTTCTGACAGATTTGGTAAACCTGGACGTAAGCAGCAGATAGAACGAATAATTAAATCAATTTGTACACCCGCCTGAGAAGCTTCATACAGTTTGTTGATCAACTGTACTTCCGTCAATGCATTTACTTTAATGATAATTTGGGCCGCTTTTCCCGCTTTTACATTTGCAATTTCATCATCAATAAAGTTGATCAACTGCGCGTGCAAAGTAAATGGTGCATGCAAAAGCTTTTTCGGTTTTGCCATTTTGCCCATTCCCGTGAGCTCTTGGAAAATCCGATGCACATCTTCACAAATATCTTTGTCAGTGGTCATCAAACCATAATCAGTATAAATACGTGCATTGCCTGCATGGTAATTACCCGTACCTAAATGAACATAACGAATCAGTTTATTATTTTCACGGCGCACAACCAGAATCATTTTGGCGTGAGTCTTATAACCAACGATACCGTATACAACCACCGCTCCCGCTTCTTGTAAAACGTTTGCCACTTCGATATTTGACTCTTCATCAAAACGTGCACGCAGCTCAATCACAGCCGTCACTTCTTTGCCATTGCGTGCCGCTTCAGCAAGCACTTGCACGATTTCTGAGTCAGCGCCACTACGATAAAGGGTTTGTTTGATCGCCAAAACTTGAGGATCACGTGCCGCTTCGCGTAATAATTGAATCACTGGTGCAAATGACTCAAAAGGATGGTGTAGGAGAATGTCCTGCTTTTGCATCGCCGCAAAAATATTCTCAGACTTTTTAAACGCTCTAGGCAAGATAGGCGTATGTGAGTCATAACGTAGATGAGGACGTTTAAAATTAGAAAGTAGACGCGCTAAATTTACCGGTCCATCCACACGATAAAGCTGCTCTTCATTTAGATCAAATTCATCTAACAAATATTTATAGATATGCTGTGGACAATTATGTGTGACTTCTAAACGCACCGCTCGACCAAAACGACGTGAACTCAGCTCACCTTTCAAAGCTTTCGCTAAATCTTCAACATCTTCATTTAGTGCCAAATCAGCATTTCGCGTGACGCGGAACTGATAACATCCTGTCGCAGTCATGCCGGGGAACAGATCTGATACGTGCTCATGGATGATGGCAGATAACATCACATGATGTTCCTTACCATCTGTTAATTCATCAGGTAATCGAACAACACGAGGTAATGAACGTGGAGCAGGCACAACCGCTAGATCAATTTGACGACCAAACGCATCCTTACCTTCCAAAGTCACAATAAAGTTTAAACTTTTATTCACTAAGCGTGGAAATGGATGAGCAGGATCAAGGCTAATAGGTGTCAGTACAGGTGCAACTTGTTCTTGGAAATATTTCTTAATCCATGCCGATTGAGCTGGTGTTAATTCACCACGACGTAAAAAGCAAATATCTTCTTCGCGTAACTTCGGTAAAATTTCTTGGTTAAGAATACGATACTGGCGCTCGATCGCAGCATGTGCTGTTTTGGAAATTTGTTCCAACACTTGCTTTGGGGTTAAGCCATCAGGAGTACGGCTTTCATTACCTAATGTTAGTTGCTCCATAACCCCTGCGACACGAATTTCAAAAAACTCATCGAGGTTACGTGAAAAGATCAGCAAAAAGTTCATCCGCTCTAACAAGGGATGAAGTGGATCAACTGCTTGTTCCAATACACGAAGATGGAAATCAAGAATTGAAAGTTCACGATTAATATAACGATCGTTGTAACTGTATTCTATTGGCGCTGTTGTCGTCACTGCAGTATTCATACCGAACCTTGTCGCATTATCATTTATCAAGTGATGATTTAAGTATGCTGCAAAATTATGTCAATTTGGTAAAAAAGCCCAAAAATATTGAGCTTTTCTTATATAAAATAATTCCAATCCGCGGAGTTCTTATTCATCAACTACCAAATGAACATTTAAGGTTTTTGCGTCCCGTTCATATATTTCAAAATAACACGCTTACGGTATTGCAACTTTCGATCATTACGGTTGTTTTGATAATATTTAGGGTTTGGTAGCAATGCAGCGAGAAAGGCGGCCTGTTCGCGCGTTAAGCTTTTCGCACTTTTGCCATAATAAAATTGCGCGGCAGCTTCTACACCGTAAATATTTTGTCCGAACTCAACAGAGTTCATATACACTTCTAAAATTCTACGTTTTGACCACATACGCTCCATCATCCATGTCGCGATGGCTTCTTGTCCTTTGCGCACAAATGAACGTTTATTGTAGAGAAATAAATTTTTCGCTAATTGTTGTGAAATCGTCGAACCACCCGCCACAACTTCACCTTTTTTATTATTACGCTCTAAAGCATGCTGAATCCCAGCCCAGTCGAAACCATGATGATGAATAAATTTAGCATCCTCACCTGCCAGAACTGCATGTTTGAAATTATCACTAATTTCATCATAGTCACGCCAATGATGTTGAATCGGTTTTAGATCAGACCAGTAGTCCAAACGCATAAACATGGTGGTATTGACGGGATGAGTGCGCCACCAAACGAGACTACTAAAAATCCACAACTGAATCAGTAAGATCACGCCGATGATCAGCATCACTATACGCGCGAATAAGGCTTTCATTTAAATGCATCACTCCTAGGTGCAAAAAGTCTGCGTCGTATCTACAAACCTTCGATTCATGCTAAGCTATTTTTCATTGCAGCAACTCATTTAAGTACATGACTGAAACAACACCACCACAAATTACTCAAAAATTACACGTACATACTTGGTGGTTTACTGCAGCTTTGATTGCTGTCAACGTGAGCCTATTTGGCTGGCAAATCCTCACAGGCGTCGATATTACCGACCCTTCCCCTGTTGATGCAATTGCTTGGGGTGCAGATTTCACACCACTGACCTTTTTAGGTCAGCCAGAACGGCTTTTCAGCAGCATGTTTTTCCATTTCGGAATGATCCATCTCATGCTGAATATGTGGGCATTATACATTTTTGGCAGTATCGCTGAGCAACTGTTTGGTCGTCGCTACTATATTGCACTTTATTTCCTTGCTGGGTTGATGGGGAGTGTTCTATCAAGCTATCTCAGTATCCTAGATGGCTATCAATTGCTACAGCATTTTGATCCAAAATACTTACCTAAAATCAGTGCTGGTGCTTCTGGTGCAGTGATGGGATTAGGTGCAGCCCTTACCATTATTTCCGTCTTACCGATGTTGCCACGACAACGTTTCCTCTTAGATAAGAAGTCTTTGCTATTGATTATGGCAATTAACCTCATATTCGGCTTTACAGTTTCAGGTATTAATAATGCTGCCCATATCGGTGGGATGCTCATGGGGGCTGTTTTAGCAACCGCATGGTATCTCAGCCAAAAAACTGGGAAAAAGATAATGTTCCAACTTGGAGCTGTCCTGATTGCAACACTATTGCTATATGGATTTTACGTTTACTGCACAGCATTAGGTCAAACACTACATCCATTATGGTATGAGATTTTGATTCAAAATAAACTCAATTAGAATCGCTTAAACAATTAAATTGGGCGATCATCTCAAACAAATCACCGCCCAATTTAATCCATTCATGCGCATACTATCCTTTCAATATTGACTAAAATCCATCCATTTATTATGCTTTTTTTGTCAAAAACAGATTAGGTTTGGGACGGTTGGCCCATTCCCTCGTTAATACGAGTTCTTCCGTTATTCGACTAACGGCCCATGACGAATAATGTACTCACTACATGTAGGTACATCTATGACATCAAAAGGGGCACAAATATGAAACCACACATTTCCATTTTAACGCTTGGCGTTACCGATCTAGAACAATCGCTTATTTTCTACCGTGATGGTCTTGGGCTACAAACAGAAGGTATTGTAGGTCAGGAGTTTGAACATGGCGCTGTTGCTTTCTTTGATCTTCAACGTGGACTAAAACTCGCAATCTTTGCTCAAGAAGATCTCGCGATTGATGCTGGATTAATTCCGAAACCTGTCAGTTCAACCGCCATGTCAATTGGACATAATGTCAGCAATAAAAGTGAGGTTGATGAAATTATGGAAACTGCGAAAAAAGCAGGTGCTGTCATCGTGAAACAAGCCCAAAATACTTTTTATGGCGGTTACGCAGGATACTTTCTTGATCCGAATGGCCATCTTTGGGAAATCGTCTGGAATCCACAAATTATGCCACCCTCGGATTGTTGATCAAACGAAGTTTTTTTAAAGCATAGTAGGATTTAGATGCAAAATAACAGAATATCTTGCATCTAAATCATTACATAATTTTTAAGATTGGTTGATTTCCCTCAAGCTCTGCAAGGGTGGAATATCACATAGATAGCTTAGGCGATAACGTCCAATCAAAGTACAGACCAACAGCATACTCAACGGCAGAATTAACCAAATCTCAGGGTGCCATTGGATTGCCATTTGCATTTTATAACTGGCAATCGCACTAATCACCTCAGCAAAAAGACAGGCTACCACACCAGCCAATGCACCAATAAAACCGATCTCTAAACTGAGCATCCGTTTCAATTTATTTTTAGCAATTCCAAATGAGCGCATCAACGCGACTTCTTTACGTCGCTCATCCATCAGTACATTTAGACAGGCAATCAACACCAGTAAACCAGATAGTCCCACCAACATTGCCAATACCGTGACAATTTGCACCAACACATTCATCAGTCTTTTCACTTCATCCAAAACGCGTCCCACATCAATAAACACGGTATTTGAAAACTGTTGAATTAAGGACACCATTTTGGGTTGATCCGTAGGAGGTACGTAAAAACTCCCCAGATAACTACCTGCATTTTCATCCATGCTATTTGGCGAAAAAATAAAGAAGAAATTTGGGCTAAAGCTCTCCCACTCAACCGATCTGAGGTTGATTACTGTGGCTTGCAACGTTCCTTCAGGCAAATTAAAACTGAGTTCATCGCCGATCTGGATACCTAATTCAGCAGCTAGCTTTTCTTCGACAGAAACTTGATGTGTTTTCGTAAAAACATGCTCACCACTTGTAATGACATTGTCATCCGGAAAATCTGTCGTTTGAGTTAAATTGAGTTCACGGCGTAATGAGTTATTTTGCTCAACCAATTCCGGAGAAAATGCCTCACCATTTTTTGCGATCAATCGTCCCCGAATATTTGGATAAAGTGGTGTGGATTGCCAACCATTTTGTTCAATTTGCTGTTTTAGCAGAGGCATATCAAAAGGTGGTAAACCATAAACAAACTGATTGGGTGTACCTTCAGGCAATTGCTGTTGCCATCGTTGTAATAAATCGGTTCTTAAAACACTGAGCACTGTTATTAAACTTAACCCCAAGGCCAAAGCTGTAATTTGCAAAGCGGTTTGATGAGGAATCCGTACATAGGCAGAGATTGGATGTTTAAGCTGTTTGATCGCTTTTAATAACAGCCAAATCAGTACATAAAGTACAGCACACAAGAACAAGATTGCGGTCAATACCAATAAACTTAGCGTCAAGTTATCACTCAAAACCAAACTAAAAATAACTAAGCTCGTCACCCCCACTGCAAACATTGCAACATAAGATTTACGCGAACGTTCTTGCTGTCGAATCACTCGAATTGGAGGTGTGTTTAGCAATTCCCAAATACTTGGCAAAATAAAACCAATCAGCACCATTACACTGGTAAAAATAGCGACCGGTAAGGCATAAAACAAATCACCTATAGCAAAACTCAATTGTAATTGCGGTATCAACTGCAACATTAACTGCAACAAACCATAGCCTAAACCGATACCAATCAGACTTCCGACCATAATCGATAAGGCACTGACCACTGCGAGTAACACACAATAAGCCACAATGATTTGTTTCTTACTTGCACCCATACAACGTAACAATGCAATATGATCTTGGTTTTGTTGTACATAACGTTGACTGGTTAAGGCAATGGCAATGCCGCACAATAAAATCGTCAACAAATTGGCAAGCTGCAAGAAGGTATCCAAATTTTCAATTGGTTTCATCAATCGCGTATTGGATTGACTGGCATCTCGCAATTTTAAAGAACTCGTCTCTTGGTTCGACATGGTAGGATCATCTGTTTGAACCTCAGGATGATCTTGCTTGTTTTGCAGTTCAAACTGTTGTTGAAATGTGTTGACCTGTGCCGGTGTTCCAACCATAAGTAAACGATATTCTATGCGGCTTCCCACTTGAACAGCATTGGTTTTAGCAATATCAGTTTGATGAATGATCACAGTCGGTGAAAAACCAGAAAAACCAAGTTCTTGATTCGAATCGTGTTCAATCTGCCCTGAGACCTTAAACTGGCCATCTGCAATCGCAACCTGATCCCCGATCTTTACCTGTAATAAGTCCATTGCTCGAGGACTTAACCAGACTTGTCCCGACTGAATCGTCTGTGCCACTGGTGAAATCTCTAATTTCCCTCGTAAAGGAAAATTTTCATCGACGGCTTTAACATTCACCATCACAAACTGATCATCCGTATGTGCCATAGAGCCAAAGACCGTTACAGCAGACTGCTTCATATCTAGTTTTTCAGCCTGCTGATGCCAATCAGCTTGGATAGGTTCATGGTCAGATAACACCAAATCAGCGCCAAGCATTTCTGCTGCTTGTAGAGTGACTGCATTTTGTACTTGTGTATTGCTAAATTTTAATGCAGTCGTAGCGCTGATCGCGAGAGATAAAGCAATGATCAACAGATACAATCCACCTGTACGAAAGCTCTGTAGAAGTAAGGGTTTTACAATTGAATTCATACCCCTTCCCCAACTTTGATCACATCCTGAACTTGACCATCGACAAGTCGTACATGTCGTTGGCACATTGCGGCTAGATTTTGATCATGCGTGACTAAAACTAAAGTCGTTCCAAGCGCCTTATTCAAATCAAACAAAAGCTGCTCAATCTCTTCCGCAGTTTGACCATCAAGATTGCCTGTTGGTTCATCGGCAAAAATAATCTTCGGTTCTGCGATCAAAGCACGAGCAATCGCAACTCGTTGTTGTTCGCCACCCGATAACACTTTCGGTGTTTGTTGAGCTTGACGCACGAGCCCAACACGCTCTAACCATGCCAAAGCTTTTTGTTCTGCTTGCTTAAAATTAAAGTTTGGCTGTAAACGTAACGGCAACATCACATTTTCTAAAGCGCTCAACTGGGGCAATAATTGAAAGGACTGAAATACAAAACCAATATTCTCTAATCGTACCTGCGCACGTTGCTCTTCGGTCAGCGTATGAACGGCTTGTCCACATACCCATAACTCACCACTACTTGGTCGATCCAGTGTTGCTAAAATACCTAACAGTGTTGACTTACCCGAACCTGATCGCCCCGTAATCGCAATTTGCTCACCTTGATAAATCTCAAGATCAATCTCTCTTAAGATCGTTAAACTTTGCTGATTAATTTGAATATTTTGTGTAACTTTTTGAGCAGAAATAATCGGTTGTGGCATGATGTCACGTATCCTGTTGAGCAAATTAATTACGGTTATGCAAATTTCTAGAGTGATTTTGTCGATATCGAAACCATTGATGATGATCGGCGTTTTTCTGTCTCCGACGCTGGCTTCTGCAAAGACGATTTTAATATTGGGCGACAGTCTGAGCGCAGGTTATGGTATTGAAACCAAACAAGGTTGGGTTCACTTACTACAACAACGTTTAGACCAACACTATCCGAAACAGCATAAGGTGGTCAATGCAAGCGTAAGTGGAGAAACTACCAGTGGTGCGCTCGCACGGCTACCCAAACTTTTGCAAACCTATCAACCTGAAGTTGTCGTTATTGAGCTGGGTGGAAATGATGGGTTACGTGGGCAACCACCACAATTGATTCAAAAAAATTTAGCTCAATTGGTGCAACTGAGTCAGAAACAAAAGGCCACTGTTTTACTGTTTGGTATGAAAATACCACCAAATTATGGTACAGCCTATAGCCGTGCTTTTGAAAATAATTATAAAGTTGTAAGTCAACAATACCGTATTAAACTACTACCGTTTTTTCTTGAAGGTGTAGCGGGCAATAAAAGTTTGATGCAGAACGATCAAATTCATCCAAATGCTAAAGCACAACCGATCATGCTTAACTTGGCTTATCCTTATATTCGAGGGGCGTTGTAAATAACTGCATCTCAAGTTGGATTAATCTATTTTTTTACTAAAATAAACGACTTTTTCAGTTTCTTGAAAACCTAATGAACGATGCATAGCATGACTAATTACATTGTCCAATGCAGCATCAGATGCAAATTCAGTGCAAGAAAATTGTTTTGCCCACACTTCGGCCTGTCGAATAAGCATCGTTGCAACGCCCGAGCGACGATGTGCCGGAAGTACGTAAATACCTTCCAAAAAACCCACAGGAGAAGTCTCAGTCCCATTCACATATTCAAACCGAATTGAGGCTTCTAACATCGCAATAGCTTGGTGATCGGAATAGGCTAATAATTGTAGGGCATATTTTTCGGTTAATAATTGATGCATCTCTTGTAAATGAGAAGATTCAGAATCACTCCACAATTTATTTCTTAATTCTAACCAATCTTTGAGTGAAGCTTCTGATGCAGGTTTAATATTCATGAGATAACCACCACTATGCTCATCAACATCCTGAAAATAACAGCTGAAATATGGCTAACTTAAAAAGTTAGCCATGGATATGATTTAAAAATCAAAGAATGTGACTTCACCTGTTTCTAGTGAGTATTCAGCACCCACAACAATCATTTTACCTTTTTCAATTAGGCTCTCTAATACAGCAGAACCATGTCGTAACTGGTTTACAGACGCGAAAACATTTGAACGAACAGCATGAGCGCACAGTTTTTTCAAATCGTCCTTTAACTCAGTTTGCATCAAAATTTCTACCGAAGGACGCACACGATTCACAATTGACATCAGGTTTGATGATGGCGGTTGATCTGGATTCTTTAGAGTATCAATAGTTGCTTGGATTGCACCACAATGGCTATGCCCCAAAACCACTACCACGGCGCAATCATATCGTTCAGCGGCAAACTCAACACTGCCGACTTGCGACGGTGCAACAATATTACCCGCAACACGTATCACGAATAAATCACCTAAGCCTTGATCAAACACCATTTCAGCAGGCACGCGTGAATCTGAACAACCCAAAATAATCGCAAAAGGATTTTGTTCACTTGCCATCTCGGCACGCTCTTGATGAGTGAGCAATTTTTGTTGGGTTGCTTCCCCTTTCACAAAACGAGCATTACCAGCTTTTAAACGTTCTAGAGTTTCTTTGGCAGTGAGCATGTGGATATCCATCTATGGTAAACATGAGAAATAGGGGCTGAAAATCAACAGCCCCTTAAGTTTAATCTGCGCTAAGTTGAATGTCACTGACAAAAATATAAACTGCATCGACTAAGGAACATACCTTTGATCATAAAAATAGCTTAAAAATACTGATTTCATTGGCAAGAATTTCCATACACCTGTAGATTATGCAAATGACTCACTGAGCAACATCCTCAATAATCAATTGGTTTAAAATAGATCAAGGACTGAGCAAAGATGAATATCCCATTTTCGTTACCCATAGCTAAGACATTCACTGCCGCACTATTGGCACTGAGTTTAACAGCAACCATAAATACAACACATGCTGCTGAAATTGAAATGAGTTTCCAAAACCTACTCCAACAAGAACGCTCATGGGCTGGTCTACAAACCAAAACCCTAAAAGTAGGTGATATCACTTGGTCATACAGTGAAGGTGGACAAAGTGGTAAACCGATTATTGTATTAATTCATGGTTTAGCGGGTAGTCGTGATAACTGGAATCGTGTTGCTCATGCATTAACCGCAAACTATCATGTCATCATTCCTGACTTACCAGCCAGCGGTGAAACACAAGTTCCCAAAGATTTTGACTATTCTGTTCCGAACGTAACAGAAAAGTTACGTCGTTTTATTGAGGCTGCCAACCTAACTGGGCCAGCACATATTGCGGGTCACTCACTCGGTGGATCAGTCGCCATGCTCTATGCAGGTCAATATCCTTTTGAAACTAAGAGCCTGTTTCTCGTCAATGCCGCGGGCGTTTATCGTTCAGCAAACACGCCTTATCTAAAAGATCCAAATCAACTGAGAAATATGGTGGTGAGTAAAAAAGGAGATTTTAATTTCCTGATGCAGCAAGCGATGTATGCCCCACCTTTTATTCCAAAAGAAATTGCACAAGCTCAAGAACGCATGATGATCGGCCAAGTTGAACAAACCAAAAGAATGGTCGATCAAGTGATTGCCCTAAATAAATTATACACGCCTGACTCTTTTGCTTTGCTCGCACGCGCTATCGATGCTCCAACGCTTATTTTATGGGGCAAACAAGATAAAATTATCAATGTTGAAGTTGCACCAGAATTAAAGTCATTATTGAAAAATGCGCAAGCGCCTGTGATTTTAGAAAATGTGGGACACATGCCGATTCTTGAAGCAGATCAATTGGTTGTTCAACAGTATCTACCATTTTTGAGCAAAATTCAGGCACAAAAGCCTGCAACCGCTTCAACACCATAAACTTAGAGGCGTGATTTAAACCCTATGCAAAAACATCCAATGATAGAACAATTGATTGATGCACAACTTGATTTTCTCGACCATGAGTTTGCTCAAACAGAAACTATTCAACATGAGTTTAAACAGTTCTATCATTGGTTACGCTTACAGCAGTTACAGCACATTTGGTCATTTGAACTAATCTTTGATTTAATCGAAAAACAGATCTTAGCCACACCTGCAAGTTCATTTTTAATTGAGCAGATTGCAGAGCATATCCGTTTTGCACTAATTCATCCGGTCAATGATGAAACTCCAATTGAGGATGTTATCCCGGTTTTAACCATTGATTCCATCGCACAATACATCGCAAGTAAAAGCGGACACCGCCAACGATTAATCAAAACTGTTGTGAATAATCCAGCGTTTTCTGCACTGATTACACAACTCATCCAACACTCTATTCAAGATTATTTAGACAACTCAGTGATGTCTAAACGTGTCCCTGGTGTAGGGCAGTTTATGAAAATGGGAAAGTCAGTTTTAGAAACCGTAACGGATTCAAACCTCAATAACACCATTGGACACTACTTACAGAAGAACATCTTAAAAATCAGTCAAATGAGTGAGAAAGTGTTAAATCAACACTTCAACGATGATAAGCTCTATCACTTTCAAGCTAATATTTGGCATAAAATCAAAGTAATGCCATTGTCGGTTTTACGCAACTATATTGAAGTACAAGATTTACCTCGTACTGTGGCTATGGGACATGAGATTTGGGATCATATTCGTCAAAGCGACTATTTGAAACAACAAGTCCATGATGGCGTTTATGCATGGTATGCACGAAATCAAGAACGAACTTTTGATCTGTTGCTTCGTGATCTCAACATTGATGAGGATTTGATTCAGAAAGAATTAAATGATTTGTTAGTGCCTGTTTTAGAACAAGTGATCCAAACAGGTTATTTAAGACAACGTGCGCGCACTTATCTAGAAAAGTTTTATTATTCAGAACATGTGACCGAAATATTAAAAAAACAAGGCGCTTAATGCGCCTTGTTTTAACAACGTTTTTCAATTTAGAAAGAATATTTCAAAGTCGCATAGTAAGCTCGACCTGGTTCATTATAAGTCTGACTTGTAGAGTTACTATCTCTAAGAATTTGCTTATCAAACAAATTACTTACACCGATACGCGTGCTCAATTGGTCATTAAATTTATAACCCATATTTAATCCAACTAAACTATAGCTTTTTACAGTACTTGGCTTAAGTGCTGAATTTGCTCCTCCAGACCCTATTCCAGACTCAATTCTACTCTCAGCAAACTGACGTGATTTTTGACGACCATATTGTGTATAGACAAAATTTACATCAACCTGATCAGTAATGTCATAATCAAAAATAGAGTTAATCGTATAGTTAGGTACTAACGAAAGCGGATTTCCTGTCTTTTTATCCTTAGAATCCATCATATAAGTAAAGTTATTCGTCCAACGAATATCACCAAAATCTAAGCCTAGACTTCCCTCAAAACCTTGGATTAATGCCTTTGGCGTATTGTCCCAACGTAAAACATTCCAAGTTGTCGTTGTAACGGCACCATTTGCGCCTGTAGTTGAAGCATCTACAGTCGTAACAACATCTGTACCAGCTACAATCTTATTTTTATAATCATTGCGGAACCAAGCAAGACTTGCATTCACAATGTCTTTTTGAAACTCTATCCCTAATTCTTTATTAATCGATGTTTCAGGTTTTAAATCCCCATTCCCCTGTAATAAACATCGAGATGCAATGTGAGAAGGACAACCATTTCCATTGGTGCTCAATAAATATCCTTCAGCATTTTGGTACATATTTGGTGCTTTATATGCCTTCGCAACGCCACCTTTTAAAGTAAAGTTGTCATTAATTTTTTGAGTAATATTTAAGCTTGGGCTCCAATTCGATCCAGATTTACTATGATCATCAAAGCGCAAGCCAACAACAACATCCGTTGCATCAGTTACTTTGAAATTGTCTTCAACATAGGCAGAAGCGATACGTGACTCCATTTTACTTCGATCGCCTTTAGCAAGCTGATCGCCATAGCCTGAGCCACTTTGATCAATACCCTGTGCTGTAGCAGCTGTATCTGTAAACTTATCCTCTACCCACTCAACACCTAATGTAAGTGCTTGGGGTAAATAGAAATCAAACGGAATATTTGCTTCACCATTTAATCTCAAAGTATCAAGTTTGGAGGTTACTCGGTCTTCTAAATTATTAATTTTCCCTTCAACACTACCAGCTAAACCCTCTGGAAGTCTTTTATTACGAGTCTTGTCATATTGGGCGAGTATTTTAGTTTTCCCCCAGCCCCAATTACCTTCATGCGTTAAAGCAAGACTATCTCGATACATAGTATTGGTTTCTTTACCAATTAACTCGGATAGAATTGGATCCGTTTCTGCATTTGCGTTTAATTGTGAATCGCCCGAATAAATATTACCTTGACGACCAGAAGATAGATCTAACAAGATCGTTTGAGCATCAGTTGCTTGCCAAGCTAAACGACCAGATATATCTTTATTTTCTACACCTTCACGACCAGCAGCCGTACTACCAATTGATTTATTAATGTCTACATCATCTGCTTTAGTTTTATTATAGTTACCATATAAACGATAAGACAAAACATCTTGAATAATTGGACCACTTAGATTAAAACTTACTCGATTTGAATCACCTTCTTTTGAGTCTTCAGGTTGATTAGTATATAACTCAATCGAACCGTGTGTTTCATTGGTGACTTTCTTGGTAATAATATTGACTACACCACCAGCTGCACCTGAACCATAACGTGCAGCAGCAGGCCCACGTAATACTTCAATAGACTCAATTGCTTCTGCAGGTACCCAGTTAGAATCACCGCGTGTATCACGCTCACCTCTCCAACCATAACGAACTGAATTACGAGATGAAATAGGTTTTCCATCTACTAAAATCAATGTATTTTCAGGCCCCATACCACGAATATCGATTTGGCGATTATTTCCACGCTGGCCTGTTGCACTATTACCTGTTAAATTTACACCAGGCATACGGCGCACATATTCTGAAATATCATTTCTGACTGGTATTTTTTCTAAATCTTCTGCTGTAATTTTAGAAACACCAAGAGATTGTTTAATTTGTTCCTCAGCAGTCAAAACTATTGTTTCTAATTTTGTGGTATTTGTCCCCTGACTACGTTCTGTTGAAGGGTTCTCATTAATCGTCGTTTCTGCTGCATGCACCAAAGCCATCATACTACTCAAAACAGAGATAGCAAGTAGCGATTGACCAGCAATTTTCTTGGACATATTCCCACCTAAATTATGAAAAATCGTAAGTTCTGTTAAAAAACCATGAAGATTCTAACAAAAAATAAATAAAACTCAATACAAATGATAATTATTAACATTTATTTATTCATTATTGAATTAATATCTTCTTATAAAATAATAGAATAGTTAATTTCTTACAGGGAAAAATAAAAGAAGCTCATAAATGAGCTTCAAAATATAGTGTAAATTTCAAGTTTTATATCACTTAAAATAAGCACCTTCTGCTTGTGTATGGTCTGTTTGGTCAACCACACGTTGTAACTCCGGAATATGTTGACGCAGCGTTGTCTCTACACCTTGTTTCAAGGTTACATCAATCGCAGAACAACCTTGGCAACCACCACCAAACTTCAATACAGCAGTAAGCCCATGCTCAGCATCTTCTTGAACTTCGACGAGGCTACAGTTACCGCCGTGCCCTGCTAGACCTGGGTTAATCTCAGATTGCAAGATATAAGTAATGCGCTCTTCAATAGAAGCATCTGGCCCTACACGAGGCACCTTGGAGTTTGGTGCACGGAACGTTAATTGACCACCAAAACGATCTTTATTGTAATCAATCACCGCATCAACCAAATATGGAATCGATGGTGCATCTACATAAGCAGGGAAATCAGGATAGTCCTGTTTATAATCCGTTGGTATAACTTCTTCTGGTGCACTATATGCCATACAACATTCAGCACGTGGAGTACCCGGATTCTCTACAAAAACACGAACGCCAATCCCTGGAGTATTTTGTTTTGCTAATAAATCACTTAAATACTCTTGTGCAGAGGGAGTAATCAAAAGGTTTGGAATTTCTTCTGCGACAGCAGTGTTGGTGTTCTCAGTCGACATAACAATAATCCTCAAGCTGATGTCGTTATATTAACTGAAGATGGAGGGTAATGAAAAAAAATCAACCATTTTTGTAGGAATTCTATGCAAGATCATTGTTTATTAAGTTTTTAATGGCATTATTGCTTAGACACTGATCAATTTGAAACGTTTATGTTACATCTACCCTTCAATCATACTGTGACCCTGATTTTGATCACAGTCGCGATTTCTTTACTCGCATTCTCCAATCAACGTGTAATGAACCGACTTATTTTTTGGCCACCAGCAATGCAACGTGGTCAATATGATCGTTTTATTACGCATGGTTTTGTTCATGCTGATGGTATGCATTTACTATTCAATATGATCACCCTTTTCTTCTTTGGCAATATCATTGAAAGTTTTTATCGCCAGTTTTTCTATGACATGGGGTTTGTCTTATTTTATTTGGGTGGTCTAATTGTTGCAATTTTACCAAGCTATCTAAAACATCGACATGATGCACGTTGGGCAAGCCTAGGAGCATCTGGTGCTGTTTCAGCAGTACTCTTTGCCTATATTTTGTTCCAACCTTGGAACTTGATTTTCGTCTTCTTCATCCCTGTCCCTGCCATTATTTTTGCCATTTTATATGTGGCATATAGTGTATGGTCTGGCAAACGCGGCAATAGTAACATTAATCACAGCGCCCACCTTTGGGGAGCTGCCTATGGAATTGTAGTGACGATTATCTTAGAGCCTAGAGTGGTTCCGCATTTCCTCAATCAACTGACCAAATTGCCATTTTAAACAATAAAAAAAACAAGCCTCCAAATGAGGCTTGTTTTTCAAATATACACATCAAATTTGATCTGACCTTCTTATTATCATTACTTTGATCGATTTCACTCGTATCAGCATCAGTCAAATTTAACCAAAGCATGTTGTTGTATAAAAAATCAACTCGTAAAAAAGATGAGATAGGCTTAAAATTTAATCAGATCAAATACAAAGGATGTATAAATATGAAAATAATTTTATTGAGCTTAAGTATTTTATTCTGTCTCAGCCTATCTACATGTGCAGTACATACCCCACGTGGCAGCGTGGTGATTGACCCAGATGGCTATGACCACAGATACCATCGTCAAGGCGGTAAGGGGGATTTCTGCCCTCCAGGACTAGCAAAACAAGGGCGTTGCTAATCATCATTTATAAGCGTCTAAATGATGTGCATCTAGGCGCTTTTAAGTTCAAGCGATCTCTGCTGGAAAGGCGATGACTTTATCAATATTCACCTGATTCATCACCACCATCAATAAACGATCAATACCTAAGGCAATCCCAGAACATTCAGGCATATTGGGAAGTGCTGCCAATAAATACTGATCAGTTGGAATTACAGGCAAACCTTGTTCAGCACGTTGCCTATTATCTGCTTCAAAACGTGAAGCCAACACATCCGCATCCAACAATTCATCATAGGCATTTGCCAGCTCTAAGCCCTCTATATAGACCTCAAAGCGTGCTGCAACTAACTCACCATCTTCATCCTGTTTGACTTTCGCCAGTGAAGCCATCTCAGGCGGGAAATCCGTCAAAAATACAGGCTTATCAAATCCCAAACTCGGCTCTACAAAATGAGAGAATAATAAATCCATGTACGCTAAACGGTCATCACCCAAATCTAAATTAAGCCCAACACGATGAGCCGTTTCTTTGAGCTGTTTGAGTGATGCTTGCAATGGATTGATATCTAAGCGGTCTTGAAATGCATGCTTATAACTCAAAACAATGGGACGAATATCACCAAAACGATGTGCCAAACAGCTTTCTAACAGATCGGCTGTCTCATGCATCAAGGCTGTTAAATCCATTGCAGGTCTATACCACTCCAGCATGGTAAATTCACTATTGTGCTTACGCCCATGTTCATCATCACGAAATACTTTACAGATTTGGTAGATTGGCCCACTTCCACTTGCCAACAGACGCTTCATTGGAAATTCAGGTGAAGTCTGTAAATATTGGGTATTTAATTTTCCATGAATATGGCGCTGTACTTGTACCGATGCCAAATGTACATCAGTTACCCCTGCTTGGGACAAAATAGGTGTTTCGACTTCCAAAACATTTCGCTCTGCAAAAAAATGGCGAATTTTTTTATACATCTCGGCACGCGCTTTTAAGGCCTCAATAGAACAGGTCGGTTGATAGCTTTTCATTTCATCTTGACTCATACCTTTGGTCCACCATGTGCAGCCCATTCACGGCGTAATGGATAATTCTTTCTCAGTAAATCGAATGCTTGCTGGTCAACTTTGCCATGTTGTACACAAGCTCTTAATTGTCGGTCATCTTCGCTAATATTATAAATTTGGGGAAGACGTTGCTTTAACACTTCTCTCAAGTCGTGTTGTTCAAAATATTGTTCAACGCTTGGTAACTGACTTTCAAAGCGCTTCGATGCGGTATAACCAAATTTTTGGCAAAAAGCATCATAAATCATCTGTGTACCTCGTGCCTTCCCTTCCAAACTATAGCCAGCAATATGAGGCGTCGCTAAAGCCAATAGATCTAATAAGTCTTGAGGAATCTCAGGTTCAAACTCAAATACATCCAGCACAACTTGACGCTTGGTTTTCATCATATCTGCCATCAATGCCGATTGCTGAATCACAGGACCACGCGCGCTGTTGATTAGAATGGCTGAAGGTTTCATTGCTGCTAAAGTCGCTTGATTGAACATGTGCTGCGTTGGATATTCACCCGTTAAAGTTAAAGGAACATGAATTGAAATCGCATCTGCACGCGCTAACAACGTATCAAAAGAAACATTTTCAATGTCATTAAGTTGCACATAAGGATCGTAACCGATCACATTCCACCCCAGCAGTTGCGCCATCACCGCCAGTCGACTACCCACATTACCTAAACCAGCAATCCCTAAAGTAAAATCGGCATCTTTTTCTAATAATTCAATATCTAAGTGCAATAAGGCTGTAATGACATATTCTGCAACCGCCTGAGCATTACAACCAGCGGCATTGCTCCATGAGATATTATGATCTTCTAAAGCTTGAATATCTAGATGGTCTGTTCCAATCGTGGCACTACCCACAAATTGAATTCTAGTTTGATCAATTAAAGCGTGATTGACCTTCGTCACTGAGCGAACCAATAAAGCGTCCGCATCCCGAACATCTGCATGCCTTAACGTGCGTCCTGCTCGATGCTGTATTTCTGCAAATTCCGCAAAAAAATAATCGGTAAATGCCAAGTTTTCATCTGCGATAATTTTCATGCAGTCAATTCCATAATTTTCTCTGGGCTCATTATCCTAAGCATCAAAGAAATTAACAAATCAAATCTGAATGTTTGAGTAAAATTGGCGCGAAAGACAACGATTTTGAAATGCTCATGCAACTTCTTGCCAATTATAGATCGTTTTTTTACTTTTATAATGTCAGCACATTATTTTCTGTAAGTTCAATTATGACGCCTTATTCTCCCTATAAAGGCAAAAATGGTATCAAACGCATCCTAAATGCCACAGGCTATTCGCTTGCTGGCTTTAAAGCTGCATTTAACCATGAAGCTGCTTTTAGACAAATTATTTTGCTTAATTTAATTTTGATTCCTGCCAGCTTTTTTATCCATGTATCTGCCTTGGAGCAGGCACTTATGGTTGCTGTCTGTTTGTTGGCAATTATTGTCGAATTATTTAATTCAGCCATTGAAGCTGTTGTTGACCGTATTTCACTTGAAAACATGAATTGTCTAAGAATGCAAAAGATATGGGAAGCGCAGCCCAGTTCGTTTCTTTAGCTATTATCTTTTTTACTTGGATGATTATTTTACTTAAATAATGATTTAAAGAAGAAACAACAAAGCGCTTGTTTCTTCTATTTTCTATATTATTTTTTAAAAACCAAACCCAACTCCAAGTATTGGCCCTTGTTGTACGGTATCCCATTTAAAACTGCTATTTTTATAATCTTGTGACACATAACGATATCCGACTCTAAAGTTCACGGGAGCCGTTAATATTTTTTGACGATATCCTAAATACGCCTGTGCAACTTGAGTTTGTTCTGTGCCATATGTATATTGCGCTGCTAAATTCCAAGGCGAGTCGCTATTGTAACGAACACGAGCGCCACCGAAATATTCAGACCAATGCTTTTCAACTGTAAGATGTTTACCCAACGCGTCTAGAGTTCCCTCTAGGTCCGTATAATTCACTCCTAGAGTTGGTTCGATCACCAGACCTTTGCCATGAGGAAATTGCTCATAGGCGCGATAGTAAATTCCCAAATTGCTCAGATTTACTTTGGTTGATAAAGCGACGGGAAAAGAATGAACTTCTTTTTTGTCGGCAGTTTTTACATATTGAATATCTGAGAAAGCACCCCATTTCCCTTTACTAATTTCAATATGCCCCATAACTGCCTTATCTAAAGATGCTAGCGTATCTTTGAATGGTTGATCTACCTGATAATTCAAACCTTGATAACCAATTACACCATCGATATCAGCCGCAAATCCATAAATATTTAAAAATACTTTGGTTTCCCCTGCAAAGGAATCTTTGATACTTTCAGCATAAGTTTGAAAACTCAACAAAGTACAACTCAATATTAAACAATATGATTTATACATAAGTGACTCCAATAATTACTGTTCTAATAGATTTTAATTTAATAAAAATGAATAGAATGATTAATAACGCTTTTTTTTTACTTTTACTATTCAACAAACGTAAAAAAACCCTGCATAAGCAGGGTTTTTTTGATCTAGACGTAGATGTAATTACATCATGCCGCCCATACCACCCATACCGCCCATGTCTGGAGCAGCAGGTTTGTCTTCTGGGATATCAGTGATCATGCACTCAGTAGTCAACATTAAACCAGCAACAGAAGCTGCGTGTTCAAGTGCAGAACGCGTTACTTTAGCTGGGTCAAGGATACCCATTTCTAACATATCACCATATTCGCCAGTTGCAGCGTTATAACCAAAGTTACCTTCGCCAGCTTTAACTGCATTGATCACAACTGAAGGCTCATCACCAGCATTTGAAACGATTTGACGAAGTGGAGCTTCAATCGCACGACGTAAGATATTGATACCCGCAGTTTGATCTTCGTTAGCACCTTTTAAGCCGTCTAATACATTTACGGCACGTACAAGTGCAACACCACCACCAGCAACAACACCTTCTTCAACTGCTGCACGAGTCGCATGAAGCGCATCATCTACACGGTCTTTCTTCTCTTTCATTTCAACTTCAGTTGCAGCACCGATTTTAATCACTGCAACACCGCCTGCTAATTTAGCAACGCGTTCTTGAAGTTTTTCTTTGTCATATTCAGAAGTAGATTCTTCGATTTGAGCACGGATCTGTTGAACACGCTCAGCGATTTGAGCTGCATTACCAGCACCATCAACAATCACAGTATTTTCTTTAGATACTGTTACTTTGTGTGCTGTACCTAAGTGCTCAAGAGTTGTTTGATCAAGCGCCATGCCGATTTCTTCTGAAATCACAGTACCGCCAGTTAAGATCGCGATATCTTGAAGCATTGCTTTACGACGGTCACCAAAGCCAGGTGCTTTTACTGCACATACTTTGATAATACCGCGCATGTTGTTTACAACAAGTGTCGCAAGCGCTTCACCTTCAACATCTTCAGCAATAATTAAAAGCGGTTTACCAGTTTTAGCAACTGCTTCTAATACGGTGATTAATTCACGGATATTACCGATTTTTTTGTCAACAAGAAGGATGAACGGGTTTTCAAGTTCAGCAGTTAACGTATCTTGCTTGTTCGCGAAATATGGAGAGATATAACCGCGGTCAAACTGCATACCTTCAACAACGTCTAAAGCGTCTTCGAAGCCAGAACCTTCTTCAACAGTGATTACACCTTCTTTACCCACTTTTTCCATTGCTTGTGCAATTAACTTACCTACAGTGGTATCAGAGTTCGCAGAGATCGAACCGACTTGTTCAATTGCTTTGAAGTCATCAGCAGGTTTTGCATTGGCACGGATATTTTCAACTACAGTTTTCACTGCGATATCAATACCACGTTTTAAATCCATTGGGTTCATACCAGCCGTTACTGATTTGATCCCTTCATTTAAGATTGCTTGAGCAAGTACAGTTGCAGTTGTTGTACCGTCACCTGCGATGTCATTCGTTTTGCTTGAAACTTCGCGAACAAGTTGAGCACCCATGTTTTCAAACTTGTCTTTTAAAGAAATTTCTTTGGCAACGGTTACACCATCTTTAGTGATGTGTGGCGCACCGAAAGAACGATCGATAACCACATTACGACCTTTAGGGCCTAAAGTTACTTTTACTGCATCTGCAAGTACGTTTACACCTGCGATCATTTTTGAGCGAGCTGAATCACCAAATTTTACGTCTTTAGCTGACATGTTAAACTCCAAATCTTTTTAAATACTGTATCTGATAATGTGTGAGTTATAGGTCGATTAGCCTTCAAGCACAGCTAAGATATCCGACTCTTTCATGATTAAAAGTTCTTCACCACTTACTTTCACAGTTGTCCCTGCATAAGTACCGAACAATACCTTGTCTCCAACTTTAACGTCTAAAGCACGAACGCCATTGTCAGTGATCTGACCATTACCTACTGCAATCACCTCACCTTGAGATGGTTTTTCAGCAGCAGAGCCTGGAAGTAAAATACCACCAGCCGTTTTGGTTTCTTCTTCTACGCGACGAATCACTACGCGATCATGTAATGGACGAATGTTGCTCATATTTAACTCCATCAGACTTAGTCTTTTTGATTAATTTGCATTGCTACTCCAGTAGCAATCAACAAAATTTTGATATGCCACTTTTGTGGGGTTAAAAAAAAAGGCTTCAAGGGGAAAATTAAAAAAAATTCGACTTTTTGTTCTTTTTTCAAACATCACGAACACGAATCTTAAATTCAGTCTATTTACGCTACTTTTCAAACTGTTTTTTATCTTCATTAAAATAATAATGCTCAATCACACCATTGCTCAAAATCACATTAAAACTATTCGGCAATCCAAAACGTACACGATTGGATATCGCTGTACCTGCATGAATATCGAGAATCGGATGATCAAATCCTAAATCGAAAATTTGATTTAGATCATGCACTGCAACTTTGTGTAAATGCCCATGCAACAAACCAAATAATCCAGTTTCACCCCATTTCTGTAATGCAATTTTCCCTAAAACAGGACAATCCTTACCACCATTATCATCTGGAAAAGTATAAAAAGGTTGATGAAAAACCCCTAACTTAATCTTGCCTGATGGTGCATTTTTTAACTTTTCATAGGTTTCATTGATCTGGTCAACCGAAATGTGTCCTCGCGTATGATATCGCCTACGAATACTATTCATTCCAACAATATAGAAGTGCTCTGTCTCTAAAGTCGTCTCCAAACTGCCAAAAAACATTTGATAACGTAAAAATGGAGAAAAAAAACGATTCCAGACGTGGTATAGCGGAATATCATGATTCCCAGGTACCACCAAATAAGGAATAGATAGCGAATTTAAAAACTGCACACATGCATAAAACTGTTGATAACGTGCTCGCTGGGTTAAATCACCACTTACCACCACCACTTCAGGGCGATATTGCTGACAAAATTGGTGAATTGCCTCAATACACACCTCTCGCTCTGTTCCAAAATGCAGATCAGATAGATGTAGTAACATTTGGAACCATCACTTTCAATGCGGACTTTTCTACTGAGAATTTTAAGGGACTTTGCATTTCTACCAGTTCCCCATCGATGGCAACCGTTAACTGCATTTTTTTACACCCCACCTCGATTTTCTCAGCACAAAATGAATAGACGTCAGAAGCCTGATCAATTTTACCTTGAATCAGTTTCCATAACATTTTTAATAAACTGAAACGATCACTTTTCGCAACAACCACACCAGCAAGTTTTCCATTTGCTGCGCACTCAGCAATTCTTAATTTCATATCACTGAGCTGAAGCTGATTATTACCAAAAAAAATGAGAGGTGTCGTCACTGGATATTTCTGACCATCTACAGTAACTGAAAGCTTGAGTGACTTGTGCTCACGCAGGAGCACATCCAATCCCGATGTGTAAGCATGTAAAGGAATACGACCTAAACGTTGATTATATAATTCACGTTTTTTAATAAATAAGGGATACAACCCCAAACTCGCATTATTTAAATAAATATGATCATTGATTTTGGCGACATGTACTTCATGTACCTTCCCAGTTGCAATGACTTCCGCCGCTTGAACGACATCAATCGGGATATGCAAAGCACGAGCAACATAATTAAATGTCCCTAATGGCATAATACCCATCGGAATATCCGTATGCATTAATCGCTGAGCGACAGCATTCAATGTCCCATCACCACCTGCTGCAACCACTACACCGCGAAAATCAGTTTGTTGATGTCTCACTAAAATCTCCGACATCATGTCATCAAAACTGGCGTGTTGACTTAACTCAAACACCTGAATTTCGAAACCATGTTGCGTCCAATAAGTCAGCAGTTGTTCGTACTCTTCACTTTGTTGTGTAGCGTGGAATCCTGACTTCTGATTATAAATGATCGAAAGAGGTCGTAATTTTAAGCTCATGGAGATCAAACTTAGGGCGATTAATAGCCCTATTTTTGTTTACTAAATCAACAAATAAAAGCTTGTTTATGTAATTTTTGAATGAACATCATTCATTTAATCAATAATAATTCTCAAGTATTATGAATCACACAACTTATTGTTTATTAATATAATTTTTGATAAAAATAACACATATAAAAAATTCAAATAAAGATAAATAAAAATATCACAGCCAATAAAAACAAACACTTAGATACAAACAACTCGTTTAGAGTCAATACACTACAACATTCATTGCACTTATTTTTTTTTGGATTTTATGCTTTAATACAGCCACTTTTTTTACTTCATCTATTTTACTGTCACCCAGTAGATAGAATTTGTACGTCGTACACACTTTAAAAAGGCATCACCATGACCCAAGTGAACGCACCAGAATTCGTTCGTCACCCTAAGCTAATTGCATGGGTGGAAGAAATTGCAAAATTAACCAAACCAGCAAAAATCGAATGGTGTGACGGAAGCGAAGAAGAATATCAACGTCTTATCGACTTGATGATCGCTAACGGCACCATGCAAAAACTTAACCAAGAAAAACATCCTGGTTCTTATCTTGCAAATTCTGATCCTTCTGACGTTGCTCGTGTTGAAGACCGTACTTATATCTGTTCACAAAACCAAGAAGATGCTGGTGCAACCAATAACTGGGTTGAACCTGCTGAAATGCGTGCAAAATTAAATGGCTTATTTGATGGCGCAATGGAAGGCCGTACCATGTACGTGGTTCCATTCTCAATGGGTCCTTTAGGTAGCCATATCGCGCACATCGGTATCGAATTAACTGATTCTCCATATGTTGCGGTTAGCATGACCAAAATGGCACGTATGGGCAAAGCAGTTTATGACGTTCTAGGCACTGATGGCGAATTCATTCCTTGCGTACATACAGTTGCAGCGCCGTTAAAAGACGGTCAAAAAGATGTTGCTTGGCCTTGCAACAGCGAAAAATATATCGTGCATTACCCAGAAACTCGTGAAATCTGGTCTTACGGTTCTGGTTATGGTGGTAACGCTTTACTTGGTAAAAAATGCTTAGCTTTACGTATTGCATCTGCAATGGGTCGTGAACAAGGCTGGTTAGCTGAGCACATGCTGATTTTGGGTGTAACAAACCCACAAGGTGAAAAACACTATATCGCAGCGGCATTCCCTTCTGCATGTGGTAAAACCAACTTTGCAATGTTAATTCCACCAGCAGGTTATGAAGGTTGGAAGATTGAGACTGTAGGTGACGATATCGCTTGGATCAAACCAGGTGAAGACGGTCGTTTATATGCAATCAACCCAGAAGCTGGTTTCTTCGGTGTTGCACCTGGTACAAACACCAAGACTAACCCGAACTGTATGGCAACACTTCACAAAGATGTGATCTATACCAACGTTGCTGTAACTGATAACGGCGAAGTATGGTGGGAAGGTCTTTCTAAAGAAGTTCCAGCGAACCTTACCAACTGGAAAGGTCAACCGCATACTGATGGTGAAAAAGCTGCTCATCCAAATGCGCGTTTCACAGTTTCAGCAGGTCAATGCCCTTCTATCGATGCTGACTGGGAAAATCCAGCAGGTGTGCCGATCTCTGCATTTATCTTCGGTGGTCGCCGTGCGGACACAGTACCTTTAGTTTCTGAAGCATTTGACTGGGTTGATGGCGTTTATAAAGCTGCAACTATGGGCTCTGAGACAACTGCTGCTGCTGTTGGTCAACAAGGTATCGTTCGTCGTGATCCATTTGCGATGCTTCCTTTTGCTGGTTATAACATGGCTGATTACTTCGGTCACTGGTTACAACTTGGTCAAGAAGTTGGCGCTAAAGCAGAAGCTGCTGGTAATAAATTACCAAAAATCTTTAATGTAAACTGGTTCCGTCGTGATGCTGAAGGCAACTTTGTATGGCCTGGTTTCGGTCAAAACATGCGTGTTCTTGAGTGGATTATTGATCGTTGTGAAGGTCGTGCTGAAGCGACTGAAACTCCAATCGGCCTTGTTCCAACTTACGAACAATTGAACTGGACAGGTATCGACTTCTCTAAAGAGCAATTCGAAACTGTTACTGCTCAAGATAAAGATCAATGGATCAAAGAACTTGAAAGCCACACTGAGTTATTCACTAAACTTGGTGATCGTTTACCTCAAGCACTTAAAGATCGTCAAAATGAATTATTAAATGCAGTTAAATCTGCTTAATAATTAAATGACAAAAAAGGTCGCTTTGGCGACCTTTTTTTGTTGTCTGGTGATTTGGTTTTAATATAAAAAACCTATCCCATAAGAAGAATAGGTTTTAAGAAGTAGCCACTAAGTAGTAGTATTAATTATTCTTTAGACAATACGTTAAAACACCAGAAATAAAATGCCCTGTTCGACAATCTGTACTCGCAGTAACTAATGATAAAGGACAACCATAATAATTATTTGCTTCTATTTGCGGCACATTATAAAAAGCCATTTTAGGATCATCTAATTCTATAACCCACGTCCCCCCAAATGTTTTCTAAATGTCTCTCCTACATATCGAGCATAACCATCAACTTTACGAGATTCTTGTTGAGCTAAGATCGCTTGAGTCGTCGGATACTGCTCCAATATCCAATGTTCCAAGATATCCAATGATTCTATCGAATAATCTAGCTTTTCACCAATTTCTTTTGGGAGGGTATCATACATACGTGATAAAGCATCACGCATGTCCATTAACCAACATTAAAAGCTGTCAAACCTTTCTTCTCTAGTTTTCATATTACAGATCAAAACTCATGATATATAAATAAGCTTTTCCAAATAGCTTTCTTAACTTGCATGTTAAGTTTAACTTTACTCTGATCATTATCATCCAAGACCATATATGAAATTTCCCATCCAACACTTCACAACAATCGTTAATAATATCATATATAACTATTGATATATTTAAAAAAATTCCCACATATATATTTATGATATGTGCATAAAAACTGCTACACAATAATATTTTAAGTTCCACCATATAACGATGGAACTTAGCAAGTTGAATTTATTTAAATAGCATTTTTATATCCTCAGATAATTGATTATTATCATATAATTCTTTAAATATTTTCAAAGCAATATTAATATCTCGATTAATCCGTTTTGCCTCCCATTCATCTTCATATTGAGAAAACACAAAAGTCTCATTCGGATCCACTACACTAGAATTCTCCAACCAAAAATATTCGATACATTCACCATCATCATAAATACGATGATCTAACAAATAACCATGTTTAATATCACAATCAAAAATAAATTTTTCCGAAATGGTATAATGATCTATCTCACGAAATTCAACATACGGTTCTTCCGTATAAACAGGTTCTCCCAAGAAAACTGTCATCTGCCCTCCCCCTTGATACATTTTTAGGATGATTTCAGAGAACTCATCCCACCCCATATCATTAACTATATCAATTGGTTTAAAGTTTTTTCCAGATTCGTTTAACTGATAAATTGAATAATGATCTAAATAAAATTGCATTTAATTTCTCCAATAAGTAGGCGTAACAGCAAATTCCACTTTTCCGCCAACATTTTTCCAAGTCATTGTTTGACTTTGATCGGTATTATATATTACGAGTTCAGATAAACCAGAACGCTCTATCATAGTTGGAATTGCATCACGACAATGAGAACATACATCTTTTCCTTTAACAACGATTTCCATTTTTTGACCTTGGGTTAAACCCTCATCATAGGCTCGTTGAATGAGAGCAATTTCCGCATGGGCATTTGCCATATTAGTATTTGTTGTTAACCCCTTTTTCCCTGCCACGAGTGTGGGTTTACCTGCATTTGCCTGTGCGACTGGACGAGCCGTTTGATTCGTGTCAAACATATACTTACCACCAATATTAGTCTCAGCAGTTACAGTTATTGGTGATTTTGCTCCTGATAAGGTTTTACCAATTCTAATATCTACTTTTTGCTGTTCAGAAAGATAGTTTGCTAACTCTCTAGGATCTTGATAGCGCGTTGTCGGTTTATAATCCTGATTTAATACTGTTTTAGAATATAAAACTTTTAAGCCTTCTGCTTCTTTAAGCATCTGATTTCGAGTAGCAGCAGTAATACCTACAGCACCAGGCCCATAAATTGCACCTTCTGCAAATAAACCATCTATTGCTAATCTAAGGTTAACATTACAAGCAGCGGGATTAGATAAACAAGCTCTAACTACTACCCCCCCTGCAGCACCACCACCAACTGCAGCTATAGCACCAAATAATAGTACTGTATCGCGTAACTGTTTATCCTGATAATTTTGCCATTTTGTATTACATGCAGCATCAATTGAACCTCCACAATTTAGATCCACGAATGACAATATTTTTGAGGCTGACGCGACATATTGATCATTCTCATCATATTTAAATTGATCTAATGCATATGAACCTCGATAATTCGTTAACTTTTGAGTAAAAGTAATATTACCCAGAGGTTGGTTCATTAATTCAGTCAACCCACTTTGTCTTTGAGTTGCATGCGTTATTTTACATTCAATAGTTGTGCACTTGGCATAGGCATCATCATTAATCCCCCAAATGCTTTTATTTACCTCATAGTATGTCCCTTTAGAATCATACCCACCAAAATATTTGGCATCGACATCTTTTAAACATGATGAGTTATTTTTACAATCCGAGATTGCTTTTCTTAAGTTTTTAACTTGTTGTGCTGTTAAATAATTGTTTGTAACAGCATTTTCAGCAGATGCTGCTGCAGCATTTACATCATATCCAGAATAAGCGGCTACTACTCCTGAAACTAATTTAGTAGTACCCACCACTTTTTTTCTAAAAGCATCTTTCTCTTCTTGAGTTGCCGTACTGCTCGGTTTATCAAAGAGTCCTGCTACAACCTCTGCAACACTAGCACCTATTGCACCTGCTTCACATTCCTTTTGTACCGCAGCTGCAACACAACCTGCCGCTGCATGGGCAATTTTATGTAATGCATACTCCCATGCACTTGGATCAATTTTATCTAAATGAGTACCAATCTTTGTTGCCATCTCAGCTTGTAAAACATTTGTTACCCCAGCCAGCAGTGCTTTCTCAAGACTATCTGATAAACTCTCACCTTGTAAGGTACTACTAATTAAGTTTGAACCAACACCTTGGACAAAATTATTTGCAATTTTTTCTACTGTTGGAAAACCATTTAAATCAATTTTAAGGCTAGTACTTAAACCTTCCACTAACCCAGCTGTTACCACCGTAATTGCCAAACTTTTTACTGAATCTTTACTTCCTAGCTCTTTAAATGTTGCTGATAGATTGCCACCATTATTGATTAAGCTAATAGAAGCTTGTGTCGTCAAACTTAGTAATGCAGCATTAGTTACTGTTCCACCAGTTGATAGTATTGCTCCTACACCTGCTCCACCTGTCGCAGCTGCAATCGCAATTGCTAAAATCGCCGCCCCAGCCGCAGTCAACCCTTGAGACTTATAATCCCAACTCTCTTGTGCCAGCTTAACCGCTTCCCAATTCACATCTTTACGGTTAACCAAATCTTTTAGGTAAGCATTGCCAGGTTGATTCGCAAGTTTTAAAACTTCTGCTCGGACATCATTATCTTTACCAGATACGACTGGAACTTGAACAGTCAAGCCACCTTTTGCTTCAAACTTCGGTGCAACAGGTCCATTAAAGGTAGGCAACTTCGATGTTTCAGTAATCGAACCTTGGTCTTGCATTGATTGCCAAACTACACTATTACTTGTTTTAGTCTTTGTTGCTTCTACAAGTTCCGATGCACCAAGGAGATAAATTTCCTGACCAGCCTTTATATCTGCACCTTCTAAATAATTAAACTCAGTGCCTTTTAAAACAATATTGCCATCTGCTTGAGCACCGATATAACTTGCTTCTAAAACAGCGGGTAGTTCTGATTTGATATTTCGAGTGCTGGTATATTTGGATTTATTAAGTTTAATACCAGCCCACGAACTACTTTTACTGATATCAAGGGTATCTTTTGAAACATTATCAGCAGTTAAAAGGTTGATATCACCACCTGCTAAAATCTTAACTTTACCACCATGCGCCGTTAACTGACTTGAATACATGTCGATACTGGTACGATGGGTTCCAGTTTCTTTATCATCAGCCTTTTTCGCCTCTCCACTTTTGATATTGATATTTTTGGCATCAATATCTACAGATAGACCGCCAACTCGTTCAGCCGTTTTTATCGTGGTTGTAGTCTTTTTCTTACCATACCATTTGCGTTTGGTTTCTGTTTTCTTACTCTTGTCATAGCTATTTTCAACAGCCACATCAAAAATAATATTTTTATAGGCTTCAATATCGACATTACCATTATTCGATGTGATTCCTACACCTTGTAAGATCAAATTATCTGTCGCACTTTTGCCTGCAGCTTTGATTTTAACGCCTTTATCACCGTTGATCGTGGTGGCATTTACAGGGCTACGCCAGTTGTAATTATCATCGGTCACTTGACCAATTTCATAGGAATCTTGGGTGGCATCGATAATGATGCTTCCTTTAATTTTCCCTTGTTTTACACTATTTTTTATATTGCTCTTAAACTCACCCTGAATTTGATGTTCTTCATTTGCCAGTGTTCCTACTGCTTCTATCAAAACCGAGCCTTTTTTAGCATCAATCGCAGCACCACTAATACTGAGACCTTGTTTAGAGGCTAGATTAATATTGCCTGTCGCACTAACAACATTTGAGCCTTTATGCTCATAACCATTTGATCTACTATTATAAAAATTGATTTCATTTCTTAAATTTTGAATATCTGTATCAGAATAGATAGCCTCAAAATTATCATATAAGCCTGCTGACCATGGTCTCCACATACCAAGACTGTCTGGTGTAGGTGCCCAAACTACACTATTGAAAGGAAAAAACTTCTTCTCCCCCTCCCAAACATACGACTTAGGCTCTAAAGCAGGATATTTAACAAGAAAGTCTGTATAAGCTTTATCAAATCTAGCTATCTTTTCTTTTGATCTATCTTCCTCTGTTGGCCAAGGATAAGCTTCATTGTAAAGATTAATTAATGCATCATAATCTTTAGAAATATTGGGGGTCTTCAATTTCTCAATTTGATTTAAAATATTCTGATTATTAGATTTTATTCTGACCACACTTTCACTGTTCGCTGCCTGATTTGTGAGTATATTTTTTACCCCATCCACAATCAAATCACCATCAGTCGATACAATCGAAATATCTTTAACAGCGTTTAATTGTGTTCCCTGCAACTCCACTTTTTGACCAGCAAGATTGATTCCACCATTGGCGGTGTTGAGCTTAACGACTTGCTCACTTCCATTACCCTTAGTCCCACCATGCCCAATAAGTGTTAAGTCACCTTTTTTACTCATCAGATCATAATCACCCACCGCACTCAGTGTCAGTAACTTTGGATCAATGGTTAAATTATCGTTGGTTTGAATACTCAAATTACCATTGAGTTTGTTTAAGTCCTTGTCATTATTTAATAGCGGTGAGCCTGTAGCTGTCACTTTGACATTCTTATTCACATCAAAGCCAGCTCCGCTTTCAATCAGTACCGCCCCACCTTTAAGGTCTGTATTTTGTAGATACTGACCCGCACCACTGATCAACGAAAGCACACCATCAGCTTGTAGCTTGACAGTATTACCCGCTGCCCAACTAGTCGATCCATCTGCCACCACTTGGGTTGAACTGAGGTAAAGTTTATCTTTACTGCTCAATGCCGTATGCCCAGCAGACTGACCTGTTGTATACAACAAGGTCTGACGTCCATCAGCTTGTAAAGTTGTATTTGCACCACTTTTAAGGTTCATACCATATAAGAACTGTGTGCCTTTTGCTTGCGCTTGAATGTTGCCTATGGCAGTGAAGTTCCCCCAATTTAAGCTATTATTTGCACTACTATTGATCAGAATATTGTTTCCGTTTAACCCACTCCACAAATAAGTGGTTTTAGGGCTAAAACTGCCATCAGCGTTTTGATGTTGGGTAATCACATCTGAACGTACTAGACTAATATTGCCTTTTGCATCTAACTGAATATCACCATTTTTAGCATCTAAATTTATGGTGTTCAAACGTAGATATCCGTTATCAATTGATGCGATCTGAATACCCTTATCTGCGGAGATTTTACTTGGGGTATAGGTGATATTTTTAGCATCGGTACCTGTTACAGCAGTTTCAACTTTATTTGCAGCTAAGATGACATTTTTACTGGCTAATAACGATGCTTTACCTAAAGTCGTTGCTTGCAAGCTATTTGCGGTAATACTGCCATTTAAAGCATTAACGTTTATATTGCCTGTATTTGCCCAGAGTCGGCTTCCTTGATCAAGTAGGATATTGCCACCATCACTGATAATATCAACACCATTCGCCCCAGAACCCGTCATATAAATATTTTTAGTGCTAATATTTTTTCCAGAAAGTTTTAGCCCGCCACCTCCTGATAACTTAGAGTTTTGATCCTTACCTTCTAATCTCAACTGATTGCCTGCACCTAACTGAATTTTTCCTGCGGTATATGGGAATTCTTGATTGGCAGTGGTAAAACTTAAATTATTGCCTGCATAGGCATTAATACTGTTCACTTGAGCTTGGCTACTATTTGCTTTCTTAATAAAATCGATATTGTTTAGGGTGATGTCTTTGTCTGCGTAGATTGCAAGCTCTTTTGCTGCGCTGACACTTCCACCTTGAACCGTGATTTTATTTAACGCTGTTTCTTTTGAGCTAGACTGTAATTGGATATTGCCTGTCGAAGCATGTAATTTGGTATCTGTAAGATTGAGGTGATTATTCGCACTGACCGTCAAATCTTTAGCGGCAACTAACCCTGCTTTGTTTGAAGTAAAGTCCTTTTGTGCTTGGATGTGTGCTGATCCTCGATTACTTCTAAGTTCTGAGTTCGCAGCTAAGTTGATATTTGTAGCATCGATATAGAGGTCACCTGTTGTCCCCATATTTCTGATCTTGGCTGAATCAGCCACATTAACATTGCCTTTCGCACTGACGATCAAAGGTGAAGATGCAACACCTTCATAATTCAAAGTCACTTCTTTGGCTTTGATATTGATATCATTTCCAGAGTCTAGACTCAGCAAACCAAAGCTGCTAATCGTCCCTGCTGAATTAATATCAGCGGCTGTCCCCGTGCCTGTAGTCGAAACACTAACTAAACCTTGAGTCTTACTGGTTGAACTGATAGCTCCTGTATGCTCAATCTTTCCTGCACTGGTAACAACAAGGTTATTTACCGCCTGAAGTGTACCTGCATTATTAACCCCTAGCCCTTTTTCTGTACCCACAAGATAGATGTTATTGGCATACATGCCACCCAAAGCTTTAACATCAATAGCAACCGTTGGTGCAGCCGCTGTTGAGGTTTTCTCCTGTATTTGTGTGAGATCTGCACTAATGGTATTAGCACCTGTCACCACCTGAATGTCTTGTTCAGCATGGAGTTGTGCATTGAGTTCTAAGGCTCTGGTATAGATATCAAGATAGTTGGCATTGTTATTTGCCCCACCCAAGCCAAGCTGTGAACCTGTATTTGCAGAAATGGTGATCTTACCTTGGTCGATCACAAATTGTTTGATCGAACCATCCGCATTGAACTGCGGCTTACCAGTCGTTAAAGTGGCTCGATTGGCATTAATAAAACCACCACCTTTAACATTGATCCCCGATGGGTTTGCAATAATCAAATCAGCGCGTTGACCTGCAATTTCAAGGTTACCTTCAAATTGGCTCGCTCGTGCTGAGTTGACTTCATTTAAAATCAGGCGGGCTTCACCTGTTTGTAAGTATGGGTTAGCACCAACACTCCCCACAATGCTTGAGGCAGCACCCGTGCGGCTGTTGTTAAGTACTGCACCCTGCGTTGGGACATCAAACTCTTTATAAATGTTGTGTGATACACCGCTTTTGTTCGGTGTTTGAATATTAATGACAGGTACATTTTGTTTTTGTGAATTTTGTCCAACCCCAATCACAGGTCGGTTCGCAGCTGGTGCGCCAGTGTCTGCTACCATGCCTGCATAAACCGATGAAAGTGGCATCCAGATGCTCATACTGGCAACCAAAGCCTTGACATGCCAAAGCTGATGGAATGATTCTTCAGAGCTAGTTGTGGTCGAGTTAGTACTTTGACCCGATGCTTTGCTTTGGCTTTTTGCATTTTCTGCAACAGCCATAAACATTTGACGAGCTTTGTTATAAATAATACGGTAACGATTTTTGTTCATGTCGATTCTGCTATAAGTTGAATATTCAATAAGTAAAAATATGGTTTAGTACGAATAACTGAGGCTAAAGCCTGTAACCCAATCTTTTGCTAAAGTTTTTGGTGCAACTAGCCCATGTCCTGCAAAGGCATCTAAATACACCCCTCGAGAATAACTACGTAGTCCAAATACACTGCCTAAAAGATGTCGTTTCCCCACAATGCTATTGCGTCCATTGACCCAGCCTTGATCAATACCCAAATAAAATTGGGTATTGGGGATCACTGTTCCAAAGCTCATTTCTTGTTGTACGTAATGTCCGTTATCTCCTGAGAGCATGACATCACCATCAAAACCTCTAACACTGTATCGACCACCAATATAGAAGCGATCTTGGGGGACTAAAATCTTGGGTGCGTATTGCCCTTTCCAGTTCAAACGGTATTGAGCGGGATGATCTAAAATCAGTAAAGGATAGTTAAGGCGTAGGTCCGCACTCCATAAGGGTGCTCTTGAATATCCTTCGGCAGGGCGCTGCTCTCCATTGATATCTCTAATTTGTTCTTCTGCGGCAAGTTTGGCATTAAAAGCACCCGTACCATGCCGATAGTCCAGCCCTACATCTACAGTGCCAGCCCCTACATATTGACGGTGTTGTAATCCTGCATTCCAGCCTGAGGTTTGACGTCGTTGTACGCCTACCTCAATGTCGTCAATAAAGTTTTGGCTACGCTTATGATAGATTTTGCTATATACACTGGTCTTATAGTGACTACCACGGCTTAAAAGACGTGAAAGGGTCAAATTACTTTGTTGGTTTTTTCCGCTATATAGGAGTGGTGCGTTATAACCTGCAACATATTGTTCGTATTCTGATTGGTTAAAGCTAATACTCACATCATAGTTACGAAATGGGAGCTGGTAGCTCGCAAAGTAGTTTTGGTTGCGGTCACGATGCAAGTTATCTAGTGAATGACTAAAGTTTAGATTGAATGCATCGTTGAGATGAAATGGACTGTTTATCCCAATCCCAACATTACCAATATATTTTCCTGTACTTTTAGTACCCGAGTCATCAAGCCCGATATTAAAATTCAGTTTTTGTAAGGGTTCAGCAGAAATCAATACATCACTATAGCCATGACGTTCATCAGTTGTTGGAACAATTTGAAAGTCTAAACGTCGATTGGTTGCTCGTTTTAAATTTTCTAAGCCTTGGTCAAACTGGCGCAGATTAAGGACATCATTTTCTTTAAAAGGTAACGCAGCCGATAGTTCTAATTTTGATGGCTCGGCATCCTTTTGAATAAACTGATGCAATCGCCCCAGTTCAAGTTGTAGTTCTAAAACACCCGTAGTTAAATCTTGCTCAGGTGCGATCACTTGTGTGGTCAGATAACCTTTCTTAAGCACCTCATTCTGTGCAAATCTCACCAAGTTTTGTAGGCTTTGCGTGCCTATACACTGCCCTAAAATCCCTTTTTTGGGATCACTCAATCCTTTAATCACGAACTGAAAGTCTTTCTGGCTATATTGCTGATCTCGATTGTTCAACAAACTAAGATGAAGTTGATCAATCTTAAAACATGGACTTTCATGCACAATGATCTGTTGCAAAGTTTGTTGGTTGAGCACTTGCTTTGGTTTAAGTTGAATATTTTGATCAAGTAATTGTTGTTTTAATTCATTTAGACGCTGGTCCTGCCGAATGACTTCCAAAGTAGAAACCTGATCTACATTAGGAGGAGACTTTAAGTCAGCAGCGATCAAAGAGAATGGGACAAATGCTACACATGCAGCATAAAAACGAATTGTTTTGTTCATATTCAGATATACAGAATGTTATGTAATGTTACAAACTGAAACAGAATATACATTATTTATTCAAAGTTAACAAGAATTATTATCATTAAAATTCAATCTTCATTCCATACTTCGAGAAATTCCAATCAATCATCCAAATCTCTTCTTTTATTCCTATTAAGGATTAGACGAAATGAATTGCAATATTAACGAATATTAACAATAATTGTAACAATAATATTTCTCATTTACATGGTTGTAGACATGAGTTCAAACCTCTCCTCTCTCAAGCGCAATTCATTGTTTCTTGCAATTTCATCAAGTCTGGTCAGCATTAGCCCCTATAGCTTTGCAGTAGACACCGTCTCTCAACAGCTTCCGACTATTCAAGTTAAGGCGACCCAGAATGAAAGTTCAGATTCTGAAAGCACCAAAGGCTATACGATTAAGGATAGCTCAAGTGCGACCAAGCTCAATATCGCAGCAAAAGAAACACCACAAACCATCAATGTTGTGACACGCCAACAAATAGAAGACTTTGGTTTAACCTCAACACGAGATATTTTAAATAACACACCCGGGGTAACTGTAACTGCTCTTGAAACGGAACGCGCCGTATATATGGCTCGCGGATTTGAAATTTCAAATATCTTAGTTGATGGTGTCGGTTTTCCCTCAACGGGCTGGAACTACAATGACACTAATCCGGACAGCTATTTTTATGATCGTATCGAAGTCGTTAAAGGTGCAAATGCATTAACCAATGCCTTTGGAGATCCAAGTGCAACCATCAACTACGTTCGAAAACGCCCTACTAAAGAGTTTCAAGCCAACACAGGTTTAAGTTATGGCTCATGGGATACCCAACGTTATGAAGCTGATGTGTCAGGCAGTTTAAATGATCGCATCCGAGCAAGACTGTTTGGCTTTCAACAAGCAGGCGACTCATATCGTGATCGTTATTCCTCAGAAAAAAATGGTGTTGCAGGTGTTGTTGAAGCCGATATTACGAACTCAACCCTTCTCACCATTGGCGCAAGTCAAGAAAAGAATAAACCAAATGCCAACAACTGGGGAGCGATTCCGCTCATGGACAGTTCTGGTCGACAACTCAGTTATGATCGCTCATTTAACCCGAATCCAGATTGGACATTTTGGGACAACACTTCTAGAAATGCATTTATCGAACTAAAACAAAAATTTCTAGATACATGGTCTGCCAATCTAAGTTACAACTACAATGAAAAAGATCAGGACAGTAGTCTTTTATACTACTATGGCTATCCAAATACAGATGGATCAAACGTTGATTTTACCGCTAGTAGCTTTATTGAAAAAAATCGAAAACACAATATTGACCTTAATTTCAATGGAAAATTTAACTGGTTTGGTCAACAACATGATGCAATCATTGGTTATAACTATTCACAAAATAAACAAAATGATTCAAGAAGCATGGGTACTATCCAAGATAGTAATGTGGCAATTTGTCTACGACCTAATGAAGCACAATGTACAACAAATTGGGCAAGCTGGACGCCAAAGCATGTCACTTGGTCGGATTTCGTCAAACAAGCCGATTATACCCAACGCAATCAGTCAATTTATGCAGCCACACGTCTACATTTAAACGATGATCTCAAGCTGACTCTCGGTGCGAACTACATCCAAGCCAAAAGTGAAGGTTCGAGCTATGGCTCACCGATGAATTACGATGAAAGTAAAGTTTCACCTTATGCCGGGATTACCTATAATTTTACACCTGAGTACACAGGTTATATGAGTTATACTTCGATTTTCCGCCCACAAACATCTGTAAATGAAGCAACAGGCAAAGTAGCTGATCCAATCGAAGGAAAAAGTTATGAAGTTGGGATGAAAAGCTCATGGCTAGACAACAAACTTACTGGAACATTGGCAATCTTTAGAACAGAGGAAAACAATTATCCGCTTCGTTCAACAGATGGACATCCTTTAAACCGAAAAGTGGGGATCAGTGATTTACGCTCACAAGGCGTTGAGGTTGGTTTGGCAGGACAACTCACCGATCAAGTAAATGTCTCTTTGGGTTATGCCCAATTTAATTTACAAGATCTAAAAAATGGTGGTGCAGCCCGAACTTATAACCCAACTCAAACCTTTAATTTACTAACTACTTATACACCCGCTCAATTACCCAAATTAAAAGTAGGTGCAGGGCTACAGTGGCAAGGAAAAACCTCTGTTTTTGACAATGTAAAATCAGCATATCTAAAACAAAGCGATTATGCGTTGCTTAACCTAATGGCAAGTTATGAAGTCAATAAACACTTTAGCGTTCAAGCCAATGCAAATAATGTAACTGATAAAAAATATTTGAATAGTTTTACGTATAGCCAAGCATTCTACGGAGAACCTGCTAACTATACAGTTGCACTGAAGTTTAAATATTAAAAAGAAAAAAGCCCCTCGAACATGAGGGGCTTTCTTTATGCTGCATTCGGAGCTTGGTTTTTAGGTTTTAAATAAGCATCTAATAATGCAATTTCATGTGCTTGCATATTCAGTCCTAATTTAGAACGTCTCCAAAGGATATCTTGGCTATTGCTTGCCCACTCATAGCGGCATAGATAATCGACCTCTTTGGCATACAAGCCCTGACCAAAATGTTGACCAAGCTGCTTAACCGAACTTGCTTCACCTAAAATATTCCAAATACGCGAGCCATAGGCTCCCGCCCAACGTTTCGCCAAAGCTTCTGAAGCATCGGAGATTTGCGCGCGGATTTCATTAGCTAACTGCTCAACCGACACCATCTTTTCACCGCCCGGCAAAGTTTCCGTTGCAGTCCAACTGCCTTTCATCGCTGGGAAAAATGCTTTCAGTTGCAACATTGCAGACTCAGCAAGCTTACGATAAGTCGTTAACTTTCCACCAAACACCGAAAGTAATGGCGCTTGCCCCGCAGCTTCTTTTGATAAGGCTAACGTATAGTCACGTGTCACCGCAGATGGATTATCTGACTCATCGTCACATAATGGGCGCACCCCAGCGAAAGTTGAGATAATATCAGCTTGGGTAAGTTGCTTTTTAAAATGCGCATTACTCACCTCAATGAGATAATCAATCTCAGCTTGAGTAATTTTCACTTGAGCTGGATCACCTTCATACTCATGGTCTGTGGTACCAATCATAGTGTATTGATCCAAATATGGAATTGCAAAGACAATACGGCGGTCATCATTTTGCATAATGAAAGCTTTATCACCCTCATAAAGCTTCGGTACGATGATGTGACTACCTTGAATCAAACGAATACCATAAGGAGATTGTAGCTGTAAATCCTGTTTAATAAACTGTGCGACCCAAGGACCTGCAGCATTCACCAAAGCTTTCGCTTTAATTTGAAATTGCCCTTCTGCATTTTCCAAATCGACAACCCAAATTTGTCCTTCACGTCGAGCAGACAAACAACGGGTACGCGTTACGATTTCTGCCCCTTTTTCACGTGCATGCATTGCATTCAAAACAACTAAACGTGAATCATCCACAGCACAGTCTGAATATTCAAAACCACGTGTAATCGCTGTGTTTAACGGACTATCATCTTTAAAGTAGACATTATTTGAACCCAATAATTTTTCACGCTTACCTAAATGATCATAAAAGAATAAGCCCGTACGAATCAGCCATGCTGGGCGCAAATGTGGACGATGAGGCATAATAAAACGCATTGGGCGAATAATATGTGGCGCCTTATTGAGCAAAACTTCACGCTCAGCTAATGCTTCACGCACCAAACGAAACTCTTTATGTTCAAGGTAACGCAAACCACCGTGAATCAGCTTACTACTCGCAGATGAAGTATGGCTCGCCAAATCATCTTTTTCACATAAAAATACCGATAATCCACGCCCAGCAGCATCAACAGCGATACCCACACCATTGATCCCACCACCAATGATGGCAAGGTCATAAATTTTGTCACTTGACTGAGGAGAAGTTTGCATAAATCACCGCAAATTTTCATTATTGTTCAATAATGAAAATTTAAACACATAAAATGAAAATTAACAATATAAAATAGCCACAAAAACGTAAACTAATCGACGTTTTGTGTATTGAATTATTCAAATGAAAATTAAGTGAAAGCAGTGGAATGACTGAGACATTCCACTAAACAAGAAAACATAATTGATTTTAAATAATTTTTATTAGAATTTGGTACGTTGTTTTTCGAAAATGAAATCTATTTCGCAATAATCAAACCAACGTCTAATTCTTGGATCATTTTCATATATTGCTCATTGGGTTGTTGATCCGTAAAAATGCAATCCACTTGTTTTAATGATCCTAAACGAATCATTGCATTTCGACCAAACTTACTACTGTCTGCTGCAAGAAAAACCTGACGAGCACTTGAGATAATTTCTTGTGATACACAGACTTCTTGAAAATCGAAATCTAACAATGTGCCATCTTCTTCTATTCCACTAATACCGACTAAAGCATAATCAGCCTTGAACTGTTTAAAAAAGTCAGCGGTTGCTTGACCAATCACCCCTCCATCTGGACGAACACGCCCACTGGCGATCAATACCTCAAAATCTTCTTTAGTACTCAAAATCTTCGCGACATTTAAATTATTGGTGATAATTTTTAGTCCAGTGTGGTTTAACAATGCATGTGCAATGGCTTCTGTGGTTGTCCCGATGTTAATAAACAACGAAGCATGGTCAGGTACAGCCGCCGCCACAGCCTCTGCAATGGTTCTCTTTTCTTCAAGCATGTAACCAACACGGGTGGTATATTCCGTGTTTTCCACCGTTGAATCATGTGCTGCGCCGCCATGATAGCGACGCAGCAAACCTTCATCAGCCAATTGATTAATATCACGACGAATCGTCTGTGGTGTCACATCGAAATATTGAGCAAGCTCTTCAATACTGATATAGCCACGTTCCCGTACAAGCTCAAGGGTTTTTTGTTGGCGTAGTATCAAGCTCATGCTCATCCATCCTATGCTATTTCAAATCAATATAACGCTGTGATTGTTCTGCTTAATCCTCAGCCCAATCACGGGTACGACCTACAGCTTTTAGCCAGCCAGTGTAGAGTTTTTCAGTTTCTTCCTGCGTACATGCTGGCGTGAAAGTATTTTCAATCGTCATTCTACGCTTTAACTCGTTTAAATCCGACCAAAAACCGACAGCAAGACCCGCTAAAAATGCTGCGCCCATTCCTGTAGTTTCTTTCATCGCAGGACGTTCTACAGAAGTAGAAAGAATATCTGCTTGGAACTGCATTAAGAAATTGTTTGCAGTGACCCCACCATCTACACGTAAGGTTCGTAATTTCTCACCCGAATCCTGTTGCATCGCATCCAAGACATCACGTGTTTGATAAGCAATAGATTCTAAGGTTGCACGGATAATATGTTCAATACTTACGCCACGTGTAATACCTAAAATTGCACCACGAGCAGTTGGATCCCAGTACGGTGCACCCAATCCAGTAAATGCGGGTACCACATACACCCCGTTACTATCTTTGACTTTGGTTGCGTAATACTCTGAGTCATGTGAATCATTAATCGCTTTTAACTCATCACGTAACCACTGCACACAAGAACCGCCATTAAAAACAGCACCCTCTAGCGCATAGTTCACTTCGCCTTTTGCACCACAAGCAATCGTCGTCAATAAACCATGGTCGGATTGAACCATACGTTCACCAGTGTTCATGAGTAAGAAACAACCTGTCCCATAGGTATTTTTGGCTTGGCCAACTTCAACACACATCTGCCCAAACAATGCAGCTTGTTGATCACCTGCAATACCTGCAATTGGAATACCAATTTCCTGACCACTAATGGTATGCGTATAACCATAAACTTCAGAAGAGCTGCGTACTTCAGGCAACATTGCCTTTGGAATATCTAAAGCCTCAAGCAGCTTGTCATCCCACTGCAAAGTTTCAATATTGAATAACATCGTACGAGAGGCATTGGTATAGTCTGTAACATGCACTTGACCATTGGTTAATTTCCAAATTAACCATGTATCGATCGTCCCGAATAAAAGCTCACCACGTTCTGCACGCTCACGGCTGCCTTCAACACGATCAAGAATCCACTTGATTTTAGTGGCCGAGAAGTAAGGATCAATTACTAACCCTGTTACTTTTCGCACATAATCTTGCCAGCCATTTTGGCGGAGCTGATTACAAATTTCATTGCTTTGTCGGCTTTGCCATACAATCGCATTATAGATCGGCTTACCTGTTTTTTTATCCCAAATCACCGTAGTTTCACGTTGGTTGGTAATCCCGATCGCGGCAATTTCATCACTAGAAATGCTCGCTTGTGCTAAGGCTTCAACCCAAACTGCGCTTTGAGTCGCCCAGATTTCCATAGGATCATGCTCAACCCAACCTGGTTGCGGGTAAATTTGCGTAAATTCACGCTGAGCAATAGTGATGACATTCGCATCGTGATCCAATACGATTGCACGTGAACTCGTTGTACCTTGATCAAATGCAACAACATATTTTTTTTGACTATCTGTAGAGATCATGACATACCTAACCAGACCTGCCTTATTTTAGGATTTGTTGGACATCAACAGCTCCTATTTGAGCAATAAATTAAACGCCCGAAAAACGGGTAGCAATATCGCAATAAAGCAATGACTTTTGCATTAAATTAAAAACTCGGCAGATTATATGCAAAATTGTTCGTAAACGAAAATTCTTTCTTTAAATTTGAATATAAAATTGACGAAACGCAGAACTTTTAAAGATTCCTAACAATTCAAAATTTATTTTATGCGATACTAAAACCAGAAATAACAGGACGATTGAAATGAAAAAAACCAATTTACTTTTTATTGTGGGCGGTACACTTTTAATTACTGCGTGTCAGAGCACTTCACATCAATATAATGGTGAAAAGGGTTATCAAATTGAAAGTAAAACAGCAACTTCCGCAACAATTGCATATACACTTTCTGCCCGTGGCAATGCAAATCTAGATGAGAAAAAACTCCAACATGCCTGTAAACAAGTGCTCGGTGCAGAGAGAAATTATAAATTAAACATTCTCAGTACCAATGAAATCATGAACCCAACCAAGCAAGAACAATATGGTGTTCAGCTCGGTAACAGTCGCGCAACTTTTGGTCTATCGAACTCACCAGATTTTAATAATACGACTGGCTATGCAACTCGTCAGGCACTTGAAGCTAAACCAACAACGCTAACTGTTGTTCGCTATACCTGCTCATAATTAACTCATCAGAAACTGGATGTATATAGATCAGAACTAAATACATCCTATTTTACTTATGCTTTTAATACATCACGAATAGATGAATCTTTATCAAATACAGATTTTGCAAAAGGACACAGCGGAATAACTTTGACCTGACGCTGACGCACAAATTCGATTAATGCATCAAGAAGTTGTCGGCCAATACCTTGACCACGAAAATCCTCATTTACATCAGTATGATCAATGATGAGCATTTCTTCGCCGGCCCATGTATAAGCCATCTCGCCAGCGATCACCTCACCATCCAATAGTTTAAAAACACCATGTTTGCCATCATCTGTTTGCTGAATATCCATGCCACTCTCCTGCTCTATTTTGTTTGATTTGGTGTAATTATAAGATCACTTAAATCACTACATGTTTTAACATGCTATACCATAGGATTGTGTTGAGTTTTGATATTTTAAATCAAGTAGAGCCAATCACTTAGTTCGATAAAAGCTTACATTTCTGAACTCTTTGGCTTCATCTAAATCAGGCCACGTTGTCGCGCTCCGCTCATCCAACTTAATATAATGTGGATGGCTAAAGTTTTTCACTCGACTATCTGCAACCCAGACTTCAGGCGCAAACTTCAAAAATTCATCTAAAAAAAATCGGTTACACTGATCATAGAGCACATCAGCTGCAAGCAAAACATCGACTTGTTCAGATTTATACAAATCATCTAAATATTCAAGTTCGACATTATTCAGTAATGCATTTTCACGACATGACGCTAAGCTCACTTGATCAATGTCACAGCAAATAACTCGTTTTGCGCCTGCCATCTTTGCCGCAATTGCAACAACACCTGAGCCTGCCCCAAAATCTAACACCACTTTATCTTTGACGTGATGGGGTTCTGCCAATAACCACTGTGCCATCGCCAAACCCGATGCCCAACAAAAAATCCAATACGGTGTTTCATTCCAAATTCGTCGAATAACCTCATCGTCTAAGCGATCAGTAGGAAATACAGGTGGAATCAACCATAAGGAAATTGGAGTTTCTGGCAGTTGTTGAGCCAATAAATCAGTATTTGGAATAACTTCATGTAGTGCTTTTAGCAATTGCTCAGGCGCTTTCGCAAATTGGAATGTACAGCTCATCGTTCTTTAATTCTTGAAAAAAACCCCTCTATATTAGAGGGGTTAAAATATTAACCTAAAGCCTTTTCAGCAGCTTCTACTGTTTGGCGAATCAATGTGGTAATCGTCATCGGACCTACACCACCAGGAACTGGTGTATAAGCTGATGCAACTTCTTCAATACCGACTAATTGAATATCACCTACGCCACCGCCTTCACGTGGATGGAAACCAGCATCGACCACAACCGCGCCTTGTTTAATCCAGTCTTTCTGAATTAATTCAGCCTTACCGACTGCACCCACAATAATATCAGCTTGCTTCACCAGCTCAGGAAGGTTTTGAGTACGTGAATGACAAATCGTCACGGTAGCATTGGCTTGTAATAGCATCATTGCCATTGGTTTACCTAAAATCGCTGAACGACCAACAACAACCGCATGTTTACCTGCGATTTCAATCTTGTTTTCTTGCAAAATCGTCATGATACCTGCTGGCGTTGCTGAACCATAAGCAGACTCACCCATCGCCATACGACCAAAACCTAAACAGGTTACACCGTCGACATCTTTTTCTAATGAAATTGCATCGAAACATGCTCTTTCATCAATTTGTTCTGGAACAGGATGTTGAAGCAAAATACCGTGTACATCAGGATTTGCATTTAATTTTTCAATTTCAGCTAATAATTGTTCTGTGGTGGTTTCTTTTGGAAGCTCTACTTTAAGTGAATCCATTCCAACACGGCGGCACGCATTACCTTTCATACGTACATAAGTTGCAGATGCACCATCATCACCAACCAAGATTGTTGCCAAAATTGGGGTACGTCCCGATTTTGCTTTTAATGCTTCTACACGTACTAACAAATCAGCTTCGATTTGTGTTGCTAATGCACGACCGTCTAAAACCAATGCCACAGCGCATCTCCAAAGTGGGTATCAATCAATAGCGTAAATAATACATGATAATTTGAGCAATATTCTTTTAGATGTTGTTTTTATGTGCATATTCGCTAGAAACACTATTGTTTTTTTTCTAAAGATTGCTAATATGTGCATCACCAAGAGATGGCGGGGTGGCAGAGTGGTCATGCAGCGGACTGCAACTCCGTGTACGCCGGTTCGATTCCGACCTCCGCCTCCATTGGTAAAGCCCGAGTGGTGAAATCGGTAGACACAGGGGATTTAAAATCCCCCGCCCACAAAGCGTGCCAGTTCGAGTCTGGCCTCGGGCACCATACTTCAACTACTGAAGTTTGGTGCAATAAAAATCCAGCGTAAGCTGGTTTTTTTATACCTGAAATTTAATAAATCAAAAAACAAAAGCCAAGTGCAACGCCTTGGCTTTTCGAGTCAAATGATTATGCGACTTGCTGATTCGTTTGAATCGGCAATAAATCCACATCTAGATCCAACCGATATTGTCTAGCAGTATCAAGTTGATATTCCGTTTTTTTAATTGAATCAACGAAAATCCATTCTGAGTGAACTTTTGCTTCATCAAACTCAACCATCAAATAACCACGCTGGTTTAAATTACAATAGTTCAACTCATCGATTAAGGTCGTAAATGCAAATTCAAATTGTTGTAGTTGATCGGTTGGAATATTGAGATACTTTTCCATACCCGGTGAAGATACCGAACTGGTTGCGAGCTCAACACCAACAAAAGCGCCATCTTGACTATATAAGTTAGATGACCACGCATTGTGAGTATCCCCTGCTAACACAACAATTTTCTTTTTTAATTGCGCCAAAGTGCCATACAGCATTTCACGCTCAGCAAAATAACCATCCCATGCATCCAAGTTATAAGGTGCAACCGTTAGGACACGTGCTTTTTCTTGTAACGTTAAAGTTGGATCACCTTGTTTTAAACGCATCTTTAAAGTGACCAGTTCTTTAATCTGTGCTTGCATTTTGGTTAATGTATCGTCACTTGGATTACCTGCGGTAATTTCAGCTAAAGCCTGTAACAACTCTGCTGGAACGAGCATCTTGGTCATCAAAACTTGTTGCCCCAACACATCCCACGTTGCATTTGAACTTTGTATTACACCGATTATATTTTTCTCTTTATCCCCCAGTAACCATTCTCGCTGCGTTTGCCCTAAGATTGATCGGGTAGAGTTAAATAGAGCTGCTTGAAATGCAACCGTGTCCAATTGTCCTGTCATTGGATTTATAAATTTTAAATAGTTCAACTGTTCATCACGCGCAATAATACGGGTATCCAACATCATTAAATTGACAAGCCCACCGAAGTTAAATTGACGATAAATCTTAATATGTTGATTATCGACAGGACGAATTGGCATCCACTCAAAATAAGCTTGTAAAGCTGCTAATTGTCTTTCTAAAAACTTACCTTCATTCTTTGCGTTTGGTGTTTCTTCTGTATGATTCTCAGCCCCTTCTCGCCACGCATCGTTGGCTAACTCATGATCATCCCAAATCACAATAAATGGATGACGATGATGCAATGCCTGCAGATCTTTATCTTTACGATAGAGCGCATAACGCTTGCGATAATCATCTATTTTAAGAATTTCTGTATTATTATCTGCTTCAAGTTTACGAACCGCTTCATCTTTTGCATAACCATCTGTGCCATACTCATAAATATAGTCACCCAAATGAATCACTACATCTACATTTTGCTTAGCCATCTCACGATACACATGGAAATAGCCGACTGGATAATAAGAACATGAACATACCGCAAAACTGACTTTAGAAGTACTGGTTGGTAAGGTCTTAGTTTGCCCAACAGGAGAAATCTTGTCTCCAAATATAAAGCGATAAAAATAACTTTGGTCCGCTTTCAAACCCGTTGCATCAACTTTTACCGTAAAGTCATCCGATGCTGTGGTGATGACTTTATCGGTTTTGATGATTTGTTTAAATTGTTGATCTAACGCAATCTGCCAAGTCACTTGTAAACGTGCACTCGCATCATTCGGCGTTAATCTAGTCCATAAAATGACACGATCCTGCAATGGATCACCACTTGCAACGCCATGATCAAAACTGACTTTCAGCGAATGGTTTTCTTTATCCGAACTGTTATTACATCCAGTTAAACTGGCGGATAAAGATAGAGCCCCAAAACCAAATAAACTTTTTTGAATCAGTTCCCGTCGTGAAATTTTTGCTGTCATTGGATAGCTACCTTAGTTTTTATCACTACAAATAGCTAAAAATAAGTCTTTGATATGAAACTTTGATCTCAATTTGATGAATAAATGATGAAAATCAGCCTAGTTTTATCCGATAAACACATGAATTGATTGAAAAGAAAGCAAACAATCAGTTTTATACTTGCCAAGTTTTAAAGTGTCCTCTATTATTGCGCTCATGCCCGAGTGGTGAAATCGGTAGACACAGGGGATTTAAAATCCCCCGCCCACAAAGCGTGCCAGTTCGAGTCTGGCCTCGGGCACCATTCTTCAACAAGTGAAGTTTGGTGCTAAAAAATCCCAGCGTAAGCTGGTTTTTTTATGTCTAAAATTTAATAATCAATCACTTGAAAATTGGGATGCTCAGCAAGCTGTTGTAAATAATGGCGTTCTTTTTGATAAAAATATTTATACATGCGATTTACCCACTCCCCGCGCCGAAAAGTAAGTACCTTTTTGTTTACCCCATCATAATTTAATAAAACAACATCGCCTTCATCCTGATTCAATAAAGTAATTCGATAGCTATGTTGGGCATGTAAATGGGTTGCACTTTGTTCTCTGACAATTTCAACTTTATGCTCACCATCAAGCCAATAATGTTTATCAATTAATGCTTTTTCATTCACCCAAAAACCTGTTTCAGCACCATCATAAGTATCAATCAAGAAGAAGTGATGTAATTCTCTCAATAGCTCAGATGCCGTGATATCCAAATAATCATTCATATATTGTTCTACCCATTCAAAATTTTTTATGACTTGTTGGCTTAATACCGCATTTTTATAATCTAAATTGCCTTCAGCGTTTGTGGACCACACGTTGATTACAACTTTATGAGCAATTTTTTTTGAAAGACCAGAACTGTTGATTTTAGGCAAGTTATTATCATTTAAAAAATTTGCTCTTTAATCTCAAAGATATATAGCCAATTTTATAGAATCAATCTTTTTTTCTTAGGCTGTGATAAAAATCAGATAAATGAAAAATTATGTAAAATCATAATCTTGTATAAAAATAATCGGTATAGCTTTTTTAAACTTATATTTATGATTTTTAACGTGATTTAGAATCATCATGAAACTAAATCACGTAATGTCGATCAACGATCAGACAAGCTATTCGTCGCGAGTTTTCACATCAAAAAGCTCAATTTCAAAAATTAGATTTGAATTGGCAGGAATAATTTTTCCCATCTTACGCTCACCATACGCAAGATGTGCAGGTACGATCAATTTACGTTTTCCACCGACCCGCATTCCCATAATGCCTTGATCCCAGCCTTTGATTACACGTCCTGTGCCGATCACTGTTTCAAAGTAATTTCCACGATCAAGTGAGGAATCAAACTGTGTTCCATCTTCCAACCATCCTGTGTAGTGTGTGGTAATTAATGCCCCTTTGACAGCTTCTTTACCTTCACCAACTTTCAAATCAATAATTTGTAATTCTGCACTCATTTTTATCTCTCCAAACGAAATAGATACTATCGAAGATTATTGTAACTGTTGCCATTGGATATCGATCTGTCCTTTGTCACTTAACAAAGTCCACTCCCCATCCATGATATTGAGTTGTAATTGCATCGTTCGTTCACACAATTGTTCCAATGCTTCGCTGGTTGGTGCTGCCAATTGCCAAACTTCAACATTGTTCAATGTTTTGATTTTAGTGTTTTTTTGCCACCAATCTTGCGCTTGACTTCCGTAAGTAACGATCGCAACACGTTTGCATCGTGCACTTGCCTTTTTCACTTTATCTTCAGAGGGACAACCCACTTCAATCCATTTTTCTAATAAACCCGTTAAATCCTTCTGCCATAAGGCTGGCTCATCTGTTTCAAATAGATCTTTGGTGAATTCTAATTGCTCATCAGCATAACGAGCATAAGCCAGAATACGAACCATTAAACGTTCAATGGTTTCTGAAGGATGTTGAGCAAGTGTTAATTGATAATCCGCGTAAATGTGATCATCCATATTGGCAATATTAAGATCTGCCTTATATATCGTTGCTTTTAGCGCCATGAATCATGTCCTCAAATTTGGCGCTAAGCATACTCTATTTTGCTCAATAAATGCGGAGATTCATATTGATTCTAAGCCATCTACGCGACAAGCCAACAACTGCGTTTCAAATAATAACCAATCATGTTGAACTGAATCCTGAATAATTACTTCGATTCGATTATCAATACTTTCCTCTGTAGATTTATAATTGAATTGCTCAGGATTAAAATTAAAACTTTTCCAGCCCAGATCGGTATAAAAGATTGCTTTGATCCGAATCCAATCCTGCTGTGTACATAATAGATCTAAGACATCATAAAACTTGAATTGCCATCGTTTCGGCAGCTTCCATCCGGCTACGGTATAGCCTTGAGCTGTTTCTACATAATGATAAGGGAGCTGTTTGATTTCTTGCGTCTCGCTCTGATTTTGCTGAGTCATTTGCTGACGCAGTAACGGCTGAACTTTGCGTTGCACTGGCACTAAAGGTAAATCAAGCTGTAAAAGTGGAACTTGCCCATTTTCAGCTTCAATCCAAGACTGCACATAAGTTTGATATTCTTGTTTTAATTGAATATAGGCTTGCTGATCATCATCATTCATACCGTCTTTGTGCGAAATTACAACGACTTGTGCAGCCTTTAATTGATGGGTATAAAGATGCTGTTGCACCCATGGTTTGTCATGTAAACGGCTACCATCAACCACGACCACCAATGCACGCATATCCAAGCTACTGTGCCAATGTGGTTCAGTCAACTGCTCCAAAAGTTGCGCTGGATGCCCCAACCCAGTTGGTTCAATAAACAGTCGATCTGGTTTACTTTCACTCAGTAATCGAGATAACGCGATCTGCATAGGCAACTGACTACTGCAACACAAGCAGCCACCTAATAATTCCTTGACTGCATAACCTGACTGCTGTGTGATCAGTTGTTGATCAACACCAATTTGCCCAAATTCATTCATGAGAATTGCCCAAACCTCATTTTTCGGTTTTTGGGTCAATAAATGATGCAATAGCGTGGTTTTACCCGCCCCTAAAAAACCAGAAATAATATGAGTTGGAACTGCTTTGCGAGCAATAATTTTCACGACATACTCAAGAATAAGAATTTAAGGAATTGTAATGCGGAAAATTGTAGAAATAAAATTTTCCTCTCAAAATTACAAACTTTAAAATAACCACATTAATAAAGCATAAAGTGATATAAATCACATTAGCGATCTAATATCCATATTTAAAATTAAAATATAAATGAATTATCCAATTAAGTTAATCTTATCAACTCTTATTAAATGTTTAATCTGCGTAAATAATTAGTTTATTTTTTATCCAAAAAAACATATTTTCATACATTTTAATTCTGAATTCTTTGCTCAGGGTTTACAGAGTAAGTACATAAACATGAGTAACTTTGCGAATTGTTAAGATCAACGTAATAGATTGTTAAGAACATTGCCGCAATTAACTTTGGCACATAGCATGGAGCACATGTCTAGATTCGTGGTTAATCTACAAATTTAGGCTGTTTTTATTGAAACTGAAATTAAGGATGCCAACAATGAAACTTATCAAAACTCTTCTTGCGACAACACTTACACTTGCTGCGGCTACAACTTTCGCTGCAACTGCTGATGAAGTGCAAACTGAAGCTCAGACTGACGAGCGTGTTGTTGTTTCTACTCAAGAACAACCAGCTACTGATGCATCAAGTGAAGCTGCTCCAGCATCAGCACCAGTTGCAAACTAATACGACATAGATTTAAAACTTACCTCTGCTTTTAAATCGGTTTATTATGATTTGACCCTATTTCATAATAAACAAAAAAAAGATCGAACCATGCTGCGGTTCGATCTTTTTTATAGATATCATTTTTAAGAAGAGGACTTAAAAATACTACATGAAGGCTGATGCACCTCTTGTAAACGCATTTCTTTGCGTTGTTCAGCAGCCTCAAAACGGCAACGTTTCCAGTCTGTGTTTAAGTTTAAAGGCGGAACTTGTTTCGGTTTACGCTCCTCATCGACCGCAACCATTGTGAAATAGCAAGTATTGGTGTGTCGTATCGTACGATCTTGAATATTTTGTGCTTCCACTCGGATCCCGACCTCCATTGAGGTACGTCCTACATGGTTGATACTTGCTAAGAATGTGACCAACTCACCCACATAAATAGGTTCTTTGAAATTTACTTTATCTACTGACAGCGTAACAACATAACTTCCTGAATAACGACTGGCACATGCATACGCCACTTGATCCAACAACTTTAGAATCGCACCACCATGAACATTGCCTGAAAAGTTGGCCATGTCAGGTGTCATCAGTACTGACATCGTGAGCTCTGATTGATCATCAGGAATTTGATTCATTTGGTCTAATGGATTCATAGACAAGGACTCACAAAAAAAGCGTTCTTTCTTATTGAATATTATGCGCCATAATTAGTAGAAAGAGAGACTAAATTTCATTGATTTAGTCTCTCAATTTAATCCCTAAAATCGATGTTTCAATTATCTATTTTTTTATTGTGTTGATTGGATAAGACCTGTTACTCCATTGACAATCATATCTACCGCAATCGTACCAATCAGCAATGCAGATAAACGACCAACAATATCAAAATAGCGGTCAATGTATTTGGCATGTTTATATCGTAAATGATCATGCCCATATTTCATTAAAATCAAAATACTACAGGTCAAAAATAAAGTGAGTGTAATCACAGCAACCGCGCTAATAAAAGGCACAGTAACCCCTGTAACAACAGCAGCACTAATCGTTCCTGGGCCGATCATAAATGGCATCGCAATAGTTCCAGCAAGATGTTCGGGCGCACCGCGCATTTCACCAATTGTTTCCGCACCTTGGAACACATAACGATAGCCAATGACCAAAAAGATTAAACCACCAAAGATTTGGAATGATTCAAAACGCACATTCAAATAACGACTAAAAATACTTTCCCCACCCCAAGCAAACAATATAAATACAGCTAAAGCAATAAAACTCCCCTGAATCAAGGCCTTGTTAAATATCTTAGCATCGGTATTGCGAATCATCCCCACCATATAAACACTCATTAGGAAAGGATTTAGCAATGAGAAAAATAAAGCAAATGCATGAACGTGCGCTGATAACATAAATAACTCTTTATTGGCAGCAAAGGTTAAATGATTTTAGATTTTGACAGATTAGATGAATAGACACTAAATCGTTTAGGAATTTATAAACGTTTTACAATTAGACGTTACATTGTTTAATGCATCATCTTTATTTAATTCAAATGTTACACCCAATCCGAGCATACGCATATGCAGATTGGCTTGTGATGCATTGATCGATTTTACGTTAAACTTTAGACCTTGATCGCTATAGAGCACGTCATTCACTAATTTTACTCGGTACGACATGACTTCTTTGCTATTATCAATACAAAGTTTTCCATGGCCTTGACGATTTAAATGTAGTACCGCGGATGCTTCTCCGACTTGCCCTGACCAATTGCCAGAAAATGGAAGTTGTGTCGTGCTAAGTTGATTAAATTGTTCAGATGACATTGTCGTAATCGAAGTACAGCCGACAAGTCCAAAAAACAAAATACTTGATAAAAAAATATACTTCACAACCAACACCCAAATAATAAAAAAGTAAACAATTACAATTATTTTCCCATAGCCGAAAGCGGTATAAATTGTAGGGTATGTATACACCGGGTATGGGATGTGTAACTGTTCTTGCAATGCAGTTTTAAAGTTACTCAAATCATAAGTTGTTTATTCATCCATTTTTAAATTACTTACCATCTGTTCTAAGTTATTTCGAATCAAATAAGCCAAGTTAATATCAATACCTTGCAGCATTTGCTCTTCGATTTTTTCAACCACAATATTGCACTCATGTAACTTATTTAGCCCCTGATCCGTCAGTGTCACCAAAATACGACGCCCATGAGTCGGATCTGGCGTTTTTTCAATCCATCCATTACTAAATAAATCTTGAAGAATTTTATTTGCCGATTGGGGTTTAATAAAGGAGCGTTCAGCAAGTTTAGCATTAGATAAATTACGCTTAGATGCCAACACAGATAATGCTGTAAACTGTGGCAGGCTAATGTCCAATGGTTTTAATTGCTCTGTTAAATGTTTACTAATAATACGATCAACACGGGCGATCATATAACTTAGTCTAGGTTCATCTTGAATTGTTGTTGGAACTATATTTGAACGTGCCATAAATCATCATTCATCATAAAAAAAACAAAAAGTATGAAGCTACTGCTCCATACTTTACTAAAGTTGCAACTTACTGAGCACTTGTGCTTTGTACTAAATGTACAGGCTGTTTAGGCTTTTTGACAAGCAACAAAGCAGAAATCGCAGCAATAAGAATAACGGGGATACTTGCACCAATCACGATTGTTGAACTTTGACCAAGTGATAATAGGAAGCCTGCCATCAAAGGTCCTGCAAATGAACCTATCCGACCGATTGCAACTGCTGAACCAACCCCAGTACCACGCATTTCAGTTGGATAATACATCGCAGCAAGACCATATAAGGCAGACTGCCCACCGACAATGAATAGACCACACCCCACTGCTGAAAGGACAAGTAAAGCAACTGTTGGAGAAATAGATAAACAGCATAATGACAGTAATATGCCAGTATAAATTAATTTAATCACAAAGCTCATACGTAGCTTATCGAGCATCATGCCCATTAAGATCGATCCAAAAATTCCGCCGATGTTATAACCCATTTGAACATAATTGGCTTCGAACTTTGACAGACCTTGCGCGCCCATCAACAATGGCAACCAATTCAGTAAGAAGTACAATACAACGAGTGTACAAAAGAAACTAATCCATATCTGAATCGTAGACATACGACGTTCTTTTGCAAATAAAACCTCAAAAAATGGAATGGCTGTTTGATGTTGTGTTTTACGCTTTAAATAATCACTTGATTCTGGCAAATATTTAATAATTAAAGGAATCAATAAAATGGGAGCAATGCCGCCAATATAAAAAATATGCCGCCATTCACTATCCCCTGCCAATAACATTGCCACAACCGAAGTGAGCAAACCTCCAAACGGAATACCACTATACATCACACTGACTGCTGTTCCCTTATATTGATCTGACACAGCCTCAGATGCCATGGTAATCATAATAGGTAACGCACCACCCATCCCCAAACCAGTTAAAAAGCGAATCAGCAATAGTAAATTATAATCAGCCGCAAAAGCTGTGAGTAACGACATAATTCCAAATAATAAAATGCTTAAGATCAGAATTTTTTTTCTACCTACAATATCTGCTAATCGACCACCCAAAATTGCACCTGGAAGTGTTCCAAGAATTGCAGCACTAAATGCCCAAGCCATTTGAGCATTGTCTAACATAAATTCCGCCCGCATACGTGGTGCGGCGACACCCATTGATTGAAGGTCAAAACCTTCAAAAATTGCGATTGCAAAACAGAGCAGTAAGGTTAATTTTGCACTGCCCGACTGTCCAAATACTTTTTCCATTACCTTATCCTTTTTCGACCAATCTATCCATTCAGCCCTTTTTGTGTATTGTTTATTAAACACCCTAAAAATATCAGTTAAACTTACTTAAAATGCAATATTTTTTTCAATATATTTTATAAAAAAATTAATATATAAACTATTTATTTTAAATTTCATATGTTTAAAAAATATTTAATCAAAATATTAAAAAAGACTTGAATGTAAGTTTAACTGATATTAAATTAAATCACAGAACACGCTAATGTCATTTCAAGGAGTATGACCATGACATATGAAAATCGCTGGGAAACCGTAGAGGTTAATATTGAAAATGGAATCGCATGGGTTACCTTAAATCGCCCAGAAAAAAAGAATGCCATGAGTCCAACACTTAACCGTGAAATGATTGATGTGCTTGAGGCTCTTGAGCTTGATCAAGATGCTAAAGTTCTGGTGCTCACAGGTGCTGGAGACTCTTGGACAGCGGGTATGGATTTGAAGGAATATTTCCGTGAAGTCGACACTCAACCTGAGATTTTTCAAGAACGCATTCGCCGTGACTCATGTCGTTGGCAGTGGCAACTTCTTCGCATGTATTCAAAACCAACCATTGCCATGGTCAACGGCTGGTGTTTTGGAGGCGGTTTCTCACCTTTAGTCGCTTGTGATCTTGCGATTGCAGCAGATGAAGCGACCTTCGGTTTATCTGAAATCAACTGGGGGATCCCACCGGGTAACCTTGTAAGTAAAGCAATGGCAGATACCGTAGGGCATCGCGCATCTTTGTACTACATCATGACGGGTAAAACATTTGGTGGTAAAGATGCTGAAACTATGGGATTAGTGAATAAAAGTGTACCTTTAGCACAGCTAAAAGCCGAAGTAACGGAACTTGCGAATTGCTTACTTGAGAAAAATCCTGTGGTACTTCGAACCGCTAAAAATGGCTTTAAGCGTTGTCGTGAACTGACTTGGGATCAAAACGAAGATTACTTATATGCCAAGCTAGATCAATGTATCCACCGCGATACCGAAAATGGTCGTCAACAAGGTCTGAAACAATTTTTAGATGAAAAATCAATTAAACCGGGTTTACAGAGTTATAAACGTACTGGTTAACTTTTGATTCTTTAATGGCAATGTAAGGACACAACCCATGCAAAATGTACAGTTACTTATTCACGGTCAATCTGTTGATGCATCAAATCAGGCAACTTTTGAGCGTATCAGTCCCATTGATGGATCAGTAGCGAGCAAAGCCGCTGCTGCAACTTTGGAAGATGTTGATCGTGCAATCGATTCGGCACAACAAGCTTTCAAAGTATGGTCGAAACTCTCGCCTACCGAACGCCGTTTACGCTTATTAAAAGCAGCCGACTTAATGGACCAAAAAACCGAGCAATTCATTGAAACTGGAATGCAAGAAACAGGTTCAACTGCGACATGGTATGGGTTTAACGTTCACCTTGCTGCCAACATGTTACGTGAAGCCGCAGCCATGACCACACAAATTGACGGAAGTCTGATTCCATCAGATGTGCCAGGCAATCTTGCGATGGGTGTGCGAGTTCCTTGTGGTGTGATTGTAGGAATTGCACCTTGGAATGCGCCTGTCATTTTGGCAACACGTGCACTTGCTATGCCTTTGGCTTGTGGCAACACGGTTGTGTTAAAAGCATCGGAAGCCTGCCCAGCAACACATCGTCTCATTGGTGAAGTGTTACATGAAGCAGGTCTGGGTGAAGGTGTCGTGAATGTGATTACGCATGCCGCCGAAGATGCACCACAAATTGTGGAGCGCTTAGTGTCTCATCCAGCAGTGAAGCGCATTAATTTTACCGGTTCAACCAAAGTCGGAAAAATTATTGCCGAGACTGCGGCTAAATATTTAAAACCTGTTTTACTTGAATTGGGTGGTAAGGCCCCTGTCGTGGTTTTAAATGACGCAGACATTAATGAAGCCGTAAATGCTGTTGCTTTTGGCGCATTCTTTAATCAGGGGCAAATTTGTATGTCGACCGAACGTGTTTTGGTTCAAGACAAAATTGCCGACCAATTTATTGAAAAACTGATTGAAAAAACTCGCTCTATTCGAGCAGGTAATCCAACCTCAAAAGACAATGTACTCGGTGTTTTAGAAAGTCGCCGCGCTGCAAACCGTATTCAGCATTTGTTGGAAGATGCTCAAAACAAAGGTGCTGACTTACCTTTAGGTATTCATATTGAAGACACCACCATGCAACCGACGCTGGTACTCAATATTAAACCTGACATGCTGCTTTACCGCGAAGAATCATTTGGACCTGTATGCACAGTTCAACGTTTTTCAAGCATTGAAGAAGGCGTAGTACTGGCAAATGACAGCGAGTTCGGCCTTTCTTCGGCAGTGTTTAGTCAAAATATTTCACAAGCACTGGAAGTGGCTCAACAAATTGATTCGGGTATTTGTCACATTAACGGCGCAACCGTACATGACGAAGCTCAAATGCCATTTGGTGGAACAAAATCGAGTGGTTACGGACGTTTTGGTAGTAAAGTCTCTGTTGCCGAATTTACCGAACTACGCTGGATTACCATTCAAACCCAATCACGTCATTACCCGATTTAGTCAGGCTAATGCGAATACCGACATATTAAATAAAAATTGCATGATGCAAAAAAATAAAGCGCAGTGATGCGCTTTCCATGGAGTGAAAGAAATGCAAATGAATGCCACTCAATCACAAGACCGCGAACGGTTCGTAAAATTAGGGCAACATGATATTCATTATCACCATAAAGATGACACGCTCTATATCAGCCCAAAAGAGCAATTAAAACCGTATCCACAAAAACTGACAGATCGGTTAATTCATTTTGCCCAAACCAAACCAGACCATATTTTTGCGGCAAAACGAAATGCTCAAGGTGAATGGGTCAAACTGAGTTATGCAGAAGTTCTACAACGTGCATGGCACATTGCTCAGGCTTTACATGATCGTAATTTAAGTCAAGAAAGACCACTGGTCATTTTAAGTGGTAATGATCTCGAACATTTAACACTCTCTATGGGTGCCATGCTGGCGGGTGTGCCTTTCTCGGCTATTTCCCCTGCCTACTCTCTTATTTCTCAAGACTATGGCAAACTCAAACATGTGTTTGAAGTACTCACACCTGGTATGGTCTATGCCAGCGATGGACAAGCTTTTACTAAAGCGATTCAGGCATGTATTACATCCGACATTGAAGTGGTGACCAATAAAGGAATTGTAGGCGATCAGATCTGCACATCTTTTCAATCGCTATTAGATACGTCAGTTTCAAATGTTCAAGAGTTTTATCAAACCCTTGATGAAAACCAGATTGCTAAATTCTTATTTACATCAGGTTCAACCAAATTGCCTAAAGCTGTACCGACCACGCATTTAATGTTGTGTGTTAATCAGCAAATGCTATTGCAGACTTTCCCTGAGTTTGAAGAAACACCGCCTGTCCTACTCGACTGGCTGTCTTGGCACCACACATTTGGTGGCAGTCACAATGTCGGTATTGCGCTCTATAACGGCGGTACCATTTACATTGATGACGGCAAACCCGTTGCAGGAAAATTTGACGAAACCATTCGTAACCTCAAAGAAATTTCTCCAACCGTTTATTTAAATGTGCCAAAAGGTTGGGAAGAACTCACCGAAGCGTTAGAAAAAGATGAAGAATTAAGAGAGCGCTTTTTTGCTAAAGTTAAAATTTTATTCTTTGCAGGTGCAGCCCTTTCAGAAGCGGGCTGGAACAGGCTCGATAACATTGCTCAGCAACATTGCGGAGAAAAAATTCGCATCATGAGTGGACTGGGCATGACTGAAACTGCTCCTTCTTGCGCTTTTACCACTGGCCCACGCGTGATGGCCGGCTTTATTGGCTACCCTGCTCCAGGTTGTGAAATTAAGCTGGTGCCATGTGGTGACAAACTTGAGTTTTGCGTTCGTGGCAAACATGTCATGAAAGGCTATTGGCGTTTAAAAGCAGACCAACAAAGCACTGTGTTTGATGATGAAGGCTTTTTCCATACTGGTGATGCCGTTCGTTTAGTCGATGTGAATGATCCAACTAAAGGTCTGATGTACGACGGACGAATTGCCGAAGACTTTAAACTCAATACGGGGACTTTTGTGAATGTGGGCACACTACGCAACAAAGTACTCATTCAAGGTAATTTACTGGTTCAAGATGTTTGTATTACAGGTTCAAACCTAAATGCGGTTGGCTTTTTGATTTTTCCAAAACTAGATGCTTGTGCTCAACAAGCTGGCCTTAAGCTGGGCGAACATTCTGCAGCAGAGATACTACAGCATCCTAAAGTCCAGCAATGGTTCCGCCAATTTTTAACCACCTTTAATAAAGATGCGACCGGTAGCTCAAATACAGTCTCAATGCTTTATTTAATGACCGAGCCACCTCAACTCGATGCAGGTGAAGTGACCGATAAAGGCAACCTCAATCAAGGCAATATTACCAAGCGTCGTGCTGCTTTAATTGATGAACTTTATCAAAAACAGGCCGAAAACCCACTGATTATTCGGGTACCCACCTTAAAGCAATAAGCAATTGAAATAAAAAAGGAAGCTCAAACTTCGGTTTGGGCCTTAGCCTCACTTTTGCCTAAAAAAAGGTTCAACATGCCACACGATACAGAATTTGAACTATTTCGAGACAGCTATCGCAGGTTCTTAAGAGAACAGGTTGCTCCGTATTACGAACAGTGGGAACACGATGGCCTGATTCCACGTGATCTATGGCTTCGTCTTGGGAAAAATGGCTTTTTGTGCGTCGATGTATCCGAGGAATATGGCGGCTATGGTGCTCCTGTTCATTACTCCCTCATGCTGGTTCAAGAAACGGCTCAAGCGGGCTTTGCATCTTTGGCAGTTGCCATTGGCGGGCAAAATGAGCTGGTCTCTCCTTACCTACAAAATATTGGAACCGAAGAACAAAAACGTTATTGGCTACCGAAAATGGTGACAGGTGAAGTCGTCACTGCAATTGCCATGACCGAAGCGAATGCGGGTTCAGACTTACAAGCGATACGTACTCAAGCCATTTTAGAAAATGAGCACTATCGTGTGAATGGTTCAAAAACCTTTATCTCAAATGGATTGCATGCCGACCTGATCGTTCTGGTAGCGAAAACTGATCCGCAAGCCAAAGCAAAAGGCATTTCGATTTTTTTAGTCGATGCTGCTTTAGGCGGCGTTAAAAAAGGTCGCTCTTTACAAAAAATTGGACTACATGCCCAAGATACAGCTGAACTGTTTTTTGATGATGTTTATGTGCCTGCAAGTCAACGTTTAGGTGAAGAAGGACAAGGCTTTGCTTATTTAATGCAAGAGTTACCTCGTGAACGTTTGAGCATTTCTATGATGGCTTTGGGATCAATTTTAGGCGCCATCGACCTCACCAAAGACTATGTACTGGAGCGTAAAGCTTTCGGTCAACCCTTAAGTCAAATGCAAAACACGCGCTTTGTGCTCGCAAATGCACACATCAAAGCCGAAGCTGCCCAAGCTTTTGTAGACCAATGTGCCGCACTGTATCAACAACACCAGTTAAATGTGACCCAAGTTGCCGCATTGAAATGCTTTATCACAGACGTCCAATGTGAGGTGATTGATCAATTACTTCAGCTTTTTGGTGGCTACGGTTATATGCAGGAATATCCGATTTCACGCTTTTTTGTGGATGCGCGGGTACAAAAAATTTATGGAGGAACCAACGAGATTATGAAAGAAATCGTTGCCCGTAAACTACTCGGAAAATAATTCGATTTAGAAGCGAAACAAGGCAGACAGAACAATCAAGTCTGGTTTGAAAACAACAATACTATTTTCAGGAAGAAATACCATGTCGAAACTATGGATCTACTCCACCCTAATGCTTACGAGTTCAGTCTATGCAGGCGACTTCATTGATAACAGTTCAGTAGAACTCACCACACGAAATTTTTATTTCGATCGTGACTATCAAAAAGAGTCAAAATATCCTGCCGCAAAAGATTGGACACAAGGATTTATTCTCAAAGCAAACTCGGGCTACACCGAGGGAACCATTGGTTTTGGGCTAGACATTCTTGCAACAGCAGGCTTTAAACTCGATGCCGATGCCGAACATGCAGGTACAGGCAATTTACTTAGAAATACGGTCACCAATGAACCTGCTGACTCTTACGGGCAAATTGGTGTCACAGCAAAAGCGAAAATGAGCCAAACTGAACTTAAAGTTGGTACCTTAAGACCGATGAACCCTGTTCTAGTTGCCTCACCTGCCCGTTTATTGCCACAGACCTACCGTGGTCTCTCAATTGAATCCAAAGACCTTCAAGATTTTGACTTACAAGCAGCTTACATTAATCGCGTCAACCATCGTGACTCCACTAATCATGAAAAAATGAAAATTTCAGGGGTAAATGGACGATTTAAAAGTGCTGAAACAGATCAATTATTTTATGCAGGTGGTGATTATCAATTGCACCCTACAATTAAGCTGACTGCTTTTTACATGGACGTTGATGATCTTTATAACCAAGTGATGTTTGGGGTTTCACATCAATTCAAAATTAATGACACCACCGATCTTAGTTCGCAATTACGCTATTACCGTAGCCGCGATGATGGACAGGCAAAAGCGGGGTTAGTCGATAATGATCTTTATCATGCGTATTTCGAACTCAAACATCAAAACCATAAATTTATTATTGGAAGCTTTCAACATCAAGGCGACACCGCCTTTCCGTATTTGATGGGCGGAGAAACTGGACTACTCATCGATACATGGCCAGGCGAGTTTTTAAATCCCAAAGAGAAAGTCTATAGCTTCCGATATGAATATGACTTTAAAGATTATGTACCAGGTCTACGTTTTATGACCCGTTACACTACAGGTCACAATATTTATGCACCCAACTTAGGTGGAACCAATCTAAAGGAACGAGAAACAGACTTTGATTTAGGTTACACCGTTCAAAGTGGCTGGTTAAAAAATCTAGGGTTACGCGCGCGCTACGCCATTTATGACAACAATATGCTTTCCACTGCCAACATCAAACCTTCAAATGAAACCCGTTTCAACATTGATTACACATGGAAGTTTAAATAATTCAAAACCAGAGGTTCTGTCGTGCATAGAGCCTCTTTTTATTGAGGAAAATTCATCATGAAGCATGGAATCATATTATGGATCAGAAAACTTTAGAACACTTGCCGCCCATCCATCACCATTTAGGCGGACATAATCTGCATTGGAATGACAAAAACAATGAACTCACCATCCATTATACAGCCCTCGAAAGCTTTACCAATCCACGCGGCACCATTGAAGGCGGCATGATCTGCGCCATGCTTGATGACGTGATGGGACTTTTTGCATATCTCGCCAATGATCATAAACCCGCCACCACCATCAACTTAACGATGGATTTTTTAAGACCCTGCGCTGTGGGCGAAGTCATTACAAAATGCCGATTCATTAAACAAGGCAAAACCGTACTGAATCTCGAAAGTGAAGCTTGGCAAAACCACAAAATGATTGCACGAAGTACCGCTAATTTTATGGTTTTAGATTAATTGCAACCATTCATTCAATAAGGATATGAATAAATGAATGACTCTAACAATAAACGAATTTTGACCTACTCCGCTTTAGTACTCGCCATACTTGGTGCTTTGGCAGGCTGTGGAAGTGATAGTGATAGTGATGACACATCAACGCACTCAACAATCAAGCCACCTCAGTTATCACCTGCTGTGGGTACAAAACTGACAGGAAGTTGTTCAGACTTACTCGGTTTTCAATACAACAATACGGTCATTAGCTCAGCTACGCGTCAAGAGGAAGGTACATTGACTGTCGCCAACAAACCGATTGGTGCTCATTGCTTGGTCCAAGGTTATATGGATCAACGGGTAAGCCGTGTCGATGGACAAACCTATCAAATTGGTTTTGAAATGCGTCTACCTGTTGATTGGAATGGCCGTTTTCTCTATCAAGGCAATGGTGGAACTGATGGTAATCTTGTGCCTGCAACGGGTCAGGTTGGCAGCGGTGGTCCACTCACCAATGCGCTACATGATGGTTTCGCGGTTATTTCTTCCGACGCTGGACATAATGCCTCCCAAAATCCAATGTTTGGTTTAGATCCAGAAACAAGAATTAACTACGGCTACGGTGCGATTACCAAGCTTACACCTATGGCAAAAAATCTAATTAAAACAGCATATGGTAAATTTCCAGACCGCTCCTATGCAGGCGGCACATCTAATGGCGGGCGTCATGCCATGATTGCCGCAACTCGTTTAGGCAATCAATATGATGGAATTTTAGCAAGCACACCGGGTTTTCATTTACCTCGTGCAGCCGCAGCTCAACTCTATACAGCACAACAGCTTCGTCGTGTCGCAACAGATGAAAATGACCTAAGTACCGCCCTTACCCTTTCAGAGCGTAAAGTATTAGCAAAAGCAATTTTAGATCGATGCGATGCCTTAGACGGTGTTGAAGATGGCTTGGTCCAAGATGTCGAGGCTTGCCGTACGGCTTTTGATATTCATCAGCATGTACCCGTTTGCTCAAGCACAAGAGATGCTACTTGTTTAAGTACCGAACAAATTGATGTATTCGCCAACATTTACCGTGGTCCCGTAAACTCTGCTGGACAAGCACTTTATGCAACTCAACCTTTCGACCCCGGTTTAATCGGAAGTAACTGGGCAAGCTGGAAATTTGAATCTTCGGTGGGAACAGCGCGTGACCCAGTTGCCGTCGGTATTATTTTTCAGGTTCCGCCAGACCCAACTGTGGCTCAAAACTCTAGACAATTTGCCTTTAATTATAACTTCGATACCGACTATCCAAAACTCTCGGCAACCAATGAGGTGTATACCGAAAGTTCGATGTCATTCATGATGCCACCCGATGAACTTAATCTGGATAAACTCCGAAATCACGGTGGAAAAATGATTGTGGTGCAAGGCACAGCAGACGGTGTTTTCTCTGTGGATGACACCCAAAATTGGTACGATCAACTACTCCAACGCTATGAAAATGATGCAAAAGGTACAGCACTTGAATTTGCACGTTTCTTTAGAGTTCCGGGCATGAACCATACCCGTGATGGCATTGCGACCGACCAATTTGATGCATTGACTGCTTTAGTCAACTGGGTGGAATATGGGCAAGCACCTGACAAAATCATTGCGACTGCACGTGGTGCAGATAACCCAAGTGGTCAAGTGAATACTGAACTACCGCAAGACTGGGCACCTGATCGTACGCGTCCACTTTGTCCTTATCCACTGATTGCTCGCTATAATGGTCAAGGCGATAGTGAAAAAGCCGAAAACTTTAGTTGTAAACCATAAAACTGATTTAAGTTTTAGTCTTGAATAAAAAATATAAAGAGAGCGTGAATGCTCTCTTTATAGCTTAATAACTACCCTACTGGCTGAAGATGATTCAAAGGTTTAATTTCGTACGGCAAGCCGACATAATTTTCTGCCAACGTGGTCTGTCCTGCCTGAGAAGTTAATATGTAGCTTAATTCAGCCTGTTTAATTTTATGGTCGAACTCACTTTCGGTTTCAAAACGATGCAATAGATGGGTCATCCACCAAGAAAATCGTTCTGCTTTCCACACTCGTTGCAAACACTTTTCAGAGTATTCATTGATCCCTTGCTCCGAACCTTCATGATAATACTCGACCAATGCACTCGATAAATAAGCAATATCTGAAGCAGCCAGATTTAATCCTTTAGCTCCGGTAGGAGGTACAATGTGTGCAGCATCGCCGGCTAAGAAAAGTTGGCCAAAACGCATTGGTTCTGTCACAAAACTACGTAATGGTGCAATACTTTTCTCAATGGATATACCAGTCACTAGCTTTTCACGACTTTCAGGATCTAAACGGCGTTTCAACTCTTCCCAAAATCGCTCATCAGACCAATCCTCAACATGATCTGTCAGTGGTACTTGTAAGTAGTAACGGCTACGTGTTTCTGAACGCATACTACATAAAGCAAAACCGCGTTCAGATTGCACATATATCAGCTCATCCGCAACTGGGGGTACATCGGCTAAAACGCCCAGCCAGCCAAATGGATACACTTTTTCAAAGGTCTTAATTTTATCTTCTGGCACACTGGCACGACAAACACCATGATAGCCATCACAACCTGCAATGAAGTCGCATTCTATTTGATAGTCTTTTCCGTGATAATGGAACGTAACTTTAGGTTTGCTGTAGAAGTCATCAACTTGTACTTGTTCCGCCTCATAGAAGGAAGTTAGTTCAGCATGTTCACGTGCTTGCATTAAATCTTTGGTTACTTCAGTTTGACCATAGACGGTGACTTGTTTTCCCTCAGTCAATGAAGACAAATCAACACGATGTTTTTGTCCGTTGGTCAAAATCTCAATACCTGAGTGTGGTAATCCTTTCGCCTTTAAGTTTTGATCAACACCTGCTTGTTCTAACAAATCAACAGATACTTGCTCTAAAATACCTGCACGAATACGAGATGCTACATACTCAGCACTACGCTGTTCAATGATCACATGATCAATACCCGCTTTATATAAAAGCTGTCCAAGTAATAAACCCGCAGGTCCAGAACCAATAATTGCAACTTTCGTTTTAACGATTTCCATAACCACATCCTTGCAAATTCCTTAGCTTTTAAATTACTGCTTGCGTGGTACGGCATCTATATATGAAAATCGAAATTAACCGCATATCATTATGCATGTCCGATATTCGGACAAAACTGATCTAGAACAAGGAAGTTCAAATGCCTCACCCAGATGATTATTTGCAGCATCCCTATTTAAATGAACAAATTCGGCAAGAAGACTACATTGCAGGTTTAGGTAAAGGACTAAGTTTATTAGAAGCTTTTGGTGTAGACCGCCAACGCTTAAATGTCACACAGGTCGCTGAACGTACAGGGATTAGCCGAACAGCAGCAAGACGGTATCTGAAGACGTTAAAATATCTTGGCTATTTAGAAACTGATGAGCATTACTACTGGCTTACGCATCGAGTCTTACGCTTTTCAAGTTCATATTTAAGCTCCGCACATTTACCCAAAATTACTCAGTCTTTTCTAAATCTCTTATGTGCACAAACAACACTCACTTTTTCCATCGTTGTTTTGGATGAAAATGAAGTTGTCCCTATTGCACGGAGTTATTTACCTCAGCAAGATAATCTCAGAGTCAGCCCTTTTGGAATGCATCTTGGGCACCGTTTGCCTGCACATGCCACATCAACAGGTAAGGTTTTATTAGCGGCTTTATCACAAGAACAGCAAAAAAATTGGGTACAGAAATACGGATTAAAACGTTTAACTGCATTCACAGAAACAAATGAAGCTGCATTCTTGGAACGTTTACAACACATTGCAAGCTCGGATTATTGTTTGTCCAAAGAAGAACATGAGCTCGGCGTGATCGCGATTGCTGTCCCTGTTCTCAATGCTCAAGGTCAAGCAATTGCAGCATTAAACTGCATGTCACAGACCAATCGCGTCCAAGAAGATTATTTAATTCAACACGTCCTCCCGCTATTGCATAACACGGCGAATGAGTTGAGAAGTATGGTTTAGATTACGGAGAATAGATCATTTTTCCCAAAAAAGTGACCTCCACTTCGGAGGTCACTTTCTATTTAAAAAAGGATTAGAAGGTTACCCGACGATAATGACGATATTCAGGTGTCCAGAAGTTATCATCGATCACCGTCTTGAGTAGATCATTACTCATCGGAACAGCCAAGCCATCTGCCATCGCTGCTTTTGCTACTTTAAAGGCAATAAACTTTGAAACCTGTTGAATATCATTAATATTTGGCAACAAGTCAGCTGTTGGGTTTTTCAGTCGAGGAGAACAATCCGCCAAAGCAGTACTTGCTGCCATCAACATTGAGTCACTAATATGTGTCGCTCCACAAGCGAGCACACCCAGTCCAATCCCAGGGAAAATATATGAGTTATTGCATTGTGCAATCGAATAAGGTTTGCCTTCATAATACACGGGAGCAAACGGACTACCTGTTGCTACAATCGCTGAACCTTGTGTCCATTCAATGATATCTTTAGGTTGCGCCTCAACTTGGGAGGTTGGATTCGACAATGGCAAGATAATTGGATGCTTATAATATTTAGCTAAAGTCTTAATCACTTCTTCGCTAAATAATCCAGCCTGTCCAGATACGCCAATCAAAATGCTCGGTTTGGCATTCTTCACCACATCCAACAAGGCAATATTGTCACTTAATCCTTCCCATGATTGAATCGCAGCGACTGGGGTTGCCAATTTTTTCTGGAAATCTAATAAATTTGCTTGTTGATCAGTCATCAAACCAAAGCGATCCACCATAAAAATCCGTGAACGCGCCTCATGATCGCTTAAGCCTTCATCGATCATTTGTCGTACAATATGCTCAGCAATACCACAACCTGCAGAACCTGCACCGACAAAGGTAATAGTCTGATCTTTAAGTTGTTTACCTTGTGCACGTGAAGCTGCAATCAGTGTCGCAACGGTGACTGCTGCCGTACCTTGAATATCGTCATTAAAGCAACAAATCCTATCACGATACTGATTAAGTAAAGGCATCGCATTATGTTGCGCAAAATCTTCAAACTGGATAAGCACATTAGGCCAGCGTTTACGAATTGCAGAAATAATTTTTTCTACAAACTGGTAATATTCCTCACCTGTAATCCGCGGACTCTTCAACCCCATATAAATCGGATCATTTAATAATGCTTGGTTATTGGTTCCCACATCAATGGTGATCGGCAATGTATAGGCAGGACTAATCCCACCACATGCTGTATATAGCGACAGCTTTCCAATCGGAATCCCCATACCGCCGATCCCTTGATCCCCCAAACCGAGAATACGCTCACCATCCGTGATCACGATAACTTTAACATTACGCTTATTCACATTATGAATAATCTGATCGATATATTCTTTCTCACCATAAGAAATAAAAATACCGCGATGACGACGATAAATATCAGAGAAGCGTTGACAAGCCTCGCCTACAGTAGGGGTATAGATAATGGGCAACATTTCATCTAAATGTTGACTTAATAAATTATAAAAAAGCGTTTCGTTAGTATCTTGGATGTTTCTTAAATAAATATGTTTATTTAAGTCGCTGCCAAAAGATAAATACTGCTGATACGAACGCTGTGTCTGTTCTTCAATATTTTCAATATTGTTAGGGATCAAACCATGTAAATTGAATCGTTCACGTTCGTCTTCAGTAAAAGCAGAACCTTTATTTAACAAAGGTAATTCTAAAAGCGCGTTTCCAGCATAAGGGATATACAAAGGTTTTTTGATTTTAATTGGATTTACTGTCATACCGTACTCGTTCACTTCACCGTCAAATATCTAATCTTCATTGCTCAAGTCCATCCATCACTGAACTTTGGCCTTGTAATAATTTACACTAATCAAGCTCTGAAACTGTATTTATCTGGTTGTATATAAAGTGCATCATTATTTAGAGACTAAATAGTATGGCAAAATAAAGACCAAAATGAAGTTATAATGGTGCAAAAGTTTAACAAGCAAAGTACGCATACATTAAAACCTTATCTCCCGTATACGTACTTGAGCATGATGGATCATTTAAGACAATTTATCCTTATAAAAGAAATAGTAACTTGCATAACATGCAATGATGAATAATAGACAGCAGACAAAACCAACTTGCATTGATGGATCAGCCACCATACTCAAGCAGGTAATCACGCAGAATACGCCACCTAAAATCGGTGTCAAAGGAAACAATGGCGCAGCAAATTTCAGATCCTTAACGGTTTTACCTGATTTGATCCATTGTCTACGGAAGTTAAACTGGCTAACACAAATCGTAATCCACACCACTACCATGGTAAATGCAGCGACACCCAACAAGTTCTTAAAAATCGTTTCTGGTGCGAAATGCTCTGATAATAGTCCAGGAATTGCACCGAACATGGTGACTACAATTGCAATAATCGGTGTACCCGAAGCAGTGAGCGTAGAAAACACTTTAGGTAATTGTTTTTGAATGGAGAGCGACCACATCATGCGAGATGCAGCAAATAACCCTGAGTTTGCTGCAGAAAGTAACGCGGTAATAATCACAAAACGAATAATATCTTCTGCATACGGAATCCCAATAAAATTAAATACCGTCACAAATGGGCTGCTACTAATACCACTGGCATTGAGGCCTGCCATTTCAAATGGAAGTAAGGCACAAATCACCACTATCGTACCCACAAAGAAAATCAGTAAGCGCCAAATCGCAGCATTAATTGCTTTCGGTACAGTTTTGGCTGGATCTTCTGCTTCACCTGCAGCCACACCAATTAACTCAGTGCCGGAAAAGGCAAAATTTACGATCAGCATCGTGGCAAAAATTGGGAAAATACCTTGAGGGAACCAACCATGTTCTGTCAATTTACTAAACAATGGCGCTGATTCATGACCTTGATAAGGAATAAAACCAAAGATCGCCACAAGCCCCAAACCAATAAAGCAAATAATCGTCAACACTTTAACAAGTGATAACCAAAACTCTGACTCAGCAAAAAAACGAGTCGAACTCACATTGAGTGCAAAAACTAAACCTGCAAATATTAATGTCCATATCCACATCGAAACCGAAGGAAACCATTCCTGCATAAGCAATGCCGCGGCAGTAAATTCTGTACCGAGGGTGGCAGTCCATGTCAACCAATACAACCAAGTCACCATGTAACCTGTACCCGGACCAATATAGGTGCGAGCGTATTCACCAAAAGCCCCAGAAACAGGCATGTGTACAGCCAACTCTCCGAGACATAACATCACCATATAGGCAATAACACCACCGAGTAAGTAAGCTAAAACAGCCCCAAAAGGCCCAGCTTGAGAAATGACATCTCCCGATCCAAGAAACAGTCCTGTTCCAATCGCGCCACCTAATGAGAGCATCACCAAATGACGCTTGGTCATAGCTCGTTTTAATGGTTGTCCAACCACCACACCAGATGATGAAACATTCGATTGCTGAGATGACTCTTGCTGGGGTGCATAGTCCCCACTCAAGACATCTCCTGTCAGAAATGTCTTCTCATTGTTATTACTCATACACAATTACTCCAATTGTATTCTTATGACAACTTGTCCTTGCTGTTTCGATTTTTAAAAAGGATGATTGAGAGAATCCTTCACTTTTCAATTATTTGTTTCTACTGAATATCCATATTCAAACTCCATGTACATCATTTCCTTGAACCGCTTTAAATATGAAGACTGGTTTTTATCTACATCATTTCTTTGAGGACAAGCCCAGCCCTTAATCCAACTTTTACGTTTGGATTTGGAAATAAAATCCAAACTTGCTGATCGTGTGCAATATAATTTCCAGCCTCTTGAGTCGCGATTACATCGCCTTTTTGAAAGGTTGAAAAATTAGGGGCACCTGCATCGAGCTGTAGTTGAAAGTTCTCACTTTGTTTTAAAATTGAATCCACAACTTTAAATTGGCGAATAGTCTTTTTTTGCCGTGTAGGTAAAACTCCACCTGTAATTACAGCGCGAAGCACTTGATCAATCGCTGAAAACTCAGCTAAGTCATTTTGACCAAATGGTTTGGCCTTACCCAACTCCAAAGTACTGCTCGCTGCATGGAAATGCTCAGCAGTAAAATGTGTAAAGGTTTTACCCACAGCATTGTGATAGACCAAAGCATCAAGATCTGCAGCATTGAGACTTTCAATCAGAAAATCATCGTAAGGTTGCGTTTGATAAGGAAATAAAGCAAATACAGGAAGTAATGAAGCTCGAATTGCAGTATGCAAATCATAATGATAGTGTTGGGCATTAACATTGCTTTGTTGAAAAAATTGCGTTGTGACTTGCTCTAGCAATGCAGCCCGTTGGGTTTCATCATCCATCGTTAATTGCTGATAAGCACCACAAAACATGCGGTTCATATCATTTTCTAAATAACGCACACCTTTGCGAATCGCTTGCGTATTGCCAAAAACAAAAAGTACCCGTTCTGTTAAACGCAAACGACATGCAAACAAGTCTTGAATCATCTTTGCAAGTAATTCAATCGGTGCCGTTTCATTCCCATGCACACCAGCAGACAGTATGATGGCTTTGTTATAGTGTGTTTTAGGCGTGCAGACCAACACCCCTTCACCGAGCCATTGCCAAGTAAATTCAGCTGTTTCACCTTGAGTGTGTTCAGGTGTTTGCTGCGCAAGAGTCAACTCTAGTAGATCAACCATATGCCATCACTCCCTCGTTTAACCACCTCAAATCCAATGCCAGTGTGAGCATTCGGATTTGAGGAAAATCCATATCAATCTTTTAACTACGAAGATTAGCGTTGAAAGTGATAAACAGACCCTAAACCTAAAATTTGGGTTAATTCATCTAATGCTGTACGACTCTCAATCAACAAACTTGGATCTGCTAAATCATCCTGCGTTAATTCATCACGATAATGTTGATCTACCCATTGATTGAGTGTTTTAAACAGGTCGTCATTCATAAATAAATTTGGATTAACTGCTGCTAACTCTTTTTGATTGACCGCAACACGTAAACGCAAACATGCTGGTCCACCGCCATTACGCATACTTTCACGCAGATCAAACACCTTGATGTCATCAATAGGTGTGCCCATCTGAATCATGTCATTCAAATAGCTCCAAACCGCTTTGTTTTGACGAGACTCTTCAGGTACAACGATACTCATCCCACCATCTGCTCGTGTCAGAATCTGGCTATTGAATAAATATGTCGCAACAGCATCCTCAACCGTCACACGGTTTTCAGGGACTTCGATCGAAATAAACTCTTGCTCAATCCCTGCCATTTTCTGGCGAATTTCATCCAAGGCTTGTGTTTGATTCAAAAACGCATGTTGATGATGGAAAAGTACCTGTTGGTTGCTGACCGCTATCACATCGTTATGAAATACACCTTGATCAATCACGTCAGGATTCTGTTGAATAAATATCGTCCGTTTTGCATCTAAACGGTGTAAACGTGCAATCGCCTCACTCGCTTCACGGGTTTGACGTGCAGGGAATTTCTTCGGTGCAACCGTACCACCGAGCTGTTGCTGTCCGTAAACAAAAACTTGAACGCCAGCTTGCTCATATCCACCGCCTAGACGGTTATGATTGGCTGCCCCCTCATCACCAAATAGTGCTGCATCTGGTAAGGCGTCATGATGCGCGAAATATATATCATTATCGAACATCGCTTTAAGAATTCGCGTTGTCGTATGATGCTCGATTGAGCGATGGAACTTATTATTTAGATTTGCAGCTGTAAAATGTACACGTCCGTCCGCGCTATCAGCCGATGGTGACACGGTACATGAGTTTGCAGTCCACATAGAAGATGCTGAACTGAGTGAAGATAACAATGCAGGTGCTGTTCGCATTGCTTGTGCAATCACCTCAATATCACTACCAGTAAAACCTAAACGGCGTAAGGTTGGAACATGTGGACGCTCTTGTGGTGCAAACACCCCTTGCTTAAGCCCTAAATCCGCAAGGGCTTTCATTTTCTTTAAGCCTTGCTTGGCAGCTAATTTCGGATTCGATGCGTTATTGCGATTTTTGGTCGATGCAACATTACCAAAAGATAAGCCTGCATAGTGGTGGGTTGGTCCAACTAAACCATCAAAATTGATTTCATAACCTGACATTTTTTTCTCCCTATCGTCACGGCACGATTTAACTTAGAGCACAATGCCCGGTGATAATTTTGAAGGTAGTGTAACGTGATCACTTTCCAGTGAAGCCATCGGCCACGCACTATAATCTGCTGCATAAAATGCACTTGCACGATGGTTACCAGATGCACCGACACCGCCAAATGGTGCAGCACTAGAAGCACCCGTTAATGGTTTATTCCAGTTCACGATGCCAGCGCGTGCTTCGATCAGCACACGATCAAATAACTCTCGATCAGGTGAAACCAAACCAACAGCCAAACCAAAACGTGTGTTATTCGCTATTTTGAGTGCTTCATCAAAATCGTGATAACGATAGATCGTTGTCAATGGACCAAAGTATTCATCATCTGGGATTGCATTCACTTCACTTACATCTAAGATGCCAGCGGTAAGTAATGAACTGTCAGCTTGAGGACGGGTCATTTCAAGTAATGGCTTTGCTCCCAAAGCAATCAGTTTGCTTTGTGCTGCCATCATCTGATCTGCAGCATGCGCTGAGATTACCCCACCCATAAATGGTTGTGGTTCTGCATCCCAAGCACCGATCACTAAGTTTTTTGCGACTTCAACAAAACGTTGAATAAATGCATCGCCATTGACGCCGTGTTTCACAATAATACGACGTGCACAGGTACAACGTTGTCCCGCAGACACGAAAGCGGATTGGATGGCTAGATTCACCACTGCATCAATATCCGTTGCTTCATCAATAATTAAGGCATTATTTCCGCCCATCTCAAGGGCTAGAATTTTTTCAGGTGCACCTGCCATTTGTTTATGCAAGTGATAGCCAGTGTTGGCGCTACCTGTAAACAGTAAACCGTCAATTTGTTCAGCAGCAGCTAAAGCCTCACCTGTGGTGCGACCACCTTGCACAAGGTTGAGCACCCCCTTTGGTAATCCAGCCTGTTGCCACAATTTTGCAGTTTCTTCTGCTGTCCATGGCGTAAGCTCACTTGGCTTAAATACCACCGTATTACCCGCAATTAATGCAGGCACGATATGACCATTCGGTAGATGCCCGGGGAAATTATAGGGACCAAATACAGCGAGTACCCCATGAGGGCGATGACGCAATGATGCGATGCCATCTGGCATTTCAGTTTCACTAAAACCCGTACGTTGATGATAAGCACGAATTGAAATCGCGACTTTCCCAATCATCGATTGGACTTCAGTCAAGGTTTCCCAAAGTGGTTTACTGGTTTCTTGACTAATCACTTGAGCCAGTTGATTTTTATTTTGTTCAAGTAAACTCGCAAAACGTTCAATAATCTCAATACGTCGTTCTAATCCAAGTCGTGCCCATGCAGGGAAAGCGTCTCTTGCTGCCGCACACGCTGTATCAACATCAACAAGATTGGCTTCGTGACCCGCCCAAATCTGTTGATTGCTCACAGGATTGGTTTTAATAAAGCTTGTACCTTTTCCCTGTACCCAAGCACCATTGATTAATAATGCACCTTGTGACATTAGTGATTCTCCATTTTATCTAATGCTAAAACTCGCACTTCGTCCTGTTCGCTAACATGGAGTGCTTGAGCTTGTGCTGGTGTGATCATTAAAGTATCGCCCTCTGAGACGCAGTTATTGATCAACAGCACGCAATAATCTTGGTATTGGTCATTGGCAACCAAATAGTGAATATCTGTCGTTTCAATTTGCTCAGTGATTTTGACTGTGAGTAAACGACTTTCCTTCACTGCACGTAGATCGGCAGTGTTGGCTTCTAAGGTTGGTCCCGCATCAAAAATATCGACATAGCCTTGATATTGAAGCCCTTCTGACATCAATACTTTAGCTGCTGGAAGTGTTTGAGGATGAACTTCGGCAATGACTGCACGAGCATCGGCGGGTAATAAATCCACATAAACCGGAAATCTTGGCATCAATTCAGCAATAAAAACTTTTTGTCCAATGCCACTCAAATAATCTGCGGTCGCAAAATCCATATTAAAGAAGTGATATCCCAAGGCATCCCAAAATGGTGAATGTCCATTTTGATCAGAATAACCACGCATCTCCGCAATCAGTCTTGCTTTAAAGTGCGACTGAAATGCGGCGATAAAGAGAAAGCGTACCTTTGATAAAAATTTGCCGTTTTGATTTTTACGATAATCAGGATCAAGGAACAACGTACACAGTTCGCTACAACCCGTATGGTCATTACTCAGAAACAGTGTATCTAAGGCCTTATATACATTTAAGGTTTTCGAAGCATGCACCTGTGTGGCCACACGGAAGTTATAGAAGGGCTCGTTTAAACCCACCGCAACTTCAATCGCACTCACACCCACAATTTTTTGCAGAGTGGTGTCCTCAAGTACAAATAAATAGCTCTCATCTGACTTTTCGGCTAAACCAGCCAAGGTATTGGCTGTCCGGGTAATACGTTCAGCCAAGATTTCTTTATTTCGTGGCAAGGAGGTCAGACCAATGCCTGTCTCTCCTGCTCGTTGCGCTAAACGATAAATATCATCTAAATCCCGATGCGCTGCATGTCTAACAATCATCATGGTTAGATGCTCACAAATGGATTAAAGACGTGCTAAAGCACGAGCAAAACGACTTAGACCTTCATCAATATCTTGTTGAGAGATAATCAATGACGGCGTAAAACGCACCACATCTGCACCAGCGACGAGTGCTAAAAGACCTTCTTCACCTGCCAAGGTGACGATGTTTTTTGCTTTGCCTGCATATTCATCTTTAAGCACACAGCCAATCAATAAGCCTTGACCTCGGATTTCCTTAAACAAATCATATTCAGCATTCAATTTATTTAACGCATCTACGAAATATTGATGACGTTGTTTCACGCCCTCTAGGACTTCAGGCGTATTGATGAACTCAAATACAGCACCAGCAACAGCACAGGCCAATGGATTACCACCATAGGTTGTACCGTGATCACCCACCGCATACATATTGGCGTATTTATCTGTCGTGATCATGGCACCAATTGGGAAACCGCCACCCAATGCTTTTGCGGTGGTTAAAATATCTGGCGTTACCCCTGTATTCATATAAGCGTAGAGCGAACCTGTACGACCAACACCAGTTTGTACTTCATCAAAAATCAGCACTGCACCTTTTTCATCACACAGCGTACGTAGACCTTTTAAGAACTCAAGATCAGCAGGAACAACACCACCCTCACCTTGGATTGGTTCAACAATCACCGCACAGGTATTTTCATTAATCACTGCTTTCGCAGCTTCTAAATCATTGAATGCGGTATGTTCAATACCTTCAGGCAATGGCGCAAAATCTTGTGAATATTTCGGTTGACCGCCTGCCGTAACCGTAAATAAGGTACGACCGTGAAAAGCATTTTTAAATGCAACGATATTCTTTTTGTTAGGATTGCCACTGAGCAAACCAATTTTTCGAGCCAGTTTTAATGCGGCTTCGTTGGCTTCTGCACCCGAGTTACAGAAAAATACTTTATCTGCAAAGGTACTATCCACCAGTTGTTTAGCAAGGCGTAAAACTGGTTCATTAGTGTAGCCATTGCCAATATGCCAAAGCTTCTGTGCTTGTTCAGTTAAGGCGTTGACTGCCACAGGATGTGCATGTCCTAATGCATTGACGGCAATTCCACCTGCAAAATCAACATATTCTTTATCATTTTGATCCCACAGACGAGAGCCTTCACCACGCACTAAAATGAAATTTGCTGGTGCAAAAACCGGAACCATCCAGTCATTAAAGTTGCTACGTGTAATCGTGACATTACTCATTTTATTTACTCACTTCCTGTTTGATCATTGGGCTGTTTTTAAATATCACAGCCCAGTTTTAAGCTGATGTACTAAATTTATTAACCTGGGAAAATACCGCGTTCTTTACGCGCTTTTAAAATACGCTCACATGCCAAAATATAAGCAGCGGTACGTAAACTACATGCCTTATGCTGTGCGATTTCCCAAACATCTGCCGTTGCTTGAATCATTAATTTATCGAGGCGTTCATTGATTTCATCTTCGGTCCAGAAATAACTCGCCATGTCTTGAACCCATTCGAAATAACTGACGGTCACACCACCAGCGTTACAAATCACATCTGGGACCACGACAATATTTCGTGTGATGAACACATCATCTGCTTCTGGATAGGTTGGACCATTGGCACCTTCCAATACAATTTTGGCTTTTAGTTTCTGAGCACGCTCAACTGTAATCTGACCTTCTAATGCCGCAGGAATCAGAATGTCCATATCGACATTCCAGAACTCATCATTCGAAATGACCGTTGCCTCAGCAAATCCCATCACACCACCATGTTCAGTGACATGCTTTTGTAATGCTTTTACATTTAAACCATCTGCATTAAAAATCGTGCCTGTGTGGTCTTGTACACACACCACTTTTGCACCAGCATGACTAAATAAATAAGCGGCTTCATTACCCACATTACCAAAGCCTTGTACAGCAACTTTGGTACCTTCAATCGTTAAGCCAATACGCTTTGCAACCTCTAAACCAGTCACAAATACACCACGACCTGTCGCACGTACACGACCTAGAGAACCACCTAAATGCACAGGTTTGCCCGTCACTACACCTGTAACTGTATGGCCTTTAATACTTGAATAGGTGTCCATCATCCAACCCATAATGTTGGCATTGGTACCGACATCTGGCGCAGGAATATCAATTTGAGGACCAATGATGGGACTGATTTCACTGGTAAAACGGCGAGTTAAACGCTCTAACTCACGCGGGGACAATTCTTTTGGATTGACACGGATGCCACCTTTTGCACCACCGAATGGGAGATTAAGTACGGCGGTTTTAATGGTCATCCATGCAGATAAGGCCATGACTTCATTGAGCTCAACATCTTGATGATAACGAATACCGCCTTTACCAGGACCGCGAGATAAATTGTGTTGAACACGATAACCTTCGAAATGACGGATCGAACCATCATCCATAACAATAGGAACATCAACGATTAATGTACGCTTAGGCGTTTTCAACGTATTAATAAAATTGCTTAGGTCTGCGTCAAGATATGGCGCCACTCGATCAATTTGAGTGAGGTAGGTTTGCCAAGCACCGCTATTTTGATCCGTATATGATAAAGACATCATCTGTTCCTTAATTAATCAATTATCCCTGTTTTTTACAGATTCCCTTTTTATTTAGGGTTTCCTGCCCTGTCATCCCTGATGCACATTCTGCGCAGCCACATCACGCCAAAAATGTTTTGGGCTTCATATACTGATTATTATTAAGAATCAAATTGATTCACAAAATTGCTTTTAATGATTAAAATGAATTAATTTTTATCAATTTGCGCATAGAAAATATCAAAATGAACAATATAGATCATATTATTCTAGGATTACTGAAAGACAATGCACGCATGTCCATTACCGACTTGGCGGCCAAAGCACGTGTCTCACGAGCAACTGTGCAAAAGCGCATTGAATACATGGAATCTACGGGTGTCATTACAGGCTATACCATTCGCTTTCGTCCCAACGCTGAAAGAAATGTGATTCGAGCATGGATGAGCATTATGGTGGAAGGTACCAAAGCCCAAGCTGTAATACGTGAACTACGCTTAGAATCCGCCGTTGAACGCTTACATACCACCAATGGTAAATGGGACATTTTGGTGGAGTTAGAATCTGACAGTTTAATCAACTTCGATAAGGCACTTGAACGTATCCGCAATATTTCAGGGATTTACAATAGTGAAACCAGTATTTTACTTTCTACATATAAAACTTAAGTCCCTATCAAGTGAAAAGCCGCTTGATACGATATGGCATCAAACGGCTTGGTAGCTCCAATGTTAATTTAGACTAAGTTTTTAAATGTGGATTTTCTAAGGGCAGATCCTTTTCTAAATGTTCATCAAAAACATCCGTCAGCATACTGTCATAACGTTTAGCATTGTATTTCAACAGCTGTTCTGCCTCTGTGGTATTAATAAAACCGACAGCAACGGCATCTGCAATATGCTCCTCAAATGACAGCCCTTTAAACTGATCTTTGGATTCTGCTTTTTTAAACTTATTCCAAAGCGGTTGTATTGCTAACAACATTTGGAAAGTAGACTCCATGCGCCCCATCACATCACTTTCATCAGTGTTGTAATACACATGTTTTTTCAGCTCTGCTCTAAATGGCGTTTCCTGTAACAACAATTGAGCCACGTCCTGCTTCAACTGATCAGATGGTTTAGCAATTGGGCGACCAAATGGGAAACATACCAATTTCACCAACTTCGCGGCAATTTTCATTGGGAAGTTATCATAGAATCCGAAAAATGCTTCCTGTGCATTAAACAAGGCTTTATTCAATGCCAATTCAGCATGTTTTTGATCAGACGCTGTACGTTGACCATTTTCATAGTATTTTAAAATCGCTGTCGCAATAAATAGATGCGAATGGATATCCGCCAAGCGACCCGAAAGCATTTCTTTGCGTTTCAAATCACCAGCTAAAATACCCAATGCCATATCTGCGGTCAGTGCAAAATCAGCACTCATTCGATTGATCACCGCATAATACGGTTTTGAAAAATCGTCAGCTTGCTTAGAGCCTTCACGAGATCCTCCCGTGATAGCAAATGCCACCGCTTTGGCACCACGATTAAAGGTATAAGCCAAATGCTTAAACAACAATGGACTAAATTGTTTAAGTGCCGCCGCTTTATCTTCTGATTGCAACAATTGCAATTCTTCAAACAAGTATGGATGACATCTCATCGAACCTTGACCAAAAATCATCAATGAACGTGTCAAAATATTGGCACCTTCAACCGTGATAGCCACTGGAATAGACTGATAGGTCAACGCAAGGAAGTTACGTGGTCCAAGCTGAATTGCACGACCACCGACCACATCCATACCATGATTAATCACTTTTCTCATGGTTTCGGTAGCGTAATACTTCGCCATGGCAGTCATTACTGCTGGCGTTCCACCCTGATTGAGTCCACATGTCACTAGATATCTAAATGATTCCAGCATATAAGCATCACTTGCAATATCACTGGTCGCTTCTTGTACACCCTCAAAATGCCCAACGGAGATTTTAAATTGTTGTCGGATACTCGCAAAAGCACCCACTAAAAGATAACCCATCTCCCCTGCAGCCGTCGCTAATGCAGGCAATGAAATGCCGCGTCCAACACCGAGACACTCCATCAACATACGCCAGCCTTTACCAGCATTCTCTTGACCACCAATAATCCAGTCGATCGGGATAAAGATATCAGTCCCTTCAACCGTACCATTCATAAAAGGGGCACCGGGATGATGTCTTGCCCCGATTTTAATTCCTTCATGGCTGGACGGAATTAAGGCACACGTAATTCCATATTCAACTTTGTTTTTATCTCCCAACAAGCCATCTGGATCGTAGAGCTTAAATGCCAGACCAATCACCGTTGCAATTGGAGCCAAAGTAATCCAGCGTTTAGAAAAATTCATTTTTAAACCAAGGACTTCTTTACCATCATGGTTTCCATAACACACGATACCTGTATCTGGAATTGCACCTGCGTCAGAACCCGCTTCAGGACTGGTTAAACCAAAACAAGGCACTTCTGTACCGTCAGCTAAGCCCGGCAAATAACGCTGTTTCTGTTCAGTGGTTCCGTAGTGCAACAACAACTCGCCCGGACCCAAAGAGTTAGGGACCATACAGCTTACTGCTGCGGTTAAAGATCGTGACGCAATCTTACTCATAATGCGACTTTGCGCAAAAGCGGAAAACTCTTTACCACCAAATGTTCTTGGAATAATTAAACCAAGAAACCCTTTATCTTTAATAAACTGCCAAACTTCTGGCGGCAAATCTTTTTGGTGATGATGAATTTGCCATTCATCTAGCATTGAACACAGTTGCTCAACTTCATTGTCTAAAAAAGATTGTTCTTCAGTTGAAAGCTTTGGATAAGGATATTGATCAAATTTCTCCCAATCAGGCTCCCCCATAAATAGCTCTTTTTCCCACCAACTGGTACCTGCTTCTAACGCTTCTCTTTCTGTCGTACTCATACTTGGCATCGCATTGGAGAGAAGATTAAATGCGGGGCGACTAATCAGTGCTTCACGTAGTGCAGGAATTAATATCACGATACTCATTAGAATAATCGGTATACCAACCAATAAACTCCACGGTGTAATAAACACAGCACAGATGACTGCAACTGCAACAGAAACGAGACTACCGATTGTTTGATTTAGTTTGAAATAAAATACAGCCCACAACACAGCAAACTGAATCAACAAGCTAAGCAATATCAATAATAGAGTCATGGTTACTCCTTTGCCTTCAACTTGAATTAAGAAGAAATGTGATTAAATATTTATGCTTTACTATATTTTTTAACGTATTAAGTTAAGTGTGAAAAAAGAGTGAATTTTGATTGTACAGTGCGTTTTTTTATTTTCAGGATAAACTACTAAATATTACATAACCGCATAGAGATGAAAGGCTTTGTTGCATAATCATTAACTTTGAGTGCGATTCATTCCAAAATCATATCTTTTTTTAAAACTTTCATAATCAAATCATGATTCTACTATCTGACATCGTTTGGTAGGTATTTGGTAGGTAGGAAAAATTTTCACCCCCTGCATACTAAGCCTACAGTGATGAAATCACTGCATAACAAACAATGGATTATGGAAGAAGGAATCGCTCCATGGCTTTTAAGAATATTGCAGATCAAACTAACGGTTTTTATATCCCTTGCGTCTCACTTTTTGGACCTGGCTGTGCCAAAGAAATTGGAATCAAAGCTCAAAATCTTGGTGCTAAAAAAGCACTCATTGTCACCGACGAAGGATTATTTAAATTTGGTGTGGCGGCAACTATTTCAGAATATTTAAAAAATGCTGGTGTTGATAGCCATATCTTTGCAGGTGCTGAACCAAACCCAACCGATATCAATGTCCACAATGGTGTACAAGCATATAACGACAATGGTTGTGATTTTATTGTTTCTCTCGGCGGCGGCTCTTCACATGATTGCGCCAAAGGCATCGGCTTAGTTACTGCTGGCGGTGGGCATATTCGTGATTATGAAGGTATTGATAAAAGTACCGTGCCAATGACACCACTCATCGCAATCAATACTACGGCAGGAACAGCCTCTGAAATGACCCGTTTTTGTATCATTACCAATACTGATACCCATGTCAAAATGGCAATCGTTGATTGGCGTTGTACGCCGCTGATCGCGATTGATGATCCTAAACTCATGGTCGCTAAACCTGCGGGTTTAACTGCTGCAACTGGGATGGATGCATTAACCCACGCTGTCGAGGCTTATGTTTCTACCGCTGCAAATCCGATTACAGATGCTTGTGCAGAAAAAGCGATTAGTATGATTAGTCAATGGTTACGCCCTGCTGTTGCCAATGGTGAAAATATTGAAGCGCGTGATGCCATGAGTTATGCACAATATTTAGCGGGTATGGCGTTTAACAATGCTTCTCTCGGTTATGTGCATGCAATGGCACATCAACTAGGTGGTTTCTATAATCTTCCACACGGCGTATGTAATGCGGTGCTTTTACCCCATGTTTGCGAATTCAACCTGATTGCTTGCCAAGATCGTTATGCAAAAATTGCAGAATTGATGGGGATCAACACGGAAGGTTTTACTGAAACGGAAGCAGCATACGCCGCAATAGATGCGATTCGAGAACTCTCCGCTTCGATTGGTATTCCTTCTGGTTTGACCGAACTTGGTGTGAAAACCGAAGATCTTGCCATCATGGCTGAAAATGCACAAAAAGATGCCTGTATGTTAACCAATCCTCGTAAAGCCACCCACGCTCAAGTGGTTGAGATTTTCAAAGCTGCACTTTAAATTTATTTCCTCTCAAAAGTAAGCCAAAGCACTCCGACGACAGGCTTACTTTTTTGGGAATATCTCTGCAACGATATTCCCTTTTTTTATTTCAATACTCGTTGAATTAGAATAAGCATCAACTTAACAACTCATATCAAGATTTCTTGCTGATGTCTAAACTCTACGGCAACCCATTATTCCAAATAAAATTGAAAAGTTAAGTGCATAAGACACTAGGACAATCCAAAGATATAAATATAATTCACAGCTTATTACATAATAAATCCTATGACTATCAAAGGCCTATTTATTAAATATTATCAGCCATGTTATCTTTAAACTTCCAATTATTAGAGCAGTAAAAGCCAATGAATATCATGTTATTTTTCAACAAGTTTAAAGAGATGAAAACAATCCTTTGGTTGATGGTTTTTGCATTGATAAGTAATACCGCTTTTGCGAATGAGGTCAAAACCGTTGTATTAATCAATAATGTTAATATTTTCAACGGTAAGGACAATAAAATCGTTAAAGGCAATGTATTAATAGAAGGTAATTTAATCAAAAAAATTAGTAACACACCCATCATGACAAATAAGAGTGGTTCTACAAAAATTATAGATGGAAAAGGTCAATATTTAATTCCAGGATTAATTGATAACCATGCTCACCTCATGTTTGAAAGTATTCCTCAACAACAAGCGATCTTGTCTGATTATGCATTCATCAATTTATTTGCTGCACACGCTGCCGAAAAGCAATTATTACGAGGTTTTACTACCGTACGAGATATGGGTGGTGGTGCACTCTCTTTGGCAAAAGCGATAGATCACGGCTTGGTTAATGGCCCTCGAGTTTTTGCGAGTGGTGCTTTTATTTCTCAAACTGGTGGACATGGTGATTTTGGATTCCCTACTGACGTTCCTCGAAAAATAGGAGAACTTTCATATCAAGAACGAAATGGTATGGCTGTAATCGCTGATGGTGCAGATCAAGTTCTCATCCGTTCCCGTGAACAATTACGTCAGGGTGCGACCCAATTAAAGCTCATGGCTGGTGGAGGTGTCTCCTCTAATTATGATCCTTTGGATGTCAGCCAATACACCGAAGCAGAGTTCAAAGCTGCTGTAGATGCTGCTTCAAATTGGGGAACCTATGTAACTGTTCATGCTTATACCCCTCATGCAATTAGAACAGCGATCAACGCAGGTGTAAAATCTATTGAACATGGGCAACTGATCGATGACAAAACTGCCAAACTGATGGCTGAAAAAGGGGTTTGGTGGAGTCTACAACCCTTTTTAGATGATGAGGAAGCGATTCCTTTTCCTGAAGGATCGGCAAATAGAAAAAAACAACTTGAAATGACGAAAGGCACTGATAATGCCTACAATCTTGCGAAAAAATATAATGTGAAATTAGCATGGGGAACAGATTGTCTATTCGATCCTTCTTTGGCGGTAAAGCAAGGCAAGCAACTCGCTAAAATGACAAGATGGTTCTCCCCATATCAAGTCTTAAAAATGGCAACTTATGACAATGCTCAACTCTTATATCTAAGTGGCAAAAGAAATCCTTATCAAGATGGAAAATTAGGGGAAATATCAGAGGGTGCATATGCTGATTTAATACTCGTCAATGGTAATCCACTAGAGAATATTCGATTAGTAGAAGACCCTGAAAACAATTTTAAGATCATTATGAAAGACGGTAAAATATATAAAAATACTATAGAAAGCTCATTTTGATTTGATCGATTAAAAATAGCGAGAACACCAGTCTTTGTTCTCGCTATTTAGATAGCAAAACATTGAGTTTTTTTCGTGATACCTATTTTAAAGCACTATGGAATATAAACAGTCTACTATTCATTCTCATTTCAAGACGAGCAAAGCGAAATAAATGCTTTGAGTTATATTTATCCCTCCTTATTTAAAAGCATATAATCGCCTCGATATTAATTTATGAAAACCAATATTTAAGGCATATCTCTAAATTTAGTCAGTGATTGATGTGCAGGATGCTCAGCAGGTAATAATTCCATCAGACGCTCAACGGCATCGATTGCTTCAGGAAAATGAGCCACGTGTTTCAATAGTAAATCCGTTTCTGTGGTTTTAAAAATCGCATCACTCAAACGCGACTCTAAACAATCTCGCCATGCACATAAAAATGGGCTTTCAGTTTTAGCGAGAAAAACACCTTTATATAACTGTAATGCAGAAGCCACATATCCAGAATCAAGTGCTTGTTCAGCCAAAAGAAAATCTGCTTCTACATCTGCCAATAGACGGTATGGTCTTGAACCTAGCATTCCACCTAAGATATCTCTCAGTTGCGACATTTCAGCTTTTAAAGTGCCGATACTCACTTTACGTTCACCATATAAAGCTTGATGCAATTTTTCTAGATTTAAGCCATTTGGACACAATACCAATATTGCCAAAATCTCAATTTGGCGTGGCGTAAGCACCAGCGATTTACCATTAAAGAAAATCTGCGGTGTCGAAAAAGCACGAATGTATAAATGTTGTCGTTGCTGTTCGATCAGTGCCGTTTGAATAATCGAGGCGCAACGTTCGACAGCTAATACGCCTAAACTATTGTGCTTTTTCCATGTAGTCGATAAATCCACTACGCCTAAGACTTGCTTAGAATACGGATCAATGATCGGTGCGGCATAACAAACCCAATCATGAATCGACTCCATATAGTGTTCATTTGAAAACACACAGCTGGATTGTTGCGTTTTAAGTGATAACGCTAAGGCATTGGTACCGACGACCTCCTCTGCCCACTGCCCACCCGCGATAAAATGTACCTTTTCAGCAGCACTTTGCATTTGCGTACTTGAAGCTGTCCATATAATGGTACTTCCAACATCCCCCACAGCGATCACCATCGATGACTGCGCTGCAATATGACTTAACTCGTTAGCACAAGCATTTAAAGCCTTATCCAAACTACTTGAATTTTTCTTATTTTGATTGAGTAAAGGTGCTGCAAGGCGCTCTTTTGGAATTGAAGACGATACAGATCGCTGCCAAGAACTCGCAATACTCTGCTCTAGTTTCTCAGCGCTTTGGGGAGACAAACTATTTTGTTGCTTTAACTGATCAATAGACTGTCTTTGCCGTATTAGCTCTTGTTTTGTAAACATTTGTGTATCCCTCACACTTGAGCATGGTTTCCAACCTTTCTCCAACCTTCACCGATCTATCCTAGTGAAATAGCGTACAAAAGTACCTTATACCAAAGCTGTAGATGCTTAAGATCAATTATAAGCAAAGGAATATTTATATGCGTTACATCGATCCGAATCAACCTAATTCAAAAGTCCAGTTTAAACCACAGTATGAAAATTTCATTGGTGGTCAATGGGTCGCTCCTACTAGAGGAGAATACTTCGATAACGTTTCGCCTGTCGATGGCAAAGTGTTTACAAAGATACCGCGTTCTTCTGTCGAAGACATTGAACTGGCACTAGATGCAGCACACAAAGCTAAAGCAGAATGGAATAAAAGCTCTCCAACATTCCGTTCAAATATCTTACTTAAAATTGCTGATCGCATGGAAGCAAACCTTGAAATGCTTGCGGTGGCAGAGACTTGGGACAATGGAAAACCTGTTCGTGAAACCTTAGCAGCGGATATTCCATTGGCAATTGACCATTTCCGTTACTTTGCAGGGTGTATCCGCGCACAAGAAGGCGGCATTTCAGAAATTGATGAAGATACCATTGCCTATCATTTCCATGAGCCGTTGGGTGTGGTCGGCCAAATTATCCCATGGAACTTCCCGATTTTGATGGCAGCTTGGAAACTTGCTCCTGCGCTTGCGGCAGGAAATTGCGTGGTTTTAAAACCGGCTGAACAAACTCCAGTTGGAATTTTATTGGTTCTCGAACTCATTCAAGATCTTTTACCAGCAGGTGTGTTGAACGTCATCAATGGCTATGGTGCTGAAGTCGGTCGTCCTCTCGCAACCAGTCCACGTATCGCTAAAATTGCATTTACAGGTTCAACCCAAGTTGGACAGTTGATTATGCAATATGCGACAGAAAATATTATTCCCGTCACACTCGAACTGGGTGGTAAATCTCCGAACATTTTCTTTGAAGATATTATGGATAAAGAAGATGATTTCCTAAATAAAGCGCTAGAAGGCTTTGCCATGTTTGCCTTAAACCAAGGTGAAGTATGTACCTGCCCATCTCGTGCCTTGGTTCAAGAAAGCATTGCAGATGCATTTTTAGAAAAAGCCATTGAGCGCGTCAAGCGAATCAAGGTAGGACATCCTTTAGATACTGAAACCATGATTGGTGCTCAAGCTTCCCTTGAACAACAAGAGAAAATTTTACGCTGCATCAGTACAGGGCGTGAAGAAGGTGCTGAGCTGTTGACAGGCGGTAGTGCGAGACAAGAAGTTGGTGAAGGTTTCTATATCGAACCAACAGTGTTTAAAGGTCATAACAGCATGCAAATTTTCCAAGAAGAAATTTTTGGTCCTGTGCTGTCAGTAACGACATTTAAAGACTTTGATGAAGCGATTCAAATCGCAAATGAAACTATCTATGGTCTGGGTGCAGGTGTTTGGGCTCGTTCTGCGCATACATCATATCGTGCAGGTCGCGCGGTAGAAGCAGGTCGTGTATGGACCAACTGCTATCATATTTATCCTGCACATGCGGCATTTGGTGGATATAAAAAATCAGGCATTGGTCGTGAAAACCACCGCATGATGTTAGATCATTATCAACAAACCAAGAATCTTTTGGTGAGCTACTCAACCAAACCTGCTGGATTCTTCTAATTATCCATTTCATTCCTCAAAAAAAGAGCAAATGTTATTTCACATTTGCTCTTTTCATAGGTCAATTATAATTTTCGCCGCCAATTAACTGGTCAAACTGAGTTCCTGTGACCAAGTTGATTTCGGCTGTTGATGTAGATGCCAACACACTTGAGCAATCGATTGCATCAACTTTTGATCCTGATCATCCCATTTTTCTAATGTGCAGTAAGCCACATGAATTCCTTTAGGATGAAACTCTCTTGCCAATGACTGTGATAAGGCTCGAATACTGGCAAACATACTCATCGTCAATAAATCTGCTTTCTTTTCCGCACCCATTGATCTTGCACCAAGGAAAATCACTGTTCCATGTTGCTGTTTAAGCATGTTTGCAATCATAGCTTGCGAAATACTGACTGCATTTAGACCTGTAACTTGCCAATAGTTTTCAATCATTTCAGAAGATACAGTATTGATATGATCAGTACACCCAAACTTCGGCTGGATAATACATAATTCAATCTTATAGCCCTGTTGTTGAATACATTTGACTAAACTTTTTAATGAGCCACTCAGCAAGACATTCAATCGAATAATAGTGCTTTGATTTTCAGAACTGATAATTTTTAAATCGTGCTGAGATGGATCATGTGTCACTTGAAAAATATGCAGTGGATGATCTGAATCAAGATTGATAAAGGCTTGGCTCAACAACTCAATATTTTCACCAAAGACTACCATACAGGGTTGAGCATTTTGTGATGATTTAAATAATCGTCCTAACTTATTCATCTTAGAAGCGCTCCTGATACGGACGTAAATCTAATTCATGTGTCCATAAATCATTGCTCTGCTGATATAACATTAAATAATTATCTGCAATTGCCTCGATATTTAATCCGCCTGTACCACGCGTTAATCTTGCTAAACGTCCAAGTCCAAATAAGGCTTTATTAACGCGATCACCATCGACCATGCCATCCACCACAACATGTGCAATATGTATATTTTTCGACCTATATAGACTTGCTAAATTAAGTGCATAAGCACGTAATGCCGATTTACCCATGGTAAATGCAGCAAAAAACGGTTTGCCGCGCATCGATGCGCTCGCACCTGTGAAAATCAGAGTTCCTTTTTGTTGCTGTTCAAAAATCTTCAAACAAGACTGCGAAACCAAATAAGCAGACAAAAAAGTCGAGCGCCACATTTTTGAGAAAAAGGATAACTGCGTTTTTAAAAACAAAGATGGAATATTGCCACCCACATTATGAGCAACAACTTCTAGCTGTTCATTATTTGCAATGATCATGTCAAATAGAGATTGAATCTGTTGATCATTTTCGGCATCTAAACAATAAGCGACAGCACTCCCGCCTTGCTCAGCAATCGTTTGAGTCACTGCTTGTAATTTATTGAGCGTTCGTCCTACCACATAAACCTTTAGACTAGATTGAGCAAAACGTCGTGATACAGCAGCGCCTATCCCTTGTTCTGCCCCGACTCCAACGACAACAGCGACTCGCGTACTCATATCTGTTTTATCCAAGCAGAAATATTTGAATAGCTGTTAATTTTTGCTCCCCACACTTTACTGGTTCGAACAATCTCTAAAAGCTGTGAAGCAACTGCAATATCGGCCACTGTTTTTTGCTCCCCGACTAACCAACCCTTAGCACTCAGCACCAGCTCTATACGTTCTAAATGACGAATAAACTCTGCTTCAATATCGGCTTTTGCCATACGTCCTGTGCCTTGCATTTTCAGTTGAAAACTGAGTGCGGACTTCAACAAAGGTTTCATTAAAATCACTTCATGCTTCGGACGACCTTGCGCACTGATTGCTACAGCATGATCTAAAGCATCGGCATCACTCACTCGAAAGTGGATCTCATAGAAATACAATAATTCATCTGCCCAGTCTTCCCACAACTCAGCATAAGCTTTTTGTATCGGATCTAGCGGATAAAGAAGTGGTAAGTCAGGATAAGCTTCATCTAGATAACGTGCGATACGGGTACTGTCTTGAATACGCTGTCCATTAATATCGAGTACTGGCACTTTTCCGACCTTACTCAACATTGGCACTTTAGCCCCCAACACACCGTTATAATTGATGGTTTCAAATTCAATCCCTTTAAATTTCAACATTCTTGCTACTTTTTGACAAAAAGGTGAAATTTCCCACTGATGTAAAGTAACCATTATTTTTCTTTCCTTTGGGTTGATGTTTTAATCACGATCAGATTAGTCACGCCGATCAATATACTCAATATAACCACGTCCCTGCGTAGCAACTCCTGATCTACTACCATGCCAGTGATATCCACCAACATAACCAGTCGCTAGACCAAAAAGCATTGGCGTATCGACAGTAGCTTGGATATCGAAAAGTAAGTTTTTATGCTTATCGATGACTTGCCATCTAAATGTTTCAGGTAAACTCATTAAACTGCCATCTTGTCCCTGAGCGACTTCGGCTTGTAAACTCAAGACTTCAAAATGTACGTCTGCATCTAAATGAACTGCTGTTCCATCTGCTTGTCTTAACATCGCAAATGCTGCAATCGAGTGGTCTAAAACAGTCACGTAACCCAATAAGAGCTGTGTGGTTGCATCAATTGTCAAAACTTGATAGGTAAAAAAATCTGCTGGGATCTTCAACCATTTTGGAATGGTTTTATTCAATGGATAAGCCAATGAAGGTGCTTTCCAATGTTCCCACGTGGCTAAACCTGATACCTGTTGCGTCTGATCCTGATAGGTAATTTCACCCTGATAATTCATCAACAGACTCATGTGCTGGTAAATCGCACTGTGAGCAAACCAAGAATTGGCACCTGTAGCTGTAAGCTTTAAATCAACAGCAAAATCCTCCCTACGACTTATCAATCGAAAATGAGGATACTGTCCTGATATTTCTGCATTCTCACCAAATCTAATTAAATTATGTTGTGGATCGAATTGCATATCATGCTGGATCGAATAGCTCGAAAACGCATTTTTATTTGCTAAAGCCGTACCATGGACCAAAACTGCTGTATTGAGTGGTCCATCTTTGGGATCAACGAAAGCATCAGCATCTACCACTTTTAATCCAAGCATGCCAAGAATTGAAGCAAAACTTAGAAAATAATGTGGTGCAGGCAAATCAGCAATCATGATGCCAAAATGAGTGCCTTTAAATGGAAAAGGATTATTAATGGCTTGATAAAAATCTGGGCTCGGGTACGGAATATTTTGATTCGGACGAGCAACACCCATGATTCGCCCTAAACCCTTTGTCAATAAACCGATGGCATGATCTTTAAACCCACGATTAGTTTTACGACTATTTGGCAGCATTCGCCCTGTAATCGTAACTGGAATATGTGATTGAATTTGTTTAGACATCATTTTTATTCTCAATTCATCAAAAACGCTTTATTTATCTTTTAACAATTGAATTGCTAAATTGAAAAAAGAAGGTTTTTACACCTTCTTTTTTAATTGATTATTTTTGACGAATAATCATATTAGTCGCTGTTGCATGGGCATACAATTTACCTTCTTCATCTCGAAGATAGCCCTCTGAAATGACTAAGTTACGCCCAAAATTGATCACTTTCCCTTCAGCGATGAGTTTCTTATTAAACGGCATTGGGCGACACATTTTGATTGCTAAATCAGTCGTGCCGTATCCTTCACCTGCTGCCAATACGGTATAGCACGCGCATCCTGTGACAGAATCGAGTACTGTCGCAGCAAAACCACCATGCACACCACCTAGTGGATTGGTATGACGCTCATCTGCCGTCGCAACAAAAACGATACGACCAAACTCAACCTCCCCAACACCGTCCATCCCCATGGTTTTCGCAATACCCGGAGCTGGCACTAAGCCTTGCTGAAATGCTTGCATAAGTTCTAAACCAGTCATATTTGATGGATTCATACCTGTTACCTATCTGATGAAAAAACTAAAGATTTTTTTTAATGAATAAAGGTCGATTGTTCTGGAGACAAACCAATTTTTATTTTGGTTTGCGCCACGATTTCAGATTCATCTGTATCATTCGGATGAAAATCAAAGCGGTAATAATCTAAAAATTTTGGAATAAAAACTTTATATTTTTCTCTACCATGATGCATAAATTTACGCCAAGAATTTAAATTAAATAATTGACGATCACGTTTTAAAAGTACCACCTGATATAGCGTCGACATCACCGTAATCATGGCTAAACTAAAGGTAAAAATAGCAATACGAGGAATATAAGCATCTAAGCCCTTACCATACAGATATTCATACATATCATAGGCAACTGCTTTATGTTCAGTTTCTTCGACACTATGCCATAACCATAAATTGCGGATGGTTTCATCTGTCATTAATTCGTTCACGTCTTTCATCATTTCCACCACCAAAACGGCGGTGTAGTGTTCTAGACCAACGGTGACCAATAAATTCCACTTTTTAGGAAAAGTACGTTCAATCGCTTTTAGAACAATACCTGTCATTTTTTCTAATGATTCAGGGTCTAAACCATATTGCTGCGCACTCTGATGAAAGGCATGATGCTCTTTGGAATGCATCGCTTCCTGACCAATGAAAGCTCCAATATCACGATCAAGCTGCTCATTATTTTTAACCTCAGCTCTTAAAGCTCGAACTGAACGGACGAAATAAGACTCACCTTCTGGAAATAGCGTAGATAAGCCAGTGAAATAATGCGTAAAAGTTGGCTCGTTATTACACCAATACTTAGGCATATCCTGAAACTCATAGTCCATACGACGTACTGGAAATGATGCAGGTGTTTTTTGCTTTGATTTTTCTTTCAACACTGACGACATTGCTGTTCACCTCAACAGTTTTAGCTAAATTCAACAAGTTCCAAAAAAGAACTTATAAGGCAAAATAGCTACGTAGTGTGATCTTGTCAATGTCGTTCATATCTTAAACAAGCAACTTGTCCTGAAATGACAGTCTCATTCCTCAAAAGATAAAAGACTAAAAGCTTTTGTAATAAACCACCGATCCACTAATCCTGTGTCAATATATTCCATCCCATACGTGGGCCAAACGCGACCAGTGTTTTAATTAATCCTTTAATGGCTTTAGGTTGCTGACCACTGCTAATACGGCGAAATTGAGCCGCATGCCAAGCCAGTTGTAGATAGGCATCTACAGGTTTATAGCCAAGATGGGGAATTATTGCTGGTTCTTTTACAGACTTTCCTGCCAATAGTTGTTTGGCTAAATCGGGTTGCAACGCAAATGGTCGTGCCAAACCAATCAAATCCACTGTCCCTTCTGCCACAATCCTATTCATCAATTCAACATTGCGTAATCCACCTGTGAGCATCAAAGGCAATTGACTGTTTTTACGTAATGCAGTTGCATAATCAAGAAAGTAGGCATCTCTTTGTGCTTGGCGTTCTGGTGCATAACCAAGTTGCGCAGGCGATTCGTAGTTACCTCCTGAAACTTCGAGTAAATCAATTGCTTCTGCCTCTAATGCCAAGGCGATTTGTAATGATTCCTCTTGAGTCAAACCGCCTTTTTGAAAATCAGCCGAGTTTAATTTGACACTTAAGATTTTATTTTTACCAATTGCAGCTCGCACAGCGCGAACAGTTTCAATTAACATTCGTCGTCTGTTTTCAGGATTTCCACCCCATTGATCAGTACGAACGTTGGATAAAGGTGATAAAAATTGTGATAACAAGTAGCCATGTGCGGCATGGATTTGCACGCCATCAAAACCTGCTTTTATTGCTAATGCAGCGGTATTGGCAAAACGTTGAATCTGCTCCAAAATTTCTGTTTCACTCATTGCACGCGGCATACGAAGCAGCCTCATCATGGGTAAATCCAATCCAACTGCGGAGGGTGCGATCGGTTTTTTTAGCAAGGGTAAAACGGCAACTCGACCAGGATGATTAATTTGCATAATGATCTTGCTGCCATTCGCCTGTGCAGCTTGCGCCCATAATGTGTTTGCCTGTAAGAATCTTTCATCTTCGAGGACCACATTTCTAGGCTCAACAAAGGCACGATCATCGATCATGACATTGCCTGTGATTAACAGCCCTGTACCACCTCTCGCCCATGCAGCATAAAGTTGTTGCAGGTCAATGGTTGGCGAACCATGTCGATCAGCCAACTGTTCACTCATCGCTGATTTTGCAATTCGGTTTGGAATGCTGATACCACACGCCAATTTAAGTGGTTGTTGCAAAGGGCTAAGCGTTTGCGTTTGTGATTTTTTCATCGAATAGACCTATTTATAAAATGATGACTAAGCTTAAATAATTTGATATTTGCGTTTTAACTGTTCAGCCATCACTCGGTTATCGTGTTGCCATGGATGGAAGTCGAGCGCAAAAAAATCGAAATAATCTTGGCTGATTTGACGTACAAGTCCGTTTCGCCCAAATAAAAAACGTAAACCTACATTCCAATTTTTCAAATTTGTGCTTTGTCCAGAATGCTTCAATAACTCTAGCGTGCCCCTACTGGTAATGAACATAAAGAAAAATGTAGTTTCAAGCATGACCAATCTTAAAAAATAAGGACGATTGACCAAGGATTGATAAACATCAAAAGCCACTGCTTTGTGCTCAGTTTCCTCAATGGCATGCCATGCCCAAATTTTGCGTAAACCCAGATCAAATTTATCTAAATCTTGAGTATTTTTACTGATAAAGTAATCCGCCATTATTGCAGTGAGATGTTCCATACATACGGTTGAAGCCAATTGATGTGCAGGACTAAAAGTCTGTTGCATCATCTTATTCATTTTCTTGAAACGTTTATAAATTCGATCAATCGGATAACCACGTTTTCGCATCAAATCATTTAACTGATCATGCTCTTTGCCGTGATGTGCTTCCTGACCAATAAATGCCCTGACCTGTTTTGATAAAATTGGATCTTCAATCTGCGATTGATAATTACGTACACTATGAATGAATTGCCGCTCTCCATCTGGAAAAGCACTGGACAAAGCCGCTAAAAAGCAGGTTAAAAATGCATTGTTTGCAAACCAAAACTCTGGAATTTCATCTGAGAAAGTTAAATCTAAACGCCTAACTGGAAAGTCGATACTTGCCGAAATCTGCTGAGGCGTTGGTTTTAAGCCTCTAGGATTGATCGTATTTGTAAACATCGCTGATCCTCACTCTATAAAACACGTGGATTAAACTGACGCATCAGAAAAAGTGGTGTTCTAAAACGTGGAAGTTGAATTGGTGGAATCAAACCACCCGATAAATCACAACGGTGAATACGTGCGTCAACGACCTCACCCAAGCCCATTTCATGCAATGGATCGTGCTCTGTACCTGTATAGCGTAACTTCATTTCGACTCGGCGTACCTCAATCGGATGCTCTTTAGGTGTGAATCGAACTTCTCTAGGTAATGCCAAACCCAAACCGCCCGTGATATTACGATGAGGCAAGCCTAAAATCGGTGGCGCATGAGCAATAACATCTCCAAGCTTTGCATTCATTTCAATGAGTGTCGTACCACGACGAGAGGCTTTTGCGAGAATACGAGTGCCATCATTTTCCCAAGCAATTTCGCCTATTTTTTTGGGATAACCCAATAGCTCACGTCCGATAATCATGGCGCGATCATCATTCAAAATCATCCACGGGCAAAAAATGCCTATTTTATTACCCACCTGAATATGTACGAATAAACCTGCTTCATGGTAAGCCCCTGTATATACATTTTCTGGAAAGTAAGCACAGAACAAATCTGCTCTGGCAGGTTGTGCCAATTTCATACCTGATGGCAGCCAGCGTGCCATTTTCTTTTGATCAACTTCCACGACAGCCGTCAGGTATTGGGCATTGTGATAGAGTTTTTTGCCGAGGTTTGCCAAACCAATCGGTGTACTCAAATCATGGATTAGTTGTCTCATGCTTTTAACCTCGAAAATACTTGTTTTAATATCGGTAATAAAATGATGCGTGGCGTATATCGGCCTCCCAAAGTTTGTGCTTGGGCAATCAATCCCGGAATCACAATTCTTCGATTACATGCCATCCCTTGAATCGCTTCTTTGGCAACACGCTCTGCTGTCACCCATACTAGACTTCCGCCTATACCATCAATGTTTGAGATACCTGCAACCTCATTGAACCCTGTGATCGTGGGACCCGGAGCTAACAATGTACAAGTCACACCTGTTCCGTTTAACTCGCTATGTAAAGATTCAGCAAATGAATTTGCAAAGGCTTTTGTCGCTGCATACGTTGCATTTGCAGGCGTTGGTTGATGACCTGAGGTAGAACCAACAATCAGAATCGCCCCACTTCGGCGTTGAATCATGTGAGGAAGTACAGCCAATGTTAAATCCTGTACGGCAACGACATTCACCTCGGTTTCCTCTCGTTCACGATCAGCATCCAATTCATGCAATCGACCAAAAGTGGCAAACCCTGCGTTATTACAGAGAATGGAAATATCCATTTTTTCTAATTCTTTTCGAAAGATAGTTCTTTGTTCACGATCAGCTAGATCACATGGTCGTAAGTTGACTTCTACTTGATATTTTTCGCGCAAAGCCGTCGCAAGTAGCTCTAATTTATCCACTCGTCTTGCAACTAAAATTAATGAATAACCACGTGCTGCGAATTGCTTGGCAAGTTCTTCACCGATTCCAGATGAAGCACCCGTAATCACTACAGGAGAATCTTTTAATGGATGAGGTAAGCTCATTAGCAATACTCAAATCAATACAATGATCTGAGTATCCAAGAGATAAAACTTGAGCGTGAGATGCAGTTCAGACATACTACCAATCATTTTCGGCCAACGAATAAATAGAAATGAAAGATCCATATGGACTATCAAAAGCCAGTATCCCTATTTCTTATGCCCATTTATTACTCGAGATCATGGTCGAAAAAGGGTTTTCTGCATCCGAGATTTTACATCTCAGTAAAATACCTGTAACGCTACTCAAGCAATTAGATGCTCGCATCACACCTATGCAATGGTCAAAACTGGCATGGGTCAGTCTGACACTAGCGAAAGATCTGGGTTTAGGATACGAATATGGATTAAAACTTAGACTGACTGCACATGGCCCAATGGGATATGCATTGATGAGTAGTTCGTCATTGCGCAATGCCATAGAACTTGCAACCCAGTTTTTTAATATGCGATTAAAAGACTATAAAATTGATTTTTATGAAGAAAACCAAAAATCAATTATTGAAATACAACAAACCCACCCAGTTGTAAGCCAACATCCTGAACAAGCTGAAATATTAAGACGCTTTTTCTATGAATGTTTGATGATTGGTGTTGTTCAAACTGCTCAAGCCTTAGCTGAACATGATTTATCTAATGTGGAACTTCAGGTTGACTGGTCTGAACCTATTTATCATCAAGATTTCTTATCACAATTACCCAAAGTACGTTTTAATCAAGAAAAAAACCAAATTTGTTATTCTTCTGAGACCATAGATTTGCCTACAAAAATGGCGGATCAAAGTGCATTTCTATCGGCACTAGCCCAGTGCGAAGCTGAACAAATCCGCTTTTCAGCACGAATTCAAGATATTGCTTTGCGCGTCCGAGCAGAATTAGTACTGACACCTCATAAAGGCTATCCATCTTTAGATTTGGTTGCACAACGTTTGCATATGTCTAATCGGACATTAAGAAGACATCTCAACGAGATTGGCGCTTCTTATCTCAGTTTGTTAGATGAAGTAAAATATAAAGAAGCGACAAGACTTTTACTGAGCAGTGATATGGAAATACAAGAAATTGCGCTGTATTTAGGATATATCCAACCTGCTAATTTTGCCCGTGCCTTTAAAAAATGGAGTGGTATGTCCCCTATTCAATTTCGGAAGCAAACACCATAACGCCATTTCTAACCACTAGAGAAGACATAAGTATAAATCAACTCAACCGAGTCTGTATGTTGAGCAACAAACCTAATCTAAATTTAGCATTGCGACTTGAAAAATAAAACACAGGAACAATATAGAGGTATAAGCGCATATTTTGCTCGATGGTTAGAAATTAAGATTTAAATTTTAATGATCTATGCTATGATTGCGCTGTACTTTGGGGGTGTCTCTGGCTTCGACGCTGGTGATGAAACTCATAGATGCATGCCGAGAGCGCATTTTCTCTCGTAAATAAAATTTGCATTTTAATAGTCGCAAACGACGAAACTTACGCTCTAGCTGCCTAAGGGCAGCTTGTCCGCTTCCTAGAATACTTGTGGTCTAGGAACCCGACCGAAGCGCACGCACACAAGTCCGTATAGAGTCAAGCCTCGGGGCTTTATACCAAACTTAGAGGATCGCACTTTGTACCCTGTTCGTCGGGTCACTAGGTGTTAAAACAATAGACGATATCTAAGCATGTAGTATTCTCGAGTGTAGTGCTGGCGGACGCGGGTTCGACTCCCGCCACCTCCACCAAAATACCGTAAATAAAAAAGCCACTTACTAAAGTGGCTTTTTTATTGTCCGTAAAATGCCGCAAACATATCTAGTACCCGACTTGAATTTTTATTAATAGACAACCAAACCGTTAGATTGCTTCGCTGCATGACATTAATTAATCCAAGTAATATAAAATCTCACCTACATTAATGCGGTGCTGGTCCGCCAGTCATTTGTTTCGGTTTAGGACTTAACCAAATCAAAATACTGGCAAATGCAAACACAATAGCCAGAATCATAAATACATGATTGGCTGAGATGGTAATGGCCTCTTTATCTACCAAATTTGCAATCATGCCTAGAGTTGCGTCAGGAGAAAACCCATTTTGCATCAAAGTATTCTGTACGTCCTGTGGATGTAAGCTATTGACCATTTCACTACGCGCAACTTTGGCATGATCATCCCAAATCGTGACAGCAATAGACGCACCGATTGCTCCTGCCATCGTTCTTAAAAAATTCATTAAACCTGCTGCAGATGCCATTTCTTGTGGCAATACTGAACCCATCGCAATATTGGACAGAGGAATAAAGAAGAATGGTACGGCAAAACCCTGCAAAATCTGTGGCCATGCCAACGCCATAAAATCGGCATCTGTGACCCAAAATGCGCGCATCAAAGTCACGACACCTAGCAAGGCTAAACCAAAACTGGCTAATGCACGTGGATCGTATTTCGTTGCCAGTTTTGCCACAATCGGCGACATGGTTAAACTACCAAACCCCATAGTTGCGGTCAGATAACCTGCCCATGTAGCGGTATAGCCCAAGTTGATTTGTAACCATTGGGGAATTAAAACAATACTGCCAAAAAATGAGCCAAAGCCAAAGGCTAAAGCAAGTACAGAAATGCTAAAACCACGATGCCGGAACACATATAAATTTACAACAGGATGCTTTTCGGTCAACTCCCAAATCATGAACACGATGAAACCGATTACGGCGACTAGAGCAAGCATAATAATACTGCTACTGTTAAACCAATCTCGCTCATGTCCAAGATCAAGCATCAACTGCAATGCTCCAATCCACAGCACCAATAAACCTAAACCTATCGCATCAATCCGTAGTTTTTCAGTTTTGGTTTCAGCCACTTTTAATAAACGACTTGCAGCAAATACACAGAAAATACCGACAGGAATATTAATAAAGAATATCCAATGCCAAGACAAATTATCACTAATTAAACCACCAAGAATAGGCCCTAAAATCGGCCCAACCACGGTCGTCATCGCCCAAAGTCCCATGGCTTGTGAGTGCTTTTCTGGTGGAAATATCCGCATCAACAAAGTTTGGCTCAAAGGCATGAGTGGACCACCACACAATCCCTGTCCGATGCGGAAAAACACCAACATTTCCAGTGAAGTCGCCAAGCCACAAAGGAATGAAAAAATAGTAAAACCAATTAATCCAAAGACAAAGACACGAACAGTACCAAAACGTCCTGCTAACCATCCCGTTAAGGGCACACAGATCGCTTCCGCAACAGCATAAGAGGTAATCACCCATGTGCCTTGTGAGCTGGAAACAGCCAAATTCCCTGTAATATGTGGAACTGAAACATTGGCAATTGTGGTATCTAAGACCACCATAAAATTTGAAAGTGCAATGACAAAAGCAGCAAGCAGTAAGCGCCCACCACTCAGTTCAGCAAAAGGATTTTGAGTTTTCATAGCTGATTACTTTGATGCGAGATCAATATCCGCTTGCATCGACAACCCCACCCTCAATGGATGTTCAGCTAGTTCTTTAGGATCTAGCGAAATTCGCACAGGCAAACGCTGTACCACCTTAATCCAATTACCTGTTGCATTTTGAGCTGGAATCAAAGCAAAAGCAGCCCCTGTACCACCTGAGAAACCCTGCACTGTGCCGTGATAAACCACATTACTCCCATACAGATCGGAGGTTAAAGAAACCTTTTGCCCTGCTTTTACTTTGGCGAGTTGGCTTTCTTTAAAATTGGCATCTACATATAAATCAGAAACTGGAACAACTGACATCATCACGGTACCCGGCGCAACACGTTGTCCAATCTGAATATTACGGCGCGCGATCACTCCATCAACAGGCGCACGAATCACTGTCCGCTCTAAATCAAGTTGTGCTTGATCGACATGTGCTTTTGCCACAAGAACGTCAGGTGTTGAAGCCTCATTTACACCTTGAATCAACGCTTCATTTGCAGCAAAAGTACTTTCGGCAGCTTTACGACTCGAAGTTGCCTGAGCCAAACCTGCTTGTGCCAACTCAAGGCTCGCCTTCGCAGTTGATACCGCGCTTTGTGCCTTGCTCAATTCTTCCTTTGAAATTGCTCCCGTAGCAGCCAACTCATTACGGCGTTTGAGTTCTAATGAAGCACGGTCATAATCTGCTTGAGCTTTGGTGACTTGTGCTTGTGCACTACCAATTTCGTCATTACGCACCACCACTTGCGAATTTAGAGAACGACTATTGGCTTGGCTTTGTTTGTACTGACGCTGTGCTTTGGCTAGTTCAGCTTGAGTTTGCGCTAACTGAATTTTGGCATCACGCTCATCAATACGAACCAATACATCGCCTTGTTTGACCTGTTGCGTATCTTTGACGAGTACTTCAGCCACTTGCCCACTCACCATTGAGGTGACCTGTGCAGTTTCTGCACCGACATACGCATTATCGGTACTGACGGAATGATTGAAAAACAATGCCCAAATCGCATACAAAATGGCAGCGAGGATCAGAATAAGCATAAAAAAACCAAGAAATTTCTTACGCTTTGCTTTCATAGCATCATCTGTTGCAACATCTGCACCTATATTCTGCTGATTTGCTTGGGCATCATTCATACGTTATTCCTGAAAATTAAAACGACTTTTTAACTTTTGGTTTAATCAGCCGATCAGCTTAATTTGGGAAACTTAACTGAATGTTAAAACTGAACTCAAAAGGCATATAAGATGCTTTAACAACTTTGAAAATCAGCAATGCCACTGCAAAAACTTTAAATTATTAGTATTTATAATTATTTTTCGTATATTTCTTAGTATTAAAAAAAGCACCACAAGACGCTTTCATATTCAATTTCGAACTTAGAATGCATAAGATGCGATAGCCGTTGCAATCGGTTTCTCTTCATCATTGACCATAGTCATTCGCATCGTACATCCCTTACGCCCTAGACGTAAGGTTTCTGCGCGAGCAATAAAATATTTACCTCGACCAGGCGAGAGGTAATCCACTCGCATATCTACTGTCGCGAGACGTGATACCTTTTTAATCGTATCTGGTAGATCTTCAGGTGATGCACGACGGTAAAGTTGCTCCATCGCAACGACCCCACCGATACTGTCTAACATGGTTGCAGCCACACCACCATGCAAAATTTGGAATGCCACATTGCCGATCAATTCAGGCTGCATTTCAAAATACCCTTCAATCTGATCATCAACAACTCGCATGACCATGCCACTGTATTTAAAAAAAGGACAGGCATTAAATGCTTTACAGAGCTGTTTCAAGACCACGTCATGATCGGCTTTTGCACCTAATTGAATATTTCCAGTCCAGTTTTTCTTTACATCATTCATACGCTGCTAACATCCAAGGGAACGATAAATACCCCATTATTTTGCACAAATCTAAAATTATGGGGCTACAATAGCTAAGTTTTTTAATTGATCTAAGCCGCTAAGCTCTCCCTAGCATGACTTAAATAACTCAATTATTCCTATAGTGTAATACTGAACATCGAGATTGTTATGACTTATACGTTCAATCGTCCTGCTTTTCCTGCGACTCGCATGCGCCGTATCCGTAAAAATGACCAACTTCGTGCAATGGTCAGTGAAACACAACTCACTGCCAATCATTTGATTTATCCAGTATTTGTACTGCCAGGACAGCAACAAACTCAAGACATTCCAAGCATGCCAAATGTGCAACGTCTATCTGCTGATTTATTACTCAAAAAAGCAGAAAGCTTATTAGAACTCGGCGTTTCAAAACTGGCACTCTTCCCTGTTACCCCCCAAGAAGATAAAAGCTTAACCGCAGAAGCGGCATGGCATGAAGATGGTCTAGTACAAACCACTTGCCGTTTATTAAAAAAAGAACTACCAGAAATGGTGCTCATCACAGATGGCGCACTTGATCCTTATACAACACATGGTCAAGACGGTATTATTGACGAGACAGGTTATGTCTTAAATGATGAAACTGTTGAATGCTTAGTTAAACAAGCACTCAGCCATGCGGAAGCGGGTGCAGATGTAGTTGCCCCAAGCGATATGATGGATGGACGAATTGCTGCCATTCGCCAAGCGTTGGAACAAAATGGTTTTATTTATACCAACATCATGGCGTATTCAGCAAAATACGCATCAAGCTTTTATGGTCCATTCCGTGATGCAGTCGGTTCTGCAAGCAACTTAAAAGGTGGTAATAAATATAATTACCAAATGGATGTGGGCAACCGTGCAGAAGCATTGCATGAAATCGCGCTTGATATTCAAGAAGGCGCAGACATGGTGATTGTCAAACCGGGTATGCCTTATCTGGATATCGTTCGTGAAGTGAAAGACACTTTTGGCGTGCCAACCTTCATCTATCAGGTGAGTGGTGAATATGCCATGCTTGCAGGTGCGATTCAAAATGGTTGGTTATCTGACAGTGTGATTTTAGAATCATTGATGTGCTGCCGTCGTGCAGGTGCAGATGGTATCTGGACCTATTTTGCTGAAGAAGCAGCGCGTAAACTGAAAGAGATGAAATAGAACTCCACTTATGCATATTGCCATCATTGGTGCAGGAATTAGCGGCTTAATGACTGCACTTGAGCTCGTTGAACAAGGCTGCTCCGTCGATATTTTTGATCAACAACAAGCTGGTCAGGCCGCATCATGGGCAGGCGGTGGCATCCTCTCTCCGATGTATCCATGGCGATATGCACCTGAAGTGAATCAACTTGCCAAATATGGCAAATCACTCTATCAATCATGGAATGAAAAACTATCCCCGATCACAGGTATCGATTTTCAAATCCACAACACCGGTATGTTGATCTTCGATCAAGAAGATTTTCAGACTGGATTAAATTACGCAAAACAACACAATGAACCGATGCAACAATGTGATCTGCTCAATCGCATACAACTCGAAGCTGTAAATCCACATATTTCAAAACAGTTTGATCAAGCAATTTACTTTCCTCAACTTGCCAATGTTCGCAATCCTCGCTTATTACAATCTTTGATTCATTATTTAAAGCAACATCCTTGCGTTCGCTTTTTTGAACATTGTACCGTCGAGAAGCTGATCATTAAAAATAAAACCGTTCACGGTATAGAAACTGAAGATCATCAACAATATTTTGCTGATCAGGTGGTACTCACTTCGGGCGCATGGAGTAATTATTGGCAACAACAAGTTCAGCGAAAGATTCCTGTACATCCCGTCCAAGGTCAGATGCTACTGTTTAAAACCCCTGAAAACTGGCTCCCCACCATGTGTATGAATCGCGTCATGTATCTGATTCCACGTCAAGATGGCCATGTTGTCTGTGGATCAAGTATGTCTGAATGCGGATTTAGTACAGCCGTGGATGCACAAACCCAACTAGATATTTTATCTGCTTGTTTAGAAATGGTACCGGAGTTAGCACAATTCCCGATCGTAAAACGCTGGGCCGGTTTACGCCCAAGTTCACCACATGGCATCCCCTACATCGGTGCGATGCCTGAGCTGAGTCGTCTTTGGGCAAATTTCGGACATTTCCGCAATGGGCTGTGTATGGGGGCAGGATCAGCAAAACTCTTGGCGCAGCTCATGTTAAACCAAAAAACTTTTGTTGATCCACACGCCTACTCACCTGACCGATTGGCATATGCTCAATTAGCGATCCATGAGAATCTGAGTTAAGGCATCTTGTAAACTTGGATAATTAAATCTAAAACCATGTGTCAATAAGGCTTGGGGCTGGACATATTGCCCGTTCAAGATCAACTGAGACTGTTCACCCAAAATGATTTCAAAAACACATTTTGGCATAGGAATAAATGGCTTACGTTTTAATAACCTAGATGCTGTTTGCATAAATTGCTGCTGATTTGTCAACTCAGGTGAAACCACATTATAAATTTTTTGAGCACTATCTAGATGCATCAAAAATAAAATTGCATCTAATACATCTTGGATATGCACCCAGACAACAGGTTGTTGCCCTGTACCAATTTTTCCAACCGTATTGAGTTTAATTGGCAAAAGCATTTGCGGCAAAATGCCTCCACCATCACCAAAAACAACGCCTAAGCGGATAATTTTAGTATTTTGCTGTCTAAATTTAAGTGCTGTTTGTTCCCATGCCTGACACAATTCAGACATAAAAATCGCTTGTCCGGGGGTATTTTCATCACAGATTGCAGTCCATTGTTCGTGTGGATCAATCCCGTAATAACCAATCGCTGAACCTGAAATAATGCACTTTGGATAAATATTTTGATGCTCTAACCAGTCATACAGCCGCTGCGTCATGTTGACTCGACTTTCAATCAATTGCTGTTTACGTTTTTCAGTCCAACGCTTTTCACCGATATTTTCACCGGCAAGATTAATCACATAATCTATTTCGGAGGTAGTTATTTGTTCTAAATCATTGATCCATCTAAGCTGGGGATGTTGAGATACTTTTTGCTTTTGTCGTGTTAGTGCGATCACATGATATTGCTGTTCCAACAAAAAAGGTAAAAGATGAGAGCCAATAAATCCACTCGCACCTGTTACCAACACCGTCATTTTTTGCATGGTACGACCTACTTAGCATAATACTCATTGTAAATAGCTATAGCAGAATATCGAGGAATTACAAGTCAGCTTAAACTAAGCAAACATTTTAGCCGCCATACGTTGCGCTTGTTTACCATAAAACCAATAGGTGATCAGATATAATGGGATGGCTAACATCAACCACATGGCCAAAACAGTAAGTAAAAACTTGGGTTGTTGTAAATACAATAAGAAATTTTGCCACACTTGAGGATCTTTACGGGCAAAGAGAAACAGTCCACCAAGTAAACCAATTAAGTTATATCCCCAAAAAATCAGAGAGAAAACCAATGTAAAACGTTTCTGCTCTTGAGCTGTTGGTGCACGGCGCTGTTGCCTTAAAAACTTGAATAAAACTAAAATGATCGCAATCAAATAAGGCATTGCGGTGAGGATACCGCCTATACTATTCGGTAAAAATGCTGCCAGTACGCCTGTGAGCAAAGTCAAAACCAAACAAATTATAAAAAACCATAAATAATACAAACGCAATGAAATCATACAGATAACCTTATAAGATTGGTTTCGAAAAATAATTATAAGTTTTTTTCAATTTTTTTTCATTTTAATGTCAACCAAAGCCAAACTCATGTCGTTATATAGGGTATAAGGTCGCAGCAACCGACGAACATTGCACGGCATCCGCAGTTTTTTTCGGTGACCTTTCATTATGACTCTCCATCTTTAACAATGGTTTTGTTAGCAGCCAGAACTTTTGATAAAGATTTTGACCGACGATTTCTCATCACTCGAATCGTCGGTTTTATTTTGCCTGTGATTTGAGTTTGATCAAATATTAGCAACATACATTTTGATCAACGCCCCCTCATCATCTCTGACATTTGTTAAGAATGCCCAATTACACTTTTCATAAAAATCGTCGAGGTCTGTCACCAGATAGAGCGTTTCAAATCCCAAGGTTTTCGTTTCCGCTCGGGCAAAATCCAACAGCTTTCTGGCGATATTTTGCTTTCGATACGCCGTTTCAACGAATAAAGCGCACAGATTCGGACTAAGGTCTTTCCGATCATGGAAATCATTGTCAATTATTCCAGCGCCTGCAATGATCTGCCCTGTATCACTTAGAATTACATACCATTGTGGGATGCTGTTTGGCTGTTCAATCGAAGTTCGGATGCTGTCCCGATAGACTTCTACAGGTATCTCCCATTTATCCGAAAACCATATCGCCGCTAGTTCGAGCAACTCAGGATTATTCGCTAATTTAATAATATTCATCAGGGTCAAATTAATCTCTTTTAAATACTTTAACAATAAACCATTATCGACCTTTAAACTGCGGCAAACGTCTTTCAAGCATCGCCCGAACACCCTCTTGAGCATCCTCAGATTCAAATAATGGTTTGAGGTAATTATCCATTTTATTAAAAGCAACTGTTTGTCCTAGAGTCACGCCATCTGTTGCCGAAGCTAACAAAGCCCGCACAGCAAGCGGCGCAGCAATACAAATCTCTTTAGCAACTTCGATTGCACGCTCAAGTTGATTACCTTTTTCTACAACCTCAGAAACAAGATTCAACTCATTGGCTTTTTGAGTATCAAAGGTTTTACCTGTAAGCAAATAAGGCATGGCTTTTTGCCAACCAGCTGCCTGTACAAAACGAACCGTCGCACCGCCAAAAGGCATAATTCCACGTAATACTTCGAGTTGACCAAACACAGTATCTTCACTGGCAATCACCACATCGGCATTCAGCATTAACTCAACACCAGCGGTATAGCAAATACCCTGTACCGCGACCACAACTGGTTTGGTTCTATGTCGACCACCGACACCCCAAGGATTGATTTGCGCTTCTTCAAAATTAAAAATCCCATGTGGAATTTTAGGTTGTAATTCCACTAGGTCTAGACCAGCAGTAAAATGATCACCATGCGCAAAAATGACAGCACAACGTAATTCAGGATTATTCTCATATTCTGTTAATGCTAAAGATAAATCCTCAATCATATGGCTATCAAAGGCATTGCGTTTTGCCACACGATCTAAACCGATCAACATAATATGATCAAAAATTTCACGGCTTACTTTTCCCAAGCTCATTTTCTATTTCCTGTTATTAAATTAATTGGATACCAAACTAGTTGATCGTTTTAAAATGATCAAGCGATATCTTGTAGCTACTTTCTGCTTGGCTAAGCTCTACTTTTTTCTTGAATACGTGCTACCTTATTCGCATTCATTTTATTATTAGATTCACTTATGACCGTGCGTTTTTTTCATACGTCTGACTGGCATCTGGGGCAGTTTTTTTATAACCATTCCCGCCACTACGAACATGAACAATTTCTTGCATGGTTACTTGAGCAAATCAAAATTAAACAACCACATGCTTTACTCATTGCAGGTGATATTTTTGATGTGATCAATCCGAGTTCACAAGCACAGAAACAGCTTTATCAATTCCTTGCCGATGCGCATGATCTTGCACCACAGATGCAAACATTGATGATCGCGGGAAATCATGACTCAGGCTATCGCATTGAACAAGTAGAACCCCTACTTGAAAAATACAATGCCAAAACAGTCGGAGTGATTCGCTGGAATGAAGATAAAAGCTTAGATTTAGATCGTTTAATTTTGCCGATTTATGATGAGCAAAAACAGATTGTCGCATGGTGTATTGCCCTGCCTTTCTTACGTTCAGCTGAAATCACAGGCTTTAATGAACACACGACTAATAGTCAAAATGCGATTGCTTATCTGCATCAACATTTAATCGCTGAAGCAAAACGCCGTAAAATCGATAATCAAGCTTTAATTCTGATGTCACATGCGCATATGCAAGGTGGTGAAACCTCAGATTCTGAACGCCCAATTATTATTGGTAATGAAGAGGCGCTTTCAACCACGCTGTTTGACGACGAGATAAATTATGTGGCTTTAGGGCATCTGCATAAACCACAAAAAGTCGGACATGATCACATTCGTTATAGTGGCTCTCCGATCCCTTTATCATTTAGTGAAATTAACTATAAACACCAAGTGCTTGAAGTCACGATCGATCCCATTAAAACTGAAAATCAAGTTGAGTTTGAAGCAATTGCCATTCCGCGAGCGATTCAATTACACAAAATTAAAGGTGAACTCAATGACGTCATGCAGCGACTCAAAAATCTGCCACAGGGCCTCATTGAATGTATAGATCATCGTGAATATGTTGATATTGAATATCACACAACCACGCCTCCTCAACCGAATCTTAGACAACAATTTGAAGATGCCCTGCCTAAAGAGCGTTACCGTTTAGTGCGGATTTCACGACAATATTTATCTAATGAAACTAATGCTGAGAGCGAATCAAAAATCAGTTTAGAACCACCAACACCCGAAAAACTGTTTCAACAAATTTGGGAGAAAAAAGGCTACAGCGCTGATGATGAAGTCACCAAAGACTTTTTAAGCTTAGTTGCTGAAGCACAGAAAAAACTTGAAGATGATCAAACAGTTTAAGGATTTGCCATGAAAATTTTATCCATTCGACTAAAAAATCTGGCATCTCTTGCAGGTGAGCATTTTATTGATTTTGAAAGTGAGCCTTTAGCGCATGCTGGATTGATTGCCATTATAGGAAAAACGGGTGCAGGTAAATCCACCATTTTAGATGCGATGTGTCTTGCCCTATTTAATAAAATTCCGAGACTCAAAGACAGTGATGGCAAATTGTTAGATGTAGATGGTTCAGAATTGTTAACCAACTCTCCTCTCACTGTATTACGTCGTGGTACTGGTCATGGATTTGCTGAGCTGTGTTTTGTCGCACAGGATCAAAAACATTATTTAGCACGTTGGGAAATTAAACGTGCCCGTGAAAATGCCAATGGTAAATTACAAAGTGTACAACGCTCATTGAAATGCCTCACCGATGGGGTAGTTGTCGCAGATAAAACCAAAGCCGTCGAAACGCATATTCAACAAATTACACAGCTTAGTTTTGAACAATTTACGCGTGCTGTATTACTGGCACAATCCGAAGTAACCGCTTTTTTAAAAGCACGGGATAATGAACGTGGTGAACTCTTAGAGTACCTCACCAACTCCAGTATTTTTGCCAAAATTGGGCAATTGGCTTTTGAAAAAACCAAAGAAGTTCGCTTACAACGAGAAAAATTAGAAAGTGTTTTAGGTCATATTGAAATTCGTTCTGATGAAGAAATCGCTGAGTTACAACAGCAATTCCAACAGCTACACCAACAAGTACAACAACTTGAAAGTGAAAAAAATCAATTCAAGCAACAACAACAGTGGTTTGAACAACGCGATAAAATCAATAATGAAATTGAATTAAAACAGCAACAGTTTGATCTGCAACTTAAAGCGCAAGAAACCATTGCCAAAGATCGTCAATTACTGGGTCAATTAGAGACGTTTTCTGAGATACGCCCTATTGTATTTCAACAACAACAATTGCAAAAAACATTACAACAACTCGCGCCACAAATTCAACAAAAACATCATGAATTTAGCACTTTAACTACTCAATTTGAGCAACAAAAAACGCTTTATACACAAGTAGAAACAACACTCAATCAATTTCAAGATTTCGAGCAAAAGCATCAAACTGAACTGACACAAGTACGCAAGTTTGTGCAAGAACGTGACTATATTGCTGAAGAATATAAGAAAACAAAGATTCGACTGACTCAATTGGAAAGTCAACAGCAACCACTCATCGAGCAACAACAACAGCTTGAACAAAGCATTCAAAACTTGAGTGCACAACATACAGCTTGCTTAGAACAGTTAAAACACAGTGCTCAATATGCTCCTTTGGATAACGGCTTACATGCCCATATTCAACAACTCAAGCAATTTATTCAGCAATATCAAAAAGTAGAAAATACACTAGGCTCTATTCAACAAGCACAGACCCAACTTAAACAAGATCAAAACACATTCAACAGTTTAATCACGCAATTTGGCACGACCCAACAAATTGAACAGCGTATTGAGCAACAGTCGAAACTAAAAGAAACCCAACAAATTCGCCTCAATCAATTGGATTCAATTCAACAAAAACTTCAGCATTATTTTGAATTAAAAAATGAAGTCCTTACGCAGCAAAACAAATTTGAAGATGTACAAAAGCAAGCTCAACAGCTAGAACAACACAGCAAAAAAGCTGAGCAAGATTATCAAGCTGCTAAAACTGAACGTGAGAAACTACAACAGGTTTTGCAACAACAACGTCTGTTGCATGCTGAAAATATTGAACATCTAAGAGCTGAACTCAAGCACGGCGAGGCTTGTCTAGTCTGTGGCAGTACTGAACATCCTTATCGTGATGACGAGAGCCAAATCTCTAAAACGTTATATGCCTTACAGCAACAACAAGAATTGCAAGAGATTCAACAGGAACAACAACTTTTCCAACTTTGGCAAAAAGCTCAACAACAATTCACTCAAAGCCATACCGAACAAAATCAATTGCAACAGCAATTGCAGCAATTGAATCAAAAAGTAAAAACACATGATCAGGTGTTACAGCAACATTTATCACAGTTGAATATTCAACTCGATTTCAATCTCACTGATCATGACCCAAATGAAAATAGCATCAAGGCTAAGATGCAAGCATTCGTTTTAGATGCGTCAAAGGCTCAACAACAGCTTGAAAAGGAATTACAACAACTCAACCAAGCCAATAAAGATCAACATGTGCTTCATCAAAACATTCAGAATACGCTTCATCAACTTCAGACCGTAGAGCACTTACAGCAACAGATTCAACATATCGTAGACTGTCTCAATGCTGACGATAAAATGGCTTGGTCAAAACAAGGTTTGTCATTCTCACAACACGTATTACACGCATTGCAACAACGTAGCCAACAGCTAGAGCATGCAGAATCTCTCATCAAAGAGAAAGACCAAATTGATCAGCAGTTGAATGTATTAAAGACTAATTTGATGGGACTGACCTCTCAGCAAGCAGAATGTGCACAGCAGTTAAAAGATATTGAAATTAAAGGCAAACAAAATACGGATGCTGCTAATCAACTGATTATCACCATGACAGGTTCAGCTGAAATCAAAGCCAATGAATGGTTACAACAGCATGATCAACAACGTCAACAATTGCAGAACCAGTATCAGCAGTTAAAGCAGCGTTTTGAACAAGCTCGTCAGAATTATGAGCAGCAGAAAAATACACTTGAACAACTCAAAGCACAGCAACAACAGAATCATGGTTCTCTTGAACAATGTAAAACTGAAATCACTAATTGGTTAGCTCAGCAGCAAAATTTTGCAGAAGATCAACTCAGCGAATTACTTGCGATTTCATCAGCTCAAGAACAGCAGATTCGAAATGCAATACAACAAGCGGATCGTGCTTTGAGTGAAGCAAATTCTGCACTAAAAACCATGCAAGAACAGTTGAATGTACATCTTCAATCAGAACCCAATATTCAGATTGAACAACTCTCTGAATTGATAAATGCCAATCAAGAAATTTTGCAACAGACAACAGATCAACGAGATCAACTTAAACTTCAATTGGAAGTTCATCAGCAAAATTTAGCCAAACAAAAGCAATTTGCGGATCAGATTCAACAGATCCAACAACAAGAACATCGCTGGAATAAGATTTCTAGTTTAATTGGCGATTCAAAAGGTAAAGAATTCCGTGATTTAGCCCAACAATACAATCTCGACATTTTACTTGAATATGCCAATCAACAATTGGCGATGCTTTCTCAGCGCTATACCTTAAAACGTTTGGATAATTCACTCAGTCTTGCAATTATTGACCATGATATGGATGGTGAAACCCGTTCAGTTGCTTCTTTATCTGGCGGGGAATCGTTCCTCACTGCCCTTGCCATTTCATTGGCGATAGCCAATATGGCATCAGGTTCGATGAAAATCGAATCTTTATTTATTGATGAGGGCTTTGGTACTTTGGATGCATCATCCTTACATATGGTGATGAATGCGCTGGATCAATTACAGAGTCAAGGGCGTAAAGTCATTTTGATTTCACACATTCATGAAATGCATGAACGTATTCCTGTTCAGATTCAAGTACAACCGATTGGTTCAGGTTCGAGTCGGATTGAAGTGGTGGGGTGAAAATAACAACCTTAATGGAAATTAAAGAAATGCAACAAAATAACTTATTCAAATTAATATCTATCTTTAAACGTATGTCTGATCAAGAACTTACTGAATATGTTTGTTTACACAACTTAGAAACGGAATTATATGCTGTACTATGCGCAAATTTTTTTAATCCGTCTTCCTCAAATGAAGATCATACTTATTTCAAAAAATTGACAATAGAATTATTACTTGAAGAATCTCCTCTCACCCGTTGTAAGTGGTTTTCTTCAATTAAACAAGCGATTGATCAACATGATTTAGAATTTAGCTAGTTACAATTTCTGAGTAAAATTATGAGTTAACTAATTTTATGATGGTTGAATTATCCTGCAAAACAAACCGAATGAATATCAATAAAGCTGTTATTTTCGATCTTGATCAAACTTTACTCGATAGAACAACATCTCTGATCAATTTTTTAACTTGGCAAACGAATTACTTTCGATTAGTTCCTAATCAAATCAAACAACAATTTATCCAACGCTTTCTTGATATGGACGATAATGGCAAAGTTTGGAAAGATGTTGTTTATGAGAACTTAACTCAAGAGTTTATGATCAAACATATTTCTAAAGAGCAACTATTAGAAAGTTATATCAATGATTTCAATAAATTTTCATGTTGTTTCAGAAATGTTGAAGAAACGATTCTTGATCTTAAACAAAAAGGTTATTTAATTGGATTAGTCTCTAACGGGAAAACACCATTTCAAGAACATAATTTCTATGCTTTAGGTCTAACTGAATTCTTCTCAAGTATCATCGTTTCTGAGGCTGTAGGACTTCGAAAACCAGATCCCACAATTTTTCTACTATCTTGCAAGCAGCTTGGTGTTCATCCACAAGACTGTATCTTTGTCGGAGATAATGAATTAGCAGACATACAAGGCGCAAAGGCTGTCGGAATGAAAACTATTTTCTTTCATCCCAATTCAGAAGTTAAATCAATAATTTCTGACGCTAACCTACATGATTACGAAAATTTCAGTGAGATTTTAGAGCATTTAAAATTATGATTGCACTCAACTCTTACTTGAATAATCCCTCTTGCCAAACAGTGCCGTCCCGACTCTTACCATAGTTGAACCCGCAGCAATTGCTGCATCCAAATCAGCAGACATCCCCATACTTAATGTATCCCAATCTTGAGGTTGTGCATGTAATGATTTCACTTGATCAAATAAAGTTTTAGCATCAGCAAATGCAGCAACGCTATCAGGTGCCGGAATCACCATCAAACCACGTAGACGTAAATTTGGTAGTCGGCTGATTTGCTCTACCAGATCTGCAACTTCGTTGGGCTGACAACCATCTTTAGAGTCTTGTCCGTCAATATTAACTTGCAAACATATACTTAATGGCTTTTGACTATCTAAGCGTTGATTAGACAATCGCTCTGCAATAATGAGGCGATCTACGCCATGTACCCAATCAAACTTTTCAGCTAAATGTTTAGTTTTATTGCGTTGAACATGCCCGATAAAATGCCATTCAATTTCTAAATCTTGCAGTTCCTCAATTTTTCCCAACGCCTCTTGAAGATAATTTTCACCAAAACTACGTTGCCCAGCTAGATACAGCTCTCGCAAACTTTGACTCGGATGTGTCTTTGATACAGCTAACAATTGCACAGATTTTGGATCACGCTGAACGTGCTGGCAGGCTTGTTCTATTTGCATAAGTACATGTTGGCGTTGCTGTTGGAGTAAATTCATTGACACAGTTCTCATTCACGACATCTTTTTTTGTATAACCACAATCAGAAGTCTTGGTAAGCTTCGGGGAAAGTCTTATATTATTCTACAAAATAATGAATTACTTTTGATTGTTTCGGGGAAATTATGGATATCACAGAATTACTCGCCTTTTCAGTAAAAAATGGTGCATCGGATTTACACCTTTCGGCGGGAATGCCACCTATGATTCGTGTAGATGGTGAGGTTCGCCGAATTAATCTACCAGCTCTAGAGCATAAAGATGTCCATCGTCTTGTTTATGACATCATGAATGATAAGCAACGTCGTGATTTTGAGGAAGATCTTGAAACTGACTTCTCTTTTGAAGTACCCAATATCGCACGTTTCCGTGTCAACGCATTCAACCAAAACCGTGGTGCGGGTGCCGTATTCCGTACCATTCCATCCAAAGTTTTAACCATGGAAGACTTGGGTTTAGGCACAATTTTCAAAGAAATTTGTGATTATCCGCGAGGAATCGTATTGGTTACTGGACCTACAGGTTCGGGGAAATCTACAACTCTCGCAGCAATGATTGATTACATCAATGAAAATCGTTACGACCATATCCTAACGGTTGAAGATCCAATCGAATTTGTACATCAATCAAAAAAATGCCTGATTAACCAACGTGAAGTGCATCGTGATACCCATGGTTTTAACGAAGCATTACGTTCTGCACTGCGTGAAGACCCTGACATTATTCTGGTCGGTGAGATGCGTGACTTAGAGACCATTCGCCTTGCACTCACCGCAGCGGAAACAGGTCACCTTGTATTTGGTACACTGCATACCACCTCAGCAGCAAAAACCATTGACCGTGTCATCGACGTATTCCCAGCCGAGGAAAAAGACATGGTTCGTGCCATGCTCTCAGAATCATTACAAGCGGTAATTTCTCAAACCTTATTGAAAAAGAATGGCGGCGGTCGTGTGGCTGCACATGAAATCATGATCGGGATTCCTGCGATCCGTAACCTCGTCCGTGAAAACAAAGTCGCACAAATGTATTCTGCGATCCAAACGGGAGCGAACTATGGCATGACGACTTTAGATCAAAGTCTAAAAAGTCTGGTATCTAAAGGTCTTATTAGTCCACAAACCGCACGTACAGTTGCAAAGCAACCAGAATCATTCCTATAAAAAATATAAAACAGATTAGAGAAAACATATGGATTTTAATGATTTACTCAATTTGATGATTCAACAAAACGCATCTGATTTATTTATCACTGCTGATGTTGAACCATCTATGAAAATTAACGGGCAAATTGTGCCTGTTTCTAAAACCAAATTATCTGCTGAAATTGTGGGGCAACTTGTCAATTCAATTATGAGTGACAAGCAACGTAAAGAATTTGCAGATACACGTGAGTGTAACTTCGCAATTACTAACCGTGAAAAAACTGCGCGTTTTCGTGTCAGTGCCTTTCAGCAACGCGATATGCCTGGGATGATTTTACGTAAAATCGAAACCCATATTCCGAGTATGGACGATTTAAAACTGCCTGAAGTACTCAAAGAACTTGCCATGACCAAACGTGGCATTATTATCTTTGTTGGCGCAACAGGTACAGGTAAATCTACTTCTCTCGCTTCAATGATTGGTTATCGTAATCACAATTCCAAAGGACACATTATCACCATCGAAGATCCGATTGAATTTGTGCATCAACATGCGGGGTGTATCGTCACTCAACGTGAAGTCGGGATTGATACTGAATCTTTTGAAGTTGCATTAAAAAATACACTTCGTCAGGCGCCAGATGTTATTTTGATTGGTGAGATTCGTTCACGCGAAACCATGGACTATGCGATCGCCTTTGCTGAAACAGGTCACTTGGTCTTGGCAACGCTTCACGCCAACAATGCCAACCAAGCCCTAGATCGTATTATTCACTTCTTCGAAGCCGATCGTCATAGCCAGTTGTATATGGATCTGTCACTTAACTTAAAGGCATTGGTCGCGCAACAATTGATCCCAACACCTGATGGAAATTCACGTCGTGCTGCGATTGAAATTTTGATCAATACTCCTTTATTGGCTGACTATATTCGCAAAGGTGAAATTCATGAGATCAAAGATCTGATGAAACGCTCTCGTGAATTGGGTATGCAAACCTTTGACCAAGCCCTATTTGACCTCTATAAAGCGGGACAAATCACTTACAAAGATGCATTAAAGCATGCAGACTCACCAAACGACTTGCGTCTCACCATTAAGCTTTCAGAAGAAGGCGCAGATCAACTACTGAATGCGAGCCGTAACATTACCTTTGATGGTCAATAATTAGACATAAAAAAGGAAGGTTTTTGTAACCTTCCTTTTTTAATTGTTCATGTTTAGTGAACTCATTCATTTTTAACGAAATTAAGCTTATTTTTTACGATAAGCCTCTTGGCATTCACTATCATTACAATAGCCATAAAGATTTAAAGAATGTCCAGTGAGCGTGAAACCGTGCTGATCAGCAACCGCATGCTGCTCTCTTTCGATAATATCATTAGTAAATTCAATCACTTTATTACAGTTCAAGCACACTAAATGATCATGATGATCTTCTTGCATGATCTCAAAAACAGAATGATTATTTTCAAAATGGTGACGCTGAATAATCCCAGCAGCTTCAAATTGTGTTAACACTCGGTAAACCGTTGCTAAACCTACGTCTTCACCCTGTTCAAGCAAAGTTTTATAAATATCTTCTGCACTTAAATGGTGTTGTTTTGAATTTTCTAATAATTCCAAAATCTTAATACGAGGAAGGGTGACTTTAAGTCCAGCTTTGCGTAAGTCTTGATTGGAAATAGGCATGAAAAAAGGTCTCTCAACAAATCTTAAGTTGGAATAGGAAATAGAGTTTAGATGCAGTATGATCTATCCTTGGATCAAATGCATCATCATTTATCAGGATAGTGTAGCAAAATGCAAAAAATCATGCTGACGTTATTCGTCACTTCAGTACTAAGCGGTTGTTCAGTCTTCGGTGTTTATAAAGTTGACATTCCACAAGGAACGCCCTTAACCAAGGCACAAGCAGCACAAGTACAGGTCGGCATGAGCTTTCAGCAAGTCCGTTTCTTGTTAGGCAGTCCAACAATTTCAGACCCTCTGAATCCGCAACGTTGGGACTACATCTACAACTATATCCCAGGCACTTATGCAAAAAAAGCAAAAATTCCTGCTGCGCATGGACAACATCTACAAATTTACTTTGATGCAAACGGTAATGTTGAACGAATCGAAGGTTTAGACACCATCCCAGAATCACAACCTGGTCTACCAGCATCGAAAGAAGCGATCTTAACTGCACCTCCACTATAACGGCTTCACCATAAAATAAAACCCCTCATCGAATCATTCATGAGGGGTTTTATTTATCAGCTTGATTGCTTGAAACGATTGCCTTTTATAAATCGCCCCACGGGATTCTGTGCTGCACGTTTACGCCGAATATCTTTGGGGTTGATCGTTAATGCCCTATAGATTTCTACGCGGTCACCGACTTGTAATAATGTGCTTGTTTCAGCCTTCACGCCAAAAATGCCAAGTTGCAAAGGTTCAGGTAAGACAACTGCATGAGCCAGTTCACTTTTCTCAATTGCATCGATTGCAGTCATTCCATCTGTGAAATCGACTGCAATATGAAATTGCTGTTCTGTTGTCGCATATGCAACCCAAACCTGTCTAAGCTGTTCCATTATATAATTTGCCCAATGACTGCAATCATGGCGATAACAATAGAGATCGGCAATACTAAACGTACTGCTATACGCCATAAATTATAAAATAGCTCATTACTAAATCCCATTGCTTTACGTAGATGGCTGATCTTCATCACCCAACCAGCGAAAACAGCATAAATCAAACAAATTACTAAGCCCCATAGCATCAACCCAAGATTAAAGAACTGCTGTAATTGTGGCACAAACCAAACGGCAATCGCTGCAATAATGACTGCCCATTGGATGACTAAAGCAAGTTGGCGCTGTGCCAATTGCTCTTTAGCGAGTTGTATCAGCAACGCAGAGGAAACAATAGCTGCCAATACCCAAACTAAAGCAGGGATTTGTGCTTGAATTGAGAAAAATCCAAATGCAATAACTGCTAATAATTGTGCGATCCAAATAGGTAATACAGCAGTGGTCGCAGCAGATTGTTTCTTCACTTCAGACAAACTACTTTGCCAATACAAGCCCAATCCCAAGCCACTTGCCACTAAAGCAAGAACAGTTGCATTGCCCCACTCTTTGAACTCAACACTCGTCCAATACCATGCTGGTAGCTCAGTCCCCACTACGTTTGCAAGGATAAATGCTGCAACCACACTAAGCGCGGTCAATGCAAGCAACCATTGACGAGGAACAAAAGAAAGGCCAAATGCAATTACAGCCAAAATAGCAAAAATGATTTGGCTTGAAAGCTCCGCTGCAACATATTGATTGACCACACCACTTGCTGTCGTTAAAACACTACCTGCAAAGAATGGAACAAAAACAACCGCTAACCATCCAACAACACGCCATCGTGGTGAAGCATCTGCGTCACGTGTTAATGCGGAGAGTGCCTGCAATGCAGTTGTTTGTGATCTTTTTGCTAAAGCAATCTCTAAATAACCAATCGGCAATGCTAATAAAAACATTGTTCCTAACCATAACAGCCAAAAATCCAGTTGACGATCAATCTGGATACCCACTGTCGGCGCTAATGTGGTAATCATGACAAAAGATAAGCAAAACGCCATCACTGGAGCAAACCAGCGTGACAGAGTTGTGTCCTGCATAATGCAATCCTTGAAAAATCTTTGAACTCATTGCAGTTCTTTATGGAGCTTACAATGAAATATTCAATCTATTTTGCCTTTCTCAAGCTTGAAAATCAAAACAAAAGATATCGAAAGAAAAAGCAAACCACCTTAACGATGATTTGCTGCGCATGATTTATTATTAGATTTAATTAGCCCCCTTATTTTCACTCATATTGGCCTTATTATTTTTCTCTCATTAAGGGGGCCTTTGTTATTATCTTATTGTTATGAGAAAAAACGAGCAAACCAGTTTTTGCCTTTTTTCTTTTCATTTTCCTTAATAATTCCAAGCATATTTTCCTTTACAGCCCCCACATAATCGGCATCATCATGACGAATATGATTGATTAACCATTTAGATAAAGCCTCATGCAGCTCAGCTTCAATTTCATGCCCCAATTCAAAGCGCTCTCGATATACTTCTATCTTTTTGATAAATAAATCATGTACGCGTTTATGTGGTACACGATATTTATAATTCGCTTCTTCTTGTAAGCTTTCTTCGAAAGTAAAATGAGACTGCGTATAATCAATAATATTATTGAGAACTTCTTTAATTTTTACGCGATCATTGCAATGCTTTAACTCATCGATTTGATTAATATAATCAAGGATACGACGATGCTGCTCATCAATGACTTCTATACCTGTATTATAATCCACAGACCATTTCATCCCCATAATCCCCCAAAATCAATGTTATTGATTGAATAAGAACATAATATCGGCAAAAATATAAAATAAAAACAAAGCATTTTTGTCAGATTTCATATATTTTTCAATTAAATAAATTAACCCCTTGTTTTATATTTATTTTAATTTTTTCACCAATTAAAACACTCAAGTATTTTTTAACCAGTTATGTTACATATCTATATAATTTTATTAAAAAAACTAACAAAATTACTCGGTTATAACCGAGTAATAAATATCAAATCACTCAAATAAACGATGATTAATAAAGATCTGCTTTGGTTATTCGTTTTAATGCTGGATTTTTAGCTTCACGGATAAGTCTATCCACACGTGTTAAAGCATGTTTAATCGGTTTACCATGCTGAAATAAAATCATTTCACCTGCTTGAAATGCTGTCCATGTTTCATTATGGGTCAACGGTTCAGTGGTAATCACCGCAACTCGATCCTCAGGGGTCGTCACCTCACTAAAATCCACTTCAACATCTAAATCAATCAAATGTGCATTTTGAAAAGGATATTCACGTACCAGCCAATGAAGTTTAGTGGTTGCATAACTAAACAATGCCTGTCCGTTGGACAAGCAAAAATTAAAAGTCCCATGTTCAGCAATTTGAGGCGAAATACGCTCTAAGAGCACAAACAAGTCCTCTAAACTTGGCTCAGTATATCCAAAGGTCTCAACCATTTGATCCAATAAATAACAAAACGCAAGTTCACTATCGGTATTTCCTACGGGTTCAAACCGACCACTCAAATGAGGATTAAAATCATACAAATCCCCATTATGAGCAAAAATCCAATGTCTCCCCCATAGCTCTCGCAAAAAGGGATGTGAATTTTCTAATGTGATTTTGCCTTGTGTCGCTTTACGAATATGTGCAATCACGTTACGTGATTTTATTGGATAGTTTCGAACCAAGTCGGCTATCGGCGATTCGACTGCCGACTGATTATCTACGAACAAGCGGCATGCTTTATCTTCAAAAAAAGCGATACCGAAGCCATCACTATGATCAGACGTCACCCCAGCTCGTTGAGAAAATCCACGAAATGAAAAAGTGATATCTGTGGGTGTGGCGCAATTCATTCCTAATAGTTGGCACATATCTTTTTAACTTTATAACATCTACACCTATTGTGCATGAGGTATAGATCGCTTGTAAATCTGAATATGTGCTCACTATAGGATTGAGAGCGATATGCACTTATCGTTGCACCATCTTGTTCATAACGAAAGAAGTTGCAATCTTATTCACCTCTAAAAATACAAAATAATCTAAGCATTTAAAATGTTCATCATAAAATGCTTCTTTAGAAAGCTTGGATTGCATCCCCAAATAGGTTTGGAACAGTTTCGGCATACGCTCGTCTTGCGGAAAACTAAAATCTGGGCGTTCAGGCTCAAATGCTCGTTTAGAACGGATATCAATTGTTTGATGATCTGCCAGTTGTTGAATTTGACGATGGGTGTAATAGGCACGAGCTGTATTGTCTTCGAGATGGATACTTACACAGCCCATCAAATATTTTGCACGCATCGACCAAAGCACCTTTGGCACCAGATTTAGCCACAAAGTCGATAATGCTTTACCAGAACGAAACTTTGGGTGGACACACGTTCGTCCAATTTCCAAGACACTTGGTAGGTGAGACAAATGAGGAACGATTTCAAATTCTTGAGCACTATAGCTTTGCCCAATCTCATAGCCTTGAAATAGTTTTAGTCGCGTATAAGCAACAATTTCACCCGTCCATTTTTCACGTAATACCGCGTGTTCACAACCAAAATCATAAAGATCTTGATCCAATCCATCTTCAAATGACATGCCAAATTGATGGCTAAATTGTGTTGCTCTAAAACGTTGTACTTCTTGTAATTCTTTTAAATTATCAACCCATTCAAATCGAAATTGATTTTGAGCTGGTTTTTGACGCAATGGTAGAGTCAGTGTATGACGATATTGGTTTAATTTTTCTAGCATAATGAAAGCTCCTTATGACTAGAATTACCTTAAATCGTATTAATGACACTTTAGTGAATGAAAAATGAAGAGATGATGACTTAAATCCGAGAGAAAATTCTCATTAAGTATTCACCATCGTAAAGGCGGCATGAATGCCGCCCATTTGACTACCTTGAAAAATAATAAAATTCTTATACACAAGATATTTATTCTTACATAAGTGGTTATGTAAACCTTTCAGAAATCAATGTTTCGCCCGATTGGTAATCAAAGTCCCGACCCCATGATCTGTAAAGATTTCCAAAAGCGTTGCATGTGGCACACGTCCATCTACAATATGAGCACTCACAACCCCACCTTTGACCGCATCTAACGCACAGCCTACTTTAGGAATCATGCCACCATAAATCACACCTGTTTCAATCAAGCGATCAACTTCTTGTGTGGTTAATCCTGTCAATAAGTTTTTATTTTCATCCAATACCCCTGTGATATTGGTCAATAAAATCAGCTTTTCTGCACTTAGCGCTTCAGCCACCTTACCCGCAACTAAATCAGCATTGATATTGTAGGTATTTCCCTCTTCATCCACCCCAAGAGGTGCAATCACGGGTATAAAATCACCTTGCGTAAACATTTCTAATACATCTGTTTTTACACCAGTGACTTCACCAACCATCCCTAAATCGATTTGAGAAACTGAGCCATCCGCTTCCTGTTTTTCCATCAACAACTTACGGGCACGCAGTAAATTACCATCTTTACCAGTCAAACCAATCGCACGACCACCATGCTGATTAATCAAGTTCACAATCGATTTATTTACGCTGCCACCTAACACCATTTCAACAACTTCCATCGTTGCTTGGTCAGTCACACGCATTCCATCAATACGATCAGATTCTTGTCCAAGACGCTTCAACAGCGAGTCAACTTGAGGTCCACCACCATGCACGACGATAGGATTTAATCCAACAGTCTTCAACAACACGATGTCACGAGCAAATGAACTTTCCAACTCTGGATCGGTCATGGCATTGCCGCCATATTTAACGACCAACGTTTTACCAGCAAAGCGTTGGATATACGGCAAAGCTTCAATCAAAATTTTTGCTTTATCAATGCCGATATGCTCGTGTGGCATGAATCTCTCCTTCTTAAGACTGTGCGAGTTCTTGTGCAATTTGTGGATATTGATCCTGCAACATAGAAATAAACTTCTGGCGAATTTCAACTAACCGATCTGGATGATCTGCATCAAAACGAACGGTAAAGTATTCACCCGTATTGGATGCTCGAATAATGCCAAAACCATCGTCAAAATCAAGCCTTACCCCATCAATTTTACTTAATCGTGCGGCCAAACGATGACTGATAATCTCAATGTTATTTAAAACTTGTTGCGGTGAAGCATTATGTGTGCTGATGTAAATATCTTCTGTGCAATAACGTTCCGGAAAAGCAGCCAATAACTCAGATAAACATCTTGCCTCAGATTGACCCAAATATTCCATCACTCGTAATGCTGCATATAATCCATCATCATAGCCAAAACCACGTCCATCATTAAAGACATAGTGGCCTGCGTATTCTCCACCAAATACAGCATTACCATTCGATTGTGACAAATATGAGCGCAGGAAGCTGCTACCTGTACGGATCATTTTAGCTTGTCCGTTAAGTTGTTCCACCGTATCTGCCACCATCCGCGAACACTTTACATCGAAGACAATTTCTTTATGCGGATGCTGCTGCAAACACATCTGAGCAAATAACGACAATAAGCGATCAGGACTAATAATGTGTGCTTGCTCATCGAGTAACACCACACGATCCCCATCACCATCCAATGCAATCCCTAGATCCGCATTTTCAGAAATAATCGCCTGCTGTAATTGTCTTAAATGCTCAGCATGTGATGGATCTGGTGCATGATCAGGAAAGTGTCCATTTGCCTCACAACGCAGCGCAATAACATCACATCCTAACTTCTCTAATACAGACTTCGCGCAACGACCAGCAGAGCCATGTAACCCATCTAAAACAATTTTCAAAGGCTTCGATAGATGAATATCGCTTAGCAAGGCTTGTTGATATTGTAAACAATACTGAGGAATGATCTTATGCAGTTGATCTAAGTTTTGCATTTCGATGATCTGATCTGTGAAGCCTTCGGCGTATAAACCGACTTGTTGTATCGCTTCAGGGCTTGGTGGCTCGCCTTTTAAAATCCATTTAATGCCATTGTCAGATTTAGGATTATGACTGGCTGTCACCATAATGCCATTACCTGCATAATCACGTGCAATATAATACATCATCGGTGTTGAACAACAGCCTATATTGATTACTTCCAATCCCTGATGCTCAAATATTTGCTGGATAATATTGGCATATGTTGGACTAGTTAAACGCGCATCGTACCCTATTACGATTTGCTTTTGGCCAGCTTCGATATATTGTGCTGCCAAAGCTACAGCAATTGAACGAATAATCGTGGGGGTAAGATTAGTCAGTTTTCCACGGATATCATAAGCACGAAAAATATTCAGAGGAAATTTATGTTTTATGTTCACAATAAGTCCCTATTTTTATATATCAAAATTATTGCAGAAACAAAATACTATTAAGAAATTCACTAACCCTTGTTGAGAAAAATTAAAATAGTTGGTCAGCTGCTTTGTAATACAAAATTACAGAACAATCAATATGAAAAATGCAATGCTTTTGGACAAAGCATTGCATTTTAAGTGTGATAAGTACGACAAATTACTGTTGGCCTGTATGACCGAAACCACCCGCGCCTCGTTCAGTCGCAACAAATTCATTCACTTGTTCAAATTCAGCCTGTACGACTGGAACCAGTACGTATTGTGCTAAACGTTCACCAGGCTCTAAACGGAAAGTCGTCTGCCCACGATTCCAGACAGATACCATCAGTTCACCTTGATAGTCAGAATCAATTAAACCGACCAAGTTCCCTAAAACAATACCATGCTTATGACCCAAGCCTGAACGCGGTAAAATTAGACCTGCAAAGTTTGGATCTTCAATATAAATTGCCAATCCAGTTTTAACTAAAACCGTTTCTCCCGCAGCAATCTCAATCGCTTCATCCAAACATGCACGTAAATCTAAACCAGCTGAACCATGAGTTGCGTATGCTGGCATTGCCCACTCTTGACCTAAACGCGCATCTAATACTTTAACTTGGACTTTCATTCCATCTTCCTATTTACAATTTTCTAACGTTTCAATAAAGCTTTTAAGTTGGCAAGATACTGCTGTGCTTGCTCTTTTGGATCTACATTCGGAGCAAGTTTCTTTTTACGCCCATGCCATTCCAAATCATCTTGAGGCAATTCATCCAAGAAACGACTTGGCGTCATTTGACGCATTTGACCACCATTTTTACGTTGCTCTGCCAAGGTCAAGGTTAAGCCTTGACGGGCACGGGTAATCCCCACGTACATCAAACGGCGCTCTTCTTCAATAGTTTCTGAAGCAATCGAGTTCTTATGCGGTAGAAGCTCTTCTTCTAAACCGATCATATAAACATATGGAAATTCCAAACCTTTTGCTGCATGGAGCGTTAATAAGTTGACCTTATCCGTATCTTCCTCTTCCTGCTGTTGCTCCAACATATCGAGCAACACCAGTTTGCGAATCACACTCTCGATGTTCTTCTCATCTACGTCATCAGTACGATTAATCAAATTTTGAATACTGGTATAGAGACTTTCGATATTGTCGATTTTGGTTTTTTCTTGTGCAGGGGTTGCCGCCTGCTCACGAACGTAATCAATATAGCCAGCTTCATTGATCATCTGACGAACTTTAGGAACGGGCTCATCATCATCGAGAAGTTCACGGGTGAAAGTTGCAATAAAATCAGCAAACTCGTGTAATTGTGTTGCCGCTTTCTTTGGTAAGACCATCGATAAACGCTGATCTGATGAAGCCGTTAACAACGATAAAGTATTTTCTTGCGCAAATAATCCCAGCTTTTCTAAAGTTACTGGTCCAATTGCACGTTTTGGCGTATTAATGATACGTAAAAATGCACTATCGTCCTCAGGGTTAATGATTAAGCGTAAATAGCTCATCACATCTTTAATTTCAGCTCGAGCAAAGAATGACTGACCACCAGACAATTTATATGGGATCTGCATTTGACGCAGTTGTGTTTCTAATACACGTGCTTGGAAATTACCACGATACAAGATTGCGTAGTCTTTCCAGTTTTTGCCATTCATCAACTTATGCGTGATCAAATCTTTCACAACGCGTTCAGCTTCATCATCATCATTTAAACACGTGATGACACGAATATTTTCGCCATGCCCTTTGTCACTCCATAACTTTTTATCAAAGATATGAGGGTTGTTTTCGATTACAGCATTCGCCGCTTTTAAAATTCGACTGGTAGAACGATAATTTTGTTCAAGCTTAATCACTTTTAAATTATGGAAGTCATCTTTCAATAACGCCATATTTTCAGGTTTTGCACCACGCCATGCATAAATAGATTGGTCATCATCACCTACCGCCGTGAACTGCCCCATAACACCGACTAAAAGTTTCACTAAGGTATATTGGGCGGTATTGGTATCTTGATATTCATCGACCAGTAAGTAACGAACACGATTCTGCCATTTATCACGAACTTCGGCATTTTCCTGAAGCAAGCGCGTTGGCATCACGATCAAATCATCGAAATCAACAGCATTGTATGCACGAAGATTACGTTCATATAATTGATACAGATGCGCAAGCTGTACATCTTCTACAGTTTCACAAGTTGAATGTGCTTGCTCTGGCAAGATCAGATCATTTTTCCAATCTGAAATTTTCTTCATGGCCTTCGCAATCAATTCTTTACTTTCTGCACCAGACATATTGTCTCGCTGCATCAAGTCCATCAAAATGCGTTTACAGTCATCTGCATCTAAAATAGAAAAATTAGCTTTAAGTGGTAAGTTTTTTAATTCTAAACGTAATAAATTCAAGCCAAAGGTATGAAAGGTTGAAACTGATAATCCTTTGGCTTCTTCACGCGACAGTAGTTTACCCACACGTTCTTTCATTTCACGTGCAGCTTTATTGGTAAAGGTCATCGCTGTAATTCGATAAGCAGGGATTCCACACTGTTGCACTAAAAAAGCAATTTTGCGTGTAATCACTGAAGTTTTACCCGAACCTGCACCTGCAAGCACCAACAATGGCCCCTGAACATACTTCATGGCTTCAAGTTGTTTGTCATTCAATTGACTGGCAGATGACATCTTGTAATTCCTCTCTCGTTTCCGAGCCTGATTTTCCGAGCACAATTATAGACATCTCTTTTTTATAATCCCAATAATAAATCTTGGGATATGTATAAATTATGATGATTCATCCAATTGAAGCGCCGCAGCTTGTCGTCGGTATTTTTTTCACATAAAAAAACCACCCGAAGGTGGTTTTAAATTAGTCAAAACTAATTATTGTTTTGCATAGATGCTGATTTCAACACGACGGTTTTGTTCACGACCCGCAGCAGTACTATTGTCTGCGATTGGGTTTGATGAACCATAACCTTGTGCATCAATACGATTTGAAGCAATACCTTTACCAGCTAAGTAGTTCTTAACTGATTGAGCACGTGCTTGTGACAAAGGAATGTTAATTGAGTCATTACCTGTATTGTCTGTATAACCAGTCACCAAAATCGCGCTTTGGTTATCTTCACCTAAAACTTGAGCGACTTTGTTTAAAGTTGCATAGAAGTTAGGCTTGATGTTTGATTTATTGGTATCAAATGTAATGCTACCAGGCATAATCAATTGAACAGAACCATCTGGATTACGACCAACATCTACACCAGTACCCTGCATTTGTTGACGAAGTTTTTTCTCTTTATTGTCAAGATATAAACCGCCAGCACCACCAAGCACCGCACCAATTGCCGCAGCACGGTTATTTTGCTTACTTGTGTTTGCATTTCCTTTAGAAACGCCATAACCTGCAGCAGCACCAATCAATGCGCCTAAAGCAGCTTTATCATATTCTACGCCGCCAATATTATTACCTGTAGTTTGGCAACCAGAAAGAACCAATCCAGCCCCTACGAGTGTTGAAATCATTAATGCACGCATTGCGTAGCTCCTGTCTATGTATTTTGTTGTCTCGGTGAATAATGAATGAAAAAATAACAGCGCACCATTGATATTTTGTTAATAATAAACGGTTTATTTATATTTTTGTAATACTTTGATGCATTTTACTTGCATAAAGCACCACATTTTCTCCATTGTTATTCTCTTGTGCTTATTTATAAATGCTATCAAATCGCTTCGATGTAATTGTATAACTTATGATGTATTCATATTTCAGTCTTATCCCCCTGATGGATACTTGCCTAACCCAACTAAACCAAAGAAAGATATAAAAATTGTCACTTCGTCAAATATACGGTTGTATTTCAATTTCTGTTGTTTATAGTTGGAACATCTTCTTTTCAAAAACAGCTGCACTCAAGGTTCGATTTATGTCTACCGCAAATAACAAAGCATCCTTATTGCAAAAAATCGGTAAGGGATTAACTGTTAGTTCTGTCATCACCGGAAGTACGTTTTTGCATGGCCCACCCGTGCTTGCTCTAGGTTTGACTAAATTATTTAAAAAATCAGCAAAAGTAGATGAAACCAATATCCAACTTGCCAATAGCTGGATTGGTATAAACAATCAACTCATTGAGCGTGTACTACCTAACCTAAAGTGGGACATCAGCATCGATGAAAAGCTTGATCTTAACCTACAAGGTCGTTATTTGATGATGTGTAATCATCAAAGCTGGGTAGATACCACTGTAAATCAGTATTTTGGTTTAAATCGCATGCCACTTACACGTTTTTTTACCAAGTGGGAGCTGATTTTTATTCCTTTCGTCGGTCAGGCCTTTAAAATTCTAGGCTTCCCGATGATGAAACGTCACACCAAAGAACAAATCGCAAAAAATCCTGAGCTTAAATCGAGAGATATGCTTGAGGCACGTAAGGCGTGTGAACAACTGTTAAGTCAACCATTTACTTTGCTCAACTATTTAGAAGGTACACGTTTTACACCTGAAAAACATGCTCAACAGCAGTCACCTTATAAAAATCTTCTGAAACCTAAAGCAGGTGGTTTAGCGTTAGCGTTAAATATTTTAGGTGATAAAATTGATGCCTTTGTTGATATGACCATTGTTTATCCTGATGGCGCACCAGAATATAGTGATTTTTGGTTAGGTGGTGTTTCCCAAATTGCGGTAGATATCCGAAAAATTGAGATCCCAGACTGGGTACTTGGTGGGGATTATGAAGATGATCCTCAATACCGTGAACGCTTCCAAAAATGGGTTGATCAAATCTGGACTGAAAAAGATCAACTGATTAGTGAAATAAAAGCAAAATACGCCACAGCTCCACAGGTAGAGTAACAAGATGGTTCAGCAGAATACGAAACCCAAGTCTAAATACCACCGTGTCGATCAAAATAGTTGGGCTTTTCGTCTTTTTTTGATCTATGACATCTTTATGGTGTTTATTATTGTGTTCAACTTATTCTGCTTAGGTATGAACCTGTTTCTGATGAGTTCATTGGGAGAGTGGTTATTTCAACAAATCCACCTTCCCAATGTTCTTGAATTCTACCGAAGCTATCTGCACCCTTGGGTGATTACCACCGAAGCATGGTTTATTATTTTCCTCATCACTGAATTAGTGGTTCGCTGGATCGTTGCTATTATCTATAAACATCATGCACGCTGGTGGTGGTTTCCATTCATACATTTTTATGAAATTTTGGCGATTATTCCATTTCTACGTTTTTTACGATTATTTCGTGCAGGAATTATTGCCTATCGTTTATATGAAATGGGTTATCAGGTCATTCCAGAAAAAATACAACGTACACTTTTATTTTACTATCGTGTCGTCATGGAGGAGCTATCTGATCGAGTGGTACTGACCGTTCTTGATGGTGTAAAACATGAGTTAAAAACCAATAATAGTCATCAAAACACCATTCACAACCTCGTCGATCATCACCGACAGCTCTTTGTCACCACCCTTTCTTCTTTACTACAAGAATCACTTGCAACTGCACTACAACAGCAGCAACCCGTGATTACAAAGAAAGTAGGCGAAATTGTGAATCAAGCCATTGAAGATACGCCAGAGTTGACACAGTTGTTGAGACTAATCCCAATCGTTGGTGGACGTATAGAGCAACAAATCCAAAGTATTGGACAGCGTTTGGGCGAAAACATCAGTGCTGGCTTAATTGAACCTTTCACTGCGGGTTCACCACAACAACCCAATGAAAATTTCCAACTGATTGCTAAAAAGGTCAGTGAGATCAATATTGATAACCAACATTTAGAAGAGCTAGTCAAATCAGTGGTTTTTGAAAGTATTGATGCAATACAAAAACAAGTTCAAGTAAAACAATGGCAGGAAATGCTCTCTGAAAATGATCAATTGCACAAAAAAGCGGAATGATTACAAGAAAATTTACTAATCACGCTAGAGAATTGATGTAATTTGTTCTAGCATTTGCTTTTATTTATAACACACTAGAGTGCTTAAAAGCCCTGAAGGATAAATTATGGCTGATATACGGATTACGGGCAGAATGGTGAATTTTAGTCGATTGGTATTCGACACAAATGACCACAATGCGATCCGACAGCAATTAACAAGCACATTAAATGAAGGTTCCTATTTAGGAACTTTGGTCATTATAGACAGCACCGTTGAGCAAGAGCTGATTGCACTCATTCAACTCCTGATTGATCTTGGCTTACAACCTATGGCGGTCATTGACGGAGTTTTAGGTGATGAAGCACGCGCCATTCAATTCCCTGTTTTACCTGCTGACCAGCCTTTACAGCGTATCAAAGCATCGAAAGAGCAAGTCATTGCTCATCAAGCCAAAGATGTTCCAGATAATGCTGCAATACAAACACCACAAAAAAATACAGCTAGCGCGCAAATCACCTCTTATCATGATGAGATTTTGCGTACTGGACAATGTTTAGTACAAGATCAAGGCGATATTATATTAAATGCAGGCATGAACAGTGGTTCAGAAGTGATTGCGTCTGGAAATATTCACATCTATGGTAATGCTCGTGGTAGAGTCATTGCTGGTGCAGGTGGACATACGTCAGCACGCATTTTTTGCAATTCGCTTGAAGCAGAATTGGTTTCTATTGCAGGGACCTATTGTGTGGCAGATGATATTCCTAAAGATATGATTCGAAAGCCAGTACATATTTATTTAAATAACAAGCAAGAGCTTGAATTCGAAGCCTTGCAGTTTTAATTTATAAACACCAAAAAAGCCCTTTCAGGGGTGTATGACCATAAATAGGAGTGGATTCGGTGGCCAAAATTGTTGTCGTAACGTCAGGCAAAGGTGGTGTAGGTAAAACTACAACAAGCGCATCTTTTGCAACAGGTTTAGCCCTACGTGGTCATAAAACTGTTGTGATTGATTTTGATGTAGGTCTACGTAATCTTGATTTGATCATGGGCTGCGAACGCCGTGTAGTTTATGATTTTGTAAATGTCATTAATAATGAAGCTCGCTTGCAACAAGCGCTCATCCGTGACAAAGAAATTGAAAACTTATACATTCTGCCAGCTTCACAAACACGTGATAAAGATGCTTTAAGTGATGAAGGTGTCGCACGTGTCATTGATGAACTATCGCAAGAGTTTGATTACATCATCTGTGACTCACCTGCTGGTATTGAGCGTGGTGCAATTTTAGCCATGTATCATGCAGATGAGGCGATCATCGTAACCAACCCTGAGATTTCATCGGTTCGTGACTCAGATCGTATTATTGGTATGCTAGATAGCAAAACCAAAAAAGTTGAACAAAATGAAGGGCGAATCCGTAAGCATTTATGTATTACACGCTTTAACCCTGAACGTGCCGATCGACAAGAAATGTTGACAATTGATGACATTTCCAAAGATATCCTACGTGTACCAACATTAGGTGTCATTCCAGAATGCCCAAGCGTACTTCAAGCATCAAATGAAGGTAAACCTGTTATTCTTTATTCAGAAGAAAAAGCGGGTCAAGCGTATGATGATTTAGTCGCGCGTTTCCTCGGTGAAGAACGTCCTTATCGACACATTGAAGTACAGCCAAAAGGTTGGTTAGCTAGACTATTTGGAGCGTAATGATGGCAGGATTCTGGAGTAAATTATTTAGCAGTGATGAAAAACCATCAAGTGCACAAACTGCTAAAGACCGTTTAAAGGTGATCGTTGCATCTGAACAAGGTTTAGGTCGTCGTTTAAGCCAAGACAAAATCGACCAAATGAAAAAAGAAATCATGCAAGTGGTAAGTCGCTATGTGCGTGGTGTAGATGAGCAGCATATTCAAATGCAAGTCCGCTCAGAAGCAAACATCGAAATGTTAGAAATGAATATCAATTTACCTGAAGATCGATAGAAGTTTTTTCATTAGCGATTTTTTGTAAATAAAGGCAAAATACCTTGCAGCTGAGCAAAGCGTTGCTTTGCAAATCCAGCCTCGTATTTTGCCTTTATTATTTTAAAACTGAGGAGATTGATATGGCATTATCACAGCCAGCAACTTTCAATGAAGAATGGTCAGATGAGCGTGTTTTTGCCTACCTTAACCAACTTCCTCCAACGGGTGTAAATGCTGACTTTCATGTGCTTTATCATGCATTCAAACATATGCGTCCAAATGATTATGAGCGTTTGATTGTCAAGTTTTTAGCTGATGGTCGTGATTTGAACGCCACCAATCCTGAAGGACAACGCATTCATGATGTGATTGCACAATTTCCTCGCCAAAAAGATGGATTCCTAGAAGTTTTAGCGAAATTTGCTTAAAAAAAATGCCTGCATCATGCAGGCATTTTTTATTGGAACTATCGACTTCCAATCAAGTAGACACCCAACAGCGTGAAAATTCCACCTGAAACACCATCAATCCATTTGGCAAAGTTTTGATAAGCAGTGCGAAATGCTGGTAATGAGAAAACAAAAGCAACCAGCGTAAACCACAATGCTGTCTCAACTGAAACAATGATAAAAAGCAGAGAATGATGTTGATCAAATAAGGGATTGGTTAAAAATAAAGAAAATACACTACCAAAATAAATAATGGCTTTCGGATTTGAAAGATTAGTCAACAAACCTTTCATAAAAAACAAATATGGGGATTGTGGTAGGGTAATTGGATTCATTGTTTGATTATTTTTAGAAAAAGCAGAACGTAGCATCTGATAACCAAGCCAACACAGATATAAACCACCTGCGATTAAAAGACCTTGTTTCAGCCAAGCCATTTTTTCAAAGATAATATTGAGCCCCATCAAAGCAAGAAGCGACCAGAGCATTGCGCCGATACAAATACCCAATACCACCAGCACCGCCTCTTTTCGAGAACGGCTAATTGCAGTTTGCGAAACCAAAAAGAAATCTGGCCCTGGCGTAATTAATGCACAAAAATGAATAAAAATTAGTGTACTCAATGCAACTAACACGGCTCACCTCAAAGTTGAGATTTTAAAGGCCAAGCTTAAATAAAAAATGTGATTTTTACCATATAAAAATAAACAAATATAAAAAAGAAAGCCTCAAAACTGAGGCTTTCATAGTGGATTATTATCATTAAAATAAAATCACACTAAAATATCTCGCTTTCCATTTGCACCCATCGCGCTGACAATCCCATTCTCTTCCATTTGGTCGATAATACGCGCTGCACGGTTATATCCTAAGCTAAATTTACGTTGTAACGATGAAGTCGAAGCTTTACGCGTTTCGAGGACAAACGAAACACACTGATCATACAATGCATCTCGATTTGGATCTCCATCACCATCTTCAAAACCACGAGAACTTGGTTCTTCATCAAATGGTGTTAAGATTTCATCGACATAGTCTGGCTCGCCACGCTCACGCCATGCATCACAAATACGGTTCACTTCATCATCACTGATAAATGCCCCGTGAACACGTTCAGGTTCAATTTTACCAGGACCCAAGAACAACATATCACCATGCCCAAGCAGGTCTTCTGCCCCACCTGCATCCAAAATCGTACGTGAGTCAATTTTACTGTTCACACGCAAGGCAACACGTGTAGGAATATTCGCCTTAATCAACCCCGTAATCACGTCTACAGATGGTCGCTGAGTCGCAAGCAGTAAATGAATACCAGCTGCACGAGATTTTTGTGCAAGACGGGTAATCATTTCTTCAGCCTTTTTACCAACCTGCATAATCATATCTGCAAATTCATCGGCAACGATCACAATGGATGGTAATGGAGTTAAACGTGGGGCACGTTCTTGAGTTGCAGAATCACTCGGCTTCCAAGTCGGATCAATCAAATCCTCACCATTGGCAATCGCTTCTTCAACCTTACGGTTATAGTCACTCAATTTACGAATTTTCAAGAATGACATCAATTTATAGCGACGTTCCATTTCATTAACACACCAGTTCAATGCACTGACAGCATCTTTCATATCAGTTACAACAGGCGTTAATAAGTGTGGAATGTCGTTGTAGTTGGCTAATTCAAGCTGTTTTGGGTCGATAAGAATCAAGCGCAGTTGGTCTGGTGTATATTTCAATAACATCGATAAAATCATCGAGTTAACCGCAACAGATTTACCTGAACCTGTGGTTCCCGCAACCAACATATGTGGTGCTTTACCCAAATCTGCAATAACAGGATTACCTGAGATGTCTTTACCCATTGCCATAGAAAGAATGCTATTTGGATCGGTAAAAGCAGGAATCGTCAATAATTCAATCAAACGCACCATTTCACGCGTGCTGTTTGGAACCTCAATGCCAATATAAGGTTTGCCTGGAATGACTTCTACAACCCGTACCGATGCCATAGACATTGAACGCGCCAAATCACGAGAAATATTAGTAACCTTAGATGCTTTAACGCCGGGCGCTAAATCAAGCTCAAAACGTGTTACGACTGGACCAGGTTGAGCTTCAACCACCTGAGCCTTAACATTAAATTCTTGTAATTTAATTTCTAGCAGCTCAGACAAACGAGCCAATTGCTCGGCAGTAAAGTTTACTTTTTTATTTGGATCAACCTCATCCAGCAATTCTAAACCTGGTAATGTTGGAAGATCACGTCTTTTTTGTGCCACTTGCATCGCACGCGACATAGGACGCCCAAAAGCATCTGTTAATGGCGCATCGAGATCAAAGTCATCATCCATATCGACATCTAAATCAGACTCAGTTTTACCCGCAGTTTCCTGCCAAGCTTCAATAAAGGCTTCTTTAGATAACGCCTCTTTCGGCTTATTTACATCGATCGGTGCTTTTACAAATGCAGATGATTGTGCGTAATTTGTTGCTTGAGAAACTGATTTTTCACCATCTTCATCGACAAGAAGATCATTAAAATCATCGAAATCCTCTCCTGCTACAACATGCTTATCATCTTGAATTGTGTTTTGCACAGGAGCGCTATGAGGCATTGCTACTGTTGCTTTTTCAGACTCAGTAATTAGTGCATTGATTTCATGATCAAACTCAACTTCATCAATATGAGAGCTTGTATTATTTGAAGAGGTTTCTTGTTGTGTAAATGGCGTATGCGCATCTGTTGCTGTCTTACTATTCGGCACAGCAGCAAGTAACTCATCAAAAATTTGATCATCGTTCCAATCTAATCCCTGATGATGACTTTGCTGAATGACTGGTCTTGTTTGTGGTTGTGCAGAAAGTTCAGCAGCAGGATTCATATCATCTTCAGCAGCCCTGAGAAGCGCATCAATTTCTTGTTTATGATTCGCATCATCACTTTGTAATGCACGCCAAACCTCACCTGTCTGAATCAAGCGCTGACTCTCTGTTTCCAATTGATGTGCACGTTGCAGGGTTTGTTCAAAATCTTCATTTTGCGGCTCTTGTTGGGGTTGAACACGCTGCTGCCCTAATTCTTTTGCAGCAACATCTGCAAATAATCTTTCAGCAAGCTGTTGATGACGATCATCTGTTTTTATTGACTGCTCAACAATCATGTCTGCATCATTATTGTTGATAGTTTGATCAGCTTCTAACGCCGCTGAATCTATAACATTATTGGTGAGCGTACTTGTCTCAGTCTTACCAACTGTAGCCAATTGCTCCGTTCGGTCATACGCAGATTCATTTTGAGGAACATTTCGGTAAAACAAATCCTGCAAATACACAGGCGTTTTTTTCAATACACTCCATGTTTTGTCCCATTGGATCCCAAACGCTAAGGTCAACAATATGACACTAAAAACCAATAAGAATAAAGTTGCCCCATAGATAGTCAAAGTTTGCGATAAACTCTGCCCCAACTCATAACCAATAATCCCTCCAGCAGCGTTATCTAAAGTGTCAGCAGGTGTATTCCAATATAAATACAGAAGGCTAGATATGGACAGAATTAGGAAAAACTGTGCTGCATAACGAAATGGGCGGTTCAAAAAGCTTCTCGGCCACCAAACTTGAATCGCTTCTATGAATAGAAACAATGGAAGTAACAAACTCGCCCAGCCTAAGAAACCAAAGAGTAAATCTGCGATCCAAGCACCCGCCACACCACTTGCATTTGAAACATGTTGAGTGTCACTGGATATATGCATCCAGCCTGGATCAAATGGTGTATAGGTTACTGTGGCAAGAAATAAATAAATGCCAAAAGAAATCAAAAATAATGTCATTAAAAAGCGTTGTGCATAAACACTTGACACCGCAGTCATATACAGTCCTGTAACCCAATTCGTTATTTGTTGGTATATTACTTAAGGCCATAACAGCCCTAATCAATAAGTCTAATATTATGCACTCGTTCTTACAAAAAAGATGCACGATTGTTTACTGTTGTTGTTAACATCGGGAGCTATTCACATTTCCGACACGTATTTTTGCAATAATCTGCTCGTCAGAAATGATATAGCCCAATTCGATCAAGTTAATCAATATTATCCTAATCGATTTAACCCACTCGTCTTTGGTTTCACGTATAATTTTAGCAGTTTCAATATAAAAAGGATGTTCTTTAATGAGCGCTCGTCACTCACGGTTAATTATTTTGGGTTCTGGTCCTGCTGGTTATAGTGCAGCTGTATATGCAGCACGCGCTAACCTCAAACCAACTCTGATTGCTGGTTTACAGCTTGGTGGTCAACTTACAACGACCACTGAAGTTGATAACTGGCCTGGAGACCCAGAAGGATTAACAGGCCCTGTACTCATGGAGCGTATGCAGGCTCATGCTGAACGTTTCGGTACAGAGATTGTCTATGATCATATCAATGAAGTAGACCTTAAAACTCGCCCATTCGTTTTAAAAGGTGATATGGAAGAGTACACATGTGATGCGCTGATTATTGCAACAGGAGCAACTGCACAATATTTAGGTCTTGAGTCTGAGGCTGCCTTTATGGGTCAAGGTGTAAGTGCTTGTGCGACTTGTGATGGATTCTTCTATAAAAACCAAAATGTAATGGTTGTCGGTGGTGGTAACACCGCTGTTGAAGAAGCACTTTACCTATCTAACATTGCTGCGCATGTAACATTAGTTCACCGTCGTGACAGCTTACGTTCTGAGAAGATTTTGCAAGATCATCTTTTTGCTAAAGAAAAAGAAGGCAAAATCAGTATCATTTGGAACCATCAAGTTGATGAAGTGCTCGGTGATAAAACTGGTGTAACGTCAGTTCGTATTAAATCGACTCAAGATTCAAGCACTCAAGATATTCCAGTTCAAGGTTTATTTGTTGCGATTGGACATAAGCCCAATACAGGTATGTTTGAAGGTCAACTTAACTTGAGAGATGGATACATTCAAGTGCATAGTGGCACGGCAGGTAATGCAACAGCGGCTTCAGTTGAAGGTGTTTTTGCTGCTGGTGACGTAGCAGATAGTATCTATCGCCAAGCAATCACTTCAGCTGGTTCAGGCTGTATGGCTGCATTAGATGCAGAAAAATATTTAGACAATTTGAACTAATCACATCGTTCCATCTTCGTTGGCAATCTAACTGATTGTCAACGTTGCTTCATTCAGATAGTTTAAGCATGTCATTATTTACTTACTTCAATCATGCAACAACTTTCCCCGTCCGAATTTATCTTTCCAAACCCCATTGAAGCTGACCCTGAAGGTCAAGGCCTCATCTGTATTGGTGCCGACCTCTCCCCTGCTACGTTGTTTGAAGCCTATACACATGGTTTATTTCCTTGGTTTAATGAAGATGAACCCATTTGTTGGTGGAGTCCAGAACCTCGTTGCATCATCGAGCCACATGCGTATAAACCAAGTAAATCACTCCTTCGCAATATGAAGAAGCATGATTATCAAATTACCATCAATCATGCTTTCGAAGATGTCATTCGTTCCTGCTCACTGCCACGAAGTTATGCAGACGAAACATGGATCAGTGAAGATATCATTCAAGGTTATTGTGCATTGTTTAACGCAGGTTACGCCTATAGCGTTGAAGTTTGGCAGCAAGAGCAACTTGTTGGTGGTTTATATGGTGTAAGTATTGGCAAAGGCTGTTTTGGTGAGTCCATGTTTAGCACTCAAACCGATGTTTCTAAAATGGCTTTTTACACTTTGATGCTAATTGGTCAAGAAAATCACATGCCATGGATAGACTGTCAACTGGTCAATGACCACCTTTTAAGCCTAGGCGCGAGTACAATTTCTCGCCAAGCTTATCTAAAATCGTTACAAGATGTAATTATTGCCCCCCCTATCAATTGGAAAAGTTATCAAGAACGTGTATTTTCAAGTAAAACAATAGCAGTTTTTAAAAAATTAGACGGTTAACGGATGAACACCTTGGAGGGACAGATTCATGAAATCATATCAACCCAAGTCCCTTTTAAATGACTTACAGTATTACATTACTCCACCACACGACTGTAGTTATCTCGATAACAAATCAGCCCGTATGGTATTTTTAGACCCAATTCATCGAATTGACGTAGTGACATTGTCGGAACTCTCACGTGTCGGTTTTCGCCGCAGTGGTGATTTTATTTATCGTCCCGAATGTCATTTATGCCGTCAATGTTTATCTTGTCGCGTACCAGTTCAAGAATTCAAAATGAATAGCAGCCAAAAAAAGGCATGGAAGCGCAACCAAGATTTACAAATGAGTATCTTACCGACCTCACAAGCGACCCAACAACATTACGATTTGTATGAACGTTATATCAATGAACGCCATGCAGATGGCGATATGTATCCAGCAACACTAGATCAATTTGAGAAATTTCTAGTACATAGTTGTACGGAAAGCTTTTTTATCGAATTATGGAAAGACCAAAAATTAATTGGTGTTTCAACCTGTGATTTAATGGATGATGGTTTATCTGCAGTTTATACTTTCTTCGATCCAGATGAACAACGTCGCTCCTTGGGCGTATTTGCGATTCTTAAGCAAATCGAATACGTTAAAACGCTGAATCTTGATTATCTCTATTTAGGCTATTGGGTACCGCACTCATCCAAGATGAATTATAAATCGCAATATACGCCACTCGAATTATTACTCGATGGGCAGTGGCGCCGACTCAATCGTCCTCTCGCAAACAATGAAATCCAGCAACTCGGTAACTCTTTGATGAGTACACTACCCTCTGAGTGGAATAATTTAATTATTAAATAAAGCTGCAAAATCATCAGTGCATGTTTTGACCATAATCACGGCATGCTCTTTTGAACCATCGACATTTGGATAATAGTTTTTACGTAAATCAATTTGATGAAAACCTGACTTTTCATACAAACGAATTGCCGCTGCATTACTTTCACGCACTTCTAAAAAAATCTGAATCGGATCATTCTTTAAGTGCTGGATAGAATAATCGAGCAACTCGTATCCAAGACCTCTACCCTGCTGACTTGGATGGATCGCCATCAATAATAAGTTTGCTTCATCTAACACAGGTTGCAAAATACAGAACCCGACTATCTGATCCGCCTGTTCATATATCGTACATTGATAAGAAGCTAAAGATTCTTGGAATTGCTGCTTCGACCATGGATGAGTTTGCACTAAACGCTCAATGGTGAAGACGCTTTCTAGATCACTTTCCTGCATCAATCGAATCACGATTTATTACTCTATAAAATACTGATGCAGATTATCAGCAATTTAAACCAAAATTTGAATAAAAAAATGGGCAATCTAATTGCCCATCATTTTAGTTCGGATTAAAACCTAATTCCGCACGCCATTTATTCAACAGTTCAGTCGTATCATCATCATTAGGATGGAAATTTGGTCGTAAGAATGCGAGTAATGTTGGTATTTGACGTGTCATAAAACCTTTATAACCATACATAAACTTCAACATGTATTTGGTATCACGCCATGTCAACTTACCATCAGTTTTGAGTAATGTCGCTGTAAAATAGGATTGAGTGATAAAGATAAGCCCCATCGCAATAACCAAAGCTAACGAGCGCATAAAATAAGCTTTAACACCTTGACCATACATTGCCTCGTACACATCAAAGGCAACAGCTTTATGTTCATTTTCCTCTACCGCATGCCACATCCAAAGGTGATACATTGTTTCATCTTGGAACATTGCCTGAATATCTGGATTGCTCAACAGTTCTTCCGCGATCGTAGACGTGAAATGTTCTAAAGCACATGTCCCCGTTAGACCAATCATTTCTTTAGTAAAACCGAACGGTTTCATTACAGTTGAAATAATCGTAGCTGCGGTATCTATCACTTTACCAGTCTGGGCTTCCAATTTTCGTACATCATAACCATAGGCTTGTGCTGATGCATTAAAAGCCAAATGTTCTTTAGAGTGCATCGCTTCTTGACCAATAAATGCACTGATTTCTTTTTGTAATTTTGGATCAGCAAGTTTAGGATCATTTCGAACAGCGCGAGTACTATTCACAAAGAATTGTTCACCTTCAGGGAACAGTGCAGAAAGTGCGGTCATAAAATGTGTCAATGCAGCATCACCATTTGCCCAATAACGTGGTACTTCACCAAATTCAAAATCCATTCGACGTACAGGGAAGCTTGCACCAGCTCGGTTTGAAATATTGACTTTAGCGTTCATACCGTTCTCCTAAAACATTTTTTGAATAATCATGATCTATTTATAGTTATACGCTGATTCACATGCATGAAATAAGTGCATATAAGGTCACAAAAGCATCATCTTAGGACATGTCATTTAAGACAATTTATTTTAAATTTAATTTTCATGTATAAAAAAGGGCAACAATATTGCGCCCTTTCTCTCAAAGTAATTTCAAAATTGAATTACAGACCTAACTTTGCTTTCCAATCTTTAAGTAATTGAACTGTATCTAAATCATTTGGATGAAAACGAGGTCTGAAATAAGCCAACATTTCACCCGCCATACCTGTAATAATTCCTTTTGATGGGCTATAACCATATTTATAAATCATACCAAGCTCTTTTAGATTCAACTTCTTATCTTGTTGAAGCAAACGCAAAGTAAAGTATGATTGAAGAATAAAAATCAACGCCATCGCAAAAACCAGTGCTGTAGTACGTAAACTATAAGCTTTAAGACCTTTACCAAACACTGCCTCATAAACATCATAAGCAACTGCTTTATGTTCATTTTCTTCAACAGCATGCCAGAACCACATATAAGACATGGTTTCATCGGTCATTAAGTCTTGAATGTGCTGATTACGCAATAATTCAGAAGCAATCGTAGCTGTAAAATGTTCTAAAGCTGTGGTTGCAGTTAAATCAACCATTTCTCTAGTCATTCCAAAAGGCTTCACAACTTTAGAAAAGTTTTTAAGCGCAAATTGAATATAACGCCCAGTAATCTGTTCTAAAGATCGTACATCATGACCGTATTTTTGAGCAGAAGCATTGAAGTTTACATGCTCCTGCGTATGCATCGCCTCTTGACCAATAAACGCACTAATTTCTTTCTGTAATTCCGCATTATCTTTAATTGTTGGGTGATAACGTACAGCACGTACAGCGTCGATAAATAATTTTTCACCATCTGGGAATAATGCAGATAACGCCGTCATAAAATGTGTAAGTCCTGCTGAACCATTCATCCAATATTCAGGGACTTGATCGAAGTCAAAATTCATACGACGTACTGGAAAACTTGCACCCGCACGATTAGAAATATTCACTTTAGCATTCATGCTGCCAACTCCTTTTAAGTGGAGCACTCCACTTAGTTCTATTGTTCATTTTCTTGAGTTTTATATTACGTTTTTATAAGAATCAATTAAGTGCAGTTTGGGACAGCAAAGTATCAGTTTGGGACACTATTCAATAAAATTGTCAAACAATTGATATAAAAAAACACCCCAAAGGGGTGTTTTTTTATTACTCTAGGGCAATTATGCAGTTACTTTCGCAACAACACCAGCACCTACAGTACGACCACCTTCACGAATCGCAAAACGTAGACCTGGGTCCATTGCGATCGGGTGGATTAACTCTACTGACATTTCTACGTTGTCACCAGGCATTACCATTTCTACGCCATCTTGTAATTTGATCGCGCCAGTTACGTCAGTTGTACGGAAGTAGAACTGTGGACGGTAACCGTTAAGGAATGGAGTGTGACGACCACCTTCTTCTTTAGAAAGTACGTATACTTCTGCATCGAATTTAGTGTGTGGCTTGATTGAACCTGGTTTAGCAAGCACTTGACCACGTTGTACGTCTTCACGCTTAGTACCACGTAGAAGAACACCACAGTTCTCGCCCGCACGACCTTCGTCTAGAAGTTTACGGAACATTTCTACGCCAGTTACAGTTGTTTTAACTGTATCTTTAATACCAACGATTTCAACTTCTTCGCCTACTTTAACGATACCAGACTCAACACGGCCTGTTACTACAGTACCACGACCAGAGATTGAGAATACGTCTTCGATTGGCATCAAGAATGCTTTATCGATTGCACGCTCTGGCTCAGGAATGTAAGAATCAAGCGCTTCAACAAGTGCAAGAACTGAAGACTCACCGTATTGACCAGCATCACCTTCTAACGCTTTAAGCGCAGAACCACGGATTACTGGAGTGTCATCACCTGGGAAGTCATAAGTAGAAAGAAGTTCACGAACTTCCATTTCTACTAATTCAAGTAATTCTTCATCATCAACAAGGTCACACTTGTTCAAGAATACGATGATGTACGGTACACCAACCTGACGTGAAAGAAGGATGTGTTCACGAGTTTGTGGCATTGGACCATCAGTCGCAGCACACACAAGGATCGCGCCGTCCATCTGAGCAGCACCAGTAATCATGTTTTTAACATAATCGGCGTGGCCCGGGCAGTCTACGTGAGCGTAGTGACGGATTGGAGAATCGTATTCTACATGTGAAGTATTAATTGTAATACCACGTGCTTTTTCTTCAGGAGCAGAGTCGATTTGCGAGTAATCTTTCGCTTCACCGCCGTAAGTTTTTGCACAGATTGTTGCAATCGCAGCAGTTAAAGTTGTTTTACCATGGTCAACGTGACCAATTGTACCCACGTTTACGTGTGGTTTGTTACGTTCAAACTTGGCTTTAGCCATGATGATCTTCCTTTATAAACTGCTCATGAGGGTCACCCATGAGCACTTGGTTTTTAACTAAATTTTAGTTGGGTAATATAGTAATCGAAAGATTACTCGTCGTCACCTTTTTTACCGCCAGCTTGGAACTTAGCGATGATGCCTTCAGCCACGTTACGTGGAGTTTCAGCGTATTTAGCGAATTCCATAGAATACGTTGCACGACCTTGAGACATAGAACGCATTTGAGTCGCGTAACCAAACATCTCAGCCAATGGAACTTCTGCTTTAATTGCTTTTGTTCCACCAGGAAGATCGTCCATACCTTGAACCATACCACGACGACGGTTTAAGTCACCCATGATATCGCCCATGTAGTCTTCTGGAGTTTCAACTTCAACCTTCATGATTGGCTCAAGAAGGATCGGATCTGCTTTCATGAAACCGTCACGGAAAGCGTATGAACCCGCCATTTTGAACGACAATTCATCAGAGTCGACATCGTGGTAAGAACCATCATAAAGAACAGCTTTAACGCCTACAACTGGGTAACCAGCCAAGACACCATTCTTCATACGCTCTTGAATACCTTTATCAACCGCACCAAAGAATTCTTTAGGTACTACACCACCTACAACTTCTTCAGCAAATTCGTATTCTTTACCAGCAGCTTCAACATCAAGTGGCTCTAAACGAACATATACATGACCGAATTTACCTTTACCACCTGTTTGACGAACGAATTTACCTTCTTGCTCAATAGTTTTCTTAATCGTTTCACGATAAGCAACCATTGGTTTACCGATATTCGCTTCAACACCAAATTCACGCTTCATACGGTCAACAATGATGTCAAGGTGAAGCTCACCCATACCAGCAATAATTGTTTGACCAGATTCTTCATCTGTACGAACGCGGAACGATGGATCTTCTTTCGCCAAACGACCTAAAGCAATCGACATTTTTTCTTGGTCAGCTTTAGTTTTTGGTTCAACAGCCAATGAAATTACTGGCTCAGGGAATTCCATACGCTCAAGAGTAATGATGTTTTTCTCATCACATAATGTATCACCAGTAGTTACGTCTTTAAGACCTACACACGCTGCGATATCACCTGCACGGATTTCATCAAGATCTTGACGTTCGTTCGCGTGCATTTGCACGATACGACCGATACGTTCACGCTTAGACTTAACTGGGTTATAAACTGGATCGCCTTGTTTAAGAACACCAGAATAAACACGTACGAATGTTAAGTTACCTACGAACTTATCGTTCATAATTTTGAACGCAAGTGCAGAGAACGGTGCTTCGTCAGATGCTTCACGAGATGCTTTAGTTTCAGCTTTATCGTCAAGAATACCTTCGATTGCTTTAACTTCAGTCGGTGATGGTAAGAATTCAATCACAGCATCCAACATACGTTGAACACCTTTGTTTTTGAACGCAGAACCACAAAGCATCACTTGAATCTCAGATGCTAATGTACGAGCACGTAAACCAGCGATGATGTCTTCTTTAGAAAGATCACCTTCTTCTAGGTACTTGTCCATTAACTCTTCTGAAGCTTCAGCAGCCGCTTCAACCATGTTAGTACGCCATTCGTTAGCAGTATCAACGAGGTCAGCTGGAATCTCACCGTATTCAAACTTCATACCTTGAGATGCTTCATCCCAGATAATCGCTTTCATCTCGATAAGGTCAACAACACCTTGGAATGTGTCTTCAGCACCGATTGGCACAACGATTGGAACAGGGTTACCGCCCAAACGAGTTTTAACTTGTTCAACAGCACGGAAGAAGTTTGCACCAGTACGGTCCATCTTGTTCACGAATGCTAAACGAGGCACTTTATATTTGTTTGCTTGACGCCATACAGTTTCAGACTGAGGCTGTACACCACCAACTGCACAGTAAACCATGCACGCGCCATCAAGAACACGCATAGAACGTTCAACTTCGATTGTGAAGTCTACGTGTCCCGGTGTATCAATTACGTTGATACGGTGTTGGTCAAATTGGTTAGCCATACCAGACCAGAAACAAGTCGTAGCAGCAGAAGTAATGGTAATACCACGTTCTTGCTCTTGTTCCATCCAGTCCATTGTTGCTGCACCGTCGTGTACTTCACCAATTTTGTGAGATACACCTGTGTAGAACAAAATACGTTCAGTTGTAGTTGTTTTACCTGCGTCAATGTGCGCAGAAATACCGATGTTACGGTAACGAGTAATAGGGGTTTGGCGAGCCATGATGTCTACATTCCTAAATGTTATATTTAAAACAGGACGCACCAATTATATTGATGCGCACGAATATCCAAGCAGACAACTTAAATACCCGCAAAGCCCCCACTTTGGTAAAGAGCGATGTTGAATCGAGCAGCGGTACGCATGAATACTCTCCTGATTAGGGACTGTTTTATCCGCTTAGAAACGGTAGTGAGAGAAGGCTTTGTTGGCTTCAGCCATACGATGCACGTCTTCACGTTTTTTGATTGCTGCACCTTTACCTTCAGCTGCATCAAGCAACTCACCAGCAAGACGTAAAGCCATCGTTTTTTCAGAACGCTTAGCAGCAGCATCTACTAACCAACGCATAGCTAAGGCAGTACGACGGGATGGGCGTACTTCCATAGGTACTTGGTAAGTAGCACCACCAACACGGCGTGCTTTTACTTCAACCATAGGACGAACTTTTTCAAGAGTAGTCTCGAAAAATTCAACTGGGTCTACTTTATTTTTTTCTTGAACACGTTCTAAAGCACCGTAAACGATACCTTCAGCAACAGATTTTTTACCATCTTGCATTACGTGGTTCATGAATTTAGCGATTGTTTGGCTGCTAAATTTTGGATCTGGAAGGATCTCACGAGCAGCGACTACGCGACGTCTTGGCATTTTAATACACCTAATATTATGACACTTCAGGATAATCCAGCAGTTTGTACAAGTGTCATGCACATGACGCTGGCCTTACTATACGTCGCTTGAATTACAAATCTATGAAGAATTCAAACAAGCGAAACGCTAAAGGGTTGCTTGGGCAAGTTGCCTAGAATTACTTCTTAGGACGTTTCGCACCGTATTTAGAACGTGACTGGTTACGATCTTTCACGCCAGCACAGTCTAAAGAACCACGAACGGTATGGTAACGTACACCTGGTAAGTCTTTAACACGACCACCACGGATAAGAACAACACTGTGCTCTTGTAAGTTATGACCTTCACCACCGATGTAGCTAGATACTTCAAAACCAGAAGTTAAGCGAACACGGCAAACCTTACGCATTGCTGAGTTAGGTTTTTTAGGAGTAGTCGTATATACACGTGTACATACACCACGACGTTGTGGACAAGCCTTCAACGCAGGAACTTTTGATTTTTCAATCAAAGTTGTACGACCCTTACGGATCAACTGATTTGTTGTTGCCATTTGGCAATTCTCCCGTTATTAAACAACCTCGAAAAAAAGAAAAAACACCTCTTTTCAAGGGCACATAATTGTAAGCCAAGATGCAACAATGGTCAACAATGCAATAAGCTGCATGTTGACCATTGTTTGTCTAAAACGTTGCTTCGATGTAAACAGCAAGTAAAGACCGAATCAGCTGTGTTTGGTTGAAGCTGGCTCTATGTCTATAGTTTGTTGCTCAGTTGTTGATTCCTGCGTTTCAGCCACAAATTCTTCTACTTCCTCAGACTTCAAAGCAGGCTGTTGTTCAGTGTGCTCATGCTCTTCAACATATTGCTCAGCAAGTTGCTGTAAACCATCACTAACTTTGTCGTCATTTTGTTCAGGCAATACATCGTGTTTCAACTGCACAGCGACGTGGGTAATCACATCATTCTTCAAATCATCTGTTTTTAATCCCGTATTATCGGCTTGATTTAAATATTTAGATGGTTCCTTGCGAAGTAGAGCTTCAGCTTTGAAATAAGCCTCCAATGCCGAAATTTGTTCATTTGGATGTTCATTTAAATAAAAACGCGCTGCTCCAAAAATTGATTGTGACTTATGTCCAACATCTTCTAGTAGCTTCCAGCTATAAAAACCACCCAATGCCGCACCAGCAATTGGCGTTAGTTTCCCTACCATCGAAACCTGAGGAATACGATTTAGCCATCCCCATTTAAATTGACCTTGATCATCAACCAACCATTGCTTCACCAATTCAATATCGTTGTTTGATCCTAGAAGCTGTTGGAATTGCTGCAAATCATGGGTTTCTAACATTGATTTCAAAGCTTTCAAAGCAAGTAAAAGTGTTTGCTTTTCTGCAACCAACCCTAAATCAATTTCTTTAAAAACAAATGCCACAACATCCTGATCAACCTCATCTGTTAAATCGAAACCGTGTGAACGACCTGTTTGATAAATAGTTCTCAATGCCAAAACAAAAGATGCAGGAATATCTATTGCAGCGCCCCAAACACCTGTTGCACCAGTCACCGCACCTTGAGCAGCAGCCAACAGCTTATTTTGTTCGATCAGTGCTTGGCTTAAACGCTGCGAACGCCCTGTATCTTTGGTAAGTTCCATAATATCTGTTACGCCAGCCTCATCTAAGATTTTCTCAGTCAATGAACTATTGGAACTAAACTCATTTAACCACTGAAATAAATAGTCTGAAACTTTTTCACCTAAATCTGGTGACACAAAAGAAGCCACATTATTCACCTTTGCGTAGTGGCGACCTAACAACTGATGTGAAAATTTAGGCAATTGTTGACGCAACATCTGCTGAGGACTTTCATACTTTTCTACTTCAAATGGACTTTTTATACGTGCGCTCCCCTCAATGATATTGGCTGCATGAGCATGCTCACCACCAGATGTCGTTGGGGCAACTTGAAGTTTTTGTAATTCCGAACTGAGCTTTTTAGCCACTCCAAAGGCTTGTGCAAATAAACCTGAAGCTGGTTTGTTTTTAGATTTTGTCATCAAGTACCTCTGTTGTATATTGTGTGCATCTCTAGGTAAATACTAGGTTGAATACAGATTTATCTCAACTTTTATCTGTATACTTTCATTACCTTTTGTCGACAGATAGTGGATCTTTACCAAAATTTACACAACTGAAAATAGGCATAAAAATTGCCATAAGAAATAAAAAACCTTTCTGTTATCATGATGTCATTCACACATAAGCCGTTTTAATCATTATCTTCTCCTCGTTATTTTGCATAGCGATGATATACAAGGCTTAGTATTACCATAAAAGGGAACTGTAAATGAAACGTGTTGTAATCACTGGTATGGGCATTAACTCATGCATCGGTAACTCTTTAGAAGAGGTGACTCATTCTTTAAAAAATGGAATCTCTGGGACACGTTTTAACCCAACTTATGCCGAACTTAATTTCAAAAGCCATGTCAGCGCTGCTGCCGAGCAAGATTTTGATGGTATCGACCGTAAACTTAAACGCTTCATGGGCGTATGTGCGATGTATGCCTACAATGCAGCGATTGCCGCGGTAGAACATGCAGGTTTAAAACAAGAAGATTTAGCCAACAATCCACGTTATGGTATCGCAGGCGGTAGTGGTGGTAACTCAACAGCTTCTGTTGCAGAGATGGTAAAACTTCTTGAAGAAAAAGGCGCACGTAAAATTGGACCTTTCTTCGTCCCACGCAACATGAGTAATACCATTACCGCGAATGTTGGTGTCGCTTTAAAACTACAAGGTATTGCTCATTCGATTACCAGTGCTTGTGCAACTTCTGCAGATGCTATTGGTTATGCTTATAATTTAATCCAACTAGGCAAACAAGATTTAATGCTTGCAGGTGGTGGTGAAGAAGATCACTGGTCACAAAGCCTATTGTTTGATGCGATGGGTGCATTATGTTCTAAATACAATGACACACCTGAAACTGCATCACGCCCATACTCAAAAGACCGTGACGGTTTCGTCATCGCTGGTGGTGGCGGTTTCGTTATCCTTGAGTCGCTTGAACACGCTCAAGCTCGTGGTGCAAACATCCTAGCAGAAGTTGTTGCCTATGCAGCAAATAGTGATGGTGCTGATATGGTTGCACCATCAGGTGAAGGTGCAACTCGCTGTATCCTTATGGCGCTGGATGAAGCCAAACAAAATGGTGTAGAAAAAGTTGATTACGTCAACACACATGGCACATCTACGCCAGCAGGCGACATTACTGAACTAAAAGCAATGGAGCGTGCATTTGGTGAAGGTCAAGTTCCTGCATTTAGCTCAACCAAATCAATGACAGGTCACAGCTTAGGCGCAGCAGGCGTTCAAGAAGCCATTTACTCTGTATTAATGATGCAAAATGATTTTATTGCACCAAACATTAATGTGACCGAGTTAGATGAAGGCGCACAAGGTTTCGATATTGTACTTGAAAAACGTGATGCGAAACTGAATACTGTAATGAGTAACAGTTTTGGTTTTGGCGGTGTTAACGCCTGCCTTATTTTCAAGAAGTGGGATACCTAAATCCCACGTGAAATACACACGTAGGATTATCGATGGATGCACCTTCTGATGCTTTCTTGTGGGTAAAAGCATTACATATTATCGCTGTGGTATGTTGGTTCGCAGCATTGTTCTACTTACCACGCCTTTATGTTTATCATGCGATGAGTGAAGATGCGATTAGTCACCAACGCTTTGAAGTAATGGAACGTAAGTTGTATCGTGGCATTATGTGGCCATCTATGATTGCCACATTAGTGACTGCCCACTTTCTCGTTGAATGGGGCGATGCAACTCGACATTACCATGAAGCAATATGGTTTTATCTTAAAGTCGGATTGGTTGGATTGTTGGTGATTTACCATTTAGTGTGTGGTTATTATCGCAAAAAGTTGATTGGTAACGCACACTACAAATCGCACAAGTTTTGGCGCTTTTTCAATGAAATGCCAACGCTGCTTTTATTTGCGATCATCATTTTAGTTGTTGTAAAGCCTCAGTTTTAACTGGGGTTTTTCTTTAGACGCTATATTAAAAAACTAGATAATTTATTAAACACCACTCACCTTAGATTCTCAAAATGTTCAAACTTTGGTATCGATTGACTCAAGAATTAAAAGCGAGATTCATTTCTAGTTTGATTGTTTTTTTTAGGATAAATGAATTTGCTTATCGCGGACTCACTCTAGCTGAGATTGAGATGGCTCGACCCGTCTTTGGTGACCTTATTGATTATTCAAAAATTAGAATTTTTAATATCCCCTACTTACCTTGGCAACCCACCAATATTTTTATTGCGCCAAACGGAAATTTATATGTCCATCAAAAGTATTTCCATTCAGACTATTCAAGATGTTCAATTACTTTACAAAGCATCTTTATTCATGAACTTACCCATATTCTTCAATATCAACAACAAACCAATGTCATTTTAAAAGGCGCTCTATTACAACTGGGTTATTATTTAAGTCTAAAACTATATAACCCCTATAAATATCATTTTGTTGAGGGTAAAGCATTTACTCAATACAACATTGAACAACAGGGAGACATCGCTCGTGATATTTTCCTCAAAAAAGTCCCTAATATTATTCTTAAAAAATAAAAAGCCCTGTTATTTTATCCACAGGGCTTTTTAAGTGAGTAAATCAGAATCTACTTTACGCAGCAGAACCTTTTTGGCTTTCAGATTTGAGTTCATGACTATCATCCATTTCAGTCGTAAAATCTACACGCATTGCATCTTTAACAATTGTACCAACACGTCCTATACCAATTGCTAAACCAAACGCAACCACAGGAAATAAAATCATAGGAACCATCATTATTGTTACCTCGCTCATATAATTTATAGGTGACAGTTAAAATCGTATTACTTCGATTCATCTTGATGTTGCAATATGATTGTGCCTACACGACCAACAACGATCGCTAAAGCAGATGCAACAACTGGAAATAATATAATTGACATGTTCATCTCCTAAATATGATCAAACTCAGTTTTTTGAAATAGAACTGTACCTACACGACCAACAACTATTGCCAAAATAGATGCAATCACAAGAAAAAATAAAACAGACATATTTGTTACCTCTCTTTATGTTGGATGACATTCGATAAGCTTGCTTAACAGTGTACACCCGTTCACATTAATTAGGATAATAGCAGTGCACAAATGTACACTCAAGTGTCGCAATTGGATTCCCGACGAACGGTATAAAAAACAAGCACAACTCAATAACGTATTGAAGAAATTAAATTAATAATTTTATATAGTTAGATTAGCATCAGATAGTTTGTGTTTTTTTTAAACAAATCTTATTTTGTATGACCAAATTCAATACAATACTGGTCATTGGATTGTCATTAAATTTTGAAAAAATATAATGAAAAAGCGCTTAAGCAACAGAATTTATTCACAAACATGCTTCAACCCAACATAAATATTGAGAAATGCTAAATTCCACCAACAAATCTAGATGTTTTATACAGAAAAACTTGTTATTTTTACGCAGAAAAATGCGCATTTAGTATATATTAGTGAACTTGTCATTTTTCTTTAAGATACAGAACGTTTGACACCATGATATGCATTTGTTTTTTAAAACTATACTTATACAAATCAAAAGCTTGCATATCATCATTAGTTAAGACTTAGGATTAGGTTTGAATGAAAAATTTTAAAATTGCCCTTGCTCAATTCTCTCCGCATATTGGCAATATTGACGCAAATACTCAAAAGATGGTTGAACAGGCTAATTTAGCGAAACAACAACAAGCTGATTTGATCGTCTTTCCAGAACTATCAACGCTAGGCTACCCAGCTGAAGATCTTATACTTCGCCCGAACTTACAAAAACGCACACAAAAGGCGTTTGCTCAGTTAAGCGAAGTAAAAGATATCGTTATGGTCTTTGGTTTTGTTCACCAAACAGAAGATGGTCATCGCTATAACTCAGCTGCAGTGATGAAAGATGGTCAGGTTTTAGGCATCTATAACAAACATAATTTACCCAATTATGGTGTGTTTGATGAAAAGCGCTACTTCCAAGAAGGTCATCAGCATTTAGTGTTTGAGTATCTCGGTCATAAATTTGGTGTCCTTATATGTGAAGATGTTTGGTCATTGAATACAGTAAAACAACTGAGCCAACTAAATGTTGAAACAGTCTTGATCTTAAATGCTTCGCCTTACGAAGTTGGTAAGCCTCAACACCGTATTCAGACTTTGAGTGAGCTCGCAAAACAACTAAACCTGAATATTGTGTATGTGAATCAGGTCGGTGGCCAAGACGATCTTATTTTTGATGGCTCTAGCTTCGTCAATAATCATAATGGTGAACTCGCATTGCAAGCGCCAAGCTTTAAAGAAGCTGTTTACTTTACAGAGTATGACGTGGCGCAAAAGCAATTTAAAAAAGCTGATGCGATTCCTGCATTAGATACTTTTGCTGAAATTTATCAAGCTCTCGTTATGTCCACCCGTGATTACGTACAGCGCTCTGGCTTTCCTGGTGTGATCTTAGGTCTGTCTGGCGGTATTGATTCAGCTTTAACACTTGCCATTGCTGTTGATGCAATTGGTGCTGATAAAGTACAAGCGGTGATGATGCCTTATACCTACACCTCTCAAATGAGTGTAGAAGATGCAACCGAACAAGCACGTCATATGGGGGTAACTTTTGGAATTGCCGAAATTCATCCAATCGTAAATAGCTTCATGCAAACACTATTTCCATTTTTTGGAAACTCACCTGCTGATGCAACAGAAGAAAACTTACAAGCACGTGCACGTGGCACCTTACTCATGGGTTTATCCAATAAATTTGGTAATCTCGTGCTATCTACAGGTAATAAATCTGAAATCTCAGTTGGCTATTGTACATTATACGGCGATATGGTCGGCGGTTTCTCTGTGCTCAAAGATGTATATAAAACTATCGTATTCGAATTAGCAAAATACCGTAATAGTCTAAGCGAAACGCCTGTTATCCCTGAGCGTGTGATTACTCGTCCACCATCAGCAGAATTACGTCCTGACCAAAAAGACCAAGATTCTTTGCCTGCTTACGATGTACTTGATGCAATCTTATATGCTTATATAGAAGAAGATTTAAGCCAAGCAGACATTATCGCAAAAGGCTACGAAGCTGAAGTGGTCGAAAAAGTGATTCGCTTGGTTGATCGAAATGAATATAAACGTCGTCAAGGCGCGATTGGTCCACGTATTAGTTCCCGTGCATTCAATCGTGAACGACGCTACCCAATCGTCAATGGATGGACTGCGAATGACTGAAAAAGTTGTTTCTGAAAAGTCACAACTACTTGCTCAAGCACTTTTGCTTGAGCAAGTGGCTTTTTATAAAAACCAACTCACTACACAACTTTCTGCTGATTTCTTCCAGCAATTCATCCAACTCATTTTACAGCACGCACCGAATATTAAACTCAAAGAAGTCATAGAACTTGAGCAAATTCAGGCTGTAGTTAAACGTTATGCATTTGAAATGCAGCTTGGGGCAGGACTACTAGAGTTTATTGGTGAGATCGCACAAAAGCTTCATGTCTTTTCTTTACAATCTTCTGCTCAATTACAAGATGTTTTCTCAGATCATCAATTCGAAATCTGGTTATCCAAGATTTTAGAACTTGAAAATATTCGTCATTATCTCAATCATTTCTTAAAAGAAAGCCCTTCTATTCAGCAGTTATGCCAATACATTGCAACAACAACTTTGCAGAACAAATTACCCAAACTATTTTCACAAATAGATGAAGAGCGAATTGCTGAAAGTAAATATGAATGGCAACATAAACTCAAAACCTTTTCGTATCGTCAACAACAACGTATTGAGCATAAAATTGAAGAAAGTATTGCACGCCTTATTCAAGAACAACTGGCTGATTTAAGCCTACTTTCTAATGATGATTTAGAAAGTCTCGCTCGTAATATTTGGGATGACAATAAAGCAAAACCTTTATCAGAATATACCAAACAAGTAACACCGCTTGACGTCGAAGAATTCTTTGTCATGATTTATGAATATTGGAAAGAATTACGTCAATCTGCTTTTTTACAAGATTTAATTTTATATGGTGTCAAAGTATTCTACGACTTTTATAAAGATGAGAGCTTAGAAGAAGTTTTTGCAGCAATTGGCTTAGAAGAAACAGATTTATTAAATGAGGCAATGCGTTTTTACCCTAAAGTCGTAATTGCCTTAGATGAACACGATGTTCTTGAGCCACTCATTACTTTAATCTTGCAGCCTTTTTATCAAAGCACTCAAACTTTGATCACGATCGAGAAACACCTTTAATATTATTGCTAGTCAAAGTAGCCCATATAATGACTAGCAAACTTCTCGTCATATGAACAAATACATAATAAAAAAAACCACGCAGGAGCGTGGTTTATAAAATGGTGGCTATGACGGGACTTGAACCTGTGACCCCCGCATTATGAGTGCGGTGCTCTAACCAACTGAGCTACATAGCCGTAAACTGTGAGCGCATTATCTAGTGTTATGCTATGCAGGTCAAGCCTATGACATTGAAAAAACAAAACATATGCGCACTTTTTATGCATACGAATATCGATTGATTATTTTTCAGCAAATAGAACATTTCATAAGTGCTTTTCAATATTCTAGTTTTACAAAGACCATTAGAAACTGAGCGCAATCGCTAAAAATAGCAGATAAAAAGAGACCACGCAGGAGCGTGGTCTATAAAATGGTGGCTATGACGAGACTTGAACTTGTGACCCCCGCATTATGAGTGCGGTGCTCTAACCAACTGAGCTACATAGCCTAAAACTGTGCGCGCATTATCTTAACTTTCACTAGACTCGTCAAGCATAATTTTAAAAAATCTTAGAAGTGGGCCTGTAAGCCGGGTTCTGTCGAGGACGATCATTCCTCTAGGCGTACAATCACTCATACGCTCAAGCGACCTACCCGAATCCAGCACGGGCCGTGCCTCAGGATTCCTATTTGGTCTTGCTTCTGGTGGGGTTTACCTTGCCGTGAACTGTTACCAGACACGCGGTGCGCTCTTACCGCACCCTTTCACCCTTACCTCACGAATGAGGCGGTCTACTCTCTGCTGCACTTGCCGTCGGTTTACACCGCCCAGGCGTTACCTGGCACCCTGCCCTATGAAGCCCGGACTTTCCTCCCCTGCTTCAGTCACGGAGACCTCCACAGCAGCGACCGTCCAGCCCACTTCGTGGCGCATATTATCAAAGTTCGACGTTAATTGCTCGATTTTTTTTGCGCTGTTAATTTTTTGTATTTTTCCATAAGCTCATCATGTGATTCCACATGCGTAGGATCCAAAGGAATACAGTCCACTGGGCAAAATAATTGGCACTGTGGCTGATCAAAATGCCCTATACACTCTGTACAAAGTGATGGATTAATCTCATAAATCAACTCACCCATATAAATGGCTTCATTTGGACATACAGGCTCGCAGACATCACAATTGATGCATTCATCTGTAATATATAATGACACGCTACCAGCCCTGTTGATGTTTTCGTGCAAAGGCCTCGACCACAACGGCAGGCACAAACTTAGTCACATCCCCTTTCAAACGTGCAATTTCTCTCACCAAAGTCGATGAAATAAATGAATACTGCTCTGATGGCGTTAAAAAAACTGATTCAAACTGGGGATCAAGCTGGCGATTCATATTGGCTAACTGAAATTCATATTCAAAATCAGAAATCGCTCTTAGACCACGGAGAACCGCTGTCGCACGTTGCTCACGAAAGAAATTCACCAACAAGCCATCAAAACCAACAAATTCAACATTGTCTAAATGGCTTAATGATATTTTTGCTAGCTCAACGCGTTCTTCTAAACTAAACACAGGATTTTTATGATGCCCAATCGCGATTGCCACTACAACTTCATCAAACATTTTTGATGCTCTTGCAACCAAATCTACATGTCCATTGGTAATTGGATCGAAGGTCCCCGGATAAATCACACGTGTTTTAGACATGCGTTGTACTCTAGTTAATGAGATAAGGTGCATATTTTAACAAAAGTTCAGCCTAAACGCTAAATTCCTAAATGATGGAAAAAGATTACGTTTTACGGCACAATATATGCAATTGTGGAAGTTTGAATTATGGCGCAAGCAACAGTTGTAAAAAAACATAATGGTGGCACGATTGCTCAAAACAAAAGAGCGCGCCACGATTACTTTATTGAAGAAAAATTTGAAGCAGGCATGTCCTTACAAGGCTGGGAAGTAAAATCACTTCGAGCTGGTCGTATGAGCTTGACTGAAAGTTATGTCATTTTTAAAAATGGCGAGGCTTTTTTATTTGGCTCACAAATTCAGCCTTTATTATCTGCTTCAACACATGTAGTACCTGAAGCAACACGTACACGTAAATTGCTCTTATCTCGCCGCGAGTTAGAAAAGCTTTTAGGTGCAGTGAATCAAAAAGGGTATTCTTGTGTACCTTTAGCATGTTATTGGAAAGGACCTTTAGTAAAGCTTGAAATTGCTTTAGTAAAAGGTAAGCAATTGCATGACAAGCGCGCAACAGAAAAAGACCGTGACTGGCAACGTGATAAAGCACGGATGTTGCATAAATAGTAAAAACCTCCTATTGGAGGTTTTTTTTATTGCACTATTAAACAGTAAAATGTTTCAGCTTCAATTCGGCTAAGTATTTTCCAAACTTTCTTGCAGTTTCCAGATCCCCTTCAGGTGGAGTTACTTCAACACTCGCATTATCTGATTGCGTCATTAAACCCAAGAAACTCGACATACGATTAATATCTAAAGGGCTACGTCCAGTCGGCATAAAAGGTAAACCAGCCCATAACATGCCATGTTGCATGGCAAATAAGTTAATTTGCTGCAACACTGCAAGTTTATCGCCACTTAGACCACCACCATTGGTAAAGCCAGCTGCTAGTTTACCCTGCCATGTTCGTGCTAACCATCGTTTCGAAGAATCTTCCATAAACTGTTTTAAAGCTGACGTCAGACTACCCATATAGGTTGGACAACCCATCACAATTACGTCCGCTTGATCTAAAAACTCCCACTGAACAGCGGCCACAGATAACACATGAACTTCTGCGCCAGCTTGTTCAGCGCCTTGAGCGATGTATTGTGCAACTTTAGCAGTATGACCATAGGGGCTATGATAAACCACACAAACTTTAACTTTGGGAGTAGCAGAATCAAGAACAAACATGGAAACTTTTAAAACCAATGAATTGAGTCAAGTTTAACATTTTTCGCACAAGCAAGGCGAATCACAATTGAAAACAATGCAATTTATTGCATAAATACAAAAGTTGCCATTCGTCCTGTTTTACTATTACGGCGATATGAAAAGAACTCATCCGCCTGTTGATAAGAGCACTGTCCCCCGCCGAAAACGGTTTCAACACCTAAGCGATTTAAAATAAATCGAGCAATCGCATAGAGGTCTGCCTGATATTTATCCTCGACTTGCCCCACCATAAATGCAGACTCTAATTCAGGATATTTATCACAAAAAGCAGCTTTTACTTCAGCTCCAATCTCGAAACAAGGTTGACTGATAGCCGCTCCTAACCATGCCCATGTTGGCGAAGATTGCATTTGAGTAACCGTATTTTCAACAATACCATTCGCCAAACCACGCCAACCCGCATGTAAATTGGCAACTTCTGTCCCCTCAGCATTGCCTAAAACTATAGGTAGACAGTCGGCAGTCATCATCATAAGTGCATGACCTTTGCGTTGCGTGACGAGACCATCACCTTCAAGTGCGATAAATGAAATTTGTTCATTTACAGTATGACAAATCGTACTATGGGTTTGAGTCAACCATGTCAGCTTATTGACACCAAATTCTGAAAATTGATTTAACAAAAACATACGGTGTTGTTGCACACGCTGTGCATCATCATTGACATGTAAAGCCAAATTAAATCCAGCTAAATTTATATTGGATGTTGCAATCGCTTGGTCATTTCCAATACGCGTTTGGCCAACAAAAATACCTTTGGGCAAACCCTGTACAAATTCCATAAAATCCCTCCCCTTGCAAAATATATTGCTCACCTTTTGAAAGGGAGGCAAAGCCCCCTCTGATTAAAAGGGAGCTTTACTTAATAGGCTTCATTTTCACTACGAAGAACTTCAACCAACTGAGTAAAATCTTCTGGCCAAGGTGCTTCAAACATCATGTCCTCACCTGTACGTGGATGGACTAAGCCCAATTTTGCAGCATGTAACGCTTGACGCTTAAAGCCACGAAGCATATCAGTTAACGTAGCTGAAGCCCCTGCTGGAAAGCGCACACGATTGACATACACAGGATCTCCCACTAACCCATGTCCTAAATAGCTAAAGTGCACACGGATTTGATGGGTACGCCCTGTTTCCAATTGCGCTTGAACACGAGTGAAATCACGGAAACGCTCTTTCACATTGTAGTGTGTTACCGCATCACGACCACCAGGCAGGATTGCCATTTTGACGCGGTCTACAGGGTGCCTTTTGATCGGTTCATCAATGGTGCCACCTGCAATAATATTTCCATACACCACAAGGTCATAGACACGGTAAACTGTCTTTTTGGCTAATTGTTTACTCAATGAAAACTGGGCTTCTAAATTTTTAGCAACGACCAATAGTCCACTGGTATCTTTATCAATACGATGAACCAAACCAGCACGTGCTAGCTCAGCAAGTTTTGGTACATGATAAAGTAAAGCATTCACCAAAGTCCCTGTCGGATTACCAGCACCTGGATGAACCACCATTCCCACGTCTTTGTTGATCACAATAATATCGTCATCTTCATAGACAATATTTAAGGGAATGTTTTCAGGCTGACTGGATGTTTGTGCCTCGAGTTCAACTTCAAGCGTTAATAATTCATTACCTTCACAACGGTATTTGGGTTTTACAATATTGCCATTTACTAATAGATGCCCATCTTTCATCCATTGCTTAAGTTTTTCACGAGAAAACTCATTCCACACCAGCGCAGCGACTTGATCAATGCGTTGACCTAAATAGTTTTCATCGAGTTGAACTTGCAACGATAAACGTGTTGCAGTTGAGTCAGAATTATGATTATCTGCATCGACAGAATCTTCGAGTAAGAAATCTGTTTCAGAGAAGTTTGAATTGGAAGATTGTGCTGAAGTCATTTGATGATCGGTACAAAAATGGTTTAATAGTACCATTGTAGCTTATTGCCCAGAATAACAGAGGAGTTTTTATGTCGCTACCACGTTATAAAATTACAGTGCTCGCACTTTCTTTAGGTGTAGCATCTGCATTTGTGGGCTGTAGCAGCAATCCGAGTAAGAAAGAAGTGGTTGATAAAGGACCACAATCAAGTGAACAAGTTTATTTTGAAAAAGCACTCAAATCTCTTGAACGCAATCAATATACTGACGCAGTGAAATCATTAGAAGCGTTAGATACTTACTTCCCAACTGGACAATATACCCAGCAAGCACAACTTGAACTTCTCTACGCAAAATTTAAACAGAAAGATTATGAAGGCACGATTGCACTTGCGGATCGATTCATTCGTTTAAATCCACAGCATCCTAATGTAGACTATGCCTACTATGTTCGTGGTGTTGCGAATATGGAAATGAACTACGATAGCTTAATTCGTTATACTTCATTGAAACAGGCGCATCGTGACGTAAGCTATATTAAAGTTGCTTATCAAAATTTCGTTGATTTGATTCGTCGCTTCCCTAGCAGCCAATATTCTGTTGATGCTGCGCAACGCATGAAATATATCGGTCAAGAACTTGCTGAAAGTGAAATGAATGCTGCGCGCTTCAATATTCAACGTAAAGCATGGTTAGCAGCGGCTGAACGTGCTCGTTGGGTTCTTGAGTATTATCCTCAAACCCCACAAACACCTGAAGCATTAGCAACTTTAGCTTATAGCTATCAACAACTTGGGGATAAGGCAACATCCCAACAATATATTGAGATTCTTAAGCTCAATTATCCAAATCTAGTCAAATCAAATGGTGAAGTTAATCTTCGTGCTGCACGTAAAGAAGGCAGCTGGGTTAACCGTGCAACCTTAGGTTTATTGGGGCGTGAATCTCAACACATTGAAGTTGAAAATAACGAGACTCAAATCGAACCACCTCGTCGTAGCTTAACCAACCGTTTAAGTTTCGGATTATTTGATAAACCAGAAACTGAACAAAGCAGCGAAGAAGATGCAGCAAATTAATTTCTAAGTGTTCGGGTGTGTAGTTTTAGTCTATAACGTAACGCATGGTTAAAATGTCAACGCCACCTGATCTCATTATGCGAACAGGCAAGTTAATCCTTGCCTGTTTTTCATTTTATGCAACAATGATAAAGAACATTTTTGCATTCTTCCAAATGCTCTACCCAGTTTTAAATGGTAACCTCTCATGGCAATTCCACAGCATACAATTGATCAAATCCTAGATCGAACCGACATCGTCGATTTGATTGGTCAACGTGTGAAATTGAAAAAAACTGGACGAACATATTCTGGCTGTTGCCCTTTTCACCAAGAAAAAACACCATCCTTCCATGTCTATCGTGATAAACAGTATTATCACTGCTTTGGCTGCCAAGCCAATGGAAATGCGATTCGTTTCTTAATGGACATTGACAGTCGTAACTTTATCGACGTGATGAAGGATCTGTCTAATCAGACTGGAATAGAATTACCCAAAGATAATCACGACAACAAAAAACTCTCTTATAAACGTAGCCCTCAGACGCCACCTTCTCCGCCTGAAAAGATATCTCCCTCATCAACAACAGATCACGCTATTCATGAACCCATGGATGAGCATTTTGTTGATATGGATCGGTTTATGGACGATCCCTTTGCACAATTCGATCCAGGCTTCGGCATGGATGAACAAGTGCAAGAAGGCAACCTGTATGACCTCTTGGAAAATGTGGCACAATTCTATGAGCGTCAACTTCCCCATAGCCAAAAAGCGCAAAATTATTTCAAACACCGTGGCTTATCGGCTCAAACCATTCAATTCTGGCGTTTAGGTTATGCACCAGAGGATTGGCAACACTTAGAAAAAGCCTTTCCTCAGGATATAGAAGGCTTAAAACAAATTGGATTGATTCGCTCTAGTGACAGTGGTCGAGATTTTGATTTATTACGGGATCGTGTAATTTTTCCGATTCGTGACCATAAAGGTCGTGTGGTCGGTTTTGGTGGACGTGCGTTGAATGATGACATTAAGCCTAAATACATTAACTCCCCTGATTCAGAAGTCTTCCATAAAAACCAACTGCTTTATGGTTTATATGAGGGGCGTAAACTCAAAGCCAATGATTGGTTGATGGTTGAAGGCTATATGGACGTAATTGCCCTACAGCAATACGGCATCAATGGCGCTGTCGCAACGCTTGGAACAGCAAGTAATGCAGACCATTTGAATACCTTGTTTAAACAAAACTCTCGTATTACCATCGCTTTTGATGGTGATGCGGCGGGACAAAAAGCAGCTCGACGAACTTTAGAAATTGCACTGCCCTTACTTAATGATGGGCGTGAGTTAAAATTCTTTGTACTCCCCAATGAACACGACCCGGACTCGCTGATTCGTCGAGAGGGTTTGGAAAATTTCCAAAAATTGCTACAACAAGCGCCATTATTATCTGATTTTGTATTTGCTCATTTAACGGGGCAACATGATATTAGCACCCCTGAAGGTAAAAGCTTAGTCATGGGTGAACTCCGTGAATTGACCGAGCTACTCCCTAAGCAAGGCTCATTTCGTTATTTGCTCACTCAATCGTTCCGCGAAAAACTGGGTCTAGGCAAACGCTTTACCCCACAAATTAGCCATGATGCATCTTTATCTTTTAATATCCATACTAAAGATGAAGATTTTGCAATAGCAATCTTGATGCACCACCCATTTCTTTATATCCACTTTGAAGAGCTGCGTGCAGTCATCGATCAAAATGAGCTATTGGCGAAGATCTTAGCTGTATTAAATATTGTATTTGACGATCTACCCGATGATCAGGAATTGGCAACTTATTATGTACTCGGTGCATGTAGTCATTATAGCCATGAGCTTGCAGATATTATGCAGCGTACCAACATTGAGTCTTTGACTGAAGCACCAGAAGTGGCCGACAAATTAGCGAGAGACTTCTCTTTAAATTTACAAGAAAAATATTTAAGGCTCAAACTTAAATCACCTATCTCTCTGATAGAATCACGCAATTTACGCCAACAATTAAATGAGTTAACGAAGCAAATTAGTTTGAAGTTGTTGTCTTAGCGTTAGACTTAATTCTTAGGTTTTCGTTCATGCTCAAACACATCTTGTAGATGCTGCTGTAGCCATTCAAAATAATCAGGATTTTCTGCTTTAGCAGCTTCTCTTAATAAAATCGAAGTCGGGTGCATAAGTTTTTGGGTTAAACGATGCGCAAACTCTTGTAATACTTGCTGAGCTGCATGTCCATGCTGTAAAGCGTCCAAAGCATGGGTTAATTCTTTTTGACTAATCTCTTCGCTATGTTGACGATAAGCCTGAATCGTACCACTCGCCTCTTTCACTTTTTGCTGGGTCATCAATTGGGTCGCCAATTGATTGACCATAAATTCAGCCTCAACAGCTGCTTGACGACGTTGCGCTAAGTTTTCATCAATCACGCTCTGTAAATCATCAACACCATACAAATAAACATTATCCAAAGATTCTACTTTGGGATCAATATCACGAGGAACTGCCAAATCTACCATTAACATTTGTTGATAGCGACGACTCTTTAGCGCACTTTTAACATGTTTATATTCAATCACTTGATGCAAACTGCCTGTACAACTCGAAATCACATCTGCCCTGTGCAAATTTTGCGCCAGCTCTACAAAAGGAATGATTTCGACTTCAACTTGATGCGCGATTTCTTGTGCCAGCTGATCTGCTCGTTCACGGCTACGATTACAAATGATGATCCTTGCAACCCCCATTTCAGCCAAATGTTTAGCAACAAGGCTATTCATCTCTCCAGCAGCAACCACCATAACCGTCAGCTTTTCTGGATGACTAAACACTTGTGTTGCTAACTGCGCCACTGCATAGCCCATAGATACGGCATGACTACCCACTGAAGTTTCAGAACGGACTCGTTTTGCTGCATAAAATGCGTATTCAAAAATCCCATTCAATTCAGGAGAAACTGTCTCTGCATCTTTAGATAAAGCCAAAGCGCTTTTGACCTGCCCTAAAATTTGCGGCTCTCCTAACATCAGTGAGTCTAAACCACTTGCAACACGCATTAAATGCGTAACGGCTTGAGCATTCTCGTAACGATAAACATGATGAATCAACTGTTTAACATCAATATTATTCACTTGGGCGAGCCAATTTAGGATGCTATCTGCATCCTCCGTCATGGCATAAACTTCTGTACGATTGCATGTCGAGACCACCACCATATCCTTCAATGCAGGATGTTGGTTTTGTTCAAGCAACAACGCTTCCAATCGCTCTGCATTGAAAGCGATTTGCTCACGGAGTTCGACAGAAGCTGTTTGATGGTTGACACCCAATGCAAAGAAAGACATATCAGATCATCATTTCGCTAAATTTATGTTATTGTGCAACATCGGTGTCATAAAAAGCATTACTTTGGATCAATAAAAATTGCGTCAGCTATATCGCCGTATCCAGTTTAGCGGCAAGACGATTAGACGGTATTCTACCACAATCTTATTGTTAGGTAGTATGAGCGCGTACGTCTCTGCACAGGCAATACACGACATGTATGCCGATCAGAGCTTTGAATATGCCCTCAAACAGAGCATGGTTGCTGAGTTTTCGCTCGCCTATGATGATATTCCAACAGCACTACATAACTACACTGTACTTGCGATTCGCAGCAATTCAACCACGATCAAACAGCGTGCGCTAGATATCGCACTTGAATATGATGATTTGCAAGCAGCTTTAGACATTGCAACGCATTGGGTTGAACAAGAACCTAAAGACGTTCCCGCTTTATTTTACTTGTCACACATCGCTTTAAAAACCCATGAATACGAACTCGCGGCAAAAACCCTTGATAAAATTTTAAATATTGACCCTACGGCTGATTTAGAACAAATACTTGCAGGGATTGCACCAGAGCAAGCAGAAGATCGTGAAATTCTGCTTAATGCATTACGCGCAAGTAAAGAAAAAAATAATCCCTCTATTCTGGCACTGATTGCAGGTCTGGAAGCTCAAGATGGCTTGTACGAACAAGCACTGAAAAATATCAACCGTGCCCTACGTAAACGTTCTAAATCAACAAGTTTTATTTTAATGAAAGCCAATTTGTTAATGGCTTTAAAAGACCAAGACGCCACACAAAAGTGGTTAGCACGCGCTAGCCGTAAAAATAAAAATAATTTGGATGTTCGTTTAGCAGAAGCACGTTATTACATTCAAATCAATCAACAGCAGCAAGCCTTTGATAAGCTTCAAGCAATAATTAAAGACCATCCTCATGCTGAAGAAGCTTTATTTATTGCAGGTTTAACCAGTATCGATTTAAAGCAATACGAACTTGCTGAGCAATATTTGGTTGAGTTACGCACGTCTGAAAAGTATCAAAACGAAGCCTATTACTATCTCGCCATCAACGCGCAGCGTAAACAGCATTATGAAACAGCCAAAGCTTATTATCGCTTGGTCGATGGCAACTTATATATCGTCTCCAGACGCAATATGATTGCGATTTTTGAACAGCAGCAGCAACTCAATGACGCTTTAAGATTTTTGACCCAAGAGCGCGTTAACTATCCGCAACATGCCAGTTTCTTATATCAAGCACAGGCTGATATCTTAAAGAAAATGGATAATAAAGAAGCGGCATTAGCGCTACTTGATGAGGCGATTAAAAATATTCCTGATGACCCGGAACTCATTTACGCAGAGGTTTTACTACTCGATCCTTATACCGATCGTGATAAATTGGATAAAGCCCTTAAACAACTTTTGCGCATAGAACCCAATAGCCCTACTTACCTAAATGCTTATGCTTATACTTTGGCACTGCAAAATCGTCGTCTCAAAGAAGCACGAAAATATGCCGAACTCGCACTAGAGTACGCCCCTGAACAAGCTTCTATTTTAGATACACTGGGCTATATTGCATTTCTACAAAATGATTTTGATACAGCAGTTAATGTACTCGAACAAGCATACTCACTCAGTCAAAACATCAATATCGGTGTTCGATATGCCAAAGCACTCTATATGCAAGGTTCACTCACCGAATTTAGCGATGTGTTACAGCAACTGAAACAAAAACATGCGAATGCCCCACAATTACAACAACTTGATAGCTTAATCTTACCTGTCACTGTAAAAAAGAGTTAAATCCATGCGTTTTTTTCCAAAATTATGCGTCGCATTATGTAGCAGTAGTGTGTTGCTATTAACAGGTTGTCAACACCTGAGCCAACCCAAAAAAACGATCATTTCTCCACAAGTTCAAGATGAAAATAATTTTAGCTTACAGGGGAAAATAGGGGTTCGCACACCACAACAATCAGGTAGCGCATTCTTCACATGGATACAACAACAAGATCAATTTGATATTGAACTGACAGGAATTCTAGGTGTCGGCAAGACCCAAATTCAAGGAAAATCTGGTGAAGTCACGTTGAATAGTTCTAAAACAGGCTTAATCACAGCAAGTTCACCTGAAGAACTTTTGGAAAAAGCAACGGGTTGGCAAGCACCAATTATGCACCTCACGCATTGGATACAAGCCAAACCCGCTACCCTACATGCTCAAATGACACGAGATGAAAGCAATCGCCTAAAACAACTCATCGAAGATGGTTGGACTGTAGATTTTAGCTACAATGATGGTCAAACATTGCCAAACAAGCTACTACTCAAACAAGCGCTTGAGGAAAATAAAGAAAACCGTATTACAATGGTGATTCAAAATCGATAACCTAGATGTTTATATGATTAAAGTTCCGTCTCCTGCCAAGCTGAATTTGTTTCTGCACATCACAGGTCGCCGTAAAAATGGCTACCATGAACTACAAACTATTTTCCAACTGATTGATTTATATGATTGGATGAGTTTTGAACCCTGTGTAAGTGAAACAATTCAAATTGAAGGCTTGGCAGACGTACAACTTGAGCAAAACTTAATCTATCGTGCAGCACAACTATTACGCCCACATGCCAAAAAACCTTGTGGCTTGAAGATTCATATCGAAAAAAATATTCCAATGGGTGCCGGTTTAGGCGGAGGATCTTCCAATGCTGCGACAACACTCATCGTACTGAATCAACTATGGCAATGTGACTTAAATGAGCAGCAACTTGCCGACTATGGAGTGCAACTTGGTGCTGATGTACCGATCTTTGTTTTTGGACGTAATGCATGGGCTGAAGGTATCGGTGAACATTTATCATTCATAGACTTAGCTCAAAAAAAATTCATAATCCTAAAACCTGACTGTTTTATCAGCACTCAATTGTTATTTTCACAAAAAACATTGACAAGAGACTCTAAGATCACTAAATTTTGCGCCTATCAGTTAGAACCTTCCAGTTTTGGAAATAACTTTGAACCTTTGGCTCGATCGTTATATCCCGAAGTTGAAGAAGCAATGCAATATTTAGATCAGTTTGGTCTAGCAAAGCTTACAGGTACAGGTGCTTGTGTTTTTACTGAAGTAACTGATGAAATGAATATCGAGTTAATCTTGAAAAATGCACCTTGTAAATCTTACTTGGTAAGCAGTTTGACAGAATCACCGTTAAGACATTTCAAAGTTGCACGTTAGGGGCGTCGCCAAGTGGTAAGGCAGCGGGTTTTGATCTCGCCATCCGTTGGTTCGAATCCAGCCGCCCCTGCCAATTTTCACCTGTAAATGATGTATGTAATAGGGGCGTCGCCAAGTGGTAAGGCAGCGGGTTTTGATCTCGCCATCCGTTGGTTCGAATCCAGCCGCCCCTGCCATTACAGATCATCAAATTTAGGGGCGTCGCCAAGTGGTAAGGCAGCGGGTTTTGATCTCGCCATCCGTTGGTTCGAATCCAGCCGCCCCTGCCATATCTTTAGACAGACTTGTTTTATATCGATGTTTGATCAAATATATTGACAATATCAAGTAAAACGATTAAAGTTCTGCCGCATTAGGGGCGTCGCCAAGTGGTAAGGCAGCGGGTTTTGATCTCGCCATCCGTTGGTTCGAATCCAGCCGCCCCTGCCATATAATAGATTGCTTTTTAAACTACCCGTTGGAAAATTTTTTAATTTTTCTTTAGCGCTTGGGTGAAGTATTCTTCATATAGCCCTCTTTGGAAAATCATCGATTTTTCTCTTGCGCTCGGGTGAAGCGTTGCTTCACGTAATCCTCGCTCAGGTGCTTCATGCCCAATCTTGTCGTTTTTAGTGGAAGTGCTCATCCACAATTTGCTCAAAAAGTCGTAAGTCATTTACATATCCCTTTAGGTGCTGCTTCAGTTAGCAAGTTCTCTGATGGCGAAATTTCAGTTGAAATCACTGAAAATGTACGTGGTAAAGACGTTTTTATCGTTCAATCTACTTGTGCGCCAACCAATGATAACCTGATGGAAATCTTGGTCATGGCTGATGCTTTGCGTCGTGCAAGTGCGGGTCGTATTACGGCGGTTATTCCTTACTTCGGATATGCACGCCAAGATCGTCGTCCACGTTCTGCTCGTGTACCAATCACAGCTAAAGTTGTAGCTGACATGCTAACAACTGTTGGGATTGACCGTGTGGTAATGATTGACTTACACGCAGACCAAATTCAAGGTTTCTTTGATATCCCTGTTGATAACATCTACGGTACACCAGCATTACTTGCTGACTTACGTCAACAACAACATGATAACTTGATGGTGGTTTCACCTGACGTTGGTGGTGTTGTTCGTGCGCGTGCTGTTGCCAAACAATTAGGTGATATCGATTTAGCGATTATTGATAAGCGTCGCCAAAAAGCAAATGAGTCACAAGTGATGCATTTGATCGGTGATGTTAAAGATCGTGACTGCGTCATCGTTGATGATATGGTAGATACCGCAGGAACGCTTTGCAAAGCTGCTGATGCACTTAAACAATTTGGTGCACGCCGCGTTATTGCTTATGCAACTCATCCTGTTTTATCAGGTAAAGCGATTGAAAACCTACAAAATTCTGTCATTGATGAATTGGTTGTCACTGATACCATTCCTCTTTCAGATGAAGCAATGAACTTAGGTAAAATTCGCCAAGTTTCTGTTGCTAGCATGGTTGCTGAAACAATTCGTCGTATTAATAACGAAGAATCTATTAGCGCAATGTTCGATAGTTATCTATAATAGCCCAGCTTTTTTCAAGCCCTGCCCTTTGGCAGGGTTTTCTATCACTAAACTGGTCGCAAGTTTAGTTCATTAAACTCCAATGAGGATATGCCCATGGCAAACTTCGTATTAAATGCTCAAGCACGTGAAGCTGCACAACAAGGGAAAGGTTCGAGCCGCCGCCTTCGTCACGCAGCTCAAATCCCAGCAATCATCTATGGTGGTAGCGCTGAGCCTGTAGCAATTACTTTAGAACTTCGTGAAATCGTTAAAGCTTTAGAAAACAATGCATTTTTTGAAGAAGTTATCGAAATCAAAATCGGTGACAAAGTTGAAAACGTTAAAATCCAAGCGTTACAACGTCACCCAGCTAAAAACACACCTATGCACGCTGACTTCAAACGCGCATAAGTGTTAAAGGCGTAAATTAGTGTCAAATATTTCGCTAATTGTTGGTTTGGGCAATCCTGGAAAGGAATATGCCCAGACACGTCACAATGCAGGTTTTTGGTTCGTCGAACAACTTGCAGATCGTTATGGTATTTCCTTAAAAGCAGATCCAAAGTTTCACGGATTCAGCGGTCGTGGTCAGATTGAAGGTCATGACGTACGCTTATTATTACCAACAACGTTTATGAACCGTTCTGGTCAAAGTGTTGCCCCTTTCGCTAAATTTTATCAAATTTCTCCTGAATCAATTCTCGTTGCTCATGATGAACTCGATATGGATCCTGGCGTTATTCGTTTGAAATCAGGCGGTGGACACGGCGGACACAATGGTCTACGTGATATCGTTCCTCATATTGGTGCTAATTTTCATCGTTTACGAATTGGAATTGGACACCCTGGCTCCAAAGAGCGTGTTTCAGGCCATGTGCTGAATAAAGCACCTAGCAGCGAACAACACTTAATGGATGCAGCTATTGATCATGCACTTTCCAAGGTGAAACTACTTGTTGATGGACAAGTTTCACTCGCCATGAATCAAATTAATGCTTACAAACCCGCTTAACCTTGAACTGAATTGTTGAACAATCACGCTTGCCATATTGCTCATTTAGGCGCAAAATGCGCATCAAACCGCCTATAGCCTGCGGAAAACGTGACAAGTCAACCATAAGATATTCATCTTAGGTCTTACTCAGGAGACGCTAGCCATGCTATCTCGTTTATTAAAATGTAAAATTCACCGTGCAGTTGTGACACATGCTGAACTTCATTATGAAGGTTCTTGCGCAATTGATGGTGTGTTGATGGATTTAGCAGGGATTCGTGAATACGAAGAGATTCACGTATGGAACGTAACTAACGGCAAACGCTTTACTACGTATGCGATTCGTGGTGAAGATGACTCAGGTATCATTTCAGTCAACGGTGGCGCAGCGCATCAAGCGGATGTAGGCGACTTAGTCATTATTGCAACTTTTGGTGACTTTACTGAAGTTGAAGCAAATGCACATAAACCACGTTTAGTTTATGCAAACCCAGACAATACAGTAAATCACACAGCAAACTGTATTCCTGTCCAAATCGCATAAGCTTTAAAGATTCCCAAAGAGCCAGTCAAAAATGAACTGGCTTTTTTATTGGATTTTATTCAATCACCCGACCAACATACAAAAACACCTACAAATGCCCTGCTAATTTACTCAACCAGACTTGCAATACGCGATCAGTATTTATTAAATAAATAGAAAATAACGATAATTTTAAATATATGGATATTATTAAAACACTACGTAAGGTCACTATACTTGCAGAGCTTGATGATGCAGTACTGCAAGGCCTAGCAAGTGAATGTAGAATCAAATATTTACATACAGGTCAGCGACTTTATCAAGCAGATGATCCAGCACATCATGTGTATATTATTGTCTATGGACGTCTCAAACTCACATCCACAACTGGATTGTCAACCTACTTAGGACATCACGAAATCATCGGAGAAATGGGTGTCATTTCCGAACATCCCCATCACGGTACAGTGCATGCAATACGAGATACCGCTCTACTGGCTATACCTCAACAGCAGTTTATTGATTTTATCTACAAGCATCCAAATGTGTTATTGGCGCTATCTCGATTAATCATTACTCGCTCACAACCAGAGTTACAACATACTCATGCAATGAGCCATAGCCGCACATTATCAATTGTTCCCGCAGCACCGCAGATACCCGCAATTCATCTTGCCGAAAAACTAACTGAACATCTGCAACGTTGGCCACATGTTCGTCTTATTACAGCAGCGCATGTAGATGCATTATTTGGCAGTGGCTTTAGCCAAACACCCTTGGATTACAGTGCTGATGATTTAAAATTACGTTTATGGTTAGCCAGTTTAGAAGAAAAGCATTGTTATGTGTTATACGCAGCCCACAGTCATTCTGATGAATGGGCAAAGCGTTGTTTACATCAAGCAGACCGTATTTTAATTCTCGCCGAAGCAAATTTAACGCCAATACACACTCCCTTAGTGGATGTATTAAATCAACATCAATGGCAAAGTCCAATTGAATTGGTTTTATTACGTTCGGAGGGTGATCCCTCTCCACATACACTAGAATGGAAACGGCTCTATCGAGCCCGTGCTCATTATTTTATCCATCCATGGGCACGGGCTGATATCAGTGCTGTGGCTCGACAGATTTCAAGCCAAGGACTCGGACTGGTTCTGGGTGGAGGTGGTGCACGCGGCTTTGCACATATTGGTCTCATACGCGCATTGGAACAACTGCATATTCCGATTGATATCGTCGGTGGAACAAGTATGGGCGCATTTGTAGCAGCCTTAGTGGCATGCGGTTTTGATAGTGTCGAAATGACCCATATTGCCTATGAGACTTTTGTAGCCCGAAATTATTTAAATGACTATACCATGCCTAGAGTGTCGCTAATCCGTGGTCAAAGGTTCCATAGTCGGCTCCAAGCTATTTTTGGGCAACGTCGGATCGAAGAACTCAGGCAAAGTTATTATTGTATTTCAACTAACTTATCTACTGGCCAAGCCGTCATCCATGATCAAGGGGAGCTTGCAACGTGGGTGGGCACAAGTATGAGCGTTCCAGGTGTTGCTCCACCTGTCGCATGGCATGAAAATTTATTATGTGATGGTGGCGTGATCAACAATCTGCCTACCGATGTAATGCAAAACCTCGAGAGAGGAACAATTATCGCAAGCAATGTCAGTTTAATTGATGATATTCGAGTCCCAGGAATTGGTTTAGATGAACCTGATCAAAGTGCTTTACTCAACTGGAATAAACTAATTAAAGATAAACTATTACCTGCACCTAAACTCGCTGAAATTTTGATGCGTACTGCAACTCTGGCGAGCGACACCATGATTCAAACAGCCGCAATTGAACGCGCTCATTTACATATTCGTATGCCCATCGAAGGCATTGGTATGTTTGACTGGAATAAACTCGATGAACTGGTCGAACGAGGATATCAACATGCAATAGCAACACTACTCCCGATTCGAGACACACTCCCTCATGTCTAAATGTTATTTATTCTTGGTGCTTGTATCTGATAATGGTCCATCAATTGATCTAAATATTGATAAGTTTCTAAATCCAACTCTTGCATATATGCATCTAAGATCCTTTGACACTGCTGTTGTTTTTCCAGTGGCATCCGTCGTACAACATCAAAAGTGACATTCCATTGAGAACGAACCAAAGAAGCATATGCAATGTGTTGTAACACCTCCTCATCAATCTGTGCAATTGCTTTTGCAACTGCTTCTCTTGCCTCATCTTGCATATAATTTACAACAACCAACATATCTGGCCATAAGTCACAATAATCCGCTGCAGCCACAATACTTTGAATAATATCTGCCTGTCTTAGTGCGGGTAGATTCGCAACATAACGTTGAGCGTGATCAGATAAACATGCCACCACTGGTAACATATCCTCCCACAACTGATCTTCTTGCGCTGCCTGAATAATAGCATTGATGACTTTTTCCCCTTGTTTTACAGCTAAATCACCTAGATCACGCTTTAACTCATAACCAATATGACTCATCAACGCCAATAACTTGGGCCAAACCAACCGTTGTGCAGGATCACAAATGATCAAAAGTGCTTTCTCAATTCGTACTTTGGGTAAGACATGAACAAGATGATCTATGCGCTCCCTAGATTCAATATAAAATGCAATCTCAAGCAGATCACTTTCTTGCTCAATCATCTGCGCAACATCTTGAACAACATCATCTGATAACATCCCAACAAAGCGCCCCATGGTGACAAAATCACGCTGTTGCAACAGAATATTGGCAATGTCCTTAATTTGATGCGTCGTAAAATAGACCAACAACTCTCTCGCCAATCTCGGATCTAAATACACTGAAATAGCAGCAAGCGTATCTACAGGTAGATGCTTCGCAATCTGATATAAATTTTCCGTCGATAAATGTACGGCGATTTGCGCCACAATCAGAGGATCTAAAAATCTTTTTACTAAGAAAACACTAAATCGATTGGGTAACCAACTCACCCACGATGCCAAATAACGAAAACGTGTTTTTTGTTGATCTTGCAGCAACTCAATAATTGCAAAACGAAATTGTCTTAAACTCTCTGGTGCAAGTGACTGTAAAAAATCCAATTGCTGCTCTGATACTTTCAAGATATGAGCAAGCTTTATAATTTCTGCATGTACAGCTAATCGAGTCATATACATCACCGATTGTCATTTCTTGATCGAAACAAGGCTCGAAGAAAAAAAGGCATTTGAAACAAGTGCTGATTGATTTTTCGATTTTCATCTTCAATGGTTTGCTGTAATTGCTGATTGAGCCAAGCAAGATGCTGCTCAGATAATTGTGAAAAATCTTGAAAGCTCATCACAGGACGCCTAAGTTGCTGTGCAAGCTGCTCTAAGGCTACTGTTTGTTCTTTTGTTGGTTCTTTGCTCATCATCCATTCTTCCGTGTTATTGTTGTTTTATCTGTTCAGTGTAAGCTGAATTAAAAAATATTGGTAACTTTGCAAAAAATAAAAACATTGAGCCCATCATCATATTTTTTCATTTTTATAGAACGATTCATTCTATAAAAAGTTCTCTTTTTCAAAGCAACTTTGGCTATAATCAAATTACATCGCTTCAGGGCGGGGTGAAATTCCCCACCGGTGGTAAGTTAGGCATTAAACATGAATGACCTAATCAGCCCACGAGCTAGTATATATGTTTATATACTCGCAGATTTGGTGAGATGCCAAAGCCGACGGTATAGTCCGGATGAAAGAAGACGAAACCACCGAAACAATCTTTTGGTTTGTTTTGGTATGCGCTTATTTTTACATCAGTCCTGAAATGTTCAACCGTAGCTTATTTACGAGAGCGTTTCATTATGTCGAGTTTAATTCAACCCGAACTTTTCTTTTCAGCCCTTTCCCCAGCTGAACAACGTATTCAACAAGCTTTAGAAGACATTCGCCAAGGCAAACCCGTGTTGGTGATGGATGATTTTGACCGTGAAAATGAGGCCGATTTAATTATTGCTGCTGAAACTTTAACAGTCGAAGTTATGGCGCAAATGATTCGTGATGGTTCAGGTATTGTCTGTTTATGCCTAACAGAAGCATTGGCTGATCATTTAGCTCTTCCGCCTATGGTCGTGGATAACTCAAGTCAATTCAAAACTGCATTTACGGTAACAATTGAAGCCGCTCAAGGTGTAACCACAGGTGTCTCGGCCAAAGATCGCGTGACGACTGTTTTCGCCGCGACTCAAGACGGTGCTGTAGCAAGTGACCTCAGTCGCCCAGGACATGTATTTCCATTACGCGCACGTGATGGTGGTGTACTCACTCGTCGAGGTCATACTGAGGGAACGATTGACCTCGCCCGTTTAGCAGGCTTAAAACCTTCAGGTGTGTTGTGCGAATTAACCAATCCAGATGGCTCAATGGCCTCTGGTATTCAAGTTCTCGCTTATGCGCAAACCCATGGTCTGACGGTGATCAGTATTGAAGAGTTAGTCCAATACCGCTTAAAACATAATGTTTAATTATTAATTAATTAAACATTAAAAAAGCCTCGATCATTCGAGGCTTTTTGATCAATATAGTTATGAAACCTTTCGCTCAATATTTAATTGATCAACCACCTCAATCAATTGGCCAAATTCAGAAATATATGCAACAGGTTGTACCTGAGCTAACTCTTGCGTTGTTCCATAACCATAATTCACAGCAATAGTTTCGATCCCGTTTGCGCGTGCACCAATGACATCATATTGACGATCTCCCACCATAATGCAGTGCTGAGCATTCAACTGTTCTTGCTCAAGAATATAAGCAATTAAATCTGCTTTATTGGTACGTTCCCCTGTTAACTCACTACCATACATTTCAGTAAAATACTGATCTAACTGGAAATGAGCCAAAATTTGCTTTGCATAAACTGTGGGCTTCGCTGTTGCAAGAAATAATTGATATCCTTGTGTTTGTAGATGCCGTAAAGTTCCTTCTACTGTTGGATAGACTTCATTTTCAAATAAGCCTGTCACTGAAAAACGCTCGCGGTAAGCAGCTAAAGCTTGTTCTGCCAAATCATCATCTTGAGTATCTAATAATTTTGCTAATGAGGCTTTCAAAGGTGGGCCAATCGTCCAATCTAAATCAACTTCATCCACCAAAGGTTTATTGAGCTTTTCTAATGCATAACGAATCGAACCATGAATTCCTGTTTTAGGATCGGTTAATGTCCCATCTAAATCAATCAGTATGTTTTTGATCGTCATTCGTTCAATCTCTTAAAGCCTTACACAACAAAGTCGAGAGTTTCTCGAAACTTCCCTATACTAACGTAAATGAAAACATAAAAGGAAATTGCAGTGCGTCCGACCGTACTTTGTTTTTCAGGTTTAGATCCATCAGGCGGTGCAGGTCTACAGGCAGATATTGAAGCGATTGGACAAAGTGGTGCACATGCTGCAATTGCTTGTACTGCTTTAACCATTCAAAACTCACAGCAAGTATTTGGTTTTGAAGCAACCTCAAAAGAACTATTATTGGCTCAAGCAAATGCTGTGGTCGGTGATTTACCGCTTAAGTGCGTAAAATCAGGTATGTTAGGCACAACCGATAATATTGCTGCATTAGCTGAGTTTTTACGTGCACACCCAGAGTATTTATATGTACTAGATCCTGTTCTGGTTGCAAATAGCGGTGGTTCACTAGGCGATCAAGCGACTTTGGTAAAAGCATTTGTTGAGTTAATTCCCCTAGCAACAGTCATTACCCCCAATACAGTTGAACTCAGAGCATTGACAGGAGTTGATGACATCGAGCAAGCCACACAAACATTATTTGAAATGGGTGCAAAAGCAGTCCTTGTTAAAGGTGGGCATGAAGATACCCCTGATCATATCCGTAATGTACTCTATGCTGATGGGAAAATGATTGCTGAAAGTCAATGCCCTCGCCTAGATGGTGAATATCATGGCTCGGGTTGCTCTTTGGCAAGTTTTATTGCAGGGCGCTTAGCCCTCGGTGATTCACTAAAAATCGCCGTACAACATGCAGAAACATGGCTATTCGGCGTATTAAAACACGCTGAAACACCAGTACCCCATGGGCAAAAAATTCCAAAGCGGTTTTAAACCGCTTTGCTTAAAGCTCATTAAATACTTTTTGATCTTAGTTTCACCGAAGGCTTTGAATCAATTTAAATTTTATATGAAAATATGTCATTCATTGATGAGCACTTATGCAAAATATTCATCAATTCAAACACACGAATAAAATATAATAATTATCATTTTAATTTTCATCATAATCCTCATGCTGAAGCGCCGCATCTTACCTAGTTTGTTACCCCTGAGTTGTGCCATGACTGTATTTGGTAATGACCAAATCAGTACCCTACCCACCCTTACTTTTCAGGCATCCTCTGAGAATGCAGAACATGACTATAAAGTGACTTCTGCAAGTGCAGCAATGCGTAGTAATACCTTGCTGAAAGACACCCCTCAAGCCGTTACTGTAATTAATAAAGCGATACTTGAAGATATTCAAGCAACTCGCTTATCAGAAGCACTCGATGTAGCAGGACTGGGACGAGCAAATAATTTTGGTGGACAAGGTCTCACCACTTTCACCTCTCGTGGTTTTACCAGTGGTGAATATTATCGGAATGGCTTCCCGATCAATCGCGGTTATCCTAATGCACCTGATAGCTCAACTATCGAGCGTGTAGAAGTTTTAAGAGGTGCATCATCGAGTTTATATGGCCGTGGTGATCCAGGAGGGACATTTAATGTCGTAAGTAAGACCCCACAGGCGGATCGGAAAACAACACTTGGCTTGAGTATCGATAACGAAGGACTCTATCGCAGCAGCATCGATACAACAGGCTCTTTCACGGGAGATGATCGTATCACCTACCGTTTGAACTTAATGGGTGAAAATGGAGACACTTATCGCGAGCATGTGGACTCAAAACGATGGAACATCGCACCCGTGATTCAATGGGCACCTTCAGATCAAACCAAAGTTATTTTAGAGGCCGACTTTTTAAGAAATCAGCATGCACTTGATCGAGGCTTTACTCGCTATGACGGTCAACAAAAACAATCCTTTAACCCTAAAGAATATTGGTGGGAATCAGGGAAAAATCGAAACCGTTTATATAACGATAATGATATGTTCCAACTACGGGTCGAACATCATCTCAATGACACATGGACGTTGAATGTAGGCACTCAATATTTAGATGGAAATTTACATGGCTATGCCGTTGAAGCGAATGGGATAAAAGCTGATAGTCATGGTGAGATCATTACTCGAAATTATAATTGGCGTAATTTGGATTGGAATGATAAAAATATCCAAGCAAGTTTAGTTGGCGAGTTTGATTTATTTAATCTAAAACATACGTTAATCACTGGACTAGAGTTTGAAGATTATGATTATCGCTCGTACATCATCCGTTCTACTGCCCCATTTGACTTAAATATCCATCATCCCTACCGTACACAACCATTACCCGCATTAGAGAACGTCACGACACATGATCATGAGCAGCTCACCAGCAAAGCGTTCTATATCCAAGATCAAATTCGTTTTACAGACCGACTTAACACCGTGATTGGCCTACGTTTTGAACAATACCAACATGATTATACGAATTTTATGAATAACACTTCATGGTCAACCAAACACAATACACTAATTCCTCGTGTTGGCTTAACGTATGATTTAAATGAACAACTTACTGTCTATAGTAATATTAGCAAATCATTTAAACCCAACTCTGGTGCCGATCGAAACAATCAAGGCTTTGATCCAGAAGAAGGTATTTCATATGAAATCGGATCTAAACTCGCATTGTTTGATGACAAGCTTTCCTTTGAAAATGCCCTATATTATGTAAAAAAAGACAATGTTCTCACCTTAGATCCACTCGATAGCACTAAAAGCGTTGCTGCAGGTGAGGTCACCAGCAAAGGTTTTGAGCTCAGTCTCGTTGGTAACCTCACCCCTGAATGGAAAATCATTGGTAATTATGCCTATACAGATGCGGCAGTGAGCAAGGACAATAGCTTAGCGAAAGGAACCCGCCTCGCGAATATTCCTAAAGATTCATTCAATTTTTTGACAATATATGAGTTCCACTCAGAACCACTGGAAGGTTTAGCAATAGGACTAAATCAGCGCTATATAGGAAGTCGAAAAGGACAAACAGCAAATAACACCTATACCATGGGTGCCTATGCCACTACAGACTTTATTTCTTATTACAATCTCTCATCTGATATACGTTTAAGTTTCGATATCAAAAACATCTTTAATAAGAGATATGATGATAGCGCATTCAACCGTTATGTTTATCCTGGCCAGCCTCGTACTGCCAAACTTGGCGTCACCTATTCATTTTAAATCGCATTTCAGCAAATATTTTTAGAATCAGAATAAACAAAAGGCGCATCCAGCGCCTTTTTCACATTCACAGATTATTGTGGGATACGTAATACTTGACCTGGAAAAATATCATCTGCATTTTTCAATAAAGGTCGATTTGCTTCAAAAATTTTATTGTATTGGTTTGGATCACCGTAATACTCTTTAGAAATCTTTGACAGATTGTCTCCTGATTTCACTGTATAGAATTTACTTTCTGGCTCAGCGGTTTCAACTGTCATTTGATCATCAACCTGTGCCACATGATCGATATTACCCACAGCAAGAATGATTTTTTCTTTATCCGCCTGACTTTTTACCTGCCCTTTAATCACAGCAGTATCAGTTGTACCGTTATATGTCACGGACAGACCTTCCACCCCTAATCCTAAACTCTTAATTAAACCTAATAATTTATTTGCAATCTCTTGAGCTGATGGCTCAGCTGGTGTTGCTGGCGCAGCTTGTGGTTCCGCTGGTGCTGTATTTTTCTTACCAATACCTTTTACAAAATCAAAAAGACCCATTGTTATTTCCTCTGTAATTATTTATGAAGATTGGCCTCAATCGACCTAATTTCTAGTTATACCTAAAAAATAAATGTTACAGGTTTCAATTTAAAGCGGTCTTGTAAATAAATGTACAGTGATCTGCTGCAACATTTTTTACTTTTTTGATTCTTAGATTCAAAAATGAAAAGCCACCTTACGGTAGCCTTTGATCGCTAAAATGGATGATACGATTACATGTCGCCTTCCACATTAGTCCTTATATAGTCAATTGCAGCTTGGACTGTCGTAATTTTCTCTGCATCTTCATCTGGGATTTCAAAGCCAAACTCTTCTTCAAAAGCCATAACCAATTCAACGATATCCAAAGAATCAGCGCCTAAATCATCGACAAAAATTGCGCTAGGTACGACCTCTTCCTCATCTACGCCGAGTTGTTCAACGATAATTTGTTTAACTCGCATTTCGATACTCATAATATTTCCTTTTGTTGTTATGATTTAATAATTTATTTTAAATAGCATAGATTTTATACACTTAAATAAACTCATTTCATATTCAGTGTTTATTTTTTTCTTGTAAAAATATGTATAAATCCTCTCAAGTAAAAAATTGAGCACATAAAAAAGCCACCTTTCGGTGGCTTTTCAATCATGCAATATGATTAACCAAGTTTTTTGGTTACATAATCAATTGCTGATTGAACCGTAGTGATTTCATTTGAATCTTCATCAGGAATCGTGATGTCGAAATCATTTTCAAAAGACATTACAAGTTCAACCAAATCTAAAGAGTCAGCACCCAAATCATCCATGAAAGATGCTTCGTTCTTAATCTCTTCAGCACGCATACCTAATTGTTCAGCTACTGCTTGTTTGATGCGTTGTTCGATATCGCTCACAGGAATTCTCCTCATTGCTTGTGGCGTTTTAATTTGCCACTAGTTTAATTGAATATAAAAATTTTTAAAAGTTTATACATCGCCAGTTAGGCCATGTATAAACCACCATTTACGTGTAAAACTGTACCAGTAATGTAACTCGCCTTGTCGCTGGCAAGGAAACTCACTGCATTTGCAACATCTTGAGGCTCACCTAAACGATTTAAAGCGACTTGATCAGTCATTTTTTTACGAATTTCTTCGCTTAACTGATCCGTCATTTCAGTCGCAATGAAGCCTGGCGCAACACTGTTCACTGTAATCTGACGGCTGCCCATCTCTTTCGCTAAGCTACGACTAAATGCTTCAATCCCTGCTTTTGCTGCTGAGTAGTTTGCTTGTCCTGGATTGGCAAAATGCGCTACAACAGAACTGATGTTAATAATGCGCCCAAAGCGAGCTTTGGTCATGCCTTTCAATACACGCTTAGATAAGCGGTAAACGGCTTTCAGATGGATATTGAGAATATCATCCCAATCATCTTCAGACATACGCAATAACAAGTTATCTTTGGTAATACCCGCATTGTTTACCAATACAAGAACTGAACCGTATTTCTGTTCAATATCTGAAACAAGTGCATCTATTGCTTCACCGTTACGAACATCGAGTACAGCACCAGCTCCATGTTCAGCAAAGCTTTCTGTCAGTTTTTGCGCGCCTGATTCAGAGGTCGCGGTTCCAACTACAAAAAAACCGTCTTGAATGAGTTGCTGTGCAATAGCTGCGCCAATACCACGGCTTGCTCCTGTCACTAACGCAACTTTTCGTTGTTGTGTCATGCAATTTTTCCTTCTGCCACTAACACTGCGTTTAGGGCATCTTCCATACGTGCTTTGCTATCAATGGCAAATGCTTTTTCTATGTTCGGTAATCGCTTTGCAAGATTGCTAAGTACAGTACCAGGTCCACATTCGACCACGTACTGAATACCTTGATCCTGTAGATATTGCATGGTGCGTGTCCATTGTACCGATTGGTACAATTGAGCTGTTAAAGCCTGACGCAATTGAGCAACATCTGTCGCGATTTCCGCGTTGACATTTTGTATTACAGGAAGGCATGGTAGCTCAATGGCAGTTTGTTCCAAAGCTTCAGCAAACTTTTCTGCGGCTGGCTTCATTAATGAACAATGAGACGGCACAGATACTGGTAGGGCAATCGCTTTACCAGATTGCTCCTTCGCTTCAGCCATCACTTGTTGAACCAATGCTGCACTACCCGCAATCACGACTTGACCTTGTGCATTATAATTTGCAGCTTCCACTGAGCCTTGACCTGCCGCAGATACTTGCTGACAAAGCTCAACAACTTTTTCATCCGCTAAACCAAGAATAGCAGCCATTGCCCCCTCACCTTGAGGTACAGCACTCTGCATCAGTTTGCCACGTAAATGAACCAGTTTTACAGCATCAGCCAATGTCATCGCTTCCGCAGCAACCAGCACGCTATATTCCCCTAAAGAGTGTCCAGCCAAGTATTTCGGTGTAATACCACCTAACTCTAACCATACACGCCATAAGGCAATACTGGCAGTCAATAACACTGGCTGTGTATTTTCAGTTTGGTCTAAGCCTTCACCACTTTGAGCAATATGCCAAAGATCAAAACCGAGTGCTTCAGACGCCTCAGCAAAAGTCTCTCTAACAACACTGAATTGCTCTGCAAGTTCAGCAAGCATACCTACTTTTTGTGAACCTTGACCTGGAAAAACAAATGCAGTTTTTGTTGCTTGAGCTGCCTGCTCAAGTCGTTTAGTCGACATATAAAAATCCTTAAATTAGTCTATCGCCAATTTGATCAACACCCATAATTCTACATGAGAATAGCAATAGACTCTTTAGCGATGCGGCAATTTAACATTGATTTAATCTTTTTATAATTGCGAAAAACAACAAAAAAGGGAGCTTTCGCTCCCATTTTTTCTATACTTTAAGCTAACGCTTAATGCATATGATTCAATTATTCAGCATCAGCTGCTTTAGCGAATAATTGACGACCACGGTAAATACCATCTTTAGTCACGTGGTGACGACGGTGAGTTTCACCAGTAGTTTGGTCTACAGATAATGCATTCTCGGTTAAAGCGTCATGTGAACGGCGCATGTCACGGCGAGAGCGACTTTTACGGTTTTGCTGAACGGCCATGATGGCTCCTTACAAAGATCGAAAAAATGGATCAGAACAAATTCAGTTGTCTTAACTCAACATTATAACATAAATTATGAGTTAAGTTTACCCTTCAAACCTGCCAAAACATCAAACGGATTATCCCGTTTTTCTTCGACAACGTCCTGAATGGTAGGTCGATGTTTATGCTCACAAGCATCATGCTTAGGAGATAAAGGCACCAACAATAACAGTTCATCTTCTAGCAATGCGAGTAAATCAATCGAAGCAGGCGTATCAAAATCACCTTTTTTCGAAAATTCACTTTCACCTAAAACGATGAAATCAGCATCCTCATCCAAGCGCTCTATCAGTGACTCATCATCGATTAAAGCCAAATGGAAATCTGAAACAAGTTCAGTTTCAACAGTATCCAAACAACGTTGGCATTCCATTGGAACTCTTGTATCAATATGTCCATCTAACCATACAATGCGATGATAGGCATCCATTGATAGCTTACAGTCTATGTTGATCAATTGATCATTAATTGATCCAACAGCTTCACGGGCGATACGAGCAAAGCGAGACAATGGCAGTGTTCCTGACCATGTAAAGCCCTGTTCAGCCCATTTAAACGGCTCAATCTGTGCCGGAAAGGTATTTGCTGACATAATTAAGGCGGCAATTCTACAAATTCATCGGTACTCTGTCAAAGATTAAGATACAATTTTGCACTTCTTTAGACAGAACTCGGGGTAAATTAAGCAATGCACCTGTTGCAGCCGCAACTTGAAGTAACAACTTCATTACTTGTTAGCACCCATTCAACCACTGCTCCTGTTTTAACACCAGATCAAGTGCAACGTTCATCTTGGCAAAAGTTAACAACAGAACCAGAACAGGTTGATTGGCTTATTTTACACTTTAATCACTGGTTTTCCCACCATAATGTGACACTAGTTAAAGGTGAATTTGAACCAGAATATTTCCCTGCGGAAAATGGACAACCTGCAAGAATCCAATTTGCGCATGGTTTTTTTAATAGTGCCCTGCATGAAATTAGTCATTGGACGATTTCTGGCGCACAACGTCGTCTATTACCTGATTTGGGTTATTGGTATGCGCCAGATGGTCGAACAGCTGAACAACAGGCGCTTTTTGAACAGGTTGAAATCAAGCCACAAGCGATTGAATGGTTATTTGCGACTGCCTTTGGTCGAAAGTTCCGAGTATCTTTAGATAATTTGACGGGTGACAGTGGTAACGGACAACAATTTAAAGACAATGTGTTCTCTCAGGTCCAACGTTACTTTTCTGGCGAAGCAAAATTACCAGATGATGCAGCTCATTTTATTTATTACATCTGTCTATGTACACGTAATGGCTTAGCGTTACAACGCGATGAATTTAAACGCGAACAGCTTGATTAAATGACAAAATTATCACATCTGAGACTTGCATCCTCCCCTATACACGTTTCATACTAAATTCAGCCATAAAGATCAGGGAGTTATAATAATGTTGCATTTACATATTCATCCTGAAAATCCTCAGGCTCGCTTAATCACTCAAGCTGTAGATCGCATTCGCGCTGGTGATGTCGTAGTTTATCCAACTGATGCAGCCTATGCGATTGGTTGTCAGATTGGTAATAAAAGTGCGATGGAACGAATTGCTCAAATTCGTGGTTTAGGTCCAAAACATCAATATGCGATTATGTGCTGTGATTTATCCGATATTGCAACTTATGCTAAAGTTGATAATGCAATGTATCGATTACTTAAGAATAATACACCTGCTGTCACTACTTTTATTTTGCCCGCGACCAGTGAAGTACCAAAACGCTTGATGCATCCAAAGAAAAAAACCATTGGTTTGCGTATTCCAAGTAATCCGGTTGCTCAGGCTCTGTTGAAAGAATTAGGTGAGCCTTTGCTGACCAGTACTTTGATTCTTCCCGATCAAAAAGATCCACTTGATGATCCTTATGATATTGAAAATCAGCTCGGTAAACGTATTGATGTATTTATCGATAGTGGTTTCGGTACCTTATCCACGACTAGTATTGTCGATTTGTCAGGTGAAAACCCAGAGATTATTCGTCGCGGGGTTGGTGACGTCAGCGCGTTTGAATAAGCTCATTTACATTACTGCACAGATGCCGCTGGCTCACTCGGAGAAATCCTTAGAGCTGGTGCTGCACTAGGCACAAAAGTCACTTGTCTAGTTTCTTCAATCACTTCACCTTTTTTTGCAGCACGAAGTTGACCAAAATTCGAACATTCTGAAACTTGCTGCTTAAAAGAAAAAAGTTCCTTACCAAACTTATCTTTCACAATTAAATAGAAAGTGACTTTATCTTGCTCAAAAACGTTTAACATTGCTGAACGTGGTTTTATTTCAAGTCTAGTAAGTTGATTTAATTTACTACACCAAAGCTTTTGAAAGGTATCTTTATTTAACGACCCAGGAACAAAAGTAACATCAACTAGAAAGGTTTGATAAATACGCATATTAGGGTATTGATTTAAAAGATCAACTTTAAAATCTTTAGATTGACTAGATGCAATTTCTTTTTGCGTCTCATCTGCCCAAGTTGTTTGTAAATACCTCCTTGCTTCTTTTTCATACTTATATGATTGATATTTTGGAAAAATTAATTGCCAAAAAACTAGCAGAACTACAGAAACAATAAGGATGTTTTTCATTTAATTTTTGCCCTATAAACTCAAACAAGAACACATATAAAAATTCTAAAAAAAGGTAGAAAATTTTTTAAGAAATACTGGTTTTTAAAAGCTGAAATTCAGGACATTCGGAAAGAACTTGCTTATGTTCCATTAAAACACTTCCCAAACGATTTTTAACAATATGCGTCATCACAACGTTATCTTTCTCTATGACGCTTATAATAGCTTTAGCCCTATCATTATATTTATTATCTTGTTGATATAATTTGGAAAATGGACCGCAAGCAAATTTTTGAATATTTTCTAATAATTTAGGTTTAATAGTAGCTTCTGTTCCTTGAGGAAAGTCCTTAGTAAAACTAATATAAAAGAAAATATTAGGATATTGATTCAAAATATCACCTTTAATTGGCAATCCTTTGGAAGCATTCAGCATTTCAGGAGTAAATGCTAGATTCTTTAAGATATTTCGCTCTTGCTCCTCAAACTCATGTTGCCAATATTTTTCAGTTCCAAAATATAATGCAGCAATGACTGCTACCCCGCTCACAACAAATTTAATGTTCATATTACCCCATAATATTTCATTCAATAATTAATATTTTTTTTGTTTATCTGCCAGCACATTATTTATAAAAACCATTAAAAATCAACAAAAAAATTAAAAATAAACATTAAATTAGCCATTTTCTGATAGATAGTAAGCTCACCCATATAGCTGTAAAAAAATTAAAATATATATTTAACTATTTTTAATGATATGGCGAATTAAAAATTTAAAAAATCAGTTAACCGACGTTTCTGAAAACCTTGCTCATCAAAATTATCTGGACTGAGCCATTGTTGATAGATTTTTTCTAAATCAGGCCATTCTTCATCAATAATTGAAAACCAAGCGGTGTTGCGATTACGTCCTTTTACGATCCGATCCTGACGGAACAAGCCTTCAAATTGAAATCCAAAACGTAAGGCTGCGGCTTTAGAGGGGGCATTACAATCATCACATTTCCACTCAACGCGTCTAAAACCGTGTTTAAAACATTGTTGTAACAGTAGAAATATGGTTTCTGTTGAAGCTTTGGATTTTTTCATTTTATGCGAAAAATAAACATTACCAATCTCTATCGCACCATGTTCAAGCCGAGGATTAAGTAATGCAATCCAGCCTTGAACTTCTCCATCTACCTCAATAAGAAAATGTGTTGATCCATAAAAACCAAATAAGTTATGCAAGGCATCGCTTAATACTATCGCACTGGTTGGTGCCGAATAAGGTAAATAAGTCCAGCATGCTGCATTGGGTTCAGAACTTACACATGCCCAAATTTGTGCTAAGGCTGAATCAGCTATTGTTCCAGCGATAGAGATCAATTGAATATTCTGTCCAAAGATACTTTCTTTAATTGGCTGACTAGTTTTGAAATTTTCAATAGCTAGGCCAACGGTCTGACCAAGATCATTGTGTTGTGTTTTTAAATAGTTTTTCATCGTAATTTGTTATGCTGTAAAAATATGACTCTAATCACATATTTAATCATAAAGTTTTTCTATGTCGAATATGCTTTGATATAAAAACTCAAAATACCCTGAGAAGATTAAGGTTTTTGTAAGCAAGTAATTTATTAAATCGAGTATTTCGATTAGAATAGCCAAGCTCCTTGTGGCGTGTGTCATCCCTTGAACACAAAAATGATCTTTCATGCTTTTGAAAATTCGCGTGGCTTATAACGGTAATGAATCAAATTCTTCCTACTTCGTTGGAGTTAACTCCTTCCATTCGTGTGCTTGACGAGTGGCAAGAAGCCATACCTGAAGATTTGTATATCCCGCCAGCCGCATTTGAAATTTTATTGGAACAATTTGAAGGTCCTTTGGACTTCTTGATTTACCTGATTCAAAAGAATGGCTTCGATCTTTTACAGTTAGATATTTCTCCGATTGCAACGCAATATCTATCATATATGGATAGTATGAAATCGTTGAATATCGAACTGACTGCGGATTATATGGTGATGGCTGCATTACTGGCTGATCTAAAGTCACGTTTACTACTTCCCAAACCTGTTGCTGTCGATCCTTTTGAAAAGGATCCTAAACAAGAACTCATCGATCGTTTAGAAACTTACCTCCGCATTAAGCAAGCTGCTGAAAAACTTGGTCAAATGCCCATCTTTGAACGAGATACCTTTAGTACAAATGTGAGTATCGGACATATTGCCCCAATCTATGAGGGTTATGATGCTGATGCTTTAAGGGATGCGTTATTTTGCGTATTCAATCGCCCTGAACCGATTACACACGTTATTGCTCAAGAGCCTGTTTTACTTGAAGAGCGAATTGCTTATATTGAAAGCCAACTGGCTTCTGGTGAAAGTTTAAGTTTTATAACTTTACTCAATCCTAAGCAAGGTCGTATGGGCATGGTCGTAACATTTATGGCAGTACTTGAATTGACTCGTCAACAAAAGATTCAAATTATTCATACAGGGATCGAAGCACCTCTGACAATTCAAGGAATTTCAGCATGAGTTTAGATCAGTTTGATTCCAATGAAGGCATGTCATTGGAAGATATTCATCATGATGTTCTACTGCAAATTGAAGCGATATTATTCGCCAGTGACTCACCAGTTTCACTTGCACGACTAAAAGAAGCCTTTCAAAACCAATATAATAAGCAACAATTACGTCAGTTTTTGCAACAACTCGCAATGTTACAACATGGCCGTTCTATTGAATTAATCGAAACAGCTCAAGGTTTCCGTTTTCAGGTCCGTGCCAAGTATCGTAATATCATTGCGCAAGTTTGGCCTGAACGCCCAACTAAATTATCGCCGTCTTTACTCGAAACCGTCGCTGTTATTGCGTATCATCAACCTGTAACACGTGCAGATATTGAGCAAATTCGTGGTGTATCAAATAACAGTCAAATTTTAAGAACACTGTTTGACTGGAACTGGATCAAAGAGTCTGGTTTCAGAAATTTACCTGGAAGACCTGCGTTGTTAGTGACAACGCCCCAATTTTTAAATGCATTTGGTCTAGCTTCGCTAGGTCAACTGCCTCCCCTGCAGAACGCCAAGGAAGCTTTCATGACACTCGATGCGCAAGCACCGAAGTCTTGAGAAGGTGAACTGTTGATCATTATGTCTAAGGTTGTGCTGTCATGAGTGAAAAATTACAAAAGGTTTTAGCGAGAGTTGGGCTTGGCTCACGTCGCTATATGGAGGAAGTCATTGCTGCTGGTCGTGTCAGCATCAATGGTCGTATTGCCCAAGTGGGTGAACGCATTGAGCCAGGTGATGAACTTCGTATTGATGGTCGTAAAGTACAATTCCAAGTAGAAGATGAAATTCGTCGTCGTGTTTTAATTTACTATAAGCCAGAGGGTGAAATTTGCTCACGCAATGATCCTGAAAAACGTCCAACCGTATTTGATCATTTGCCTCAAATCGCCAATGATCGTTGGGTCATGGTCGGTCGCCTCGATATCAACAGTACAGGCTTATTGTTGTTTACCAATGATGGTGAGCTAGCAAACCGTTTAATGCACCCATCAAACGAAGTAGAACGTGAATATGCAGTACGCGTTATGGGTGAAGTGACACCTCAAATCCGTAATAACATGCTCAAGGGCGTTGAACTTGAAGATGGTCCTGCGAAATTTGAATCCTTCTCTGAAATTGGTGGTGATGGGATCAACCGTTGGTATCAAGTAGTCGTGAAAGAAGGTCGTAATCGTGAAGTTCGTCGTATCTTTGAATCACAGAATTTAAAAGTCAGCCGCTTATTACGTACTCGCTACGGAACCGTAATTTTACCTCGTGAGTTACGTACAGGTCGCTGGATGGAACTCGACAAGATGGATATCGATAACTTAGCAAAATCTGTTGAATTAAAACCACGCCAAGGTACAGGTTTATTCGGTATGGCTAAACGTCGTACTGAACGTATGACAGATAAACCAATGGCCGCACGTCGTGGGGGTTATTTACGTCAACAACGTCGTGATGATGAACAACCTGAACAACGTCCAAACAGCAATGGTGGCAACCATAATAACAATGGTCGTAAAACGATTGGCTTTAATAAAGGCTTTAAGAAGTTTTAAAAATCCTAAAGAATCATCTAAGCTAACAAGTCCGCTTGTTAGCTTTTTTTATTTAATTTCACTTCTGACGATTGGGAGAACCAAACTATTTACTTTGTATCCTTTAGGCTTGTCATTACAAGCATTTCCTGTCACCGTCGTTTTCACAACGTAAGGCGAATACGGCATTATATTTAAATAACCCGTATTATCTGATCCAGTACGACAATTTTCTGCATAAAGTTTTTCGTCATAACGACCAGCATTCGAAGACTCCTGAACTTCAGTAATCAACTTGGCATTCCATTGGCTTAGATAAACTAAACTTTTAGTAGCTTCAACAGTTCCTTGTCCCGACCCAGCACTTTCGATTTCAACCAGTTCTATCGATTTACCTTTATACATCGTTGGATGAACTTTAAATGTATTCGATTGACCACCAAACTCTTTTAAAATTTTTGCTTGTTTGAGCTTTGGACGGCTTAGCACATAACCCGCCCAAAAGTTACGCCCTGCATTTTCAAAACTAACACCAGACAAATAAGCTTCTTCGCCTGAAATTAATTTTACTTTTTCCGTGTGATCAATCTGAATGGCTTGCTGAGGATTCGCATTTGAATCCTGTAAGTTAGTGATCCAACTAATGATGGTTTTATCTGCGGGTACAGCAGCTTGAGTAGTCGAGATCAAACCTGACAAGCATAGTGTTATAAAAACAAAATTCTTCTTATTCATTGTTATTCACCTTAAGTTTATGAATTAAATCGCTTATAAAATCCATTAGCTATCGTGACTTAGTCTTCCCAAGCCCACCCACTCATAGCAAATCTTCTTACTTTTCAAAGATGAAAAGTAACAAAAATCTTTTGTCAGACTGACGGTACGTCCTTGCTACCGCAGTCTAACTTGGCGGCATCCTTGCCGCCCTCCACGATCACAGATATTTACTAGACAATAAATACCCAAAGTTAGTTAAATTTTTCCAACTCAATCCATTTTGCTTCAGGAAAATGCTTTGTCAAATAAGCCTTTAAATAATCTGCGGTATCTTTAGAAATGAGGGGATCTTTCGATTCATCTTTTAAGTTATATACCAAAGCATGCAAACTCAAACCACGATGTTTTAAAGCTTCTAAACTCAACAATGTGTGATTAATGCTCCCCAAACGTCCAGAAGTCACCAAAATCACAGGAAATTGATGTTGAGCAATATAATCAATGGTCAATAACTCTGTGGTTAAAGGCACCATTAAACCGCCCGCACCCTCTAACAGCACCACCTCAAAACGCTGGGCAAGTTCTTTAGTTGCAGCTTCAATCTTGGCAAAATCTAACTCACGCCCATCTAAACGCGTTGCCAAATGCGGTGAAGCGGGATAAGTGAAAATTTCAGGCATGGTCAATTTGTCATGATCTTCCTGAAACCAACCACTCCCCATAATTTCACGGTGTTTTTCGATGTCTTCGGACACATCGATATTCCCTGTTTGCACCAACTTCTGGGTGATAACACGCTGCCCTTGTTCAGTCCACAGTTTGGCGAGATAACCTGTGGCATAAGTTTTACCAATTTCTGTATCAATACCGCTGACAAAATAAATTGCTGCACTCATGCTTTTCTCCGCGCAATCACGTAAATCGGATGATAAGTTAGGCGAAAACCATGCTCATCATGAAACTGTTGATAATCAGAATAAAACTGCAGTAAAGATTGCTTGGTCCAACGATGTGACTTTGCTGTTGCAGTCACCCCTGTCGCTTTTAGATGGTGCAGAACTAATTTAGGATCATCAAAATATAGATGTTTTTGTTCTTCTTGTATAAACACAATCTCAAAGCCATTTTCTTCAAGTTTCTGTTTCAATACTTCACTGGAATAATAATTTAAACCTTGCCCAGTCAGCTTTTTGATTTCAATTAAATTGTTTTCACCAAATGTAGAGAAACCCAAGTAGCCTTTCGGTTTTAAAGCATCATGAATTCGTTGTAATAACGCAGGTAGATCAGTCATCCATTGCAAAGCTGAACTTGAAATTATCGCATCCAATTCTGATGGTAATTCAAGCTGCTCTATATCTCCGATCAACCAAGCTATATTTTGAATCGTTGAAAAATGCTGATCAACATCCTCATAAAGATCATTTAAAAATAATTGATCAAACTGAAAATGAGTCTGAAATAAATGCGTTAAATTACCCGACCCACAACCGATCTCAAGTACAGAATCAAAAGTCTTTGGACAATACGCTTTCAGATATTCAAATAACTGTGCACTGATCTGCTTTTGTACTACAGCATGCTCAACGTAACTTTGCCCAGCTTTGGCAAAACGTTGAGCGACTAAAGCTTTATCGACACTCACAAACATTCCACCAATTTTTCTAATTCAGCTTTTTGAACCATAGACGTTAATGAGATACGTAAACGTGAACTATTTTGCGGTACTGTTGGCGGTCGCACAGGCATGGCATAAAAACCTTGTTGCTGAACATAACGTGCTTTTTCAATCGCTGCATTACTTTCGCCGACAATAATTGGAATAATATGGCTACTCGATGGACTTGAAAAACCTTTTGCAATCACCGCCTTCTGTAAAAACTGACTGATCTCAGCCAAGTGCTGACGCTGCTGCTGCATATTTAAAACTTTATTAAAGATAAAGTCAGACCATGCCATCGAGATTGGTGGTAACGCTGTGCTGAAAATCAAAGGACGCATTTTATTAATAAGATAATCACGGATGAGAGGATCACAAATAATATAACCGCCAATTGAAGCAATCGCTTTGCCAAAAGTCCCAACAAGGAAATCAATCTGATGCAATACGCCATATTGCTCAGCACAACCTAGTCCTTGCTCACCTCTCACGCCGATGGCATGAGCTTCATCAACATATAGCATGGTTTTGACAAAACGTTGCTTTAACTGAGCCAATGCAGCTAAATCCGTTTCATCACCATCCATACTAAAAATACTTTCAGTCACCACAATAATACGTTCAACTTGCTCATCTTGTTGATACTTTTGCAATAACTGTTCCAAATGCTGCAAATCATTATGACGATAACGCACATATTGAGCATTTGATAGACGAATACCATCAATCATACTGGCATGAACTAGTTTATCCGCCAAAATCACGGTTTTACTATCAGCTAATGCAGGCAAAATACCGATATTCATGTGATAGCCACTATTGAAAAGCAAGGCAGCACGACCAAAAGCTTTGCTTAGGCTATTTTCAAATTGCTCGTACTCTGCAAAATTACCCGTCAGTAAGCGTGAAGAAGATGAACTAAAGAGTGCTCGTTCGATTTTCAGCGTATCAAGAAATTCTTCTCTTAAATGCAAATCAGCAGCCAAACCTAGATAATCATTGGATGCCAGATTCAACATGGTTCGATCTTGAATGGTGATCCATTTTCCCTGTTGTTGATTTGCAGTAAATTGGCGGAAATTACCTTGCTGTTTAAGTTGCTCAAGCTGCTCGACATAATGATTAAGCAAGGACATTGGCATTTGCTCCTTGCATATTTTTCACCACTTCACTCATCTGTGCTAATAAGTAATTTAGCTCGTCATTGGTAATTACATACGGTGGCATCACGTAAACCAATTTTCCAAATGGTCGTACCCAAATACCACGTTCAACAAACTGCTGCTGTAAGCTTTTCATGTCGACATTAGATGTTAATTCAACCACTCCAATCGCACCTAGAACCCGTACATCGGCAACGTGATCAAGCTGTACTAAATCACTTAATTGCTCAACAAGGATCTTTTCAATCCGTTGAATATTGCTCTGCCAGTCTTGTTCAACCAATAATTGAGTGCTTCTCAAAGCAACCGCACAAGCTAATGGATTTGCCATAAAAGTTGGACCATGCATAAACACGCCCGCTTCACCACGACTTATGGTTTCAGCCACTTGTTTAGTGGTTAGAGTCGCGGACAAGGTCATATAACCCCCTGTTAAGCCCTTACCAATACACATGATATCAGGCTCAACTTGCGCATGCTCCCAAGCAAACATTTTACCTGTGCGCCCAAAACCTGTTGCGATCTCATCAAAGATCAACAACAAATTGTATTGCTCACATAATTCTTTGGCCTGACGCAAATACTCAGGATGATAAAAACGCATCCCTCCTGCACCTTGTACAATTGGCTCGATAATGAGGGCAGCAATACTGTGATGATGCTGTTCGATCTGTTGTTTGAGTTCTTGAATATCTTGTGGATTCCACTCACCATCAAAGCAACTTTGCGGCGCGGGTACAAAGATTCGATTCGGTAAACTTGAGCCAAAAATCTGATGCATTCCCGTGACAGGATCACATACAGACATCGCATTCCAAGTATCACCATGATAGCCAGAACGTGTAGTAATAAAATTGGTTTTCTCAGGTTGATTCAATGCAGCCCAATATTGCACTGCCATTTTTAAAGCCACTTCAACTGAAACTGAACCTGAGTCAGCATAGAAAATTTTATCTAAACTCGGAGGTGTAATTTTTAATAAGAGTTTACCCAATTCAATTGCAGGTTCATGCGTCAAACCACCAAACATGATATGCGCCATATTTTGCAATTGATCAGTAATGGCTTTGTTAAGTTCAGGGTGGTTATAACCGTGAATAGCACACCACCATGACGACATACCATCAACCAAAGTTCGACCATCTTCTAATTCAATCGTTGCACCATAAGCACGTTTGACTTTAAAGGATGGTAATGGATTTAACATCGAAGTATAGGGATGCCATATATGTTCTAAATCAAATAGGTCAGTCATCCTACACCTCTATAAATCCAATATTTAACAATGTACTGCATGGTGTTATTCCGAGTACTCACCCAATTTCAGGATAAGCCTTCAGCTGGACTTACTTTTCAAAGATGAAAAGTAAGCAAAAATCTTTTGTTAGGCTGATGGCACGTCCTTGATGCCACAGCCTAACGGCGACATCCATGTCGCCTCCACGATAGCGAATACTCAAAGTAAATTTCAACAATGATAAAAACGTTCAATAAGTTTCAATCGCTCTTAATCTTAAACTTGTCAAAATCTAAAATATATTGCGAGAACTTTCAATTCAAGTAAGATTAAACCGTCATTTGAATAAAATCTTCAATTACTTGCACAGTCCTCTCCACCATAAAACATGTAAAACCATGCGAAGCCCCTTCAATAGAAATAACAGATAGATTTTTTGCAGCTAAATTCTGGATATTTTGAGCAACTTGGTAAGGAACTAAAACATCATGCTCTGCGAAGACATGTAACTGTCTACCTAGGTAGTTTTCATAGACTTTAACTAGATTTAATTGTTCCAACAACTGCAACCCATCCCGAAGCAATGCAATTGGTTGAGGAAGAATCAATTTCTGCATGGCCAAGAAATCTTTTTTTGCTGAACTTGCACCCTGACAGACTAACAAACCAAAACGCTTTAAAGTCATAATTGCATCATGTTCAAACGATTGTTTGAACTGTATAAAAGTTTCTACTGGCATGGCTGTCGTCCAATCCGCTTGAGCGACAAAACGTGGATTCGATGCCAAAGTGATTAACATCTTCTGTTCTGCATATTGTTGCTGGATATGATCGACTAATATTGTTGCTAATTGCCCCCCCAGTGACCATCCCACAATGACATCAAATTTTACTGCGAGCTCAACATGCTGTTGTAGGATTTCATTATCTAGCGCATTAAAGATATTAATTCGTTCAACGATATGTCCTTTTTGCTCCAATCCGTCATGTAAAGGTTTTAATAATTCAGATCCACCACCCCATCCAGTGATGAGTAAAATTTTATACTTCAACTTATGACCCAATCATTCAAACTTAAAAAAATTATATCTCTTTCTAATCAATATTTTCCAAATCTACCAATAGATTTGCGGGAATTACTCTCTCCCAATTTTGTTTGAACTGTTTATGAACCTTATCAATTTCAAAAGGACTATTTCGTGCAACTTGCTGAGCATGAGCAATGTCATTCGCTCGCATATATGCGATTAAATAATCATTTCCATCCAATTCTAAATGAAACCAAGATTCAATTGTCACACCTTCTGCTTGTAAGGTTTGAATGGCTTCATCTTTCCGTTGTTCAATTTCTCTTTTCCATGCTTCTACATTTATTAAGCTATCTTGCTTTAATTTGATCAAAACTGCGCCAACGTCCATTTCTTTTCCTTTATTTATTACCCTCTACTTTTACACTGATATAGCGTAAAACCTCTGTAAAAAATTTACTAACACATCAAATTTCTAAATTTGCTAAAGTAAGTATCTATCATACGTTGAGATCATGATGATGAACACAATAAAGTCCAAAGTTCTTATAGTGTGTAGTTCACTGTTTTTATTGACTACACCGAGTTTAAGTACTGCACAAAGTACTTTGTTTTCTAAGCAGAGTACAGCACAAAAAGAATGGGTTGGACACTCAGCACCAGATTTCAAATTACAAGATCAAAATGGCAAATGGCATACCCTAGATCAATATAAAGGTAAGTGGATCGTACTTTATTTTTATCCCAAAGATGACACAGCTGGATGTACTCAAGAAGCCAATCAATTCAAAGCACTCTACCCTGAGTTTTTACAATCAAACGCTGTTGTACTAGGCGCGAGTTTAGACGATGTTGCTTCACATCAAAAATTTTCAGAAAAGCTAGGCTTACCCTTTCCAATTCTGGCAGATGAAAAAGGAACGCTTGCTGGAAAATTTGGCATCGTGAGAAATCTAGGTATTACTAAAATCGCTAAACGAGAGAGCTTTCTAATTGATCCAAAAGGTGCGGTGATATATCACTATACAAGTGTTAATACACAAACTCATGCTGATCAGGTTCTAAAAGACCTAAAAACCTTGCAAAAAAATAAATCATGATTGTACAAAAAACTCAGCCAAGGCTGAGTTTTTTAAAATATCTTACATTTGAGATTGAATATAATTTTGTAAACCAATTAACTCAATTAATCGCAACTGTTTTTCTAACCAATAGGTGTGATCTTCTTCCGTATCTGAAAGTTGCTGACGCAACATATCTCGGCTAATAAAATCACCTTTCTCTTCACACAACTTAATACCTATCGCTAGTTTCTCACGAACATGATATTCAAGTGCTAAATCTGCTTTTAAACAACTTACAACATCCGTACCAACATTGATGTCTTCGCGGTTCATATTTGGTTTTGCTTCTAAAAAAAGAACACGGCGAATAATCGCATCAGCATGAGATGCTTCTTCTTGCATTTCATGGTCAATACGCTCATAAATCTTGGTTAAACCCCAATCTTCATACATTCTTGAATGAATTAAATATTGATCACGAGCAGCCAATTCACCGCCAATGAGCATATTTAAATAGTCGACGACTTCTGGATTGCCACGCATAATATTTACTCCTATCGATTAACGTTATTATGCGTAAGTTTGAATAAAATTGCAAAAATCAAAAACACGTAAACCCATGATTTTTATAAAATTAAAATGAGAAACATACGCATTTACAGTTCTAATTAATCCAATTTATTGAAATAAAATAAGCGCTTGCAATCAACTCATGTATTCAAATAGCTATGAAAGATCAAAAACCGCTTTATTTTAATTTTTGTAACGGTTAGCAATGCTTCTTATTTAACTCATTTTTCAAGTAAAAAAGGTAAGAAATTCTTTCAACCATTGTGTATTTAGGTAAAATTCGCTAAATAGAATCATTTACAAAAAGCATTATGCGGATATACAAAATGGATAAAAGCAAACCGATTTTAGTTACTGGGGCGACCGGCTATATTGCAGGTTGGATTATTGAACGACTCTTAAATCAGGGATACATCGTTCATGCAACGGTTCGTGATCCATCAAAAAAGGATAAAATCCAACATCTGTACGACATCGCAGAAAAATCTACAGGGCAAATTCATTTTTTTAAAGCAGACCTACTACAAGCTGGCGCTTTTGATGAGTCTATGAAAGGATGTGAAATCGTTATTCATACCGCCTCACCTTTCGTTGTGACCAACTATAAAGATGCGGTCAAAGATATTATTGAACCAGCTGTAATCGGTACTGAGAATGTACTAAACAGCGTCAATCGAACTGAATCAGTCAAACGTGTGGTACTGACATCAAGTATTGCATCAACTTATGGCGATGCGATTGAGATTCTTGATACTAAAAACAATGAATTTGATGAAAGCCACTGGAACAATACCAGCAGTGAAACTCATCAACCTTATCCATTTTCAAAAGTTGCAGCAGAACGTAAAGCCTGGGAAATGGCTGAACAACAAAATCGTTGGGATTTAGTCTGCATTAATCCAGCATTGGTGATGGGACCATCATTAACTGCCAATACACAATCAGGTAGTGTTGAAGTTTTACAGCAATTTGCCAATGGTATGACTTTACTCGGTGTACCGCCCATGTGGAATGGCATCGTTGATGTCCGTGATGTAGCTGATGCGCATATTCAAGCTGCAAGTAACACCAATGCAAAAGGACGCTATATTATCAGTGGTGGAACTTTAAGTTTATTGGAAATGGGGAAAATCTTACGTCAGAATTTTGGCAATCGTTTTCCTTTCCCCCGTAATCAACTCCCAAAATCAGCATTTAAATTATTTGGACCATTCGCTGGATTTTCGAGATCATTCGTTGAACTCAATATGGGTTATCCAATTTATTTTAATGCGCAAAAGAGTCAACAAGAGCTGGGAATACAATACCGAGATATTGAATCTAGCGTCGTTGAACACTTTCAACAATTACTCGATGATGGTGTCGTTAAAAAATATCTTTAACTCATCAAAAAGCCGCTTTTAAAGCGGCTTTTATTTGTTCAAATCTTCAAGTCAATTAGGTTTGATATTGAGCCAAAAAGTCTAAAAATTCTTGCTCATTCATTACTCGAATTTCTAATTTTTGCGCTTTTTCTAATTTACTGCCCGCTTTCTCACCCGCAACTACACATTTGGTTTTACTGGAAACACTGCCACTTACTCGAGCACCCAGCGCTTGAAGACGTTGTGTTGCCTCATCACGCCCCATACTTTCCAATGTTCCTGTGACGACCCAACTCTCACCATTGAGTGGCTGACGAGTCGGTGCTGTCGGTGCATCCCAATGAATGCCAGCTGCCATTAAACGATCTAACACTTCGATGTTATGCGGTGCTTGGAAAAAGTCAGCGATCCATTCAGCGGTAATATCACCGACATCAGGCGTTTTCTTAAGGGACTCAACATCAGCTGCTTTCAAAGCATCCAAGGTCTGAAAGGTATTGGCGAGCATACGTGCAGTCGTTTCACCAACACCACGAATACCCAAACCATAAATAAAACGCGCTAATGTGGTTTTCTTACTTGCTTCAATGGCATCAATCAAGTTCTGAACAGATTTCTCACCCATTTTCTCAATGGTCAGTAACGTCGCCCGATGTTCATGCAGGTGATAAATATCTGCAACGTCTTTCAGTAAATCGAGATGTAACAATGACTCCACCCAACGATCACCCAAACCCTCAATATCTAAGGCCTTACGTGAAACAAAGTGTCGAATGGCTTCAATACGTTGCGCAGCACAATACAAACCACCTGAACAACGTGCTAAAGCTTCGCCTTCTGGCATGACCACTGGCGAATCACATACTGGACAATTCGTAGGGAGATGAACAATCTCCGCATCGGTAGGCCGGAACTCAGCCCAAACTTTCTCAACCTTTGGAATCACATCACCAGTACGATATACACTCACCGTGTCACCAACACGTACATCTAAACGATGAATTTCCCCGATATTGTGTAAAGTCACATTCGAAACAGTTACGCCACCGACAAATACAGGTGCAAGACGAGCAACCGGTGTCAGTGTTCCGGTACGTCCGACTTGCCAATCTATATTTTCGACTTTGGTTAAAGCTGCTTGTGCTGGAAATTTATAAGCAGTTGCCCAGCGTGGTTCACGACTTAAGAAGCCCAATTGTTGTTGCTGTTTCAGGTCATCGACCTTTACCACCATACCATCAATTTCAACATTTAAATCTGGGCGTTCTTGTTGAATCTGCTCATAACGTTGCTGAACTTCTTCAATCGACTCGCAAAGATATTGTCTTTCGGCGATTTCAAAACCAAATTTGGTAAGCCAATGCAAACTGTCATGCATCGTTGCTAAACCATGATGTGGTTGACACTGTGCGATCCCATAAGCATAGAATGCTAAAGGACGTGATGCTGCGATATTAGGATCAAGTTGTCTTAAACTACCAGCTGCAGCGTTTCGGGGGTTCGCAAAAGTTTTTTCACCTTTGGCCGCTTGATCAGCATTAAGCTTTTCAAACCCTTGTTTTGGCATTAATACTTCACCACGCACTTCTAAAAGCTGTGGTATAGCTTGAGATTGACCTGATAGAACTTTCGGCAAATTGCGAATGGTCTTCACGTTCTGAGTAATATCTTCACCAGTTTCACCATCGCCACGCGTCACGCCACGCACCAACACAGCATTTTCATACCAAAGTGAGATCGCTAAACCATCTAGTTTCAGCTCGACTTCATATTGCACTTTCTGATTGGGTAAACGTTCATCTATGCGACGGGCAAAAGCAAATAACTCTTCTTGATTAAAGACATTGCCCAATGACAACATCGGCACTACATGGGTCACACTTTCAAATTTCGACAGTGCTTGACCACCCACTTTATTGGTTGGGGTATCCGCTTGGATGCATTCAGGATATTGTTGTTCTAATGCTTTAAGCTGATGAAATAAATGGTCATATTCACTATCTGAAATTGAAGGTTGATCCATCACATAGTAAGCATGATTGTGTTTTGCAATGAGCTGAATCAATTGACGCATTTGCTCAATCACTGAATTATGTTCCATTTACTTTTCACCATATAAAAGGGCGGAAAAACCGCCCTATAACTTTTCACTCAATTCATTATAAAAGATTAATTAGGTCGCTGCTTGATTTGAACGATAGTCAATCACATGATGACGCCAATGTTCTTTCAATTGCGGTGTAAATTCTAAGTTATTTTCATCATAGACTTTACCATCAACTTCACGCGCTATTAAACCTGCAATACTGGTCATCATGTCATAACCCGTAACAGCTTTGCTATTCGGTAAAGCCAAGAAAAATGCTAAGCCTTGAACTTGTTCACCTGACAATGTTTCCAAATCGAAACCTGCAGGCCCATGATCGGTAATACGTAAGACAGAGAACATTAAAGCACTTGGCTCATCGGTATTTTCATAACGATGGAAGCAAGACATTTCTCCATAGCGTAAACCATATTTGAGTAAAACTTTTAACGCTTTATCACCAGACAAGGCACGGCGAGGATTTGGATAAACATTTAATGCAATAATCTGTTCAGCTGTAGCTAATGCACTTTCATCATCATAACGTTGTTGTTCATGCAAATGTACATCCAGAATATTGCTTTCTCCATCAAATTCAGCGATTTCAACCGTTTCAATATTAGGATTTAAACTCAGCTCTGGTTCAGCTTTAACTTGCTCTGACTGAGTTTCCTCAATGGTTTTATCAGATTCCTCAACCGTCACAACTTGTTCGGTGAGCGATGGGTCAGTTTCTGTCGTTTCCTGTGTCAATTTCTCTTCTTCAGTACCTGTTTCCGAAGTAACTGCAACCTCACTGCTGGTGTCTTCGGCTTTCTCATCTAGCTGTTGTTCGACTTTTTCTTCAACAATCACCTCTTGTTTTGGTGATTCATTGTGCGGTTCGACCTCAACCTCTTCATCATTTAAACGAGGTTCAACACGTGCGCTTGGACTCACTACGTCATTTTGTAGCAGTTGGTCCCGTACATGACGAGGAATTACAGGCTGATTACTTTCAGGATTAATATGTAATTCTGCTTCTAATGAAGGTTCAACTGGTTTTGGTTTTCTTAAAATCATGGTCAAACCAACAAGCATAATCACAACGGCGACAACAATGCCTATTATTGTATTCACTTCCATACTAGGACTCCGCAACTAACCCGTATTCTTTTGCCTGTTCTAAATCAACAGTCACTAATTTTGATGTACCTGGCTCTGGCATGGTTACACCCAACAAATCTGTCGCCATTGTCATTGCCAATTTATTATGTGTAATGTAAATGAATTGCACTTGTTCAGAAAGCTCTTTTACCAAATTACAATACCGCTGCACATTTGCATCATCCAATGGCGCATCGACCTCATCCAAAACACAAAATGGTGCTGGATTTAATCTAAAGATCGCAAAAACCAAAGCTAAAGCAGTTAAAGTCTTTTCTCCACCTGAAAGTAGGGCCAAGGAACTATTCCGCTTACCAGGTGGGCGCGCCATCAACTTTACACCTGATTGCCAATCATCTTCGAGGCTTAGAGTCGCTTCACCACCACCAAACACTTTCGGAAACAACGTTTGTAACTCTTGATTGACCTGATCAAATGTTGTCATAAATAACTTACGTGTTTCCTGATCAATGCTCTTCATCGCGTCTTTGAGTTGGTCTACAGTATTTTGTAAATCCTGCATTTGATGATTAAGCTCATCAAAACGCTGAGAGACTTCCTCATATTCTTGTGAAGCTGCCAAATTCACCGCACCAATTTTTTCAAATTGTTGCTGTGCTTTTTCAAGTTTTTGCTGATGTTCTTTAATTTCAATCGATACATCTTGTAGAACCGCAGCATTTAATTCTTTTAGCTGATCGAGATAGTGCTCCCGATCAGACTTAGCTGCTTGCCAAGCTAAACGCTTTTGCTCCAACTGCTCACGCACTTGTTCATCTTTTTGTTGGGCTTGATGACGTTGCTCAGTCAAATGTTGCTGTTTTTCTTGAACCTGATTCAGCTCAAGCTGCCATTCACTCCAGTTTTTTTGCAATTTTTCTGTTTGTTGAAACTGCTCTTGAAACTGTGACTCTAAATTTGGAAGCTCCAATTGAATCGGATCAACAAATTTCTTTGCCTGCTCTATTTGCTCGATGATCTGTCGATATTGTGTTTTTAAGAAAGAAATATCTTTCTCTAATAATTCAATTTGCTGATTAGCCTGCGAGGTCTGACGGCGTAGTGTCTCACGTTGTTGCTGTTGTTGTGTGAGTTGCTGTTGCTGCTCATCTAACTGTTCATTCAGACTTTCAACCTGAAACTGCAAGGTTTTATAGTTCGGTAAAACCGCTTCTAATTTGAGTGCAAGAGCATGTAGATCAATCTCTAAATCATCACGCTGCATTGCATCTTCTTCGAGTTGCACATCCAACTGTTTAAGTTGATCTGCTAACTGTTGTTGCTGTACCACAAATGCCTGTGCCGTACTTTGTAGCTTGGCAATTTGCACATCGAGTTGTTGTAACTCTTTTTGCTTTTGCTTCAGACTTTGCTGTTGTTGCTCTAAGGTCTGCTGTTGCTGCTGCAAGCTTTGCTGTTGTTGCGAAAATTGATTTTCCAAATCAAGTAACTGTGGCTGCTTTTCTGCAAGTTGTTGTTCAATTTCCTCTAAACGCACTTGATGGCTTAGCACGCCCTGTGCACTTTGACTATCTTCATCATAATGCAGGCCAATCATCCAATCCGCACCAATATGATAACCATCAAGCGTCAGAATTGATTGTGCATGATTAAGATCAGACTGATAACCCAATGCTGTCGTTAAATCATCTGCAACAGCAACATTTGCCCAGAGCGAAGATTGGGGAGCTTCAATAAAATCACTTAAACACCGCAGTTGTTGTATTTGAATCTTTTGCTGCGTAAATGATTTTAACTGACGCGCCACATCTTCTTGGAATGTTTGTCCACTCTCAATCAGTTGTGCTTGCAACCATTTAGCTAAAAATTTCTCAATGATCACAGCATGAGCTTTGCCTTGAGCAGTTAAACGCAAGCTTTGCATCAACCGTACTGCATTCTGATCATGCTTTGGACTTTGCTTTGCAACGAATTGATTTAAGTTTTTTTGTTCAGCCAATAAAACCTGAATCTCTGTTTTTAGGCTTTGTAAATCCGTCTTATTTGACTGTTGCTGATCTTGCTGTGTCTGTACCTCGTACTGTAACTGGTCAATTGCAGCTTCTAACAGAACAATTTCCTGCTGCAATTGTTGCTGTAATTGTTCGAGCTGAGCTTGTTCATCATTCTGAACTTGTGCACGAATCTGACTGGTTTGTGCTTGTAAGGTCTGCTTTTGTTGTTCAAGCCTTAAAACATTTTTCGTCAATTGCTCAATTTGCGCTGCCATTTGCAATTTTTTTTGCTGTTGCTGCTCAACTTGAGTTTTGAGTTGCTCAAATTGCTGTTGGGCTTGTTTTTGCTGGGCTTGAACATCCGTAAAGTTTTGCTCAGATGATTGCGTTTGCTGTTCTAATGCCAGCAATGTTTCATTTTGCTCATCAAACTGAGTGCTAAGCGTTTCTACCTGTAACTCTGATAATTGTAAGCGCTCTTTGGTTTGAAGCTTTTGCTGCTCAAGTTGAGCCAAACTACTACTATTTTGCTGAAATAGACTTTGTTTCTGCTCCAGTGTCATTTTCAGTTCAGCAAGTTTTTTCTCTGCCTGCTGCCATTCCTGCTGCAAAGGCGATGATTGTTGAATTAAACGCTGGAATAATGCACTGGTCGCTTCAAGGTCATGCTCAATCGTATTTGACTCAGAACGAACCAGTTTGAAACGCTCACCAAGATCTGTCATTTCAACTGTATATTCTTGTTGTAACTTGTGACTTTGATTGGCTTGAAAAGAAAGGATTTCAATTTTTAAATGACGAATTTGGCTTTCTAGCGTTTTATATTGAATTGCGGCTTCAGACTGACGTTTTAGCGTTCTTAGCTGTGATTTTAACTCGACAGCGATATCTTCTAAACGTGCTAGATTCTGTTCGGTATGTTCTAAATGCTGTAGCGTCTCACGACGGCGTGCCTGATAGCGGGAAACACCTGCCGCTTCTTCAATAAACACACGCATTTCTTCAGGTTTAGCTTCGACTAGACGGCTAATCATGCCCTGCTCAATCACCGCATAAGAACGCGGTCCTAAGCCTGTACCCAAGAAAATATCGGTAATATCACGACGACGGCACCGTGTACCATTTAAGAAGTATTCCGACTTACCTTCACGCGTCACTTGGCGACGAACAGCAAGCTCATTATAGGCATTATAAGCGCCACCTAATTTGCCATAGGTATTATCAAAACGAAGCTCTACACTGGCCACACCGACAGGCTTACGCTTGGATGTCCCTGTGAAAATAACATCCTGCATACTGCCACCACGCAATTGACGTGCGTTGGACTCGCCCATAACCCAACGAATCGCATCAATGACATTCGACTTTCCACAACCGTTCGGCCCAACAACCGCAGTACGGTTGGCCTTAAAATGTAAAGTGGTACTATCGGCAAAAGATTTAAAGCCTGAAAGTTTTAAACTGCTTAAACGCATACTGCCCTAACTAACGGCGTGAGCGTCTCGCCCAAGCCAATTCAATCTGTTTCATACGTGTCAGAGATTCCAACACAAGGTTACGCAAGTGTCGACAAAAATCTTCCATAAATAAAGCAGCTTGTTGTGATTTTCGGATCAAAATAGCATCAATCACGAGCTTAAATAGCGTAAATGATTCTTGCAGCTCACGACGTGAGGTATTTAAGGTCAAAAAATAACTACGACGTAGAGATGGCAACAGTTCTTTATAGAATTGCATTAAATAAGGATTCGCCACCATGTCATGCTGTTCAGCTAGATAATTAAAAATCGCATCATAAAATTTCTCAATATCTCCAGCTCTTACAAATTCAACCAACTGATCCAACATAACTTGCAATTGTTCAGCTTCGTTGACACGCCATGTCTCACTAATCCGCTGCACAATATGCCCAAGTACCATGACGTTGGTATCAAACAAGGCTTTAACCTGTTGAGCGGACATTTCAGAAACAATCGCACCACGACGTGGGAAAATTTCGATCAGATAAGTACGTTCTAGTAATAATAATGCTTCACGGACAGAACCCCGACTGACATCCAATTCTTTAGCGATACGTAATTCTTGGATGCGTTCACCCTCAACCAACTCACCGCTAATGATTTGTTCACTAATATATTTTGCAATCTGTTCAGAAAGACTATCAGCCTCTTCAAGATTCATGGGCCCCTCGCTATCTTTGTTATACGCATTGTCCAATGCTATTTGCGCTTTTTTGTTTTAACTGATCTCGCGCTATAAATTCTATATCATTGTCTGACAATTTTATTGCTTTTTAAGCCAATCATATGGAAAAAAACCACGCAGCCCCCTGTTTTCAATAAAAACCTTAACTTTTCTACTTTTAATATCAAATATTTATGTATAAATTTTAGCGATCAACCATATATCTGAAACATAAAACCAATAAAGAAATTATTGATGCAAATCACATTAAATAAAATTTAATCTAAACAAGTCACGTAAAACCCATATTCATCTTGGTAATTTCCAATAAGTTAACAAAAGCTGCATTTTTTTAACCAAAGGGCTTAAAAAAGCCCTTTATATACAAAATAACAGCCTACTGTGACTAGCAGTCCTGCAAAACATTTTTTTAACATCGCTGGAGACAAGCGATGTGCCACTCGCGCACCGACTTTCGCTGTAATAAAACTCATTATGCTAATGCCTATAAAAGCATAAATATGAACATAACCAATGGTGTTTGGTACCTCAACCTGTTGCTTTGTGCCAAACCACATAAACCCCACTGCACCAGCAACCGCGATCGGTAAACCACATGCCGCAGAAGTTGCGACTGCTTTTTGCATTACCACACCATATCGATTTAGGAAAGGAACCGTTAAACTGCCACCACCGATACCAAAAATTGCAGATGCGACCCCAATTCCGCCTCCAGCAGCCAATTGAATCGGAGCGGATGGTAAATGGCGATTTGGGTCTACTACACCATGTGCACCTCTAAACATTTTAAATGCCATCCAAATTGCAAATATACCGATCACCAATTGCAAATGCTGACCAGACATAAGATCTGCAATAGCAGCTCCTAAAAATGAACCTAGAACCAAACCTGGTGCCAAATTACGAAAAACCGACCACAAGACTGCCCCTTTTTTATGATGAGCCATCACTGAACTGATCGAAGTCACAATAATCGTCGCCAAAGATGTTCCTACGGCAATATGCATGATGACGTTAGGGTCATAATTTAGTTGAGTGAAAACAATATATAAAATTGGAACAATAATTAATCCACCGCCCACGCCAAATAGCCCTGCGGTAAATCCAGCAATTGCACCAATCAGCAAATATATGATTAACTCCATAAATACATGACCACTCTACTTAAAAATGATGGATGATTTCGTAACACGTCAACTACAGCAATTGCTTAGCGCCAAAGGCCAATTTCCCGAAGTGGTTTTACTCAAAACTACAACCACATCTACCAACGATGATATGCGTGAAATTGCTCAAAAAGGTATAAGCACAGGATTGGTGTGCAGTGAACAACAAACACAAGGTCGCGGTCAACACCAAAGAGCGTGGTCATCACCAGAAGGCAATATTTATTTAAGCACATTGATTCAAAGCCAAACGACCTTGGATGGTCGTCTTGCGCTTGAAGTTGCATTAAATATTTTACAAATGCCAAGTCTGCACAGTTTAAATCTACAAGTAAAATGGCCCAATGATTTATATAGTCCTCAAGGTAAATGGGGCGGAATCTTGGTTGAACCTTTATCAAGCAATCAAGCAATTGTCGGTGTAGGCATTAACCTCAACACACCGCCCGTCGAAAATGCAGATCAAGCGATCACGTCACTGCATATGCTTGGCTTACATCAAATTGATCGACTTACATTGATTGCAGAATTGTATACAGCGATTCAACAAGCAGCTCAATGGTTTGAACATGGCTCTTATAACTTAGCTGAACGCTTCAATCATCATGCGATTTGGATCAACCAACCCGTTGAATTTGAACATACTCAAGGCAAAGTTCAAGGGATTTTTCAAGGGATTTCAAATGATGGTGCTGTCCTTATCCGTACAGATCACACGCAAACTTTTTATCAAGGTCGGTTAAGACTTGCATCGCATTAAGGAATAAAACCACTTATGAAAAGTTTATGGCTAGATATCGGCAATACACGTCTTAAATATTGGATAACTGAAGGTGAGCATGTCATTGAGCATGCCGCTGAACTACATTTACAATCCCCAGCAGATCTACTCTTAGGTTTGATCCAACATTTTCGCTACCAAAACCTCAGTCGTGTCGGAATTTCTTCGGTATTGGACAGTGAGAATAATCAACGTATTCAAAGTATCCTTGATATCCTTGATATACCCGTCATTTTTGCAAAAGTGCATGCAGATTATGCAGGTCTGCAATGTGGTTATGATGTACCAAACCAACTCGGGATTGATCGTTGGTTACAAGTTTTGGCAGTTGCGCATGTAAATGAAAACTATTGTGTAATTGGTTGTGGAACTGCTCTAACAATCGACCTAGTAGAAGGTATGCAGCATCTGGGTGGATATATCTTACCGAACTTATATTTACAACGAGATGCACTCATCCAAAATACCAAAGGCATTAAAATTCCTGATTCTGCTTTTGATAATTTAAAACCCGGACACAACACTGTCGATGCTGTCCATCATGGCATTTTATTGGGACTGATCAGTAGCATTGATCAAATTATGCAGCAATCTCCAAAGAAACTTATTTTAACGGGTGGAGATGCAAATTTATTTGCAAAGTTCCTGAATCATTATCAACCACAAGTTGAACCAGATTTACTTCTAAAAGGCTTACGACAATATGTTCAACTTAGTTCAACTTTGAGTAAGGCTTGAATAATGGGTAAAAGTTGAGGAAATTCTGAATAACCATCTTCTGCACGAAAATGTCCAGCTTGTGCCACTTCGATCAACTGCGCATTGAGTAAATGTGAAAACTTAAAACTAAATGGAACAGGTACTATTGGATTGTTACTCGAAAAAATAACGACTCTACGCTGGATATTTAACCGCAATATTCCAGCATCGATTTTACAGTGATTTATAAATGAATCTAATGCTGGATAATTTGGAATTGACTCATTAAAACCAGCAATAAATATGCCTGCCTTTATCGTTTTTTGTTGCAGTTTTTTCGTCAGATATCGAGCAACCGCTACACAAGAAAGCCCATGCGCCACAACTATACTTTGTTCATCCATTTTTTTTAACTGTGCTTCCAAACAGGTTTGCCAAATCTCAGGATCTGGATGACTCGCATCAGCTAAAAAAATCCGCTCAACAGTAACATTTAGCAGTTTGAGCTGTTGTTCCAACCAAACATACCAGTGCTGATCTGGATCAGCGTTCATACAATGTGCAATATACACCGTATTCATTATATTTTGAGACATATTTGACATTATTATTCAATATAAAACATAGACTTAAAATTAATTTTGCTCCTTTAAAACCAGATTGAATATCGATTTTTTGTATTAATTTTATACAACTCTAATAGATATAGATTAATAAAAAAGGCGCATAACGCGCCTTTTAGAAATCATGGTTCAATTATTTTTTGGAATCATTATTTCCAAATAATGGTCCCATACCACCGCCACCACCAAATTGTTTTTGCATATTGCCTAGTGATTTAAGCATCTTGCTCATACCAGATGGATTGGCGAACTTCTTCATCATTTTCGCCATCTGCGCTTGTTGCTTAATGAGTTTATTCACTTCAGCGACATCCATACCACAACCCGCAGCAATACGCTTTTTACGACTCGGGTTCATCAAGTCAGGATTACGACGTTCTTTAATCGTCATCGACTGGATGATTGCTTCCATACGTTTCACTTGTTTTTCAGGATTTGCTTTTTCAATCGCATCCTGAATGCCAGAGTTACTCATACCTGGGAGCTTATCCAAGAAGCCCATCATGCCGCCCATTTTACTCATTTGCTCAAATTGCATCAGCATATCTTCAAAGTTGAAGGTACCGCCCTTTTGCAATTTCTTCGCCATTTTTTCGGCTTTTTCTTTGTCGATTTTACGTTCAACTTCTTCGACCAAAGAAAGGACGTCACCCATCCCCAAGATACGTTGTGCAACACGGTCTGGATGGAATGGTTCAAGCGCATCTAGTTTCTCACCAATCCCCAAGAACTTGATTGGCTTGCCTGTGATAGCACGAACAGAAAGTGCCGCACCACCACGCGCGTCACCATCAGTTTTGGTCAAGATCACACCCGTTAAAGCCAAAGCATCGTTAAACGCTTTTGCTGTATTGGCAGCATCCTGACCTGTCATCGCATCAACAACAAACAAAGTTTCTGTTGGCTTGACCGCAGCATGTAATTCTTTGATCTCATCCATCATGTCATCATCGACATGGAGACGACCCGCCGTATCGACAATCAAGACATCCGCAAATTGAATCTTCGCTTGTTCAATCGCGCGATTTACAATATCAATTGGTCTTTCAGATGCTTGCGATGGAATAAAACCAACACCGACTTCGTTCGATACGGTTTCTAACTGCTTGATCGCTGCTGGACGATATACGTCAGCAGAAACCGTCATTACTTTTTTCTTTTGGCGTTCTTTTAAGAAGCGTGCCAATTTTGCTGCGGTTGTGGTTTTACCCGCACCTTGCAAACCTGCAAGGAGAACAACGACAGGTGGCTTAGCACTTAAATCTAAAGTTTCATTTGCCTCACCCATCATCTTGGTGAGTTCATCATAGACAATTTTTACAAATGCCTGACCTGGAGAAAGCTGTGTCATGACCTCTTGACCGAGTGCTTCTTCCTTCACCTTCGCGATAAATTCACGAGTTACAGGTAACGCCACATCGGCTTCAAGAAGTGCCATACGTACTTCACGTAGGGTATCTTTAATATTGTCTTCGGTCAGCTGCCCTGAGCCAGTAACATTTCTTAAACTCTGTGTGAGTCGTTCTGTTAAGGTATCAAACATTGCGAAATCCGCTTAAAATGGCTAGTTGCAAAAAAATCTTTCTTAAAATAGAAAATTTATGCATAAGATGCTATAGGATACTGTAGTTCGCAGCGAATTTATATCTTATATGGTGAATATTATTCATCCCCCTAAAAAAGGTTTGACATGATCAGTCTCCCCTTGGTTTACACAATTTTGGCACTTGTGGCTTATACCAGTTCTTTTTGGTATTTGTTTATTCGTCTAATGTCAAAACGTACACCAAATCTTTGGTGTTACGGTCTTCTCGTTGGTTTAGGACTGTTATTACACGGTGTAGTTCTCTATCAAGACATGATGACACCAATGGGCATCAACTATGATGTGTTTAACCTTATCTCGTTCACCTCAGGGCTTATGCTCACCTTGAGTTTAATCCTTAGCCTGATTCGCCCCGTTTTACCTTTAAATCTGATCGGTACGCCCGTTGCTGCATTTGGTTTAATTCTAGGATTTGTATATAGCAAGCCAAATCAATTTATTGAGTTGCATAGTCTTGGATTAGATCTACATATTATCTTATCGCTTTCAGCCTATGCTGTACTTTTAATGGCAACCATTCATGCCGTTCTCTTGTGGTTCCAAGACAGAGAACTGAAAAAAAAGCAAAAAAAACGGATTTGGGTCAATTTACTCCCTCCCTTTCAAGTGATGGAATCATTACTCTTTGATTTAATTATTACAGGATTTGCTCTACTCACTGCCGCCTTATTATTTGGCTTCTTTACCATTGATAATTTCTTTGCCCAACACCTTGCGCATAAAACTGCGTTTAGCATAATTTCGTGGTTTTTATATGGTGCTTTGTTGATTGGACATTACAAATTTGGTTGGCGTGGACGCAAAGCGATTCGTTTTACAATTACAGGTTTTATCTTGCTCGCGATTGGTTTTATTGGCAGTAAATTTGTACTCGAAATGATCTTAGGACGCTAAGTATTCCATATGTGAATAAACACTAGACAGCGTTTCTTAAAATGCGTATAACGCTGTTTTCGCTTAACTAGGTAACCACCGTGAAACTTGTACTTGCCCCAATGGAAGGTCTAACTGATCCAATCATGCGTGATGTTCTCACTCATGTGGGCAGCTTTGATTGGTGCGTGACCGAGTTTATTCGTATTACTGACAGTATTCTACCAGACCATATTTATTATAACTTTTGTCCTGAACTACGAACGGATGGCAAAACTGCTGCGGGTACACCTGTCCACGTTCAGTTTCTAGGAAATAATCCCGATATGCTGGCAGCGAATGCAGCTAAAGTTGTTGAACTTGGCGCGCCAGCAATTGATCTCAATTTTGGTTGTCCAGCCAAAACGGTCAACCGTCATCGTGGTGGTTCAGTGCTACTCGATGAACCTGAAACTGTTCATTTATTAGTGAAAGCAGTACGTGATGCTGTACCTTCTCACATCCCTGTTTCAGCCAAAATGCGTTTAGGTTATCTGGATGAAAATCATACGATGGAAAATGCTCATGCCATTGAAGATGCAGGTGCTAGTTGGTTAACCGTACATGCAAGAACCAAAGCCGATGGTTATACTCCGCCCGCATATTGGGAAAAAATCCAACCGATCACTGAAGCATTAAAAATCAATGTGATTGCCAATGGTGAAATTTGGAACAATACTGATGCTAAGGCATGTCTGACCCAATCTCACTGTACAGATCTTATGATTGGTCGTGGTGCTGTGACCACCCCAGATTTAACCCAGTGTATCCGCCAAAATGTTGATCATGCTTTATTAAGTTGGCAAGATTTGGTTGAATTACAACATCGTTTTTTAAGTGGTCAATTTAAAACTGAAATTGGCATGATTGGTCGTTATAAACAATGGTTAGGTATGATGACCAAGGCATACCCTGAGGCACAAGAACTTTGGGGACAAGTGAAGCGAATGAAACAACTGGAAGAAATTTTAAAGGGCTTTGTTGCATAAATAAATTTCATCCCCATACATGTTAGATGAATACAGAATCAAAAAGCCGATACAAAACAACGAACTGGTCTGAGTACAATCAGGCTTTACGTCAACGGGGTGCTTTCACCATTTGGTTTGATCCCCAAATGCAATGGTCTGCAACACCTACTGGAAAAAAAGGACGTCAACCTACCTACACTGATATAGCAATTCAATTTGCCCTCACGATACGAAACCTGTTCCAACTGGCTTTACGCCAAACACAAGGTTTCATTCAAAGCCTTTTTCAAATGGCTCACCTCGACTGGAATGTTCCAGACTTCTCAACATTGAGTCGGCGAGCAGATAAGCTCCAGCCACTTCTACATAAATCAGCAAAAAATCCACAGGAAGACTTGCATATTTTAGTTGATAGCACAGGGATCAAAGTTACAGGTGATGGGGAATGGGTGCGTAAAAAACATGGCGTAAACCAACATCGTCAATGGCTGAAATTACATCTTGCGACAGATGCAAACAGTGGAGAAATACAAGCGGTTGAAGTCACGACCTGCCAATATGGTGATGCTGAAATCCTCCAACCTCTTTTAGATCAAATTGATGAACCCATTGCATCTGTCACGGCTGATGGTGCTTATGACACAGTGAATTGTTATGATGCGATTTTAAAACGGCAAGCAAATGTAATTATCCCTCCTCGTTCCAATGCTGCTTTATGGGCAGAAAATGAAATTGGTAAAGCAAGGAATCATGCAGTACAAGGCTGTTGGGACAAGGGTCAAAAGCAGTGGAAACGAGATATTGGTTATCATCGACGATCCCGAATAGAGGCTAAAATGTTTGCCTTGAAACGACTTGGACAAGGTGTATCTAGTCGATGCTTTAATCGTCAGGTGGTTGACTTGCAAATAAGAGTCGATATTTTGAATAAATTTACTCAACTTGGTACAGCTAAAACGGTGGCTGTTGCATAAATATCTGAAGATTAGAACAACTCTATCTTTCGTCTATTTGTGCAACAAAGCCATTTTAAAGTATCTAACAACCTAGTTTTTCTCAAAAAAAAGGAGCTAATATTATTAACTCCTTTAAAAAAAATATAATTTATGAATAAGAAAAATATATTTAAAATAATGTTAAGTTATAAGCCTTTTACAGTCATTTTAAAGTTATCAATTGTTGCTTCTCTCATACCAATATTTCCTATCGAACCATTTTGTAATCCATTAAAAATGTTTGCATCAAAACTACCAACAGGAATATTATTTCCCATTTTGACATTTTTAATAGTTAAATCAATAGGATCTGTAACGCCTACATTCCCAAAAACTAAACTACTATCATTGATATTTGCATAGAAATTATTTAATCCGAAACCTGTTGCATTACTTGCTTTAAGCTGAAAATCTCCACCTAAACCTATTGGTGCGGTTGCTGAATTTCCTGATATTGTATAATCAGAGACCAATAAAAAGTTACAGCCATCACCTGTACCACAAATCGAATCAATTGCACCACCAAACCGAATCATATTACCTTGTGGCGCAGCACCTAATTGAATATTCATAGTTGGGGTTTGATTTTCTGTAAAAATAATATCTATATTATTATCTGTTATTCCATCATTTTTTTTCATTGGAATACGTAATAGCTCTTTTACTCCACCCTTTGCTAAAGTCCCAGAAGAAAAAATTGAATTGGGTGTATATGTATTTGTGAGTGGATTGACCGTTGATAGCGCATTATTCGTATCCGATGCCATATAAATAGATAAAGGAGAAATGCGAATTCCTCTTAGAGAGCCGAATGACACAGCGATATTCGCAAATGCACCACCATTTGCTATGTTACCAGCATCACTATCTATGCGAGCCATCATTTGCAAATTTGTTGTACTAGTTGGTGTGCTTAAACCACTAACCTCAACAGGCGTTACTGTTGTTTGTCCAGCCACACCAGCAATAACTAAAGCACCTCGTGGTTTTTGAGGTTCGCCAAACTTCGCAAGTCCGTCTGTATCAATTACAGCCAATTGGTTAAATTGTATTTTAGGTATTTGAGCGCCGATACTTAAGCCATCTTGACCCGTTGTAGTTGATAAGCTTTGGTCATCCATAGGCTGCATTGCCATTGTTAACGGACTTAACAATAACAGCGAAATACATCCTAGATTTTTATTTTTATTCATTGCCCTAATCCATAGACAAATGGTTAAAATACAAACATAAAAATAACACAGTTTAATTGATCGGGCCAATAATATTGCCTAATTCCGATCAATTAAACCAACTGAAGTTTAACAGAATGTTAAATCACCATAACAGTTACGATAAGGTGCTGGCAAGCCAACAATGTTTCCTGCAGCAGCAGAACCACCTAAAATAGTTGAAGTAAACATATCTAGTGGTTGTTTAATATCTAGTGTAAATGCCGCTGGCAAATACATAGCCCAACCTCGAGGCATAGCAACAGGCGTAGTAGTTGCTTGTTTGTTTGCATTATATTCTACATAACCAGGATAGAATAAAGCTTCCTTTTGCAAGGTAATACCAAATGCAGGGGAATCAATATCTAATGAACCTACATTACTAAGGTTATATTTTAAATCAAAATTTGATAATTGAGAGGTTGAAATACCCAAACCACTCGCTAACTGTTCTTTGACTTTTGCTTTCACATCATTCTTTAGAGCTGGGAACAAAGCTTCAGTAATGAAATCAGGAATCCACGTAGAAGTTGTAATATTGTTAACAGAATCAACAACTTCATCAACCACACTAGCCAAATTAGCATTACGAATAAAAGCAGAACCAAAACGATTACCAGCGCCTGATACCGCCCATTGCCGCTCTACATCGCTCGATAAATTTGCGAGTACTTCCTTACCTTGCACTTTAATACCTAAAATATTTACAATGTCCCAGTTACTTAACCCAAGCGTTCCTGTTGCACATCTAAGTCCGCTGCCAGAAGTTCCACCTCCTGTACAGGTGCCAGGTCCAGGTCCAGGCCAATTTGGATCTGGATAAATCGGAAATGCTGTACTTCGCTCTCCAGCGCTATCAATATAATCCGAATCTTTCGTAAAAGCTAAATTATTCTTTTTCTGCATTGTAATATCAGCAGTTCCAGACAGATAACCAGAGAAAGTTATAATATCATTAAAACTCATCGGTCCTTTTGCATGAGCAGCACCGATACGCAACCCGACTACTTCCCGTGTTGAAGCGCTTTCAGGATTACGTATGGCAAACTGATAAAAAGGGTTGGTAAGTACAAAATCTTTTAATTGCTGTTGATTACTAAGTACATCAGCTACTGTGCTACTGCTCGTTGTATGTCTCGCGGTATTAGATGCACTACCAACAGTTGTTGTAGGTAAAGAAATACAAGTTCCACTTGCATTCGCAATACAACCTAGAGAAAAATTCTGGATTTCAACATCACAACCATTTGCACCATTTACTCCACCACAACCTAATTGTAAATTTCTAATATTAGCATTCAAACTGACTTCAGCCTCCATCCCCAATGTATAGAAACCGATATTACCGTTGCTACTATTATAATAGTTGGTTGAGTCACCAGGTCTAAGGTATTGTAGATTGAACAACGCTTGACCTTGTGTCTGTGAAAGCTCCTCATCATTTAAACTAACTAGATTCGAATGCTCTGGGAGCTTTATTAAGCCTGTATCAGATTTAATCATCTTGTCATGGGATATCGTTTTTGCCGCCACAGCCGTAGTGATGAATCCACACATAGTAGCTGAAACTAATATTGCTAAATATTTCATCTTGTTACTCCATTTTCCTAGCGTGGCACAATATTAAAACGACTATTCAGAGTACCGCCTGTAAATACCATTTCACCCAAACGCTGAGCAGTACCTGTTGCAGGGTAAAAATTTACATCTTTTATTTGTAAAACGTTTTCTTTCATTCCTTCTGGATTAATTCTCAAGCCAGTATTAAAACCGACCATACCTTCCCCCATACTATTAGGGGCAATTACAATCGCATTATTAAACTGCAAACTTCCCGATATATTATCTAGCCCTAAAATAGAACCATCTGCAGGATCACTAATTTGAATCGTGTTTTTGCTATTTGCATTTAATTTAAGATCACCAACAATACTTAAACGATTGCCTAATCCATTTGATTTATATTGACTATTTGGAATCAATGAAAGGTTCATTTCTCCCCCCAAGCGCAGTTTCACCCCCATTAATACATCTTCAGACCTAGCGAAATTATCTAATGGAGCAGTACATAAGGCACCTGCGGGACAAGTTCTATAATCCGCGCCTGGTAAGTAACCAGCTGCGATCTCACCAGCCATAACAATTAACATGTCTTTTAGGCTCATGTTAAAGCTACCATTTTCCAAACCGACAGAACCAGCACCTTTTAGCAACATGTCTATATTACGAATTCCCATGTAATAATCTGTTGGCTTATTTACTCGAGGGTTATTTGCACCGTCAATTACTAAAATAGATGTCGTTTTATTGCCAATATTTACGCCAGTAGCAGTTTTATCAATCCCCTCTGTGCTCATTGCAAGAGAAAATCCTAGACGCTGAGTAGTTCCTGCGCTTGCAACAACATTACGTTTAGATTGAAATTTAAGCTCGGTGATTGGATCATTTTCTATAGTAAAATAATAGGCATTGTCTGCTGCTACTTCCGTTCCATACATACCAATATTTGCATTCATATTATAAAATGGTAACGCTAAACCCCAAGAATTATTAACACCTGCATTGGCACCAGTAATTTGTGGAACAACAATAGAGCCATCCGTAGCACTATTCGTAAAACGGCCCTGTCTAGAAACAGCTTGAAACTCTGCTCCGCGTATCGCCATCACGATGCTGTATGGGTTTGCACCTGTGAACTTATGTATATCCTGTTGATAATCAGCATTACTAGTAAGTTTTTCATTATTTAATCCACCAAAACGGCTATTTTGAAAAGTATAATTCGTAGGCAACGTCAAGGTTTTCGTATCAACTAAATTGACATAGATATTGCCACTATCAAAATAAGCACGATTAGTAGAACCAGACTGTAAAGCAGATAAATTGCCAAATTCAAAACCATAAGTGTTTAAACCAGCACCACCAATTTCTAATTTAGTGGGATCGCCACCCGAACCATCGTTTGAATTGGTAAACTCCCCACGCATACGGAAGCCAATACCTGTATCGCCTATTACTGTATTTTTAAGATTTGTATTGACTGATGAAGAGTTTGCTAATCCTAAGATATTATCGTTAACAGTTTCGTCCGCTTTTATCCCTCTTAATTGAAGAAATCCATTAACCATACGACCACTTGCGCCAACACGAATCAGACCAGTAGCGCCTGCTGGATTATTATTACTATCTAATCCATAAAGATTATCTACAGCTGTATTGGACTTGAGCATCAGTTCTAAATTTACACCAGCATTGCTTGGCTTACCAAGCACTGGATAACTTCCTAATGTTACTCCTGAAGCACTAAATGCTCCTGAATCTACTACTCGATTAAAATCTACGTAGCCTTGAGAACCCGTTTCTAGATATAAACCTTTAACAGGATCGACATACATTTTGCCCTTGGCATTAAAATTGAAATTAAAATTCTTTAGAACCAGTTGATTTAGCCCTGAAATACCAGTTTGAGTTTGTCCCAAATAAATATTCGTATTCTTTAGCCCCAAAGACATTTCTGCCATACCATCTTTACTAAATAAACCATCAGTCGTTTTAAAATGCAAATCTATCGGGGTCGTCGAATGAATACCCAGTTTTCCCAAGGATTTGTCATTAGCTGTACACCCAAGATTTGAGCAAATTGTGAAACTATCTACTGTGATTAATGAGTGATTTGTCTGAATATTTAAATCAATGCCTGTGCTTGAGCCCTCTCCACCTACATTAATTTCATATTTTGTACCCAAAGGTATACCATCATTTATATTGCTATCTCTTATCTGCACGTTATTTGCAGAGGCACGCAAAGTTTGTTGACCTACTATTGTGGATGGATTTCCTGTTTTATCTTCCCAATACAATTCTTTTATATCTATACCCGTCGTACCAGCAGCATTACCATATGTTGTGTGAATACTTAAACCATCCTGACCATTAACAGTACGTAAATCATGATCATCCAAAACTTGTAAAGCATCAATGGACTGAGAAAGTATCATTAGACTGGCAGAAAGTGCGCTAAGTGCAAAATAGCGTTGTTTATGTGGCTGAACATTCCTTTTCATTTTCTAGTCCTTTATCCTTATTTGTTATATTCACATAACTGATCAACAACGAGGGTGAGAACCATCGCAACCAAAAATCTTAACAGTGCCAGTTAATGACAAGTTGCCATTCATTTGCATACCTGTAAAGCCAATTTCACGCCCATGATCAAATGAAGTTGGACCATAACCCGAAGGAGCTCCTGAGCTATAGTCATATTTACCATTTGTAAATTTGTTTAATCCACTTCCACCATTATAATTATTAGCCAACCAGTAGCCTGGAGTATCATCTTTATCCGTTTCAATAGAAAGTGCATCAAAACCAAAATTCCTAATTAAGATAGGTAATTCAGGATCATAACTGAGCTGAATCGCTGGTTTTACAATGGTTGTATTGCCATTATTATATGTCAAATCAGCGCCATCTAAACCAACTTTTTGAATATCAATAGTACCTTGTATACCTTTAAATACTAACCAAAGTTTATTACCTGTTGGCACACCATTTGTTATTTCAATACCATTTTTATTATAAGCTTTACCTGTTACACGATCTATATAATCACCATTGTCATAGCGGTTATTGAAAGAAATTGCTAGACGACACTGCTCCACATTTGTTTTACAAAAATTAGAAAGCAGATTTGTACTTGCTCCATTATCACTCATACCATGATTAAGACTTAAACTTAGTGAAAGATCTGCCCCCCCTTGACCTTGCACTTTTTGCAGAGCATCATTATCTAATGCCTCTAAACCTGCGTAGCCCATACCACTGTACAATAAAGCAGAAACCATTATTATTTTTTTCACAATATTCTCCTGTATTATAGCCCTTTAGTAGTAATCTTCATGTGTTGGATCAACATACCATCAATCACAGCTGAGCCTAAATTATGGAGAGGTTCAGGATTAGCCACTACGGGTATTGGAGCCATATTCGCTCCTGAAATCACATAACCACTTGAGCCACTTGAACCAGTAGTTTTACCCATAAGGCTATCTAAAGCAGCATTTGTTCCAGTTCTCCACACTGCCCCCGAAGTGCTCCAGTTACGATTTGATGTAGTACCATAAAAGTCACCACAGTTAGCTTTTGTAGGGCATGTAGGATATGTATAACCATCATAGCTACCAGTAATTGATGAAGATTGATTACAGCCAGTTCCGCTACATGTTGCATCATTTGGTTTATTAACTGCAGTTCCACCTTTCACAAATCCATTACCGGTCCAGTACTCCCATTGATATAAGTTTGCATTCCCACTACTATATCCAGTACAAACAATAAAAGTACTAGAACACCAATATGCAGATCGCCAACTGTCATTCACTACTTGACGTTGTTGATAACGCACTTGAGTTCCAGTAAAAGTTGTAGAAGCAGATAATGTTTTGTTCTGCAGTGCCCCAAAAGAAACCCCTACAGCGCCTTCACCTTTATATGCTGTCATTAAACCTGTTGTAGCATTATATTCAGTAGAACCAATGCTAATACTACTATGTGTCGCATTTGTACCCTGATAAGTTGCTGTTGAATTTTTACCACATGCATAGACACTACAGGTTGACCCCTGATAATCAGCTTTATTAGCTCCTCCCAAGAAACCATCATAAGCAGTATAAATTCGCTTATATAAATCAGGTTTATTTGGTATAGCAGCTATTTCTAATACTAGGTTATTACTATTTACATCTTTGTTGACCATTAGAGGTTGGTATAACGTACCTAAAACAAGATTAATATTCGCGCCATATAAATATAACCCCTCTGTCTCATCAAAGTTTGGAGCTGTTACGCCATTTATAGCAGGTGAGTCAAGCTTATTTTGAACCATTCCAGTTTCTCTAGTACTGAATCGCAAAACACCTGATGTCGGTAGTTCCCACGAACGAGTTCGTGTCTTAGAATCAGTTCTAGATTGGCTTTCTATAACAAATTGACAACCAGCTGAGGTATTAAAACTTGTATTTGTTGCTCCTCCATTATTGCACCCCCCGCCTACTGAACCAAACATAGGATCTGTACCCTGATGAATTTGCTGCCAATTAGATATTGTTCCAGTATTTTCCACAGTACTGTCAACTATTGTGGCTTTTAGATTTCTTGTATCCCCACTATTAAAGCGTAATACACCTGCCATACCCAAGGTATTATTATAAGACGTATCCTTAATGTAACCACCTGATGCATTTCCAACGGCCCCACCTAGGGTTTGAAACATCTGAATTTGGCTGCCATTAATGCTAAAACCATCCCAAACTGCTTGTAAACGTAAACGATTAGCCCGATCTGCACCATTTAAATTGAACTGAGTAGATGCAGCAACATCAGCAGCACTTGCACCAGTGTCCAACGTTTTCTCAGGCTGTCTCGGGTCACGTACAAATGCATCCGCCCAAAAAGCAAGCTTTAGGTCATATGCATCTGCACCAGAAGCTACTGTTGTTGGTTTAGTGATATGATAACGTGGTGCTTCCAAAGCCAAATAAGTTACCTTACAAGCATCAGGTGTCGTATTACAGTTGTTAGAGGGTGTCGATACGCTACCAAAATTTGGAATATTAGAATCGGTTTGAACTTTAAATAACCAAGGGTTTTCTGCTGTCCCCCAGCTCCCTATCACGCCACCTAGACGATTGTTTAAATCGTTATCGCCTTTGGAAATCGCTAATCCATATAAATATAAGTCAGCTTTACCAGCTGTAGTCGGAGCCATATTTGATAATGGTCCAACAGGAATATAACGAATATAACCTGTATCTAAGCTTCTATCCGTATGATCCCATTTAGCTGCATCGTTTTCTGCTTTTTGCATTACCATAGAAAAATTCTCAGGTAAAAAAGCAATGCCTTCGCCTGTTGTTTGGCTAAGTCCTTCATCGGAAATTTCTTGTAGCGCAAAAGCGGTTTGACTCATACATAAACCGATAAAACTTGCCAACAAAGTTTGTTTAAAAACTACCGTAGAAGTACCTTTAACCATAATGACTATCCTATCAACTGATGCTCCGCACCATCTTTATTTTTCTTTCGTCCTATTGAGTGACCAAATCAATTAAGATTTTTCAGCTTCCGAGCCACACTCAAACTTATTAGGCTATTTTTTGCCTAACCATTCTCATTTTTCATTATGCCGAATATTTACACAAATGCAAAATAAAGTGGTCAAATGTTACATTTTTCCGATAAGCGAATTTATCAACGAACAAATGAAGATCAGAACAAAATTAAAATCTCCATCCAATCGAAAATTGAACTTAGGTCTAATTAGCTGCATCACACTAGACATCAACTATTCTTCTATGTGAGATAAAAGACTTTTTCCAAATACCAATATAAATAGAGTATCAATTAAGTTAATAAAACAATTCTTTCTTTAGCTTTATAAAAAGGAAAATTTTATATGTAAAAAGGATCTCTTAAAAAACAATATAAGCAACTGCTTCAAAACCAATACTTTACTCTGATAGTTTAACCATTGACCGAATGATCAATGGTTAAATTTTTTTATAATAATAAACGCCCTGAAAATTTAAGTCTTCGGCAGTGTCACGCCTGTTTGACCTTGATATTTCCCGCCACGATCTTTGTATGATGTTTCACATACTTCATCACTTTCAAAAAACAGCATCTGAGCAACACCCTCACCCGCATAAATACGTGCAGGTAAATTTGTGGTATTTGAAAACTCAAGGGTAACGTGACCTTCCCACTCAGGCTCTAACGGCGTAACGTTTACAATGATACCGCAACGCGCATAGGTTGACTTCCCTAAACATACAGTAAGTACATTACGTGGAATACGGAAATATTCAATCGTACGTGCTAGAGCAAACGAGTTTGGTGGAATAATACAAACATCAGATTCGATATCAATAAAGCTTTTATCATCAAAGTTTTTTGGATCGACAATTGCAGAGTGTACATTGGTAAATACTTTGAATTCACGCGCACAACGGACATCATAGCCATAGCTTGATACCCCATAGGAAATCAACTTTTCTCCGTTTTCATCGAAACGAACTTGATTTTCTGCATAAGGTTCAATCATGCCGTGTTTTTCGCTCATTTCACGAATCCAACGATCAGATTTTATTGCCATGTCTTTATATCCAAAAACGAAGTTGATGATTGGTGGCTACTTTAACGTAAAATGCTGCCAATGAAAACAATGCTGATCTATCAGCAATCTGATATGACGACTAGAGTTTAGAAAGTGCAGAATAACTGATCGGGATCGCAAAACTCACGAGCACAATAGATGCGGTCCTTTGTAATTTGGCTTGAGATAACCATCCAACTTTATTCGTTGCTAAAGCTGCCCCAACGGCAATCCAAAACATGGCAATCGGAACAATTAGCCCAACGAAAGTACTCATATGAGTCAAATATATTTCTTGGCTCGTCCAAGCACTTGCAGGGAAAATTGCTGACGCAAACAATAATGCTTTAGGGTTCAGCAATGTCGCACATAAAAGCTCTCGTGGTCTGATCGTTGGCTGATTCAATGCAACTTGTTGGTCTGCTGTACGCCATAATTTTATAGCTAGAAAAAGAATATAGCTCGCACTCAATAATTTTAAGAATGTTGGGAGCAATGGCAAGGTAGCAGAGACAGTACCAATCAACACACCCCACGCACTAATCGCTATGATATAACCCATCGCTTCTGCGGGTATGAGCAATAAAGATTTGCGTACGCCGACTTGGATACCTGAAGATGCTAGCAAAGTATTGGTTGGACCTGGTGTGAACAAGATCGTGGCAACCAAACCGATAAAAAACCATGAAATCATTGAATGACCTCACTAAGAGAGGTTTTTAGATTAATCTAAACAATACTATGATAGCAAAAAATATCTGTAAGGAGTCATGTCTACCTTTCAGCTAAGCTTTTATATTTACTATCTTTTTAAAGAGTCAATGTTTAGCAACTTGTAAGTCACCATCTCATTATCGTAGATTTATTCACCACCCCACTCTGCACTTTGGCTTTTACAACATGAAAAATCAAACATTTATTGTACATAATTTAAGTTTGAGCTAAGAAACGACTGTTAAGATAAAGATGATATTTTCTCATCACTTTACCCATTTTATGCCTAAGCTATTCTTCCAAAAGTGGCTTCCTTCCTCTGAAAAAATTGCCGATTTAAAACTTATGAAAATATTCGGCACTCGCACCTTGAATCCATTGCTTTGGTATGTGAATCGACACTCGATTGCAAAAGCGATAGGTCTTGGGGCATTTTGGGGAATTTTACCAGTTCCTTTCCACAGCCTTTTCATAATTCTCACGGTTTTATATTTTGAAGTAAATTTGCCGCTTGGACTATGTATGGCTTGGCTAACCAATCCATTGACCATCGTCCCAATTTTATATTTAGGTTTTTGGTTTGGTGCAAAAATTTTCCACGTCAATATGATTAATAAAGACATGCTACTTGGCGTCTTACATCAGATCCTTAACTGGTTACAAAATTTCGGTCATGGACATATTGATCTGCATTTAGCCAAAATCTTAATTACAGGGCTCATCATCGAAGCCGTTCTGTTCGCACTATTATTTTATATTGCTACACATTTAATCTGGCGTTGGATGGTGATCCGCAAATGGAAATCACGCCATTCAGCAAGATAAATTCTTTAGTCTAAAAACCTGTAAAAAAAGTTGCCATCCCCCTGAGAATACGGTAAGAGTAGAACATATTTAATTGCGTAAAAATGTACTGAATATTAAATAAAGCAGCCAAATGATGGATTTATGGTGTGCATATAAACAGGAGATAGTAATGAAAAAATGGCCCCAACTCATTTTACTCGGTTTAGCAATAACAGGTTTATCTGCTTGTTCTGACAATACTGGCAATAAAAATGCAAGCCAAGAAGGCAGTACCGCAACGACAAGCACCAATAAACTGGAAACACGATTTGTTAATATTGCAACTGGTGGAGCTTCAGGTCCATATAATGTCATCGCAACAAATTTGGCTGAAATTTACCATAAAACGTATGGCGTTAATTCTAAGACGCAGACCACAGGTGCTTCTGTAGAAAATCTAAATTTATTAAAGCAAAACAAAGTAGAAATGGCTTTTGTGATGAGCGACAGTCTCACCGAAGCAATCAATGGACAAGGCAGCTTTAAAGATAAAATCACCAATGTTCAGCAAATCGCAGCGCTCTATCCGAACTATGTGCAAATCGTAACCTCAAAGAAATCTGGAATTAAAAATATTGAGGATTTGAAAGGTAAACGTATCGCAGTTGGTGCTCAGAACTCAGGTGTTGAAGTCAATGCTCGTACTTTGTTGAATGGTTTTGGTATTACCTACAAGGATGTAAAAGTAGATTATTTAGGCTATGCCGAAGCGGCGGATGCATTGAAAGGTGGAAAACTAGATGCAGCCTTCCTTACCAGTGGTATTCCAAACTCGTCACTGATGGAATTGCAACGTGGTTATGATCTACAGTTGGTCAGTATCAATCCTGATAAGATTAAAGAAATTGCCAAAGATCAGGCCTATTTCTTACCAATGATTATTCCGAAAGGAACCTATGACAATGCTGAGGATATTCCAACTGCAGCAATCATGAATGCTTTAGTCGTTCGCTCTGATTTATCTGAAGATGATGTCTACAAATTGACTAAAACCTTCTTCGAAAGCCTAGATGCTTTAGCCAATACTCACCAAGCAGCAAAAGACATCACTTTGCAAGGTGCTCAAAATGGTTTAGTCGCACCACTCCATCCAGGTGCTAAAAAATACTACGACGAGGTCGCGACAGCTCAATGAAAATTATAAGTGCAGCTTCGGCTGCACTTTTCTGTTTAGCCTTTGGTATTGTTTTATTGGTCAGTTATCCAATTGCAAATACACATGTGATGAGTGAAAAACATAATTGCATCATTCGTGAAGCTGACTTTAACTTGCAATGGCGACATTCTGTCGAAAAAACAATATGGCGGGAAAGTTATCATCGTGAAAAAAATGCATTCCGTTTGGTCTATACCGATCTAATTTCTTTTGGCGCTGGTACACCAAGCGATTACCCCATTATTTCTCAAAAAGATGGCGTGATCAGAATGGCTGTAAATCAAAAACTGAAAGAGATTAATTGGACTGTTTCACGAAATATGCAAGGTCAACTGTCCTGGAACAATACGACATGGGCAATTGCAAATGAACTGCCTGATTATAGCCTTGTGCAGTTTAAGAGTACGTACACACCATTATGGAAGATCTGGTGGTTAGGAGAATGTAGATGAATAAACCCGATAACAGTGCAACACCAGAACAGAGTGATCAAGCCAAACAAAGAGAATTATTAGAAAAGTTTGATAAGGAATCGGTTACTCGCACACCCAAACAGAAATCTGTTGCCCTCTTTATTACCGTTTTAGCAATTTGTTATTCACTCTTTCATTTATTTATTACCTATAACCCGTTACCTGAACTGATCCAACGTTCAGCACACGTGTCTATTGGTTTAGCACTAATTTTCTTACTCTATCCTGCACGACAAAGTAGTGATCGACAGCATATTGCATGGTATGACTGGATTTTAATGTTAGCCTCCTTTGCCTCACTGGGCTATTTATGGATTGAATATCAAAATATCATGACCTCTCGTGGAGGTATTCCCAATACGTTAGATATCGTTTTTGCAATCATGACAGTTGTGTTAGTCATTGAAGCGGCACGACGAATCATGGGCTGGATGCTCCCGATTTTAGGTTTGGTTTTTCTCGCCTATCCATTTATTAGTCATTTTAATTGGATGCCTGACCGTTTACTCACTCGACCATATAGTGTGAGCGATATTTTTGGTCAAATGTATTTAAAAACTGAGGGCTTGTATTCATCAGCCATCGGTGCATCGGTCACGTTCATTTTCTTATTTATCCTATTTGGATCATTTCTTGCCAAATCTGGTATGGGCAAACTGTTCAATGATCTCGCAATGGCTTTAGCAGGTCATAAACAAGGTGGCCCTGCAAAGGTTGCTGTGATTTCTAGTGGATTTATGGGCAGTATTAACGGTACAGCGGTCGCAAATGTGGTGGGAACAGGCTCCTTCACCATTCCGTTAATGAAGAAAATTGGCTATCAAAAGAATTTTGCGGGTGCGGTGGAAGCCAGTGCCTCGGTTGGTGGACAAATTCTCCCACCAATTATGGGCGCGAGTGCGTTCATTATGGCTGAAACAACAGGAGTCAGCTATGGCACTATTGCTCTTGCTGCTGTACTCCCTGCATTGCTCTATTATCTTGGGGTAATCTCCCAAGTGCACTTCCGTGCAGGTCGGGATAATTTAAAAGGCTTGCCTAAAGCTGACCTTCCTCGCGTTAAAGAAGTATTAAAAGAACGCGGACATTTACTGATTCCAATCGTGGCTTTAGTTTTTTTCTTATTTCAATCTATGCCTGTCAGTTATGCAGCCGTCTACACGATTCTTTTAACAATCGTAGTTGCCAATCTCCGCAAAACCACGCGTATGGGATTCAAACAGATTTTAGAGGCGCTTGCTGATGGTGCAAAACAATCCTTATCAGTGATGTCTGCCTGTGCGGTGGTTGGTTTGATTATTGGTGTAGTGAGCTTAACCAGCTTCGGATCGGTCATGACCTCTTATATCATGAGTGTTGGCGCAGGAAATCTGTTCCTGACCTTATTATTTACTATGGTCGCTTCCATGATTTTAGGTATGGGGCTACCTTCTATTCCAGCTTATATTATCACTGCAACAATGGCTGCTCCTGCTTTGGCCCATTTTGATGTGCCTATCCTCGTTGCTCATATGTTCGTTTTCTATTTTGGATTATTTGCCAATATTACCCCACCTGTTGCTTTAGCAGCTTTTGCTGGTGCAGGTATTTCGGGTGGTGATCCGATGAAGACTGGTTTTCAGGCACTCAAATTGTCTCTAGCAGGCTTTATCGTACCCTTCTTGTTTGTCTATAATCCTGCAATGCTAATGATTGATACGACCAATATTGCATTGAATGCACGCGAGTTTGCGCTTCCACCAATCTGGAGTATTGTCAGTATTACGGTTACATCAATTGTCGGTATTTTGGCTTTAGGTGCTGCGGTAGAGGGTTATTTTAAAACCTCAATGAATCTAGTTTGGCGTTTAATTTTAGGGATCGGTGCGTTGCTGATGATTATGCCTGAGGGCAGAACTGATCTGATCGGAATAGTGATGGTCGGTCTTTCAATTGCAATGAATATTTTACAAGCCAAGAAAGAAAGTCCATCATCTTCGAACATTTAAACTCGAAGTTTAAGCAAATTTCAGAAAGGCGGTCGTCAAGACCGCCTTTCTTTCCATATGAAATATACAAAGCTTTATTTCGACTCGCTTTTTGCTTTCATGTATTGTTCTGCAACATCTAATACATAGTCCTGACATGCTTCACCTGTCGCAGGATCATAAGCACCGTTATTGGTTATATTATTAGATAAAATCCGAATCCCAAGAAATGGTACATTGAATTGATGAGCAATTTGCGCAACTGATGCAGCTTCCATTTCTTCAACTGAAGTTCCATATGTGTTATGGAAAAATTTAATTCGATCCAATTCATTATTCCAAACATCTGCAGAACCAATCGTTCCTTCCACTACTCTCCCTTTTGTATAATTCACTTTAGCTTTATAAGCCGCAACTAATAATGCTTGATCACCTTCGAACTTGCGTATAGCAATTGGTTCAGGATCAGACTCATCTTCCGGCAACACATCAAACGCTTCATGCCATGTTAATGCATCAGATCCACCACCAATCGGTTGTTGTGGTGTTCTGAATGCACCAATATTGGTCGTATATTTTCCGAGAACAATATCAAAAACGTTTAATTCAGGATCATGACCACCAGATGTCCCTTGGTTAATAATAGCTATCGGCTGGTACTTTTGAATGGCGATCGCAGTCGCTGCTGCTGAGTTACTCATCCCCATACGTGTTTTAGAAATAATCATTGGATAGCCGTTGTAGGTACCTTTCCAAAATTTCCAACCACCAATGGTTTCAACAGTTACATGATCTAACTTTGCAGCCATGCGTTCAGATTCTACGGGTAATGCACCTTGGATCACGATAGGTTGTAATTTCATTTGCTGCTGGGGTTCATTGTCTTTTTTAGATTCATCACTATTGCATGCACTGAATAAAAAGGCAGCACAAACACCTACAATACCGACAGCATATTTCAACCGCTTCATAAAACTCATCTCAAATTAAAATTGAGATGAAGCAATCGACATGCCAATTTTTACTAAACGTTATATTTTTACAAGCACAGAATTAAAAGCCCAACAATTTTGTTGGGCTAGGCGTTGTTAGAAAATACGCTTATCGTCCCGCTGACGCTGAGGTAATTTATTCATTTGTTCCAGCACTACTGCTGCAATATTCATATAACTTTCTGCTGCATCATCTTCAACTACGACACTCGGTTGACCATTGTCAGCATGTTCACGGATTTTTGCGTCTAAGGGTAAACGCCCCAACAATGGAATATCATATTGTTCAGAAAGCTGATCGCCACCACCGATACCAAAAATCTGTTCTTCATGTCCACAGTTCGAACAAATATGCGTTGACATATTTTCAATCACACCCAGTACAGGAATATTCACTTTATTGAATAATTCAATCCCTTTCACGGCATCCATGAGCGCGACATTTTGTGGTGTGGTGACAATTACAGCCCCAGTTACAGGGATACGCTGCGCTAAAGTAAGTTGAATATCACCTGTGCCTGGCGGCATATCAATCACTAATACATCCAAATCTGGCCACAATGTTTGATTGAATAACTGCATCAATGCACCCGTTGCCTTAGGCCCACGCCAAGCCACAGGCGTATTGTTCGCCCCAATAAGATGACCAATCGAAATAACCGCCATGCCATAGGCATCTAAAGGAACAAAATGTTCATTTTCAATTTGTGGCGTACGGCCTGCATTTCCTAACATGGTTGGAATACTTGGGCCATAAATATCCGCATCAAGGACACCAACTTTCAAACCAAGTTTTTGTAGTGCCAAAGCTAAATTTACAGTGGTTGTTGATTTACCTACACCACCTTTCCCCGAAGACACCAAAATCACATTTTGAATACGTGGATGTGGTGCCACATCTCGTTGCTGTGGTGCGGCTTTCTGGATTGGAGGATTATTTGGATCTTCCTCAGCTTTTGGAGAAGCATCCATCACAGGCGGTAACTTATTACTATTTTCAGCTTTAGGTTGAGATGAACAGCTATGCCCCGCCTCTCCATGTGCGGCATGTTTTTGTTGAATAATATGAAGATTCAGTTCTTGGATTCCACATTTTTCCAAAGCATCAGCCAACTCGTCATGAATTTGTTGCAAATGATCTTTTTCTTGCGGGTATGTATTGATGGTCAGTTGTAAGATACGACCTTGTACATTGACTTGGCTAATTCGATCTTTTAAAGCATTTTCAGAGTTTGGCAAAACATAATTCTGTAGCACTGCTTGAATTTCGTCTTCCTTCACCTCTTGAGCTGGTGAAAAAACAGATTTTAAGGAAGAAAGCCACGACATTTTGTTTACTCCAAAAACAGGTCAACATATCACTGAGTTTGGTTAGTTTAGCAGTATTAATAGCGGTTGCCACTTTATAAATGAATCACGTTGCAGACTAAAATTCATTACTTAAGCTACAAATATAAAAAATAGACGCTCATATCTTAGAAGATTGTTGCGCATTTTTTAAATGCACTTTCTTCAGTCAATATCAGCGTCTAGATTTATTCAAAAAGTGCTAAGCATCAACCTTTGAACTTATTAATGGTATCAGTTGCAGCTTTCTTCAAATCATCTAATTTGTGACTCGCTTGAGCTTTCAAATCATCAAACTTGGCAGCAGCATCATCTTTTAACTCAGCCGCTTTTGCTTTCGCATCGTCCAATTTATGACTTGCTTCTTCTTTTAAATGATCAAACTTTTCCTGAAGACTATGCTGTGTGTCTTCTAGTTTTGCTTTCGCCTCATCCACTTTGCTTGAAAAAGCATCTTTAGTTTCAGAGCCTTGCTCCGATACATCTCTCTTTAAATCATCGAGTGCTTTTTCACCCTTTAATTTCAACTCTTCAGCAGAGTGTTTTAAGTCATCAACCGCTTTTTCACCTTGTAGCTGAGCTTCTTTTGCTTTGTGTTTAAGATCATCACCCAATTCAGCTGCTTGAGTTTTTAATTCATCAATTTTGTCATTTGTCATGGTATTTCCTCACTAACGAATAAGCAAAGTACATATTGTTGGAGCTAGATTTATTTATAGCGCATTTAGATGATTTTTTTAGTGATTGCTGCAAATTGAAACAATTGGGATACAGGAAGATTCATTTCATATCCGACTGATAACCTTTTGAATTTTTTAGATATAAAAATCATATAAATGAACAACATCAACCTTGATTATGAAACTCTTTCCTAGAGATTTCATATAAAACATGCCTGCTCAATGGATGATCGGATGCCAATGCAGGATGTTGGAATTCTGTGATTTTTCTCATTTTTAACTTTTTCATTACGGCTTGTGATTTTTCATTTTCCAAAGTTGTAAAAGATACAACTTTATTCAGTTGCAACTGTTCAAACGCAAAATCCAAAGCGGCATTCGCAGCTTCTGATGCGTAGCCTTGCCCCCAATATGCCTGATCAAGTCGCCAACCAATTTCAACACAAGGCGAAAATGAAAATTGTATGGGTTGATCATGCAATCCAACAAATCCTATGAATTGTTGGGTTTCTTTTAATTCTACTGCCCAAAAACCCCAGCCTTTCGTCTCGATAATTAACTTCATACGATCAATCAAGGCATCACTTTCTGCTCGTGACAGCAGATTCGGAAAGTACTGCATCACTTGAGGATTGGTTCCCATTTCGGCAAAACATGGATAATCACTATCTCGCCATTGGCGCAAAATCAGTCTTGATGTTTCGATCATTTTTACAACCATCAAATTTCAATTAAAAACTATTCACAATATAGCGAAATAGATCAGATATACTTTCGCGTTAACGATATCTTAAACTTATTTATAAAGTTATGAATGAAAATGAACTTTTAGAAATTCAACATGAACTTCAAGCTCAAGAAAAACGTCTGAATTATATTCTTTCAAGTAAAAGAAGAATCCAGCATATGATTCTTTCTTTTGAACAGGATCTGGCTGAACAATTAATTCCTGTTATTGATCAAATCAGTGATGATAAAGCGCCAGTTGAAAGCAGTTTAGCGCTGACGATTTGCTGGAAATTTTCTAAAGCCGAGTTTCCGAAAACTGAACATTGGTGTAGCGAACTCAGCATTACTGACCTTGAAATTAGGGATCAATTTACTGTGACGTTAAAAGCACAGGCATGGTTAGGGACTCTAGGCAGTGATGAGCTTTGGCAAACTCCAATGTGCGCTGAAATTACGCTTGATCCAAAAACAGATGGTCTCAAGAGCTACTACATCCATTTCTTGTCTAAAGGCAAAATTATTTCGCTGAGAAAGAACTCAAAGCACAACGTAACCGTTAAGCAGATGCAGAGTATGTGATCTTTGAATATTTCACTGAATCCCTTGTGCAAGTCGGGGTCAAGTCATGTAAAATCATCCACCTTGTAAATACGAATGAGAGAACAATATCCGTGCGTAAAATTTTAGTCACCAATGCCCTTCCTTATGCCAATGGTCCTATCCATATGGGTCACTTACTCGGTTATATCCAAGCAGATATTTGGGTTCGTGCGATGCGTGCAATGGGTCATGACGTGACTTACGTATGTGCGGATGATGCTCATGGTACAGCGATCATGTTACGTGCTGAAGCAAACGGCATCAGTCCTGAAGCGCAAATTGCCAATGTTCAAAAAGAACACATTCGTGATTTCGACGGTTTTGGTGTGCATTTTGATCATTATGATTCAACACATAGTGATGCAAACAAAGCACGTGCATCTGAGATTTACATCAAAAACCGTGAAGCAGGCAATATCGCTGTTCGCCCTGTCACACAATTATTTGATCCTGAAAAAGGCATGTTCCTTTCTGACCGTTTCATTAAAGGCACGTGCCCAAAATGTAAATCGGAAGATCAATACGGCGATGCGTGTGAAGTTTGTGGCACAACTTACAATGCAACTGAATTATTGAACCCACGCTCAACTTTGAGCGGTGCAACGCCTGTCGAGAAATCATCAGACCATTACTTCTTTAAACTTCCAAATTTCTCAGAATACTTACAGAAATGGACGCGTGACCAAGGTCGTCTACCTGTTTCGATTGCCAACAAACTAGATGAGTGGTTTGAAGCAGGTTTATCAGATTGGGATATTTCGCGTGATGCGCCTTATTTCGGTTTTGAAATTCCAGATGCACCAAACAAATATTTCTATGTTTGGGTCGATGCACCGATTGGTTATATGTCGAGTTTTGAAAACTACATCAAAACCAAACGCCCAGATCTAAGTTTTGATGACTTTTGGAAAAAAGACAGCGACAAAGAAGTCTATCACTTCATCGGTAAAGACATCGTTTACTTTCACGCACTGTTCTGGCCTGCAATGCTTGAAGGTGCAAACTACCGCACGCCATCAGGTTTGTTCGTGAATGGTTTCTTGACCGTGAACGGTCAAAAAATGTCGAAATCTCGCGGTACATTCATCAAAGCTGAAACTTATTTACAGCACTTGAATCCTGAATATTTACGCTACTACTTTGCGTCTAAGCTGTCTGACAAAGTTGAAGATTCAGATTTGAACTTGGATGACTTCGTTCAGAAAGTGAATTCTGACCTTGTGGGTAAAGTGGTGAATATTGCCAGCCGTTGTGCAAAATTCATTAATAGCAATTTCAATAATACTTTGTCGAATACATGCGCTGAGCCTGAATTGGTTCAAAGCTTTATTGATGCAGGCGATTCAATTGCGCAAGCCTATGAGGCACGTGAATTCTCTGCTGCTATCCGTGAAATCATGGCGCTTGCGGACAAAGCGAATCAATATATTGATGAGAAAAAACCGTGGGCACTTGCCAAGCAAGAAGGTCAAGAACAACAAGTTCATGACGTTTGCTCAGTGGGTATTAACTTATTCCGTCAGCTTGCGATTTACTTGGCCCCTGTTCTTCCAACACTTGCGACTCAAGTACAAACTTTCTTACAACTTGAAAGTTTTGACTTTGCATCTCGTCAGAAAATCCTCGTTGCACATGAAATTGCTCAATTCCAACCGCTTATGCAGCGTGTTGATGCCAAAGCTGTTGCTGCGATGGTAGATGCATCTAAAGACTCATTAGCTGCTGCGGCAGAAGCGCCAAAAGTGGAAAAGAAAAAAGAGAAGAAAGCCGAGAAAAAGCCTGAACCTAAAGTAGGTGAAGCTGAAATTATTGGTATTGAAGACTTTATGAAAGTTGACCTACGTGTAGCTGAAGTTTTAGAAGCTTCAACTGTCGAAGGTTCGGATAAGTTGCTTCAACTCACTTTAAATGTAGGTGAAGCTGAGCCACGTAATGTATTTAGTGGTATTCGTGAGTTTTATCAGCCAGAAGACTTAAAAGGCAAATTGGTAGTGATGGTCGCAAACCTTGCACCGCGTAAGATGCGTTTTGGTATTTCTAACGGTATGGTCCTTGCCGCAGGTAATGGCGAAGGTGTTTGGGTGATTTCACCTGAATCGGGCGCTAAAGCTGGTGATAAAGTTTCTTAATTTAATTCAATAAAGAACGGGCTTCTTTTGAAGCCTGTTTTTATATATTATGATTATTTAAGGCTTTATCAATATGCCAACATAATCTCTCAAATGAATGATTATCTAAAGCTCGTTGTCCTGTTAACATCGAACTAAAAAAAACTGGTATTTCTCTATACTCTTCCAACCTCATTACGTGATAACCTTTTTCATCATCAAAACTAATGCTATCTTTATATATTTCTTCTTTAAAAATTTTAGAGGCATATGCATTTGCAACAACTATTAATTTTGGTTTTATTAAATTAATCAATGCTTTAAACAGTTCTATTTGTTCTTTTGCAAATGAATTTAATATCTTTTGATCATTTTTTTCATAAATTAAATCCTTAAATTTAGCTTGAGATGTTATTCTTATCAGAAATAAATCTAGATGTTCCCATTCTAATAACTCATCATGTTTTCGATTACGTTTTAAATATTCCACAATATCTTGAAATTTTTGAAAATATGAATATTTCGTTTTTAAAGTTATTTTATCAGTTTTTTTTAAAGAATCATCAAATTCTATGATCTGCTTTATATTATCATCATCTATTTTTCTCCAGTCATTAAATAGTGGGATCAATTGACTAGCATTTAATTTTAAAAATGATTCATTATAAGAAGGGTTCAAACCAACAAATAAAATTGTATTCTTTTTCACTCCTAAATTTGAAGTATAAAAAAGTGGACAACGTATAGTTAAATCATCACCTCCATCTTCATTTAGCTTAGCCCAAAGCTCCAATATCTTTTTATTAATACTATTACTCACACCCAACCTCAATAAATAAAAACACAAAATTTCAAAAAATTATAATTTAAATTAAATATATAATTTTTATATAAAAATATTACCAACAAACCCCACTATACTATATAAAATATTGAAGCTATATACAACTAATGAAAAAACCTTTCTCTTATGCTAAAAAATAGACAATTCAACTAAATTTGAGAAGTTTTACCAATGAATAAAATCCTCCTATCAGCTTTGATCAGTACAAGTCTTCTTAGTCTTACAACATTTGCCGCTATCCCTCCCCAAACTTCAATCCAAGCACAAAAACAAGTCGCTGGTTACTACCAATATCAAGCAGGTGACATACAAATCACTGCCCTACTCGATGGCACTAACTTTATGTCACCAAGCTTGTTTAAAGATATATCGCCACAACAAGTCCAAGAAATCTTAAAAAAATACTATGCTGATCAAGACAAAGGCGTGCAAACCTCGATTAATGCTTTTCTCGTCAATACTGGCAAATCAATGGTTTTAGTCGATAGCGGTGCAGAAAGTTGTTTCGGTGCGCATCTTGGTTCTATTTTGAAAAACCTAGTTGCTTCAGGATATAAACCTGAACAGGTCGATACGATTTTACTCACTCATTTACACCCAGATCATGTTTGTGGCATTAGTCAAAAAGGCACTGCCAATTTTCCTAATGCAACCGTATACGTATCAAATGATGAAGCCAATTATTGGTTAGATCCAAAACAAGTAGCAAAACTACCAAAAGACAAACAAGCCAACTACTTAGGTACAGTCGAAAAGATCAAAGAAGCTATTGCACCCTATCAAGCCAAGCAACGTTTCAAGACCTTCAAGCTCGGTGATGAAATCCAAGGTTTTAAAGTCATCAACACGGCAGGACATACACCGGGGCACTACAGTTATGAGTTAAAAACTAAAGACCAAAGCGTAGTATTCATCGGCGATATTGTTCATTCTCATACTGTGCAATTTGATAAACCTGAAACGGCGATCGAATATGATATTGATCCGAAAAAAGCAATACAAACCCGTTTAAAACAATTTGCGAATTTTGCAAAAAATGGCCAAACCATTGCTGCACCACATTTACCATTTCCGGGTATTGGGCATATTTACTCAGCAGATCAGAAAAGCTATCAATGGATTCCCGTACATTTTAAAGATTAATAACCATCAGCATGTGTTGCCCGTCAATGCATGCTTTTACCGAACTAAAACAAAAATTAAAATGACTTAAATTTACAACGGACAATAATGTCCGTTAAATTTAGCTAAATTATCTATGAATCCCCAAAATGATCAAACGTCAGCAACGTGCGATTCAAAATCGTGATGAATTGCTCCATGCCGCAGAAGAGATTTTTCGAATCCATGGCGTGCATGTTCCTTTACAAATCATCATTGACCACGCAGGTGTGGGACGTGCAACGTTTTATCGTAATTTTGCTGACCGTAAAGCATTGATTGTGGCATTACTCGAACAAGCCATGACCAGACTCGAAGATCATGTGCAAGCTTTACAGGCTTTTGATGATGGCTTTCTTCGCTTAATCGAAAGCTATGTTGAACAAGTTCCCCATCTCATTGTCCTTATTGATTACTGGCGTATTGTTGATCGTCATGACCCAATCATGTTAAACATTTATGCACGGCGTGATAAAGCACTACAACCACTAATTAACCAAGCCATAGAACATAAACTGTGCCGTCCTGATCTTACACCACAAGATTTTTCTATGATTGTGGGAATCTTAGGTTCCTCATTTCAGGGACATAATGCCGCTGATCAAGTTCAGCTAGCCAAACGAGCAATAGAATTATTATTAAACGGCATTAAAATTTAGTTCGAGGATCATATGGATAAAAGCCCTCGCTACCTTGAAACTCCACCAGATTGGTCTGCTGAAGAGCGTCCCACACTCCCGGGTTCGCCCGCAGCAATTGCTCATGCCACACCGAAACGTTTCGCTTATTTTTTTATTGGCTTGTTTATCTGTATTGCTGCCAGCTTAAGTAACGGTTTTGTGATTGCGAACTTATCTATTTTCCAAGGTGAATATGGTTTAACCCCTTCTCAAGCGGCATGGCTCCCTGCGGCCTATGTGATGGCAAATGTCAGCGCCAATTTAATTTTATTTAAAGCACGTCAACAATACGGTCTACGCCTATTTTCTGAGATCGGTCTGCTGGTTTTTATTGGTGTGTTGATTCTCCATCTCATCGTACAGACTTATGAAATGGCATTGATTGTCCGTTTTATTGCAGGTCTTGCAGCTGCACCATTAAGTTCGCTTGGGATGTATTACACCATGCAGGCATTTGGTAAAGCTGATTTAGCGAAAGGCATTTATCTGGCTTTTGGTTTTCAGCAGCTCGGTCTGCCGCTGGCATGGATGATTTCCCCCTTTCTCTTAAGTGCTAATCAATGGGATGTAATTTATACCTTTGAACTGGGATTGGCCATTTGCTGCTTTGCCATGGTGGTTGCACTCAAATTACCTCGAAGTCTGCGTCTTGCTGTTTTTGAAAAGCAAGATTTCTTTACCTTTGCCTTACTAGCGCCAGGTTTTGCTTGCTTATGTATTGTTCTCACGCAAGGCCCTATTCTTTGGTGGTTTGATAGTCCTTGGCTGGCTTATGTGTTAATTATCGGCTTTTGCCTGATTGTCTTAGGCTTAACTTATGAGCATTATCGTGCCAATCCTCTGATTATGACGCGCTGGCTTGCAACAAGCGACCTGCTTACGTTTATCTTTAGTGCATTTGCCTTACGTCTGTTGATGTCAGAACAAAGCTATGCGGCTGTTAATTTTCTAAAAACTATGGGAATGGGACCTGACCAATTTGTTCCGCTTTATAGCGTCATCTTTTGTGGGACCATTGCAGGCTCAGTCTTTAGTGCATTGACCTTTCATAAAGATCGCCTGATTTTGAATTTGTTTTTGGCAGAGTTTCTAATCTCAGTCGCATGTATCTTGGATTATCACCTAACCAGTGATGTACGTCCTGCGAACTTCTATCGAAGTCAGTTTCTTGTTAGTTTTGCTGGTGGCGTGTTTATTGGTCCTTTGTTGTTGATGGGCTTTGTACGTACTTTACAACGTGGTCCACAATATGTTGTTACCTTTGTTGTGCTATTCACAGCCACCCAGAATTTTGGAGGTTTAGTGGGTTCATCCTTTTTCAACACTTACCAACAACAGCATACCTATGATTATAAAGTCGAAATTAATAGTCATTTAAACCCAACTGACCCAGCTGTTGCCCAACGCATACAAAGTTATGAACATAGTGCCATGTTAAATACAACCGATCCTGTTTTGCAAAATAAACAAGCGATGCAAAACTTGAATCAAGTTGTGACCCGCGAAGCACAAGTTCGCGCCTATAACGATGTGATTGTACTCAATGGTATTTTCGCGATTATTCTCTTGATATGGGGCTTATTTAAATATGCCCGCGAGAAATATAAAACGATAAAAAATAGATCCCTACCAAGCACTTCGAGTTAAACATTTGATTGAGAAAATATTATGGCAGAAGAAACCAAAGATAATATCGAAAAGCAGACTCAGGAAAGTCCAGCGATAAATGCTGAAACCCCTCCTCAGTCTAGCAATACAACTCAAGCTGCTGAGATGCCACCGCCTCCTCCGCCAGCAAGTAAGTTGATCAAAACCAAGCGTTCAACCTTATGGTGGATGCTGTTGGTTTTATTAGTAGGTATTACCATCATCTTATGGGCATGGAAAATTGGCCCCTTTCATACAGCGATTGAGCAGACTGACAACAGTTATATCAAAGGGAAAACCACGATATTGTCCTCTCAAATCAATGGTTATATCAAAGATGTATTGGTCAAAGATTTTGATCATGTGAAACGAGGTCAAGTGTTGATGCATATCGATGCAACAACCTATGATCAAAAAGTTACACAAGCGGTTTCAGGTGTAGAACAAGCTCAAAATAGCCTTGCCAATCAAACTCAAGCCATCGCACAGCGCCAAGCCGATGTTGTAGCGGCACAAGCCAAGCTTGATCAGGTCAAAGCGCAATATGATTTATCACTGGCACAACTGAAACGTTATCAACAATTAGGCAATAGTGGCGCAGCATCCAAATCTGAGCAAGATAAGGCCGCAGCCGATGCACAAAACAATCTTGCGTTACTCAAACAAGCCCAAGCCAATATTCTAGTGGCACAAGAGGCTTTAAAAACAGCACAAGTGGCAGAAGCAGGTTTAAAAGCACAGGTCAACAGCGCGCAAGCACAACTGGATCAAGCCAATACCACCAAAGATTACAGCACCATAGTCGCACCACTGGACGGTCAACTCGGTGAAGTGAATCCTCGTGTCGGTCAATATGTTGCCGCAGGTTCACAATTACTTTACTTGATCCCACAACAAACATGGGTGATCGCTAACTTTAAAGAAACACAGATTGCCAATATGAAAATAGGTCAGAAAGCTTCTTTCACTGTTGATGCCATGAAACATCAAAAATTTACAGGGCGTGTTGAACAAATCTCTCCTGCAGCTGGATCAGAATTCAGTGTATTGAAACCTGATAATGCAACAGGTAATTTCACCAAAGTGGTTCAACGAATTGCCGTTCGTATTGCGATTGATCCTGATCAAGAAGGTATCGAAAATTTACGTCCTGGCATGTCCGTGGTGACATCAGTGGATACCGATTCTTAAGCCATACTGACATTCTCAATCAAATCCATTTACAATGTGATCAAATCCATTTTTAACTTACCAAAATGTTTGATCACATTGCTTTTCCTACACCCTATCAAACATTGGATCTGCCTTATCCAGTTCAACTGACGGTAAAACGACTTGACCTGATTCATCCTCAAATTTCAGGCAATAAATTTTTTAAACTGAAATACAACTTACGTGCAGCCCATCAACAAGGCTATAAGCAAGTGCTCACTTTTGGTGGAGCTTACTCCAATCATATCGCAGCAACGGCGTATGCGGCCCAATGTTTTGGCTTTCAAAGTATAGGCATCATTCGAGGTGAAGAACTCGCGTCTCAAATATTAAATTCAACGCTACAAACAGCACAAGATTTTGGTATGCAACTGCATTTTGTTAGTCGAGCTGAATATCGCCTACGCCATGAAGCTGAGTATTTACAACAATTAAGACAACATTATCCACAGGCTTTTATCATCCCTGAAGGCGGAACAAATGAACTTGCAATACAAGGAACAAAAGAAATATTGTCTGCGGGGGATAGAGAAAATTATGATGTCATTTGTTGTGCTGTGGGGACTGGTGGCACAATCGCAGGACTGATTGAAAGCAGTTCAGATCAGCAACAGGTTTTAGGATTTTCTGCACTCAAAGGTGATTTCCTCAAATCAGAAATTCAACAATGGACGGATAAGCAAAATTGGTCTTTAACCGACGCTTATTGTTGCGGTGGCTATGCCAAAACCACACCTGAATTGCTGCAATTTATGCAGGACTTTGAGCAGAAATATGCAATCCCTTTAGAGCAGGTCTATACCGCTAAAATGATGATGGGATTGTTTGATTTAATACGGCAATATCATTTTCCTACTGATACCCGTATTTTGGCGATTCATACTGGCGGACTACAAGGAAAACTGAAAACATATTAAATACTGCATAAATCTTTTATAATTGCCCGCTTTTCGTCGATCGAGTAATGTCCATGGTTCATCAAGTTGATGTTGTTGTTTTAGGTGCTGGCGCATCTGGCTTGATGTTGGCTGCTGAAGCAGGTAAACGTGGACGTTCAGTTGTGGTTCTCGAAAAAGCCAATAAGGTAGGCAAAAAGATTTTAATGTCTGGTGGCGGTAAATGTAACTTTACCAATCTTGATGTAGAGCCATCCAATTATCTTTCAGAAAACCCGCATTTCGTGATTTCAGCACTCACCCGCTACACCAACTGGGACTTTATTGGTTTAGTCTGTGAATACGGAATTGAATACGAAGAGCGTAAACATGGTCAGCTCTTCACGCTGAAAGGCTCTAAAGAAATTCTTGAGTTATTACTTTCAGAATGTGATAAAGCAAAGCATGTTCAGATCCAAACCCATTGTGAAGTTGAGCACGTTCAATCAAAAGCAGATACAGGTTTTATCATTGAAACCAATCAAGGCACATATCACTGTGAATCTTTGGTGGTTGCCACAGGCGGCTTATCGATTCCAACCTTAGGCGGTTCAGGTTTTGGTTATGAGCTTGCCAAACAATTTGGACATCATGTGTTCCCGGCCCGTGCAGGCCTCGTTCCATTTACCTTTTCTGATCAATTCAAAGAAGTCACAACCCGTCTGAGTGGCAATGCTTTAGATGCCACACTCATAAATGATCGTCATCAATTTACTGAGGCCTTGTTATTTACCCATCGTGGCTTAAGTGGGCCAAGTTCATTACAACTTTCTAACTATTGGCATGTCGGTGAAAGTTTTAAAATTGATTTCTTTCCAAACCAAGATTTTAGTCAATTTTTCAAAGATAAGAAAAAAGCACAACCGAAAGTTCTACTCAGAACGTTGCTCAGTGAGTTCACAGCCAAAAGCATTGTTCTCGAATTACAGCAACTCATTTGGGCCGAACATAGTGAAATTGCAATTGGAAATATCAGCGACGCTCAACTCGAATACATCGCCACCCAACTACATGCATTTACAGTCAAACCCTCAGGCACTGAAGGTTACCGCACCGCAGAGGTCACGCTCGGTGGTGTAGACACAACCGAAATCTCCTCTAAAACCATGGAGAGTAAAAAACAAAAAGGCTTATATTTTATTGGTGAAGTCTTGGATGTTACAGGACATCTAGGAGGATATAACTTTCAATGGGCATGGTCGTCAGCACAAGCCGCAGCGCAATTTGTATAATCCTCATTTGTGCAAAGCATGGATGAGCCAAATACCAATACTTTAGCTCAAAGCAACCGCTTTATCAGCGTTCATCCCGTTTGGCATCATCTAAATTTGATTTTTTATGAGTATTTGACTGTGACTGTTGCTTTTCATTATTTGCTTTTGCAAATACAAATTTATAAGCACTCGCTAAGAACCCAACAGTAATCCCAGCAATGATAATAGGTGCGAATACTCGATTTGGCCTCTTCACTTCATTCTCCTATCGATTTTTTATTTAGAGACGATTGATATTAGGGGTTTGTTGCTATTTTCATCCTATCTTTCAATGAGAACTATCTCTCGTAAGGTGAAATATAAACAGACCTTATATATAAATGAATTGCTTTTTAGGTCATTTTTTTGATTGAAAGCATTCATCATAGTGTAGAAATGTTCTGTTTCCTCTCTATGATAAAGATCAATAGCACAGATATAAACAAAACGACCACCCTGTTAGAGTGGTCGAATTGACTGAAAAAATCAAAGATTATTTTTTCTATTCATCAGAATTTGGTGAAGTTGGCGGTGTTGGATTCACCGGATTCACGGGCTTTTGTTGCTCTTGATGTAAAGGATTTGGTTGTTTTGCTTCATTTTTTGCCTTATCAAGCAAATCCGTCAGCAAACGTTCAGCAGGTTGACGACCGCCTAGACCAAACGCCAAAGCAAATGCAACTGCAACTGAACCTAAAGTTAAACCAAATGCCAAGTTTACAATCGAGTCAGCAATACCCATTGCTTTTAACCCCATTGCGATCACTAAGCCCATAATGAGGATACGAACTAAATTACCTAACCAACGAGAGCTGTTGTATTCACCACGTTGTACAACGTTCGCAACCACATTTGCAAGCCAGAAACCGATCACAAGGATCACAGCACCTAACAAAATACTTGCACCGAATTGGATGAACATCGCAATCAGAACGCTCACTTGCTCCAGACCAAGTCGATTTGCAGCTTCAGAAACTGCAAATAGCATTGTGAAGAATACGATCAAATATCCAATAATATCAGACACACGTGTTTGACCAAGGAAGCGCTGTAAATCCAGCTTCATTGGAACTTCATCAACACCAGCCCCAGAAATCAGTTCAGCGACTAATCGTCCAACAAAGCGAGAAACGACATAAGCTACGATTAAAATCAATGCTGCAGCAATGATTTGTGGTATAGCAAGCATAATGTCATTCAACATTGCAGTTGCAGGTTGTGAAATAGCTTCTATGCCCAACGCTTCAAAAGCAACAATCAAACTAGTAATGATAATGATGGCAAAAACAAATGAACCTAAGAATCTAGAAACATTTGAATTTTTAAACAATCCAACTTTTTGTGCTTGTGCTTGTAAGCCAAGACTATTGCTCAAACCTTCCACGATACCGCGTACAATTTTTGCCAGAATATAACCAATAAAGATGATTACACCTGCAATAAATAGATTAGGTAAATATGAAATCGCATCATTTACCATATTCTGTACAGGGATCAACAAGCCAGTTAAGCCCAGAATCGAAAGCACAATCGGTAAGAATAGTAATAATACAAGCCAGTAAAAGATCTCACCTATATTACTACTCAGTGAGCTCACACCCACCTCACTGCTCAGCTTTTCATCCCATTCTGTTTTCGCAAGTACTTTGGTTAAACCTGCTTGCACTAAACGAGCTACGATCCAGCCGATGAAACCTACAGCAACTGCAGCCAATAGATTTGGTAAATAAGCGAGTACACGCCCCACCATATTACTAAATGGATCACTCACACCACTAATGTTGAGGATATTCAAGGCCCCGACAACCGCAAGGATCATCACAAACCAGAAAACAAGCTTGGATATTAGACTTTCAATATTTGAGTTCTGTCCTGTCGCGGAAGAGAGTCGATTATTGGTATCCAGCTTTTGTAGTAACTTCTTTACGCCAGCAGCAATGACCAACGCCACAATCCAACCGACTAGTAAAATGACGATTGCAGCTAAAATAGGCTGAAACTGATCCCAGTAGTACATGGCATCGAATCCTCCTCGTTGGGAGGGGTCTCTAAAAAAATCATTCATGTTGTTATCCTTATGTCATGTTTTTACATGTTGTACGATCCACTCATGATCACTCAGTGAGTAAGCAAATAATTTATGGATGCTTTCACCTTAGTTTTTGTCTATTTTCCAATCAATGAATCGCATCACTAATACAACAAAAAATCCGCAAAATATTGCAAAAAAGCCTATTGATTCACATCAACAGGCTTTTCCCATTATCAAACTTGGTCTATAAGAAACTGCTTATGCATTTAAAATTACCGACTGCAAATGTGACATAATCACTTGGGCAGTGGGTTTCGCCGAATGATCAGCAACCATAAATACAAGCAGTGCGATTAAAAAGATTCCCACAATAATCAAAATATAAACGGGTAATCTTCTCTTCTTGGTAATTTCTTCTTTACTCGCCACATGAGGCTGTGGCTTACTAAAATCATGCATGATAGCAGCCCTCATCCTTTTTACTGTTCAACTTTATATTAACAATACGCAATGTTGCATTGTGTGAAGAAGATTCGGACTATCGTTGCCCTAGTTGCATAACTCTACTTTATATTTCAATATACTTTGTATAAAATATAGGCGCTTTAGCAATACTATAAAATAAGCTATAATACTTGCCCTCATTTCCACACTGTTCTGCTTTATGTCCTACAGTCAACAAAGCGTTTCTCTTGAATTGGACACTGATGTTAGCCATCAATGTTTTTTGCATCACACTCGTGATGAACATTTGATTGGTATTATTGAATTTAATAAGCCGAGCTACATTTTAAAATGGGGTGATCTTGAATATTTCCGTCGTCGTACCGATGAATTTTCAGTCATGCCTTTACCTGACTGTATCAATGCCATGATTATTGATATTCGCAATGTGCAACCTTTTTTAGATAATGAAGTTCCAATTGTACCTTGGCGCTTACTTGAAGAAGACTGCCCAATCAGGCTTGTGGTACCGCAAGAACGTTTAGCCCATTATACAGGTGTGTTTGAACCGACATGGTTAAGCACTGACATCGATACCGCAATTCAAGAAATTCGTGAATTTATGGATATGCTTGTTCATTAACACATATCCTATTCAACTTATTTTTCTCGGTTGGTTACCAATAATTCTCAACCGCAATATTCCCCTCTCCACGACGATTCATGGTTAGCCCACGCTGTTTTAATGCTTCTTTGGTATCATCCACCATTTGCGGATTGCCACACAACATGACATGGCTAGTTTCTGGATTAAATTCCAATCCAACAACTTTTTCGAGCTGACCATTGGCAATTAAAATCGGTAATCGATCATGCAATTTGGCGTTTGGATCACGGGTAATAATAGGTACAAACTGAAAACCCAAATGCCCTTCACCAAAGGTTGCTGCAATCTCCTGAATACGTTCAACATACGCCAATTCTGAAGCGGTACGAACACTATAAACGAGATTGATATGCTGATATTTATTCCACGTTTCAAAATCTTGCAACATCGATAAAAATGGTGCTAATCCTGTACCCGTAGCCAATAACCACAAATCTTTTGGTAATGGCTGCTGATAACGTGCAAGTGTTAAATAACCATAAGATATCTTTTCAAGATAGAGCTCATCACCTACTTTTAGATGCTGTAAGTTTGAGGTAAATGCCCCATCAGGGACAACAATTGAAAAGAACTCCAAAGTTTCATCAAATGGCGATGACACAACTGAATAAGCACGAACCACCAATTCACCATCCACCATTAAACCAATACGCGCAAACTGACCTGCGGTAAACTTAAAATGGGCTGGACGAGTCATAGTAAAACTAAATAGAGTATTGGTCCAACGATGAACCGATAAAACTTTTTCTACGCTAAATTTTTCAATTGACATGATTTGAACGTGGCACGAAACAGTGTGCTCATGGTAGCATGATCTGATTATTTATAAATACTCTAGAGTCTGCTAAATATAGACTCTCAATACGTTAAGGCTTTTAACATGCGCATGACATTACGCCAATTGGCTGTTTTCGTGGCGGTCGCTCAAGAAGGAACTGTTACCAAAGCGAGCGATGCTGTCAGACTCACGCAAAGTGCGGCAAGTATGGCTTTAGCTGATTTAGAAGATGGTCTTGGAGCACCATTATTTGATCGCTTGGGTAAACGTCTACAACTCAATGATTTGGGTAGATTCTTACTTCCCCAAGCACTAGAAATTTTAGGTCGTTGTGAATCTTTTGAACAAGCGGCGAAAGGTGAATTGCAAAGTATTGATTTACGTTTAGGTGCAACCTTAACGATTAGTGACTATTTGATGCCTGATCTGATGGCTGATTTTTTACAGCTTCATCCTCAAGCTCATCTACAACTACAAGTTGGTAACACACGCCAGATGATCGAAGCCGTCAATCAATTTCAACTTGATTTAGCCTTAATTGAAGGTTCTTGTCACCTCCCGCAACTCCAATGTATCCATTGGCGCAATGATGAACTTGCAGTTTGTTGTGCGCCCGATCACCCTCTTGCACAGTTAAATCGTCCTATCACAGCAACCGATTTTCTAGATGTTGAATGGATCTTACGTGAAGAGGGTTCTGGTACCCGTGAAGTATTCGACAATGCAATTTTACAAGACCTACCTGATGCAAATATTCGCTTAACATTGGGCCACAATGAAGCAATTTTAAAAATTGTTGCAGGTGGTTTAGGTATGACCTGTGTTTCTCGATTGGCCATTGAACCTTTGCAGGAAAAAGGACAATTAGTCATTCTAGACACACCTTACTGGGCGTTAACACGTCCTCTTTACATGCTCGTGCATCGTCAAAAGTATCAGGGACCAGGTTTAAAAGCCTTTTTACAATTCTGTGAAGATCAGGTTTAAGCCTGATCTTCTTAATGGCGTGCAAATTGTCGTTCGCACGGAATTCCATCTCCATCCCCATCCATTTGGGTATTGGGACAATTTCTTAAAAAGAATACAGCCTCACCATAAGACCTCATTTGCGAGCAATGAGTTCGCCCATCACAACTAAATTGATTTTCTGAAGCAACCTGCTGTTGAATTGATACTCCGGAGTTATGAGTAGATTTTAATGCATTCTCTGTTTTTTCAGAGAGCTTTACATCAGGCAGATCTCCTATAGCTTGACGTTGAGCATCTATAATCCTTTTTTGCTCTTCAATCAATTGCCCGACCTTGAGTTGTTGAGATTGCTGATAAGCTTGATATTTTTTAAACACCAGTCCTAGTAAAATTGCGATGATAATCATCGCAACTATTGTGTAAGTCAGTCCCTTTTTACCTTTTGTTTTTGAGTTACTTTGAGCAATATTTTTTATAGACATGTCAGTTTGAATCGCTTCATGAACTGGACTAACAGCTTTCAGGTCTAGCCGCACGATATTGGTTGCTTTAAATTTACCTTTATCCTCAACAATTAAAAACTTAACTAATTCCCCAGTTTTTGGCTCACCGCCTATTTTAGGAAAATCTGTTATATGAAAAAAAATATCTGATCGATCATGTTCTACTTCGATAAAACCAAAACCACGATCTGAATTATAATTTTTAATTTTCCCCGTAAGAAACATAAAAACTTCCTTTACTCTTATTCTTTTCTACTAAGAATAAGGGTTAAGCATAGCTTACCCTTACTCTATACACCGAATTATTTAACGTCGAAAATTTGATAATAGTTCGCTTGTAATTGCTTTATTATGATTCGCTATTTTTGTTTTCTTGGTTTTTGCAGGATTTGGATCAACACGCTCAATTTGTACCGCTTTAAATTTGCCTTGGTTTTCGACCACAGCAAACTTCACTTTTTCATTTCGTTTCGGTTCACCTTCTGCTGACGGGAAATCTGAAATATGAAAAAAGACATCACCTTCAGTTGTACCAATAAAACCGAATCCTTTATCAGGATTATATTGCTTCACTTTTCCTTGATAGAAATCTTGTTTCATCACATTTACCCCTACTGTACCAAGCCATAGCCCATAGTATATAGAAAATAAAAAGAGACTTTAGACCTCTCATAAAATTTATGATGTCATCCAGTCCCTTTTTATAATAATTTTAATGCTTAATCTTTTTGGACACTACCAAAAATCTTATCGCCAGCATCTCCTAAACCTGGGACGATATAGCCTTCCTCATTCAGCCCTTGATCAATTGAAGCGGTATAAAGACGTACATCAGGATGCGCTGCTTCAACTTTAGCAATACCCTCAGGTGCTGCAACCAAAACCATCACACGAATATCTTTACAGCCACTTGCTTTCAAAACATCAATCGCAGCAATCAATGAATTTCCAGTTGCAAGCATAGGATCGATAATCATGGCCAAACGATTCGCCACATCAGGTACGAGTTTTTTATAATAGGTACGCACCTCTAGCGTTGCCTCGTCACGTTCTAAACCCAAAACACTAACTTTAGCACTTGGAATCAGATTCAAAACACCTTCAAGCATACCAATGCCTGCACGCAAAATTGGAACAATGGTAATTTTCTTTCCAGCAATGCGCTGTGTAGCAACTTTCCCTGCCCACCCATCAATTTCATGATCAACAACGGGTAAATCCTTTGTCGCCTCATAGGTCAATAACATTGTGACCTCTTGTGCCAATTCACGAAAGTTCTTGGTACTGATGTCGGAACGACGTAATAAACCAAGTTTATGGCGAATAAGCGGATGACGAATTTCTTGGATCGACACGAGTAAGTACCTAGCTAATATAAATCTTCGGCTATTATAAAGTGTTTTTTTACTATTCAATAAAAAAGCCCCCAATTTTGGAGGCTTTTTTGTACAAATCAGACCATTAGTGTTGTTGTGACATCATAAAATGCAATGGAGACAGAATTTCTGCTTTCAATGCTAAGTTAATCATCGGATCTGGGTACACACCCAAGAACAAGACTAATAATGCAGCACCAAGTACCATGATACCACCGACTTTAGTTCCCCAATGTGCATCAGCATCAATACGAGGTACATCTGGTGGTGTCATATACATGACAACCATCACACGAAGGTAATAATATAAACCGATACCACTACCTACAACGATCATCGCTGCAAGGAACCAATGTTGAGTTGTAACTGCTGCCAACACCACCAAGAACTTACCGATAAAGCCAGCAGTTAATGGAATACCAGCAAGAGACAACATCATTACGGTTAATGTTGCAGTCAAAATTGGACGACGCCAGAACAAACCACGATAGTCGGCAAGACTTTGTGCTTCATCCACATTGTTATAAGGACTCGACATCAATGCAACTGCACCAAATGCACCGATTGTTGTCAATACATACGTAATCACATATACCGTTACGCTGCCTAAACTTGCATAAGTCATGCTAATTAAAGCAATCAACAAATAACCAAAGTGTGCAATGGATGAATAACCCAAGATACGCTTCAAGTTCACTTGACGTACAGCGAGTAAGTTACCTACCACAATCGACAATACTGCAAGAATCGTCAAAATCGTAACCAGTGATTGCTCTAAAATTGCGCCTGAAGTCAACAAGTAACGAACAAATAAACCAACCGTTGCCACCTTGGCAGCCGTTGCCAAGAAAGTTGCCATTGGTGCTGGCGCACCTGCATACACATCTGGCGTCCATTTATGGAAAGGTGCAAGAGAGAGTTTAAATGCCACAGCAAAGATAATTAACGCTAGACCCAATAACACCATTGGTTGATCAATCACAGCAAATAAATTCTGTACTGAATCATAGAATGATAAGGAGCCAGTATAAGCATAGATATATGCCATGCCCATCAACAACATTGCCGATGCTGTTGCTGAAAGCACAAGATATTTAATCCCTGCTTCCAACGAATGGCTACGTTGATAAGTATATGCCAACATGCCATAAATCGGAATTGACATGAGTTCAAGGCTGATAAAGAACGCTGCATAATGAGAGCTTGCAACCAACAACATTGCACCTGCTACGGAACACAGTAACAAGATATAAAGCTCTTCACGATTGTCTTTATAAGTCTCGATATAAGCATGAGACAACGTGCAACACGCTAAAGCAGCAATCAAAATCAAGAATTGATAGAGCATGGTAAATGGATCAACCATAAACATGCCCATCACGTTTACTGGAGCAACACTTCCAGTAAACATGGTATATGCAATTAAAATTGCAGCAAGGTTTAAACCGACAACCGAAGTTGTCGCAATTAAATTGTGGTTACGCTTGATCGCAATCAACAACATCACAACGATTGCAGTCAACGCTACAATCATTACGGGTGCCAGTGGCATAAGCTCAGAAAAAGAAAGTGTGAAGTTCATGATTTATTGCATCTCCACATGTTCAAGTTGAGTTGCTGTCTGTTGAACGACTTCAACAACTTCTTGTACTGGCATATAACTATTTACAATCCACTGCATACTTGATTGTGAAACATCCAAGAATGTTTGTGGGTAAATACCTAACCAAACCAAACCAACTGCACATAGCATTAAAATACTAACTTCACGAGCAGATAGATCTTTGAGAGGGCTGGTATAGTGCTGCTGCTGTTCAGGATTCGGTACACCAAACAGTGCTTTATGAATCAGAATCAATCCGTATAGACCAGCAAATACCAAACTCACAGCGGCAATGATAGTGAAAGTCGGATAAGTATTGAAAGAACCCATAAGAATCAGGAATTCACCAATAAAGTTACCTAGACCCGGTACACCAACAAGGGCCGCAACAAAGAACATTAAGAAAAATGGTAAGTATTGCAGTTGACCACGTAGGCCACCCATCAAACGTAAATCACGGGTATGTAAACGCTCATAAACCTGACCAGACATAATGAACAATGCAGCAGATGATAAACCATGCGCTAACATCATGATCATGAGGCCTTGGAAAGTCAGAATATTACCTGCATAAATTGCAAGTAAAATGAAACCCATGTGCGAAATAGAGGTATACGCAAGTAGACGTTTCATGTCAGTTTGCTGGTATGCGAGGAATGCCCCGTAGAAAATACCAATCAAACCGAGAATGATCGCAATATCTGCAAATTGTGCTGATGCTGCTGGAAAGAATGGAATGACAAAACGAAGCAAACCATAAGCCGCGGTTTTAATCAAAATACCCGCTAAATCCACAGAACCCGCAGTTGGTGCTTGCGCATGCGCATCAGGTAACCAACCGTGTAATGGGAATACTGGTAATTTCACAGCAAAACCAATGAAGAAACACAACATGAAGGCATATGCAACTTCAGGCGGTAAACGATGTGCTACAGCCATAAGATAGTTGTAATCAAAACCAATCATGCCTGTCATCATGTATCCATAAACCACAAGGCCTAGGATACCGATCAACATAATCAAACCAGCAATTTGGGTATATAAGAAGAACTTGGTTGCAGCATAAACACGTGAACGACCATTCGAACCTTTATGACCCCATAACGCAATCAAGAAATAGATTGGTACGAGCATCATCTCCCAGAAGAAGAAGAACAAGAATAAGTCAATCGCTAAGAATACACCGATCACCCCACCTAAACTCCAAAGGAGATTTAAGTGGAAGAAACCAACATTCTTTTGAATCTCGCCCCAAGAACAACCCACAGCAAGCACACCAAGTAATGCTGTTAATAACACCATCAGTAGTGATAAACCATCTACTGCAAGGTGAATGCTAATACCTAAGGTTTGAATCCAAGGAAGATAAAACTCTGCAGCCCATGATGGCGTTTGACCACCCATACTGTAGCTGAAAGTACCATTTTGCCAGAGAGCTATACCCAAACCAAAGGTGATGAGCATACCAATTAAGGCAATCCAACGCGGTAATTGTTGGTCGAATTTATCAACCAACCAACAAATGAAACCAGCAATGAAAGGAACTAAAATCAGTGCGGGTAAAATTAAATTGTTTTCCATTTTATTTCCCCACAACCTGAATCACGATCAAGATCATCAACAACACCACGATACCGAGTGACATGCTTGATGCGTATTCACGCAATGAACCTGTTTGACGTGCGCTTGTAAAGCTATTACCACCCTTCACAATCGCAGGCAATACCAGCCATAAACCATCAACAGGATCACGACCTAAGATTTTTGCAATAAACAAATATGGTTTTACAAACACGATGTCATACAAAGCATCAAAACCGAATGCTGTACGGCAAATATGCGCTAAGCCTGCACCCAAAGAACTTTGAGCAAACGACTTGACAGCACCATAAGCAAAAGCAAACAGGAAAATACCAACGGCCAAGCCAGCCAATGCAATACCAACTGCTTTTAATTCAACACCATGTTGTAAATGTGCTAAAGCATCAGTCATAACAAACGCAGGAATACCAGCTTGATTTAAAATACCGATAACTGGCGCTTGTAATAACGCACCCACACCTGTTGAAAGTACAGCAAGAATCGCAAGTGGAGCCCAATAAGTTGCACCTTTGATTGGATGGTATGCCGTCTTTTCTTCACCAAAGAATACGATCCAAATTAAACGGAAAGTATAGATAGATGTTAAGAAAGCACCAGCAACACCAACCCAGAACAACGTACCGAAGGTTTCAATACCTGTAGTATGACCATGCGCCCAAACTTGCCACAAGATCGCATCTTTCGAGAAGAAGCCAACGGTCAAGAATGGAATCGCAGCTAAGGCACCGCCACCAATCGCGAAGCAAGCAAATAAGAATTTGTTATGCTTGAACAGGCCACCCATCTTGAAAATGTTTTGTTCATGATGGTACGCCAAAATGACAGCACCTGAAGACAAGAACAATAACGCTTTGAAGAATGCGTGAGTCAACATATGGAACAAACCAGCTTGGTACGCTTCAGCACCCACTGCCATAAACATATAACCGAGCTGACTCATGGTTGAGTAAGCCAAGATACGTTTGATATCGGTTTGAACTAATGCAGCAAAACCAGCCACTAATAATGTCACAGCACCTGTAATTGAAATGAATTGCATTACTTCTGGTGCCATCTCCATTACAGAGAACATACGGCAACATAAGTACACACCCGCTGTAACCATCGTTGCAGCGTGGATCAATGCCGATACTGGTGTCGGACCAGCCATCGCATCTGCTAACCAAGTTTGTAATGGAATTTGTGCTGATTTACCTGCCGCGCCCAAGAACAACATCAATGCTGTCCAGATCGACAATGATGAGCTTTGTGTCATTACAGTTGCTGCATTTTCAACAATGTACTGAGTATTCAAAGTACCAAATTGTTGATAGAGCAAGAACAATGCGATGAGTAAAAATACATCACCTACACGTGTTACTGTAAATGCCTTGATTGCTGCCCAACCATTTGCAGGATTTGAGTAGTAGAAACCAATCAGTAAGTAAGAGCACAGACCTACGCCTTCCCAACCCAAGAACAATAACGCCAAGTTATCGCCCAATACCAACAACAACATGCTGGCAACAAATAGGTTAAAGTATGAGAAGAAACGTGCGTAATCTTCTTCACCACGCATATACCAAGATGCGAAGATATGAATCAGAAAGCCTACCCCAGTCACCATTCCCATCATAATGAGAGAAAGACCATCTAGCTGTAAGCTAATACCCGGTGCGAAACCACCGACATTAAACCATGTCCATAAATGCTGAACGAAAACGGTATCACCGCTATTGGTAAATGCCAATCCTGCAATTAAAGCAAATACAGCAGATAAACCAACTGAACCAACACCAATAATTGCTGCAACATTTTCAGAAAGTTTGTTACGACCCGCTGCTAAAAGGATAAAACCAATGAGCGGAAATAAAATGGTTAAATATAAAGTACTCATCCGCGCATCTCACTAGCAGCATCTACATCCAAATGATGGAAGCGATGATAGAACTGAAGGACGATCGCTAGACCGATACATGCCTCTGCCGCAGCGAGAGTCAAAATCAAGATAAACATGACTTGACCATCTGGTTGCGCCCAGACACTACCTGCCAAAACAAATGCTAACGCAGCAGCATTCATCATGACTTCAAGACTCATTAACATAAATAATAGGTTGCGTCGCACCATTACACCGTAAAAACCCAGTGCAAAAAGAATGGTTGCGACAATCAAACCATGTTCTAAAGGGATGTGTCCCATTATTCTTTTTCCTCTTCTGCACTTGGTTCACGTTTACCCAAATGGAATGCTGCAACCAATGCTGCAAGCAATAACATCGCGGCAATTTCAACCAGTAATAGATAATGCGTAAATAATGCCTGACCTACAGCTTTTGGACCCACAACTTCACGCCCCATCACTGCACCTGAAGTGGTGTAATCACTGCCAAGCATCCAGACGAGAATCAAGCCCATAAGAAAGCTCATGAGTGCTGGGAATGCCCATGCATCAGATGTCAGCCATTTACTTTCTTGCTCAACAGTATCCTGTCCGAGATTCAACATCATGACCACGAATACGAACAACACCATGATCGCACCGGCATAAACGATGATCTCTAGTGCGCCAGCAAATGGCGCACCTACGATCATGAAAATACCCGCCACAGCAAGTAAGGATACGATTAAGCTCAACAGTGCATGCACAGGATTTGTATTCGTCACAACACGAATGGTTGAAACAATGGCCACTAGAGCCATCAAATAAAATGGCCACATCATGGTAGTAAGCTCCGTACATCAACTGGCGCACTTTCTTTTTGCGCTTGACCTTTGTCTTTACCTGTCACAGCCATACCAGTCACACGGTAAAAGTTATAGTCTGGATATTTACCAGTACCAGAAATGAGCAAGTTTTCTTTCTCATACACCAAGTCCTGACGTACATATTCTGCAAGTTCAAAATCAGGTGTCATCTGGATCGCAGTCGTTGGACATGCTTCTTCGCACATACCGCAGAAAATGCAACGTGAGAAGTTAATACGGAAAAACTCTGGATACCAACGTCCATCTTCTTTTTCCGCTTTTTGTAATGAAATACAGCCAACTGGACATGCAACCGCACATAGGTTACACGCCACACAACGCTCTTCACCATCTGGATCACGCGTTAAGATGATACGACCACGAAAGCGTGGAGGCACAATTTGTTCAGCTGGTACTTCTGGATATAAAATCGTGTCACGTTTACGTGTGACATGGCTAAACACCATCCACAACGAACGTACAATCGATCCAAATCCAGCTAGAATTTTATACATTTTGTACTCCCTGCTGTCCTAGGCCTGATTCATCAGAATCACAGCACCAGTCACTAACAAGTTGACCAACGCCAATGGCAAACAAACTTTCCAACCAAAATTCATCACTTGGTCATAACGTGGACGCATTAATGAACCACGTGCCAAGACAAACATCATTACAAAGAATGCTGTTTTAATTACGAACCAAAAAACTGGTGGAACAAATGGAATTTCTAAGTTAAATGGTGCAAGCCATCCGCCGAAGAATAAAGTCACGATTAATGCTGAGATCAATACCACGTTGACATATTCTGCAACGAAGAACATCCCCCACTTCATACCACCATATTCAACATGGTAACCTTCTGCCAACTCTTGCTCAGCTTCAGGTTGGTCAAATGGATGACGGTGCGTTACCGCAACACCAGCAACCACAAAGATCAAGAAACCTAAGAATTGTGGGATGATGAACCACATATCACGTTGTGCTTCAACAATCTCACGTAGGTTGAATGAACCTGCAATCGCCACCACACCCATCAACGAAATACCCAAGAACACTTCGTAAGAAATGGTTTGTGCCGCTGAACGAAGACCACCAAGCAATGAGTATTTGTTATTCGATGCCCAACCACCAAATAGCACTGCGTAGACTGCAATACCCGCCATTGCCATAAAGAACAATAGACCGATACTCATATCTGCAACACCCAACATTGGGCTCACAGGAATGACCATAAAGGAAAGTACCGCAGTTGCCATCGCAACTGCTGGTGCTAAACGGAAAGTCAACTTATCAGCAAACTTTGGTGTCCAGTCCTCTTTGAACATGATCTTGAGCATGTCGGCAACAATCTGGAACATACCCCCAGGACCAACACGGTTTGGACCATAACGGTCTTGCCATAATGCCAACAGACGACGCTCAATAAACGACATCAACGCAGCAACCAATACCACCACAAGCAAGATCACAATGGCTTGAATCACTGAGTAGGCAATCGGCCAGTTCTCAGCCCAAAGTGGCGTTTGACGTATAATTTCTTGATTCATGAATTACACTCCTACCGCCACAGAAACAGGCTCTGCCAATGAAACTGTTGGTGCTAAGCCAATTGGATAACCAATATAACCTGTTGGTAAATATTCAATCACTTGTACAGGTAAGCTAATGCTGGTTTCGCCTGCTTTTACCGTAATACGTTGACCATCTTGAACATTTAAACGTGTCGCATCTTGCTCACCGACTGCAAACATTGCTTCAGGAATACGAGATTCCATTGCAGGTGTTTTAATGGTGAATTCACCAGAACCAAAGATATGGTGCATAGGTACAAGACGGAAGCTTTCAGGGTTCACCACAACAGCAGTTGGTGCAACATAGCTACGTGCAGGACGTTTTGCTAAACGATCAAAAAGACGAACACCAGAATCACCACCTTTTAAGTGACCACCCACTTCATCTTGGTATTTGTTCCAAGCTTGAGGTGAGTTCCAACCTGCTGACCATGCAAATGGTACCAGTGAAGATGCTGTTTGATTACCCACATAACCTTCCATCGAGAAAGTTAATGCTGAGTCAGGATCAGTTGGCTGTTTAGGCTCATGAACAGATAATGGCGCACGCATTGCGGTACGACCAGAATAACGTCGTGGTTCACGCGCAATTTTTAAACCATGAATACGATAGCCAGCATCTGGTGCAACATCTTGAATCGCTTCAAGCACAGGAACATTTTTCACGATGTCATCAATCACATCATCAAGAAGTGTCCAATCTACAGCTTTACCTTTGAGACCTGTCTCAACGGCATGTAACCAACGCCAAGATTCTTTGATTGCATATTCAGGCTTGTAGTAGCTTGGGTCATACACTTGATAGAAGCGTTGTGCACGCCCTTCTTGACTGACTACAGTTCCGTCACCCTCTGCAAAACTTGCAGCAGAAAGAACAATATCTGCAAGTTTCAAGGTTTCAGTTTCACTGTGATCCAATACAATCACAGTTTCAGCTTTATCCAATGCAGCTTTGACTTGAGCAACGGGGATACGACGAGTTAAGTCATTTTCAACTACAACCACTGCATCATAATCTTGTGCAAACGCTTGTTCTAAGCTTAAGCCACCGAATAATGCTAAGCCCATTGAGTTCACTTCAGGAACTGTCAATGATAAGCCAGCATTTTCACCTAGATTCTGCGCAACTTGTGCAGCAGCTTCCATGATTGCTGGATCTTGTAAGCTGGTACCAGAGATAATCAATGGTTTTTTCGCAGCTTTTAAGGTATCAGCAATGGTTTGTGCAAATGCTTTTGCGTCATCGTCAAGACCAGATACTGTTTCACCATTTACAGCAGCAGCAACCGCAAAACCTAAACGTGCAATATCATTTGGAGATGCAACGACTTCACCTGTTGCCACATCCGCTAAACGCGTTTGCGTTGCAGCAAGGATATAAATCGGTGACTTCGCTTCTTGACCAATACGTTGTACAGGTTCTGCCAACCAGTCAGGTGTACGCGTTTTAGCAGCCATTTCTTTCGCTTTATTTTTCGCAGCTTGGCGAACCGACAAAGCCATACGTGGTGCTGTTTGCGTTAAGTCTTCACCCAAGATCAACACGGCATCATAGCTTTCAATTTCACGCATGTTTGGGTTATAGATACCCTGTGTTTGCATGATAGATGCAGCTAACTCAACCAAGTTCTGCTCTTTTTGAGACATACCTGTTGAATAGTTATCTTGACCAACAAGTTGGCGAAGTGCGTAGTTTGATTCCAAGCTTGCGCGAGGAGAACCAATACCTAAAACTTTCTTACCTTTAAGCTGCGCAATCACTTGATCAAGAGCTTGATCAACACTCACGGTTGCTACAGTTTCACCATTACGGAATTGAGGTTGACGTGGACGATCTTCACGATTGACATAACCCGTACCAAAACGACCTTTATCACAAAGGAAGTATTGATTGACTGAACCATTAAAACGGTTTTCAACACGACGGATTTCGCCATAACGCTCACCCGGAGAAATGTTACAGCCAGAAGAGCAACCAAAGCAGACACTTGGCGCATACTGCATGTCCCACTTACGGTTATAACGTGCTGAATGTGTCTTATCAGTAAACACACCTGTTGGACAGACTTCTGTCAAGTTACCAGAGAATTCTGATTCTAAAGTACCCGACTCTGGACGACCAAAGTAAACACGTGAAGCATTGGCATACACACCAAAGTCTGTACCGCCTGCATAGTCTTTGTAGTAACGCACACAACGATAACATGCGATACAACGGTTCATCTCATGCGCAATAAACGAACCTAACTCTTGGTTATGATGGGTACGTTTAGTAAAGCGATAGCGACGACGATCATGCTGTGTCATCACTGTCATATCTTGTAAATGACAGTGACCACCTTCTTCACAAACTGGACAGTCATGTGGGTGGTTCGTCATCAAGAATTCAACAATCGATGCACGAAACTCTGTTGCTTCTTTATCTTCAATCGAAATATAAGTATTGTCAGCGGCTGGTGTCATACAAGACATCACCAAACGCCCACGTGTGTCCTCAGGATTCGCGTATTGAGTTACCGCACATTGACGACAAGAACCAACAGAACCTAAGGATGGGTGCCAACAAAAATACGGGATATCGATGCCAAGGCTAAGACATGCTTGTAGCAAGTTTTCTGAGCCGTTGACTTCATACGATTTTCCATCGACATGAATTGTAGCCATAGTCGAATTCCTTAAACCTGTTCTACATCACGAGTTGCTGCATGGGTACTTACCTTTGCCTCAAACTCATGACGGAAATATTTTAATGCGCCCATCAGTGGCTCCATCGCACCAGGTGCGTGGGCACAGAAAGTCTTACCAATCCACAACTTTTTAGTAAGTTCAGAGAGATGTTGAATATCCTCCATCTTCCCTTCACCATTTTCGAGTGCTTTCAGTGCTTTAACAGCCCACGGTAAACCATCACGACATGGTGTGCAGAAACCACAAGACTCACGCGCAAAGAATTCTTCTAGATTACGGGTCGCTGAAACCATACATTGCGTTTCATCTACCACCATCAACAAACATGTTCCTAAACGAGAACCTGCCTTCATGATGCTTTCAGCATCCATTGGCAAGTCAATATGTTCAGCAGCCAAGAAATCTGTTGATGCGCCGCCCGGTAACCATGCTTTCAGTGTTAAACCATCACGCATACCACCCGCATGATCTTCAATTACTTCACGCGCTGTTGTACCAAATGGCAATTCCCAAAGCCCAGGGAACTTCACCTTACCTGATGCACCGTAAATTTTAGTTCCAGGATCTTTAGACTTGTGTGCAGACAAGTTGATGTACCATTCAGGTCCACGCAACATAATCGCAGGCAAGTTATTGTAGGTTTCAACGTTGTTGACAATCGTCGGACGACCCCATGCACCCGCAACTTGTGGGAATGGTGGTTTAGTACGTGGATTGGCACGGCGACCTTCAAGTGAATTAATCAATGCGGTTTCTTCACCACAGATATAACGACCTGCGCCTGTGTGAACATGCATTTCAAAGTTCCAGCCGGTACCGAGGATATTTTCACCTAAGTAACCTTTGGCACGGATTTGCTCTAATGCTTCATTTAAGTATTGAGCAGCTTCGATATATTCACCACGAATGAAGATATAACCATGCGTTGCTTCTAAGGTATAACCTGCAATCAACATCCCTTCGATCAATTGATGAGGAAGTTTTTCCATCAACAAACGGTCTTTGAAGGTACCTGGCTCCATTTCGTCGGCATTACAGATCAAATAGCGAGGACCAGAATTATCATTTGGCGCCATCAATGACCATTTAATACCCGCAGGGAAACCTGCACCACCACGGCCTTTAACCGTCGCAGCTTTAATGACTTCAAGTACATCTTTTGGCGGCATGCTGAGTGCTTTTTTAAAGCCTGCATAACCTTCAAGTGCTTCGTAGTCATCAGCATTGCGTACTGCATCTTGCTTACTCAAACGCCAAGTCAGCGGATGAGTTTCTGGATTACCGTCGCCATAAATTGGTTTTGGTTCAGTATTCATACATACTTCTCCAATAACTGTTTAACTGATGATACGTCCACTAAACCGTGGGTATCTTCATCAATCATTAACGTTGGACCTTTGTCACAATTACCTAAACAGCAAATTGGGAGCAAGGTAAAACGACCATCAACTGTAGTTTGCCCATACTGGATACCCAACTCACGTTGGAACGCTTCTGCAAGCGTTTCCGCACCCATCAAGAAACAAGCAATTGAGTCACACAATAAAATTACATGACGTCCCACAGGTTGGCGGTAGATACGGTTATAGAATGTTGCTACACCTTCCAAATCTGCCACGCTCATGCTAAGCAATTGTGCAATTGCATTCATTTGTGCATCATCTACCCAACCATTACGGCGTTGTACACACTTGAGCGCATCTAGTGATGCTGCACGTGGGTACGGATAGTGATCAATGTGATGTTCAATGTCATGGATTTCTTCAGCAGTCAAAATCCCTTCAACATTCACACGAGGTTTTTTATCAGTCAAAATCATCATAATCGTTTACCCCTAGCGATCCACGTCAGCCATAACCACGTCAATGGTCGCCAAATAAATGATCAAATCAGATACCAAGCTGCCGTTAATCACGGAAGGAATTTGCTGTAAGTGCGTGAACGTTGGTGTACGAATACGGGTACGGTAACTCATCGTCGACTTATCCGAAGTGAGGTAATAGGTACTCGCACCTTTCACCACTTCAGTCATAAAGGATGCTTCACCTGCAGGCATTACAGGACCCCATGACACGCTCAAGAAGTGCGTAATCAAGGTTTCAATATCTTGTAATGTCTTATCTTTCGGTGGTGGAACAGCCAATGGATGATCCGCTTTATATGGACCAGAAGGCATGTTATCCAAGCACTGTTGAATGATTTTCAAAGACTCAGTGATTTCACGGAAATGTACCAATACACGTGCATATGCATCGCCTTCATATTCCACTGGAATATCAAAGTCGAAGTTTTCATAACCACTGTATGGACGATATTTACGAACGTCAAAATCAATACCCGTCGCACGTAAACCTGTACCTGTCACACCCCAAGCCAACGCAGATTTAGCATCATATTGCGCAACGTTACGCGTACGACCGATAAATACTGAGTTTTTAAGTGCAGCTGTGTAGTACTCGTTCAAACGTTTCGGCATCCACTCCAACAATTCCTTAACTAGCTTTTGCCAATTGTTTGGAAGGTCGTGTGCTGTACCGCCGATGCGGAACCATGCTGGGTGCATACGGTAACCCGTAATCGCCTCAACGATGTCGTAAACTTTTTGACGGTCAGCGAACATATAAAATACTGGCGTCATACCACCCGCATCCTGAATCGCTGTACCACAGTAAAGTAAGTGGTTATTGATACGGAATAATTCGTTCAACATGACACGAATGACTTGTGCGCGCTCAGGAACTTTAATCCCTGCAAGCTGCTCAACCGCCATCACATATGGCATGTTTTGCGCACAACCACCTAAGTAGTCAACACGATCCGTATAAGGGATGAATGAATGCCACGTTTGACGTTCAGCCATCTTTTCCACACCACGGTGGTGATAACCGATATCTGGCACACAGTCTTTGACTTCTTCACCGTCCAACTGTAAAACCACACGGAAAGCACCATGCGCAGATGGATGGTTAGGACCCAAGTTCAAGAACATGAAGTCTTCGTCATCATTGCCGCGTGTTAGACCCCAATCTTCTGGTACAAAACGCAAATGCTCTTGCTCGAAATCTTGCTTGGCTTGATCTTGCATATACGGCGTATATTCTGTCGCACGGGCAGAATATTCTTTACGTAATGGATGACCTTCCCAATAAGTTGGCAATAAGATACGACGAAGCATTGGATGCCCGGCGAAATCAATTCCAAACATATCGTAAGCTTCACGCTCGTACCAGTTGGCATTTGGCCAAATATTGGTTGCCGTTGGAATGCTTAAATCATTTTCATTCAACGCAACTTTGATACGAATATCACTATTACGCTCCAGCGATAATAAGTGATAGAACACAGTGAAGTCAGATGCTGGCAACCCATCACGGTGAACACGCAAACGCTCATCTACCGCAGATAAGTCAAACAACATCACATAAGGACGTTCCACTTTACGGAGGAACATAAGGACTTCTTGCACGCGTGCGCGCTCAACCCAGACTGTTGGAAACTCTTCACAAGTCGTCTGCACGTAAAAGTTCTCACCAAATTTGGTTTTGAGCTCTTCTACAATTGCAAATGCTGGGCGTGAATCGACTTGAGTCGATTCTGGCATAGCAATGTCAGTTTCAGCCATTGGCTTGGCTTCCTATTTAATACAAATTCTGGCAATTCTTTCCGATGACCATATCCATCAGGGATATGTCAAAAACTCATCGTTAAAATTATTTAATTTCATCCATAGAGCGTAAGTTTTTTACCGCAATACGTTCAGCATTTTTACGGTCACGTTCTGGCATCATCTTTGGCTTATACACAGGCTGAAGATCATCACCAATAACCGCTGAAAGTGGACGGCGCTCTAGTTGAATTTGGTCTTGAAGTAACATCAATGCTTGAATCAATGCTTCTGGACGTGGTGGGCAACCTGGGATGTACACATCAACAGGAATAATTTTGTCTACACCTTGAACCACTGAATAGATGTCGTACATACCACCTGAGTTAGCACAAGCACCCATTGAGATCACCCATTTTGGTTCCAACATTTGTTCGTACAAACGCTGAATAACAGGTGCCATTTTAACGAAGCAAGTCCCTGCAACAATCATCAAGTCAGCCTGACGTGGTGAAGCACGAATAACCTCAGCACCAAAGCGTGACAAGTCATGTACGCCTGTCAATGTCGTTGCATATTCAACGTAGCAGCATGATGTACCAAAGTTAAATGGCCATAATGAGTTTTTACGTCCCCAGTTGACTGCGGTATGCAACACATCTTCAAGACGTGTCATCATCACACTTTTATTCACTTCTTCCTCAAGTGGATCAGTGACGATTTGACGATCTTGCAATGGATATTGATCGGCATCTGGATTCGCACGGGTTAAAGTATATTTCATCCCGACTTACTCCTGTTCAAATGATGATGTAGTCGGTGTTTTAGATTTAACACGACCAGAAGACTGTGCTGGAATTTGACCAGTAGGATCGACAACGAGTTCTTCGATATTATTGAATCGAGTAATGTCAGCGATATTCATATTTGGTGAACCAATTTTTGTTTTGATCCCTGCTGCTTTACGACGATCCGAAGGTGCCCAATTCAGTCCACCAGTTGAAAGTTCGTAAATCAAACCAATCAATAAAATCAAAATAAAAATTGCAGCAGCTGCAAAGCCAACCCAACCTACTTCACGCACAGAAGTTGCCCACGCGTAGAGGTAAAGTGCTTCTAAATCAAAAACGACAAAGAAAATTGCAACTAAATAGAATTTGGCTGACAAGCGAATACGGGCACCACCCGCACTCACTACACCTGATTCAAACTGTTCTTGCTTGGCACGTCCCCATGCTTTACCCCCAAGGAGTAAAGGAACGGTCAGCATAAAAACGCAAAGAAATGTAACGCCGATCACGAAGGCAATAATCGCCCAATCGTATGGAGTAATGGCACTCATGCGGGGATAACTCCTGGCAGGCCTATTTTTAACAAAGAATGTATGTATTGGCCTTCAAATACACCAAACACAAAATTAATTCCGCCAATTGTACCTGATTTCTAATTTCTCATGCTAGTTGAAGCGCTTTAGTCTTTCGGATGATTTTGTCCTTAAATTTACAAATATATCCAATAACATGGTTAATTCACCCTCAAAAATCGAATTAACTAATCAAACACCAAAAGTTAATCATTTTTTTCTTTACTCGTGCGCCAAAAACATCCGCCTTTCGCACCCTATGCGCAAAAATATTGCAGCATGAACTAAATCATTGCATTGCGATAAATTTATGATGAAAATTTAAACAAAATTTATATAATAGCGCGACCCAATTCCCCCTTATGGAAACGCGTCAGAATGCCTCACCCCAAAGCAGCATTAAAACCCCACTCGCTCTTCCAACTCTTTCTACTTTTTGCTGGGGTTATTTTTCTGTGTTGCCTACTTGGGATTGCCACACGACACCTTACATTTCTTGCTTCTTTTTGGCCTGCAAATTCGGTGCTACTTGGCTTATTAATTCGCTTTCCACAAACACGCCACCCAATCAGTTTTATAGGGGCAATTGTTGGCTACCTGATTGCCGATACCACTCAAGATACTCCTTTTATATTAAATATTTGTTTAACAACCGCAAATCTACTTTATGTCATCACAACACTAGCCTTGTATGTCCGTTTTAGTCAAATTATTCGCTCAATGCATCATGGCTATTTTTATTTATTTTTATTTAGTTTTTGTTGTATTGGAGGACTGGCTAGTGCCTTATTTGCAGCAATTTTACTGCCTTATTTAGACACGCCGTTTGCTTTAGGTTCATTTTGGGAGGACTTCGGCTATTGGTTTACATCCGAAATTCAAAATGCCTTACTATTACTACCTGCACTCATCAGCATGCCGAATCTAACCGCCTTCAAACAGTGTTTGAAAGAGCTAAAAGATACCGCTATTCAAACCGTTTTGCCTTTGGTTGCCGTAGTCGTTTCGATTGTGATCGCTTACTATGATGCGGGTCCCGGTTCTTTACTTTACCCAATTGCCCCCTTAATTTGGTGCGCACTGCGATATCAACATTTTTCCGTGACCATCATTAGCTCGATCAGTTGTGCCTTTATTATTTATCATGTGTCTCAAAACTATTTACTGCTTTATCCCGACAATTATTTAAACAACACGATCTCAACGCGTCTTGGGCTGATCATGATGACAATTGCCCCACTCACCGTTTCCAGTATTAATAAAGTTCGATCCAAACTCATTGAAGAACTACAACATACTATTGCTCACGATGAGTTGACCTCCAGCCTAACACGTCGTCAATTTCTTCAATCACTGCAAATTCTCCAAGAACAAGCCCAAAATGCAGGCCATACAAGTGCTTTCTTGATGCTTGATATTGACCACTTTAAACACATTAACGACAGCTACGGCCATCAAATCGGTGACCGTGCCTTACAACACTTTGTTAAAACCACTCAAACGCTCTTAAACCCTCAAGACTTGTTTGGACGCTTGGGAGGTGAAGAGTTTGCAATTTTCATTGCCAACACCAATGAAAGTGTAGCCTATCAATGTGCCGAAAAAATCCGCCAACATGTAAGTGAATCTCCAATTCAACTAGAACACGCACAAATTTTCTCAATTCAAACTAGCATTGGTATCTGCATCAACACACCAGAAAAAAACTACTCGACTGAACAATTATTCAAACATGCCGATGATGCACTTTATCGTGCCAAGCGGCAAGGACGAAACCAAGTGGTCATTTCGACATAATCTGTTGCAATTCAGCTAAATACTTTAATTATCTTTATACACAGCTTTAGCAATAGATCGGTATTCTAAAGATAGACAAGAAGGAGAATAAATATGCAGCTAAAATTCGCACACGACTCAGATTATTTCTTTTTTTCACAACTCCTCATGCGCCATATTGAAAATTATGTTCGAAAGCATCCAGATGCGGATAATGCGATTTTTGATTTAAGAGATATTTATGACGTATTTCGAGAAGACTTTGCATCAACAACAACCAATCTTGAAGGTATTCTAAATATTGCTGATGCCTATCGAGTTGAGACATTGAATGGAGATGAACGACTGATTCAAAGCTATAAAATTGATGTCAAAAACAACTCTTTATTGATTGATTTCAATGCAGATGCATTACAAAGTTTGAGATCTGGTCGCCCATTAATCGAACCTGATTCTTCGCTACAAGAATAATCAACCTTTGTTGCATCGCTTTAAATATTCTTTCGCCAAAGCTCAACTACGCTTTGGCTTTTGTTATGATTTTTAAACTCTTTTACACATTGATCATATCTAGGAGGCTGCACCGAATTAAGCCCCCTAGGTTGCTATCATTTTTTGGTGGTTTGCTTATAACGCTTCGCTGGCCAAGTCATAATAAAACGCGCTCCACCCAAGTTTGGACTTTGATCGACCTGAATTGTCCCACCAAACCAATATGCAATACGACTCACAATAGATAAACCCAAACCATAGCCACCTGAAGCACGAGTACGACTGTCATCGAGACGAGCAAAGGCTTCAAAAATTCGAGAGCGATCTTCTTCTGGAATCCCTGGACCATCATCCTCAACACAGACATAAGCTTGACCATCTGCACGAACACCACCGCTGACACGTACCTTGTTATCGCAATAACGTACTGCATTACCCACAAGGTTTTGTACTACACGATGTAAATAGCGACGTTCTGCATCAACTTTCAATACCAACGAAGGTGCAATCAATTCTATTTCTTTTTGTGTTTTTAGCGCCTCCGTTTCCATCGCCACTTGATCAAGCACTTCAACCAATACAACTTCTTCAAAATCTAACGAAGGGGTTCCCTGCTCCAACTTGGCATAAGTCATGATTTCATCAATCAAGGTATTCAACGCCTCAATATCCTTATCAATCATATCGACCTGCTGAATACGATAATTATAATCATCTTCTTCAGCCAACATTTCCATGCCAAAACGGATTCGTGCCACTGGCGTTCTGAGTTCATGCGAAACAGCACGCATCAACTCTCGCTGCGCCTCGATCAAACGTTGAATATGATCCGACATATTGTTATAGCTTGAAGCTAGATTTGCCATTTCATCGCTACCTTCGATCGGTACACGCAGTGACAAATCACCAGACTTCATTTTATTTAAAGCATAACGAACCTGACGGATTTTTCGTTCTAATGGCAAGATCAGCCCATAGACACCTAAACTCAACAAGAACAAGCTAAATAAGGTAATGCCTGCGGAAAGCTGGAAAGGCATCCAGTTAAACATCGGCACAGGACCCAAGATCAAGACTCGTGCAGGATAGTTCGGCATCGGGGAAACAATCGAAATCGTGGTGCCGCGTATGGTCGCGCTATCTTTATATAGCAACACGCTTTGGTCTTGGCGTAGACGTCCTATTTGTTCTGAATCTAAATTCACATCTCGGATATCCATGATTTCAATAGGATAATAAAAATGTTGTTTGATTCGTTCCAAATACTCACTTTCTTGTCCCGGATAAAACATCAAATAATCCAAGACAAAAATTGGCAACGCCTTCATCTGGCGTTCACCTATCTTATCGACTTTGATATAGAGAAAATGCTGCGGATCATCTTTCAAACCGATGATGATATAGCCCACGCCATGATTCGCATCATATCGAACCACTGACTTTTGTTCAGCAATTCGCTTTTTTTCAGTCCGAGACAATTCAACTCGTGCCGCATCTACATAATAAATCGGCAATTCCAACAGATCAGAAGCATCAGAAATCCAATCTAATTTCTGCTGTTTCTCTGGTTGGCGAGATACCCCCTCACTAATAACGTAGGAAATACCATCTGTAAGAGACTCTCGATATTCTTGCGCACGCTGATAGTTAATGATTTGGACCAGCAAATAACAAAATGCGGCAACCACAACCACCAATACAACCAATCCAGCATAAATTCGCAAGAATATGCTGTTCTTCAGTACTCGACTCACCATAAGGGATATGATTCCAAATTATTCAACAGCTTCTCCTTTCCAAAAGAAGAAACCCTCCTTGTAAGAAGGAGGGGCTGAATTTTACATCCCATTGGTTTCTTTAACGAATAAGTAACCTTTACTACGTACTGTTTTAATACGTTTCGGGTTTTCTGGATCATCACCAATTTTTGGACGAATACGAGAAATACGAACATCGATCGAACGGTCTTGACCGTCATATTCAATACCACGTAAACGCTCAAAAATATCTTCACGAGACAAGATACGACCCGCATTTGATGCTAATAGCCATAACAAGTCATATTCTGCACTGGTAAAGTCAACCAGCTCACCATGCAAAGTGACTGAACGACCGCCATTATCAATCACAAGATCATCAAATTCGATACGTTGTGCCACTTCATCTTCAACGGTTTTGTCAGTACGACGTAACAAAGCACGGATACGCGCCAATAACACACGCGGTTGAACAGGTTTAGCAACATAGTCATCTGCCCCCATTTCCAAGCCAAGCACTTGATCCATATCTTCGGTACGTGCAGTAAGCATCAGAATCGGTTGGTGATAGTGTGGACGCACTTCACGGCAAACAGTCAAACCATCCGCACCAGGTAACATCACATCTAATACTACTAAATCTGGTTGCTCACTAATGATTCGACGGATTGCGCGATTACCATCTGTTTCAACCCCAACTTCCAAACCGTTACGGATCAAATACTCTTGTGTTAATCGTGCTAAACGCTCGTCATCTTCTACGATTAGAATCTTCGGTAACTTTTCTTCTTGGCTCATTTATTTGCCCCTAATAATCTTACAGATACATTGGTTTATGTTTTGCAATATACACACGTTTACATTGTAAACAAGTGGCCTTCACCAAACTGATACACGCCTAGCCAGTTTTGTTATCTTTTTATTAAAATTATGAATTTTAATACCTTTTTCAGTTTTATCTGGGTTTTTTCAGCAAAATGAAAATTAAGTATATTTTTTGTGCCAATGTTAAACAATTTGTTTCTTCCTTCATCAAACAAAATTTAAGTGTTTGTTTTTTGAGTTATCCACAGAGTTATCTATACGTGTTTTTAAATCGCTTTGTTATGCTATGTCCCTGTGAAATCAGCAGTTAAGACATGAAAAAAAATTTAGTAAAATGTCAAGGATTGATCTGCTGGTAAAAATCCCGTATCTTGTGTTTAAAACAAACTTTAACCACTAAGTATTGTGTTTATCCCTCAAATATCGTGGCATACTTTTTGCTCGATTCAAACGGTCTATGAACATAAAAATAGATGATAATGGAGCTATGCTGACATGAGCATCATCACTTCTACTCCTGGCCAACTTCAGGTCATTAAACGCACCGGAGAGATTGCGACATTTAATGCCGAGAAAATTTCTGTTGCGATAGGGAAAGCATTTCTGGCAGTTGAAGGTCAACAAGGTGCAGACTCTAGTCGCATCCATGACCGTATTACGCAATTGACCGAAATGGTAATGAACACATTTAACCGTCGTTTACCTTCGGGCGGCACAATTCATATCGAAGAAATCCAAGACCAAGTTGAATTGGCTTTGATGCGCACTGGCGAACAAAAAGTTGCTCGTGCCTATGTGATTTATCGTGAACAACGTGCAACTGCTCGTCAGCAAACTGGTGCAAATCATCACCCGACCCTACAAATCACGGATGCCAAAGGACAGCTCCAACCTTTGGATCTCGATGCACTTACTGCGACAATTGAAACCGCAAGTGCAGGTTTAGAAGGGATTGATGTTCAAGCGATCGTGGATGAAACCGTTAAAAACTTATATAACGGCGTAAAAGAAAGCGATGTTGCAACCACCATGATGATGGCAACGCGTACCCGTATTGAGCAAGAACCAAACTATACTTATGTGACTGCACGTTTATTATGTAATGAACTGGTTAGCACTGGATTAGAGTTCTTGGGTCTACCAACAGACACTTTAGAAGGCGACGCATTAGAAACCTTCTTGAAAAAAGGGATCGAACTCGACCTTCTATCTCCTGACCTTCTGAATTTTGATCTTGCAAAATTGGCAGCAGCAATCCAACCAGAACGCTCAAACCAATTTACCTATTTAGGTCTTCAAACTTTATTCGATCGTTACTTCATTCACTCAAATGGCGTACGTTTTGAATTGCCACAACTTTTCTTTATGCGTGTGTCGATGGGTCTTGCACTCAACGAAGAAAATAAAGAAGAGCGCGCAATCGAGTTCTATAACTTATTATCTAGCTTCGATTACATGGCATCTACGCCTACCCTATTTAACTCAGGTACATTACGTCCACAATTATCAAGCTGTTATTTAACAACAATTGGTGATGACCTGTATGACATTTATGGTGCGATGCGTGACAACGCAATGCTTTCTAAATGGGCGGGTGGTTTAGGTAATGACTGGACACCAGTACGTGCTTTGAACTCTTATATCAAAGGCACCAACGGTAAGTCTCAAGGTGTTGTACCATTCCTTAAAGTAGCGAATGATACCGCAGTTGCTGTTAACCAAGGTGGTAAACGTAAAGGTGCGGTTTGTGCGTACTTAGAAACTTGGCACTTGGACGTTGAAGAATTCCTAGAGCTACGTAAGAACACAGGTGATGACCGTCGTCGTACCCACGACATGAACACAGCAAACTGGGTTCCTGATTTATTCATGCAGCGTGTATTTGAAGATGCTGAATGGACACTATTCACGCCTTCTGAAACACCAGACTTGCATGACTTAACAGGCGCTGAATTTGCTGAGCGTTATGCGCACTACGAAGCGGTCGCAAAAGAACAAAACATGCTCCACAAGAAAGTGCGTGCCAAAGACTTATGGCGCAAGATGCTTTCGATGTTGTTTGAAACAGGTCACCCGTGGATCACATTCAAAGACGTATGTAACTTACGTTCACCACAACAACATGTGGGCGTGGTGCACTCATCGAACTTATGTACAGAAATCACGTTAAATACTAACCAAGATGAAATTGCGGTATGTAACTTAGGTTCAATCAACCTTGTACAACACGTTCAAGGTGGTGTGTTAGATCGTGAAAAGTTAGCACGTACGATTAAAACAGCAGTTCGTATGCTCGACAACGTGATCGACATTAACTATTACGCTGTACCACAAGCGAAAAACTCAAACTTGAAGCACCGCCCTGTCGGTATGGGCATCATGGGCTTCCAAGACGCACTCTATGAAATGGGTATTGCTTACGGTTCTGATGCAGCGGTTGATTTTGCTGACGAATCAATGGAAGTAATCAGCTACTATGCGATTCAAACATCAAGCGATCTTGCGCTTGAGCGTGGTGCTTACTCAACATTTGAAGGTTCATTGTGGGATCAAGGGATTCTGCCAATCGACTCTTTAGAAATCGTTGCAAAATCACGTCCAGAACGTATGTTCGAAGTTGACCGTACACAACGTTTAGACTGGGACACTTTACGTGCCAAAGTTCAAAAAGACGGTATGCGTAACTCAAATGTGATGGCGATTGCTCCAACTGCAACCATTTCAAACATTTGCGGTGTGTCTCAGTCGATTGAGCCGACATTCCAAAACTTGTATGTGAAATCTAACCTTTCTGGTGAATTCACTGTGATTAACCCATACCTTGTGCGTGCATTAAAAGAACGTGGTCTATGGGATACAGTGATGGTAAACGACCTGAAACACTTTGAAGGTTCAGTTCAGAAGATTGCACGTATTCCTGAAGAATTAAAAGCGATCTTCGCGACAGCATTTGAAGTTGATACACGCTGGATCGTCGATGCTGCATCACGTCGTCAAAAATGGATTGATCAAGCACAGTCACTTAACCTTTACATCGCTGGTGCAAATGGTAAGAAGCTTGATATCACTTATAAGATGGCATGGTTACGTGGTCTTAAAACCACTTATTACCTCCGAGCATTAGGTGCAACTTCTGCTGAGAAGTCAACCATCAATACAGGCGCGCTCAATGCAGTAAAACCTGCATCAGTTGAAGCTCCTGTGGTTGCAGCACAAGCAGTTGAAGACAAGAAACCAGAAGCTCAAGTTGAAGAGGATGGTTTTACTACTGCAGCTCCAGTACCAATGGCATGTTCAATTGACAATCCAGACTGTGAGGCTTGTCAGTAATTTAATCTAATAATGAACCCTTCTTTATAATAAGAAGGGTTCAAAGATTAAAATATATTGAGGCAAAGAGTGGGATGAATATGACTCATAACTATATGTTGGGATTAGCTGTTCTGATCTTTGCCTTTATTTTCTTTTATATACCAATGGTCTATGCATTTTTAGCCATTCGTAAACAACAGCGTAAGCAAAATAAGTCTTAAGGGTTGTGAATTTCGATCATCAAGAAATTGAAGCTCAATCAGTAAAACTTAATTTTGCTTACACAATATAAACGTATATTACAGATATCTTTGTTGAGAGATATCGATAACAGCTATATACAACGAAGAGAGAACGAAAATGTCTATCCTAAGTTGGGACGATTTTGAAGATGATACGCAAAAACCGACTACACCTGAACACAAGTCTGCGTCCCTCGACTCGCAAAAAACGGTTAATACGCAGATGGTACCTCCTACAGAGCCATCATCGCCGCGCGTGGCAGCTCCACAACCCGCTGGAACCAATACCAGCAGATCAACAAATCCAACCGATTCGTTGGCTCGAGCATCTGAAGCCTTAGAACATTTGGATGTTGCGCCTGGTTTAGAAGAGTTGGAAATGGGTGCACAACGCGTACAAGTTGATGATAAAGCGATGATCAACTGTCGTGCGGACTTAAACCAACTTGTTCCATTTAAATATGAGTGGGCTTGGCAGAAGTATCTTGACGGGTGTGCAAACCACTGGATGCCGCAAGAAGTCAACATGAACCACGATATCGCGCTTTGGAAGTCTGAAAATGGCTTAACTGAAGATGAGCGTACCATCATCATGCGTTCTTTAGGTTTCTTCTCGACCGCAGATTCATTGGTTGCAAACAACTTAGTATTGGCGATCTACCGTCATATCACGAACCCTGAATGCCGCCAATACATTTTGCGTCAAGCATTTGAAGAAGCAATTCATACCCATGCATATCAATACTGTATTGAATCATTGGGCATGGATGAAGGTGAAGTCTTTAACATGTATCGTGAAGTTCCATCTGTTGCGCGTAAAGCAGCTTGGGGCTTGAAATATACACAGTCTTTGAGTGACCCTACTTTCCATACAGGCACGCCTGAAAACGATCAGATTTTACTTCGTAACTTGATCGCGTTCTATTGTGTACTTGAAGGCATCTTCTTCTACTGTGGTTTTACACAAATCTTGAGTATGGGTCGTCGTAACAAGATGAATGGTGTTGCTGAGCAATTCCAATACATCTTACGTGATGAATCAATGCACTTGAACTTTGGTATCGACATGATCAACCAGATCAAGATCGAGAACCCGCACTTGTGGACAGCGACTTTCCAACAAGAAGTGATTCAAATGATTCTTGAAGGTACGATGCTTGAGATCGAATATGCGCGTGACACGATGCCACGTGGTGTATTGGGTATGAATGCGAGCATGATGGAAGAATATTTGAAGTTCATCTGTAACCGTCGTTTAGCACAACTTGGTTTGCCTGAGCAGTTTGCTGGTGTGACCAATCCATTCCAGTGGATGTCAGAAATGATGGACTTGCGTAAAGAGAAGAATTTCTTCGAGACGCGCGTAACTGACTACCAAACTGGTGGTGCGTTGAGCTGGTAAGCTAAATTAATATTTATACGAAAAACGACAATTGAAATTTCCTTAGCGACAATTGAAATTGCCTTGGATAAAAAGCCATCCCATAGTGGATGGCTTTTATTTATTTCAAACTTGAATGAATTTCTCATAGTTAAGAGAAGTATTATCATTACTCGATTGATAAGCAGATTCTTTAAAATAGAAAAGTAAGTATATCTGTATACACAACCTTATTTTCGAGCTATAGACTCCGTTGATTTACACGCTTAGATAATTCTTCTGCCGACTCTTTTCGCTCTGAATAACGATCTGTGAGGTACTGACTTTGCCCGCGAGTGAGCAAGGTGAACTTATATAGTTCTTCCATTACATCAACTATTCGATCATAGAAGGATGACGGTTTCATTCTTCCATCTTCTTCAAACTCTAAAAAAGCTTTTGGAATAGATGATTGGTTAGGAATAGTGATCATACGCATCCAACGGCCTAAAATACGCATCTGGTTTAAACTGTTAAAGGACTGCGAACCGCCACTAACCTGCATCAATGCTAAAGTCTTGCCTTGCGTCGCACGAATTGCACCACCTGCTAATGGTATCCAATCAATTTGTGATTTAAAAATCGAACTCATTGAGCCATGACGTTCAGGTGAGCACCACACCATTCCTTCAGCCCAAGCGAGTAAATCATGTAACTCTTTCACCTTTGGATGCTCAGTGTCCGCATCTTCAGGCAAGGGCAAACCTTTAGGATGAAAGATTTTTACTTCTGCACCAAACTGCTCCAAGATACGTCCTGCTTCCATTACTGCCAATCGGCTGTATGAACGCTCACGATTAGAACCATACAGCAGCAAAATACGAGGTGGATGATCCAACTCCTTTGCCTGTACTTTATCTAAAGTAGGTTGATCGAGAAGATTCATATCTACATTTGGGAGAGTCATAAAAATTACACCTCTTCTTTAAAAAACTTTTTTCTAAGCCACAAAGACACACTGACTAAAGCAATCAACACAGGCACTTCAACCAATGGACCAATCACTGTGGTAAACGCCACAGGTGAAGCTAAACCAAAGGTTGCAATTGCAACCGCTAATGCCAGTTCAAAATTATTACCAGCAGCAGTAAACGAAATTGCTGTTGTTTTAGGATAGTCATTCCCCATCCATTTGCTCATAAAGAAGCTAATGAAGAACATCACGATAAAGTAAATCGTCAATGGAATGGCAATACGCAAGACATCTAGTGGTAAGCTCACCACATCGTTCCCTTTGAGGCTAAACATCGCCACAATCGTGAATAATAAAGCCAACAAACTCAGTGGACTGATCTTAGGTAAGAAGACATTTTGATACCAATCTAGACCTTTAGCTTTCACTAAAGTGAATCGTGTTATAAAGCCAAGGAAAAACGGAATACCCAAATATACTAATACCGCATGAGTAATCGTCCAGAAATCGACATTAATCACTTGCCCTGCAACACCAAAATAAGGCGGCAAGAAAGTCAAGAATAACCAAGCATAGGTACTAAAAAATAGAATTTGGAAGATACTATTAAAAGCCACCAATGCAGCTACATATTGGTTATCACCACAGGCTAAACCATTCCACACTAAGACCATTGCAATACAGCGAGCCAAACCTATTAGGATTAAGCCTGTCATATATTCTGGATAGCTATGCAAAAAGATAATGGCTAATGCAAACATCAATACTGGTGCAATTACCCAGTTCTGTACCAAAGACAAAGTTAAGGTTTTTTTGTCTTTAAACACTTGTGGTAGAGCTGCATAATCCACTTTGGCTAATGGTGGATACATCATTAGAATCAAACCAATCGCAATTGGAATATTGACGGAATCAACACTCATTTTATCCAATGCAATTGATGCTTGGGGAAGAAAAACTCCAATCGCTATCCCCAACCCCATCGCAATGAAAATCCATAGCGTGAGGTTACGATCTAGAAATGACAATCTTTGCTGAGCCATGATGTTCTCATTCTATATTTGAGATTTGATTGATTGCTGCAATCAAATCTGGGCGAGACATATGAGTTGTATCTAGTACCAATAAAGCGTCTAAGCGGCGGTTGATATGATCAACCGTAACTTGGAATGCTTTTAATTTTTCTTCTTTCGGCAAATCTAAATGTGAAGGATCAGCCAAGCCCCAATGGGCCTTGATCGCTCCACCCAAATATAGTGGACACGCTTCCTGAGCTGCTGAATCGCAAACAGTAATCACCACGTCAGGTTGATATTGTTCACAGTCATCAATGGTTTTGCTCCACAAACCATCTGTTGAAAGACCAAGATTCTCTAAAGTTTCTATGGTCAATGGATGTACTTGCCCTGATGGCTTACTACCAGCACTGTAAGCTATCCACCCTTCAGGCGCGCGGCTGTTAAAAAGAACTTCTGACAGGATGCTACGGCAACTATTTCCAGTACACAAAAAAAGAAATTTCATACTCTGTTACTCACAATAACTATTTATTTGGATATTTTGGGAAGCTTTATTCGCTATGGTTTGACTGCTTACCAAAAGATTCAGAACGTCATGACACCACGTTGGTAACTGCGGATTAATGCTGTAATACACCCATTGGCTTTGTCTTCTGTCCTGTAAGAGACCAGAGGAACGCAATAACGCTAAATGCCTAGAAATCTTTGGCTGACTCAGTTGCAACTTTTCAGTCAAATCACAAACACATAATTCTTTATTCTCAGCGACTAAAGTCACGATATTGAGTCGAGTTTCATCTGATAAGCATTTAAAAAAATTAACTTGGTCCATTCTTAATTCCTATTCACTTATTTGGATATACGGATAATCATATGCAAAAAGTAAAATTTTTAATTCACTCGTTGACCATTTTCATCAATCACTTTTTCACCATCCTCTTTCGTAAAGGCACCCTTCTGAGGTAATGGTAGAATATCTAAGACAACTTCAGAAGGACGGCTTAAGCGAGTGCCTAATTCAGTAACAACAAATGGTCGATTAATCAATATTGGATGATCAAGCATAAAACCAAGTAACTGCTCATCACTCAAATCACTACGGTCAAGGTCTAAATCCCGATAAGGATCTACATTCTGGCGAATGGCCTCTCTTACTGTTAATTTTGCGTCCTGAATCAATTTAACTAATTCGTCATGACTAGGTGGTGTAATGAGATATTCAATCACAATTGGCTCGATACCTGTATTACGGATCAAAGCCAAAGTATTCCTAGATGTTCCACAAGCTGGGTTGTGATAAATCTTCACAGTTGATGAGGTTGTCATCGAATTAAGCTCTTTTAAGATTTTATAAGACCTTTATATATGAATTATCATATATATGCAAATCCATATAAACCATCCCAAAACGCTCTAAGTTAACAAACTGGTCAAAGCCAAACCAAGCATGATCTTAATAGACTCAAAAGTTATATCTACACCTTTTTCTTTAGAAATCTCTTGAATACGATTCCAAACATTCTGATCCCTAAGCGTATCTAATAATTCATGTCCATCCCAAGTAAGCTTTAAGCTATATAGACCCAATCCACCATCAAGATATGATACCCGTTCTCCAGTAAAGAAACCTTTAGCGAGTAACAAATCCGCCATTTCTAATTTTATTTGTTCTTGCGGATTATCAATTGCATGAGTATCTATATCAAAGCTATCTGAATAAGTTAACGCTTCTATCTCTATAAGCAGACTACGAATTACATCCCAATCTCTTTTCATTGTATTTAGCTCACTATAGTTTCTTACTCAAAATTACCATTAAATTCATAAAAAATATTGTCTTATTTAAAATTAAAATCAGTATTAACTTATTCCATAGAGGTGTTAAAAACATAAATTGGATAAAATTAAATTCCAAATTAATTCCAACTCCTAGGTTATCTCTACTAATTTTATATAAAATCAAGAATTTAAAATAAAAATTTCACAAAAAATTTGATTATGAAAACTATTAGAAATTAAAAACCAAAATAAAACATTAAAAAAACATTAGATATCAAAATTAAAACATTAATTTAATATTAATAATTTCAACAACTTAATTGACTTTGATGCAATATTAAACTAATTTAATATTATCTCTATAAATTTACAGAACTGTAAGAGATGAAAACAGCAAAGCAAGTTCGAGAAGATTTTGATGCACGAGGCAAAACTATCGCGGAATGGGCAAGAGAAAATAATTTTTCTGCACATACAGTATATCAAGTTCTACTTTCAAACCGCATTCCGCGACGTGGTAAAAGTCATGAAATCGCAGTAAAACTAGGTTTAAAAGAAGGTGAAGTTAATGAATAATTATATTTATAAAAAACAAAACGGACTATAAAAGTCCGTTTTGCCTAGCTGGCATCTAAATAGATACTGCTAAGTAGGATTTTTAGTATCTCTAGATGCGGCTAAATAGTCAAGTCTTCGCTTAAATTTATTGAGCGTATTTAACACATCTATCAAAAAGATGAATTAAGGAGATACAAAATGGGTTTTAAACCGAATGTTCGTAGAAATATCAAGATTGAAAAAAATCTATTTGAACAAATTAGACAGGCATTTCTGCCTTCTCGATCGCTCTCAAATCAATTTTTTGCTGTTCGAAACGTATATCACGGCAGCTTTGGCAAACGAACAGCATACTTCACGAGTATAAAAAATAATGGAGCGTTATCACTTGAAAGCCAACTCGAGCTTGGGCATGCAATAGAGCTGGAAAGACTTAACTCGATTATCGCATACCGTGCACAAGCCACAAAAATTGAGCTGGGAAATAATACTTATGCTTTCCCAGACTTTTTAATCTTGAATAATCTTAAGCAATATGAACTACATGAAGTCAAAGAGTGCCTTGATTCTCTATCAGATGAACAAATAGAAAAATTTAATCAAATTAAAAAATATCTTAACCGATTGGATATTGAATATAAGCTCTTTGATCACAGAAATATTCCGACACAGCGACAACGACAAAGATTGCTAGCAATGTATCAATCAATAAGAATGCATCAACTATCAAAAGAAAGAATTGAGGTAGCAAAAGAAATCCCTTTTCCTAACCGTATGCCGTTAGACCATCTGTATTCTTATTTTGAAAATTATGATTACTCATATGAAGATCTAAACTATCTCCTTTTTTACAACCATATCGGCAAAAATAATGTTAGAGAAATAAATATCTTGGAGAAATCTAATGGATAGTTTATTTATATCTCCAACAATTGGCATGCGTTTTATTTATAAAAATAGAGAATATGAAGTTACTTTTCTTTTAATAGATAAATTTCGAGTTACAACAGCACATGGGGGTGTAAACAGCTATTGGTCGATAGATAAAATCAATTCTCTTTATCACAAAGGAGACATTAAAATAATTTATGAAAACAACTCTATTCTTAAAAACCCAAAAGATATTCATACAATAAAAAGAAGGCTTTCATATATTCATGAATCTTTAAAAAAAGGAAATAGATGTCAAGCGAAGGAAAACTTAGAAAGAACAATAAAAGTAATTTCAAAAAAGATTAATGATCCTAGCCCGCCTTCAACTCGAACTTTATCAAAATGGATTAAAGTATATAGATCAGATTCATATGATATAAAATGTTTAATTGACAATAGAAAAGGTAACTCAGCAAAACGAAAACCAATTTATATTATTGAAGCTTTATATCATGTATTAAAAAATGAAAATAATGCTGCATTAATTAATACTGCCAAAGATTTAGAAAGCTATATCTATGAGCAACTTGATGAAAAAAATATAATTCATCATGAAGATGATCATTATTCAATTCGATCAATTCAAAGATATATGAAAAAATTTAGCGATCCATTTTTACAAAAATTAAAAAAGAATGGCAATCGATATGCACAACTATATGTTCGTGCCTCAGCAATGAGTCAAATAAGCGATGGCTTATTACACATAGTAGAGATTGACTCTCATGAACTCGACATAATTATTTTAGATAATGAGTCTTTCGAGGCTATTGGTCGGGCATGGATAACACTCGCAATAGATAGGTTCTCAAGAGTAATTGTTGGCTTCTATATTTCATATTTTCAACCGTCAGCTTTTAGCTCTCTTCAAACACTTAAAGATATGATTACACGCCCAGCAAAGCATGAGATGGGTGGAATTCCTGCCGCCATAATCCCCGATAACGGCTCAGAAAATATTAATAATTCTTTTTTGAGATTATGTTCATCACTCAACATTACTATTCTACCTGCACAATTTAAAACTGGTAACAATAAACCATATGTTGAAAATTTCTTTAAAAACATGACAAACAGTTTGATAAAAAAAATTTCAGGAACAACTTTATCTAATTCAAAGGAAAGAGAAGAATATAAATCAAAAAAATATGCAAGTGTAACATTAGAGCAGCTAAAGAATTATATTCCAAATTGGATCAATATATATCATAAAGAACTCCATAGAGGCATTAATAGAGTTCCTCAAGCATTATGGAACCAAGAAGTAAAAAAATATACACCAAAAGGTATAACGCAAGATGAAGCAGATATATTATGCCGCACTCTTCATTTAAGAGATATTAATAATGGAAGAGTTCTATTCGAATACATCCATTATTATTCACATGCCCTAAAAACTCATGAATTAAAGGGTGTTAAACAGGCTAAAATTCTAGTAGATGAATCCGATTTAAGCTATGTATATGTACTTATAAATAATGATATTTGCATAAAAGCAGAATCAACTCAAAAAGAATATACTGAATTTTTATCTCTTAGTGAACATAAGGCTGTACGTGAAATAAAAAATAAATTAAAACTTAATGACTTAGATGAATATCCAGAAAAGAATAATATATATGCACGAATTAAATTAAGACAACTTATTCAAAGCGATATAGAACTAAACAAATCAAGTAAAAAGAAAAGAAATCTAGCTAAACTCATAAAAGAATCAAATATTCAGTTAAATCATGAAGAAAAAATAAGTATTAAAGATAGTTCATTAAAAAATAATGAAGTTATAAGTTTTGGGGATTTTGAAAGATTCGGATATGAAGAATTGGAGGTTGATCATGAAGTCTGATGTATATGAAAAGTTAGCAAAACTCGATAATTGTATAATTCAGCATAATCAATATAGGAATGCTGTGACGGGAATCCTCGATTGTTGGCAAAGGACAATTGCTTCACCGTACAAAGCAACGAGCTGTATGCTAATCGCCGAAGGTGGTTTGGGTAAAACTACGATTTGCAAAAAAGTTCTACAGAATTTTTCATCTAGTTTAGTCGAATATAGTGATTATTCTATACGTAAGAATCCTGCATTTTATATACAAATCCCATCGGGAAGTACGATCGATTCCCTTACAACATTAATGCTGCATAAGCTCAATGACATCAATCCAAGCAGCGGTACACGGAGTGACCGAGCTTTTCGACTAAAAACAAAATTAAGTGAGAGTTGTACTGAATTAATAATTTTTGATGAATTTCATCATATATATTCGACTCAAAGTTCAAAAATGAAATTTAGTAAGTCAAATGAAAATATCGCAAACTGGATCAAGACTCTAAGTGACGAAAATAAGATATGTATTTGTCTTGTCTCATTACCTGATTATGTCGAAATCTTTGAAAGAGATAGTCAACAAAGTCGTAGATTCAAAAATAAATATTTCATTAATCCGTTATCAATAAAAATTAATTCAAAAAAAGTTCATATGAAACCTTTTTTAGCAGAAGTTGATGGATTCATTCATAAAAAGCTCGAGCTTAATTCTTTAAAACTATCAGAAGATGCAATGGTTTTAAGAATATATATAGCCACTGCTGGTTATCATGATTATGTGATGAGTTTAGTCAAAGAAGCAATAAAATTTGCTCTTGAAGAAGGCAATAACACATTAAAAATCCAAAATTTTTCAATGGCGTGGGAAACAAACATCACTGCTTATGTGCGGCTATGTGAGCGAAACCCTTTCGAAATGCCAATCAAAGAACTAAATGAATTTATGAATCACTGAGAAAAATTTGAAATGTCTTTAATTTTTATCCCGAAAGCAATCGAAGAAGAGTCGGCTGCAAGCTTAATTTTACGCGCAACAGAAAAAAATGGTTATAGAAGTTCTACAAGCTTTATCTATGCTTATAACTTAAAAGTACATACTAAAAGTTTAAATGCTTTCTTTGCAAATCGAGAAAAGTTCCGAGTTCTGCTTAACCATCTGGAATTAGATTACGAATATGAAAAACTTGCTCCGTTGAGTGTTGGCCCAACAAAAAGACATTTAAAAGAACTTACTAATCAACTGTTTCCAGAAAACTTTCTTAGCGCAGATGCAACAAAGCTCTGCCCTGTCTGTATAGCTGAGAAACATTATCTTAGAAAAATTTGGTTATTTAAACACATAACAATATGCATATGGCATAAAACAAAACTCATATCAGAGTGTCCGAACTGCGGCACACTCATGACAGCTAATAGACGTGCTATACATTTGTGTTATCACTGTGAATATGATTTTAGAGAACAGAAAGACCATGAATTAATTAACTCTACCGAATTAAAAGCTAATCAATGGTTTATAAGTTGCTTAGAAGCGAATTCATTAATTAATTTAAATAAAATCAATAAATTATTCAACCTAATCAACTCAACCAGAATTTTATATCCAAATATTCAAATTTACCTTTCTGATATTGTTATAGCTTATTATTATTTTAATAATAAAATTGAATACCAGAATTCAATTTTAAAGATAGCTCAAGACAATACTAATATTATCCACCCTCGCCTCCTTTTAATTTATTTTATTGCATTTGAAAAGAAAAAATCCGAAAGTCTCTGCAATATCCTTTTAGGGTTGCAGAATATTGATTGTGCTAAAAACACTGCTGAATATTTTTTCTCTAAACGCTTTGCTTGTATTGCTTTAAATATATCTGCATCTACTTTACATAGAAACTATCTACCAGACTTGAGTTCCTCATCAAAAATATCATCAAAGGTTATTGAAGATATACTCACAGGAAAGAAAAAAAAGATAACCCCCATTGAAATTGAACATGATAAATATTGTGATATAAAGCAATTATCTAAGCTTTTAGCTATCAACTATGATCTGGCGAATAAACTATTTTATCATTCAAATATCTTTCAAGTTGAATCACTAAAACTTGGTTCTAAAACAATTAAAGTTATAAAATTTAAGGATTTCTTGAAATTTGATAAGAAATATATTTTAGCAAGTTGCTTTGCAGAGTCACTAGGTATCAATCCAGCTATTATTTATAAGCGGTTAAAGTTTCTTAGCATTCTTCCTGTATATGGCCCAGAAATAAACAAGATCCCTATAAATATTTATTTAAGAAAAGATTTAGAAAGCATTACTAAAGAGAAAATTTTACATATCACTAGTTATGAAAGAAGAATAGTGAATAAAAATTTTATGAAATTCCAAATACAACTTGAAATTCAATATATTTGCGATAGACTTAAAATCAATAAAATGCAGTTTAACAAATTAGTGAAATTTAAATTAATCGAAAATTGGGACTATAAAGAACATAAGTGCTTCTTTAATCGATGCAAAGTAAATGATATTTTTAGACTTACAAATAGCAATGATCATTTAACTATTGATGAGGCTAGGGAAGTTTTACAAGTCTCTAAAAACTGGTTTTTCAAATATTGGGTTATAACTGGTTTCATTGAAGTAATTGATCTTTGCTTATGGCGACTCGTGTCAAAACAACAAGTAGAAGAGATTCTAAAAATTAAGCAAAACTATTTTACAGGTACCGAAGCAAGTAAATTTCTTGGTATGCAAAGCTCGCATGTCACAAATTTAGTATCTCAAAAAATCATTACCCCAGTTTATCTTGGTAAAGATCCTAAAATTAGGCTTTTTAAAAAAGAAGATATCTTTGCTCTTAAAGATGAGTATTCTAAAACTAATTATCTAGATGATCTGGCAAAGACTTAAATCTTTACCAGATCATCTGAATCTTTAATTTAGAGTAGTGCATATGGAGGGACGGGATGTATTAAGCCCCTCTTTCTCCATCTATTCCCATTTACTAAACTATCAAATGACACTCCATTTGACAGAGTAAGATCATCCGCATGATCAGAAACAATAATCTGTGGTGAGAAACCTTCTTTTTCCTCAATTTCTTGACAGTAAATTGATAATCTACTAAACAGATTCTCTACTGCTTTGATATCTTCATCTATCTCACGTTCACTCGCAGAACGATTTTGCTTATCTAGAGCTTTTTGTTGATCGAATGATTCTGAATTATCGCGTTTAAAGTTTGGGAAATATACTTGTGTTGGCTGATCTAAAAATAGGATAGTTGGAATAGCACACCCATGGCCTAACTCTGCGAAATATTTATGTAATGCTAAAAACAGTGTCACATGGCTGTAAAGCCAATTCGCCCCACTCCCCATTGATCTCAAATAAATCTTTTCATTATCAGTTTCATGGTAAAGATCAAAAGTCTCAAACGAAAAGGGCTTTGTTGCACAAATAGACGAAAGATAGAGTTGTTCTAATCTTCAGATATTTATGCAACAGCCACCGTTTTAGCTGTACCAAGTTGAGTAAATTTATTCAAAATATCGACTCTTATTTGCAAGTCAACCACCTGACGATTAAAGCATCGACTAGATACACCTTGTCCAAGTCGTTTCAAGGCAAACATTTTAGCCTCTATTCGGGATCGTCGATGATAACCAATATCTCGTTTCCACTGCTTTTGACCCTTGTCCCAACAGCCTTGTACTGCATGATTCCTTGCTTTACCAATTTCATTTTCTGCCCATAAAGCAGCATTGGAACGAGGAGGGATAATTACATTTGCTTGCCGTTTTAAAATCGCATCATAACAATTCACTGTGTCATAAGCACCATCAGCCGTGACAGATGCAATGGGTTCATCAATTTGATCTAAAAGAGGTTGGAGGATTTCAGCATCACCATATTGGCAGGTCGTGACTTCAACCGCTTGTATTTCTCCACTGTTTGCATCTGTCGCAAGATGTAATTTCAGCCATTGACGATGTTGGTTTACGCCATGTTTTTTACGCACCCATTCCCCATCACCTGTAACTTTGATCCCTGTGCTATCAACTAAAATATGCAAGTCTTCCTGTGGATTTTTTGCTGATTTATGTAGAAGTGGCTGGAGCTTATCTGCTCGCCGACTCAATGTTGAGAAGTCTGGAACATTCCAGTCGAGGTGAGCCATTTGAAAAAGGCTTTGAATGAAACCTTGTGTTTGGCGTAAAGCCAGTTGGAACAGGTTTCGTATCGTGAGGGCAAATTGAATTGCTATATCAGTGTAGGTAGGTTGACGTCCTTTTTTTCCAGTAGGTGTTGCAGACCATTGCATTTGGGGATCAAACCAAATGGTGAAAGCACCCCGTTGACGTAAAGCCTGATTGTACTCAGACCAGTTCGTTGTTTTGTATCGGCTTTTTGATTCTGTATTCATCTAACATGTATGGGGATGAAATTTATTTATGCAACAAAGCCAACGAAAAGTGCAAGTTAATTGGTCTATAACTATCCTCAAACTCGAAATATTCACCAATTTCTTTCATATATTGATTTACTTTAGCTGATGCAGCCTCTAAATCATTTTTTACATTGTATTTCTCTAACTTTCCCTCAACTTCATTAAGCCTTTTACGTAAGTCTTTAGCTTGTTCGTCGAGCTCACTTTCGTTTGTAGAATTCAGAGTTTCCAACATTACAATTAAATTGGCTTTAGTTTTTAAAATATTTTCATATAAGCTTTTTTCTTTTTCAATTTGCTTTTCTGTAATTTCAATTTTTTTAACCTGACTACTTAAATAATTCACCTTCTCGGACATTTCTTCAATCTTGCGATTAACGTCTGCCAATGAAGTTTGAAATTTAGCTCTCATTGGTCGTAGTGAAGTTACATTATGAGAAATTTTGGTAATAGCATTCTGTAGTTTCTTAGCACTATCGCTTAATTGATGTTGCTCTGTTTGACAAAAAGGGCATGTAATTGTAGCGATATGAACTTTATTAGGTGCAGTAAATTTCTGACTATTCTCAATAAATCTATCTTCTTCTCTTATATGATGATTTATTGAGGCGGCCTGCCTTTGTAGTGCTCTTAATTCGGCTGTCTTCGCATTCAAATGTTTTTTGAGATCAATATAATACTCGGTAGATGCATTAGAACTGTGAACAATACGTTCAGGTACAATTAGATGCTCTAAAGTATTTATTGCTTGTTGAGGATTCCATAAAACTTGGTTAATTGGGATCAGTTCCTCACGGCTTCCCATCAATGAGTATAAATAATCTAGCATCGGAGCGATGTGTTCTTTATGCTTTTCAACTACCCTTTTCTTCACATCTTGTTCACGCTTCAAGCCATTTAATTGAGATAATAATTGTTCACGCTCTTGAGAAAAGATGAAGAAATCTTGATCAACAAATCCTAGAAACATTTTGATGTGATCAATAATCTGATCACGTTTTTCTTTCTCATCAAATCGATAAAATAGAGCATGCTTATTTGCAATCAAATTCTGATGTTGAAGCATAAATGAGGTAAAGCTACGTATTGTAGGTGTAGGTGATTTACGATTAGAACGTCTTTCTCTCCCAAATAATGATTCATCAACATCATTAATTATTATGAAATAACTACGGAGGCTCTTCTTAAAATCTTCAATCGGTCTAAAATAAGAGTCATCAAAATAACTTTTTTTAATAACTTCTGGTTCGTAACCATCTACTTTTCTTAGGAAAGCTTTATTGTTCATTTCTGGTCGTCGAGCAATAACAATATTCTGCTCTTCAATTTGTAAATAAACATAATATGTATCGGCACTTTCAGTAATTACACCTTTCGGTACAGTATATTCACTACTTCCGAAGCAATAATCAAAAATTTCAATCAGAGCGCTTTTACCTGTTGAAGACTTCCCTGTTACAACATTTAGACCTTGTTTGAATCTAACAACATGCTTCCGACCTAATTTGTCCAAAACCCCTAGTTCATGAATAAAAGTTTTCATCGTGGCTGAACCCCTAAAAAATCATAAATTTCGACAACTGAATAATCGCTCAATAAACGAGCTAAAAGAGTTGCATTCTTATGAACAACAAATGGTTGATTATTATTAGCATTTAGAATAAGCATCAAATTTTCACTATTAAAATCCAACCATTCATTGGCTAAACAATAATATATCGATTGCTCGGTAAGATTTTTGAATTCATCAATTCGTTCTTGTAGATCAAAAAATTCCTCTCTTTTTCTAAAAATAGTCCAAAGAGTACTATTTTTTTTAATATTTTTTAATCTTTGAGAGAATATAGGGTGACTACATAACGGTATAACTAATTGCGAAAGTAAGAGATTATTTTCTATAGGCTCTAAACTATTATAAAAGCTAGCAATATAATCACCATACTTAAAGGGATTATAATGAATGGTGTAGATATCATCAATAATACTACTCATGGTTCAACTTTCCATTTCAAAACTTGTTTCTCATCATCCATAGCATCATGAATAAGACCATTTTTATATTCTCTTGGAGGTAAGTGACCATCAATAGGTAGTGAATTTTCTACTATTGTTTTATTATAAAAAAGCTTAGAAGATTTTAAATAATCAACAGCTTCTAACTGTGCAGTTGAGTAATTTGTTTTTAAAATTTTAATAATTCTTTTTTGATAATCTTTTGTTTTAGCAGCATATAATGGGAATTCATGTAACTCCTCAGTTAAAGAGTTCTGTAATTCAATATAATTACTAATCGCTTCATCAATACAAGAGTGATGATCAATATCATGTATCTTCTGAACGAATAATTTTTTTTGATGAATTTCTAGTTCAGTATCGGTAGCTTCATATCCAACAAATGGGGGAAATGTAAAATCCTTTTTACAGTAAGTTGCGGTAAGTTCTTCACATTTTGCATCAAAATCCTTTTTTTTCACTTCCCAAGATGTTTTACCCGCCAAATTATAAACAAAGCCGATTAGACCATCTAAATAACGTTCTTGATTATTCTTTGGAATACCTATAGGACGTTCTAAGATAGTTCTCTTTATTGCTTCATGATCATCCGCCTCTATATAAAGGTTAACTTTCGCGATGACTTGAATTAGCTTATTAGAGTCCGTCTCCATCACTTTTTTTTGGAATGTAACTACTGCTTTAGGTTCTTTTGCCTCTAACTCATCTTTAGTACGTTCACTGTATATATCTTGAAGTACATTAAAACGCTGTTGAGCATCTAAGGTATTCCAATCCTTAAATCGGGTTGTAACACCAAATGGCTGTGTTGTATGAAGAACTAAAGCTCCATATTTTTCATGTTCAAATTTTGGGTCTAACCAGTTTTTTAAAGTTTTCCAAAAATTTTCATGATGATCACCAAGAGTATCTGCATAGTTTTTTACCTCAATTTGGACGGAATTTTCGGGTTTTTCACCCGACACACTTACATCTCCATCTCTTTCAAAAAAAATAGACTGATCACTTTCTAAAGAAAAACATTTATTGATTCCAATTAAAAATTGATAATGAAATGCTAAAGCTGTGGTCAATGCTGCATTTTTTGTAAGGCCTTTATTCATGCGTTACCCTATTTTTTTCATGAATACACAATTGATATTAGCTAAGAATAATTTCTATCGTCCCAATACGTCTAGTTTTCATATTTTTAAAAACATAAGTTATGTTCAACTTTACATCTTAAAGCGTCAGATATGAAGTAACAACTTAAAAATCTAATTATAAAACTTCTATATCATTTAGAATTAATTTAATAAATATAAACCTTCATGTCCATTCCTTCTATACTCTTAAAAATTCATACATCAGATTTTCAAAAAATATCTTAAGCCAGAATGGTTATATACTATATCCAGCACGACAGTATGTTCAACTTTATTCGGACTATAGAAGAGAATAGAAAAGGGTTATATCTTTTCTATTCTTTAGAAAATTTATAAGGATATAAGTCAACGATAGGTTCTGATGAAGTTATTCTCTAGATAGCGATTAGAATAATTATTCTCGAACCAACGCATCATATCTTTTCCAAAATATATATTAGTGTATATACGACTATCGACTCCTATCGCAGATATTGTCTGCCAAGAACGTGTCATGATCGAGACTGGACTACCATTTTTATCAAACTCAACAAATGCAGGATCAGCATCATATCGATTAGATGCTCCATTAAAGTTAGTAATTGCTTGTCTTAAGTTATTGTTAATCGCAGCATTCACACTTTTCTTATACATTCGAACCTCATTACCTCTAGCAAGTGCTTGTTCGATAAATAATTTAGCAGCAAGATCCTTCTCAGAAATATACATACCATTATCAATTCGGCGATTAGCTTCGGAAAAATTAGCTTGATGAGTTATATATTTCTCTAAGAAAATCGCATCAAACGTTCTTTTCTCTAATTTATACTTATCATTCAATAATACTTTATTTAAAGTAATGGAATTATTTTCGCTTTCAGATGAAAGTACTAAAAACTTATTTCTAATATTTTCGTCATGCATTTGTTCCCAAGCTTTCACATTCCCCTTACCGATCCATCCATCATATGCTTGAACACCTTTTGAAATAGACGTTATCGTTGAGTTTGTAGCTTGTTGCATCTGCTGGCAACCAGCTAAAGTAACTACCAAAATGCAACTTATCGTTAATGCCATCTTTTTCATTTGTAACCCTCTTACATGTCAAAATGAGGATTATAATCCGTGGACTATTAATCCGCAAAAAATAATAGTTCTATTCTTTGTGGGAATAGAATTTATGCAGGACTTATCAGAAAAAATTGGAAATTCAATTCGAAAAAAACGTAAAGAAAAAAGTATCAGTCAGGAAAAACTTGCCCTACTTTGCAATATTGATAGGAGTTACTTAGGTCGTATTGAAAGAGGTGAAGTCAATATTACTATTCTAAAACTATATGAAATATCTAATGTTTTAGAGACTAATGCTAAAGAGTTTCTACCAGATTTTTAATATAGTAAATATTGAATTTATTTATAATTTTCAATTAGTTTATGGTGATACTTATTAGTCTTTCTCTGTGAACAACTCTTCTATTTCATCCCAATCAGGGAGAACGTGTTTCTTTTGTTCAATTCCAAACTGTAATTCAACCTCATCTAGAATACGTTCAAAGATATCAAAAGCTCCTGTGAAACGACCATTCTCAATTTCAGAAATTGTAGTCTTATTGATCCTTGTCAATTCGGATAGTTTTTTCTGAGTGTAGCCTTTGGATTTTCTTGCTTCTTTTACTTTTTTTCCGATTTCAACTCTATTTGCCATCGTTTCCCACCATAAATATTAGCCATATAGCTAACATCATATAAAAATTTGCTAAAGTTAGCTATATAGCTAACTTATATAATATCTATTAATCCTATATTCAGTGGCACAATGAATAGGAATGAACATTTCTAGATAGAAAAAATACTTCTAAAAAGTTTAAAATTTTTAATGGTTATACTCTCAATCACAATACAAGAGCATAGACTAACTTATAGAGGTTTTTTTGGAAAAAACTATGCTAGAGAAAAAAGCAATTTTAGGTAAAGCTGTGTTCAATGCAGCAACACAACTTGGCATTGATGAAGCAAAGTTAGCAGCTATTCTAGATATAAATTATTCAGCATTAATTAGTTTAAAGAATAAACAGCTATTAGACCCAAAATCAAAACAAGGAAAGCAGGCGCTATTACTGATCCAAATGGTTAAAAATTTGAATAACTTAGCGGGTGGTGACCCCCAAATAATTCATCATTTCATGAATACCCCAAATAGCATGACAAAAGGTGTTCCATTACAACAACTTGATACACCTCATGGCTTAAAAATAGTTTCAATATGTATAAACATCATGTCGAAAAAATAGCCTTAAAATTGTCTATTATTTGTCTAATTCATCATGAATTCGCTGCCAATGATTTGATACTTGTCTCTTAATTGATTCATCACCTATTTTTGCTGAAGCTCTATATGCATAAGTTATAAAATTGCGCTGTTTTTTAGCTAAATGACTATACATACGATAAATCTTTCTACGATAAGGTCTCGTTCCATTTTGATTTGCCTTATTTTTCGAAGACCTCACCTTCGAAACTAATCTTCTATAATAGTTAGATAAGCTAGATGAACGAATTAGAACTTTTTTACCATCGTAAATAAAACCCAAATATTGCAATGGCCTGTAAGCTTTAGATACCGCATCAATAGCAATTAAGTTTCCAGAATTATTGATGAATTGAATTTTCTCAACTTTAGTTGGGTTTATTTTGAGTTGTGAACCGCCATACTCATATAAAGCTTCCTCTAAAGCGTTGTAGATATCATCAATTGCGAATTCTTGGGGAAATAAGACAATAATATCATCACAATAACGTCGATATATTCCACCTTTTTTTTCTATCAAATCACAGCAATATTGATCAAAATCAAACATATAAATATTAGAAAGTATGGCCGACATTGGAGATCCTTGAGGAATACCATAGCGCTTGCCATCTATCCTTTCAGGAAACTGGATTAAGTATCTAAATGACCCGTCTGGCTCAGGGAACTTATATTTTCGAATATTTCTAAAATCATTTAGAGCCCCATGATATCCACTTGTTTTTTTCCTCAATGGATTAGGAATTTTTTCACCTAAACGTTTTCTATTAGATTTATCTGGCCATCCCAAAGCAAGTAATGCATCTTCTATATTCATAAATGAATAATTCGTTAAAGACTTAAAAACCATGTAGTGATCTTCAGATAGACGCTCTACATTATTAACTCTTTGCCACTGTTTTTTTAATATGTCATGATCCAGCGTGTCGAAAAAACTTGATAAATCAATTGTTAGAACATTACATCCTTGAGTTTGAGAAATCCAATCAAAAACTTCTTTAGCGAAATCAATATTTGATTTTTCTAATGAACGATATGCCAATACTGAACTATTTAAGGATATATCCTTAATCAAACTTTCATATTTTTTATCAAGAAGATATGAGTAGTAAGCATAAATATAACCATCTCTATTTGCTGCATACCTCAATGGACGAATTTTAGATATCCTACGAGTCAGCCCGTTATGTTTTCTAATTTTTCTAATACTTTGATCAAAACCAATAAATGGCAAAAACCAGTGTTTGGATACTTTATCTGGATCTGAAACTAATGAATAGGCAGAGTGAATATCTAAAGGAGTATCGAAATGTATTCTCGATTTTCCTCTACTGGCAGTAGAACCTTTTAACCGATGCTTTTTATCGTATATTTCTTCTTTATATTGATCGAAATTCAACAAAATAATTCCATTTAGCAGATCCGCAAGGGCTTGTGGCGCGTCTCACGTTACTTACGCCCTGCGGAGTCTTCAAACTTTGGTTTAAAAACTTCTTAAACCCAGCACTAGATTTAGTCAAAAAACCGCTTTGACCAACGCATTAAACTTAACATGCTATAATACTACTGGAGAGAGTATGATCACAAACCACTTGATAATGATATTGTTAGTGCTGAAACCATGGAGTGCCTTACTCGCTAGGTTCCTTACTACAATACTGCTTAACAAACTGCTTGACAGTTCAAACCGCCCCCCTTTGCGACCTAAGAAACCTATTGCTAGGAAACCTACCCCAAAGGCACTAATAATTTATTAAAAAATATGAATGAATTCAATAGTTAGTTTTAATTTTTTGCGCCCAAAAATTGAAAATCCTCATCCCATTACAAGGCTTTAATTCTCTATGACTCTAAAAGCTAATAATGAAAAGAACTTCAACCTGAGATAAATAATATATATTTCTTAATTGTAAGAGCTTAAAAAAGGAAATTTCAATTGTCGTTTTAAAGGAAAAAGGAAATTTCAACTGTCGTTTTATGCAGTTTTCAATTGTCGCACAAAAGCATAACCTATTGATTTATATATATAGCCAGAGAAATTTCAATTGTCGTTTTTCGTTATAAAAATAGAGCCATCAGGCTCTATTTTTTTACGTCAACAATTGGATTCGAAGTTTGCAAGATCACGACATGACCTACTACACTATCTATCCTACAAATTATCAATTGTAGATACTTCTTATCCCCAGCCCTGCGATCAACCAACAAAGCATTAACATCATCCAAGTATGCATATGGATTGATCCAGCATCATGCGACTCAGGTTTAAACATAGGTCGTGCATCAAACTTAGCAGAATTAAATTCCAAATCATGGAACAAATAAGGGTAATAATACGTTCGAATCTGTTTATGGTAATTTGCAATCTGATCCTGATAGTGCAATTGCGCAGGTAGATCGGTATTTGCAAATTGATGTAAGGCAACTTGCGCACCAACACCCGGCAAGAACCATCCAATACGATCAGTCCATGCCTGACGTTTCAACAATCCTTCACGATATTGCTGTGCTTGTCCAGCCACACTCTCATCCCCTACTTGATGAAAAGCAAAATACCATTTCCATTGAAAGCCTTTTGCCAACGGCGCAGTATCTTTCAACTCAGGATGACTCTCGAAAAAGCGTTGCATGGTTTGTTCTCTTGGAACTTCCCAAGCGCCATGCACGATCTGACGTTGTGCTAGCATTAAATCTACCCCTTGATGGACAGGAATAGTACGAACCAAAGCAACATTTGCTAATGTTGGGAGCACTAACGTCAACATCACCCAAGTTCCCATCAATGCAGTAGCATTGGTTACTGAGCGCCACCCCCGTGTAGCAACAAGTAACGCAAGTCCAACCCAAAAAGCCAAATAACTTGCCACGATGAATACAACCATACTCACCGTCGTCCATGCAGTACCCGCAACAACGGCACCAATTAACACGGGTACAACCAAGCAAGTTAAAAGCAGACCATATCGCAATGCAACACGACGTCGCCAAATACGTGTTCCATCAGGTAGTGAGAGCAATAAACCTAAGCGACCAGACTGACGTTCTACAGAGATCAGATCATGTAACAGTGCGATCACAAATAAAGGAACCAGATAAATCAGTACAAATGCAAAATCAAATCGACCCGACAATGCCAATTCAGGATTGAATACTTCTCCTTCATATAGCTGTGCCTGTAAACCCAAAGCCCGCACTCGCAATACATAAGGTGCTGCATCGCGTAATCCCAACGCTAAAAAAGCAGCATCAGACGGTGCATCCCAAGTATTATGAAAAGTATAATACGCTGGATAACCAACATTGCCTGCATCGGCATATTGATCAGCTATGGCCGCTACATCTTGTTCATGAATAGAAGCTAAATGTTCAATTGTCTGGTGTTGCCGTTCAACTTCTTTTAAGCCAGACCATACCGACATGGTTGTCAGAGCCAATAGTAAGAGAATGGCCACGACAGAGAGAGTTGATCGTTGAAACAAACGCCATTCATGTATTAACCATTTCATCGTACAATTCTCCCGAGTCGGCTAGCTTGGACCCATGTGGCAATAGCGAGAGCGACTAACCACAACAATAAAATACTGCCAGCAGGTACAATTTGTTGCCCAGTTTCAGAGACTGTTCTAGGTTTAAACTCAAATGTTGGGAAAGACTGCCAATGCTTGTGGTCAATACGATTTTCCTTATTTTTATCCGTATCATCCGCATAACTTAACGCTTCTGCTTGAAGCCGATTCAACCCTTGAATCAAGTCGTAACGGTAATGCTCTCCTTGCTCTAAGAAACGACGGAAATTATCTAAATCTGTGCCTGAGGCTGTCATCGAAAGACGACGTAATGCCAATGTTGGGCTGAGCCATCCAAACCGATCAACGATTTGGTTTTGTTGTGCTTGTAAGTCAAGCGTTGCTGTTGCATAGCGGTTAAACAATTCTGTAGATTGACGTTCACCCTCCATACCGACTAAGCCTTTAAAATTGACTGGCAAATCCTCAATACGTGTAACACCATATTCTTTTAACACTTTATCCCGAAACTCAGTGAACTTCGGATCATCTGGATTATGTGCATCACCTAATGCTCGATATTCACGTTGTGCATTAATTTCATTTTCCATACGGGTTGGTAGCTCGATGGTTGTATTGACAATATCGGGTATCCAGCGTGGTAATAAAATGACCATTACCGCCCAAACTGCTAGCATCGCTAAAAGCACATCACGGGTACGTGCAAATAAGCTAGACATCAATACAACTGCGAAAGTCCATATCAGCAACCAGATGATATAACCTGCCGAAAGCCACAACACAAATGACCATAATGTCTGCCCACTCATCGCCATCCAGCCTAATGCTAAAAGTGCAGGTAAAATGATCAGTCCAGCAAAACCAGTAAGTGCCAGCAACTTACCCATAACCAGTTGCCGACCACTCACCCCTTGTGCCAATAAAACCCGCAAGGTGCCCGATTCACGTTCACGTACCACCCCTGAATGCCCAACAAAAATTAATAGCAGTGGTGCCAACACTTGTAGAACAAAAGCAGGAGTCAACTGACCAAAACGTAATAACAAAGAGGATTGGCGTACATCACCAAAGTTTGCACTATTCTGCCGATGCCCTTCTAAAAACAACGTATTACCGGTATAAGCATCAATACCAGTATCAAATGCGGCCAATGGATTGAGTGGTCGAAATACGAAATGTCCATAATGAACCATTCGGTGGGGATGGCGATCAGGTTGGGCTTCAAACTCATGATTAACCTGTGCCTGATAATGCGCTCGCTCAGCATTGGTTTGATTTTGATGTTCCCAAGCATTAAATGTTGCGACCAACATTAAGACCAAGAGTAATAACAAACCAAAAACAGCAACTCGGTTTCGAAACAAATAACGCCATTCTTCGCGGGCGATTCGCTTCACAACACTCATAGCTCATATCCTGCATAACGACGGTGCAATGCACGTACATCAAAGCGATCAACACCTGTTGCAGCCACCTCCTCAACCAAACGCCCTGCATCCAAGAAGCCAATACGATCCGCAACATCAGCCGCACTGAGCAAGTCGTGCGTAACCATTAAAATAGCAACGCCTTGTTCCCTTAACACACCTAATAATCGGTTAAATTCAGTCGTTGCCTGCGGATCAAGTCCAGAAGTCGGCTCATCCAATAGCAATGCTGGTACCTTACGCGCTAAAGCTAAAGCAATCGCAACTTTTTGACGCATGCCTTTAGAAAATCCACCAACACGGCGATCAAAAGCATCTTGAGCCAATCCTGCTGCCGCCAATGCTTGGTCAATAGTATCCTGACTTACATTTTGATCCGCTAAATCAAGTAAATAAGCAACATTTTCGCGTGCACTCAAATGCTCATACAGTGCAACATTTTCTGGAATATAGGCAATATTGCGTCGAGCTTCAGCCGCTTGTGCAATCGGATCAACCCCCTGTACACGTACTCGTCCCGCTTGAGGTGCTAAGAAACCAAGAAAGAGGCTTAGTGTTGTGGTCTTACCAGCACCATTAGCACCAAGCAATGCATAAATTTCACCAGGTAAGATATGTAAATCTAGTTGTTGCAGAATCGTTTTGTTGCCATAACCAGCAACAACCGCACTAGCCTCTAACACATAATCACTGGCAGCAGTGATTGTAGAAGGTCGCTTAAGTTTATCTATATTCACACGGAACCCTTTTTTCAATCAAAAGTGCGAAACTCACACTGGATTAGTTACGGACCAATGGCATAAAGGATTGATCAATCTCTTTATGATCCATATTTCGTTTTAAAACTGATCATTCAACCCCATTTCAAAATCTATTGCCGCTCCATAAAAACTTGTGTCCTGCTTTTTGCGGTTATGGCATAAAGCTCAGCTTTTAGATTTTCAGCAAAATAATGCGATGCTTTATTGTTCGATTTATTATCAATACTGGTCTTTTAACCTATTGTTCATTTGTTCAAAGTGGTTCATATCTTCGAATTGATCTCGATACGCTGTCTGAATCACTGTTTTATCTGCGCTTGTATAACTCAAATGCATAAAATATCAACAATATCAATATCTAAAGCACACAACCCTATAGGCTTAAACAGTTTCAATGATCTTGTAATTCCAGAACGATCACTTTATCGAAACAATGAGATAGAAGACTAAATGATACATTATAACATAACACTTGGTGGATTTATAACATAAAATTTGATTCTGTTAATACAGAAATTGAATGCTTGATATAAAAATGTTCATCTCAAATGTTTTATTGTTTTCTTAATGGTTCTCTTTTTTACGCATAGGTTCCACGACATTAACCCATAAAAAAATAGAGCCATCAGGCTCTATTTTTGATCTATTCAAGCTGTTATAGCCGATTTCGCTAGAACTTCTGCCATTGCTTTTGCAACTTTATACACATTGTTCATGTTGAGACCTGCAACGCAGATACGACCACTGCGCACAAGGTAAATTGCATATTCTTCACGTAAGGTGTCGACTTGCTCGCCTGTCAAACCTGTGTAGCTGAACATGCCTTTTTGGTTTACAAGGTAGCTAAAATCACGGTCAGGAAGTGCTTTCGTCAACTCATCTTTTAAGATGCTACGCATTTTGATAATACGCTCATGCATCTCTTTGACTTCACCTTGCCATTGTTGATTTAGATCAGCGTCATTGAGCACTTGATCAACCAACCATGCACCTGTTGTTGGTGGGCTAGAGTAGATACGACGTACCGTTGCTTTTAACTGACCGAATGTGCATTGTGCTGCTTCAGCATCGTCACATACGAAGGTTAAACCGCCAACACGCTCACCATAAAGTGAGAAGATTTTAGAGAATGAGTTGCTGACGATGAAGTTCAAACCTGCTTGGTCTAAAGCACGAATTGCATAAGCATCTTGCTCCATACCATCGCCAAAGCCTTGGTAAGCGATGTCGAGGAATGGAATCAGATTACGCTCTTTTAATACCGCAATCACTTGATCCCACTGCGCTGGATTTAGATCCGCACCTGTCGGGTTGTGGCAGCACGGGTGTAATAACACGATGCTTTGTTCTGGCAAAGTTTTTAGTGTTGATAACATGCCGTCAAAATCAACACCACGAGTTTCTGCATCGAAGTAAGGATAGTAGTTGCTCTTGATACCCGCACCGTTGAAGATCGCAACATGGTTATCCCACGTTGGTTGGCTCACCCAAACTTCTGAATTTGGGAAATAGGTTTTTAAAAAGTCTGCACCCACTTTTAATGCACCTGAACCACCCAGCGTCTGAATGGTTGCAACACGACCTTGTTGAATTGCAGGGCTATTTGCACCAAACAATAACGCTTGAATCGCATCACGGTAAGGTTTGAAACCTTCCATTGGAAGATAAAGTTTGGTTTTATCATTTTTAGGTGCAATACGTTTTTGCGCTTCGATAATGGTATCGAGCTGTGGAACGATACTGTCCTCGTTGTAATACAAACCAATACTTAAATTAACCTTTTCAGCGCGTGAATCAGCATTAAACTGTTCCATTAACGAGAGGATTGGATCGCCTGCATAAGGTGGGATATATTGAAACATTAAACAATTCATCCTTTTATTGAATCACACTCATGCACATGAGGTTCTTCATTCAATTGATCAATAAAAATATAGGACTGAGTATGACTCAGCCCTATTGAGAAAGACTTTCAAAAATATTAGAAATTAATCCGTACCTAAAGCAACGCTAGGTTGAGCATTTTTCAATTTTCGTAATTTCACTGCATAGGCCAACATGAGACAGAGAATCCATGCAGGAATCATCATCACAGCAATACGCATATCTGGTGAAAGTGACATCACGACTAGAATACCCAGCATAAAGACAATGCACAGATAGTTACTAAATGGATAAGCAATGCTTGGGAATTTAGTGGTCTGTCTTTGTGCCTGCATCGCTTTACGGAACTTGAGATGGGTCCATGAAATCACGATCCAGTTAATGACAATCGCAGCGACAACCAACATCATCAATAACGCAAAAGCTTTCTGAGGAAACAGGTAGTTGATCACTACACATAACACTGTCACAAAAGCAGAAACCAATACTGCATTGGTTGGAATACCACGTTTATTGATCTGCTTTAAGAATTTTGGAGCATTGCCCTGCTGAGCCAAACCTAACAACATACGGCTACTGCAATAACTTGTACCGTTATATACCGAAACAGCAGCCGTCAAAATGACGAAGTTCAGCATCGTCGCTACACCGTGGCTGTCCAAAGAAGCAAATACCATCACAAAAGGACTACCGCCTTCTGCCATTTGGTTCCAAGGGAACAATGCAAACAGAATAAATAACGTAGCGATATAAAAAATCAGAATACGGTAAATAATTTGGTTAACGGCTTTAGGTAAAGTTTTATCTGGATCACGCGCTTCTGCTGCCGTAATACCAAACAATTCAATTCCACCGAAAGCAAAGATAATCACCGCCATCGCCATGATTAGTCCTTCAACACCAAATGGGAAGAAACCACCCAATGCCCAAAGATTACTAATCCCCGCTTGTGGACCAGCTGTACCTGTTGCCAACAAATAAGAACCGAAGCCAATCATGGCTAAAATGGCTAAAATTTTGACGATAGAGAACCAAAACTCCATTTCGCCAAAGAGTTTGACATGTAATAAGTTGATACCGTTAATTAACAGGAAAAACGCCAATGCGGATGCCCATGTTGGAATCTCGGGCCACCAATATTGAATATAGAGTCCAATTGCAGTCAGCTCTGCCATACAGACCAGAATATTGAGTACCCAATAATTCCAGCCTGACATAAAGCCAGCAAATGAACCCCAATATTTGTGTGCAAAATGACTAAAAGAACCACTCACTGGCTCTTGAACCACCATTTCACCTAACTGTCGCATCATCATGAATGCAATAAATCCTGCGATTGCATAACCCAAGATGACGGACGGACCTGCGAGCTTAATCGACTGTGAGATACCGAGAAATAACCCTGTACCAATTGCCCCACCTAGCGCGATAAGCTGGATGTGCCGATTGCTCAAACCGTGTTTCAGGTTTCCTTGCTGTTGATTTGACATATGATTATTCTCATCCTTGTCACGTAATTTTCTTATCCAAAATTACGTATATCATAAATTAATCAGAAATGCCTAGTGTTGATCAAAAAATAATTGATTCACTTTTCTCATAACCGCGCATATAAACAGAAAATTCAACAAATAACAACAATTATGAAATATGTAATTAAATTATGTATTGCGTAATTAATTATTTTCAGTATGATAGAAATGATCAGCTACGGTTCAGAGCCTTGATGAAGCATAACAAGCGTGGTGTTTTTTAAATTTAGCCTTGTTTTTCATATATCTAATCAAGACTCAAAAATATTTATGGTAAATCCAGACAAAATTAAGACAAGGAAGGCAAACTCATGACACAGCATTTAACCTCTTTTCTTGAGATTGACTCACAATCTGATTTCACAATTCATAATTTGCCTTATGGAATTTTTAGTGAAAGCAACCCAGCACATAAACGTGTGGGTGTGGCAATTGGTGACTGGGTACTTGACCTTGCAGCCTTAACAGCACATGGCTTATTAAAAATTGAAGGAAATCAAGATTATTTCAATCAGCCAACATTGAACGCTTTTATCGAATCAGGTAAACAAAACTGGCAATACGTGCGTCAGACCTTACAAAGCTTGTTGTCTGCCAACAATCCAACCCTGCGTGACAATGCGGAACTACGTACTTTAGTTTTACGTCCACAAAATGCGGTAACTTTACACTTACCGATCCATGTCCCAGGCTATACCGATTTTTATTCATCTAAAGAACATGCCACCAATGTCGGTACCATGTTCAGAGATCCTAAGAATGCCCTATTACCTAACTGGAGTGAATTGCCAGTCGGTTATAACGGTCGTGCCAGTTCTGTGATTGTGAGTGGTACTGATATTGTCCGTCCATCTGGACAAATCAAATTACCGAATAGCGAGCGTCCAGTTTTCTCTGCAACACGTAAACTCGATTTTGAGTTAGAAACTGCATTTATCGTGGGTAAACCAACAAGCTTAGGTCAGCCCATAGCGATTGAAGATGCTTGGGATCATATTTTTGGTATGGTGTTATTAAATGACTGGTCTGCGCGTGATATCCAACAATGGGAATACGTGCCGCTAGGACCATTTAATGCCAAAACTTTTGCTAGCGCGATTTCACCATGGGTAGTGACTATGGATGCATTGGAACCTTTCAAAGTCAGAGGTCCAGTACAACAACCGCAGCCTCTCAGCTATTTACAAGAAAATATCGCCAACAGTTACGATATTCAACTCAGTGTCGAAATTCAAAGCCCGAAATCACAAACCGCCGATGTGATCTGTCAGACCAACTTTAAATATATGTACTGGTCGATGGCACAACAACTCACTCACCACACCATTGCAGGTTGTAATGTCCAAGTTGGTGATCTAATGGGTTCAGGTACGATCTCCGGACCAACGGAAGATTCTTATGGGAGTTTGCTTGAGCTAACATGGAATACAACCAAACCACTTACCCTTGCCAATGGTGAGCAGCGTGGCTTCTTGGAAGATGGTGATCGCGTCATTATGAAGGGTCACTGTGAAAAAGATGGTATTCGTATTGGTTTTGGCCAAGTCGAAAATACCATTCTTGCAGCACACCGCTTTGACTTTCAGGAAACTGAGGAAGTGAGCTATGAAACTGTATAGCTATTTCCGTAGTTCAGCCGCCTTTCGGGTACGAATTGCACTCAACCTAAAAGCACTTGCCTATGACACGCAGGCAGTGCATTTGGTTAAAAATGAGCAACAACTGGCAGATTATCAAGCACTGAATCCAAGCCAGTTGGTACCTACCCTCATGGATGCAGATCAACCGTTACTTCAGTCCATCAGTATCTTGGAATATCTGGAAGAAGCCTATCCAGCGATTGCCTTATTACCAACGGATCTTATTGCTCGCGCTCAAGTACGTGCATTTGCTCAAGCCATCGCTTGTGATATCCATCCACTCAACAACCTAAGAGTGTTGAAATACTTACAACATGAACTTGCGCTCGATGATACTCAAAAAAATCACTGGTATCAGCATTGGATTATTGAAGGTTTCCGTAGCTTAGAGGCACAACTTGGCCAATCCAATGGTCAGTTTTGTTTTGGTACACAAGCAACTTTTGCCGATTGCTGTTTGATCCCACAAGTCTATAACGCCAAACGTTTTAAAGTAGATTTGAGCGGATTTCCAAAAATTGAATCGATTTATCAACACTGTATGGCGCTTCCAGCATTTCATCAAGCTGCCCCTGAACAACAACCCGATTGGGAATAAAGATAAAAAGGAGCTTTATCATGACATTTGCAATTAAAAAGATTCACCACGTTGCCTACCGCTGCAAAGATGCCAAAGAAACAGTGGAATGGTACAAAACCATGTTGAATATGGATTTTATTTTGGCATTTGCCGAAGATCATGTCCCTTCAACCAAAGCCTTTGATCCTTATATGCATTTATTCCTCGATGCAGGTCAAGGAAATGTTTTAGCCTTCTTTGAGTTACCAACACAGCCTGAAATGGGACGTGATGAAAACACCCCTCAATGGGTACAACATATTGCCTTTGAAGTCGAAGATCAGGCTACATTGTTAAGAGCCAAAGAACATCTTGAAGCAAATGGTGTAAAAGTCCTTGGCGTGACCAATCATGGCATTTTCCATTCAATTTACTTCTTTGATCCAAATGGTCATCGTTTAGAACTCACCTATAACGATATTCATGCCGATGCCAAGATTGCGCGTATTACTGAAGAAATGAAAACTGAAATGTTAGAGGAATGGAGCCGAACCAAACGTGCCCCTCAACATACTCATTTTCTGCATGAAGAAGAGTTAGGCGTCTAAGTATGATCACTGTGAATAGAATGTCATTGAAAGATCTCATCACAAAAGTCTTAACAATGCATCGATTCACAGCATAAATGTAAGATTGATCGACATTGGAGTAGATTTGCTTCAATGTCGATTTTTTATGGTCGAATGTTGGCTGTGCTGAGACAGAAATCTGGTCGTCTGTTTTGCGACAAACACAATACTATCTCAACACAAAGCATTGTATGCTTATGCAATTCACCTATTTAAGTCATTAAAAAAGGTGATTTCTATTTTGTAACATGCTCAGGCATGATGTGTTGAACATTGAACCATCTATTCAAATCAAACGAATACGGCTAGATATCATGGGTATAAAGGGTTTATTGAATGATTGAAGAAAAGTTATCTGGTGGAGTTCAATCACTAGAGGTGGGTTTATCTGTACTCAATGCCCTTTTAGAACACAATAAACCCATTATATTAAAAGAGCTCTCCAGTAAACTGGATATGCATCCGGCTAAGGTTCACCGCTATTTAGTCAGCTTGATTCGGATGAATTACGCCAAACAGCTTGATGATGGTCAATATGCACTCGGCGATCAAGCGTGGCGATTAGGTCTAAATTGCATTCAACACACCGATGTATTACAGCTGGTTCAACATTTAATTTATGAGCTACAAAGCAAAATTGGTTGTGGTATTCAAATCAGCAAATGGTCGCCAAAAGGTCCGTTGGTGGTTCAGTCAATTGAGTCGAATCATCCAATTTCGATCGTGACCAAAGTTGGCTCGATCATGCCTTTGGTCAACTCTGCGGCAGGTCGTATTTTTGCTTCTTATTTACCAGAAGCGGTGATTCAGCCATTGATACACGCTGAATGGGAAAGAGCTGCCCATCATCACTACCCCATCAAACCTGCGAACTGGGATGAGTTCAAAAACCTCAAAGAAAATATCTTGCAAAACGGGATGGCAGTCGCTCAAGGTGACTTACTGGTGGGAATCAATGCCGTAGGACTACCGATCTTCAATGCGCATCAAGCGATGGAATTTTGTATTGTTGCATTGGATAGTGAAATGTTTTTCCCAGTCCATGAAGGCAGTGAAAAGCTCGAACTTTTCAAACGAGAAGTGGCAGCAATCAATCAATATATCAAAACGCGTTGATTCAAACCTATAGCAATAAAAAAAGCCAAGAAATTGATTTCTTGGCTTTTTGCTTTGGATCTTTAAACGAATTATTTGGCTTCTAATACACCACGGCGGATCTGGTCACGTTCAATCGACTCAAACAATGCTTTGAAGTTACCTTCACCAAAACCGTCGTCATCTTTACGTTGAATAAACTCAAAGAATACAGGTCCGAGCATATTTTGAGAGAAGATTTGTAATAACAATTTCTTCTGACCATCTTTGGTATTTCCATCCAACAAGATACCACGCTTTTGCAGTTCTTCGGTTGGCTCACCATGCTCTGGCAGACGCTCTTTCAACATCTCGTAATAAGTTTCAGGCGGTGGCGTCATAAACTCAAGCCCTAAGCCTTTTAACTTATCCCAAGTTGAAATCAAATCATCAGTAATAAAGGCAATGTGTTGGATACCTTCACCGTTGAAATCGGACAGGAATTCTGCGATCTGGCCGTTACCCTTGTCTGAATCTTCATTCAAAGGAATACGGATCATGCCATCTGGAGCCGTCAATGCTTTAGAAGTTAAGCCGGTATATTCACCTTTGATGTCAAAGTAACGGATTTCTTGGAAGTTGAAAATCTTCTCATAGAAATTCGCCCAATATTCCATACGACCTTTATAAACATTGTGAGTCAAATGATCGATCTCATTTAAGCCAGCGCCTTTTGGATTCTTCTCGACATCATCGAAGAAGATGAAATCATTTTCATAAATGTCACGATCCACAAGGAAGATTGGCATGCCACCAATGCCTTTAATCGCAGGGATATTCAGCTCCATTGGACCCGCTTGCGAGTACATTGGCTCAGCACCAAGCTCAACTGCTTTCTTGAATGCTTTTGCTGCATCACGGGTTCTAAAGCCCATCGCACACGCTGATGGCCCATGTTCTTTAAAGAAGAAAGAAGCATAAGATTCAGGCTGGTAATTCAAAATGATATTGATATTGCCTTGGCGCCATAAATAAACTTTTTTAGACTTATGCTTTGCGACTTTGGTAAAACCAATGGTCTCAAAAATTTGATCTAATCCATTTTCCGTCGATACAAACTCAATAAAAGCAAATCCACATAATTCTAATGGGTTATCTAAAATGTCCATCTAGTTTCCCTTATTTAGATAAATTCATCCGTTTCACGCTCGGTTTTCTTGTGATTGATCTAAATGCTTAAAACATGTCATTTAAATGCCATCAACAACCGTAAGCATGATTAGAAAAGGTTTCCGATGTTTTTATAAATAGGTCAAAAGCATCCGTGTTGAAACCTTTTCCTCCGTCCATAAGTCAGCCAAATGTAATCATTGGCTCTCAACATAAATTCATGCTACAAGAAACTATGAATTTATGCAATACATAATTTAATTATACTATGTGTAATTAAATTCTTACTCTTCTGATCTTCAGCTCCGTTGTTTTGCCCTGCTTTTAACGCTAGCTTTGCCGTATAAATCCACTATATTTAAATCCTAAGCCGCATTGCGGTCGAGATAAAGGGTAAAATCTATCACTTCAAAAAAATTGTAGAGAAGGACAAATAAAAAAGTGACTGACTTCACCATTTCTAAAATTATTAATTACCAGTCAATAAAACAATAAAGCAGCAAACAAACACTAGATCAGACTTGATTTGTACATTTTTAAACATTAAAACTATAAAAAAGCACTCAAATTAAAGTAAAATTCACAAAATTGTCTCCAATCCCAATTCAGGCACCCGCCTATCCTGATGTGCCTTGAGTGCATGCATCATCATTTAAATCTTTTCTCTCTATATATGGCTTTTATATAGAGCGTCATTTAATTTTTAAGGTAAATTGAATGAAAAAATTTTGGAAATACTTATTAGCACTACTGCTTGTGCTAATTGTTATCGCAGTTGCCTTTCTTTTTAGACCGATTACGTCAAAGGCAATTAAAACTAAAAGTGACGAACCTGTTGTCGATGTCGTATTGATCGGTGGCGGTATTATGAGTGCCACATTGGGTGCTTATCTAAATGAGTTACAACCTGACTGGAATGTTCGCATGTATGAACGTCTTGATGCAGTTGCACAAGAAAGTTCAAACGGTTTCAACAATGCGGGTACTGGTCACTCAGGCTTTATGGAAATGAACTATACCGAAGAAAAAGACGGTAAAATGGACGTTTCTAAAGCCGTGAATGTTGCAAGCCAATTCGAAATTGCAAAACAATTCTGGGCGCATCAAGTGAAACAAGGTGTATTGGGTACACCAAATAGCTTTATCAATCCAGTACCACATATTGCCTTCGTTTGGGGTGATAATGTGCAATTCATGGAAAAGCGTTATGCAGCGATGATCCAAGAGCCGTTGTTTGCGGGCATGAAAATCACTGAAGATCCAGCAGAAGTACAGCAATGGGCACCTTTGGTGATGGATGGTCGTGATCCACAACAAAAAATCGCAGCAACACGTATGGATGTAGGTTCAGATGTGAACTATGGTGCGATTACAACACAATTGATCAACCACCTCGAAAAAAATCCAAACTTCAAGCTGAGAACCTCTACTGAAGTCACAGGTATCAGTAAAAATGATGACAACACATGGTCTGTCGCATTTAAAGACCTGAAATCAGGTGAAGTTAGCCATGTCAAAACCCGCTTTGTATTTATTGGTGCAGGTGGTGCAGCGATTAAATTATTACAAATGACTGGCTTACCTGAAGCAAAACAATATGCTGGCTTCCCTGTGGGCGGTGAGTTCCTTGTGACAGATAATCCTGCAATCACTGAAAAGCACACTGCTAAAGTCTATGGCCGTGCTGATCTTGGCGCACCTCCAATGTCAGTGCCACATATTGATACCCGTTATATTGATGGTAAAAAATATGTATTGTTTGGACCTTTTGCGACCTATTCGAACAAGTTCCTGAAATATGGTTCTCAACTCGACTTATTAGCATCGACCAACAAAAACAACATCTTGCCAATGACTGCAATTGGCTTACAAAATGCAGACCTTGTTCAATACTTGATTAGCCAAGTATTGATGTCTGATGAAGATCGTTTCAATGAGTTGAGAAAATACTACCCAGAAGCTGATCCAAAAGACTGGCATTTACGCCAAGGCGGTCAACGTGTTCAGATCATTAAAAAGGAACCTGGTAAACCAGCGAAGTTGCAGTTTGGTACAGAAATCTTTGCATCTGAAGACAAAACCGTAACTGCTTTACTTGGCGCTTCTCCCGGTGCTTCAACATCACCTTACATCATGCTGAATTTACTTGAAAAAGCATTCCCAGAAAAAACCAAAGGTGAATGGGATGGGAAGTTGCATGAGATCGTTCGTTCTTATGGTCAAGACCTTGCAACAGACCCTGTATTACTCGATCAAATTCGCCAATATACAAGCTCGACACTCGGCTTAAATTATACAACGCCAGCTCAACTTGTTCCTGCAAAGCAACAAAGTAACGCTGTCGCTGTGGCGCAATAAGTCCTGCTGTAACACATACTATAAATGGAGGAGTTTCGACTCCTCTTTTTTATTTATCTTGATTTTGAAATCTCAACCGATCTGATGTCATCTCGCCCTGCCCCTACTTCGGCTTTTGCTGCTTTTCGTTGTCGTGACTTTAGTTTACTGACACTAAATCAATGCTGCTTAACTTTTGCTGTACTGATTCAGGAAGTCGTGATTGCTTTTCAACTCTATCAAATCACCAAAAATCCTTTAATACTCGGGTTAATTGGCATCATGGATCTATTACCCTTTTTAATGCTGTCGTTATGGGGCGGTTATATTGCAGATCGATTTAATCGTCAGCGTATTTTGCAAATCTGTTTTAGCTTCACGATTCCACTTTCCGCTGCTTTATGGCTTTGTTTTGATTTATTTCATAGCCAACTTATTCCAACAAGACACTTGTTAATTCTTAGTTTCAGTATTTTATTCTTATTCGGCTGTATCCGAGGAATTTATAGTCCTTGCTTCAACTCACTGCGTCCATTTGTCGTACCTGAGCATCTATATACCAATGCTGCTACGTGGACCAGTATGTGCTGGCAGGCAGGTGGAATCATTGCGCCTGTCATCGGAGGTTTTCTACTGGCCCACCTAAATTTAGATCTGAGTTTTGCTGTCATCATTGTTCTGTTTGCGCTAGGAAGTCTTGCGTTATGGTGCTTGCAAACCCGACAATTTCCAGCTTTACATCCCGAATCGATTTCAAATAGTTTAAAAGAAGCAATACGATTTATTTTTAAAACTAAAATAATTTTTTGGGCAATGTTTCTTGATCTTAGCTCTGTATTTTTTGGTGGCATAATCGCCTTATTACCCATTTTTGCTCAGGATGTTTTACACGTCGGTGCCGATGGTTATGGACTACTGCGCGCAGCACCCGCAATTGGTGGACTAATGATGATGGTGATTTTGGTTCGCTTTCCACCACGATCACAACCTTGGCGAATCATGCTCATTGCGGTTACCGGATTTGCGTGCTGCACTTTAATTTTTGCAGTTACCAGACAACTCTATTTTTCTATGTTAGTTCTCATTATTATGGGTGCTTGTGACAGTGTTAACATTGTAATTCGCCAGACGATACTGCAACTCACCCCGCCGAAAAATATGCTAGGACGTGTTGCTGCGATGAATGGCATCTTTGTTAGCTCAAGCAATGAACTTGGTGCATTACAATCCAGTGTAGTGACACGTTTTGTTAGCGTAATTCCCGCGATGTATATCGGAGGGTCACTGGCATTTGTCTGCGTTGTTTTTACCAAGCTCAAAACTAAAGATTTACTGAATTTTCGTTTTAGCCCTTAACGACTTTGATTTTAAACGCTAATCCATATGAAAGACTCATTGCCTGCGTCATCTGGCTCTTCTAAATTTATTAATTTTTCCATTTTTGTGTGGCTCATTTTACTGTGCCTGCAATCGAGCTATATCGTCATTATTGGTGGGCCTAGCTATCTGTTTTGGACGTCAACTGGCTTCCTATTTTTATATATCTTCAGCATTCACCCTAGCACTTTAAAAAATCGTATCATTTTATTATTAACAACTTTGCTCCTCATTTATTTAGCGCTGCACTCATTGTTCTGCACTTATCTCATGCTCGCGTTTTACTGCATTTTCTACCTCTACTCTGGTCCATATCGTTATAAAAAACTAATCAAACTCGGTGGATTATTCGTGATTATGATTGTCTTTGCACTCTACCAAACTCAATCTCTACATGAATTAAAAGAAAAATATGCACTTCATGAAACAGGTGAAACTTGGCAGCAATACGGCGCTCTTTAAAAGAATGATAAAAAACCCCGCTGATTACAGCAGGGTTTTATAAAATTAGTCTTGTGAGTCAGGATACAACGGACGATTTCCGGGACTAATTCGATTGATATGTAGGAACGTCATATGACGCTCATACTTATCCAGAATGTCATTAATCACTTGCTCTTTGGTATAACCAACCAAATCATTATCCTGAGAACCTTCATACAAGAAAGTCTCTAAACGATAATAATGCTGCTTACCACGTTTTCCACGCTCACTAAATGTTGGGGCGATATAACGTACTGGCCAGATCTGATAAACAAAGTTATGCTCTTCTTCGATATAAATCGTCAAATCTAGATGGTAAAGCGTATCGCTATCTTCGATTTCGGTCTGAGTAACTTCAACATTCATTCCGCGTTTCATTAACTCATCCGCAACCGTCTGTACCGCAGGTTTACATACACTGTCCAGCATACGTTGCGTTTCATGGCTACCGGGATGATGCATCACACGCGATAGTCGCTGTTTCCAATTCAGAATATCGACATTCCCCACCACAGGAGCAGCATTTAAACTGCGACTGGCTTTACGATAATCCTCTAAACGTAAAGATTTATACAATCCAGCCATTACCAATAGCATCACAAAACTGAATGGCAGCCCCATAATCACCGTGGCACTTTGTAAGGCCGTGATTCCATTTGCCATCAACATGGCAATCGTCAACAATCCAATCGCAATTGCCCAAAACACACGTAACCAGCGCGGTGCATCATTGTCTACATTTGAAAACTTGGTGGTGAAGTTACCCAGTACTAAAGCGCCTGAATCGGCAGAAGTCACATAGAATAATAGTCCTGTAATCGTAGCGATTCCCGCAATAAAGGCAAAGCCGGGATATTGAGCCAACAAATCATAGAAGCCATGTGCAGGATCGGTCAACACCGTTTGCGCCAAAGCGTTATTACCATCAAAAATAACATTGTATAAAGCGCTATTCCCAAATATAGATAACCACGTAATGGTAAAGAGTAACGGGATAATTAAAGTACCGCAGACAAACTCACGAATAGTACGACCACGTGAAATACGCGCCAAGAACAGCCCTACAAATGGCGACCAAGCCACCCACCATGCCCAAAAGAACAAAGTCCAACTATTCATCCATTCTTTTGGTTGTTCAAATGCAAAGCTATCTAAAGCCAAGCTTGGAAAACGGCTAATGTAGTCACCAAAGTTCTGTACCAGCGCATTGAGTAGAAACTCCGTATTCCCCAAGAACAACACAAATAGCATCAAACCAATGGCGGCATAAATGTTGATCTCAGACAGGACTTTAATTCCCTTATTCACCCCTGCTGTCACTGAAATAATGGTGACAATCACCGCAACCAAGATCAAACTGGATTGAATCCATAAACCTTCTGGCCAGCCAAATAAAACATGCAGACCATAATTGATCTGAACAACCGCGATACCACAGGTGGTCGCAATACCAAAAATGGTACCAATAACGGCTGCAGTATCGACACTATGCCCAATCGGGCCGTCAATTTTGTTGCCGAAAATAGGGTACAACGCTGAACGAATGGTCAAAGGCAAATTATAGCGATAGCTGAAATAGCCCAATGCCATTCCTACCAAGGCATACATCCCCCAACCTGTTAAGCCATAGTGAAATAATGTCCACACCATGCCTTGTCGTGCAGCTTCATAGGTCTGCCCTTCACCGACAGGTGGATTCATATAATGAGAAAGTGGCTCAGCCACAGAGAAGAACATTAAATCCGTTCCGATCCCTGCCGCAAACAACATCGCTGACCAGCTCAATAAGCTAAACTCTGGTTTGGAATGCTTAGGCCCCAGCTTGATATCCCCATAACGAGAACAAGCAATAAACACCACAAAGATTAAATATAAAGTTGCAGCAAGCAGGTAATACCAACTAAATGTGGAACTGACCCAGTCCAAAACCGTATTTAATACGTGATTGGCAAAATCATTAAACAAAATCGTAGTTAATGAAAATATTAAAATTATGAGCGCTGAAACATAAAAGACCACACGATTTAACTGATCTTTTGTTTGAATAGATGAATCATCAACTGCTCTTGGATTATCTGTCACCATACAATCCTCAAGGAATGAGAAAAAAAGAAAAATATTCATCCTGATCTTTTCGTTATTTAAGGCATAAACGAAAAGACCCATCCGAATAAAAAATGAAAAATAAAGTGCATCAACCGAAATTACATAACTTCTGGTTCTTTAGCAGGCTGATGTAATGGCTGAACTTCCTCCGTTACCACTCGGGGCTGTTGAGGATGATATTGATCCTGTTTTAGCGCTTTGGCTAAACTAAACATATAAAGCAAAAGAATAACGGAGAATGGTAATCCACAAAGTACCACCGCACTTTGCATTGCATCAAAACTACCAGCTAAAAGTAGACCAATACTGACGATCGTGATGACCACAGACCAAAAGATACGTAACCAAATCGGTGAATCACTTTCATTACTTCCCCCTTTCGAGGAAAGATTCGCGATCATGAGTGTACCCGAACCCACTGGGGTCAAAAACAATACGAAACAAATCATAACAACAATCCCAGCAATAACAGGATTGAATGGCAAAAATTCAAGGAACTTAAATAAGGATAATGCAGGATCAGCTAAGACCATTTCTCCCAGTGCTTGCTGTTTTTGATTCAAGATTAAATGAATCGCAGTATTACCAAAAATCGAAATCCATGCCAAGGTAAAACCCAGCGGTATCAAGCACACACCTAAGACGACTTCTCGAATGGTACGACCTTTGGAAATACGTGCAATGAACATCCCAACAAAAGGCGCCCAAGCAATCCACCATGCCCAATAGAATACCGTCCACGAACCTAACCATGAATTTGCCGATTGATCGTATAAATACATGTCAAAACTTTTGGCAATAAAGTTATTGAGATAATCGCCCATGTTTTGCACCAAACCATTGAGCAAATGATTGGTTGGCCCTGTGAGGAAAACAAAAAGTAGCAGCGCATATAACAGACGTAAATTAATGCGAGATAACCATGCCAAACCTTTTTCAATGCCAACCACAGTCGTGATCGTAGCAACCGCCATCATCACTAACACCACAGCAATCAAAGTACCATGTGTATTGGGGATTTCTGGCAACAAATAGGTAATTCCTGACACCAACACCAGTGCACCAATCCCCAAATTCGTCACCAGTGAAATGACCGTCGCCAAAATACCAAAACCATCAACGAAATCGCCAATCCAACCATAAATTCGAGGACCGAAAATTGGATAAAGCGCAGAACGCAAAGCCAACGGTAAATCTAATCGAAACGCAAAATAACCCAAGGTTACGCCGATCAGCGCATACAGCACCCAACCATGAATCCCCCAATGCAGGAAGCTATACATCATGGCATCACGCGCCGCTTGTACCGTCCCTCCCTCACCTTCAGGTGGACGAAGGAAATGATCAACAGGTTCAGCAACGCCATAATAGAGTAAAGCAATACCGATACCCGCTGAAAAAAGCATAGATACCCATGCCAGATAACCGAACTCTGGCTTATCTTGATTTTTACCTAATGGAATCTGTCCAACCCGAGAAAAAGCCAACCATGCAACAAAACCAAGACATAAAATTATGACTAACATGTAATACCAGCCAAATAACTGGTTGACTTGCTCTTGAACATAAGTCAACCAAAACTGGCTTTGCTCTGGAAAACCAACAAACAATAGGCCAAAAACACCGATACTGATTGCGGAGCTCCAAAAAACAAATAAATTTAATCGAATACGTTCGGAAGAAAATCCATCCTTACTTTTTGACACCATCATCTTGCTCCTTGCAATCGGTGTATTTTTATTACGGTATCTTTTGACCAAGCAATCAAAAATTGTTTGATTTTTACAGATTATACTTTTTATTGATTGAACGTTCAATCAATAAAAAGTATGATAAAAAATGCTATGATGTTCTACATTGAGAAATGTTAAATAAAAAGTACCGTCACAGGGCTTTCAGTGGATCAACATGACAAAACGTAGAGTCAAACCAGAGCATGTGCGACGCGAAGAAATTATCAACGCCGCATTCCATGTAATTTCTGAAGTGGGGTTATCCAATACCACCATTGCACAAATTGCAAAAAAGGCCGAATTATCAACTGGTATTGTGAGTCACTATTTCGGTGATAAACAGGGATTAATCAATACCTGTATGCAAGAAATGCTCAACGTTTTGCGTCAAAAAACTGACCAATACAAAGCGGAAGCAGATACGCATCCAGAAAGCCAAATCAAGGCAATTATTGATTCCAACTTTGATATCAGTCAGGTCAACAAGCAAGCGATGCGTGTTTGGTTAGATTTTTGGTCAGCCAGTATGCATCTTCCCGAGTTAGGGCGTTTGCAACGAATTAATGATCAACGCCTGTATTCAAACTTGAAATTCTATTTCCTCAAGTTATTGGATAAAGAACAGGCAAGTATTGCTGCTCGTGGTTTAGCAGCATTGATTGACGGATTATGGTTACGCGGTAGTTTAAGCAGTCATGACGAATTTGACAGTCAACTCGCCCGTTCCATTGCTTACGATTATGTAAAAACGCAATTGCAATTTGCCAACAAGCCTTTGCAGGAGAAACAGAATGAGTGATGCACAAGTCCATCAACTATATATCCATGGACGCTATGTTGAAGCAACTAGCGGCCAAACATTTGATAGTATTAACCCTGCCAACGGTGAAGTGATCGCAACACTTCAGCAAGCCTCACAACAAGATATTGAAACCGCTGTTCAAAGCGCCCAACAAGGACAAAAAGTTTGGGCTGTGATGACTGCGATGGAACGTTCTCGTATTTTACGCCGTGCTGTTGATATTCTTCGTGAACGTAATGACGAACTGGCGCAGCTTGAAACGCTTGATACTGGTAAAGCCTATAGCGAAACATCAACTGTTGATATTGTCACGGGTGCTGATGTACTTGAATATTACGCAGGTCTTGCAACGGCAATTCAAGGTGAACAAGTTCCGTTGCGTGAATCAAGTTTCTTTTATACACGCCGTGAACCACTCGGTGTGGTTGCTGGGATTGGTGCTTGGAACTATCCAATTCAAATCGCTTTATGGAAATCTGCTCCTGCCCTTGCTGCGGGAAATGCGATGATTTTCAAACCAAGCGAAACCACTCCATTGACTGCATTTAAACTTGCTGAAATCTATACCGAAGCAGGACTTCCAGATGGCGTATTTAATGTCGTACAAGGTGCAGGTCGTGACATCGGACAATGGCTCACTGAACACCCTGTAATCGAGAAAATCTCTTTCACCGGTGGTGTTGAAACAGGCAAAAAAGTAATGGCCAGTGCCGCAGGTTCTACACTTAAAGAAGTCACGATGGAACTCGGTGGTAAATCACCCCTGATTATTTGTGAAGATGCCGATCTTAACCGTGCCGCAGATATTGCAATCATGGCTAATTTCTTTAGCTCAGGCCAAGTTTGTACCAATGGCACGCGCGTTTTTGTTCCAAAATCACGTTTAGCCGAATTCGAAGCAGCGATTGTAGAACGTGTACAGCGTATCCGCCTCGGTGACCCGATGGATGCTGAAACAAATTTCGGTCCACTAGCAAGCTTCCCACACATGGACAAAGTGCTTTCCTATATCAATGCAGGCAAACAGCAGGGCGCTAAATTGTTGATAGGCGGAGAACGTGCAACGGGACAATTTTCCCAAGGCGCTTATGTGCTACCTACTGTTTTTAGTGATTGCACCGATGATATGCGTATTGTTCAAGACGAAATCTTCGGGCCTGTCATGAGTATCCTCAGTTATCAAACTGAGGAAGAAGTGATTCGCCGTGCCAACAATACTAACTTTGGTCTTGCTGCGGGTGTCGTCACGCAAGATATTAGTCGAGCGCACCGTATTATTCATCAAATCGAAGCTGGGATCTGCTGGATCAATACGTGGGGAGAATCTCCTGCTGAAATGCCAGTTGGTGGCTATAAGCAGTCTGGTGTTGGTCGTGAAAATGGTCTCACCACTTTAGGGCATTACACCCGCATTAAATCCATTCAAGTTGAGCTTGGTGATTACCAAAGCATTTTCTAAAAAGCATCGCGCTTTATCTTCACTTGATCAACTGAAACACCATGCTTTCAGTTGATCATGCAAACAAATAAAGGCTAATTATGAATAAGCAAGAATACGATTATATTATTATTGGTGCAGGTTCAGCAGGTAATGTCCTTGCCGCACGTTTAACTGAAGATGCAGATATCTCAGTATTATTATTAGAAGCAGGTGGTCCAGATTATCGTTTAGATTTTCGTACACAAATGCCAGCCGCATTGGCCTTTCCCCTCCAAGGTCGTCGTTATAATTGGGCTTATGAAACTGATCCTGAACCACATATGAATAATCGTCGTATGGAGTGCGGTCGCGGCAAAGGACTTGGCGGCTCATCTCTGATCAACGGCATGTGTTATATCCGTGGTAATGCGATGGATCTAGAACAATGGGCAAACATGAAAGGTCTTGAGGATTGGACCTACGCAGACTGCTTACCGTATTACAAAAAAGCTGAAACCCGCGATATTGGGGAGAATGACTATCATGGTGGTGATGGCCCCGTTTCAGTCACCACCCCAAAACAAGGCAATAATGAACTGTTTCACGCCATGATTGAAGCTGGCGTACAAGCAGGTTATCCACGTACTGATGATTTAAATGGTTATCAGCAGGAAGGCTTTGGTCCGATGGATCGTACTGTGACACCGCAAGGTCGTCGTTCAAGTACCGCTCGTGGTTACTTGGATATGGCGAAAGGTCGTCCAAATCTCACCATCGTAACCCATGCAATGACCAATAAAATCTTGTTTAACAATAAACAAGCAGTGGGTGTTGAGTACATCATTGGTACTGATCAAGCCAATATGAAACAAGCACACTCGAAACGTGAAGTATTACTCTGTGCAGGTGCAATTGCATCACCACAAATCTTGCAACGCTCAGGTATCGGTGAAAGCACCTTCTTAAAATCAATGGATATTGATGTGGTGCATGACCTGCCAGGCGTGGGTGAAAACCTGCAAGACCATTTGGAAATGTATTTGCAATACCAATGTAAAAAACCTGTGTCACTGTACCCGGCTCTGCAATGGTATAACCAACCTGCAATTGGTGCTGAATGGTTATTTTTGGGCAAAGGTATTGGTGCAAGTAACCAATTTGAAGCAGGCGGTTTTATCCGTAGTTCGGAAGAATTCGACTGGCCAAATATTCAATATCATTTCTTACCAGTGGCTATTAACTACAATGGCAGTAATGCAGTAAAAGAACATGGTTTCCAAGCCCATGTCGGCTCAATGCGCTCACCTTCTCGCGGTCGAGTCAAACTCAAATCAAAAGACCCATTTGAGCATCCAAGTATCCTGTTCAACTACATGTCAACCGAACAGGACTGGCGAGAATTCCGTGATGCGATCCGCATTACTCGTGAAATCATGGCACAACCTGCACTAGATCCATATCGTGGTGAAGAAATCAGCCCAGGTAAACACATTCAAACCGATGCAGAATTGGATGAGTTTGTACGTAATCATGCCGAAACTGCATTCCACCCGTCATGTAGTTGTAAGATGGGTGAAGATGATATGGCAGTAGTGGATGGTCAGGGTCGCGTCCATGGTGTACAAGGTTTACGTGTGGTCGATGCATCCATCATGCCACTGATCATTACAGGTAATTTAAATGCCACCACCATTATGATGGCAGAAAAAATTGCAGATCAAATTCGTGGGAAAAAATTACCACGTTCACAAGCACCTTATTACAAAGCAGGATCAAGTCCTGCTCGTCAAACACCTTTACGTCCATTTGCATAACCTAGTCCAGTTATGTTCAGCACCTTAAGTTTTAAGGTGCTGCCAACCATTAGGAAAATTCAAATGAAAAGAATTTTATTTACACTTCCTTTCATCGCTTTGATTCATACGGCGCATGCAACCGAAACAACTGAAACAGCATCTCCATTCAGTGCCAATCTCACACTCGCAAGCCAGTATGTATCACGCGGTTTCCAACAAACTTGGGGCAAACCCGCATTACAAGGTGGTGTAGATTACAATCATCCAGATGGCTTTTTTGCTGGGACATGGGCTTCAAATGTCAGTGATGATTTTATTCGTGACGCTTCGATCGAATGGGATGTTTATACAGGTTATAGCCACAGTATTGGTGATTTGTCTCTAGGTATAACAGCAGCCTATTATTTCTATCCTGGTGCAAAAACCACAGCAGATACAGGACACACTCGTTTTGACTATGGAGAAATTATTCCAGAAATTAGTTATGGGCCGCTCACAGTCAAATATGCTGTGACCTATACCCAAGACTATTTTGGCAATAACTCGGATACACTCGCTATAGGTGATAACAAGCATTCTCGTGGATCAGGCTACCTAGATGTCAATTGGCATCAACCATTGGGGCAAGGTTGGTCTGCAGATGCACATTATGGTAACCAACGTATTAAAAACTTTTCGGCCGCAAGCTTTCAGGATGCAAGTTTCGCAATTAATAAGGAACTGCCTTATAACCTATCCAGCAGCTTGATCTATAGCAAAGCATGGGATAAAGAGGGCTTTTACCAACAGTATAGTAATGGCAATCCAAATGCTAAAGTCTCAAATCCAATTGATTCCACAGTAACATTCTCCATTACCAAGAGCTTTTAATTAAATGTCTCGTCCTGAAATAGGTTGACACCTATTTTCATTAAAACGCCCGATGCACCGCATCGGGCGTTTTGTATTTTAATGCTAAGTGCGGTCTACGTGTATTGTAAATTTTCACAGACTCTGCAACCATTTGAGCTGCCTCTTCCAAATTGTTAGGTTTCTCTAACAGGTACTCATTCTTCAGTATTCCATTCACGCGCTCTGCTAATGCATTTTGGTAGCAATCATAGCCATCCGTCATTGAACAGCGGACACCGTGCCGCTGGTGCATTTGTTGATATTTCGCAGAACAGTATTGTATGCCTCGATCCGAGTGATGAACCAATTGAGTATCTTTAGATTTCCGTTGTCTTAATGCCTGCTGATAAGCCTTTAATACCAAATCAGTTTTCAGATTGTTATCAACATAATAACCAACGATCTTTCTTGACCATGCATCCGTCACCAGACTTAAATACGCTTCTCCTGTTTTAGTTGGCAAATAAGTAATATCAGCAACCCATAACTGCTCAGGGCGTGTTGGAATGACTTGATTCAGAGTACCCTGCTTCAACAGATTTGGATGACACCGAAACCGATGGTGACTATTTGTCGTCTTGTGATAAGCTCGTTTAGGTCGAACCAATAGGCGGTGGACTCTGAGTAAATCAAATAATCTATCCCTACCAATACGAATCGAATTTAAGGTGAGTAACAAATGCTGCAATTTCCTCGTCCCTAAGCGAGGATGCCACATCCGTTCCAGCTGCACTTGTTTTAAAACTGTATGGTTTTGCTCGTTTTTATGCACCTCATGCTGACATTGTTTGTAATAGGCTTGTCAGCTTATACCTAAATAATGACAGCTTTGTCTGATACTTAGCCCTGTCGCTTTCTTGCTTTGGATAGCTTGCCTCGTGGCTTTTTTACGATACTGACTCCATAGTCTCGCTCTAAGATATTCACAATTTCCTCAAAAAGCTCTGCCTTTTGTTGCGTTGCAGCCAATTGTTGTTCGAGTTCTTTAATTCTTTGCTCTGGGGTGAGTGGTATCGATGATTCTGACATGGATATACCTCTAGCATGGGGCAGTGGCCGACCTTTACTCCAGTCTAAGCGACCATGCTTGCGAAGCCAAACTAGAACAGTAGAACAACCTTGGATGCCATATCTATCTTGTGCTTGCTTATAGGTCATTTCGCCTTTTTCGACTTGATCTACAACAGCTAATTTAAAAGCGAGAGAATAATCTTTTTGGGTTCGCTTAACGATTGTTTTCATGACACTCTCCTTTTCTTTGATAGAAAAGTGTCAACCTTATTTAGGACGGGTCAAAAGCAATAAAAAAGCTGCTCAATGCAGCTTTTTTATTACCTTTAAATTAGGCTTTAATCAATTGGATATCCGATCCTGCTCGTTTCGGATCAATCAAAATTTTTGCATGTTGTTCTGGATCACGTAAGGCTTCAAAGGCATTGCTCACCCCTTCCAAGCCCACTACACCTGTAATCAGTGGTGAAACATCAATTTTACCTTCCGCAATCATATGTAAGGTGTCACGGAACTCAAGTGGCGTATAACCCAATACATACTGGATCTCGAGCTCTTTGTTGATTGCCAATGCAGGTTCGATCTTATCACTTTGCATACAAACCCCCACCCCTACAATTCTTGAAAACAGTGGTGCACCTTCCAAAATTTGCTGCATAATGCCTGCCACACCAACACACTCAAAAATCACGGGGCGCTTCGGTAATAGTCCGAGCTTGTCTCCCACTCGCATCGCATTGACCCACGGCAATGAGAAGGTCTGCACTTTATCAAAAATCCCCATTCCCATATTAATCGCTTCAGAAACATTCCCCAACAAACCCAGCTCTTTCCAATTACTAAATGGAGATTGCTGTTTAGGATCAACCAATACATCTGCACCACACTGCTCAGCCAACCGACGACGATTTGGTGAAAAATCGCTGGCAACGACAGTTTTAACACCCATCGCTTTGAGCATAATAATTACGCCTAAACCAACAGGACCACAACCCACCACGATTGCAGGCTCATTTTTCTTAATTCTGCTGCGACGGACTGCATGTAAAGCAACGGCCATAGGTTCTGTCAGTGCAGCACGATCGGCATCCAAGCCATTTGGAACTTCAAACATTAGGCTGGATTGAACTAAAATTTGTTCAGCATAACCACCTGATGCACTCGGTGAAAGCCCTGTTGGCACATAACCTTGTGGTTCAACATTTAACAATGGCATCGCACAAACCAAAGTGTCGGCTTTTAATTTACGACGTGTTTTTGGCCCATAATCTAAAACTTTTCCACAAAACTCATGACCGAAAACAAGTTTATCAGAAGATTTAGCCACCCCATTAAAACCGACACGTGCTGCCAAATCATGCATATGATCACAGTGATGTTGCATATGTAAATCCGAGCCACAAATTCCACAACGTACTACTTCAAGTAATACTTGTCCTTTAGCCGGAACTAATTGAAGGCTATCTTCCAACTTCAACTCAGTGTTATGACAAACTAGCGATTTCATAGGATGCTTTCCTTATTGTTTTATTGCATTTGTTAGCCCTTCAATTTTTTTCGATTGAAATCATCTGACTAACATATTTCATCCTAATTTTGACAAACTGTATTGTCAGAATCCATGACCCAAATATCAATATCTTTATCAAATGAGGTCAGCTCTTGCTCAGCAGCTCAACTCACCGAGCAAATAATAAACAAATAAAATGAATCGGTATGGTTATTAGATCAAAATAAGAATATTTATATTTTAAAGCCTAAACGTACTTTTGTGTTAAAGCCTCATCAATCGTAATATTGTGCTGCATGATTAAAAAAGAGCTAAGGCAAAACCTTAGCTCCATATAACTTACTTCCAAGTTTCACGGATCATATCAACAGCTTTTTCAGCAATCATAATCGCGGGTGCATTGGTATTACCATTCACTACTGTTGGCATAATCGACGCATCAATGACTCGAAGTCCTTCTATACCATATACTTTAAGCTCTGGATCAACCACGGCCATCTCATCTACACCCATTTTGCAGCTGCCCACTGGGTGATATACCGTATCGACGCGCTGACGCAAAATCTCTCGAATCTGATCATCAGATTGAACATTGGCAGTAAACATATCTTCTTTAATTTTTTCACTCAAAGCTGGTGCTTGCATCAACTTTTGCGTGACTTTAAAACCATCCACCATATCTTGAAGATCTTGCTCATCCTCAAGGAATTTAAAATCAATCAATAATGGATCATCTACATTTTTACCACTCAATTTGACCGAACCACGTGCACGCGGATTGAGCAAACACACATGACAAGAAATACCATGTCCTGCATGCATAGTTCGAGCATGGTTATCTACTACAGCAATGACAAAATGCAGTTGTAAATTCGGTTTATCTAACTCAGGACGGCTCTTTAAGAAACCACCACACTCTGCATAATTGGTCGTAATTAGACCTCGACGCTCCTTACGATAACGCCCAATTTGTTTGATTAAATCTAAACTACCACCAACTGAAACCCCGAAAGTTCCATCTATTTGTTTGGTTTTATAAGCAAAGATAAAATCAGGATGGTCATGTAAATTCTCACCAACTCCCGCTAAATCTTTAACCACAGGAATACCATGTTTTTCTAATTCTTGGCGTGGTCCAATACCAGAAAGCATCAGTACTTGAGGCGATTGAAAGGCACCAGCAGACAGCAAAACTTCTTTATTCGCACCAATAACTGTGGTTTGACCTTTATGCTTAAATTCAACACCTACAGCGCGACCATTTTCAATGACAATGCGCGAGACCATCGCGTGTGTAATCACATGCAAATTTGGACGTTTCCCCAAATAAGGAAATAAGTAGCCTTTCGCGGCACTCCAACGTTCACCATTTTTTTGCGTGACTTGATAAACACCCAGACCTTCTTGCTCTGCCCCGTTAAAGTCATCATTCAGTGGATAGCCCACTTGTTTAGCTGCTTCAATAAAGGTTTTTTGATAAGGATTATCTGAACGTAATTCACTTACATTTAACGGACCATGCTGTCCATGATACTCATTCTTAATTCTTTCGTTATGTTCTGACTTTTTAAAATACGGTAGCACCTCATCGTACGACCAACCCGTATTCCCTAAAGCAGCCCAGTGATCATAATCATCCCGATGTCCACGAATATACACCATCGCATTAATTGCAGAACTGCCACCTAAGCATTTGCCACGAGGCTGATAACCTTTGCGTCCATTCAAACCTTTTTGCGGAATAGTTTCCAATGCCCAGTTATTGAGCTTCGTTGGAATACTGATAACGGCTGCTGCTGGTGTATTCACCAACCAACTGTTGCCATCCCCACCTGCTTCTAATAAACATACGGAAATATTTGGATTTTCAGATAATCTTCCAGCCAGTACTGAACCCGCAGAACCACCACCTATCACTACAAAATCAAATGCTATTTGTGTCATTACTATACTCAATTTTTCTTTTTAAAAAGTGTTCGCATTATGCCAACCATGGCATTGAAATACTGTTGTATTTGTCTAAACAGACTTACATTCTTATAGGTAAAAATAACGGGATAGTCACTCAAGTACAAGCGCTAAAATATGCAAGTTTTTTGCAATAAATTGCCAATTTTCAAAAAGCTTTTGAGTCATCATGACCATACTTGCTTCATCAATATCCAATCTTAAAGTACGATATTTCCTTAGTTTAATCATCTAATTTAAAAGATATATACTCTTTTTTATGAAATAGAATTTCTATTTTCACTATAAATCATGATTAAACCACCAATAAAAATAAATGCTAAGCCTAATAATTTTAATCCGTCTAGTTTCTTAATTTGCATACCAAGAAAACCACTACTATCCATAAACGTAGCGAAAATCATTTGACCTAAAAAGATCCACAACAAAGTATTAGTGACACCAATATGCGGAGCAGCAATAAACATACAAAGTATATAAAATGATCCTAATAATCCTGATAACCACATCCACCACGCTGTTTGCTGATACATGGGTGGCTTAATACTACCATCAATCAATAATGCGATAATCAACGAAGCAATCGCTCCTCCCACATAGAGAAAGAAGGTTGATTGTATTTGACTCGCTCCACTTGTATTACGAAAAGCATGAATCATGGCCAATTGTAATGGCACAATTAACCCACCTAAAAGACTAACAAAAACATAGTGAATATTTTGCACGTACCAACTCTCTTCTATTGCTTTCAATGCAAATTTATAATGAGCCAATCAAGAAATTTGATATTGGTTGTTCGATAAATATTTAGTGTTATAAACAGTTGAATAGTAGATTCATGATTTTATTTATGCAAACAATATAGATAGATGTTTAAGATGAAAAATGGGATACGAATTTAAAAAATGATTAATATATTAATAAATAAAATAAAAATAGAAAACTTATGATAAAAACCCAGACATAAAAAAACCGCTAAACTAGCGGAATTTTATCTCATCTTTAAGATGATGGTCGGAGCAGTAGGATTCGAACCTACGACCCCCTGGTCCCAAACCAGGTGCACTACCAGGCTGTGCTATGCTCCGTTTGTGGGGTGAATGACGGGATTCGAACCCGCGACAACCGGAATCACAATCCGGGGCTCTACCAACTGAGCTACATCCACCATAACGTTTGATTCTATGTACCAAGCTACCCATAAATGGCGCGCCTGACAGGATTCGAACCTGTGACCATCCGCTTAGAAGGCGGATGCTCTATCCAACTGAGCTACAGGCGCATAACGATGATAATACTATCAAGCGATACTTCGCCGATCTTAAACCAATGTTTTACAACATTATTTAAATGGTCGGAGCAGTAGGATTCGAACCTACGACCCCCTGGTCCCAAACCAGGTGCACTACCAGGCTGTGCTATGCTCCGATTTCTCTCAGCTTTTATTGTATCGCACATCGTGCGGTACGGTGTGCATTCTAGGCTTGACGCCCTAGAACGTCAACACCTATTTTTCAAAAATATTAAAAACCCTTATCAAATGTATATTTAACAAGCATTTTGGTTGTTTTTAACGCTTCAATGAAGCACTAAAGTTCAACATACGATCTAATGGTAATTTGGCACGTTCAGACAAAGCAGGATCAACGTGTATTTCTTGATCAGCATGTTGTAATACATGCAAAATTCCATCTAGTTCGTTCATTGCCATCCAAGGACAATGCGCGCATGAACGGCAGGTTGCACCTTCGCCTGCTGTCGGAGCTTCAAATAACTCTTTATCTGGCGCCGCTTGTTGCATTTTATAAAAAATACCGCGATCTGTTGCCACGATCATTTGTTTATGAGGCAAAGTCTGTGCTGCTTTGATCAGTTGCGAAGTACTACCCACTGCGTCAGCAATATCAACTACAGACTCAGGAGATTCTGGATGCACTAACACAGCAGCATCAGGATAAAGCGCTTTCATTTGAGCAATACCACGCGCACGAAATTCTTCGTGTACGATACAAGCACCATCCCACAACAACATCTCAGCGCCTGTTTTCTTTTGAATATAACGCCCTAGATGCTGATCAGGTGCCCAAATGATTTTTTCACCCAAGCTATCCAAATGCTCAATGATTTCAACTGCACAGCTTGATGTCACCACCCAATCTGCACGTGCTTTTACTGCGGCTGAAGTATTCGCATAAACAACCACAGTATGATCAGGATGCTGATCACAGAACGCAGAAAACTCATCTACAGGACAACCAATATCTAGTGAACAGGTTGCTTCTAAGGTTGGCATGAGAACCGTTTTTTCAGGCGATAAAATTTTTGAAGTTTCACCCATAAATTTCACTCCAGCAACCACAAGTGTTGTTGCTGGATGGTCACGACCAAAACGAGCCATTTCCAGAGAGTCTGAAACACAACCACCAGTTAGCTCTGCAAGCTCCTGTACGTCAGGATCACAGTAATAATGCGCGACAAGCACTGCATCTCGCTTTTTCAGCTCAGCTGCGATTTGAGCAAATTTTTCTTGTTTCACTTCTGGGCTGAGGCTATGGTCCTTTGGCTCACCCAAACGATCTAAATGCGCCTGCACAATGTTTTTGGCTTCGTTCGCAATTAAATTCGCATCATTCATAAAACGTCTTCTCTATCCTGCGTGCTTGCATCACTGCAAACTTATAACGTGGGTATCTGGTGATCATTTGGGATAAATCACATCGTCCACAAACAAGCGATATAAAAAAAGCCTCACTGTGGAGGCTGCATTATAACGCAAATTTACGAACGATAATCGGCATTAATTTTCACATAGTCATAAGATAAGTCACAGGTATACACCGTGTCTTTGGCCTGACCTCGACCTAAATCAACACCAATTGTAATTTCGGTTTGTGCCATAACCCGTGCACCAGCTTCTTCGGTATAGTCTTCGGCTGCACCACCATCTTTACAGATTTGTACATCATCTAGCCATACTTGAATTTTTGAGACATCTAAATCTTGGACGCCCGCATAACCAATCGCAGCCAGAATACGCCCCCAATTCGGGTCTGATGCAAAAAGCGCAGTTTTCACTAAGGGTGAATGGGCAATACTATAGGCAATATCACAACACTCTTGGGTATTTGCACCACCTTCTACAGCAACGGTAATAAACTTGGTTGCTCCCTCACCATCACGGACAATCAACTGTGCTAAACGGTTCATGACACGTGCCAGTACCTCTAACACTTTGGCATATCGTGCATCATCTTTTGAGCTAATTTCAGTTCCACCTGCTTGACCCGTTGCTACAAGAATACAAGAGTCATTGGTTGAGGTATCACCGTCAATCGTAATTCGATTAAATGAATGTTCAACTGTGGTCTTTAATAAGCTTTGTACCAAATCACGACTAATCGGCGCATCTGTCGCAACGAAACTCAACATGGTGGCCATATTTGGACGGATCATCCCAGCGCCTTTACTGATCCCCGTCATAGTATAGGTGATCCCATCAATTTCAAATTGTTCAGATGCACCCTTTGGCACAGTATCTGTGGTCATAATGCCAGAAGCAGCATCCGCCCAAGCAGACGGTTGTAATGTATTTAGTGCGGGTTGAAGTCCAGCCAACAAGCGCTCCATCGGAAGCTGCTCACCAATAACACCTGTAGAAAAAGGTAAAACCTCAAAACTGTTTACCCCAGTCAGTTCAGCCAACTGCGCACACGTATCTTGAGCATTTTTCAAGCCCGTTGGTCCGGTACCTGCATTGGCGTTACCAGTATTAATCACTAAATAACGAGGATTTCCTTGCGCGAGATGAGCTTTGGAAACATGGACAGGTGCAGCACAAAATGCATTCTGGGTAAATACACCCGCAACATTTGAGCCTTCTGCCAGTTCAAAAATGACTAGGTCTCGTCGATTTGGATAACGTACATACGCCTCAGTTGAGCCAATTTTTACACCCTGCACCACATGCATAAGTGGCATTGTTACGTCACCAACAGCCATTTTTAAACTTCCATTCAATTTGTTATGAAAAAGTAAATGAATACATACCCTATATATGAGACTCGGAAAGGTCATCTACAACCTGCGTGGTGTTTATAATATCCCGTTTCTGCGATAGATAAAACAAATGCAATAAGTGAACAGGTTTTGTAGATGACAATGCCTTTGGTTACTTTGGGCGAAACCAAAGTAACTCGAACCGAAGGTTATTCCTAACATTGGATTACGCTAAGCAAGACACCGCCTCGCTAATAACTGAGTTACGGTTCAAGTCATAAAATATGTTGATTCATATCTGCTTTGGTAGCTTATTCCAAAAAGAAATGAAAATCGAGTATTAACAATACAGATTATGGAATTTGGTTTTGCTCTAAACTCAGTAAAATCTGCTTCTTATCTAGACCACCTGCAAAACCCACCAATGTCCCACTCGAACCAATCACCCGATGACACGGCACAATAATCGAAATTGGATTTTTCCCATTGGCAGCCCCAACGGCACGAACAGCTTTTACATTACCAATCTGAAGCGCAATATCCTTATAGCTTCGCGTTTGCCCAAAAGGAATTGTCAGTAACGCTTGCCAAACTTGTTGTTGAAATGCAGTCCCTTGAAAATCTAAAGGCAAGTCAAATTGCTGACGTTGCCCTGCAAAATATTCATCTAATTGTTGCTTAACTTTAAGGAGAATGGGATGTTGATTATTTTCAGTCAACTGAGCTAAACGTACACGCTTATGATCTTCATTGTCCCACATGACAGCTACTAAGGCCTGATCATGAGCAACCAGCTTTAATGCACCTACTGGAGATTCCATATACATATAAACCAGTTGCATCAACGATTTCCTTTGAGCTATTCCGCCTCTCTTGAAGAGAGCGTATTTTAATTTGAGGAGAGTTTCATCAATACCAGACCAGAAACAATCAACACGGCTGCAATCATCCGCATTGCCGTCATTGGTTCATTCAGTACCACAATTCCTATCACAAACGAACCAATTGCACCAATACCCGTCCAAACCGTATAAGCTGTACCTAGGGGCAAAGTTCTCATTGCAGTTGCAAGTAAGCCAAAGCTCAAAATCATAAAAACAAGGGTGATGACTGTCGGTGTTAAACGGGTAAATCCCTCTGACAGTTTCATTGAATACGCCCAAATAATTTCGAAAATACCTGCCAAAATTAAAATTGCCCACGCCATTTTTTCTCTCATACATAGCAAGGGTTGGGTCGTCCCAACATGATTCTTTAAAGAGAGGTCGTCCTACTCGGTAAATTAGTGTAATTCAAAATACGATGATTATGTGAATTGTTATGTATCTAAAACAGGTGATGTTCAAGAATTTTCACACTCTCAATGCCAAACTACACGATCTACTCGCATTAACTCACAGGCGCCACTGCCCGTGTCCTCACGAGACAAGGAACTCCGCCATCGCCAACCATCTGGTGCCTGAATCTCAATTAATGCACCTTTTAGGTAAACCAAATCATCTTGTTTAATCTGCTTAAGTTGCTTAGCAACCTCTTCAGTTGCAGGTACCAAATGCATATTGGCACTCTGCACAGCGATTTGCCGAAGTGCTATCGGTGGCTCAGAATCGACTCGCCAGTAATACCAACGATTCCGCTGTGAAATTTCAACTTGCTTATAAATTTCTGGCTTTGCCATATCGCCCCAACCTACAGCTAAATCAATTGGGGAAAACTCTGACTCACGACCAACATGATAATCCTTACGAGCAAGTACCCGAAAATCTCCCTCATAAGTTTCCAATTCTACAATCTGTACTCCCTGTGCAGTGACTTGAGTAAGATTTGGGACGGGTTTGAGCCAATTGGTCCAAACCAACCATATTAAAGCAATCCCCATTAAGCCGTAGATCCATCTAGGCATGCTTACTTATCCTTGTTTTTTCTGAGTAATATATCCAACCATTGTTTAAATCTGACAACAATAGTACGTATAACTTTTTGAAAGATATGTAGATCATTTTCTTCAGACTGAGTCTGACTAGACCATTCTGGGTCTGCTTTCGGTATAACAACCTCCAGCGGCTCATAATGCGTTGTTGTTTGTTGTAGTTCAGCACCTAAACTTAAACGTTGTAATGCAACTGTGACCACATCGATCGGATAGTGATGATAAAGAGACAAATGTCGCGCCTCATAATCGATACTATGTTCCAATAACAAATCGGCAAATGGAACTAAAGCTGATCTTACTCGTTGTGCCTCAACTGGACTCGACATGTGGGGAATATGATAAAAACTAACACTCATGCGACCATCAGTAGGAATCAACTCCAGTTGGGAACGATTCAAATGCTGGATATGTTCTTTTTGCAAATTAGGTCGTTTTGTTTTCGCTGTTATTTGATCATCTTGTTGTTCTAAAGCCATTGATGCACCATAAATGACTCAAAAAGATACTATTAGTATAAACCAACAGTATCTCGAAAAAATGACATTTCTTAAGATATTTTAGATAAAAATATCAGAACTTTAGCGACAGACCTGCACCATAGAACCAACCCGTTTTAGAATCACTGACTGTTTGCCAATTGGTTTCTTTACGTCCTTTGCTATAACCATAACCGACATCGATGAAAGGCATCACTCGATTCTTAACAATTTCATAGCGGGTTTTAATCCCCACTTCTGCATCTGCAAGACCCGTTTTGGAGGCATATTTAGATTCATCTCGCAGTACCCATTCAATTTCTAGATAAGGCTGTAGGATTAACTTTTGAGTCAGCAACAAATCTCGTTCTGTTTCTAATACAAAACGCCATTGTTGATCTTGTCCAATATACATATGTGCATCGGTTTCAAAAAAATACTGAGCCATACCATGCAAACCGATGACACCCTCAAATTGTTCCTTATCAACCTTACGATCAGGGTTATATCGGTAATTTACCCCTGCTTGTATATCCCAAAAATCTGCAATATTCCGACTGTATAAGGCCGCCAAACTTTGCTCTGATTTTTCTGACTCAGCCTTGGCATAATCTGCAATGACAAATAATTTATTCTCATCCGTTCCCACCCAAGTTTTCAACTTGGATTTGAGGGTGCCCTGCCCATCCTCATCAAGCAGCCATTGAGTATCTAACTGCGTCGCTTGATAAATCTGTCCGCCATGTTCCTTGAAATGGTCAGCATGCTCAGCTTTCTTCTGCATCTGAGCGGAAATGTTTGGGCTTTGAAGCGGTGAGTGATCCTTCGTCTCTGATGCATTCATCGCCACGTTTTGTTGTGTCGATAGATCCATTTGCATCGAGTGATGATGTCCTTCATGTGCATAACTCAATACACTGAAAGTAGAGACGATCCCTCCTATTGCCAATAATTGGGAATAACGTTTCATCTCAGAAGCTCGCTTAATGATGTACATGGCTTGCTCCTTGAGAAGATTGAATAGATGTTTTCTGTGGTGCTGCATTTGAATCATCGACATTTGCAACAATCAATTTACTCATCATGCCCGCTGACATATGAAACAGTAAATGACAATGTATCGCCCACTCTCCCAATTCATCTGCAGTCAACATCGCTGTGACAGTTTGTCCCGGTGGAACAACGATAGTATGTTTATTGGGCATGTTGGCCGCTGTTTGCCCATTTTCCAATTGCATAAACATGCCATGTAAATGCATAGGGTGAGCCATCATGCTTTCGTTCACAAACTTCAAACGAATACGCTCACCATATTTCACTTTCAAGGGTTCAAAATCTTTATCGCTAAATTTCTTACCATCAATGGTCCAAATATATCGCTCCATCGTGCCGCCAAGACGAATAACTAACTCTCTTTCTGCTGGACGCGTATCGGGTTGAGACGTTAAAGATTTTAGATCAGCATACTGTAGAGCTTTGTGTCCCATTGGCGTTGCTGCATTTGCCCAACCATAAACCGTTTTAGATTTTGCCTTTTGATTCTCAGTTGATGATTGATGCGACTGATGTGCACTATGATCTATTTGATCATGTGATCCATGCCCCATATCTTCCATGGTCAACAAAGCACGTGGACGAGCTGTGGGTATATGCACCTTGTGCTGTGATTGAGGATGCATTTCGTTGTGTAAAGATGCGATTGCAAAACCAGATCGATCGATCGACTCAGCTTCAATTTGATAATGTGCTTGTTGTGGCTCAACAATTACGTCATAAGTCTCCGCAGCGCCAATACGAAACTCATCTACAGGTACAGGTTGCACAGGCTGACCATCCGCACTAACGACGGTCATTTTTAAATTTGGAATCCGAACATCAAAAAATGACATTGCTGATGCATTAATAAAACGTAAACGAACTTTTTCACCTGTCTTAAATGCACCAGTCCAATTCTGTTGCGGCGTTTTACCATTTACCAAGAAGGTATAACCAGTGACGTCCGATAAATCTGTTTTAAGCATCCGCATCTGATTCCACATCGAACGGTCTTGCCATGTCGCTTTTAAGCCTTGTTGCTTGATCTGTTTCCAAACATCTCCAACTGTTTCACGTTGATTTTGATAATACTCAGCAGACTTTTTAAGATTTGCCATGATCTGATCACTTCCTGTTTCATGGAAGTCCGAAAGCATCACCACATAATCACGCTCTGCGTTCTCATGAGCTGCAACAGGTTTTTTACCTTTAGGATAAATAACCAATGCACCATACAAACCATCTTGTTCTTGTCCTTTGCTATGGGCGTGATACCAATAAGTGCCGTTCTGACGAACCTTAAAACGATACTCAAAACTCCCATTAGGTTTTATCCCTTGGAAGCCATTAAACCCTGGTACACCATCCATCAACCCCGGTAAAAGTAAGCCATGCCAATGCAATGACGTATCTTGATTTTTTAGTTGATTATGTACATGAATAACCGCCTCATCCCCTTCTTCAAACTCTAAAAGAGGCGCTACAAATTTGCCATTTACCGTGATTCTTTTGACAGGTTTACCTGTGATATTGACCATCTCTTGATTGATATTCAGATGATATTCTTTAATTGCAGCCAAACTATAGGGTGCAAACAATAAGCTGACGCTTGCGATAACGCTCGCATAAATTTTGGTAGACATGATCTTTTCCTAATCTGTTAAAAAAATGCTTCTCCTTTCTATGAAAGGGAAAAATTCAACAGATTAGGCTTTGGGTGGGCGTAGAATTTCCTGCCAGTAGCCCGCAAGGTGGCGAGCTTGATAGTCCGTTTTCTTATCTATACTTAACTCAAAAGACACCAATAACGATAAATCTGGAAGCTGTTGATCTAAAGCGAAACTGACAGATTGACAATGGGAGGGATGATTACAGTCCTGACAATGCTGTTGACTCTGCATTTTTTCATCATGGCATTCAAATAAATTACCCATGTCATGCTTTTGCAAATGATGATGTTGATCAATCATTTTTTGGTTATGACATGGCATGGTTGCCATAGTTGAAACTGAGGATGCTTGATCAGAATGCAATGCTTGCGCTGCAGCAACAGCCACACTACTTCCCCCGATGAAAAATATCATCAGGAATACAAACCATACATGTTTGCATTTTTTCAGTAGTTGCACTGAGAGATCCTTTAGGAAGATTAAAATTTTAGATCAAGGTAGCATAAATTCTTTATTACTTATACACAATCCTCCTTATGTTCTGATTCTGCAATATAGAGTGACCTTATAGATATGAATGCTGATTTATTCAACAACAGCACTCAAACAAGGTCATGAATAAAAATAGAGCAAAATAAATAATTTAGCGCACAAAAAAAGGACAAAAACTTGTCCTTTTTTTCATCAATTCGATGTATATATAAACAACTGAAATCATTTTGTTTATTTTAACAACATCTTATCCACGTGGTTATCAACACGGTTATCCACCGAGTTATAAACAAAGTTATCCACATGCAAGAGCTTGCGAAACATGCTCCTCATACGCTCGAATGGCGAGTCAAAAAAGCACCCTCTTGCGGAATATTTCCTCATGCTTAAGACGAGAACTTTGCTCGACCAGCGTTTAAAATAGTGTCAAATTTCGATCTGATTCACTTTGGCTAACTCTGCACGCATCTGGTCAATCACCGTTTTGTAGTCAGGTTGACCAAAAATTGCAGAGCCCGCAACAAACATATCTGCACCAGCTTCTGCCACTTCGCGAATATTTGCAGGACCAACGCCACCATCGACTTCTAAACGAATATCACGACCACTCGCATCAATAATTTTACGAGCTTGACGCAGTTTATCTAAAGTCATTGGAATGAATTTTTGCCCACCAAAACCAGGGTTTACACTCATCAACAAGATTTGATCGACTTTATCTAAAACATAATCAAGATAATGCAATGGTGTTGCTGGATTAAATACCAATCCCGCTTTTGCTCCACCAGATTTGATCAATTGCAAAGAACGATCAATATGCTCAGTAGCCTCTGGATGGAAAGTAATAATATCTGCACCTGCTTCTAAAAAATCACCAATCATTCGATCAACAGGTGACACCATAAGATGAACATCAATCGGTGCTTTGATTCCATAACTCTTCAGTGCCTTACAAATATGTGCACCAAAAGTCAGGTTTGGCACATAATGATTGTCCATTACATCAAAATGTACAACGTCTGCACCTGCAGCTAGCACTTTTTCTACATCTTCTCCTAAACGTGCGAAATCAGCAGATAAAATCGAAGGTGCAATTAAATAAGGCTTGGACATGGATGACCTGGCAAACTCTGAAAAAATGATTGATCAAGTATAACAAATTCAACACAGTGAAGTCTGTTATAAAGTGATCAAGATAGCATTGCAAAGATGCAACATCCCGTTGCAGGAATACTATTTCTAAAGCGAAATCGATTTGTTATTTTTATTTGTCTGTCATCAAAAGATTTTAGATCATGAATAGTTCAACACAATTGACAACAAACGAAGGTAAACGTATCAGCAAACGTTTAATAAATCATTGGAAACATAAATTTGAGGTATCTGAAACCGAAGCATATTCGAAAATATTTATGCCAACTGCAACGGTGACATTAACACCTCAAGAACAGCATTTAGATGTACTGATTGAAAATCAACAAGATGATGTTACACATTTAGAGCAAGTGGTGATTGACCATTTAAACCGCATGGCTCAACAAGAATTTATTGTTGAATGGAAACATAACTAAAAAGGAACGCCCAAAACGTTCCTTTTAACCCTACGCTTTTTCTAGCTGTATTGCATGAAACTGCAAATGATCATCAATAAAACTTTGGATAAAGTAATAACCGTGATCATAACCTTGGTGTAACCGTAAAGTCAGCGGTTGCCCTACATCCAAACATGTTTGTTTAAATTTTTCAGGGTTGAGTTGAGCATAGAACTGATCATCTTTACCCTGATCAATTAATATTTCATCAAACAATTTCCCTTTTTGCTGTACTAATGCCGTCGCATCATGTGCCAACCAAGAGTTTCGATCATCACCTAAATATTGACTAAAAGCCTTTTCTCCCCAAGCACATACGCTTGGAGCACAAATCGGTGCAAAAGCAGACACGGATTTAAATTTTTCAGGATACTTAAATGCTAAAGTCAATGCGCCATGACCACCCATCGAATGCCCGAAAATTCCCACTTGATTTTCGATAATTGGAAACTTTTGCAATACCTGTGCATATAACTCATCCACCAAATAGGACTCCATTTGGTAATGTTCCGCCCAAGGTTGTTGTGTTGCATTGATATAAAAGCCAGCCCCCTGGCCAATATCCCAATGATCGCCTTGTGCAACTTGGTCACCTCTAGGAGAGGTATCAGGCATGATCAAAATCAAACTTAAGCGAGCTGCCATACGTTGCGCATGAGCTTTAATTGCAAAAGTTTCTTCAGTACAGGTCAACCCCGCAAGATAAAATATTGCTGAACATGGTTTCCCTTCCAACGCTGCTGGCGGTAGGTAAACCCCAACTTTTGTCAAACCTTTAAGGTATTGGGACTGAAGCTGATAAATTTGTTGTTCACCCTCAAAACAACGATTTTTTTGCAGTAGTTGCATGTTCATTATCCTGTGTTTTTACTGGTTCAGATGCTAACCGCTGGTTAGGAAATAAATATGGCTCTAATTGCGGTAACATTAACTCCATATTCCGACCAATTGACCATTGTGGCTCAGAAGGTTCAACGCCCTGTGCGATTTCCCATTTAGTCACTGTTTGCTTAGCTTGCTCAAATGCCATTTTCATTGAGTCTTGTTCACGCATGGCTAAATCAAAAAATGCACGACCAAAATAAGTATAATCCGCTTCGCTATTACAACCAAAAGAAGTCTTGTCCGCAGCAGATGCGGTAATGATTAAGGTATCAGGTGACTGTAACGCAGGAATAAAACTGCCAGAATAACAAGCCGAGATCACAATAACACGCCAGCGAATACCAGCCTTATCTAGCGTCTCACGCAACCATTTCGGATCGATCTGCCCTAAATCCAATGGTGCATTTTCAAGCTCAAAATGGTTACGTTCCCCATGTGACGTCATATATAAAAATAAAACATCACTATCACGATTCATCTGCTGACCAATACGGCGCAAGGCCAACTCAATACTGGTTTTTGAAGCAATCGGGATATCTAAGCGTGTCGCTGGATTATTCACCAGCATAATCGAACGACCAAAAGTCCCAAAACGAGTATCAAACTGTTCTTTTATTCGTTCAATTTCAGAACGGAAAACATCAGCATAACTATCCCCTGCTACGCCTAAAAAATACCAATGGCTTGTCGCAAGATCACTAAACTGAATTTGGTCCAATGCATTATTTAACAAATGGCTTTGAGCGTAAAAAGCATCTTCAGCAAAACTTGCTGGTCTCTCTTCAACTTTCCAAATCGGTTGGTCTTTTACGGAAAGCTGCCAAACAACCAAGGTTGCAATCGTTGCCACAAAAACTAAGGCGCGTTCCCACCATGGCCAATTCAATGCCCGAGAAATCACCCAAATCACGGCTAAACTTTGCCAAACAAAAAGAGCGGCAAATAACGGAGGTAAAAAGCCGTTATATATACTATCTGGAATAAAGTTGAGATAGCCGTTTGAACCAAGATACTGAACGAGGCACTGTAAAAGTAAAATATTGGTATCAAGCACTAACCACAACAATGCAGGCACCAACATTAAACGAGGTTGATTCATCCGTTGAGATAAGAAAATCCCAACGATCAATGCAATAAAAGGCCAAAGCGCGTAACCAATTAAACCTTGAGAATTAAAGTCTCCAACCTGTCCTGCCACTAACCAGCTATAGAGTGAGTTGGTACAAGCCCCCAATATTCCCCATAGAATCAACTGAGCAATGGATGGATGAACCACTTGTAAAGAACGGCGCGAACCTAGAAATAACCACATTCCAGCAATTTGGTTACTTTTAAAATCATGCCAGATATTTATTGATGGTTTGAGGTCTATCATAGAATTCTTCGGGACTAAACTCAAAATATGTCATTCTTTTTATAGAATGAATCTCATTTTTCAGAAAGATATAATGTGCAATGCTAGTGTATGCTGGGGCAGATTTTTTTAGCAATTATGCTTTGGCACTATATCACAAATCTTTACGGAGCATTGACGTAAGCCACACAATCATTTGAACAAAATTTAAAACTAATCTTTTGAAAAATAAGCATCAAAACGACAAGCATCACCTAACCATTGATGATCTGGCATTTGGTCAGCTAGAAAAATTGCATGTCGCGGACGCTTCACAACAACACGTTTAGCGACTTGGCGAGCCAAAGCAAGTAACTCATCACCTAAATCCATTTCTCCGTCTTCAGGTAACAATAAATGTAAAAGCTGCATTTGCTTTTTAACTTGGGCTTGTTTTTTGATTGCCTGTTGGTTTTGATCTCGTTGTGGAAACATTGGATCTAAATACACAACATCAATAGATTGATCCTGCTGTTTGAGCTGTTGTAAATAACAAGCTGAATCTGAAAATACCAGTTGAATCCTTGACGCTGTTGCTTGCAAATATGTATCTTGCTGCGCCTGACGATGCGCATCTTCCAACAAACTAAATAAAATTGGATTTCGTTCGACCAGTTGCACCGTCGCACCTAAGTGCGCCATCAACAAACTGTCATGCCCTAACCCAGCTGTTGCATCAAGCAAACTTGGTTTTTCAGACAACTGACATGCTCGTGCAAGCATTTCCGACTTCAAACTAGCACGCTTTAAACGAGGAATTTCTGCCTGCCAATCTGGTCGCATTTTCATGCCATTGGCACATAACCATAATCCAGATGCATCAACACACAGACCTAATTCAGGATTCAAACGTAAAAAACGAGCATTTAATTGCTCAGTCACACAAAGTTCGACCTGAACGCCACGTAAAGAAAGCACAGCATGATAATGCTGTGCTTTTTCAATATCTGTGGCTTGGTAAAATAAGCGAAACCCGCTTACCATAATTTCCAACCAGTAAAGAACAATAATAAAATCAATAAACCTGAAGCAATGCGGTACCACGCGAAAATCATAAAGTCACGCTTAGCCACATAGGCAACCAATGCACGGATCAGAAGTAAAGCAGAGATAAAGGAAACAACCAGACCTACCGCAATGACAGTCCAATCCTCTAGACCATCAAAGACATGATAACTCTGATATAAATCTAATAAACCTGCACCAATAATCACAGGAATACCCAAGAAGAATGAAAACTCTGTTGCCGCTTTACGAGACACCCCTAAATACATTGCACCGATAATCGTTGCACCAGAACGTGAAGTTCCCGGAATTAAAGCGAGCACTTGAATAAGACCAATCCAAACAGCTTGCTTAAAGGTAATATTCTCAACTTCTACTGCATTAATTTTAGGTGGATTCTTCTCAACCCAAATAATAATTAAACCACCAATAATTAAGCCTAAAGCGACAATAACATCATTAAAAAGTACTTCTTTAATGAATTGCCCGAAGGTTAAACCAACCAACACAATTGGAATCGACGCAAAAATAAGACTCAGCCCTAAACGACGACCTTTTTCCTCACCAGTCACCATCCCTGTCGCGGCATTCCACAAACGTGACCAGTATTCATAAATCACGGCTGCAATTGCACCAATCTGAATTGCGACAACGAAAACCGCACTTTTCTCAGTTGTCCAGAAATCCATCAATTCCGATGCCAAAATCAAGTGACCTGTACTTGAAATTGGTAAGAACTCAGTAATACCTTCGACAATACCCATGATCGCTGCTTTAAGCAGCAGTAACAAATCCATACCTAACCCGCTTTACCTTGTTCTGGAATCTTTTTCCATGCATCATCACGTAAATAAACAGGGAGTGCGTATTCTGCATCGACCCATTTCTGCTGTGTTGCATAAACTTTTGCAATACTGGCGATCTCTTGTGCGGTTGCCACAATTGTTTGCAAACTTTCCTGACCAGTTTGGATAAGTGCAGCACCAGAACCAACCGCTATAAATTTACAATACGCCGTCGCTTGCTCGTAATTTAATAGTTTCTCATCATCGATTGCCTGCATGACACCATGTTCATCAAGGCTAAAATTGGCAATATAAACTTCTTGCATACGCGCATCGAGTACAGCCGTAACTTGCTGAAGCCCCGTATGACGAAAAGCTGCTTGTGCTAAAGCCTGTAAACTAGAAACAGGAATTACAGGTAAGTCTTGTGACCATGCCAAAGCTTGTGTCACGGCAGCATTAATTCTTACTCCGCTAAAAGAACCTGGCCCACGGCTAAATGCAATTGCTGTAATATCTTTTAACTGTGTATTTGTTTGTAATAACGCATCTTCAATTAACGGTAAGATCGTTTGGGTTTGTGCTTTGGCACGCCCATCTAATTGAAAATAGAGTTCTTGAGTCATATCAACCAATGATACGGAACACTGCTCATTTGCAGTTTCCAACGCAAGCAACTTCATGCAAAACCTTAAGAGAAGTATGATGAAAAACGAGCGATATCATAACTCACTCCATTCTCATATTCGAGTTGTTCTCTCTATAGATACAAAAAAGCCAAACTTCTGTTTGGCACATTTTCATTGAAGAAAAATATCAATTAAAAGCTAAATGGCTCCAAATCTAAAAAGTTTTTATAATGCTCTGCATAATGCAATGCACTCAACCGTAAACGAGCTGCGCCTTGTTCATCTATGGTCTTTACCACTTTCCCAGGTGACCCCATTACGACAGAATTATCAGGAATGACTTTGCCTTCTGGGATCAATGCATTTGCCCCGATAATACAATTCTTACCAATAACGGCATTATTTAAAACAACTGCATTTATACCAATCAGTGAATTATCCCCGATCGTACAACCGTGTAACATTGCCTGATGCCCAACTGTCACGTATTCACCGATATTGAGTTCAATACCTGCATCGGTATGTAAAACAGCATTCTCTTGAATATTAGAAAAATGACCAATACGGATCACACTATTATCTGCGCGTACAACAGCGCCAAACCAAATACTGACTTGTCGCCCGAGCTCAACCTGTCCAATTACAGTTGCATTAGGCGCAGCCCAACCATCCCAAGGTTCATATAATGCTTTTGGACTCAATCCCTGATATTTATACATCATAATAAAAACTCGTTTAAATAGAAAAGTTAGAACTTAGATAAACCAAAATCTGGTGGATTAACAAGAAAAGGCCAATTCTTTTGATATCCCAATCCATATTGAAATAAAGAAATCAACATCCGAGCGGTCAGTCCCCATACAATTTCACTTTCCACTTGCATACTCGGAAAATAAATCGATTGTCGAGCTAAACGCACCTCATAAGGTAGTGGTGGTGCTTCGATCAATGCTTTCAGATCCGCAAAGAAAATACGATCAATTTCAGAAGGCTGAGCTATTAGATCCACATGTGCAGGAATCAAACCAACAATCGGCTTCACAGATAGGCCGCTCCGTGCGCGCTGAATCGGAAGATCACCTAAAAGTTTTACATCAAATGGATTCAAAGCCGTTTCTTCTTGTGCTTCACGTAGTGCAACCACAATGTTACTGGTATCACTCGGATCACGCTTACCACCAGGAAACGATACCTCACCCGCATGTTGTGATAACTGCATAGAACGGCGTGTCAACAACACACGAGGTTGTAGCTCCTGTGTAATTGCGATCAATACAGCTGCATCTGCTTGTTGTATTCGTTTGGAAAAACGCAACCGTTGTTCTAAAAGCTGTATTAACGATGCCTCTTCCATAGGACTCATCTCTTTTTTTCATTTTTGATTGTTCATCATCATAGCTGAATTTTTGACTGCAATCATAGATGATGATGCGAAGTCATCAAAATTCAGTTATGCTGAGCTATCTCTACCGCTGATGATAATTATGAGCTTTTGCGTTGCGTGTGGGCATCAAACCGAACAAAAAATTCCTGTAGGTGATCATAAATTAAGATGGGTCTGCACAAATTGTGGCAATATTCATTACGAAAATCCCAAAGTGATTTGTGGGGCTTTAGCCATTTGGGATGACAAGGTTTTATTATGCCGCAGAGCGATTGAACCGCGCTATGGATTGTGGACATTACCAGCGGGTTATATGGAACTTTTTGAGACCATGGAACAAGGTGCCGCCAGAGAAACACGTGAAGAAGCTGAAGCAGAAGTCGAAATTGAACAACTCTATTGTATGTACAATATTCCACGTATTGGACAAATCTACGTACTGTTCAAAGCACAATTAAAACAAGGTTTATTTGGTGCAGGCGAAGAAAGCCTCGAATGTCGTTTATTTGAAGAACATGAAATACCTTGGACCGAACTCGCGTTTCCAAGTGTAGAACAAACATTAAAACATTATTTTTCGGATCGAAAGCAAGGTTTATTTCCAACTCACCTAGAAACACTAGGCACACGTTTAGACCATACAGGCTAAATAAAAAAGACCGCAAATTGCGGTCTTTTTTATAGTATTTAAGCTTTAGTTTTTATTGCTTTACATGCAGGATTATTTTGATCTGCAATTTTGATCGTTACTGTACCTGTCCAACGTTTTGCTAACTCTCGCTCTTCTTCTGTTGGTGGGATGTATTCATTCTTATTACCTTCTAAGTTGTCATATATGAAGACATATGAGGCATGAGCAGAAGCATCAAAATTTGACCAGGAGAGTTGCTGATTGTCAAAGTTGGTTAAATTAATCCCCTGTGATTGCCCATCAAGAAGACCATGAATATTGATTTTAGCACCAGACACTGTACTAAAGTTTAGTCCAAAAGTCGCGCCGTTTAACTTATCGAACTTCGGATTTGATAACATAAAACGAACCGAGATGGATTTATCCTTCTCTGAAAAATTAGTGGTTCCTGTTGTACCAATACGATATTGTGTTTCTCCATATTCATCAGTATATGTACCATCGGGATTTGCAGTAGCATTGGCACATTCACCTGACATATCTGTTGCTGTCGCATTTTTCCGTATATCTGTGCGAATATCACCATGCTCATCAATCACAACACCCAAATCAACTGGTAGTAGGTTTGCTTCCGCATCGAATCTAAAGGTTAAAGTTGCATAAAGAGGAAATAGATATGTCTGTCCTGATGCTACATTTAATTCAGTTTTAAAAACATCTTTTGATAAGAAAGTTGCAGGATTTAATTTTGTAATATCAATAGTCCCATCAAAAATCTGACCTGAGACCTGTTGTCTCCATTTTCCTAGGTCTTGATTATCAATAGGATCACTTTCTTTCTTAGCCGATGTAACACGATAGTATCCCTCAGTACCAGCTAGAGCTGTTTGATTTATAAATCGCCCCTGTCGAATAACTAAATCTCCACCACCTCCAATAGCTGAAGAGAAGGTTAAAGGTTTCTCTGTATTTAAATAATATGAAAAAGGATTAATCCAATCACTCTGGGTATTTAATTGGATTTTGCGTGGTTTCACCTTATTAACCAAAATAAAAGGAAGCTGAACCTTATCACCTATTTTTACTGCAGAACCAATCCATTGCTGCCCATAACCCAAAATATAGCCCTGTCGATCCGTTAATAATAAAAAACGCCCCATCGAGTGTACTAAATTCTCAGATCCTGAATCAAAACATTTAGCATATTCATTATTACAAGCAAAAAAACCCTGAGGTGCTACAGTTTTTGAACCGTCTCCTAGCTGCTTATAAATTGGCAAGTTTGCTTCCCATATTGCAGTATTTGACATATTCAACAACTGCTTTAATACAGTTAATGCTTCAATATCTGTCATTAAATCAACATTGGTCCAAGGCTTTATAAGCTCTACATATTTACCACTTATCAATTCAGACACATCTATATTTTGACTAAGATCAGAAAGTTTATTTTTCTTTTGTTGTGTTATCTCAGTTGGCTGGATATCACCAATCACATTATGATTGTTCTCTGCACCTAAACTTTGGAAAATTCTAATTAGTGCTACTGCCACTCGGATAGTTTCATCGCTCATGTCCAAAGTTGTTGGTGATTTGCCTGTTAATCCTGTTGCTAAATCAATAACACGAATACGAGCGATGCCTGGCAATTTTGTTTTACTAATATTATCTAGATTCACAGCACCTAGATTAATTTTAGGAGACTCCTCCCCCTGAATATAAAAAGTTGCTGTATCACCTATTTTACATGCACCTGTTACAGCATTACTTACTAATTTCGTAGCGAAACGATGAACTAGCTCAGTGCTACAATCAAAATTAACTCCAGCAATAGGATAATCAAAAGCAAACTGTAAACAATTTTCTGCTTTAACATCACAACTGGTATTTGATGTAATGCCAGACACCCCTTTATTGGGATCTTCGTTAATTTTAGCACTTTCACCACCACATCCAGTCAACAATAAAGTTAAAGCAGAAAGTGCAAATGGTACAAAAATCCTTCTTTTCATAATTCCTCTATCCTAAATTATTACTGTATTACTGATATCTTGATTTGACCTTGATTAGAAAGTTCTTGTTCAGGAACATCTACAGCAGATGCTAAAGGTGTCATCATGACATATTGAGCATCTATCGGAACCCTAATCACTCCATATATTGCAGCGTGTCGTGAAAAGTTTGCGTTAGTGTTTCCACTTTTAAAACCACTAACACCTTCTTTGATACATCCTTTCTCATCTAAAAAAACGACTAAAGGCCAATAATATGCTGGTTTTTCAGCACTTGAGGCATAAGAATCAATTTGTAAATATTGGGCTGGCTGATCTAGTTTTACTAAATCATATTCAAATTTTTCTTTTAGTGGCTTTCGTGGCCATAATCCAATATCTTTTTGAGAACTCACCGTTTTAATTGATTTTGAATAATCTTTTAAAAAGCATTGATCATCTTCAAAAGCAAGCGCAAGATCTTGTGCTGATAAACGTATATAATTTTCAGACAACACAATAGGCGCGGTAGATTGTACAGAACGATTCAATAATTTATCTAAAACCGAACGGCTCACACCTTTTTTACGTTCGACCGTTTCTAGACGACCACTTCCGTCTGGCATCATATAAAATCGTTTTTTCCCGTCTAAATTAAACTCTTGATCTTCTAAATAATCACTGTTTACATATTCAACACCATCAATTTTCTCAAAATTACGAGAAGGCTTTTCTTGAGAAGTTGATTTATTTTGCACTATGGCAGCATTTGCTGCACCTAATGCAGAAGACGTTTTATTTTCTTGTACGATAGAAGCTTTAACTTCTTTTTCAACTTTTGAAGGCGAAGTATCTTTTTGCTGTATAACAGGATTTATTCGCTCAATCTGATTCGAGGTTTCTAGTGGCTTTGAGCTAATATTATCAATCTTAGATAAGGGAGGCTCTACAGAAAAAGTTTGTGGGAATCTCATCTGTTTAATTGTACTTGGGTTTATTTCTATTGATTGAGATGGTAATGATTGTACTGTATCAATACTTTTTACTTTTGTTTGACTAGAAACCTCTTTATCTACTTGTTTTTTTTCAACAACACTCTGTTTTGCATTACGTGTAGGAACAATCATTGGACGACCATCTGGCCCAATGATTGTATAAAAACCATCAGCGTAACTATTTGAGCCATTTGCACATGCGATAGTCAATATTAAAATCGCAAATTTAGACCCTTGATTGATTATCTTTTGCATTACCATCTTGTTCTATAGTTAATACCAAGTAGAGTCACTTTAGTATTGGTTTTAATATCAAGCCCTGCATATGGATTGAGTAAGATATTATCAACCCCCGTTTTGTTGGCTAGACTACTCGTATTCGCAGGAATATCATCACGACTACGTAAGAAACCAATCGATAAATCTAGATCCGTGTCCTGATCAAATCGATACCCTAAACCCAAACCGAATAATTGAGCATTATTAATCGGAACCATTGTATTCCGCTTATCATCTGGAATAGAACTTGTTCGAGGTTCATACCCCATACGCAACTTTAAACGATCCGTTGCAGAATACTCAAAACCTATCCCCCATCGCCAAGCAGACTGGAAGCGTAATGGTAATGCAAGTGATCGATCTGTTACATCAGCTGACAATAACTTTGCAACTTTTAACAAAGAAATTTGTCGATCAAATTCAAATTTGAATTTATCCCATGCCGAGAAGTCCGTCCAGCCAACATCGAAGTTCATTTGTAAATCTGGGAATATTTTATATTTAATCCCAGCTTTAAAATGCTGCGGATATTTAAAATCCATCGCCACTAAGCCAGATTCAATATCAGGCACATAGCCTGGTAATCCCAAAATTGCTGCTAAAATTTGTCCTGTAGCTGAAGAATTAAGACCAGCAACCAATTGCTGTGGGGCAGTCGCATTATTAATTAAATATTTACCTCGCAAACGCATTTTTGCTTCGCTTTGATAAACCATGCCAAAACTAAAATCATCTGTTGGTTCCCAAAGAACACCTAGGTTATAACTCGGACTTAGTGATTGCTCCATGGCAATATCTAATGCACCCATTTTATTAAACGGATCCATTCCCTCTTTAGCATTACACATACCAAAAAGCAGTAAATCGGTGATAATATCGCCCTTACCTTTAAAAGGAGCACAAACAACTTCATCAACCATCCGCAGCACACCAATCATTTCATTGGGGAACCGCAAATCTGTTTTCAATGCAATCGCTTGATAAGACATTCCAAACGAGGCACCAATCGCTAGATGATCATTGACTTGATAGCCAAAAGAAGGGGACAAATAGGTTATACGCTCTAATGCTACTTGTTGTCCCATATAGTTACTTGGATTACCATCTTCCGCACCGAAACCAGCAACCAACGGTGCATACACGGCTGTCGCATAAGTAACTTTTGAACCTGGTGGCTTATAAGATATCCCAGCAGTTGGAGCTGCTATGGGCATATTAGGACCTAAATCAACAATTTTTTTTAGGATCGGAATATAAATACTGGCATACTCGACATCCCCCGACACGGTCCCCTTAAAATCAGTACATATCCGAGAACTGACTTCAGGACCATCATTACAAACCAAGGGGTCATCAGAATAGCCAAAAACGTTATAACCTGCAGGTGCTGTATAGTCCCTTTTTATCGAAAAATTGGCTAAAATCCCTTGGACATCAGTTTGTAAACCATCTAATTTTGCTAATGCCGCTGGATTGAAATGTACCGCACTAATCCCTGGAGGATCAGCAGTTACAGCATTCCCCAAAGCTAAAGATCTTAAATCGACCGACAAATCTTGCCCTAGTTGGGCATGAGTAATATTGGATAGTCCCGCAATTAAAACACTAATCGTTAAGGGACATAATTTAGGATATTTCACCTTCAAGTCTCCTTAACGTAATTTCTTGCCGAAACCTATAATATCAAGAGGGAATGATAAACCCAATGAAACATCTGGTGCATCTTCTGTTAATCCAATACCAACTGTCCCATTAACAATGGTTGCTGGGGAAATTCGGACACCTAAAGCAAATGATAACATCGAGCTACTTTGGTCTGCAGACTTATAACTTTCCCCATTTTTAAAATAAAACTTTGCACCTGTATTAAAACTCTGTTGATAGGACATCGTCAGTGAAACATCATAGTTAAATGAATAGGCAAAACCAAAAGCAAAACCACCACTTAAACCAGGATCAAAACTCTCTAATATACGTGGCCCATTTACTCCACCACCACGTAATTGATTTAAGCCACTTTCTTTAAAACCATAACTGGCAGAAACAGAGCTAAATAAAACCACTGGATCAATATATTTTCGAGTACTAACACCACCACCAACAGAGTAGTAGCCTTTACCTGTAGATAATTCATCGATTGCAATTTCATATGGACTATCGCCTGTTTTGGTTGATGCACTACCAAAAATAATCAAAGGAAGGCGCCCCTGTTTAAGAGGAAATGGTTCCCAACGCGCTCCAAATGAAATATCCCCTAAACCCGCTGCAGTTTTATCATCTAGCAGCTGTTTCTTCGCCATAAAGGGTAAGGATGCCGATAAGGTAAGATTGTCTAATAGACCATATTGTAAGGTAAATGTATTGGTGAGTGTATGGTTTGCATCCTCTTCAACACGGAGATTTTTTAAGTCTCCATTCTCCATCGCTGCATCAATACGACTATCTCGATAGTAGGTATAATCAATATCATAATATGAAGAAATGACACCTTTTTTAATCAACGAATACTGACGCTCACTAGAAGTAAAAACTTCCTGTAAATTGGTCTCTTGTGATGCATCACCTTCTTGTTGTTGCAATGCGGTTGCAGCTTGATTTGCACTATTATCTTGAACCGCAACCGACTCAACCACATCACCCGCTGAAGTTTCTTGCTCAGCTTGCACTTGCTCAGCATAATCTACTTGAGGTTGTTCTTCCGCATAAAGAGTTGTTGTGATTGCACTTAAACTTAAGGCAAGCACACTCATATTCATCCATTGATTATTCATTCTAACATCCTACTTATGCATTTAATTTACTAAAACTTAAGAACTATTTGCGTTTATAGTACATCCGCATATAAGTTGTAACTGGTTGGTTATAGTTCATTGAATTCGAGTTTCTGTCTAAAACACGACGCATTGTGGAAGCGCGATCTGCTAAACGTTCAAAACGCGGTGTTTGAAATTGAACATCAGCAAGTGCATATTTATTAATTGTCGCATCCTCAACATGTCGCATATCGGCATCCTGCAAGGCTAAAAGATCTTTACGATACGGCTCAGGCACATCAATTAAGAAAAGCGTATTGTTGTCCCACACCTCTTTGAAGCGTGTTTCATCAAAACTAATATTACCTAAAGCAGGATCAGCGACATATACACGTCCATCTTTATATGCCTTATAAACCACAAAGTGCTTAAAACCGGCATAAGTAATTGGGACAATTGCAGGTTGCTTTAATGCGATAAGATCTGAGAACTGCCCTCGATACCCCCCGCTGTTTAACCCTAACGCAGTCACGAAACGCTTCATATCTAATAGAGAAAAGCTACGACGCTCAATAATTCGCTGATATTCACCATATTGTAGTAAACCAGACATTGTTTGCTGTTCTGTTAAACTCAAACCAGCGTAACCATTCAATAATGTAGTTAATGCTGCTGAACCACAGCTGTAGTCGTAAGCTTGACGTACAATACCACGAAATTGATCTTCCACAGCTGGTTTAATGGTGACGGCTTCACGGTGATTCCGTGTAAACGAAGGGTTACGAGAATCCAAAGTTTCTGTGTAATACACAGCCCCATCCGGTTTTTTTTCTATTTCAAAGGCTTGCGTTGTAAAGTAATACATCAATGCCGAGCCTAAAGCGATCTCTAACATAAGTCTCTTTTTCTAACCGTGGCAGCACTTGCCTTATTCATTTTATTTTTAGTGTTTCAATCATTAAAACACTACGTCCCTGCATGTTGAAGATACCTTTTTTTATGAAAAAATACAGCTTTTTTTTAATTTTTTTGACGAAATGTATATTTTTTTTAATAAGACTAACTTTATGTATCTACAACAACATCTTTGACACACTATTAGCGCATAGAATTTAGTTCTTCATAAACAAAAAAAGCGCAAAATGCGCTTTTTTTGTTTAAAAACTGATTAGTGACCAGAAATGGTAATGGTCGAACCACCTGTTCTCAAACCATTTACCTCAACATCACCAATTGAAGCAGCACTATTAGAGCCTAAACGAACACCCTGAATATAAACATTCATTGCATTATTATCGTTGTTTGTAATCTCTAAACCATTCGTTGTGACGTTAATATCTGCATCAATAACCAAGTCACCTGCACTAGAGCCACCTGTACCACGAACATAGATATTATCTAAATGAATCACACCGCCGCCATTAGCACCATTATCTTTAAGGCCAAGATTAGAAATCGTTAAACCGCCTTGTAATTCAGAATCGATTTTAATCATTGCGCCCTGAGGTGTTGCACCTAACTGAACATTTGCAGTCACTTCACCTAAAGACAAACTTAAACCAGTTAAGATTTCGTTTACATCAGTCGCACCACGCACTGCCGTTGTAGTATTCAATGTACCTGATGTACCCACACCAATTGAACCGATATCAATATCCATCGCCCCAACAGTAGCTAGAACATTTAAGAAAGCCCCACCAGCTGATGCACCACCATCAGAATCAATAACCAAATCAAGATTTACATCAGATAACACCACACCCGCTGTCTCATTTACATGACCAGCTACGCCATTACCACTAATTACAATCGCACCGGCTTTATTACTACTATTATAACCATCATTATCATGGATATATAAGTTATCGATAGAAATACCAGAAGTTGTTTTAATGTTAAGCGTAATGCCGTCTTGACCTGTGGTCGCGCTTAGTGCAGCATCATCCATTGACTGCATAGCCATTGCATTTGCGCTAATCGCCATTGAAGAAACTAAAACTAGTTTAGTAAACATTTTCATTGAGCACTCTCCCAAGAGCATTTATTTTTTTGACTTTCACTACTCTAAACTGTCCACTGTCGTTTTTCTTTAATGACAACCTGAACTTCCAATCCTTGAGTAGTTCGCTTAGCAAGTACTAAATTACTCGTTTGTTATTTTATGTTCAACTCCTGTTAAATGTTTTTTACCAACAAACCGATAAACGGCTGAATCATGAAAAAGTTGGCTAAAAATCACAGACAAACAGTAAACATATAAAATATATAATAATTTAAAGAAATATATGCTTGTTTTTAAGTGTGTATTTTAAAGAGATGCCGCTTTATTCAACTAACAGAAGCTCAATATCAGGGATGTAACAAAATACAAATGAGTATCAACAATATGCAGAAAAAATCAGTTTGATTAAAATTTATTTTTCGATATTCATTCAAACAAATATTCGATGTTTTTTTAATCTGACGTATCAGTAGATTTTTATTGGTTGTAGTACAATTTGATACCTCAAATACAGATGAAGTCATTGTTGTTTTATGTCTTATTTTAATCGCAAGCTTAATACGCAACTCACATCTGCATTTGACCTGCTATTGCAATTAGATGGTTTGACTGGTTTAACCTATTTGTATGATCAAAACAATCCAATTATCGCATTTACACCTAAAGCATTCTTAATTATAGAGCGTTCGACACTACAACAATTTGATCGTATTGAATTTGATCAATATCAGAAGAGCACCACGACATCAATTTTAGAATTCACCAATTTAGACCCAACCTCGCCTCCAAAGGCAAACAATGTCAGTTTCCAAGGTGGCTATATTGGATTTTTTAGTTATGACTATGCAGCACAACTCAATATTGACCATACTATCCGCTCACAACCTTGTTTTTTCTTAGGCAAATATCAAACGTTCTTAAAGTTCCAAAATAATGCTTGGTATTTCCATAGCGATGAAGACGAAGCGCAATACATTTATGATCAAATCTGTCATCGATTAGAACAGCCCAAAAAAAATGTGAAACTTAACTTAGTTTCAAAATGCCATCCGCGCTGGTCAAAACAACAATATATGGATGCTTTTGATGAGGTCCAAGAATATATTAAAGCTGGGGACTGCTATCAAATCAATCTAACGCAAGAATTTAAAGCGAAAGTCGAGGGATCATTGTTGAGTCAGGCCCAAGCTTTGTGGGATCTCACACATGCACCTTATGCAGGGTATCTTAATATTAGTAATTTTGAGTTACTAAGCTGCTCTCCTGAACTATTTATTGAGTTTCAGGCCGAACGAAAAATCAAAACACGTCCAATCAAAGGCACCATGCCGCGCTTTAATGATCCTGAACAGGATCAAATTTCTAAGAACAAGCTAAGTCAATCTGAAAAAGATCAAGCTGAAAATGTGATGATCGTAGATTTGCTGCGAAATGATTTAAGCGTTTATGCAGAAATAGGATCTGTAGAAACAACAAAACTGTTTGAAATAGAAAGCTTTAACCAAGTTCACCATATGGTCAGTGAAATTACAGCAACACTACAAGAGGAAATTAACCCAATGCAAGTGTTGTTGTCCGCCCTTCCTGGTGGATCAATTACGGGTGCACCGAAAATCCGTGCTATGCAAATCATTGAGCAGTTAGAAGGCGCTCCACGTGGTGCATATTGCGGTAGTCTCGGTTATTTTAATTTTGATGGGACGGGCCGTTGGAATATTTTGATCCGCAGTATTCAAAAATATCAAAATGAATTATCAATGTGGGCTGGAGGCGGTATTACGATCGCATCAGATGCGGAAGCAGAGTATCAAGAATGTTTTGATAAAATTTCTGCCATGATTGATTTACTCAATACATGGCAGCAATACGAAAAATAAATATCGGTTTATAATATCTTTGTTTTGAGCGTCTCAACCAAACGTTGATTTTGCTCATCCGCACCGATCGTGATACGCAAGAATTGATTAATTCTTGGTTTATTGAAATATCGAACAATAATTCCCTGTTCACGAAGCTGCTGAGCAAGCTGTGCTGCATCATGTTGAGGGTGCGTAGCAAAAATAAAATTTGCCTTTGATGGTAAAATATTGAAGCCAAGCGCATTTAAATCACTGACCAATTTCTCTCGACTTTGAATCACTTTTTGGCATTGTGCTTCAAAATAACCTTGATCTTCAAATGAGGCTACTGCTGCTGCAATCGCGAAACGATCAATTGGATAAGAGTTAAAACTATTTTTTACCGCTTCAAGTGCAGCAATTAAATGACTTTGTGCAATCGCAAAACCCACACGCAGACCTGCAAGCGAACGTGACTTAGATGTCGTTTGGCAAACAACGAGATTGTCATAACGACTGACTAATTGAACAGCTGTCTCAGCACCAAAGTCAACATAAGCTTCATCTATCACAACCACACGATTTGGATTCGCTTTTAAGATGCTTTCAATCTGATTTAATCCCAAAGCCATACTGGTTGGCGCGTTCGGGTTGGTGATAATGATGCCACCATTTTCTTGCTGATAGTCTGAAATCTCAATTTCAAAATTTTCGTTCAATGGAATTTGCTTCGTTTCGATCCCAAAGAACTGGCTATAAACCGGATAAAAACTATAGGTGATATCAGGATAAAGAATCGGCTCTTTTTGAATAAAGAAGGCTTTAAAGATATGAGCCAACACTTCATCAGAACCATTACCAACAAAAACTTGCTCAACATCCACATTTTGCTGTTTTGCAATCGCTTGTTTTAAGGCAGTTGCATCTGGATCAGGATATAGACGTAACGCATCGGCTTGATTGGATAATACAGCTTGCACGGCTTCCACCACCTTTGGTGAAGGCGGATAGGGATTTTCATTGGTATTAAGTTTAAGTAAATTCTGAATTTTTGGTTGTTCGCCAGGCACATACGGCTCTAGTTCACGAACCTCAGGACTCCAAAAACGCATTTGTTCTGTTGTAAACATCATTTTCTATTCTCTTGTTACCCCCTCCTAACCTCGCCCCAAGGGAGAGGAGTCTTCAAACCTATTTCACATGTATCGTGACAAGTCCCCTCTCATTTTAGGAGAGGGTCAGGGAGAGGTTTATATTTTTTATAGTGCTAGGCTACAGCACTCACTTCTAGTTCAAACTTCATAACGGTAACGTGCTGAACGTGCGTGAGCATCAAGATTTTCTTGCACTGCGAGTACATCAGCAGTTTTCGCTAGGGTTTTAACCCCATCTTTTGAGCACATAATCAAACTTGAGCGCTTTTGAAAATCATATACACCTAATGGCGATGAGAAACGTGCAGTGCCCGATGTTGGCAAGACGTGGTTTGGTCCTGCACAATAGTCTCCGATTGCTTCTGGTGTATAACGTCCCATAAAGATCGCACCAGCATGACGAATGTCTTGACTCATCAATTCAGCATCATCCAAACAAAGTTCCAAATGCTCAGGGGCCACTTGGTTGATCAACTCAACCGCTTCTGCTCGGTCTTTGACCAGTACCAATGCACCACGATTTTGAATTGAAGTTCGCGCAATTTCTGCTTTCGGCAATTCATTTAAATGTTTTTCAATCGCAGCTTCAACGGCATTGAGAAGCGCTTCATCAGGTGTAATGAAAATCGCTTGAGCAACTGTATCGTGTTCGGCTTGAGATAACACATCCATTGCTAACCAATCGGCATTATTTTCACCTTCAGCATAGACCAAAATTTCAGAAGGCCCTGCGATCATATCAATACCGACTTGACCAAATACGGCACGTTTCGCTGCTGCTACAAATCGATTGCCTGGTCCAGTAATTTTGTCTACAGGAGGAATGGTCTGTGTGCCATACGCCAACGCAGCAACAGCCTGTGCACCACCAATGGTAAAAACTCGACTAACACCAGCCAAATATGCTGCGGCTAAAACCAATGGATTCAGTTCACCATTCGGTGCAGGAACCACCATAATAATTTCAGGTACACCCGCTACATGTGCAGGTAAAGCATTCATCAGCACAGAGGATGGGTAAGAAGCTAACCCACCTGGCACATAGATTCCCACTCGATCAAGCGGAGTAACCTTCTGTCCTAAGGTATTACCTAGTTCATCTACGTACGTCCAACCCTCTTGCTTCTGCGCCTGATGGAATGAACGAATACGTTTTGCTGCCAACTCTAAGGCTTCACGGATTTCAGTACTTAAACCGTCAAAGGCAGTCTTAAGTTGTGCTTGTGTCAGTTCTAAATCAGAAAATTGATGCGCTGGATGTCGATCGAACTGCTGCGTTAACTTAAGTACATGATCATCGCCATGCTGACGAACATCGGCAATAATCTGGTCTACAGTTTGAATTAGTTGAGGATCATTCACAGTTTCAAATGCCAAAAGCTCAGCAAATGTTTGTTTAAAATTCTGATCCTGAGTCGATAAACGTCGCATCAATTTACCTACAAGGTGAAAAAGAGAACGCTAAGTTTACTCTTTTTAATCAGATTTGTGGGGGCAATATCTGCTTAAAAAATCAATAGTAAAGAGCGAATTCTTCGATAAACCTTAAACACCGCTTCATCAAGACAAAACCCCAATAAACAATAATAGAATTTATTAATTAAAAACAATATCTTATAAAATATTTTTTAACTTTCTGTCACAACTTCACTTTCTGAATCGTCAATTTAGTAGCGCTATTGATTTAAACGAGGAACATTAAAAATGGCAACGCTAAATACTCATCCGAAAACACATTTACCAGAAGCAATTCGGTCTCTCTATCAAGTACATCAAAATATTGACGACTCTGCTTTACTGGAACGATCGCTCTATCATCTTGTTCTGCTACAAGCCTCGCAAATCAACCAATGTGCTTTCTGTGTCAAGATGCACATTGCTGAAGCGCTAGCCGACGGGGAAACCCAAACACGTTTAGATCGCTTGATTGTTTGGCGTCACTGTTCGGATTTTAGTGCACAAGAAAAAGCTGCATTTGCTTGGGTAGAAGCACTCACCCATTTACAACCACAAACAGATTACCAACCACTTCGTGTCGAGTTACTTAAATACTTCAATGAACAGCAAATATCTGCTTTAACTTTATTGATTGGCATGATTAATTTGTGGAATCGTATCGGCATTTCGCAACACTAAAATTAAATGAATAGACCAACAAGTATCAGTCAAGACGACTTAAACCTATTTCAGGCAAGCCGAACATTTTTGTTTGGTCTTGCCTATCGACTTTTAGGTTCAACAAGTGATGCTGAAGATGCTTTACAAGATGTTTTTATCAAATGGCAACAGCAACCCAAACATGAAATTATCCATCCACAAGCTTGGCTTACCACCATATGCACAAGACATTGTATTGATCTATTGCGCTCTCATCACAAATCTCGGACAGATTATATCGGAACATGGTTGCCTGAACCCTATCATCATACTGAAGAGTTATTGGTCGAATCAGATTACACCCTTTCCACTGCCTTTCTGCTCATCTTAGAAAAACTGTCTGTCAAAGAGCGTGCCGCTTATATATTGCATGAGATATTCAATCTTGATTACGCTGAAATTGCAGACATACTTTTAGAACAGCAAAATTATTGTCGCCAATTGGTGACTCGCAGTAAGAAACGGATTGCAGAGCAGCCCAAAGTACTTTCGACCATACCGACTTCTCATCAGATAACTTTGCTGAATGCATTCAAAGTTGCGATTCATTCACACAATCTAGAGCAACTTAAAGCACTTTTAAGTGAAGATATTTTATTTGCAGCCGATGGCGGTGGTAAAGTTTCCGCAATTCGGCAACCCTTTACAGATCTGAACAGTGTATTACGCTTTTTTGAACGTTTACTCTTTCAAGCATGGACTGAGTTATCTTGGGAAATGTGTTATTTGAATGGCAATATCGGTTTCAAACTATTTGATCAGCAACATCATTGTGTGATCGTACTAACTTTTCATTTTGATCAACAGCACATCTCCGACATTTATGTTTTGCGCAACCCTGAAAAACTCTAATAAAAAAGGCCAACCTTAGTTGACCTTCAATATTTATTCGAGATTTTAGCGATTATTAATCGCCTGCTCAAGTTGCGTCAGAATCGGATTGAGTAAAGCTTGTTTACGCTTAAAACTTGCTTTGTTGACGATCAAGCGAGATGATACTTTGCAAATTTCTTCCAAAGGCTCCAAACCATTGGCACGTAAAGTATTACCTGTATCTACCACGTCAACAATGTAATCACCTAAACCAACCAAAGGTGCAAGCTCCATTGATCCGTAAAGTTTAATCACATCAACCTGCTCACCTAAGCTTGCATAGTATTGACGGGTTAGATTGACATATTTAGTCGCGATCTTTAAACGACCTTTCGGACGTTCCATACCTACTTTACCTGCAGTCATTAACTTACAGTTTGCAATTTTTAGATCAAGCAACTCATAAACATGTTGTGCACCATGTTCCATCAATACATCTTTGCCCGCCACACCAAAATCTGCTGCGCCATTTTCAACATAAGTCGGCACATCAGAAGCACGTAAAATTAAAATACGAACTTTTTTATGGGTGGTTGGAAAAATTAATTTACGAGATTTATCAGGATCTTCAAGTAAATTGATACCTGCATTTTCTAGTAACGGTAATGTTTCCTTTAAGATACGACCTTTACTGAGTGCTAAAGTTAAACCATGATCAAAATTGCCCATCACATCAAAATTTGGATCATCGTTTCTTAAGTCATTCATCCTTTTACTCGCTTAATCTGAGCACCTAAACTTTGCAACTTTTCTTCCACGTGTTCATAACCACGATCTATATGATAGATACGATCAACTAGTGTTTCCCCCTCTGCAACCAATGCAGCAAGAACTAAAGAGAAAGAAGCTCGTAAATCAGTTGCCATTACAGGTGCTGCTTGAAGTTTTTCGACGCCTGTTACAACCGCATCATGTCCTTCGACTTGAATATTAGCACCCATACGTGAAAGTTCAGGGACATGCATAAAACGGTTTTCGAAAATCGTTTCTGAAATCGTTGCAAAACCGCGACCAATCGCATTGACAGCCATAATTTGTGCTTGCATATCGGTCGGAAATTCAGGGTGTGGTAAGGTTCTAAAACTCACAGCTTTAGGACGCTTGCCCTGCATATCTAATTCGATCCAGTCATCACCACGTGTGACTTCTGCACCCATTTCCTCAAACTTATCCAAGACTGCTTCAAGCAAGCTAGGATCAGTATGTGTCGTTTTGACTCGCCCCCCCGTAATCGCAGCTGCAGCCAAATATGAACCCGTTTCAATACGATCAGCAACTACCGCATATTCACAACCATGTAAGCTTTCGACGCCCGTTACCACAAGCGTATCAGTATCCAGACCTTCAATCTTGGCACCCATCTTAATCAACATTTGCGCAAGATCAGTAATTTCAGGCTCACGTGCTGCATTACGAATCGTGGTTACACCCTCTGCTAATGCTGCTGCCATCAAGATATTTTCGGTACCACCCACAGTCACCATATCAAAAATGACTTCACCACCTTTTAAGCGACCATCAACTGATGCATGCACATAACCATTTTCAACTTCAATCTGTGCACCTAAAGCCTCTAACGCTTTTAAATGCTGATCAACTGGACGTGAGCCGATTGCACAACCACCTGGTAATGATACTTTTGCATTTCCATAGCGCGCCAATAATGGTCCAAGCACCAAAATAGATGCACGCATGGTTTTTACCAGTTCATAAGGTGCAAACTGATTGTCTAATGTCGAAGCATCAGCACACACCGTTTCACCTTCATAACTCATGGTCACACCGAGACCAGCAATTAATTTTACTAATGTATTTACATCTTTTAGATTTGGAACATTGGTAAGCGTAATCGGAGAATCAGCTAGAATCATCGCTGCAAGTAAAGGTAAAGCTGCATTTTTAGCACCAGAAATGCGCACTTCACCCTCGAGCTTAACACCGCCCGTAATTAAAAATTTATCCATTAATATTTAAGCTCCGAAAAGGCTTGCTTTGCGCCATTCGTCTTTTGTCATTGCACGAATCGTTACAGCATGGACTGCACCGCTCGCAATATAAGAATTTAAAGGTGCATAAACCGCTTGTTGACGACTAACGGTACGTTTACCTTCAAACTGATCATCAACAATACGTAGGTCAAATTTTCCAGCTTGTCCACTCACTGCTACTTCTGCTTCAGGGAAAGCTTCTTTTAAAATTTGCGTGAGCTGCTCACTATTCATTACCAAGACCTCTTATACAACCATTGGTGTAAAACGCGTTATTTTACTATAACTTTTTCACATAATTCAGTATACAGCTTCTTTTTTATCAATAAAAAAAAGAGGCTCAACAAAAAGCCTCTTTTATAAAATAAAAATCAACTTATAAGAGCCAGCTCATGTTGATAAGAACATTGTATTTTTCTATGTTTTGCAAGTTGTCTTTTTAATTTTTCTGTTAATTTTTTAATCGAAGTATACATATCATCAGCTGTTGCTTGTGCAAACAATTCTACCCCTGGAAGACGAATAATCGCCTCTGCAATATGGTTTGCACTCCCCTTATGTGACCGTTTATCGACTTGATGATCCTTAGCCAACTTGATTTGCATACTGTTCACCTGATCCAGATGCTTGGTCATTTGACTAAACTTCTCTTTTATATTTTCTTCAATTGCTGGTGTAATGGTTAAATGGTGTCCACGAATTGTTATTTGCATAATTCTATCCCTCACCTTTTTCTCAGGATACAAGAACGTCGCTTAAGCAAATTTAATGCACATTTTGTGGTTCAATATCCATTAAATCATTTTCAGCGACTCCTCTAGTGATCATTAAAAGATTCATTATTTCGTAATAATGAACCCCTAGAATAGTCACACCTTGAAATTCAGATCAAGACTTTTCTTTCAGAAGATGATGGAATATGTAACGATTCACGATATTTTGCGACCGTGCGTCGTGCGACCTCAATCCCTTCCACTTTCAACATTTCAGCAATTGCGTTATCTGACAACGGCTTACATGGATTCTCATTTGAAACTAGCTTTTTGATCATAGCGCGGATTGCAGTAGAAGATGCTTCCCCACCTGTTGTCGTTCCCACATGACTAGAAAAAAAGTATTTCAGTTCGAATAGACCACGTGGCGTAAGCATATATTTATTGGTTGTCACACGAGATACAGTCGATTCATGTAGCTCAACTTCTTCAGCAACATCACGCAACACCAAAGGTTTCATCGCTTCAGGACCTTGCTCTAAAAATGCTCGTTGATGTTCAACAATACAGGTCGCAACCTTTAATAACGTTTTATGGCGCTCATCGATGCTTTTTATAAAATTCTTGGCCTCAAGCATTTGATTACGCAAATAGACATTATCATCACTTTGATCCGCACGACGAATCATTCCAGAATAAAAGGAGTTAATACGCAGTTTTGGCATAACATCAGGATTGAGCTGCACCTGCCAATGTTGATCTTTTTTCGCAACAACCACATCGGGAACTTGATACTCAGATTCTTGTTGATTAAATTCCAGCCCTGGATAAGGCTTTAATGTTCTTAATAAATCAACTGCCGACTTTAATTGTTCTTTTGACAAGCCAGTTTGTTTCAATAATTTATTCAAATCATTTGAAATAAGTAACTCGTAATATTTAAGAAGATTCTTCGCCTCACCCACATAAGGCGCATGCTCATTCAATGCTTCAAGTTGAATTCTTAAGCATTCGGCCAAATTTCTCGAACCTACCCCAATCGGATCTAAGTGTTGAATATGTTTAAGAACAACGATAATTTCATCCAATTCAACCTCTTCATCGCTGTCCATCTCTTCTAAAAAGCGTGTAGTTGCCAATTGAATATCTTCAAGTTCAGCATCTAAAAAACCTTTTTCATCAAGAGAGTCAACAATGCAATAAGCGATTAACTTATCAATAGAGGAAAAATGCAATAAATTAACTTGTTCTAAAATATGTTCCTTTAAATTATGTTGAACCTGTCGATTATCTTCTCGTTCTTCATATTCAGGAGATCCCAATGCTGTTGATTGGTGTGTATAAACATCATCCCACTCTGTATCAACAGGCAAATCATTTGGCAAATGATCAGCATTTAACTCCGTCGTCAAATCAGCATTTTCTTTACTTTCCAATGTAGAAAGACTTTCTATTGTTCCTGATTCTTCTATTTTTTCCAGTAAAGGGTTACTATCAAGCTGAATTTGAATTTCTTGTTCCAACTCTAAGCTTGATAACTGTAGAAGGCGAATCGCCTGCTGTAATTGAGGAGTTAACGACAAGCTATTCGCAACTTTCAATCCAACAGATAATTTCATAGAGCCTTCCTTTTAATTAAACAAGCAAAAAACATGCCCATAAAAATATTTATAACATAAAGTAATGTTTACGCATACACGGAAAATTCTTTTCTACTGACTGATTTGTTCAAAAAAATAACGAAAGTATAAATATTTGAGAATATCTAGTTATACAAAACACATCAAACTAAACAAGTTTAAAGATAAATTTTTCAACTAAACATTCATATTTAGCAAAAATCAATCAATGTAGTAGCACCTAAAAACTATTCAATAATATAGTCTTATATACCAAACTTATAAAAATTTGATGAAATTAGATCACCAGCGATATCATCTACTTCCTCCCAATGATTCTTTGGAAGAATTATATAACAACAAGTATCATTTCCTTGATTGTATACCGAAGCTCTAATTTCAATATTTGAAGGCAATATCTTAGATATAGCCAACATTGTTAAATCAAAACCACCTTCATTTTCAGTTGAATCACAGCTTATCTCAACCTCATTTGTATTAACTTTCAACATCCCTTTTGTTCGATCCTCATTCAAATTAAACTCAAGATTTACATCAAGTCTATAAAGCGCTCTTGAAATAACCTCTAACTCATCTTCCAACCAAAATCGCCAATCTATAATAAAATAAAATGGACTTTCTCCGAGAAGCTCTATTACATCATCTTCCTCAAACCCATCACTTTTGACTCTTCGTTCGTAAAGATCACTCGGATGAGTAATACCGAAATTTGGCAATAATTCATGAACTTTGTCTATAGATATCATTTTAGCAGCCTATAATTCTATAATTAAAATTTAAAAATAATATATTCAATTAGATTCCTTACCTTATTTTAACTATATAACACCAATTGGGCCTTAACTTTTTAACCATGAATCTCTTATTTCCCTTTTCTCGTTGCAATAAAAAACACCCCTAACCGTTAGGTTAGGGGTGTTTGAATTTAAAAGCTGGCGATGACTTACTCTCACATGGCAAGTGCCACACTACCATCAGCGCGAAGAGGTTTCACTTCTGAGTTCGGGAAGGGATCAGGTGGTTCACTCTTGCTATTGTCGCCAGCAAACTGTTTTGGCTTTGGGTGGTCTTACTTTTGAACTTATTATTAAGTTCATGCCACTTAGTACCGAAAGAGTTATTAACGGATTAGTTAATCGAGTCGTATTGTAACTAGTTTTGACACTAAATCAAGTTATGTATTGAATTTATCTTGAATACAACAACTGTTTGGGTGTTGTATAGTCAAGCCTCACGAGCAATTAGTATTGGTCAGCTTCACACGTCACCGTGCTTCCACACCCAACCTATCAACGTCCTAGTCTCGAACGGCTCTTTAGAGGAATAAATTCCTAGGGAAATCTTATCTTGAGGTAGGCTTCCCGCTTAGATGCTTTCAGCGGTTATCCCTTCCGAACATAGCTACCCGGCGATGCGACTGGCGTCACAACCGGTACACCAGAGGTTCGTCCACTCTGGTCCTCTCGTACTAGGAGCAGATCCTCTCAAATTTCCAGCGCCCACGGTAGATAGGGACCGAACTGTCTCACGACGTTCTAAACCCAGCTCGCGTACCTCTTTAAATGGCGAACAGCCATACCCTTGGGACCTGCTTCAGCCCCAGGATGAGATGAGCCGACATCGAGGTGCCAAACACCGCCGTCGATATGAACTCTTGGGCGGTATCAGCCTGTTATCCCCAGAGTACCTTTTATCCGTTGAGCGATGGCCCTTCCATACAGAACCACCGGATCACTAAGACCTACTTTCGTACCTGCTCGACTTGTGGGTCTCGCAGTTAAGCGCGCTTTTGCCTTTATACTCTACGCGTGATTTCCGACCACGCTGAGCGCACCTTCGTACTCCTCCGTTACTCTTTAGGAGGAGACCGCCCCAGTCAAACTACCCACCAGACATGGTCCTCGTCCCGGATAACGGGACAGAGTTAGAACCTCAACATTACCAGGGTGGTATTTCAAGGACGGCTCCATTGGAACTAGCGTTCCAACTTCAAAGCCTCCCACCTATCCTACACAAGTAAGGTCAAAGTTCAATGTCAAGCTGCAGTAAAGGTTCACGGGGTCTTTCCGTCTAGCCGCGGGTACACTGCATCTTCACAGCGATTTCGATTTCACTGAGCCTCTGCTGGAGACAGCGCCGCCATCATTATGCCATTCGTGCAGGTCGGAACTTACCCGACAAGGAATTTCGCTACCTTAGGACCGTTATAGTTACGGCCGCCGTTTACTGGGGCTTCGATCAAGAGCTTCGCTTACGCTAACCCCATCAATTAACCTTCCAGCACCGGGCAGGCATCACACCCTATACGTCCACTTTCGTGTTTGCAGAGTGCTATGTTTTTAATAAACAGTTGCAGCGGCCTGGTTTCTGTGGCTGCCAATAGCTCAGGGAGCAAGTCCCATCACCGTCAGCAGCGTACCTTCTCCCGAAGTTACGGTACCATTTTGCCTAGTTCCTTCAGCAGAGTTCTCTCAAGCGCTTTGGTCTACTCGACCTGACCACCTGTGTCGGTTTCGGGTACGATTCCTGTGTAACTGAAGCTTAGAGACTTTTCCTGGAAGCATGGTATCAGCCACTTCACTGTACAAGTACAGCTTGCTATCGACTCTCAGCATAGAGCACCCCGGATTTGCCTAAGATGCATGCCTACTGTCTTCCACCTGGACAACCAACGCCAGGCTGACTTAACCTTCTCCGTCCTCTCATCGCATTACACAGAAGTATTGGAATATTAACCAATTTCCCATCGACTACGCCTCTCGGCCTCGCCTTAGGGGTCGACTCACCCAGCCCCGATTAACGTTGGACTGGAACCCTTGGTCTTTCAGCGAACGGGTTTTTCACCCGTTTTGTCGTTACTCACGTCAGCATTCGCACTTCTGATACCTCCAGCATACTTCTCAATACACCTTCATCGGCTTACAGAACGCTCCCCTACCACTTGACTAATGTCAAATCCGCAGCTTCGGCACATAGTTTTAGCCCCGTTACATCTTCCGCGCAGGCCGACTCGACTAGTGAGCTATTACGCTTTCTTTAAAGGGTGGCTGCTTCTAAGCCAACCTCCTAGCTGTCTATGCCTTCCCACATCGTTTCCCACTTAACTATGATTTTGGGGCCTTAGCTGGCGGTCTGGATTGTTTTCCTCTTGACTACGGACGTTAGCACCCGCAGTCTGTCTCCCGGATAGTACTCATTGGTATTCGGAGTTTGCATCGGTTTGGTAAGTCGGGATGACCCCCTAGCCGAAACAGTGCTCTACCCCCAATGGTATTCGTCCGAGGCGCTACCTAAATAGCTTTCGGGGAGAACCAGCTATCACCAGGCTTGATTAGCCTTTCACCCCTATCCACAAGTCATCCCCTGGCTTTTCAACGACAGTGGGTTCGGTCCTCCAGTTAGTGTTACCCAACCTTCAACCTGCTCATGGATAGATCGCCTGGTTTCGGGTCTATACCCAGCAACTATACGCCCTATTAAGACTCGATTTCTCTACGGCTCCCCTATGCGGTTAACCTCGCTACTGAATATAAGTCGCTGACCCATTATACAAAAGGTACGCAGTCACACCACGAAGGTGCTCCCACTGCTTGTATGCATGCGGTTTCAGGATCTATTTCACTCCCCTCACAGGGGTTCTTTTCGCCTTTCCCTCACGGTACTGGTTCACTATCGGTCAGTCAGGAGTATTTAGCCTTGGAGGATGGTCCCCCCATATTCAGACAAGGTTTCACGTGCCTCGCCCTACTCGTCATCATTGTGTGTGCCCTTTCGTGTACGGGAATATCACCCTCTACGTTCGCACTTCCCAGAGCGTTCCACTAGAACACACACAACTTAATGGGCTGATCCCCGTTCGCTCGCCGCTACTAAGGGAATCTCAATTGATTTCTTTTCCTAAGGGTACTGAGATGTTTCACTTCCCCTCGTTCGCTTCATAAGCCTATGTATTCAGCTTATGATACCCGCCTTATAGCGGGTGGGTTCCCCCATTCAGATATCTCCGGATCAAAGGATATTTGCCGCCTCCCCGGAGCTTTTCGCAGGCTATCACGTCTTTCATCGCCTCTGACTGCCAAGGCATCCACCACATGCACTTAATTACTTGACTATACAACCCCAAACAGTCGCTAACCCTTACAAGTAAGGTTAGGACAGATTGCTATGTTTGTTTTTCAACTCACATCGCTCTCATCCAGTTTGTTGCCTCGTGCACTTAAGCACCGTACAGCTTCAATCTAAATTCATATACCAAAACGCTTGATTCAGTGTTTTTGCTAGTTCTCAATTTCATTCTTTCGAATGAATTGAGTGAACAATTTATTTCAGACTCAATTCTACTAATCTGTTAATGATTAACTACAGCCTCGTCAGCTTGCAGTAAACTGTGATAAATCACAGAAGTTAATAAACTCAAATCAAAATCTCTTTTGATTTATTTAGATATTTATTAATTTCTATAATTTACTTTAGCTCGTACTTCGTAAAGTACGTGGTGGAGACTAGGAGAGTCGAACTCCTGACCTCCTGCGTGCAAAGCAGGCGCTCTACCAACTAAGCTAAGTCCCCAGCTTTAATCATAATGAACGATATATCTTCTCATCTAGCAGCTTGTGATTATTCATCACTTCGTCAGTAGTGGTGGGTCTGACAAGACTTGAACTTGTGACCCCACGCTTATCAAGCGTGTGCTCTAACCAACTGAGCTACAGACCCTCAGATACATCTTCGAAGAACAACTTGTTGTGGATTCTTACCGGCCATCAATCTTTCGTTAAGGAGGTGATCCAGCCGCAGGTTCCCCTACGGCTACCTTGTTACGACTTCACCCCAGTCATCGGCCACACCGTGGTAAGCGTCCTCCTTACGGTTAGACTACCTACTTCTGGTGCAACAAACTCCCATGGTGTGACGGGCGGTGTGTACAAGGCCCGGGAACGTATTCACCGCGGCATTCTGATCCGCGATTACTAGCGATTCCGACTTCATGGAGTCGAGTTGCAGACTCCAATCCGGACTACGATCGGCTTTTTGAGATTAGCATCCTATCGCTAGGTAGCAACCCTTTGTACCGACCATTGTAGCACGTGTGTAGCCCTGGTCGTAAGGGCCATGATGACTTGACGTCGTCCCCGCCTTCCTCCAGTTTGTCACTGGCAGTATCCTTAAAGTTCCCGGCTTAACCCGCTGGCAAATAAGGAAAAGGGTTGCGCTCGTTGCGGGACTTAACCCAACATCTCACGACACGAGCTGACGACAGCCATGCAGCACCTGTATGTAAGTTCCCGAAGGCACCAATCCATCTCTGGAAAGTTCTTACTATGTCAAGACCAGGTAAGGTTCTTCGCGTTGCATCGAATTAAACCACATGCTCCACCGCTTGTGCGGGCCCCCGTCAATTCATTTGAGTTTTAGTCTTGCGACCGTACTCCCCAGGCGGTCTACTTATCGCGTTAGCTGCGCCACTAAAGCCTCAAAGGCCCCAACGGCTAGTAGACATCGTTTACGGCATGGACTACCAGGGTATCTAATCCTGTTTGCTCCCCATGCTTTCGTACCTCAGCGTCAGTATTAGGCCAGATGGCTGCCTTCGCCATCGGTATTCCTCCAGATCTCTACGCATTTCACCGCTACACCTGGAATTCTACCATCCTCTCCCATACTCTAGCTGACCAGTATCGAATGCAATTCCTAAGTTAAGCTCAGGGATTTCACATCCGACTTAATCAGCCGCCTACGCACGCTTTACGCCCAGTAAATCCGATTAACGCTCGCACCCTCTGTATTACCGCGGCTGCTGGCACAGAGTTAGCCGGTGCTTATTCTGCGAGTAACGTCCACTATCTCTAGGTATTAACTAGAGTAGCCTCCTCCTCGCTTAAAGTGCTTTACAACCAAAAGGCCTTCTTCACACACGCGGCATGGCTGGATCAGGCTTCCGCCCATTGTCCAATATTCCCCACTGCTGCCTCCCGTAGGAGTCTGGGCCGTGTCTCAGTCCCAGTGTGGCGGATCATCCTCTCAGACCCGCTACAGATCGTCGCCTTGGTAGGCCTTTACCCCACCAACTAGCTAATCCGACTTAGGCTCATCTATTAGCGCAAGGTCCGAAGATCCCCTGCTTTCTCCCGTAGGACGTATGCGGTATTAGCATTCCTTTCGGAATGTTGTCCCCCACTAATAGGCAGATTCCTAAGCATTACTCACCCGTCCGCCGCTAGGTAATGTAGCAAGCTACACTTCCCCGCTCGACTTGCATGTGTTAAGCCTGCCGCCAGCGTTCAATCTGAGCCATGATCAAACTCTTCAGTTTAAAATCATTAGTAGCTTATGGCTACAAATCTTGGCTCATCAATTTTCTGACATTAATTTCTCAAATAAACTTCGAGTAATTTCTACCATCTAATCAATGAAATATTTTCGATTGATCAACCAGTAAAAATCCACACAAGTTGTTCTTCTATTCTCTTAATGATCTTCTCGATGATTCGTCATCATCAAGCTAGGTCGGCTATATTACTCTCAATCTCTTAAAAGTCAACAGGTAATTTAGATATTTTTAAAACTTATCAAACAACCCAAAAATCTAACCACTAAAGCCAAATCCTTGTTTATCAACAAGTTTTTATCTGCATCACCGCCGATGGATGTGCATTCTACAGCATTTCCCACCCAATGCAACACCCTTCTCTAATTTTTATTATCAAGTGAACGTTTTTAGATCAAATTTACATTTCTTCTTATATTTTGTTAGTGAATTTGCTTTAATAAAGAGTGAATAATTAAATCGTATTCCTTTTTACATAGCTATTGCGTTGAGTGACGCAATCACTTTATGACAGTATTTCGCTCAAAGCGATTAAGGATTTATATGCATTACTCCAATTTTATCTTGCTTGGGTTGTTAACTGCTGGAGCATGTTCATCCGTATTTGCTCAAAATGAAGTAGCAAACGCAACGAGCTCAGCTACAGAAGCAACTGCAAGCCCAACAACTCAAAGAATAACCACAATTCAAGCAATCAAAGATTTAAAACACTTAACCAAAGATGATCTAAAAGTAAATGCAAATGCAGCCCAACCAGATGAGGTAAAAGATCCTTTGCAGGGATTAAATCGAAAAATTTTTACTTTTAACGATGCTCTAGATCGTAATTTACTCAAACCTGTCGCTATACAATACGCAGCTAAAGTTCCAGAACCTGTTCGCAGCCCTTATCGCCAATTTAGAAAAAATTTAGGCGAACCTTGGAATGCTGTAAACCAAATTATTCAAGGCAAACCTAGTCGTGCTGCAAAAACATTAGGTCGCTTTACCATCAACACATTAACAACTTTAGGCTTTGCCGATCCGGCACGCCGCTTAGGTTTACAAACTGAAGAAGAAAGTTTTGGTGTGACATTAGGCTATTATGGAGTCCCTTCTGGTCCTTATGTCATGTTGCCTTTTTTTGGTCCAAGTACTTTTCGTGATGGCGCTGGCCTAGCAGCTGATAGTTTTGGTCGCCCCCAAAAATATCTACTTGATGATCAAGACGGCATTTATTGGTCAACTAATGTATTACAAGCCATTGATACACGATCACAAATTCTAGATATTGAAGAAACGCTTAGAGGCGATAAATATTCCATGATTCGTGATTTTTATTTACAGCGTAAAGCATTCCAAATCGCTGAGAAACGAGGCGATGCGAATGATATTTCCTTTGTAAATGGTGAAGATGATTTTGATGACGATACTTCACTCGATAATGATACTGAATAATTGATTAATAATATTGTCTTACAAACTTCAGTGTTACTATGTCATTTCGACTATAGTAACACTATGTTTTAGGTCATCTTTCATCTATGATGAATTAAAAAATGATCACCCAAAGGATTGACTATTCGTCTATGTATTTCATCCAACCTACGCGCTCAATACCTTTCTTAGATCAAGCTTTAACAGAGTTACCGACTCTACAAATCATTCAAGTTCATGATTTGGATTTATACGATCAAACGATTATTGCGATTGCTGATGTACAAGATTTTTTAAAATATCAGTGGAAACTCCCAACAATTGTGCTCGCTTTCGAGCATGAAGGCGCTGCCTTGGCTCAAGCTTGGGAAATGGGAGCTTTAGCTGGTTGGATGTGGGACAATTTGCCTAAAAATCCTAAACACGCTTTATTTAAAATTGATGCCCAATACAAACGCAATCAAGATAGTCGAGATTTGCCTTCAGCAGCTGAACTACAAAAACGCTTATTGCCAAACCCAATCACACTGCCAAATTATCAATTTGAATCTTTTTTCCAACCCTCTGCCTATTTGTCAGGTGACTGGTATGATTATTGGCGTTTGAATGATAAAGAAGTCTTATTTTATCTTGCGGATGTTTCTGGGCATGGTGTGACGAGTAGTTTATTGACTTCATGGATGGCTGCCTTTCATGGTCGTTCAAAAACACCAAGTCAATTGATAAAAAAACTGAATGCCATGTTGATGCAAGAAAATATTGAAAAACATATTACAATGGTTGCTGCTATTCTAAATTTAGAAACCAATGAAGTACGTTGGTCTAGTGCGGGGCACTACCCCCCTCCAATTATTTTCGAACCAAACCAACCACCACAAATTTTAACCACAAGTAGTTTTCCTTTAGGTCTTACAGAAGAACTAGACGTGGAAGAACATCATTGCATCCTCAACCCTCAAGCACGGTTTATTTTATGCTCAGATGGCGCATTAGAACCTTTTGATGGCAGGCTCAATGATCAGTTCAACCAATTAGTTGAACATCTTCAGAACAATGCTTTCCAAGCTCCTGAACATGTTGCTGACGATATAGCAATCCTAAGTCTCTGTCGATTGAATTAACTTTAAAATCAATATTTTAACCAAGTCACACCATCCAAGTACTTGTGTCTAGAATATCACTATGGGATAATTTTATATCCTTTCTCTGAAAATGGCATTTATATGTCAACAGGTCATGTTGAATATGCAAGTTTGAACGGAACGCATATTTTCAAGCTTATTGGCGAAGTGCGTGCTCACTCTTGTATAAGTCTAGACAAACTACTCAACCGAATTGAACAGCAGCAAAATGTTGTTGGTGCAATCGTTGACTTAACCCAAACCACATTTATTGACAGTACTGTTTTAGGCATACTGGCAAAATTAGGTTTAAAGCTTAAGCAAGCTCACAACATACAAGCTGTCATGCTTTCAACGAATCCAGATATTACAACCTTGGCCAATAGTATGGGCTTAGGGCAAGTATTTGTGATTTTAAATTATTGTGGCGATCCAAATGTATGCACTTTAGAGCTTACAGAAGAACATGTCACACATAGTGCTATGTTAAATACTGTACTTGATGCGCACAAAACGCTGATGCGCTTAAATGAAAACAACCAGAATATGTTTGAACCACTGGTTAAACAGTTGCAAAAAGAACAAGACTGCTTGAGTAATGATGATCACAAGCAAAATGCTTAATCATTAAATTATATATTTCGGCTAGCTTATGACCTTACTTTCCGTTGTACAAATGAACTCCCAAGATGATATTGAATTAAATTTCTCTATTATCGAATCATTGATTCAACAAAGTAAGGATCAAGCTGCTGAGCTAATCGTTTTTCCTGAAAACTTTGTTTGTTTTGCCGCAGGTAAACAACGTCAGACTGCAGAACAATTTGAAAGTATTAAAAAACGTTTAGAAGATTTAGCACATCGTCATCAGATCTGGATTATCGCTGGCACACTTCCTTGTCCATACCGCCCTAATGGTTCAATCATTTCTGACGGTCGGGTTCGTACGGTAAGTTTATGCATTAGTCCTGAAGGTACTGAAGCACGTTATGACAAAATTCACTTATTTGATGTTCAAGTCGGTGATGCTGTAGGCGGTTATCAAGAATCAAAGTTTTTTGAACCTGGCGATGAAACCGTTATTGCCAAAACGCCTTTTGGCAATATTGGTCTTATGGTCTGCTATGATCTGCGCTTCCCTGAGCTGGCTCTAACACTGCGCCAACAAGGAGCCAATATTTTAACAGCACCTGCAGCATTTACTTACACGACAGGTCAGTTGCATTGGCAACTACTGCTTCAAGCACGTGCGATGGACAGCCAATGCTATGTTCTTGGTGCAGCACAACAAGGATGGCATGGGCAACAACGCCAAACATGGGGACATGCAGCTATAACAGATAGCCGTGGACAGCTCCTGCAAATGTTGAACACTGAAGGTCATGCTTTAATTACCAGTGCAATTGATCTAACAGAACAAAAGACCATTCGTCTCTCAATGCCATTGATGCAACATCGTCGATTATTGAACTATTAATTTTTATCCCAAATACTTGTGATCAGCATAATTGAAAAATTTAAATCTGACTGAACTGGTCAATTTTCAGCTATATGCTGGGATTAAATCGTGATTTAATACAAATGATTAAATGACTTAAAACCAAAGCAAAATTGTGCTTTGATTTAATCACCACTCACGACCATTTTTATTTTAAGCTTTAATTCATGTTTAGATTGATTGCAGCATTTTTACTTCTTGGGGCTACTACACAGCTATACGCAACATCAGTAGATGAAAATACACACGAGTCAACACCAACATCCACTCATTCAATGACACCACAAAATTTATCTTTAAATGCATTTGGTCAGTGGGTTATTGGCTGGGGTACAGGTCCAGAAGGTGCGAGACAGCGTCTAGATTATATTCAACGTGAAGATGTGGTGATTATTAAACAAAAAGGCACAACACTGGAAATGATTCGTGCATGGCAACAATATTATGAAAACGAAGTCCAGAATAATGCCAACAATCCAACAGCACGCTATCGTGCTCGCCTGATGAAAAAAATTGCAGACTTATGGTAATTTTTTCTTGTAATCTTTCTTTCAGTTTTCGCATAAGTCTCAGCACTTATGCTTTTTTATTTTAAGGGTATAGCAACGTTTGCTGACTTGTATTTTAATTTAGATCAAGTACGATCAAATGGCATTGAATAGTATTATTAGGAATAAGAATTATGTCTCTTGAACAAGTTGTTTATCGCGCAAAAGCAAAAGCGACTGGTGGTCGTGATGGTCGTGCCACCTCTTCTGATGGTGTATTGGATGTCAAATTAGGTGTACCAAAAGAAATGGGCGGTGCTGGTGGTGAAGTGACCAATCCTGAACAGCTTTTCGCTGCTGGTTATTCAGCATGTTTCTTAGGTGCTATGAAGTTTGTCGCAAACCGAGATAAATTGAAAATTACCCAAGATGCTTATGTCGAAGGTGAAGTTGGGATTGGCCCCATTCCGAATGGTTTTGGGATCGAAGTCACATTGAATGTGTATCTAATTGGCTTGGAACAGGCTGAGGCTGAACAACTTGTAGCAGCAGCGCATATCGTTTGCCCTTACTCAAATGCGACACGCAATAATATCGATGTGAATTTTAATGTCGTAACTGCTTAACTACATGAATAAAAAAACAGCATGCATTAGCATGCTGTTTTTTTATAATCTTAATTAAAGCTTACTCTTCAGCAGCTTCATTGGTAACTCGTAAGACTTCCTCTAAAGTGGTCTTACCTGCTAATACCTTTAATAAGCCATCATCACGAATAGACGCAGCTTGACGACGTGCATGATTTTCCAACTCGTATTCAGCAGCATTACCATGAATCAAACGGCGCATTGACTCATCGACAGGAACAATTTCATAAATCGCGGTTCGCCCACTAAAACCTACATGTGAGCATTTATCGCAACCATGAGGTTCTGGCAACTCCATATGCTCATCTACTTTTAGATGTTGAAAGACTTGCCGCTCAAAAGCATCTGCTTTACGCCAAGTCACACAATGTGGACATAAGGTACGCACAAGACGCTGTGCAATCACACCAATCAATGAGCTTGCCAGCAAGAAGGGTTCAATTCCCATATCTTTTAAGCGTGTCACCGCACCAATTGCGGTATTGGTATGCAGTGTTGATAGCACCAAGTGACCCGTTAAAGAGGCTTGTACTGCAATTTCCGCAGTTTCTAAATCACGGATCTCCCCCACCATCACCACATCAGGATCTTGACGCAACATCGCTTTGAGTGCACGAGCAAAGGTCATATCCACCTTGGTATTTACTTGGGTCTGCCCAATGCCTTCCAATTGATATTCGATTGGGTCTTCAGCCGTCAGAATATTGCGCGTATTGTCATTCAGATCAGAGAGGGCTGCATATAGAGTAGTGGTTTTACCCGAACCTGTTGGTCCAGTTACCAAGATAATGCCATGAGGACGATGCACCAACTGAGTCAAACGATCATAATCATTTTGCATTAAGCCTAAATGGGTCATATTTAAACGCCCAGCTTGCTTATCCAACAAACGCATCACCACACGTTCACCATGCGATGATGGCAATGTTGAAACACGCACATCGACTTCACGCCCAGCAAGACGTAATGAAATACGGCCATCCTGAGGGATACGCTTTTCAGCAATATCCAATTTTGCCATGACTTTGATACGTGAAACCAATAACGGTGCTAATTCACGGCGTGGTTGTACGATTTCTCGAAGCTGACCATCCACTCGTAAACGTACTGAAAGTTTTTTCTCGAAAGCTTCGATATGAATATCAGATGCGCTTACTCGAATCGCTTCGGACAATAAGGCATTGATCAACCTGACGATTGGCGCATCATCTTCTTGATCCATTAAATCTTCAGCCTCAGGTACTTGATCAGCGAGACTCAATAAATCAGGATGATCTTCCAAGCCCGCCGCAACTTGCTGCGACTCACCTGTATCGCCTGCATAGCTCGAACTTAATAAGGCATGAAACTCTTGATCGGTACACAATTGATCATGCCCCGACTTCCCCAAAATTCGTCGAGCTTCCTGCAAAGCAATTCGCGCAGTATCCTTACGCCGCACAATAAAAACTTGATCGCCTTCGTAACGGAACAAAACACCATGACGTTTGGCAAAACTATAAGGAATTTGTATTTGTTTAAGTATTTGCATCACACAAATAATGATAAGAGAAAGTATTGAGTGTACTCTAAGCAGATTACAGCGTGAAGTCTGTTTAGCATACTCACAAAGGAATTTTGCATCTTGTCTCAAAATAATCAATACGAAACTCCACATTCAAACAGTTTGAAGTGGTGGGGCGAACAAAAATTCGATATTCAGCAAGCCAAAGCTTGGCAATTCGGTTCATTGCTATTCCGCCTTACCCGTGGAATCAAAGAATGGCGTCTAGAGTATCATCGCCCTCAATCTCAGCATGACTATGAGCAGCAATGGCAAGCGTTGCTGGATACAGAGTTTGCAATGCCACACCCTGCAAAAATTGAACGCTATATGTTTCACAAAACCAATGATAGCTTTCATTTAATGCCTCGCTTAGCAGATCGATCTGTGGTAATTAAGCCCGTCGATCCGATTTATATCCCCGCAGGTCAACGTGGTACGCTCTATATCAGCACACCGTTATGGATTGCAGGCTTGGTGGATGGCTTAACCGAACCGTTATTCGACATTCCTGTCATTCAACCTAAAGACACTTGGTTTGGTAAAAGCCCTCAACAAGGTGAAGTTTGTTATGCCACTTCTGTTGATGGTCGAACTGATCTCAACTTATTACCACCCCGTGCCTTTCGAGCCGTTACACCGATTGAATTTCACAACACCAGTCATCACCAATTACGTTTTGATCGAATGAATGTCCCCGTTCCTGCACTGCCGCTATTCTATAGTGAAGGCACTGGACGACTATGGACCTCGAAAATTAAAGTTTATTATGATGGTGAAGAGTTAGTTCGTATTCGAATTGAAAATCGAACACCACATCAGGCAGGTGAAGTCACTTATATTCATCCTCCACGCTCACCCAATAGTACTTTTTTAAATATGTTTGATTCATTCTTTTAAGAGGTTGCTATGCCAGATACGAATATTCCAAAAGATGTTGCTAGCAACCTCACCAGTATTTTCACCAATATTAATTTTGAACGGCTCAGTGAAATCGCAGTCGCGATTATTTTGTGTTTTATCGGGTTTGTGATCGCTCGATTAGTATCCAATGCTTTTATCCGCACGATTGGCAGCCGTTTCAATGCACACCAACGCTTACTGTGGCGTCGGGGTATTTTTTACTTTATTTTCTTGTTATTCATTATGACCAGCTTGAGAGAAGCTGGCTTTAAACTTAGTGTCTTCTTAGGTGCAGCGGGTATCTTAACTGTAGCTTTGGGTTTTGCTTCACAGACTTCTGCCACCAACTTGATTAGCGGTCTATTCTTGATTGGTGAAGGCTCATTTGAAGTCGGTGATACCATTCAAATCACGCTCATTCGTGGTCAGACTATTGAAGGTGAAGTCATCTCAATCGACCTCTTATCAGTCAAACTCCTGACTTTGGATAATGTCTATATTCGCCTCCCCAATGAACAACTGATTCGAACTCCAGTAATGAATTTATCAAAGTATCCGATACGAAGGATTCCCATCACATTGGCGATTAATTTCCATGAAGATATTATTAAAGTCAGACAAGTTCTATTGGAAGTTGCTACAAAATATCCACTAGTCATGGATGATCCAAAACCCGCAGTCGCTGTTACAGCATTTAGAGAATCAACCATTGAACTTTTATTTTCTGTGTGGTGTCGTCAAGAAAATGCATTGAAAGTACGCGATGAAATGCAAGAACGTGTCCGCAATGGATTCTTGGAAAACTCAATCGAAATCCCAGTGCCTAAAATGGGCTTAATTGACCGACCTCTACCATTAGAAAATGATGAAATCGATCAATACGCAAACCAGAAAGCACTCAAAAAAGAACCGAAAGAGAGTTAATCAGCTCTCTTTCTCAGTCTGATCAAGTGCAGGTGGCAATGGCGCTAAATAAGCAATCACCAACATAATTGCCCCTGAACCAATAAATGAAATAACACGCGTCAACGTACCACTTTGAGATAAATCCAGTAATAACAGCTTAGCAACTACGATTGCCAATAATGCCGCCCCAACAAACCAAATCTGACGAAGATGGCGGCGACTAGAAAAAGTCATCAAAATAAATGCCAAAATAACCCAAAGCAACGTTAAGCTTAATTGCACATCACCATTCGACCAAATTTCAACACTCCATAGTGGTGTGTTGAAATAATGATGCATTGCTCGCACCACCACACTACTCAAAACCAATAATCCCATCAAAATCGTCGAGACTTTGAAGCTCCATTCAATTGAACGTTCAGTACTGAAGTCATGGTGATAAATAATCCAAATCAGACCAGCAAACATCAACAATGAGAAAATATCAGTAAAATTTAACAGTGGGAAAAAGTAATATTGCTCAGCAGAATAAGGATCTAAACTAATCAACAATAACCAAAACAAGGTTAAGCACCAAACAGGTAATTGTTGAAGTAACTGCATTCGTTTTGAGCTAAATGACAACATCCCATAGAGAAGTGGAACAATTGCAAGTGCGACAATCGGCATCGCTGGAAATAGAGCTAAACCAATAATCGCCAGACTTAACCACAACAAGGTTGACCAAATATCTGTATATACTTTGGAATTAGAAAATTTAAGACGAAGTAGCATCAGACTGAGAAGCACTGCCGCCAGCGCAAAAGTGGCCTGACTTAAAGCACTTGGCCAATGCCATACTGCATATACGTTTGCTGCAAAACTTGCTGCATAAAGTAAAAATAACAGACCCGCCAATAAGATCAACTGAATACGATCCCAACGGACTTGGCCTTTGTAATCAACAAGCAAGCTATAAATTACGAGTAATCCAGTTGCAATCGCTAAATATGGACTCAAACCATGTTGTTGCCATTGCATGAATTCCACACCTGCAATCGCTCCTGCATACATACCCAAAATGACAAATATGCCACTTAGCATACGTGCACTGAAATATTTCTCCACATCCTGATAATGTAGTAAATAAAATGCTGAAATGAATTGAGCCAATGCATAAATCATAGTACTCAAAATTGGAAATTGCTCAGTTGACCAAACCTGAAAAATCAATGCCACTGAGCTTAACAACACTAAGGCAACCCCAATATAACGGCTAAGACGATAACGTTCCGTTACCCCCCAAACAATTAAAGCAGTTCCTTGAATTACCCACCCCGTTGAAGTCCAATGTGCACCTTTGGCCAATGGAAAAATCAGTGCCAAAAATACGACTGCAAGAATAAAAAAGCTTTTTGCCAAAATCGAAAGCTGTGGATATTGGCGCTTAATCCAGATATTTAAAACTAAATAAATTAAGGCAAGCGCAACAGCTCCCCAAGTCAATGCTTGAGTCGAGTTATGCATCAGATAAGCATGCAGAGAAAAACCCAATACGGGCACACTAAAAATCAATCCGATATCTAAAATCGGCTGTAAACGAGGCATATCTAGTTTTACATCATCATGCTGCTTTTGAGCACGTAACATCAACTGGCTATAGCGAACACTCAACCAAATAAATAGTGCAATATGCAACCAGAGGATGATATCCAGCGTATTAAACTGTTGACGATCAGCATAAATGCCAATCACAGCACCGCCGATTAACATCGTGGCAAAAAAAGCAATTTGATGCAGAATTTTCCAAGGCTGAATAAAATTAACAACAGCAACGGCTAGGTTAATAAGGAAGTAATAAGAAAACAGAAAAATTACATCTGGATGGTGTTGCGGAATCACCAACGGCGCAAGATAAGCCATGGTCAATGCCAACAATGCCAAATACAACGCTTGTTGCTTTAGACTGAGATAAACAGTCAGCGAGAGCAAAATCACAAATAAAATGCTTGCACTCGTTAGACTTGCAATCACACTAAAATGATGTGAGAAGATCAATGTCAGAAAAACGACTGCCAATCCTAGGCCTTGTAAAGCAACTGCAAATAACTGATTTTTCTTTTGTAATATATATCCTACAAATGTCGTTATACCTCCAGCAGCGGCAATAAAGCCAAGCTTAGCACTCAAACTTAACTGCCAATGTTCGCTTGCAAATCGAAGCAATAAGACAACCCCAACCATAAGTACAGCCACGGCAACACGCAAAATAGGATTGCCATGCATCATCCAATCAATAGCAGGTCGCCACCATGTTGGTTGTTCGATTTGTTTTGAACTCATCTCATCTATAGAAGATGGTGTGGTTTGATCATGCACAGGTGGTTGATCAGCACGCATCCATGCTGGCTGCTCTGATTGTGAACCGGAAGCGGATAATGACGATTGTGGTAATGGGGCTTGAGTCAAGGAATCTGGATTTTGGAGTCGTGGGGACACCTTCGTAAGATTGTCAGTTTTAGACAGATCCTGATGATATTGCTCTAAATGTAAAAGTCGCGTTTGAAATGCACTCATGGTTTGAATCAGACACAGGATGAGTACCAATAGCGCCCCACCAGCCAACCACATCCACGTATTGGCATAAGCAAAAAGCGCTATCAATGAAGCGCTATATACAATGATTCGTTGTACAGTGATACTCGAAGTTTGCGCAAAATAACTCGGTGCAGCTTGTTCCAATTGGCGCAAACGTAGATGGATCTCAGAAAGAATGTGCACAATAACGACAGTTAGACCAATTGCCGTGGCAACAATTGTTGCTTGCCACTGAAAAGCAACAGCAAAACCCAACAAAACAGTCAATGCAATTAAAACAATAATAATTCCCTGTTTATCTTTTTTATACATAGGCTTAGATCAATAATGACAAATTTATTAAATCTATCTTACTGGATCACTGGGTAAGCAGCTATTTTTACATACAAAATTCTGCAATTTTTAAACGACACCAGCCGCCGCCTGATCACACCACAACAGGGACAACCCAGACTTTTTCACGTAAAATACCCGTCAGTTCATAATAAGGATTTGCACAATGCCACCTTTTGTCTTGGTTGACGGGTCTTATTTTTTATTTCGTGCTTTTCACGCATTACCACCATTAACCACATCTACTGGCTTACATACCAATGCAATACGTGGTGCAAGTTCTGCGATTCAAAAACTTATGCGTCGCACTCAACCGACGCACATGGCAGTTATTTTTGATACACCAGAGCCCACCTTTAGGCATAAATTATCACCAATTTATAAAGGTGATCGCCCAAGCATGCCTGAGGAGTTATCACAACAAATTCCTTATTTACATGCACTGATCAAAGCACTAGGCATTCCCCTTTACAGCCTTCCTGGTGCTGAGGCCGATGACATTATTGGCACATTAACCAAACGTGCGCTTTCAGAAGGTCACCATGTTCTTATCTCAACAGGAGATAAAGATATGGCGCAACTTGTAAATCCACATGTAAAGCTAGAGGATAGTTTCAAAGAGCGTGTGCTTGATGAAGCAGGTGTTTTAGAAAAGTTCGGTGTACATCCACATCAAATTATTGATTATCTTACTTTGATGGGTGATGCATCTGATGGCATCATGGGAGTTCCTGGCGTCGGTGCTAAAACAGCAGCAAAGCTACTCACCGAATATGGTTCACTCGACAATATCATTGCCAATGTAGATCAACTCAAAGGCAAAATTAGCCAGAATATCAAAGATAATTTGGACAATATTAAAATTGACCATCAGCTTGCGAGTATAGTCTGTGATCTTGATTTAGCCTTAGATTGGCATGATCTTAAACTCAGCAATCCGAATATTAATCAATTACGTGATCTCTATACTGAATTAGAATTTCGTAATCAATTACAGTCTTTGGATCATCCTAACAACCCAAATACGCCTGCATATCAACAGACCTCGCAAAGTATTGTCAAATCAGAACAGAAAACTGAGCAAGTCATCGCTGAGGATCATGCCAATCTCTCTAGTCAAGATGATCAATTAGGTGATGCAACTTATCATACGGTGCTCACGCAAGCAGATTGGGCGACATTGTTGCAACGCATGCAACAAGCAGATCATTTTGCGATTGATACAGAAACAACCAATTTAGATTATCGTATTGCTGAACTTGTTGGTTTCTCAGTCGCATTTGATGCACATGATGCCTATTATGTTCCTGTTGCTCATGATTATGAAGGAGCACCTGAACAACTCAATCGTGAACATGTTCTGGAACAGATCAAACCGATTCTCGAAAATGAACAAGTAAAGAAAATCGGACACCATTTAAAATATGATGCTCATATCTTTGCCAATCATGGTATTACGATCCAAGGTTGGTACTTCGACACCATGCTCGCTTCTTATGTATTGAATGCAGCAGCGACACGACATGGTATGGATGATGTAGCACGTGTTTATCTCAGCCATTTAACAACCACTTTTGAACAAATCGCAGGCAAAGGTGCGAAACAAAAAACCTTTAACCAAATTGAACTCGAAGTTGCTGCGCACTATGCTGCTGAAGATGCTCATGTAACCTACCGTCTATATGAAGTGTTATCCGCTAAACTTAAGCATCATCCTGAACTTGTCAATATTCTGCATAATATCGAAATGCCTGTTGCACGCGTACTAACAGGTATGGAAGAAGATGGGATTAAGCTTGACCACGCATTCCTAGATCAACTCAGCGTTGAATTCTCTGAAACTATGCAAACTTTAGAGAATCAAGCCACCGAATTAGCAGGCGAAGCATTTAACATTGCCTCTCCAAAACAAGTTGGTGAGGTGCTATTTGATCGTTTAGGCCTCAAAGGTGGTAAAAAAACAGCTACTGGTCAATACAGCACCAGTGAAAGTATTCTAGAAAAAATCGAGCATCCGTTAGCAGAAGTAATTTTAGAGCATCGTGGTTTAGCTAAACTTAAAAATACTTATACAGATCGCTTGGTTGAACAATCGCATGATTCTACACACCGTGTACACACAAGCTATCATCAAGCTTTGACAGCGACTGGACGCTTATCTTCAACCGATCCAAACCTACAAAATATCCCAATTCGTACACCGATTGGTCGTCAAATCCGCAGAGCTTTTATTGCACCCGAAGGTCGCGTCTTGTTGGCAGCCGATTATTCACAAATTGAACTTCGTCTCATGGCGCATTTTTCTCAAGATGATGCGCTAGTCCATGCGTTCCAACAAGGTCAGGATGTGCATCGTCGTACTGCTGCTGAAGTACTTGGCATTGATATTGAAGATGTTACCAATGACCAACGCCGTCAAGCGAAAGCCGTCAATTTCGGTTTGCTTTATGGGATGTCTGAATTTGGTTTAACCCGCCAATTAGGGTTTACACGGGAAGAATCTCGTAGCTATATTGCACGTTATTTCCAGCGTTATCCGGGCGTTTTGGATTATATGGAACGCACCCGTCAAATTGCTCGTGAACAAGGCTTTGTAGAAACCATTCTAGGTCGTCGTCTGTATACACCTGATATTTTGGCAAACAATAAAATGATCAAACAAGCTGCTGAACGTGCTGCGATTAATGCACCACTGCAAGGTAGTGCCGCCGACATCATTAAACTTGCCATGATCGCAGTCGATAAAATTTTACCAAAAGACCAAGCAAAACTTTTACTTCAAGTACATGATGAATTGGTATTTGAAGCAGATGAAACGATTGCAGATGAGCTATCTAAACAAATTGCGGAGGTGATGCAATCTGTCTTAGATATTTCAGTTCCTTTCGTGGTAGAGGTGGGCCAAGGTCAAAATTGGGACGCTGCACACTAATCCTTTGTAATAAAAAAGAGATGCTCAGCATCTCTTTTTTATTGACTCATATTCTAAAATCAAGCTTAGATAATCGCTCTGAGCATGGTTTCAGCAACAAACAATACCAAAAATGCAAGAATCGGTGATAAATCAATCATCCCCATATTCGGCATTACTTTACGGAATGGCGCAAGAATTGGCTCAACCAGTTCCTGAATAACCTCAATATATGGCGATCTGAATTGTGAAAGCATCATAATCCAGCTACAAATAATAAAAGCAAAAATCATATATTTAAGTAAGGTCACCAAAGACAATAACATTTCTTTGATCGTCGAAACGATAAAGTAAATGGTGCTTCCTGTGCCAATACCCGATAAATGCTTTTCTCCCCACATTTTCAAGAAATAAAGCAAAACCACCAAAATTAATGCTGCTAAATTTACTCGCCCTTTGCCAACGGTTGGGAAAATACGACCAAATATATCTACAATCTTGGTTGCTTTCGCAGTGGAAAGCACCACAGGATTATAAGGACTGACTGCCGCCAATTGCATTAAAAAACGGAAAAAGACCAATAAAATTGCAACATTGATCAAAACACCAAAAATTAGCGCAGAACTTGCACCCATAATTGTCTTATCCTACTTAAACCGATTTAGTCTTGTCACTCAACTCTTGCGCTAGCTCTTGGCTACGCTTTTGAGCCGCTGCAAGTGCTGCTTGAATATTCTGTGAAATCTGGGCACGATCAAACACCTCTAATGCTGCCTGCGTCGTACCATTTGGAGAAGTCACATTTTTACGTAACTCTGCTGGAGAATTAGAGCTGGTTATTGCCATTTGCGCCGCGCCTAAAGCTGTCTGCAAAGTCAATGCTGTTGCTACTTTTTCATCCAAACCAAGATTCTTTCCTGCGCGAATCATACTTTCCATTAAATAGAAAAAGTAAGCTGGGCCAGAACCGGATACCGCTGTCACTGCATCTATTTGGGCCTCATTATCCACCCAAATCGTCAAACCAGTCGCCGCTAAAATTTGACTGGTTAATTCACGGTCTTGCGTCCCTACTGCCGCTGGAGCATAGATCCCATGCGCACCCGTTTGAACCAATGCTGGTGTATTTGGCATCACCCGAACAACTCGTTGACTTCCACCAATTAAGTCTGAAATGGTTTGAATCTCTGCACCAGCAATAATTGAGATCACAAGTTTATCTGACAACAGCCCTTTTAATGGTTGTAATACCGTTGCCAACACTTGTGGTTTAACTGCCAGAACGACCACATCCGCATTTTTAATCGCTTCGAGATTATCTGTGGTGGTCTGAACACCTTTTTCTTCTAATATTTGACGAATCTGCTCAACAGGATCTGAAACTGTAATGCGTGTTACGGGTAAACCGCGTGAAAGTAGCCCACCAATCAAGGCCTGCGCCATGTTACCGCCGCCAATAAAACAGATATTTTGATTCAATGAAGTCGCCATGTCCTACTCGTGATATGAAAAAGACTGATCAGAAAAATCATTACAGTCAGAAATTAAACTTGGTTGCCAACCGTCCTGTACCACATACTCAGATTGCGCCAACCAAAAACCCTTTGGGCTAAAAACCCCAAGCATAACATTATCTACGACTAATATTTGAATTGTATGACGTAACCAAGGCAAAATCTGTGCTTCTTGTATCGCTTTTTTTAGCGGCCAATGCCCCACTCGACCATAGAGATGAATTTTTTCCCCACCTTGTCGCTTGAGCAACTTTAATTCTCGTCCAAGTAATTCTGGCGCAAGCCCAACTGTTTTAGAAATAATTTCAAATTTTCCAGCAGCAACCTGTATAGATTGCCCTGCAAAAAAACAGAGGGGGGATATATTGGGGATCGTCGATACTTTTTCAGCATAAAGCTCATCATGCGTAAGTCGATATAATCTTTTCTGATAGCGCAGGTAATAATATGGATGAATATGCAAACTAGCCTGTGCGTCTGGCTTAGAAAAAATAACTTCATTTTGTAGACGCTTGACCATCTCATAACTTGGACGATATTGCTCATCACCCTTAATCCAAGCTGAAAGTAATTGACGTTGCCGTGCAGTGGAAAGCTGAGCTAACTGCTCTAAATCAAGCTGATGATCTACAACACATTGCTGATAATCTGCCTTTAACACATCATCCAAGATTTCAGCAGCATCCTGCATTAAATAACTTGTCCGTGCCACAGCCGACTGCATCTTGGGAAAGCGTTTCTCTAAAACGCCCCATAACTCCTCTCTACACCACGCTCGATCATAATGAATATCCGAATTGGTCGGATCAATCACATATTCAAAGCCGAGTTGATTTGACCATTGTTCAATCTGTTCTCGGCTTAAATCTAAGAAAGGTCGCCAAATGGTAAAATCTTTTCGATTGTCAATTTGCTGCATTGCAGCCAACCCATTGACACCAGCCCCAGAAAATAACCGAAGTAATAAAGTTTCAGCTTGATCCTGTTGATGATGTGCCAGCACAAGAATTTCATGGCAATCTAAATGTTGTTGATACGCTTGATAACGGACATGCCGTGCTTGTTGTTCTAAATTGCCTGCATCAACAGATACTTTTTGAATAATACAAGGGATATTCAAAGCTTCAGACTGCTGTTGTACAAGTATTCCCCATTCAGCACTCATCTGCTGTAGCTGATGATCAATATAAATCGCACGGATTTGCTTGGGGAAAATTTCAGACATTAGATACAGCAACAGCATGGAATCCATGCCGCCGCTACACCCAATTAAGAATTGAGTTTTTTCTGTAAAATGCTGTGCTTGAGTTAAGACGCGATGCCTAAATTGCTGCTGCCAAACTTCATTAAACGTTGATAACGTGCGTCGCATCGTGCTTGTGCATCCATTGGTTGCAATTCATCTAAAGCTTGTTTTAACACATCTTTTAGGTCATGCATGACTTTTTCAGGATTTAAATGAGCACCTTCACCTTCATCCACAACGTATTCAACAATACCTAAAGCCTTTAATTTATCAGCAGTTAATGCTAATGCTTCACTAGCTTGTGCTGCCTTTTCAGCTGTCTTCCATAAAATAGACGCACAACCTTCAGGAGAAATCACTGAATAAATACTATGTGACAACATAATCACACGATCAGCAACACCAATACCAAGCGCACCACCCGAACCACCTTCACCCAATACAGTGGCAATTACAGGAACTTTTAAACTAGAAAGTTGTGCCAAACTGGTCGCGATCGCTTCTGCTTGACCACGCTCCTCAGCACCTACGCCAGGATAAGCACCCATAGTATCAACAAAGGTAAATACTGGTAAATTAAACCGTTCAGCCATATCCAGTAAACGTTGCGATTTACGGTATCCTTCAGGATTACACATACCGAAGTTGTGCTGTAACTTTTCACGAGTACTTCGTCCACGATGTTGACCAACCACCATGACTGGACGACCGTCAAAACGAGCTAAGCCACCAATCATTGCACCATCATCACCAAATAAACGATCACCATGTAGTGCATCAAACTCGGTAAAAATTTCACTTACATAATCAAGAAATTGCGGACGCTCAGGATGGCGTGCAATTTGAACCGTAGTCCAAGCCTTGGACTGAGTCGCTTTATTTTTCATACGTCGTAGAAAATCCCTAACAAGGATATAAGGTATATTGACACTTTATAAGCCGCGTATAATTAACTCAAAGGTCAACAATCCTTATGTTAATCAACAAATTTGTCTGACTGAATATTTAACTCAATGTCCCAATTTTTAAATTGCACTTGCTCATCATGCAAGTCAGCAACTAACAAAGGCCATTGTTTAGCATCGCCAGATACGCTCAATTGCCATTGTTGATCATTTACCACACTCAGTTCAATGGCAGGAAGCATCTGATCGCTACGACTATGGTTAAGTAAAACAGCTAGGCGAAGTAATAGACAAAGATAGACTAAATGCTTTCCCCCCACCTTAAAAACATCATTTTTTGCATCAGCACGTAACTTACGTCGATGATGCGAAACGAGATGTGAAAGATGATTTTGATCAATTTGAGAGAAGCCTGGAATATCCGAATGTTGCAATAAATATGCTCCATGTCGATGATATCCGCCATGACTAATTGCTAAACCAATTTCATGTAAATAAGCGGCACGACGCAGTAAGTCACTGTCTTCAGTCGTTAAATTTAAGGCATCAGCAACACGATCAAATAAATGTTGCGCAGTTTTGACGACACGTTCTGCTTGCTTAGGATCAGCGTTGTAACGTCCCATCAATGCTTGAACACTACGATCACGAATATCTTCATGTTGGAAACGACCCAGTAAGTCATACATGACACCTTCGCGTAATGCACCATCCGAATAAGCAAGTTTATCAATATCTAATACATCAAAAATTGCATACAAAATCGCCACCCCAGCTGGCAAAACTGCTCGACGATCTTCGCGTAGACCTTCAAAGTCAATTTCAGATGTATGCTTAAATTTGAGTAAACGATCTTTTAATTTATAAAGTCCTTCTCGGGTGAGATTTTCTTGCTCATCACTCCATCCAAGATGCACTAAAATCTGGCGACAAGCTTTAATGGTACCACTCGAACCGACCACGGTATCCCAACCGACGGATTTATAAGTATTGGCAATACCTGACATTTCTTTGCGTGCAGCAACTACTGCCTTGTCAAAAGCTTTGGTTGAAATCTCACCATCAGCGAAGTAGGCTTTGCTATATGCCACACAGCCCATTTGCAAGGACTCAGTATGTAGCGGTTCAAATTTCTCACCGATGATAAACTCAGTTGAACCACCACCAATATCGACCACCAAACGACGTCCACCATTGGCCATGGTATGGGAAACCCCAAGATAGATCAGACGCGCTTCTTCACGACCTGCAATGATTTCAATGGGTTTAGGTAAAATTTCAGCAGCCTTCTGGATAAATTCATGTCCATTTTTCGCTTGTCTAAGTGCATTCGTTGCTACGATCCTCAAACGATTCGGCTGAACTGAACTCAAACGCCCAACAAAACGCGCCAAACAAGCTAAGCCTCTTTGCTGTGCAGCTTCAGTTAAATTTTTATTTTCATCGAGTCCAGCAGCTAACTGTACTTTTTCTGACATTGAAGCAACTTTTTTCACTTCACCGTGATCAACACGAGCTATTGCGAGATGGAAACTATTTGATCCCATATCAATCGCAGCAAGTAATTCCTCATCAATCAGAAAATCAGACATTATTTATATAAACCCATGCTCAATTCACGCATTAGAGTAATTCACACGCTTAGAATTTTAAAGTCATTTTCATCAATAAAAACCAGGTATTTCACTTTTCTTGCATAAATCATTGTATAAGTCGATGATCGGCATCGTGAGCAACCATTAGACTTTTTACTTCGAAACTTGAATAATCGTAATCAACCCTTACATAAATAGGGTCTGTTGATACTTCAGGTATGCTTTGCGTTATAGGCTAAAACAACACTAATGAGGCATGAAATGCAGACAATGGCGTCCCCTTGTCAATTTTCATAACGATTTTAGTGGCAGTTTTAGCCATAACCCTTCGGGACAAGGATATTTTTTGCTGCTACTGTGTTATGTCTTGCTTATTTAGATCACTAAACTTCGCAAAACCTGCCTTGTATCAGCTAAAAAATATCTACTGTCGCATGCATCCATGAAATATCGACAGACCCTCACGTAGCAATGTAATATTCACTCTGAAATTGAATTGATACTTTTTTTAAAAAATTTGGAGCAATCCCATGTCTGCGACTATTGTTAATACATCTGATGAAAACTTCCAAGCAGATGTTTTAGATGCTGAAACTCCCGTTCTTGTTGATTTCTGGGCTGGCTGGTGTGCGCCTTGTAAAGCAATCGCACCTGTACTTGAAGATCTATCAAATGAGTACGAAGGCAAAGTCAAAATCGTCAAAGTTGATGTTACTGCTTGCGAAGAAACAGCTGTGAAATACAACATCCGTAATATCCCAGCATTACTTATGTTTAAAAACGGTGAAGTCGTTGCTCAACAAGTTGGTGCAGCACCGCGTTCTAAACTTGCAGCATTTATCGATCAAAACATCTAATTTATAGATGTTTTTATGTCTATCTGCGGAACTACGTTTTTATTGAACAGCGTAGTCCGCGGTAAACATTGACAACACAGCCAATTAGGTCTATATTTCTCGATCAAGAAGCTTTGAATGGAATCTACTTCATTGCGCTTCTTACAAGACACAAAACATAAGATCGCCGCTCGGCAATAACAATTGTTTTCACATTTCTCTCTGAAACAATGAACCAGACTACTGAATCGTGGTTGTTTAAATACAATTACCTCAGCATGTATGTACGCGGTCGATTTTTTATTCTTCCCTTAACGTAGTCCTCCACTTATTCCATTCTGTCTGACCACTTATGAACTTAACTGAACTCAAGAAAAAACCCATTGGCGAACTCATTAAAATTGCGGAGTTTATGGGCCTTGAAGGCATGGCACGTAACCGCAAACAAGATATTATTTTTGCTATTTTAAAACGCCATGCGATGAATGGCGAAGAAATTTTTGGTGATGGCGTTCTCGAAATCCTTTCTGATGGTTTTGGTTTTTTACGCTCCGCTGCTGGTTCATATTTAGCTGGACCAGATGACATTTATGTCAGTCCATCCCAAATTCGTCGTTTTAACTTACGTACAGGTGACACGATCACTGGTACGATTCGCCCACCAAAAGAAGGTGAGCGTTACTTTGCCTTATTAAAAGTCAACCAAATTAATTACGACACACCTGAAAACTCACGTAATAAAATTTTATTCGAAAACTTAACGCCTCTATTCCCAACCGAACAACTTGTTATGGAGTTGGGGAATGGTACAACTGAAGATTTAACAGCACGTGTTGTGGATTTAGTTGCGCCGATTGGTAAAGGTCAACGTTCAATCATTGTTGCACCGCCTAAAGCGGGTAAAACCATGTTATTACAGAACATCGCTCAATCGATCGTCCGTAATAATCCAGAAGTTTTTCTTATCGTACTTTTAATCGACGAACGTCCTGAAGAAGTAACAGAAATGGAACGTACTGTCCGTGGTGAAGTGGTTGCATCTACATTTGATGAAGCACCTGCTCGTCACGTACAAGTTGCAGAAATGGTCATCGAAAAAGCAAAACGTTTAGTCGAGCATAAAAAAGATGTCGTGATTCTGCTTGACTCGATTACACGTCTAGCTCGTGCATACAACACCGTGATTCCATCTTCAGGTAAAGTCTTGACGGGTGGTGTAGATGCACACGCATTAGAACGACCAAAACGTTTCTTTGGTGCAGCCCGTAATATCGAAGAAGGCGGTTCACTCACCATCATCTCTACTGCTTTGATCGAAACTGGCAGTAAAATGGATGATGTGATCTATGAGGAATTCAAAGGTACAGGTAACCAAGAGATCACACTTGATCGCCGTATTGCTGAAAAACGCGTTTTCCCTGCGATGAATATCAAAAAATCAGGAACACGTCGTGAAGAACGCCTCATGGACGAAGATAACCTTCGTAAAGTATGGATTCTCCGTAAACTGCTTCACCCAATGGATGAGTTAGCAGCAATGGAGTTCTTACTAGATCGCATGAAAGAAACCAAAACCAATGATGACTTTTTTGATCAGATGAAACGCAAAGCAGCAAACTAATCTACTGTGCGACCCAAAGCAGCCACCTTTATGGTGGCTGTTGTTATTTGGTTGACATGGTTACATAATGGTTACAATTCACCTTGTTTTTATCAAAAATCACTATCCAATTGATTTAAATATAAATAAATATACCCTCAAAAGCATTCTATTCAATATCTCCGATTTATAAACACTAATCCATAGTTATTTTCTATCAAAAAATAACCAATTTTTGTCCATTTTTGACGTTTTGCCAGACAGAATAGTAGTAATTCATGATGCGCTTTGATAGGATAGCAACTGACTAGTTAGGCTGCTCCCTGCGTTATTTCCTAAAAATTTTAGGAAAAATAAAAGCACAAACAGACTAACTCAGGTTCTTTTTAATCTCACAATTTTATGAGAGTGATGCCATGTTATTCAAAAAATTTGCTGTTATTGCTGCTGTTGCAACTACTTTAGCTTTCGTTGGTTGCTCTAAGAAAGAAGAAGCACCTGCTACTGACGCAACTGCTGCTGCTTCTGAAGCTGTAGCTGCTGCTTCTGAAGCTCAAACTGAAGTTGCTGCTGCTGCATCTGAAGTTGCTGCTGCTGCATCTGAAGTTGCTGTTGCTGCATCTGAAGCTGCTCCAGCTTCTGCTGCTCAATAATCTATTTATAGATTATAAAAAAGAGAACCTTTGGTTCTCTTTTTTTTACGCCTATACTTTCTGAGATTCAAAAAGTTAAGATGAAAAAAGCAGATCAATCGACCTGCTCATTTCCCACACGCTGTCTAAATTTTTGACCCGCTCTGAACGTTACTACACGACGTGCAGAAATTGGAATTTCCTCACCCGTTTTAGGATTACGTCCAGGACGCTCACGCTTATCACGTAGCTCAAAATTACCGAATCCAGAAAGTTTGACTTGTTCGCCAGAAATTAATGCCTGACTAATTTCGTCAAAAAACAACTCGACCATTTGTTTTGCTTCACGACGATTTAAACTCGTTAGCTCACTTAAATGGTCCGCCATATCTGCTTTTGTTAATGCTGTCATGAGGCCCTCAATGTCGCTTGATAAGTGTTTTCCAACACTTGAATAATGTTATCCATACCAGATTTGATTTCAGCATCTTCAAGCGTACGAGCCGGATGTTGCCACAACAATGCAAAAGCTAAAGAGCGCTTGCCTTGTTCAACCCCTTGCCCCGTATACACATCGAACAACCATGTGGAGTCAAGTAACTCACCACCTGTTTGTTCAATCATGCGCTGAATATCTTTCACTTCAATATTATCAGAGATTAAAAGCGCAATATCACGTCTAACCGATGGAAAACGTGATAATTCTGTAAAATTAGATACATAAGATTGCAAAACTGCTTGCTGATCTAGCTCAGCAACCCATGTTGTACCCAAATCTAAATCATTTTCCAAAGAAGGATGCAAACGTCCTAAGTAACCAATTGACTGTCCATTTACCAAAATTTCAGCTGATTGTCCTGGGTGTAGCCATGCTCTCTGCGTACGAGCAAACTCTGCCTTCACTCGACCTGCTGCCAAAATTTCTTCAATTTCACCTTTAAAATCAAAGAAATCCATTGCTTGAGGTTTCACATGCCATGATTCAGGTGCAAGTGAACCCACAGCAATCAATGCCAGCGTTGGAATCTGCTTAAGATCATGGATATCTTTTGCACCTTGATAGTCAAAACGTAAGCCTAACTCAAAAAAGCGGACACGATGTTGTTGACGATTCAAGTTATATTGCACACAAGGAATCAAACTTGAAAGTAACGTACTACGCATCGCAGCCAGATCACTTGAAATCGGATTAGCCAACATCAAGGGCTGTACAGCTGGATTCAGTTGTTTTTCCAATTTTGCATCAGCAAAACTAAAACTAATCGCTTCTTGATAGCCTAAAGTTGCTACGGTTTGACGTAGTTGTGCAATTTCAAAACGATCTTGATACTTCTCTAACTTCACATCAATCTTTGGCAAACTGATTTGGATGTTGTCATAGCCATGAATACGTGCAACTTCTTCAACTAAGTCTTGATAGATTGCGATATCATAACGATGCGATGGAGGAATCACATTCCACTCACCTTGTGCTGTCGTTTCAACCACACAACCTAAACGCATCAACACATCTGCGATAAAATCACCCGCGACCTCATAACCCAGTAGTTGATCCACTTGAGCCTGCTTTAATTGAATCGCTTCACGCGTTGGCAATAAAGCCGCTTGTTCAACAACCGTAATTGGACCAAACTCACCACCAGCAAATGTCTGAATCAACTCACTTGCACGATGCATCGCGGTGATTGGCAATTCAAAATCAACGCCACGTTCATAACGCTGTGATGAATCAGTATGTAAGCCAAAACGACGCGCACGACCAGCTATTGCTAAAGGTGCAAAAAATGCACTTTCTAAGAAAATATCTTGTGTTTCATCCGTAACAGAAGAGTCTAAGCCTCCCATGATGCCAGCAATCGCCAATGCTTTTTGATCATCCGCAATGACCATGATGTCATCTTGCAGCTCAACTTCTTGATCATTTAGCAGCATCAATTTTTCTTTTGGCTGAGCTTGACGGACTTGAATCGAACCTTCTATCTTCGCCAAATCAAAAGCATGCATTGGTTGACCCAACTCAAGTAACACATAGTTGGTAATATCAACCAAAATACTATGGGTACGAATACCTGAGTGAGCTAGAGCTTGTTCCATCCACTCAGGTGTAGGGGCTTTCACATTCACATTTTTGATAATACGACCTAAATAACGCGGCGTACCTTCAGTCGTGATGGTGACTACTTTTTCATCAGTAATGGTTGCAGGAACAGGTTGAATATCAGGTTCATTCATCTTCAACTGATTGATTACTGCGATTTCTCGTGCAATACCACGAATACTAAAACAGTCACCACGGTTTGGCGTGATACTGATGTCAATCACATTGTCATCAAGTTTTAAATATTCACGGATATTCATGCCAACAGGTGCATCAGCAGGAAGCTCTAACAAGCCATCAATCTTGTCTTCTAAATCAATTTCAGAAGCACCACATAGCATGCCTTGTGATTCAATACCACGAAGCTTGCCTTTTTTAATTTTGAAATCGCCTGGTAACACTGCACCAATGGTGGCAACAGGTGCTTTCATCCCCACACGAACATTTGGCGCCCCACAAACAATCTGTAATGGCTCACCTGAACCAACATTTACAGTCGTGACACGCAAACGATCTGCATCTGGATGCTGCTCAACCGTCAGAACTTCACCAACAACCACGCCTGTAAATGGCTTTGCCACAGGCGCTAACTCATCCACTTCTAAGCCAAGCATGGTCAATTGATCAGACAATGTATTGCTATCAATTGCTGGATTAACCCACGTGCGTAACCAATTTTCACTAATTTTCATGTGTATAAACCTTATTTAATCCTGAAAAACTGTTTAGGCAAACTGGCGTAAGAAACGCACATCATTTTGGTAGAACATACGTAAGTCATTAATGCCATAACGTAACATTGCAAAACGCTCTACCCCTAAACCAAAAGCAAAGCCTTTGTACTTATCAGGATCAATACCTGCAGCACGTAATACATTTGGATGTACCATGCCACAGCCCAAAACTTCTAACCAACGACCACGCTCATCCATAATATCCACTTCAGCACTTGGCTCAGTGAATGGGAAATAGGATGGACGGAAACGTACTTTTAAATCTTTTTCAAAAAATTCAGTGAGCAAATTAATCAACAGACCTTTTAATTCTGCAAAACTGGTGTTTTCAGCAACGTACAAACCTTCGATCTGATGAAACATCGGTGAATGCGTTTGATCTGAGTCACAACGATAAACACGGCCAGGACACACAATACGGATTGGTGGCTGATTGGTTTCCATCGTACGGATTTGCACACCCGATGTATGAGTACGGAGTAAATGAGTTGCATCAAAATAGAAAGTATCGTGCATTGCACGTGCTGGGTGATGCCCCGGAATATTCAATGCCTCAAAGTTGTGATAATCATCTTCAACTTCTGGACCATGTGCCACTTGGAAACCTGCTTTGGTAAAGAACTGACAAATACGCTCTTGAACTTGGGTCACCGGGTGGATACTTCCCATACGTTGACCGCGGCCAGGTAAAGTAATATCAATGGTCTCACTCGCTAATTTTTTAGCAAGCTCAGCTTGTTGTAATGTTTGTTGACGCTCAGTCAATGCAGCGTTGATCGCTTCACGAACAGCATGAATAGCAGCACCTTGTACTTTACGCTCTTCAGGATCCATTTTTCCAAGTGCTTTCGATTGCTCTGCAAGCTGGCTTTTTTTCCCTGTAAATTGCACACGTACTTGATCGAGTGCAGCAAGGTCTTGAGCCGCTGCAATGGCAGCAAGCGCTTCAGTGGTCAGGGCTTCCAGTGACATAGTAACTCTCAAAGCAACAAATTATAGAAATATAATAAAACGCTATAGTTTATCAGCTTTTTACCTATTTTTTGAAGATTAAGCCTATTGAAAAAACATATGTCGCAACAATTTGCTAAAATCTTTCTTATCGCTAAAAGTCAAAGAGTAAAAACAATGGCGCTCGATCAAATTTGGAAAGTTCAATTGACGCTTGTCAGCTATGGCAATGAGTTTTTACAACAAAATCTTCCCTTTAATGTCTGGGTTGATCACCCCATCTTTGCTCAACATCATTTCGAATTCCGAGACCTCCAGTCACAACATCTTTTAGCACAACACTTTCAAGTTTGGTTGGAAGGATTAAAACGACAAGGCGTTGATCGATTAAGCTTGCATAATTCACAGCTATTACAAGATCACCAAAACCCTAACGCCAATGTTGAATTACTTCCCTATGCTCACTTCATCGTGAGCCATGAAGGGAAAAACAAAACTGCATGGATTTGTGGACATGAACTTGCAGAGTGGTATCAACATGATAGTCCTTTCGAAGCGCCCGCTTCACAGCAAATATCTCTCAGCCAGAACATGTTTTGGCGTTATCAACTTCCAGACTCAATTGCTAAAAAAGTGACTCAAGAGTTAAAAAATAATGACTGGCATGAAATTGAAAAGTTTATTAACCAAGAGCTTTTTAGCCATAAATGCGCAGAAAACTTCTTAGAACCAGAGCAAGTGGAGCTACCTTTTTATGGTTATGAACTAGAACACAGCCATTTAGATCATGCTGACTTGGCTATCATTCCAACCACCTATCAAGCAGATTCAGCTCACCAACTCATGTATCGCATGTCAGCATTGACAGATTTTATCGAGAGTCAACGTCGCCATCCTTATAACACCGATGGAGAAATGTTAAGTCCTGAACAACAAATTGTCTTACGCAACTTCGGACAAAAAACAGATGACTTATTTGCGAAACTAATTTCAAGAATTGCTAACCACTATAAAAATATTGATTTTGAAATGCCGATGGAACCCTATGACCGTACTATGGATGTAGCGAAAACGCCAACTCAGGCAGCAGCCCAACATAAAATGAATCATATCAGTGTGATGAAATTAGTCTTCATCACGATCATCATTTGTGGATTGGCTTATTATTTCGGATTATAAATATCCGTGTAATCAAGCTCATCTTCATCAATATTCATAAAATCAGGCTCAGGTGTTTGCTCAAATTGCACTGCAAGAATATCGGAATGCTTGAGTAAACTTGCCTTTGCCACACGATGCATACCGTCCATCACTCGACCCTGCGCACAAAGAATAATTGGGTAATTGAGGTCTGCATCCTGAATCAATTGAATATGCTCAATGATTTGCTGAGTTGTTGGATATTCATCTGTAAACCAATAGGCCTCGTTGAGTTCTTGAATATCATTCAGTGCAACTTTTTTGACAATGAAATTTTGGGTCAGTTCTACTAAGCGATGAACATCCCAAATACAAGTATCGTCCCCCACTTGTCTAAAGTGATATTGTTTTCTCATGCGTTTTTGTTCAATCTATCTATTATTTAAAACGATTATAATAGGAAGAACAGCGTAGATGTATTTACCAAGAATATACCGTCAAATCACGTTAGTCAGTTATGGAAACGAATTCTTAACCGGAGGTGTAGATTCCGAACTTTTAGACCGTCACCCCTTACTCTTTACTCACTTTCCTATTTTAAGAAATATTGATCAGGGTAATTTACTCGCAGGCTCTGCTTCACATTTTTTAAGTTATCTTAAACTACTAGGTCTAGAGAAAATCAGTCTACATTCAACCTCAATAATTGCGAATTATCTCGGAGAATCAGAAATTTTTAATTTCTTTCAAGCTGAGGATGAGTTTTGCATTATTTGCCATTTTTCCCAGCAAGAATTGAAAGTGCTTCTACCTTGTGAAGAAAAACCATTTTTGCAAAGCTATGACAACGATGGATATCCATTGTATTCAGACTATAATAATTATCACGATAGTGTTGAAAATTATGTATTGAAAGATCTTCCTGTAGAGGTTGTATCTTATATTACTGAAGACTTAAAACCGATCTCTTGGCAAAGCTTTTTCAATGAATATCAAGAAAAAATTTATCATTTTGCTGTAGCCCAACGCTTTGGTAACTATCCCATTCCATTAACTGATAATAATTGTTATGAAGGTGACATGTATAAACTAGAAGAACAATTTCCAGTTTTGCCTTATAACCTCAAAAAAAATTATGCCAGTATTCTCATGCTCAACGCTGCTCGTTTAAAAAATCAGTTGGATAATGAATCCCATATTAAAAATGATAATGGTGATTACTGGCAAATGACTGAAAATGAAAGATTAGAATTTGACACTGTGCGTAATATACTCGACGAATTCCATGTACTTATCCTAAAATACGCTGCCAATCAATATCACAGCTCCAACATCAATCATCATCAAGAACAAGCCACTTCTTTTAAATTCACTCCAAAAACCCAAAACGCAGCCGATTTCTCCCCTATCACAGCCCCACTAGTCGAACATGAAACGACCTCACCTATCGAACCGCAACCACACTTTCGTTGGTTAGGGATCGTGAAATTTTTATGGTCAATGCTATGGTGTTATTGTGCTTTATGGACCTTAGCTTATTTTGCAGTTCATTGGGGCAATCTTTTTATCCTGATTCTTGCACTATTTTATGCAATATATAAAGTACTTAAAAACTTAGCTGACAAAGAAGCCCATAATAGTAGCTCCTAGATTATTAAACTTCTATCAACCACTCAAATGCCTATTAGAGAAAGAGAAGCGCCCCCCTGTCTCTAGTGATTGATAGAAGTGAAAATTTATAAAAATAAAAAAGACCGCTAAAAAGCGGCCTTCTTTGAATCTCTAAGCTTATGCAGCTAATGCGCCTTTAGCTTTTTCAGCTAAAGCAGCAAATGCTACTGCATCATGCATAGCGATGTCAGCTAATACGCGACGGTCGATGATCACTTGAGCTTTTTTCAAGCCATCGATCATGCGGCTGTAAGACAAACCGTTTTGACGAGCACCAGCATTGATACGCGCAATCCATAAAGCACGGAATTGACGTTTCTTTTGACGGCGGTCACGGTAAGCGTATTGACCAGCTTTGATTACCGCTTGGAACGCTACGCGATAAACACGTGAACGAGCACCATAGTAACCTTTAGCGCGAGCAAGAATTTTTTTGTGACGGCGATGAGCCACTACACCACGTTTTACACGAGCCATTTATAATCTCCTTAGATGTATGGGCACATAGCACGAACTGATGCAACGTCACTTACGTGAACCATTACACAACCGCGCAATTGACGGATACGCTTAGCAGATTTTTTGGTCAAAATGTGGCGCTTGAATGCTTGTTTGCGCTTGAAACCGTTTGCAGTCGCTTTAAAGCGTTTAGCTGCACCACGGCGAGTTTTTAACTTAGCCATAGTAACCTCTTTTAGTCACCTGTTCGGCTCGTTTGCACTATTGCAAATCGACCTGCAGGTAAGGAAGGCAGTATCATATAGCATCTTCGTTTAAATTTAAAGCAAAATTTCTGATCACAAAATACAATCGATTTGAGCCACAGCAACAATGTCGAACTTACCTGGAGCTAACGAGAATCTACAACATAAACAGAAAGTAAATTAAGAAAATAATCCGAGATATAAGCCATACATAAACAAATAGCGTCCTGCTTTAGCAATTGTGACAATCAATAAGAACCGCCCAAAATGCTCTTTCATCAATCCAGCAATCAACGTAATCGGATCACCAATGATCGGCACCCAACTCAACAATAACGAGTAAAAACCATATTTATGATAGATCTGTTGTGCTTGCTGCAAACGTGGTTCTGAGACAGGAAACCACTTTTTATCTTTATAATGCTCTATTTTCAATCCCAACCACCAGTTAACACAAGAGCCCAAAACATTTCCAACTGTCGCAACAAGCAACAAATAAAATGGATTGGACATCCCCTGCACCAATAAAGTCATAAGCACAGCTTCAGACTGTAAAGGTAGTAATGTTGCAGCACCAAAAGCAGAGAGAAATAATAGAAAATAGGACATCAGGGTGTGAAAGCACTTACATAGAGATCAAAGCAATGCCCAGACAATATCACTTAAACTGATTCAATCAAAGTAAGTTTATCCCATGCTTGTCTAAGTTTCTGTGGGTTCATTTGTATCTTAAAAACCGCTTGTATTATTTCCCCAAACTCATGCGGGGTTGATAAAACCTTTTTATCAGATTTTTCTTTACCATGAATTCTCAATACCTGATCTTTCAATGTCATTCTGGCTTCCGTGGTCGCTGTAAATAACATTAAATGTTGAGTAAATAATGATTCAGGTGACGTTGATATATACCAATTGGCAATTTCCGCATCCGCCATCGCGATCTGTTGATCAGGATTAATTGCATACACATTGACCCATTCATTATGTAAAAAAACCTGAAGCATATACTTCACATCTGTCAGCACAGCCATGTCCAATCCACACTGTGCAACATCCACAAATCGAAACTGTTCCAAAGGTGTTGACTGCGCCTCTCCGATACAATCTAAAGATAGAATTGTTGTTGGTGTCATCCCCCCAAAGCCGGGATCATATAAAAATAATTGCTGATCGATTCGCACCAACGTGACTAAATGAGTACGGATAGGTGCTGTGGTATGTGCACTTTGATAATAGACACGACCTAATACGTTATAAGCGTCATATCCCAACTCAGTTAATGCAATTCTGCTCAGAGTGCTGTGCTCCAAGCAATATCCTTCCCGATTTTCATATAATAATTTTTGAGCAAGTTGTTCAGGTACTAATGAGACTTCCTCCCCAAGAAAAGAGGATAGATTACCAAAAGGAATGTGCTCAACATGGAAACTTAGCAGAGTCTTTAAGTTCTCTAGCGTAGGTAAACAGTGCCCTTGAAAATCAAGTTTTTTTAAATAGTCTGTCGCGATTGTAGAGTTCATAACGCTTTATACTTGTTTTAAAATTACATTATCCTATACCGATCATCGAGCTTTAAGTCTAAAAATTACACAACTATAAAATAGTCACGCTGATAGGGCTAAATGCATGGTTTTAACACAGATTATTTCTTCATTTTGGCGACCTTAGATCGCACAGAAAAATTCACGACGGAAAAAATGAATGGAAAAGCAAATGCGACCCAAAATGTAAGGTCTGACGTTACAACTCGTTGATATAAACTAAGTTGGATACCATCATCTGAAACTGCCGCCCAGTCCATGGATACCGTATGATAAAGATAAGTGCTTAACAATAACGACAGGCTTAAAAAGCTCACGAAAAGCCAAGTGCTACCATATGAGTTTCTAGTTTCCACCTGCAGCCAAGCAAATAACGTAGAAAATAAAAGCCCCAATACACCGATCAAAGCAAAGACCAAAATCCCCAAATGATCTTCGGAATAGCGATTGTGTAGCAGAGCGCAGACGATTGCTGTAAGTACCAAGAATCCCATCGCAATCGCCCAATGTCTCAGATAAAGTTGTTGTTTCACAACACGTATTATCCTACTTTGATCGATAAAGCTCTTTGTATGGCAGGACGTGCAGTTAAGCGATCGATATAATCTTTCACATAAGGATAATCTTCGAGTTGAATACTTTGCCACTCATAGCGTAATGCCCAAGGTAAAATCGCCATATCTGCGATCGAGTATTCACCAGCTACAAACTTCTGACCAACCAGCTGTTTATTCAAAACAGCATACAGCCGTTTGGTTTCATTGATATAGCGCTCCGTCGCATAAGGAATACGCTCAGGTGCAAACTTGTTGAAATGATGATTTTGCCCAAGCATCGGACCAAAACCACCCATTTGCCACATCAACCATTGCTCTACCTCAACTCGCTCTTGCTCATCAACGGGATAGAACAATCCAGTTTTGCGACCTAAATATTGCAAGATTGCGCCAGATTCAAATACAGAAATGGGTTCACCACGTGGACCATTTTGATCAACGATTGCTGGAATTTTATTGTTTGGAGAAATCCTTAAAAAGTCTGGCTGAAACTGATCATTTTCTAAAATATTAATCGGGAAAATTTGATATTCAAGCCCCATTTCTTCTAAAGCAATCGTTATTTTATGGCCATTGGGCGTACCCCAATAATATAAGTCAATCATTTAGTTATCCTATTCATCTTTATCTTGACTGTTGTTGCGTTATATCACATTTTTCAGAATTTGATCAGCACAGCAGCACGAAAAAGAAACAATAAAATTATGTTTGCACAGAGCATATTAAAAGGTGTATTTGATTTTTATCGATTCGCCAAAAACTCTTTCGCCTTTTCCCCAACAAATCGACGACCAGCATTATCTCCCTTGATCCACTCATCAACCGAAAACAGATCAAATAAACCTACTTTCACTAAGGTTGGGATAGCACACTCTAACTCAGTCTCGACTTCACCACGTACACCTGCATTATATAAATTAATATTATGCAACATGGTTGCTACAGTGCCTGTTTGTACCTGACTACCGTCTTTTAAGCGAACTTGAGGCAACACCTCACCCTCTTGCACCACTTTTTGATTTATTTCAGACAACTCATGTGTACCATTAACGATAGTCATCTTTTGATTCTCCAATGATTATATACTTTACTTTTCAACTAAAATTAACATAAATCTGCTCAAAAATTAAGCCTTGTTTCCACATTTGTATAAACAAAAAAAACACCGCAATAGCGGTGTTTTTTTATTAAGAAAAAATTACTTTTTCTTTTTCGGACCAAGCAGCATACCCATTTGGCGACCTTCCATTTTTGGAGGTTGCTCAACAACGCCAAACTCAGCCACATCAGCTTCAATTTTTTGTAATTGAGCAAGACCAAGCTGTTGGTGTGCCATTTCACGACCACGGAAACGTAAAGTAATTTTCACCTTATTTCCTTCTTCAAGGAAACGTAAAATTGCACGCAATTTTACTTGGTAATCACCTACGTCCGTCGCTGGGCGTAACTTGATTTCTTTCACTTGCACTTGATGCTGTTTTTTCTTCGCATCTTTTTGCTTTTGCTTTAAGTCAAATAAGTGCTTGTTGTAGTCCATGATTTTACAAACAGGAGGTTCTGCATTAGCAACGATCTCAACAAGGTCAAGATCAGCTTCTTCAGCAGCACGTAATGCTTCATTTAATGAAACGACACCTTTCTGTTCCCCATCAGCAGCAACGAGACGTACTTCTTTCGCACGAATCTCATCATTAATGGCTGGACGGTTACTTTTAGCACCTTGTTGTTGGTTACGATCAGGCTGTTTAATCTTTATTACTCCACAATGTACCGGCCGCGTTCGGCAACGGCAGATTTCACTAAATCAATGAATGCATCAATTGACATAGTACCTAAATTTTTTCCTGAGCGTGTACGCACATTTACAGTGCCCTCTTCAACTTCTCGATCACCGAGAACCAAAAGATAAGGAATACGCTCTAGGGTACGCTCACGAATCTTAAATCCGATTTTTTCATTTCTCAAGTCAGAAATAGCACGAAGACCACTTTCTTTGAGTTTTGCAACCACTTGCTCACACGCATCTGCTTGTGAATCGGTAATATTCATCACACAAGCTTGAATTGGTGCAAGCCAAGGTGGCATGAAACCAGCGTAATGTTCAATTAGTATACCAATAAAACGCTCAAAACTGCCAAGAATTGCACGATGCAACATAACTGGTTGATCACGCTCATTGTCTTCAGTCACGTACGAAGCATCTAAACGGATTGGCAAGTTGAAGTCACACTGGATTGTACCGCACTGCCATACACGACCTAAGCAGTCTTTCAATGAAAATTCAATCTTCGGACCATAGAATGCACCTTCACCAGGTTGTAGATCCCATGCTAAGCCTGCATCATTTAAAGCATCAGCCAAAGATTTTTCAGCAATATCCCAAAGTGCATCGTCACCCACACGCTTTTCAGGACGTGTTGAAAGCTTCATTTGTACTTCTTCAAAGCCGAAGTCTTTATAAACATCTAAAGTCAGTTTAATAAAGTCTGCAACTTCTTGACCAATTTGTTCTTTGGTACAGAAGATATGCGCATCATCTTGAGTAAAGCCACGAACACGCATAATCCCGTGTAATGAACCAGATGGTTCGTTACGATGACATGAACCAAACTCCGCTAAACGGATTGGTAAATCACGGTATGATTTTAAGCCTTGATTGAACACTTGTACGTGACAAGGACAGTTCATCGGCTTTACTGCATAGTTACGACTTTCTGAGTGAGTCGTAAACATGTTTTCAGCATAGTTTGCCGCATGTCCTGATTTTTCCCAAAGCGTAAAGTCTACGATCTGTGGTGTCTTAATTTCTTGGTAACCATTGTCCTGCTGAACTTTACGCATGTATTGTTCAAGCACTTGGTAAATCGTCCAACCATTGGCATGCCAGAACACCATACCTGGCGCTTCTTCTTGCATGTGGAATAAGTCTAAAGCTTTACCAATTTTACGATGGTCACGTTTTTCAGCTTCTTCAATACGTTTGATATACGCAGCCAACTGTTTCTTGTCTGCCCAAGCTGTACCATAAATACGCTGTAACTGCTCATTCTTGGCATCACCACGCCAGTAAGCACCAGAGATTTTAGTGAGCTTAAATGATTTTAAGAATTTAGTATTCGGTACGTGCGGACCACGGCACATATCCAAATAATCTTGATGGTAGTACAAGCCCATTTGAGTTTCTTCTGGCATGTCTGCAATCAAGCGTAATTTATATTCTTCGCCACGTGCTGTGAATTCTGCAATCACTTCATCACGCGGTGTCATCTTTTTAATAACGTCATAATCTTGATCGATGAGCTTTTTCATACGCTCTTCAATCGCAGCCATATCATCTAAAGTAAATGGACGTGGCATCCAGATGTCGTAATAGAAACCCTCTTCGATCACTGGACCGATTACCATTTTCGCTTCAGGGAACAATTGCTTAACCGCATGTCCGACCAAGTGCGCACATGAGTGACGAATGATTTCTAAACCTTCTTCATCTTTCGGGGTAATAATCTGAACTATTGCATCTTCTGTGATTAAATCACAAGCATCCACCAAACGATCATTGATACGACCAGCAACGGTATTTTTCGCTAGGCCCGGACCAATGCTCTGAGCAAGTTCCATCACGGAAATCGGTTGATCAAATTGCTTTTGATCACCATTTGGTAAAGTAATGATTGGCATAATAAAATCCTTAAGGAGTGATGCCCCGCACAATGGAGCATATCACCGCGAGATTATGTATTGAGGCGGACCTCAAAAAATAAAAAACGGCGGATAAAAAAGTACCCGAGATTTTACACAGGTTTAGACAAGGAAGAAACCTTTGATTGGAGAAAAACCCAAGTCAAAATATATCTCAGACTAAAGCCTTAGTGATTTCGTGTCAGCAGCGTACTATGGTGATATAGATATATGGGGACTGCGGTCATTTTTAACACCCCAGTAAATTTCCTCATAAAATAAACATGGAGCAATACACATGGTTAGTGCATACGACGAATTACCCAAAAACCCTGCGAACTTTGTTGCGTTATCACCATTACGCTATTTAGAGCGTGCAGCTTATATTTACCCGAATCAGGCCGCAATTATTCATGGTAAACGTCAAATTACATGGCAACAAAGCTATCAACGCTGTCGTCAATTTGCACACCAACTCACACGTTTAGGTATTCAAAAGAACGATACCGTTTCTGTACTTTTACCGAATGTTCCAGCAATGATTGAAGCTCATTTTGCCATTCCTATGGCAGGTGCCGTTCTAAATACGCTAAATACGCGCTTAGATGCCAAAACCATTGCCTTTATGCTAGAACATGCTGAAGCAAAAGTGCTTTTAGTTGACCCAGAGTTTAGACCGATTGCAGAAGAAGCACTCACATATATTCATCAAGATATGATTGTAATTGACGTTTTTGATAATGAGTATGAAGGTGAACAACTGCCCCTTGGTCAATATGAATATGAGTCTTGGATAGCTCAAGGCGATCCTGAGTTTAAATGGTTACTTCCACAAGATGAATGGGATGCGATCAGCCTGAATTACACCTCGGGAACAACAGGAAATCCAAAAGGTGTGGTTTATCATCATCGTGGTGCTTACCTCAATGCAGCAAGTAATATTTTGGCATGTGGCATGAAACCTCGTGCTGTGTATCTTTGGACCTTACCCCTGTTTCATTGCAATGGCTGGTGTTTTGCATGGTCTATTGCCGCCAGTGGCGGAACCAATATTTGTTTACGTCGCGTCGATCCAACACTAATCTTTCAATATATTGCCGAACACAAAGTAGATTATTTCTGTGGCGCACCGATTGTTTTATCGATGCTGATCAATACGCCTCAGGAACAAAGAACCGCATTTGACCATCATGTGGAGGTGATGGTTGCTGGTGCTGCACCGCCAGTTGCGATTATTGAAGGGATGCGTAATATCGGCATCAATGTCAATCACGTCTATGGTTTAACCGAAACCTACGGTCCTTCAGCGCTATGTGCCTCACAAGCAGGTTGGAGTGAGTTATCTATCCAAGAACAAGCTCAATTGCATTCACGTCAAGGCGTTCCATACCCTCTACAAGACAGTATGCGTGTACTTGATCCTGAAACCATGCAACCTGTGCCAAATGACGGCGAGACCATGGGCGAAATCATGTTCCGTGGCAATATCGTCATGAAAGGCTATCTCAAAAACCCACAGGCCACTGAAGAAGCATTTCAAGGGGGGTGGTTCCATACCGGGGATTTAGCCGTATGCCATCCCGATGGCTATGCCAAAATCACGGACCGCTCCAAAGACATTATTATTTCAGGTGGGGAAAATATTTCTTCATTAGAAGTCGAAGATGTTTTATATCGACACCCAGCAGTCATGACTGCAGCCGTAGTCGCAAAGCCTGATCCACGTTGGCAAGAGGTGCCTTGTGCTTTTATTGAATTAAAACAAGGTAGCACAACTTCACCAGAAGAAATTATTCTGCACTGTCAAAAAGAACTTGCACGCTTTAAAGTTCCTAAAGATGTAGTAATTACTGAGATCCCTAAAACATCTACAGGGAAATTACAAAAATTTATTTTAAGAGAATGGGCAAAAGAACGAGCTACAAGTAAGTTTGGAAATTAATTGCCTAAATGCAAAAGAAGTTTCCAAGGAAACTTCTTTTTTTCAGGTTAACCTTGATCAGATAACAGCGCGACTTGTTGTACGTAGTTTACAAACTTACGTTTAGAAGCTTCGAGCTCTTCCTCACTCACCTGTTGTTTGATGTCACGATGAATACGAAGCACATGTTGACGTAAAGTATGGCGTTCTGATGCATTAAATACTTTGCTGAATTCATTAATGATCGGATCACCTTGCTCAATCATACGATCAACCCAACGCATCAATTGCATTTGTTTCTTTGCACCTTGTTGCGGTGTGAGATAAGACAAAATTATGCTTTCATCTTCATTACGCAACAATTTGCCAATTCGCTGAAACTGACGACGACGTGCTTCAAATGAACTAATTTTTTGAACTTCAAGCAACGCATCTATCAGACGTTCATCCACAGGAAGTTTTTGAATTTGTTTTACATTCAATTGAGCCAATTGCTCACCTAAAGCAGCCATACGTTGTACAGCTTTCTTTTGCTCTGTTCTACTCGCACGCCCTTCTAATGACTCAAAATCTTCATCGGTATAACGTTGGGTACCACGTGCCACTATTACTCTGCCTCATAAAATTTTGCTGCGAACAGCGTTTGAATTTCTTCCAGTGCTTTGTCTTCATCAGCACCATCAATCACTAACCTTAATGTCGTGCCCTTACCCGCACCCAACATCAACAATGACATAATATTTTTTGCATCTACCAGCTTATCACCCTTACCAATTTGAATAGAAGAGCGAAATTTGGTCGTCACCTCAATCAGTTTACCTGATGCGCGTGCATGTAAGCCAAGTTTATTAATTACATCAATTGTTGTGTCTATCATGACCAGTGCTTCATTTCTCTATGTAAGATTTGGACAGCCCATTTTGCCTCAAGGGCTTGCTTGAGTCTATCCACGATATAAACTGAACGATGTTGTCCACCCGTGCAACCCACAGAAATGGTCATATAATGGCGATGCCCCTCTGCAAAAGCAGGTAGCCACTTTTCCAAGAAAGCATAAATATCAGCAAACATTTCATTGGTTTGCTGACTGCTCTCTAAAAATCGACGTACAGGTTCATCTAAACCAGATAAACGACGTAAATCTAAATCCCAATGTGGGTTAGGCAAATGACGGACATCAAATACATAATCAGCATCTAAAGGGATGCCATGCTTATAACCAAACGATTGCAAAATAACAATTAAGTTATCAGACTGCCCTAGTTTGGACAGTAAAATATGTTTTAAATCATGAACACTTTTATCTGTCGTATCAATATGCACTGTAGAGCGAAATTGTATCGGAATCAGCAGTTGCTTTTCTTCTTGTATACACTGCAATAAACTATTAAAACGGCTCGCTAAAGGATGTGGGCGTCTAGATGCACTAAAACGAGCAATCAAATCTTGATCTTGGGTAGTCAAATAGATGACATCAACTGAACCATGTCTTTTTAATTGCTCAAACACATGATCAAACTCTTGCATATCAGCGCGTGTGCTTCGAATATCAACACCTAACGCCAATTGCTCCAGATTATTTTCATGATCAAGTTTCGCCACTATTTCAGGCAACAGTGCCAAAGGTAAGTTATCTATACAATAGTAGCCTAAATCTTCAAGCACTTGTAACGCTGAAGATTTTCCTGAACCAGATTGTCCTGTGACGATAAGAATACGCTTCATGGCATGTTGCCCTTTTTATTCTGAAGTTCTAAGTTTTAAAATTAACTTGTAAATTATCGATTAAACGCGTCGTACCTAATTTTGCCGCAACGAATAAAACCAAATCTTGATCAAATTGCGTAATCGGCTGTAAATTGGTTTGACGAGCTTCCACATAATCCACAACAAAACCTGCTTGTGTCAATTCAGTTGAGATATTTGCTAACACTTGCTCCAACACTTGACCATCATGCAATTGCTGTTCCGCTTTCTTTAACAACTGGTAAATTTTAGGGGCAATTTCACGTTGCTCTTGAGATAAATAACCATTGCGAGAACTTAAAGCCAAGCCATCCTCAGCACGCACGATGGGCACACCAATCACTTCCAAAGGCATATTTAAATCTTGTACCAACTGACGGATCACCGCGAGTTGCTGATAATCCTTTTGACCAAAGAAAGCATAGTCCGGCTGTACCATATTAAATAATTTGGTAACAACGACTGCCACGCCATCAAAATGACCAGGGCGAGACTTCCCACACAAATCATCGGTAATTTGCCCAACACTAATATTGGTCAAGCGTGGTTGTGTTCCATACATTTGCTCAACAGAAGGCGCAAAAATAATATCGCAACCCACATCTGCCAACAAACGACTATCTTGCTCTAAAGTACGTGGATAGTTATCAAAATCTTCACCCGCACCGAATTGAATTGGGTTGACAAAGATGCTCACCACAACCACATCACAAATCTTTTTAGCAGCACGAACCAAGGTCAAATGACCTTCATGCAAATTTCCCATCGTCGGGACAAAACCAATCATTTTTTTGTTGCTGCGTGCTGTTGCAAGTGACGCAGTTAAGCCTTGTATCGTTGTTTCAGTTTTCATGAATTAAAGCTCAACTTGGAAAGTATGTTCTTTAGCTGGGAAAGATTGGTCTTGAACAGCAGCATGATAGGCTTTAAATGCATCTAAAATTGCTGTTTCACCCGCCTGTTCTTTCATAAAATTACGGACAAAACGTGCAACTCGACCAAAAGTAAGCCCCAACATGTCTTGTGCAACCAATACCTGCCCATCTGTTTCATTACCTGCACCGATTCCAATCACAGGCGTATTTGGAAATAACTCAGCGATCTCTTTACCCAACTGAGCAGGAACGCATTCTAGCAATAATACTGATGCACCTGCGTCAACCACAGCTTGACAATCTGCAATTAATTGATCGGCTGCTTCGCGTGTTCTTGCCTGCAATTTATAACCGCCAAACACATGTACTGATTGCGGCGTCAAACCTAAATGGACACAGACGGGAATACCATTGCGAGTCAACACTGTAACTAACTCACTGAGCCAAGCACCACCTTCAATTTTGACCATTTGAGCACCAACTTGCATCACGGCTTTAGCACTTTTCAAGCCATCTTCAAGTGTTGCATAACTCATAAATGGCAAATCAGTCATGATTAAGGCATGTGTATTTCCACGGCGGACTGCCGCAGTATGATAAGCCATATCTTCAACTGTAACAGGAAGCGTTGAATCTCTTCCTTGAATCGCCATCCCCAGAGAATCACCGATTAAAATCGTATCAATTTGAGCCAATTCCATTGCTTTCGCCATACTTGCATCATAGCAAGTCAGGCAAGAAAACTTGCGTCCGTCAGCTTTAAACTTTCTTAAGTCACTTAGACTAATCATGATGATGTCCTCTACAGGCGTTTTCAGAACGAAACAATCTTAAGCAGCCGCCCAAGATTGATCGGCTATTACAGTCAAGTTTGCTTGCTGTACCAGTTCTAAGTCTTTTAATGAATGACCATTTAATTGTAAATGAGCATCTAAATCTAATAAGGGAAGAATTACAAAATCACGTTGTAAAATACCAATATGGGGCACAGTTAAACGTTCATTTTGAATTTGTTCTTGACCATAGATTAACAAATCAAGATCTAGGGTTCGCTCTCCCCAACGTCGCAAACGAACACGCCCCGCATCTTGTTCTAACTGTTGCAATTGGTCTAACAAGTCAAGTGGTGTCAATGTCGTGTCCAGTTGAACAACAGCATTTAAATAATGTGGTTGATCTTGAGGTCCCATCGGTGGACTTTGGTAAAGACGAGAAACCTGAACTTCACCCAACATTGATAATTTCGCAACAGCTTCACGAAGAATTTGTTGCGAATCACCTAAGTTACTACCTAAACCGATATAAGTACGAATCGTCATTGAGTCGGTCCAAAAACGACTTGCTTTAAATCACGTTGCACACGTTTTCGCTTTAAAATTGGATGATCTGAATTGATTTGACCTGTATCTGCCGCCTTTTCAAGAAAACGATTTGCTGAATCACCAGCCCGCACACGCTCTTTTTTCGCACGACGATTTCTTGGTTCTGGAACATCAACCAATGGTTCAATTTCAGTATGCTTCAACTCTTCGGTGTCAGCAGCTTTACGTCGGGTCTTCGTACGTTGACGGTTATACTGACGAATAGCGGCTTCTTTTTGGTCAGTGGTCATTTCTTGGTAATTTTCCCACCAAACGCCCATACCTTCAGTGCTGGCATCACCTGATTTCTCACGTAGCAACAAGAAATCGAATCCTGCACGGAAACGCGCATGCCCAGCTAATGCTTCTATTTGTTGAGGTTTTGGATTGAGCAATCGACTTTGCATTTCCCAAACTTCACGAATAAAAGTTTCAGCAAAACGAGGAATAATCGTACGAGTTGCTTGACGCTTAAGCACATCAAGGCCTGCTTGAGCACGCGCTTCAGCTGGAACGACGCCTTTATTGAGATAAAAATCACAGCGCTCTAAAAAGGGTTTCCATAACAAGACCGCATAGAAAAAAGCAGGATTGATGGTTTTACCGATTTGAATTCGCTGATCAGTATTCTTGGCTGCACGCTCGATAAATGAGGTGATGTTTGGCGGAATTTCAGCAAACAATTGTTTCCAAACACCAAACTCAATCAACATCGGCAAAACCTGAGTGAGATGCCCCATAGTAAAGAGCTTTTGTGACTCATCATAAAGTCGATGTGGTGAAACATCACGCAATAATTGCGTCATCTCAACATCAAAAACGTCAAGAATGGATTGATCGATTTGAAAGTTCAGTTTCGCCGCAAAACGCAATGCACGCAACATGCGTACAGGATCTTCCTCAAAACGCTGAGCTGGCTCACCCAAAAACCGTAAAGTACGGGTTTTGATATCTTCAACACCTTGGCAGAAGTCCAGCACAACCCCCTTACGAGGTTGATAATAAAGCGTATTGATCGAAAAATCTCGACGAGCAAAATCCTGCTCAATTGTTCCCCAATTATTATCACGAAGAATCATACCAGAAGCACTGGTGACTGCTTTTTTCGGAGGGGCACGGAAGGTCGCGACTTCGATCAGTTCACGACCAGAATACACATGAGCTAACTCAAAACGTCGCCCAATAATACGACAACGCCGCCCAAACACTTCTTTTACTTGGGCTGGAGTAGCATTGGTTACCGCGTCAAAATCCTTTGGATTAAGACCTAACATCATATCGCGAACACCACCACCTACAATATATGCCTCATAACCTGCTTTAGTCAGACTATCGATCACATCTAATATTGAGGAAGGGAGTTGAGTTGTGGACAAACCACATTTTGACGCACGCAAAGTTTGCAAAAGACACTGTCTCCTACGTCAGGACGTAAATAACAATTTGTCGCTAATCATAGCTCTAACACACACAAAGGGCAATTTATTCTGCTGAAGTTTCAAGATATCGGTACGCATTTTTTACCACCAACACTTTAACCAACCTATAAAATAAGTCTCGACCTATTCTTTTCAAGCAGTTTCGGCCCAATTCCTTTGACATTCATGAGTTCATCTAATGCCTTAAATGCACCATGTTTTTGTCGATATTCAATAATCGCTTGGGCTTTTTTCTCACCTACACCACTTAAACTTTGCAACTGTTGTAAGTTCGCTTGATTTAAGCTAATTTTATCGCCTGAAATATTTACAGAAGATGAAACAGGTTTCACATTTTGTTGCTGGGTCGGTCTAGATAAATAATATTGGTCATCTTGTCTAGCCAATTGCTGATCATGTTTTTGTTGCTGTGTTTTCCATTGTATATAGGATTGATCAAACTGTTTAGCATTGAGCTGGGGAATTACCCCCAACCATAAAATAATCAATAATAAAAAGTTAGTTTTGCTGCGTAACTGCGGCAATTTCATCAGAGCTCCCCTCAAATTTTAAATGTCTTTTTGCTTGCTCCCATAGCTGGTCCATTTCCGCCAAACTCATTTCTTGCAAGTCTTTCTGTTGTCGATGTGCTTGTTGTTCGATATAGGCAAAGCGACTTCTAAATTTATGAATTGTCGCCAGTAATGCCGTTTCACTCGACAGCCCAAGTTTACGACCTACATTGATCAAAGAAAATAGACAATCTCCAAATTCTTCTTGTATTTCATCGGTTTTTCCCGTTTTAAGCGCTTGTTGTAATTCTGCTAGCTCTTCGTCTAATTTTCCGTAAGCATCCTCTACCGTTTCAAAATCAAAACCAAGTTGTGCTGCTTTTTTTTGGATTTCATCCGCTTGAACTAAAGCAGGTGCATGCTTCACCTCATCTAATCGAGATCTTGGCTTACCCTGTTTCTCTTGCTGCTTAATTTGTTTCCATAGCTCGCTTACCTGTTCAGGGTTCAAGTTCTGAAACTTTTCAGCTTGAAATACATGCGGATGACGTCGAATCAGTTTCTCACTAATTGCATCAACCACATCATGAAAATCAAAAGCCCCTTGCTCACTGAACATTTGTGATTGAAAAACCACTTGCAACAATAGATCTCCAAGCTCTTGACGAATTTCATCCAAATCACCAACACGAATCGCAGCTTCGACTTCATAAGCCTCTTCAATCGCATAACGCGTTAAGCTCTCAGGTGTTTGTTGTTGATCCCATGGACATTTTTGTCTTAGCTCACGCATGATTTCTAATAGCTTTTCCATGATTATCTCCTCACCCCTTACGCTGTTGCAGTTTTAACCAGCTTCTGTCTAATATACGCTGGTCCGAAAAGTATCAATATAAAGTAAGGAAAAGCAATGCAACATAGTGTTTTTATTAGTGGTGCAGCTCAAGGCATAGGTGCCGAAATTGCCCGTCTGTTTCATCAAAGAGGCTATAAAGTAGGCATCTACGATATCAACTTAGAACAAGCGCAAGCTTTAGCTACGGAACTGGGTGCAAATACGAAAGCGGGTTATTTAGATGTTAGCGATTATCCACAATGGCAAATCGCATTACAGGAATTTCAAAACTGGGCAGGCGAACTCAATATTCTAATTAACAATGCTGGAATCTTATATTCTGGTGCTTTTGAAAATACAACCATCCCCTCTCATCACCGCACAATTGATATCAATGTAAAAGGTGTTCTTAATGGTTGCCACGCAGCTTTAAATTATTTACAAAAAGCGAGTTTTGCTCGGGTCATCAACCTCTCTTCTGCTTCAGCTATTTATGGACAAGCCGATCTAGCCTCATACTCTGCCAGTAAATTTGCCGTGCGTGGTTTAACTGAAGCTCTAGATGTGGAATGGCAAAAATATAATATTCGTGTGCTCGATGTTATGCCATTATTTGTGCAAACCAGTATGGTAAAAAATATGGATGCTGGGAGTATTCAAAATATAGGTGTGGATTTAACTCCAGCAGATGTTGCACAACAGGTTTTAGCTTTAACACAACAAAAAAATCACTTCCTTATTCCTACCCACACTCCTATTGGCATAAAAACCAAACTAATGTATCAATTATCACGTATTAGCCCACAGTTTTTAAACCGAATCACCAATATATTATTATCCAAGCAAGTATAAAAAAAAGAAAAGTGCTTTATATTTTAAACAATATAAAGCCTAACAAAAAAATACCCATATATTAATTCACTTTTCACATAAATATAAAAATCATTAAAAATAAAACCATCACATTAATCAATAAAAATTAAAAATAGCGCACAAAACAGTAAAACTGAAAGTAAAAAAATATTATAAATTATTAAATTAAATACAAAATTAAATTATAAATAAAACCTGATCAAATACCACAAAAACAATAGACAGACAAGTCTTTAAAATATTCAAAAAAAATAGTGACTTTAAAATTTATTTTAAATAGAATCCGCCTGCTACAAAAATAGCAACTTAATCTAAAATCTTTTAAAGTGTTTATAATATGAAAAAATTATTAGTTTTAACTGCTGCTGCAACGTTTTCTTTCTCTACTTTTGCAGCGACCGAGGGTAAACCATTTTCAACTGCTGAATTAAAGGCAATGGATTGCGCAACACTTTCTGTTGAGCAATCAAATGCAAAACGTGAGTTAGCAAGCGCAGAGAAAAATATTGCGAATATTAATGCAAATGCTCAATCACCAAACAAGGCAGTAAGCAAATGGGCTGGTCTTGCAAGTGGCGCATTAACTGCTTTCGGTGGCAACTCTGAAAAAACTGCCAAAGCCAGTCAAATTGCAAATAATCTTGCGGGCGAAGAAGATACATCTGACGTAAATAATTTGACTGTTCAAGAGTCAATTAAAGCGAAAGCCCAAGCAAATATTGAGAATATTGCAACATTCCAAAAAAGCAAAAAATGCAAAATCTAAAAATCACGGTAAAACCCATTTTGATTTTATGATGATGCCGTGTGCTTAAAATAATAAAACCCGCCTATTGAACGATCCCCCATGAAAGCAGTCAGTTCAAAAAAGCGGGTTTTATTCTAAATATAATTAACTACCTTGTACTAAACGTCTCGCACTAATGATGCCGGGTTGTTGCTCTAAACGAGCCAACAAACGAGAGAGCTGTGCTAAACCTTTCACTTCAATCAGCAACTTCATATTGGCAATTCCATCCGCCTCAGAAATCGTATTGACCTGACGAATATTGATTTGATCAGAGAAAATCACTTGAGTGAGATCTTTGAGTAAACCACGGCGATCATAGGCCTCAACCACAATCTGAACGCTTTGTCCGCGTGTTGGTTGCATTTCCCAATCGGCTTCAACAGCACGCTCTGGTTCATGTGTCGTCATACGCACATAATCTGGACATGCGACTTTATGGATGCTCACCCCTCGATTTAAAGTGATATAACCACCAATCGATTCACCATGCACGGGCTGACAACACTGTGCTATATGCAATTCCACATTGTCCAAACCATCAATCAAGATACCGTGTGCCGATAATGTATGGCTTGCACGTGGATTTAATGCTGGTTTTAACACCAGCTCTGGTTCATCTTGATCTAAATGCATTTGACGATTTACTTGGTTCATCAATGCATGCAGACTAATGTCACCACTCACCAATGCAACCAAAATATCATCACCTGACTTCAGGTTAAAATGAGATGAGTAATCGTTTAAATCAATACTTTTTGGATGAATAGCCAGACGAGCGAGCTCTTTATTGAGCAACTCACGTCCCACTTCGACGTTCTTGCTGCGATCTTGCTGTCTAAACCAATGACGCAATTTATCTCGCGCACGAGCTGTTTTAATATAACCTAAAGAGTTAACCAACCAATCTCGATTTGGCTCACGGTCTTTTTTGGTTAAGATCTCAACTTGCTCACCTGTTTTTAAAGTATAAGTCAGTGGCACATAACGCTGGTTTACACGTGCTGCATAGCATTTGTTTCCAACTTCAGTATGGACGTGATAAGCAAAGTCAAGCACAGTCGAGCCGCGCGGTAACTCTTTAATGTCCCCATCACGACTAAACACATAAATCTTTTCAAAATTTTCAAAATCTTGAATTTGATCGATACCATTCGACTCATCATCTTCAGCATGTGGTGTCGTTTCAGTTCGCTCCTGATAATGCTCAAGTACAGCGCGAAGTGAATGCAATCGATCATTAAAAGAATGATCCGTATTTTTCGCACCTTCTTTGTAGTTGAAATGAGAACAAACTCCCAATTCAGCTTCTTCATGCATCTCAAAAGTACGAATTTGGACTTCGAGCGATTTGTTTTCAGCAATCACTGCAGTATGCAAAGACCGATAGCCGTTGGCTTTCGGGTTAGTTACATAATCATCAAACTGGTTGGGGATGTGTCGCCATAACTGATGTACGATCCCTAAAGCATGGTAACAATCTGGTACCGTTTTTAATAACACCCGCACTGCACGAATATCGTAAAGCTGGTCAAAGCTAAGATTTTTGCTTTTCATTTTTCGATAAATCGAATAAATGTGCTTCACTCGCCCCGTGATTTCAGCATGAATATCATAGGCATCCAGTTCGGTTTTAAGTTTATCAATCACAAACTGAATATACTGTTCACGCTCTAAACGTTTTTCATTGAGCAAAGAAGCAATTTCTTTGTATCGTTCTGGCGCTAAATAGCGAAAAGCGAGATCTTCTAGTTCCCATTTTAGTTGGGCGATTCCTAAACGATGTGCAAGTGGAGAATAAATCGTTAAAATTTCACGTGCAACACGTTCTTGACGCTCTTTGCTTGCAGTTGCCAACTCACGTAAAGCATAAGTTCGCTCTGCCAGTTTAATCAGCACCACACGTACATCTTCTGTCACAGAAATCAGCATTTTATAAATGCCGTTTAGATGTTCACGTTGATTATTATTAAAATGATCTTCTAGACGCTTATTTTTTTCAATCAGCTCCGATAGCTTACCCATTGCAAGCGTGCCTTTTACTAGGCCCAGAACTTGCTCGCCAAACTCTCGCTGAATATCCTCTAAGGTGATCAGTCCTTCACGTACACTTCGATATAATACTGCCGCTGACAACGTATCTTCATCTACATGTAAATGCGCCAAAATATCCGCCATACCAATACCGATACTGAAGGTGTTAGTATGATGATTAACCGTGCTTTCAAACTCTTTTTGTAAGGTAAGCTCTGCAACCCGTTGTAGCTGCTTCAGCTCAGCCCCATCCAAGATATCACGCACTCGATCTAGCCAAGATACTAGACTACTTTGCGCTTCAGCGGCATGTTCTACAGTCGCTTCCTCGGACAACTCATGGAGTCGTCCAGGTAACTGTTCACGTACTGTGACCATACCATTCTCCTCTGGATATGTAACTCATGTTCTAATCGTTTATCTCTTAAATTTTATCAGACTCATTTTTTTCAAATAAGGCAATAGATTCAACATGTTCAGTATGGGTAAACATATCCATTACCGCAGCTTTTTTAAGCTGATAACCATGTTGTGCCAGTACACCTGCATCCCTTGCCAGTGTTGAAGGATTACATGAAACATAAACGATTCTATTTGCTCCGAAGTTCGGTACATATTGCATCACCTCAAAAGCACCCGATCGCGGAGGATCAATTAATAATGCATCAAATCCTTGTTTCGCCCAAGGATGATGTGAAAAGTCTTTTGTTAAATCTTGTGAAAAAAAGATAGCTTGGTTCAACGAATTAGCTTTCGCATTTTCAGTTGCACGCAATACCATTTCATCACTTGCCTCAACACCTATCACCTGACCAGTATCTCCTACACATCGTGCTAAAGGTAGAGAAAAGTTGCCTAATCCACAAAATAGATCAAGCACACGTTCCCCTTCCTTTAACTGTAGCAATTCACATGCCAACTGAATCATTCGTGCATTTACCGCACTATTCACTTGGGTAAAATCCAATGGTGAAAATGCAAAACGAATGTCGAAATCATCTAAATGATAGTGTAACCGCATTGGTGCTTGCACATCGTCGACCCGATGTAAACTATCAGCGCCTCTGGGTTGTAAATACAACTGCCACTGTCTTTGTAACGCAAATTGACGCAAATGGTTGACATCCGACACATTTAATTCTTCCAAGTGGCGAATTAATAACGCAACTTCGTGATCCCCCATCGCCAATTCAACATGACCAATGTGTGCTTTGGCCATCAAGCCTTCAAGACACTTTCTCAACTCAGGTATCGCATCAGATAAGGTCTGATCCAATACCTTGCACTGGTGAATGGTTGTTAAATGATTACTGTGATGCTCTCTAAACCCCATGACCAAACGATCTTGTCGCGGAATATACCGCACACCAATTCGGGCACGACGACGGTAATCTATTTTGCTAGAACGAATTGGTGTTAACCATTGTTCAGGTTGTAGACCAGCAAAATGCTGTAAATGCGATTGCAATACATTTTGCTTCAACAAAATTTGTTCGTCAGGATGAATATGTTGCAAGCTACAGCCACCACATATCCCAAAATGCGGGCAAATTGGTTCTACCCGCCCAGTAGCGGCCTCACCTTCTAGTTTCAGCATTTCTGCTTCTTCTAGACGCGTGGTTTGGTGGGTAATTTTCGCTTGAACCGTTTCACCCACCAAGGCATTGCGAATAAAAACTTTCTTACCCTGTTTTTCTTTAGGATGGTCAGGGTGAGTTCCATAGTGCGCAATACCACGACCTTCATGTGAAAAAGCTTCCACTTTGAAGGTATAAATTGGCTGATGAGCCGGGCGCTGTTTCGCTTTATGTTTCAAAAGATGAACCTAATTTTTGGGCGCAAACGTCGGTGCGGTAAATACAGTATATTGCGATGTTTGGCGCCATACTTGTAAAAAATCTGATTGTTGCGTTTGCGTTTGTAAATAATCAATGGTTGACTGAATAAACTGCTGATGATCTAGTTGATTTAACTGACCTTTTAGTAAAAGCCAACGCAAATAAACCAACCAAGTATTCAGTACATCACCCTCACAATAACTGGTTAATTTTAACCAATTATTGTTACGTACATATTCTGGCACACGATAACCAGACTCACCACGCTTTCCAGGAAAACCGAGCAAGCAAGCAATATCATCTAATTTCTGGAAATTTCGACCATTAAACATGGCCATCACATCCATCAAGTCGACATGTCGATGATGATATCGGTTTTGGTAGTTATTAAACCGCTTCTGATTGTCGATTTCGCCTTGATCAAACAAACTTGGGGCAGATAGTCCGTGATACATCGCTCGAAATAAAATGACAGGCAAATCAAACTGAGAACCGTTCCAACTCACAAGAGTTGGCTGTTTTTTATCAAAAATCGATAAGAATTTTGCCAGCATCTCAGCTTCAGTATTTTGCTCTTGGCTAAATGAAAATAAACGAAAGCCTTTTTCATCGATCCACAAACCAGAAATACATACAATTTCGTGCAAAGGTAACCGTTGAAAATCCATCCCTGATTCTTGACGGCGAATCTTGGTCAAGGCCTGCTCGACATCAGACTCAGGTAAATCAAGATGATATAAATGAGCACCAGCTTTTAAATCAGTGAGCGTTTCAATATCAAACACTAAAATCGGAAAACGTAAGCTCATTTTCAAAACTTCCTCAGAAAACTGAAGAATTCTCTCTTTTTAATAGAGAGCTTGGGCGTAATTTTATTCATCATCTTTTACTGAGAATAAACCCGTTGATAAATAACGATCTCCACGATCACAAATAATGCAGACAATCACAGCATCTGGATTTTCTTCAGCAATTTTAATAGATGCCCAGACCGCACCACCAGACGATGTCCCTGCACTAATCCCTTCGCTACGAGCCAGTTTACGCATGGTACGCTCTGCTTCAATTTGTGGAATATCAATAATACGGTCGACTCGACTACGATCAAAAATCGTTGGTAAATATGCCTCTGGCCAACGACGAATCCCTGCAATACTTGAACCATCTGAAGGCTGTAAGCCCACAATTTGAATCTCAGGATTTTGTTCTTTTAAATATTTAGACACCCCCATGATGGTGCCCGTGGTTCCCATTGAGCTGACAAAATGGGTAATTTTCCCACCCGTTTGTTTCCAAATCTCAGGCCCCGTGGTCAGATAATGTGCTTCCACATTATCTGGATTACCAAACTGATTTAAAACATAACCCTGACCGTCAGCCTGCATTTGCAAAGCCAAATCTCGAGCTCCTTCCATGCCTTGTTGCTGAGTAACTTCGATTAACTCTGCTCCATAAGCTGACATAGCATCTTTACGCTCTTGGCTCATGTTATTCGGCATGATCAGTTTCATTTTATAACCACGCATGGCTGAAACCATCGCCAAAGCAATTCCTGTATTACCGCTGGTTGCTTCAATCAAGGTATCACCCGGTTTAATTTGACCGCGTTTTTCTGCCTGAATAATCATGTTATAGGCAGGTCGATCTTTCACAGAACCTGCTGGGTTATTGCCTTCTAATTTTGCTAATACCGTGGCTTGAGTATGACTCGCTAAACGCTGTAAACGCACCAATGGTGTTTTACCCACATATTCATCTAGTAAAAATTCATCTGCTAAAAAATCTGGTTGCGTATTGGTCATGATCGACACCGATATCAAGGTGGCGTCTATTGTATGAAAAAAAACACAAGACTGCATCTTTTCCCACTGCTTTTTATAGTGAGATAAATGCTAGCCTGTTTAAAGCATGCTAAGATATTTTGCAGAATGATAAGTCTGACCCAACTATGTCAAATTTCAATAAAACTCTTTCTAAACGTTTACGGCTCAATCATGCCTATGGACAGCTGATCGCGCTGATTCTGGTTCCGATTGCGATTTTGACAGGCGTAGGCATTTTGTGGGTTTTATCTGAAACAACCAATGCCGCGAAACAACAGCAAAATGCAGAAGCATCTGCGATTTTGGCGCGTTATCATCAAACAGCAAATGAACTACTTCACTTGGTCGAAGAACAACCCGATCAATATGACCGTGCGCAAAACCTGTTTCAAAAAATGTTTGATGAAAAAAACCTACAACGTGCGGTTTTAATTGACAATAAAGGACAGACTTATTTAACCATTGGTTATCAGAATAATCGTTACTGGCCTAACTTTCCGAAAAACAGTGATTTTTTTGGCCCTATTTCCCACAATCACAATAGTATTTATGGCTCTAAGCTGGATAGTGAAAATCCAAATTCTGTTTGGTTGATGATTGAATTAAATAATCATCCACTCGAACTTGCGCGTTATAAAATCTTATTATCACTCGTCGCAACGGGATTGATCACCTTATTAATATTGTTATTTTGTCTAAATGTTTTCTCTCGTCGCTGGCTAGCACCGCTATACGAAATTCGTATGCAAATGCAGCGTCTAAATGCAGACACTTTAGATCAACATATTGTGGTTAATAGCACAGGTGAATTGCGCTTACTGCAACGTGATATCGCCAATGTCGTCAAACGACTTCATTTTAGTTTTTTAGAGCTTAAAGAACATACTGAACAGACTGAAGAAGATCTACGTCGCACCTTAGATACTTTAGAAGTTCAGAATATTACTTATCGCCAAGCACGCGACCAAGCCATTTCATCTAACCAATCTAAATCCGTTTTCTTGGCCAATATCAGCCATGAATTACGCACACCGCTCAACAGTATCGATGGTTTTATCCATTTATTATTACGCCAACAAAATTTAAGTAACGAACAGAACCTCTACCTGCAAACGATTCGGAAATCTTCTGCTCATTTATTGGCGTTAATTAATGATGTACTCGATTTTTCTAAAATTGATGCCGGTAAACTTGAGCTCGAGACCGCACCCTTTGATCTCGAAGAAGCCATTTTCGATGTGATGGATATGTTGTCACCTTTGGCAGCACAAAAACACATTAATATGGCATTCTACTATGCAGAAAATATCCCGCAGCACGTGGTGGGTGATGCATTACGCTTTAAACAAATCCTGACCAATCTGATTTCCAATGCAATCAAGTTCACCCCTGACGGTGAGATTATTGTGCGTGTTCGTATGGAAGATGATGACATTGGTCAGTGTTTATTGCATTTCAGCGTACAAGATAGTGGAATTGGTTTAAGTGGTACGGATCGCAAGAAATTATTTGAGTCTTTCTCACAAGGCGATGCATCGGTTACTCGCCAGTTTGGCGGTACTGGACTAGGTTTAGCGATCTCCAAACAATTAGTACATCTAATGCGTGGTCAAATCGGCTTTGAAGACAACCAAGAACGTGCGCCTACCGAAAAAGGTTCAACCTTCTGGTTTACTGCTGCATTCAAAGTTGAAGAAGAAGATGCTTTTGTTGAACATCCTCGTTTTGATCATCTGCAAGTGGTGTCTTATTTAGCGCATCCCGCGACTGCAAGTGTACTGCGCCTCTATCTTGAAAACTATCATGTTGCACATATTGAAACACAGTCAATTTTAGATTTATTTAGCCGCCTCAATCATTTAAATCAACAAGAAAACACGTGGTTAATTGTGGATCATAGTGGTGATACCGAAGCCTTATTAAAAGAAATTCGTCAACGTTATCATGGCAATTTAGCGGTTTATGGTTATCAAATGAGCCTTGATCCAAACATGCTCAATGAATATCGTGCTCGCCCAATCTATCAACCACTAAGCCGTCGCGAGCTTATTCAGCTCTTAGCAAATCAGCCAATTTTCGAACAAGAGCCTGAAGACTTCAATGGTCAAGGGTTGCATGTCTTAGCTGTCGATGATCATTTACCAAATTTGATTGTCTTAGAAGCATTACTAGGCGAACTCAATGTAACCACCACCAAAGCATTGAGCGGGCAAAAAGCGATTGATCTGATTCAAGAGCGAATTGAACAGAAGTCTCCCCCATTTGATCTAGTATTTATGGATATTCAAATGCCTGTGATGTCAGGCATTGATACCACGCGTGCCATTCGCTCACTCGAATCAACGCTGGATACGGGTATGCAACTTCCAATCATTGCCTTAACTGCGCACGCCTTGGCAGATGAGAAACAAAAGTTGCTTAAAGTCGGCATGAATGATTATGTGACCAAACCAATTCAAATGGAACAAATCATTCAGATCCTCACCCAATGGACCAAGAATAATTTTAGTTCACAGCCAACCACCACCGAAACAAAACGCCCAATCGAGTCAATTGATCCTCAAATCTTAAATTGGCAACAAAGTATTCAACTCGCTGCTAACAAAGAAGATTTAGCGCAAGATTTATTAGGTATGTTGGTGGATAGTTTTGATACCGAGCTAAATGAAATGCAACAGCTGATTGAGGTCGAGGATTTCCCTCAACTTGAGCATGTTTTACATCGTCTCTATGGCGCGACGCGTTATGTAGGCACGCCAACCTTGCAAAGAATTGCCGGTGAGTTTGAACAATTTGTTTCTACCTTACGCAAAGAACGACGCAAGGCGGATGATGTATTTATTCGGGAAACCAATCATCGCTTTAATGAGCTTAATGCCGCTATTGAACAAGTTAGGCAAGCAGCAAATCTCGTCTTGAACGGACACGACAACTAAGATGACTGTCGTGTCATGTTTCATGACAAAAACTCATGCTATGCTGCCAATCATCAAACACAATAAGAGTATGACCAATGGCACTTTTACGCGTTGAAAAGAACAATGGAATCGCAACAGTTTCGTTAAATCGTCCAGACAAACGCAATGCGATGAGTTTTGCATTACTAAAAGAATTGGTCTCAACAGCTAAAAAAATTGAAAAGGATCGCTCTATTCGCTGTGTCATTTTAACAGGTGAAGCACAGGTCTTCAGTGCAGGTATCGATTTATCAGACCTAAACAACCCTAAAAACACCGCATTTGCGGCATGGGAACTGATCAAACCTGGACAAAGCCTATTCCAAAAAGCTTTTCTGATTTGGCAAAACCTACCTATACCTGTTATTGCAGCAATTGAAGGATATTGCTTCGGTGCAGGCATGCAACTCGCGCTTGCGGCAGACATCCGGATCGCAACACCCAAAACACAAATGTCGATTATGGAAAGCCGTTGGGGACTTGTGCCCGACATGGGCTTAACACGTTCACTCAAAGGGCTTATTGGGGTTGACTTAGCCAAAGAGCTTACTCTCACTGCTCGGATTTTTGATGCTAAATATGCCAAAGAAATCGGCTTAGTGACGCACTTGGATACAGATCCTCTCGCCAAAGCCAATGTCATCGCTCAAGAGATGTTGCAACGCTCACCAGATGCATTGATGGCAGCAAAACGTGTTTTAGATGCGATGGAACATCGACCAGAAAAAGCTCTGCGTTTAGAAAAACTTTGGCAACTCAAACTACTATTAGGTAAAAACAGTGCGCTTGCGCGTAAGAAAGATAAGAACCCTGCAATTGAGTTCTTACCAAGACAATATAAATAGACGTTGAGAAGCTTATAAGTAGGGGCATTCGGCATGCTCCCGCAAATAGACTCAAAACAGCACAGGCTATAAACATGATACTTAATCAAAGAGCCCCCATCGCTTTCTTAGGTATGGGTTTAATGGGCACGCGTATGGCAGCCCGACTGCTTCAAGCAGGCTACTCAGTTGCTGTTTGGAATCGCAACCCACTTGCATGTGAAGCATTGATTCAACAAGGTGCAACCGCCTTAACTTTAGAAGAAATTGGCAAATATCCTGTCATTCTAACCTGTTTAGCGGATGATCAAGCCGTTCAAAGTGTTTTTAACCAGCTCCAGCCTCACCTAAAAGCTCAACAAATCATTGTCGACTTTTCGAGTTTATCTGTTGAGGCAACACACCAACTTGCAACTACAGCACAACAACAACACGTTATATGGATTGACTCCCCAGTATCTGGTGGAACCACAGGTGCAGAGCAAGGTACTTTAGTAATTTTTGCAGGTGGCGATGCCAAAACAATTCAGCAGATCGAACCAATCTACTCAGCACTCTCCCAGCGTGTTACCCGAATGGGCGAATCTGGTACAGGGCAAGCAACGAAGATTTGCAATCAGTTGATTGTTGCCGCCAACAGTACGCTGATTGCGGAAGCAGTTGCACTTGCAGAGCAAGCAGGTGTAGATACCCGTTTGCTCGCCCCCGCGCTTGCAGGGGGGTTTGCAGACTCCAAACCCTTTCAGATTCTTGCACCGCGTATGGCAACCCATGTGTTTGAACCTGTGCAATGGAAAGTCCAAACATTATCTAAAGACTTAAACAATGCGTTACAACTCGCGCAAAGTTTTAACCTAAAGATACCTGTTGCACAAAAAGCCTTAGCACAGTTACAAGCGCACCAACAAAATGGCTTTGCTGAGAAGGATTTAGCCACTATCATCAAACTTATAGAATAATAATTAATGCTTCATGGAGTTTGATATGAGCCATCTTGCAGTCAATTTATCGATGATTTTTACAGAAGTGCCACTCATCGAACGTTTTGCATTGGCACACGCACACGGATTTCAACATGTCGAAATCCAATTCCCTTATGAACTTGAAATATTTGATATACAAGCACAACTTAACCAATACAACCTATCACTTTGCCTGATCAATGCACCTGCGGGTGATCTAATGCAAGGAGGTAATGGCTTAGCAGGTGTGCCTGGTTTAGAAACGACATTTCACCAAGCACTAGAGCTTGCAATCAGTTATGCAACCGCATTAAATGTTCCGCGTATCAACATCTTGGCTGGCAAACAACCTTTGGATGCAGATTTATTGCCATGCTTAAATACACTTGCAAGCAACTTAAAACTAGCTTGCCACATGTTGACTGAACATCATATTGAACCTGTTTTTGAAATGATTAATGGCACAGATATGCCACGTTTTTTAATTCAGAACATTGCTCAAGGTCAAGAAATGCTAGAAGCAGTGAATCACCCAGCGTTGAAAATGCAATATGATTGTTACCACATGGCAATGATGGGCGAAGATGTGTTGGCGGGGTTACAAGAAAATATTCATCAAATTGGACACATCCAATTTGCGGATTGTCCGAGTCGTCATGAGCCTGATACTGGAAATATCCCCTATAAACAAATCTTTGACTGGTTATTACAAAGTGATTATCAAGGAATAATTGCGGCTGAATACAGACCAAAAGAGCATTCAGATCAATCATTTGCATGGAAACAGAAGTATTTTTCCAATGATGTGAATACATAAACTGTTACGGCTAAAATTTGAGTTTTTTTGTTAAAAACGGTATATTTGAGGATGAGCAATTGTCAGGAAAATATACCCTCTATGAATTTAGAACCATCGCCCAGCGCTTCTAATTCTCACGACCTAAAAATCACAACATCAAACAAAGATGTACACGCTTGCTTAAAAGTGGTACATGAAGCCCTCACTGATGTAAAAGCCAAAGATATTTTAGAACTTGATGTAAGTTCTATTAGCAATGTCGCTGATGCAATTGTAATTGCTAGCGGTACTTCAACTCGTCATGTCAAAGCCCTTGCTGACAATGTTGCTGATGAAGCACGTAAAGCAGGTTTTCGTCCGATTGGTGTCGAAGGTGAACGAGATGCCGAATGGATCTTAATTGACTTAGGTCACGTTGTAGTTCACGTCATGTTACCTACTGCTCGTAAGTTTTATGACCTTGAAAGTTTATGGCGTACACCTGAATCTGTTGCCTAATCCCTGATACACAAAAAAGCGATCTATTAAAGATCGCTTTTTTAATTTTTAAAGTTCAGATTTTCTTTTACATACATATTTTATTGCTCAATCGTGTCTCTTCTTCCCTCTCGAATAACTTCAAACATTATCCCAGACATATTTTTCCTCATTTTTTCTACTTCCATCCTTTTCAGCTCATCAATTAACTTTAGTTGCTCTTTACTTATATCTTTATAGTTTTCACCCGCCAAGTTCTTTATATCAAACGTGTCCATCAATTGCTGCTCTTCTTGTCTACACTCATAAAAAGTATATTCAACAATAGCATTTTCATCCTTATTCATTTTTATCTGGGGCTCAACTTTTTGCATTAAACAATTTGCATATTTTTCACTGGCTTCTTCAAGAGGCTCTGCTAAGACCATAGAAGAAAAAGAAAAATAAATAAATGAGATCACGAAAAATATTGTTCTTTTGATCACCCGAACCTCTTAAAATAATTTAAATATGTCATTAGAACACTATCATCCTTAGTATCTAATTAAAACAAAAAATATCTAAGGTAGCCTTCTCAAATTTTCAACGACTAACTTCGCACCACCCAAGCAGAAATCAATCCTACATAAATTTATTCATATCAAAAGAAAATCGTCTCTCCTCACTCCAAAATTGACATGACAAATTGTCATATTTAAGACATTATAGAATCGCTTTAAACTCAATCGATAAAAAGTCATAACTGGAGTGAACGAAGTGAAAATTCTAATTACTGGTGCTAACACAGGAATTGGTTTTGCGACCGCTGAACAACTGATTAAACAAGATCAACATGTCATTTTAGCTTGTCGCAACCCGCAAAAGGCTAAAGAAGCACAAGACAGATTACGTGCGTTAAACCAAGGTCAAGTTGACGTAGTATCACTTGACTTAAATAGCCTCGAAAATACACGTAAAGCAGCCGATGAAATTGCAGATCGTTATGGCAATCTAGATATATTAATCAATAATGCTGGGCTTTTTTCCAAAACCAAACAGCTCACTCACGATGGCTTTGAGCAGCAATTTGGGGTGAACTACCTCGGACATTTTCTATTTACCCAAAAGCTACTTCCTGTACTAAAACAAGTACCCAAAGCACGAATTATCCATCTCGCATCCATTGCGCATTGGGCAGGGTCAATTAAGCCTAATAAATTTCGCGCTGAAGGTTTTTACAATCCTTTGTTTTATTATGGTCAATCTAAACTTGCCAACCTCCTATTTAGCAATGCACTAGCTGAGCAAATGGCCGGCACCAGCATTACCAATAATGCATTGCACCCTGGCGGTGTTGCATCTGATATCTATAGAGAACTGCCAAAACCTGTTTATGAAGTCATGAAAATCGGTTTAGTACCCACTTCTGTTCCTGCAAAGCTGATTACTCAAATGGCGATTGGAGATAGCTGGGCCAACCGTAATGGCGAATATGTCAGCGCACATATGCCAGACTGGAAATCACCGCATGCTAAAAATCAACAGCTTGCCCGTGACCTTTATGCCCAATCCATGGATTTTGTAGAAAAGTATCTTTAAACGATTAGAACGAAATAAAAAAGCCACCCTAGGGTGGCTTTTCAATCCTGATGAGGTCAGATTAGTGACCACCACCATTGATTGCTTTTGTCATATCTTCAACAACTTTCTTCGCATCACCAAAGACCATCATGGTTTTTTCATTGTAGAACAAGTCGTTGTCTAGACCAGCATAACCTGTTGCCATAGAACGCTTGATCACCATGATCGTACGAGCTTTGTGTGCTTCAAGGATCGGCATACCATAAATTGGTGAGCTTGGATCATCTTTCGCAGCTGGGTTTACAACGTCATTTGCACCGATTACAAGTACAACGTCAGTTGCCGGGAAGTCAGAGTTGATTTCATCCATTTCTAAAATGTCTTCATATGCAACATCAGCTTCAGCTAACAATACGTTCATGTGACCAGGCATACGACCTGCAACTGGGTGAATCGCAAAACGCACTTTCACACCTTGCTCTTTTAAGATTTCACACAACTCTTTTACCGCATTTTGTGCACGGCCTTGCGCCATACCATAACCCGGTACAATCACAACGCTATCAGCATTTGACATCAAGAAGCCAGCATCATCCGCAGAACCTGAACGATAGTTACGTTGTACTTGCTCACCTTTGTCAGCAGCAACCGCAGTACCACCCATCGCACCACCAAACAATACATTGATGATCGAACGGTTCATTGCTTTACACATGATGTAAGACAGAATCGCACCAGAAGAACCTACAAGTGAACCCGCAACGATCAACATGTTATTTTCAAGTGTGAAACCAATACCTGCGGCAGCCCAACCAGAGAATGAGTTCAAGAGTGATACCACAACTGGCATATCACCACCACCTACTGGTGCAATCCACATCCAACCAAATGCCAGTGCAAATAGTGTCATGATATAGAATGCTGTTAAGCTATCAGTTGCGAAGTAGATACCACCAAATACAAGCATTGCAATAAATAATGCAGCTTGAACAGGTTTTACCCATGCACCAGAGATTGTTTTAGCCCATTTCTTCGCAGCCAATTTACCGTAAGCAAATACTGATGCAGTAAAGGTAATCGCACCAATGAAACAACCTACAAATAATTCAAAGCGATAAGTACTACTAAAACCAACAAAAGCTGAGTGACCTTGTGCCACCATTGCATCGTTCACCAATACAAGCTGTTCTGCATCGTATTGACCGAAGTGTGCAGCTTTTAATACGGTTGCGATTGCAATCAATACTGCAGCCAAACCAACCAAGGAGTGCATCAATGCAACCATTTCTGGCATTTGTGTCATAGGAACTGCACGTGCTTTAGCGATACCGATTACCGCACCAGCAGCCATTGCAACACCGATCATCCATACCACTGGACCTTCAGCAACGAAGAATGTTGTCAATACGGCGATTGCCATGGCAACCATCCCGTAGCGGCTACCTGCAATTGCAGTCTTAGGGCCAGACAAACCACGTAAAGTTAGGATAAAGAGGACAGCACCTACTAGGTAGAACCAATCCGCATAATCTCGAATAAATTCCATCGCTTAGCCCTCTTTTTTCTTTTGCTTTGGTTTAAACATTTCCAGCATACGAGCTGTTACAGCAAAACCACCAAAAATGTTAATGCTTGCAAGGAATACAGCGATTGCACCTAAAATACTAATCGGGTTGATGGTCTGAAAATGCACAGAACCTTCAACACCAAGAAATGGCAAACCAACTGTTTGAATCATTGCACCAACAACAATAATTGAAGACAAAGCATTCGTTACGGCCATAAGTGGTGTATGTAACGCAGGCGTTACACCCCAAACAACGTAATAACCTACGAAGATGGCAAGGACGAAAATTGTAATCGTTTCAACCATGAGAAATCTCCTTAACCACGCTTGAGCAGTACTTGACCGCCATGTGTCACGAGTAACGCTTTTTGGATTTCATCTTCTTGATTGATCGCAAAGCCTTTTTCTTTATCGAACAATGTTTCAAGGAAGTTGAATACGTTACGTGCATACAATGCAGATGCCTCTGTCGCAACTGTGCCTGGAATGTTTGGAATACCCAAAATTTTCACGCCATTTTCAGTAACAACAGTTTCGCCTTCTTTAGAACCTTCAACGTTACCGCCAGTTTCAACCGCCATATCTAAGATGACTGAACCTGGTTTCATTTTGGCAACGGTTTCAGCTTTGATCAGACGTGGTGCATTACGACCTGGAATCAATGCAGTCGTGATTACGATGTCAGCATTTGATACAGCCTTATCTACGATCGCAGCTTGATCTTTGATGTATTGCTCACCAGGCTGCCAACCATATCCACTTTTCGCAGCTTCAGCAGCACGTTGTTTTTCTTCATCGGACATTGGTACGTCTAACCATTTACCGCCTAAAGACTCAACCTGCTCTTTTGCTGTCGGACGTAAGTCAGTTGCTTCTACCACTGCACCTAAACGTTTTGCAGTCGCAATCGCTTGTAGACCTGCAACACCAACCCCCATGATCACAACACGCGCAGGTTTTACGGTACCCGCAGCTGTCATTAACATTGGGAACATGCGCTGATATTCAGCCGCTGCCAACAATACAGATTTATAACCTGCCAAGTTTGCTTGAGAAGAAAGTACATCCATATTTTGTGCACGTGAAAGTGTACGTGGAAGTAATTCCAATGCAAAAGCAGACACTTGCTGTGAAGCAAACTGATCTAATTCTGGATTGCGATAAGGGTCAAACATTGCTACTACAGTGGTATTAGCCGCAAGTTTTTGAATTTCGTCACCTTTCGGAGCACGTACCTTCAAAATAATTTGGCTACCTGTATATGCATCGTCCGTAATGGTTGCGCCAACTTGTTCATAAGCACTGTCAATATAGGCTGCTTTAACACCAGCACCACGTTCAATGACAATACTATGACCTGCGTTAATCAACTTCTTAACTGTCTCTGGTGTAGCAGCTACACGACTTTCACCTGCGACAGTTTCGGTTGGGATTCCGATCTGCATGAGCGTTCCTCAAGCTAGTTTTTCTTAAGTAAACATCGCGACTCGCAATGTTTCCCCCAGGAGTATTCTTTGTAGAGATTTTGGATTTTAATGGAACTTTTTTAAAATTCCACCCAATATTTATTTAATAAATACCTATATTTTGAACTGATGATTCACATTCGAATTTAAAAATTGTATGCTCAGCACGTTTGACTTTTGATAAAGCAAATGCTGATTGAGATAAGTTTTTTATTCGAATCACTTGTCTTCAAGTCAATAAAGCTGGCTTACATTGCGCATGTTTTAAAACATGATCACCAACCAAACTCTATAGTATTTATTCGCCTCTTTCCTTTTAAGCTCACCATCAGAGCACCAAATGCACATGATTGATATATCAATATGATGATTTACAAGCTTTACAAATTGAGGACTTGATTTGGCATCATAATCATGCAATTTCGTAGTGGGATTGGCTTATTTGAACTTTTATTGGTCTTTTCGGCGACTTGTTTTACTGATTTTTCACTGTACGTAAATTTATAACTATTGAAAACTCAATTATTTTCTCTGTATTTAGGTTTAATCTTTCCAACAGACCCTCAAAATGCAGCAAAAAGAAATGTAAAAAACCAATTCAGCATTTTTTCGAGTGATATTTATGACGGTTTTGCCAGACAATTTGATCTTATTGCACAATATTAGTGCGTTTATTCAACAGATCCTCTGTCTGCTCAGTCTTTTTGATTCAATAAAAATAAAATTTCCTGAAAATGAGCACCCATTGCTTGCTCTGCTAAGCAATCATCTGGATTTCGCAATGGACATTGTTCCAAAGACAAGCAACCACAACCAATACATTGATCTAACTGCTGGCGTAATTGCAATAACCTCATAATTTGCTGATCAAGCTGTCCTTGCCATTGTTGTGACATGGTCTGCCAGTCCTTTTTACTTGCGATCTGTTGCTTAGGTAAGGTCGCAAACGTCTCTTTGATTTGTTTTAAGCTAATTCCAACTTGCTGCGCTGCTTTAATAATTGCAATCCGTCGTAACATTGCCCGTTGATAGCGACGCTGATTTCCAGTCGTTCTCAGCCCCCAAATCAATTCTTTTTCTTCATAAAAGCGAATCGTCGGGACACTCACACCACTCCGTTTTGCCAACTCCCCAATACTGAGCCAAGTTTGTAATTGTTGTGATTTCAAAATTTACTTGACCTCTAGTTAACTTGAGCTTTGATACTAGCATAACTTCTTTTTCTTTATGGAATCTTGCTATGAATCTTATTAACCCACCAGCCTTTAAAATGATCAATCCAAGTGAGCTATACGACCCGATCAGCAATGGGTATAGCCATGTCACCGTGATTCAACCCAATATGCGAACTATTCATATTGCAGGACAAGGTGGCGAGAATAAAAATGGTGAACTTTCACAAGATTTTGACCAACAGGTACAACAAGTCTTTTATAATATCCAATACGCTTTAGCATCGGCACAAGCCAAACTTCAAGATATTGCTGTTTTACGTGTCCTCGTTGTCAATCATAATGAGGATAAACTTCACAGCTTCACACAAATCATGCAACGCTTATGGAAAGGTCATCCATACCCTGTGTGCACGCTTATACCTGTGCCATGTTTAGCATTGAAAGGCATGCTGATCGAAGTTGAAGCAACAGCATATATCGCATAACCAGATCGAGAGAATCATGTCTGCACCTCAAGATATTAGTCAAAATAAGGCCCTGCTATGGTTTATGGCGACTGCATGTGGTTTATGTGCGGGCGCTAACTATTATAGTCAGCCTCTGATTCACTCCATTCAACAATATTTTGCAGTGACGGAGGGGCAAGCAGCACTCACCGTTACTTTTGCTCAAGTGTCTTATGCTTTGGGCTTGCTTTTTATTGTTCCCATGGGCGATGTCGTCAACAAAACCAAGTTCATTCCACTATTAATGTGTTTATGTGCGCTCGGTTTATTCGTGAGTGCCTTTTCGGTCAATTTACCCATGCTATGGCTTGGTACGATTATGGCTGGGATGTTCTCCGTTGCAGCACAAATCCTGATTCCACTGGCGACAATGACCGTCAATCCTGAAAAGACAGGTGAAGTGGTCGGATTTTTGATGAGTGGGTTATTGGTTGGGATTTTACTGTCGACCAGTTTGGCAGGATTATTTTCTAATTTATTCCACTGGAAAATGATCTACGTTGTTAGCGGTATTTTAATGCTTATCCTTGCGTATGCTTTAAAAAGCCGGCTCCCTTATGTGATGCGCATGAAACTGAATTATGGGCAAGTCTTTGTCTCAATGGGACAACTACTCAAACAAGAAAAGCGTTTAGTTTTACGTGCACTTTCAGGCGCTTTTGCCTTTGCTGCTGTTAGTATCTTATTTTCCACTATTGCATTATTACTCACAGCCGCACACCATCTTCCAGACCTTATGATCGGGATGGTCGGATTAGTTGGTATCTTTGGCGCCTTATCTACACAATATATTGGTAAATATGCAGATCAAGGCTATACCAAACAATTGACATGGATGGGTTGTGGCTTATTTATCATTAGTTGGATCTGTTTCTATTTCGGACAGATTTATTTATTGAGTTATATCCTTGGCTTTGCGTTAATTCAGCTCGCTTTAGCCCTTGTACATACGAGCAATCAGAGCATTATTTTCCGTTTACGTCCTGATGCCAAATCTCGGATTAATGCGATCTATATGACGGCATATTTCACTGGAGGCGCGTGTGGCTCAGCCTTAGGGATTTTTTCGTGGAATCACGGCGGATGGAGCATGACCTGTTTAGTGGGGATCTGTTTAGTGTTTGCGTGTATGTTGTTTAGCTTTTTGGATAATCGTATTTCCGCTCAAAGTATTCAAGCATAAAGTCAGAAGCCAAGAAGAATCAATACTCTTCTTGGCTTGATGTTTTATAAGATGAGATTTTTGGGTTTTATCGGCGCAATATCTTCTCGGGCTGCAACAAACTCTGGTCGAGGTTGGAGCCCCCCAAGAGGTTGTTGCAGTTGATTGTCGATACTATTGTAAACAAAGAAAATATTACTTCGAGAAAACGGTGTAATATTGCTGTTTGAACCATGCATCAAATTACAATCAAAAAATACAACACTACCCGCACGTCCAGTACAAGAATGAATACCGCCCATATCCGCTAAATAACGCAGTAGACTTCCGTCAGGAACACCGTATTCTTGCTTTTTCAGTGACTTTTTATAGTGCTCATCCGGCGTCTCACCTTGACAAGAAATATAATGTTGATGTGATCCCGGAATCACCAGCAAAGGCCCATTATGCTCATTATTGTCAGTCAATAAAATCGAACAACTGAGCGCACGCATTCTCGGCATACCATCTTCACTATGCCATGTTTCAAAATCAGAATGCCAAAAAAACTCTTTGCCATGTAGTCCAGGTTTATAGTTAATCCGTGATTGATGTATATACACTTCACTGCCCAATAATGACCGAGCAATGTTTAAAACACGCTCATCTGAGACCAAGTTTTTAAACACTTCATTGAGTCGGTGGACATTAAAAATAGAACGGACTTCCTGACTTTCACGCTCAATAATTGCCTCTGGTCGTTGCTGCATCGCATATGCATGACGCATTTGATGCAGCTCATCCAGCAAATATTTAACCTCATCTGCACTAAACAGATCATCTATTTGTAAGAAACCATTGGTCGCATAATCCTGCTTTTGTTGTGCTGTTGCACCTTCGACCAGATTCTGCTCATAAACAACAGGATCTGCACGAGAAATAATAGCCGCAGCATCACTTCTTCGTGTCAGATAAGGATTGCTCATTTGCATATTTAAGCCTCCTCCTCCGTCTGCTTCATCATTTGTGCAGGTGTTGCATAGACACCATCCTTATCATGCACCTCATTCCCAACCAATGCAGGGTTAAAGGTACAGACTAAAACTAAATCAGTTTTAGCACGCAGATAATGATTGTCATGCTTATTAAGTGCATATAATGTTCCAGGTGTGATTTTATACACCTCACCTGAAGGGATCAGCTCGACCTCTCCTTCACCTTTGACACAATACACAGCTTCCAAATGGTTTTTATACCAAATATGGGTTTCTGTACCTGCAAAAATGGTCGTTTCATGCATCGAAAAGCCCATACCATCATCTTGCAATAATAAGCGGCGACTTGCCCAAGTTTCTGTTTGCACATCACGCTCAGTATTTAAGATATCTTGTAGTTGACGAACGATCATGAAACAACTCCCTGTACTTTGGATTTGGTTTTATGTTGAGATGAAAGAGAAGGTGAATAGACTTGAACCACATGTTTAATCGCTTGTTCAAGCAGATCAATACCCTGCTCTAAGGTTTGATTTTCAATGGTTAATGGTGGAAGTAATTTCACAACCTCCCCCCGACTGCCAGAGGTTTCAATCACAAGACCGAGCTGAAATGCATGTGTGGTGACTTCATCAGCCCAATCAGGATTTTTAAACGCAAGTCCCTGCATCAGACCACGACCACGATGAGTCAATTCCGCAGTAGGAAATTTTTGCACGATCTCTTGTAAACGGCGACTAACCAAAGCTGATTTTTCTACAAGTTCAGTTTGGAATTTTTGATCAGCCCAAAAATGTTGTATTGCCTTAGTTGCTGTCACAAATGCGAGATTATGTCCTCGGAACGTGCCATTGTGCTGCCCCGGACGCCAAATATCCAATTCTGGCTTAAACAACACCAACGACATCGGCAAACCAAAACCAGATAAAGACTTTGATAAAGTCACGATATCGGGATTAATCTCAGCAGTTTCAAAACTAAAGAAATGCCCCGAACGACCGCAACCTGCCTGAATATCGTCGACAATCAATAAAATTTTATGTTGCTTACACAGTGCAGAAAGTCGCTTCAACCAATCAATACTGGCCGTATTTAAGCCACCTTCGCCTTGCACGCACTCCACAATAATCGCAGCAGGCAAATCCACACCGCTACTTCGATCCGTCAATAATTTATTGAGCATATCAATCGTATCAACATCTGGACCGAAATAACCTGCGTAAGCTGCATGATGGACATTTCCCAAAGCAACGCCGGCTGCTTCACGAAACTTTTGATTACCTGTGAGTGCCAGTGCACCCAAACTCACCCCATGAAAACCATTGGTAAACGCAATAACATTATGACGTTTGGTCACATTTCGCGCCAACTTAATCGCCGCTTCCACAGCATTGGTTCCCGTTGGGCCTGTAAATTGCAACTTATAATTCAGACGACGCGGCTTCAAAATATATTGTTCAAAGTTTTCAATAAACGCCTTCTTTGCAGAAGTTGCCATATCCAAACCATGCACAATTCCATCTTGTACCAGATAATCAATTGCAGCCTGCTTCAGCACAGGGTGGTTATGTCCATAATTTAATGTGCCTGCCCCTGCTAGAAAGTCGATATAAGCACGATCCATTTCATCCACTAATACTGCATTTTTTGCGGTTTTAAATACAGTGGGGAAAGAATGGATATAGCCGCGGACTTCAGACTCCAATCGACTGAAAATATTCATGAATAACTCCAAGTAGTTAAAAAATTAAAAGACTTAAAAAGTCGCTCAATCCCATTTCCAAAGACCAATGGTGTACAGATCTTCTGGTTCGTGTTGGGTATCAAAAGGTTCAGGCTGAATCGGTTGAAGTGCTTGTTTTGACAAAAAAGGACTGACTTTGCAATCAACGTCAAATCGTTCAGCGAAACTTCGGAAAAGATTTTGAGAGGCTTTGTTACTTGGAGAAATTGTTGTTTTTAAAAATTCTAATTGTCGGGATGCTAAACATTGTTCTTTTACTTGATCAAGGAGCAAGGAGCCAATTCCTTTTCCTTGCTCACTGGGCGATACTGCGATCTGCCACAAGAAATAGGTGTTGGGGTCTTCTGGACAAACATAGCCTGTCACCGCACCACAGATCTGATCTTTATGATCATAGGCAACAAAACAGGTATCGGTATGATGCTCGGCAAGTAATGCGTATGCATACAATGAATTAAGATCCAAAGATGGACAAGACTGAATCAACGCATGCACTTCACGTACATCTTGGGGTTGAAAATTACGAACTCGACACTGATTCAGTTGATGAATAATTGATGATTTGGTCAAACGAATTGACTGTCTTGATAAAGCTTCCACGCTATCTCCTTTTGTATTTCCATACTCGGCATACTCAAGTTAGTAGTGGCATCAGAATCATGAGACATTAGTCATTGAACACAATCAAACTTATAATCTTTATTACCTGTTAAAAATTTTGTACTGACTTTAATTCGGTACTTTTGCCTCAAGCAACTGGGCAAACTGCTCTAATGAAATCACAAGACGTTGCCGCTCATCATCCGTTAAAGCTTGTAAAGCCAGTGAAAAACCTTCAGGTAACGCAGATGGTGATTGATCTAAGAGTTGTTCGCCTTTTGAAGTTAAGCTCACATGTACATGGCGACGGTCTTGTGTATCTCGCATTCGTAATACCAAGCCCTTTTCTTCTAGACGATCAACAATTCCAACAACTGTACTTGGACTCACAAAAATGGCTTTACCGATCGTAGACATACTACATGGACCCATTTTTGCGATGGTCATAAGGGCAACTAATTGCGGCGTTGTAATCTGGTGAAGTTGAGACAACCGTTTGGAGTATAACTCCACACATTGTTCAATCCGCCGAACACTTTGTAAAACACGAACAGCATCATCCATCTTAATCACGCACAAAAAAAGCTAAACACACTATTGTAGTACGTTGTACATGATGTTGTCTGTATTTTCAGAAAAACATTCGTGTTCTATCTATTCGCCTTAATCATCACTCCAAATACATTTGATCTCTGATACCTTGAGTAGAAATCATTATAGGTAGTGAATATTTCTTCTTCAAATCAATTGATCTCAAATAGTTTCAATAAGAACTATTTTATTCAGAATAAACAAATAAAATACTTACTAATCAAGCGATTAAAAATCATGTAATTTTATGTAAAGCCAATAAAATAACAATGGTCGATATTTATGAACAAATATCGACCATTTCCAATTTTAGCGCATAATCGTGATTTGCTGGTCTAATCCACAAACATGATTAGACTTTTAATCTAAATCAACATCAAGTTATACGCGATTGAATCATCTAAAAGCTTTAAAACAGCACAAATAAAAGTGATTTTTCATGCGTTTTGTAATTCATTTTGACATCAACAAGTACTTTAAATTGAGCGTTGATTGACTCGCTTAGATAACTCTTCCGCGGACTCCTTTCGCTCCGAATAACGATCTGTGAAATACTGACTTTGTCCACGTGTGAGCAAGGTAAATTTAAACAACTCTTCCATCACATCAACAATACGATCATAGTAAGACGAAGGTTTCATGCGGCCATCCTCATCAAACTCTAAAAATGCTTTAGGAATCGAAGACTGATTTGGAATCGTGATCATCCGCATCCAACGCCCCAAAATACGCATTTGATTAACACTGTTAAAGGACTGCGAACCACCACTGACTTGCATCAATGCCAAGGTTTTACCTTGCGTAGCACGAATCGCACCACCCGCAAGTGGAATCCAATCAATCTGTGATTTAAAAATTGAACTCATCGAACCATGACGTTCAGGTGAACACCATACCATTCCCTCTGACCATGCCAATAACTCATGTAATTCTTTGACCTTTGGATGTTCCATATCAGCATCTTCAGGTAGAGGTAAACCTTTTGGATGGAAAATTCTCACCTCAGCACCCAAATATTGCAAAATGCGTCCTGCCTCCATCACCGCTAAACGACTATAAGAGCGTTCACGATTTGAACCATATAACAATAAAATACGTGGTGGATGATCCAACTCTACTGCCTGAATCTGTTTAAATTCAGGCTTAGCTAACAGTTCAATTTCGATATTTGCAACATCAACATCAAATTCGTTCATTGGGAAAATACTTCTTCTTTAACCACAGTGAAACACTCACCAGTGCAATTAATACAGGAACCTCTACCAACGGACCGATTACAGTCGTAAATGCAACTGGAGAAGCTAAACCAAACGTCGCAATCGCCACAGCCAATGCCAACTCAAAATTATTACCAGCCGCCGTAAATGAGATAGCCGTAGTTCGAGGATAATTATTCCCCATTGCTTTACTCATAAAGAAGCTGATAAAAAACATTAAGACAAAATAAATCGTCAATGGAATTGCAATACGAATCACATCTAAAGGTAAGCTCACAACATCACTACCTTTGAGACTAAACATCGCCACAATAGTGAACAATAATGCAAGCAAACTTAAAGGGCTGATCTTAGGCAAGAATGTATTTTGATACCAATCTAACCCTCGCGATTTAACCAAAGTCAATCGTGTCAAAAAGCCAAGTAAAAATGGAATGCCAAGATAAACCAATACGGCATGTGTAATCGTCCAGAAGTCAACGTCAATAACCTGCCCTGCAACCCCAAAGTAAGGGGGTAAAACAGTTAAAAATAACCATGCATAAGTACTGAAAAATAAGATCTGGAAAATACTATTGAATGCGACCAAAGCCGCAACATATTGATTATCGCCGCAAGCAAGTCCATTCCAAACCAATACCATTGCAATACAACGTGCTAGTCCAATCAGAATCAAACCAGTCATATACTCTGGATAGCTATGCAAAAAGATGATCGCTAGTAAAAACATGAGGATCGGTGCAATCAACCAATTCTGTACCAAAGATAAAACCAAGGTTTTTTTATCTTTAAATACTTCTGGCAAGGTTGCATAATCTACTTTAGCCAAAGGCGGATACATCATCAAAATCAATCCAATCGCAATTGGGATATTGACGGAATCCACACTCATTTGGTTCAAACCGACAGAAACTTGCGGGAAAAATACACCGATCGCCACCCCAAGCCCCATTGCCAGAAAAATCCAGAGGGTGAGATTACGATCTAAAAAGGACAATCCTGATTTAGCCATGTTTAATCCAGTTAGTCGATGTGTGAGATTTGATTAATCGCAGCAATTTTTTCTGGACGTGTCATATTGGTAAGATCATGTGCAAATAGCGCATCAAGACGGCGATTAATATGATCAACGGTCTCTTGGAAAGCTTTGAGCTTTTCATCTTTAGGTAATTCTAAATGTGAAGGATCCGCCAAGCCCCAATGCGCCTTGATTGCACCGCCTAGATAAAGCGGACATGCTTCTTGTGCCGCCGAATCACAAACTGTAATCACCACATCAGGTTGGTATTGCTCACAATCATCGATGGTCTTACTCCAAAGCCCATCCGTTTCAAGCCCTAAACTTTGTAAGGTTTCAATAGTCAATGGATGCACTTGTCCTGAAGGCTTACTGCCCGCACTATAAGCCTTCCACCCCACTGGCGCACGATGATTAAAAAGCACTTCTGACAAAATGCTACGACAGCTGTTACCTGTACATAAAAAAAGAAATTTCATAATGTTTTACTCACAATAACTTTGTGTTGATAGCGTCGCTAATGTTGAAAGATTACCCACTGACGTGGTGCTTAATATTTTCAAGATGTTATGACACCAATCGGGCAATTGTGGATTAATACTGTAATACACCCATTGGCTCTGTCGTCTGTCTTGCAATAACCCTGAAGAACGCAATAAAGCCAAATGTCTAGAAATCTTTGGTTGGCTCAGTTGTAATTTTTCGGTGAGATCACATACACACAATTCTTTATTTTCTACGACTAAGGTGACGATATTGAGACGAGTTTCGTCCGATAAACATTTAAAAAAATTGACTTGATCCATATCTACCTCCAACTCTATATTTGAATATGCAGATAATCACATATAAAGACTAAATATTTAATTCACTCTTTGCCCATTTTCATCAATAACTTGCTCACCATCTTCTTTGGTAAAAGCGCCTTTTTGTGACAACGGTAAAATATCTAAAACCACTTCAGATGGGCGGCTTAAGCGCGTACCCAATGCCGTCACAACAAAAGGACGATTAATCAAAATCGGATGTTCAAGCATAAAATTAATGAGCTCATTATCGCTCCAATCCTCACGTTCAAGTGCCAAATCACGATATGGATCGACATTTTTACGAATTGCGTCCCTTACAGATAAACCAGCATCAGCGATCAGTTGAATCAACTTTTCTCGTGTAGGTGGTGTTACCAGATATTCGATTACTGTTGGCTCAATCCCTGTATTACGGATCAAGGCCAAAGTATTTCTAGACGTCCCACAATCTGGGTTATGGTAAATCGTTACATCTAAAGAAGCTGTCATTTGGATTCATCCAAGCTTTATATTCTTATATCTTTATATACGAATTAGCATATATAAACAATGTACATCAAATTTATTTTTCCTTCTACGCGACATAAACTTTGACCTTTATTTCTATTTATATAACAAAATCAAAAAACAAAGAAACCACAACGATTAAATTGTGGTTTCCTCTATTTCACGATTCTCAAGATTTTAGTAACACTATTTGCTCAGAATACAAAGGTTCTTAACTTTGATTTGATCGGATTGATTCGAAATTCCAGTTTCAAAACTTAAAATGATGTAATTGCAGAAAAAGCCAATGGCATAGCAAAGAAAGTTAAGACACAAGATGCTGTACGTTGTAAATTACGCTGATTCAACCAAGCGATTTTGTTTGAAATCAAAACTGTTCCAAAAGCAATCCATAAAAATGCAATCGGTGTAATCAGTGCCAAAAATGTTCCCATATGAATTATATATTCATGGAGACTCACCCAAACTGTAGGCGGAAAAATTGCCGAAGCAAATAACAATGCTTTAGGGTTAAGTAAAGTAGCGAAAAACAAAGCTTTTGATGTAATCAATGGTTGATTTAGATCTATCTGCTTAGTTGAGGTTATCCATAGTTTAATTGCTAAGTAAATAATAAAAGCGGCGCTCAACAACTTTATAAGAGGTGGTAACCAAGGTATATAGTGTGAAACTGATTCAAGTAAAAACCCCCATGCAGTAATTGCAATAAAATATCCCAGAACCTCAGATGGAATTAATTTAAGTGAACGTTTGATACCAATTTGAATTCCAGATGATGCTAATAATGTATTCGTTGGACCTGGTGTAAGTAAGATCGTAATGATCAAACCAAAGAATAAAAATGTCACCATAAACAAATACCTTTGTTAAATTGTGCAGGTGCACTATGGCAAAATAGATAGAATCTTGTCGACAAAGTGGTTGTAACAAAAAATATTTAACATCAACTTTCAACATAAAAATCAATAAATTAAATAAAACAAACTTTTTGGCCTACTTAAATAAAATATGTGAGAGGCATCACCTTTTACCATTTTTTAGCCAATTAACCTCTTTTTAATTCATGTATTATCCTGATTATTTAGAACAATGTATGATCTAGATTGAAATATATGAATGTCAAAGGGATCAAAATTCACTCCCTTTTGAGTGACTTACACATGTCTCCATAAGCAAATGTACTGATTTTATTTTTATGTTAATATTGCGCGCAATTGGCCCATTGATCATTCAGCAAGATCAAGCACGGGCTAGCATTTTCGACCTCTTCCTCCGATCCAATGTATTGTATTCAGCCCATACAAATATGTGCAGTGTATTCCTTTTGCTTGATTACAATCCAATTGGCTATTTAAGGTATGATTTTTAATGACGCTTAAGCAAACCGTTGAAACCATTGAAAGCCCTCGCATCAGTGTTGCCCCGATGATGGATTGGACAACGAAGGACTATCGTTTCTTTGCGCGTTTGTTTAATCCGAATGTTGTCTTATATACTGAAATGGTGACCACAGGCGCGATTATTTATGGTGGTGCAAATCGTCATTTAGACTTTAATAAAGAAGAACACCCAATTGTATTACAGCTCGGCGGTTCCAATCCGCAAGAGTTAGCAACCTGTACCAAAATGGCTGAAGAATGGGGCTATGATGAAGTCAATTTAAATGTTGGTTGCCCAAGTGATCGAGTACAAAACAATAAAATCGGTGCATGTTTAATGGCGGAGCCAAATCTAGTTGCTGAATGTATTCATAGTATGCAAAAAGCTGTCTCGATTCCTGTAACCGTCAAACACCGTATTGGTATTGATGACATGCAATCCTATGAAGAAATGTTACATTTTGTCGATACTGTCGCTGCAACAGGTTGTACCCATTTTATCGTGCATGCACGTATCGCGATTTTGCAAGGTCTATCACCAAAAGAAAATCGAGAAGTGCCACCGCTACGCTATGATGATGTTTATCGTTTAAAACAAGAGCGCCCACATCTTACGATTGAAATTAATGGTGGTATCAAAACCTTTGATGAGACACAACAACATTTACAGCATGTTGATGGTGTCATGATTGGACGTGAAGCGTATCACAATCCTTATTTGCTCGCTGAAATGGGACAACTTTGGAATCTAGAAGCGCCTGATCGTTTTGAGATTATGCAACAAATGATGCCATATATTCATCAACGTGTTGCAGAAGGCGCACCATTATCAATTATCACACGACATATTCTAGGTTTGTTTCAAAACTTGCCGGGTGCACGCAAATGGCGTCAAGCCCTAAGCGGTGGCAATGCAAAAACTATTAATGATATTGAAAATGCAATCCAAAATATCCAAGCGGCCATGCAACGCACTGAAGATTATATTCGAGCGCAAAAGTGTGATTAAAATCACACTTTACCCCTTTATTCAATCAAAATGAAATATTATTTTACAAATCATTTTATTTAAACTAAACAAACCTCAAAGGCATGATAAAAAAAGAATTATTCAGGCCGCTGTTTTTATAAGTTATCCACAGCACCCGCAAAATGATACATTATTACATTACAAATGACTTTTCAGACGATTTTTCGCTTACCATGTCTTCCGCCAAGAGTCTGGCACTAAATTTGGTTATATAGAAAATGCGATAGAGTTTGACGATGATTTATGATGCGCCCTCAGTTGATCACAGCATGGTTCACACCCCACCCCATCAATTGATTGTGACCACCCCAAAACAGCCTGCTATAGATGTAATGACATTTGCTCAAAAGTTAACACGTAGAGCATCTTATCGTAGCTCATCACAATGTGCGCGGTTTGTTCGCATCGCACTACAAGCAGCTGGCGCCAATATTGTGAATCATCCTGTTGCCGCATCTGATTGGGGAAGAACCTTACAAGATATCGGATATAAAAAGATTAGCCCTGCTTTTGACAATCCACAAAAGGGTGATATTTACATCATTCACCGTACTGCCAAACACCGCTATGGTCATATTGCAGGCTTCTCTGGTACGCAATGGATCTCTGATTTTAAACAACGTAGTCATGATATTTACAAAGATAAAAACGTGACGTATAGCTACTACCGCTTAAGTTCAAATTATATCTAATCAAACCTCAGGGCTGTGATCATCAGCCCTTCTTTGTATCTAACTTTTTCAGAACTTCTGCCACTGCAACCATCGCAAAGCTTGATGTCACCACCACGGCTGATCCATAGCCACCACAGCGCAAGCCAGCACTTGGATTAAATGCAGTATCTTCCGATGTCGAACAAGCTTCTGTATTTGAAAATGGGTTGTCGATTGAATACACGCACGTAATCCCAAACTTTTCTTTAGGCTTCTTGCAGATACCTTTAGAGCGCAATTGAGCGCGTAACTTCGCCAACATCGGGTCTTGTTCTGTCTTTGATAGATCTGCAACTCGTATTTTGAGAGGATCGAGCTTACCGCCTGCCCCACCCGACACAATTAACGGGATCTTGTTAAAGCGACAATGCAGCATCAATGCGAGTTTGGCTTTGACATCATCGATACAGTCTAAAATGATATCGGGAGTAGGATTTAAAATCTCTTTGACATTTTCAGGTGTTAAATAGTCATCAATTATATTCACTGTCATGCGTGGATTGATCTGACGACACCGCTCTGCCATCACTTCGATTTTTTCTTGTCCCAAGGTAGATGTCATCGCTGGAAGCTGACGGTTAATATTCGATGCGGCAACCACATCCATATCGACAATAGTTAACTCACCGATCCCTGTACGCGCCAACGCTTCTACTGCCCAACTCCCAACACCACCAACACCGATCACCATCACATGACTGTTTTCATAATGGCTAAATGAACTTTCTCCATAAATTTTTGCCACACCAGCAAAACGGCGGTCATATTCATCATTTACAGGCAAATCAGTCATAACAGTGGTGGTCTATATCTTTTAATCAAAGCACTATTTTAACTCGTTTAATATCTTTTGGGTTAGGTAGATGAGACTTTGATTGCAGATCGATGACGTCCACTTAATATCATCAATATTATAAAAATAACAACACTTATCGATAAAGCCAACAAATTGGCATTCATCCAACCCAGCTTAGTCAGAATTGGTGCAGGGAGGAAAGCACCAAGTGTCGCAAATAAGGCAATCGTGGTTTCATTCATGCCTTGTACACGATGCTTTTGCTGATCATTTAAACCAGCCAAGAGCGTAGATGCACCTGAATACGCAAAGTTCCAGCCTACACCCAGAATAATCAGTGCAATATTGATATAAACTCCTTCTTGTCCAAATATTGGAATCAAAGAGGACAGCATCAACAAAATAAAACCGATATAAATTGTGCGATGTGTTCCCCAACGCTGAATCAGCTTAGATACAAAGAATGAAGGAACAAACATGGCCAAAACATGTAGCTGAATAGAAATCGAAGCATAATGAAATGAATGGTGTTCCTTTAAATGCAAGGAAGACATTATCATCATGACATTCATAATATAGTAAGCAAATGCCCCACTGATCACAGCCACGACAATCATATTAATGGGCAATTTAGCTCGTTGTAGCGACTGGGTCACAACTTGCTGTGCTTGCAGTAATTTAAATTTTTGGTTCCAAATATAAAGAATTGGTGACAACAACAATGCCAACACACTGAAAATTAAGTAAATCGCAGTAAAATCAGGTAGACCTTGCACCTGTTGAAATTGGATCGCCAAAACAGGTGCAATAATCGCAGCGACGACGCCACCAGAAATAACCATCGCTGTGGCTTTGGGGATTAAATCAGAATCGAGACGATCAGAGGCAGCAAAACGATAAAAGTTAGCCGTAGAAATAAATAAGCCCAGTGAAAAATGACTAAGACACAATAAATAAAACTGTTCACTTTGTAAGGCGAGATAGCCAAACACACCTGCTAAAAATAGACAAATGCATCCAAACTGAAATACTAAATGTCGCCCCAACTTTTTCATTAAAAATGAAAAGATAAACGTCGTCAGTAACATGGCCAAGAATTGCAAACCATAAGGTACTGTCGCCAAGGCCTGCGTGGGCGCAAGTTTTAAGCCAACAATCGCTGAAACCGTGACCGACAATACCGCTGTAATTAAATTAAATGCTTGAGCAACCAATAAATAATAAACATATCGCGGCAGCTGATTCAAAACCATGATTCCTAGAGATTAATCGTTATCACATTAACGCTGAAAAGCTAACATTCAAATAAAAAAGATGAAAGACCCGCTTTCATCTTTTAAATAATTTACTGGGAGATTAAGCTGCTCTCAGAGAGAACTTAATACCAAGACTTGGTAGCCCAAATAGATTTAATTTAAAAATAGATCGCTCTCAACCATTTAAAGCAAATTCCTCACTTATTTTGATCAATGACATCGCAAATAAAACCAGAATTTAATAAGGATTATTGTATTATAAATAAAACAATTCATTAGAAAATATGATTATGGATAAGCAAGATCAACAGGACATTATCTTATGTATTCCAGGAGTCTGGCAAAATCATCAAGCCTTATTACATGCGCTATTGACCCATGACACAGGATATATTTACGCTGGGGTAATTATTAAAGCGTTAACCAGTGATTATTTTGCTGAAATTGAAGAACATAAAAACGATCCTAGCGTAAGTCAGGTCTTTAGGCAGCAGAGTATGGATCGTTTTTCAGAACAAGAGCTACAACAAATAGAGCAACATCAGATGGTGGTTTATGTTATTTGCAAAGCTGGATCAATAGCCTTAGCACAACAAGCGCTGTTACTGGGTCAGGCGCTGCTCAAAGCCGGTGGATTAGCCATTAAAGTTGAAACGTCTGGAGTAACTCACCTTCGATCAGACTGGCTGAACTTTGATGCAGAGAATCCTCTAGACTTATATAAAGCATTTGTTCTACCTGTTTTCGATCAAGACTTAATTTATTCTTGTGGTATGCATCAATTCGGCAAACCTGAAGGCTGCGTCAACTTAAAAGTGGAGCATGCCTTATCTGTCTTGAATCAATTTTTACTCTACCTTTTTATCGAAAACCCAATACTGTTAGAGAAACAAACTTTTTCTGTAAAGGAAGGCGCAGAAATATTAAAACTTCATAGAAAGGAATCGAGTGATTTCTTCGATAAAGATTCACTTTATTTTAATCCATGGGGTGTTTGGTCGTTGACACCGACTTTTAGTTTGAAGAAGTTATTCAAATTTAGCTAAATATGATCTGAAAAAGCCCTGTAAGTTTACAGGGCTTACTTCAATTAAGCTGCGATTAGATTCCGCAATACATAATGCAAAATACCGCCTGCCTTGAAATATTCCACTTCATTTAAAGTATCGATACGACACAAGACCTTAAATTGATCTTGCTGACCATCTTCACGAAGCACACTCACATCCAACGTTTGATGTGGTTGAATATCATCTGATAAACCGTGGATAGAGAGAACTTCTCGCCCAGTTAAATTTAAAGACTGACGCGATTGCCCATCGATAAATTGCAACGGTAAAACCCCCATCCCAACAAGATTCGAACGATGAATTCGTTCAAAACTTTCAGCGATAACCGCTTTTACACCAATTAAATTTGTTCCTTTAGCAGCCCAGTCACGCGAAGAACCTGTGCCATATTCTTTTCCAGCGATAATTACTAAAGGCGTTTTTTCCTGCTGATAACGCATCGATGCATCGTAAATCGAAAGTTTGTCACCACTCGGAATATGAATGGTATTGCCACCTTCTTCGCCACCTAACATTTCATTCTTAATTCGAATATTGGCAAATGTGCCTCGCATCATCACTTCATGATTACCACGACGCGAACCATATGAGTTGAAATCTTTTGGATCTACACCTTGCTCCTGCAAATAACGTCCCGCTGGACTATCCTTCTTAATATTTCCCGCTGGAGAAATATGGTCAGTCGTCACAGAATCACCTAACACCGCTAAAATACGTGCCTGTTCGATATTCTCAATTGATCTTGGTGGTTGATCAATTTCATCAAAGAATGGCGGATGACGAATGTAGGTTGAATCATCTTGCCACGTATAAGTCTGACTTTGTGGAATTTGAATCGCCTGCCATGTTTCATCACCATCAAAAACAGCCGCATATTCCTTATGGAACATTTCTGTATTTACTTTTTGCAGCATCTGATCAATCTCAGCCTGCGTCGGCCAAATGTCTTTCAGATAAATATCCTGTCCATCTTTCCCTTGCCCAATCGGTTGAGAGGTTAAATCCGTACGAATATTTCCCGATAAACCATAAGCAACAACCAAAGGCGGTGATGCCAACCAATTGGTTTTCACCAGTGGATGAACACGCCCTTCAAAATTACGATTGCCTGACAGTACAGAAGCGACATTTAAGTCATGACATTGAATTGCTTCTTCAACTGGATCAGGTAAAGGTCCAGAATTTCCGATACAAGTGGTACAACCATAGCCGACAAGGTTATAACCCAATTGATCTAAATAGGGAGTCAAACCTGCTGCAGCAAGATAATCTGTTACGACTTTTGAGCCTGGTGCAAGTGAACTTTTCACCCAAGGTTTTCGCTGTAGACCTTTTTCAATTGCTTTCTTAGCCAATAAACCTGCGGCTAACATCACACTCGGATTTGAAGTATTGGTACATGACGTAATGGCTGAAATCACCACATCACCATGATTCAAAGGATAGATTTGTCCATCAATCGTACATGCAGGGCTTTCGTGAGGCAAATTAGCCTGCTTAGCCGCAACCGCTGTGCCACCTCCGCCTTCATTTTCCAATTGTTCTTTCATTTCATCGACAGGCTTTAGTGTTAGTTCCATCAATGTATTGAAAGTCTTTGCTACATCCGCTAGTAGCACACGATCTTGTGGACGTTTTGGACCAGCTAAACTGGCTTGAACCGTACTCATATCCAAACTTAATGTATCGGTAAATACGGGTTCATCTCCTGTATTTCGCCATAAACCTTGGGCTTTACTATAGGCCTCAACCAAATCAATTCGTTGTTGTTGACGGCCCGTCAATGCCAAATAGGACAATGTGACTTCATCGATAGGAAAAAAACCACAGGTTGCACCATACTCAGGTGCCATATTGGCAATCGTCGCGCGATCAGCCAACGGCAAATCAGCTAAACCATCACCATAGAACTCAACGAACTTACCGACCACACCCTTTTGGCGAAGCATCTGTGTAATCGTTAAGACCAGATCTGTCGCAGTAATTCCCTCATTTAATCTGCCCGTTAATTTGAAACCGACGACTTCAGGGATCAGCATCGATACAGGCTGCCCTAACATTGCAGCTTCCGCCTCAATCCCACCTACCCCCCAACCCAAAACACCTAAGCCATTGATCATGGTGGTGTGTGAATCTGTACCCACTAAGGTATCTGGAAATGCAAATGTTTGCCCTTCATCCTCACCTAACCACACGGCTTGAGCAAGATACTCCAAATTGACTTGGTGACAAATGCCTGTACCGGGTGGCACAACACTAAAATTATCAAAAGCAGATTGCCCCCAACGCAAAAATTGATAACGCTCTCCATTGCGCTCCATCTCAATTCTCACGTTCACATCAAATGCATTTTGATTGGCAAAGTGATCGACCATCACCGAGTGGTCAATCACCAAATCTACAGGTGACAATGGATTGATTCTGTTTGGATCTCCACCTGCCTTTGCCATCGCGGCACGCATTGCCGCCAAATCAACAACAGCCGGTACCCCTGTAAAATCTTGCATCAGGACACGTGCCGGGCGATATTGAATTTCTTGATCAGAGCGTTTGTCTTTTTGCCAATCAACTAAGGCTTGAATATCCTCAACTTTTACACTTTTTTGATCTTCAAAGCGCAATAAATTTTCCAATAAAACTTTTAAAGACTTGGGTAACTTATCAATATTACCGAGTTGCTCAGCTGCTCGCGTTAAGCTATAGATTTGATAGGATTTGGAACCAACAGTTAGTGTTTGTAATGCATTGAAACTATTAATTTTGCTATATCTGGCCATAAGGTTACCCTCCCAGTATTGGCGCTTTGTTTATTATGAAGTGCTTTATTTAATGTACCCTTGTTTGGGAAACAATGTGTTCCCTTTTAGTATCTTATTCAAGCTGAGATTATGTTCTTATTATTCTAAAATTTTATATTCAAAGTGCTCAAAGAGTTTTGCCATATTTGTTGGGCAAGTACTTCTTGTGATTGTTCAAGCATTGCAGCCAAATACTCAAGTACATACGGCAAATTAACAGGGGTATTACGCGTGCGGTGTTCAGTCGATGTTTGGCAGCATAATGGTGTCATATCAGGACAATCCGTTTCTATCACTAAATGTTCTGTACCTATCGCTTGCACCACTTGATGTAATTTCTTGGCGTTTGGATTGGTGATTTGTCCTGTGATCCCAATTTTAAATCCGAGTTTTACCAATGCCTTCGCTTCTTCAATCCCACCACTAAAGGCATGTGCAATCCCACCCAATTTAAATTTCTGTGCTTTTAATATCGCGATACTTTCAGCATGTGCTTTGCGAATATGCAATAACACAGGCTTATTATATTGGTTGGCCAGTTCAAGCTGGGCGTTAAAATAATATTGTTGTTTGGCAAATAATTCAGGCTGCTTGTGCTGTTTTAAAAAAGTATCTAGACCAATCTCTCCCACCGCAACACAATCATGTTGCTGTAATATCCGCTCAAGCTGTTGTAGATGAGCCTCATGATGTTGCTCAATATAAAAAGGATGTAAACCGGGTGCAAGATACGATTTGGGAACATTGTCCCAACCTTGTAATTGTTGATGGGTTTGAATCAATGTATCAAAGCGGGACTCAATAAAACCAATTAAAATCAGCGCTTCGACACCGACCTGTTTTGCCTGCACCGCCAACTGTTGCCGATCTTGATCAAAATCGGCAACATCGAAATGGGTATGGGTATCAAATAGCTGCATATTGAGTTACCTATCCCTTCTATTATTTTGCAATCTACCGACCTTCAAGTTTCATAGGAAGTTAGGAAGATGTCACAGGTGTCGAAGCAGCTGGCGCATCCACTTTCGGTAAGTACTCAGGTTTTATTACACCTTGCATCTGATCATAAGGAATAACCAGACGCGGCAAACCGACTGCATAGGGACCTATTTCGTATTCACCATATTGTAAAATTAATCCTTGTTCTCCAAACAAGAAATTCTCCGTCATTTGAAATGGCCATGCTTGCTCATATTCTTCAGGATTATTGGCAAGTTTAGTATCCACAATCCATGTTTTAAATGCATCATGGGTCAGCTTTTTCAACACAGCTTGCTGTTTAGGTAACAATAAATCTTTTAACTGAACCTGCTTTTGCTGGACTAAATCAAAATTAAAATATTGTTGTGCAGTGGAGCCATGCGCCCCCCCCATATAACTACTACTATTTAAAACAATCGTTGCCAAGCTACCTTCTGTTTGTAAGATTTTAGGCTTTACCATCAAACTAATCTGATGACTAACGCTCAAGGCTTTTAACTCTTCGTCTACTTTAATAAACGCATTGGCATACTGCTGAACTTGAGGTTCTATTTTTTGTTCTTGTTCGGCTGCTTGCACAGTAGAAACCGCTGTATCAGTGTCAACAACATCCAGCATTTTGCTTAATTGATCTAAAATTTGCTGATCTAAGAATTGATCAATAAATGGAAAATTACTCTGCAAGCGCTCTACCACAAATTCAGGACAAGCATTCCCCTTACATTCTGGCAAAGTTAGCTCAACTTTCACTGTTTCACCACGTAGAGTTGTTTCTGTTCGCTGCTCTACAACAGGATCTTTGGTTTGTTCCTGTGATTCTTTCGGTTCTGATTTTGGTTGGCAAGCAGCAAGTAAAATTGCACAGGCAAGAACGCTATATTTATAAAATGTTTTCATCTGGAACCTATAAGCATTGTTATCACACAAGATTTTTTAAATGCTATCGAACTTCATTTGAAACTACTAGGCATACATGCAATTTCTATACGTAGCCGCCCAAAATTTAAAACATTTTTTGGTAGATTTCAGGTTGTAGCATTTGTTTCGTTTGTTCAGTCGTAAAGTAAATATCCAGTTGTGGTGCATCTTTACTAATCTCATTGGCACGATAATGAATACCAATCCCTTCACCATCAAAAAACCAATCTGCTTGCCCCCAATATAAAGTTTTCGGAAGCTGTTTATTGACCTCAGCAGACTGTTGTTCACGCCATGTTTGATAATGTGCCTGAATTAGACTATGCATCACCGTTTGTTGATTCTTTTGAATCACATCCAATACCGTTAAAGATTTTAGCAGCTTCCGATCAGCAACAAAAAAATAGTAACGATCCTTGACCGAAACATCTTCTTGTTTACTATCTACCCCAATCTGCAACAATACATATTGGTTGCGTTGTGAGGCAATACGAGTGCTCATCTGTAACTCATAGGCTTTATTTTGTGAATATTTATCCTGCCACTCATCAGACTTTTTCACATATGCATTGATCGCTTGTTGCAAGCTCATATTTTGCTTTAATTCGATTTGATGCTGAATCACATTTGACTGTTGCTGCTCAATCCATGAATTAAGCCAATGATCTTGAGTATTGACCGTTTGAATCGCAATATCGATACAGTTTTTCTTCTCACAAAAAGGTAAAGCATACTTCGCTTTTGCTTCTTGGATATTTAAATAAGGCAATACCTCGGCTTTTTCTATTTTAGATGTCTGCTGTATTGTGGAATCTGCCTCGCTTTTATCAGGACGATCACATGCGGTTAAAGCCATTATTCCCATCATTAAACTGATCGTAGCAAGTGGTTTTAAAATATTCATGATTACTCATCCCTTTATTTTTAGCATCTTCAATTAAAAACAGCTTCTAATCATAGAAGCTGTTTTTATATTTTTAATGTTCTCGTGTATTACGGAACTCGATATCAGGCCAACGCTCTTGCATTAACTGTAAATTAACACGACTCGGCGCAAGATAAGTTAAATGACCACCACCATCAACTGACAATTGATCATGTGCTTTTTTCTTAAATTCATTAAGGATCTTTTCATCGTCACAATGAATCCAACGCACCGTATGAACATTCACAGGCTCATAAATACAGTCCACTTTATATTCTTCTTTTAAGCGATAGGCGACCACATCAAACTGTAACACACCGACAGCGCCTACTATCAGATCATTATTGATTTGCGGCATAAACACCTGAGTTGCACCTTCTTCAGATAACTCTTTTAAACCTTTTTGCAATTGCTTAGATTTCAAAGGATCTTTTAGACGGACACGGCGGAACATTTCAGGTGCAAAGTGTGGAATCCCTGTGAAATGTAATTTTTCACCACTGGTAAAAGTATCGCCAATCTGGATGGTACCGTGGTTATGTAAACCAATAATATCGCCCGGCCAAGCTTCTTCTAGATGCTCACGCTCACCTGCGAGGAAAGTTAATGCATCACTAATACGTACATCTTTACCAAGACGCACATGATTCATTTTCAAGCCTTTCTCATATTTACCAGAGCAAATACGCATAAAGGCGATACGGTCACGGTGTTTCGGATCCATGTTTGCTTGAATCTTAAAGACAAAGCCTGAGAATCCTTCTTCGTTCGCATCGACTGTACGTTCTTGAGTCGGATGTGCTTTAGGTTCTGGTGCCCAATTGATAAAGGCATCCAATACATGATCAACTGCAAAGTTACCTAGTGCTGTACCAAATAGAACTGGTGTTTGTTTACCTTGTAAGAATAACTCGCGATCAAGTGGCTCATTCGCCATTTGAACTAACTCAAGTGACTCTTCAAAAGATGCCCAAGCCAACTCTCCAACTTTCTCACGAATATCCGCATGATCATAACCATCACGAACTTCAATATCCGTAATGGTTGAACCAAAACCAGCTTTATATACATAAAATTTGTTGTCAATCAGGTTGTACACACCTGCAAAATCACGCCCCATACCTAAAGGCCATGTGATCGGCACACAACGAATATTGAGAACATTCTCGATTTCATCAAGTAATTCCAATGGCTCGCGAATTTCACGGTCCATCTTGTTCACAAATGAGATAATCGGTGTGTCACGCATACGACACACTTCCATCAATTTAATGGTTCGTTCTTCGACACCTTTTGCACCATCGATCACCATTAAAGCAGAGTCTACTGCTGTCAAGGTACGGTAGGTATCTTCCGAGAAGTCTTCATGTCCCGGTGTATCCAATAAGTTGATGGTGTGCTTTTTATAAGGGAATTGCATGACCGACGTGGTAATAGAGATTCCACGTTCTTTTTCCATTTCCATCCAGTCTGAGGTTGCTGCACGATCAGATTTACGGCTTTTTACCATACCCGCAACCTGAATTGCTTTCCCCCATAACAACAGTTTTTCTGTCATCGTTGTCTTACCCGCATCGGGGTGGGAAATGATCGCAAATGTACGTCGTTGGGCAACCTGTGCTGCCAATTCGTCTTTAAAACTCATGAGAAAAATCTTCAATATATACGCAGTTCAGTACATATCATTTTCTAATATGAACTAACTGAAAAAGTGAGAATTCGAAATTGGCGCAATTGTAGCAGATTTCAATGTTTATTGATCTAGGCTTTCTTTACCTTAGATATTGCGTCTCAATTTTTTAGATTTAGTATTGATGATTGAATTTAATCATCAATACACATATATCAACGCATCAGTAAACAACGGTTGAAAAGCCATCTCGGTGATGACCGTTCAATACTAAACCGTCTTAATGTTATCTCACAAACCAAAGCCACCGAAGATAGGTGGCTCAGCATCGTCCTCATCTAAATCAAAACCACCAAAAATTGGGGGTGGATTGTCGGTATTCGTAGGTGGATTATTGTTAGAACCAGAGTTATTACCATTACCAGTATTTGATGAAGGAGGCGCGCCATCTTTTGTAGAAGGATATTCATCTAATAATAAAATGGTGCTTAAAGGGTCACATTGAGTCCTTTCCTTTATACTTTCATTATCATACATACTACCTTGCGTCTCTGCGTAGAATTTTTTTGAATATTGTGCCTGATAGTTTGCCGTCCAATTTTGTAAAATATTCGGCAAATTAAATGTGTAGAAATATGTTCGCGATTCATCTGGCTGATACACATTTACGGTTTCATCATTTAGACAATAATCTGTTTGCGTTATTTTTTCAGTTTTAGTACCTGTAAGCTGGAAAGCGGCTTTACAGCTATTGATATATTCATAAATTGGAGATGAAGTTGTATTTTTGACTATTACTTGAAGCTTAAATCTTGTCGGGCTTGAATCCTTCATACCATATAGATCTACCCGATCTCCCATTATCATTGGAGTATGAGGGAAATAATGGCGAACAAACTGTATTTTACGTTCTATTCCATTACAGTTTTGAGTAATCGGATTTGGATAGGCAACCGCATACAACAGACCATCTTCTTCCATACGATCTGGCTTAACATCAGGTTGAGGCTTAGGCACTGGGCTTTCAGTTCCTACAGACAACCCTCCTGTCCCTGTCCCCCCTAAACTGACACCAACATTAAAATTGCCATTTTCATCTTTACAACCTGTAAAAAAGAATGCCCCCAATAAAACTAAAGAAAGTTTATATTGCGTAGATTTCATGCATATTGCCCCGATAAGCATTTTATAGATGTTTTACAGATGACATCCTATCAACTGTTTTTTTGTTTATCCCTTCACATTTTAACAGATAATCGAATTAATCCTGTGATTAAGATATACCATTTTTCTTGGCAATAACCGTGCTTCACCAGTAAAAAAAGGGTGCTCCCATGCTGAAGAAGAGCAACCCAAAAGGAGCTTCAATAAAAGAGAATTTGAGCAAATATATAGCCAATCTACACCACTCAAATTCTCATATTTTTAATCTTCATTTAGATCATGACTGATCTAAAATGAATAACTCAGACCAACACGCCCACCAACTTCATTGCCACCAGCGAAACCAACAGCACCACTCAAAGATACTCGATTCGAAATAAATGAAGTTACAACCCCCACAGAGCCAGCAGTTTCACCCTCGAAATGACCTACACCAGCAAACAATGCTACTTGACCAGAACGAATGTTTGGAACCGCTTGTTGGGCTGCCAGTGCAATAGCGACACCACGGTAGGCAGTTTTCTCGATATCATCCAAACGGCGACTCGCATGATCAATACGACCGTCTAGACGGGCAACTTCTGCCGTACGCTCTGCTGCTTCGGCATTAATACGACCATCCAAACGATTTACCTGTTTAATGCGCTCTGCTCTTTGTTCCGCATCACCTGCGATACGAGCTTGTGCCTCAGCATTAATCGCTGCTGTACGCGCCGCAGCTTCTGCTGCATCACCCGCAATACGAGCTTCAGCTAAAGCCTCATCTCCTGCAATACGTGCTGCCTTTTCCGCTGCATCTGCAGCAGCGCGGATTTGAGCTTCATTATCAACTGCGGCAATACGTGCTGCTGTCTGAGCCGCATCTGCATCTGCACGGATTTGAGCTTCGTTATCAAGCGCAGCTTGCAAATCAGTATCAGCCGCAATACGCTGATTTTTTTCTACGGCAAGTTGATCATCTGCATGTGCAATTAGCTCAGCTCCAGAAGTTAAACTCGCTATTGCATTATTCAATTGTGAAACATTGATTGCATCGTGGTCATTTATACCATCAGCCACCTGACTGATCGTACGAACGGCTCCAGTGAAAAAACCACCAAAACTCACCGTGTTCTCAGTACTGCCACCACCACCATTGTGAGTATCAGCATTATAACCAATCGCCACAGAGTTCTTATCATCTGCCCATGGCTGTCCCGGCTTCGTTGGATCATTTGAACCGATTACAATCGTATTTTCTGCACTACCTGTTGTTTTGTGACCAATATGAATCGCATTCAACCCACCGCCATGTGCATCATGACCGATGTTTAATGCATTTTTACCGCCTGTTTCTGCATTAAAACCTAAAACCGTTGCATTTTCGGCATTTGCCCATGTTTCGCTACCAATCGCAGTTGCACCATCGCCACCCGTCCAAGCCACGTGTCCCAAAGAGCTAGCTTGGCTGCCATTAACGAGACTACCACGGCCAACTGCCGTTGCATTATCACCGTTAACTGTTTGGCTATTCCCTACAGCTATACTATCTGTACCTCCTGCTGCAACTGTGGCACCAAGTGCAATACTGTTATCCCCGTTGGCATTCGCGACGCGTCCTATAGCAACAGAGGAATCACCATTGGCATTATTTGCTGAACCAGCAGAAAAACTATCATTTCCCATTGCATTGCTGTTATAACCGATGCCAATACTAGTTTGACTGACATCAATTGCTTGACCAACAATAATACCCGTTGCAGAAGGATCAACATTAGCCAAATTTGTTGCTCCTCCCATCGCATTACTAAAACCGGTGCCTGTTCCAGTTGGACCTTCCCAAACTGGTGCTGCATATACACTACTTGCCATTATGGCCATAGTAATGATTGAAAATTGAAAAGTTTTTTTCATTACATCATCCTTTTATTATGACTAAATCAAACCCAGTGTTAATAACCAAGTACGACTTAGTTCCCTCCGATGACATAAGCGACGCCCGCACGACCACCAAACTTGCCGCCCTCAGCAACACCGACCGCACCACTTCCAGAGAAACGATCACTGAAGGATGTCACCACACCAAATGCACCTGCGGCTTCACCTTCGTAATAGCCCATGCCGCCAAAGACTGCGACTTGTCCTGGTTGAATGCTTGGAATCGCTTGTTGAGCTGCTAAAGAAATGGCAATACCTCGATTTGCAGTCGTTTCAACTTGATCCAAACGACGATTCAATTGGTCAACACGACCATCTAGGCGCTTTACTTCTGATTTGCGTGTTGCAGTTTCTGCATCAATACGACCATCTAAACGATTAACCTCTACAGTTCGTGCAGCTGCTTCTGCTTCATCGCCTGCAATACGTGCGGCTTTCTCGGTATTAATTGCGGCAATACGTGCAGCCTTTTCAGCTTCATCACCTGCAATACGTGCGGCTGTTTCAGCAGCATCACCTGCGATACGTGCAGCTGTTTCAGCAGCATCTGCATCTGCACGGATTTGAGCTTCATTATTAATAGCTGCTGTTCGTGCTGCTGTTTCCGCGGCATCTGCATCTGCACGGATTTGCGCTTCATTATCAATTTTGGCTTGTAAGTCAGCATCTCCTGCGATGCGTTCCGCTTTTTCCTGAGCAATTTTATCGTTAATTGCATCTAAATCAGCTTGGCTTGGTGCTGTATCAATATCAGCAAGTGCCGCATTTAACTGTCCTAGATTTACCGCATCATGATTGTTAATACCATCTGCAACATAAACCACACGACGATCACCCATAGCGACAGTGTTATCTTCATCCGCAACGGTATTTGCCCCAATTGCAACTGAGTTCGCACCTGTTACTTTGGCACCAGCACCAATTGCAACCCCACCCTCAGAACTTGCTTCTGCACCACTACCAATAGCAATCGAATTTTCCCCACTTGCAACTGCGTTACTGCCTGTTGCAATGGCATTATCTGCTGTTGCTTTTGCACCAAAGCCAAGGCTTGTTGCATACTCGCCCGTTGCTTCTGATGTAGAACCAATCGCTGTTGCACCTGTACCATCAACCGTAACGGAGTCACCAAATGCACTGGCATATTGACCTTTCACATCACTATTTCCACCCACCGCTGTAGATTGACTATCATGAATCGTAATATTATTACCTACAGCCGTACCGCCAGCACCTGTGACCTCATTATTACTCCCCACAGCAACGGCATACTGATCATGGGTCGTATTATTATTCCCGATAACCGCAGAACCAAAGCCATCTACAGTATTACCAGCCCCTCCCACAAAGCCTTCCCCACCAGTTACGGTGTTGTCTGTACCAACTACCGTAGTATTCGCAGCAGCATTATTCGTACCAACAACAGTCGTGTCTGGTCCTGTCGCTGTATTATCTGTACCGATATTTGTTACAGCCGCATAAGCATTCACAGTCAATAAAGCGGTTGCCATCACCGACAATTGAAAAGTTTTTTTCATCACGTAGTCCTTTGTAAAACTAATTAATTATTGATAAATATCGATTTTATTAATCTAAACTCGAGGTTATACAGTCTGTGGCATGAGTCATTAAAATCAATATTTAATGTGTATTTTGCACATATTTAAAAAACTAACATATAGTTTTCTCTGGTGCAATAGTGAGATCCATTACACAAAATATTTAAAATTAAAAATAAAATATTGATTTAAAATAAATTAATTAAATAACAAACATAATAGATTTGTACGATATGAAATAAAATTTAAAAAAATATGTTCAATATGTACATTATTTATATTTGATGCTACATTTTGCTAAAAATTTGGAGCAAACCAGTTGGCAAAAGCAGGACAGATCGTCATTTCATCGAAGCTTAAATCGAATGTTGACTGGTTCAACTTATCTGTACTACCACAGGAATTATAAGTAACTTCTATGCGAGCGTATTCGTTGGATCTGCGAAAAAAAGTCATGGCAGCATATCGCCAGACAAACCATAAATCGAATGTTTGCAAACAATTTAATATTGCAAGATCTACTTTAGACAATTGGATTTTACTGGAGAAAACAACACAAAATTTAATTCCCATCCCCGCTGTTAGGAATGGACGAGCATTTACCATCAAAAACTTAGAAAGCTTTAAGGCGTTTGTTGAAACAACACCTTTTACACAAATTAGCGACTTGCTTGAGCCATTTGAAGAAAAATTTGGTTATCGAATATCGTATTCAATATTATGGAGGGGCTTAGAAAAAATTGGGAAAGTCAAGAAACAGAGAAAATAATCACTTATTCATCATATTGATATACACCAAGCCTAAATCGTTTTTTTGCTTCTGGATCATTTTCATCAAGCTTGCAATAATCTATAGCTGCAGAAATGATTGCTTTAGACATTAAATTCCAGAGGTCAACACTTAACTGATTAAGCTTTTCAACAGATTCTTGACTCAACTCATCTGCAAATATCGCTTGCTCTAAAAAATTGCTATTTTTAGTCAAGTTGCTTATTCCAGCTGATAAATGATCAGAAATATTTTGCGTAAATAACTGTTTACTTTCATCTGCTTGAGGATCTGGTGTAAAGCTTGAGTTTTGCAAAACGATATTATCTTCTTCCTCAATCACAATCCCTAATCGCTTTAATTCTAATAAAATAGATTTAGGATGTTTTTCTGAAGAAACCTGTTTAACTAAGTTTTCAAAACTATACTGATCACCCTGAAAAGGAATCTGTTGCGGTAGTTTTTGATTAATCCACATCCCAATTACACGTGCAGGAACACTAATCGGTAGCTGTAAGTCAAATTGATTTACCAGTTGATACTCACCATAGGATTGACAAAAGCTTCTAACATCACGGCGGTTTAGTCCCGATAACAAACTAATCGCAGAATCTGTTTTCTTCTGTTTAATGGCATCTAATTCTTTTATTGCTTCGTTATAAAACAATGCTTTCAATGCAGTTGAAAACTCATTATAGCCAATACCCGATTTGATGAGCCAATGTATTAGTTGAGGCATAATACTGACAACATGCTCTAAAGTCGTTTCAGTATCATGAGACAACATTGTGTCCTCAGAAACGACCAAAGTTGACGTGTCTTTACTCATTCCAACTCCACATTCGGTCTGGTATCAATAGCAAATAGAATCATCGCTATTCTAACTGAATTCAACCCTTATAAGGATTATGATTGTAGTCTTTTTTTTCAAAAAAGCCGATGAAGTTGACCCAAAAGTAAATTAAAAACATAAAAATATATTAAAATTCAATATTTTATGAAATTAATCTAATTTTATCTTTACTCAAACAACCACTATTTGTAAATCTAAATATCCATTCGATGTCTAATCATGCTTTGCAAGTATTTTCAAAATCCATCTTATATCGGAGTTTCATTTTAACTCTTGTTAGCATAATCATTGCAAAGATAGTTTTTCCATATATTAGTATTCAATAATTAAATCCCTCAGAGTATTTAGTTTTTTAATATGAGATTTACATCAAATTTTACGTCTCAATTATAGCTTGACACTTTCATCACCACTTATTAAAATGTGCAAAATAGACATTTTTAACAAAAAACATATCACGCTTCACACACACATAGAAATCGAATAGGTGTAATCATGAAAAAAGAGCTTATTTTGGGTGTTTCTTTCATATCGTTCTTATCCTTCTTCACGATCTTATTAATTATTATTGAGTGATTTATTAAGATAAATAACGATATCTATTTACCAAACCACCGTCTTTTCAATAACGCCCAATACACTAGATTAGACTAGGTATTATTCTTTACTCGAAGAACATTCAGTCAAAATCGTAACTTTAGCTTCTTTCATGATTTAGCTACTATTAAGTAAATATCGATACTTAAATTCAATAACGATCTCATCTGAGCAAGAGTAAAAAATATGTCACAACAAGATTATGAAAATGGACTTAAAGTACGTACTGAAGTGATGGGTGAATCATTCGTAAAACGTGCACAAGACAATACCGTACCTTTCACTGAACCTTTACAGAGCTGGATTAATGAACATGCTTGGGGGTCAACTTGGCAACGTGAAGGGGTTTTACCACGTAAATACCGCTCTTTGGTAACGATTGCTTTTTTAACTGCACTAAAAAGCCCAACGGAACTTAAAGGTCATATTCGTGGTGCATTGAATAACGGCGCCAGTGTTGAAGAAATTCAGGAAGTTTTATTGCATAGCCTACCGTATTGCGGTGCGCCAGCTACTCAAGAAGCTTTTCGAGCTGCACTTGAAGTGATCAATGAATATCAGCCAGAATCTACGCATAAATAGTTTTAAATGCGAACTAAATCTCTTCCAATATCAATCAAATAAAAACTTCAATTCATTAATACACATTTTGCCATCTTCTTTACTTGATTGAGTGACTAAGATGGCATAGATGATGAATGAGATCTTTTGAATTAAGTTTGAAGATAATGGAGTATTCAGTTGAGTAAAAAAATACAATCCAATCGTGATGGCATACAATTTCCGATACCATCAGGAAGAAAAGTACCCAGTACAACTCAAACCGCAAAACAAATCCTTAAATCAGCACTACAAAGTGTTGATTCACCTTATGCCTCTAAACTCATTGCCGAAAAAAACTGGAGAAAAAATTACCCTGTTTATTTTCAAGAATTGGTTAAAGCAGGTATCGAATCTGTCGATCATCCTATACGAATTGCACAGAGTGGACTGGAAGCGGCCAAAGCCTCATTTAATTTTAATCGTGCAGAACAAAATGATGCTTTAAGTCATGCCATGGCAAATATTAAAGATCAACCATTTGAACGTTTTATTTTAAAAGGAACAGGCAGTTCAACCATTGAACCGTGGTTTATTCCTTATCATGGCAAAAAATTACAAGGCGAAGCGCTATTACAGCAAATTGATCTTTGGGAACAACAACAGGTCATCGAACCTAGTCATGCCAAGGCACTCCGCTTACTCAATCAACATCCTGAATGGTTTGATTTATCAAAACGCACTATGGTGTTATTCGGTGCAGGCTCAGAAGCAGGTCCTTTAAGTTGGCTGGCAAAATGGCGTGCCAATATTGTTGCAATTGATTTACCAAACCCTGCGATTTGGGAAAAAATTACCAAAGTGATTGAAACAGGAAATGCGACTTTAATTGCACCTCAAATCTCTACAACAAAAGATGGACAGCAGCTTGGTGCCAATTTACTGACTCAAACACCTGAGATTGCCAATTGGTTAAACACCTTTTCAGAGACTTTAGATTTGGCAGGTATCGCATATCTAGATGGGGAAAAACATGTCCGTGTTTCGATTGCGATGATCAGTATCATGGAACAAGTGAGTCAACACAAACCTGATAGCAGTATCATGTTTATGCTGACGCCGACCGATATCTATGCCATTCCAAAAGCAGTCGTACATTCTATACAGGATAAAATTAAACAGCGACCAATCGTAGAAAAACTGCTCACTAAATCCATTCACAATATTTCTCTTAGCAACTTTTTCAAACCCAATTTGAAACAGTTAATTCAATCAGATAATGGTCAACAATATGGCATTTCCGACTGCATGGTGATTGAGCAAGGTCCAAACTATGCACTCGCAAAACGTTTGCAACAGTGGTTTGCGATTTCTGCACGTGCGCGTGGTCAAAAAACCGTAATCAATATTGCCCCATCAACAACCACTCATTCTGTTGTGAAAAACCCAATTTTAAAAGCAGCTTTTTCAGGTGCAGATTTATTTAAAGTTGAAACATTTAGCCCCGAAACCACCAATGCAATTATGGCTGCACTTTGGGTACATGATTTAAATAATCCAGAAAGTGCGACCAACCCAGAAAAGGTATTGGATCATCCACTTGAACTGATCATGGAAAATGCCAATCATGGCGGATTATGGCATGTCCCTTATTTGGCGAGAACAGCTCTGCCCTTTGCTGCGGCATATGGTTGGGTTAGAGAAAAGTTTTAAGATCGATAAACATGTACATTGATCGTCATGAAAAATTCACTTGTAAATTTGCGTCATCGATTGCTAAAATCCGCGCAATTCATTTTAAGGGGCTTCATTGTGAGTACTTGTTCTAGCGACAGTTGTAGTCGATCTATTTTCGTCTAGTATCCACAAAAAGCTCTTCTTTTAAGACCTTTCCTTGTGGATACAAGGTAAGGTCATCTGTATCTTTCAGACCTCTGTTTTATCTATCCAAGATTTAATGAGATAACAAGCACTCACATTCGCCCTCCAACAATAGGAGTGAAGTGTATGTTCAAATTAAAAAGTCAATTACTAAAACTCGTTCTCAGTGTCACTGCACTGTCGATCAGTATGCAGCTCTTTGCAGGGCGACCAATGCATGTAGATGATGCATCAGTCGTCGATGCAAAAAGCTGCCAACTCGAAATATGGATGCAAAAACATGCCGATGATCGAGAGTACTGGAGTATTCCAGCTTGTAATTTTGGCTCTAACTTCGAACTCGCCTTGGGTATGGGACGCACGGATACAGATCAAGCAGACCCGCAAAATTATGCAGTTCTACAAGCCAAGACATTACTAAAAGCATTAGAAACAAATAGTTGGGGAATAGGCTTGGTCACCGGTAGTCAGTTCAATGTAAATGATTCCACTGATCAGATTTGGTACACCTCTGTTCCAGTCAGCCTATCCATTATGGATGATGCTTTTATAGTGCATGCTAATCTTGGCTGGTCACATGAAAAACAAGATCATCGGAACTTTTTCACTTGGGGTGTGGGCAGTGAAACGCAGGTTGCTCCGCGCCTCGCACTCACGACTGAGTTATATGGCAATGACCGCAAAGAATCATTCGTACAAACAGGTTTTCGTTATATGTTGCGCAAGGATCGTATTCAACTTGATACAAGCTATGGAAAACAATTACAAAGAAGCAAGCAAAGTGATTTCTTCTCACTTGGGCTTGTTTTATATAGTTCAGCCTTGCTTCCATAATTTATAAAATCGCCTTAGGGGCAAATCTTTCGCCTATTACCATGAAATGACAAGTAAAAGTAATCTGCCTCTAAAAATTTCATTCCACGATCAGTGGAACTCTTTTTATAGTAAAACATCTCAAATTGATCATTTTGGAATATAAGTTAAGCAGATGAGTCACTGAGCTAATTTCTTTTTTCTTCTAATATGCGGCTATTCCATCGCAACCTTAGAGTTTTAGGTTCCAATGACTCAATTGCCAAAAGTTAAACGTAATTTGCTTGGTTCTCAAGCTGCACAGAAAATCTTCAGCAGTCGTACAGCTCAACGCACACAACATGTATTTACGAACGCAGCTGATCGTATTTTAAGAGGACATCAACTGGTCTTATCAGGAAAAACACCTTTTGATGTCATTTATCAGCGTGAAATCATTAGTTTACGTCACTATACTGCGCATTCGGATCAATCCCCTAAACATCGTATTCCTCTTGTGATTGTTCCTCCTTTGGCTGCGAACATGTTGATTTATGATCTATTTCCCCATCGTAGTCTAGTTCGTTATTTTCTGGCTCAAGGATTTGATGTCTATCTCATTGACTGGGGGAGCCCGAGTCTACGCCAAGCCAAATATAATCTTGGTACTTATGTAAAAACGTTTATGCCTGATTTTATTGAAAAGGTTCGTGAGCATAGCGGTCAGCAACAGCTTTCACTTTATGGTTGGAGTTTAGGTGGTGCACTTTCGCTATGCTACACCGCACTTTTCAAAGACAAAAACATCCAAAATCTACTGATTTTAGCATCCCCAATTAACACGCATAAATCAGGTTATATGGGCAAGTTTTATCAGCGCCTGACCATCCCTGCAAAATGGATTCGCAATAATACCAACTTTCGTATTCGTCAGATTCCAAGTCGCGTCTTTCACATTCATGGCTGGCAAAACACGCTAGGTTTCAAACTTACCGATCCTATCGGAAACGTCAAAAACTACTGGGAACTTTTAAAGAATTTGAATGATCGTCAGTTTGTGATCAACCATGCAACTTCAAGTTCTTTTGTCGATAACATGCTGGCTTATCCTGGTGGTGTCATGCGCGATATCATCATACGCTTCTGGATAGACAATGAGTTATCAACAGGTCGAGTTCAATTTGGAGATCAAGTTGCAGACCTAAAAGATATTGATTGCTCAGTACTGGCAATTGGTGGAGATACAGACATCATCGTCACAGCTGAAGCTGTTCGCCCACTCATGGATTTGATTAGCAGTGAAGATAAACAATTCAAAATCGTAGCTGGTGGGCATATGGGATTGGTATCTGGCAATCAAGCACCTCAAGCCGTTTGGCCAGTGGTCAACCAATGGTTAGCGGAACGGTCTGATTAAAACATCTATACCATTGAAATTTAGGTTGTTGATTTATATCCAAGCAACAGCCTAATCTCATTGATACTTAAGCAAAATGTTGTTGCCGATGCAATACCAAACCTTCAACATTGACAGGGATTCCTAACAGGTAACCTTGTAATTGATGACAACCTAATTTAGTTAATATATCTGCTTGCTGTTGAGTCTCTACACCTTCTGCTGTCACGGTTAAACCCAACTTTGTGGCAAGGTGGATGATACTTTCTAAAATTGCTTCTTCTTTTGAGTTTGGCTGCAAATCAATAATAAACCCACGATCAATTTTAAGTTCATCGACAGGCAAATCTTTTAAATATAAAAAACTCGAATACCCTGTTCCAAAATCATCAATCGCAATACGAATACCGAGTTGTCGTAAGCGTTCCAAAGTGCGAACACTGGCATCAATGTGATGCATAGCTGTTGATTCTGTAATTTCGAGAATTAGATTATGTGGTTTGATCTGATATTGTGCGATCAGTTGTTCCAGTACACTAAATAATTTTTTATTTTCAAATTGTAGTGCGGATAAATTTACAGCGATCGGATAAAACGGACTGTTACTCTGTTCCCATTTTTGAATTTGCTGACACGCTTGCTCTAATGCCCAATAGCCCATTGGAATGATCAAACCTGTTTTTTCAGCGCCGTCAATAAACATCTGTGGCGTTAATAATCCCAAGCTTGGATGTTTCCATCGGATCAATGCCTCAACACCACAGACTTCGTAATTCGCTGTAAATTTGGGCTGATAAAACAGAACAAACTGCTGCTCATCTACTGCTTTGTATAAGTCATTGATCAATTTTGATTGACTACGCACGTCCTGTTGATCAGACATTGCATGAAACATTGTATAGGTATTACGTCCCTGATCTTTAGAGGTCAGCATGGCGATATCTGCATTAATCAGAAGATCTTGTATATTACGACCATGCTCAGGATAGATCGCGATCCCCAAACTGGCTGAAATATTAATATCCTTTCCTGCAATCAAATAAGTTTCTTGAATATGATGCAATATCTCATCTGCAAATCTCATTGCCTCAGCACTTTCGGTATTTTCTGAGATAAGAACAAACTCATCTCCTCCGATACGGAAAAGCCGCTGATTTGCATTTAACTTCGATTTCAAACGATGTGCCATTTGAATCAAGAGCTGATCACCAATGTGGTGTCCAAATGCATCGTTCACTGATTTAAAGCGGTCTAAATCAATATAGAAAAATGCGACTTTTTGATTGTGTAAATGATGAAGAGGGAAAATGACTTCGGCGTAGTCAGTTAAAAATAAACGGTTAGGCAGTTTAGTTAATGAGTCATGCAGTGACTGTGTCGCAAGCTCTTTATTAATCAGCATGAGCTGCTGATTACGTTGCTCCAAACGAGCTTCTAATACCGCCACAGCAAAGCCTGCAACAAAAACCAAACTGGCAATAAAAATAATCGTAAATAATAAAATACTTTGTTCAGTTTGTGCAGGTGTAGCGATGTCAAATAGGCTTTCATTAAAATATGTCGCCGCCATACCTGTGTAATGCATACCGACGATACTGAGTGCCATGAGTAGAGCAACAACTGCTTTTAGAGCAACACGGTGATGAACTGCCACCTTGTATTTAAAAACAAAGAAAAAGCTTAAACCAGAGCCACTGATTGCAATCAAAATCGAGCAAATCACCAACAACGGATCATAATACATTTGATGGTAATCAACCGTCAGTGCCATCATACCGGTATAGTGCATACCTGATATGCCTAAGCCCATAAAGACCGCACCTAAAATTAGACGAGCAGTCGGCAAAGTAGGTCGAGTGGTTAGCCATACCGCAAAAATTGATGCAACAGCACCTATCAGATATGACAATACTGTCAATCCGATATCAAAATGATATCCCTCTGGCAAATGACTTGCCAGCATCCCCACAAAATGCATTGACCATATCGCTAACCCAAGGATTAGACCACTCGCAATTAAAATGCTCTTTTCAAACTTTTTATAAGCAGCTTTAAAAACGAGTTCTTCCATCGAAACTGCAGCGTAACATGTTACCACTGCAACCAGAATGGAAACGATGACCAATGTGCTATCGTAATCAACGTGTACCATAAAGGACTTCCATGATTATTCAGTACTTTTTTTTATTTACGGAGCAATATGCCCAAAAAACCAGAACGATCCTTCACACTCAAGAAAGCGACGAAATACAATTCATAAACTTTTCTTAACAATAACATCATCTAGCATAAGGTCAAGTCTTTTTCACTTTATAAATCAATAGAATATAAACATAGAATTATTTCACCCCAATGAAATCAACTGTTTCATTCATTCTATTTTTATCTATAAATTCCGTCTTCGCTAGATTTTTATAATCGTTCTATCTCGCTATCAATATACATTTAAACTGCACAACTCCCCCATATTATGCAAAATTTTATTTATTCTGATATTTTAAAAACACAAGTATGTTCAAAACATAATCAATATTAAGCCTATTTTTCTGTTTAGATTGTTATAACTCTGTTATCCAAACAAAAAAACCTTGTTATTTCAACAAGGATTTTTTAACTAATTCAGAGACTAAGAATTAGTTTTTTCTCTTTATCAACAATCTTGTTTGCTTGAATCCAAAGTACGAAAAAAGATGAAAGCACTGCTTTCATCTTTTTGAGGCACGTAACAATAAACATAAAAAACCCACTCAAATAGAGTGGGTCTTCGCATTCAAATCAATTGATTCGAGAAATTAGTTTTTCTCTTTATCAACGATTTTATTTGCTTGAATCCAAGGCATCATCGCACGTAATTTAGCGCCAGTCACTTCGATACCGTGTGCTGCATTTTGACGACGACGAGCAGTCATAGATGGATAGTTCAATGCACCCTCTTGGATGAACATCTTCGCATATTCACCAGACTGAATACGTTTTAATGCATTACGCATTGCTTCACGAGACTGTTCATTGATTACTTCAACGCCAGTTACGTATTCACCGTATTCAGCATTGTTTGATACTGAATAGTTCATGTCAGCGATACCGCCTTCGAACATCAAGTCAACGATAAGTTTAAGCTCATGCAAGCATTCGAAGTAAGCCATTTCTGGTGAATAACCAGCTTCAACCAAAGTTTCGAAGCCCATTTTAACCAACTCAACCGCACCGCCACAAAGAACTGCTTGCTCACCGAATAAGTCAGTTTCAGTTTCTTCACGGAAAGAAGTTTCGATGATACCTGTACGGCCACCACCTACGCCAGAAGCGTAAGAAAGTGCAACATTACGTGCATTACCAGAAGCATCTTGGTGAATCGCGATAAGATCAGGAACACCTGAACCACGTTGGAATTCTGAACGTACAGTATGGCCAGGTGCTTTTGGAGCAACCATAATCACGTCTAAATCTTTACGTGGAACAACTTGGTTATAAAGAACAGAGAAACCGTGTGCAAATGCTAAAGTTGCACCTTCTTTGATATTTGGCTCAATCACATCACGATAAAGTTGAGATTGGAACTCATCTGGAGTCAAAATCATGACTAAATCAGCTTGAGCAACAGCTGCAGGCACTTCAGATACTTTAAGACCTGAGTTTTCAGCTTTTTTCCAAGATGCTGAACCAGCACGTAAACCTACAGTTACGTCCACACCAGAGTCTTTCAAGTTAAGCGCATGAGCGTGACCTTGTGAACCATAACCAATAATCGCAACTTTTTTGCCTTGGATGATTGATAAGTCACAGTCTTTATCGTAAAAAATTTGCATCTGTTTTCTCCGCTAAAATTTTTGTCATTTCCCTTGTTATACAAGGACAGATTTGGTCGCCCCCAATTTTGGCATTGCTTCAACCAAAATTGGGAGAAATATATACTAAATTGTTAGAACTTTTTCGCCACGCGCGATGCCTGAAACACCTGAACGTACAACCTCTAGGATGGTATTTTCAGCCAATGCGTCAATAAAACCATCAATCTTGTCCGTTGTACCCGCGATTTGAATTGTGTAAGTGGTCGGTGTTACATCCACGATTTGAGCACGGAAGATATCAGCAGTACGCTTAATTTCAGCACGTGCCGCACCCAAAGCTTTCACTTTGATTAACATCAATTCACGCTCGATGTGCGCACCTTCTGACAAATCAACCACTTTTACAACTTCAACTAATTTGTTGAGTTGTTTGGTGATTTGCTCAATTTTATGATCATCACCATATGTGGTTAACGTCAGACGAGATAAGGTTTCATCTTCTGTTGGTGCAACGTTTAACGTTTCAATGTTATAGCCACGTTGACTAAACAAACCAACAAGACGAGAAAGCGCACCAGCCTCGTTTTCAACGAGTACAGAAATAATATGTCTCATTATGTACGCTCCCCTTTACCTAACCACATATCCTTCATCGATTGACCCGCAACTAACATTGGGTAAACATGCTCTGTACGATCAACCATGACATTAATGAATACACATTTGTCATTGATCGCCATCGCTTCAGCAAGCTTAGATTCCAACTCATCTGCATGGTTAATCTGGATACCCACATGACCATAAGCTTCCATGAGCTTGGCAAAGTCAGGTAATGAATCCACATAAGAACTTGAATGACGTCCTTCATAGTTCATATCTTGCCACTGCTTAACCATACCCAAAGCTTGGTTGTTTAAGCATAGAATTTTCACATTTAAGCCATATTGCTTACATGTTGATAATTCTTGGATACACATCTGAATTGATGCTTCACCAGTGATACAAACCACTTGTTGGTCAGGGAATGCAAGCTTTGCCGCCATGGCATAAGGTAAACCCACACCCATCGTTCCAAGACCACCAGAGTTGATCCATTGTCGTGGACGCTTATATTTATAGTAGTTGGCACCAAACATTTGGTGTTGACCTACGTCAGAAGTGATGATTGCTTCACCATTGGTCACACGATCTAATGCCTCAACCACTTGCTGAGGTTTCATTACACCATTTTGACCTTCTTCATAACGCAAACCATGAACTTTACGCCACTCATTAATTTGAGACCACCATGCCGCAATCGCTTCAGGGTTTGGCTTAGATACGTTCATTTGTTTCAATTGCACCAGCATTTCTTGAAGAACTGGCTCTACAGCACCCACGATTGGGATGTGTGCCATAATCGTCTTCGAAATCGTTGCAGGATCAACATCGATATGAATGACTTTTGCATTGGTACAGAATTTTGCAGGATTATTGGTTACACGGTCATCAAAACGCGCACCGATCGCTAAAATCACATCCGCATTGTGCATCGCCATGTTGGCTTCATATGTACCATGCATCCCTAACATACCCACGAACTGTGGATCATTACCCGGGAATGCACCTAATCCCATCAAGGTATTGGTTACAGGGTAACCCAATAGGTGTGCAAGCTCAGTCAATAGACCTGAAGCATTGCCTTGAACAACACCACCACCCGTATAAATGATTGGGCGCTTCGCTGAAATCAATTCATCGATTGCTTTACGAATTTGACCTGAATGACCGCGTGAAGGTGGCTGATAAGAGCGCATTTTCACTTTTTCTGGGTATTCATAAGCAAATTTTTCTGCTGGATTAGTCGCATCTTTTGGAATATCAACTACAACTGGACCTGGGCGGCCAGAAGACGCAATATAAAATGCTTTCTTAATAATTGCAGGAATTTCGCTAGCGTGACGTACTTGGAAACTGTGTTTTACGATTGGGCGAGAAATACCCACCATATCAGTTTCTTGGAATGCATCCTCACCAATTAAATGACTCGCAACCTGACCAGACAAAATCACCATTGGGATTGAGTCCATATAAGCAGTTGCAATTGGTGTGACTGTATTGGTTGCACCTGGACCAGAAGTCACTAGTACAACACCCGTCTTGCCTGTTACGCGCGAGTAAGCATCAGCCATGTGACCTGCTGCTTGTTCATGACGTACGAGGTAATGATTGATTTTGTCTTGTTGAAATAGCGCGTCATAGATATGTAAAACTGCGCCGCCTGGATAACCAAAAACATGCTCTACGCCTTCGTCCGCAAGGGCGCGAACGAGCATTTCACCACCAGATAAAAGTTCCAACGTGATTCACCCTAGTGTTTGCACAATTTATGGAAGACATAAACTGTGTTTCATTCATTAATTTATGCACTTTTTATAAGTGTGCATATTCTACTCGTTTTTGCTGCAATAGGAAAAATTTTCTGACTCATCAGCCGTATAAGCTGTTATTACATCTCGAATCAAAACATGTTGGGATAAACATATTTCAAAAAATCATCCTCTCGGCTAGAAAGAATGTCCATTGCAAGCCATGTTATTTATTCGAAGGGTGATCAAATAAACACATATAAAACTAAAGCAAGCATTTTTGTTGCTTTCCTGCACAAAGTCAAGATTAAAGGAACAGATTTTATATAATATTTTTTGGCTGCTGTTTTTTTAAACAGTGCAATTATAAAAATAACAGCATATTCAAATGAGTTTTATTTCAATTATTGTACTTTTGGTATTTATAAATTCCAGTTAAAGTATTTATTTTGAATATTAAACAACTGATCAGATCAAATGATCTTGGGGAAAATGACAATGCAATCATCTCGTTTAAAAACAATCATATCCATAACCTTAACCAGTTTATTCATGTTCTGTTCTGGCCAAATATATGCTCAACAATATTATAAATGGATCGATGCGAATGGTTCGACCCATTACACCACTACTCCACCACCTAAAGGAGCAAAACGCTTAGATAAAATTTCAACCTATGGTTCAAATAACAATCAAAGCAGTCCCAATGCATCTTCACAAAATCAGCAAAAATCACCTCAACACACCACCACATCGACAACAAATCATCATCAAGAAGAAAGTACGCCTAGAGATGAAACATACCAACCTCAAAATATACAAATAGCAGAAGCGCTGGCAGATCGATAATTCAAAAGTTTATGGAGAGTGTCCAAGACATTCTCCTCTCTTATATCCAATAAAAACACTGCTAAAAACTGACATTTCACCTGATTTTGCGCTATGCTGTGCAGCAATCTTAACTTTACTTTTTTGTTGTATCGCATATCCCTATGACGACTTCTCACATTGACTCCGAATATCAAGCAAGTGCCATTGAGCCTCAAGTTCAACAAGACTGGGACAATCGCAAAGTTTTTAAAGTTGCAGACACTGTAGAGGGCAAACATCGCTATATCCTGTCGATGTTCCCTTATCCAAGTGGCAAACTGCATATGGGGCATGTGCGTAACTACACCATTGGTGACGTGATCAGCCGTTTTTATCGTTTAAAAGGTGAAACGGTATTACAACCAATGGGCTGGGATGCATTTGGTTTACCAGCTGAAAATGCCGCGATCGCTCATCAAGTTGCACCAGCAAAATGGACATTTGAAAATATCGCATATATGCGTGACCAATTAAAAAAATTGGGTTTATCTGTCGATTGGGATCGCGAGTTTGCGACCTGTACACCAGAATACTATCACTGGGAACAATGGTTATTTGTTCAGCTTTATAAGAAAGGCTTGATCTATCGTAAGCTTTCAACTGTAAACTGGGATCCTGTAGACCAAACCGTTTTAGCCAATGAACAAGTTGAAAATGGTCGTGGTTGGCGTTCTGGTGCATTGGTGGAAAAACGTGATATTCCAATGTACTACTTCCGCATCACCGACTATGCACAAGAATTATTAGACGATTTAGATACATTGAAAGATGGTTGGCCGCAACAAGTGTTAACCATGCAACGTAACTGGATTGGTCGCTCTACGGGTATGGAAATTACCTTCCCATCGAGCAACACCGAAATTTATGCCGACGGATTAACGGTTTATACCACTCGCGGTGATACCTTAATGGGTGCGACCTATGTTGCGGTTGCGGCTGAACATCCAATGGCGTTGAAGGCTGCTGAAAATAATCCTGAATTGGCTGCATTCATTGAAGAATGTCGCATGGGATCGGTTGCTGAGGCTGATTTAGCCACTGCCGAAAAGAAAGGCATGGCAACCGGCTTATTTGTTAAGCATCCAGTGACAGGTGCAGATCTCCCTGTTTGGATCGCAAACTATGTATTGATGTCATATGGTTCTGGTGCGGTGATGGCTGTTCCAGCACATGACGAGCGTGACTTCGAATTTGCCAATAAATTCAACTTACCAATCAAACAAGTGATTGATGCCAAAGGTGCTGATGATGCTGAATACTCAGCGACTGAATGGCAGGAATGGTACGGCTCTAAAGAAGGTAAATTGGTTAATTCTGGCGAATTTGACGGTTTAGATTTCCAAGCTGCTTATGATGCTTTCCTCGCAAAATTAGAACCACAAGGTTTAGCAAATGCTAAGGTTCAATTCCGTTTACGTGACTGGGGTGTATCTCGTCAACGTTACTGGGGTTGTCCAATTCCAATGATTAACTGTAACACCTGTGGTCAGGTGCCAGTGCCAGAAGATCAATTGCCAGTGGTATTACCAACTGATGTAGTTCCAGATGGTTCTGGTAACCCATTAAATAAAATGCCTGAATTCTATGAAACTAAATGTCCAAACTGTGGCGGCGATGCACGCCGTGAAACAGATACGTTGGATACTTTCGTAGAATCATCTTGGTACTATGCGCGCTATGCATCTCCTGACTTTACAGGCGGTATGGTAAAACCAGAAGCTGCTCAAAACTGGCTTCCTGTAAACCAATACATCGGTGGTGTTGAGCATGCAATTCTGCATTTACTTTATGCACGCTTCTTCCACAAATTAATGCGTGATGAAGGTGTAGTACAAGGTAATGAACCATTTACCAACTTGCTTACTCAAGGCATGGTGTTAGCTGATACCTTCTATCGTGAAGCTGAAAATGGTAAGAAGACTTGGTTTAATCCTGCTGACATCGAATTAGAACGTGATGAGAAAGGTCGTATTCTTTCTGCGAAATACTCAGGTGATGGTCAAGAAGTTGTGATCGGCGGACAAGAAAAAATGTCGAAGTCGAAAAACAACGGGATCGACCCACAAGCAATTATTGACCAATACGGTGCAGATACGGCACGTGTCTTCATGATGTTTGCTGCGCCACCAGACCAATCTTTAGAATGGTCTGATGCAGGTGTGGAAGGTGCTAACCGTTTCTTAAAACGCGTATGGCGTTTAGCTGCTGGATTCTTGGAAACGGGCAATCAAACAACTGTCATCGATACTGCGAACTTGTCGAAAGACGCACAAGATTTACGTCGTAAAACGCATGAAACCATCCAAAAAGTGGGTGATGACATCGAACGTCGTCATGCGTTCAATACAGCGATTGCAGCGTTGATGGAGTTACTCAATGCAACTAACAAGTTTGAAGCAAAAGATGATAATGATGCTGCTGTAGCACGCGAAGCAATCACTACGTTATTGATTTTACTTGCGCCATTTGCACCACACTTGAGTCAAACATTATTGACTCAGTTTGGAATGGATTTAACTACGGTTGAATTCCCTCAAGTAGATGCATCTGCATTGACACGTAATACACAAACGATCGTTGTACAGGTGAATGGTAAACTCCGCGGTAAATTAGATGTCGCTGTCGATATTTCAAAAGATGATTTATTGGCTTTGGCTAAAGCGCTACCAGAAGTTCAACAATTCTTGACGGGTCCGACCAAGAAAGAAATTGTTGTACCAAATAAACTTGTGAATTTGGTGGTTTAATTTCTTAGTTATGTTCCCTCTCCTCTCAGGAGAGGATTAGGGAGAGGTTATTTTCCTCATCCGACCTTCTCCTAAAGAGAGTAGGAACTTTATCGAAACAAAACCGCATCAAAGCCCGCTGTTATTCAACGGGCTTTGATTCTAAAATATGGTCAATTTATCAAGATTACATCTTCCGTATTTGATGGAAGATCATAAGGACAAAGCATGCATATAGCTCAACGTTTCGCTGCGATTGTTTTAACTTTAGGTCTAAGTGCAGGCTTAGTCGGCTGTGGCTTCCATTTAAAAGGCAACAATCCAGCGGCAACACCACTGGTTTACAACAAGTTGACTTTGGTCTTGCCTGACTACACCGATGAGCTTGAAAATCGTTTAAGTATTTATTTAACGGCAACAGGTATACAGCTCAGCAACTCAAATGATGCTTATGTGCTCCGTGTACTGGATTATACCCCTCGCCGCCAACTTCTTAACGGTAAATTAACTGAGGTGCTTCTTCGTTTAACAGTAACTTTTCAGATTGAAGATCGTGAGGGTAACAAAATTACTGAACCTCGTACTTTAACGGCTTCACGTACCTACCAATACGATGTAGCAACGGTAAACACCGATAATCAGCAAGAAGCATATCTTAATCGTATTGTGATTGATGATGTCGCACAGCAAGTGACTCGTCAAATTGCAGCGAACCGTCTTCCTAAAGCTCAATCTTAATTCTGATTTATGAAACTCGATTATGTTCAGGCTTTAAAACGTGTTGCAGAAGCTCGTGGTGCATGGATTATGCATGGGCAAGAGCCTTTGCTTGAACAGAATCTACTGGATGCGTTTCGCAAAAGCTGGCAAGAGCAGGAAGTTGAACGTCAACGTTACGACATCAGCAGCGCCAATGACTGGAAAAATGTTTTTAATGCGCTAAATAGTTTATCTTTATTTTCGCAGCAACTTGCCATCGAAGTTCATGGCAATGTTAAACCTGATGCCAACGGCATCAAACAGCTCAAAAGTTATATCCAACATAATGAACATAACTTGTTGTTGATTGTTTTACCAAAGCAGGACAGTAGCAGTTTAAAATCTGCTTTTTTCCAAGTGGTCGAAGCAAATGGCGTCGTTGTTCCACTCACTGCAAATTATCCTCAAGACCGTCAACGCATTCTAACCATTGAAGCAGAAAAGCTTGGCATTCAACTCAACAATGATGCATGGCAATGGTTGATGCAGCACCACGAGCATAATTTGCTGGCCGCAAAAAATAGTTTGATGCGTGTTGCAGATACTTTTCCTGACATTCAGCAGATTCAAATCGAACAGCTTTATGCCTGTTTACAAGATCAATCGCGCTACACCACTTATGATTTAAGTGATGCTCTATTGCTAGGTAATCTAGCTCAGTCGGTCAAAATCTATCAATATCTGATCGCCGCAGGTGAACCCGACAGCCTTATTCTCTGGACGCTAAGTAAAGAAATGCGTTTGCTAATGCAGTTATTTGAACAACCGCATAATGCTATCCAACTGGGAATTTGGAAAACCAAAGTCTCACAGTATCAACAAGCATTGCGTCGATTAAATCCAAGACAGTTTTTAACGTGGTCTGATTTATTATTGCGTATTGATGCTGCAATTAAAGGAATGTCTCAAGAGAACTCAGAGCATTTAATGCTGCAAGCCATCAGTGAACTCTGTGGACGCACATTATTTACCCCATCGATCTAAACAAAAAACAAAATAGAGAATAATTCTCATTTTAGGTTAAAAATATTCACGCTTTATCCTTATTTCACTTTTATACTAAATAAAATTTTTAACTTTGCACTCGTCCCATGCCAAAAATGATTTCTAAAAAGATGAAACCTGTAAAAACAATCATCATTGTGGTCTGTATTATCGTGATTGCTTTATTAAGCTGGCTCATGTTAAAGCCTAAAACAGAAACCCCACAATACATCACGGCTGAAGTAGGACGTGGTGATATCGAAAATTCAGTTTTGGCAACAGGAATTTTAGAGGCCACGAAAATGGTCAGCGTGGGTGCACAGGTTTCTGGTCAGGTCAAAAAAATGTATGTGCAACTTGGCGACCAAGTCAAACAAGGGCAACTCATCGCTCAAATTGACTCAGTACGCCAAGAGAATGAGCTAAAAACAGCGGAAGCCAATATTAAAAATCAACAAGCTCAACTGGCCGTACAACAAGCCAATCTCGCCAAGGTTGAAGCCGAATATAAGCGTCAACAAACCATGTTCAGCCAAGATGCCACCTCTCGTGCTGAGCTAGAATCGGCACTAGCAAGTTATAAAACAGCACAAGCTCAAATCGCAGCAATCAATGCCCAAATCGAACAATCACGTCTAACCCTTGCAACAGCTAAAGAAGATTTAGGCTATACCAGTATTGTTGCACCGATGGATGGGACGATTGTGGCGATTGTGACTGAAGAAGGTCAAACGGTAAATGCGAACCAAACTGCACCAACCATTGTCAAACTCGCAACGCTAGATAACATGACCGTCAAGGCGCAAATTTCTGAAGCAGACGTGATGAAAGTGGAGAAAGGCCAAACTGTTTATTTTACAACGCTGGGCAACAGTGAAAAGAAACACTATGCAAAGTTGCGTCAAGTTGAACCTGCACCCAATTCAATCAATACTGAAACCTCAAGCAATAGCTCTTCATCCTCATCAAATTCGGCTGTTTACTACAATGCATTATTTGATGTACCAAATGAGGATGGAAAATTACGAATCGACATGACAGCGCAGGTTTACATTGTTTTAGCTGAAGCTAAAAATGTACTAACGATTCCTGCGGCAGCAGTTCAAAGTAGCAAACGCCCTGCTCGTAAAGATCATGCTGCGCCTGCATCAAATGATGAAACCGAGCAACGTCCGAATAACCGCCTTGAGCTAAGTCCAGAACAGCGTCAACTGGTCGCTGACGGAAAAGCCAGTATCGCAAGTGTACGTGTCATCCAAGCAGATGGTTCTGCCAAAGCACAACCAGTATTGGTGGGCTTAAATAACCGTGTCACAGTTGAAGTCATCAAAGGTCTTAAACAAGGTGATCAAGTAATCATTGCTGATGGTTCAGATAGCTCAAATGACGCAGCCAAACGCAGTAGCCAGCGTGCGATGAGAATGTAATATGACTCAATATCAAATTCATTCGACCAAACCACTGCTCGAAGTCAGTAACCTGACCCGTGAATTTCCAGCGGGGGAAACTACGGTCCAAATTCTTAAAGGCATCAATTTAAAGATTTATGCAGGTGAGTTGGTTGCGATCGTCGGTCAATCAGGATCGGGCAAATCAACCCTAATGAATATCCTCGGTTGTTTAGATAAACCGACTGAGGGAAGTTATTTGGTCAATGGTCGTGAAACACGGCTACTTGAACCTGATGAACTCGCGCAATTACGCCGTGAATATTTTGGATTTATTTTCCAGCGTTATCATTTATTGGGTGATCTGAGTGCATCGGGCAATGTCGAAGTTCCTGCAATCTATGCAGGTGTAGACAATCATTTACGCCAAGAACGTTCCGCAGAGCTGTTGTCTGAACTCGGATTAGGAGAACGTTTACATCATCGCCCAAGCCAACTTTCAGGAGGTCAACAGCAACGTGTATCGATTGCACGTGCTTTGATGAATGGTGGTGATGTTATTTTGGCAGATGAACCGACGGGTGCATTGGACAAAAATAGTGGTATTGAAGTCATGCGAATTTTGCGTGAACTCAATGCCAAAGGTCATACCATTATCTTGGTGACCCATGATCTAAATGTTGCCAAAAATGCAACGCGTATTATCGAAATCAGTGATGGTAATATTATTTCGGATCGTGCCAATACGCCTGAAAATACTGATCCAGACCTTGAACATCAACCGTTGCAACGGGAGCCGCAAAAGAAAACTTCTGCTTGGCGTTCTTTCTTTGATCGTCTCGGTGAAGCTTTTCGCATGGCGCTGCTTGCAATGAATGCCCATCGCATGCGAACCTTTTTAACCATGCTTGGGATTATCATCGGGATCGCATCTGTCGTCTCCGTTGTGGCGCTCGGAAATGGTTCGCAAAAACAAATTTTAGAAAATATCAGCAGTCTCGGCACCAATACCATCACGGTCTATCAAGGTCGGGGGTTTGGTGATACATCAAGGGCCTCCCAAGTCAAAACCTTGGTTCCTGCGGATGCTGATGCATTAGCTGAACAGCCTTATGTCGATGGGGTAAGTCCATCTGCAAACACCAGTGTAACGTTACGTTTTAAAGATACCGAAGCTTCCGCAACCGTAAATGGTGTGAGTGAAGACTTTTTCTATGTTCGAGGCATGACCTTCAAATCGGGACAGCCTTTTGACAAAGCAGGTGTCACCCAACGTGCACAGGATGTGGTGATTGATGCCAATACAGAAAAGACTTTTTTTGCTGATGGTACCAATCCTGTAGGTCAAGTGATTCTGTTGGGAAGTGTTCCGAGCCGAATTATTGGTGTCATTGAAGCTGAAAAAGGCTTTATGGGAAATTCCGACAGTTTAAATGTCTATCTCCCCTACTCGACTGTGATGAGCCGTATGTTGGGACAGTCCAATGTTCGTAGCATCATTGTGCGTATCAAAGATGAATATCCAAGTACAGCAGCTGAAAATGCAATCCTGACTTTGCTTGAACAGCGTCACGGCGCACAAGATGTCTTTACTCAAAACTCAGACAGTATTCGTGAAACCATTCAGCAAACCACAGCCACGATGACTTTATTGATCTCAGCGATTGCCGTCATTTCTCTGGTCGTGGGTGGCATTGGCGTGATGAATATTATGCTGGTTTCAGTGACTGAACGAACCCAAGAAATTGGGGTACGTATGGCAGTCGGCGCAAGACAAAGCGATATTTTGCAGCAGTTTTTGATCGAAGCGATCTTGGTCTGTCTGTTAGGCGGTGTTCTAGGTGTCCTGCTCTCTTTAGGCATTGGTCAAATCATCGGGCATTTTGCCAAAGGCGTAATTGAAATGAGTTACTCAACCACTTCAATTGTTGCTGCCTTTGTATGCTCAAGTTTAATTGGTATCGTTTTTGGTTTCTTACCAGCACGAAACGCAGCACAACTCGATCCAGTTGCTGCTTTAGCAAGAGAATAAGGAATTTGAGTATGTCTTTTCAATTTAATAAATTAGGACTTGCCCTAGCACTCACAGGTTCCTTAGCTGGCTGTTCTGCTGTGGTCAAAACACCGTATAACGCACCAACAGTCCAAGTACCACAACAGTTTCAGTACGATGCACAAAAAAAACAAAATGTAAAACTGACTGATCAATGGTGGACATTATTTAATGATGCCCAGCTCAACCAACTGGTTGATCAGGTTTTATCAAAAAATACGGATCTTGCTGTTGCAGGTATCGCCTTGAAACAAGCTCGTTTACAAGCAGGCTTGGCTGAAAATCAGCAAGGTATTCGAACCAGCTCTAGTGTTTCTACAGGTCACAACTATGATCTCCGCTCAGGAAATGGTAGTGATCGCGGTTTATCAACCAGTGTTGGCGTGAGTTATGAGTTAGATTTATTTGGAAAACTTGCCAATCAAACTGAGGCAAGTCGTTGGGAAGCTCTTGCAAGCGAACAAGACCTCCAAGCAACAGCGCAAAGTTTGGTGGCCACCACGGCCAAACTCTACTGGCAACTAGGTTATTTAAACGAGCGTTATAACACCATCCAACAAAATTTGGCTTCTACGCAAAAAATATATGAATTGGTTCAATCTCAATACCGAGCAGGTGCAGTTTCAGGTTTAGACCTTACCCAAGCCGAACAATCGGTACAAAGCCAAAAAGCCAGTTTAAGCCAGATCGAACAACAACGTGTTGAGGCACGCACTGCCATTGCGGTACTGCTGCATCAACCTGTGCAACAACTGAATATTCAAGAGCCAGCGCAATTACCTCAAAGTGCATTGCCTAATATTGCTGTTGGATTGCCAGCCGAAATTTTATCTCGTCGTCCAGATCTGCAAGCATCCGAACTGCGCTTACGCAAAACCCTTGCCAATAAAGATGCCACCAAAGCCAGTTATTATCCTTCGATTAATTTGACTGGTAACTTGGGTGCATCGAGCACCTCGTTAACGCAACTCTTGCAAAATCCGGCCTTAACTTTGGGTGCAAGTTTAAGCCTTCCCTTTCTGCAATATAACGACATGAAGAAAGATCTTGCGATCAGCGATCTGGAATATGAAAAAGCGATTATTCAATATCGCCAGACGCTATATCAGGCTTTTGCGGATGTAGAGAATGCTTTATCCAATCGAACTCAACTGGATCAACAGGTGCAATTGCAACAACGAAATCTAGAGCTAGCGGATAAAACAGAACGATTAACGGAGGTTCGTTATCGTAATGGTGCGATCGCTTTGAAGAATTTACTGGATGCTCAAGCGACCACCCGTAACGCACGACTCAGTTTGGTTGAGACCAAACAGAATCAGTACAATGCCTATGTGACCTTAATGCAGGCATTGGGTGGAAGCCCGATCAAACAATAGTCTATCTAGACTATTGTTTTAATTCTGCTTGGTCTTCCGTATTGGTATGAATCAACTGAGAAGATTTCACTTTATCTTGGGCATCAAATACAACCTCATATGAGAGTTTTTGACCATTAAAGTAGATCTCAGTTGGTGAGCCAATAATTTCCCATAGACCAATTGTGGCAATATCCGCAGTTGTGTGCCATAGCGTGCGGCTGATTCTTGCAGCCTTTGAATAGCCCTGTTGGAAGGTATAAATTTCTTTTCGTTCACCATTGAGGGTTTCTGATACCACAGGAGCACCCAATTCAGAAATCACGTTATTACGATGTTTTCCGACTTCTAAAACGGTCAAGTTCTTTTTATGCGGTTGGTTACTTGCCATAACCGCTGCACAGCCTTGTAGCGATAGTAGCATTGCTAAACCGAATACAATGATAATTTTCTTCACGTTATGATGACCTTCCCCGAAGCATTAAAAATAATATGTTTATCGACACTCTATTTAAAATTTTCGATTAAACAAAAAACCAGCATTAATTATCATATAAAGTAGGAGATGACAAATATTTAATTATTCTTATCAATATATGACTCATTGCGAACTGAAAAATAGTGTTATCCAAAGTTTTTGCGTTGACTTAAATATAGTGGTTTTACGTGCTGGTCAACATAAATCAAAACAAGATAGAAAATCTAATTAATCATAATATTATTAGTTTTAGTCTATGGAAGATACTTTATACATCTACATTGTTTAAGACAAGGAGGACATTGTGAGCTTAGAAAACGTAACTTGGCAATTTATAACTTTTGTAATCGGCTTAACTCTTGGAGGTTTTTTTTCAAAGTATTTTGCAAAAAAGGGGGAAAATCTTGCAACTAAAGAAGATATTACCGAGATAACAAGCAAAATTGAAACAGTGAAACATGAATACGCAAGCCAACTTGAGTCAGTCAAAGCCGAGCTTTCTGCCAAATTAACTACATACGGATTTCGCTATGAAAAAGAGTATGAGGTTTTAAGTGAGCTTACGGCAGTATTAGTAGAACTAAGAGATGCGAGCACAAGCTTACGGCCAGTATTTGATTTCCATGATCCAAATATGACAAAAGATGAAATAAAGCAAGAGCGTCTAAAGCGATTCTTTGATTCCAGAAAAAACCTTTATCTTATAAGGGAGAGAAAACGACCATTTTATCCTGATGATATTTACCAAGCCATATTATCAATCGAAAATATTGCACACAAAGAATCAATTGGTTACCAGTATAAAGATCCTTTTGAAAAAGGGAGTTTTTTAGCATACTGGGAAGAGGCAGAGAAAAATCAGAAAGAAATCACAGCATCTGTAGAAAATGCATTGATGAAAGTACGTGATCGCGTAACAACATGGGAAGTACTATACAATTACTGATTAGAAGTTACTCGCCTATTAGCTTAATTATTACTGCTTTTAGTGACCACTCTCCTCCTAAAAATAAAGCCGCTATAAAAGCGGCTTTATCAAATAATTTAGACTAATCTAATTATTCATCATCCATCATTGATTGGCTCATACCTACAGTATTGAAACCGCCATCAACATACATGATTTCACCAGTAATACCCGAAGCCCACGGTGAGCATAGGAACAATGCGGCATTGCCCACTTCTTCAATGGTCACATTACGTTTTAATGGCGCAATTTTTTCATTGGCATCTAACATTTTACGGAAAGATTTAATACCAGATGCTGCCAAAGTACGGATTGGACCTGCTGAAATCGCATTTACACGGATACCATCTGCACCCAAGCTAGAAGCTAAATAACGAACACCTGCTTCCAAAGATGCTTTTGCCATACCCATCACGTTGTAGTTTGGCATCACACGCTCAGAACCTTGATAAGTCAAAGTCAATAAACAACCTTGGCGCGCTTGTAATAAAGGCTTCGCTGCACGAGCCATCGCAACAAAGCTATAAGCACTGATGTCATGTGCGATTTTGAAACCGTCACGGTCGGTCACGTCTGTAAAATCACCATCAAGCGTATGTGCTGGTGCGAAACCGATTGAATGCACCACACCATCTAAACCATCCCAATGTTTTGCAAGTTCGACAAAGGCATTATCAATTTCTTCATCTACTGCCACATCACAAGGAAAAACCAAGTTTGAGCCAAATTGTGCTGCAAAATCATCAACACGTTTCTTTAACTTTTCATTTGGATAAGTAAACGCTAACTCCGCACCTTCACGATGTAAAGCGGCTGCAATACCGTAAGCAATTGATAATTTGCTGGCAATCCCAGCAATTAAAAAACGTTTACCAGTTAAAAGTCCTTGTGACATCTTATTCTCACTCGAAAAATTTTCACCCATGATGCCAATATTCCGTGTTTTTCGGAATTGCATAATGCATCTTTTTTCTCAATCCTACAAAAAAACACGCTGAAATCGCTTGCATCTCCCTCAGTTTAAAAATGACGTCAGATGCATAAAACGATTCAGCGTGTTTAGTTGAAGTCGATAAAACAACTCGAATCTATGCTTACTTCTGAATTAAGCTCAATAAGCGCATAAATGAATAATACATCCAAACCAAAGTTGCCAATAACGCGATACTACATACCCACTCAAAGTTTTTAGGTGCATTTTGAGCAGCAGCATTTTCAATCAAATCAAAATCTAAAATAAGATTTAAGGATGCAATTACCGCAACAAAAGCAGCAAAACCAATTCCCAACCAATTGCTTTCAAAGATATAAGGAATGGTCGAACCAAGTGCAAAACTTAAAAAAATCTGTACGACGAATACCAATGCAATCGCAATCGAAGCAGAAATGACTACAGCCTTAAACTTCTCTGTAGCACGAATCACTTGGAACTTATACAAAGCAAACAAAACCAAAGTGGTCACAAACGTTGCAAGTAAAGCTTGTAATGGCACACCAGGAAATTTCACTTGGAAAATGAAAGAAACACCACCTAAAAATGCACCCTCAAATAAAGCAAAAGGAATCGCCAAAGCTGGGGCTGTATTTGGTTTAAACGTGGTGATTAAACCCAGTGCAAGACTACCAATAATACCGACAATCGTCGCTGCATAAGCAATTGAAAAATTAGCAGTCATCGCACAATATAAAAATAATGCAATGCCTAATGCCGCTGCAATCACGGTTAATAACACAGACTTCTGAATAGCCCCTTGAATGGTCATGGGCTCGGCTACATTACTATAGGTTTCAACACGGGTTAAAATAGGGTTATCGCTTTGCATGTCTGCTCTCTTTTTATAGTTAACGAAATGAAAATGTGAGTGTAAGCGATTTTGCAATTTAGCCCAATATTTTTTTACATTCGATAAAAAAGGAGCCGATTTAAGCTCCTTTTCTCATTAATAATGATCGATTCCTTTAGAGAAGATCAAATACCATGATTATTTATCATTATTCATAATAAAAAAATATTCACGGTAATATTTTAACTCTGCAATTGAATCGCGGATGTCATCCATCGCCAAATGTGACGCATTTTTCTTTAAGCCACTCATAATTTCAGGTCTCCAGCGTTTGGCTAATTCTTTCACTGAAGATACATCCAAGTTTCGATAATGGAAGAATTGTTCTAATTCAGGCATTAAGCGATGCAAGAAACGACGGTCTTGGCAAATCGAGTTACCACACATCGGCGATGATTTTGGATTGACCCACTTTTTTAGGAATTCCAATGTTTGCTGTTCCGCATCTTGTGCAGTCAATTTACTGCGACGCACACGTTCAATTAGACCAGATTGACCATGCTGTTTGGTATTCCACTCGTCCATTGCATTTAAAATCAAATCAGACTGGTGTACGGCTAAAACAGGACCCTCAGCTAAGATATTAAGATTGTCATCCGTAATAATTGTCGCAATTTCAATAATCTTGTCGTTATCGGTATCAAGACCTGTCATTTCAAGGTCGATCCAAATTAATCGTGTATCAGGGGTGCTGCTCATGGATGGCGATTCTAATGTGCTTAAAAACATCAATAGTAGCAAATTAATTACATCTTGGCTGTAATTCTATAGCGGCTTCGTGCTATTTTTGCGGTCTTGAAAGTGTGGATTTTTTGGGATATGAATGGCTTTAATTCGTAAGCGTCGATTAACTGAACAGCAGCAACGTCGTATTGAGAAACAACATAAGTCTCGTCAAGATGACATTGATACATCGCAAGATTTAGATGGACTGGTGGTTCAGCATTATGGTCGTCAACTCGAAGTACAAGCTTTGTCTGTACCTGCACAACATCCCGAAAAACCGCTGGTTGCAGACGGTGAGCCAGAACCGTTTTGGAAACCGATTGAATTAGATAGCATTTGGCGTTGCCATACCCGTACCAACTTAGAGTTGTTAGTGACGGGTGACCGTGTCAAATGGCAAGCAGATCCAAATACAGGGCTTGGGATTATCACGGCGATATACCCTCGACAATCCTTACTCACGCGTCCAGATCGTTATCATAAGGTCAAACCTGTTGCTGCCAATATCAGTCTGATCGTGATTGTATTTGCGCCCCTACCTGAACCTGCACCAACATTAATTGATCGCTATTTGGTCGCGTGTGCAGATGCCAATATTCCAGCTTTATTGGTGCTGAATAAATCTGATCTGCTCACAGAAAATGATCCAATTCTAACCTTGCTCAGCGAATATGAAGCTTTGGGTTATGAAAGTTTGATTTGCCAATCACAAGGTGATTTGTCTGCGCTTGCTGCGCGGCTGGACAATGAGACGGTTGCTTTTGTAGGGCAATCAGGGGTAGGTAAAAGCTCACTGATTAATACTATTGTTCCGGACGCTGCACAGAAAACCAATGTCATCTCAGAAAACTCGGCATTGGGTCAACATACCACCACCTCAACCCGTTTGATTAAATTTGGAACAAACGGTGCATTGATCGATTCACCGGGTATTCGTGAATTTGGACTCTGGCATTTGAGTTTGGAAAAAGTACGTACAGGCTTCCCAGAAATCGAAGCACACTTAGGGCTTTGCCAATTTCGCAACTGTACCCATACCCATGAGAAGAATTGCGCGTTGAAACAAGCGGTTGAAGCTGGAGAGATTTTGCCTCGTCGTTTAGACAGTTATTTACGACTGAGCGATGAAATCCAAGAAGCTCAACAAAAAAATTAACATTAATTAAAACTTGCCCTTGAACTAAGGTTTTTGATCACCATTGAGATAAGTTATACTCAGTGGCAATTTTTGATTTCTAACTTTAGGTGACTTGTGGAACGTTGGTTTGAGTTTATGGGGAATCACCCCTTCTTGTTTGGCACACTTGGGGTGTTAATCATATTGTTCTTTGTTTTAGAAGGACAACGCAATGGTCGTAAAATTTCACCACAATCTTTAGGTATTTTGGTTAAAGCAAAAAATGCCATGCTGATCGATCTTCGTGATGCGAAAGATTTCCGTGAAGGTCACATTAGTGGTAGCCGTAACATTTCTTACAGCCAAATCACCAGTCACATCGATGAATTAAAAGCCAGTGACCGTCCATTGGTCTTTATTTGTAACTTAGGGCAAGTTGCAGGCACCGCTTTGCAAAAAGTGGGTCATGCAGACAGTTACCGCTTAGACGGCGGAATTAGTAACTGGAAAGCACAAGGCTTGCCATTAGTGAAAAGTAAAACCAAAGCTTAAGGAGAGACAGATGACAACTCCAAACGTCACGATCTATTCAACACTTTCTTGTCCATATTGTGTCCGTGCGAAACAATTGCTGGAACGTAAGGGTGTTGCTTATAAAGAAATTAATCTTTCCAATGAAGCGCCGGAAGTTCGTATTGAGTTAATGCAACGTACCAATCATCGTACCGTGCCACAAATTTTTATCAAAGACCAGTTTATTGGCGGTTTCGACCAACTTTATGCTTTAGAGCGTGAAGGTAAACTCGATTCATTATTGGCTTAACTACACTCCAAAATTTAAGGAAAAACAATGAGCGAAGAACAAGTTCAACCACAACTCGCGTTAGAACGTATCTACACAAAAGATATTTCATTTGAAGTTCCAGGTGCACAAGTATTTACTAAACAATGGCAGCCTGAACTTAATATCAATTTATCTTCTGCAGCAGAGAAAATTGATCCAACACATTATGAAGTGTCTTTGAAAGTTGTGGTTCAAGCGAACAACGAAAATGAAACTGCGTTCATCGTTGATGTAACTCAATCAGGTATTTTCTTGATTGATGGTGTAGAAGAAGAACGTCTTCCATACATTCTTGGCGCTTATTGCCCAAACATTCTGTTCCCGTTCTTACGTGAAGCAGTAAATGATTTAGTAACAAAAGGTAGCTTCCCACAATTGCTTCTTACTCCAATTAACTTTGATGCTGAGTTCGAAGCAAACATGCAACGCCTACAAGCAAATGCTGATGCGGAAGGTCAAGCTTAATCAAACTTAAGCTTACTTATAAAAGGGACTGATTTTTTCAGTCCCTTTTTTATATTCACCCCACAATAGTTCTAAAGGTTAGGTTTATCCTCGCAGTACTGACTTTTTTAGTGGGAGGTAAACGATGTAGCCAATGTGTTTGTGTCACATCTTTCATGACCAATAAACTACCATGCTCTAAATATAGTTCTACTTTTTCTTTACTTTGTTTATGTTTAAACGCGAATTTTCGTTCTGCCCCAAAGCTTAATGAGGCAATCGCACCATTTTTTTTCAGATCTGTTTCACCATCACTATGCCATGCCATTCCCTCCTCACCGGAATGGTAAAGATTGAGTAGACAAGAGTTGAATGTTTCGCCTGTTAAGGTTTCAATCAGTGCTTTGAGCTCGATGAGTTCAACTGTCCACGGCAACGCATATTTATTCATGTTGGAATAGGTATATTCAAAGCGCCGATCACCATACCAAGCCACTTTACGTTTGGTGGTGAATAGTTTGCCAAAAATCAGTGCTTGATCATTTTCCCAAGCAATTGTATGTAGCAATGCCTCAAAATAATGATCTGCCGCCGCTGTTTGCACCACTTTGCCATAGTACTGTACCGTACCATCATAAGGTAAATAATTCTGCTCTGGATCAGCTTCAATATCAAATAGTTGCATCTTTCCACTTCTTATAGGCTTGCTGCATACAATGTCCACAAGGACGATAACCGTGTCCCCTTGCTTCATGCTCATCAGCAAAAAATACTCGATTACTTTTTAGCATGCGCTTCCCTGAAGTACAGGTCAATCTGCCATAAATTTTAAGCTGAGCATTGCCTGCAAACCGAATTTCCTGCTGTTTTAATTTTAGATGTAACTCAGTTTGCTCTAATTCACTATGCCGCCACATCAGACTAACTCATCGCATCATGGAAAATAATACCGAGGCTATAACGCTCACCTTGCAGGATCGGACTGACGCCATGCTTGATATTGACCCGATAATAGCCCTGACTGCCTTTTTCAGGTTTAAACTGTGTCGTAAAAATCAATATATCGCCTTGCTCTGGCTGCATCACCATCACCTTGGATTGAGCTCGAGGGATTTGTTGAATGAAGACCAATTCACCTCCCGTAAAATCTACATTTGGCTGGCTCAATACAATCAGCAGCTGTAAAGGAAAATAAACCTCACCATATAAATCCTGATGAAGTGTATTAAAACCACCTTGTCCATATTTCAAAATCAGCGGCGTTGCCAGCATTTGCCCATGTTGATGGCATTGCTGTAAAAATTCTGCATGTGAGGATGGAAATGAGCGCTCTAATTTCAATACCCTAAACCATGCATTGGCTATCGGCACCAGATGGGGATAAACTTCATGGCGTATCCGTTCAATCAGATTTGGTAAAGGATAAGTAAAATATTTATATTCCCCCAAACCAAAGCGATAGCGTTGCATCTCAACTAATTTACGATACAGATCAGGTTGTGAATATAGCTGTTTGAGCAGCTCACATTGCTCAGTCGATAAAATCTGCTTAATCAAGGCAAATCCCTGTTGATGTATTTGCTCAGTGATAACATCCCAATCCAGCGCTTGAATCTTATCGATCACGGCTTGGATCTGTGTCAGTTCAGATTGCTGCATGTGTTTGAACACCTTCCCAACCGATAATCGCCGTTTTTCGGACACTGCCCCACTCATAACCACCAAAGAGACCACTTGACTGAATTACCCGATGGCATGGGATTAGAAATGCCACAGGATTACTGCCGATCGCCGATCCTACCGCACGGGCTGCTTTAGGATGATTAATCACTTTTGCAAGCTCACCATAAGTCGCAAGTTGTCCCATCGGAATTTTAAGCAGACTTTGCCAAACCTTGAGTTGAAAATCAGTTCCTTTCAAATGCAGTTTAATCTCAGCCAATTGCTGCTGGTCTTTTTGAAACAAAGCTAAAGCACTCTGTTGAAAAGCATCGATCTGCTCAATAAAGACAGCTTGAGGAAATTGCAGCTTTAACTGCGCTAAGGCCTCAGCACGATCATCGACAAAACTTAATGCACAAATCCCTTTATGCGTCGATGCAATCAGTACTTCACCAAACAGAGTCTCTGCGAATTGATAGTGGATCGTCAGACTCTGACCACCATGTTTATATTCGGCCGGAGTCATGCCTTCTATCTGAACAAATAAATCATGCAAGCGGCTGGTACTGGACAATCCTGTGGCAAAGGTCGCATCAAAAACACTACCCTGCTCCTGCTTCAAAATCTGTTTGGCATATTCAACACTAATATACTGTAAAAACTTCTTAGGACTGGTGCCGACCCAATCCGTAAATAACCGCTGAAAATGAGCAGGGCTTAAGTGAATATGTGCGGCCACCTCATCCAGTTGTGGCTGTTTCTGAAAGTTCTGCTGGATATACTGAATCGCTTGAGCAATGCGCTCATAATTACGTTGTTGTGAGGACATTTCATCACCTCTCATCATTCATGTTTTCACTGTAGCAACTTTCTCTTTCAGTGAAAATCTGAATCATGCTCAGTCTTAGCTTTAAATACTAACCAGCTGAATTCCAATAAAAAAAGCTGCACTTTTTTAAGTACAGCCTTATCCTATTATTCCTACCACTGATCGATTAATGCGAATAATACTTATGTCCTTGGTCACGTAACGCAGCAATTTTTTTGCCTTGTTGCTTTGCTTCATCTAGCTTACCAGCTTGAACAAGCGCTTTTGCTTTATCAATTTCGACAATAATTTGCTCAAATAAATCCGTTGAGCTTGGCACTTTGTTAGAAGTATGTGCAGCCAGCTTAAACTGTTTTGAATTTACAGCTGCACCGCGCATATTATTTAATGCTGTCGTTGCAGCTTGTGGATTTTTAGCTTGATTAAACACTTTATAATTTTTACCAAGCGTTTTCATATCATCTGCAAGACTCGCAGCCATAACAGCACTGCTCAATGAAAAAGATGATACTAAAATGATTGTGGCTAAAGTTCTTTTCATCATCAGGATATCCCTAATAAAAACTGTGGCTATTCTCGGTTTTACGCAGATCCATCGACCACCTAAGCTCAACAAGCTCAAATGTCTATGCTGTTTTAGCATACATAAAAAATGCAACGATTTCGTTGCATTTTGATAAAACGGCAAAGTCAAGTTACTCTATTTTTGCAGTAACGCATCATGGATGGCTTCAACCAATTGTTGTGATATTTCTTGCTTAGACGCTTTCTCTAACTCACGTTTCTCTAGATGATAGGATTGTGCAAAGAATACGGTCATCGCATTTTCATCAGAAGCAAAACCAATATCAGGGCGAGAAACATCGTTACATGCAATCATATCGAGCTTTTTAGCAACCAACTTCCCTGCTGCATATTCTTCAACATTACGTGTTTCCGCAGCAAAGCCCACCATAAATGGGCGCTGTTGTTGCTGTGCAATCGTCGCAACAATATCAGGATTTTTCACCAACGATACTGCCAGCTCATCACCCGCTTTTTTGATTTTATGCTCAGCTACTTCAGCCACACGATAATCCGCAACTGCCGCAGTCGCAATAAAGATATCGCAGCCTTCTTCAAGCTGAGTCATACTGGCATCTAGCATTTGCATTGCGGATTTTACATTAATTCGCTCTACACCATTGGGGGTATCTAAACTGACTGGCCCCGCCACCAACGTTACTTTTGCGCCCGCAGCATAGCATGCGGCTGCCAAAGCAAAGCCCATTTTACCCGTACTATGATTTGAAATATAACGTACAGGATCAATCGCTTCACGCGTTGGCCCCGCAGTAATGGTGACACGTTTTCCTGCCAGTAAACCAAACTTTTCCGCAATCGCACGTTGTGCTTTATGGAAGTAAGCAGCGACTTGTCTTGCCAAGTCCTCTGGTTCAGGCATCCGTCCCAAACCCACATCACCGCAAGCTTGCTCACCTGCATCAGGCATAATGACATGCACGCCATCTTCAACCAAAGTTTGCAAATTACGCTGAGTCGCTTTTGCCGCCCACATCTGCTGGTTCATTGCAGGTGCTACCCAAACAGGTGCTTTGGTTGCTAAATATAATGTGCTGAGCAAATCATCAGCTAAACCATTTGCAAATTTTGCGATCGTGTCACAACTTGCAGGTGCAACCAACACTAAATCTGCCCAACGCGCCAATTCGATATGCCCCATACCTGCTTCAGCTTCTGGATCAAGTAGCTCTGTATGTACAGGATTACCTGAAAGTGCCTGAAAGGTTAATGGCGTAATAAAAGCTTGTGCGCCATGTGTCATGACCACACGGACATCAAAACCAAAGTCTTTTAAACGACGTACCAAAATGGCACTTTTATAGGCAGCAATGCCGCCCGTAACCGCCAATATAATGTTTTTATGAGGAATAACACTAAGATCGAAGCTCACAAACAGGATACCTTGCTGTTGCAGTGGCGCTCACAATAGCATTAAATACGATCAGACCCAAGTGATGGGTTTTTAAAAAGTCATAAACACAATAAAATCAAAGTGAATTTAATAATGAATCAATCTATTAAGCAGTCCATCAAAGCATGGCCTGAACAAGAACGACCAAGAGAACGTTTATTACTTCAAGGGGCTCAAAGTTTATCCGATGCAGAACTTCTTGCGATTTTTTTACGCTCAGGTTCTAAACAACATTCCGCAGTTGAACTAGCGCGCATCCTCATTCAACACTTTGGTGGGCTTAATCCTATTTTTGATGCTTCACTTGAAGATTTATCCCAATTCAATGGCATCGCCTCCACTAAATATGCACAGCTCATGGCGGTAAAAGAACTTGGACGGCGCTATTTAAACAATCATTTTCAACAACAACGACTTTGTTTGGATACCTCTAGTCTAGTACTCGACTATTTACGCTATGAATTAATGGGTGAAAAACAAGAAGTCTTTGCGGTACTGTGTTTAGATGCTGAGTTAAGGAAGTTACATTTCAAGAAATTGTTTTTTGGCTCACATCATTCGTGTAGTGTTTCATTGAATCAAACACTACGTTATGTATTACAACAACAAGCCTGCCAAATCGTGGTTGCGCATAATCATCCCTATGGAATTGCTCACCCTTCAACTGAAGATCTTTACCTTACACAACAGCTCAAACAAGCGTGTAAATTACTTGAAATCCATCTGATCGATCACTTTATTATTTCGCCGGAAAGCTATTTTTCTTTTTCTGAGCAACAACTACTCAACCCTACTAAAATCAAGCAATCTGGTCTTGACAAAGGTTAAAGCAAACGAGAATATCAACTGATAAAATTAATGATCCAAATAACATGATTGTTCGTGACCAGCCAAGTATTTTTAGAGTTTTGTTCTCATGGCGTGGGACAATTTTACCCAAAATTTTACCCTCACTCGGCTTTGTTATGCTGGTCTCAGCCATCATCGGTGGTATTGAGTATGTCAATTTATACCGCTTTCCTGAAATTCCGTTAGTTGGCTTCACTCTAATCGGCGTTGTACTCTCGATTTTCCTTGGCTTCAAGAACAGTGCTTGTTATGAACGTTGGTGGGAAGCGCGTAAACTGTGGGGTGTATTAATTGCCACAGCTCGGCATTTCGATCGTGATTGTCGTGTTCTAACCCAAGCGCGTCGTGAACGTGTAATCCAAAATGTGATTGTGTTTGCCAACGTTTTACGTGACCGTTTACGTCATCAAACTGCCAATCCTACAGAGCTGACTGAAACAAGTGGTTTAAGTCCGCAAGCGCTTACTCAACTTTATCAGCAACAAAATGCGCCACAGTACACACTTAGCTTAATCCAATGGGAGCTTTTACAAGCGCTCAAAGAAGGCGAAATCACAGATATTATTTATACTCAAATGAATCAACATGTAGCAGCATTAAGTGAAATGCAGACAGGCTGTGATCGTATTGCGAACACCCCGATTCCATTTGCGTATTCTGTTTTGCTGAATCGGACGGTGTATTTTTTCTGTGTCATGTTACCGTTTAGTTTAGGTTCATTATTAGGCTTAGTCACGCCTCTTTTAGTGGGAATCTTGGCTTATACTTTTCTCGGTTTGGATGCATTAAGTACAGAAATCGAGGAACCTTTCGGTACACAAAGCAATGACTTACCATTAGATGCAATGGTACGTAACATTGAAATCGAGCTACTAGGGACTCTAGGTCGCCCAACCCCACCGCCGATTCAGGCACATGATCATAATTTGCTTTAGTGAAACTCTAAAATCTCAGAATATATTAATCTGTACATATTCTAAAAAATCGTCTTCGACAATACTAAACTCTGAAACTATTGCTATGTTGGTATTCGTAATAGGGTGATCAACAATCAATCTACTCAAAGAATGAGATTGCCTTAATTTATTAATTACATATATTTCTAAAGGAATTAAATCCCAAGGTGGGGACATAAATCTAGGTAAAGCTGCCTTTTTTTGATTATCTACCATTTCCTCGCAATGAAAATCACAAATAGATATAACTATTTCCTGTAATTTTTCAACATCCGCATACCAATGGTCTATTATTTGCTTAAAATCACCTGAAATATGTTGAATGATATCGGACTTTTCTTCAACCCAAGATTCATAAAGCCATAAACAAAAAAGTTCATAATCTAACTGCAATTTTCTAGTTACATTTTTTAAATTTAAAAAAAATAAAAGCTGATTTTTTATTTTTTTAGCCAAGTTTTTATTTCCAATTAAAATTGACCAAAGTAATAAGGGTGCAATCTTAAACAAGCATCGTCGAACATGCTCCAATTGAATGCAAACAGAGTTTTTATGTTCATTGAATACAATTTCTTGTGCAACCTCTTGGTACATAAATGATAAATTTAAAAACCTTAGTGCTTCAGGATTAGCCCCCCCTGTTTCAATTAAACAAAAACCTTTCATCCCATACTGGCAACTAATCGACTCCAAACACCAAAAAGGAGGTCTTCGAGTTTCTATAATTTCTTTACGAATACTATTTTGGTTATCAATAATGATCTGATCTCGATCTGAGTGATTAATTTTTTTATAAGAAGAAACCTTTCTATTTATTAATCTTTTAATATCAGTCAAGCTACACCTCACCTAAAACATTCCCAAACACCTCGTTGCCCTTCTTTAACTCGAGGTGTTTGTCCTAATTTAATCCAAGGCATATTGTCGCCATGAAAATCACTGCCAATCGATACTGCTAAATCACATTGCTGAATCATTCGATCCACCATTTGTCGAGTCGAAGCTGGTTCTATACTTGGTGGCAACTCAACAGCATCACCACCGCTTGCAGCAAATAACTCAATCAGATAGCGGATATTGGTCGCAGAAAGATCATAACGTGTTGGGTGTGCTAACACGGCAAAGCCCTGACTGGCATGAATCACATCGATGGTTTCTTTTAATCCAACGCCATCAAACTTAACAAATGCTTTTTTGCCTTCTTTGAGAAAGCGATCAAATGCTTGTTGAGGGCGGCTCACGATATTCTTTTCGACCAAGGTTTTGGCAATATGTGTTCGTGTCACGCGATCCGCATGTCCATCAACTTTGGCGATCACCTCAGGATAAATATCAAAACCAATACATTTTTCCAATAAATCACAAATGACTTTTGCACGTTCGGCACGGACTTTCTTCTGCTGTTCCAGCAGTTCCCTGATCGGGGTTTCATCCTGCATATTCAAAGCGACAATATGCACCCCATAACTCTTTTTGGTATTTGGTCTAGACCATTGGCTTGATACCTCTACACCTGAAATCAGCCGAATATCATGATCTTGAGCATGCTCATCAAGATAACGCTGCGCCCGCGTTAAACCATCCATCGTGTCATGGTCAGTCACCGCTAAAGTATGAATTTTTAAATCCACAGCGGCTTGTACCAATTGCTCAGGAGAGTAGGTTCCATCGGAAATGAGCGTATGTGTATGTAAATCGACACCGAACATGGTTTGTATTATGCTATCTGACCTATTTCATCACTGTACTGTAACATGAAAGCGTTGCTCGACTATCTCCCTCTGATTATCTTCTTCTATTTTTATAAAACCACTGACCCTAAAGATAGTCAGCATCCATTGTTGGAATTGGTTGGCAGTACTGGCAATACCGATCAAAACCACATTCTTGTCGCAACCTGTGCCTTACTTATTTCCACATTGGTGGTGTATGGCTGCTTATTTTTATTCCAAAAATTTAAATTGGAAAAAATGCAGTGGTTTATTGTGGTCATGTCCGTCATTTTTGGTGGTATTACCTTAGCATTCAGTGATGTAACCTATATCAAATTAAAAGCGGTCATTATCAATGTCGGAATTGGTCTCGGTTTTTTGATTACCCCATTATTCAACAAAGAACGTATGCCGATTATCCAGAAAATGCTTGGCTCAGTATTGGAGCTCAGTAAAAAAGGCTGGATGAATCTTAACTGGGCATGGTGTGGTCAATTCTTCTTACTCGCGAGTCTGCATTATTTTTTCGGCTTTTTATTTTTAGATGGAAAATACTGGGGCGAATTCACTGCTTTTGGCGATATTATCGTTTCTCTCAGTTACCTTGCTGTTATACTATTTTGCTTGAGAAAGCATTTTAAAACCACCACCTAATTTCCGTTATTGAGCCAATGCTATGCCCTATTTCGTACTCAGCTGTACTGATCGTGAAGGTACTTTAGAAAAACGTTTAGCAACACGCCCACAACATATAGAACGCCTACAAAAACTAGATGATGAAGGACGTTTGATTGCTGCTGGTGCTCACCCAATCGACCCAAATAATCCACAGGCTGGTTTTTTGGGCAGCACGATTATTGTTGAATTTGATAGCCGTGAAGCATTGGATGTGTGGATTGAAGAAGAACCATTTTTAAAAGAAGGAATTTACGCAAGTATTGACGTAAAACCTTTTAATAAAGCTTTTCCAAAAGGGTAAATCATGCGTATTGCACTACCAAGCTTATTCGCTCTAGGTTTACTCTTTAATACTACAATTTGGGCTGTAGAAACTACACCAGCAGTTACAACCTCTCCTACCACACAAAGTACTGCGAAACCACTCACAGCAGAACAAATTGCCAAAGCGAAACAACAGCAAGAAGCAAAAGTAAAAGCACTGGTTCAAGATCAAGCCAATCGCTTAAAGCAACTTGAACACGCCAATCTTGAAGCCCTTGCACAAAATCAGGAATTGCAGTTAAAAAATGATAATTTAACAGTGCAAGTCCAAGTGCTACAAAGCGAACGTAGTGCTCAGATGTTCCTGTATGGTGCTATGACGATCGCGGTAGGTGTCATTCTCGGCTTCTTTGTAGCTAGCTATGTTTACACCAAACGTCGCCGTCAATGGTAAATACAATACTGTAATTTATGTCTCACTCATCAAAAATACAAACCGCTGAATTGGATTGGGAAATGGTCGATGGTATTGATCTTCCCATTTCGAAACAGTTTGGCGATGTCTACTTTTCCAAAGATAATGGTTTACTCGAAACTCGCCATGTATTTTTAAATGGCAATGATTTAAGTGAGCGTTTATCACAACTCAACGACTATCAATATTTCTGTGTGGGTGAAACGGGTTTTGGCACAGGTTTAAACATTTTAACCCTTTGGCAGCTCTGGCAACAGATTCGTCCAAATAACCACAGCCATTTACATGTCATTAGTGTAGAAAAATTTCCGCTTCGCCGAACTGATTTGATCCGAGCGCTGAATGCTTGGCCAGAGTTAGCGCCTCTAGCACAAAAGCTCATTGCACAATATCCCCTACCTATTGCCGGATGTCATCGTCTTAGCTTTCCAGAGGAAAGATTTAGCATCGATTTATGGTTAGGTGATGCACAAGATATTTTCCCAAATATCCCTAAAACACAAGCTGTTAATGCATGGTTTCTAGATGGTTTTGCGCCTTCTTGTAACCCAGACATGTGGCAAGAAAATGTGCTGAATAATATTGTACGTTTATCTGATTTTGGAACGACCTTTGCGTCCTTTAGTGTGGCTGGTGTACTCAAACGAGGACTGAAACAACATGGTATTCAAATCAGTCGCCCACGTGGTTTTGGTCATAAAAGAGAAATGCTCAAAGCGATTTGGCTCAATCAAGCATCCTCGGAAACGCATTCGATCGATTCAATAAAAACAGTCATTCGTGCTCAAAATGAGCAAATACCCCAGTTCACCAAACAACAAAAAATCGCAATTATTGGCGCAGGAATTGCGGGTTTAAGCACAGCATGGGCATTTGCCCAGCGTGGTCATCAAATCACGATTTACGAGCAAAATGAGCCACTTTCAGGCGCATCTGGTAATCCTCTTGCCTTACTCAACCCAAAATTATGTCCAATCGAGCAGGCACATGAACATTTGATGACCTTAAGCTGGCAGCATGCATTGAATTTTTATGCACGCTTCAAAGCTTTTCGAGCCATTCAAGTTGAGCAAATGGCCTTAAAGAATCCAGATGAACTGTTGCAACTAGCCGAACAATATCCTGATCAAGTATTAACGACTCATACATCGGATGAAATTAGGCCTCAAACAGAATTTCCGAGTTTGACGTTACAACAAGCAGGGGCCGTGGCACCACATCAGCTCCGTGATGAAATCTTACAACATCCCAACATTGCTGTGAAAAAAGCCAAAGTTTCACGCTTAAATAGCATAGGAACACAAACCGAGCTATGGCAAGATCAACACCATCTTGCCACTGCCGATCAGGTCATTGTTTGTTGCGCAAAACAAAGTGCAGCATTGTTTGACCATTATCCTGTTTTAAAACCGATTCGTGGGCAAGTGAGCTGGGTTAAAAATACCAATCAAGCATTATCTCTTGAACAAGCCTATAGCTATGGTGGCTATTGCATGCAATTGGATTCATCACAATTGATCTTAGGTGCATCCTTTTATCCGAATCGTGATGACACTGAAGTTTTGCTTGAAGATCATGTGCATAACTACCAACTTATCCACAGTATCTTTCCAACATATGCAGAGCAACTTTCCGCTACAGATACTTGGCAAGGTCGAGCATCAGTTCGTGCACAAACTTTGGATTACTTTCCGTTGGTAGGCAAAATACAAAACGATCCACCTATTTATACGTTTGCGGGTTTAGGTTCTAAAGGTTTCTTATTTGCGCCATTATGCAGTGAAATCTTGGTAGCATTGGTATTAGGTGAACTTTGCCCTGTACCGCAAAGCCTATTGAGTAAACTCGATCCTCAACGCTTTCAAAAGAAAGCTAAAGTAAAAAAACCGTATTATTCAGGTTAAATTATTATTCATATATAACGATGACTTAAATCTGTTTTTTAAATTTGCCAAAATACATAATGTATCTTGGCAAATTTTAGGGTTCTTTTAAGCACCTTGCTCCAAAGGCAAGCCGGCATCACGTGCTGCACGTGTTCCGCCCATGAGAACCACATATTCACGAGAACTATCAATCCCGTCTAACAACTCTGCCGCACGTGGTGCTTTACTACCACCACCACATAGAATATAAATCGGCTGATCCGCTGCAACTTGAGTCAAACTATCCGCATTTAACTCAGCAATTGGACGATTCATCGCCCCTTTAACATGAGCCTCGGCATACGCTTTGGTATCTCGGACATCCCAAATGACAGCGCCTTCTGGGAACTCAAATGTTGTAATTTCTTGTTTACGGATCATTGTGCACTCCTTTGATGTAAACAACACTTGGCAAATGAAGAAAACCCCCTTAGCATCTCAGATATTCTTTCCCTTTGTAAAGGTCTAACCATGCCTTCTTTTGATATTGTTTCTGAATTAGAGTTATTTGAAGTCAATCATGCTGTGCAAAACACACAAAAAGAGATTGGTACTCGTTTTGACTTTCGCGGACAAGACGTTTCGATTGAGTTAAATGAGAAAAATAAAGAAATTAAAATCTCAACTGAAAGTGACTTCCAATGCGAGCAAGTTTATACCATGCTCGAAAATCACTTCTACAAGCGTAAAGTGGATGTACAAGCTTTAGATCCTCAAAAAGCAACAGCTTCGGGCAAACATGTTGTTCAAGTGATCAAGCTTAAGGATGGACTTGACTCAGATACTGCAAAAAAAATTAATAAAGCCATTAAAGAAAGTGGCATCAAAGCGCAATCTTCTATCCAAGGAGACAAAATCCGTGTCACGGACAAAAAGCGCGATACTTTACAGCAGGTGATGAACTTTTTACGTGAACAGCAATTTGGTCTACCACTGCAATTTAATAATTTCAAAGACTAAGCAATAGGTTCGCTATGGCAAAAGATAACCGCCTTTATACGCTGGTTAAAACCACTTCTAAATTTCCGAAAAGCATCCGTAGCACACTATGGAGTAAAGCCTTTGGTCGTGTTGTTCCAATGGTTGGAACTGCAAATATTCGCTATTTAGAAGTGGATAAAGACCATGTCACAGTTCGTATCGAAAACCAACGTAATATGCAAAATCATATTAAAGGCGTTCATGCAGCTGCAATGGCATTATTGGCTGAAACAGCAACGGGCTTCTTAACAGGCTTACATGTACCCGATAATCGTATTTTATTGATTAAATCGTTACATGTAGATTATTTGAAAGTGGCACAAGGTGGTTTGACTGCAACAGCAACATTATCAGCCGATCAACAAAAGTTTATCGCCGATAATGAAAAAGGCGAGTTATTGATTCCTGTGACCGTTATTGATGATTCTGGCAATGAGCCTATCCAATGCCAAATGCTTTGGGCATGGCTACCAAAACGTAAAAAATAGTAACTGATCTAAACTTCTTTGAGATTAGTTTTCAGCCCAAGATAAATACACTTGTATTTCTTGGGCTTCTTATTATGAAAAAAATTTATTTTCTTCCACTTATACTTTCCGTGACAGTTATTAGCGCCTGTACTTCAGTTCTTTCAAACACCCCGCATATCCGTTCATCCGAGCTAACAAATACTGTTAATCTCTCAGAACAAAATAAGAAAATCGTGGTTGATTTCTATGAAGGTGTTTTTCTAAAACATCAAGTTAAAGCATACGCAGATCGTTATATTGGTGATCAATATATCCAACATAATCCTAATGTACCTGATGGTAAAATGCCTTTTGTAAACTTCTTTACACAAAAATTTAGCAATAATCCTCAGGCAAAAAATGTCATCAAGAAAGTAATTGCTGAAGGAGATTTAGTCGTTCTTCACGTGCATTCTACTGAAAATGATAGTGATCGAGGCAGAGCGATTATTGATATATTTCGTGTGGAAAATGGAAAAATTGTAGAGCATTGGGATGTGATACAAAATATTCCAGAAAAGAGTAAGAACTCAAATACCATGTTCTAGACCTTGTGCTAATAAAATAAGACCAAAACTAGTTTTGGCCTTATTTTTAATTGCTTACACAATTTTTTCAATCATAAGCATTAACTGCTGCAAATATTCGGCATCCATCTCATCAAATTGATTCAGCTCTTCACTATCAATATCCAGAACACCAATACATTCACCATTCTTCATTATCGGTAACACGATTTCTGATCTTGAAGCAGAGCTACATGCAATGTGTCCTGGAAACTGATCTACATCAGGCACAATCATTACTTGCTGCTGTTCCCACGCAGTGCCACACACGCCACGGCCTTTAGCTATACGAGTACATGCGATCGGCCCTTGAAATGGTCCCAATACTAATTCATTTTGTTTAACAAGATAAAAGCCAATCCACAGCCAATCAAATTGTTGTTTTAACGCTGCACAAATATTCGCAAGATTGGCGATCACATCAGACTCACCCTCAACAATTGCCTGAATCTGCGGAATAATACTTTGATATTGCTCGGCCTTATGACCTTGCTGTAAAACTAATTCTTCAGCCATTCTCTTTATTCCAAATAAAATAATATTTTTAGCGCATTCCTAATCACAAAACCTTAGCTTTATCGACTGCTGCAAAAGCCTGTTTAATCTCCTCGGCGATCACACGCTTATTACCATTTATGTCAACTGCCACAAAAGTAAATACGCCTTCCGTAATACGAACAGGTTCACGAGAGTCATCATGGCTATTCCACACTTCAATTTGGACTTGTACTGAGGTGTTTCCCACTTTCAAAATTTTGGTATAACAACTAATAACATTCCCCACCTTCACGGGAACAAGAAAACTCATCTGATTAATTGCAATGGTTGCACAACGCCCTTTACTCAACCGCTCAACGTGAATGGCACCGGCTAAATCCATCTGTGAAACAATCCAACCACCAAACACATCCCCGCTCCAGTTGGTATCAGCTGGCATTGCAATTGTCTGTAACGATAGAATTCCTTCAGGCTGGTTTGGGCGCTCCGTCATATTAATGTCCTTGATGTTGTTGTAATTGTTGGTCTAACCATTGTTGTAACTCTGGCGCCCGTAAAGCACCACTAATTCTTGCCAACTCTGTCGTTTTATTCATTAAAACCAGTGTTGGAATACTACGAACATTAAATGCAGCACTCAAACGAGGATTTGCCTCAGTATCAATTTTTGCAAAAATGACATAAGGATTTTGCTTAGCAACTTGAGTAAAATGCGGTGCCATCATTTTACAAGGACCACACCATTCAGCCCATAGATCAATCAAAACAGGGAGATCATTATTGCTTATAAAATGACTAAAATTTTGTTCGTTTAACTCGATCGGCGTTAAAGGTAATAAGGCTTGATGACATTGGCCACAATTTGGATGAACAGCTAGCTTTTCTTCAGGAACACGATTTTTTGCACCACAGGATGCACAGACAATAATCATCACATCACTCCAATATGTTGATGTAAAAATTCTAATTGGGTTGTGACCGCTTTTTCAAACCAAGAACCATGATAAATATCAAAATGCTTCATTTCCCACTCATGATAGCTCACAAAAGGGGCGATATTGGTTGCGGCTTCACGACTAGATGCGATGGGAATCAAACTATCTTGTTTTGCTGCAATGAATAAAACTGGAATATTTATCTTGCGTACATACTGAATAGGACGATAACGCATTAAATTAAAAAAAACACGAGCAGGAACTTCCCCACTCCAATAATAATCAGGATTCACAATGGAATGATAGCCATAATAACTATCAGAGGTTGGTAGAAAACATAATTTATATTGGTCCACAACAGGTAATGTCTTTGGTACTAACCCCATTTTTGATCCCATATAATCTTGGCTAGAACGCTTTAACGCTTCGGGATAACGCTGGAGTGGATAAAGTTTAGCGGTTTCAGCACCATCAACATAAGGCACTTGTACCATGACAGCTTGAATATTTTTTAGATCCGTGGCCAAACTCAGGACATATCCACCACTTAAAGAAGTTCCCCAAAGAATGATTCGTCTGTTATCAATCAACTTACAATTTGATACAAACTGAACAATCGTCTTCCAGTCATCAAGCTGAGCCGTTAAAGAAACTAACTCTCTGGGCTTTCCTGTACTCCCCCCCCAATAGCGATAATCAAATAAAATGACCGCATATCCTGCTTTCGCAAACCGCTGAGCATATTGAACTAATTTAAATTGACGTAATCCAGCAAACCCATGAGCCATGATAATAACTGCTGGCTTAATGTTAGATTTGGGAAGATAAAAATCTGCTGCGATTGTTTCATCACCACTCGGAACATACAACGGCTCAACGGTATAGGTGTGCATGCGCGCTCCATTTCATTATCTTTTTACTGAACATCACTTATTTGTTATAGACATTTAAACTCAAGATCAAGCTTAATGCTATGATAGAGCATAAAATGTTTTGTTTGTTTTTGGAGTGACAAGATGTCAGAGAATGTAGGTTTTGCAGGTCAAATTGGCCCAGAACACGTAGAACAAGTTGTTGAAAAAGGCTTTAAATCTATTATTAACAACCGTCCTGATATGGAAGGTGGCCCTGAACAACCAACTAGTGCTCAGATCGAAGAATCAGCGCGTAATGCAGGATTAGATTATGTTTATCAACCTGTCGTTGCTGGTCAGATTACTGAACTTGATGTTCGTGCATTCGCAAATCATTATAATGAACTCCCAAAACCAATCTTAATGTTCTGCCGCACTGGCAATCGCTCTAACAATTTATATCAACTCGCCAAACAAATGGATTTGTTGGATGATTAAATAATTTTTATAAAAGTAATAATCACATCACATTTTAGATTTGTTTTGGCTATTAATTAAGTTAAATCAAAAAATTGTAATAAATTTAAGCGGTTTAAATAGTGCTGAGATTTCATCTAGGTGATTTAATCAGCACTATTTTTAATGTATGCTAGCATGGTTAATTTAGAGCGATTAAATTCAAGTTATTATTTGCGAGTCACTAGAATTAGATAAACAATGGTATCTAAACTTTAAATATCTTCAATATTTTAGTGATTATGAACACCAAAATGGACTTAGTTTGAGACAGAATTAAAATATCGGTTATCTATTACTGTCGCAAATAATTATGAAATATTAATAACTCTACATTTCACATAATTTACTTGGGGAAGACTATGAAGTTTATCAAGGGGACTCTTGCCATTGCTTTAACCAGCGTAATTACCGCTTGTGGTGGTGGTGGAAGTAAAGGCTACTATAATCAAGGTAATAGTGGAGGTAATAATACTGAACAACCACCCATTACCTCTCCAGAGTTAGAAGCTGCTGCTACAACACTAGCTTCTTTAAAAAAAGAAGGAAAATTTTTATTTGGTAACTACGATGCTAGCGATAGCAGCATATCAAAAGGCTATATAGACCATGCATTAGATACCTTTGCTCAAGGCCCATTACAACTCACCGTTGATGTGAAGAAATTATTTGATCAAGATAAATCTCATTTCACTTATTATGAAACGTGTTTTGGCGGTGAAGGTAATCGAATTTATGAAAATACACCTTGCTATGCTCTAGAAGGTGAAGAGAATATTAAAACTGCACTTAATATAATCACACCAAACAAGTATAATGATTGGGATTTTAAAATCACGAAAGAACAACTCAATTCACTTAAAATTACACCAGAGCAAATTAAAAAATTTACAGGTGAAACATTCATTTTGATTTTTGATAATCAAAATGCAGATAAGGCTTGGAATGACATATGGATCGCAGGTGTATTTGGTTACCCTTATCAGCAATCTTGGGGCTTGACACAATCTAACCAATTACGTGTTGTCTCCATGAATGGTGAAGGTCAATATAATGTCACTGTTACCCATCCAGATGAAGAAAGTAAAACTTATGGTGCATTAAGCATTTATAAAGATCCAAAAAGTTTAGATGGAGATTTATTCGTTTTACAAAATAATTCCAGTTTCGATGTCCTTATTAATGATAATCCAAGTACACCAGATCTAGAGCCTGTATCTTTTGTTGTAAACTCTACACCCGGAGATGCAACTGCTCTTGCAACTTATCGTATTAAGCCTTCAGGCGATAAAATATTGAATATCCCAAGTGTTTCAGCGATTTCGGGCTCTCGTATTACGAATGAAACACCTTCAAACGACACACAAAGTTTCACAGGTAGTATATATTTAGAGGGTCCTGATATCTTTACATTTAAGAAATCATTAAATGGAACCATGCTAAAATTTAAACATATTTTTAATAATATTACTTTTGAAGGTAGCTCTATTAACCATAATGGTACTGTAACTACAACATTAACTAAACCCAATAACCTTCAATATTAAATTCATAAAATTGTAGTTATAAGGCCCATCAATTGGGCCTTTTCACATCACGCTTTATCTTTTCCCCAATAGTTATACCGTAATTTTCCCCAATTTATTTTTCTCGTTGCAATAAAAAACACCCCTAACCGTTAGGTTAGGGGTGTTTATATTTAAAAGCTGGCGATGACTTACTCTCACATGGCAAGTGCCACACTACCATCAGCGCGAAGAGGTTTCACTTCTGAGTTCGGGAAGGGATCAGGTGGTTCACTCTTGCTATTGTCGCCAGCAAACTGTTTTGGCTTTGGGTGGTCTTACTTTTGAACTTATTATTAAGTTCATGCCACTTAGTACCGAAAGAGTTATTAACGGATTAGTTAATCGAGTCGTATTGTAACTAGTTTTGACACTAAATCAAGTTATGTATTGAATTTATCTTGAATACAACAACTGTTTGGGTGTTGTATAGTCAAGCCTCACGAGCAATTAGTATTGGTCAGCTTCACACGTCACCGTGCTTCCACACCCAACCTATCAACGTCCTAGTCTCGAACGGCTCTTTAGAGGAATAAATTCCTAGGGAAATCTTATCTTGAGGTAGGCTTCCCGCTTAGATGCTTTCAGCGGTTATCCCTTCCGAACATAGCTACCCGGCGATGCGACTGGCGTCACAACCGGTACACCAGAGGTTCGTCCACTCTGGTCCTCTCGTACTAGGAGCAGATCCTCTCAAATTTCCAGCGCCCACGGTAGATAGGGACCGAACTGTCTCACGACGTTCTAAACCCAGCTCGCGTACCTCTTTAAATGGCGAACAGCCATACCCTTGGGACCTGCTTCAGCCCCAGGATGAGATGAGCCGACATCGAGGTGCCAAACACCGCCGTCGATATGAACTCTTGGGCGGTATCAGCCTGTTATCCCCAGAGTACCTTTTATCCGTTGAGCGATGGCCCTTCCATACAGAACCACCGGATCACTAAGACCTACTTTCGTACCTGCTCGACTTGTGGGTCTCGCAGTTAAGCGCGCTTTTGCCTTTATACTCTACGCGTGATTTCCGACCACGCTGAGCGCACCTTCGTACTCCTCCGTTACTCTTTAGGAGGAGACCGCCCCAGTCAAACTACCCACCAGACATGGTCCTCGTCCCGGATAACGGGACAGAGTTAGAACCTCAACATTACCAGGGTGGTATTTCAAGGACGGCTCCATTGGAACTAGCGTTCCAACTTCAAAGCCTCCCACCTATCCTACACAAGTAAGGTCAAAGTTCAATGTCAAGCTGCAGTAAAGGTTCACGGGGTCTTTCCGTCTAGCCGCGGGTACACTGCATCTTCACAGCGATTTCGATTTCACTGAGCCTCTGCTGGAGACAGCGCCGCCATCATTATGCCATTCGTGCAGGTCGGAACTTACCCGACAAGGAATTTCGCTACCTTAGGACCGTTATAGTTACGGCCGCCGTTTACTGGGGCTTCGATCAAGAGCTTCGCTTACGCTAACCCCATCAATTAACCTTCCAGCACCGGGCAGGCATCACACCCTATACGTCCACTTTCGTGTTTGCAGAGTGCTATGTTTTTAATAAACAGTTGCAGCGGCCTGGTTTCTGTGGCTGCCAATAGCTCAGGGAGCAAGTCCCATCACCGTCAGCAGCGTACCTTCTCCCGAAGTTACGGTACCATTTTGCCTAGTTCCTTCAGCAGAGTTCTCTCAAGCGCTTTGGTCTACTCGACCTGACCACCTGTGTCGGTTTCGGGTACGATTCCTGTGTAACTGAAGCTTAGAGACTTTTCCTGGAAGCATGGTATCAGCCACTTCACTGTACAAGTACAGCTTGCTATCGACTCTCAGCATAGAGCACCCCGGATTTGCCTAAGATGCATGCCTACTGTCTTCCACCTGGACAACCAACGCCAGGCTGACTTAACCTTCTCCGTCCTCTCATCGCATTACACAGAAGTATTGGAATATTAACCAATTTCCCATCGACTACGCCTCTCGGCCTCGCCTTAGGGGTCGACTCACCCAGCCCCGATTAACGTTGGACTGGAACCCTTGGTCTTTCAGCGAACGGGTTTTTCACCCGTTTTGTCGTTACTCACGTCAGCATTCGCACTTCTGATACCTCCAGCATACTTCTCAATACACCTTCATCGGCTTACAGAACGCTCCCCTACCACTTGACTAATGTCAAATCCGCAGCTTCGGCACATAGTTTTAGCCCCGTTACATCTTCCGCGCAGGCCGACTCGACTAGTGAGCTATTACGCTTTCTTTAAAGGGTGGCTGCTTCTAAGCCAACCTCCTAGCTGTCTATGCCTTCCCACATCGTTTCCCACTTAACTATGATTTTGGGGCCTTAGCTGGCGGTCTGGATTGTTTTCCTCTTGACTACGGACGTTAGCACCCGCAGTCTGTCTCCCGGATAGTACTCATTGGTATTCGGAGTTTGCATCGGTTTGGTAAGTCGGGATGACCCCCTAGCCGAAACAGTGCTCTACCCCCAATGGTATTCGTCCGAGGCGCTACCTAAATAGCTTTCGGGGAGAACCAGCTATCACCAGGCTTGATTAGCCTTTCACCCCTATCCACAAGTCATCCCCTGGCTTTTCAACGACAGTGGGTTCGGTCCTCCAGTTAGTGTTACCCAACCTTCAACCTGCTCATGGATAGATCGCCTGGTTTCGGGTCTATACCCAGCAACTATACGCCCTATTAAGACTCGATTTCTCTACGGCTCCCCTATGCGGTTAACCTCGCTACTGAATATAAGTCGCTGACCCATTATACAAAAGGTACGCAGTCACACCACGAAGGTGCTCCCACTGCTTGTATGCATGCGGTTTCAGGATCTATTTCACTCCCCTCACAGGGGTTCTTTTCGCCTTTCCCTCACGGTACTGGTTCACTATCGGTCAGTCAGGAGTATTTAGCCTTGGAGGATGGTCCCCCCATATTCAGACAAGGTTTCACGTGCCTCGCCCTACTCGTCATCATTGTGTGTGCCCTTTCGTGTACGGGAATATCACCCTCTACGTTCGCACTTCCCAGAGCGTTCCACTAGAACACACACAACTTAATGGGCTGATCCCCGTTCGCTCGCCGCTACTAAGGGAATCTCAATTGATTTCTTTTCCTAAGGGTACTGAGATGTTTCACTTCCCCTCGTTCGCTTCATAAGCCTATGTATTCAGCTTATGATACCCGCCTTATAGCGGGTGGGTTCCCCCATTCAGATATCTCCGGATCAAAGGATATTTGCCGCCTCCCCGGAGCTTTTCGCAGGCTATCACGTCTTTCATCGCCTCTGACTGCCAAGGCATCCACCACATGCACTTAATTACTTGACTATACAACCCCAAACAGTCGCTAACCCTTACAAGTAAGGTTAGGACAGATTGCTATGTTTGTTTTTCAACTCACATCGCTCTCATCCAGTTTGTTGCCTCGTGCACTTAAGCACCGTACAGCTTCAATCTAAATTCATATACCAAAACGCTTGATTCAGTGTTTTTGCTAGTTCTCAATTTCATTCTTTCGAATGAATTGAGTGAACAATTTATTTCAGACTCAATTCTACTAATCTGTTAATGATTAACTACAGCCTCGTCAGCTTGCAGTAAACTGTGATAAATCACAGAAGTTAATAAGCTTTAACTTACTAAATTCTGTAATCTTTAGTGGTGGAGACTAGGAGAGTCGAACTCCTGACCTCCTGCGTGCAAAGCAGGCGCTCTACCAACTAAGCTAAGTCCCCAGCTTTAATCATAATGAACGATATATCTTCTCATCTAGCAGCTTGTGATTATTCATCACTTCGTCAGTAGTGGTGGGTCTGACAAGACTTGAACTTGTGACCCCACGCTTATCAAGCGTGTGCTCTAACCAACTGAGCTACAGACCCTCAGATACATCTTCGAAGAACAACTTGTTGTGGATTCTTACCGGCCATCAATCTTTCGTTAAGGAGGTGATCCAGCCGCAGGTTCCCCTACGGCTACCTTGTTACGACTTCACCCCAGTCATCGGCCACACCGTGGTAAGCGTCCTCCTTACGGTTAGACTACCTACTTCTGGTGCAACAAACTCCCATGGTGTGACGGGCGGTGTGTACAAGGCCCGGGAACGTATTCACCGCGGCATTCTGATCCGCGATTACTAGCGATTCCGACTTCATGGAGTCGAGTTGCAGACTCCAATCCGGACTACGATCGGCTTTTTGAGATTAGCATCCTATCGCTAGGTAGCAACCCTTTGTACCGACCATTGTAGCACGTGTGTAGCCCTGGTCGTAAGGGCCATGATGACTTGACGTCGTCCCCGCCTTCCTCCAGTTTGTCACTGGCAGTATCCTTAAAGTTCCCGGCTTAACCCGCTGGCAAATAAGGAAAAGGGTTGCGCTCGTTGCGGGACTTAACCCAACATCTCACGACACGAGCTGACGACAGCCATGCAGCACCTGTATGTAAGTTCCCGAAGGCACCAATCCATCTCTGGAAAGTTCTTACTATGTCAAGACCAGGTAAGGTTCTTCGCGTTGCATCGAATTAAACCACATGCTCCACCGCTTGTGCGGGCCCCCGTCAATTCATTTGAGTTTTAGTCTTGCGACCGTACTCCCCAGGCGGTCTACTTATCGCGTTAGCTGCGCCACTAAAGCCTCAAAGGCCCCAACGGCTAGTAGACATCGTTTACGGCATGGACTACCAGGGTATCTAATCCTGTTTGCTCCCCATGCTTTCGTACCTCAGCGTCAGTATTAGGCCAGATGGCTGCCTTCGCCATCGGTATTCCTCCAGATCTCTACGCATTTCACCGCTACACCTGGAATTCTACCATCCTCTCCCATACTCTAGCTGACCAGTATCGAATGCAATTCCTAAGTTAAGCTCAGGGATTTCACATCCGACTTAATCAGCCGCCTACGCACGCTTTACGCCCAGTAAATCCGATTAACGCTCGCACCCTCTGTATTACCGCGGCTGCTGGCACAGAGTTAGCCGGTGCTTATTCTGCGAGTAACGTCCACTATCTCTAGGTATTAACTAGAGTAGCCTCCTCCTCGCTTAAAGTGCTTTACAACCAAAAGGCCTTCTTCACACACGCGGCATGGCTGGATCAGGCTTCCGCCCATTGTCCAATATTCCCCACTGCTGCCTCCCGTAGGAGTCTGGGCCGTGTCTCAGTCCCAGTGTGGCGGATCATCCTCTCAGACCCGCTACAGATCGTCGCCTTGGTAGGCCTTTACCCCACCAACTAGCTAATCCGACTTAGGCTCATCTATTAGCGCAAGGTCCGAAGATCCCCTGCTTTCTCCCGTAGGACGTATGCGGTATTAGCATTCCTTTCGGAATGTTGTCCCCCACTAATAGGCAGATTCCTAAGCATTACTCACCCGTCCGCCGCTAGGTAATGTAGCAAGCTACACTTCCCCGCTCGACTTGCATGTGTTAAGCCTGCCGCCAGCGTTCAATCTGAGCCATGATCAAACTCTTCAGTTTAAAATCATTAGTAGCTTATGGCTACAAATCTTGGCTCATCAATTTTCTGACATTAATTTCTCAAATAAACTTCGAGTAATTTCTACCATTCAATCAATGAAATATTTTCGATCGATTAACCAGTAAAAATCCACACAAGTTGTTCTTCTATTCTCTTAATGATCTTCTCGATGATTCGTCATCATCAAGCTAGGTCGGCTATATTACTCTCAATCTCTTAAAAGTCAACAGGTAATTTAGATATTTTTAAAACTTATCAAACAACCCAAAAATCTAACCACTAAAGCCAAATCCTTGTTTATCAACAAGTTTTTATCTGCATCACCGCCGATGGATGTGCATTATAGAGGATTAGAAATGAGTTGCAAGAGGTTTTTCACATTTACCAGAACGACTGTCTACTTCTTGCACAAATAGGGCTGAAAATGTGGAATTTTATCTATTATTTGCTCGGTTTTATTTTTTTCTTGCAAATGTAAAGGTCGACAATCAATGTATTCACAATAACCTGATCCTTGATACGCCTCATTATTCCAAAAAAGTTGATAGTTAAAACTTCCGACATAACCTGCAGCTAATCCAAATTTATAATCACCACGACTTTGACCATGTAATTGAAAAACAATCTGATCACCTTGCTGGTACTGCCAAATAAATTCTCGCGCTAAGTACATATCACGTCCATTTGGCGTTCGTACTTTTGGATAAACTCGCATAACATCAAAACTCACATTTTGATTGTAAAGTATGCTTGGTTGTTGATCATATTGAACTTCTATTCGAGTAAAAATAATCTGATTCCATTGATTTCTTAACTCTGTGAGAATAATTTGCAATTCAGCATGGACTTGAATAAGTTGATAGGTAAAGAAGTGAAATGCAATAAAAGGTAAATGTACAGCGCGAGCATGTTTTAAAACCCCTTGTGCTGCGATTTGATATTTTTGTTTTTTATATACCAGTTCTCCTTCACATTGACATCGTGTATACCAATAATCAGCAACTCCCCATTGTAACGCAGAGTGATTTTCAACTTCAGCAAATGTGTTTACTTTTAATTCACAACTAAGTTCATCATCAAAGCGCTTAAAATAATAGTTGGGTGCATCAACATGGATATGATCAATATTTAAAAATTGATAACGATCAACATCAAATTGGCACTGATCTTTTGCGCTATAACTTTTAAGATGCCCAACCGTTGCTACACTACTGCTCACCAATACGGTTGCTGTATCAATTGCGGTTGTCATTACTGCACTCGCGTTATAGCAAACCGGAATGCGTGGTTGTCCAATGAGGCTGATAAAATTCAGATAATGGAAGGGCGCTGGAAGATTCGGCAGGATCAATGCCTGATAAACGATTTTAAACAAACCTTTAGGTGGATAGAAGATTAGAGCATCTGACTTATTGAGGTTCAGCTGCTTTAATTGATTATTACTGATCAATATTGGCATACTGAACCTCCATTTTTTAAGTTGTTATTTTTGAATCATTCTTTTTCGCCAACAAAGTCGTTACAAATCCAGAGAGGATATAAATAATACAAACTGTCAATATCCCTACTGGAATGTTGTACGTGATCGCTGCAAAAATCAAGACCACGGGCAACATCACAACAAAAGGTACACGCTTACGGTCCATTTGTTTAAATGAGTAATACTTAATATTTGAAATCATGAGCAAACCTATACCAACCATGACAGCGGCATTAATAATTTGAATCACAATGTCTTTTAAATCAAAAATAAATGGAAAATCACGCCCGACCCACACCATCGAAATCACAGCTACAGCAGCGAGTGGACTTGCAATACCAATAAAATAACGCTTATCGACCACACCAATCTGTACATTGAAACGAGCTAAACGGAAAGCTGCACAAGCGGTATAGATAAAACAACATGCCAACCCTATACGACCAAGATCGTGTAAACTCCAGCTATACATCAAAATTGCAGGCGCAACACCAAAAGCAAGCAGATCAGATAATGAGTCGTATTGTTCACCAAAGGCACTCTGTGCCCCGATTGCACGTGCAACACGCCCATCTAAACCATCCAACAATGCAGCTAAAAAGATTGCATAAATCGCTTGATTAAAATTACCATTCATACTCGCAATGATGGAATAAAAACCAGATAGAAGCGCCGCTGTTGTAATTAAATTCGGCCACAAATAAATTCCACGACGTTTTACTTTTTGCCCTTCCTGCGTATGCTCTTCCTCTTCCACTTCAAATGTAATGCCATCGAAAGTTCGACCATCTTTATTTAAATCAGAATCAGGTTTCAGAGAATTTGTCATTATTTTCAATTCCTCAACAATATCTTAATGTTGATGGGTTATTCACCCACCAACCAACGCACTGCGGCATGACCGCCAATTTCTTGCATACGCAAATGTGGAAATAACCATTGTAATGCTTGATCTGCATCTTCCGAAAATTTCCAAGGTGGGTTAATCACTAAAAGCCCGCAACCATTTAGCCCCACAGGTGTATCATCAGGCCATACACAGATTTCGCAAACCAATTGGCGGCGAATGCCTGTTTTAAACATTTTCTTTTCGAAACGTTCAATCATGGCGCGATCTTTAATTGGATACCATACAGCAAACACACCAGTCGGCCATTTTTTATGAGCAGCTTGGAGCAATTCGACTAATTGTGGGAAATCTTTACGCTCTAGTTCATATGGTGGATCAATCATGACCAACCCACGTTTTTCTTTTGGTGGGATAACGCCGAGCAAACCTTCATAAGCATCTCGCTCATGTAAACCCATGCGTTTATCACGGATATTTTGGCGTAGCTGTTGAAACACATCACGCTGCATTTCAAAAACAGTTGCCTTATCAATTTCACGCATTCCTTGCAAAGCAAACCACGGGGAACCCGGGTAACTACCTTTGCCCTCTTCGGCACGTAAACTTTCAACTAGTTTCAAATATTCTTGCACACCCTCAGGTGCTTGACGCTTTTCTATCTCGCCCAACTGTACGAGACGATGGATCCCTGTTAAAAACTCACCAGACTTTTGTGCTGGTGCAAGAGATAAGTCATATTTACCTGCCCCACCATGGGTATCGATATATCGATATGGCTTATCTTTAGCATTTAAACGATTAAGCAGTTGAAGCAAAAGCACATGCTTCATAACATCGGCAAAGTTACCTGCATGGAAATGGTGACGGTAATTCATGTTGACAATTATTCCTCAATTCAAAGGATAGTTTATCATGAAAATAAAGGCTATTCTTTAGCGTTGATGTGATCAGCCAAAATTGTACTGTAATCAAATGAATGTTAACTGGAGCTGTATGCAATCTACCTCTCTTCCTACATCTTGGAATATTGATCAAATTTTAGATGATTTAAATACGTTTGGTTTTGCTTTAGTGAATGACGCGTACCCTAAAGAATATATAATTGATCTGGTTCAAGAATGTAGTCTTCATCTGGAGGAGTTTCGAGCAGCGGGAATACAGAATGGCGTTGTCAGTCATATTCGAAGCGACCACATTTTATGGATTGATCATCAACTGCCCATCGCACAACAACACATCAAGACCTTACAAAACTTATCTCAAACGTTAAATCAAGCATTCTATCTCGGGATTAAAGAGGTAGAAGCACATTTTGCTTGCTATAACGCAGGTGAGTTTTACGCGTTACATCGCGATAATCCACAACTAAAAAATGATCGAATGATTTCAACTGTTTTCTATCTACACGAACATTGGCAGGAAGACTGGGGTGGTCAATTGCGTTTACAGGATAAGAATGGGGAGTGGCATATCATTCAACCTACACCCAATCGCCTTGCTATTTTCCAAAGTGATATATTGCATGAAGTTCTTCTCTCCAAACAACAGCGTCTCTCTATTACTGCATGGTTAAGAAGTGGAAATTCTATTTGGAATAATTAGAATCGAATGAATATCAAGGGACACTAAACCTTTAAATTTCTCAAAACAACCTTATATAACCTACCTAACTGACGATTTTTGTGGATCAATGCATGTCGAATGAAACCAAACAGGTAATTTCTCGGATTGGGGAAACAGACCAACTTTATTTAAGTGGCAACACCCCCGAGCTTGCTTTAGAACGTGCGGACTTACGTTTGCAGTTAGTGATGCTCAGCCATGTTCGTCAGGAACAATTACATTTTCTACAAGAAGCAATTGTATTACTTGAACAAGCACGTATTGAACACGAAGAGATGCCTTTAAGCTTGTATTTGAGTTTGTCATTGTATTTAGCTAAAGCATATATGATTTATTTTGAGCTAAACAAAGAACAACGTTTCGCTTTGATTACACAACAGATCTTAAAACCTTTAGCACATCATGATCACTTAGATATTTATTTCTTTCTCGCCTATGCATCTGTTGTAAAGCAAGAATATGCACTTACTCGACATTGGTTGAAAAAATATGTGTCTTGCCTAGATCATGATCTTGAATTGCTTCAAGCCCACCCTGCTTTCGATCAAATACGACAAGAAGCTTGGTTTAAAACACTTCTACGTAATAAAGCTCACTAATGATTTGTGAGCTTTATTTACTTTTGTATGATTATTCCGTGCTGTCTACATGCAATTGTTGATTTAACTCATCAATCACTATCGCCCATTCATCATCTTTTTCCCAATGACTTTTTAAAAAATCTCGCTGCCCTGCACTCCAAAAATCAGCTTCATGCAGTTTTTCCTCGGCACGTAATTGATGCGTTTGGATAAAAAGCTCCATAGCCGCCTCATCCGCCTCTAACCCAAGCTGTTCAAATAAAAGTTCTAGTGTAGGTTGTTGTTCAAACATGTTTATTCTCCCTTAGCTTTTTCTTCTTTTAATGTATCAATAAAGCACACACTATTGCAGTGAAGCACTTTGTTTTCTTGTTGTTTTTTGTGTGATTCCTACACAATAAAAATGCCCCCAATCGGAGGCATTTTTTAATTTATCAGTGATAAATTATTTTAGCATATCAGCAATTGCTGCACGCTCTTCTTCAAGTTCGTTCAACGTGAAGTTAATACGCTCACGGCTGAACTCATCAATTTCTAAACCTTGAACGATTTTGTATTCACCGTTTTCAGTTGTTACAGGGAAACCGAACATAACGCCTTCTGGAATACCATATGAACCGTCAGATGGGATACCCATAGTTACCCATTTGCCGTTTGTACCCAATGCCCAGTCACGCATATGATCGATTGCAGCATTTGCAGCAGAAGCAGCAGAAGACAAACCACGCGCCTCGATGATCGCAGCACCACGCTTACCAACTGTTGGAAGGAATACATCCTTATTCCACTCAGCATCGTTGATTTTGTCTTTTAAGCTTTCACCATTTGCAGTCGCAAAACGGTAGTCAGCATACATCGTTGGAGAGTGGTTACCCCAAACCGTTAATTTTTCGATATCAGCAACAGCAACACCAGCTTTTTGAGCAACTTGAGTCAACGCACGGTTGTGGTCAAGACGTAACATCGCTGTGAAGTTTTTCGCAGGAAGATCTGGAGCAGAGTTCATTGCGATGTAAGCATTTGTATTTGCAGGGTTACCTACAACCAATACTTTTACATTACGGCTAGCAACTTCGTTTAATGCTTGACCTTGACCGATGAAGATTTCACCGTTTACTTTCAATAAGTCAGCACGTTCCATACCAGGACCACGTGGACGAGAACCAACTAATAATGCATAGTCAGCATCTTTGAATGCAACTTTAGGATCATCAGTTCCGATCATGCCTGCCAATAATGGGAAAGCACAGTCGTCTAACTCCATCATTACGCCTTTAAGCGCTTGTTGGGCTTTCTCAACAGGAACTTCAAGCAATTGTAAAATTACAGGTTGATCTTTACCAAGCATTTCACCGCTTGCGATACGGAATAATAAGCTATAACCAATTTGACCTGCAGCGCCTGTAACGGCAACACGAACGGGTTGCTTCATGTAATTGTCTCCAATGAGGGTCCTTAATTGGACTAGATAGTGATTCTATCCAGTCAAATCATCATAAACGGCAAAGATTGTACTCTAAAGCAGCAGCATATGCATATAAAAGAGAATGAATTTCAACAAAAGTCTGATAGAAAATACAAATTAAGTGCAGCTAGAAAAGTTAATAGCTACCCTTAATTGTAAATTCACTTGGGCAACCTGTCACAACATGACTTGCACATTGTTTATACTGCCCATTTTTGTGATAACACACTCGGATCTCTGTCAAAATGGAGTCTGATCGTGAAGATTGGCAACTAAAACGAATACCATTTGCAGGTAAAGAGGGATTTAATTTAGTAAATTGTTGTCTCAGATTTTCTTTTTGTACACTAATCGTGTTTTGACTGGTCAGATCAGCAGGTATCTTTAAACGTTCAGCGAAATTAATAATCGTTCTATAATATTGGCTCGCATTCATCGGGACACAACCTCCAACATTTTGCCAAAGTTGTACCCGCTCAGTTTCATTCGGCATGACACGTGCGACCACGGTCGATTGCAATGGAGATAATGCGGCTGATGATTTTGTTTCACAGTTCCGATTGACTGGAACTTCTGGCAATAAACTTGAAATTGTTAAAGAATAACCTTCCAAACACTTACGTTGTTTTTGTTTTGATGAATCTAAAGCACATACCGCTGGCGTCATTTCTACATGTAAAATATAGCCCGCGAGATTTTGGTTACTCGCAGCATATAATGATGTGGCAAACGAAAGCACAAGCATACAGCCTAAAGCCTGTACCCACCTTGTAAACCGTCGTTTTAAAAAATCTATTGATTTCATCAAATACCAAAACTTCATGACTTCAAATTTAATATCAGCTTATATTTCAAGGGCTATTTCGCACAGGAATCACACCCATCCTTTTCTCTAGGGACTGTGGCCCTTGCCCCAATACCACACCATAATGCGTCGCATTGGTCATGACATGTTTGACATAGTCACGTGTTTCCAACAATGGAATCGATTCTGTGTATTGATCTGCCGCCAAAGGTTGATTGTCAGGCTGCCAACGTCGTGCTCGATTAGGACCTGCGTTATAACCCGCAGTAGCCAGCACTGCATTGCCGCTGAGTTGCCCCTGAATCATTGAAAGATAGAAAGTACCATAACGAATATTGGTATTCATTTCACTCAGCGCAGCTGGATTGTAGGTTTCACCCATTTGTCGCGCAATTAACTTTGCGGTATTTGGCATGATCTGCATCAAACCACCAGCACCGACATGAGAACGTGCTGTGGTGACAAAACGACTTTCTTGGCGCATTAAACCATATGCCCAAGCAGGATCTACACCTGCATTATTGCTATGGCTCGTGACGTTCGCACGATGAGGTGTAGCAAATCGATAGGTATCGTTGTGACGGGTGGTCGTACGATCAGCAGCATAAATTGCTCGATCATACCATCCCATATCATGCGCGCGTTTTGCAGCAGCGAGAATCAAACCATCATCTTGCTGTAAATAAGCTTGGCGTACTGCCCAATTCCACTCACGATTGATATATGTGGCTGGTGCATTAATTTCTCTAAGGGTAAATGCACGTCTAAAATGGATATTTTGATTAAGTCGTTGCGTATCTTGGGCTGAGGGTTGCTCATTAAATGGTTGATGGTGATAACGCTGGCCCAAACGGTCTTTGGCCAACAAATGATGATAATCATCACCAGCTTGAGCCAATTTACGATAAATCTGCTGTGCTGCTTGCTTAGACGCAGCATCGGCGCGTTGCTCAGACGCTCTTGCTAACCAATACTGCCAACGATCTTCTTGTTTTTGCGTCACAGACATCGCATCTATTGCCCGAATCAGACTTTCCCAAGAACCAAATCGAATGGATTGTCTTGCATAAATTTCGGCTTCCTCAGGACTAAATGGATAACCATAGCTTTGATCAAATGCAGTTAATACTTCACGATTAAAACCATTTTTCATCACAGTCGTACCGCCCACATAACCGACTGTACGATATAGATATTGTTGTACAGCTTGTGGCGTATCTTGAAGCGCACGAGGAAGATTCGCCAATGCATTGGTTAGATCACTATCCGCGACCCGCCCCAAAGCAAAAATCAAATATGCATAATCTGCGTCGTTGTTTTTAGCAGCGCTCCACAGATAGCCCAATGGATTGGCTTGAATCTGATTGAGCTGTGCAAGCGATAAATTCAGCCCCATTGATTGTGCTGTGGTGATCGCAAAGCCAGATTGCCCCGCACGTAGTTGTGACCACAAGCGATGTTGGCGATCTTGCGCGGTCATCAACGGGCTAGCCAGCATCAATCGCCCTAAACCATTACATGATTCAGGTTGTGTCGTGGTGGTTAACCAAATGTCTTTGTACTCTGCAAAAACAAGGCTATCTCCTGTTTGTGCTCGAACTTGGGCAACAGCACAGCTTTCTGCTTGATCAGGGTTTGTGACATAACTGAGTACGGGCTTGGCTTCAGCAAAGCTGGCGTATTTCACTTTTTCTTCAACATAGTCAGCAGCCAACTTTTCAGCCATTGCTGATTGTGGGTAGCGTTGAGCAAAACTAATAATGGCAGAGGCAGGCTGTGAGGCTAAATTGGTATTGAGTTTCCAGTATTCAGGGTAATACCCCAATACATCATTCTGCATTTGTTCTTGGAATTGATCGAGTAAAGCTATATTACTGGCATTTGCCGCACGCAAAGCATCATTGAATTGAATATCTAAAGCGTATAGGGATGAACATGCGAACATACCTCCCACTGCGAAAAAATAACGGAAACTGTTCTTATACTTCACTTTTTTAGCATCCATTGTTATCAAATCACGTTGCTTTTTCATCTTCATCAATCAATATGCCCTATTCACCCTAGTGATATAGTGTAATAAGTCTAGCTTTCCACTATTGTTGTGTTATGTAACTTACTGATTCATATTCATTAAAATGCATACAATTTTATTCACAAACTGTCCATTTTTGTCAGTTTTTTATTCTCTGCGTTCTGACAAAAATACTGTTATAATCCGCCGTTTATTTAAACCCATCTTGTTTAGGAGCCTGCATGACGGTTCAAACATTCATTCCAAGTGCGACACACGCTGCCTCAGAAAACACTGTTACCCAGCCAATGCACACCGCTGATGTTTCAATGAAGAAGTTATATATTGAAACGCAAGGGTGTCAGATGAATGAGTATGACAGTCATCGTATGGCAGATTTGTTAGGTGATTCACATGGCTATGTGCTCACTGACAATCCAAATGAAGCTGACATTCTTTTAATGAATACTTGCTCTATTCGCGAAAAAGCACAAGAAAAGGTATTCAGTGGACTCGGCCGTTGGCGCAAACTCAAAGAGAAAAATCCTGACCTCGTGATTGGTGTCGGTGGTTGTGTTGCCTCTCAAGAGGGTGACAACATTCAAAAACGTGCGCCTTATGTCGATATGGTATTTGGTCCGCAAACCTTGCACCGTTTGCCACAAATGTTAGATCAACATCAAGCGCAAGTTGAAAAACCAAAGAAAGAAAAAATTAAACTGGTCGATATCTCCTTCCCTGATATTGAAAAATTTGACTTCTTACCAGAACCTCGCGTCGAAGGCTTTAAAGCATTTGTTTCGATTATGGAAGGCTGTTCAAAATACTGTTCTTTCTGCGTGGTACCATATACTCGTGGTGAAGAAGTTTCACGACCATTAGATGATGTTCTAGCAGAAATCGCTGGGTTGGCTGAAAAAGGTGTTCGTGAAATCAGCCTACTTGGTCAAAACGTAAATGGTTATCGTGGTGAAACTTTTGAAGGCGGAATTTGCACATTCCCAGAATTACTTCGCTTAGTGGCAGAAATTCCAGGTATTGGACGTTTACGTTATACCACTTCTCACCCACTTGAGTTTTCAGATGAGTTGATTCAATGTTATCGTGATTTACCGCAAATGGTTTCACACTTGCATTTGCCCGTACAAAGCGGTTCGAATGATGTGCTGCAGGCGATGAAACGTAACCACACCATTGATGTCTATATCGATAAAATAGCCAAGTTACGCAAAGTACGCCCTGATATGCATTTATCAAGTGACTTCATTATTGGCTTTCCTGGCGAAACGGATCAACATTTCGCAGAAACCTTACAGTTCATTAAAGATTTAGACTTTGATCACTCTTATAGTTTTGTTTATTCAAAACGTCCGGGGACACCTGCCTCTGATCTTCCAGATGACACACCTGAACAAGTGAAAAAGGATCGTCTTGCACAAGTTCAAGAGGTTATTAAACGCTCAAGCATCGATAAAACTGATGCCATGCTCGGTAAGATCGAACGTGTCTTAATTGAGAAAGTATCTGATAAAGATCCAAATATCTTGATTGGGACAGCTGATAATACTCGTCTGGTTACATTTATAGGCGATGCAGCTTGGGTCGGTCGTTTTGCTGAAATCGAGATTACTGAAATTAAAACTTTAAATTTAGTTTATGGTGAACTCTTGAATCTTGAACCTGACGTGGCGTAATGTAGAGGTATTCTTATAAGTCAACAAAAAGGGCTTCTCTTGACTGCAGCGATTCGACGTACAGTAATGTTCCCTGAGATTTCCATGGAACGCTTAAAAAGCATGCTCGGTGCATATAACGGGCATTTAAAACAAATCGAACAACGTTTAGATGTCAAAATTACTCACCGAGGAGATGCGTTCTATCTCGATGGTGATATAGAAACGGTCGAAAGAGCCGAAGCATTATTGCAACGGCTCTATCAAGAGTCTGAAACATCACAACAAATCAGCGCTGATCTGTTACATCTGATGATTCAATCCTCACAATCCGAGCGTGATTTCGAGTTGGTGGGTGAGGAGTTGGATGAATATGACGCGCCGATAGATGTGTATTTTCAAACGCGCAAAGGACGAATTAATCCTCGCGGCGCTAACCAAAAGCGCTATGTACAACGTATTTTGCAAAGCGATATTTCTTTTGGTATTGGTCCCGCAGGTACAGGTAAAACTTACTTAGCGGTTGCCGCTGCGGTTGACATGTTAGAACGCAATGAAATTCAACGTATTTTATTGGTTCGCCCTGCTGTCGAAGCTGGGGAAAAACTAGGTTTCTTACCGGGTGATCTTACTCAAAAAATCGATCCATATTTGCGCCCACTATACGATGCTTTGTATGAGATGCTCGGTTTTGAGAAAGTTGCCAAACTAATTGAACGCCAAGTGATTGAGGTTGCGCCTCTTGCTTACATGCGCGGGCGTACACTCAATCATTCATTCGTGATTTTAGACGAAGCGCAAAACACCACACCTGAGCAAATGAAAATGTTCCTCACACGCTTAGGTTTTGGTTCTCGTGCTGTGATTACAGGTGATGTGACACAGGTTGACCTACCACGTGGACAGCAATCAGGCTTAGCACAAGCACTCCGTGTACTGGAAAATGTACACGAAATTCATATTACCCGCTTCCACTCTCGAGATGTGGTTCGTCATCAGTTAGTACAAAAAATTGTAGAAGCTTATGAAGGTTGGGACAGCGAACAACAGCGCTTGTCAGCTGAAGCTCGTGCCGAACGTAAAGCCAAGCAAGAAGCTCTAATTGCTGAGAACGATGAAAAAGCGGATGCACAGCATTAAGATGATTAAGGGTTTATTTTGAAAATCAATTTAAGTCTGCAACAAGACTTTCAAACTGCTGAGTTACCACTGAAACGTGGTCAAATCAAAAAACACATCGAAACCGCATTACGTCATGTCGGTTTCGATGCTGATTGTGAAATTGGCATTGCTTGTGTTGATCTAGCAGAAAGCCATGAACTAAATCTGCAATATCGGGAAAAAGATAAACCAACAAATGTACTTTCTTTTCCAAGTGACATTCCAGAGGAAATGCTAAGTTTGCTAGATGCTGAACCTTTGGGTGATTTGGTCATTTGTATGCCTGTGGTTTTGCAAGAAGCGAAAGAGCAACAAAAAACACCGATGGATCATTTCACACATTTATTGGTACATGGCATTTTGCATTTGCTCGGTTATGACCATGAAACCAGTGAATCTGATGCTGAAGAGATGGAAGCATTAGAAATAGCAATTTTGAAGAAACTCAACATTGCCAATCCTTACCAAGCTGATGAAATCTAGTTGAAACGCTTATGTATGTTGTCATTTTTAAAGCCACAATCAATACACTCGATGCAACTTACTCTGAAATGGCACAAAAGCTGAGAAATAAAGCTTTAAGCCAATTTAACTGTATCAAATTCGAAGCATGTAGTGAAAATGGCTTTGAAATTGCTTTGTCTTATTGGCACAGTCTTGAAGATATCAGACATTGGCAACAAGACGCTGAACATCAAGTTGCTCAGCGGCTAGGTAAAGAAATATGGTACCAACACTTTAATGTAGAAATTTGCAAAGTTGAGCGTGCTTACTCTAGTCAAAATGGATTGTGAATAACATTTAAGTTATCCACATTTATTCCTTTAGAACAACGAAATAAGAAAAATCGATATAAAAATTAAGAGTAAACGAAAACATAAACCAATAATAATTAAAATAAACCATTCTTTCTTAGAATGACCAACATAATGTTGCCCAAGTCTTTGCTTTATATGTTGTGCCTCATGACGTATATAGGCGAAATACCAAATAATGAGGTACCAAAGAGAGAGTCCATTTACTAACCCATTATTATTAGGAAAATTTATTGCACAAAAAGTAGAAAGTATCCAAATTGCAAAACCCGCTATAATCCAATTACGCGCTTTTTTCTGTCTTTCAATATCATTCAATTTTTGAGCATTATTAAATAAGTAAAAACTGCTAAAAATTGGAGTAACTAACAAAGACCAACATGCTAAAGCATTTGGACTCCATAATTTTATTTTATCACTTGGACTCAAACTCACTATTTATTGACCTTTGGTTATTTAATTATTCAATGCACTTCAAATTCAGCATCCACTGGATCAAAACGCCATGTTCGGATAATGCGTAACTCAGAAATATCTTTCATACTGCTGTCAAAAGCTCCAAATGGTGCACCACGGCGAACAGAAGCACGAGCTGCTTCATCCAAAATCGGATGTCCTGAGCTCTCAATTAAACGAATGGCTCGGATACCGCCTTGCGCATTTAAAATCACCATTAAACGTACTTCACCCGCTAAGCGTTGCTGTTTTGCCGCATCGGGATAATAACGATTGCCATACAACTCAACTTTTTGTCGGAATTTATCGAGATATGCTGCCGATGCATCTTGTTTCGCTTGTATCCCATCAACCGTTTTAATACGTTGCTTACGGCTAAAATTTTGTTGGCGTTGTAAATATTGCGCTTCTAAACTTGCCACCATCGCAGCTTTGGCTTGAAATTGACTTTGTAATTCTTCTAATGCTTTCTTACGTTCATTCTGTTCAGCTTGCTTTTGCCAACTTAACACTGTCATTAACACTTTTTCCTCAAAGAGGAGTTCACGCTTCTGTTGTATGGTTTCGAGACTTTCTAGCTCATGCTCTCCTGTGGTTGCATCACTTTGCATTGGCGTAGGCATATCACTAGACATACGATGTGCTTGATGAAATTCACCTGATCCTTGTTGATCAGTTTGCGCTAAAAAATCTGCATGCTCGACCTTATCTTGACTTGGACGTACAGACACGGCGATTTCTTTGGTTGATGTATCAGTAGGTGACGGCATCGAAAATTGTGTTGTCAGTACGAGGCCATGTACCATGATTGCAATAACAACTGCTCCAACAAAAATCGGATCTTGCCACCAAAAGGAAGTCATTTGAGTACGAAAATTTATTTTATTCCACATGGTATATAAGCGACAAAAATGTCTCATCCCCAACGGCAGCTACCGCATAAAAAAACCAAACCAATATTCAAAAGTACGAAAAAATGTGATCCACTTATAGCTTGAGTGCTTCCATCGCATCATTTTATGAAAATGTAGCAATTAATTTTGCTACACTGCAAGCCACAAATTTAATTTTTACTTTTTAGTTAAGCAAAGATGGCGAATACACCATTCACTTTCTGGAACAACTTTTATGCAAACGCTACTTTCATCTGTTGTTAAACGTCTACGTAAAGTTTACCAAAAAGCCGAAGATTTCATTGAAGAAGAAAGAGAATTCCCACTTTCACAAGTATTTGTAAATGCCACAATGGAGCGGTACGTCACCAATAATGTCGAAATCATGCAAGATTTACATGCAGATCTATATGATGGTTGGTTACGTCTATACACCACTTTGGATGTAAAAGGCTTACACACGACGCTATCCGTTGATTTAAAACTGATTCAAATGGAAATGAATCAGGATGTTCAACTGATGGTGTTTGAACAAATTAGTAATACTCAAGTGATCGAAGCAAAATTCAAAAACATTTTTCAAAAATGGGGCTTCCATATTGCGATTTGGTATTACCAAAAATTTAAGGAAGAAGATCCTTTAGGCAAAATTTTAGCGCATTTTGAAATTGTAACGGTGAAAGATGATTTACTCTATCTCGATCTAAATCGCTGGTTTGGGAAAAAGCCAAGCATTATCGAAACTTTGAGTAAGGTTCATGTCAACCGAGCAAGGGTCCGACCTGCTGAGCTCATCGTGTGGGGCAATGTCAATCTCACTGCGATTCTATACCCACCGAATGATGATGATTTTGGTGAAGATGAGTTAGAAGATAGTACTGTGACGCCCATTCAACAGAAGAAGGCGAAAAGAAAATAAATAAAATGCTCAATGGGTTTACTTATTACTTTACACCTACCCCATTGAGCCTCCACCTTTACGATTTATACGAAAATTAACAAGCGCTTAGTAAAAAGGCTGAACTTTTCTTCACAATCTACAGGCATAATAAATCTAAATTTTCCTGATAAATGAGTGCAAATACCTCGTATTCGCTCTAAGGACTCAACGTTATGACACAGAAATTATCAAAAGTGCTCGGTATTGCAACAGTAACATCTGCAGCGATTCTATGCGGCAGTTTATCTAGTCATGCTTTGGCAATGACCCCATTCCAAGCAAACTATCAATTTAGCTACAATAACAAAAATCTAGGTTCTGCAACACGTACACTCGCTCAACAAGGTAATAACTGGACATATTCTTTTAACGCACGTGCTGGTGGTATCGCCTCTGCCTCTGAAACCAGTCAATTTAGCTTTGCTGACAATAAAATCACATCGCAAAAATTTAGTCGTACCAGTAAGATCTTGATTCATAACAACACCATGAACATCAACTTTAATCCTAGTGCGAAAGTAATTAGCACCCAGAAAGATGACAAAAAGCGCTCTTTCCCTTGGAAAGATGGTGTTTTAGATGAGCTGAATGCCGAATTACAAGTTCGTGAGGATCTCAAAAATGGTAACACCTTACAAACACGCTACTTTATTGCAGATAGTAAAGCCGTGGATGAGCGCCGTTTTATTCGCCAAGGTACTGAAACCATCAAAACTAATTATGGGACTTTTAACACAATTAAAGTCGTACTTCAGCACGACAAACCAGAACGCAACACGGTATTCTGGCTCGCGCCAAAACTTGATTATCTCCCTGTCAAGGTGACACATAATGACGGAAAATCTTCGTATGGGCTTTTATTAACGGGCTATACGGGTAAAACTAATTAATCAGCGCTAAAATTGCAGCCATATACCAAACATCGTAAAGTTCTGTGAAATATCAACAAAGCTTTAATTTATGGCTTGCAATTTTTTTGATGCTTTTTAAAATATGCCTTTGCTTGAAAAAGCATCCGTTTAGAGGATTCTCCCGTGTACGCTCTAGAACAGAAAATCTTAAATGAAGGTATCGTTCTATCTGATCAAGTCTTGAAAGTTGACGCTTTCTTGAATCACCAAATCGACCCTGTGCTCATGCAGCAGATCGGCAAAGAATTTGCTGCTCGTTTCAAAGATGCTGGCATTACCAAAATTATTACCATTGAAGCATCAGGTATTGCACCTGCGATCATGGCGGGTCTAGAGCTTGGTGTGCCTGTGATTTTTGCTCGCAAATATCAGTCATTAACATTAAAAGATGATCTTTATCGTTCTAAAGTGTTTTCATTTACTAAACAAACTGAAAGTACAATTGCTATTTCTAACAAGCACATCAGTTCAAGTGATAAAGCACTTGTGATTGATGACTTCTTGGCAAATGGCCAAGCGGCATTGGGCCTGATTGACCTTATTCATCAAGCCAATGCTGAAGTGGTTGGAGTAGGGATCGTGATTGAAAAGTCATTCCAACCTGGTCGTGATGTCTTACTCGAAAAAGGCTATCGTGTAGAGTCTTTGGCACGCGTTAAATCCCTCAGCGATGGTAAAGTAACCTTCGTGACTGAATAAGATTCAATACTTAAAAAGCGGATGAAAGTTCATCCGCTTTTTTATTTAACAACAATCCCAGTTATAGAGCACCTTAGAGAAATCTCTTTTCTTCAAATCTTCTGGGTGAATAAAGAAATTCCCCACACCTGAATCTCCCCACATAATATCGTTCTTAGCGTCGTCCGTATCAAGTTGGAAAAGCAAAATATAGTCTCGAATACTTTTGTTATAACCACGTGGATCACTTTGTGTAAAAAATGGATATCCGCCTAAACGATGTCCTGTTGAAGCAAATGTGTTGCTATATGCATCATAAAAGTCGTCGTCGTCAGATCCTATGTTGAATCCTTCATCCTCAACACTAATAGGTTGTGATGCTAATTCAAACTTAATTGAATATTGCCCAGTAAACGGCAAATAATCATCTTCACCGAATTGAACTTCTGAAAAATCTTGTTTTAATTGTGCTACATCTTCGATTATTCGATCAAAAAACAATACTTTAAAACTTGATTGCTGCTGTTGGTCATCGAAATTCATCCCATATAAATCATCTGCAGCGATATAAAACTGTAAAATACCTTTATCAGGAAAATTCGGTAAATTGGGGATTTCAGCGAAATTAAACTGCGCCAATAAAGCCAATCGATTACCATTGTCATCGGTTGGATAACTTACATCCAATGGTAAATAAGGCTGCCCTCCAATTTTACTTTGCCATAACGTTAACTCGTCGCTTAGCGTGAGTTTCATGGTGACAGTAGGTAACATAGTTGCTGAAATTTTTTCTAGATATGGATGCAAAATACTCGGTAAATTTTCAGGTAAAAGCTTCATTTTGTTGATTGTCCATGTCGTTATTTATAGAACTTAATATAAAACAAGCAGCTGAATTTATACATAGAGCTAACTTTATGATACGACAATTAATGACGTGCAATTGAACCATTATTTATCACATAAATTCTGCTAAGATTAGCCCGATAAAATTTGCGATTAGGAATTACGATGCGCACATACTTAGACCTTTTACAACATATCCTAGACAATGGTGGTGACAAGGGTGACCGCACAGGTACAGGTACACGTTCAGTATTTGGTCATCAAATGCGTTTTGATCTTTCTAAAGGCTTTCCATTACTTACCACCAAGAAAGTCCATTTTCGTTCCATCGTGATTGAACTACTGTGGTTCCTCAAAGGTGATACTAATGTTCAATATCTCAAAGACAACAAAGTCACCATTTGGGATGAATGGGCAACTGCCGAACAAACCGCTCGCTTTGGTCGTCCAGAAGGTGAATTAGGTCCAGTGTATGGACATCAGTGGCGTAATTTTGGTGCAACTCAAAATGAGGATGGTAGTTATCAACAAAATGGTTTTGATCAAATCAAATGGCTGATTAACGAAATTAAAACCAATCCAAATTCACGTCGCTTAATCGTGTCTGGATGGAATCCTAACGAGGCTGGAAAGGTTGCTTTACCGCCTTGTCATACGCTATTCCAATTTTTCGTACAAGATAATAAATTGTCATGCCAGCTTTATCAGCGCAGTGCTGATGTGTTCTTAGGTGTGCCATTTAATATTGCCAGCTATGCCTTGCTGACACATATGATTGCACAGGTTTGCGGTTTAGGCGTCGGTGATTTTGTATGGACAGGTGGTGATACGCATCTCTATGCGAACCATTTTGAACAAGCGAAATTACAACTTAGCCGTGATCCTCTACCGTTGTGCCAGCTTAAACTGAATCCAGAAATTACCGATATTTTTGATTTTAAATTTGAAGATATCGAAATCGTGGGTTATGAATCACACCCAGCAATTAAAGCACCCGTTGCAGTTTAAAACGATAAGAGAGCTCACTTATGGCATGGCAAGGCACAGAAGTTGTCCACGTAGTGGCAATGGATAAAAATCACTGCATTGGAAAAGGAAATGCCCTGCCGTGGCATATTTCTGCAGATCTCAAACATTTTAAAGCCATCACTCAAGGTGGTGTGGTTATCATGGGTCGTAAGACGCTTGAGTCGATGGGACGTGCATTACCGAATCGCGTGAATTGGGTGATTACGCGAGATCCATCTTGGCAATTTGATGGTGTAAAAATTGCGCATAGTATTGAGGAAGCTTTAGATGCTGCACTTACAGACGTACAACACTCTGAAAAAGCATCCTTATTTATTATTGGTGGAGGAGAGATTTTTAATCAAACACTTGCCATTGCTGACCGCCTAGAACTGACCCATGTAGATTTAGATGTTCAAGGCGATGCACATTACCCAAAAATCTCTGAGAATTTTCAAAAAGTGAACTCAGAACTACATACTGATGAAAAATCAAATATCGCCTTCGAGTTCGCGACTTACCAAAAATAAAATGGACTGCGAATTGTTATGCATGAGATTGGATCACGTGAGTTCTTCATTGGATTAGGGATATGGTTCTTACATAGTACCTTTACTCTTTTCGTGATCCTTTCCAGTATTTGGCTATGTTTAGCCTTATGGATACAGCAACCCCTTGGTCCGATCTTTAGTCGCATTATCATTATTCTTTGGGGACTTTTCGCACTGAGTTTGCTTGGTTTCTATGTCAGCGGACATATTTTTAGTCGACGTACAGATATTCTGCTCTATTGTTTCGCGTTCGCTTGTTCTTTGTTATGGTATTTTTCTTTAGATGCACGTCAAGACCGCGTCTGGGATCCTGAGGTATCTGAGCAACTCAGCTATGAGAAAAAAGGCGATATTGTAACATTGCACAAGGTACGAAACTTTAATTGGTACCCCGATGGTAGTTATGACATTCACTGGGAGGATCGGACAATTGATCTGAACAAAATCACAGGAATCAATGTGATTGCCTCCTACTGGATGGGTCCCCAAATCGCACATACTCTCGTGAGCTTTGACTTCTCAGATCAAAAACCACTGGTATTCTCGATCGAAATTCGAAAAGAAAAAGGCGAATCTTTCTCTGCTATCGGAGGATTCTTTCGTAAATATGAGTTAAGCCTAATTGCATCCGATGAGAAAGATATCGTCTATACACGTAGCAATATTCGTAATGAACAGGTTTATTTATTCCCGATCAAAATTCCTGCTGCAGAACGTAAAGCATTATTTATTGAATATCTTAAAAAAGCAGATGAACTGCGTGCGGAAGCAAAATGGTATAACACCCTGACCAGTAACTGTACCACCTTAATCTTTGATATGGCACAAGCAATTAGCCAGCAAGCATTACCCAAAGATTACCGCTTACTAGCTTCTGGTTATTTGCCAAATTATCTACATGATCTCAAAGCATTGAATCAGAATTACAGCATGAAAGAATGGTATCAACTGGCACATATTAATCCACGTACCGAACAATATGCCAAACAACCAAATCAAAGTAGTGAATATTATTCTGAAGTCATTCGCGCAGGACTACCCAAAACTGAATAATTCTTCTGCTCACTTAATCAAACCTATCTCAATATTTACAAAATGATACGTAATATGCGGCTCAGATCCACGTTTATTAAGTTTAATTAAAATCATTAAACTCAAAGACTCGGATCTTTCATTTATGTTAAAACCATTATTAGCTTCTTGTACTTTGGCAGTTGCGATCATCATGACGGGTTGTACAACCACAGAATCTTTAAGCACCTCTCCAAACGCATCACAGAAAGAAACAATCAATTTATATAATCGCACGTGGATTGCTACACATATTAACGGTATCGAAGTCAAAAGTAATGAGTTATCAATAAAACGACCTTCGATTCAGTTTGATGCTCAAGCTAAACGCTTTTTTGGTGCAGATGGTTGTAACAATATTCAAGGAAGCTTCGAAAGCCAAGGTGCTATTTTACGCTTAGGTGCTGTCGCATCAACCAAGATGGCATGTATTGGTAAAGACAACAATGACCTATCACGTCAATACGCAAATGCCTTAGCTGCAACTACAAACTACCAGCTGAAAGGACATGAACTAAAATTCCTAGATGCTTCTGGACAAGTTCTTGTAACTTTCGTTACGGTGGTTCAACCATTACCCTAATTCACCTTGATCAAAGTCACAGCCCGTTGCAAACACGGGCTTTTACTTTTTGTCGACATCGTTTACTTTAAAGGCATTCATAAAATTAGAAATTGGGGACTTAAATGCAACAAGCACTATTTGGTGGTGGATGTTTCTGGTGTGTAGAAGCAGTTTTTTTACAGCTCAAAGGCGTTAAAAAAGTAGTCAGTGGTTATGCTGGCGGTATTGTGCAGAATCCAAGCTATGAGCAGGTTTGCCAAGGTAATACTCAACACGCTGAAGTTGTGCTTATCGATTTTGATGAGCAACAAATCAGTTACACCCAACTTTTAAATGTGTTTTTTACCACCCATGATCCAACCACATTAAACCGTCAAGGCAATGATATTGGAACACAATACCGTTCTGTTATTTATTATTTCAATGAAGAGCAGAAACAACAAGCCGAACAGGTCATCCAAAGTTTAGAGGATGAAGGACTCAACATTGTGACTGAACTAAGTCCTGAACCGACTTTCTATCCGGCTGAAGAATATCATCAAAATTTCTATGCCCGTAATCCTTCCCAAGGTTATTGCAACTTTAGTATTCCACCCAAATTATCCAAGCTACGCTCTAAGTTTTTAGATTTACTCAAAACTGAATAGCAAAAAAAAAGCAACTCGAAAGAGTTGCTTTTTTTTTCAATGATAGGCGCTAGCTCTAGTTTTCACTAACGAAAGCAATATCACTCAATCCAGCTTCACTGGCACGCGACATAACTTGTGCAACCGTGTCATATTTTGATTCTTTATCTGCACGCAACTGCACTGTCGGTTTTGTTGTTGCTTGACCCGCTTCTGCAAAGCGTGTTTCTAGCTCATCTAAGCTAATGATCTGAGTATCCCAAGCAACTTCACCTTTGGCATTAATACTAATCGTAATTGCTTTTGGTGGTGGATCGATAATTTCAGCAGTTGTTTTTGGTAAACTTAATGGAATTGATGGGTTTGCAACCGTTGCTGTGACTAAAAAGATAATCATCAATACCAACATAATATCGATCAGAGGAATGAGGTTCATCTCATTCATGCCACTGTCGTGGTCTTCACCCAATTGAAAGCCCATTTTAAGCTTGACCTCCAACTAAACTTTGTTGCGTTGCTTTAGCTTCAGTTTTTACCGTTGTCTCTTGTTGCAACATCGTATCGATAAGCAACAGATGTGCTTGATCTTGAAGTTCATGTGCCAAACCACGGTTAAAACGCATACAAATGTTGTAAGCCAATACCGCAGGAATCGCAACAGCAAGACCAAGACCCGTCATGATCAATGCCTCACCGACAGGAATTGCAACCTGCGCTAAGCCTGCCTGACCACTTTTACCAACAGCGACAAGTGCATGGAAAATCCCCCACACCGTACCGAACAAACCCACAAACGGTGCAAGTGAAGCAATCGTACCCAAGACTGAAACGCCTTTTTCAGCTTGCGATTTTTCAGCAGAAATCTGACGAAGCAAAGCTTGTTCAGCAACCGCTTTACGCTGTTCAAAGGTGAGTGGTTGTAACTTTGCTTTCAGTGTAGCCAAAGCCTGAGCAAGCTGAGCATAAGCTTGTTGTTTTAATTGGCGTGTTCCTAAAATACGTAGAATAAAAATCGTCCACGTTGCAATCGACATTGCGAGAAGAACAAAATACAGTGTTTTACTTACTGCATCTGCATGTTGCCAATAAACTGAAAAGTTCATATACGAACTCCTGATTTAATCTGTCACAAGGACTCAAATTTATTAAGGATTAAGATCAAACGGTTGCTCTGCTCGAATTGGGTAAGCAACACCATTCTCCATATACGGTTTAAACTTTGCACTTTTCACAGCACGTACTACTTTTTCATCCAAAGCAGGTATGCCCGAACTGCGTGTCACACGCACATTGGTTACACGGCCTTTTTCATCCGCTTCAATCATAACCATAATGGTGCGTGCTTGGTTATCTAACTCTTTAGGTGTGAAGCTAATTCTTGGAGATCGACTCCATTGTACACCTGAACCACCAATCGATACGGTTCTCGGTGACGGATCAGCTGCTGGCTGGGGTTTCGCCACCTCTTGGACTGGTTGTGGTTTTTCAACAACCTTTTCTTTTACCGTTGTACTAACAACAGTCGTTTCAGTCTTGGTTTCAACTTTTGGTTCAGTTTTTTGAATCACTTGCTTCGGTGCTTCAGCCTTAACTTGTTGCACTTTCTCAATTTTCTTTGGAGGTGGCGCAACAGGTTTTTCAACGACCTTAACCTCTTTTACCTCTTTTTTCGGTTCAGGTTTAGGGGTCTCTTTTGGTTTAGGAGGCTCAGCTTTTGGTGGTTCTTTAATCTTAACGAATTTGACTTTAAGCGGTTCTTTTTCGATTGGTTTTAACTCAATCGTTTTGATGTGGCTAACTGCCCACAAGACTCCCACATGTCCAATCATAACTGCAACTAAAGCAGTGATGATTTTCTTTTTCATCGGGTTTGGTGTGTTAAATGATGCAGGAGATGGACTCATAAGAATCTAAGTACCTATATAGATGGTGTTAGTCTAAAAAACGATTACACACATCGGATAGAACAATTAAAGTGCCGTAATAATAAATGAGAAGTGTTTTCATTTGCAACTGTTTTTTTGTGAATATACTTCAAATCACTGATAAGCCACACAAAAAAGCAACGTTATAATATAACAACACATTCACATAAAAAAAGTATGCCTAAAAAAGCATACTTTTAAAATTTTTGATCGCTTATTGAAACACAACCGTTTTATTGCCATCAACAATCACACGGTCTTCAAGATGCCACTTTACCGCACGTGCCAACACATTACGTTCAACATCTTCACCTAACTCACGTAACTGCTCAACATTGTAGTCATGGCTCACACGCTCAACATCTTGTTCAATAATTGGACCTTGATCAAGATCAGCAGTCACATAATGCGCTGTTGCACCAATCAACTTCACCCCTTTCTCATACGCTTGCTTATATGGATTTGCGCCCACAAAAGCAGGTAAGAATGAATGATGAATATTGATAATTTTCATTTCCCATTGAGAAACAAAGTCTTCACTCAATATCTGCATATATCGCGCTAAGATCAATAAATCATTGCCTTGCATCATGTCATTAATTTGTGCATAAGCTTCTGCTTTATTGTCTTTATTCACCGGCACAACATGGAATGGAATCCCAAAGTTTTCCACTGCTTCACGTAAGTCAGGATGATTTGAGATCACCTGAGTGATTTCACAAGCTAATGAACCACGTGCATGACGCCACAATAGCTCTAACAAAGCATGATCTACTTTAGAAACCAAAATGCCGACTTTCTTTAGCTCGCCAACAAAATTTAGTTTCCATTGCATGCCATAACGTTCAGCAACATTTGCCGCAAAGGTTTGCATCAATGCTTCTTTACGTGATTGTAAATGATCCAACTCAAATTCAACACGCATAAAATAACGTCCGCCTTGAGCTTCTGTTGCGTACTGATCAAGTGCGGTGATGTTTGCTCCCTGATGATACAAAAAGCTCGATACAGCTTGCACAATTCCTGGCTTGTCTTCACAAGTAATCAGTAGTCGTGCTGTATGGGCAGTAGTCGTGTTCATGTTGTTAATTCACTTATTCGAATCAAATTAAAAAAATCAAGCCGAGCATTCTAACGCTTTTTTGCCTACGACTAAATAGCTAGTCACAGATGATCATCATCATTTTTAAGATTCGATAAGCTAGCAAATAACTCTGAAGGTCCAAGCGATTGCAATAATTGCTCATAGGTTTGACGACTTTCACCCATTAAATATGGTCCTTCTAAGAACACCATTTGTCGCAATGCTTGCCAGACCCATTTTTCTTCCAAACGATTGTTGTCACTAATATGACCCGACATATATAAGAAGTTGGTCCAGTTAGTCAGTACGATCCACAAGTTAATGATCAATGCCTCAATTTCTGAGTCAGTCATTTTCATCAATCCTGCATCTACAAAGGCACGATAAATTTTTTGTCCTTGCTGCATAACCTGCCCTGCAAAACGAGGGTAAATCTTTCTAAAGTCTTCATTGTTTTCAACAAGATGGTAAACATCACGATGAATAAAACGATAAGCCCAAAGCTGGTTACTTAATACCTGAAAATAACTAATTTTATCATTGGCATTGAGAGGACGATCATCAGGTAGCGCTAACATTTCCAAAGTTTCAGCCTGATATTGCAATGCTAGTTCTTTGATAATTTCCTGCTTATTACGAAAGTGATAATACAAGTTGCCTGGGCTAATGCCGAGTTCAGCCGCGATATGATTGGTTGTGACTGAACGTTCACCACGCTCATTAAATAATTGCAAACTGATTTGCAAAATTCTGTCTTTGGTTTTGTTTGGTTTAGCATGCGACATTGAATTCAACCATCTATAACATTATCAATAGGTTATAAAACAAGCCCATAAAAGCGACTTGACACTTTAGAGTATTTACTCTAAAAATTAAAAAGTAATAAGATTTCTTTTGGTCTACTCCTATGAACAGTCAAACAAAAACAACCGCAATGACACCTCATGTTGACGTGCAACGATTACATGATTTGCTTGAGCAACAAAAAGTAGCTTACCAACGCCATCCTGTACCAAGCGCAAAAGAACGTATTGAACGCTTGGCTCGATTAAAAAACATCTTGGTAAAATATCAAGATCAATTTGCGGATGCAATTAGTCAAGATTATGGCAATCGTGCCGTTATGGAAACCAAAATTGGTGAAGTTCTAACTTGTTTAGAACATATTAAGTACTATAGCAAGAACTTAACCGAGTGGATGAAGCCCTCTAAACGCCATATCAGCATGTTACATCAACCCGCAAAAGGTTGGGTACAGTATCAACCACTCGGTGTAATCGGAATTATTGCACCGTGGAACTATCCACTATTGCTTTCGGTTGGACCACTAATCTGTGCATTGGCTGCGGGTAACCACGCCATGATCAAAATCTCAAGTGCCTCATCTAATTTTGGATATGTACTTGAAAATGCACTTTCAGAAGCATTCCCTCAAGAACTTGTCGCAGTTGTAAACGGCGGCGGTAAAATCTCTGATGCGTTTAGTCATTTACCATTCGACAAAATGATTTTCACTGGCTCAACCTCTGTCGGAAAAACAGTGATGGCTGCTGCTTCTCAAAATCTCGTACCTGTGATCTTGGAACTCGGTGGTAAATCACCTGCGCTTGTACATTCTTCCATGAATATTCGCGATGTGGCACAACGTGTTGCTGTTGGTAAATTGTGGAATGCAGGTCAAACCTGTGTCGCACCTGATTATATGTTCCTTCCTAAAGGAAAAACTCAAGAGTTCACCAAACATTATCAAGACTTTGTGAATAGCATGTATCCAACACTTGCTGATAACAAAGACTTCACCTCGATTGTGAACGATAAACAATACAATCGCCTCCAAGGCTATCTTGAAGATGCTCATAAGCAAGGTGCAACCATTGTTGAATTAAACAATAACAATGAATCTCTCACTGAAGCACGTAAAATTGCACCGACATTAGTCACAGGTGTAACAACTGACATGGAAATCATGAAGAATGAGATCTTTGGTCCAATTCTTCCGATTTTAGAATATGAGCAAATTGAAGACGCACTACAATTTATCAATAGCCGCCCTCGCCCGCTCGCATTCTATTATTTTGATGTCGATAGCGCTCGTGCTGAATATATTGCGGGTCGTACCCATTCTGGGCATTTCGGGATCAACCAAGTCTTAACTCATGTTGCTCAGGATGACTTACCGTTTGGCGGCGTTGGCGCATCAGGTATGGGTAAATATCATGGTAAAGAAGGCTTCTTTAGCTTCTCTCATGAACGCTCAATGATGTCAAATCCAGTCAGCCCTAAACTTTATAGTCTGAAATTTATTTTACCTCCGTACAATAAAGCAGCACACAAACTGCTTTTGAAAACACTATTCCGTTAAGATGATCAAGGCATGATCTATCACACGAGATCATGCCGAGTTTTTACCAAATTCGCTTGTCTTTTAATCGTATTTTTGGTATAAAACGCCCCTTGAATGATTTCATCCGTTTACTTGAATGGCTAGTTGCACGAAACCGTGCTATATGAACTAGCAATGGAGTTCACCATGTCTAAGGTTTGCCAAGTTACCGGCAAGCGTCCTATCGTTGGTAACAACGTATCGCACGCAAACAACAAAACCAAACGCCGGTTCGAGCCGAACCTGCACCACCACCGTTTTTGGTTAGAAAGCGAAAAGCGTTTTGTACGTCTTCGTTTAACCACTAAAGGTATGCGTATTATTGATAAATTGGGTATCGAGAAAGTTGTTGCTGATCTCCGTGCTCAAGGTCAAAAGATCTAAGGAGTCTGAACAATGCGTGATAAGATTCGCCTCGTTTCTACAGCTGGTACAGGTTATTTCTATACCACTACTAAGAACAAACGTACTATGCCGGAAAAAATGGAAATCAAAAAATTTGATCCAAAAATCCGTCAACACGTAATCTTCAAAGAAGCTAAAATTAAATAATTTTAGTTCTTTAAAAAAACGACTTCTATTGAAGTCGTTTTTTTCGCTTAACATTTCTACTCTGCATCTATTGCTATGAAACTCAGAATACCGCTCAAAGTTGGAGAAAATTTACATAATTTTTTTTGATAATTAAAAAAATTGACATCAACAAATCCGATTTTACTTGTTACAATTTATTCGAAATTTTCTTGGCATGTTTTATGCTCATTTATTTATACCTTAACCGCAATGATTAAGGAGCGACAATGCCACATGACGTTGGTTTAATTATATTACTTGCTGCTGGTTTTGGTTTGGCGCTGGTTTTTGGCTTTATCGCAGCACGTTTACGCCTACCTCCTTTAATTGGTTATCTTATTGCCGGGATTATTATTAGCCCGAACACCCCAGGCTTTGTGGGTGATATGAAACTCGCAAATCAACTCGCCGAACTTGGAGTGATGTTTCTCATGTTCGGCGTGGGCATGCATTTCTCGATCAATGACTTATTACAAGTTCGCCGAATTGCTTTACCTGGTGCAATTTTACAGATCACTGTAGCCACCTTGCTTGGTATTGGTGTGTCTATGTACTGGGGCTGGGACTTTGGAGCTGCACTCATTTTTGGTCTCAGCTTATCGTGTGCGAGCACTGTCGTTCTACTTAAAGCCCTAGGAGATCGAGGTTTACTCGACTCGGTCAACGGCAAAATTGCCGTGGGTTGGCTTTTGGTCGAAGACCTGGTTATGGTTTTAGCTTTGGTACTACTACCTGCTGTTGCTGTATTACTCGGTGGGCAAGCCCTGCATGGCACAAATCCTGAACAGAGTATCTGGGTCACAATTGGCTTAACACTTTTAAAAGTAACGGGCTTCATTGCCTTTATGCTGATTGTAGGTAAGCGCGTTGTACCCATGATCATGCAGTTTGTTGCTCGTCTTGGCTCACGTGAGTTATTTACCCTAACGGTTGTGGCTGCCGCAGTTTCGATTGCTTATGGCTCTTATGCGGTATTTGGTGTCTCTATGGCACTGGGTGCTTTCTTTGCGGGTATGGTGGTCAAAGAGTCAGACTTTAGTCATCGTGCTGAAGAGGAAACACTTCCTCTTCGTGAAATCTTTGCCATTTTGTTCTTTGTTTCGGTCGGGATGCTATTCGACCCAAGCATCTTGCTCAAAGAACCACATCATATTCTCGCAGTTGTTGCGATCATTATGATTGGTAAAACGCTTGCAGCGATTGCTCTGGTTTTGTTTTTCCGTTATCCCCTCAATACAGCTTTAACAGTCGGTGCAAGTCTCGCACAAATTGGCGAATTCTCATTTATTTTGGCAACCATGGGGGTCGCACTAGGATTACTTACGCTCGAAGCACAAAATCTTATTTTAGCGGGAGCTTTGTTCTCGATCACATTAAACTCTTTTGTGTTCTCAGCAATTGAACCGACACAACGCTGGATTCGTCAACGTTCGCATTTAGCACGCTTGTTAGAGCGTAGTGGTGACCCTCTTGCCATGCTTCCAGATGAAGTAGATCAAGAGTATTTACGTGATCAGGTCGTGATTATCGGCTATGGCGGTGTTGGACGTCGTATTACGGAGAATCTCATCGCACAAGATATCAAAGTTGTGATCGCAGAGGAAAACCGAGAAATAGTAGAAAAGCTAAGAGCTGAAGGTGTTGCTGCGGTTAGTGGTGAGGCAACCGAACCAAATGTATTAATTCAAGCACACATTCATCATGCTCGTTTGTTGGTGATCTCACCAATGGATATCTTAGATATTCATCGCATCGTCGATATTTCTAAAAAGCTTAATCCGAAAATTCAAGTTCTCATCTGTGCTGAAAGTAAAGAGGAAGCAGCCGTTATTCGAGAGGAAAATATTGGTGAGGTGTTCTATGCCAAAGAAGAAATGGCAAAGAATATGAGCCACCATATTCTCAATCAAATCGAACTTGCCCATCACCCTGTTGGACATTAATTCTGTCTCGTCCTGAAATAGGTTGACACCTATTTTCATTAAAACGCCCGATGCACCGCATCGGGCGTTTTGTATTTTAATGCTAAGTGCGGTCTACGTGTATTGTAAATTTTCACAGACTCTGCAACCATTTGAGCTGCCTCTTCCAAATTGTTAGGTTTCTCTAACAGGTACTCATTCTTCAGTATTCCATTCACGCGCTCTGCTAATGCATTTTGGTAGCAATCATAGCCATCCGTCATTGAACAGCGGACACCGTGCCGCTGGTGCATTTGTTGATATTTCGCAGAACAGTATTGTATGCCTCGATCCGAGTGATGAACCAATTGAGTATCTTTAGATTTCCGTTGTCTTAATGCCTGCTGATAAGCCTTTAATACCAAATCAGTTTTCAGATTGTTATCAACATAATAACCAACGATCTTTCCTGACCATGCATCCGTCACCAGACTTAAATACGCTTCTCCTGTTTTAGTTGGCAAATAAGTAATATCAGCAACCCATAACTGCTCAGGGCGTGTTGGAATGACTTGATTCAGAGTACCCTGCTTCAACAGATTTGGATGACACCGAAACCGATGGTGACTATTTGTCGTCTTGTGATAAGCTCGTTTAGGTCGAACCAATAGGCGGTGGACTCTGAGTAAATCAAATAATCTATCCCTACCAATACGAATCGAATTTAAGGTGAGTAACAAATGCTGCAATTTCCTCGTCCCTAAGCGAGGATGCCACATCCGTTCCAGCTGCACTTGTTTTAAAACTGTATGGTTTTGCTCGTTTTTATGCACCTCATGCTGACATTGTTTGTAATAGGCTTGTCAGCTTATACCTAAATAATGACAGCTTTGTCTGATACTTAGCCCTGTCGCTTTCTTGCTTTGGATAGCTTGCCTCGTGGCTTTTTTACGATACTGACTCCATAGTCTCGCTCTAAGATATTCACAATTTCCTCAAAAAGCTCTGCCTTTTGTTGCGTTGCAGCCAATTGTTGTTCGAGTTCTTTAATTCTTTGCTCTGGGGTGAGTGGTATCGATGATTCTGACATGGATATACCTCTAGCATGGGGCAGTGGCCGACCTTTACTCCAGTCTAAGCGACCATGCTTGCGAAGCCAAACTAGAACAGTAGAACAACCTTGGATGCCATATCTATCTTGTGCTTGCTTATAGGTCATTTCGCCTTTTTCGACTTGATCTACAACAGCTAATTTAAAAGCGAGAGAATAATCTTTTTGGGTTCGCTTAACGATTGTTTTCATGACACTCTCCTTTTCTTTGATAGAAAAGTGTCAACCTTATTTAGGACGGGTCATTCCTAAAACATAAAAAAGCGTACTTGAAGTACGCTTTTTTTGCTTTGATCAGCTGAAATGCTGTGGTTGTTCATCCACCACTTCAGCTTGCCATTGATTCATCTGTTTTTCCAATAGACCAAAGAGCGCCGCTTGTATCATGTGTTGTGCGACAGTAGGTGTTTGATCACCGAGTATTTGTTTCACTTCTTCGCTAAATTGAATTTTTACTAAAGGTTCATTCTCAGAACCTGCATTACGCAAAGCAAGTACACCACCTTCGAGTTGAACCAATTCGAGAACGGCTTCTTGATTACCAAATAATTCTTTTAACTGCTGCATTGACATATAAGTTCTCCATGCTTCAACCATGGTGGCAAAACACAACTGTGCTTTACTCTCTCACGTCTTATTTATATAAGTACGATGTGCATAGATTTCAAGTATCTCACTGCTAAGACTTAAAACTCAACCATTTCATTACGAAAACCATCAATTAAATGGCTGAGTTCACGATGCCATTCACGCAAGATTTTTACATCAGGTAACCATGCTTGAGGGCTTTGCGTGACTTTAATAATCAGATTTGAAGAAGTCTCATTTTCAGGTTCAGGCGCAGTCGGCTCAGGGGCATATTGGCACATACGGTAAGCTCGTTTTAACTCAGCAATAAAACCATCTTTTGCTAATTGTTGTAACACCGCAACTTCAGGTGAAACTTGCCCCTTGTCAGCCATATGCTCTTCAATTGACTTGAAAGTTGGTTGCAAATCATTCAGACGATAATAACGTACCAATTCTTGTAAGAACGCTAAAATCGCACCATGTAAGTGAAATACAGCAGCTTCACGATGCGCTTGCACTTGTTGAATATGTTCAGTTTGCTCTGCTTGTTGACATGCGAGTCGAGCAAAATACAGTTTTTGATTGGTCCGATCAGCATGATAACGAGCAACACGAGACATAGATAAATCCCTATTTCAAATAATTTAAAGCATGATCGATTGTAAAACGAAATATGTGAGAAACAAATAGCCGAGATTACATCAAAGAAAGACGAGGAAGTGATTCCTTACGAATAATTTAAGCTTTATCGTCTGCAGCTTTCACTCGGATACCCACACCTTTGACACGTAAGGTATTTAAGCCTTTAATCGCTTTAACAGCTTCTCTAGGGTTGGTCATTTCTACAAAGCCAAAACCTTTAGATTTCCCTGTTGCCTCGTCCTTCACTACGACACAAGATTCGACTTTGCCATATTGCTTGAATAACTCAAGGACTTCTGCATCAGTCACGGAACGATCTAAATTGCGAACTAAAATTTTCATGCTAAAACCTAAAAAATGATTCATTTTTAAAGAAATGAATCAAAATAATTGAATATGCCTAGTTTAATCGAGATCAATACCAAAACCTAAACTTATTGCTGAGTTACGCTGCCAATTACTTTTATTAAATGACGATGGAACCTGACGATGAATCTGCACATCCACTAAATGTTGAGGTAAATCATTTAGAAAGTAGCTTTCTATCTTCCGCCCCAACTCATCATATTGATCTTGTGACCATAGATTTAAATTCTGTTTGGTCAAAATCAATTCATTTTCCGCACGTGTCAATGCCACATACAATACACGCCGTTCCTCTTCAACATCATCAAAATCACCTTGTGCTCTAGCGTGTGGATATTGATTTGGCGACACATGTGGGACGTAGCAGACCTTTTGCTCAGTTCCTTTCGCCGAGTGGATCGTAATCAGAGTCACCAAATCTTGATCAGGTGTTTTATCAATTTCTGAAACAGAGATTGGATCGAGGACATATTCTTCTAAAAACTCCCCAAGAGAACGATGCTTACGTGCCAATTGTTTAACCAAATCAAAATCTTTAGTACGACGAGACCAATCTTTGTTTTTATAGTTATTCTCTAATTGTTCATTGAGCGCATCAAGCGCCAAACCAATACAGGCTTCCACATGTTGCTGTAACACATCCAACTGCATCAAGATCAAAATCGCTTGTTGTGGAACTTTACCGTGGCGTTCTAAGCGCTGACAGCGAGCCTCAATATCAGGAAGCTGAATCAACTCTTGCGCTAATTTACTTGCACCGACATCCCCCACCCCATCCCATAAAGTCAAAAAGCGCATCCAAGCCAAATCATCCTGTGGATTGACACTCACCCGCAGCAGGCTCAATACATCTTTAACATGTGCAGATTCAAGTAATTTTACACCGCCAATGAAGCGATAAGGAATATTGGCCGCGATCAATGCCCCTTCTAAATAACGCCCGCTAAATCCTGAGCGCAGCAACACCATATGCTCAGACCACGCAGCGCCTTGTAGATGACGTTGATTTAAATCTTGAATAATCCAGTTTGCCTCTTCAAATTCATTACTTAAAATATGAAGTTGTGGTTTTAAGCCTTGCCCCCGATAAGCTTTCAAATGTTTATCGTATTCGATCTGACTTTGATCAAGTAACCAATTAGATAAATCTAAAATCCCTTGCGTCGAACGATAATTCATTTGCAAAGTCAGCACTTCAGCATCAGGCACACGCTCTTTAAAGTGATGAATATTTTCAAAGTCCGCACCACGAAAGCCATAAATAGATTGCGCGTCATCCCCTACGCAGAATAATTTCACTTTACCGACCAAGGGCTGCAACAAAGCCCATTGTAAAGGATTGGTATCTTGCATCTCATCGACCAAAAGCGCTGAGCAAAAACCGGTTACCCACTTCACCAATTCAGGTGAATTCTGCAAATGTACCGCCACGATCGCCAAAATATCATCGTAATCAAGGAAGTTTCGCTCTCGCTTACGCTGCTCATAGGCTTTCATGAGTTCAGTAATTTGTGCTTTATACTCGATAGCTTGTGGTAGCTGCGCCACCAAAGCTTCTGATAGTTTGGTCTTAGTATTTCGTGCATACGAGTACAAATCACACAGCTCAGCCGCTTTAGGCAGTACATTCCCTTTATCTTTACCACGTAACAAACGAAACATCAGTAGCTGATCATCACGATCAATAATACTGAATTGGGTCAAACCAAATGCACGCGGATTACGACGCAATAAATACATACAAAAGGTATGAAATGTCGAAGCCCGTAAGCCCTTCGCCTGTGCACCCATATGTTGTTCAACACGCGTCACGATTTCACTCGCGGCACGGCGCGTAAACGTGAGAATCTGAATCTGTTGAGCTGGTAGACCCTGATCAATTAAATACGCTGCTCTCGCCACAATGGTTTTGGTCTTGCCACAACCCGCACCAGCTAAGACCAAACAGTTTTGAGCAACTGTTGTTGCAGCGAGTCGCTGTTGTGGGTTTAATTCATCAATTAGCTTGGCAAGCGTCATAGAAATGGTCAATTAAAAATGAATTACTATTTTAGCAGACTAAAATGCTTCAATCCGCCCCGCGACAAAACAAAAAGAGCATGTCAATGCATGCTCTTAATTTTAAAATGATCACTTCACTCAAACAGCTGTTGAACTATGCGGTAATTGTTTAATCGCATTTGCAAAGGTGAGGTAATTAATTCCTTGGAATAGGATATCAATCGCAAGAAACATACCTAATACCCAAAAAGGTGATCCTGGTAACGACAAAATCAAGATACCAGTCAACAATGTCAATAAACCCGAAAACAAAATCCAGCCCCACCCAGAAAGCGGTTTTAGGATAAATGCATTAATTAAGCGAATCATGCCTGCAATAATTAAAGCAATCGCCAACAAATTCGTTAACACGACAGCCGTAATCACAGGTGTGGTAAAAGCAAAATAACCTGCAATTAAATACAATATTCCAAATATTGCCCATAACCATCGGGTTCCACCTTTAAATACAATAAATGCAGCACCCAAATGCATGACACCACTTAACATCATCAGCACACCGAATAATAGAACGGCGGAAAGGGTTGCAAACGGTAAAGCAGCTAAAAGAATGAAGCCAAAGACAACCAATAAAATGCCTAATAATAAATACCATTTACGATCAGCGTGCAGCTGATTACGAATCAAATCATTACCCACTGTTTTCATATTTATTTACTCTTTTATCATCAATGTTATATCTCTATATTGAGCAAGTTTTTCCCTAAACTCTGTATAAGGCATGTTGATAATTAATGAAGGAATGTCAGAAAAAGCAGGCTTTTATTGCATCATTTTTCTTTAAGTAAGCGTAATCCAGCAGGTATGGATAAGTCAGAACTTATCCACAAATTACTTGATCCAGCCAATTTCTTGTGCAGTCAGTGCACTGATTATGGTTTGCTCCAAACCATTCGGCATTTTACTTTTATGCTCTGATAGCGGGATTCGTCCACCCATAATTTCAGCTTGTGTCTGTGGATACAACGGTTGCTGTTCTGGTTGTGCATATCCAATTGGGAAAAGTGGCTCTCCAGTCGCTAAATTGTATTTATCAGTTGCACCGAATCCATGAAGTAACTCATGCACAATAACCACATTATTTTGTGCAGCTTGTCTATCCGAAGCAAATAAGTTCACTGAACCAATCCGACCACGCTCTAAAGCAGTTGAATGCTTCAATTCATTGCTTTGCTTAGGATCATGGAAATTTAAATACAGCGTTAATGTCGGTGAACCATCAACAGATTGATGTTGTTTCCATGCATAAAAACGAAATTTTAAACTCCATAAAATATTATTCAGAAGGCTTGGTTGTGCTGGCACTTGAGGCGGTTTTTGACTCAATTGACGACCAATCTGAAGCATAAAATAACTACTTTGCCCACGATACGACTGACTATTTTTTTCCAAATAATCTTTAATCTCAGCAAAGTCACGCAATTGTAATTGCTCAATATACTGTTGTGTCGTCACCATCCCATCCGCATTAATCGGATGTAGCAGTAGCATGATTGGCTGATTCCAGTCTTGATTTTGATCACGATATGCATTGACTGCGACAATCAATAACACCATCAGTAAACAGACGACTCGAATATTTTTCCACATGTACTCCCCCTTCAACTAAATCTTATCTATTTTTTATTTTGGCTATAAAAAATGCTAGCGATTGCTAGCATTTTGATGATCTCAGTTTTTAAGCCTCAACCCATTTCCCATCTTGGAACACCAGACTCCATTTGGTCTGCTTCCCTTCCAAAGTTTCAGAACCCACATATTGTACTTGGTTCTTACGGCTAAACTTCACCACTGTCGGATTCCCTTCAGGGTCTACATCTGGTGCTTGTAATAAGAACTGATATTTAGCGTCCAGTTGATCTGCAACGCTCCGTAATTCTGCAACCTTTGGCGCACGTGTTTCACGAATTTTCGGAAATTTACTTGCTGCCAAGAATAAACCAGCAGCACCATCACGTAGTACAAAGAAGTCATCATGCTTGGTTGAGCGTAAGTGCTCCATTTTAATCGGATCTACGCGCGGTGGTGCAGGTTGACCACTCTTCAAGACCTTACGAGTGTTGTCACAGCTGGTACATGCGAAATAAGGACCAAAACGTCCAGTTTTAAGCTGCATTTCACCATCACATTTATCACAAGGAATGGTTGGGCCATCATAGCCCTTGATCTTAAATTGCCCTTCCTCAAGCTCATAACCATCACAGTCTGGATTATTACCGCAGACATGAAGCTTACGTCCACCATCAATCACATAACTATCCATTGCTGTACCACATTTTGGACAACGATGTTTAGACATGAGATCGGCTGTCTCAGCGCCATCATCATCCGATAGCGCAGCTAAAGACTCAACTGGGGTTAAATTCAATGTTCCCTTACAACGCTCTTTCGGTGGCAAGTTATAACCTGAACATCCTAAGAATACACCTGTTGTTCCTGTACGAACTTGCATCGGACGAGAACATTCAGGACAAGCAACATCCGCGACTTCAACTGGCTGATTACGGCGCATACCGTTTTCGCCTTGCGCATTGGTCAAACGCTTTTTAAAGTCACCATAGAATGTATCTAGTAGTTCCTTCCAATTCCGCTCACCTACTGCAACACGGTCTAGCTGGCCTTCCAAATCAGCGGTAAATGCATAATTCATCAGGTTATTAAAGCTTTCATCAAGGCGGTCCGTGACGATTTCTCCCATCTTCTCGGCAAAGAGACGACGATTTTCCAACTTCACATAACCACGATCTTGAATGGTTGAAATGATCGCTGCATAGGTTGATGGACGACCAATGCCTTTTTTCTCTAATTCCTTAACCAACGATGCTTCAGTAAAACGTGCAGGTGGCTTGGTAAAATGCTGACTCGGATCAAGCTTTTCTAACTTGAGTACCTCACCCACTTTTACAGCCGGCAGTAATACATCATCGTCTGACTTGTTTGCACCACGAACTTTGGTAAAACCATCAAAAACTAAGGTACGACCTTTGGCTTTAAGTTCAACATCAGCCGCCTGAACCGTTAAGGTCGAAGACAAATACTCTGCTGGCGTCATCTGACAAGCCACAAACTGACGCCAAATTAAATCATATAAACGCTGTGCATCTCGTTCAACACCTGCAAGCTTATCCCCTGTCAAGCCAACATCAGATGGACGAATGGCTTCATGGGCTTCTTGCGCTCCCGCTTTGTTGCCATAACGATTTGGCTTAGCAGGCACATATTTTTCACCAAAGTTTTGTTGAATATGATTACGTACCATATTCACGGCGTCATCGCTCAAGAAGGTTGAATCGGTACGCATATAGGTAATAAAACCACCCTCATACAACCGCTGCGCTAACATCATGGTTTTCTTTACTGAGAAACCTAAACGTGTACTAGCCGCTTGCTGTAAGGTTGAGGTGATATATGGTGCACTTGGATTAACCTTGGTCGGTTTATCTTCACGTAATGCGACTTTGTATTCAGCATCTTTTAATACGCTTAATAGCGCATCTGTTTCAGCTTTATTCTTGAGTTTAAGCGTTTTACCTGCTTGTCTAACGGCTTCTAAACGGATGTCGTCTTTTTTAGACAACGTATCCGCAAAGACTTGCCAATATTCTTCTGGGATAAAAGCACGAATCTCACGCTCGCGTTCGACCACTAGTTTGACCGCAACAGATTGAACTCGACCTGCCGATAAGCCACGGGCAATCTTTTCCCACAGCAATGGTGAAACCATAAAACCAACAACACGGTCAAGGAATCGACGAGCTTGTTGTGCATTGACACGATTTAAATCAAGACGTGTTGGCTGCTTAAAGGCTTCCTGAATCGCATTTTTGGTAATCTCGTTAAAGACCACACGATGATAACGACTGTCATCACCTCCAATCACTTCTCTTAAATGCCAAGCGATCGCTTCTCCTTCTCTATCCAAATCCGTTGCGAGATAGATTGCGTCAGCATCTTTAGCAAGTTTTTTAAGTTCAGCGACTACATGCTCTTTACCTGGAAGCACTTCATAGTGTGCAATCCAATCATGTTCTGGATCGACACCCATACGATTAATTAAGGCAGATTGTGCTTTTTCAGCTTTTTGTGCTTCCGTTAATTTAACACGCGTTGCAGGCTTCTTTTCGGTGGATTTTGCCCCACCTCCTGTCGGTAAATCACGCACATGACCAACGGAAGACTTCACCACATATTGTGAGCCTAAATATTTATTAATTGTTTTCGCTTTTGCAGGCGACTCCACAATCACTAAGGCACGTTTCTTTGCAGCAGATGCGGAAGCTGCTGTGCTTTCTGAAGCAGAGCGTGGAGTATTCGCCATAATAAATCGTTTTTCCTGTCATTAATCAGATAATTAGCGTTGAGCTAATTGGTATAAATAAGCTTTCATTTCATCAAGCTGTGTGGCTTTTAAATCGATTTCTTCATTCCAATACAACCCAACACAGTTTGCCTGCATATCAATAGCATAAACTCCTTTTAATGCAATGGTTAAATCATTAAATTTCTGATCACCTTGCACGACTTGAAGCTTTCCATCAACAACTCTTGCTCGCATAAGTGCTAAACGTGCATCTGGAATCAATACACTATAATAGGCCACCATACTGGCACGTTTTTCGGTTGCCATTGGAACTTTGGTCCACTCTGGAGCAACAATAATACGAGGATGCAATCCCATTTTTCGAGCTTGATCACGCATTGATCCAAGCGCTTTTTCTCGCGGACTCACACGTAAACCAAAAATAGAGCCAAGTACAAATAGTACAATCGCTGCCGTTATCCAAATTCCAACATTACTCATTTAAGGTGCCCAAAACTTCCTTTTATTAGCGTTACATAAGTTGAATCAAAAACGCAAGTTACAACATAAAAATAATATGGAATCCAGTTTTATACTCTAAACACCAAATCCCAGCTTATTTAAAAAGCTGCGTCTACAGCGCCTTCCTTTAACACAGCGTTTAAGATGTTAAAGATAACTTACCGAATTGATCAAGGTGCGCATCTCCCCAGCTTTTTAGCGTAATCAGAATTTGTTCAAGGCTGTATCCTAAATCAGTCAAACTATATTCAACTTTCGGGGGGACTTGCGGATACACTTCACGATGAATGATGCCATCTTGTTCTAATTCTCGAAGCTGATTGGTCAACATCCTTTGCGTGATACTCGGGACACGTTTACGGATTTCATTAAAACGTAAAGTCCCCTCATTGAGTAAATGCCATAAAATCACGGTCTTCCACTTCCCATCAATTAAGCTGATTGCCGCTTCAACTGAGCAACCTGGGGAACAATCAAAACTCGAATGTCGAACTTTTGCCATTTTACAGTATCCTTTTTGACACTATGAGCGTTATTTGTCTGTAGTCACAAAATTAAAGCTTACGTTATGCTGAACAGCCTATCAAGTGGAATCCATCCAACCTAGAGGAAGCACAACCATGAAAGCTGTGGCATATCAACATGCAGGTGCAATTGCATCTACAGACTCATTAGTGAGTATTGAAATAGAATCGCCTGTCGCCAGAGGACATGACCTCCTTGTTCGCGTTCAAGCCATTTCGGTTAATCCAGTCGATACCAAAATTCGTAAAAATGTCAGTCCTGAATCAGGACAATGGAAAATTTTAGGCTGGGATGCAGTCGGTATTGTGGAGGCCGTTGGAGAAAAAGTGTCTCTTTTTAAGATTGGAGATGAAGTGTGGTATGCAGGCGCACTCAATCGACAAGGTAGTAATAGTGAATTGCAATTGGTTGATGAAAGAATCGTAGGACACAAACCCAAATCCTTAAATATGATTGAAGCAGCAGCTTTACCTCTAACTGCAATCACTGCTTGGGAAATGCTATTTGATCGACTACAAGTTCCCCACACAGCACCAGATAATACAACTATTTTAGTTATTGGTGCTGCAGGTGGCGTTGGGTCTATTACGATTCAACTTTTGAAACAATTAACTAACTTGACGGTTATTGGCACAGCTTCTCGTACCGAAACCCGATCATGGATTGAGCAACTTGGTGCGGATTACGTATTAGATCATCGTCAATCTTTGGCAGAACAAGTCAAGCAGTTAAATCTCACTGCTCCAAAGTATGTATTCTCGACCACTCAAACTGATCAACATCTTGCCGACATCGCTGAATTGATTGCGCCACAAGGGCATTTTGGTCTAATTGATGACCCAGAACAGCTTGATATTAAACTCTTTAAATCAAAATCGGTTTCAGTTCATTGGGAGTTTATGTTTACACGTTCAATGTATCAAACGGAAGATATGATCAAACAAAGCGAACTTTTAAATCAAGTCTCTCAATTAGTCGATGATGGGCGAATTAAAACCACGGTTAGCCAAGTTTTATCACCAATAAATGCTGAAAACTTAATAACAGCACATCAACAAATTGAAAGTGGTTCAACCAAAGGTAAAATCGTTTTACATGGCTTCTAAATATAAATTCGCTTCATGGTAAGTCGATCACTTACCATGAATTAATAATGCGGTGGTTTGTTACTCATCGGATCAAAAGGTGCAATGCCTTCAGACAAGTCAGAAGCCTCAACACGTTGATACAAAATTTGCATCTGTTTCTTTAAAACTGCGATTTCTTGTGTCTGAATAGCGAGCTGTTGATTGAGTTGTTCAACTAAATCGTCTAAAAATGCAATTCGCACTTGCAAATCTTCAATGGGTGCGGACAATGACGCGTGATCATCGAAATTTTGTTGTTTAGTCATTTCAGACCTCATCTGAGCTTTTAGGAAACATTATGGCCTATATTACTTTAAGGGATGTCCATCTCGCATTTGGCGGACCAGCCCTACTCGACGGCGCGAACTTTAACCTAGAACGAGGTGAGCGAGTGTGTCTAATCGGTCGTAATGGTGAAGGTAAGTCTACTTTACTTAAACTCATTGAGGGAAGCTTATTGCCTGATGGTGGCGAAGTTTCGATTCAAAATGGTTTAACTGTTTCAATGTTAGCCCAAGATGTACCTATGGATTCGGGTAAAGTGGCAGATATTGTTGCTGATGGTGCTGGTGAAGCCGCCAGTGTATTAAAAGAATACCATGAGGCAAGCGATGCCTGTGTACTCGGTGATATGGATGCCTGTGATCGTATGGGCATGCTACAACACAAACTAGATCAGCTAGATGGCTGGGCTTTAGAAAACAAAGTAAATACTATTTTGGGCAAAATGGGACTCGATCCAAATGCAGATTTGGCTGACCTTTCAGGTGGTCGTAAACGTCGTGTGCTCCTCGCGCGCGCGCTGCTCACCCAACCAGATGTATTATTACTCGACGAACCAACCAACCACTTGGATGTCGAAAGTATTGAATGGCTAGAAAAATTCTTACTGGACCAAAATAATCTAACGCTTTTATTTATCTCACATGACCGCTCATTTGTAGACAGCATCGCTACACGAATTGTTGAACTTGATCGTGGCATTTTGCGCAGCTATGAAGGTAACTATTCACGCTACCTTGATCTCAAAGCACAACAAATGGAAGCCGAAGAAAAGCAAAATGCTTTATTTGACAAAAAGCTTGCTGAAGAAGAAGCATGGATTCGTCAAGGTATTAAAGCACGTCGTACCCGTAACGAAGGACGTGTTCGTGCCTTAAAAGCATTACGTGAAGAGTCCAAAGCACGCCGCTCACAACAAGGCAAAGTCAGCATGGCGACCCAAGAGGCCAACCGTTCAGGTAAGTTGGTGTTTGAGATTGAGAATTTAAGCGTCAGCTATGACAGTAAACCACTGATTAAAGATTTCTCTGCAATCGTGTTACGTGGAGATCGTATTGGTTTAGTCGGCGATAATGGCGTCGGCAAAACTACACTTATCAAAGCGATTTTAGGTCAAATCCAACACGGTGGTTCGGTTAAAACAGGGACCCAACTCGAAGTTGCTTATTTTGATCAATTACGTAATGCACTCGACCTCGAAAAAACCGTTATGGCTAACGTGTCGGAAGGCTCAGACTTTGTCGATGTGAATGGTAATCGTCGTCATATCTATAGTTATTTACAAGACTTTTTATTCTCACCTGAGCGTGCACGTACACCTGTGAAAGCACTTTCTGGGGGTGAGCGTAACCGAATTCTGTTGGCAAAACTTCTTCTCAAACCATCAAACTTAATTGTGATGGATGAGCCAACCAATGATTTGGATATGGTAACACTTGAGTTACTTGAAGAAATGTTGTCTGAGTATAAAGGTACTCTCCTGTTAATCTCACATGACCGTGCATTTATGGACAATGTCGTGACTTCAACTTGGGTGTTTGATGGCAAAGGCAATATTGATGAATACATTGGTGGTTATCAAGACTACTTGGAACAACGTCCAGATCAGAAAGTCGTTGATCAAAAAAGTGATGTAAAAAAAGCGCAAGCCAAAGCTGAAGCTGCTGCATTAGCCGCCGCAGCCCCAGCGCCGAAAAAAGTAAAGTTAAGCTATAAAGATCAACGTGAGCTTGAGCAACTTCCTGCTGAGATTGAGAAATTAGAAGCAGAACAAACTGAACTTTCAGACAAACTAGCGGATGGTTCATGGTTTGTGAGTGATGCCAATGCAGCGACTTTAGCCAGCCAACGTCTAGCAAAAATTGAAGAGTTACTGCTAGAAAAGTTAGAACGTTGGGATGTGTTAGAAAATCTTAGCAAAGGCTCATAATTCAATTCGATCACCCAATCTTCAAATTGTTTTAAATAACAATTTGAAGATTGGTCTATTCTAAATTTAGTTTACTCATATCATCTCGTATAAGAATAAAAAAATAAGGCTGAGATTGATCTTTTAAATCCATCCAACCAAGCACTGTATCTTGGTCAATACGTCTAAATACATCATGAATCGGCTTTTCATCATAAATCATGGTTGCAGATGATTTACCTCTAAATTCTGTCATTCTTAGTCTTGCTTTGCTTTTATCTGTTTTGAGTAATCTCAAAGCACCGACCAGATACTGACTATTTCTTTTTAGAAGATTAAAATCCAAGCTTAGTGGCAACCATTTAGGATCAATCGAAAACAATGCGGTTCTTTTGGGATTAAACAAAACAAGAGGAAAAACGGTTTCATTGTCTACAAATAATTTTCCATACCAATTTGCATGATCCAGTACACCATTCATTGGATGATCAGTGAATACCTCTAAACCTTTCCATTGACCATGCATAAACTCGCAATCTATCTCGTCCAAATGATCAAAGAAGCCCACCATCTCCTGAGAATTCATTTTCTTCCCTTGCAGCAACTCTAGGATATTCATCTATTTTTCCTTAGTTTTTGTTTTTAAATTTTCGATAATATGGCCAGATCAAGATGTTTTCCTTTCATTTGCATAGGAATAGGCCAAAACTCGAACACCAGTTTATGTTTTTTATAAGCAATATAACAAACCCCTTAGAACAATTATTTCACAAGCAACTTCGTGTTACACTTCACAAAAATTCAATTAATTTACGCATCTAAGTCTATGAGCCAACAACAGTCTTATATTCCTGGCGAGTTTCGATGGGAATTTTTACTTCCAAAATATTGGAAAATTTGGATCGCCCTTACTTTTCTTATGCTTTTGGCTATCCTGCCTTGGGCGATTCAATGGCGCTTGGCGCATGTTTTAGCAGCTTTGTGTTGGCACCTGCTTAAATCACGTCGTAAAACCACGCTAAGGAATTTAGAGCTGTGTTTTCCTGAATGGTCAGCTCAGGAAGTCGAGGCGAAAGCCAAACAGGTCTTCATTGATATGATGATCGGTATGTTTGAAACTTTAAATGCATGGTATCGCCCAAATTGGTTTAAGGGTCGTCATAGTATAGATGGATTAGAACATATCACCAACGCAAAGGCTCAAGGTAAAGGTATTCTACTACTTGGCACACACAGCACTCTACTTGATGCTGGTGGTTTTATTTGTGCTCAATATTTCGAACCTGATGTAGTTTATCGACCACAAAACAATCCAATGCTCGATATGTTAATTTATCGTTGTCGTGCGACCATTTACCAACAACAAATTGATCATGATGATATGCGGGGCTTAGTAAGACGATTAAAAGATGGTGGTGCTATTTGGTATAGCCCAGATCAAGATTTTGGTTTAAAACAAGGTGTTATGGCACCATTTTTTGGTGTACCTGCTGCAACTGTGACTGCACATCGCCGTTTATTAAAAATCTCTAAATCGGTTGCGATTCCACTGTATTTTTACCGTTATGGTGATATTCGCAATCCACAATATAAAGTACTCATCGAACCAATCGTCGAAAATATGCCGAGTGAAAATGAAGTCGATGATGCGATTCGTGTCAATAAAATCATTGAAGCTCAACTACGCATTGCACCAACGCAATGGATGTGGTTCCACCGCCGTTTTAAAACCCGTGCTGAAGGGTATGAAGATATTTATTAAAAAAATTAAAACCCGAGTTTCGCATCCTGCAAAACTCGGGCAAATGAGGTTGTGCTTTCACATCTTTTTTATTCTCTTGCGTCCATCGCATGCATCATATCCATAATGCTTTTATCCATCTCAGCGTTGCTATCCTTAAACGGAAATCCATTCCTGCTTCCTTGTGCTGATGTATTTAGAATAAACCTTTTAATCTTGTCAGACTATTCGCTGTAGACCTAAATTCCTGTACGATAATGCTTACAATACTCCTTGTCTATTTTCACTTTCCATCTCACGTTTATGTGGCTGAGCCAACTCATCTACAACTATTTTCTCTTCTTTTTCAGCTTTTTCTATACCATCCTGAATCGCTTCCTTTGCATCCTGCTCATCTTCTGCACTTTGCTCTAACTCTTGGTGTTGCTGTTCAAAAATGCGATCTGTTTGCAAAACCACATAGATAGGAAAATGATCAGAGCCAATATGAGCAAGTCTTTTCATTTCAACCAAACCAAAATCGGTGCTATGAAAGATATGGTCGAGAGACCAGCGCAGCAAAGGATAATCAGCATGAAAAGTATTCATAAAATAGCGACCAACTCGTGGGTCGAGTAAACCACTAATTCTTTGAAATAATCGTGTTGTTCTGGACCACGCAACATCATTTAAATCGCCCATCACAATACAAGATTGATCCAGATCTTTAATCTGGTCCCCAACAATAAGTAACTCAGCATCTCTCAGCGTTGAATCTTTTGCTTCAGTTGGACTTGGGGGCTTAGGATGCAAGCAATATAATTGCACATGCAAACCTGATGGCAGAGTTAAAGACGTGTGAATCGATGGAATTTCATCACTTAAAATAAATTTAACTTCGCTATGGCTGAGTGGCAAACGACTATATAAATGCATACCATATAAATTATCCAGAGGAACAGGAACGCGGTAAGGATAATCTTTTTCAATTGAACTCAATGCTTGCTGCCACACTGCATCAGATTCAAGTGTTAGTACAACATCAGGTTTTAAACTTTCAATCTGTTTTAACAACAAATGATATTGATCATTAGGTGTTAAAACATTAGCTACCAATAATGAGATTTGTTGTTCAGACTTTAATTGACCTGCCTTCACTTTAAGCACTTGTTTTTTCCACAATGGCGTATACGGCAAAACCATTTTTAATTGATAAGCAATTGCGGCAACTAATAGAACAAACAGTACCTCACTCCAGATCGTCCAATCTGCGACTACAAATAACATCGCACAGAAAATAAAAAGACCAACGGCTAAGATTTGCAATCGAGGGAAATCCGTTCCTCGAAACCACCATTCATCTCGTGGGATCAGTGACCAAAACGTCAGCCATATAACCAGTACCGCACCAACCTGAATCCATATCATGTTCATTTTTCTCTTGGGAGGTGATAAATTTTAAATAAAGTTGTGGCTTTATCAGTTTTCCATCTAACACAAACAAATAATTCCACACAATAAATCAACTGTTTTATTCATGTAACGCTTGCAGTTGCGTTCACTTTTGATACACTCAAGCCCCTTAAAGTTTTTTAGATACCGAGGCAAAATGACATGAAAGTAGGTCTGGTCGGTTGGCGTGGGATGGTAGGTTCTGTCCTTATGCAACGTATGGTTGAAGAGAATGATTTTGCTCACATTGAGCCATTTTATTTCTCTACCAGTAATGCAGGTGGCGAAGCACCTTCATTTGGTGGTAAGACTGCCCCAGCACTTATGGATGCAACGGACATTAATAGTCTGAAGCAAATGGATGTCATTTTGACCTGTCAAGGTGGAGACTACACCTCTGAAGTTTTCCCAAAACTTAAAGCCGAGGGTTGGGATGGTTACTGGATTGATGCTGCATCTACACTACGTATGGCAGATGATGCGATCATTGTTCTTGATCCAGTAAACTTAAATGTGATCAAAGATGGTTTAGTCAACGGAACAAAGACTTTCGTTGGTGGTAACTGTACCGTTTCATTGATGCTGATGGGCTTAGGTTCACTTTTCCAAAATAATTTGGTTGAGTGGGCGACCTCTATGACTTACCAAGCAGCTTCAGGTGCTGGTGCCCAAAACATGCGTGAACTCATTACAGGTATGGGTTATTTGTACAACAATACCAAAGAATTATTAGATGACCCTAAGTCTGCAATTCTTGATATTGATCGTCAAATTGCTGACTTACAACGTGGTGAAGGCTTCCCTAAAGCTAACTTTGGCGTGCCATTGGCAGGTTCATTGATCCCTTATATCGACAAACAACTCGAAAGTGGTCAGTCAAAAGAAGAATGGAAAGGTCAAGTTGAAACCAACAAGATTTTAGGTAATCAACAAATTGTTCCTATCGATGGTCATTGTGTCCGCATCGGTGCGATGCGTTGCCACTCTCAAGCTATCACTTTGAAATTGAAAAAAGATGTACCGCTTGATGAGATCGAGGATATGATCCGTAATTCGAGTCAATGGGCTAAAGTTGTTCCTAATACACGCGAAGCGTCAATGACCGATCTGACCCCTGTTGCAGTTACTGGTACTTTAACTGTACCTGTTGGTCGTTTACGTAAATTGAACATGGGTAAAGAATACCTCGGTGCATTTACGGTAGGAGACCAACTACTTTGGGGCGCTGCTGAACCTTTACGTCGTATGTTACGCATTCTTGTGGAATTCAAGAACGCGTAAGCAAAAACTGATAAAAAACAAAAGCCGATCACATTTGATCGGCTTTTTTTATTACCGTAGATAAGGAATTTACAATCCATTTACATCACGGTAATGTATACTCAGCTAGTGTTGGCATTTCACCATGGCTGAAATATCAACGGGCCCTAGACCTGACTACAACACCACTATTCATGGATCGAGATGACTGTTAATAACAAATTAAAAATTGCCATTTTAGCCATTTTATCTTCGCAATCTCTTTATGCGATTACCTTTGACCCGCTGCAAATTCAATCTGCACCTGGTGAATTACTTTATGCTGAAATGAGCTTTCATCAAGCAGATTCAAATGCAAGATTAGAGGTTTCACTAGCAACACCAGATGACTTGCGTATGTTAGGTGCAACACATCAACCACCTGCACATCTCAATTTTTTTACACGTCGTAATAATCGCGGTGAGGGTGTTATCGTTGTTACCTCTACTCGCCCAATGCTCGATCCTGAGCTAAATATTATTCTAAAAATACAAGAAGGTAGTGCCTCACATTTAAAGCATATTCGACAACCCATTCGACAAAATGCCAAAGTCGCAAACAATGCTAAAAGCAGCTATGAAAAATCTTTGACACCCAAGTTCATCGTAAGTGAAAAAGACATTGCTTTAAACCTGCCTGAAAGTACTCAATTTAATACAGCTACCCAGCCAAGTTTGAAACAAGAAAAGCTCTTAAACGCCCCCTTTGTACTCCCTCCTGTCTTAAATATTTCAGAGACACGTCATTCTGCAACTGCAACTATTGAGCAAGCTCAAATAAAAGAAGAGATCAACTCTACAGCTAAAAATCAAGCCAATATAAATACGTTAGCAACTCAAACTGCTACAGATGAAGCCATTACGCAAAGCAATACCACAGCAAATGAAAGCAAAATAGAAACTGCCCAAGCAGAAGTAAAAATAGAACAAGCATCTGAAAAGACCCAAGAACCGCCGTTAAAAGAGGCAACAAAGCCTAAAGCGCCAACCAATCAACAACCAGCAGCATCAGCCAATGCTCAACAGCATGTCGTACAACGAAATGAGTCACTTTGGAGTATTGCCCAACGCATTTCAGCGCAGACGCAACAACCATTACATCAAGTGATGCATCAAATTAAGCAACAGAACGAACATGCTTTTATCGGCGGCAATGCCAATCGCTTAAGACAAGGTTCTCATTTAAACTTCAATCTCAATTCAGTTCCAGTGAGAAAAACACCACCAACATCAGCTATAACGGCACAATCACGTATACCAGCTGAGAAAGCGAAATATCGCTTGCAACAGGCTGAAATGACCTTAGTTGCGGAAAGCAATCAAGATTCAAGCACTGGAAGTGCCAAAAAAGACACATTACAGCAAAAAAGCACTGCAGACTTGTCATTAAAAGTTATGACAGCACGAGAAAAAACCGTTACATTACAAAAAAACGTAACGCAGTTAGAATTGGCTTTACGCCAAAAGGAACAACGGATTCAACTGCTCAATGCTCGACTCGCTGCACTACAAGATCAGTTGAAAGCGCAACAGGAAGCGAAGAATTCAGCGCACTAAGTTACGAAAACATTTATAGATTTGTATAAAGCGGTTCTGGCTTTAAGGGGTATAGATCATGTCAACTATAATAATCGTATTGCTCGTCATCGTTTTGATTGTAGCAATCGTTCTTAAAAAGCGTGAAGGTCAGCAAAAGCAGACCGCAGCAAAAAAAACTGCTAGCAAAACTGCGAAAAAAGCTTCATCGCGTACTACATTGGTTCAAGAAGAGCATGTACCTGCCCCAGCAGTGACAACACCAATCTCTGAAAGTCTGCGTCAAAAACTGAGTCATGAAATTCAACAGGGTAATTATCTGACTGCTGAAGCACAGATTAACCAAGCGTTAAAACAAGATAATGCTCAACATGAATTATATTTATTTTTAGCAGATATTCATTTAGCACAAAAAGATGAGTTCGCAATTGATCAATTGATCAAACATTTGCATGCATTAAAGTTAGCCGATATTGCTCAAGCTGCTGAAGTTAAGAAAAAAGAAGGGTTAAAAGCGACTTCATTTGACAGTCTCGAGTTCGACCATCAAGCTAGTGCCCCTACGATAGACACGACATCAGAGCAAAAATCTGAGTTTGATGGCTTAGCACAAGATACTCCCCAAAGTTTTGATGACTTGCAATCTGAATATATTGCACCTGCTGAACAAGAAAAGATTGCAGAGCCGAAATCAGCCGTTGAACCTTTAGATTTTGACTTCTCTTTCGAGCAAAAAGAAACAGCCAAAACTGACACTACTGCTGTAGATGTTCAAGACCAGCAAGCGCTGGCATTTACCCCAAGTATTGATTCAACACCAAGTATCGAAGAAACAAAACAGCCTGAAGAAAAACCAGCCCTAGATTTTAGCTTTGGTAATTTAGAGTTAGCACCCACTCAACCTTTAGATGAAGTTGAGGAGACTCAATCTAAAACGGATCTATCCCCGAACCTCGCACCTGAACAAGTGGCATTTGAAGACAGTCCAGTTGAACTAGAAAAAGCTGAATTGGACTTTGGTACAACCGAAACAAATGTTGATTTAGCAGCAAATTCTCCTGCACAGGTCGTACCAGAAGCTGTTACGCTAACTGATCCACTTGCCCAATCTTTTCCAGATTTGCAGCAGCTAGATGAAGCTCAACTTAACTTAGATCTTGCTGAGCAATACATCGAACTTGGGGCATACGAGTCTGCCCAAGTATTGCTACAAAGTAGCCAATCTCAGTTTAATGCTGAACAACAACAACGTTCACAAAAATTACTGAATCAAATAGCGTCATAAAGCAGATCGGTCTAAAATAAGCAGTCTCCATGACTGCTTTTTTTATGATGAAAAAATTTCTATTATGAAAACAATCGCTTTAATTTATATGGGTGGAACCTTTGGCTGCGTTGGTGATCCTTTGATGCCGATGCCTGAACACAGCTTTTTACCTGCACTGAAAAAAGTAATCCCTGCACATTTCTCGGTAGAGTGTTTTGCTGCACCAAGTATCAAAGACAGTAGCGCTTGTACTGCAACAGACTGGCTCAAACTTATACAACAAGTTCAGCAACTACAACTTGACGGTTTTCAGCATTTTGTCATCATCCATGGTACAGATACTCTAAGCTATGCAGCAGCAACACTTGCGCGTTTCATAGGGCATTCTTGCCATGTCGTGATTACAGGTAGCCAGTATCCTCTACTCAACATTGATGGAAATGACATCCGAGAGTTTACTGATGCATTGAGTAATTTAACTCTCGCATGTGAGCAAGTCCTTCGACTTCCTGCTGGTGTCTATCTTGCCTTTCATCAACAGATTTTCCATGCACAAACAGCACTAAAAGTTCATACGACTGAATTGAATGCATTTGCAGGTGTTGCAGCAACTCAAGAATGTCATACTGTCGCCGATTATTTTGTGGTCCAAAATGAACATTTTGAACAAGCCACACAGCTCAGCGTACTCAACTTGATGTTACAACCCATCGCGCAAGAGCAGTTCACCCTACAGCTAAAGAATATTCTTGCAAACCCACCTCACTTTTTAATTTTACAAGGATTTGGGACGGGCAATATTGCTGTCAATGATGAGATACTATCGCTATTTGAAGCCCTCTATCAGCGCCAATGCCTCACCATTGTTAGTACTCAAGTCACCTTCGGGCAAATAGATCAACGTTATGCAGTTAGTTCATGGATTCATTCTGCCAAAGTTTTGCTCAATGATTGTCATAGCCATGCCGATTTATATGCAAAAGCCCTGCAAATGTATTTAAAATACCCGACCCACGATCAATGGTTCACTCATTGGCAGCAACACTAATTCCGAGGTTAAGACATGCAACGTTATGCAATTGGTATTGAATTTTGCGGTACTCAATACCGTGGTTGGCAAACACAACAAGCAGGCGTTGCAAGTGTTCAAGAAACCATTGAAAAAGTCTTAAGCACGATTGCAGATCACCCTATTATGTTGCATGGTGCTGGACGTACGGATGCAGGAGTACATGCAACCAATATGGTTGCGCATTTTGATACTACCGCAATCCGCCCAGATCGTGGTTGGCTCATGGGAACAAACAGCCAACTTCCGAAGGATATCTCACTTCAGTGGATTAAACGCATGGATGAAAGCTTCCATGCTCGCTTTAAAGCTCGCGCAAGACGCTATCGCTATATCGTTTATAACGCCCCAACTCGCCCCGCGTTATTGTATAAGCAAGTAACCCATCTCTATCAAACCCTTGATGTACAGAAAATGATTGCTGCTGCTGCAAAGTTTGAAGGCACGCACAATTTTGAGACCTTCCGCGCTGCAGCATGCCAATCCAATCAACCTGTACGCCACGTCAAACATTGTCGTTTGTTTGAACATGGCCGCTATCTAGTTCTTGATATTCAAGCAGATGGTTTTTTGCATCATATGGTGCGAAATATTATGGGCTGCTTACTTGAGATTGGACAAGGGATGTATGAGATCGACCATATTGATCACATGTTCGCTGCACAAGACCGCAAAGCCGCTGGTATTACGGCACCTGCCGATGGACTGTACTTCATTCAAGCAGAGTATCCTGAACAGTTTGATCTCCCACAATCACCATTGGGACCGCATTGGTTGAATCTTCCTGAATAAAAAACCTTATCTGATTGATAAGGTTTTTGGAAACTTTTAACGTTGCTTTCTTTTACGATATTCAACAGGGGTTTCATTGGTCCAGCGCTTAAATGCGCGATAAAAAGTACTTGGCTCTGAAAATCCAGTTAAATACACAATACGCTCTACACTCTCATTGGTGTTTGCCAATAACTTTTTGGCTAAACGGCAACGATAATCAGAAAGAATTTGCTGAAAACTGGTATTTGCCTCACTCAATTGAGTTCTTAGACGACGAGGTGTGATATTCAATTGTGCGGCAACTGTCTCCAAAGTGGTCTCACCACTTTCCAAGGTTGAACCAATGGCACGACGCACCTCACCTACTAAATCATAGCGGGCTAGCTCTTGTAATTTTTCAATCGCTAATTGTTCATGGAGCTGCAATAATTCTGGTTCAGCTTGCCATAACGGATAATCTAGTACAGTTGCATCAAAATAAAGTCGAGTCTCTTTTTGACCCAAGCTCACAGGACAACCGAAAACACGAAAATACTCATCATCGTCAGCACCTTCATTAAAATTGAAATCAATATAAATCGGCTGAAACTGACCTTCAGTAATAAACTTAAAGAACCGTAGAATACCCGACATCGCACATTCAGAAAAATGACGATTCACCAAGTTATCTGGCCAATATTGCTCGCCATTACTGAGATAACAACGACCATCTTCAATAATCAATTTCGCATCAAAAGCATCACTGATTAAACGTTGGTAAGCCAAAGCACGCTTTAGCCCCTCACCAAAAGTTTCGCTACTAATAAACAAATGTTCAATGACCTGCCCTCTATACAAAGGCAAATGCTCACCAAGATGTAGCCCAATATCAGGATCGTTACTTACTTCTTGTGCAGCGATCCAAAATGCATTCTGTGCACTTAATGGCGTTCGTGCATTGGTATCAACTTGATTGAGAGCCACTCCAGCCTTGGTTAAAATCTCTTCAGTCGGTAATCCTGCTTTACGAATTGCCTGATAACCAAAGCGCAATACAACTGATGCATCTGTTAGCTGACCCACGCAGTGCCCTTCCCTGTAAGTACGTTATTGTGACAATGAACAATAAATTTAGATTAACGTTGATTGACCAAACTGACAACAATATTCTGCTTCTTTTGTAAAAAAAATTTTAAGAATTGTCTAACAATTTCTTTCGGCTAATATCTGGCTGCCTTATCGTGACTTCATCTTGTAAATTTTAAATAAATTGACTATAATTTGCGCCTTTCCAATTTGATCATCAGGTAGGCCATGGCCAATAAAGAGGAACTCATCGAGTTCGAAGGCGTTGTCACCGAAACGCTTCCTAATACTATGTTCCGTGTACGTTTAGAAAACGGTCACGAAGTTATTGCTCACATTTCTGGTAAAATGCGTAAACACTATATCCGTATTTTGACAGGCGACAGCGTAAAAGTTGAAATGACACCTTATGATTTAACAAAGGGTCGTATTACTTATCGTGCGCGCTAAGAATTCGTGAATGCAAAAAAGCCACAACTCATGTGGCTTTTTTTATAAGCTATAAGCGAATACGCTATTTAATGATCTAACACTCACTTAGTTGTTTAGAGCGATAGTAATTATCACTGTAATATAATATCGTCTCCAGAACCGATAGATTTGTATACGCATCTCATATTCTTCGATCAAATATAAAAAATTATTTATTCCAAAAATAAGGAAATAGTCGCAATGCATTATAAATTTTTTATTATTTTCTTCGCATTACTATTGCAAGGCTGTGCAACACCCAAATGGCAGTCTATTCAATTACAAGATTATCTCCAACCTTACATCGGACAATCTGCTCAGAACATTCAACAGAATCTCAACTTGAATGACTTAGGCTTTCAAACGCTTAAACATCCTCAAATGACAACAAATACCTTAACGTATACGGTTTTGCGACCAATTAACATTCCTATACCCATTGCCGAGTCTATAAGTGGTTCAGGGCCAAATATGGGAGGTTCAGTGCGATTAAACTCAGCCTCTACCCGACAACAGTCTTATGATGTCAATTTTTACTGCCGTATTATTTTTGAGCTCGATCAGCAACAAATTGCGCGCTCAATTCGCTACGAAGGCAAAGCTTGCTAAAGCGATATCCCAAATAAAAAAACGCAGCCTTAGCTGCGTTTTTTTATTTATAAGCATTTAGTTGAGTGCAGAAACTACCGCCTCACCCATCGCATCGGTACCTACTTTGCTCATACCTTCTGACATAATGTCAGCTGTACGGAAACCTTGATCCAATACTTGACCAACAGCATCTTCAATTGCTTTGGCAGCAGCCTCTTCACGGAAGGTATAACGCAACATCATCGCTACAGAGAGAATGGTTGCAAGCGGGTTTGCGACATTTTGACCTGCGATATCTGGCGCAGAACCATGACAAGGCTCATACATTCCCTTGCCATTCTCATCCAACGATGCAGAAGGTAACATACCAATTGAACCCGTTAACATCGCCGCTTCATCCGATAAAATATCACCGAATAGATTACCAGTCACAATCACATCAAACTGTTTAGGCGCGCGTACCAATTGCATCGCAGCATTGTCAACATACATGTGTGATAACTGAATATTTGAATATTGTGCTTGCTGTAAATCAGTAACAGTTTGCTTCCACAACTCAGTCACTTCGAGCACATTGGCCTTATCCACTGAGCAAACTTTTCCGCCACGCAATCCTGCAAGCTCAAATGCTACTTTTGCGATACGCTTGATTTCACTTTCTGAATAAACGTCCGTGTTATAGCCTTGTTTCTCACCATTTTCGAGTTCACGAATACCACGTGGTTGACCGAAATAGATCCCACCCGTTAATTCACGAACAATCAAAATATCTAAACCCGCAACAATTTCTGGTTTTAAGCTCGAAGCATCAGCCAATTGTGGATATAAAATTGCTGGACGTAGATTTGCAAATAGATTGAGTTCACTACGAATTTTTAATAGTCCACGCTCAGGACGGATAGAACGTTCAATGGTATCCCACTTCGGTCCACCCACTGCACCCAATAAAATTGCATCAGCTTTTTTAGCTTGTTCGCTCGTGATGGCTGGATAAGGTTCACCGTGTTTATCAATCGCTGATCCACCGAGTAAACCATGCTCCCATGTCAAACCTAAATTAAATTTATCATTGACCTTAGTTAGTACTTTTTCAGCAGCGCCAACAATCTCAGGACCAATGCCATCACCCGCTAAAATTAAAATATGTTTAGACATCTATTTTTCCAGTTTGATATGCGCAGTTCTCACTGCAAGCGAATTAAATCTTTTTTTCAATAAATTCACCTAAGCCTTTGCTGACATCATAAGATCTGCAAAAACGGCGAATTGTTTGTTGCTCTTGCTGTAAATCAACACATAAAGGATCAGGTGCAGAAACGGTTAGTAAGCTACCTGAACGAGAAGTGCGATCACGATACATTTTGAAGGTATAGCGTAAATACGGTTTAAACTCATGAATGACATGAAAGGTTTCCGCACGATCAAGAGAAATCGGATAGAAACGGATCACGATTTCATATTCTTTCGCGGGAACACTGAGATAAACTTGCTGTTTTCGGCTGAATACAGAACCCTGTAATCTGACAATGCCACGTTCCATCGCCTGTCGACTTATACGATGTGACGTTGCATTAATGACCTCAACATCATTAATTCGAGCAAACTCACAATTCTCTACGCCTGAACAATGTAAGGTTGCATTATTCGCTTTTTGCTCTAGTGTATTTTGAGCAATACGAACTTGATCAACCACATTAGTTGTGTTTTGACATCCAGCTAAAATTGTTCCAACAGATAAACACAACAAAATATTGCGTGCCAATATCCTTCTCATTGTTCAGGCCCAGTCCTCATGTCATAGCAACATGCAAGCAAAATAATCTTTGTTTGCATGTTAGCAAGAGTTGTATCGCTATGCTATGTCTATGTTCAAAATGTATTCAAACAATTAGGCTTTGATTTCGGCAAATACCCAAGGACGCGCTTGTTTTGCTTTAGCTTCATATGCATGAATCTCATCAGCAACCTGCAAAGTTAAACCAATATCGTCCAAACCATTCAATAAACAATGTTTACGGAATGGATCAACTTCAAATTTGAATGCATCACCTTTTGGCGTACGCACTTCTTGTGCTTCCAAATCAATGGTGAGTTGATAGCCTTCGACTTCAGCACATTCTTTAAATAATTGATCAACAATCTCTTCAGACAAGATCACAGGTAACATACCGTTTTTAAAACAGTTGTTAAAGAAAATATCTGCAAAGCTTGGTGCAATCACAGTACGGAAACCATACTCGTTTAACGCCCAAGGTGCATGTTCCCGACTTGAACCACAACCGAAGTTGGTACGTGCCAATAAAATCGTTGAACCTTGATAACGTGGTTTATTTAAAACGAAATCTGGGTTTTTCGGACGCTTACTAATATCCTGCCCTAAATAACCTTCATCCAAATAACGCAATTCATCAAATAAGTTGTCGCCAAAACCAGTACGCTTAATTGATTTCAAAAACTGTTTTGGGATAATTAAGTCTGTATCGACATTGGCACGATCTAAAGGTGCAACAATACCTTGTTCTACAGTGTATTTTTCCATGGTTTAGCTCCTTTAGAATGAACGAACATCAACAAAATGCCCTGCAATTGCTGCCGCTGCTGCCATTGCTGGACTAACCAAATGCGTACGACCACCATTACCTTGACGACCTTCAAAATTACGATTTGAAGTCGATGCACAATGCTCACCTGGTTGCAATTTATCAGCATTCATCGCTAAGCACATTGAGCAACCTGGTTCACGCCATTCAAAACCTGCTTCCAAGAAAATCTGATCTAAACCTTCTTGTTCTGCTTGTTGTTTGACTAAGCCAGATCCAGGAACAATCATCGCCTGTTTAATGCTAGCAGCAACTTTACGACCTTTGACAACTTCAGCAGCCGCACGAATATCTTCGATACGTGAGTTTGTACAAGAACCAATAAACACTCGATCTAATTGGATATCTGCCAATGCTTGACCTGCATTTAAGCCCATATATTGATATGCACGTGTCCAATCATTACGTTGCACGTCATCTTTAGCTTGCTCTAAAGTCGGTACTGCTTGTGATACAGGAATAACCATTTCTGGAGAAGTTCCCCATGATACTTGTGGTTCAATCTCAGCACCATTTAACACCACGACTGCATCAAACTCAGCATCATCATCCGAATGCAAAGTATTCCAATATTCTACTGCTTGATCCCACTGTTCACCTTTAGGTGCATAATTACGATCTTTCACATAAGCAATAGTTTTATCATCGACAGCCACCATACCGACTCGTGCACCTGCTTCAATCGCCATATTACAAACCGTCATACGACCTTCAATCGACATATCACGGAACACTTGACCGCCAAATTCGATTGCGTAACCTGTGCCACCTGCTGTACCAATTTTACCAATGATGGCTAAAACCACATCTTTCGATGTCACACCTTTGCCTAAAACACCATCAACGCGAACAAGCATATTCTTCGATTTTTTCTGTACCAAGCATTGAGTCGCTAAAACATGCTCAACTTCAGATGTCCCAATACCATGTGCTAAACAACCAAATGCACCATGCGTAGCCGTGTGAGAATCACCACACACAACAGTCATACCAGGTAATGTTAAACCTTGTTCTGGACCAACAACATGTGCGATACCTTGACGGATATCATTAATACCAAATTCAACGATATTAAAGGTCTTACAGTTATCATCTAAGGTTTGAACTTGGATACGAGAAGTATCATCTTCAATCCCTGCAATGCCTTGTTCACGCTCTTTTTTAGAGGTCGGTACATTGTGGTCAGGTGTTGCGACATTGGCACTTAAACGCCATGGTTGACGTCCTGCAAGCTGTAAACCCTCAAATGCTTGTGGACTAGTCACTTCATGTAATAAATGACGATCAATGTAAATTAAACACGATCCATCATCACGCTCAGTGACTAAATGATCATCCCATAATTTGTCATATAATGTTTTGCCTGCCATGTCTTCGCTCTCCGTGATGCTTGCCATAGGACTGGGTATTTGTAATCTTAGCTTGATTATAACAACCGTTTCACATAAATCTAATTTATCATTTTTATAAATTAACAAACTTTTTGGAATAATTTGTTTTTATAATAATATTCTCTTCAACCACGATTCATAAAACCAATCATCAGCAATTGAAATTTCTTTTTTACATTTTTAATGATAATGATTATTATTTATATAAATCTAATTTGATAAGACGGTGACAGCATGGCTAATATCCAACAGTTTGTGATTAAAAATCAGCGAACTTTAAAAAAAACCTTGAGCTACTACTTCATGCATATCACAGTGGCCATGTTGGTCGCTTATGTAGTCACTGGAAATCTCATCATGGCGGTAACTTTGAGTTTACTTGAACCAACCGTACAAGCATTTGCCTACTTCTTCCATGAAAAAATTTGGAATAAAACAGAACAAAAAGCCTAACTTTTAATTATACATATACAGCTTAAACTATCTTCGTTCACCGCTTTTGCCTAAAATAGTTTGCTGTATATGCTTAGCCATCAAAAATAAACATCTAAATTTTAATGATTTTCGAGCCTAAATTATGAATCTTGCCGCCTTTGAAGCGTTTGTTAAAGTTATGGAAACAAGTTCAATTTCAATTGCTGCTGAACAGCTTTTCATTACTCAACCAGCGGTCACTAAACGAATTCATAGTTTAGAAGATTATTTTGGCGTCAAACTATTTGAATCGGCTGGACGAGGAATTCAGCCTACTCATGCTGCTCACTCATTATTACCCAAAGTCAAAACATGGTTAAATGAACTCGGTGAGATTCATCATACATTGAGCCATGAGCAAGCCCAAGTTCAGGGTCGCCTCAAAATCGGTACCAGCCATCATATTGGCCTGCATCATCTTGCCGAACCATTAAAAAAGTTTGTGCAACATTATCCCAAAGTCACTTTAGATGTTCATTTTGTTGATTCTGAACAGGCTCATGAACAAGTACTGGCTGGAGAATTGGAGCTGGCATTTCTGACCTTGCCGCCTGTCGGCGATGATCGTCTTAATTATGTCACGATCTGGGAAGATCCTTTGGTTTTCGTCTCCGCACCATTTCATCCACTGGCCCAACAACATGATCTTCAACTTGAGGATTTGATTGCCTATCCGAGCCTATTACCTGCGGCACATACCTATACCAGCCAAATCACTTTGGCTGAGTTTGAGAAAAAAGGATTAAAACCCAGAATTACCATGAGTAATAATCCTTTAGAGTCCATCAGAATGCTGGTTTCGATCGGTTTAGGTTGGTCAGTCTTACCAAAAACCTTACTCAATCATGAACTCACCCGCTTAGATTTGAATCTAAACATGAATCGCCAGTTAGGAATGGTTTGGCATCCAGCACGAATCCAATCGAAAGCGGCGGAGGAACTGATCCAAATGATGACTTAAATTGACCAGTCCTGAATGTCCCATTGTTGTTCTTGTGCAAGTTTTTCCAAACGATCATCTGGATTTACAGCAATGGCATGGGTCGCATATTCAAGTAAGAACCGATCGTTGATTGAATCGGAATAAGCCCAAGACTCACTCACCGTACGTCCTGCTAACCATTGATCTAAACGCGCAAGCTTGCCTTTTTGATAACATGGAATTCCAGTCACCTTGCCGGTGTATTTGCCGTCGGTTATTTCTGCATTGGTCGCAATAATTTCAGTAATACCAAATTCACGGAAAATTGGTGCCGTAATAAAGTCACTAGTCGCGGTAATTCCCACAATCGCATGTCCCAGATCTTGATGTTTTTTAATGGCATCAAAACCTTTTGGGCGCATTTTAGGGCGAATAACTTTTTGCATAAACAACTGATGGAGATCGGTTAAGTAGTTATTGTCATGCTTGGTTAAAAACTCAAAAACAAACTCATTATAAGCAATCGGATCCAGTTGCCCTGCTTTGTAATCTTCATAAAATTTATCGTTCATTTGACGATGATGAACTGGATCAACTAAACCTTCATTGACCAAAAATTCACCCCACGAATGGTCAGAATCGGTATTTAACAGGGTGTGATCTAAATCAAACAAAGCCAATTTCATATAAATGCTCATTTAAATGCAAATTAAAGAAAAAAAACGTAAATCTATTTCCGTAAGTCACTAAAAATTCGTTAAGATCATAGCAATTTTAAACATTTTACTTTGATCTTTTACGAGTTGGACGTGCAAGCGTGACTGTCCCCGAGATCAAAGTCAACGATATAGACAAAATTTAGGTAGCCAAATGATCGACTCAGAAGGTTTCCGACCCAACGTCGGGATCATTTTGGCAAACGATGACGGACACGTCTTATGGGCAAAACGCATTGGTCACAATGCTTGGCAATTTCCACAAGGAGGAATCCAGTTTGGAGAAACCCCTGAACAGGCACTTTATCGTGAACTGAGAGAAGAAGTCGGTTTATTGCCCGAACACGTCCAAATTATAGCGCAAACAAAAGGTTGGCTGCGTTATCGTTTGCCACATCGGTACATTCGGTCAGATTCAGATCCGGTATGTATTGGACAAAAGCAAAAGTGGTTTTTACTGAAGCTGACGGCATCGCCACATCATATTCAGTTAAACCTCTCTGACCCACCCGAATTCGACGAATGGCAATGGGTGAGTTATTGGTATCCTTTGGGTCAAGTGGTCAACTTCAAACGTGATGTTTACCGTAAGGCCATGATGGAGTTGTGTTTACAATTACCTCAGCGTTAAACGTTAATAAATCATCACTTTAAGCAATGATTTTTGACAAGAGAGCTGTTATAACTAGGCAATAACGATTTATAAATTGGAGTAAACATCCATGTCAAACATGCAACTCGACACCCTTAGACGCATTGTCCAAGAAATTAATGCGTCCGTCAGTTTGCATGATTCTTTGGACATTATGGTCAACCATGTTGCAGAAGCAATGGATGTGGATGTGTGCTCGATTTATTTACTGGATGAGCGTAATAAGCGTTATGTGCTCATGGCCTCTAAAGGTCTAAATCCAGAATCTGTTGGTCAAGTTGCATTAAATGTAGGTGAAGGGCTTGTTGGCTTAGTCGGTCAACGCGAAGAAATCGTCAACCTAGACAATGCACCGAAACATGATCGTTTTGCTTATTTACCCGAAACAGGTGAAGAGTTATTTAACTCCTTCCTCGGCGTTCCCGTCATGTACCGTCGTAAGGTAATGGGCGTTCTCGTTGTACAAAAGAAAGAGCCCCAAGACTTTAGTGAAGCGGCTGAATCTTTTCTCGTTACGCTTTGTGCACAGCTCTCAGGTGTTATTGCCCATGCGCATGCGGTGGGAAATATTGATGTATTCCGTAAACCAAGTAATGGACCTAGCTACAAAACCTTTCAAGGCGTATCAGGTGCTGGGGGAATTGCCTTAGGACGTGCTATCGTATTGTATCCACCCGCAGATCTCACTGCGATTCCAGATCGTGAGGCTGATGATATCAGTGAAGAGCTGGAACTATTGGATCAAGCAATCGTTGCTGTTCGCGCAGAAATCCAATCACTTGATGAAAAGATGCAAGATTCATTGATGTCGGAAGAACGAGCACTGTTTAGTGTGTTCTTACGAATGCTAGATGAAAATGCACTTCCAAGTGAGATCAAAGATCATATTCGTGATGGTAGCTGGGCACAAGGTGCCGTACGAAAAGTCATCGACAAGCACTCTGCTCTATTTGCACAAATGGAAGATGATTATTTGCGTGAACGCGTATCTGATCTAAAAGATCTAGGCCGTCGAATCCTCGCTTGTTTACAAGAAAATGATACAAGTCATCGAGAGTTGAGTCCAGATAGTATCCTGATCGGCGAAGAAATCAGTACTGCTGCATTAGTTGAACTACCTGTTGACAATATCGCGGCGATTGTAACCTCAGAAGGTGCTGCCAATTCACATATGGTGATTGTTGCACGTGCGTTGGGTATTCCAACCGTTGTCGGGGTGACTGAATTACCGATTACCACACTTGATGACATTGAGATGATTGTCGATGCTTATCAAGGACGTATCTTCGTTAATCCACCACGACGTTTACGTCAACGCTATAAAGAAGTCCAAAAAGAAGAAGAACAAATTGCGAAAGATTTAAAGCAATACGAAACCAAAGATGCGATTACCCCAGATGGCGTTGCGATTCCGCTATTTGTAAATACGGGTTTAATGATTGATGTAGTTCGTGGCGTGCAACGTGGTGCAAAAGGCGTTGGTTTATACCGTAGTGAAATCCCGTTCATGCTCCGTGATCGCTTTCCTGGTGAAGAAGAACAACGAGCAATATATCGTCAACAGCTCAGCCATTTTGCCAATAAACCTGTCACCATGCGAACTCTCGACATTGGTGCAGATAAGGATCTACCATACTTTAGCATTGAAGAAGAAAACTCCGCTTTAGGTTGGCGTGGTCTGCGTTTTACACTCGACCACCCAGAAATTTTCTCAGCTCAAATTCGGGCAATGCTAAAGGCAAGTATTGGTCTAAACAATCTACACATCCTCTTGCCGATGGTGACCAGTGTCAGTGAGGTTGAGGAAGTTCTGTATTTATTGGAACGTGACTGGATTGCAGTTCAAGAAGAAGAACAAGTCAAAATCAATAAACCTAAAATTGGGATTATGGTTGAAGTCCCAAGTGTACTCTTTCAAATTGATGAGTTTGCAGAATTAGTCGATTTTTTCTCTGTGGGTTCAAACGATTTAACTCAATATTTACTCGCTGTTGATCGTAACAATCCTCATGTTGCCAACGTTTATTCACATTATCACCCATCAGTCCTCAGAGCATTAAAGCGTTTAGCACTCGACTGTCAGGCACACCAAAAACCAGTGAGTGTCTGTGGAGAAATGGCAGGTGACCCATTAACCGCTATTTTATTAATTGCAATGGGCTTTGACACACTGTCAATGAGTTCAAGTAATATTTTAAGAGTACGTAAAGCGATTTGCCATGTCCGAATGAGTGACGCGAAGCGTCTACTGGATGACGTTCTGCAAATGAATAACCCTTTAGTCATTAAAAGTTGGTTAGAACACTATTTCAGAACACATGGTTTAGCTGATATGGTCAAATCGAATCGTTTAGTCGGCGCCTAAACGCAACATCATCAAAGGGGATGCTGTTCAGACAGAGTCCCCTTTATCAATATAATTATTTTGCAGCACGAAGATAAACTTGCTGCTTACCTTGATTTAAGCTCACACGAGGAAATTGACGATCATAGTCAATCACAATCGTATCTTTAGCTGCAAGATTTTTACGATCAGATTCCCATGTCACATAATACGTAATTTCAGCATCCGCTCGAACCGCTGGTTGAATCAGCTTTTTATGATCTGCTGGAATTGTAAAATCCACAGTAAAAGGAATCTGAGAAACTTGAATTTTCTTTTTCTGAATCAACGTTGCTGGCGCATCAGCCATACGACTATCTACTGCATACAAACTTGCTGTACCTTGCTGTGGCGAGACGCCATAAGTTCCTTGCCCCACAAACTCAACACTGAGTGATTGTAATGAGTTTGCTTTACCTCCATCTGTTTCAGGCATAGATGTACAACCTGCAAGTGCTGTTAAGGATAGACCGAGTCCTATTGCGAATGCTTTCATTATTTTTTAATCTCCTCAAAAGATAAAATCAAAAATATCATAGTAAACCTGCAAATTCTTGTGACTTACATATCTCCTACCTAGCATTTCATTGAGAAACTTAAATGAGCCTCTTTATTAAAATAAGTGTAGAAAAATATGCATAAATTCACTATTTTTACATAACTGCAACAGGTCTATTTCATGCTTTTTTACCGATTTCATCTATTTTTAGTTAGGTCATTAATCATTACAACGACTTTTTATATAAAAAATTAAAGATGAATTAAGCTTTTTATTTTTCAACATTTTTTATCATTTTTAACAATTTTCACATCCACAAATCTCCTATTCCTGTTTAAGCTTTAAACAGTTTCAATCGAATAAAGCACTTAAGACATCAACTTTAATCCATTGGAAAAAAAAACGTCATCAACCTAGAGTAAAAATACAAAGAATGCGAACTTAGTCATTGCACATCAATTTAGGCATCTGAGATTTCGATACCGATTTTGTCAATGCGGCGGTTACACATTCATATCTTTGAACGGTCCAATAGTCGAGATTACGTTACTCAGGCGTTATCTCGATGGAGAAGAATCATGAGCCAGAACGATAAATCACAAATCAATACGACATCAGGACAATGCCCTGTTCTCCACGGCGGCAATACAGAAATGCAAGGCGGCCCCATGGCTTGGTGGCCAAATGCCTTAAATCTCGATATTTTACATCAACATGATAAAAAAACTGATCCAATGGATCCTGATTTTGATTACGCAAAAGCTTTTTCAGAACTTGATTTAGAAGCCGTCAAGCAAGATTTACGAGAACTCATCAATACGAGTCAAGACTGGTGGCCTGCCGATTGGGGCAGTTATGTTGGTATGATGGTGCGTACAGCATGGCACCTTGCCGGTAGCTACCGTAAACAGGACGGGCGTGGTGGCGCAAATACTGGTAACCAACGTTTTGCACCTCTAAATAGCTGGCCTGATAACGTCAATACCGATAAAGGCCGTCGTCTGCTTTGGCCAATCAAAAGAAAGTATGGCAATAAAATTTCATGGGGCGATTTAATTGTGCTTGCAGGTACAGTCGCTTATGAGGTTGCAGGACTGAAAACATTTGGTTTTGCTGGCGGTCGTGTCGATATTTGGGCACCCGAAAAAGATGTGTACTGGGGTAGCGAAAAAAAATGGTTAGATGCAACCAAAAACCGTTATGACAATGATCAAGACCGTGAATCTTTAGAAAATCCGCTTGCGGCAGTTCAAATGGGCCTCATTTATGTCAACCCTGAAGGCGTTGATGGTGTACCTGATCCTTTACGCACAGCTCAAGATATGCGTACCACATTTGATCGAATGGGAATGGATGATGAAGAAACTGTCGCATTAACTGCAGGTGGTCATACTGTCGGTAAAGCACACGGAAATGGTAAAGCAGAGAATTTAGGTGCTGACGTTGAAGGTGCAGATGTTGAATTCCAAGGTTTAGGTTGGCATAACTCTGAAGGAACGGGCAATGCTGAAAACACTATGGTCAGTGGTATCGAAGGCGCTTGGACCACTCACCCAACTCGATGGGATAACGAATTTTTCTATCTACTTTTCACTTATGATTGGGAGTTGCGCAAGAGCCCAGCAGGTGCTCATCAGTGGGAGCCCATTAACATTAAAGAAGAAGACAAGCCTGTCGATGCCCACAACCCAAATGTCCGTCGTAATCCGATCATGACCGATGCCGACATGGCACTCAAAATCGATCCTGAATATCGTAAAATTTCAGAACGTTTTTATCGTGATCCAGCTTATTTAGCGGAAGTATTCTCGCGCGCATGGTTTAAATTAACCCATCGTGACATGGGGCCAAAGAGCCGTTATCTAGGTCCAGATGTTCCTCAAGAAGATTTAATTTGGCAAGATCCAATTCCAACTGTTGACTATACTTTGACAGATAGCGAAATTGCAGAGCTTAAAGCGAAGTTACTTGCAAGTGGTTTATCTAGCTCAGATTTAATTACAACTGCTTGGGACAGTGCACGTACTTATCGTGGTTCAGATTTCCGCGGTGGAGCCAACGGTGCCCGTATCCGTTTAGCACCTCAAAAAGACTGGGTTGGCAATGAACCTGAGCGTTTACAACGTGTGTTAAGTGTATTGGAGTCAATCCAAGCAAGTTTAAGCAAAAAAGTCAGTATTGCTGATTTAATCGTACTTGGAGGTACGGCTGCCGTAGAACAAGCTGCGCATAAAGCAAGTGTACAGATCACTGTACCATTTGCCCCAGGTCGTGGTGATGCAACCGCAGAACAAACTGATGTTTACTCATTTGAACCATTAGAACCGTTACATGATGGTTTCCGTAACTGGCAGAAGCAACACTATGCAACAATGCCAGAAGAGTTGCTATTAGATCGAGCACAACTCATGGGACTTACTGCACCGGAAATGACAGTATTGGTTGGTGGCCTACGTGTACTCGGTGCGAACTATGGTAACAACCCGCAAGGTGTCTTGACGGATCGTGTTGGCGTACTTAGTAACGATTTCTTTGTGAATCTCACTGACATGAAATTTAACTGGAAGCCAACAGGCCGCAATAGTTATGACATCGTCGAACGTGACAGCGGTGTAGTTAAATGGACAGCAAGCCGTGTGGATTTAGTTTTTGGTTCAAATTCAATTCTACGTGCTTATGCAGAAGTATATGCTCAAGATGATAACAAAGAGAAATTCGTCAAAGACTTTGTGAAAACTTGGGTCAAAGTGATGAATGCAGATCGTTTTGATCTTGCTTAAATCCTCTTAAAATGGAGAAATGAAGAACCTTTTATGGTTCTTCATTTTTTTATGCTGGATTTTGAACTATGATCACAACAATGAATCTGGAAAATAATAACAATGACGACTTCACTCAATCATATAATCCAAGACAGTAACATCATCTTGTTTGATGCTCATTGTGTACTATGTTCTGCATGGGCGGATTTCATGGTGAAAAATGATCCTCAACTTCAATTCAAGTTAGCATCAGTTCAGTCACCAATAGGTCAACGTATTTTAACGATGTATCAACTTCCTACTGATCATTTTGAAACAATGGTATTAGTGGAGCGTGGAAAACTATATACAGAATCAACTGCATTTATCAGAATTATTAAGCACTTATCATTTCCATATTCAACACTTAAGTACACTCAATTTATTCCCAAAGTGATCCGAGATTTTGGATACCGACGTGTTGCCCTCAACCGCTATCGTCTTTTTGGTAAGACTGAACAATGCTACAGAATGACACCTGAAATCGCGGCCCATTTTTTAACTAATGATATGGTTTCATGAATACCTTAATCCAAACCCATCAACATATTTTGAAGTTAAGTCAGGTCATGATTGGCTTGCTATGGATTTATCAGGGTTTATTTCCAAAATTAATTTTTAAAGTAGAGGATGAACAATACTTTTGGCAATACATGGGCTTAGCTTCAGAGTATATCTTCTGGATAATTTCACTTTCGGGGATCGCTGAAATTAGCTTCGGTTTTATGTTTTTATTATTTACACATCGATATTTACACAGGTTAAATATTATCAGTTTGATTGGGTTATTCATTTTCGTTTTATTGATTTACCCAAATAAAATCTATCAAGCATTTAATCCTGTCGTCATGAATCTGGGACTGATTAGCCTTTCAATTATTGCATTGTGGTGTATTGATGCTCTACAAGAGATCAAGCTCGAATAAAATGCCCTTCACGAATACAATAAAATGGGCTCACTAATTTTGAGGATGCTTTCATCTCATGCATCAGCTCTTGTTCTGGTGCATCACGATCTTCATCCGTGAGCTGAAAAGTTCGATAATGTATTGCGAGAGATCGATGGGCATGTAAGTCTAAATGTGCATGGAATGCATCTTGTGGATTCATATGAACATAACGCATCAAATGACGAGGCTCATAAGCGCCTATGGGTAACAATGCCACTCTCGCATCACCATAACGCTCATGAATCTGTTTAAAGTGCCCAGCATATCCTGTATCACCAGCAAAAAAACAATGTCCTGTTTTTGCGAGCAACGAAAATCCGCCCCACAATGCACGATTCTGATCTCTCAATCCACGCCCAGAGGCATGCTGTGCAGGTGTATACGCAATTTTCAATTCATCATGAAATGGAATTTCTTGCCACCAATCCATTTCAATCACATGCAAATGTTCAGGCATATAATAACCATTGCCTAAACCCGTATAGATCGGCATTTCAAACTTCTGATGAAGCCATTCTAAAGTCGCCAAATCAAGATGATCATAATGATTATGGCTCAATAGCACACCATGAATATAAGGCAGATGCTCTAAAGCAATTCCAGCTGTACACGCACGCTGAGGGCCACGTCCTTGCCGCGGACTTGCATATTCACTCCAAACAGGATCTGTTAAAAAGTTATACGGACCTATTTGGATCAAAACAGTCGCATGCCCCACAAACCATATTTGCCAATCATTCAGATCTGCATGCGGACGGTTTTGGGGAAACTCCAAAATTTGATTACGCTGATTCAACTCATGAGCACGATCAACCTGCCATGTAAAGGACTTCCGTGTGGCAAGCCATTTCACCAAGCCTTTACGACCTAGTGGTGACAAAGGACGCTCTAGATTGTAGAAACGATCAAGACCACTATGCTCAGATGCCTCATGCGGAAATGGAGGCTTCATCCATGTATGGCTCAAGCAAGATTGTGTCGGCAATTGATAGGTTAATGTCGGCTTATCTTTCATGTACGTCTTCTATGGTGAAATCCAATCGCATGGGATAATAGGAATATTTCGATCTTTAGGCTTTAAGTATCAAGTCAATCCAAGCTTTTCTCATATACAAAAAGTATCAATCTCAGAAAATTTAATGATGCTCTGATCCTAACATAAGCTGTTAGTTATGCTGATTTTCTTTGACCGAGTCAATACCATTTTCACGTCGTTATCATACGGTTTGGTGGTTGATTTTATTCCAGATGATATACACGGGCATTTTCACGAATTTCCTTACCACATAAAAAAACAGTCGCATCAAGCGACTGTTTCTAACAATTCTATATCCTTAACCAGCATGACTAAAAAATTCAGCAAATTTCTCATAACTAGGGCGCTTACTCACATGATCCAAATAACGCGCTATTGCTGGATGAGGTTGTATTTCTTCCATTTTCAGTTGCCAAAATAACATAGCTGCCACCAGCACATCCGCCGTTGTAAACTGCTCACCACATAAATAAGGTGCAGCTTCACCCACGCCAATCACAAAGGCATTATAAGCATCATCATAGTCGCCATAGCCAACTGAAGACTTTTGTTCAGGATTCACCCCTACACCAAGCATACGGTCGGTTGCAGCAGCTTCCCATGGTCCAGAAATGAAGAATAGCCAACGATAATAAACACCACGTTGCGGATCATTTAACGCTGGCGCTAAGCCTTTCTCTGCAAACTTATCGGTCAAATAAGCGCAAATAGCCCCCAACTCATAGATCACCACATCATCATCAACCAGAACAGGTACTTTCCCAAAAGGATTAATTTTTAAATATTCAGGTGTTTTCATTTCCGTATCAAAAGCAACTTCAATGCGTTCACATTCAATACCCAGTTCGATTAACAACCAATCGACAACAACACCACGTGAAAAAGAATTTGTATATAGTTTTAGAGCCATTTTGATATTTCCTTGTTTATTTGGTCTTATTTAAATTTAATACTTGTGATTGTCAGTTTTTGTCAGTAGTCGAATGGCAAACTTCTTGTCTCCACCATTGTTGGAAAAGTTGTTGTTTAAAATGAGGATATAACTCTTGGCTTAAACTCAATTGCTGTATTCGATCTATTCTGAAATGTCGAAAGCCATTACGCAGTTCACACCATGCTGCTAAAACGATACGATCATTAAAATATCCTAATGCAAATGGCCACAATACTCTTGAACTGACTCGTTGCTGCTCATCGGCATAATCAACCATGATTTTGACTTGTTGACGAATCGCAATTCGAACCTGCTCGACTAACTGCTCATCTACAGGCAACCATGTTTGAATTGATCTTAGCGTGGTTTGTTCTAATAGATGCTGACAATGCGCGGGTAGTACCGCATTCAGTTTTGCCAATACAGAAGTTGATGCTGATTTTAGAGCTTGATCAGGAATCTCACTTAACCAATTTAATGCCAAGAAAATAGCTTCAATTTCGGTTTCATTTAATGTCATCGGTGGAAGTAAGAAGTTTTCTTTAAGTTGAAAACCTAGACCCGCAGCAGCATCAATATTTACCCCTTGCTCTCGCAAGCTCTCAATATCACGATAAACACTACGCTGACTGATCCGTAAACGTTCCGCCAGTACCTTTGCTGTTACTGGATATCGATATTCTCTTAATAATTGCAAAAGATTGAGCAAACGAATTGAGCGACTCATGGCTTCCCTATTGCTTTGTTATTATTTTTTGATGGGAGAGCATACTCCCCCACCTTGGTGTAATGCTTAAACCACTTAACTCTCTGAGAGTGCCGTCGATTGTATCATCCCTTGCAAATAACCATGCAATTGTTGCACATTATCCGCAATCGTAAGCGGTTGATAACGTTGTAACGTTTCAACACTATGCACGCCATAACTGACGCCGATTCTTGGCATATTCAGATTTTGTGCCATCTCAAGATCATAACTGGTATCTCCCACCATAATGGCGCGATCCACAGCCACATCCATCTCTGAAATGATTTCTTTTAACATCAATGGATCTGGTTTCGATCTTGTTTCGCTCGCCGCACGGGTAATATCAAAAATATCATGGCTATTGGTTTGTCCAAGCACCCGATCCAAGCCTTTACGGCTTTTGCCCGTCGCAACAGCAAGTTTTAAACCTTGTTGCTTTAAATCTGCGAGTAGTTCAGCAACCCCATTAAACCAGACATCACCCTTCGAGTTCGCCACATAATGATCCGCATAACATTGCAAAATATCCTGCTGTAAATGAGGCACTTGTGGAAATAAGATTTGCATGACCTCAGGCAAACCCAAACCAATAATACTTTTTGCAGCGTCATTGCTCAGCGGCTGTTCAAATTGTTGTGCAGCATGCTGCAAACTTGCCACAATTTGCCCAACAGAATCAAACAAGGTTCCATCCCAATCAAAAATCACCAATTCCACATTTTGACGCATGATGATGTTCTCAATTTGATTCATGATTGCTTTCTCAACTCATCAATTAACTGCTGCATATCTTCAGGCATAGGTGCTTCAATAATTGGATAATTTGGAATCTCTAAACGCATGGCATGTAAACACAAACGTCGCGCCTCAGGCCCTGAATACGCTGTATTGTGCCCATATTTATCATCACCAATCAGTGGATGACCAATACTTAAACCATGTACACGAATTTGATGGGTACGACCTGACAAAGGTGAAGCATGCACCAGAGTTGCTGTTTTAAAACGTTCAGCCACCTTCCATTCTGTTTTACTAGGCTTACCTTCTTTGGTGACACGCACACGGCGTTCACCATTAGCCAGTTCATAACGCAATAAAGGTGCGTCAATCAACTGCTTATCCAAGCTGACCTGTCCTTTGACAATCGCCGCATAGGTTTTTTGAATTTTATGCTCACGCAGTAGGTCTTGTAGCAATTTTAAGGTGCTACGCTTTTTACTGATCATCACCAAGCCAGAAGTGTCTCGGTCAATACGATGAATCAGTTCTAAATATTTTTTCCCTGTCGCCGCACGCAAAGCCTCAATCAAGCCATACGCGACACCACTACCGCCATGTACTGCAATGCCGGAAGGCTTATTAACTACCAATAAACCCTCATCTTCATAGACGACACGGCTCAATAAGCTTTGAGCAACGCTATCACTCACAGGCGCAGCCGTTTCATCTTTTTGCTCATAACGAATCGGTGCAACACGAATCTGGTCACCAATCTGCAACCGTGTTTCTGCTTTTATTCTTTTTTTATTGACACGTACTTGTCCTTCACGAATCAAACGATAGATTCGACTTTTTGGAACACCTTTTAATCGGGTAAATAAAAAGTTGTCTATTCGCTGCCCGTCTTGATGCTCATCCACGTCAAACCAAGTGACACTTTGCCATTGTTGTGTAGAATTCATACGCTCGATTTATCCAAGATTTGCTAAATATGATTAAAAAATGATCATTTAGCTAAGTTATTTCACAAGAAACCTAAACTTAGCCCATAGGCAGATGCCGCAAGGTTTGATATATTCAGCGCACGGATACCACCGTAAGTGAGCATCAAATCAAAAATTTTATTTAGATAAAATTTTAAATCGATGAGATATTCACCAACAGCTCGGATAGGTCCTAAAGAATTATGCCGACGCCGAAGGCTTATTATATCGGCAAAATGACAAACTGTTGCGTTTAATTGTGCATCTGCACATACAGTTTGTTCAGAAAAAATATGTCGCCAACTCTTGTTGGTTATTAAACGTAAACTGATCCACATCAGACAATTTGCTCCCTGATGTCGCATTCAGGCTAAAGCGTTGATGCATTGGAACTGCTAAGCAGAGATACGATGATCATTCCGTATCAAGAACTTCCAGATGGATCGACTTCAATGCTTAATGACAGTGAAAGTCACCATCCAATGCACCGCTCACCCGCCAGTGAAGCGTACAGGAAACTTTGATTATGTCGGATCTAGTGATATTTCACAGATGTAAGACATGAATGAAATGTCAATAGATCGAAGATTAAAGCAGTATTGCTGACATCGAAACAACCGTATCAAAGCCCAAGCTGGATTTACAGTCAGTGGTTTCAGAGCATCCGAAATATAGTTGCTTCTGAGTCTTGATCGCGCCAATTTGATGTTTGCTCAAAAATATTGGGCCAGTTGTTTGTGTGCATCACTATTAGGTGTCACACCCATGAAACGTATGTTGATTAATGCAACCCACGCAGAAGAAGTCCGCGTTGCACTTATCACTGGTAATCGTCTTTACGATTTCGATTTAGAAAATCGTACTCGTGAACAAAAAAAATCAAATATCTATAAAGGCCATGTCACTCGCGTTGAGCCATCTTTAGAGGCGGTTTTTGTTGAGTACGGCGCACAGCGTCAAGGCTTTTTGTCTATGCGAGAAATCGCAAACTCATATTTCAAGGCGGATCCTCGCCAAACTTCTAATATTCGTGAACTCATTACTGAAGGCACTGAATTATTGGTTCAAGTTGAAAAAGAAGAGCGCGGCAACAAAGGTGCTGCGCTTTCGACATTTATTTCACTTGCTGGTCGTTATTTAGTTCTTATGCCAAACAATCCGAAAGGTGGCGGTATTAGTCGTCAAATTTCGGGTTCAGTCCGTGAAGAGCTTAAAGAAATTTTAGCGACACTAAACATCCCTCGTGGCATGAGCGTCATCGTTCGTACTGCAGGTATCGGGCGTACGCAAGAAGAATTACAACTCGACCTACAACACTTACTTGACCTTTGGGCACAAATCCAAAGCTCTGCAAGCACTGGTCCATCACCAATGCTCGTTCACCAAGAAGCGGGTGTTGTTACACGCGCGATTCGTGATTATTTACGCGATGATGTGGGTGAGATTTTAATTGATAGCGAACAAGCTTATAACGAAGCGTATAACTTTGTTAAAGCAGTTATGCCACGTCAACTCGACAAATTAAAAACCTATACTTTAAATGAACCGTTATTCGCTCATTTTGGTATTGAAAGCCAAATCCAAACCGCTTATGAACGTGAAGTAAAACTTCCGTCTGGTGGTTCTATCGTGATTGACCAAACTGAAGCATTGGTTTCAATCGATATCAACTCAGCGAAATCAACACGTGGTCATGATGTTGAAGAAACCGCTTTAAATACCAACTTAGAAGCAGCTGAAGAAATTGCACGCCAACTTCGTTTACGTGATATTGGTGGCTTGGTTGTGATCGATTTCATCGACATGACCAAAGACCGTAATCAACGCATGGTTGAAGCGAAACTTCGTGAAGCAACACAAAGCGATCGTGCACGTATCCAGTTTGGTCAACTGTCACGTTTTGGCCTCATGGAAATGAGTCGTCAACGCTTACGCCCTTCCTTAGAAGAAGCGACTGGCTATGTTTGCCCTCGTTGCCATGGTACAGGTATGGTACGTGACTTACGTTCACTTTCACTATCGATCATGCGTAAGGTCGAGGAAATTGCATTACGTGAGCGCCAAGGTGAAGTTCAAGTTGAAGTGCCTGTAGAAATCGCAGCCTTCTTATTGAATGAAAAACGTCATAGCCTTGTTTATCTTGAACAAACTTCAAATGTACGTGTCACTGTATTGCCTCATCCGCATTTAGAAACACCACATTACCAAATCCAATACAATCCAGCAGGCTTTGCACCTTCAAGCTATGAACGTACCGAAGCAACACGTTCAAGTGAAAAAGAACTGGGCTATGAGTCATCTGAATGGCATTTAGAAGATGCAGAACACGTTCATGCTGCTCCAGCACAAGCTCAAACTGCCGCTCCACAGAGAAAAACTGCTCAGCCACAGGCTGCTCAACCGAAGCAAGCACAAGTGCCTGCACAGAAGTCAGCAAGTCCTTGTGCTTGGTTAGAAAATCTATTTGTTCAAAAACAAGCACAGACGATTGATCAATCTCGTTCTGCACAAAATGCGGCAGCAGCGATTGAGCAATTGGTCAATGGTGGTGCGGTCAGCCGCGGTCAATTTGGTCAAGTCAACACCCCTGTTGTCACTGAAACACCAGCACCTGCGTCAACAACGAACAATGCCTATATTTCACAAAACCCTGTGAAACATGAAGCGCGCGAAAGCTTTGAAAAAGACGAAAAAACACATCGTCCAAATCAAAACCAGAAGAAGCGCAAGCATAAAGAGCAACGTGAACAACATGCACATGCCCATGAACAACAAAATCAAGTGCATGAAGAAGTTGTACAACTATCGCGCCAAGAACAACGCCATGAGCAACGTGAGCTAAAACGTCAACAAAAACGTCAGCAAACACAAGAGCCTCAAAACCAGCAACAGCATCACGATGCTGCACAAGGCAATGAGTCTGCTCCTGTTCCACGCCGTGAGCGTAATCAACAGCGTCCAAATCGCCCAAATCGCCCAAATCGCCACCGCGATCAAAGCGTTTTAAATGAAGCACCAGTTGTCACTGAAACTGCGGTTAACCCTCAACAGGTCAAAGTAGATGTGATCGATGCTCCTCGCACTGAGCCGATGAATACTGCATTGGTCGTGAATATCGATCAAGGACAAAGTGAAATTATTGCACTGAATCCGCAACAAAAAACGACACCAGCAACTAAAGTTGAAGCTGTACCTGCTGTTGTGGAAAAAGCTGAGGTGACTCCAACTGCCGAAGCCGAGCCAGTAGTTATTGAACAAGAAGCTGAGACTGAAGCAACTCAAACTCCAGCGAAACGTGCCAGCAATGATCCACGTTCACGCCGTCGCCAACGTGGTGGTCAAGCTGTTGCTAAAGAAGCTTCCGTTAAAATAGCGCCGTCACAAATCCCAACATTGGGACAATACACTCTTGGCAGCTTAATCCGTCATGTATACGGTGAAGATTGCAAAATCTTGATTGAGCAGTTTGGTTTAATCACCACTTTCAATCGTGCTTTGCAAAAGTTCACTGAACAATATGCAAGCACACTTGTTGTGGAAAATACAGTTGTTGAAGAAAAGCGTCCTGTAACACGAGATGCAGAACTTCCAGCTCAAAAAGCAATGGAAGAAGCAGAACCTGCGCCAGTGTTAGACCTAACACCGCCTAAAGCATCCGCTGCTCGCGTCGCAAACGATCCTCGTGAGCGTCGCCGTTTAGCAAAACTTGCTGCAGAACAAGCAAAAGAAGCACATCTTGCTTCAAATGCCACACCTGCTGTTGTAGAGAACACTGAAGTCGCTGCTGAAGAGGTGAAAGAAACCGCACCTCTTGAAGAACCTTCAGTAGAGGCAACACCAGTACCAGAGCAACAACCTTTGGAACTTGCAGCTACAGCAGTAGAAGCCGCTGAAACAGAAACAGTTACAGCCGTTGTTGAAGAAACGCAACCAGAACCTCAACAATCAGCGCCTAAGCCTGCGAAAGAGGTTGTAGAAAAAGCAACCAAAGCAGAAAAAGTGACTGAAAAAGCTGAAGCTGTAGAAAAAACGGAAGCAACTGAAGCTGAGGAAGACGAAGCTGCTAAAATTGAAAAAGAAAAATCAAGTCGCCCGCGCCGCCCTCGTGGACGTCCGCCGAAGAAAAGTACGCCTGGCAATGAATAATTTGCTAAATTGCGCACAATAAACAAAAGCCTAGTCATTTCGATGACTGGGCTTTTTTGTTATTTTGTCAAAATTAGGTTGATTGCTCTAGGAACTTACCATTAAAAACAGCATCAACAACAGTGATGTAAATGGTTGTGTTCCAATAGATAGCCATTTTGGATTGATCAAAAAATAAATAGGATTGATATGAGCCAAACTACACAAACCGATATTATTACCCTAAGTGATGTCGCGACTCGACTCCCGAACTTCATCACCAAAGTACCTCATATCCTCAATGGACTTAAGCAGGCGTATATACGCACTCCGACTTCACCAGCAGGTTTAGGCATCGCTTTTGAAAAAGCTGTAAAACGTAATCCTCAAGGCACAGCACTATTATTTGAAGAGCAAAGCTATAGCTATCAGGCACTCAATGAATGGGCCAACCAAATTGCGCACTACTACCTTTCAATCGGCGCAAAAAAAGGTGATGTAATTGCGGTAATGGTTGAGAATCGTCCTGAGCTTATTGCAACGATTGTTGCTTTGGCAAAAATAGGGGTAACCATTGCACTCGTTAATACTTCACAAATTGGTAAAGTACTCGCGCATAGTATTAATCTAGTCAATCCAATTGCAGTGATTGCTGGTGAAGAAGTTCGCGCTGTAATTGATGAAATTCGTCAAGACTTAACCGTCGCGCCAGACCGTTTTCATTGGTTTGCTGATCAAGAGACACGCAAGAATGCGGGGACTGCGCCTCAGGACTACGTCAATCTAGCCGAACAAATTGATCAATTTCCAAAATTCAATCCATCGACCACACGTACAGTAACAGGCAAAGATGGTTTATTTTACATTTATACCTCAGGTACAACAGGTCTACCAAAGGCTGTGATCTTTACACATAGCCGCTGGACACTGGCTTACGGTACCTATGGCCATATCCTCAATCTAGGTAAAGATGATGTCATGTATGTGACTTTACCGCTTTACCACGCCACAGGTGTAGTGGTGTGTTGGTGTGGTGTGATTGCAGGTAGCGCAACACTTGCGGTACGCCGTAAATACTCAACCAGCGCATTTTGGAAAGACGTACAAAAGTTCAATGCATCAGCAATCGGCTACGTTGGTGAATTGTGCCGCTACCTCATGGATGCACCTGTTACCGAGCTTGATCGCGCACATCGTGTCACTAAAATGATTGGTAACGGTATGCGTCCAAATATTTGGGGCAAGTTTAAAGAACGCTTTGGTGTGCAAGAAGTCCTTGAACTTTATGCATCAAGTGAAGGTAACGTTGGTTTTAGTAATATCTTTAACTTTGACAACACCGTTGGCTTTTCTCCAACACCTTATGCAATCGTTGAATATGACAAAGAGAAAAATGAACTAGTACGTGATAGCAAAGGCTATTGCAAGAAAGTAAAAACAGGTGAAGTTGGCTTACTGGTAGGGAAGATTACCAGCCGCTCTCCTTTTGATGGCTACACTGATCCTGAAAAAAACAAATCTGTTATATTGAAAGATGTCTTCACAAAAGGCGACTCATACTTCAACACAGGTGATTTAGTTCGTGATATCGGTTTCCGTCATGCACAGTTTGTGGATCGCTTAGGTGATACTTTCCGTTGGAAAGGTGAGAATGTTTCAACCACCGAAGTTGAAAACATGGTCTGCGAATATGAAAAAATCGCAGAAGCAGTTGTTTATGGTGTAGAAATTCCAAATACTAATGGTCGTGCAGGTATGGCAGCGATCACCTTAGTTGATGGACAGGAACTCACTGAAACCGATCTTAGCGAAATGGTCAATGTATTTAAAAAATGCCTACCATCTTATGCAATTCCAGTGTTCTTACGTGTACAAGAGAAAGTTGAAACTACAGGTACATTTAAATACCAGAAAAATAAGCTGAAAGAAGATTCATTTGATCCAAGCAAAACTTCTGAACGTTTACTGGTTTTATTACCTGGTGCATCAAGCTATTGTGATGTAAACACTGAGATATTTGATAATATTCAAAGTTATCAATACCGTTTCTAGTTTATTTTTTAACTAAACAAGAGGAAATCGTGCTTTTTATAAACAATCATGCACATGTTTTTAAATTTCCTCTTGTGTTAGCTGAATAAGTTGCTAGAATACGCAACATCAAAACGAAGACGCACTTAGAACTGATTAGTTTTTCTTGCGTAGCATGTTTAAACACTTGCTTAGGGTCGTTAGCTCAGTTGGTAGAGCAGCGGACTTTTAATCCGTTGGTCCCGCGTTCGAGTCGCGGACGACCCACCACTTTAAGTTTTGATACTCCTGAAAAGGATTGATAACCGAAAGTTATCAAGATTTGTAAGACTACGCGCTTCGCTTGTCTTGCAACAATTTTAGAGTGTTACTCTAAAATTATTTCAGGGTCGTTAGCTCAGTTGGTAGAGCAGCGGACTTTTAATCCGTTGGTCCCGCGTTCGAGTCGCGGACGACCCACCAGATTCTAAAAAACCTCATCATTTATGATGAGGTTTTTTATTTTGTATGGAATATCTTTCCAAAAGATGACAAGAGCTATGTCATAACTTCAGGATTCCCTTCCCGAGTTTATAATTTATAAAAACGCTTCTAATACCGTATTTAAAAAGATATGACCCTGCTCGGTACAAGCAATACGATCTGTAGCAGCCACCAAAAGTTTCTTTTCACGTAACGTGTTCAGAATAGGCGCTAACTCTGCCAAACTTAAACCAGTACGTTGTTCATATAAAGTTGCTTCAACACCATCATTGAGACGTAGAGCATTCATCATAAATTCAAATGGTAACTCATCTGCTTCAATACGTTTCATTTGCACATGTTCAGCAGGAACTTTAGCTAAATAATCTTTCGGCAAGCGGGTTTTTTGAAAACGGTAGACACCTTCAGGACGTGTCACCTTTCCATGTGCGCCGGCTCCAATCGCGAGGTAATCGCCAAATTGCCAATAATTCAAATTATGTGCTGATGGCTTTTCCTTTCGCCATGCGGAAACTTCATAATTTACATAGCCATTGGCTTTTAAGTATGCCTCACCCTCCGCTTGGATGTGTTCTAAGACTTCATCTTGCGGCAACACAGGCTGAGTTCTAAAAAAAACCGTATTCGGCTCAATGGTCAATTGATACCAGCTAATATGCGTCGCACCATGCTCTACAGCTAATTTTAGATCAGTTAATGCCTGTTGCTCTGTTTGCTGAGGTAAACCATGCATCAAATCGACATTCACACGCTCGAAACCGGCTTGACGTGCTTGTTGAATCGCATCCAGTGCATTGCTGGCGGTATGAATACGTCCCAAACGCTGCAAATGCTCTGTATCGAAACTTTGCACACCAAGCGATAACCGATTAATACCAACCGCAAGATAATCTGCAAATGGATCATGCTCAACCGTACCGGGATTGGCTTCGAGGGTAATTTCACAATCAGCTTCAAAACTCAACCGTGCTTTCAGTTGTTCAAATAACCACTGATAACCTTGAGCAGAAATCAGCGATGGCGTTCCCCCACCTATAAACACGCTATGAATTGATCGCCCTTGTGCCATTTCAATTTGCGTCTCAAAATCAGCTACTAAGGCTGCAAGATATTGCTGTTCCAAATCCATAGACAAATGCCCATCAGGAACAGCATGTGAATTAAAATCACAGTAAGGACATTTACGCACACACCAAGGCATGTGAATGTATAAGGATAAAGGAATATTTGCTGGATTTAACGGACTCAAAATAGCGGCTCAATAAAAGAACCACTCTATTTTATCATGACTCCCTTTAAGTCGGTTGCATGTTGCAACAATGCTATTGCTTATCATCATGCTTGGATTCAGTTAGACTGTAAAAATAAAGAACAATTAGACCAAATCATATGATGAAAATTTCAAGCCAATTGCTTCTGATGCTTCCCCTAGCGCTCGGCGTTGGCGTGGCAATGGCATTTCAAACTGCGATTAACGCTCAACTCAGAGAACATCTTCACTCTCCATTACAGGCAGCCTTTCTGTCTTTTTTAGTCGGTACGATTATCTTGGCGTTATTGGTTTACTTTCAAAGCACAGCCAAACCTAGTTTAGGTGAACTTTCACAAATTCCATGGTTTCTATGGATTGGCGGCTTTCTTGGGGTTTATGCCATCAGTATGAGTATCTATACTGCGCCTAAACTCGGATTTCTGACTTTTTCAGGTCTTGTGATTTTTGGCCAGCTCACCATCTCAATTTTATTAGATCATTTTGGTTGGTTAGGCACAGAAAAAATCCCCGTGAATTGGCAACGCCTACTCGGCAGTATTGTCATTTTTATTGGTGTTTTACTCACACTACAGCGTTAATTTTTGAAGAGTATATTTAGTGGCTCACGTTACCAACACACGGTTTGAACTCAAACAACTGTCTCATTTAATGCTCCCTATTTTGATCACCCAATTTGCTCAAGCTGGTTTTGGCTTGATAGATACCATTATGGCGGGGCATCTATCCGCAGGTGATCTTGCAGCGATTGCTGTTGGCGTTGGATTGTGGATGCCCATTATGCTGCTCTTTGCGGGGATTATGATTGCAACAACACCACTAGTTGCCGAAGCACGAGGCGCCAAGACACCTGAGAAAATTCCCACCATTGCACGCCAATCATTGTGGGTTGCCGCCATTCTCGGTGTAATCGCAATGCTCATTTTGCAAGCGATGCCACTATTATTGCCATTGTTTGGCGTACCTGAAAGCTTATTGCCCAAGGCAAGCTTATTCTTGCATGCAATTGGTTTTGGGATGCCTGCAGTGATGATGTATGCCGCATTACGCAGTTACTCAGAGGCATTGGGGCATCCTCGTCCAGTCACCGTCATTAGTTTAGCCGCGCTTGTGATACTGATCCCACTGAACCTAATTTTCATGTATGGTTTTGGGCCGATTCCTGCTTTAGGGAGTGCAGGCTGTGGTTTCGCAACAGCAATTCTACAATGGTTGATGTTTATCACCTTGGCCATTTATATTTCTAAAGCCAAAGCCTATCAAAAAACTCCGATCTTCACGACATGGGAAAAACTTGACCCAATGTGGGCAAAGCGTATCTTGATGCTAGGTCTGCCGATTGGTTTGGCGATTTTCTTTGAGGTGAGTATCTTCAGCACAGGTGCATTGGTATTAAGTCCATTAGGGGAAAATGCGATTGCTGCACATCAAATTGCAATCTCTGTAACCTCTGTCTTATTCATGATTCCGTTATCTCTCGCGATTGCACTCACGATTCGTGTTGGAATGTACTATGGAGAGAAAAACTGGCATGCCATGCGTCAAGTTCAGAAAATCGGACTAATGAGTGCGACTTTCTTTGCAATCTGTACCATGCTGTTGATTGCAGTTGCACGTCCATATATCGTTGCGATCTATACAACAGACCCTCATGTTATTCCTGTAGCGATGTATTTACTCTGGTTTGCAATGGCTTATCAGCTCATGGATGCTTGGCAAGTCGGTGCAGCAGGTTGTCTACGTGGCATGCAAGACACCCAAGCACCGATGTGGATTACCCTCATGGCTTATTGGGTCATTGCTTTTCCGATTGGCTTATATTTAGCACGTTATACCATTTGGGGCGTCGCAGGCGTTTGGCTCGGTTTGATTATTGGTTTAAGCATTGCCTGTGTACTCTTAATTGGGCGCTTATACTTAAATAATAAACGTTTAGCAGAGATCACATAAATTACGTTTCATGATGATCATGAAAGCAGCAAGGCTTAATACTTACAGGACTTAACATTTTGTTATAGGCAATTTAAGCTTTGTCGCCTATGATCAAAGTATCACGATAACAGCGGATCACCCGAGGTCAAGCAAAATGGCAAAACATGCAAGCTCACCCAGTAAACGTTTTTTAAAACTGGCTGGCATGACCGCAAGCATTGCCAGTAAAAGTGTCGCCAACTCCATTCGCAACTTCACTGCTGACGAAGAGCAAAAAAATGTAGCACGTAGCCAACTGTTCCAAGACATTGGCTTGCAAATCGCTGACACACTAGGAGAAATGAAAGGCGCAGTCATGAAAGTTGGGCAAATCGCCTCACAATACAAAGACATTTTCCCGCCTGAAGTTGCAAAAGCGATTGCCAAGTTACAACGCCAAGCGCCCGCAATGCCCTTCTCCTCCATTCAACAACAAGTTGAAAAAGAACTCGGCAAACCTTTAAATCAAATTTTTAGCTCATTTGAAACAGAACCTTTTGCAGCAGCCTCAATTGGACAGGTTCACCGTGCAGTACTTCCAAATGGTCAAGCTGTGGTAGTCAAAGTTCAGTACCCTGGAGTAGATGATGCATGTGAGAGTGATCTTAAACAAGTCCGTCTTGCTTTACGTCTCATGGGTGTCCTCAAAATTGATAAAAAACTACAAGACCAATTATTCCAAGAGATCCAAGACAGTTTATCAGCAGAATTAAACTATGAAATCGAGGCACAGAATCTCGAAGTTTTTAAAACCTTCCATGAAAAATTGGATGACCAAATCATTATCCCAACAGTATATAAAGAATACTCTTCACGGCGCGTATTGACCTTAAGTCTTGAACAAGGTGAATCGATTGAAACAGCAAGTACGTGGTCAGTTGATATCCGCAATCAGATCGGTCGTCGCTTGATTCGTGCTTTAGGGCAGGAAATGTTCTTCCTGAAACGTTTCCACTGCGATCCGCATCCTGGAAATTTTGCCTTCCGTGAAGATGGAAGTGTCATCATCTACGATTACGGTAGCGTCAAAACCCTTTCACCTGAAATTATTCAGCACTTTAAAGCACTGGTGAATGCTGCTCGCCAAGAAGACATTGATCAAGTTGAAGATTTATTGGTCGAACTCCATTCAATTGCAGAAAAACAGAAATTCCCAAGTGAGTTGTATCTGCAATGGATCGAAATTCTGCTTCGTCCTTTAAGTACGCATTATGACTTTGAAGAAAACTCCTCACATCATGATGGGATGCGTCTGGTTAAAAAATCATTGAAATATTGGGATGTCTTTAAACCATCGCCAGATACCTTAATGGTCAACCGTACCATTTCTGGTCACTACTGGAATCTTATTCATCTCAAGGTACATGACAATCTAAATGATCTATTTGAAGAGTTAGTGCCCATGCCGTGAAAAGGCTTTGACAACTCAACACACAGTGTACTCTGATTGACGGAATTTAAGTTATGTTATAACATTTCAATCATTCATAGGAGTATTCAATATGCGTAAAGATATCCACCCTGTTTATCAAAAAGTACTTTTTCATGATACCAATGCAGATGCGTATTTCTTGATTGGTAGCACCATTCAAACCAAACAGACCAAAGAATATCAAGGTCAAGTTTACCCTTATGTGACGCTTGATATTTCAAGTGCTTCACATCCGTTTTATACAGGTGAGCAACGTCAGGCGAGTAATGAAGGCCGTGTTGCAAGCTTTAACAAACGTTTTGGTCGTTTTAGTCGTAAGGCTTAATCTTATTTTAAGGTTGAGCAATTAAAGTAAAAAAATTCGAAGTCTAAGGCTCTAATCTCCTCCTCTTAGGCTTCTTTTTTTATGTCTGAAACTTATTATTGTTTAATCCGAAGCAGAAGCAGTGCCAATAAAGCCAAATTCAATAGGGCTTTTGACATAGAATAATGAAATATCTTGAGTCTTGAGGTAGTCAAGTAAGGCTGTGGCCTGTTGTTCAGTGACTGCAAACTGGATCTGTACGGGCTGATCCGCTAACTCAAAGAAACCCGCTGAATGAAATTGCCCTCGATGATCCAACCCTTGACTGGCATTCATCACTGTCGCACCACGTAGATCCATTTGCTTTGCAATCGCTAGCAACCAATCAACGATTGATTGTCCTTCATACTGACGACTTTGCGCAGTATAAAAGCTAATTAAAAATCCATTCATCGATCTAACCCTCCCAGACTAAGCAGCATTCAACCATTGATGTAGACTCATACCCAAAATCGTAAACAACAATGATCCCAATACATGGATCAAAATAGTCAGTGCTGCGTATTCCAATTTACCACTTTGCAACAGCGCAATAATCTCAGCGGAAAAGGTTGAGAAGGTGGTGAGTGCACCACAAAATCCAGTAATCACAAATAGCTTATAATTTGGACTCAAAGCACTTTGCGAAAAATATGAAATCGCAAAACCAATAATAAAGCCACCAACCAAATTAACACTTACGGTCCCGAGTGGAATATGCGGAAAAATTGGATTGAGTTTTAAGCCAATAAACCAACGTAACCATGCGCCGAGCACAGAACCTAATGCAATTGAAATCAAGGAATAATACATAATTACTCCAAAACCAAATGTGGAGTACAACAAAGATAAGACATGGTGTGATCAATTTTTTTATCGATAGTATGCATCTGCGAGCCCTCTAAATAAAGAACAGAGCACGCACAAACCTACGCCCCTGTTCAGGGTAACGTAGGCATCATTAGCCACAATGGCGGTTTGTTACAGGAGGAATGCCATCTCCTTTGCCCTAAAATAACATAATTTTTAAACAACTCAATGAATCTTTTAATCTGTGTATAAAGGCAAAGTTATCCACAGATACATCATGTTATGATTGTCCGCTGACGAAATAACAAGGGAAAGTCCTCATGGCACAAAGCTTACTCGCACAATTAAAAGATGGCTCAGCAAAATTTGCAGATGTGTTGGCATTTATTGAAGCACGCTATCAACACACTCCAACTGCTTTTCAAAATGGCGCACAATTTAATGCTGCAACGGAAAATCAAGGCAGTGCCAAAGTTTTTTCTTTTGCTAAAATTGAAGGCTTAAATGCTGAAGATACCTTAAGTTTATTTGCTGAGCATTATGCTTCTGTGCTGGCAACACCTGAAGGAACGGATCACCAAAACATTCGTCAATTTATGCAAAATGGTTGGGATGGTGTGAAATTTGAAGGTGAAGCACTAACTGCCCGTTGATATTGAAAAGACAGGAAGGTTTCCCTTCCTGCTTGCTATCATACCGATCATGCATTTGCCATTAAAGCGGTCAAAAGCCCCATTGCTAGCACATAAAACGTGATCGGAAATACCAGAAACCAAAATTTCGCCCATCCGTTGGTATTAAACACTGAGGTTGCTGCTCGATAGCTCACCCAACATGACCAAAATATAAAAGGAATTACCACCAAGTTCAAAATTGATGAGTTTTGATAGGCATCAAGATAACTTCTATACATCAATGTCTGTAATATTACGACAATCATAACAGGCAAAGCTGCAACCAAAGATTGTAAAGCCCAAATATGTCGGGCCAGTTGTGGGTCTGCGTCTTTGGCGCCTGAAAACTGTAAACGCTTTTTATACCACCAACCGTGTATCAACCAAACAATTACAGCAGAAATCGTCCCCAGCCCTAAAACGAATAACCAATAACTCCACCAAGCATCTGTAATATCAAGCATTAACGAGGTGCGATTTCCAAATTCTGCTTGAAGCAACTTTTGATCGACTCGATCCATGACAGAAAACACACCTATTAAATAGGCAACTATCATAATACTGCGATGATGATAGATTGCTGGCAAAGAAAAAAATGTCTTCGGTTGGAAGAACAGCATCCATAAGTTTTTGGGCGAAAATGGTAAAATTTCTTTTTGCTCTTGTTTCTCTAAAGATAATTCAGTACTCATAAATACTCTTAATAATTTGATTTAAAATATTTTATGTTCTAATAATAGCCAATGCCGCGTAGAAAAAGAAGTTTCATTTTATCACTTGATAAAATAATGCACGCCTTTACCAACCGCACATCTCGTCGTGAAATACTTTTTTAGTTTCGCCTGAATGATTTCTGAAGGTGTGAAATTTAGAAATGTAATATTCAGCGAAATAACAAATGTTTGAATAAAAATACCTGAGGGAAATCATGACGATTAACCAAGCTGATCTATTAAAAAAACTACGACTAATTACATTAGAAGCGCAAGGTCTGAATCACAAAAAACCTTTTGGCTCAGGAAAAGCGGCTGTTCTTGCGGCCATACAGCAGCTTGGCTATGTACAAATTGATACTTTATCAGTGGTTTCTCGGGCACATCACCATACTTTTTGGACACGAATCCCAGATTATCAGCCCAAACTTCTTGATCAATTAGTCGCAGAACGTCAGATATTTGAATATTGGTTTCATGCTGCGTCGTATTTGCCCATGCAAGGTTTTCGTTATGCTTTACCGCAAATGCTGAGCATTAAAAATGGTGAATCTCGTTATTTTAAAGCGGATTCTCAAATCATGCACAATGTGTACGACAAAATCCGTATTGAGGGACCACAAAAAGCTAGAGATTTTGAAAGCTTAAGTAAAAGTAATAGTAGTTGGTGGAATTGGAAACCAACAAAAATCGCGCTTGAGCAGCTTTTTATGCAAGGGGATCTCATGATTAGCGCTCGAAATGGTATAGAAAAAGTTTATGATCTTAGTGAAAGGGTGCTGCCCAGCACGATCAATACAACACCACCAACCGCATTAGAATACGCAGAATATCTCGTCAAGACTTATCTTAGAGCGTACGGCTTTACCACCATCAAGCAAATCACACATTTAAAAAAGGGACAAATATTACGTCAAAATGTTGAAAAAATTCTAAGTCAAATGCTTGAGGATAAAATCATCCAAAAGTTTGAAGGAAATGAAATACAAACAATCTATGTGCGCACCGATTTACTTGAAAAAACGTATAACACCAATCATAGCAACCTTCACTTACTCTCTCCTTTTGATAATTCAATCATCCATCGAGAACGCATAAAAGCCTGTTTCGAGTTTGACTTCCGTCTCGAATGTTACACCCCAGAACTACAAAGAAAATATGGATACTTCTGTTTACCCATTTTGTTTGGTGATGTTTTTGTTGGCCGAGTTGATTGCAAAGCTCATCGTAAAAGTGGTGTATTTGAATTAGTGCACCTACATATTGAAAATACACAAATTGATCTCAGCTCATGGTTAACACCATTTCTAAAAACACTACACCGATTTGTACACTTTAATCACTGTCAATCCATTATCATTTCACGTATTAGTCCATCCGAACAATCAAATACAATTCACGAATTTATCAACCATCACTGGGATGAAACACAGCTTAAGGATGAACTACCCATCACAAAATAGGAGGTATTTTACCTCCTATTGTTTCTATCTGATTTTATGGTCGCTTGAGGGCTTGTAATCCCGTGGTGAAGCTATAAAACTCTCCCCCCATTCTTCCCACACTATCCAATTGCTGTTGATCAATCATGCCTGTATCGGCTTGCCACAATCGATCATCGACATAAATAGATTTCACGTCTAACAAGACAACCGTTCCACCAGAAGGCAAGGAACTGAGTTGAATCACCTCTCGCAAATGACATTCATACCGAATCATAGAATTTTTAACCGATAAAGGTTTTACGCCATGACTTGGACAAGATTCGATTTCAGCAAAATCAAATTCACTTTGTTCGGATGGCAGTGCCGCGCATGACAAGTTCATTTGCTCAAGTAACTGAGTATTCACGATATGCACTACACACTCTTTGGTTTCAATTAAATTCCGTAAAGTGTCTTTGTCCTGCCCTGTTCTCGGATTCACTTGTGAATACCAAAGGATCGGCGGGTTACAGCTTGCCACATTGAAAAAGGAATAAGGTGCCAGATTCGCTACACCATCCACAGATAAGGTACTAATCCAAGCAATCGGGCGAGGCGTAATCCCACCATTTAACAAACGATAGATTTCATTTGCTTGTAAATTTGCTGTTTCAAAAATCATAATTAAAGACTACTTTAAGGACGTTCTGCATATTGTGGTAAATCATCAGTGATGCTGTCCCATTCCGCTTTAGACGCCGTAAAAATGTGCAGACTTGGTTTTTGCTGTAACTGTGTATCTAAAGTTCCAATTCTCAAACGATAATACTCAGGCGTATCGGTTTTTATACTCATAATTGGGGAGCCACATTCCATACAAAAACAACGTTGTGTCGTGTCAGTAGACTGAAATTTTTTTAGTAAATGTTCGCCCTTCGTAATTTTAAAATCAGCTATTTTAATCGGTGCATTCGTGGCAAAAGCGCTTCCATTTGCTTTACGGCAGCGTTGACAATGACATTGGATGATCTCGCCTATTTCGCCATGAATCTCATAATGAATTCCATCACATAAACAACTACCATGATATACAGGTGAAGTCTGAGACATTGTTAATTCCTTTCATGAATTTTCACATAAAAATATAGGCTAGATCGGTACAACACGCAAATTGTGAATCGCATTTGGATCGCGCTTTTCAATTTACGAAAGCAATCCTCCAACAGAAGAATCATGACCTAAATTCGCTGATCCAATACGGCACGTGCGCGTTCATGATCAATATCTTTTTCCCAATGTGCGATTGCAACTGTTGCCACGCAGTTTCCGATTAGATTGGTACAGGCACGTACAATTCCAATAAACCAATCGACAGACAATAGTAAAACCAGCCCAATCATTGGCAGGCTTGGGATAACTGATAATGTCGCCGCCAAGATCACCAATGCAGAGCCTGGAATACCATGAGCACCTTTTGAGGTGATTAATGACACCAATAAAATTGCGAGAAGATCATGCATCGATAAATCAATATTGCAGGCCTGAGCAATAAAAATAACGCCGAGTGTTAAGTAAATAGAAAAACCATCTAAATTAAACGAGTAGCCTGTAGGAATGACTAAGCCAACGGTGGAATCTTTGATACCTAAATTTTTAAGCTTTTTCATGATTTGAGGTAACACAGAATCAGAAGATGCTGTACCCAACACAATAGACAGTTCTGCTTTAAAATAATTTAAGAATTTAAAAATGTTTAAGCCAGAGATTTGAAGAATCCCACCTAAAATAATCAACACAAATAAGATACAAGTCACATAAAACAGCAAAACTAAGTAACCCAATTGAATCAATGAGTCCAAGCCAAATTTTGCGGTGGTATAGGCAACAGACCCCAAGACGCCAATCGGTGCTAACCGTATGATTAATCCCATCATTTTAAAAAACACTTCAGAAAATGCTTCGAGTGCCTGACAAACCAAATCTCCCATATGTTTTGGGATCAGCAATAAAGCAATGCCAAATAGGATTGCAATCAGTAAAACTTGTAAAATGTCCCCACTAGCAAATGCATCTACAAAAGTTTTTGGAATAATATGAAGAAGAAAATCTGAGCCTGAGCCCATTGTGTTGGCACGTTCCGTATAGACATTTAAATCCTTTCCGTCTAGTTTCGTGATATCAATATTCATGCCCACACCAGGCTTGAATACATAGGCAACAATTATTCCCAAGATCAGCGCAACACTAGTCACTATCTCAAAGTATAAAATTGTTTTTGCCCCCACCTTTCCCATTTTCTTGATGTCATTGGCACCATACAGCCCAAGTACCACCACGCAGAAAACAATCGGTGCGATCAACATCTTGATCAGTGAAATAAAACCATCACCCAATGGTTTCAATGCTAAAGAAAAATCATGAAAGCTAATCCCGATAATAATACCAAGGACTAATGCAAGAACGACCTGAAGAAATAAACTGGATTTGAGTTTTTGCCACATTGTAAATTCATCAATAAATAGATAAATCTCAACAGTGCAAAAAACTCGCCAACAAATAAAAATAAAGGATATTTAGAACATGAAAAATAAATAAAAAATAAGCAATATCTTAGAAAACATCATCTTAAATAAAACTAAGCCAATAGATGATGTATCCCTTCACCCACGGCACGTCCTGTTGCAAAACAAGCGGTCAATAAATACCCCCCAGTTGGTGCATCCCAGTCCAACATTTCACCACAACAGAACACATAAGGATTTGACTGTAATTGTAACCGTGATGACAATGCCGTTTGCTGAATTCCACCAGCGCAACTAATGGCCTCCTCGATTGGACGAAACCCACTGAGAGGAATTATAAGCCCTTTGATGTGCTCAGCCATTTGATGCGCATCTGACCATAAATTTTTCTCAACCACTTCACGAATTAAATTAATTTTCACATGATCCAAACCTGCTTTGCGCCAAAGATTGGTAAGTGACTGCTTCTTATTGCCTTGTAACTTTTTAGTTAATTGATCAAGGCTGATATCTGGTAACAAGTCTAAATGAAGCTGCAAGTTTTGATCTTGAGCAAGCTGTGATCTTAGATCACGCCCTAATTTATAAATCACGCCACTTTCAAAACCATAGTGAGTAATCACAATATCGCCATGTGTCTTACGTTCAGGTACAACCCAAGCATCAACACGTTTAAGCGCTTGCCCCAAACAATCCTGCATAAATGGCGACCATGTTTTCAATACACCAACATTACTTGCTTGGAAGGGGGTAATCTCATCACTCGACAACCATTGCTGCCACGCTCCATCACTCCCCAATTGCGACCACGACACAGCACCACAAGCCAGCACAATCGCATCATAAGTTGCAGTAAAGCGTTGGCTTTGGTTTTCGATGGTCAGTTGATTCTGAGATAAACCCACACAGCGATGCCTGTAATAAAATTTAACCCCATCTACAGCTAATCGTTTTAACCATGCGCGAAGTAACGGCGCTGCTTTCATCTCTATTGGAAACACCCGCCCAGAACTACCGATATAAGATTCAATTCCCAAACCTTTCATCCAGTCTTGAATCCACTTTGCATCCCATTGCGTTATCCAAGGGCTTAACCATTCAGCACGGTCATAACGTTGGATGAATGCCTGTATAGGCTCAGCATGAGAAATATTAAGTCCTGTTTTACCTGCCATTAAAAATTTTCGAGCAGCTGAAGGTTTTTGTTCAAACACATCAACTTCATAGCCATATTGACTAAGAACTTCCGCAGCCATTAAACCTGCGGGTCCAGCTCCAATAATGGCAATACGCTTAGACTTCATGTTGCTCTTGCTCATTTTGCCCTTGTAAGGGTGCAAAATCATCAAATCGGGTTGAGTAGGCAACAGGTTTTGTGATGACTAACTGTTGGCAAGGTTCCCCACGTTCCAAATATTTAATTTCAAAATGTGTTCTTGCAGAATCCGCTGCAATTTTTTGTTTCTCATAGGGTAATTTCCATACATGAATTAACTGCTGTTCCGCCTCATCAATATATGAAGGAATATTACTCGCTAAGGTAATCGTACCATTCGGTCGAAGACGCGAAAGTAAAAACTCAAAAAAAGGCATATTCAACCAACGCTGTGCGGGGTTATGCGGCTCTGGATTTGGATAAAGAATGAAAAACTGTTCTACTTGAGCAGGGAATAATGCGTGTACGATCCAAGGCAAAGCATCCGCATGAATCGGATATAGGTGTTCACGTACCTCGAGCTGATGCTGTTTTTGCATCGCTAAAAATTTTTCTTTGGTTCGTTCAATTGCATACAGTGTTGTTTGTGGATTCTGCCCTGTAAACAACAATGCATGTTTACCTTTTCCAGCACCGATTTCAACGCAAATCGGCGTATTGGGAATCACAGCAAAATCTCGAGGTGCCTGCATTCGGTGGGCTTGAAATTGACGAATCGACATATTCACATCAAACTATCTCTAAATCGGCATAAGTCTAACAACTCACCTTACTTTTGCCTAATCTATTTAGGGGTTTGTTAACATTTCACCTTGCGAGCTATTCAGCTCTCATTGCGACAGAGAGCATTTTTTAGCTGATGCAAGGCATGACTTATGAAGTTTAGCTATTCTAAATGAATAAGTCATAACACAGTATGAGGAACAACGTTCCGCAAGTAAAATGCTGCTGTCCTTGCGCTGCGATCAAAGCAATGCTTTGCTCTTGCTCAGGTTATGGCTAAAACATCCCTAAACTTCGTTATGAAACTTGACAAGGGAATCGCCATTGTCTACGTTTCATGCCTTGTTTATGTCGTTTTAGCTAATAACGCAATGCATGGTTGAAATGTCAACAAACCCTCTTTGTTTTAGGAATTTTCTATGCCTCGTACATTCCCCTGCCCACGTTGTGGCGAAAACAGCACTTGGGAAGGCAATGAATTTCGCCCTTTTTGCTCAGAACGCTGCAAATTAATTGATCTAGGTGCTTGGGCCAGTGATGAATATAAACTGCCAACCCAAGATGCACCTCAAGCGGATTTAAAACGTGGTGAAGATGATTATGAGGACTAAATGTCCTCATTTGATTACATCCAAATTCGATTCAACACATTCAACCAGTTATGCCAACAAATTTTGGTAATCAATTCTGTTGAATAACGACGTTCCTGCATTCGCTCGATAAGTCTGTGTAGACCAGTAACATCTTCAATTTCAGTGCTAATCAGTGCGCCATCAAAATCAGAGCCGAAGCCAACATGATCTTCACCCATTCGATCTATTAAATATTCGAGATGTTCTAAAAGTACATCAATGGGCGTGTTCGCATCGCGCTGTCCATCTTTACGCAAAAATGCAACGTCAAAATTTACGCCGACGATGCCATTAGAATCTCGAATTGCACTGAGCTGAGCGTCTGTTAAGTTTCTCGCTTGTGGACATAAAGCATGGACATTCGAATGGGTCGCGACGATTGGCTGTTGAAGAATGTCAACTGTATCCCCAAAAGCACGTTCGTTCATGTGGGAAACATCAACCACCATTTTTTTATCAGCACAGCGTTTTATAAATGCTTTGCCCTCGTGTGTAAGACCTGCTCCTGCATCCGGTGAATGAGGGAACTTGGCATTTAAACCATGTCCAAAACGACTGGGTCTATTCCAAAGTGGACCGATACTACGAAGCCCAGCCTCATAAAATACATCGAGTAAATCTGGATTGAGCTGGAGTGCTTCGGCACCTTCCATATGCAACACAATCGCTAACTTTTGTTGTGTTAAGCAGTGCTGAATATCCTGAACCGTTGTGCAAATTTTAATATCGTTAGAATACTGGGCAAGTTGTTTTGCTAAATCGAGTTGTTCCAGACAAATGTGTTCAATTTGTTGTTGTGTAAAGTCAGATGCAGTTGGATCAAAAAGTTTGTTGGGATGGTACTGCTGAACATAGCTGTATGGAGGTAAGAAAATCGCAAACATGCCACCAACAAAACCGGCTTGTTGGCAACGTGTTAAATCGAGATGTCCTGCTAAACGATCGTGGATAAAAGCTTGAGCAGGATTGCTATGATCACTTAACCACAAACGCGTGAGTACATCGTTATGGCCATCAAAAATAGGAAACGTGCCATGGTTCATATTTACGTTCTCACCGCTATTCATCTGCAATATTTTGAACAGGAATGTTTTGTTGAACCGTAAATTGTTTTGAATTTCGGCTATTACGAAACACCAGTCTTTCTAGCGTTGAATCGAGTGCACTCTCGGCACGTGCCTGCTCAATCACTTGATGATACGGCGATTTGCCACAGACAGGGTCTGCATTGCTTGCATCGCCGGTTAACATATAGGCTTGGCAACGACAGCCGCCAAAATCACGATCTTTATCTGGACAACTACGACAACCTTCTGGCATCCATGCATCGCCACGGAAGTGATTAAAACCAGTAGATTCATACCAAATTTTTGAGAGGCTCTGCTCACGAACATTTGGGAAAGCAATAGGCAATTGTCTTGCTGCGTGGCAAGGCAGCGCCATACCATCTGGAGCGACCGTAAAGAAGATTTTGCCCCAGCCATTCATACAAGCTTTTGGTCTTTCCTCGTAATAATCAGGCACCACAAAAATAAGTTTACAAGGATGATTTTGCGCTTTTAACTTTTCCCGATATTCATTGGTAATACGTTCAGCACGGATCAATTGCTCTTGTGTCGGTAATAAACCTTGGCGGTTTAAAAAAGCCCATCCATAAAACTGACAAATTGCTAACTCGACTGTATCTGCATTAAGTTCTAGGCAAAGTTCGATAATTTTATCAATCTGGTCAATATTATGCCGATGAATCACAAAATTAAGGACCATTGGATAATCATATTTCTTCACCAGTTGGCACATTTCATACTTTTGTTCAAAAGCATGCTTTGAACCTGCCAAAGCATCATTGACGACTGGATCACTCGCTTGAAAGCTAATTTGAATATGATCTAGACCAACGTGTTTTAAATGAGAAATACGCTGCTCGGTAAGTCCCATGCCAGAGGTAATCAAGTTAGTGTAGAACCCAAGTTGGTGTGCATGTGCAACCAGTTGTTCCAAATCCTGACGCACCAAAGGTTCACCGCCAGAGAACCCTAGTTGGACAGCCCCCATTTGACGTGCCTGATCAAAAACCTCAAACCACTCTTGCGTGGTCAGTTCATTTTTGTGTTGTGCGTAGTCTAAAGGATTTGAGCAATATGGACATTGTAGCGGACACCGATACGTTAACTCCGCTAATAGCCATAGAGGCAAACCAACACCATGGGTCATCTAAAATCAATCCAATGTTGTTGCTGGGCAACTAACATGTAATCAATGACATCATTGTCAATTTCAGCTATATCGCCAAATTGCTGTTTGAGCTGGGTAATAATGTCGGAAACATTATTTTTTCCATCAATATACTGTCCAATGGCCCCTGCACTTTCATTCAAAGTAATCATGCCTTCAGGATATAAAATCACAAAACCATTTTGAGCAGGTTCAAATTGAAAGCGATAACCTTGTCGCCATGTCGGCACAAGATTTACATCAAATTGTTCTTTATTCATTTGAATAGTCCTTTGTGCCATACTCGTTCTTGAGTCACGCTGTGATATGGTGCTTGATTGTGTACATATGCCAGTGTTAAGGCATCTAAAATGCTCCATAAAATATCCAGTTTAAACTGTAATATTTCCAACATTCTTTGTTGTTGTTCATGTGTGGTAAATGAATCAAGGGTAATTGTTAAACCATGTTCAACATCTCGGCGTGCCTGACTTAAACGAGAACGGAAATATTCATAGCCTTTGTCATCAATCCAAGGATAATGTTGTGGCCATGATTCAAGACGGGACTGATGAATTTGAGGTGCAAATAGTTCGGTTAGAGAGCTACTTGCTGCTTCACGCCATGAGGCACGGCGTGCAAAATTGACATAAGCATCTACGGCAAATCGCACACCCGGCAAAACTAATTCTTCAGAGATAACCTGTTCACGGCTAAGCCCAACCGCTTCTGCCAAGCGTAACCATGCTTCTCGGCCACCGCCATCAGGATACTCACCATCCTGATCAATCATGCGTTGAATCCATTCCTGACGCACACGCTGATCAGGACAATTTGCCATGATCGCAGCATCTTTTAACGGAATATTGATCTGATAATAGTAGCGGTTCGCAACCCAAGCCTGGATTTGTTTTTGAGTGGCCTTCCCTTCATACATCATCATGTGAAATGGATGATAGATATGATAGTACTGACCTTTATCAATAATAGCCTGTTTGAATTGCTCAGTTGTTAAAGCTTCAGGTGTTTGAGTCATGTTTCTGTTTCACCTTAGAGTTCAATCTGCATGCCATCATAGGCAACCTCTACACCATTTGCTTTAAGTTCAGTAAATTGAGCCGAGTCTTCATTCAGGATTGGGTTGGTATTGTTAATATGAATCAGCACTTTTTTAGGTCGCTCGAGCTGATTCAAATAGGACAACGAACCACCTTCACCACTGATATAGAGATGCCCCATTTCACGACCAGTTTTTTTACCTACACCGGTTTGCTGCATTTCATCATCTGTCCAGAGTGTGCCATCAATCATGACACAGTCAGAATTTTGCATAATCTGCATAACTTGATCATCAATCTTTCCAAGCCCTGGTGCATAGAACAACTGTTTCTGTGTTTTATGATCTTTGATGATTAAGGCAATGTTGTCACCTTCATGCGGATCGTGGCGATGAGGTGAATATGGCGGTGCAGCACTTTGGATAATAAAAGGGATAAACTCCAAACGACCAAAGCCATCAATTTTAAACGCTTTTTTAGGATCAATAGGATGATACTGAAGCCCACCATTCCAGTGTTTCAGCATATTGAATACTGGAAAACCCGTGGTGAGATCTTGATAGACCATGTCAGTACACCACACATCCATCGGGCAACCTTCACGTAGAGTCAACAGCCCTGTGGTATGGTCAAGTTGGCTATCCATTAAGATTACACTGCGAATCCCTGTATCTCTTAACTGTCGAGCAGGTTGTGCAGCCTTGAAATCAAACAATTGCTGGCGAATATCTGGGGAAGCATTTAGTAAAACCCAATCCATTCCATTTTCAGAAATCGCAATCGAAGATTGTGTGCGAGCTTTGGCATTCATCGTGCCTGTACGTACACCGTGACAATTCGGGCAATTGCAATTCCACTGAGGAAATCCGCCCCCAGCAGCTGAACCTAAAATATAAATATACATAAAAATGAAGTTCTTATTAGAAAGAGATAAGCCCTAGAAATAACTAGGGCTTATGACAAATGAAAATGTGAATAATTAACGTGCTTCAAAGTACATTGTCACTTCAAAACCAATCCGAACATCAGTAAAAGCGGGTTTCGTCCATTGCATAAAATCGTCTCCAATCAGTATTTATCGTCTGAGATTAAACACCTGATTCAACTTAAATAAAGCATTCAAAAATTCATTCTAAATAAAAAACTCAGCTTTGTAGACCGTATCTACTGAAGATATTGTTCGATAATTGTGATTTTTGTCTAAATTTTAGTATTTAACAAAGCATACTTTTAGCATTGATCAACAAAACTCAATCGCAACTCAAATTTAATAAAAATTTACATATTTTAAATATGTGACTTACATCACAGTAATTTACTTTTCCATGACGTTGTGCAAATCTTATTCAAACAATTTTATCTGTCACTAAGCTTTCAGATAATGCATAACAACCAAAGTATTCAGCTGATTCAATCATCATTATTTTCGATCAGCCTTAATAAAAATATTTAGATTCAACAGGATGTTAAAATGAATAATGATATTCCTTACCCTCTAAAATTATTGGCAACCCAAGTTGATCCAAATTTAGATCAAAATTGGCAGATCACCTTGCAACGCTTATTTGCAGAAATACAACCTCATCAGCGTGAAATCATTTGCCAACATATTCTGCAACAAAAGAAAATCCACTGGAATAGAAAAGAGAATAGTTTTTGCTACATTGCCAAACATGACTTTCACTCACTGATTGAAAACACGCACTCTCCCTATACCAAGATTCTAATCAAACAAATTGCGGACTCATTGGATAAATTGAAAACTTATGATGACATCTATCAAATATCCGATTATTTAGAAAATATTTTGGGTCAAATCAATCAAATTGATACTGAAGATGATCTTGACTTACAGGCACAAAAGCAAAGGATTCTGAAAGAGTTTATTTATGCGGCAGCACAAATCATTCTTGAAAAAGATCATATTGCCTTACCGATCAATCACCGTCACATTAATAATGATGTAATCAAAACTTTTATTACTGAAGTATTCTTAAAACAACAACTTTTGAAATACAGTTTTAATATCCTACGTTCGCAACAACTCAGAGAAGAAAAGAATCATATCCTTAAATATTTCCTTTATAAACAACAGAAAACCAGACAGCTCGATATTGTAAAAACATCCAAATATATTTTTGCACTAGCTCCAAGCTCCGAAGGGATGGTGAATACGTTTTCAATCCGACGATTCTTACAAGAAGAAAAATTCGAAGCCTGTGAAAATATTTACATCAATGCAGCGATCTTAATACTTGAAAAAATAGATGATCCTGTCCATCAGCAACACTTTGAATAGCAGATCAATCACATCATAACCATTGATAAACAAGTGAACCAATATGTATCTGATATCGTGCGTAATATCGAATTATATTGCCACAAAGAGTTGATTCCTTTTCTTATGGCACCGCTCAATCCGAGGGGGATTTTTATTGAAAAGTTAGTAGAACAAAGACTCATCGATTTTGAGCAAAAACTATCTAATCATGTACTTGAACCGATTGCAGATGCATTAAAACATTCTGTGCATCACACTGATGAGTGTCATTATTTATATATCAATATTAAACAAATACTGGATGATTTAATTCGACACTTTATGGAATTTCAATCCCAGCCATCCATTATTTTCAATAAACAAGTTCACTTGTTTATTGCTAGACTAAAATCTTACGCGACCCTATTACAAAAAAGACATACTGATATTTTCACTGTGTTTTCCTATGAAGCATGGAAACAACACCATGCCGAAGCATTAGAACCCACCAATCTCCTAAAAGACCTTAGTCTTAATTCTCTTCAGGAATACAAAGACGCCTTTTCTGAACTTAAGGAAAATCAACGCCTATTAAAGCAAAGTGTTTCATTTTTGAATAAGTTGTTAAATAAACCGCAAAAAATTAAAGATAATATTATCAAGTTAAAAGAAAAAACGATTCAAATTAAGAGAAATGCTCATCAGGAAATTATTCGGATGCAACGACGATTCCCGTCCTTGATCGTCTATTTAGAATTTGAATCACTGATTTCGGTCAATCACAAAGAACGTCACTACGCCTTCCCAACAGGTGATAATGGAATCACGCGCTTACCGATTTTGATTGAGATTCCAGAAGATAGGGCATCTTTTGACTTGCAAACTATCTGTAATAGTTTGAATTTTGATTTGAGTCTTGCCAATCAGAAATGGCTAGAAACGATTTGACCAATCGATATGCTTCTGTATAGAGATGATACAGAAGCATAACTCAACCCATTAACCCGCTTTACTCGCCACAAAAGGGTTGAATTGTTTTTCATATCCAATGGTACTGATTGGACCATGACCTGAAATAAATTGAGTCTCATCAGGTAAGCTAAAGCACTCACGTTGAATCGAATCTAAAAGTTGCTGATGATTTCCTCTCGGAAAATCAGTACGTCCGATTGAACCTTTGAACAGTACATCTCCTGTCCAAAGCAAGCCATGTTTCTTGTTATAGAACATCACATGACCTGGCGTATGTCCGGGAGCAAAACGGACTTCAAACTCATCTTCACCCAGTTTCAGTACTTCACCACCTTCTAACCACTGATTTACTTTGACAGGTTGTGGAATCGGAAAGCCATAACGTGCTGAGACTTCTTGAATCATGTCCAACCAGAACTGATCTTCTTTGTGTGGGCCGATCACTGGAATTTTCCACGCTTCAGCAAGTTCACCCACTGCGCCAGCATGATCAAGGTGGCCATGCGTAAGCCATAAAGCTTTTACCTTTAAGCCTAGATCCTCGACTTCTTTTTTAAGTACAGCAGCATCACCGCCCGCATCAATCAAAATCGCTTCTTTGGTTTCACTGTCCCATAAAATGGAACAATTCTGGGCGAAAGCAGTAACAGGAACAATTTTGACTTGCAGCATAAAAACCTCTGGCTAAAACGCAGTTAACGGTGGGCTAAGGTATGAGTTAAGCCATCAAGATTAGCCTGAACCAGACTCGCAAGCAAATCTATATGTGCTTGATCTGTATTCAAAGCAGGGATATAGGCATATTCGCCACCACCCGCATGTTGAAAGATTTCTTTATTCTGTATCGCTAACTCTTCGAGCGTTTCCAAACAATCTGCTGAAAATGCGGGGCTTAATACCTGCACCGATTTCACACCAGCTTTCCCCCATTGCTCAAGCAGTACATCGGTATATGGTTTCACCCATTCTTGTTTACCAAAGCGGGATTGGAAACTAATTGCCCATTCATCTTCATTTAAATGCAACGCTTCTGCCACTAGACGTGCCGTCACTCGGCAACGATCCGCATAGGGGTCACCTTTGTCGGCATAAGGCTGTGGAATCCCATGAAAAGACATCAATAACTTTTCAGCTTTACCGTGCTGGGATTGATAATTCAACACACTATCTGCCAATGCCTGAATAAACATCGGATGTTGGTGATAGTCCTTCATAATGGTGAGACCGGGCAAATGACGTTGTTTTGGAATCCATCTAGCAAAGGCATCATAAAGCGGTGCTGTAGAAGTTGCAGAATATTGCGGAAACAGAGGTAACAGAATCACATGTTCTTGTGGTGATTTTTCAAGTTGGGACAAAACCCCATATATGCTGGGTTGCCCATAAGTCATGGCAGGAACAACGGTCAGATCAAAATGATGATTTTCATCTTCTAAACGTTGTTTGATCAAGCGCGTTTGCTCAAGTACGATTTCACGCATTGGGGAGTCATTTGACCAAACCGAAGCATAGGCTTCTGCAACGCGTTTTGGGCGAAATGGCAACACGAATAAATTTAGAATGATCCACCAAAGCAATTTGGGAATTTCAATGACACGCGTATCAGATAAAAACTGCTTAAGGAAACGACGTACTGCTGGCGCAGTGGCTTCATCTGGCGTACCTAGATTTGCCAGAACCACAGTCACTTTGGGTTTTGGTGTCGCTGACATAGATCGCATCCGCTATAGCTGAATTTATTCAATTACTTTAGCAGTTTTCACACCCTTTTTTAAATTGAATTAATGCATCGTCTTAAACTGAAAAACTCGATGGCTATCCAAGACATTACTCTCTAAAAGCTTCTGACCTTTTGCGGTTAATTGCCATAACATGCGTTGACGATCATCACGGCCGGTTGGGATAATCCATTCATTCTGACGCATTTGTAATTTGATTTCATGCAAAGCCCGAATATTGACTTGCGCACGCGACACCGCATGTGCTCTGGGCATTTCTTTGCGTGCATCATCCAAACCCGTTTCATTCAAATATTCATTCATACGTTTAGAAAAATATTCTTCAGGCGTAGGAACCACAAAAGTCGCACCGAGGACATGTAATAACTGTGCCCACGTCATTTTACGATGTGGCTTAATCTCTTTAAAATTCCCATCTTGATAAGCATGCATACGATATTCAAAAGAATAAAGTTCATACATTGAAACTTTAGGCAAACTGGTGAGAGGATCTGCCTCACGGCTCCCCAACTCTGTTTCAAGTTGTTTGACTTTGGCACGTAAGTTGTCTATCTCATCACGTAATACTTGGGTATTTTGTGGACGTACCCAACCCACCACAGGGTAGCGCTCTAACATTTGCGGCATACTTGAGCGTACTGCGAGTTCTAAATCTCTTAAGCTACGGTAACAAAAAACCTGATCGACCTCATGTTGTAACTGCTTTCTAAACTCTTTGAATTTCTCTTTAAGTTCGGCTTTGTGATCATGCAATTTGGCTTCACGAGACTCTGGATCTTCATGCATAAATACAATTACAGGTTTTTGCTTGGTCATTGCATAGATATACTCTAAATGCATATAACCCACACCTGAAACAGATTGCTCGCCATACTGACTGCCCAATAAGATCACCACATAATCACAATCATCAATCTGACGACGTGCAATCGAAGTACTTAATGGCGTACGTTGCTCCAACCCCCAAGAGAAAAAACCCATACCAACTAAAGTTTGTGCTAAAACCGCTCGCTCTGGTTGCATTTCATTGCCAGAGGTAGAAATAAAGACTTGATAACGAGTATCTTGCATAGGCGAAGCCCCAATTTATTTATCAATAGCATCAAGTTCTAATCTTGATTTTTATTAAAAGACAACCCCGATAAACTGTAAAATAGAGTTCGATTGACTACGTTTTTTCACGTATTTCATCGCCCAAATTATGAATCGTCCATGTTAATTGTTTGGGTATAAGGTGCTGAAGTACAGGTTCTAGTACGGCAGCATTGTTACCGCTGACAAAACATTCAATACGTGAAACATTATGACGCATTTTGTCAGATAATAACCCATTTTTAATCAAAATATACGCTGTTTGTCTCGCAACTGCTTGTCCAGAATCAATTAATTTCAACTTTTCATCAAAAACCTGATGAATTGCGGGTTTGAGAAATGGATAGTGTGTGCAACCAAGTACTAAAAAATCAGCACCCTGCTCTATGACAGGTTGTAGTATCTGTTTGAGTACCGTTTTACATGCCTCGCTCATTTGCTCCCCAGCTTCAACAAAAGGCACCAATGCCAAATTGGTCACCGTGAGTACTTTTACCCCTGCAGGTTCAGCAAAATTTAACATGACATCTTTAATCAAGCGCCCGCGAAATGTCGCAGGTGTTGCCAATACCGCTACAACCTTAGTTTGTGTCTGAATCACCGCGGGTTTCAATGCTGGAACTAATCCAATAATCGGAAAACGCTCACCGTAATGATCTCGCAAATAGTCCAAACTAAATGCAGAAGCCGTATTACAAGCGACTACAGCAACCTTACATCCCTGCCGATAAAGCCATTCGATTGCTTGTGCGGTTAAATTCCGTATCTCCTGATCTGAACGCGCACCATACGGTACGTGTGCAGTATCCGCATAATAAAGAATACGCTCATTGGGTAGATGCAGAGCAATTTCTTGTGCTATCGATAGTCCACCGATCCCTGAGTCAAAAATGCCAATCGGTGCATCTGCTGATGCTTGCGGCATTGGGTCACGTAATTGAGCTAAAAATTGCACTGCTGTCATACACACGAACATAGGTTTATTTGCTCTTTCAAGCTTAAACCTCAGGTGCTTAAATGCAAGACCAAATCACCACTTTTTAATGTTAAAACCGTGTCACCTTGCTGATTTTCAGACAAGTTGCCATAGTTAACGAGATGATAAAAACTTTGTCGCTGAATTAATGCATTCATTCCAAATCGCACATGAACGTAAGGACGTAATTCGCCCGCAAACTCACGCATAAAAATAGGATGCTGTTCATCCACAATCACCACATCTTGATTGCTTGTCGTAAGCTGTAAATAGGTCTTCCCTTCAATCTCGACCTGATCAGCTTGGTTAATCAAAAGTGGCTCATCTTCAACTTCAATTTCAATCTGCTCAACAGGGGTTTTTAAATAAAATTTTCCATCCTCTTTCCAGAGTACTTTACTAAATAGATCAAGTAGCGACTGTCGCTTGACCAATTGACCTTCGTGCCACCACTCACCGTTGGCTTTTATCTTCAAATCCATTTTGCCACAATGCTTTGGATGCCACTGCTCTAACGGAGGAATTGACCTTTTGTGACTTTGCTGTACATCTTTTAAGTATTGTGCAATGTTCATTAAGTTTTTATCATCAGAAAACACGATTTTTCCTGTATTCTGTGAAGAATCATTTTCATTTATCATAGTTTATGCCTTGCTGACGAAAAAATATGACCGCTCAGCCAATTGGCGGGATCAAGGTTTAAAACTATACTATCCCAAATACTTGCAAGCACACTAGTCGCATTTGTGTTTGGTAATTGAGAATACTCATGGCAGCACCGAATTACATCATTACGGTTGCCACCCTATAAAATATGAGGAGTCCTACATGGAACACATCGAACGTGAAGCGATGGAGTTTGACGTAGTGATCGTAGGCGCAGGCCCTGCGGGTTTATCTGCTGCGATTAAAATTCGTCAACTAGCGATTGAAAACAACCTACCTGACCTTTCTGTGTGTGTTGTTGAAAAAGGCTCTGAAGTAGGTGCGCATATCCTATCTGGTGCTGTACTTGAACCACGTGCCATGAATGAACTCTTTCCGAATTGGAAAGAAGAAGGTGCACCGCTCAATGTACCTGTTACTGAAGACGAAACTTATTTCTTATTGTCTGATACGAAAGCACAAAAAATGCCGTATTGGATGGTTCCAAAATCTATGCATAACGAAGGCAACTATGTTATCTCTTTAGGTAACGTAGTTCGTTGGTTAGGTCAAAAAGCAGAAGAATTAGAAGTATCAATCTTCCCTGGCTTCGCCGCATCAGAAATCCTTTACCATGAAGATGGTACGGTAAAAGGGATTCAAACTGGTGATATGGGTATCGGCAAAGATGGTCAACCAACGCATAACTTTGCACCAGGCTACGAATTGCATGCTAAATATACTTTATTTGCAGAAGGTTGCCGTGGACATCTAGGTAAACGCCTGATTGCTGGTTTTGCACTTGATCGTGATGCTGATCCACAACACTACGGTATCGGGATCAAAGAGCTTTGGGAAATCGATCCAGCGAAACACAAACCTGGTCTTGTGATGCACGGTGCAGGTTGGCCATTGTCTGAGACAGGTTCTGCAGGCGGTTGGTGGTTATATCACGCTGAAAACAACCAAGTGACTTTGGGTATGATCGTAGACTTATCTTACGAAAACCCACATATGTATCCATTCATGGAAATGCAACGTTGGAAAACACACCCAACGATTAAACAATTCCTTGAAGGTGGTAAACGTATCTCTTACGGCGCGCGTGCGGTTGTAAAAGGTGGTTTCAACTCTTTACCTAAACTCACTTTCCCAGGCGGCTGCTTGATCGGTGATGATGCTGGTTTCTTGAATTTCTCAAAAATCAAAGGCTCACATACCGCAATGAAGTCAGGTATGTTGTGTGGTGAAGCAGTATTTGAAGCGATCGCTGCGGGTGTTGCAAAAGGTGGTGACCTTGCGATTGCACGCGTTACTGAAGGCGAAGACCACTTCGAAAAAGAATTGGTTGCTTATACTGAAAAATATAACAACTCTTGGTTAAAAGAAGAGTTATATAAAGCGCGTAACTTCGGTCCTGCAATGCATAAATTTGGTACGTGGATTGGTGGTGCATTTAACTTTATCGATCAAAATATCTTTAAAGTCCCATTCACATTGCATGACTTGAAACAAGACTTTGCTGCGCTTAAGACTGTTGATGCATCGACGTTCAAACCAAACTATCCAAAACCAGATGGTAAGTTAACCTTTGACCGTTTATCTTCAGTATTCGTATCAAATACGGTACACGAAGAAAACCAACCTGCTCACTTAAAGTTAACTAATCCTGAAACCCCAATTCAGGTTAACTTGCCGAAGTGGGACGAGCCTGCTCAACGTTACTGCCCTGCGGGTGTTTATGAAGTCATGGAAAATGATGACGGCTCGAAGCGTTTCCAAATCAACGCAGCAAACTGTGTTCACTGTAAGACTTGTGACATCAAAGATCCATCACAAAACATTACATGGGTAACGCCAGAAGGCGGCGGCGGTCCTAACTACCCGAATATGTAATATTCAGGTAGTCCTTGCGAAGCTTTAGTCGCTTCTCATACCCGAATATGTAAAGACCTTATAAAAAATCCGAGCTGAACAGCTCGGATTTTTTATATATTTTTTGAAAATAAAAGAGATGCTTAGCCTTTCTGCACCAAATAACGATATTCAGTATTGCTATTTTCATCCAAACTTTCTTCTTTGAGTAACAACTCATGCCCAAGATGCATACAAAACTTTGGAATATCCCATGAGGTTGAAGGATCGGTTGCAAACACCTCAACAATATCACCTGACTTTGCTCTACGAATCGCTTGATGCAACATCATCACAGGCTCAGGGCAACGTAACCCTCTAGTATTGAGTTGAACAGTAGCAAGTTTTGATTGTTCAGACATGATAAAGCTCAAATATTTTCATATTCACATTTTACCATAAAGTGAACTTCTAAAAATCATCAACAGCATTTTGAAAAACTGTACATTTCTTGCATCGTTTTATTGATGCATATCGGCTTTATCTTCGGTATGATGAAAATCATCTAATTGATATAGAGAGTCTTTAGGAAAGATCATGATCGAGGAATCCAGTCCGTCGTGGGGTATGCGTGGCTTAAGAAAATGGTTAGGAACCGCACCCGAAACCCGCGATGAATTACTCAAGTTAGTTCAAGACTCCCGTCGCTTTTTAGAGCCAGATACTGTTGCTATGCTTGAGGGTGTTCTCGATCTGCCAGCAACAAAGATTCGAGAAGTCATGACACCTCGTACAGCGATTATTAGCTTGCAGGAAGATGACCAATTACTCGATATCTTAGATGTTCTTATCGACTCAGCACATTCTCGCTTTCCGGTTTTTTCATCGGAACAAGGCGATAATGTAGTCGGGATTCTGTTAGCTAAAGATCTTTTACCGTTCTTAACAGATCGCAATGTGAAAGTTGATATTCGTGCTTTAATGCGACAACCTTTATTTGTTCCTGAGAGTGCACGTTCCGATCAAGTTCTGCGGATGCTTAAAAATACACAAACGCATATCGCTATTGTTATTGATGAATATGGTTCAACTTCTGGTTTAGTCACACTTGAAGACATTCTAGAAGAAATTGTGGGTGAAATTGAAGACGAGCATGATATTGCGGATGAAGAAGCATTATTTATCGTTCCTGATAATGATCCTACGACTTCAAATACATGGATTGTGCAAGCATTAACACCAATTGAACATTTCAATACGGTGCTCAATGCAGACTTTTCTGATGATGAAGTTGAAACCATGGGTGGGTTATTGCTTCAAGAAATTGGTCTTGTCAGTGATTTACAAGGTCAAACCATCGAGCTTGGAACATGGCAATTTACGATTATTGAAGCAGATGCGCGTACGATTCACCTGATTCGAGCAGTCCGTCAATGAGAAACTTTTTTGACAAGCTGTTAAGCCCTGCTAACAATCAAAAACAGTTGCCCTTTATTATTCCCTTATTGATTGCTCTCATTTCAGGTGCGATCTTTAGTTTGGCACTGGCACCCTATTATTTTTGGTGGCTTGCGATTCTATCGCCTGCATTGTTATATGCGACTTTGAGACAACGAAACCCTAAACAAGCCTTCATATTAGGCTGGGCCTATGGTTTTGGCCTATGGTTTGTAGGCGCTTTTTGGCTCTATACGTCCATTCATGTCTACGGCGATACCAATGCAGTTCTCAGTGTCTTAATGATCAGCATCATGGCATTGTTAATGGGGCTGTTTACTGCCCTGCAAACATGGCTATATCGTCGCTTTTTCCCAGAAACACCTCTGACCTTTGCCCCACTTTGGGTTTTGTTTGAATGGACCAAGACTTGGGTATTCACTGGTTTTCCGTGGTTATTTGCTGGTTATGCCTTCACTGAACGCTTTTTAGATGGCTATGCCCCATTATTTGGTATCTATGCCGTCTCATTTGTAGTGATCGTACTTGCCTGCGCGCTGGTGGAAATTCTGAATCGACGCTGGTTTTGGGCGATTCCTTCTGCACTGTTATTGATCGGTGCATGGGGTGCAGGGCTTATTCAATTTGTTCAACCTAAAGATGAAAAACCACTCAAGGTTTCTTTACTTCAAGGGAATATTCCCCAAGATCTCAAGTGGTTGACTGAATATCAGATTAAGACCCTTGAGATTTATGCCAATTTATCACGTACAGAATGGGGACAAGACCTCATCGTTTGGCCAGAGTCTTCGATTCCTTTGTTCCAAACCGATATTCCTGAGTTTCTAAAAGCCATGGCTGCTCAGGCCAAAAAGACCGACACGGCTTGGGTTACAGGTATCCCATACTGGGATATTCCTCAGTCGCAACAAGCGGGTGAGCCAATGTACTACAATAGTATTATGGCTTCAGGTAGTGATTCTTCTGGTTTATACAAGAAACAACGTTTAGTTCCTTTTGGCGAATACATTCCACTATCAGGAATGTTGAAGTGGGTACTACCAGCCATGCAAAATGATGTCAGTATGGCTGGATTTTCTCGTGGTGAAGCCAACCAAAAACCATTGATGGTTAAAGGTCATGCTTTAGCAGCAGCGATTTGCTATGAAGTCGCCTATCCAAATCTAACCCGTCGTAATGCACTCAATAGTGACTTTCTCATTACAGTTTCGAATGATGCATGGTTTACAGGTACAGCAGGCCCTTGGCAACATTTACAAATGGTTCAAATGCGTGCCAAAGAAAATGGACGTTGGTTTATTCGTGCAACCAATACCGGTGTCACCGCATTTATCGATCATCATGGACATATTGTTAAACAAGCGCCTATCGATGAAGAAGCAGTATTACGTGGGGAATTAACTGCTATGCAAGGGCAAACCTTATATAGTCGTTTAAGTGATTATCCAATACTGATCTTCTCATTGCTTTTATTAATCATAGGTTGGATCTATCGTCCACGTAAGGTCGATGTTTCTTTCAAATCACGTCGATAAAATGAAAAGAGCGTTTTACTAAAAAACGCTCTTTTTTTTAATCCTAAGAATATTTTTATGATGACCAATAGTTAATGTTGAATTAGAGTCAAAATACCAATGATAATTGCAAAGATAAATACGCAACTAAACTAGACAAAAATAACATGGGAATATAACGATAGGTTTTAAATAAAAATTGCTCATATTTGGAAATCAAATCTGCATGACGCCAAACACTAGTTTTCAAAGCACTTAAAAAACATAAGACAAACCATGCACTCAACATACTCAGTGCAAAAAAGCCAATCATAATTTGGCTACTGCCTTCAGTTGTTTGCCATAAAGTCAAAGCACCTTGACTAATTGGTAATAAAGTTAAAATAAGCAATACAGATTTCAGCATTGCCCAATGAAACTGATTCAGTTCATCCAACACAAAAAATGCTTTCATCTGTTATCTCCACACATCAACTCAATGATCTAAATTTATTATGCAAAGCTTTGATCTAAAGAAAAAGTCTATTTTGACGCTTATTTCTTTTTTCTTGTAACCATTAAATATAGGAATAATTCTTATTATAAATCTCAAATCTATAATATTTTATCAATTCTTTTTATTTCAAAAACTTATGATTGGTTTTATTATTAAGAAACATTATCACTTCACTCCTTATTCATCTAACTTAAGAGTGAAGTGATATTTTTAATTAAAAATTATGGTTGATAATAAATATCGGCATCATTACCTTCTCCGCCTTCTTTACCATCTGCACCAAATGAATATAAATCGAATGAGCGTCCATCACGGCCTGGAATGACATACTGTAAATCATTTTCCCAACTGTCTTTTGGATAACCACCTTTCACATAACCACCAGGCAACCAATTTTTTGCAGATGCAGGCTGATTCACTAAAGCATCTAAACCACCATCTTGCATTGATGGGTAACGACCATTGTCCAACTTATATTGATCTAATGCTCCCGCCACACCTTTTAAAGTAATTTGTGTGGTATCCACTTTTGCTTTTTCACCACGCCCCATCACATTCGGAACGATCAACGCAGCAAGCACACCAAGAATTACAATAACAACCATCACTTCGATGAGCGTAAATCCTGAACGAGGGTTAACAAAGTGCAAATTTGTCCGAGTGCAAGATGGAGAGCTATGCTCGGAATGGGCACGCTTCATTCGAACAACGCTCGACCGCGCCGCTATGCTTTGAGTGCAAGTATTCAAGCTTTGTTCAACATTGTGCTTATTCATTGAATTATTCATATTCATCTCTTTTATGTCACTCATTAGATCATATTGTTCATATTAATAATTGGCAACATTACCGCAATCACAATCACCAACACAATTGCTGCCATAAAAATCAACATTAAAGGTTCAAGTAATGCCAACAAGGTGGAGATAAATGTGGTGACCTCTCGATCTTGCATGGTTGATGCCCGATCCAACATTCGATCTAACTCACCAGAAGCTTCACCACTGCGAATCATTTGTACCATCATTGGTGGGAAATAGCCGCAACGCTCTAGTTGTGTTGCTAGATTCCCCCCTTCGGTGACACGTTCCATCGCCACAGTAATTGCATCACGAATTACCCAGTTATTACTCACCTCTGCGCCAATACGTAAAGCCTCAACCAGAGGAACACCAGAACGTGTCAAAATAGACAGAGTACTGGCAAAACGTGCTGCATTTATACCACGTGAAAGTTTACCAAATAGTGGCAATCTGAGCGTTAATCGGTCAAATGCATAATGACCTGCTGTCGTTCTTAAGAAACGGGTAAATAGGACCACAGCAACAAACCCAATGATTAACATCGCCACCCATGCCTGCTTAATAAAGGCACTGGCTTTCATCAGGGCAACGGTAATCCAAGGCAAGGCTTCTTTGCTTTGCTCAAATGTTTTCACAATTTCGGGTACAACATAGGTCATCAGTCCCATAACAATTGCAAAGGACATCAGCATCAAGATAATTGGGTAAATCATTGCACCCTGAATTTTCTTTTGCATGGCAAAACGATTTTCAGTGTAATCTGAAAGCTGATCTAAAATCAGATCCAAATGCCCTGATCGCTCACCAGCGGCGACCGTGGCAATATACAGCTCAGGAAAACGACCTGATTGTTGCATCCCTTGTGCCAGCGAATGCCCTTCTAACACCTTTGAGCGCACTGAGATCAATAGATTTTGGACATGTGATTTTTCACTCTGCTTGCTAACCGCACGCAATGCCTCTTCTAATGGAATACCCGCCGCCACTAAAACAGAAAGTTGCCGTGTCATCAAAGCCAGATCATAAGCACTAAAACCTTTTCTAAACCATGAGCGATGTTGTTGTTTGTCTTTTTGCTCAACGGCATCGACCGCGATTGGCGTCCATGCTTTATCTCGTAACTGTTGACGAATTTGACGTGCAGAATCTCCTTCAAGCACACCTTTATGTTGCTTTCCAGAAGCATCAATAGCAGTAAATTGATAAGCTGGCATGGTTCTGTTCTAATTGTCCCAAAATAGTTGTCGTTACTGTTGCATCCATATGCTGGAATCATTCATATTCATTTATACATAACGCTCAGCACTTTAGCATAATTATATGACATACAGTCATGCCATTTTACACGTGAATGAAACCAATATGCCTAGCGAAAATTCTAACGCCATTTTGTACCGTATTCGAGTTGCCATACCTGTATATGTGTATGACACGTTTGACTATACGGTCAGTGCCGAACAGTATCAACAAGCACAGATTGGAGCGCGTGTTGCAGTATCGTTCGGACGACAAAATCTCGTAGGCATCATTGTTGAAAAAATTGATCCCGATGAAGTTTTCACAGGTCAATTTAAACTGAAAGCAATTACTGAATTACTTGATAAAGAAGCAATATTAGATCAACACGTTTTAACTTTGATGACATGGTCTGCCCAGTACTATCAATTCCCAATTGGCGAAGTGATGCAAAGTGCCCTCCCCACACTACTCAGACAAGGGCGTGCATTAGACATTTTATTTCATCAGTGGAAAATCGTGCCAAATGATGATCCGAATGTATTATTGAAGCGCTCACAAAAACAATATGATGCGTATCAAATCTTAAAAATACATCCTCATGGCACAACTGAAAATGTCTTGAACCTCAGTGGTGTTGAAACTGCAACACTGAAAGCTTTAGAAAAGAAAGGGTTGGTTGAATGTTGTCTGGAACCGCATGATTTTAGCCCCACACCTGTACAATTGGCGCAAGTACCACTCACAGCCAATGAGGATCAAAAAAGAGCGATTCAACAAATCCTCAAAGAGCAGCATCATTACCAAGCATTTTTACTGGATGGCTTAACAGGCAGTGGCAAAACTGAAGTTTATCTGCAAGTCATGCATGAAGTATTAAAGCAGGGTAAGCAGGTGTTGGTACTGGTTCCAGAAATCGGCCTTACCCCTCAAACTGTCGCTCGCTTTAAATCACGTTTTCATTGTGATATTGCTTTATTACATTCAGGTTTAAATGACTCGAAGCGCTTACAAGCATGGCAACACGCACAAACAGGAAAAGCTTCGATTGTGATCGGGACCCGTTCTGCGATCTACACGCCGCTTCCTCATCTAGGACTGATTGTCCTCGATGAAGAGCATGATCTTTCTTATAAACAGCAAGAAGGCTTTCGTTATCATACCCGTGATGTAGCGCTCTACAGAGGATACTTACAACACTGTCCTGTGATTCTTGGATCTGCAACACCGAGTATCGATAGCTATCATCTGGTCGAGTCAGGCAAACTACATCTACTGGAACTCAATCAACGTGCTGGCGTCGCTGTCCTGCCTAAAATGCATGTGATTGATTTAAAAATTGCCAAGAAAAAGCATGGTATCAGCCAAAATTTAATTGAGCAGATCAAACTCACCTTAGAACGCAAAGAACAGGTGTTGATCTTTCTCAACCGTCGGGGCTATGCACCAATTCTGATGTGTGAAAGTTGTGGTTGGCAAGCCAATTGCCCCCATTGTGATGCGCATTTCACCCTTCATTCTCAGCCTTATCACTATTTACATTGTCATCATTGCGGCACCATCAATCGCCTCCCTGATCATTGCCCAGCATGCCAAAAACAAAGTTTAAAAACGATTGGCGCTGGAACGGCAAAACTTGAAGAGCATTTACAAGAGTTATTTCCTCACAATGAAGTGATTCGAGTTGATCGTGACAGTACCAGCCGTGTCGGAAGTTGGCAGAAAATTTATGACCGTATCCAACAAAATAAACCGAGTATTTTATTGGGCACACAAATGCTTGCTAAAGGACATCATTTCCCACATGTAACTTTGGTGGCTATTTTAGATATTGACGCTGGTTTACTGAGCGTGGATATCCGCGCCCCTGAACGTACCGCACAATTAATAGTACAAGTGGCCGGACGCGCTGGACGAGGCGAACATAAAGGGAATGTCTATTTACAAAGTCTTCGCCCTGATCATCCTATGTTTACCACATTAATTGAACATGACTATCGTACGGTTGCCAAACAAATGCTGGCTGAGCGTAAACTTGCAATGCTCCCTCCATATCGTTATACAGTATTGGTACGTGTTGAATCGAAAGATCGAGAATATAGCCAGAACTTTTTGGCGGATATTGCGCAACAACTGAGAACAATGGCTGGCGATTTAGTTGATATTTGGGGGCCAATTCCCGCACCGATGGAACGTAAAGCTGGACGTTATCGTGCCCACATGGTGATTTTGTCGGCCGATCGCGCCAAACTGCATTTTTATTTGCGTCAATGGTGGCAACAAGTGGTACATTTACCTCGTCAGCACCAACTCAGGCTATCTATCGATGTTGATCCACAAGAGTTTAGTTAGTCTAATTCCATATGCAAAACAGAAAAATTTGAGGCAATAGATGTCCTTACTGCTATCCATCATTTTTTTACTAACTGCGGCTTTAATTATTGTCCCACTCACAAAACGATATACCTCAAATACTGTTTTGGGTTATCTAATTGCTGGGCTTTTACTCGGCTCAAGTGGTTTTGCACTGATCACAGATACCCAATTTATTACTCAAATTACCGAATTAGGCATGCTATTGCTGATGTTCTTTCTCGGTTTAGCATTTCGCCCAAGCCAGCTGTGGATACAACGCTATACCATTTTAAAAAATAGCGGCCTAAGTTTACTGACCATCAGTTTGATTTTAACCAGTATTTGTTTTTTCCTCTTTAATGATTTTGCCAGCAGTATCGTTCTTGGTGTAGCACTAACACTTTCCGCTGTAACCTTGGTTCAACAATTACTGCATTACCAACAAAAATCAAATAGCACACTTGGACAATCCATTTTAAGTGCTATACAGATGCAAGTATTTGTAGCGATATTATTTATTGTCTTGTTTCCTGTGTGGGATGATACAGCAACAACACGACATGGTATCGCGTATTTTGCAGCCATCATTGCGACAGTTTCAGGACTGTTCTTAGCCAGTCGTTTTCTGATACGACCTGCGTTTCGCTATTTAGCCAAGCGCAATAGTATTGAACTTATTCCTGTATTAGGTCTTGTAACAATCCTCTCTATTATTGTCATCATGGATATTTTAAATATTCATATTTTAATTGGCGTATTTTTAGCAGGCTTATTACTCGCAGATACTGAATTCAACACTGAAGTTGAACGTATTGTTCATCCATATAAAGATATAGCGCTAGGACTCTTGTTCCTTGCAATCGGCTTAAATCTTTCAGTACTTCCTTTATTCGAATCACCACTTTTAATTTTGGGATCAATCTTTTCTTTAGTATTGATCAAAACTGTGGTCATCGCAGCGATCAGCTATTATCACCAGCGCCACAAACAACTCAGCCTTCTTTCTGCCACTGCCCTTGCTCAGAGTGGCGAGTTGAGTTTTATCCTGTTGAATATTGCTGTCGCAGAACAAATTCTTGCTCAACCGATTTTTGAATCTGCGCTATGGGTGATCTTTGGCTCGATGCTTCTGACGCCTCTAGTTTTCTGGTTGGTGAATAACAAACGACTACCAATATTGCATAAGAAAATAGCAGCACAGACACCAGATATTCCCCAACATCCAATTTTGATTGTTGGTTTTGGTCGTTTTGGCCAAGTGGTTGCGCGTGCCTTACATGCACAAGGTCTACACTTGAGCGTGATTGATAGCAATCAACCCGATGCTGATTTTATTGAGCAATATGGACATCGCTTTTTTGATGCAGATGTCACTCAGGTCGAAAATCTAAGAGCAGCAGGGATCGAATATTGTAAATTGCTGATCCTTGCGATTGATGATGTTGAAGACAGCATGAATCTGGCGCGTCACCTCCGTCTAAACTATCCTGATTTAGTCTTATTTGTTCGGGCACGTGATCGTCATCATGCGCACTTATTAAAAGATATGGGGATTCAGCATATCTGGCGTGAAACCTATGCCTCATCCTTGAGCATGGCGCAACTGGCTTTGACAGAGACAGGTCTTTCAAGTGAAGAAGCTAAAGCCCAAATCGAACAATTTCAAAGCCATGATCAGCGATTATTTGATTTACGCTATTCGACTGGTGATGATTTTGACTCAATTGAAGCTTATCCGAGTGTAATCGCAGAGTTGGAATATTTATTTGAAAATACAAAAACTTTAAATACTGATCGAATGAGCAATGAACAAAACCAACAAAGTGATGCAAATTCACCGCATGGAACAACTTGAGTTTTCGTAAAATGACACCATTATTGAATGGATAACCGTTCACCATCGTATAAGCTTTCAAGGCAAAGCACCGCTTTGTTTTCCTCATTTGAGGAGCTGGAGAAAAAAATGTCTGATTTACGCCAACGCTTTTTTATTGAAGATAGTCCTATTCGCGGTGAAATAGTTCATTTGGAAGAAGCACTACAAATCATTTTGGCGAAACGTGAATATATGCCTGCGGTACAAAGCTTATTAGGTGAAATGTTAAGTGCAACAGCTTTACTTGCAAGCACCTTGAAGATCCAAGGGCGTATTAGCTTACAAATTCAAGCAACTGGTACGTTCAAATGGGCAATGGCTGAGTGTAACCATTTAGGTGAAGTCCGTGCTTTGGCTGATTATGAAGAAGATCCTCGTTTCGCTGAAGGTACTGATAGTCGCACTGTGCTTGCATCATTAACCAATCCTGTTCTGTTCATTAATATTGAACCTGAACATGGCGAGCGTTATCAAGGTATTGTTCCCCTTGATCAACCAACTTTGGCAGGTTGTTTAATACAATACTATGATTTATCAGCACAAATCCCAACTCATATTGTGCTAGCAACCAATAGTCAACGTTCAGGTGGTTTATTGATTCAACTACTTCCTCGTAATGAAGAGGAACAAGAGTTCGTTGATGAAGATTTATGGCCACGTTTAACTATGCTCACTGAGACCTTAAAACCTGAAGAGTTAACCGACCTGTCAGCCAATGAAATTCTTTATCGTTTGTATAATGAGGAAGAAGTGCGTTTACCAGAGGCAGAGCAATTAAAGTTTGGTTGCACCTGTTCTAGAGAGCGTTGTGCCAATGCTTTGATTCAAATTGGTGTAGCGGCAGTACATGAATCCCTTGAAATCCAAAACCCAATTCAAATGGATTGCCAATGCTGTAACACACGTTATGAGTTTACCGCTGAAGAAGCTTTAGGCTTGTTTGGTGAGCATTTGAGTTAATTAGTATTAGCTTAAATTAATGTTTTAAAGTTGGTTACCCATTCAAATATAATCATGTGGTAACCATCTTTCAAATTTTATACTTTTTCCATTCAACAATATTTTAAAATTATTTTTTTCTGTTCTGCTCGATCAAACAAAGAAAATAGTCTTGTAAACAACCATCTAACACTTCATCCCCATTTTTTAGATTAAACTCATCATCAGCTTCACCTAAATCACTAGTACCATCAAGCACGCCCAAAAAAGATGAAATAGTATCAACCATAATTTGATGAATTATTTCAAAGAAAACTTCTTTATTATCCTCAGGCAAAGAATCAAATAATGATTGTGCCTTTAGCCAGTATGGATCTTTCACATCCTCTATTTTTGTATTAAAAAATAATTTCTTATAAAGAATTAAATTTTCATCGACAATATATTCGTTTATTTTCTCTGCAAATTCTTGAGAATTCATTTGATAACCTACTTTTAAATTACATTTAAGATGTTTGGGATGACCCTTATGCTGTGAAGTATAAAGGTTCTTGCTGAAACAATATCAACACACATCCCCTCTGTTTTTTCCTGCTTAATCGTCAAATAATAGAATGAAAAGTAATAGATTATGACGATAAACAATGACAAAGAATTACTACGAAGAACTAGGCGTGACCCGCGATGCCTCAGCAGATGAAATAAAAAAAGCCTATCGCAAACTCGCACGCAAATATCATCCCGACATCAGCAAAGAAGCAGATGCCGAAGAGAAGATGCAAGCGATCAATGTCGCCTATGACACCTTAAGCAATGCTGATAAAAAAGCTGAATATGACCAGATGCTGGATCATCCACAGGGTTTTTCTGGTTTTGGACAAGGAACAGGTGGATTCAACCAAGGTGCCAGTGGATTTGATGGCTCTCAATTTTATCGTCAAAACTCAGGCGATGGTGCCGACTTTAGCGGTTTTGAAGATCTATTTGGTCGCTTCGGTGCTGGATTTGGTGGCGGTCAACAACGCTCACAACGTCAGCAACGCAGTTATCGGGGTGAAGATCAACACGCCTCAATTCAAGTGGATATAAGTATTGCTTATCAAGGTTCTACACAGCAAATTACCTTACAGATTCCAACCTATAATGTTTATGGTGAACCTGAAATTCAGCGCAAGACATTAGAAGTCAAAATCCCTAAAGGAATGAAAGAAGGTCAACAAATTCGCCTTACAGGTCAAGGACAAAGTGGAATCAATGGCGGTGAAAATGGCGACTTATACATTGAGATTCAATACAAAGATACGGACCGAATCCGCGTCGAAGGTGCTGACGTTTATCAAACCATTGATGTTGCACCTTGGGAAGCGGGCTTAGGTCAAAGCATCGAAGTCAGCACCCCTGCGGGTCAGCTCAAAGTCAATTTACCGAAAAATGCAAAAAATGGTCAACAACTTCGCCTAAAAGACAAAGGAATTCCTAGCAAAACCGCAGGTAACCTTTATTTGATCATTAATATTGTTTTACCAGCTGCACAGAGTGAACAAGAACAACAGGCTTATCAACAATTCGCTGAAGCGTTCTCTTCATTCAAAGCTCGTACCTCATAAGGAGCAAGATCATGACAACTATTCAATACAAAGAAATTCAATATGACGGTCATTGCCAAGTTGAAATCGTTGATGAACAATTGGCACTTGATCTTGAACATTTCGCGGAAGCATGTGGTCAAAGTACTGAATGGGTACTCAAATTGATTGATTACGATATTTTGCAAATCACAGTCGAGCCGCAAAATTATCAATTCATCGGTGAAGATGTCGCCCGTGCTCGTCGAGCATATCGCTTACAACGTGATTTCGATGCGAGCTTATCAGCAGTTGCTGTCATGCTGGATTTGATTGATGAAGTACAACAATTGCGTAAACAGCTCAAACATTTTCATTGAACAAAAGAAAATGACTGAGCTTAGATAAGCTATTTCAGCTTAGTCATTTTCTCCACTTCTTTGAGAGTTTGTTTAATAGGTTCATAATCCAAGAACCACAATAAATTAATATTACGTTGCTTGTGCTGCTGCGCCAGCAAATCAATCACACTACGCTCGCCTCGTCCAACTAAATGCTGTTGATAGAAATAGTACAACAGCAATATGGTGGTCATCAGCATCACGCCCAGCATAATCCAAAATCCAACAGGTGATTTTAATCCAGGAATAAACTCAAAGTTCATTCCATAAATCCCCGTCAATAAGGTTAATGGTGCAAATACAGCCGTGATAATCGCCAAAATACGCATATTTTCATTGGTCTGATTTGCCGTTGCAGAAAAATGCAAATCAATTGCTGATTGAATCGCATTTCGCAACCGAAGCGTATGCTTTTGCACACGCTCAATATGACTCATCAAATCATTTAGGCGAACCAAAAGAATATCTTGCGTTTTGTATTTTCGTTCACCCACAACATGATGATAGTTATCAACCAACTCATCTCGAAACTCCTGCAAAGTTTCGATTTGTTCCTCACATAAGTTTTCGATTTGCTGAAACGCCATATCTTCATGAAACAACTGATGCCACTGTTTAAAACGACGATTTCCCTGTAATAGCTGTTGCTGCCAATATTCAACACGACGAGTTAACGGCGTACGTAGATTCAGATAACCATCAATCATGCTATTGAGTAATCGTAAACACAAATCAGCTGGAGTACTCGGTAATTTACGAGGCTTGTTTTGTTCTAAAATCGCCCGCTCCATGACCATTTGTAAACGTTGAACATAGCTTTCAACTGCCATATTCCCTTGTTCACGAACACTCACCAATATTCGTGGCGTCAAGATAAAACTCATTGGGGTTGTTGCAAGACCAAATACACTCTCATGTACATCTAGCACAGGATCATTTTCATAAATCTGATCATCCGCACTAATCAGCTTACGAAAGATCAATAAATCATATTCTTCGACGGTATCAAAAGCACATGGATGCTCAATATTCAACAAATCTCGCATATGAAATTCATTCAAGACAAGGCCAGTCTGCTCGAAAATATTGTTTTGCCAAGTCTCTGAGTGATTCACTAAATCTTGCCTTAAGCTATCCACCCATAGAAATTCAAGCGTATGCTGTTGTTGTTCTTGTACGCTCATAAAAATTGTATTTTCACTATTGTGGCGATAGAAATAATAAAGCTGCATAGCGCTCATATTTAGGTTGGAATTAAAAATATCATGCCATAAAAAAGCCCGCACGAAGCGGGCTTTTTGTATTTCAAACAGTGATTAAACTTGTTCGATGTCTTTCATTGTCAACTTGATACGACCACGGTTATCCACATCAGCAACCTGTACTTTCAACTCCTGACCTTCTTTCAATACGTCAGTCACATTTGCAATACGCTCATTCGAGATTTGCGAAATGTGAAGTAAGCCATCCGTACCTGGCATGATATTAACGAACGCACCAAATTCAACGATACGAATCACTTTACCATCGTAGATCTTACCTGGTTCAACTTCTGCAGTCAGTGCTTGGATTTTTGCAATCGCAGCACGAGCAGCAGCTTTAGTTTCACCAAATACGCGAACTGTACCATTGTCTTCGATATCAATCGCAGCTTTAGTTTCTTCTGTAATGGCACGAATGGTAGCACCACCTTTACCAATTACATCACGAATCTTATCTGGATTAATATTAATCACTTCGAAAGTCGGCGCATTTGCGCTGATCTCTGCACGCGCACGTGAAATCACTTTATTCATTTCATTCAGGATGTGCATACGACCAGCAAATGCTTGGTTTAATGCAACTTCCATAATTTCTTCAGTGATCCCTTCGATCTTGATGTCCATTTGAAGCGCAGTAATACCGTTTGCAGAACCTGCGACTTTAAAGTCCATATCACCTAAGTGATCTTCATCACCCAAGATGTCAGAAAGAACTGCGAAACGCTCACCTTCTTTCACTAAGCCCATCGCAATACCTGCAACTGGTGCTTTAAGTGGAACACCTGCATCCATCAGTGATAATGAAGCACCACATACAGAAGCCATTGAAGATGAACCGTTAGATTCAGTAATGTCAGATACGATACGAATCACATACGGGAAGCGGTCAGCCGCAGGAAGAACTGCTTGAACGCCACGGCGCGCTAAACGACCATGACCGATTTCACGACGCTTAGGACCTGATTCACGACCTGTTTCGCCTACAGAGTATGCAGGGAAGTTGTAGTGCAACATGAAGTTGTCAGTTTTAGTACCAGCAAGGGTATCTACCATCAATGCATCACGTGTGTTACCCAAAGTTGTTGTTACCAACGCCTGAGTTTCACCGCGTGTGAATAATGCAGAACCGTGTGCACGATCTAATACACCTACTTGAACGTCGATACCACGAACAGTTTTCGTATCACGACCATCAATACGTGGCTTACCTGATAGGATATTGTCACGCACAGTACGGTATTTGAGGTCTTCGAATAGTTCGTTTACTTCGTCAGCAATACCCGTTTCGTCATTTTCAGGAACGAACTGAGCAACTGCTTCTGCATAAAGCGCATCTAGTGCCGCATAACGATCTTGTTTTACTGCAATGGTATATGCTTCAGAAATCTTCGCTTCGAACGCAGTTTTCAATTGCTCAAGCAACGCTTCATTTTTAGCTGGGGCAACCCAATCAGACTCTTTTGCACCTGCAGCGGCAGCAAATTCTTTAATTGCTTGAATCGCAATTTGCATTTCGTCATGACCGAAAAGCACAGCACCCAACATTTGGTCTTCTGAAAGTTCTTTCGCTTCAGACTCAACCATTAATACTGCTGACTCTGTACCTGCAACTACGAGGTCAAGATCAGACTGTGCAAGTTGTTCAAAGTTCGGGTTTAAAACATATTCGCCATTGATCAAACCAACACGCGCACCACCGATTGGACCACGGAAAGGTGTGCCAGCAATAGACAATGCTGCAGAAGTACCAAGCATCGCTGCGATGTCAGCATCCATGGTCTTGTCTGAAGAAACCACAGTTGCAGTCACTTGGATTTCGTTGAAGTAACCTTCTGGAAACAACGGACGAATTGGACGGTCAATTAGACGTGAGATTAAGGTTTCAGCTTCAGAAGCACGACCTTCACGTTTGCCGTAACCACCTGGGATACGACCAGCAGCATATTGTTTTTCTTGATAGTTAACAGTAAGTGGGAAGAAATCTTGACCCGCTTTTGCTTTAGGTTGCGCAACAACTGCGACTAAAACAGTTACACCACCCATCGTGACTAAAACTGTATTTGCTTGACGTGCAACGCGACCCGTTTCTAAAACAACTTGGTGTTGACCAAATTGAAATTCTTTACGAATGATATTAAACATAGACATGTATTGTATTTTCCTAGTTTTAATTCTAGTGAGACCCCTAAGGTTTGGCATTCAGACTACAACGATTATAGATAAATGACAAAGCTTAGAAGCCATCACACTAGACCAAAATTTAAAAAAGTTAAACGCAAAGAAGGAGCGAACAAGCGCCCCTTCTAAAAATCATCTAATGTGAATTAGATGAAACTCTCTTTTCAGCGATAAAGCATAGCAACATGCGAAATACCGAAAACAAAGCCAAATCGAATTAACGACGTAAACCTAATGCGCCGATCAAAGCAACATAACGACCGTGATCTTTACCATTTAAGTAGTCAAGTAATTTACGACGTTGGTTAACCATACGAATCAAACCACGACGGCTGTGGTGGTCATGTTTGTGCTCTTTAAAGTGACCTTGCAAATCATTGATTTGTGCAGTCAATAAAGCAACTTGTACTTCTGGTGAACCAGTGTCATTTTCAGCACGAGCAAATTTAGCAATGATCTCTGCGCGATCTGCGTTAGTTAAAGCCATTCGATTTCTCCGAGATGCTTAATAAAATAAACGATATTGATCAGTTACGAGAACTGACTGCCGTGCATCACTACAGCAAGTCGCCTATTTTAAGTGATCTGTCGTTATATTGCAAAAATGTTTTAACTTGGCGGGCAATTCGGCAGCTGACAACTCAGATTAAAAGATGCACACTAGCCTGAATCTGTTTTCAGTTTATGACAGATACGAAAGAAAACGAAAAAATGCGAGGGAATCGTGAAACTTTTATCCGCTAACACCTGTTATGTTCCTCATGATCTCAGCCAAGTCATTCGCTCAAAGGATGAAGTTTCAGCAGAACTTGGTGGAATGAGTCATGCTCAAGTTGACAAAATTTGGACCAGTGTCGAATCTTTATATAGAACAGGCAACTATCCACTGATTACGTTGTGTTTACGTCGCAAAGGGGAAATCTTAATTAATCGTAGCATAGGCCATGCACAGGGAAATTCGCCTGATGGTTTGGCTGCCGATGCTAAAATTGGTACACCTGATACCCCAATCTGTCTATTTTCAGCTTCAAAAATGGTCACTGCCATGCTGATTCATATGTTAGATGAGCGTGGTGATCTCAATTTACTTGACCCGATTAGTTACTATATTCCTGAATATGGAGTGAATGGCAAACGCCGCGCGACACTATTTCATTTACTCTCCCACCGCGGAGGTATTCCTCGCGTTGAAGGCGAAGTCACACCAGAACTATTGTTTGATCAAGAAGAAATTTTAAAACGCCTATGTGCAGCCAAACCCGTTTCTCCTTCGGGTACTCACCTTGCCTATCATGCGGTTACCGCTGGTTATATTTTGGGTGAAATCATTCATCGTGTGACAGGGCAAACTGTGCGTGAGTTTTTAGCTGAACAGATCGAAAAACCGATGGGATTGGACTATTTCAACTATGGTTTGAAACCAGAATATCGTGCTGATGTCGCAATGAACTATGCAACAGGAATTCATCCAAGTTTAGGCACAGATCGTTATTTGGAGCACGTACTCGGCGCTGGACTACAGATGGCAGTCGATATTACCAATGATAGCCGTTTCATGGATACCATTTGCCCTGCTGGAAATATTTACACCAGTGCAGAGCAAGCAGGACGCTTTTTTGAAATGTTACTGAGTGGTGGAGAGTATCAAGGTAAGCAAATTATGAGTGCCAAGACCGTTTTCCGTTCTACGCTACCGACATCAGGAATTAGTATTGATCGCAGTTTACTCGCACCGATGCGTTATGCGCTTGGACCAATGTTAGGTAGTAACCCGATCGGCTTATTTGGCCCAATGACAGGACAAGCATTCGGTCATATTGGTTTTTCTAACATTTTATGTTGGGCTGATCCTGAGCGTGACATCAGTGTGTCATTACTCACGACAGGAAAATCTGTAGTAGGAACACATTTACCCGCCTTAGCCAAAACGCTCTATCAAATCTCCGCCAACTGTCCAAAGATTCCAAAGGATCAACGTCGTTCATTGTTTGCCACTGATCGTACGGAAAATGATTTGGTGTAATCTATAATTCAAGCATACAAAAAAGCCCAAGTTACACTCGGGCTTTTGCGCTGAAGTTTTTATTATTCTTATTTTAATTTCTTTTTATGATTTATCTTTTTTGTATTCGCTTGCCCTTTTACCCTCTGCATGCAATTTACACATCGTTTTTGTTATTTAATTAAAAAAACTCTTCTCTTTATACCGACTATTCTGTCACAATCAATTGTGGAGAAAAATAGCATTTTTCTTATCTGCGTGTAAGCAAAAACGTACGATTCTGTATAACAATTAACTTAATAATTAAAAAAAACTGTCTAACAATGGTTAGCTACTTAAATTGTTGTTTTAAAGCATTGCAATCTCGTAAAAATATTTTTTATGCAAAAACTGTACACAATATTATCGGTTCTCTTTATGGAATTTGATGAACGATATTTTGTTAGATAATTGCTTCAAGAAATGATAAAAATAAAAAAGCCCTGTAGTCTCTCCCAAAACTACAAGGCTTAGCGGCTGTAAATTTCCTCTTTTATCACTTACATCACTGTAAGCCCGCTGTCATCACGACATTATTATTATTATTCTTTTTGCGATTTACCTAACTTTCCATGCTAGGTTCTTTGTGTGTTCATAATCTCAAAAACCAGCAAATTGCTCTAGCGACAATATCTCGAATCCTTGTAAGCTTTTTCTTACAAAAATGTGAATTTTGAAGAATAAGTTTACAATCCTTGAAAATTGATCTTTTGTACTAAACCACTGCGACGAACTGTGCGTACTGTAAGGGCTTGTAACAGCGCATTTGGATCTGCCAGCAACGTGACCACTTTTTTAGCACGTGTAACTGCTGTATAAATCAGTTCCTGACTAAGCAGTTTTTTCGCATTTGCATCTAACACAATTGCGGTATGTGTAAACTCAGAGCCTTGAGACTTGTGAATAGTCAATGCAAAAGCTGTTTGCATATTACGTGGCAAACGATGCGCTGCAATCCATTTATTTAAACTAGGGAAAAATACTTCAAATTGCTGTGCTTGAGTCCGATGTTTAAAACAAATCCCGATATCACCATTTGAGATCCCGAGCTGATAATCATTATAAGTCATCATTACAGGACGACCGACATACCATTCTGCAACAGCGATTTGTTTAAGCTGTTGATTCAACCATCGCTCAGCATAGCGATTGAGTTGTTCAATACCTAATGCGCCGTGTTTCACTGCCGCCAAAATTCGATAATCATCAAACACACGTATCACGTCTTGAATGTATTGTTCTGGTTGATCTGCATGTAAATAAGATTTTAATATTTCAGCATAATCATTGAATCCATACATTAATTTCTGCTGATATTGTTCAATCTCTATATCCAATTGCTCAGGTAGATATTCCAACTGAATCGCATCAGGCATTGCTGTACTCAAACTCATTTCTTGCAAAGAAGCTGGCTTTACAATTTCCTGTTCAAGCTGAGTTAAGACCGATTCAGATGAAGCTTGTTGTGCTTGAATAAAGCGCGCCAATTGACCAATTTTTGCTTTATCTGAAAAGCGGCGACTATTTTGCAGTTGAACACGATTCTCTGCCAAACCCTCGACTTGTTGTAAGTCAGCTAAAACAGACCCGACATCGACGGAGGCCAACTGATTAGCATCCCCCAACAATATGATTCGACAAGAATCAGGCACAGCTTCAAACAATGCAGTGGCAAGACTTAAATCCAACATCGATGCTTCATCGACAACAATCACATCATAAGGCAAAGGCTGCTTCACGTTAAAGCGAGGAATTTGTCGATTCCCCATTCCCAATAAACGATGCAAGGTTTGTGTGCTTTGATTACGCAATTCATCAGTCACTAAACCCGATGCAATCAAGTTTGGATCGTTAAATGAATTTTGTAGTGCTTCTTGCATTCGCTGCGCAGCTTTTCCTGTGGGTGCAGCCATAGCAATTCGGATATCAGGAATCATTTGGTTGAGTGCCGCAATGATACGTGCCAAGGTATAAGTTTTACCTGTACCTGGTCCACCTGTGATGATACTGAGCCATTGTTGCAATACCATTTTCAGAGCGGCTTGTTGAAATTCATCTTCAAGCAATGATTCATACTCAGAAATATCGATTACTGGTGTCATTTGTCGCTTTAATCGGCAAATCTGCTGTGCGAGGCGTTGTTCTAACTGCCAATATCGGTATAATGCCAAGCCCTGCTGATCGTAGACACATGGGGCAACTTGAGTGGCTGCTTTTTCGCTTGGAATTGCTAAATCACCCAAGGCTTCCAGTTGAACTAAATCAACTTGAATACAACTATCGCCATTTAAACTGGCTTCAATCAGTTGTTGTAACACATGTGCAGCGCTATCTGCTTGAGCAGATTGAGAAAATGGGGCTTGTGTGAGATAACGACTCCACATATTTATCCAAGCCATTTGTTCTGACTGATCACTGATTAGCTTGTCCACAGAGTTATCCTCAAACTTACCCACACGCTTGTCCACAAGGTTATAAACAAGCTTATCCACAAGATAAGATTTTGTTTAATTTAAATTTAGCCATTTTATCTACACACCTTTTCCTTGTTTATCCTCAGAGAAATATCCCAATATTGCGTCTAAACGCAAGACAAACTCATCCTCAGGTTTCCAATAAAAATAGCCTTGATCTGCTTGTCCATTCATACCACGCAAATATAAATAAGACGCACCACCTAAATGCTGATCAATACGATAATTTTGTAATTTCACGCTTAAATAACGGTGCAATGCCACCAAATATAAAGCGGCTTGAAGCCAATAACTGGATAAAGACATGCTTTCAGCAATTTGTGTAGATTGATAATCAGCTTGATTCTCACCCAAATAATTACTCTTATAATCAGCAATATGATATCGCTGTCCATCAAAGTAAACTAAGTCAATCGAACCATTCAAATAACGCGCTGATTTCGCATCAATAAACTCAGGCATTTGAATATCATATTCTTCAAATAACTGTTGTACGCGCTGCATTGCTAACACACGATCGGATAATGCTAAGTAAAACGGACACTCTGATAAATACTGTCCTACCACTAATTGTTGTAATTGAAAACCTTGGTTGAGTGGTGTTTGCAGTACATCTGCTAACCACAACGCAATCCATTGATATAGCTGCTGTTCAGCATTCTCTTGCTCAGGAAAATGTTGCTGATATTGTTCTAATAATGCGACCCATAAACCTTGATAAGTATTTTTAAAACGGCGGCGAATTTCCTCGATCCATGTTTCAGGATGCTGAAAGTCAATCTGCTCAAAAATCTCATGCAGGAAATTTCCTGCCAACGTCCCTTTTGGAAAATACTGCTTAATCCAAGCAATCGGCTGTGATACCGCAACACTTTCAACTGTTAAGAGATTGATTTCATCTTCAGCCTGATCAAACTGTTGATCCGCATTCGCTAAGCGATCAAGGCGATTGGCTCTATGCTTAAGATGCTGTGCCAAATAACTAAAACTGGTTTTTCCACGCGCATAAAAACGTTGTGTAGGTAAAGGCTCAGCGGCTAATAATCGCTCTAGCTGAGTTTCTTGTGTTCGTAAAGAAGCTGGGCGTTCCAACAACAAACAATCTTCAACACTATATGGATGCTGAAAAATATCTCCGTGGTTTTTCCAAAATGCCAAACCTGATAATTTATTTTTATCGCCTTTTTCCGGTTCAAATACTGCATAAACACGGTGACTTGCACGCGTTAATGCCACATACCATAATCGATTTTGCTCAGCCTGTGCACGTTGCTGATGCTGATCGAGTTCAGTTGGTTGCAAAAAGTTTTTATCTGCGATTGCCACAACACGTTGCGTTCGGGTCTGTCCTGTCTCAGGGATTTGAATTTCAGTGGTGGAGAAATTTAAGGTCTTCTGCATTTCAGAAAATGCTTTATTCGCGCCAAGTAAAAATACGATTTTAAATTCTAGACCTTTGGATTGATGAATGGTCATCAACTGTACACCCGCTTCACTGGATAGCTTGTGTTCCAACTCCCATTCTCGGTCACTTGGAGAATGGAGTTGTTTTAAATACCAATGATAGAGGTTTTGGATGCCTTGAACATGCTCACTGTGCTGACTCAAAATATCAGTAAGATGGCGTAAATTCACCACTGCCCGTTCATTATCTTTACTTTGCGTTGCGACCAATTGCTGCCAAATTTCAAATTGATTTAAACAACGTTGCCATGCTGCCAAGAATCCCTGATTAAGCCACATTTCGCGGATGTCATCGAACTGCTGAATATAATGACTCAGACCTTCTGCACTCTGTTCCAATTCGATAAGTGTCGATAAATCAAAGCCAAACAATCGACTGAGTAAAGCACGCTTCAATTTCGCTTCATCATAAGGATGCAGTAATGCGGTGAGTAATGCGCCAACATCTTGCGCGATCTTTGAATCAAACACACTGCGCTTTGATGGACGATTGACGCGGATACCTAATCGCTCTAAAGCATATTGAACTTCATCTAATTGACGATGACTACGTGAAAGTACCGCAATGTCATCTTCACTTATGGCTTGGAGATTTTCTTCATCTAGATATAACTGTTGCAAATGGGCTTGATTGAGTAAACTTTGAATTTTCCAAGCCACTTGGGTTGCTTGTTCATTTCCATCTTGTAGTTGTAACCAACGTAATGGCGCAGGGTTGAGTTGCCCATTTTCAATCAATGCTGGATGCGGACGTGAACCCGCTTGGATTGGGTCATAAACTACCTGTTCACCAAAATCCATTTGCCGTTGAAATAGCACATCCACAACTTCAACCAACTCTTTGACTGAGCGATGGTTATGAATCAGCTTATATTCACGACCCTGCTTCGACATAATATCTTGATAAGCATTTAAAAAGGTCAGCATATCACCACCGCGGAAACCATAAATTGCCTGCTTACGGTCGCCCACCATGATCATGCAGCCTTTTTGATAACGTTGTGGATGTCGCCAAATGGTCGCCAACATATCATCTTGATCTTGGTTGGTATCTTGAAACTCATCCACCAAAATCAACGGATAACGTGCCTGTACAAATACCGCAAAACGTTGACCTTGCTCACCTTTTAATGCTTCTGACAAGGTTTTGATTTGTTGGGCAAAAGTGGTTTCGCCCTTTTGCTGTAACACTTGCGGTAAGCGTTTTTTGACTTCAATACACAGATACGCTTTTAGATACACCTGAAGTTGTTCAAATTGTTGTTGTGTTTCTTTTAAAGAATGGCAAAGTTTTTGAATGTGTAGAATCGTAGGGTGCTGATAAAAACCATCCGAGACTTCAGCAGGACATTTTTTAAAAATCTTCTGACTGTCGAGCTTGTCTAAAAATTTAAAAACAGTCTCTCGAGCATCAGAAAGATAACCATCAAAGACCTGTACATTTTGCGAATCTGCGAGCGCTTTTAATAACTGCGGTAAAGACTCACAAAAGAGCTTATTGAAGGCGTTGTTACGAAAAGAAGTACCATTAATATGAGAATAATATGCACCATCTAAATTAAAATATTCAGCCAAAGCACTGAGGTCTATTTGCTGTGCTTGTTGTTGCCACTGTTGTAATTGAGCAAGCTCAATTTCAGGCATGTCAGGTAATTTAAATTGTGCAGAGCTAAAATTTAAAGAGCTCTCAACCATCCCGACAAAATGATCCACACTTTTAAGCGCACCCACACTATAAAGCGCATCAATGACGTGTTGGGGTTGTGATTGAATCCATTCTCGTAATACATCATGGATCAATTGACGTGTATAAGCTTTCGCATCTTCAGTGATTTGAGCACGTTCGATCTTGCCACTTTCAAAGGCAAACTCACGCAATAACTTTTGGCTAAAGCTATCCAGTGTTCCCACGAATAGCTCATCTAACTGGTCGATCACTAGTTTTAAACGTTCACAGGCATAGGCAATACGCGGAGCAAAAGTTTTGAGTAAATGCTGCTTCAACGGATCAGATTCTTGCGCTGCACGTATGTAAATATCACTTTCCAATACCGTTCGCATTGGTTCTAAATATTGTTGTACTTCAATCAATCGAGCACGGATTCGGCTTTTTAACTCTGCAGCGGCAGCGCGGGTAAAGGTCGTCGCAATCACTTGATTCGGCAAATATTTTTCTAAGAAAATGCGAACCATCAAACTCGATAACGTATACGTTTTACCTGTTCCAGCCGATGCTTCAATCAGATGTAAACCTTCAAACTGAATATCACAGATAGGTTGATAAGACACAGGAAATTTTGAACTCATGCCTTACTCCACACGTAAAAATTCAAAAATGGGTTGATACAGCGCATAGCTATAATGATCACAAGCGTATTGTAATAGTGCTGCTGCATCTTGTTCTTGTAGAATAAATTGCCAATCTCGATGCAGTTTACAGGCTTCATTTTGTGTCATATCAAAACCTGAAAAATCACCGGTATCATTCCAATCTTTCAACACCTGCTTTTGGCTGTCTTCGACTAAAACCTGCTGGCTATCCTGTTCAACCCAATCATAGTGTTTGCCTTTTTCCAGCGGCTTAAGCAGTAAAGCTGCTGGCAACACCACTGGTTGTTGTTGCCCAGTTTGCCAAAGTTGTAACCATGCTTGTAAATACTGCTGCGCTTGCTGAGCACTTAAACCTTCGCAAATCACAGTCTGATCGCTAAACACTACGATACGGCGCTTTGAGGCTGCTGAATCATGATTCAATATCGCCAACCACAGTAAATATTCCAGCCACACTTTAGCGAAGCGTTTAGCACGTGCACTCGATGCATCTAGGCTGACCCAGTCTTGTGTATTTTGTTTTGGGATTACACAACTCATTTGCAGTTGTTTGGAAATACGCCAAACTCGCTGCGTTGTTTCAGTCGGCGCTGCTGCATATTGCTGCAGTCGCTCCAACAAACGCCGTTGCTCTAGACAACTTTGTTGCCAAGCACTTTGCTGTACTTTACCTACTGGCAACTGATCTTGCAGAATCTCAGGGGAACTTTGATTATCCTGTTGTTGTAAAAAATGGCGAATTGCATATTTACCTAAACCATCTAATAGCAAAGGCTCGTTTTGATCAACCAAGTCAGTGGCACTTAGATTCTCCACACCCAATGTTTTTAGATATAGTCTTGCTGGAAAGGTGACATCTTGAATCCATTGCTGGCTGTCCAAGACCACCATTTCATTCAGCTCAATTGGATAAGTACTATTGACCCAAGCTTGGCGCTCACCTTTGACTTGCTGAATTTGTGATGCCACTTTAAACCAATGATCTTGAAAACGCGTATAACTTTGCTCTGCTAAAAAACCGAGTGGATCAAAGGGCTGCAAGCGATGCAGATGATAAAGTGGATAGAGTTGTGGTGGGATCTGGAGTTTTTCATAGTCTTCCCCAAAAGAATTAAAGGAAGTCTCTCCCTCTGGGAGAGATTTAGAGAGGGGAGCTTTCACAACCAATGCCAAATGATCACGGAAACCTTGCAAAATACTTGAGGGTTCTCGGACCTCACCGTCATTAATATCAAAGCCATTATAGAACAACCATAATTGCTCTTGCGCCAATAGCACCGCATCCAGAAAAGCCCCTTGATCATCTTCTAAACGAGAACGATCCCCTAGTTGCTGACGCAGTGCATCCATCAAATCAAAAGGAATATGGCTGTCGCGATTTGGAAATTTACCTGTATCTAAATTTAACAACACAATTAAGCGATAAGGAATCGGGCGGATCTGTCCAATTTGGCTAAACGTGATTTGTCCTGTGGGTTCCACTTGCGCAGATTGACTCTCTAAAGTGCGTTGGATTTCCTCTAGGATATAAGGCAACGGTAAAGATATTTGGCGAAGCTGTGTTTCAGCATCATCGTAATAGCTTGCCAAAGTCAGCATACGTTCTTGTTTTTGAATAATCTCACGAACGGTTTTTAATGCCACAATGTCAGCTTGCTCAAATTCTTGTATATCTTCTTTAAGTCGTTTTAACCATATTTCTACAGGTAAACGCTGTCCCTGTTCATGCACCACCAACCAATCTCGGCGCGCAGACAGATCCTGATAAATCTGAATCAGAATACCAATCAATTCAAAATCACTGGGCTGCACCAACGCATAACTCAAGGTTTGCTGCACCATCACATGTGCAGGTACAGCAATACCTAATGCCAAACGATCTAGAGCAAACTTAAAGCTATAGCGGTAATCCCTATCCTCAGCACTAAGTGTTTGTTTGAGATGTGCTTCATCTAAACCACGTTTAAAGCCTGCATCATTGAGTAAATCTAAAACCCGCTGTGTTTGTGTGTAATCCAAACCATAGCGTTGTTGGGTCGCAGCAAGATTGAGCCAATCGGCAAAATCATCTTGAGTAAAGCGACCTTGCGTCAGTTGCAACCGGCCCACTACTGCACGCCAAGCATTTAAAGCATCCAGTTGCGCCACGCCTGCAATTTTGACGGGTAAAAATACATCGTGTTCATTTGGAACCGCAGAAAATACACTGCGAATCAGAGGTTCTAATTCCGCCAAATTTGGCGTTAAAATCAAGACATCACTCGGACGGCGTGGTACTGCATCCGTTTGTGATAACCAGTGAATTAATTGCTCTTTGAGGACTTCCAGCTGCCTTAAACTGGAGTGACACACATGAATTTGGACCGAATGATCTTCAGCAGCCAATTCATATTGTTCGGCTTTAGGTTCGGCTAAATAAAAAATATCAGACTGAATTTTTCCGAGTAAGGTTTCAGGAAAATGATCAATAAAAGCATCGACCCACTTCCCTTCTTCTCCTGTTGCCAGTTGTGACAACAAGGAGAAATGATCTCGTGCTTGTTTACCCAAACGCGTCAAAAGCGGATGTCGCGATTCACGATTTAACGCATTAAAACCTAAACTAAAACTTTCAAAAAATGCTGCGATTTCAGCGTCAGTGGCTTTTGGATTTTTGCCAATAAAACGTTCTTTCACTCCCAAGTCATAACGCTGCTTCCACAACGGATCGACACTATCTGCCCAATATTCCTGAGAGGGGTTATAGTGCAAAATCAACACGTCTAGATATTGTCCCAAACGGCGTAAAAACTGTAATTGACTCGGCGGTAAATCCAATAAAGTAAACACAATCACTTGTGTCGGTAATTGTGCTAATGCTTGTGCGCGAGTCTGTTCATTATCTAAAATTTGCCAAAAATCAGCATCAATGCTTTGCATTTCTACAAAGTCATCATGAAAATGGTTTTGCCATAGCCAACGCTGCCATGCTTCTAATTGTTGCGTTTGTTGTAAGCTAAATGCTGAGATCTGCTGATCCGTTTTTGAGATCAAATTTTCGATATCGAGTGCTTTATTTTGCCCCCAAGTCGAAAGCCAATTGGTCGAGCACGTACAAGCATCACCACAGCCTCTTTGGCAATGTCCCCTGTAGATCATATAGTTATTAAATAAATGCGAAACTTGCTCAGCAACCCAATACAACATGCTTTGTTTTTTGAGTTGCTTTTCAGTGCGTTGTTGCAACTGGTCCGCACTATCATAAATTCGTTGCACAATCGAATAGAGAGGATGCTCAGGCTCAAGAGTGATCTGTTCAGCCTGAATAAAGGGTTGCAAAGCTTGATGAATACGCCATTTTAAAATCAGACGTGGAATATTGGCTTTACGTACTTTTTCCTTATTATCAAGGACCTGTTGATAGGCAAACCATTGAAATCCGCGAATACGATGATGAAACTGATAGTTTGCCATCATTCCCTGCTGTTCAGCAATCTTCTGGGTCAGCCACTGTTCTTGAGCAGGACTCGGCACAATAAAATGCTGCGTATGAAATACTTGCAATGGAGAGTGACTTGGTTGGGTGATTGCTGTCATCACGCCTTTTAATAACACCTCAAGGCTTTGACTTTGAATAACATGAATACCCATGCTTAACTGAACCCCATTGATCAAAAACACCCTATTTATGCACAAATTCGTACACAATCATCACTATACAAGCTTGTAGAACTATGTCACGTTAGGCAACATGAAATATAAATTTATTTTAAATACGATTGAATAATGGATTGCTTACTCGTTATATATACACTTCAAAATCCAATATTCAAGGGACAAACTTAGGTATTACTTTATGAAAATTGAAAAAGCGCCTGACTTTATTGACCCAAATTTAAATTTGGAACAAATTCGCCAAGAATGCTTAGAACGTACCAAAAAAACTGCTTATTACTCAGCAGGAGCAGCGATTGTTCCGATTCCTTTCTTTGATGTGGTGGTCGATCTCAGTATGCTCACTCACATTATTCCAGAGATTAATGCCCGTTTTGGTCTTGCACCCGAACACATCAGTGTATATGACCCTGAAACTAAAAAAATTCATTGGAATGAACTTCGTAAGCGTGGATTTGAGTTTTCAGGCTTATTGGTCGCGCGTACTGCTATGAAAAAATCCTTTAACGGCTTTTTTGCAAAAATCGCAACCAAGCAAGTCACCAAATTTATTCCTTTAGGCGGGCAAATCGTTGCTGCAAGTTTAGGTTATTTTATGATGAAAAAAATTACCGAATTACACATCCAAGACTGTTATAACCTTGCGAAAAGAATCCAACAGAAAAGTCTTGCCCCGAACTAACTTTGCTCCGACCTAATAAAACATTCATCAACGCCGTCCTTTGAAACGATAGATTCAAAGGACGGCGATCACATACACAAAAACTACAGAAACGTTAATATTCACTTAATTTTTTAAGTTTAGATCAAGATTGTATTTTTATTCTCCATCCCACGATGACAAATAAATGATGGAGAGTCGTTGTGCAACACGGACAAACAACGTCAAAAATACGTGCCATTTTTAATGTCACAAGTGGGAACTTTCTCGAACAATATGATTTCTTTCTATTTGGGCTGTACGCAAAAGCCATAGGAGAAACCTTTTTCCACGCTGATAGCAGCTATGCCGCACTGATGAAAACTTTTTTGATCTTTGCGGTGAGTTTTTTAATGCGTCCAATTGGTGCTTTGGTCCTTGGTCCTTACGTTGATCGCATCGGAAGACGCAAAGGCTTAATGGTTACCTTAAGCATTATGGCAGCCGGTTCATTATTGATTGCACTGACGCCTGGTTATGCCAGCATTGGGTTTGCAGCCACCGTTCTCATTTTCATCGGTCGACTCGCTCAAGGATTTTCAGCAGGCGTAGAACTTGGCGGTGTTTCAGTATATTTATCAGAAATCGCAGCACCTCATAATCGTGGTTTTATTACCAGTTGGCAATCCGCTAGCCAACAAGTCGCTGTCATTTTTGCCGCCACTTTGGGTTATATTGTCAGTCTCATTTTCACCAAGGCACAAGTCGATGCGTGGGCGTGGCGTATTCCGTTCTTCGTCGGTTGCGCAATTATTCCTTTCATTTTTTGGTTACGAAAATCATTGCAAGAGACCGAAGCATTTAGTGCTCGCAAAGAACATCCAACCACGCAGCAAATCATGCGCACGCTGGCGGCAAACTGGAAAATTGTGTTGCTTGGAATGTGCATGGTTGCAACCACCACCACCATGTTTTATTTCATTACTGTTTACACACCGACCTATGGTAAAGAAGTCCTTAATCTCAGCAGCACTGAAAGTTTAATTGCAACCGTCATGGTTGGCGCAAGCAACTTCTTACTCCTCCCTATTGGCGGTCATCTTTCTGATAAATTTGGTCGAAAACCATTACTGATTATCACCTCGGTACTGATTTTTCTGAGTGCCTATCCTTTACTGAACTGGTTAGCCCATGACATCAGTTTAGCTCATATGCTGCTCGCATTGCTGTGGTTATCACTACTTTATAGTTTTTATAATGGTGCACTAGTGGTTTCTCTCACTGAAATCATGCCAAGCTCAGTTCGAATCGCAGGTTTCTCGGTTGCTTATAGTTTAGCAACCTCGGTATTTGGTGGGCTAACACCAATGATTGCGACCTATCTGGTACAAAGTTCTGGTAGCAAAAGTATGCCAGCCTTTTGGTTGATGCTTGCTGCAATCATTAGCTTCATTGCCACCTTAATTATTTTCCGCCAACAGCAAATGATTCGTGGCAACGTCTCAACCCATCAACATTCAATTGATCAACACGCTGCACTTATTTCTGATAAATAAAAGCGTATGCACCTTTTACAGCTGAACGCTTAATCGACGTTCAGCTGTTTTAATATCGCTTTCAAAACCTCAATTCTTGCAGTGTATTTATCATCTGTCGCAATCACATGCCAAGGTGCATTTGCAGTATCCGTTCGTTCAAACATATCTGCGGCGGCTTCTAAATATTGATCCCATTTATCTCGGTTACGCCAATCTTCTTCCGTAATTTTAAAGCGCTTATGCAAGGTCTGTTCGCGTTCTTTAAAACGACGCGCTTGCTCATCCTTACTGATTGCTAACCAGATTTTGACAATCACCGTCTGACAATCCGTTAGATTCTGTTCAAACCGATTGATTTCATCATAGGCACGTTGCCACGCCACTGTGGATGCAAAACCTTCAATTCGCTCCACCAAGACACGTCCATACCAAGTTCGGTCAAAAATGGTGATTTTGCCACTATCATTCAATCTATTCCAAAAGCGCCATAAATATGGACGACGTAACTCATAACGCTCTGGTGCTGCAATGGTATGAATTTCATATTCGCGTGGATCAAGTTTTTTGACGATACGTTTAATAGCTCCGCCCTTACCTGCTGCATCCATGCCTTCAAAGGCAATAATGACATTCCGCTTATCACAACGCATCGCCTCAGCGACTTTACGGGTGAGTTCATTTAACTGATCTTTATATTGCTCTTTTTCCAATACGTTCTGATCTGGTACTAATAATTCTTGAGGAATACTGGCCTGTTGCCATGTCTGCTCGACTTGTGTTGGATGCTCTGGTAAAGCCTGTAAAGTTTGTAATATGTATTGAGCAAAGCATTGATCACGGCGCTTTTCATCCTCACCATCAATGATGAACCAATCATCCGTAAATCGCTGGCTATAGCTTTGCAAAGTATCGTATTGTTTTTTATTACGCCAATCTAATCCATGCAATTTATGCCAATGCTGTTCAGATGGATCAACCTGATCTAGACGCTTTTGTAAGGATTTCCATGAGAGATCAAACCAAACTTTGATCACATGGACATGATTTTGTCGCAAATCATTTTCAAAATCACGCATCTTCTGAACATATTGATCAAAGGTACTGTCTTTGAATGCTTTGGGATCCTGCATCGCGGTTGCAAGTAAATCGCTATACCAATTGCCAAACATCACCACAATTTGTCCTTCTGCGGGGATGAATCGAGTATAAGACTGCCAAAATGCCTGATCGCTTGATAAGCGCTGAGGAGCATCCGCTTTTACTCGCAAATAACGAGGGTCCAGCCATTCTCGCAATTGTTTAACGGCTTCACCTTTTCCGGCCAACTCAATCCCACTGACCAAGACCAAAACACTTTTTGCATTTTTCTGGTCCCGACTCTCTCTTAAAGCATATTGTGCTTCGATCAAATCTAAAGACAGCTCATCTTCATCTCGCAATTCAAATACAGGGGTTTGCGCATTCATTTTTCACCCTAAGTGCATGATTTAATAACATCGAGTATAGTCATAACTGCTTTGGTGTTTAAAAACACAAATGTACAATTTCTGTAGAGACCATCAGTGCATGGTTACAGTGACCAATTGTTAAACATTTAACGTTTATGCTGTCATAGTTCTTGGGTATGATGCAGCCTATGATTTCATGGTTTTATTTTCATAGAGTTCAAATATGTCTAAACTCGCTGCATTTGATGATCTTTTATTAAAATATCAAAATTTAAATTACCACCAAGATCCAGCGATTGCACAACGTCTGCATGAAGTTCAAGCATGGATGAAGACTCGTATCGCGGCTACACACCAAGCGTTTTTTGCCCTGCCTGAGAATCAACTGATGGCTCAGTATTTTTTAAATCGGTTATATGGCGGGCCTGATTTTGATGCCATGGCTCAGCAAATCGAACGTCTCTTGAAATATGCGCATAAAGCAGAAAGCCTGCTCCCTGAAAATGCAATCAAGACAGGAACCAAATCGGTCAGTCTTGCAGTCCTCGCAACACAATTGGATGAACAAGTCGCGATTCAGCTCTTACAAGATTATCCGTTGGACACACCGCTCACAGATGAAATCATGCGTCAGACCTTAATCAAATTGGACCAAGGTGAAGCTCGATATGAACAATTACAGTTGCTAGATGAGTTAGGCCTAACATTAGACAAATATATGCGCTCGACCATGATGTATGCTGCGTTTAAAATGTGTAAAGGGATCGCCAATAAATATCAATTTGAACGCATGTATGCCTTTATTCAAGAAGGTTTTGCAGCGATGAAACCGATGAAGTCAGCAGCCAGCTTTATCCAAACCTTTACAGAAAAAGAACGTGAAATTATTGATAAAGTCCATGCTGGACATCCAAACCCGTTCCAAGCTTAAAGTGATGCATTGCTCCCTCTCAATGTAGAGGGAGATTTATCACTCGCCAATTCAATTTAAAAAAACTTTTGGGAAAATGAGTTTCTGTATATTATTCATAACAATTACGCAGCAAAGCCTGTAAAAAAATACAAAATCTGTCATTATGCATGCTGATTCGTGCCGCTAGAACGAAAGTTTAGGAGAAAACAATGTCTAACGAAAACCAACAGCCTACCCCAGAAGTTGAGCAAAAACCAAGTTCAGACAAAGTCAGTCCATTCCTAAGCTCACCACTGCCTCAAGGCACACCACAAGGTCAGCAACAATCATTACAACAAGGTCTTGCTTCGACACCTACAGGTTCAGTACCGAAATACAACTTGCCGCGTGGTGCCAATACAGGCAATGTCGGTGAAACCACACACTTTGGTTACCAAACCGTAAGCAGTGATGAAAAAGCCCAAAAAGTTGCAGAAGTCTTTCATTCCGTGGCAAGCAAATACGACATCATGAATGACCTGATGTCATTTGGTATTCACCGTTTATGGAAACGCTTTGCGATCAATATGTCAGGCGTTCGTCGTGGTCAGCACGTGCTAGATATCGCTGGCGGTACAGGTGACTTAGCCAAAGTGTTTAGCCGTGAAGTGGGGCCTCAGGGACATGTTGTTCTTTCAGATATCAATGAATCAATGCTGAACGTTGGTCGTGATCGTCTAATTGATGCAGGTTGTACCAATGTTGATTTCGTACTGGCCAATGCAGAAACTTTAGAACCATTTGCGGATAATAGTTTTGATTTAGTGACAATCAGTTTTGGTTTACGTAACGTGACGGACAAAGATGCGGCTTTACAAGCGATGTACCGCGTACTTAAGCCAGGTGGTCGTTTATTGGTACTTGAGTTCTCAAAACCTGTTTTTGAACCATTTTCAAAACTCTACGATTTTTACTCATTCACCGCACTTCCGATCATGGGTAAATTAGTGGCAAATGATTCTGAGAGCTATAAATATCTTGCAGAATCAATTCGTATGCATCCAGACCAACGTACCCTCAAAGGCATGATGGAAAATGCAGGCTTCCAAAGCTGTGACTACCACAACTTAACAGGTGGTATTGTTGCAGTTCACCGCGGATTCAAATTGTAAGGCTTAAGATATGTGGTCGATTTTAGCACTTGGTGCAGTCGAACGTATCATTCATCAAATGATTGATTTGGATGCGATTACACGTATTCAACTCAATCAGCTACAAGGTCAACTATTGAGAGTTGTGATCGACAGTCCGCAACTTTCTGTTGATGTGTTTTTTGATGAAAATAAAGTTCGTCTCGAACCCACTGTCACAGGACAGAGTCAAACCGCTTCTATTTTTGAACAACGTCCTTTTGATCCTCAACATAAAATAGTCGATGCGACCGCAACTTTACATGTTGAAAACGTGGTGGCTTTAGTCAAATTGCTACTCAGCGACATGGATCAAATTGGCAATATTCCGCTGGAAGGTGATTATCACTTATTGCAAGATATTCAACGGATCATGCAACAAGCCGAACCAGATCTGGCAGCACATTTATCCCCTTGGATTGGACCACAACTCGCACATGAGTTAGGGAAAATTCAGCTTGCGCCTCAACACATAAAACGCTCGTTGCAAAGTCATTTATTCTTTGTCGAAGATGCGCTCAAAGAAGATAGCGGTTTATTTGCTCCGCGTTGGCAAATGGATGATCTGAATCGAGAGACTCGTCAGCTCAATCAAGAATTAGATCGTTTAGAAGCAAAATTTCAGCAGTTACAATCTCAGTTTAATCCCACACAAGACTAGGTAAAATTTCATATGATTCCGCATATTACACGGTTACTTGAACTCTGGCGTATTGCAGCACATTACCGCCTTGATACCTTGTTCCCTGCGGAAGAATTACCAGTAAAAGCACGCCATGCGTTAAATGTCATCAAAATGCACCCTGCTGCATGGTCTAGTCGAGAGAAAAAGAATCCACTTAAGCTCAAAGAAGCATTAGAAGATATGGGACCGTTAGCGATTAAGCTCGGTCAATTACTTTCAACTCGCCGCGATTTAATTCCACCTGAAGTATTATCACAACTGGTGTTATTACAAGACCGCGTAAAACCCTATGACACACAACTGGCTAAGCAGCGTATCCAAGAGTCTCTAAAGGCGGATGTTGACACCTTATTCTTGCGCTTTGATGAGCAACCGCTCGCTGCCGCATCCATCGCCCAAGTGCATACCGCGGCGTTGCATGATGGTCGTGAAGTCGTAGTTAAAGTCACTCGCCCTGATATTCGCAGTCAAATCCTACAAGATTTTGAAATTTTAACATGGCTTGGTGATTGGCTAGAAAATCGTTTAGAAGCCGCTCGTGCCTTACATTTATCTGAAATTATTCAAGATTATCGCCAAATTATCTTAAATGAACTGGATCTAAGCTTAGAAGCAGACAATACCCGTCGTATGCGACACTACTTTACTGGCTCAAGCATGATGTATGTGCCTGAAGTGTACATGGACAGTAAAGATGTAATGGTGGCTGAACGTATCACCGGTGTTCCTATTTCAGATATCGCGACCTTTGATCGTCTTGGCATGGATCGCGCTGATTTGGCAGAAAAAGGCTTGACCATTTTCTTTACTCAAGTATTCCGTGACAACTTTTTCCACGCTGACATGCATCCGGGTAATGTCTTTGTTGAAACCATTAACCCAAGTAATCCGCGTTTTATTGCACTAGATTGTGCCATCATGGGCGAATTATCCAAGTCCGATCAAATGACGGTTGCGCGGATGCTACTTGCTGTCATGAACAGTAACTTCATGCAGTTGATTCAGATCGTGCATCAAGCAGGCTGGATTCCACCGGGCACTGATCAAGATGCATTATCAAGAGAAATGCGTCGTACTGTCGGTCCAATGGTGTCAAAACCAATGGATCAATTGGATTTCGCAGGCATTTTGATTCAGGTGATGGATATTGCACGTCGATTCCATTTGGAAATTCCACCACAACTGATGTTGTTGTTAAAGACGTTGGTTCATGTTGAAGGCTTAGGCACAGACCTTTACCCTCAGCTTGATATCTGGAAATTGGCAAAACCTATTTTGACTGAGTGGGTCAAAGCCAATATGAACCCAGTAAAAAATGTCAAAGAGATTGGACAACAAATTCCTGATCTATTATTGGGCGCTCAGGATCTACCGAGTCTGCTGATTGATAGTCTCAATGGTTTAAAAAATCAATCTGCATGGCATGACAAACAGCTCAAAGAAATTCAACAAATGCGTTTACAAATGCAACAGCAACAACGTCGCAGCTGGATGTTTGGTAGCACCATGTTGATTATGCTGACGATTGCAATTATAAGCCCTTGGTTTATCTCAATTGTATTGATCGTTTTAAGCAGTCTACTAGCGCTTTGGCGTATGACTAAATAGTAGTTTTGATATTTCATACTTAAATTAGAAAACAATAATGGATAGACCTTTGATGATTTGGCATACAAGTTGCTACTTCATAATTATAAAAAATCAAAGGTGATTTTTTAATTCACGGCCAATGATGCCCGTAGAACTGCTTGTCCATACATATGGATTGAGTTGTGAGGGCGTCATCATGATTTTGTATTGTCTTTTTTTGCACGCCCCTATCACACCGCTCACAAGCAAAAATAAAATATCAATCAGCATAGATCACCAAGCTGATGACCAAGAGATATCAAAATAGGGGTCTAACGATTATGTCACATTTCGTCAAATCAACATGTCTAACGATGTGTATGACTGCTGTCGTCTTATCGCTCAGCGGATGTGGGAAAAAACCAGAAACAGCAAAGGATGCCGTTTCAAACACAGCAACTGGCGCTGAAAAAACCAATCTTAAACTTGGATTTATTAAGCTGACAGATATGGTGCCTTTAGCAATTGCCCATGAAAAAGGCTATTTCCAAGATGAAGGATTAAATGTACAGCTTGAAGCACAATCTAACTGGAAAGTCTTGTATGACCGTGTTGCAGGCGGTGAGTTAGATGGCGCGCATATGCTCGCGGCGATGCCTCTTGGTGCAATGACAGGTATCACAGGTAATAAAGAAATCATTGCCCCATTTACCCTTTCTTATAATGGCGCAGCAATCACTGTTTCCAACACTGTTTGGCAACAAATGAAACCACAATTGAGTATGGAGAATGGCAAACCGAAGCACCCGATTAGTGCTGCATCCCTAAAAGGTGCAGCCGACCAATCCAAAGCATCTGGGAAGCCATTTAATTTAGGGATGACCTTTCCTGTAGGCACACATAACTACATGATGCGCTATTGGTTAGCTGCTGGAGGTGTCAATCCTGGTGTTTATGATGCTAACGACACCTCGGGCAATAAAGGTGCAGATGTCATGCTTTCAGTGGTTCCCCCACCACAAATGGTTGCTACGATGGAGGCGGGTACAACTATGGGCTATTGCGTGGGTGAACCGTGGAACCAGCAAGCCGTGTTTAGAAAAATTGGAGTCCCTGTCGCCACCTCAGATCAAATGTGGAAAGATGGTGCAGACAAAGTATTTGGTATGACCAAAGACTTTGCAGAGAAAAATCCAACCACCACAGTTAAAGTTGTCAAAGCATTAATCCGTGCATCGTATTGGTTAGATCAAGACAACAATGCCAATCGTTCCGAAGCCGTCAAAATTATTTCAAGACCCAACTATGTGGGTGCAGATGAGGCAGTGATTGCCAACAGTATGACAGGAACATTTGAATTTGAAGCAGGTGATAAACGCCCTGTACCGAATTTTAATACCTTTTATAAAGGTCAATATGGCATTCCCTATTATTCAGATGCAGTTTGGTGGTTGACCCAAATGCGTCGTTGGGGACATATCCCAGAAACCAAGCCAGACCAATGGTATTTAGATATGGCCAAGAAAGCCTATCAACCAGAAATCTATGCACAAGCAGCAAAAGAACTCATTGCTGAAGGAAAAATGAAGGCTGAAGATTTCCCAGACTTTAGCACTGCGAACTATATCAAAGCACCTGAAACCAGTGCACTGGATGGTGTGCTCTTTGATGCCAACCAGCCAAATGCATTCTTGGCGTCTTTTAAAATTGGCCTGAAATAATTCTCTACCAACATGAGATAAGTGTCGCCATGACAAAGGCACACTTATCTAGCCAAATCTAAATTGATGTTATAGGGGGAATTTTCATGAAAAAATTATCAGTAAAGGCACGTCACTCTATTCTCAGTATCATCCTTCCGATTATTGCAATTCTTGCATTTCTCGGGGTGTGGCAAGGTGCATCTCAACAAATCCAAACCAATATCGGCAATCTACCCGGTCCCGTTGAAGTGTTAAATGCTTTTAAAGGGCTAATGTCCGAGTTTTCTAATCAGCGCGAAGCTGCTAAAACTTTTTATGCCAATTTACCAGAAGGATCAACCGCAATCTTTAGCGCGCCACCGACCTTTATTGATCAAATTCTGACGAGCTTAAAGACAGTTCTCACTGCATGTATCATTTCTTCGATGATTGCAATCCCAGTCGGTTTACTTTGTGGGCTCAGTCCTAATTTTTATCGCGCTTTAAATCCACTGATTCAAATTTTTAAACCCATTAGCCCACTTGCTTGGCTACCCATCGTGAGCCTATTGGTGGCCTCTTTATATGTCCACCCAATCGAAGGGTTATCAAAATCATTTGTCATTTCTGCCATCACTGTTGCCATGTGCACCATTTGGCCTACCCTCATTAACACTATGGTCGGTGTGGGGCAAATTAGCCAAGATTTTATGAATGTCAGTAAAGTGCTGAATTTATCGTGGTATACCCATCTCACCAAAATTGTATTGCCAGCCATTATTCCGATGGTGTTTACAGGCTTACGCTTATCCGTCGGTGTCGGTTGGATGGTACTGATTGCAGCGGAAATGCTCGCTCAAAATCCGGGCTTGGGTAAATTTGTTTGGGATGAGTTCCAAAATGGCAGCAGTCTCTCTACCTCACGAATTTTTGTCGCGGTCATTACCATTGGTCTTATTGGCTTCGCCCTCGATCGCATTATGCTCATGCTACAACGCCGTTTTAGCTGGGACAAATCACTTGCCACGCGCTAAGGAGTTCATTCATGAGTACAGCATATCTTTCTTTACAACATCTCGATATGGTGTTCGAAAAAGACAGTGGTGGAACCTTCACCGCTTTACAGGATATTCACCTAGACATTCATCAAGGCGAGTTTGTTTCATTAATTGGACATTCAGGTTGCGGTAAATCAACCGTTTTAAATATCGTTGCGGGATTATACCAAGCCACTCAAGGAGTGGTTCTACTCGATGGTAAAGAAGTCAACTCTCCAAGCAGTGATCGCGCTGTGGTCTTTCAAAATCACTCGTTACTGCCTTGGTTAAGCTGCTATGAAAATATTGAGCTTGCAGTGAATTCGGTATTCAAAACCACGATGACCAAAGCCGAACGCCATGACTGGATTATTCACAATCTTAATCAAGTCAATATGTTGCATGCTAAAGACAAATTACCCAATGAAATTTCAGGCGGCATGAAGCAACGCATCGGGATTGGGCGTGCCCTCGCCATGAAACCCAAGGTTTTATTGCTCGATGAGCCGTTCGGTGCATTGGATTCCCTCACGCGCAGCAACCTACAAGATGCACTCATGCAAATTCAGGCAGAGCTGAATAACACCATGATCATGATTACACATGATGTGGATGAAGCAGTACTTCTATCTGATCGAATTGTGATGATGACCAATGGTCCTGCGGCAACCATCGGTGATATTTTAACAGTTGATCTGCCCCGACCACGTGATCGTCTCGCATTAGCTGAAGATGCGCAATTCAATCATTATCGAGGTGAAGTACTTGCTTTCTTGCATCATAAGCATAAACATGCTGAAGCTTAGTATCTACTAATTTAGATATGCCTGTATGATGCGTCTTTATGAGACGTGCCATGCAGGCTTTTTTGTAATGCGCGCTGTATCTATCTATTGCGAGACTTTGACTTCTCTATTAAAACCAGTACTATTCAAATACGGCATCCTAACCAACCATAAGACAAAATTATTATTGAAATACAGAGATAACGACGCAAAAAGTTGATTTAAACACACATGCACACAGCTCATTTTGCCATTATTGGTGCTGGTACTGCGGGACTAGCGACAGCCATTTTACTGGCTCGTGAAGGTCATCGAGTCACCATTTTTGAACAGGTGGATCAACTCTCTCCTGTCGGCGCAGGTTTACTGTTACAACCCGCGGGTTTAGCTGTGTTTGAACATCTTGGCATCCTTGATCAAGCTTTAAAGCTCGGTGCAAAAGTCACAGGTTTAGAAGGACAACTTGCCGATAAGCGTCTATTGGTAAATAGTCATTATCATCAAGCCGAAGCTCACCGTTTTGGTCTCGGGATTCATCGTGCCACTTTATGTCATGTCTTAACTGAAAAGTTAGCTGAATATTCCAGTCAAGTGACTTGGCGAATGAGCCATTGTATTGAAAAAATCCAAGAGCAACAAAACGAGGTTCGAGTATTGGGTTTATTCAAACAGCACCGTTTTGATGATTGTTTTGACGCTGTATTGATTGCCAACGGTGCACGCAGCCAACTTCGCCCCAAAGCATGGGTTAAAATCGATCAGCCTTATCCTTGGGGTGCCGCATGGACAATCGTACCTGAATGTTTAAGCTTAAATCCTGAAATCCTACATCAGTTTTATGATCGCGCTAAAATTATGATGGGGATTCTTCCTACCGGTGCGATCCCATCAGCACCACAACAACGGCTTTCCAGTGTGTTTTGGAGCTTACCAACATCGCAACTACAATCGTTCCTAAAAGATGAATCTGCAAAACAACAATGGTTAAAACAAGTCTCAGATCGTTGGCCTGAAGTCGCAGAATGGCTCAAGCAGCTTTTATTAGGCCAGCAAAATCAGCCGCAATGGCTATCAGCTCAATATCGTGATGTAGTGATGTCACAATTTGGACAAGGTCGAATTGGTGTGATTGGGGATGCAGCCCATGCCATGAGTCCACAACTCGGACAGGGTGCCAATATGGCGCTGTTAGATGCGTGGGCTTTTTCGCAATCGCTACAAACTGCCAAGAAAAATCAGCAAATTGACTGGTCGATATTGTGGCAACACTATCATCTACAACGCAGCTCATCGATCCAGTTCTATCAATCTCTCAGCCGTTTACTGACACCACTATATCAGTCAGATCACTGGTGGGCGGGTGGTTTACGTGACTTGATTTTTCCGTGGATGTATCAAATCCCCTATTTCCGTAAAGAAATGGCAATCACCATTTCAGGCTTAAAAAAAGGACCTCTTCAACAAATGAGTTATCAGCAAATCGCTGAGTATCAACGCCATGAAAACCGTTTGATTACAAACAATCAATCCTTACCTGAATGTGAATAAAGAAATAAAGAGAGTTGAATTAAATATGAAAATTAGCCATTTAGACCACTTGGTTTTGACCGTCGCTAATATTGAAATCACCTGTCAGTTTTATCGATCAATCCTGAATTTTGAAGTCATTACTTTCGGCGAAAACCGTAAAGCACTAAAATTTGGCAATCAAAAAATCAATCTGCATCAAGTGGGCAAAGCGTTTGAACCTAAGGCATTTCAACCAACTGCGGGTTCTGCCGATTTATGTTTTATTGCTGAAACACCACTAGAAAAAGTGATTGAACATCTGCAACAGCTAAATATTGAAATCATTGAAGGTCCAATCGAAAGAACAGGTGCGATGGGGAAAATCCTTTCGATTTATATTTGTGATCCAGATCAAAATTTGATTGAAATCTCGAACTATCTTTAACGTTCTATCTTCGACTTTTTACCCTATAAGCATAGCCAACCCTAGCCACAAACGCTACACTAACGGCTTTCCACCAAATGGATTTTTCACTCATGTCAAACTGGTTAGATGAAGTTAAATTTGATTCCAATGGTCTTGTTCCTGCCATTGCGCAACATCATCAAACTGGTCGAGTGTTAATGGTTGCGTGGATGAATCGTGAGGCTTTACAACTAACTGCTGAAAAAAATCAGGCAGTGTATTACTCACGCTCACGTCAAAAGCTCTGGCACAAAGGCGAAGAATCAGGGCACTTCCAAACTGTGCATGAAATTCGTTTGGATTGCGATGCGGATGTAATTATTCTACAAATTGAACAACATGGTGGAATCGCCTGCCACACAGGTCGTGAGTCTTGTTTCTATCGTAAGCTCACGTCACAAGGCTGGGAAGTTGTTGATGTTCAACTGAAAGATCCAACTGCTATTTACGGTGCATCTGCTAAAACAGAAACCCATACGCACAATCAAAATGAACAAGTCGATGTACTTGCTTATTTGGGTCGTTTGATGCAACAGCGTAAAACAGCCGAAGCAGATAATTCCTATATCGCCAGCCTGTATAAAAAAGGCATCAATAAAATATTAGAAAAAGTCGGTGAAGAAAGCGTCGAAAGCATTATTGCAGCCAAAGACTATGCCATCCAAGCCTCATTGGAAAATAAACATGACCTGATTTATGAGGTTGCAGACTTATGGTTCCATAGTATTGTCATGCTTGGTTATTTCGACCTTGAACCACAAGAAGTATTGGATGAACTGGCTCGCCGTCAGGGACTATCAGGCCTTGTTGAAAAAGCCAACCGTAGCAAAGAAGCGTAACGAGAACCTGTGTCGACTATCGAGAAACCCAAAGCCACCTATGAGCAAGCGATTGCCATAGACAATGCTCGCCTAGGACAATCCTTTAAAGTGATTGCGTATGCAGGCACAGGTAAAACCACCACCTTACAAATGATCAGTGATGCCATGCCTGAACGGCGTGGTATGTACTTGGCGTTTAATAAAGCCATCGCATCTGAAGCGCAAAGCAAATTTCATGGCAATGTGAATTGCAGAACTTTTCACTCTCTTGCTTTTCGTAGCGTACCGCGTGGTGTAACCGACAAATTACGCTTACCACGCCTAAGTCCAAGTTTCATTGCCAAAGAATATCGCCTACAGCCGATTACTCTTCGTCGTCTCATGGGCGGGCGTTATGAAAAATATGTACTGATGCCAAGTCGACTTGCGAGCCTCGTTGCCAATGCTGTCAGTTATTTCTGCTCGACCAGTTCGCAATACCCTGCTCCCCGCCATATCCAAGCACCGAGCTGGCTACACCAAGATGATATCGAAGCATTACAACAGCACCTTTACCCTGCGGTAGAACGTCGTTGGTTAGAATCAATTGATCAGAATCATCAAGCTGGTATTGGACATGATATTTATCTAAAGCTTTGGGCTCTTTCAGAACCCAATATCCCTGCGGACTATGTCTTGTTTGATGAAGCTCAAGATGCTGACCCACTGATGCTTGGAATCTTGTTACGCCAGAAAAGTACACAAGTCATTTATGTTGGTGATGCACATCAACAAATCTATGCATGGCGTGGCGCCGTCAATGCAATGCAACAGATGCCATTACATGAAAGTCGTTTGACCACATCATTTCGTTTTGGTGAGGCAATTGCTGATGTAGCAAATTGCCTACTGGGTGCGCTAAACGAAACGGTTCCGCTGCTCGGCAATCCAAACATGAAATCAAGCGTGGTCAATAAACCACATACCAAAATGCGTGATGCGATTTTATGCCGTACCAATGCTAGAGCCATGGAATTATTACTGTCCGGTTTGGTACATGGAGATAAAGTCAGTCTACAAGCCGATCATCAGAAGCTGAGTCGTTTTGTTGATGCTGCCAGTTTGCTTAAACAAGGTAAACGCATCACCGATGTCCCTGAGCTGGCTTGGTTTAACTCTTGGCATGATGTACATGAATACTGCGAAACCAATGATGGCAGTGATATCAAACCGTTGGTTAAACTTGTCGATGATCATGGAACTGAACCGCTCAAAAGAGCTTTGGCAAAAATCACTCCCATTGAACAAGCGGATTATGTGATTTCAACTGCGCATAAAGCCAAAGGTTTGGAATGGAATCGAGTACATATCGAAGATGATTATCAATTTAAAATAAATGGACTAGAACATAAAATTACAGATGAAGAATTAAGATTACTTTACGTGGCCTGTACTCGTGCTAAAGTAAGTTTAAATATCCATCATCTTTATGACTTAATACAACAATTAAAGCTAAAACAACGCGCTCCCTCAACTCTTCGTCAGTCCGCAGGTTAAAAGCGCACTTGACTCGGGTCTGTTTCGATTACCTACGCTTCATGCCTTGTTTATGTCGTTTTAGCTGATCAGGCAACGCTGGTTGAAGAAAACCATAGACCCCAAGGTGAGCATATGCAAATCGAATCGGTTCAATTTAAACATGTCGGTATGTTTCGTGATTTAAAACTTGAATTTTTTCCTGCACAACATCCGATCACTTTAATCTTGGGTGATCAAGCCACAGGTAAAACAACAGTTTTAAAAAATATCTATCACGCCCTATCTTGGTTCTCAGCACGCTATAAAGATATTCGGACGGCAGGTGTGGTGATTGCAGACCAAGACATCATGCTGACTCGATTACAAGCTAAAGTCCAAATCCAAGTCCAACTCAGCAGTGAGCTAAACAGCAACTTAACCGAGAGTAGCTCAGCACAAGCCATTAACACTCAGAGCTGTATCTGGAAGCTTTTTAAAACTTATAACAATCAAGGTGTTGGCATTAGCCAAGTAGAAACTCAACAACTCGATCAAATGGTAAGCTTATATCAAAAAACCAATCAACAAGACCCACTTTTTGGTTTACCTTTGATTGCCTATTATCCTGCTGAACGTTTTGTACAAGAGATAAATTTACAAAGTAAAAATGTACCGGGCATCTTACAAAAAATGTCAGCCTATGACTTGACCGCCATCCCCTACACCACCTTTTCACGTTTCTTCGAATGGTTTAGGGAAATTAGTGATGTTGAAAATGCTCACTCGGCTCATATCGTCAGACGTTTAATGGGCAATGATTTTAACCAACAAAATCAATCTGAGATGTTGGAACAATTACAGCAGGAACTGGTGAATCACCCCAAACAACTGTCTGCACCCAACTTATACGCCCTTAAAAAAAGCTTAACCACTGTATTTCCAGAACTGAAAGATATCTACGTTCAATATGTGCCAAAGTTACAACTGATGGTTCGTTATCACGATCAGGTACTACCATTCCAGCAGCTATCAGCATCACAAAAGACATGGATCGCACTCGTCGGGGATATTAGTCGCCGTCTCTGTTTACTGAACCAAAATTGTTTTGAACCATGCTTAGAGGGTGAAGGCATTTTGTTGATTGATCAAATTGATACACAACTCGATCAAAATCTATGTGCTGAAATATTGGAGCGCTTACATCAAGCATTCCCGCATCTGCAAATCATTGCCACAGGCAATCGTGATGAGTTACTTGAACACGCCTTGCATTATCAATGCTTACAACTCGATATGAAGGAAATTTTCCCGATCGACTTAGAACAGTCCCAACAGCAATTTTCTGAACTTTATAATGAATTATACCAACCCATAGAGCCAACTGAACCGCCCAATCCGAACTTACTAGAGGCAGCGACACCGTCCAATAAAGTGGATACATTATTTAATCAAATTCAAGAGCTTGACCCACAAGAAAAAAGTGAGTTACTCAATTTATTAAGAATCGACGACACACCGCAACGAAGCTCTTCTTAATTACCAAAAAATCCAACCGCTCGGCATATTTTTTTACCTATTGATCTGTGTTTTTCGTGTAATAAGCCAATCTTTTTTGTTCATTTTATAGTAAGATAAATCGCTTTTTATTATTAAGTTGCGCAATACAACTTACTGCTCTATTAACTTGATTGGGCTTCAAGATTTAAAGCTTTGGCATTCTCTTTGAACGCCTGTAAGTCTTGAATAAATTTCACCCTTAGGTTTCTGACCTATATCATCGACATGGATACCAGTGTGCTACCGATTATTATCTTATTACCGCTCATACTCGGCACCACCCTAATCCCATACTTGCACCGTATTTCACGTGGCATGGCTGCGATTGGGGCGATTGGCATCAGTCTGAGTTGTTTTATTTTACTGTTAACTCAGGCATCAACAGTTCTTCAAGGCAATGCCTTACTACAAAGCTGGGAATGGCTACCACAGTTAGGTATTAATTTAAGTTTCCGCCTAGATGCCTTAGGTTTATTGTTTGGTCTGCTGATTAGCGGTATCGGCACCCTTATTTTTATATATGCCTATTATTATCTCAGTCCTAAAAACTCCCTGAGTAAACTTTATCAATTATTGATGTTGTTTATGGCAGCGATGTTGGGGATTTCTTTTTCTAACAATCTCATTTTATTGTTGGTTTTTTGGGAACTTACCAGTATTTCGTCCTTCTTGCTGGTGGGTTACTGGAGTCAATACGATGCAGCTCAACGTGGCGCACGTATGGCACTCACTATTACAGGTATGGGTGGTCTAGCAATGCTAGGTGGTTTTGTTCTATTGGGACAAATCACAGGAACCTACCAAATCGATCAATTGGTATTGATGAAAGATGTGATTCAACAGCATGAACTCTTCGTACCAACTTTATTACTGATTTTACTTGGTGCATTTACCAAAAGCGCACAGTTCCCATTTCACTTTTGGTTACCCAATGCGATGGCTGCACCAACACCTGTTTCGGCCTATCTTCACTCAGCGACGATGGTTAAAGCAGGTATTTTCTTACTCGCTCGTTTAGCACCTATTTTTATTGGTGCAGCGTTGTATCACAATATCGTAACTTTTGTCGGTCTGTTTACCCTCTGTATGGCTGCTGGTTTTGCCATTTTCAAAGAAGATTTAAAAGGTCTCTTGGCATACTCCACCATCAGTCACTTAGGTCTGATCGTGTGTCTACTCGGTATCGGTTCGCCCCTTGCAGTTGCGGCTGCCATTTTCCATATCATCAACCATGCAACCTTTAAGGCAGCATTGTTCATGATTGCAGGTATCATTGACCACGAAACAGGAACACGTGACCTGCGTAAACTCAGTGGGATTTGGCAACTACTCCCATTTACCGCAACACTGACCATGATCACAGCAGCATCAATGGCAGGCGTTCCGCTGACCAATGGTTTCCTTTCCAAAGAAATGTTCTTTACGGAGTTGTTGGCAAACTTGTCAGGCCCAGTCATGTTGGTTTCAGCTGTGATTGCAACTCTTGCCGGTATTTTTGCGGTGAGTTATTCAATCCGCTTAGTCCATGGTGTGTTTTTCGATGGCGAGATTGGTAAACAAGTTCCGCATAAAGATGCTCACGAGCCTCATATTGGTATGCGTTTACCTGCCATTATTCTTGCTGTGCTTTGTATTTTGGTTGGTATCTTCCCTGCACTGCTGGCAGAAACCTTTGTCAATAGCGTTACACGCGCAAGCTTAGCTCAACCTGAGTTTGCTGGCACACATCTGGCGATTTGGCATGGTGTGAATGCGCCGTTAATTATGAGTTTAATCGCTCTCGTCGGTGGTACGATCTTTTATTTTGCACTCGCGAAAGATGGCCGTATTCGCAAAATTGATTTGGATCCTCATTTGGGTAAATGGCAAGGAAAAGTATTATTTGAACTGTTCCTAAAACATTTATTACTCACAAGCCGTAAAATCAAACAAAAAACTGAGACTGGTTCATTACAGCTCTATCTACTTTTAATCGTACTGTTCAGCATTGTGATGGTCGCAATACCTTTGTTCAATCAAGGTTTAACCACAGGTACGCGTGAGCTTAATCACGCACCTTGGGCAGCGATCGTGCTTTGGTTGATACTGTTCTCTGGCTGTTGGATGATGTTGTGGTTCCATCACGAACGGATCAAAGCCATTCTCATCAGTGGTGCAGTTGGTTTAGTCGTGACAATGGCGTTTATCGGTTTATCTGCGCCAGATCTAGCTTTAACCCAAATCACGGTAGATGTCGTTACTACGATTCTATTGTTAATGAGCTTGTCTTTATTGCCGCAGTTAACACCGTATGAATCTACCCGACCACGTCGTTGGAGAGATGCGAGTCTTGCAATTGCAGGTGGTTTAGGCATTGGTTGGATTACGTGGCTATTGCTTACCCGCGAACATAATTCAATCTCATGGTTCTTCTTACAGCAATCCATCCCACTAGGAGGCGGTTCTAACGTCGTCAACGTGATTCTCGTCGATTTCCGTGGTTTCGATACCTTCGGTGAGATTGCTGTTCTTGGTATTGCTGCGATTGGTGCTTTATGTCTCATGGATGGTATGCGTGCGCATGGTACGACCGTGACTCAAGGTCTTACCTATCGTTTCAACCCATCTCCGCTCATGTTACGTATTGCAGCGTCGTGGATCCTACCACTTGCCTTGGTGATCAGTGTCTACATCTTTCTGCGTGGGCATAACTACCCAGGAGGCGGATTCATTGCAGGTCTAGTCACCTCAATGGCAATCATTATTCAGTATATTGCGTTGGGGCAGGATCAAACAGAACGCATGCTTAAAGCCAAATCTGGACGGTTGTACGAAATTTGGATTGGCTCAGGCTTAATGATTGCTGGCTTGACAGGTGTTGGTGCATGGTTCTGGGCACGCCCATTCCTCACCAGCGCACATATCTACGTAGAGCCACCATTGATTGGAAAAATGCATTTAGCTTCTGCATTGCCATTTGACTTAGGGGTTTATATCACCGTAGTCGGTGCCACCATGCTGTTGATTTCGGTCCTAGGTGACTCGCGTCACTCTGGTATGTCTGGACCAATCCCAAGTGGAGACAAATAATATGCTTAGTATTGAATTTTTACTCGCTTCTGGAATTGGTTTACTGATTGCGACCGGAATTTATCTGATTCTGCGTGCTAGAACATTCCCTGTGGTTCTCGGGCTGGTCATGATTGGCTATGCCGTTAACTTATTTTTATTTGCAATGGGACGAACCCAAGTCAATGCACCTGCAGTGCTGACTGAAACGGCAAGAGTTTCTGACCCTTTACCACAAGCACTCGTACTCACTGCTATTGTGATCGGCTTTGCGACAACAGCATTTATCGTGCAACTTGCTTTACGCAGTCGCTATGAGTCGGGGTCAGACCATGTTGACTCCAAAGAAGAAGCAACCTTGACTTATGAACCACGTGAGGATGAGCCATAATGTTTGATTTCTACCACTTCTGGCAGACTCATACTCCAATTCTTAGTATCTTAATTCCTGCTTTTACGAGCTTTTTGTTATTAATATTGGGCAATCCTGGTTCAGGGTCTTTAAAACAAGATTGGCGACAACCTTGGCGACGTGGCATCAGTCTGGTTTCTGTTATTTTAGGATTGATCACAGCACTAAGTTATTTAGTGATTGCCAATACTGGACAAATCACCGTTTACCAGATGGGTGAATGGTCGGCACCATTTGGTATCGTATTGGTCCTTGATCGCTTATCCGCATTTATGTTGGCGTTGACCTATGCACTTGCTGTACCTGTGCTGTGGTATGCCAGCGCAAACTGGGATACACGTGGTCGTTATTTCCATGCCATGTTCCATTTCTTGCTTATGGGGATTTCAGGCGCCTTCTTAACAGGTGACTTGTTTAACCTATTTGTCTTCTTCGAAATTTTATTGATGGCGTCGTATGTACTCCTGTTGCATGGTCAAGGTCGTCAACGTTTTCAGCTCGGTGTTCATTACGTCACAATCAACTTACTCGCCTCTGCCCTTTTTCTTGTTGGTTTAGGAATGATTTATGGCAGCGTAGGAAGTTTGAATATGGCGGATGTTGGTCGCCTGATGTCAACTTTAGATAGCGATCAACATAAACTGGCAATTGCTGGTGGCTTAATCTTGTTTGTGGTGTTTGGAATTAAAGCCGCAATGCTTCCTGTTGGATTTTGGCTACCAAAAACTTATGCTGTTGCCAGCACGCCTGTTGCAGCGATCTTTACCATCATGACCAAAGTCGGAATTTATGCCATTTTACGTGTAAATGGCACGGTCTTTGATGATGCCATGGCACAAAGCATTTTTAAGAACTGTTTAATGGTAATTGGTCTAATTACTTCGATTTATGGGGTAATTGGTGCGCTCGGTGCGGATCGTTTACGCCGCTTTGTTGGCTTTATGGTCCTGTCGTCAATTGGTACACTCTTGATTGCAATTGCGATGTTTAATACGCAAGCATGGTCAGCCGCATTGTACTATGTTGTTCACAGTACGTTAATTGCTGCTGCATTCTACCTGTTTTGTGGTTGGATCACTTCTCAACGAGGAGCATTCAAAGATCACTTAAAAGTCTCGCCAAAGATGAAACAGGAAAAAGCGGCTGCATTTACCTACTTTACGATTGCGCTCATGATGGCAGGTCTACCACCATTTAGTGGTTTCTTAGGCAAAGTTTTTATATTGCAAGCAACAGCAGAAAGTCCTTATCAAGCGTGGATTATTGCCATCGTATTGATCGTGAGCTTACTGAGTATTATTGCCTTTACCCGTGTCGGTTTCATTCTTTTCTGGCGTGCGAGCGCACCTGAACAGAACGCGAAAGAGCCTGCACATGCTGAATATTTGGCACTACCAGAGGTTGCACCAAACCGCAATGATAAAGCCATTTATCTATTACTCGCTGGTTTGATGGCATATGTGGTATTTGCCTCACCAATTCAGCAATATGCCGTTGCGACAGCACAGCAAATTCAAGACCACGCACTTTATAATGAAGCCATCTTGAAAAAGGATTCTCAAGGACGCGCGATCAGCGTACAACCTTTTGATCCAAGCTATATTCCTGAAACAAAATATGGCGGTGAAGTTGAAGATCACAATGCGATACTCATCCCTGATGTGATTTCAAAAGCCAGCTTACAAGGCGAACATATTTCTGAGTATAAGCAACGTCAAATTGCTGAACAGATTTTAGAAGCCCCTACGATTCCAAATGAAGCCCAGCTCAAGCCAATGGAGGAACACTAATGCAAAAACTTAATTTGCTTCATCGTTGTTTTCCACATCCATTTGTCTCGTGCTTGGTTTTTGTCAGTTGGTTAATGTTGGCAAATAGCGTACATATATCGAGTCTTACATTTGCCTTCATATTAGCCGTAATCATTCCAGTGTTGGTGCGACCTTTTATCGCCTACACCCCGCGTATTCAGTTTGGGGCAGCAATCAAACTGTTCTTTGTGGTGCTATGGGATATTGTGATTTCAAATTTCCGTGTCGCAAGAATGGTGTTGGGTCCAATGAAAAAATTGCAACCCAAATGGTATCGTGTTCCTTTAGACACTGAACATGAACAAGTCAACACTTTACTCGCGATGATTATCACCACGACACCAGGTACGGTTTCTGCAGGAATCGATCAAGAACGTGGTGATATTCTTGTTCATGCACTTAACTGTGAGGATACAGAGGTTGATGTTCAAGAAATTAAAAAGCGTTATGAAATGCCTTTAATTGAAATCTTCAGCGCGAAGATACCAGAGGGAGCGAGCAAATGACTATTTTACCGTATGCACTGGGTATTGGTTTGATTACAATCACCATTTCCATGTTCATGTGTTTGATCCGTCTAATTGCAGGCCCGTCTGTGATTGATCGTTTGCTTGCACTGGACACATTATTCCTCAATGCGACATGTCTTATTGTACTATTAGGAATTTACTGGGCCAGTACCAATTTCTTTGAAGGCGCTCTTTTGGTTGCAATGCTTGGTTTTGTTTCTACCGCTGCACTTGCTCGTTATTTCACAACTGGGCATGTGATTGATTAAGGAGATAAATCATGCAACTTACCGTAGAAATCATCATTTCTTTTTTTGTGGTATTTGGCGCATTTTTTATGTTAGTCGGATCAATTGGTATGATCCGTTTACCCGACTTATTTATGCGTCTTCATGCGCCAACTAAAGCAAGTACATTGGGCTTAGGTAGCTTTTTGATTGCAGCAATAGTATTCGGCGCTGCTCATGGTCGTTTTGGCGCTGCTGAATTGCTGATTACCTTCTTTGCATTTATCACAGCACCTGTATCTGCAAATTTAATGGCACAAGCAGCAATCCATTTACGCTTACGTTCAAATAGTGGAGACGTCCCTGAAGCCTTGAATCGCCCGCTTCCTTGGCAGCATTATCGTCGTAAAAAAGATTAATCTTTTACAAACGAATCTAAGTCAAAAAAGACCAACTTTAGTTGGTCTTTTTATTTCAGATATATCAAAACAAGAGACTTTTTTTACATATCCACTATCGTACCTTGGATTCAAAGGGTCTGTTATTTTATTAAAATCATCAATATTAACCCACAATCTGTTAGCAAGATTCGCAACTTTAGTTAAACTATTAGCAATATTATGATTCGTACTCTTAACAAATAAACCATAAGTATCTTGCACTAAAAGAATAAATGATCTAATCGCTTCTTTTGGGCTACTCCCACTATTATTAAATTCTGACCATAAATTATTAACAGCACTTACTGTTGTAAATAAATCACCTCCAGCAGCCTGACTATTTATTTCAAATTTGGTTTTTGCAGAATTTAAAACATTACCAATCGTTGACATATTAATCCCCATTAATATTAGAATACACCTAAATAATCATAAATAAATATTTTTCTCACTACATAAAGATCTATTTTTATGTATTTAACCTTATGACACCCATAAACATTATCGCTTAAGCTCCCATAAAACTCCCTCTGCTTGTAACTAAACGGGAAACCTTTAGCATATACCCCCCTATCAGAAAATGAATACTTATCTATAACAATATAGTAACCATTACTATATTTTGACTTATACACACCATCATAATAAGCACAAGCCTCCAATATATTTCTTTGATCTTTTGCTTTATATACAGCAATTTTTTCAAACCCCCAAACACTCATATAAAAACCAAAAATCATCAAAAAAATCACCCCATAAACTATCACACTATAATAAATAGGATTTACTTTAAGATATTCATAATAATTTTTTGATAACACCATTATTCTCCAAAAATAAAATCTAGATTATTTTTCTAAAATAATTTTTTAGGCCTCACTTTCTCTACTACACTAAATAAACTAAACGTTTGATTCACATAATTCACCACACCTGAAATCTGATCCATATAATGCATAAGTTCAGGTGTTTTCTCAGCATGAAGTAGTTTTATAGTACGTGATGGATCATAACCATCAAACTGACAGTAAAATAAAGGTTCACCTCGTTTTAGAATTAAATCTTTTGAAGTGTCATGCCATTCAAATGCCCACATCAATGGTCGAGGCCAAATGTGAATCGGAAAACGTCCACCAAAGATCGTGCCTGGTAGCGGGTTCTTACGGTAATGCCCAAAAGCATCCAATTGAGTGAGATACACCACTTCATCTGCAATAAAGCAATACGGAAGTTTCAGTTGTAAGATTGGGACTTGAGATGTACGCCATTCATTTTCATTGACATTTGTTTCAGCTTTTCTTCTGCAATATTTTACGCTGACTTACTTCTTTTTCATACAAAACAGTCTGTATATGTTTTTGATTTAGATAGCAAAATTTCTTTTAAATGAGTACTCATTCTCTTTAATTATTCTTAATTTTCTTAAAAATACAATCTACCAGTCATCCCAAAAAACTCATGTATTAAAAAGCCACCCGAAGGTGGCTTTTTAAACTTATTCTTTATCTTGCTCTTTTTCCGGCAAATCCTTGACAGCTTCAGCAATCAAACCAAACATATAATTGCCATAAGCATTGGTTTTGTCATAGTGAAAACGCAAGCGAGGTGTGATACGGGTTTTAATACGACGACTCAATTCATGACGCAAGAAACCTGATGCTTTATTCAATACATCTAAAGTTTCTTTATTCGCTGCTTCACTTTGATCATCACCAAGCTCACGTCCCATTACGGTTACATAAACTTCAGCATATCCCATATCAGCACTAACTTTCACGGCTGAGATGGTCACTAGACCACCCAGGCGTGGATCTTTAAGCTCTTGACGGATCAGCTCAGACAACTCACGTTGTACCGAATCCGCCATGCGCTTCAAGCGTTGGCTACCCGCCATTAAAGACTCCGTTTAACCAATTGGACATCATAAACCTCGATCTTATCGAGTTCTTTGATGTCGTTATAACCTTTCACAGCAAGACCACATTCCATACCAGCACGAACTTCTTCAACCACGTCCTTATAACGACGTAGAGACTCAAGTTCACCTTGGAACACAACCACGTCATCACGTAAGACACGGATTGGCTTGTTACGGTGAATCACACCTTCCATCACCATACAGCCTGCTGCTGCACCAAACTTGCTAGAACGGAACACTTCACGTACTTGCGCAACACCCAAGATCGTTTCACGATGTTCAGGAGCAAGCTTACCGCTCATTGCCGCTTTTACGTCATCAATCAATTGATAGATGATGCTGTAGTAACGAATATCAATACCATCTTGATCAGACTTCTGACGTGCTGTGTTATCTGCACGTACGTTGAAGCCTAACAATACTGCTTCTGAAGATTCAGCAAGCGTCACATCAGACTCAGTAATCGCACCAACACCTGAACCGATTACGCGTACTTTCACTTCATCAGTAGAAAGTTCATCAAGCGCAACATGCAATGCCTCTAAAGTACCACGTACATCAGTTTTAAGCACAACATTCACAGTTGGAACATCTTTCTTGCCCATCGATGCCATGATGTTTTCTAAACGCATTGCGCTTGCACGCTCAAGACGTTTTTGACGCTCACGGTCAGCACGCGCATCAGCCACTTCACGAGCTTTCTTCTCATCATTCACGACAAGAACTTCATCACCCGCCATTGGCGCTTCTGGTAAACCTAAGATTTCAACAGGAATAGATGGCCCCGCTGTCGTGATACGTTGACCATTTTCATCAGACATCGCACGTACACGACCATAAGATGAACCTGCCAATACAAGATCACCAATGTTCAATGTACCGTTTTGTACAAGAATCGAAGTTACTGCGCCACGACCTTTGTCAACACGCGCTTCGATGACAACACCTTGTGCAGCACCTTCAGCAGAAGCTTTAAGCTCCATCAACTCAGATTGAATCAAGATCAAATCAAGTAATTCATCAATACCTTGACCTGAGTGCGCTGATACTTTAGCGATTGGAACATCACCGCCCCACTCTTCAGGTACGATACCTTTGGTGGTCAATTCATTTAATACGCGATCTGGATCAGCAGACTCTTTATCCATCTTGTTGATTGCAACAATGATCGGCGTACCCGCAGCACGCGCATGATCAATGGCTTCCGCAGTTTGTGGCATCACACCATCATCAGCAGCGACAACAAGAACAACGATATCAGTCGCTTTGGCACCACGTGAACGCATTGAAGTAAACGCCGCGTGTCCTGGAGTATCTAAGAAAGTAATAATTCCTTTCTCAGTTTCAACATGATAAGCACCGATATGCTGCGTAATACCACCTGCTTCACCCGCTGCCACTTTCGAACGACGGATACGATCCAATAATGACGTTTTACCATGGTCGACGTGACCCATGATGGTGACGACTGGAGGACGAGTGGTTTGCTCGCCACGCGCTTCTTCAGCAGCTTCAAGCAAGTTATCTTCTGCTTGTGTATCAGAAACTAGAATTGGGTTATGGCCTAACTCTTCAACCACCAATACTGCTGTATCTTGGTCAATCGATTGGTTCTGAGTGACAAGCTCACCCATTTTCATGAGCATCTTGATGACTTCGCGGACTTTAACCGCCATTTTCTGTGCTAAATCAGCCACAACAATCGTTGAACCAATTTCCACATCATAAACTTGTTTCTTAACCGGTTTTTCAAAACCATGTTTGTTTGACTGACTGGTTTTTAAGCCACGTTTGTGATGTGTACGGTTAAAGCTTTGCTCTTCTTGGTTATTACGACCACCTTTCTTCTGACCACGTGTGTTGCTTGCGCCACCACGTTTGATTTCACGGTCTTCTTGATTAAAGGAATCTTCATAAGCCTGACCAACAAGACCAGCAGCCAATGGTGAATCATCAATCACACGAATCGTAGTCGTTGCATCATCACTTGAATATTTCGATGCCATTTTACGCATCTGTTCAAGTGTACGCTGTTGAGCTTCTTCAGCCGCTTTGCGACGTACTGCTTCTTCAGTCGCTTTCAACTGAGCAGCTTGTGCTTCACGTGCTTTCTTTTGCTCTGCAGTTTCTGTTGGTTTCACAACAGGTGCTTTAATTACTTTATCGCTGTTACGCTTTTTCACAACCACTGCAGTTTTAGCAGGTGCTTGTGTAGCGCTATCAGAAGTGTGTGCCGCACGCATTGCTTCTAGCGTTGCATTGGCTTTCTGTTCAGCTTGATTACGTGCTTTTTGTTCAGCTTCTGCACGTGAACTCTGTTCTACGCGTGCTTTTGCTTCCGCTTCTGCGCGCGCTTTTGCTTCTGCAGCAATTAATTCTGGATTTGGCTTTGCAAAAACTTGCTTCTTACGAACTTCAACATTAATGCTTTTTGCTTTACCCGATGTACTGGTTACTTTAGCAGTACTCGTTGTTTTACGTTTCAACGCGATCTTTCCTGTGTTACCACTTTCTTGACCATGAACTTTTTTCAAATAATTGACCAAAGTATCTTGCTGTTCAGTGGTAATAATGTCATCTGCTTTACGCTGTGGTAGACCTGCTTCGCGAACCTGCTCTAGGAGTTTCTCTACAGGACGTTCTACGCTGAGCGCTAACTCTTGAATCGACTTGTCCGTCATCTATTATCTCCTAGTTAAACCATGATTCACGTGCTTTCATAATCAATTGACCCGCTTTGTCATGCCCTAAACCTTCGATATCAGAAATATCGTCAGTTGCTTGGTCAGCCAAGTCATCAACTGTAATCACACCACGTGCCGCCAATGCATATGCAATCTCAGTGGTCATACCATCCATACCGAGAAGTTCTGCGCTTGGCTCTTGAATATTTTCTTGCTGTTTCAACGCATCCGTTAAAGCAGCTTCTTTCGCACGACTCTGCAACAATTCAACTAAATCGGCATCAAGCTCAATCTCATCAAATGTTTCTGCTGGTACATAAGCGATCTCTTCTAATGAAGTGAAGCCCATTTCAACCAACGCCATTGCCAAGTCTTCTTCAATATCTAAACGTGATACAAACATATCGAGATATTGTTGTGCTTCATTTTGCTGACGAGCACGATACTCTTCTTCTAACATCATGTCGAGTTTATAACCCGTTAACTCAGATGCTAAGCGAACATTTTGTCCTTGCGAACCAATCGCACGCGCTAACTGATCATTGGTCGCGAAAATGATATCTGCACTGCGTGCATCTTCATCAAGCACGATACCTGATACATCTGCCGGCTCTAAAGCACTTGCAATATACTGCGCTGGATCGTCAGACCATACCACCACGTCAATACGTTCGCCATTGAGTTCTTGCTGTACCGCTTGGATACGTGTACCACGCATACCAATACATGCACCCACTGGATCAATACGGTGATCATTGGTTTTGACAGCAATTTTAGCACGTACACCTGGTTGACGTGCAGCCGCTTTGATTTCAATGATCTCTTCAGAAATTTCAGGAATTTCTTTTTTCATCAACGCGATCAACATTTCAGGACGAGCACGTGACAGTAATAACTGTGCACCACGACCTTCACGATTTACATTATATAAGATCGCATTGATACGTTGCTTAGGACGCAAGATTTCTTTGTGAATGGTTTCTTCACGTGCCAAATACGCTTCAGCGTTGTCACCTAGATCAATGATAAAGCCATCTTTAGTTTGCTTTTTCACTTCACCATAAATCAATTCGCCAACTTTTGACTCATACGCATCCGCAACCAACGCACGTTCAGCTTCACGAATTTTTTGTACAATCACTTGTTTTGCAATTTGTGCAGCAATACGACCGAATTCAATCGATTCGACTTCAAGCTCACGCACATCACCAATCGACCACTGTGCAGGGTCTACATCAGAAATCGCATCTTGGCATGCAGGCATTTCATGATCTTCATCTGCAACGACAGTCCATTGACGGAATGTACGGTAATCACCTGTTTTACGGTCAATCTCAACACGGAGTTGAGCTTCTTCTGCATGTGTATTTTCGTAAAACTTTTTCTTCGTCGCTGCAACTAGGGCTTGCTCTAATGCTTGGAAGATCGCCTCACGACTAACACCTTTTTCATTACTAACCGTCTCTGCAACGGTAAGAATTTCACGGCCCATAAGTCACCTACCGATTTCTTATAAAATTAAGTTAATATTAGTCTTGATAGATTAAATTTGCTTTATCAATATTATGACTATCAATTTCAAGCACTTGACCACCCTCTACTTCCACCTGAATCATTTCATTTTCCAGATCAACAGAAAGTAACTTCGCTTGGAATTTACGACGGTTTTCGACAGCAGCAATTAATCGTAAAGCAACTTGTTGTCCAATATACCCAGACATTTGTGACAACTGAAAGAATGGACGATCCCAACCTGGTGAAGAGACTTCCAAAGCATATTCACCTGAAATCGGATCATGGACATCCAGCATAGCACCCACTTGTTGTGTCACTAGTACACAATCCTGAACACCAATACCTCGCCCTTCTTCAACTTCGCCATCTTCATTCAGAACTGGTTCTGCATTTTCATCGATCGCTTTATCGATATAAATGCGTAGTAATGAGCGTTTACCTTGTGGTAGAAATTCAATTCCCCACAAATCTACATCACAGGCAGCAACCGCTGGTGCGATTAGATCAAATAGTGCTTGAGATTTATTTGATAGTTTCATTTACTCTCGTTGCTCTCATGCGAGCCAATCAATAACCGTATAGTGAACACGATAATTTGATCTTGCGCCGTATCCGGCTCATATCGACACTACACGATAGCTAAACAACCAATAAAAAAGGGCGTAACCGCCCCTATGTTACACAGAAAACTGAAGTCCACTGTGCAAAAAGGCCCACCTTATTGTGAGCCTCTTTTTAGAAACTTGGTAGCGGGAGCTGGATTTGAACCAACGACCTTCGGGTTATGAGCCCGACGAGCTACCAGACTGCTCCATCCCGCATCAACGTGCAAAATTATATACAATTATGAAAAAAAGTCAATTTGAGTTTTCTTCACCATTGCTTGATTAAGTTGCACCTTAATCAAATGGTAGCGGGAGCTGGATTTGAACCAACGACCTTCGGGTTATGAGCCCGACGAGCTACCAGACTGCTCCATCCCGCATCAACAAATCACTGCATACACCAAACTTACTGGTTATTAAGCTTGGTGCGGAAGGGGGGACTTGAACCCCCACGCCCGAAAGCACTACCACCTCAAGGTAGCGTGTCTACCAATTCCACCACCACCGCAGCTTTCTTTGTGGGACGCATTCTATTCCTTTAATTCAAAAAAGGAAAGTGCTAATTCGACTTATTCTGTCGTTTTCGGTGCATTTGATGAAGTTTCAGTCGATGCGGCTGGAACTGAGCTAGAACTTTGAACAGTTTTTAAGCTATAGGCATCCGTCGTACTTTTTTTCGCCATGACAGCCAATGAAAGACTGGTCACAAAGAATATAGCCGTAAAAATTGCAGTCAAACGTGTCAAGAAGTTTCCAGCGCCAGAAGCGCCAAATACAGTCGCCGCACCGCCACCACCAAATGATGCTCCTGCTTCAGCACCTTTACCTTGTTGTACTAAGACCAAAGCAATAATCAGAATTGCTAAAATAATGTGTACAACGAGTATAAAACTATACATCTCTATTCCTCGTTATTTGCTTTGCGCAAATGCTTTTGCGATTTGGTAAAAAGACTGTGCATTTAAAGATGCACCACCCACCAAAGCACCGTCAATATCTGGGCAAGCCGCAAGCTCAACCGCATTTTCTGCTTTTACACTACCACCATATAGGATTGCAATATTTGCACCCGACGATGTGATTTGCTTCAAACCTTCACGAATTTTAGCATGCATGGCCTGCGCATCTGCTGGTGAAGCAGTTTTACCCGTACCAATCGCCCAAATCGGCTCATAAGCAATCACAACATTTTTCCACTGTTCTGCTTGCACAACAGGCGCGATATCACAGATTTGTTGCAATACCACTTGCTCAGCAAGTCCCTGCTCACGTTGCTCTAAACTTTCACCCACACAATAAATCACGGTTAAACCCGCATTCAAAGCGTTTTGTAACTTTGCTTTTAAAATTGCAACATCATCACCAAATAATTCACGGCGTTCAGAATGCCCAACCAACACAAATTCAATTGCGCTATCTTTTAAAAGCTCGGCACTGACTTCACCCGTATAAGCACCTGTTCCAGCAACACGAGAAACATCTTGTGCTACCGTATAAATCGGTCGAGCAGCATCTTTTAACTGAGTTTGAATTTGAGTTAATGCGATTGAAATCGGTGCAACGCCGATATGACATTTTGTAGGATCAATGGCTTGCTGTTGTAATAACTGCTTAAATTCTTGTACTAATTGGACAGCATTCGCATGCATTGGATTCATTTTCCAATTACCGACAACCCATGGGGTAATAGTCGAATTCGACATACTTCGCCTACCTTAATGTTAATTTCTCAAAAATGCTGCATATTTTACACGGATTTTTATAAAATTCAGTTTTTTTCTATTGTTTAAATTTAAATCAGAGCAAAACCTCCTCTTGATCCATTAAAAGGAGACAACACATTTTGAGTATTTCTAATGGCGAATCTCTGAAATAAAACACAAATTTTAGGTTTGGCTTTTTTATCTTGTTGTGAATATCGAATACAACAAACAAAATTAATTGACAAAAAACTCGATTAGTTCAAAGTTTTAGCAATGAATCAAGTCAAAAACGACACTTTCTCTAGTAGTATTTTTGCATAACAAAAGTATAATTTTTAGGATACATATTATAAACATTTTGATATAAGGCGGACAGATGTCAGGATTACATACGTCTCCAAAATTTTCGGGGTTTATTCGACGGTTAGTCGAAGATGGTCATATGTCTGCATCGACAATGCAAACTGCAATCGATACAGCAAAAAAAACACAACAAGATATTGTTGGATATTTAATTGAACATCATCGTATCTCTCAACTGACCATTGCAGAGTCAATCTCGGCAGAGTTTGGCGAACCTATTTTTGATTTAGCTGTTTTTGATACTGCTTTATTACCTCGTGAGCTTGCTGACAGCAAATTAATTCAAAAGCATCGGGTTGCCCCTCTCATTCAACGCGGACAAATTCTTTATGTCGCGACAAGCAATCCAACCAATATTGATGCGCTTGATGCGATGCGATTTAACACCAAACTCAATATTGAACCGATTATCGTCGAACATAGTAAACTTGAAAAACTGATTGAACAGCAGTTTGGTGACTCTGGAAGTTTTGATTTTGGTGACAGTGAAGACTTTGACTTAGATATTGATGTCAGCCAAGATTCGCAAAAAGATGAAAGTGATGAAACGCCTCAAGGGGATGAATCACCAATTGTAAAATACATCAACAAGTTACTGATTGATGCCATTCGCATGGGTGCGTCTGATCTACATTTTGAACCCTATGAAAAAACCTATCGTGTTCGTTATCGCGTAGATGGTGTCTTAAGACAAATTGCGACGCCACCGTTGCAAATGGCAAATCGCTTAGCTTCCCGTTTAAAAGTCATGTCTCAAATGGACATTTCTGAAAAACGAATGCCGCAAGATGGTCGTATTAAGCTCAAACTTTCGAAAACCAAAGCGATTGACTTTCGTGTCAACTCACTGCCTACCCTATTTGGTGAAAAGCTAGTACTCCGTATTCTGGATCCTTCCAGCGCGATGCTCGGAATTGAGGCACTCGGTTACGAGGATGAACAAAAAGCTCTATTTATGGAGGCGCTTGAAAAACCTCAAGGCATGCTGTTAATTACTGGCCCAACAGGTTCTGGTAAAACTGTGTCGTTATATACAGGTCTCAACATTCTAAATACTGAAGACACCAATATTTCTACTGCTGAAGACCCAGTGGAGATTAACTTAGAAGGAATCAATCAGGTTAACGTCAATACTAAGACAGGCCTTACCTTCTCTGCCGCGCTGAAAGCATTCTTACGTCAAGATCCAGACATTATCATGGTCGGTGAGATTCGTGACCTAGAAACAGCAGAAATTGCAATCAAGGCTGCTCAAACGGGTCATATGGTGATGTCCACGCTACATACCAATAGTGCACCTGAAACACTGACGCGTTTACGCAATATGGGCGTTCCCTCTTTCAATATCGCAACTTCGGTCAATCTTGTGATTGCACAACGCTTAGCCCGTCGTTTATGCTCACACTGTAAAGCACCCATAGAGATCCCCAAACAAAGCTTATTAGAACTCGGCTTTACTGAACAGGATTTAGCTGACCCTGAATTGCAAATCTTTCAACCAGTCGGCTGCTCAGAATGTCGTGAAGGCTATAAAGGCCGTGTCGGTATCTATGAGGTCATGAAGGTGACGCCTGAGATCTCTAAAATTATTATGGAGGATGGCAATGCTTTACAAATCGCAGCAGCATCAGAAAAAGCAGGATTTAATAATTTAAGACGCTCAGGTTTAAAGAAAGTCATGCAAGGCATTACCTCATTGCAAGAAATTAACCGCGTCACAAGTGAATAAAATTAATAAAAAGGATTATCAGTCATGGCAGCTAAAAAAGCGCAAATGATGCCTACTTTTGCTTACGAAGGGGTAGATCGCAAAGGGGCAAAAATTAAAGGGGAATTACCAGCACGTAATATGGCTTTAGCCAAAGTCACATTACGCAAACAAGGGGTAACGATTAAGAACATTCGAGAAAAACGCAAAAACATTCTTGAAGGTTTGATGAAGAAGAAAGTCACCACCCTTGATATCACGGTATTTACACGCCAACTGGCAACCATGATGAAAGCTGGCGTCCCACTCGTGCAAGGCTTTGAAATCGTGGCTGAAGGTTTAGAGAATCCATCGATGCGGGAAGTGGTGCTTGGACTCAAAGGCGAAGTTGAAGGCGGGAATACCTTTGCGGGCGCATTAAGAAAATACCCACAATACTTTGACAACCTCTTTTGCTCTTTAGTTGAATCTGGTGAACAATCTGGTGCACTAGAAACCATGCTAGATCGCGTCGCGATTTATAAAGAGAAAAGTGAGTTACTCAAACAAAAAATCAAAAAAGCCATGAAATATCCTGCGACAGTTATCGTGGTTGCAGTGATTGTCACCATTATTTTGATGGTTAAGGTGGTTCCTGTGTTCCAAGATTTATTTAGCTCATTTGGTGCAGACTTACCTGCCTTTACCAAAATGGTCGTGAATATGTCGATGTGGATGCAAGAGTATTGGTTCATTTTAATTATTGTTGTCGGTGCAATTATTGCCAGTTTTCTTGAGGCAAAAAAACGTAGTAAAAAGTTCCGTGACACTCTTGATAAACTTGCATTACGCTTACCGATTTTTGGTGATTTGGTTTATAAAGCCATTATTGCGCGTTATAGTCGTACACTTGCAACAACATTTGCAGCAGGGGTTCCATTGATTGATGCGCTCGAATCAACGGCTGGTGCAACCAATAACGTTGTTTATGAAGAAGCCGTGATGAAAATTCGTGAAGATGTTGCTACAGGACAACAGTTACAATTTGCTATGCGCGCTTCTAACCGTTTTCCATCAATGGCGATTCAAATGGTTGCGATTGGTGAAGAGTCCGGTGCTTTAGATAGCATGCTAGATAAAGTTGCCACTCACTTTGAAAATGAAGTCGATAATGCCGTTGATGGCTTAACCTCAATGATGGAACCGTTAATTATGGCGATTCTAGGAGTACTTGTGGGTGGTCTTGTTATCGCGATGTACCTTCCAATTTTCCAAATGGGTTCTGTGGTCTAATGCAGCAATTCTTAAATTATTTTATCGAAAACCCAACTGCACTTTATCTAGCAGTTGGGCTTTTTAGTTTATGTATTGGTAGCTTTCTGAATGTTGTTATTTTCCGAACGCCAAGAATGATGGAGCAGGAATGGCAACAAGAATGCCAAATACTACTCCATCCAGAACAACCTATCATTGAAGAAGAAAAGCTGACTTTAAGTCAACCGGCATCAACTTGCCCAAAGTGCCACACCCCTATCCGCTGGTATCAAAATATCCCAGTGATCAGCTGGTTAGTACTCCGTGGTAAATGCGCTGCCTGTCAAAACCCGATTAGTATTCGTTACCCATTGATCGAGTTATTGACCATGGGATGCTCTCTAGTGGTCGTTGCTGTTTTTGGTCCTACCCTCCAAATGCTATTCGGTTTAGTTCTGACTTGGGTGTTAATTACCCTTACTTTTATTGATTTTGATACACAATTGCTTCCAGACCGCTTTACACTCCCATTGGCAGCACTCGGTTTAGCCATTAATAGTTTTGCGATCTACACCACAGCAAACTCAGCAATTTGGGGTTATGTGATTGGCTTCCTTTGCCTTTGGATTGTTTATTATCTTTTTAAAATATTTACTGGCAAAGAGGGTATGGGCTATGGCGATTTTAAATTACTGGCTGCATTAGGGGCTTGGATGGGTCCAATGCTCTTGCCTTTAATTGTGTTACTTTCTTCTGTTGTCGGTGCAATTATTGGTATCATCTTATTGAAAATGCGCGGTGAAAATCAGCCCTTTGCTTTTGGCCCCTATATTGCAATTGCAGGCTGGATCGCATTTTTATGGGGTGATCAAATTATGAAAGTTTATTTAGGTGGCTAATATGCAATTTATCTTGGGGATTACAGGTGGTATTGGCAGCGGTAAATCAGCTGCGACTCAATGGTTTGAGTCCCAAGGTATTACAGTCGTTGATGCAGATGTTGTGGCGAGAGAGGTCGTCGAACCAGGTCAAAAGGCGCTGCAAGATATCCATCAAGCTTTCGGTGACTGGGTCTTACTTGAAGATGGTCATCTGAATCGACGTGCGCTTAGAGAGCATATTTTCAAATCTCCTGCAGCCCGTCAAACCTTAGAACAGATTACCCATCCAGCGATTCGTCAGTCTATTATCCAACAACTACAGCATGCTGAAAGCCCTTATGTCATTTTGGTTTCACCACTCTTATTTGAAACAAATCAACATGAATTGGTCCATCATACGCTACTGGTTGATGCAGATGAGCAAACGCAATTGCAACGCGCTAGCCAACGAGATGGACAAAACCAAGAACAAATTAGAAAAATTATCGCAGCACAAATGCCAAGAAATCAAAAACAGCAACTGGCCAATGATATTGTGTTGAATGATGGTTTATTAGAACATTTACATGAACAACTGAGACCCTTGCATCTTACTTATTTGCAACGTGCTGAAAAACACAGCTAATTTTTATTTTGCTGGGAAAGTTGCTGACTTAAACTGTCTTGTCTCCGCCATCTCCAAGGCTGTAATGCACCAATTGCCATCCCGACTAGACCACACGCAACAGCAAGACTTAAAGGCTCATTTAACAACGGCACTGCAACCACAGCAGCAATAAAGGGTGCCAAAGTGACAATACTTCCTGTTTTAAATGCGCCTAAACGCTCAATTGCAGCAACATAGGTCAAGGTTGCAATAATGACGACTAATACGCCATGGAACAGTCCTTGTATAACTAAATGTAAACGTTCTGCCTCATGGAAATGCTTTGGAATAAATAAAAAATAAATTGGTAGATAAATCAATGCTGACCAAATCACTACACTCGCCGTAGAATGCCACGCCGACATTTTCCATTGTTTAAGAAGTACGGTAAAAATACCCCACCAGACTGCACTCATGAACAAAAGTACATCCCCCACCCCAAATACAGTGGTTTGTTCATGCAACATCAAATAACTCATCAGCGCTAATGCACTCAACATGATGACTAAACTCATCCAAGTATGTTTATCAAAAGGTTGCTTAAAGATGAGATAGGCCGCCACGGCGGTACAAAGAGGAATACAACCATTAAGGAAAATGGCAGCATGTGCTGCTGGTGCATGTAAAAAAGCAATATAGACCGTAAAACAATACGCCAACCCACCAATCAATGCCAAAATCACGGCACGAGGTTGCCATAAAAAAGCCAAATCTTTTTTATAAATTAAGATTGGCATTAAGATCATCGATGCAATCGCAAAACGCATGGCCACTAAATCCCAGGCATTAATATGCCAATGGGCATTGAGACGAGAAAAAATAGTAAATCCGCCCCAAATGCACATCGTGATCAAGATAAATATGTAGCCTTGAGTTCGCGAGGTCATGTTCAATCACTTAATCGATGGCTGAGTAATGCATCAAGTTTACAGGTTGCGCTGACGACAAGCCTCATAGAGCGCCATGCCAGTCGCGACACTCACATTTAAACTCTGTAAATCACCTGACATTGGAATATAAACCGTTTGATCACATTGCGACTGCGTAATTGGTCTTAAACCTGTGTCTTCAGCCCCCATAACAATCACAACAGGTCCACTAAAGTCACATTGTTGAATCGGCAAAGCCTTTTCATCTAACATGGTACCAATCACACGAGTATGCGTGGTGTCTTTCAAATGTGCCAAAGTACGCGCTAAATTGGTCACTTGGATAAATTTAACTTTTTCAGCACCACCTGCGGCAACTTTTCGGGCGGTCGGTGTCAAACTAGCGGCACGATCTCGCGGCACGATTACAGCCTGTACACCCATTGCCGCCGCTGTACGAATACAAGCACCTAAATTATGTGGATCTGTCACTTGATCTAGAGCTAACAATAAAGCATTTGGTGATTGTTGCATCAGTTGATCAAGATCTTTTTCGTTCAAGGTCGGGTGTGGACGCACAGCTGCAACAACGCCCTGATGGAAGGGCTGACCTGCCAATTTTTCTAGACTGTCACGACTCGCCTTTTGTACACTGATACCAAAAGGTTCTGCTAACTGCAAAATCTTTTGTAAACGCTGATCATCACGCCCTTTTAAGGTAAATAAGGTCAAAACACGTTCAGGCTCTAACTCTAACAACGTCTCAACAGAGTGAACGCCATAATAATATTCAGGTTTTGCCATGAACAACCTCTTTAACTTAAGGGGGAAATTTAAAAAATAAAAAATCCTGTAAATGGCTTTACAGGATTCTCTTTAGATATAGTGTACTCGATTTAGGTCCAAATAGGTTAGCCTTCTAAATGGCAAACATAATCAAGGACTTCATCTGCTTCGATATGAAACATACTATTACCTGGTACATAAAAAGACTGTCCCGCACGGAACAATTCACTTTCAGCACTATCGGCAATTTTCACACGACACTCCCCTGAAATAATTTCCATACGCTCAGGGACATGGGTTTCGAAAGTTAGAGGTTGTTCAGTGGGTAAAATCACACCTAACGTCTTTTTCGTTCCATCTTCAAACTGTACGGTATGACTGATACATGCCCCGCCAAAATACACATTTGATTTTTTAATGACCGTAACATGATCAAACTGCACTGAACTCATGCCTACTCTCCAAATAATGCAGCATTTATATTAGGTTATGATGGAGCTAGTTTAATTGTGCCAGCGCCACGAATCAATCCATTTTTATCATGCTTTCTCCGCAATTTTCTCAGCGCTGAGATAAAATAAACTGACCCCGCAACCTCTTTAATCAACGAATATAACAAGGGGCGCGCTTTAAAATGATCAAGTCATTTATTTACAACAATATTCCACTAATCCAGAATTCAAATAAATTCAGCGTTCTTTTGTTTCGATCAAACAAGATACTCTTGTCGCCTCGGTAAAATTTCTCTATCTTTAAGCAAAAGATTTCATGCATTGGATGCATTCATGCTGACCCATTTAACTTTAATTAATTTTGCACTGGCTGACCATTTGGCTTTAGACATTGAACAAGGCTTCAATGTCTTAACAGGTGAGACAGGTGCCGGCAAGTCATTATTGTTAGATGCTTTGTCTGCCTGTTTGGGTGAACGCACCGATACCAACTATGTTCGCTATGGTGCTGACAAGGCAGATGTCACCGCTGTGTTCAGTTATCAACCAGACAGTGCTGAAGCCCATTGGTTGACTGAGCATGAACTTGAAGATGACACGGGGGAAATTCATTTAAGACGTGTTGTTTTTGCCACAGGACGAAGTAAAGCGTGGATCAATGGTCGACCGAGCAGTTTAGCTGAACTTAAAGAAATCGGACGTTTACTGGTTCAGCTTTATAGTCAGCACAGCCAGCAACAATTACTCGAACCACCCTACCCTAAACATTGGTTAGATCGCTACAATAACTTTGCAGAACCTGCTCAAGCAGTGCGTGATGCCTATGCAACATGGCAAAATAATATTCGCCAACATCAAGCAGCTTTAGATGCTCAAGCCACGCGCATCCAAAAAATTCAAAGTTTGGAGTTACAAATTGAAGAACTCGAAGAAGTCATTCAGACGGATTATCGAGAAACAGAACAAGAGTTTGATCGCCTAAGCCATCACGAACATATCATGCAGGACTGTGGCTATAGCTTAAATGTCTTAGATGAAGCCGAGCAAAATATTACCCAAGAAATTGCATCGATTATCCGCCGTTTAGAATCTCATGCTGGACGTAGTGAGCATCTTTCTAATATTTATAATTCATTATTAAATGCTCAAAGTGAAATTGACGATGCAACTGCAAGTCTACGTCAGTTCATTGACCGCCAAAGTTTTGATCCTGAACGTATGGAACAACTAAATACCACCTTAGAAGTCTTTCATCGTTTGGCACGAAAATACCGCACCCAACCTGAATTATTAAAACAAGAATATGAAACCTGGCAACAAGAGCTAGAACAACTACATCAACTTGAAGATCCTGAAACTTTGGCAGAACAGGTTGAATTATCTCATCAAGCATTTGTGCAAAAAGCCGAATATCTAGATCAAATTCGTCGTGAAGCTGCCATTCCTTTAGCTAAACAACTGACTGAACAAGTGAAACCTCTTGCGCTACCAGAAGCACATTTTGAGTTCAAATTTGAACCGATGGAACAAGCCAATGCCGAGGGGCTGAGCACAATTCAACTGCTCTTTACTGCGAATAAAGGGATTCCACCGCAACCGCTGGCACGCGTTGCATCGGGTGGAGAATTATCCCGTATCGCCTTAGTCATGCAAGTGATGAATGCAGAGAAAACCGAAGCCGAGGTGTTAGTTTTTGATGAAATCGATGTGGGGATTAGTGGTGGAACAGCTGAAGTTGTTGGCCGGTTATTGGCTGATTTGGCTCAACACGTCCAATTACTTTGTATTACGCATCAAGCCCAAGTGGCAGCACAATCTGATCAGCATTTATTGGTGAAAAAACAACAAACAGATCCTGCGAGTAGCACCATCATTGAGTTGGATGAAGGGCATCGTATTTTAGAGCTCGCGCGTATGTCTGGTGGGGTAGAAATTAGCGAAACAACCCTGCAACACGCCAAGCAATTACGTCAACTTAAATTCCAATCAACCTGAACTTTGCAACAAATTATCAGAAAATGATTGGCGAAATCCGATTAACTCTTGTATGTTGATAAAAAGAACCTATATACATAGATTAACTCAATCTTTTGATGGAGAACCGCCTAGGTGACGAAACAATATTTAACACATCGTTGTCTCATTGCTCCACCAGACATGGCTGATGAATTCTTTGCAAATACGGTCATCTATGTTGCACGCCATGATGAAGACGGTGCACAAGGCATCATTATCAATCGCCCATCTGAATTACAGATCAAAGAGCTACTGAATGATTTAGAAATTGATGCGGATAATGTACAACCCCATGCAGTTTTGCAGGGTGGACCATTGCGTCCAGAAGCTGGCTTTGTATTACATACTGGACAACCGACTTGGCATTCATCGATAGCCGTTGGTGAAAATGTATGTATTACCACCAGCAAAGATATTTTAGATGCGATTGCACACAATGAAGGTGTTGGCCGTTATCAGATCGCGCTAGGTTATGCGAGTTGGGCAAAAAATCAACTTGAAGAAGAAATGGCACGTGGCGACTGGTTGATTTGTGATTCTGATATGGATTTGATTTTCAATCTACCCTATGGTGATCGTTGGGATGCGGCATACAAAAAAATCGGCGTAGATCGTACTTGGCTTGCCTCAGAGATTGGTCATGCCTGAGTTAAATCCCCCTCAATCTATTATGGCTTTTGATTTTGGAACACAAAAAATGGGAATGGCAATTGGCCAATCAAGTATTGAAAGTGCCAATCCACTCCCACTGTTCAGCATGAAAGATGGTATTCCCGACTGGAACCAACTGTTAAAAATCGTCAAAGAATGGCAGCCCAATCTATTTATTGTTGGCTTACCCCTAAATATGGATGACAGTGAGTCTGAACTGTCAGCCCGAGCTCGAAAGTTTGCAAGACGCCTACGCCATCAAACCAATATTACCACTTGGATGGTAGATGAACGCCTAACTACACGAGAAGCACGAGAAGAACTCGAATTTTATCAAAGCAAAGGACAAGCTAAGCGGTTATCCGCAGACAGCTTTGCCGCTGCACTGCTTATTCAAAGTTGGTATCGCAATCCTGTTGGAATTACACCTTAGCTTATTTCTCAATAATTCTGACCGTCGCAGTACGTCCTGAGACAAAAGCCAATGGATTATGCGGTTGCTCATCCAAAACAATTTTCACAGGCACACGTTGCGCTAAACGCACCCAACTAAAAGTTGGATTTACGTTTGCTAATAAATTAGAGCTTCCTGAACGTTCGCGATCTTCAATCCCTGTAGCGATCCCCTGTACATGCCCTTGGATCTTCTGTTTATCCCCCATTAACTGTACAGTCGCTTGGTCTCCAACATGAATCCGATTAAGTTTGGTTTCTTCAAAATATCCGACCACGTACAGTTGATGACGGTCTAACAGTGCTGCCACAGGCTGCCCAACCTTCACGTAATTACCAACTCTCAAGTCAAAGTTTGACAAAGTCCCATCCGCAGGTGCGACCACTTCTGAGCGCTGCAAATTCAATTGTGCTAAATGTAAATTACTCTGAGCAACTTCGATCAACGCATGTTGTTGTTGAATCGCAGCATTGGCCTGCTCGATCGTTGCCGTCAATTGCTCACGTTCTGCAAGTGCCTGATCACGCGCGGCAAAAACTTGATCTTGCTCTTGCTTTGAGATCGCACCATCCATCAAACTCGCATAACGTGCCGCATTCTTTTCAGCCAATTTCATATTGGCCTCAGTCTTAACCAAGCTTGCCTTTGCACCAGCCAGATTCGCCTGCGCTTGTGCCAATCCTGCATTGGCTTTGGCCAAATCAGATTTTGCTTGCTCAACATCCAAAGCTTGGCGTGCCACATCGATGGTGAAAAGCACCTGTCCCTTCTTCACCGTCTGGTTATCTTGAACTAAAACCTCAATAACCAAACCATTCACATCCGAAGCGACCTGAATCACATCACCACGGACACGTCCATCACGTGTCCATGGCGATGCATTGTAATAATTCCATAAATGCACAACTGTATAGACAGCGATCAAAATCGCGAGAAGCAAAACCACAGGACGTATAACTTTTCGCACATCAAATGCATTCATGTTCTTCACCTTTCGTACGTATTCTTAACTGATTCAATTTTCAAAAATGAGCACTTGTGAAAGCCACTAAACCCACAACCAAACAAACAATCCATGTACGAATAACAATAGTCCCAAGTAAAAACACAGATTAAAAATGCTAGGTAAGGCAATCCAACCTTTTGCAATTAAACGATCTGTGAGCGGACTAGAGAACTTAAATAACACATAGGCAATAATGGCTTGTACCAACAAAATCGGAATATAAATTCCATATAGATTTATTTCACCCATGAGATACACCTACAGCATTTATTGTTGAGAACATCTCTTCAGCAGGCATATGTCCAATGCTGACACGAATATTGTTCAATGAAATCCGCATACGTTGACGTAATTGCTCGTCCTCAATTTCGGAGGAAATGAATTGCAATTGCTCTATTTGCTGAACAATTTCTGTTGGAAAGTGATTCACTGACAACCGTTTTTCTTGGGTTTTGAAATAATCAGTCAATTGTTGCTGTAATCTCTTCACTTGGTTCTGCAAAGTTTCAAACTGAGGGAGTTTCTGACTAATTTCTTGCAAACGAACCAAATCAACAATTGAACTACTCTCAACCAAAGCATGTTGAATCGAAGTTTTTATCTCAAGATCTTGTACCATCTTGGTATTCAATACGCCCACTCGATCTAGCATACTGCGCAGGTGGATCTTGAAGTCACTTCCGTAAGCCATATGAATTGCTTGACGCATGGCTTGATAATGTAAAGCCAAAATACGTGTTGCACTGGTATCTGGAGAAACAGCTCTCACCAGATCGATGACAATCAATGAAACCAAAACACCCAATACCATCGCAAAGGAGCTGTCTAAATAAGACACAGCATCCATGGTGTATTGATTATGTAGATTCAAACCCATCATTGTGTTGATACCGAGCACCATTCCAACGGGCATCAACATTTGATTTGCCATCATACTCACAGCAACCAAAAACACAGGAAAAAGAACCAAAGCCAATTGCCAAAAATGTGTCACATGTGGAAAAATTCCAAATGCATACAAAAAGACCAAGACTGCTGAAAACAAGCTGCCCCAAATAAAAATTCGCAACACAGGCACTGGATTATCCAAGGCAGTCAGAATACATGCCGTTACTGCCCCCATCTGCGCCATCATAAACCCAGCTTTCCAACCTGAAATAATCCACGCACCAGTGACGATAAAAGTAATTAATACAGCACTGATCCCACCACGAACTGCAATACCATGGTCACGATGTAAACTCGGATAGGTGGTACTAATAGCGGTAATTTCCGCTGGAATATCTTTTTTCCCTTGCTGAATGTGTTGCCAAATGAGTTTCACAGCCAAAATATTGGCAATAAAATGGCGGATATCCATTTTTAGAGCACCCAAAACAACTTGCTGCTCGGATGTTGCCATTGCAATTAATTCGGAAAAATCTTGTTCAAACCCTGTCGGCAACGTTTGTAAATCCGATGGGAGCAATGCTTTTTCTTGCTTTAAAAATAATAAAGTACGCTGTCTAATTCGATCTAGATGTGGTGCAAGCTCAACCATTTGCATCTGTTCAAGCTGTTTCACACGTTGAGAAAGTGCTACTAGATTGGCCACCACGAGGGAAACCTGATGCAACATTTCTTGCAACGGTTTCGTCATCCCTTTAAGCTCACCTTTTTCATAATTTAAATGCACAGCAAGCGCATGAATATCTGAGGCATCTCGGGTAATCACTGATAAAATCTGAGTATAATCTTGAGGCGTCTCCTGAACGGTCACCAAATTCTCAAACGTGCTTTCTAGATCATGCAATGCCTTGTTTACTCTTTGTTTAATCATCGCCCCAACATGTACTGGAAAGAACGTTGCAGAGACAACAGCAGTTGCAATGACACCGATCGAAATCTCTAATACTCGTGCTAAAGCAATATCAAAAATATTGTAGCTATCAATATAAGTAATAGCGTTATAAACAATCATCGCAGTTGAATACCCTGCCAACATAAAGACATAGCTACGAGGTGTACGATCCAATAAAGAAACGTACAAAGCAAAGCCAACCCAAAGTGACAAAATAATCGTGAATAACCACGGTGTATTAATAAAATGAGGGGTTAAGATCAAAGCAATAATTGCTCCGACAACAGTACCCACCAGTCGATAAACACATTTTGATGACACCATTCCTGAGTATGGATTAGCAATAATCAAAACGGTTCCAATCGACCACATCGGATTAATCAAATCCAGTTCAAATGAAACAAACAGTGCCAACATACCTGCCACAAAGGTTTTGCAGGCAAAAATGATGTCTAGTCGGCTAGGTCTAAAAGCCAACAACTGTTTAAGTAACATGTATATATCTCAATGCTAGGTCAGTTTTTGCTCATCAGATTGCGGTCTTTATAAATCAAGAGACAACACATCCAACCTATTTTAGGATTAACCCAAAACAGCCGATGAACACTAAGCTGATTAATTTGAAATGAGGCACAATGTGGACAGCGTTATGGAAATCACTGCTTAGCACAATAATTATCCAATGAAGACATTGCATGGATAATTTTTCCAAAAAATGATAAATTAGTCAACACAATTATCATAATTTGATAATTTAATGTGATTAATAGCCGTATTTTTATTGAATTCACTAAACTTTCTCAGACAGCTTTAGATTTATTCAGGTGAGCCCAACAAATTCTAAGGCCCATATCAGACTCAACGCTTTTCTGTTATAAAACAATAAAAGTTTGATTTTCACGTTCTTTTTAAGGAGTAGGCACATCATCATGGCAAGTTCGAGTTTTGGTAAGATTCTCACTGTGCTGGATTTATTTTCGGTTACACGCCCAATCATCAATGTCGATATCATTTGTGATGAACTTGGATTGTCCAAGCCGACTGCCTACCGTTATCTTAAAGAATTGGTTTCTGCCGATATGCTTAAACGCATTAGCGGAACCTCAGGAGATTATACTTTAGGCTCCAAAATCGCTGTTTTAGATTATATTTCGCATAGCACCGACCCATTGGTTCAGATCAGTATTCCATTTATGCGCGATATCGTGGATAAAACTGAACTCTGCTGCTTACTGACCTATTTAAATCATGATTATTGTATTGATTTACATCATGAAACTTTTAAAGAAGCAGAGCTACTGTCTTTTGGTCGAGGTTGCCCTCGTCCTGTTTATATTGGCGCCTCTCCTAAAATCGTGATTGCCCATTTGAGCAAACAACGCATCCAAGCCTATTATCAACAGTTCACTCAAGAGCTAGCTCAGGTGGGTTTTGCCCAGGACTTAGATGAGTTTGCCCAACAGATGCGAAAAATCAAAAAACAGGGCTTCTATTTATCACAAGGTGAGATTGACCCAATGGTTTGTGGTCTATCAGTACCTATTCGTTTTTCTAGCAAAGAAGCACCCATTGCACTCACCTTAGTCGCTTCAAAAAATCGCTTTGATTTTTTAAACATTCAGAAACTGATCGAGATTTTACAAAATAATGCAGCACAAATTGAACACAAGTTTGCCTTACTTTCTGAAAATGGATAAAACTTATTATGAGAATATTTAAAAATTTTTACATTTTTAAAGATTGAAAATATGCAAAAATTCTCATATTATGATTTTGTTCTTCAGCATACTCTCCCAAAAGAGCATGATTTTCCTCAGAGAACTAAGCTCATCAACTGATGGGCTTTTTTCTTATATTTATTCTAAAAAATCGCAAACTAGGCATAAAAAAACCTTCCCGAAGAAAGGTTTAAGAAACAACCAAAAAAGGAAAGATTAAGGCTGCTTTAAATACGGCCATGCGGCTTTCAGATAAATAAACATTGACCATAGCGTTAACAGTACCGCAGCATATAACAAAGCGTATGCCCACATTTCTAAGGGTTGCCAGTTCAACAAGAACACACTGATCGCAATCATTTGGAATGCTGTTTTGTATTTTCCGACTGTAGAAACTGCAACATTGGTTCGCGCCCCGAGCTCAGCCATCCATTCACGTAAAGCAGAAACAGTGATCTCACGCGAAATAATCACAATCGCTGCAAATGCCATTGAAATGGTAGGTTGCCATTGCACAAGCACAATTAAGGCTGCTGCCACCATTAGCTTATCTGCGACGGGATCGAGAAAACGACCAAAAGCAGAAGTCTGGTTCAATGTTCGCGCCAAATAGCCATCAAACCAATCGGTCAGTGCGGCAAGGACGAAGATTGCTGTCAATATGATATGACGTAGCATGCCACCATGATGTTCAGCGCCAATCGCTGGTGGCCAATATGCGATTACCAAAAAAACAGGTATGAGAGCAATACGCGCCAAAGTTAATATATTTGGAATGTTCAGGATTCGCCCTGTACTCATAAACACCGCCATGTTGTTCGCATCAAATTTGCATATTGCGCAAAGGATGTACCGAGATTGTTTCGATCTGTAAGCAACTTTATACGAAATACCGCCTAATGTCGATTAGGCAAACACGGCAACCGTCTGCCTTAAGATCGCAATCAGCCGATGATCACGATCCCAAACATAAGCATATTCGGTAGCGTAACCATGTTCAGCATACTCTGTTGTTACCTTATATTTAAACCAATCCTGAATATTTTGAGCAATCGGATGGATATAAGTGATTTGCCAAGTCAATGAACTGGCTGGTGCAGGTGTCTTAAACATGGGTAACACCCCTGGTGGCCATACATCCATTAATGCAAATAAGTCCGCAAGCTGCATTTCCCGATCAGCATGCAGGTTTGGTGCAAAACGACACCAACCGCCAAAATCAGGCGCTTTACTTCCTGCCATTGGATAATGACCTTCAGCCCAACACAATTCAAATTGCTGCATACATTCAGGCATTAAACCTTCGATATAAAACGTTTTATCTAAGGTTTCAGGCAATGGATAATCTGGCTCATGTGGCAGATGATTGACATGAATGCGGGACTCACGTTGCGAACCAAAGCTCGCAACCAAAATGCTTTGCACTGCATCATCCTGCCACAAACGAACCTCCAAACTCGTTACAGACTTACCTTCACGGAGTATTTCAGCCGTGAGCTTTGCTGCACCATGTTGTACAGGACCGATGAAGGTCACATTACAACTGAGAAGCTGTTTTGCCGGATCGTTGACCACCCCCATTGCTTTTTGGATCATTAGTCCTGCAATGAGTCCGCCAAATACGGTTCGACCTTGTAACCATCCTGATGGAATATCAATCGTTTCTTGTTGCTTAACTTGTTGATACAGTGGAAGCAATGACATCATTTTTCCTTTTATCTTCAATAGATTCTATCTTTGAATGTTTTTAGTCATTTGTGAATGGTCATTGATCAATCAATCATTGAAAGATTTGGTCAATTGGTCAAATCACTCATGCAAAATTTTATAAATGGTCCTTGCCATAACCTCACCCAAACCCGGGACTAAAGTCAGCTCTTTTTCAGAGGCATTCAGCACACCTTGAATACCGCCAAAATGGGTTAACAAATCTCGACGGCGTTTTGGTCCCAATCCGGGAATGGCTTCTAAAACTGAACTACTACGGCGTTTATCACGCTTTGCACGATGTCGAGTAATAGCAAAACGATGCGCCTCATCCCGTACTTGTTGGATTAAATGCAAAGCCTTATGGTCTTCAGCAAGTTGAATCTTGGTTCCATCGGTAAAATGCAAGGTTTCTAGCCCAGGCTTACGTCCCTCACCTTTAGATACACCAATCATAAAAGCATCCAACTCAAGCTCTTGCATGACCTCCATTGCCATATGTAGCTGCCCTTTGCCCCCATCAATCAGGAGTAAATCAGGCAACATATTCTTCTTATACCGTCGAATCAGGGCTTGCCGCATCGCCGCATAGTCATCTCCGCCCGTAATATCCTGAATTGCAAATTGTCGATAATCGCGTTTTCTTGCGCCACCCTGATCAAAGACCACACATGAAGCAATCGGTGCCTCCCCCATGGTATGGCTAATATCAAAACATTCAATACGATCAATTGGGCGACCAACCACCTGCTCTAATTGATGAAAACGCTCATTTAATTCGAGATGATTGCTAAGTTTCCCTTTTATGGCATGTTGCACATTCATTTGTGCAAGCTCCTGCCATTCAGCCCGTGTTTCACGTACCTTATCTTTGATCTGGATTTTTTTATTAAAGGTCTGTTGCAAGGCTTCTTCCAATTGCTTTTTATCAGGAACCTCTAAATTTACGATCAGCTCAACCGGAATCTCATCCGCGACTTGAAAGTAAAAATTCGCGATAAAATCACTCAACATTTGCCCCAGATCATCCCCGAGCATATCTGGAAAATAACTTTTTCCACCCAACATCTGACCATTACGCACATACATGATCTGAACACAGGTAACACCCGCTTGGTGTGCAATCGCTAAAATATCGGCTTCACCTTTAATTTTAAAAACGGCTTGCTGTGCTTGAACTTCGCGCAATAAGGACAAACGATCTCGATAAAAAACTGCTTTCTCAAACTCTAAGGCTTCAGCTGCTTGCTCCATTTTGCCAATCAGTTCCTGATTCAGCTCTTTGGTATCGCCTTGTAGAAAACGAATCGAATTATTTACATCTTCCTTATAGTCTTCTGGGCTAATCAGACCGACACAGGGTGCGGTACAACGCTTGATTTGATATTGCAAACAAGGGCGCTTACGTTGGGAAAAATAGCTATTTTCACACTGACGGACATTAAACAATTTTTGTAGTGTTAATAAGGTATCGCGGGCACTATAAGCACTTGGATAGGGCCCAAAAAACTTACCAATTTGATGTTTGCCTTTTCCCCGTCCACTTGCAATCCGTGGATAAGGTTTATCTGCTGAAACAAAGATATATACATACGACTTATCATCCCGCAGCATGATGTTATACGGTGGTCGATGCAATTTAATCAGGTTCTGTTCGAGTAATAGTGCTTCGGTTTCGGAGCGAACCACTAAAGTTTCGATGTCATATATACGCGCAACCAATGCTTGAGTTTTTGGATGCTCAATGGTTTTAACAAAATAACTCGATACACGATTTTTAAGATTCTTCGCTTTACCGACGTAAAGCAACTCTCCATCTTTGCCCAGCATTTTATAAACGCCCGGCAATTGGGTCATATGAGCAAGTATTTTTTCAATGTGTTCACGTGCGTTTGGATTCACGGCAGACTTTCATGATCAGTAATGCTTTTGATGATGTCGTTTGTATCGATGAATTTCAAGTCCCGATGAACTGTAACTTAAACAATAAAAAAGCCCTGAAAACCGATAAGATCTCAGAGCTAAATATGAAAAAATTAGCGATGAATGATTCAACTATGTCTTAAAACACATAGGGGCGAATAAAGATAAGGAAGAACAAGCCCAACATGATGAACCACTTCAAAAAGTAGTACAACTGACGATTTGACTTCTTCAAAGCTTTGGCTTTAATACGAATTTGGTAAACATAACCAAAAGCTTTATTTAAACCACCTGTTTGATCTCCAGCTTCATTTGGAGAACTTGCCGCAGTCATGACTTTTTTGCCAAACCAATGATTAAACTTTTCCATAAAACGTGTTTTAAGCGGACGTTCAACATCTGCGAAAAAGATAATACGGTTTTGGTCTGTGGTATTTTCAGCGTAGTGAATATAAGTTTCATCAAATACTACACTTTCACCATCGCGCCATGAGTAACGCTCACCATCCACATCAATAAAGCAACGATCATCATTTGGTGTGATTAAGCCTAAATGATAACGCAACGAACCTGCATAAGGATCACGATGTCGTACCAAACGGCTATCAGGCGCAAGCTCAGTAAACATTGCGGCTTTGATGGTTGGTAAAGTCTTTAATAATGCAGTTGTTTTCGGACAAAGTTCTGCTGCCGATGGATGCGCCGAGTCATACCATTTCAAGTAGAAACGTTTCCAACCTGTTTTAAAGAAGGAGTTAAAGCCCAAGTCATCATAGGTACTGGACGCTTTAATACCGCCTTTGTCATACAACGCTTTTGCTTCATCACGAATCATTTCCCAGTTTTCATCTAGAACTTTTAAGTCTTTGAAATGCTGCGTGTCGATATACGGCTGATTCGGCACTTTGGAAAACATGTACATTAAAAAATTGATTGGCGCGAGAATCGTAGAATGGTCAAAAAACTGACGATAAAACGAATGCTTTACTTTACCACGGCGCTGAATATACAGCGCAGAAATGATAAAAATCGCTAATATGATCCACTTAATCATAGATTACTCTATCTTTATTAAAGGAAAATCAAATGCTAGTTTGATAACCAAATTTCAAAATCGCACTCAAAAAACAAGCCTATTATTCTAGCAAATTTATATTATGCAATACCAATTTACTTTAATTAGATAAAACAATTGTATTTTATAATTATGTATAACAATCAAAAACTAAGCTTTATATTCTCCCCTATAAAAACATTTTTGTTTTTGAATTTCCAATATGTTCTGAAAATTAGAATAAATTGATGACCACTGCGTCACGGCTTGATACAACTTTGTTATGCCCTTTTTAGATATAGTTATCGTAAGATTACCGAAGCGTTTTTGCGACCTAACCGGCGCATAAGCTTTATGACATCAACTTAGAATCCTCCACAACAAGGAGATCAGGCATGATCCACGCTGGCAATGCCATTACCGTCCAAATGCTTGCGGACGGAATTGCAGAATTCCGCTTTGACTTACAAGGTGAGTCGGTTAATAAATTTAACCGTGCGACCATTGAAGACTTCCAAGCAGCAATTGCTGCGGTTAAAGCCAATAACGATATTAAAGGCTTAGTTGTTACTTCTGGGAAATCAACATTTATCGTTGGTGCAGATATTACTGAATTTGGCGAAAACTTCGCTGCTGGTGAACAAGCAATTGTTGACTGGCTTATGCCTGTACATGAGATCTTCAATAGCTTTGAAGATTTAGACATCCCTAAAGTTGCTGCTATCAATGGCATGGCGCTTGGTGGCGGTTTTGAAATGTGCTTAGTGTGTGACTACCGCGTCATGTCTGAGCAAGCACAAGTCGGCTTACCAGAAATCAAACTCGGTATCTATCCTGGTTTTGGTGGTAGCGTTCGTTTAAGCCGTTTGATCGGTATCGACAATGCCGTTGAATGGATGGCAATGGCGAATCCGAAGAAGCCAGCTGCTGCACTTAAAGATGGTGCGGTAGATGCGGTTGTTGCTGCTGACAAACTACAAGAAGCTGCTGTTGATTTAGTTAAACAAGCCATTGCTGGTCGTTTAAACTGGAAAGCAAAGCGTCAAGAAAAATTAGACGCAATCAAATTGAACCCACTTGAACAAATGATGGCGTTCAATACGGCGAAAGGTGCAGTTCTTGCGAAAGCAAACCCTGCTCAATACCCTGCGCCAAAATTATTGCTTGATTCATTACAAGCAGGTGCAAGCTCAACTCGTGATGACGCATTAAAAGCAGAAGCTCAAGGTTTCGCTAAAGCTGCGATCACACCACAAGCTGGCGCACTTATCGGTTTATTCATCAACGATCAAGTTGTGAAGAAAACTGCGAAAAAATATGAAAAAGGTGCTCATCCTGTAAACCAAGCAGCTGTATTAGGTGCTGGTATTATGGGTGGTGGTATTGCTTACCAAGCGGCAAGCAAAGGCACTCCAATCATCATGAAAGATATTGGTAACCCACAACTTGCATTAGGTATGAAAGAAGCGAATGGCTTGCTAACAAAGCAAGTTGAACGCAAGAAAATGAAACCTGCGCAAATGGGTGAAACCCTTGCTCGCATCCGTCCTACTTTAAGCTACGATGAGTTTAAAGAAGTGGATATCGTGATCGAAGCGGTAACTGAAAACCCTAAAGTTAAAGAAATCGTACTTGCAGATACAGAAAAGCATGTTCGTGAAAACACGATCATTGCATCTAACACATCTACAATCTCGATTACACGCCTTGCGAAAGCATTACAACGTCCTGAAAACTTCGTGGGTATGCACTTCTTCAACCCAGTACACATGATGCCATTGGTTGAAGTTATTCGTGGTGAAAAGACTTCTGATGAAGCAATCGCAACCACAGTTGTTCTAGCTCAGAAAATGGGTAAAACACCAATCGTTGTAAACGACTGCCCTGGCTTCTTGGTTAACCGCGTATTGTTCCCTTACTTCGGTGCATTCGACCTACTCGTTAAAGATGGTGCTGACTTCCAGCAAGTTGATAATGTGATGGCGAAATTCGGTTGGCCTATGGGTCCTGCATACTTGATCGATGTTGTTGGTATCGATACAGGTGTACATGGTGCAGAAGTGATGGCTGAAGGTTTCCCTGACCGTATGAAGCCGGATTACAAAGGTTCTATCCAAGCGATGTACGAAGCAAAACGTCTTGGTCAAAAGAACGATGTTGGTTTCTACAAATATGTGTTAGACAAGAAAGGTAAGAAAGCGAAAACTGTTGATCCAACAGCTTACGAAATCATTGCGCCTTTCGTGACTGGCGAAAAACGTGAATTTGATCCACAAGAAATCATTGACCGTATGATGCTTGCTTTCTGTAACGAAACAGTTCGTTGCTTAGAAGACAACATCGTTGCAACTGCTTCTGAAGCAGATATGGCGATGATCATGGGTGTAGGTTTCCCTCCATTCCGTGGTGGCCCATGCCGTTACATCGACCAAACAGGTGTTGCTGAATACGTTGCGCTTTGCGACAAATATGCACACTTAGGTAAAGCTTATGAAGCGCCACAGATGTTGCGTGACATGGCTGCTAACAACACAAAATTCTACGGTTAAGGAGCGACGTGAATGGCTACTTTAAATCCACGTGACGTTGTGATTGTTGATGGCGTTCGTTCTGCCATGGGCAAATCACGTAACGGTATGTTCCGCAATGTACGTGCCGACAGTTTATCTGCTGAATTAGTACGTGCACTTGTTGCTCGTAACCAGTTTGATACCAACGAAGTTGAAGATGTAATTTGGGGTTGCGTAAACCAAACTTTAGAGCAAGGTATGAACATTGCTCGTAATATTGGTTTATTGGCTGACATCCCTAAAACTGCTGGCGGTCAAACTGTTAACCGTCTTTGCGGTTCTTCTATGCAAGCAATCCACACTGCGGCAGCTCAGATTGCAACGAACCAAGGTGATGTATTCATCATCGGTGGTGTTGAGCACATGGGCCATGTAGGTATGATGCACGGCATCGACCTTAACCCTGAAGCATCTAAACACTATGCAAAAGCATCTAACATGATGGGCTTAACTGCTGAAATGTTAGGTCGTATGAACGGTATCTCTCGTGAAGAGCAAGATGCTTTCGGTGTTGAATCTCACCGTCGTGCATGGGCTGCAACACAAGAAGGTCGTTTCAAAAACGAAATCGTTGGTGTTGAAGGTCATGATGCAAATGGTTTCAAAATCCTTTGCGACATCGATGAAGTAATTCGTCCAGATGCAAACCTTGAAGCGTTCCAAGCATTGAAACCAGTTTTCGATCCTAAAGGTGGTTCAGTAACAGCTGCAACTTCATCTGCTCTTTCTGACGGCGCATCTGCAATGTTGTTGATGTCTGCTGAACGTGCTCAAGCGCTTGGTTTGAAACCACGTGCTGTGATTCGCTCTATGGCGATTGCAGGTTGTGATGCTGCGATCATGGGTTACGGTCCAGTTCCAGCAACTCAAAAAGCGCTTAAACGTGCTGGTTTGACGATGGCTGACATCCAAACGATCGAGTTAAACGAAGCGTTTGCTGCTCAAGGCTTATCAGTCATGAAAGGTCTAGGTGTTTATGACAAACAAGACATCATCAACTTGAATGGTGGTGCGATTGCATTGGGTCACCCATTGGGCTGTTCTGGTGCACGTATCACAACAACATTGTTGAACGTGATGGAACAACAAGATACACAAATCGGTCTTGCGACCATGTGTATCGGTCTTGGTCAAGGTATCGCGACTATTATCGAACGTGTTTAAGAATTAAACACGTGAGAACAAGAAACCCCGCTTAATGCGGGGTTTCTTTTTTAAAGCTAATTTCAAATCTTAGGGTATGAAAAACTGGTTTTGTTGCCCTCTCAACCCATCTTCAATTTGCTTTTGCAATTTCAAAATATCATCCATATTGATCTTAATCGTTCCATCTCGGATGCCCATGATATTATTTCGATCAATATTCAAAGGTTCTAACATTTTGAATACACCTGTGGTTGGATCAGACGATTGAAATCCTCTTGCCACAGCTAAAATATATTGCTGCAATATTGGTGAAAGCTGAGATAAATCTGGTTCAGCCGTTTTAGGCTGATAATTGACTGTAGTCATCCCCTCATTTACACCAGCATTCTGCATATCGCTATGTACTTTATAAATATGGTGTTGCAATGCTTCACGTACTTTTTCATCTTCTTGAAACGGAATAAAGCCAACCTCTTCACGCAGCTCAGATTCGGCCATGATTTTAATGGTTGGCAATGTCACAACGTCATTTGCTTGAACCGTTGGTAGCCCCATAGCAATCAATACGGCGATACAAGCTGATCGTTTTAGAAAATTCATGGCTCGCTCCAAAATCAGTCACTCAATAGAAATATAATGAGTTAAATGAAAGCATCTAATAATAGGCTACAACAAAGTTCGACTTGATTCAGTAAGGCTCAGATAAACGGTAAATATCAATAAAACTTTGACCGAAAGATCAAAATTGAATGTAATTATCAAATTAATTTAATCTTTATAAAAACAAATACATTTGTTATAAGAGATCTTATTTGGTCAATATTTTTATTATTATCATTTTGTTGCGACTATAAACATTAATTTTTTTAAAATTTCGATTTCACAGGATTAGGAGAAATAAATGCTATCTACATGGGCGAAAACAACGATTGCATTGGCAATAACAGGAAGTTTTTTATCAGCAGGCTGCGCCACCAAAACCCTAATCACCAAAGACAGTAAAACGTATACACGGACAGCAAAAGTTACTTTGGTTGAAGACAATGTTGTGGCGTTTGGACGACCAGCACAAGCAACTGCCAATTTACCAAGAGATAGTATTGTGATTGCAGGTCAAAAAAATAGTTATATTTTGACCCAAGGTGGCAGTCAGTTTGCGACCATTATCAATAAGCTAGATCCCAAGAACATTCAAATCACTCGTGATCTAAATTTCTTTTCTGAAAAAAATGACGGTCATTTTTCAGGAACATTGCCCATTTCTTATGTCAAACTCAAAGAGGATTTAAGTAAAAAAGACTTAGAGTTTTTTATTGAAAATGGTGCAAAAGAGTGTTCATCTTCAAGTGATACACGTATGCAAGCACAACGTTTTTGTTTTGATATAAAACTTGCTGGTGTCGTCTATCCTACCGCAAATAACCTCAGTTCATTAAAAGCATTAAGCAAGCCTTATCAAGTCACCATTTATACGCAAAAACAAGAAAGTTATAAATCTCGATCTAGTCTGAATCCATTAGAGAAATTAGTGTTATTGCCTTTTGCTGTTGCAATTGATGTGGTCAGCCTGCCGTTCCAAGCTGCCGAAAAGATTTTTGATTAAGATTGAACAAATGGTCTTTAAGTCTGTGTGATCAATCAACTTAAAGACCCAACCTTAAAAAATGAACATCTTATTTCATCAACTATGCGTCTCTTCTTCACCTTCATTGTCAAAAGTTTTGGCAATTTTTTCGATATTTAAACTTTTCGCCATCGCATCAAAAATATCTTTATAGACCCCTTGCTGATGATAAAGTTGATGATGTTCACCATGTTCAACAATCGCACCATCCTGCATTACGTAGGTATAGTCGGCATCAATAATCTGAGAAAGACTATGCGAAATAATGATCACGGTTCGCCCTTGTTTGATTTCATCCAAACTCTGTTTAATCTGTTCAGTAGCAATCGCATCTAAACTGGCGGTAGGTTCGTCTAAGAAGATAATCGGAGGGTTTTTTAAAAACATACGTGCGATTGCAATACGTTGTTGTTGACCACCCGACAACAGCAATGCATCGGATTGATAACCCTTTGGTAATTTTAGAATTTGCTCGTGAATCGAGGCTTTTTTTGCAGCTTGAATAATTTCCTCTTCGCTAGCATCCATTTTCCCATAGCAAATATTATCTTGTATGGTGCCCTGAAAAATATGATTTTTTTGCAATACCAAACCAATATGATCTCGTAAATATTGAGTATTCATATCTTTCAGATCAATACCATCCATCAAAATTTGTCCGGATTGTGGTACGTAGAATTTGTCTAATAAACTAATTAACGTTGATTTTCCTGCACCCGATAGTCCAACTAGAGCTGTAATTTTATTGGGTTGAATAACCATATTAATATTCTTGAGTGCTTGATAACCATTGGGATAATAAAAATCAACCTGCTTTAATTCAAACTTTCCACGCAAGAGTGATGGTTTTTGCTGCCCTGACTTTTCGATTTCATCATCAGCTTGAAGAATTTGGAAAAAACTTTCCGCATAAATCATAGCATCGTTGACCTCATCGTAAATGCGGTGCAAGGAACGAATCGGAGCCGAAACATTGTTAAATAACAAAATATGAAACATGATCATTCCAATGCTCATGTCTCCAATCAAAACAAAATATGCGGTCAGGATAATAATAAAAACTATGCCAATTTGTTCGGTAAAGGTTTTAACTCCATCAAAAATAAAGCTAATTTGACGGGTATGCATCTGATTATCAGTCAGTTGCTTTTGTAAAATCAGTTGCTTTTCAGCCTCTACTTTTTCACGGTTAAAAGATTTAATCACCGTAATCGAATTGATAATACTCAGAATTCCCTGACTTTTACGTTCTCGGCCATCACGCAAACTTCGCCTTACACCTCCTAACTTTTGCGCCTGCTTAAAAGTCAACCAGAAGTAAATCGGTACGATACACAGCGCAACTAACCCGATCCAGAAATTGGCATAGAACATTAATGCCAATGCCAAAATTGCACTGCTAAACAATGGAAGAATGTCAATGAAGAAGATTTGAATCAAACGTGTAATCGAACCAATACCTCGGTCAATACGGGTTTGTAATTTTCCTGCTTGATTATCATCTTGAGTAAAAAATGAAAGCCGATAAGTTAGAAATTTTTCGATGATTGCTTGTGCTACATCTTGGGACACCATAATTCTTAGACGTTCACCAAATAATTTTTGGCCAAACTGAATCAATGTACTAAGTATTTCTTTTGTGAGCAAAATAACGCTAATAGTTACTAAAATATACCAACCTTCAGCAAGTCCCTCTCCGGCTTCAACTAAACGATTAATTTGATCAACTGCGTATTGTAAAGTTAAAGCATTTACTTGCGCCGTAATTGCCCCAACCAAAGTGAATATTAAAGTCACAATGACCAATAACTTATACGGCGCAACAAAGGGTCTAACTTTAGTAAAAAGTTGCCATAAATTCATATTTTTAACGTCTATTCTCCTCAATACCTCTATAAATCTGATTAGCAATTAGATTGTTATCATTTTCCATCCATTGAAACAGACCTACGCAACGACACGAAACATCCAGATAAAACTAAAGTGCTTCTTCCAAAATTTCTGTATTATTTTTCTTAATTTTATTCATCTGACTGTTTAGTTTAAGTACCTCCTGATAGAGCGTATTAAATTTTTTCACAGGTGCATTTTCATGAAACAGAATCATTTTATTTTTTATTTGCCATGGATGTGCCTTCAATAAATCAAACATCGCTTGGGCCTTTTCTATAATTTGCTGTTCAATTGAGAAGATATCCTCATTTGAATCAATTTCCAGATTACTTTCTAACTTGGTGAGTAGAGTTTGACGTAAATCTTGCTGAATCGACATTTTTTTGACTTGTTCTAGTGAATCCAAATAAATTTTCTGGCGCTGTTGCTCATATTGTACTGAAGCATTTCGTACCTCAACGAACATCTGGGTTGTTTCTTTATAATTCCCTGTACGATCTCGATCTAATCGTTCAACGTCTAGAAAAGTATCCCATTTCGCTGCTTTTAACTCACGCAAATAATGATTTCGAGCTTCGACATTTTGCATCCAGTATCCTAGTAAAAACGCAGACATTTTTTGGTAATCACCAGATAAGCGATCATCATGCACATCAAACTCTACAGGCGTTGACCAATCTTGAGCCTGATCATAGAGTTCACGCATTTTCTCAGCCATCACCACATCAAACATTTTTTGATTATTCAGTCGGTGCTGTTTTATATAATCCTGATAGAAAAAAAATGAACCAATACAGACAATAATAATGAATAAAAATATCAACAAACGACGCATATCATCTCCAAATTTAATTATATTTTTAGTTCTAAAGTTGATGTTAATCCGTTTAACAACCTACCTTTAGATGTTTTTATTTCAGTCCTTGTAATGCAGCATTACATAATGTTCGCTTTAAATTCAACATGATCACCCTTATTATCAGATGTAATGATCATTATTGAGATAACACCATGCGCGTAGATATCTGGTCGGACGTCGTTTGTCCCTTTTGTTATATTGGTAAAAAACGTCTTGAACATGTTGCAGAAGAAGCTGGAATTGAACTCGATATTCATTGGCATAGCTTTGAGCTTGATCCAAATGCCCCAGCAAAGCATGACACATCAAATACCGAACGTTTAGCTCAGAAATATGGTCGTACTTTTGCCGAAATGGAAGAAATGGAACGTAATATTGCAACCATGGCAGCTGCCGAAGGTATTGATTTCCAATGGCAGAAAGCCAATTCTGGTAATAGTTTCAATGCCCATCGAATCATTCACTTGGCGCAAAGCAAAGGTTTAGGTAACGAAGCAAAAGAAGCTTTTTTCTATGCTTATATGACTGAAGGCTTGGCAATTGGTGAACGTGAAGTGGTCGAAGAAATTGCGTCACGCATTGGTTTGGATAATGCTGAAGTGGAATACGTCCTTGACTCAGATGAACTGGCTGATTTTGTTCGTCATGATGAAAAAATTGCACGTGAACAATTAAATGTCACAGGCGTACCTTTCTTTGTATTTGATCAAAAACTTGCGCTTTCAGGTGCTCAACCACGTGAAATTTTCTTACAGGCGTTACAACAAGCTCAATCTACAGCTCCACAGCAAGTGGAATCAACCGAGACAGCCCAATGTCAGGATGATCAATGTGAAATAAAACCATAATTATTGTGGTTTAAACCATAAGCAAGCAACAAGTAACACCGTTGCTTGCTTCTATACAGATCAGTATATTTTCTTTTTATTTCAGTATTTTAACTATAACAATCACTATTAGCGTAAATTTATTTTTTATTTGTTTAATTTTTTTATCTTTGATATGTGAGACTGTTCACAACTTAGTCATAAATTTACAGATACATTTCTATTTGATCATCTGTTTATCCGATTTATTCTTTTAAAATGTTTTTGTTTTCAAGGATAAAGCATGAACAGCATCTCTATTTCACCTAGCCAAATGAGAGTATTTGCTAACTATCAGACTATAGATTTTGACTTTTTTTCTTCTATAATTGTCATAAAGTGACATCTTTTGTGATGAAAATACAAGTTTTTACAGCTTTTATGGTTGTTCTAAAACCAGACGATTGATCACTATTGTGAATCACTTTTTACATGGAAAAACAGAACCAATTTGACTTAAAAAATGTATATCCATTGCGATTTATACGGTTAATTTATTATTTGAACAGGCTCAAGCCTATCTCTAAGGAAACAATAGATGGACGTATTAGAGAAAGCACTTTTGGTTGATGAGCTCAAAAGTCTGATTGAGGGGCTCAGTGATGATAAAGCATCACTGTTTGAAATTGCGAAAGCAAAACAACGAATTAAAGATATTTGCGCATCTTGCGACGATCCTACTTTTCAAGATCAAATTACACCGTTCAAGGCATTTATTCAAAATGAAGAGTTTTCCAACGAAGAGTTGAGTCACCATGGTTTTGCCATGACATATCGAGGCACCTATAACTTTATGGGTCGTGTTGAAAATGCATTATTCGCCTCTGGAGATATGGGGTGGGCTGCATTACGACAAGCTCAACTTTGGCAAGTTTGGGTGATTCGTCCAGCATTATCTTTTCTGAAAAGCCCATGGATGCCATCATCCCATGATGCATTACAATGGTTAAAAAACCATGCCAGTGAATATATAAAAACAGATCATGAACTTGAAACGCTGATTCCTGTTTTAGAACCTATACAAGCATCTTCAAATACAAATCACCAAGCTCAAACTGATATCTTATCGGTAATCCGAGAAGAAACAGAGCAATTCAAATCTCAGCTTGACGCAATCATTCAAGAAAAAATTCAGCCAATCACCACCAAGAGTCACGCTGGTACACCATCGACTATCAAATCATCTTATCGTAGTCCTAGCAATCTCAACAAAGCGAAACCTGTAACTCTAAATGATTTCAATTTAGATGGCTTTCTCTGTCGCCTAGAACGCGTCAATGCTCGCCATTTTCCATCCTTATATCGTGTTGATATGCACAACGAGATGGATCAGAACATCAAAATTGATTGGTTATATCTCAAAGCGGAAAATGAAGCCCAACCTGTTTGGGAGTCCACACAGATTTTTATTGCTGAGCAACTGTATGCTCAAGGACAATTTTCACATTATGTGGTTTTGGTAGGAACACATAATACTGAATATGCAACGTCTATCTTGCAGTCCTATACCAACCAACAACATACTCAAACCAGCTCTATCCACCAAACCAGCTGGAGAAATTTCAAACAGCATTATCATCAACATGAAAGCTTATTTAATGAATGTATTATGAATGGCAGCTTGATATGGCAACGTGATCAACGTGCTTATCCTTATATTCCGGCATCATTTATCAATACACAAAAATTCATTCCATTTGAAGAAACTGCCGCCACCTTTTTCACACCAGTTATCTTATTAAGAGAACGTCATAAAATCCGTGTGATTCATGGCGCTGAACGCGTCAAACTGTCCAGTGAAGATCAGGCTTATCCTTATTTGTTATTAGATCGAGCAGATGGTTATACCTGGCAATTGATTCGCCAAGCGATTAGTCGTTTACCGCAACCCATCTCAGTACACGATTTATATCAAGCTTTAGAAAATAGTGCGATCTCTGAGTCTTCTTAAAGAACAGTACCTATTTTTATGGTTTTATTGTATTGACACCGTGATCATTTACACCTTCTAACCAAGGATGATAATAAGGGCCGAGAAATATATTTACTCCGCCCTTTTCCTTGTTTTATATAATTAAATTGCTGTTTTTTGTTTCTGTAACTTGCTTTTGACAGATGAATCATCAAAAGTGAAACCAAGAACAATATATAAAGCATACATTATGGCAATTTCTATCAGAACGGTATCAACACCTTTATTTTATTGCTTCGCAACATTATCTTTGGCTGCGATCAATATCTGCTATGCAGAAACAGATTTGGATACGATTGTGCAGCAACAAAATCCAACATCTGCTCCTAAGACAGTACCAACAGAAAGCTGGTTAGGCTATATTCCCAAATGGGTGGATGCAACACCGACGGTATTCCCTGAGCAATCGAACCAACCTATCGTACCACCCATTAAGGAAACAGAAGATAAGACTTGGGTGGATAAAAAACAACGCTATATTCGTGAATGGGCAGATCGCACGTCAGTGAAAATTGATGATTGGTTTGGTGAAATTGATCCAGATAAACCAGCTTCAGCAACAATTCGCGTCATGCTTGATAATTACTGGAATGAATACGATAGCTACGAGGTCAAACCTCGTATTCGCGGTAAAATCAAATTACCGACTCTGGAAAAACGACTAAGTTTGGTTTTTGGTGATGACTCCTTGGATGATGAATTTAATAATCATCTTGGTAATACTAACCAACAGAGTAATCAAGACTCGGACAAAAGATTTGATTCTAAACAAAGCCGAGACAGCAATAGCTCAATCGCATTACGTTGGTCTAACTTTTCTAAAAAACTTCCCTTTGAAACAGATGCAGACATCGGCTTACGTTCACGAGACGACCTTTATTTACGTTTGAAAGCTGAAAAGCGCTGGGAATTGGAGCATGATTTTTATTTTAATGCTGAACAAATCTATCGTTATGGCAGTAGAAGTGAAAATTATTTACGCACAAATTTAGAATTGACTCATGCTCGTCCGAATCAACCCTTTTTGTCTAATCAATTCAGCCTTACTTATGCAGATAAACAAGATGATGACCTCAGATGGGATAACCGTACCTTTCGAGAACATCAATTCTTTGCACATAATCGATTTAATTATGGCATCTATACAGGGGGCTACTATAACGATAATGATCTACGTTTAAATAGCTGGGGCCCATTTGTATCATGGCGGCAACCGCTATGGCGTGAATGGTTCTATGTACAAGGTGATATGAGCTATTTAAATGATCATCGTGAAGATCGTAATCATTATGTGAGTACCTTCCTCCGTCTTGAGACCTTATTCTAACGAAGATGATTTTTTAGACATTACTGTGGATAACTTTAGACTTATCCATAAATATAAAAACCTCTGCCAACAAAGCAGAGGTTTTCCGAATAATTTATTTTACTTCAACAACAACTCATTAATACGCTTCACATAAGCAGCAGGATCTTCAGGTAAACCACCTTCTGCAATCACCGCTTGGTCAAAGATTACATTCGCAAGATCATCAAATTGCGCTGAGCTCTCAAGTTTTTTCACCAATGGATGCTCTGGATTAATTTCCAAAGTCGGCTTAACCTCTGGAACTGCTTGCCCTGCTTGCTTCAGCATACGAATCAATTGAGGGGAAAGTTCACCCTCACTGGTGACTAAACACGCAGGAGAGTCAACTAAACGTGTAGTGACACGAACCTCTTTAGTTTTGTCTTTTAATGAGTTACTTAAACGCTCAACGACTGGTTTAAATTGCTCTGCGGCTTCTTCAAGTGCTTTTTTCTCTTCAGCATCTTGTAAATCACCTAAGTCCACGGCGCCTTTAGAGACATTCTGTAATGGTGTACCATCGAACTCATGCACAAAATTCATTGCCCAGTCGTCAACGCGATCTGCCATTAACAATACTTCAATGCCTTTTTTCTTAAACAACTCAAGCTGCGGTGAATTTTTTGCAGCCGTTAAGCTATCGGCAGTCACGTAATAAATTGCTTTCTGCCCTTCTTTCATACGTGCTTTGTAGTCCGCAAAAGAAGTTGAAATCTCATCATTATTTGACGTCGCATAACGTAATAGTTTCAAAATACGTTCACGATTGCCAAAATCTTCACCTAAACCTTCTTTAAGTACAGAACCAAATTCTGAATAGAATTTTTTAAATTTCTCTTGGTCTTTTTCATCTTCTGATTTTGCCAAACCATCTAATAAGGTTAATACACGGCGCGCATTCCCTTCACGAATGGTTTTCACATCACGACTTTCTTGTAGTAATTCACGACTGACATTCAATGGTAAATCGGCACTATCCACTATACCTTGGACAAAACGTAAATAGTTTGGAATCAAGTTGTCTGCTTCATCCATGATGAATACACGTTTTACATACAACTTAATGCCGGCTTTGGCTTCACGAGTAAATAAATCCTGTTTTGCCTGACTTGGGATGTACAGCAATTGCGTATATTCAGTACTTCCCTCTACTCGATTGTGTGTCCAAGCGAGAGGTTCAGTAAAATCATGACTTAAATTCTTATAAAACTCGATATACTGTTCTTCAGTGATTTCACTCTTGCTACGTGTCCATAATGCACTTGCAGAGTTAATCGCTTCCCATTCATCAGTTTTGACCATTTGACCGCCTTTTGGCTCTTCACCCTCAGCGACCTCTTCTTCTTGCCAGACTTCTTTTTGCATTTCAATCGGCAAACTGATGTGGTCTGAATATTTATTAACGATTTGTTTAACTTTCCAAGATTCTAAGTATTCAAGTGCATCATCACGTAAATGTAAAATAATGTCGGTACCACGAGTTTCTTTATCGATGCTTTGAACTTCAAACTCACCTGTTCCACCACTGATCCAGCGTACACCTTCTGCTACATCTAAACCCGCACGACGAGATTCAACGGTAATTTTATCAGCAACAATAAAACCTGAGTAAAAGCCTACACCAAACTGACCAATCAACTGCGCATCTGCTTTTTGATCACCTGTGAGTTTAGACATGAAATCCTTGGTACCAGATTTTGCAATCGTTCCGAGGTTATCGATCGCTTCCTGCTGACTTAAACCAATACCATTATCAGAAATTGTCAGTGTCTTACTGTCTTTATCAAGTGTTACACGCACACGTAAGTTTGGATCATTTTCATAATATTCAGGGTGATTAATCCCCTCAAAGCGTAATTTATCGCAAGCATCTGACGCATTCGAAATGAGTTCACGCAAGAAAATTTCTGGGTTGGAATAAAGAGAATGCGTCACTAAATGCAATAACTGAGCAACTTCAGCTTGGAAACTATAATTCTGTGAGGCTTGTTCACTCATACATCACTCCTTATTTGTGAGGCTTATCTATTTGGAATGATTTATGAATGGTGGATAACTCCAATTTTTCAATGCTTGTTTTTGAATTTTTACATCGAATCAATCCAAAATTAAGATCATAACCACAAAAAAACCTCACATTTGTGAGGTTTTAAAGAACGAATGAAGCTTAGAATTTATAGCTATAACCAAGTGTATATACCATTGGATTGATATCTAAGTCAGTCAGTTTTGTACCATTTAATCTTACTTCAGGCTTTAATTGAGCATAACGTGCATCAAAGAATACCCCCCAATTTTTCGCATCAGCAGGCTGGAAAGTAAAACCGAGTTGCCCCGCAAAACCGAAGTCATCTTTCACTTTAATTTTCTCACCTGATAACGGACCGACTGTTTTTTCATCCCATGCAAGAAATGCGGTTCCACCCACACCGATATAAGGCGTAAAAGCAGTTGAGTTCTTAAAATTATATTTGGCAGTAATGGTAGGTGGTAAATGTTTAAGCTTCACCACTTTCGTTCCGTCTAAAGAAACATCATGTGATATTGGTGTTGCTAGTAATAATTCAGCTGAGAATGGTGTATCCCCGAAAAAGTACTCGACTGACGGTGTAAAAGCAAATTCATAATCTGCTTTTAAAGTTCCCACATCAGCTATGGTTGTTTTATCTGTTGGTGCAATAACACTTGCTCCGACTTTAACCTGGAAACCTCCAGCAAAAACAGTTGAAGACATCCCCAATAAACTAACAACTAATAATTTTTTTAACATTTAAATAACCTCTTTAATAAAAAATAAAAACTTACATATTTATAATAATCATGAGTTTTAAAATTATGCAATACATATTAATTCTGACTATTTTAATCATATTTTCAAGCATATGATTCAAAAGGATATATATTTGTAAATATATGTAACAAAAACTAAAACCTAGCATTTTAGTTTGGTTTAAACTTATGAAAACCAAGCTTTTTTATCAACTTTAAGCATTAAAAACACATCGTTTTAAATGGAGTTTATTTTATATATTTTAGTTTAAATTTATAAAAAAAATGGAAAACAAATCACAACAAAGTCAAAAAATGTCACTTTAATACCTAATCATTAAGTTTCTATCTATTTTTATCCTCCATCTTTTTAAAATCGTTTCGATTATTAATTAGCGAATAGAAAATATCTTTTAATCTGAGTTTTATACTTTATTATTTCTTAATATAAGAAGGCCCTAAAAGAGCCTTCTTTATTCTTTCCTATAGAACCATCGCTGCAATCCACCCAAAAACCAATAATGGCAGATTAAAATGTAAAAATGTCGGGACAACCGTATCTCGCATATGATCATGTTGCCCGTCGATATTTAAACCTGAAGTTGGTCCAAGCGTCGAATCGGATGCTGGTGAGCCTGCATCTCCCAAAGCAGCAGCCGTTCCTATAAGCGCAATTGTTGCCATAGGACTAAAACCGAATTGCAAACACAAAGGTACATACATGATTGCCAAAATTGGCACCGTGGAAAATGAAGAACCAATCCCTAAAGTAATCAATAATCCAACCAACAACATCACAAAAGCAGCAAGTGCCTTACTATCCCCAATCCATCCTGCAGTCGCTTTTACCAACTCAGGAACTTGATGTGTTGCCTCAATCACCGCAGCAAAACCTTGAGCTGCAATCATGGTAAAGCCGACCAATGCCATCATTCTCATTCCACTCACGATAACATCGTCAGCTTCTTTCCATTTAAAAATCCCAGCACAACTCAGAATTGCAACGCCCACTAATCCAGCAACAATCATAGAATCCGAGTAAAGCTGAACAATAATGGTTGCAATCACGGCAAAAGCTGCCATAAATAAGGTAAATCGTGCAATTTGTGGTGCTTGTTGCTCCTGTGCCATTTCGCCCACGATGCTTCGTGTCACATTATGCAAGGGCTTATCTTCATATACTCGTGGCTTACGGTAGCTCACAAATAAAGCAGTCAACATGCCAAGAAACATCCCCCCCACAGGGATAATCATAGCGCGAGGAATTTGATCATTGCTGATTTGCAAACCATAACTCTGACCAAAATGATTGATGTTATGTGCGAGAATATCATTCAAAAATATTGCGCCAAATCCCATCGGCAAGAACATATAAGTTGCGACTAAGCCAAATGTAAGCACGCAAGCTACCGCTCTACGGTCTAACCGTAAATGATTAAACACAATGAGTAACGGTGGAATGAGTACAGGAATAAAAGCGATATGTACAGGAATAACATTCTGCGATGCAATAGCAGCGAGTCCGATGGTACTAAAAATGAGAAATTTCACCTGCTTTTGCGCACGAATATCTGCATCATTTTTAAGACTTTTAACCAGTTTGTAGGCCAGAAGATCAGGCAATCCCGAACGAGCCAAAGCTAAGGCAAACGCACCTAAAACACCATAAGCGAGTGCGATTTTCGCACCACCACCCAAACCATTGTTGAATGCATCTAAAGTGCCTTGTAGCCCTAAACCAGCCAATAATCCGCCAGTCAAAGCACCAATGACCAATGCAAATACCACTGGAACACGCCCCAAGGAGAGGCCGAACATGACAGCAACCGCTGCAATAATTGCAAACATAACTCTGAACTAAATGAAACGAGGGCGCCATTTTAGCAGAGTTTAAATTGAGCGATTGCTATCTGATGTTTTTTATTTATGCATTTTTCACGATAAATTGGCGAATATAATCCGCAATTTTTTCAGGTTGACTCAGTACCGCCCAGTGATTTGCATCCAACTCTACATACTCAAAATTTTCAACCCATTTTGGCATTGATTCAGTAATGTATTCTGGACTTACAAAGGCATCACGACGTAATACAATTGCCTGAACAGGACATTGTGCATAGCGCTGACGTGGCTGAGTTAAGGATGGAATAAAGTTAGCACGATACAAATTAATTCCATATTTACCATCCGCAACAATATTTGCATTCAATGGTAAACCTTGCTTCTTCTCAAGACCACTCAAGATTTTCCCCCATCTTTCTGGGCTAAAAAATGTCCATACGGTCGGGGCAAGCAAAGGTAAATGGAATGCGCCGATATACCAAGATTTCGTTAACATTTTCAAAACATTGCTTGGTGCGGATTTGAATTTTTCACGTAAATATAAAGATGCATGATCTAAACAAGGCCCTGAAATCGTTGTATAAGACAACAAACGCCCTTTGAGTTTCGGCTCCGTTGCTGATTCCCATGACTGTAAAGATCCCCAATCATGTGCTGCCATGTGGAAATTGCGGTTTGGTAAAACTTGATCAACCACTTCTTGTAGATCTAAAGATAAGCGCGGCAAACGATAATCTTTAATACGTTTTGGAATTGACGATAAGCCCGCACCACGTACGTCATAAGTTACAACAAAGTAATCATTTACTAATTTCTCGATGATCGGTTCCCAAACTTCTTGGTTATCTGGATATCCATGCACCAAAACCAATGGTGTCTTTTGCTGATCTCCCCATGTTTTAACACATAAGGTTTGTTGGTCAGATGTGGTCACTGTTTTTACTTGTACTTGCATAACTTTTTCCCATTTTGTTTTTTAAGTGGCTTGGTCATAAAACAGCCATTGCCAGCGATGCAATAAAAATGATACTTATGGAGTATGAATAGAGTTGCAAGAAAAAAAATTGACCATGAAAGCCTTTTTCAAAAAAATTCGCACCATTCCAGTTGTGTCTAAATTTATCATCAACCATTATTCACCTTATCGTGGTGCAGGTATCGCGATAGACACCATCGACCTAGAGAACTATTTTATTCGCGTCAAAATGCCACTGACACGAAAAAATCGTAATATCGTAGGTACACACTTCGGAGGCAGTCTTTATTCAATGGTTGACCCATTTTATATGCTTCTTCTGATGCATCATCTAGGTCACAAATATATTGTTTGGGATAAAAGTGCCTCGATTAATTTCCTCTCTCCAGGTCGAAATACGGTGTATGCAGACATAGAATTGAGTGCCGATGAAATTGCGGAAATTAAATGCTTGACCGCAAATTATGAACCAGTCTATAGACATTACACTTTGAATATCATTGATGAGGCGGGTACACGAATCGCAGAAGTCGAAAAAGTACTTTATATTCGACGTAAAAAACCCAAAGCCAGTTCAAACCAACACTGATTCAAAACAAAATGCCTGAAATTTATTTTTTCAGGCATTTTCTTAGCTCTCGTAAAGTGTAGATATATGCTCAACACTATTTCTTTTCTTGGATAGCAGCACCAGCACCACCACCGATTGCACCACCAATCGCAGCACCTGAGTCACCACCAAAAATTGCTTTTCCAACCACGGAGCCAATACCAGCACCGACTGCACTGCTCGTGGTTGTACTGCTACTACCACCTTTAGCATTTGCACCAACACCTGCACCTGCTGCGGCACCAACACCTGCACCCAAACCGCCACCAACATGGTTACCTACACCGCCACCAACTGCTCCGCCTAACGCTGCTGCACCAATACGCTGATCAGATGCACTCATATTTTGACAGCCTGTAAACATCACCGCCGATAACATTAAAGTAGATACTAAACCGATTGTTTTTTTCATGATCGTACTCACTCCTTTTATGCTCTACTGAAAAGCATAATCTTCTTTTATGGGGAATTTGATCACATTGTGTTACCAGTCTGTCCCAATCGATTGATATTTTGTAAAGTCGTTGCCTTGATGACCACATCACTAAAAGCAAAACTGAAAAAGCCCTTATCATCATAAGAGCTTTTGAATTATTTAAGCAGTACTGAGCCGATATTAGTACTTACCTTTTTTCTCACCATAAGCTGCACCAGCACTACCACCTAGCGCACCACCTGTTGCAGCACCAGCTTCACCACCTAATACTGCGCCACCCAACCATGCACCTACGCCAGCACCTATTGCACTATTACGCGTATTCTTACTGTTCGCACCTTTCGTATTCGCAGCAACACCAGCTCCTACAGCAGCACCAAGACCTGCACCTAAATTACCACCTAGATTTTTACCTACAGCACCACCTGCACCACCGCCAATTGCAGCAGCACCAATACGTTTACTTTCTGGACTTGCATGTTGACAACCCGCTAAGATTGTCGATGACATCAATACCGCACCCATTAGAATCATCATTTTTTTCATTTGAAATACTCCGCTTTTATATGCCGCTAGAATAATATGCTTTGATGAAGCTTTTACTCAGATCAAGTAACCAAATGCGAGTGCTATACCCTTTTTTTGTAATATTTTGCTCGTATTTTCTCCATTAAAAAAGGCACCCGAAGGTGCCTTTCTAATTCGTTAAGACTTAGAACTGGTCTGAGTTCAACGCTTGACTAAATGCTTGGTCAACTTCACTAAAATCATTGTGAAGTTCAAATTCAGCAGCTTCTGCTTCTTGACGACGACGCTCTAAGTGATACGCAAGACCTGTACCAGCTGGGATCAAGCGACCCACAACAACGTTTTCTTTCAAGCCACGTAAGTCATCTTCTTTACCTGTTACAGCCGCTTCAGTTAACACACGTGTGGTTTCCTGGAACGATGCAGCAGAGATGAACGAGTCAGTAGACAGCGATGCTTTAGTAATACCCATTAACTGACGTTCAAACTTCGCTGGGAACTTGTTCTGAGCCAACACAGCTTGGTTCTCTTGAACAACGCGGATGTAATCCACTTGCTCACCTTTGATGAAGCTTGTATCACCGCCATCAGTAATATCAACTTTACGCAACATTTGACGTACAACAACTTCAATATGCTTATCGTTGATTTTTACACCTTGGAGACGGTAAACGTCTTGAACTTCGTTCACGATGTAGTTAGTTAATGCCACTTCACCTTTCAAACGTAAAATGTCATGTGGGTTTTGTGGACCATCAGAAATGGTTTCACCACGGTTTACATGCTCACCTTCGAACACGTTGATTTGACGCCATTTAGGAATCAATTCTTCGTAGATCTCTGAACCGTCATCCGGTGTAATCACTAAACGGTTCTTACCTTTGGTTTCTTTACCGAAGCTTACAACACCTGATACTTCTGCAAGGATCGCATGTTCTTTCGGCTTACGTGCTTCGAACAAGTCAGCTACACGTGGAAGACCACCGGTAATATCACGCGTACGTGAAGTTTCTTGTGGTACACGACCAATAACGTCACCCACACCAATCGTTTCGCCATCACGGACTGTTACGATTGTGTTCTGTGGCAAGAAGTAGAACTGTTCACCGCCATCAGTTGTATCCAACACGATTGCAGGACGTAAATCTTTACCAGAAGCAGGACGCGCTGTTACAGGCAAGATTTCAACAGTGGTCATACCTGTTGCATCATCAGTTTTCGATGTCGCAGTTACGCCATCAGCGATCTGGCTGAAACGTGCTTTACCTGCAACCTCAGTAACAAGTGGATGGGTATGTGGATCCCAAGTCGCTACGATACCACCAGCTTCTACAGACTCACCATCTTTGATTAAGATGCTTGCACCATAAGGAAGCTTATAACGCTCACGCTCACGACCTAAGTCATCCGCAATACCAATTTCGCCTGAACGCGAAACTGACACTAAGTGACCTTTGGCATGCTGTACAGTTTTCACGTTGTGGAAACGTACAGTACCTTTGTTACGAACTTGAACACTGTTCGCAGCAGAAGTTCGGCTCGCAGCACCACCGACGTGGAAGGTACGCATCGTTAACTGTGTACCTGGCTCACCAATTGACTGCGCAGCCATAACACCCACAGATTCACCTGGATTTACCAAGTGACCACGTGCAAGGTCACGACCATAACAACGTGCACACACACCGAATGTAGATTCACAAGCGATTACAGAACGTACTTTAACTTCATCGACACCCGCTTCTTCAAGCTGAGCAGCGATTTTCTCGTCAATGAGCGTACCACGAGGTAATACTACTTCATCATCAGAAGCACGACGTACATCTTCAGCTGTTACACGACCTAATACACGGTCACGTAATGGCTCGATGACATCACCACCCTGAATGAACGGAGTCATCACTAAACCACCTGCTGTACCACAGTCAGGTTCAGTAATTACCAAGTCTTGCGCTACGTCTACAAGACGACGAGTCAAGTAACCAGAGTTTGCTGTTTTCAATGCCGTATCGGCCAAACCTTTACGTGCACCGTGTGTCGAGATGAAGTACTGAAGTACTGTCAAACCTTCACGGAAGTTTGCTTTAATTGGGGTTTCAATAATCGAACCGTCTGGTTTCGCCATCAAACCACGCATACCTGCAAGCTGACGAATCTGAGCTGCCGAACCACGGGCACCTGAGTCAGACATCATGTAGATACTGTTGAATGATTTCTGCTTCTCATCTTCACCTTGTTTGTTTTTCACAAGTGTATAAGACAAGTTATCCATCATCGCTTTAGCAACTTGGTCATTGGTACGCGCCCAAATATCGACCACTTTGTTATAACGCTCACCAGCAGTTACGAAACCTTGCTCAAACTGTTGTTCGATTTCACGAACTTCTGTTTCTGCCTTGTCAATAATAACTTGTTTAGTTGGTGGAATTAACATGTCTTCCATACCAACAGATACACCTGAGCGCGTCGCTTGACGGAAGCCCAAATACATCAATTGGTCAGCGAAGATAACAGTGTCTTTCAAACCAAGCTTACGGTAGCAAGAGTTGATTAACTTCGAGATGTTTTTCTTAGTCATCTCAAGGTTGATCATATCGAAGCTTAAACCTTGTGGAACAACTTCCCACAACAAGCAACGACCAGGTGTCGTATCAACAATAATCGTTTGTTGTTCACGCTCACCATTTTCATCAATTACAGTTTGGTGTACACGTACTTTAACACGTGCATGGATCGCAACCTTGCCAGTCGCCAACGCACGGTTCACTTCGTGAGTATCAGCAAACACCATGCCTTCACCTTTGGCATTTACCGCATCACGCGTGATGTAGTAAAGACCCAAGACCACGTCCTGAGAAGGAACGATGATTGGCTCACCGTTGGCTGGTGACAAGATGTTGTTTGTTGACATCATCAACGCACGCGCTTCTAGCTGTGCTTCAAGTGTCAATGGAACGTGTACCGCCATTTGGTCACCATCGAAGTCAGCGTTAAACGCAGCACATACGAGTGGGTGAAGACGGATCGCCTTACCTTCGATCAGAATAGGTTCAAACGCTTGAAGACCCAAACGGTGAAGTGTTGGCGCACGGTTCAACATCACTGGATGTTGACGAATCACGGAAGCAAGAACGTCCCAAACTTCTGGCGTCTCACGCTCAACCATTTTCTTCGCAGCTTTAATGGTTGTTGCTTGGCCAGAGGCTTGTAATTTCGCGAAAATAAATGGCTTGAATAATTCAAGTGCCATCTTCTTCGGAAGACCACATTGATGCAGACGTAAAGTAGGACCTACAGTAATTACCGAACGACCAGAATAGTCAACACGCTTACCTAACAAGTTTTGACGGAAACGACCTTGTTTACCTTTGATCATATCTGCCAAAGATTTCAATGGACGTTTGTTCGAACCTGTAATCGCACGACCACGACGGCCATTATCAAGCAACGCATCAACAGACTCTTGTAACATACGTTTTTCGTTACGTACGATGATGTCTGGCGCAGCAAGGTCAAGAAGGCGCTTCAAACGGTTGTTACGGTTGATCACACGACGATATAAATCGTTCAAGTCTGAAGTCGCGAAACGACCACCTTCAAGTGGTACAAGCGGACGTAAGTCTGGTGGAAGTACAGGAAGTACGTTCATCACCATCCATTCAGGCTTATTGTTCGAATCTTTGAATGCTTCCATCAACTTCAAACGCTTAGACGCTTTTTTAAGTTTCGTCTCAGACGTTGTTTGCGGAATTTCTTCACGTAAACGCGCAATCTCAGCTTCAAGATCGATATCTTTTAATAAATCCTGAACTGCTTCTGCACCCATTTTCGCAGTGAATTCATCACCGTGTTCTTCAAGTGCATTGTAGTATTCTTCGTCTGTTAAAAGTTGATACTTTTCAAACGGAGTCATACCAGGATCAGTAACAACATAAGATTCGAAATACAATACACGCTCGATATCACGTAATGTCATATCAAGCAGTAAACCGATACGGCTCGGTAATGATTTCAAGAACCAAATATGTGCAACTGGTGATGCAAGGTCAATATGACCCATACGCTCACGACGAACTTTTGCTGTTGTAACTTCAACGCCACATTTTTCACAAATGACGCCTTTGTATTTCATACGCTTGTATTTACCACACAAGCATTCGTAATCTTTTACTGGACCAAAAATTTTGGCACAGAACAAACCGTCACGTTCAGGTTTAAAAGTACGGTAGTTAATGGTTTCAGGCTTTTTAACTTCACCGTGAGACCATGACTTAATCATCTCTGGCGACGCAAGACCAATACGGATACGGTCAAATTCAACGGGTGCATGACCTTCTGAATCCGTTTTCTTACGCATGATATCGAGCAAGTCTTTCAATTTTTTTCTCCGTGTGTCGAGGAGCTACACTCACTCAACTGGGTCACAAATATTGTTTTTTAACTGAATAATCCTCCCTCAGTCCCTCCTTTTTCTAAGGAGGGAAGCCCCTACTCTTTCGAGTGGGAACTCCCCCTTTCATAAAGGGGGCTTAGGGGGGATTAATGGCTAATTAGTCACCATTTTTCAGTTCAATGTTGATACCTAAAGAACGGATCTCTTTGGTCAATACGTTGAACGATTCAGGCATACCCGGATCCATATAATGGTTACCATCTACAATATTCTTATAGATGCGTGTACGACCTTCAACGTCATCCGACTTCACAGTAAGCATTTCTTGAAGCGTATATGCTGCACCGTATGCTTCAAGTGCCCATACTTCCATCTCACCGAAACGCTGACCACCGAATTGTGCTTTACCACCAAGCGGCTGTTGTGTCACTAGTGAGTAAGAACCAGTTGAACGCGCATGCATCTTGTCATCAACCAAGTGGTTCAATTTGAGCATGTACATATAACCGACAGTTACAGGACGATCAAACTGTTCACCAGTACGACCATCAAACAATACGGTTTGACCAGTACGTGGCAATTCAGCAAGCTCAAGTAACTCTTTAATTTGACTTTCTTCAGCACCATCAAATACTGGTGTCGCCAAAGGCACACCTGCACGCAGGTTACCTGCAAGTTTTAAAACTTCTTCGTCGGTTAAGCTATCAAGATCTTCTTGTTCGCCACCAACTTTGTTGTAAATCTTGTCGAGGAACGCACGCAATTCAGCAATCGTACGTTGCTGTTGGAGCATCTTATCAATTTGCTCACCCAGACCTTTCGCCGCCATACCCAAGTGAGTTTCAAGAATCTGACCCACGTTCATACGTGATGGTACACCCAATGGGTTCAATACGATATCAACTGGTACACCGTGAATATCATGCGGCATGTCTTCTACAGGTAAGATGTTTGATACCACACCCTTGTTACCGTGACGACCCGCCATCTTATCACCAGGCTGAATACGACGCTTAACCGCAAGGTAAACCTTAACAACTTTTAATACACCCGTTGTTAATTCATCACCTGTAGAAAGCTTACGCTTCTTCTCTGCAAATTTCTCATCGATTTCGATGCTCTTCTCTTTCAAGAACACTTGAATTTGCGTTAAACGTTCAGCAATCGCTTCATCAGCTGGTTGGATTTCAAGTAAATCAACAAGCTCTAAACCAGACAATACATCTTCTGAGAGTTTATCGCCGCGCTTAGTTGTACCGCCACCATTTGACTCTTGACCTTTCAACAAGCGAACAATACGTTCACGTGCTGCTTCTTCGAAGATTTTGTATTCTTCTTTCAAGTCTTTACGGTATGCATCAAGTTGAGCTTTTTCAATTGCTTGAGCACGCTCGTCCTTTTCTAAACCATCACGTGTGAAGACTTGAACGTCAATCACTGTACCTTTGGTACCAGACGGAACACGTAAAGATGAATCTTTTACGTCTGCCGCTTTTTCGCCAAAGATTGCGCGAAGCAGTTTTTCTTCAGGAGTTAACTGAGTTTCACCTTTAGGTGTTACCTTACCAACAAGGATGTCACCTGCGGTTACTTCAGCACCAATATAAACAATACCTGACTCATCCAATTTAGACAGTGCAGCTTCACCAACGTTAGGAATATCGGCAGTAATTTCTTCTGCACCTAACTTAGTATCACGTGCTACACATGACAATTCTTGAATGTGAATCGACGTTAAACGATCCTCTTGAAGAACACGCTCAGAAAGTAAAATCGAGTCTTCATAGTTATAACCGTTCCATGTCATGAACGCGACGCGCATGTTTTGACCCAGCGCAAGTTCACCCATGTCAGTCGAAGGACCGTCAGCCAAGATATCACCACGAGCAACTTTGTCGCCCAAGTTCACGATGACATTCTGGTTAATACATGTGTTCTGGTTTGAACGTGTATATTTGATCAGGTTATAGATATCTACACCTGCTTCACCCGCAATCATTTCATCTTCGTTGACACGAATAACGATACGAGATGCATCTACATACTCAATCGCACCACCACGGTTTGCGATCACACACACACCCGAGTCGCGCGCTACGTTCGCTTCCATACCTGTACCAACAAGCGGCTTGTCAGCACGTAATGTAGGAACAGCCTGACGTTGCATGTTCGAACCCATCAATGCACGGTTCGCATCATCGTGTTCAAGGAATGGAATCAATGATGCCGCAACTGATACTACCTGCTGTGCAGAAACATCCATATGCGTTACGCGTTCAGGCGACATACGTACGAATTCACCTTGATGTCGCACAGAAACCATTTCTTCAGTTAAATTACCATCTTTATCAACTGCAGAGTCGGCTTGTGCAATGACAGTCCCTACTTCTTCAATTGCAGATAAGTATTCAACGTCATCTGTTACACGGCCATCTACAACTTTACGATACGGTGTTTCCAAGAAACCGAAGTCGTTCGCTTTTGCATACACAGAAAGCGAGTTGATCAAACCAATGTTTGGACCTTCAGGCGTTTCAATCGGACAAACACGACCATAGTGAGTTTGGTGTACGTCACGTACTTCGAAGCCCGCACGCTCACGCGTCAAACCACCAGGACCAAGCGCAGACACACGACGTTTGTGTGTAATCTCAGATAATGGGTTGTTTTGGTCCATGAACTGAGATAACTGGCTTGAACCAAAGAATTCTTTGATCGCAGCAGCAACTGGTTTTGCGTTGATTAAATCTTGCGGAGACAAGTTATCTGTTTCTGCTTGGCTTAAGCGCTCTTTAACAGCACGTTCAACACGCACTAAACCAACACGGAATTGGTTTTCTGTCATTTCGCCAACAGAACGTACACGACGGTTACCTAAGTGATCGATATCATCGACTTCACCTTTACCGTTACGGATTTCCACCAATGTACGAAGTACATCAATGATATCGTCGTGTGATAAAATACCTTCAATTTCACGAGACTTCTGATCAGTACCCACTTCGTAAGGACGACCCAAACGACGGTTGAACTTCATACGACCCACTGGAGACAGGTCATAACGCTCAGAAGAGAAGAACAAGTTATTAAATAAGTTTTCAGCAGCTTCTTTCGTTGGCGGCTCACCTGGACGCATGACTTTATAGATTTCAACAAGTGCTTCTTCACGACCTGTTGTTGTATCTGCACGTAAAGTATCCGCAACGAAAGGACCACGATCGATATCGTTGGTGAACAGAATATTAAACTGTTTCACGCCGCCTTCAGCGATTTTCACCATCACTTCATGGCTAAGCACCGTATTTGCAGGAATCACATCACCATCTTTCAATGTGATATCTTCAGCTGTAATACGCTCATACAAGTATTCATCAGGTACTGAAAGCTTCGCTAAGTTCGCTGCTTCCATTTGACGTACGTGACGTGCATTAATACGTTTGCCTTGTTCAACAATCGCTTTGCCATCGTTATCTAAGATATCAAATTGCGCCATCTCACCACGTAGGCGATCTGGAACGAGATCAATTTGATAGCTGCCCATATCTAAATAGACAGGTACTTTTTCATAGAACAAATTCAGGATTTGCTCATTGGTATAATTTAAAGCACGTAAAATCACAGTCGCCAATAATTTACGACGACGGTCAATACGTACGAATACTAAATCTTTAGCATCAAATTCGAAATCTAACCATGAACCACGGTAAGGGATAATACGTGCTGAATACAACACTTTACCGCTTGAGTGGGTCTTACCCTTGTCATGATCAAAGAATACGCCTGGCGAACGGTGTAATTGAGATACGATTACACGCTCAGTACCGTTAATAACGAATGTACCGTTATCGGTCATGAGTGGCATTTCACCCATGTAAACTTCTTGTTCACGAACGTCTTTAATTGATTTGGTTTCGCGATCTTTAATGATCAAACGAATTTTTACGCGCATTGGTGCCGCATAAGTTGAACCACGTAAAATACATTCACGTACGTCAAACTCTGGTTTACCAAGACTATACTCAACAAATTCTAAAGCAGCATTGCCAGAATAACTTTCAATAGGAAAAACTGAACGAAATGCGGCTTGGAGACCGATATCTTCGCGATTTTTTGGAGTTTTGCCACCTTGTAAGAAAGTACGGTACGAATCGACTTGAATCGAAAGTAAGTACGGTGCTTCCATTACGTGGGGCAATTTACCAAAATTCTTACGAATCCGTTTCTTTTCGGTATATGAGTATGCCATCTGGAGTCCTCGGAAAGTAAACTAAGCCGCCTGCAGAACGGGCTTAGAAGGAATTACGCAAGCCGATATGGCCACCACTGTTTACAAATGCTGCAATTTTTAGTGGTATTAAAACGCTTAACAATATTTTTATAAGCAAAAAAATATTGGTAAGCGTTTGATATTTAGCCGTTTGTTCTAATTATATGCGTCAAAAACGCAAAACTAACAAAAAACGAGCCGATTATTGTAACGCAAAAAGGCTGATGACCCAAGAGCCATCAGCCATTTTTTGGAGCCGATTTTCAAAAAATCGACTCCCTACAGCATTACTTAAGTGTAACTGTAGCACCAGCTTCTTCAAGCTTCTTCTTAAGTTCTTCGCCTTCTTCTTTAGAAACGCCTTCTTTAAGAACAGCAGGAGCGCCTTCAACAAGATCTTTAGCTTCTTTAAGACCAAGGCCAGTAGCTTCACGAACTGCTTTAATTACAGCAACTTTGTTAGCACCGAAAGAAGTCAACTCAACGTTGAATTCAGTTTGTTCTTCAGCAGCAGCAGCGCCAGCACCTGGAGCAGCAGCTACAGCTACAGCAGCAGCAGATACGTTAAATTTTTCTTCGAAAGCAGAAATTAATTCAACAAGTTCAAGAACTGTTTTTTCAGCAACTGCGTTTAAGATTTCTTCGTTTGTTAAAGCCATGAGAATAACTCCAAATGGATATTGAATGGTGTGAAAATAGGATTAAGCCGCTTCTGACTCGTTTTTCTCTTTGAGCGCTGTAATGAGGCGACCCAATTTCGAAATAGGAGCTTGAAGAACAGAGGCAAGCATAGTAAGCGCTTTCTCTTGGTTCGGAAGGTTTGCAATTACGCTAACTTCAGCACCTTTATAAAGCTTGCCATCAAATGCAGCTGCTTTAAGTTCAAATGCTTTATTAGTTTTCGCAAATTCTTCGAACAAGCGTGCAGCAGCACCCATGTCGTCTTCAGAAGTAGAGAAACCGAGAATTGTTGGACCAACAAGGTCGTCATTCAAGATATCAAATTGAGTACCTTCAAATGAACGCTTAGCCAAAGTGTTACGCACGATACGTGTAGTAACACCTAACTTACGAGCTTCAACACGAAGTGTTGTTAATTGCTCTACAGTTAAGCCTTGATAGTCAGCAACAACGGCAGAGAACGCTTTAGAAGCAACTTCGTTTACTTCTGCAACGATCTGTTTTTTGTCTTCGATAAGAAGAGCCATCGTAAAACCTCCTAACGGTGATTTATGCATCCCAAAAGATGCACTCCCAATTCGTAAGTCTGACTAAGACTTACACGCGGAGGAGGAATAAATCACACCACCGCGTCTACTCAGACTGGAAGATTAAGAAAAACATTCGAAAATATTTCTCGCCTGAGGTCTTTGACGCTGATAAATATTCATTTATCAATTCAAAGTTTGCTTAGACTTTTTCAAAGAAAAAGTCTAAGGCTTTAAAATTCTGTCTAATTACTTAGAAACGTTGCTTACGTCAACGATCAAACCAGGACCCATAGTTGAGCTCAAAGTGATCTTTTTAACGTATACACCTTTAGACGTTGCAGGCTTTAAGCGTTTTAAATCTGCAATTAAAGTTTCAACGTTTTGACGTACTGCTTCTTCGCTAAAACCAAGCTGACCGATTGCAGCGTGGATGATACCTGCTTTGTCTACACGGTAACGTGCTTGACCAGACTTCGCATTCTTAACCGCGTTAGCAACGTCAGGCGTTACTGTACCCACTTTAGGGTTTGGCATTAAGCCACGTGGACCAAGAATAGTACCTAACTTACCAACAACGCGCATTGCATCTGGAGCAGCAATTACGACATCAAAGTCAAGATTTCCACCTTGAATGCTTTCAGCAAGGTCATCAAAACCAACAACGTCAGCACCTGCTTCTTTCGCAGCTTCAGCAGCAGCGCCTTGAGCAAAAACTGCAACACGTACAGTTTTACCTGTACCTGCTGGTAAAGTTGTCGCACCACGAACAACCTGATCAGATTTACGTGGGTCTACGCCAAGGTTTACAGCGATATCTAAAGATTCTTTGAACTTCGCAGCTGGTAAGCTGTTAAGAACTTGTACTGCTTCTTCCAAAGTGTAAACTTTGTTTGCTTCTACAGCTGCAGCAATGGCTTTTTGACGTTTAGTTAACTTTGCCATGTCTTATAGCTCCACTTCCAAGCCCATAGAACGTGCAGAACCAGCGATGGTACGCACACGAGCGTCTAAATCAGCACCAGTTAAGTCTGGTTCTTTAGTAGTCGCGATTTCTTCTAATTGAGCACGAGTCAACTTACCAACTTTAGTTTTGTTTGGTACAGAAGAACCCTTTTGAATACCAGCAGCTTTCTTAAGAAGAATAGATGCAGGTGGAGTTTTCATGATGAATGTGAACGACTTATCGTTGTACACAGTGATCACGACAGGAATTGGCAAACCAACTTCAAGTTTTTGTGTAGCAGCATTGAATTCTTTACAGAATGCCATGATGTTTACACCACGTTGACCTAAAGCAGGACCAATTGGTGGAGATGGATTTGCTTTACCAGCTGGAACTTGCAGCTTGATATAGCCGTCAATCTTCTTAGCCATTGAAAATTACCTCTGGGTACAAGCGCCGCTAGGCTCCCCAAAAATTAAACAACACCGAAGTGTTAGAACAACAATGCCCGATCAAATCGGGCGCTTCTCAACCAGTTCAAATTAAACTGTTTTTTCGACTTGGCGAAATTCCAGCTCAACCTGAGTAGGTCGATTAAATACATTAATTGTCAACGTTAAACGTGACTTATCGTATTGAACTTCCTCCACGACCCCTTTAAAGTCAGTGAACGGACCATCAATAACGAGCAATTCTTCACCTGGTTCAAACATCGTCTTAGGACGAGGTGCTTCACCAAGATTACGTACACGAGCAAGAATCGCATCAGCTTCACGCTGAGTGATTGGCGCAGGTTTTTCTGGTGTTCCACCAATAAAACCAAGAACTTTCGGACACTCTTTCACGATGTGCCAAGTATCATCATTCATTTCCATTTCGACTAGCACATAGCCAGGAAAGAATTTACGCTCAGACTTGCGCTTTTTACCGTCCTTCATTTCAACTACTTCTTCAGTAGGAACAAGAACTTCACCAAAGCTATCAGCTACCGTGCTACGTTGAATACGTTCATTAAGCGAACGCATCACTTGCTTTTCAAAACCTGAATAGGCATGAATAATATACCAACGCTTCATCGCACCTTACCCGATAATTAACTTAATAAACCAGCCCAACCCGTAATCAAAACACCACAATACGATTGCTGTTACAATTACAACCACAAGAACTTGCCACGAGGTGGTCATCGTCTCTTGTTTTGTCGGCCAAGCCACTCGACGTAGTTCTATCCGCGCATCTAGCAATAAACGCACAAAGCCTTTACCTTGATGGGTGGCGTATAATAAACCTAAAGCGACCGCGATACAAGCCAAAATTACCCCAATGCGCACCCAAATATCATTTGCTGGTGCCCAATAGGCAGGTAAATGCTGATTTACCATTGCTGAACCAATCAGCAAAGTCAATGCAATCAACCATAAGACAACATCTAATGGAGAACCTGAGCTTACAATTTCTGCAGCGTTATTTCTTTGAGGGATTGGCGCGTCGCTCGATGCGTCACGCGATTTATCATTCGACATTTTTTTACTCGTCGTAGAATTCGCGACTTATTATATGACAACTTAGCCAGAATCAAGCGTTTTTATTTAAAAAAAGTGGCAGGTCAGGAGGGACTCGAACCCCCAACATTCGGTTTTGGAGACCGACGCTCTACCAATTGAACTACTGACCTATGATGCAAATCGAAAGCCGAAGCTTCCGATTTGAGTTTCATAATCTATTATGCAGTTACTTTCGCAACAACACCAGCACCTACAGTACGACCACCTTCACGGATCGCAAAACGTAGACCTGGGTCCATTGCGATCGGGTGGATTAACTCTACTGACATTTCTACGTTGTCACCAGGCATTACCATTTCTACGCCATCTTGTAATTTGATCGCGCCAGTTACGTCAGTTGTACGGAAGTAGAACTGTGGACGGTAACCGTTAAGGAATGGAGTGTGACGACCACCTTCTTCTTTAGAAAGTACGTATACTTCTGCATCGAATTTAGTGTGTGGCTTGATTGAACCTGGTTTAGCAAGTACTTGACCACGTTGTACGTCTTCACGCTTGGTACCACGTAAAAGAACACCACAGTTCTCGCCCGCACGACCTTCGTCAAGAAGTTTACGGAACATTTCTACGCCAGTTACAGTTGTTTTAACTGTATCTTTAATACCAACGATTTCAACTTCTTCGCCTACTTTAACGATACCAGACTCAACACGGCCTGTTACTACAGTACCACGACCAGAGATTGAGAATACGTCTTCGATTGGCATCAAGAATGCTTTGTCGATCGCACGCTCTGGCTCAGGAATGTAAGAGTCAAGCGCTTCAACAAGTGCAAGAACTGAAGACTCACCGTATTGACCAGCATCACCTTCTAACGCTTTAAGCGCAGAACCACGGATTACTGGAGTGTCATCACCTGGGAAGTCATAAGTAGAAAGAAGTTCACGAACTTCCATTTCTACTAATTCAAGTAATTCTTCATCATCAACAAGGTCACACTTGTTCAAGAATACGATGATGTAAGGTACACCAACCTGACGTGAAAGAAGGATGTGTTCACGAGTTTGTGGCATTGGACCATCAGTCGCAGCACATACAAGGATCGCGCCGTCCATCTGAGCAGCACCAGTAATCATGTTTTTAACATAATCGGCGTGGCCCGGGCAGTCTACGTGAGCGTAGTGACGGATTGGAGAATCGTATTCTACGTGTGAAGTATTAATTGTAATACCACGTGCTTTTTCTTCAGGAGCAGAGTCGATTTGCGAGTAATCTTTCGCTTCACCGCCGTAAGTTTTTGCACAGATTGTTGCAATCGCAGCAGTTAAAGTTGTTTTACCATGGTCAACGTGACCAATTGTACCCACGTTTACGTGTGGTTTGTTACGTTCAAACTTAGCCTTAGCCATTTTGATTTTCCTCGTTTACGTCGACACCAGTTTAGAGAAAAACAACCCTGAAAAACTTTCTTTATCGACATTCGCCTAAAAAACTAGACACCTAATACTTGAAAAGCAGACTATAATAGCCTGCTTCTTTAAAATCTTGTAGAAATTCTACTAAGCTGTATATCTGGAGCTCTTATCGAGATTTGAACTCGAGACCTCTCCCTTACCAAGGGAGTGCTCTACCACTGAGCTATAAGAGCGATCTCTTCGATGGAGCGGGAGACGAGGATCGAACTCGCGACATGCAGCTTGGAAGGCTGCCACTCTACCAACTGAGTTACTCCCGCGCGTTGGTACTTTACCACTTCAATCGAAGTTATATGGTGGTGGGAGAAGGATTCGAACCTTCGAAACTTTCGTAGCAGAGTTACAGTCTGCCCCCTTTGACCGCTCGGGAATCCCACCAAATCACACTTGCACAGTGCAGCTCGTTTACTTTAAACTCAAAACCTTAAGATGGTGCCGGCACACGGATTCGAACTGTGGACCTACTGATTACAAGTCAGTTGCTCTACCAACTGAGCTATGCCGGCGCTTCTTAGTGTTTCGTACGTTTCGTATCGGAACGGTGTGCAGTTTAGCAAAACTCTGAATCGATGCAAGTGGTTTTTTTAAAAAAACCGCTAAAAACTCATAAAATCAATCCGTTTGACGATAATTCAACCGCTTTGATCACTGCGCGAGCTTTTATTTGGGTTTCATTCCATTCTGATTCAGGATTTGAGTCTGCAACCAACCCTGCTCCCGCTTGCACGTAAACCTTTTTATCACGAATCACACAAGTACGAATCGCAATCGACATGTCCATTTCCCCATGCCAACCTAAATAACCAACAGCACCACCAAATACGCCACGTTTTACAGGCTCAACCTCATCAATGATTTCCATGGCACGTATTTTGGGTGCGCCTGAAAGTGTTCCAGCCGGGAAAGTCGCCTTAAATACATCCAAGGCATCAATATCATCACGGACTTCACCCTGCACATTTGACACAATATGCATCACATGTGAATAACGCTCGATTACCATGCGATCAGTGACTTGGACTTTTCCAATCTTTGAAACACGCCCAACATCATTACGACCCAGATCAATCAACATCAAATGTTCAGCAATCTCTTTTTCGTCTGCTAATAAATCTTGCTCGAGTGCCAAATCTTCTTCTTTAGTCTTACCACGTGGTCGTGTACCAGCCAAAGGACGCACCGTTGCGATCCCATCCTCTAAACGAGATAGGATTTCAGGTGATGAACCCACAATATGAAAAGGCTTGTCATCAACAAGCGTTCGTCCTTGCACTAAAAACAGATATGGTGATGGATTGAGATGACGCAAAGCACGATAAACCTGTAATGCCTCACCATCAAAATCAGACACCATTCGCTGCCCTGGCACCACCTGCATGACATCACCAGCACGAATGTACTCTTTCACCGTTTCCACCGTTTCAAGAAACTTTTCTTTCCCCGTGATCGACTCAAAGTGCGGAGCTGTATGCGGTTTTGCCTGCAAACTCACAGGTGTTGCAAGCAGTTGCTCTAATTGATCCAATTTTTGTTGTGCTTGCGCATAAGCATCATCTTGATTTGCATCAGCATGATGGATTAAAAATAAAGTATCTTTTAAATTATCAAATACGATCACTGTTTTTGACAGCATTAACCATAAGTCTGGCAATGTCACAGGATCGTTTGCTGGAACATTTTTTAATTTTGGCTCGATATAGCGTACAGCGTCGTAACCCAGATAACCCACTAAACCACCTGTAAAGCTCGGTAGTTCAGGCAATTCTTTTTTACTTGGTACTTTAAATTGATGCTGAAAGTCGCGAATATATTGAAATGGGTCGGTACAATTTTGTTGGGTAACGGTACCATCAGTTTGCTGAACGGTAAGCACACCTGCATTACATGAGAAAACCGTAGATTCACCCAAACCGATCATTGAGTATCTCGCCCAATTTTCACCACCTTCAACAGACTCGAAAAGATAGGCATGTTTATGTGTTTTAAATCGAGCAAAAACGGAAAGTGGGGTTTCAGTATCGGCTAAACGTTGGCGGTAAACAGGAATGGTGTTATAGCCGGCTGATTTTAACTGTTTAAATTGTACTAAGGTAGTCATGGATATTCTCTATGGTTTTAATTTCTGTGCGTTTTTTCTTTAGTGCTCTTTCAAGCCCGCCATCGAAAAACCATAACTACTTTCATGCCTGTCTCCTGATCTGATCTTCTTCAACGAGTTCCACCAAACGATCCACCACCTGTTGCGGTTGGCAATCGTAAATATTCTCCCCATGATTATAGCCATAGCTGACCACAATACAATCTATACCTGCACGTCGTGCAGCTTCAACATCATTACTTGAATCACCAATCATTAGTGTTTGTGCGGCAGCAACATTTTGGCTCTGCATACAGTGCAATAATGGCAAGGGATGAGGTTTACGCTCAGGCAAGGTATCACCACCAACCACCATCTTAAAATAAGATGAAAGTGATAAAATATCCAAAATACCTCTCGCCAACTGCTCTGGTTTATTGGTCACACATGCCATGATAATCCCATGCGCTTGACAATAATCCAAGAAAGGTAAAACACCTTCATATACCTGAGTATTGACACATAACTCTTGTGCATAGACATCAACGAATGTGTTTAACAAGAGCGTATGTTGCTGAGGGCTTGCATCCTCAAATAAATATTCAAGGACTGTTTCACAAAGTTTTGCGGCGCCCTTTCCAACCCATGCTCGTATCTGATCTTCAGTAACTACAGGAAAGTGCAATTTTTCCAAACTAATATTCATTGCACGATATAAGTCAGCAGCAGAATCTACAAGTGTTCCATCCAAATCAAATAAGATAAGATCACGACGTTGTAACTGTGCAATGGACATTAAATTTCCACCTATAAAATGAAAAAGGCATCCCTCAACTAAACCCTAACACCACTTTACTTAAATGTTAGAGCAACTCGAAGCATGCCTTGATTGTAAAAGTTTAGACTAATTATTTAAAGAACAACCAAGCGATCACCGCCAAAATGATCAACACAATCAGAGAAATCATACCCACTGAAGCATTTTTTTGTTGCTCTTTTTCCTGCGCAACTCGCGACACAGGCTCTGGCATAGGCACTGATTTTGGTTCAGCAGAAACCTCAACTTTCACCCCTTCAGGGATCGGTGCAGGCTTAGGAATACCCACTTGCTGAGGCATACCATCGCGACTAATTGGCGTTTCAACAGCTCTTTCTGCAATACTTGGCATACCTTGATCTTGCGTGACGGTGTTTACTGGTTCCACTTCGATTTCTGGTAATTCAGTTTCTGGGGCAAGAACGCTAAATACAAAACTTGCAAATTGCAAAATATCACCATCATGCAATTCAGTATCTTGAATGATACGCACATCATTCACAAAGGTACCATTTGATGAGTTCAGATCTTGCACCCACAATTGTTGTTCCTTAAGCAACAAAGCAGCATGGCGACGTGAAATATCGGCAGATTGCAATAAAATATCAGCCTCTTGATGACGCCCTACCAACATATCACGTTCAATCGTGAGTTCTTTCCCCGTAAATTCACCTGTAATGGCTTGTAGTTTCCAAGTCATAAACATCAACCCTTATCCTGATTTATTGATTATCGGCTCTTGCAATCATAACATTGTGACAGAAGTGCTTGTGTGCTTCTACTGTGAAGATGCAGGATGCAACGTCGTCGTGGTCACCGTATTCTTACTTCTTTCAACCGCTTTCTTTTGCAAAGGTGGCTGTGCTGTCGCCACTGGCGTAGTCACCGCAGAGGTCTTTTGCTGCGTCGCTGTTGGCACTTTTTGATATGGTGAATTATTTATCCCCTGTTGAGTGTAAATATCCGAGACATTTTGAGGCAGCTTGGCAAAATTTCCGTTTTTATCCATCGAAAGTTGCAAGCTATATAATTGATTATAGCGTTGCTGTGAAATACGACGGATATCATCTGAATCCCCAACAATGGTTGGATGAATAAACACCAAAAGATTACGCTTTTCATTTCTACGTCTATCAGCGCGGAATAACCTACCTACATACGGAATATCCCCCAATACCGGGATACTTTGACGGGACAGAATAGTATCATCAGCAATCAACCCCCCCAGAACCACGGTCTGCCCATGATCAGCCAATACAGAGGTCTTGATCGCCCGTTTACTGGTTACCAAATCTGTTGCTTGCCCCCTACTCTCTTGAACAGCAGAAACCTCTTGTTCAACTTCAAGACGAACCGACCCTCCCTCACCAATATGCGGGACAACTTTTAGGGTTACACCCACATCTTTACGCTCTACTGTCGTATATGGGTTTACAGTACTATTCCCCTGTGTTGCAACAGATCCTGTAACAAACGGGACATTTTGCCCCACCACAATATAAGCTTCTTCATTGTCCATTGTGACAATCGACGGGGTTGAAAGTAAGTTTGATTTGGTATTCGCTTTTAAAGCTTGTATCAACGCACCATACGCTTTGCGTGAGTTTTCAAAATTCCCCACACCGATTGTAGCGCCATCTCCTAAAGCCCCTGCCGCACCTGCCGCACCACCAGTTAGATAACCAGCAGCAATTCTGGACAATCCAGAACCGAGATTTGAAAAATTAATCAGCCCAACACCACTATTTAGATCTCCAAGTGCCCATTGCACACCGAGTTGATCGGAATCATCACCTACCACTTCGATAATCGCCGCTTCTATCAAAACTTGCTGACGACGTGTATCCAGCTGTTGTATTGCCGATTCAATCTCGCGCATTAATTGTGGATCAGCTTTCACAACCAATGCATTCTGCGTACCATCAGCAATGATACTCACGCCACCACCATTAAAGCTGGTCACATCATTATTTTGACGATTATTAAAACCACTATTTAGGCTAATCGCTGAATTTCCCGATGCGTTATTGGATGAACTGCTATTTTGATTATTCGAAATCAGATTACTAACAGCATTTGAACTACTATTATTAGATGTCGATGAGGATGAAACTGACTGACCTGTCACCAAACCTTGTAAAATTTCAGCTAAATTTTTTGCACTTGCATATTTCAAACGAAATACTTTTAATCCGCCCAAACGATCTGCTGACGGCACATCGACCATTTCGATAATTTGACGCAACCGCTTGCGTGAATCTGGATCACCTTTAATCAAAATACGATTGGTGCGATTATCCGCAACAATACGTACTCGAGACCCCATCAAATCTTTAGATGATCCCGTTCCACTCATTGTCTCAAGCAAAGCAATCACTTCCTCTGCCTGACTCGACTGCAACGTAATCGCCTCAATATCATTCTGCCCTGTTCCATCCAAGTTTCGGACAATATTCTCAAGCTGATAGATATTTGCTGCTCGATCAGAAACAATAAGTGCATTGGTTCCCGCTACTGCCGCCAGATGCGCAAACTGTGGCATCAATGGGCGCAAAGCAGGTACGAGATCATTTGGATTGGTATTTTGTAGCCAAATAACACGCGTTACGATTTGATCCCCACCCGCACGATTTCGCCCATCATAAGGAATACCTGCATTTTTCACATTACTATCAGGCACCAAGCGAATCGTATTTCCTGAAGGTAATGCCACCACACCATTCACACTTAATACACCTAAGAAGAGATCGTAAACCTCATCTTTGTTGAGTGGTTTGTTGGAAATGACTGTCACATTACCGCGCACTCGCGGATCAACTGCAAAGTTCTTACCCGTAATATCAGCAACCTCATTAATAAAAGCTGCTAAATCTGCATCACGTAGATTGATCTTCCATGTCTGTGCTTGTACATGGGTACTGATTGTCGCAACTAACGGTGCTGCGGCAAGTAATGCCCAAAGTGGACGCTGATGATTCAAAAAAGCCATAACCTGCACTTATTCCTAACTATTGTGATGATGTGTGATCACTAAAAACTCTGTTGAATGGTCATCACTTGATCACCACGTTTTATTTCTATTTTGGCATGCCCTTGACGACGCACTTGCTCTAGTAATTGTACTTCGCTTAGTCCCTGCCCAACGGTTTGACCATTGATCGATAGAACTCGATCCCCCGCACGCAAACCCAATGTATTTTTAAGACCAACGGGTGTTTGATCTGTGATTTCATAGCCATCTGCACCACCACTCACTCCCATATTCTTCAGATATTGCTCACGGTTATCCTGCATTTGTTGAATTGCCTGCCCCAATGCAGACTGAGGAGAGTTTTGAACAGGCTCTGGCATATGTGCAGGCGGTGGCTGGTTATTGCGACTAACCGGCTCTATTGGTTGATATAAACCTTTCTCCAACCCTTTAAAGGTCACTTCTCGTGTTGCGCCATTGCCTTGTTTCAACACCACACGATCCCAATACACTTCAACCAGTTGATATGACGTTGAACCTAAGGTTTCACCTACACGATAACGCTCAGCACTATCATTTAATTTGATCACTGCAGAGGACAACGAGTTGGAAGAACCGAGCAGTACCCCCTGTAATTCCAAATTAACATTATCCTGCACTGTACTCGCAGCGGGCTCATTAAATAAAGCGAATGAACTGATATTCGGAACTTGTGCTTGTTGTGAACCCAACTCAACCCGATCAAATTGCATCGCTTGAGGAGGAGCAACTACCAACCAAAAAAACGAAGCGAGTTTCCAACACAGCCATAATAACAAGATTGCCAAAATCAACGGACTGAGCTTATCGAGCTTTTGCCAATCTAACTGTTGTATTTTTTGTATTAATGCGTCCATCACATTCCACCTTGTAACAATGGCTGGCGTGAGCTAATCACATAAGTGTCTAGTCCTGCTTTACCCTGATAAGAAGGAACGTTTAACAGCATTCGCTGTGTCAGTTGTACATCAAGCATAAGATTGGCATCTAAACTTATGTTTGCCATTTTTTGACTGCGTTGATCGCGTACATCCAGTTGCAATTGTCCATTGGCATCTTTTAACTCGGCAATTAAAGATGGCATAGTCATACGCTCTTGACGCTGACCAAAAGTATAAGTCAATTCGCCACCACCCCAGTTCAGTTGCCCTTCAGTGGCACTAAAACCTTTTTCATTGTGATAATGAAGTTGTACATCCTTGAGTTGAATTGCATTCTCAGGCCATTGCCAATTGGCAAAATAACGCAAAGTTTCAGGTGCCACTTGACCTTGTAACCCCTTAACAATAATTTTTTTCCCCAAGCCATAAGCAAAGACACCATTAAATTGTGTGTTGCCACTATGGATATCGAGATCAGCCCCAAAACGTAATAGCAACAAATCTAAAGGTCGTGTCTTCCAATGCACAGAGCCTCGTAACTGCCCACGTTGCCAGTCCGCTTGTCCCTGCCAGATGTTGCCACTAACATTATGTAGTAATTGATTATCTTTAGAAAATTTCGCAATAAGCCATGTTGCTGGAATCTGTAAAATAATAAAAATTAAAAATGCAAAAATGGCGAATAGCCACCATCTCCATTGTTTGGTATTTTTCTTCATCCCACCCTTACCAACATCGCTAACATCATCCATTTAAAATACTTGCTCTGAATGACATTATGCATAATTTTTCAACATCGCCAATTCTCTCATATAAAAAAACCAAGCTTTTAAGCTTGGTTTTTTACAAAGGATAAAGTCATGGTATGACAAAACGATGACTTTAAAACTCACTTAGATTAAGAAATCTTCAAGTTTTGCGCCTTTTTCTAATTCAGCAACCAACCAACGCGGTTGTTTACCACGACCAGTCCAAGTTTCTTCAGTATTATTTTTATTGCGGTAGCGTGGTTCTACAGCTTTACGCGTAGTCTTTTTACGCTTTTGCTCACCTACAGCCAATAACTCTTCAACAGTTAAACCAATACCATCAGCAATTGCTATGATTTGATTATATGCATCTTCAATTGCTTGGTCTTTTTTACTTTCAATTAAAGCTTCAGCTTCTGCTTGCAAACGCTTTAAATCTTCAACTGATAAATCACTAATATCTGGTTTCATCCGAACCACTCCAACTCAATAAGAAAATATTTCACGCAAAAATAAAAAAATGAATTCTAAATTCAGCTCAATATTAATTTATATGCATTTAATTAATCAATATAAGAATAGCTGAATTAATCACACTATAACAAAAAAAATGCTTTTTATTTACAAGAAAACTTAAAATGAAAACTCAAAATAAAATATATATTAATCTATTTTTAATTTAGCTCAGTTCAAAACAGTGCATAGCACTGATATTTCGACTTCACAAAAAAATCACACTCGATAATTTTATGGCTCACTTTGATTTACTTATTATTGAAAATAACTTCATTTACAAACCTTAATCCATCACACTTACGCAAGATGTGTTACAGAAAAATAGTAAATGAAGTTTTTCTATAAAATCACAATATCAGACATAATTGTCTTTACGATGATTAGTTTCAAATTAAATCATGCTCTACAGTCTTTTCTAACTGAATGATCCTTTGCTTAATATGGTCTGGGATATTTATTTTTTTTGCATTCACTTTATCAACACACACCATTACAGCATCGCCTGTTGCAACAATTTGTTGTTGTTGCTCACTCCACAATACATATTGCATTCTAAATGCACTGTTTCGGATCTCCTCAATACGCGCACCAACATGCAACACATCTGGATAAAATACAGGGCTTAAATACTTACATTGACTCGATGCAACTACGGTCAATATATCTTGCTCAAATATATTTAATGCCATCAAATAGGCAATACGAGCACTTTCTATATAGCGATAATATTGCACATTATTTACATGACCAAATGCATCCATATCTCCCCAAGCAACACTTTGCTTATGTATAACAGGGTAGACAGACAACTCATTCATATTCTCACTCACAGCTTAAAGTTCAGAAAATTAACATCATTTTCAAATATTAAATTCAACTGTTTGATTAAATCCAAATTATCCCCTAGGACTGACTTAATCCTTAAATAACTCATTAATATATTATCAGGATATAAAGTTAATAACTGCTCAGCTTCCTGTTGACGGTCTGTCGCCACATAAATATGCCATTTAGCAAAACTTAACATCGGCACACCCGCATAACGTTGCTCGAACAGCAAAATACGTTGCTCTACATCAGCATAATCTGGAATTTGCTTCAGGAGTTGCTGTTGAAACCAGAGATAAAATACTTCCGGATCAAAATGCTCTTGTAATAAATGCAAAGCCAATTGCTCATGTTGTACGCTCATCTCAGGCATTCGAGCCAATAATTTAAGCCACAACACCTTACTCGTATATGGGCGAGTCTGTATTTCATTCTGCAAGGCTAAATAACGCTGCTGCAATGCCGCTAAATCATCCACGGATGCCTGATCAAACTTAATCAGCAATTGCTGCAACCATAGATCTCGATGTTCAGCATCAAGCAAACCATATTGCGTTGCTTGCAGGAACAACCACGGACGTTGTAATGCCAATTTCCCCCATAAAGCAGTGATACGCTGTTGATAAGCCGTTTCGATTTGAAGTAACCAAGGAGATAATTGATGTTGAGTCAAAAACTCTAAATGCGTGAGTGCTTTTTCTTCTTGTTGTTGCGCTAAAAAAATATCTATACGTTGCAATTCAGCCAATTCAAACGCGACCGGCGCCGATTGCTCCAAGTGCTGCAAAGCTGCGTCATAATTCCCATTTTTATAATCAAATTGGGCGGCAACAATGTGGTTTAACAAGCCTGATTGGGTATACACTCGTTCAATAAAAACCTGTTGATCTTTAGCCGCATCCAACAACCAAACAACACCTAATTGCTCATAAGGATGCAAATCCTTAAAATGGAGGGCTATTTCTTTTTTACGTTGTTCACGTACAAAATAGCGTTTACCCAATAACCAAAATGATTGTACCAACAAACTGATAATAATAAATAATGCAATTAAGCCCCAAACACTGCTTTGTAATTGCCAATCACGCCAATAGAGATAAGCATAACCATGCCCATAGCCATAACTCAAAACCGCAAAAATTGCGAATAAGAATAAGCTAATCAACACATAACGAAGCAACAAATGTTTCATTGTGCTTACCCCACTAACCCGAGTGTAATCAGTTTCGGCGTTGCTACTGTTGGTAAATGCAAAATCTTATCAAGACGTTGATTCATTTGTTGGCTATTCTGATCTGGTAGTTCAGCCAGCAATTGCATCACTTCTTGAATTGATTTTCTGTATTCAGTCTGCTGACCACGATGTAACGCATCTGACGCAAGTAACATCCGTAATTGCGCCTCTTTCAAAGTAAGATTACGATGCACTAAGTCAGGTGGATTGCGCTGCACTTTTTCCAAATTAAACCAATGCCGCCATATTGAAGATTCGCCTTTTGTAGCTTTCAACTGAGGATTTTGTATTTCTTTTTGAATCCGCTGATCCAACTCTTGCAATAAACCTTCAAGTTGTTGTTGTTGCTGTGTTTGAGTCAAAACGAATTGTTGAATTGACTGCTTATCTTGTTCAATCGCTTTGAGCAAACTGTGTTGTAGTGCAGGCGCCAGACTCGATTGAAGCACTTGCTGTTGAACTTGAGTCAAATGCTCTAAAGCATAAATAAATTGTTGTTGATCTAGCGCGAACTGAACCAGTTGCAGTTGTTGTTGGATCAAAATCACGGGTGCTACACCAGTAATGACCATTGGAGACATATTTAAACCAGAAGGTGTTTCTGGGCTACTACTTTGCAACTGACGCTGTAATGCGACTAACTGATCATTCAATAAAGCATAACGTTGTTCAGTTTGCGAAAGTTGCTGTTGCAGTTGAGGAATCGTCTGAGCATTTTGAGCCATATCATAACTGAGCTTAACCAACCACACTAAGCCAAGTAATAATATTAAATAGACAATTTTTCTCATACCGCCCCCCGCCAATCGCTCATGCGTTGAATAATCTCCGATGCAGATAAATTTTCAAGCTGAATAATGTTAATTGTATTGCCTAAACTATGTTGCGCTTGATTTAAAATAGCAGTTAAACGCTCACCTAACACCAAATACACCCATTTCTGCTTACAAGGATTTTGTGCACAAAGTTGAAGCCAATTTTTCCAGCTCGCCTCACTACTTATCAGCACCGCGACTGGTTGATCAAGTTCCATTTTTTCTAATAAACGAGGGAATTCAAACACACTTTGTTGAGGGCATTGCCGATGGTAAAGCACAAAGTTCGCAATTTTGACGCCTTGCTGTTGTAATTGCTGCATCATAAATTGACGCCCACCTAATCCTCGCCAAAAAGCAATTTTCTGCAAATCGCTCTGTTGCTTTAAAAGAGGAAGATCCAACATGCCTTCTGAGCTTTCCACCTCAGGCACATCACTTTGAATACCAAACTGGGCCAACGCTTTGGCTGTTGCCTGACCTACCGCAATCCAGCGAATATGTGCGAGCTGATGCAAGTTCAACCCAGACTTGACCAAATACTTCATTCCGATATCAACCGCTGTTGGGCTGACAACAACAATCACCTGCACCTGATCTAATTGCTGATATAGTTGCTGTAATTCCTCAGAAAGAGGCACAGCAATTAGCTCTAATAAGGGTAAGTGTTCTACTTGATAACCCGCATCCTGCATCGCTTGAGTCAAGCGATCTGCACGATCTTGCGGGCGAGTATTAATAAATCGCATTAATAGAGGGCTTTCAATAATTCACCTGCACCTTGATCCAATAAATCTTGTGCAAGTTGCTCACCCAACTGTTCAGCTTGATCCGTTGAACCAATCAATTGTTTTTTAAGCAACGTCTTTCCATCAACGCTCCCAACACGGCCTTCAATCTGTAATTGATGATTGACTATAGTGGCATAACCTGCGATTGGCACTTGGCACCCCCCTTCCAAATAAGCATTTAGGGCACGTTCCGCACGCACACAAATCGAGGTTTCTTCATGTTGTAAGGGCTGAATCAATGCCAAAAGCTTTTCATCATCTGCACGACATTCCAAACCTAATGCCCCTTGCCCCACCGCAGGCAAGCTAAGGACTGGAGCCAAACAATGACGAATCCGATCAGCCAAACCTAAACGCTTTAAACCTGCGCTGGCGAGGATAATCGCATCATATAAACCATCGTCTAACTTTGACAATCGTGTGCCCACATTGCCACGTAAATCAACAATTTCTAAATCTGGACGTTGCTGCAAAATCTGGCATTTTCGACGTAAACTCGAAGTTCCAACTTTTGCACCCTGCGGCAAATCCTCAAATCGCGCATACTGATTCGACACAAAGGCATCTAAAGGATCTTCACGCTCACAAATAACGGCTAAAGTTAAACCATCAGGTAAATGCATCGGCACATCTTTCATAGAATGCACAGCCAGATCAGCACGACCATCTAATAACGCGGCTTCCAGTTCTTTCACAAATAAGCCTTTACCACCAATTTTGGCTAATGGCGTATCGAGGATTTTGTCACCTTGCGTGACAAACTTAACCAACTCAACAGTTAAATCTGGATAAAGTGCGTTTAAACGAGAACGAATATGCTCCGCTTGCCAAAGTGCAAGAGGACTTTGTCGAGTCGCAATTTTTAGAGTTTTCATAAATCTACGTCAAGTATTGATTAAAGCAATTGCTCCCAACTTAACTTGATCATCTAAAATTGCAAGTAAAAAATCACAAACAATCTTTCAGCTCAGGTAAAACAACCTCTATAGCTGGTGCATACATTCTCTTAAACTCGGTAGATGTCGACGACTCACCGACAAACGCTCATCCAACTCACGTAGACGGACTTGATATTGCCCCGCAGCCACCAACTCTAAACCTTCTAAATAATCTAGAGAGACTAACGCATTACGATGAATACGAATAAAACGATCTGAAAACTCATTTTCCAGATCTTTTAATGTTTCATCAATCAACACACTGCCATTCTTGTGGCGAACGGTCACATATTTCTGATCCGCTAGAAAATAATATACATTCTCTAATGGAATTAACTCGACGCCGCGATACGTTTTAGCAGCAATTTGGTGACGCTGGGTTTTGGAATCGTCCATATCTTCTAATTGTAAACCCGTCATTTGTGCTTGGGTTAGTTGAGTTAAATGTTGAAATACTTGTTGTAAATCTTCTTGTGCGACAGGTTTTAGTAAATAGCCCTGTGCTTGAAATTTAAATGCTTCCAATGCATGCTGATCGTAAGCCGTGCAGAAAATAACAGCAGGTCGTGGATCTAAATGGCGCAATTGTTCTGCACACTCTAAACCATTCATGCCTGGCATTTGAATATCTAACAAAACCACATCAGGTGAAGTTTGTTCAATCTGGCTTAACACATCTTGTCCATGATGTGCGGTTGCCACAACGTCGTGTCCCATTTGAGTTACCAAACGTGATAAGCGCTCTACTGCAAGTGGTTCATCATCAGCAATGAGGACTTTCATCCATTTCTCCTTGTCACTGTTAACTTCATCCATATTTTTTATGGTTAACTCGACTTATTATTTTACTCGGTAGTGGTAATTCACCACAGTGGTATATAACGATGTGCCGCCATACACTTGAAATTTTACAGTTTGACCGTAATACGCTTTCAAACGTTGTTCAACATTTTCGATCGCAATACCATTTCCTTTCCGCGGTTTTATTGTATCGCGAGAATAAGGGTTAGTAATGACTATACTGACTTGATTTTGCAATATTTCAACCAATACCGTAATGGTTGACTGCTGCAATACCCTTTCTACCCCATGAAAAATACTATTCTCCAGCAGGGGTTGCAATGTTAATAAGGGAATCGTAACGCGTTTTAGCTCAATCGGTGTGGCTTGAATATTCCATTCGACTTTTAAACGATCACCCAAACGTATTTTTTCAATGCTGAGATATTGCTGACATAAATCTATTTCTTCGGCCAAACTGACCAATTTAAGCTCTTGGAAACTTGCTCGAAACAACCGCGACAAACTGATCAGCATATTTTCAGCCTTGTCAGGATCAATACTAATTAGACTCACCACGCTATTTAAACTATTAAATAAAAAATGGGGGTGAATACGTGCTTGCATCGCCTGAATTCGAGCATTCAATTCACTATATTGCTGATTCAACCATTGTTCACGCATATATAAATAACGTAAACAAAATGCACCAAGCAAGACACCATAACTCAAATGCAATCCCACACCATGGAATAAGATCTGTTCATTAAAGCTACCTGAGCGTACTGTCCAATACTGAATCACATTTACTGCACAGGTGGTTGAAAAAACAATCAGCTGCAACAGAATAAAACCCAAAGTTAAAGCGGTTTTCTGACTAAATTTAGAAAAAAAAGCTTGGAAGTAATCCACCAATGCAGCAAAAGACAAAATCACCCAATTAATAAAAAACATATATTGCAAGACACGAATACCCTGCAATGCCTGCCACGACTGCGCTTCGGCCAAAGCCAACACCATCGCCAGAACATTACTTGCAACAATTAATTCTAATAGGTATTGCCATTGCCCAATTTTCGTAAAAAAATAGGAGCCTGATGGATTCAATGAACGTGATTGCGATAACTTCTTCGCACGAGTTTCGGCAACTGCGTTTGGATTTGCTATACTCTTTTTTATTTTACTGAGCCGCCATGACCACATCTTCTCAATCCTCATCTTCAGCAAGCCCTCATCAAACCTCTGGCATGTGGGGCGGTCGCTTCTCAGAAGCAACAGATGCTTTTGTTGCAGAATTTACCGCATCTGTGCAATTTGACCAACGTTTTTATAAGCAAGATATTGCAGGTTCAATCGCACATGCAACCATGCTTGCTAAAGTGGGTGTTCTCACTGAAGCTGAACGTGATGACATTATTCAAGGTTTAACCACAATTCAAGCAGAAATTGAAGCTGGTGAGTTTGAATGGCGTATTGATTTAGAAGATGTGCATATGAACATTGAGTCTCGCTTGACTCAACGTATCGGCATTACAGGAAAAAAACTACATACTGGCCGCAGCCGTAATGACCAAGTTGCAACTGATATTCGCTTATATTTGCGTGATGAAATTGATGATATTTTGACAATTTTACAGCGTCTACAACAAGGCATTTTGCAACTTGCAAGCAAGAATACCAACACGATCATGCCTGGTTTTACCCATCTTCAGACGGCTCAACCCGTGACTTTTGGTCATCATTTGCTGGCTTGGTTTGAAATGCTAATCCGCGACACAGAGCGCCTACAAGACTGCCGCAAGCGTGTCAATCGCATGCCGCTGGGGTCAGCAGCTTTAGCAGGGACAACTTACCCAATTGATCGTGCTTATACAGCAGAATTACTTGGATTCGAATCCGTTTCAGAAAACTCATTAGATGCCGTTTCGGATCGTGATTTTGCGATTGAATTTAATGCCGCTGCCTCTTTGATCATGATGCATTTATCTCGCATGTCAGAAGAACTGATTTTATGGACTTCAGCACAATTTAAATTCGTTAACATTCCTGATCGCTTCTGTACAGGCTCATCCATCATGCCACAGAAGAAAAATCCAGATGTTCCTGAACTGATTCGTGGCAAGTCAGGTCGTGTGTTTGGCGATCTTATTAGCCTATTGACGCTGATGAAGGGTCAACCTTTGGCGTATAACAAAGACAACCAAGAAGACAAAGAACCTTTGTTTGATGCGATTGATACAGTTCGCGGTTCATTGATGGCATTTGCAGATATGATTCCTGCACTTGTTCCAAATATCGAGATTATGCGTGAAGCAGCACTACGTGGTTTTTCAACAGCAACAGATCTTGCCGATTACTTAGTTAAAAAAGGTGTTGCTTTCCGTGACGCACATGAAATTGTAGGTAAAGCAGTCGCTTTAGGCGTTGCAGAGGAAAAAGACTTATCGGAATTGACCTTAGAGCAACTTCAACAATTCTCGGATTTAATTGGTGCTGATGTATTCGATCAAGCATTGACCCTAGAAGCCTCTGTCAATGCACGTGATCATATTGGTGGTACCTCACCAAGACAGGTTGAAGCAGCAATTACTCGTGCCCATACTCGCTTAGAACAGCTTTACGCATAAGGACATCATAATGACTCGACAAGTATTTTGCCGTAAATATCAAAAAGAGCTTGAAGGTCTAGATTTCGCACCATTTCCTGGTGCGAAAGGGCAAGAGTTCTTTGAAAATGTTTCCAAACAAGCTTGGCAAGAATGGTTACAGCACCAAACTACATTGATTAATGAAAAGCGCTTAAATGTGTTTGAACCTGAAGCTAAAAAGTTTCTTGAAGAACAACGTGAGAAATTCTTTAACAATGATGAAAGCGTAGAAAAAGCTGAAGGCTGGAAGCCTGAAGAAAACTAAAGCAACGCTTTGGTTTTCTGCAAGACAAGGACGAAGTCCGCGTAGGCCACAATCGAAAAGGATCTATTGCGCAAGACGAGAAGCTATGCTTCGAGTTAAACAGGAAAGCAACGCTTTGGTTTTCTGCAAGACACGAAGAAGACACCTGTAAGCAACTGAAAAAGAGAGCAAATTCGCTCTCTTTTTTACGTGATATTTACATTAGCAATAAAGTCTTACAGAGCATACACACTTGCCTACATGACACAACTCCGGATCACCCTTATAGTTAATTCAGAAGGATAAAGAGACCCTTAGAGATCTCACCGAAGTATGATATTTCTCTCCCAGACTTTCCCCCGAAGTCTGGGATTTTTTTATGTATCATTTAGCTCACTAAGAAATATTCCCAGATTACGAATCCAATCGCAAAGCCAAGAAAAGCATAGAGCGTAATAATTAAAAAAACAAAACTTGCTGAGTTATTCTTTTTTAAAAAGCGCATCGCGGTCACACCTTCAAATGAGATTAATCCCATTTTGAATGACCCATCAGTTAAAATATAGACACAGAATTTTTCAAAAAACTATAACAGAAATGCCTCTAAGGTCAGGTAGAGGCATCCTACAAAACTGGTAAACAATAGAGTTCAGGCAGATCAAATAAAATTATTTTTGATTAACTTTTTGTTCTATTTCTTCGATACTGGTATGACGAACATCGGTCCCTTTTGCCATATAAATCACTTGTTCAGAAATATTACGTGCATGATCACCAATACGCTCCAAAGAACGTAATACCCACATTACATTCATCACACGTGAAATATGACGTGGATCTTCAATCATATAAGTCATCAATGTCCGTGTTGCTGACTGATATTCACGATCAATATCAACATCTGCCATCACAACTTTCAAAGCTTGATCTACATCCAAACGCGCAAAGGCATCCAAGGCATCATGGATCATGACACGTACTTGATTTCCAATATGACGTGTTTCCATATAACCACGTGGAGACTCACCCTCTTCACATAGGTTTTGAGCAATACGTGCGATTTTTGCAGCCTCATCCCCAATACGCTCCAAGTCAGTATTGGCCTTACTCATTGCAATGACCATACGCAAATCAATCGCAGCTGGGTGACGACGTGCCAAAATCAAGGTTAGACCTTCATCAATATCACGCTCAAGCTGATTGACAGTATTGTCTTTAAACTGAACGTCAATCGCGAGATTGGCATCTGTATCTAATAAAGAATGGATGGCATTGGCTACCTGTTGCTCTACCAAGCCCCCCATGCTCATAAATTTGGTATGTACATCTTGTAAGTCTTCATTAAATTGTGAAGAAATATGATGACTTAACACAGGATTACTTGGACTCACAGAATGCCTCCATTAGACACATGGAAAATGATGCATGATTAAAACATAACAATGATGAAGTTTTTATGACAGTCATCTTATTTCCGATTAACCAACTCGGATATTTCAAACATAACATAGAAGTTAGAAAAATTGTGCAATTCTGATCGTTCCAGCCAACAGACACGATCAGAATCATGCTAAGCTAAATGCTGCTTGACGGAGCGCAGTTAATTAACTGCTGAGATCATAATAATCACATGATTTAAATATGAGTACCGTTGAACCTGATCAGGTTAACACCTGCGTAGGAATCAAGCCCAGCAAAAACCTAGCTCAGTTTTATCCAAGTTTTGAAGGATAAATCCGCCATTGTTTTTGGTCGTGCTTGATTCGTTAATGCCATAACATAAGGATCATGCCATGAACCAATTAACGAATCTTTCTCCAGCTGATATCTCTGCTCAACATGAGCAAGATGCTAAAGATTTAACTCGTATTTTACCTGCATCCAAAAAAGTTTATGTCCAAGGTTCTCGCCCAGACATTCAAGTTCCATTTCGTGAAATCAGCTTAACAGAAACACCCACTGGCTTAGGCGGTGAATACAATCCCCCAATCATGGTATATGACACATCTGGGGTCTATACTGATCCAAATGTACAAATTGATTTAAACAAAGGTTTACCTTCGATTCGCCAAAAATGGATTGAAGAACGTAACGATACTGATGTTTTAACGGGTCTGAGCTCTGAGTTTGGTCAAGCACGTTTAAAAGATATTCGTACTGCTGAAATTCGTTTCGCTCACATCCAAAATCCACGTCGTGCACAAGCAGGTAAAAATGTCACGCAAATGCATTATGCCAAACAAGGCATTATTACGCCTGAAATGGAATATATTGCAATTCGTGAAAACCAACGCCAACGCGAAGATGTTGATATGCGTCAACATCCAGGCCAAAACTTTGGGGCACAAAATTTAAGAGAAATTACCCCTGAATTTGTACGCCAAGAAGTTGCAGCAGGACGCGCCATTATTCCGGCCAACATTAACCATCCCGAATGTGAACCCATGATTATTGGTCGCAATTTTTTGGTGAAGATTAATGCCAATATTGGCAATTCAGCACTCGGTTCATCAATTGATGAAGAAGTTGCAAAAATGACATGGGCAACTCGTTGGGGTGCCGACACCATTATGGACTTATCAACAGGCAAAAATATCCATGAAACGCGTGAGTGGATTATCCGCAACTCCCCTGTTCCAATTGGTACTGTTCCAATTTATCAAGCCCTAGAAAAGGTCGATGGCGTTGCCGAAGATTTGACGTGGGAAATCTTTAAAGACACTTTGATTGAACAAGCCGAGCAAGGCGTCGATTATTTCACTATCCATGCAGGTGTATTACTTCGTTATGTTCCAATGACGGCGAATCGCTTAACAGGAATCGTCTCTCGTGGCGGCTCAATTATGGCACAATGGTGTTTAGCTCACCATGAAGAAAACTTCTTATACACGCATTTTGATGAAATTTGTGAAATCATGAAAGCATATGATGTGTCATTCAGCTTAGGTGACGGTTTACGTCCAGGCTGTATTCAGGATGCCAATGACGAAGCACAATTTAGTGAACTGAAAACCTTAGGAGAGCTCACCCACCGCGCTTGGGAACATGACGTACAAGTGATGATCGAAGGGCCAGGGCATGTGCCAATGCACATGATCAAAGAAAATATGGATCTACAACTTGAAGTCTGCAAAGAAGCGCCGTTCTATACGCTTGGACCGCTGACCACAGATATTGCTCCAGGTTATGATCACATTACGTCTGCAATTGGTGCAGCAATGATTGGCTGGTATGGTACAGCGATGTTGTGCTATGTGACACCGAAAGAGCACTTGGGCTTACCGAATAAAAAAGATGTTAAAGATGGAATTATTACCTATAAAATTGCAGCACATGCAGCAGACTTAGCCAAAGGTCATCCAGGTGCGCAAGTCCGTGATAATGCCCTCTCTAAAGCACGTTTTGAATTCCGTTGGGATGATCAGTTCAATCTTAGCCTAGATCCTGATACCGCACGCAGTATGCATGATGAAACACTACCAAAAGAGGCACACAAATCAGCACACTTCTGTTCAATGTGTGGCCCTAAGTTCTGCTCGATGAAAATCACGCAAAATGTGCGAGATTATGCGCAAAATCAACGCAATGCCAAACAATCAAATGATGCCGACACAGAAGTTGAAGCAGGTCTCAATGCGATGAAAACCGCTTATCAGGAACATGGTCAAAAATTGTACCACAAAGTGTAAATCAACTAAAAAAAGATTTGCCTGCGAAACATTCTCGGTTAGGATGAGATATGTACAATCTCATCCTGATTGAAGATGAATATTCTTGACCACGCCAGCTATTCAGCCTCCGACGTTACGATAGAATCTCGAACGTTTTTATATCGAGGATTCATTCAAGTAGAGAAAGTGAGCCTCAAACATCGATTATTTCATCGATTAGAGTATTCACCTGTCATTCAACGAGAATTAATTCATCGACCTGAAGCTGCTGGCGTTTTACTATACAATGACGCACAACAACGCTTCGCTCTGATCGAGCAATTTCGAATTGGTGCGATCAACGATACGGTATCTGCATGGCAACTTGAAGTCATAGCAGGCGTACTTGATGGCGATGAATCTCCGGAGCGCTGTATTCGTCGAGAAGCATTAGAAGAATCTGGATGTGACATCACAACATTAAAACATTTATTTAGCTTCTACCCGTCTGCGGGAGCTTGCTCTGAACTTTTTCATTTATATGTAGCAGAAGTTGAATTACCTAAGGATGGGGGTGTTTTTGGGGTAGCGGATGAAGGTGAGAACATTCAACTTCATTTATTTGATTACTCCCAATTAAACATACTATTAAATAACGGGCGGTTGAGAAATGCACCTGTAATCATGGCATTACAATGGCTTGCTCGACATATACAACAACGATAACAAGTCTGAGGGGCTAAACACGGTGACCTACCAAGTCTCAACCTCATCACAACAAGATTTTGTGATGATACAGATTACTGATACACATTTATTGGAGTATCCGCATTTAGAGTTCGTTGGTATGCAACCCGAACAAAGCTTTCATGCAGTAATTGACTTGATGCGTCAACAACATCCTCAAATCGATCTGATCGTGCATACAGGTGATTTGGCACAAACACCAACACCTGTAACATACAATCGCTATATCCAGCATATGCAAAGTTTGGAAATTCCTTTTTTCCACACACCAGGCAATCATGATGACGTCGCACATTTTCCTTTTCACGAAGTGGATCAAACACAACTTACCGTGATCGAACTTGGGAAATGGGTCATTATTTTATTAAATAGCGCACAACCCCAGCGTATTGATGGAAGAATAACCGAATCACAGCTAAAGCAACTTCACACATTATTATCAAAACTACATGATCGTTATGTGATTCTTGCTTGTCATCATCATCCATTTGCTATGCAATCTGCATGGATCGATCAACATAAACTAAAAAATGCCTCTGATTTATTGGAAACCGTTAAACCCTTTTCCAATATCAAAGCCATCGTTTGTGGACATGTTCATCAAGATGCGATTCATCAGTGGCAAGGGATTGAATTTTTATCAACGCCATCAACATGCATTCAATTTAAACCCAAAAGTGAAAAATTTGCATTGGATGAAGAACATCCAGGTTATCGTTATATTTGCCTTAAAGCCAATGGTGAGTTGGAAACACAAGTATACCGCTTAAAAACCTCTGAACGCATGAGCAGCTCTGAGGTATTGGGTTATGATTAACTGTGGTTTGTTAAACTTTTGATTACAAATCACATCGATGATTTCTCACCAAATCTAGACATGAATGACTACCATCTTGCGAAAAAACTCTATATGATGACGACCCCTGATGGAAAAAACCATCGCAGGTTTCTATAAAAACACTTGCATAGCACCATATTTTTTGCGTATAGATAGTACGTGTAAGATGAGGAATGCCCTTTATGGCGAATGACAACCAAAATCAAGTCTTGGATGAACAAACCGAAGTGATTGATGAGCAAAAAGCGCCTGTAAAACGTGTGCGTAAAACCAAAGCCAAGGCTGCGGAAGGTGGAACCACTGCAAGTTTATTTGGTATCGCACCTTATCAGCCAAAGAAAAATGAAGAATACATGTCTGATGGGCAACTTGAGCATTTCCGCCAAATTTTAGATGCGTGGAAAGCTGAGCTAATGTCTGAAGTTGATCGTACCTTGAATACCATGCAAGATGAATCAACAGCATTACCTGATGTCAATGACCGAGCAACACAAGAAGAAGAGTTTGCCATCGAATTGCGTACACGTGATCGTGAACGTAAACTGATTCGCAAGATCGAACAATCACTTGAAGCAATTCAAGCAGGTGATTATGGATTCTGTGAAACTTGTGGTATCGAAATTGGTTTACGCCGCTTAGAAGCGCGTCCAACTGCGACCCAATGTATTGACTGCAAAACTTTGGCTGAAATCAAAGAAAAGCAAAACAACGGATAATTGTGACTGTTGAGAATGCTCTAGCCGAGCACAGCTCGGCTCTTGCGAATCAGCGAAACGATGTTTCGCTGATTCGCTACTCAGGTCGATTTGCCCCATCCCCTACTGGTCCTTTACATTTTGGATCTTTGCTCACCGCAGTCGCGAGTTACTGTGATGCTAAAGCCAATCACGGGACATGGTTGGTTCGGATTGAAGATACTGACATTCCTCGCATCTATCCAAATAGCGAAGCGCATATTCTTGCTTGTATCGATGCCTTCCAGTTCCAACCTGACGCCGAGATAATATTTCAAAAAGATCGTTTAGCGTACTATGAACAGGTTTTGGAACAACTCAAAACAACTCACGCGATTTATGCATGTCAGTGCACACGGAAAATTCTCGGCTCGAACCATATTTATGCAGGTACATGTCGAGAGCTTAACTTAGATTTTCCCCAACAAGCTATTCGCCTAAAAGTCTCTGATCAACGCATCTGTTTTGAAGACCGCCTACAAGGCCAACAATGCTCCAACCTTCAACATGATTTAGGCGATTTCATATTAAAACGCCGTGATGGCATTATTAGTTATCAACTCGCTGTTGTCGTTGATGATTTTTTACAAGGGATTACCCATGTTGTTCGAGGCGCAGATTTACTGGATAACACAGCACGACAAATCTGGTTAGCTTCGGTGCTGAATTATCCTGTTTTGCAGTATATGCATCTGCCATTAGCAATGAATGATCAAGGCCAAAAACTATCAAAGCAGAATATGGCTCAACCGCTTGAACTTTCAAAAGCGCCTGAACTATTACAGCATGCCATTTTGGCACTCGGTCAGCCCCATGTCGATCTCGACCAACCTAACGTTATGCTTAAGCAAGCGATACAACAATGGGATGTGAGTCTCATCCCACAAGGCATTTATCTTTCTGGTGTATATCAATAAATAATAAAAAAGCCCTTATTCGCATTAAGGGCTTTCTAGTTTCAATCCTAGCTCAGAACAACTAGAAGTTCGACTCTTCTTTGACAGGATTATGCTCTTGAGTCGAGGCATCAATTTTTAGAATCAAACTAATCATCGCTGCACACATCATTAAAGATGTCCCACCATAACTAATGAACGGCAATGTCAAACCTTTGGTTGGCATAAGGCCCATATTCATACCTGCATTAACCAAAATTTGCAGTAAGAAAATAATGCTAATTCCATAAGCCAAATAACCCGCACGTAGGTAGTTATGCTGTAATGCACGGTGTCCAATTTTGATACAGCATGCAAGCATGGTGAATGACAAAATCATCACTGAGGTTACACCAACAAAACCAAACTCCTCACCCAATACCGCCAACATAAAATCCGTATGTGCTTCAGGTAAATAAGACAGTTTTTGCACACTATGTCCTAAACCCGTTCCAAACCATTCCCCACGCCCAAAAGCCATCAAAGCATTAGACAACTGATATCCAACACCCAAAGGATCAGCCCAAGGGTTAGTAAATGAAATCAATCGCTGAAAACGGAACGGTTCGAAGATAATCAACGCACTGATGCCAGCGAGAATCGCACCCAACATGATTAAAAACTGGGTCGCTGGTGCGCCTGCCAAAAAGAAGACACCCACCATCATCAAGACAATCACCACCGTTGCCCCCAAATCAGGTTCAGCAACGATGAATCCTACCGTTAACGCCATCACACCACTTAGACGTAGCAGTCCTTTCCAATGTGTACGTACTTCTTTAGCACGGCGAACCACATAATCTGCCGTAAAAATTGCCATAACAATTTTGGCAATCTCCGTTGGTTGTATAGTAAAACCGCCGACCTTGATCCAGCGATGCGCACCATTGACCTCTGTACCAATCACCAAAACCGCTAGCAATAATAAAATCGTGATCAACCACAATAAAAAGGCATTCTTAAACCATAGATTGAGCGATATTCGATACGTTAGAAAAGCCACGATACCAGCCACACAAATAGAAATGCCGTGACGGATTAGAAAGTAAAATGGATTTTCATGAATATACTCTGCATAAGGCATCGAAGCAGATGCCACCATCACTGAACCAAAGCACAATAAACAAATCACGCAAAAAATAAGAATATTTCGCGCCGTCATTTCTGCTGGAAGTTTTGGTAAACGACTCAATAATTGCGAAATTTTTTGCGCCGTGTTTTGGGCTAAATCCGCCATAATTCTATTCCTAATTTTTATTACCATTCAAGGCATGCACACATGCCACGAATTGATGACCACGGTCATTATAACTTTTAAACATATCAAAACTTGCACATGCAGGTGAAAGCAAAACCACATCTTCAGCTTGTGTTGCCTGATGGGCAATATCGACCGCCTGCTTCAAGCTACTCGCATGCTGAATCAGGGTTGTATTGTGTAGGGCTTGCTCAATCATGGCAGCATCCTCACCGATCAAAATAACAGTTTTAACGTATTTCTGTATCGCATTACGCAAAGGCTTAAAATCCTGCCCTTTACCCTGACCACCTAAAATCAGTGCCAATTTGCCATGTTTTGCTTCGATTGCAGCACCCAGTCCCTCTATTGCCGCGAGTGTTGCGCCAACATTGGTGCCTTTAGAATCATTGTAGTAACGCACCTGATCAACCGTCTGTACATATTCACAGCGATGCTCTAATCCTTTAAATTGTTGTAATGTTTCCAACATCGATTGCGTTGGTAAACCAATCGCCTCACCTAACGCTAAACATGCCAAGGCATTTGCAACATTGTGCATTCCTTGAATATACAAATCTGAGGTTTTGATTAAACGTTCACGACCACGGGCTAGCCACATGCTCCCATCAGCTTCACGAAGTACACCATATTGATTCATGTCAGGTGCATTTAAACCAAAACTCTGCATCGGTGTGACATCAGGAACGAGGGGACGACTTAAACTGTCATCACGGTTATATACCACCTTTTTCACACCTTGGAAGATACGATGTTTTGCTTTATGGTAGCCGAGCATATCGCCATGACGATCTAGATGATCCTCACTCATATTCAACAACACGGCCACTTCCGCATTCAAATGTGAGGTCGTTTCTAACTGAAAGCTAGATAACTCCAACACAATGAGTTCAGGCTGATCTTTGAGTAAATCTAGTGCTGGGCGACCTAAATTACCACCTACAGCCACTTTTTTTCCTGCATCCTTTGCCATCAAGCCAAATAAAGTTGTAACTGTACTTTTGGCATTAGATCCAGTAATTGCAACAATTGGGACATCTGTTGCACGACGTAATAATTGGATATCGCTAACAACTGGAATGCCTTTTTCAAGTGCTTGTTGGATCTCTGGCAGTTGGGGTGCCAATCCCGGACTTAAAATAATTTCTTCAGCTTGTAGCAATAGATCTAGATCTAGCTTTCCAAAGCTTTTTTTAATGTTTTCAGGAATTTGATCACATCCTGGCGGTGTTTCTCTGGAGTCCGTGACTGCAACTTGGTAGCCTTGTTCATGCAGAAAGTTTACTGCTGATACGCCTGAAATACCCAAGCCAGCCACAACTTTTAATCCACCACGTTGTATTAACATTTTTGCCCCATTTGTTACGGATCACGGAATGGCAAAAATGTTAGCACTTTACTGTTTTAAATGCTTTTTCAGTTTTAGTTTTATTCACTCTTTTTTGTGTCAGTGCGTAAAAGCTCAACACATTAAAGTTGCAAAAAAAATTGCCCATATCTTAATATGGGCAATTCTTATTTTTTAACGCCATTTGACAGTTTGTATTGGCGCTGCCTTTTTACTGTCTGCTTCATCAGTTGAACAACCACAACCTCCACCACAGCCTACAGCCATTTTAGGCTTTAACCATGTTGCTAAACGCTGCCAACCCAAACGTTGGCACAAGTTTGATAAAGCATTAAACGCTGAATTTGCTGTTTGAGGAAACACTTTCTTAAATACAACGATAGTGCTCCACAGTACCAATACAGCGACAATCAGGTATTCAAACATAAGGCACTCCAATCAACCCCAAATGCGAGATGCAATTTGATAGGTAAAGAAAGACATCAAATAAGCCAACCCAAACAGATAAGCGGTCATCACACCCACATGCTGCCAAGAACCTGTTTCACGGCGTACAGTCGCTAGAGTGGCTAAGCAATGTGGAGCATAGATAAACCAAACCAATAACGATAATCCTGTTGCAAGTGACCAACCTGATCCATCGGCACTAATTAAATTCGCCAGACCATCGGCAATCGCATCATCATCCACACCAGACAATGCATATACGGTTCCCAACGCAGCCACCACAACTTCACGTGCCGCCATTGCAGGAATCAATGCAACGACGATTTGCCAATTAAAGCCAAGTGGAGCAAAAATTGGTTGTAACAAATGCCCAATCATTCCCGCAAAGCTATAATCAATTGCAGCACGCGTTGCGTCCTCAGGTGCTTGAGGGAAAGTACATAAGAACCACAATAGAATCGAAAGAGCGAAAATAATTCCACCCACACGCTTTAAGAAAATTTTGGCGCGATCTAATAGGCCGATCGCTACACTTTTGAAGTTAGGAATACGATAACTTGGCAACTCCAACAATAATGCATGCTGTGACTTATCTTTCTGCAAAAATTTCGTCACAAAGGCAACACATAAAGCACTGATGATCCCTGCCATATACAAACCAAATAATACCAAACCTTGCAGATTAAAAATCCCCCATACGGTTTGACTTGGGATAAAAGCAGCAATCAATAACGCATACACAGGTAAACGCGCCGAACAAGTCATCAATGGCGCAACCATAATCGTGGTAAAACGATCACGTGGATCACTAATACTTCGGGTCGCCATAATGCCTGGCACTGCACAAGCAAAACTTGAAAGCAAAGGAATAAATGCACGCCCACTCAGCCCTGCTTTAAACATCAGTTTATCTAACAAGAAGGCTGCGCGAGGTAAATAACCCGATTCTTCCAATACTAAAATAAAGAAAAACAGAATCAGAATTTGTGGCAAGAAAACTAGAACACTCCCTGCTCCAGCAATAATCCCATCAACCACTAAACTATTGAGCAAAGGTTGACTAATATGATCGCCTAGAATCTCTCCGGCCCAAGCAAAAAATTCTTCAATCCCATCCATAAATGGTGCGGCCCAAGCAAAAACAGCTTGGAAAACCACAAACATCATGACTGCTAAGCTCAACAAACCAAGCACTGGATGTAGAAAAATTTTGTCGAGGAAATTGGTGCGCTGATCTTCCTGATCAACAAATTTAACCACATCGTTAAAAATCACTTCGATTTTTTGATGATGATCACCCGTCAAACCGCTCAATTCAGTTTTTGGAATGCTGTAGTTACCTTGATCAAGGGCATGCAATAGATTTTCGACACCTGCACGGCGAACAGCAACAGTTTCCACTACAGGAACACCCAAACGTTCCGACAGTTTTTGTGTATTGATTTGAATGCCACGACGTCGCGCTTCATCCATCATATTCAATATCACTAAAACAGGACGTCCAAGCTCGATCACTTCTAAGACCAAACCCAGATGCAATTTCAAGTTAGTCGCATCTACAACACATAAGAAAGCATCTTGATGACCTTCTTCTGCAATTTTACCTTGGCAAACATCACGGGTAATTTCTTCATCTGGGCTAGTTGCTTTTAAGCTATAAGTGCCCGGCAAATCTAGCACTCGAACATTCTTCCCAGAAGGAAGTTGAAAATGCCCAACCTTACGCTCAACTGTCACTCCCGCGTAGTTGGCAACTTTTTGGCGTGTTCCTGTTAAATGGTTGAATAATGAAGTTTTACCACAGTTCGGATTTCCCACAAGGGCAACACGTAACGCATCACTCATGCAGGTGCTCCTTCAAGTTGAATTTCTATTTTATCGGCTTCAGCTTTACGCAATGCAAATCGCGTAAAACCTATCTGGATCAGGATCGGGTCACCACCAAAAATACCTTTGGTAATCACCTGTACTTGTGTACCTGGCACAAAGCCTAGACTCTCTAAACGAACAGCTACAAGGTCTGTCTGTTCCGTATCATCGACTAAGCGATTAACTTTGGTAATCATCGCTGTTTGCTTGACTTTTAATGCTGATAAACGCACCACATTTCACCATAAACCGTTTTCACCAAGTATACAGACAAATGAGAATAATTACCAAAAGCAATCTCAATGGCATTTACCCAATTCACAGATCGACAATATGTTTTTTTTCTTTTACAGTGCCAACAGAGAACCTCAATTTATTCAATTATGTTAAATAAAAAACCACGTATTCCTACTGCCGTTTCTATCCCAGAAAATTTAAGTTTTTTGCAGGGTTTTCGTGATTATTTAGTTGCACAAACTGTAAGCCCTCATACACGTAATGCTTATTTATCTGATTTGATTCAATGCAGCGAGTTACATCGAACAGCTTCACTACCGCAGTGGTCTAGTGAGGATATCGGTGATGTTTTAATTGAGTTAACCAAAGCAGGGAAAAGTCCTCGTTCAATCGCACGCTGCCTATCTGCCCTACGCCAATTTTATAAATTCTTACGCGAGCAAAAATTAAGAGAAGATAACCCTGTTGCCTCACACCACTCACCTAAAATTGGTCGTGCATTACCCAAAGATCTATCTGAACAAGATGTTGAGGCCTTAATCAATGCACCAGATATCAGCACAACGCTAGGCTTACGTGATCGTGCAATGTTTGAAGTTCTCTATGCTTGTGGATTACGTGTATCAGAATTACTCAATCTACGTTTAGAGTTGATCAACTTAAAACAAGGGTTTGTGCGTATTACAGGCAAAGGCAATAAAGAACGTCTCGTTCCACTAGGGCAATATGCCTGTGATTGGATCGAAAAATATTTAGCAGAATCTCGCCCTCAGTTATATAAGAGCAATACGGATTATTTGTTTTTAACTCAGCATGGCGGAATTATGAGCCGCCAAAATTTTTGGTATGCAATTAAACGTTATGCGCTGCAAGCCAATATTCAAGCAGAGCTCTCCCCCCATACCTTACGACATGCATTTGCGACACATTTACTCAATCATGGGGCGGACTTACGTGTCGTTCAAATGCTACTCGGACACAGTGATCTTTCTACCACTCAGATTTATACCCATGTTGCTCAGCATCGAATGCAAGCCTTGCATCATCAATATCATCCGAGAGGTTAATATGTCTGTTGCTTAACACTAAAAATAAACTGCAACATATTCACAGACACGATGCAAGATTTAACGATGTTATTGCATTTTTTTGATATGCTTGAGCGAGTTTATAAATACAGTATGAAAAAAAGGTTCTTTATGGTGTTTACTCGGTCTAGATTAGTACTGGCTTGTACATTGGCATCAACATTAATATTAGGTGCTTGCTCAAAAGATAACGCGACCCCAAAACAAGATACGCTGACAGCAAGTACGCCAGCAACGGGCGAGGCTTCAACATTAAATGAACGTAATGCACAACAACGACTAATCTCGACTTTAGACAAACATTTCAAAGCTGCCAAAATTAACGCTAAAATCATCGCCGTACAAAAAACCGAAGTCCCTAATTTGTTTTGGGTCAATCTTGATGGCATGGGCTCTGTCTATGCAACGAGTGATGGTCAATACATTATCCAAGGTGATGTTATTCGCTTAGGTGATAAACAATTGCACAATGTCGGCGATGCATTGCAAGCTGTAGAAAATAAAAAGCATCTCGCAACCTTAAAAACCGAAGATTTGATTGTCTATCCAGCCAAAAGCGGAAAAGCCAAACATATCGTCTACGTTTTCACCGATTCAAGCTGCCCTTACTGCCATCGCTTACATGAACAAATTCCGGAAATCACAGCCAAAGGCATCGAAGTCCGCTATATCGCATGGCCACGTGGTGAACAATTCATGCCGACCATGCAAGCCATTTGGTGTAGCACTGATCGCAAAGCAGCGTTTGAGCAAGCAATCCAAGATCAACCTGTTGCCTCAGCCGAGTGTAAAAACCCTGTCCGAGATCAATATCAGTTGGGACTTAGTATGGGCGTAAATGGCACACCAGCGATTTATAACGTTGAAGGTGAGTACTTAGGTGGTTATATGACGGCTGATGAAATCGTTCAACGTTTAAACAAATAACCAATGCTTCTAGCATTCAAAAATTGAACGACTTGGGCGACAGATTAAAGATGATCTTAGCCCTAGTGTCTGCGCATTTTTTTAGCTATGATCAAGCTTCATTAAAATGATTGAATAAAATGGAGTGTGACGTGAAACCAGTTCGTCTGGCGATACTCGGTCTTGGTACTGTTGGTGGTGGAGCCCTTAAACTACTACAAGAAAATGCTGCTGAAATTAAACGCCGTACCGGTCGAGAAATTCAAATTACACACGTAGGCACTCGCCGTCCACGTCCAGATCTACAACTAGAAGGAATTCAGCAAAGCGATGACCTGATGGCAATCGTACGCCAACCTGATGTGGATGTCGTTGTTGAAGTGATGGGTGGAATTCACCCTGCTTATGAAATCATCATGGAAGCCATCAAACATGGTAAACAGGTGGTAACAGCGAATAAAGCATTACTTGCAGAACATGGTAATGAACTTTTTAAAGCTGCTGAAGATAACGCCGTACAAATCGCTTATGAAGCTGCTGTAGCTGGTGGTATCCCAATTATTAAAGTGATTCGTGAAGGCCTAGCAGCAAACCATATCGAATGGCTGGCAGGAATTATTAACGGCACAGGTAACTTTATTCTCACAGAAATGCGTGAGAAAGGTCGTGCCTTTGCGGATGTCCTTGCTGAAGCCCAACAACTTGGTTATGCAGAAGCAGATCCAACCTTTGATGTCGAGGGCATCGATGCAGCACATAAGCTTACTATCTTAGCGTCTTGTGCATTTGGTATCCCACTTCAGTTTGACAAGGTGTATACCGAAGGTATCAGCAAAATTACGGCACAAGATGTCAAGTATGCCGAAGAGCTTGGTTTCCGTATCAAACATTTGGGAATTGCACGTCGCGCTGAAAAAGGTATTGAGTTACGCGTACACCCAACTCTAATTCCTGCAGAAGAACTGATTGCTAACGTCAATGGCGTTAAAAATGCTGTTTTGGTTCAAGCCAATGCTGTCGGTCCAACCTTGTATTATGGTGCGGGTGCGGGCGCAGGGCCTACAGCTTCTGCTGTAGTTGCAGATGTCATTGATATTGTACGTGATATTTCTTACACAGAAGATGGCGCTGGAACAATTCCACAACTTGCATTTGAAGCACTCACCGATATGCCGATTCTCAGTCGTGAAGAAATGACGACTGGATATTACATTCGTTTGAATGCCGAAGATCAAACAGGTGTCTTGGCTGATGTTACGGCGATCTTAAGTCGTGCAGGGATTAGTATTGATGCCATCATGCAACAGTCTCGTCTTAAAGATCTCATCCCAATTGTGATTTTAACCGATCCAATTGTTGAATCAAAAATGGATGAAGCACTTGCACAAATTCAAGCTTTGCCTGCAATTCATGGCGAAATTGTGAGAATTCGTTTAGAATCGCTCGATAGTTAATCAGGTTGAGGGAAAATGCCTTCCCTCACCCCGCTCTACCTCATATTGGAACACCATCATGTCGAATGCCAATCGTTATACTGGTCTTGTTGATCGTTATCGTGACCGTTTACCTGTGTCTGCAACTACACGTGCTATTTCTCTAGGTGAAGGAAACACACCTCTAATTAAATTAGAGAATATTCCACGTCTGATTGGCAAAAACGTAGAAATTTATGTGAAGTACGAAGGGCTTAACCCAACGGGTTCATTTAAAGATCGTGGTATGACGATGGCGGTGACCAAAGCAGTCGAAGAAGGTTCAAAGGCAATTATCTGTGCTTCTACCGGAAATACTTCAGCCGCAGCTGCTGCCTATGCAGCACGTGCAGGAATCAAGGCTTTTGTTTTAATCCCTGAAGGCAAGATTGCAATGGGGAAAATGGCACAGGCCATGATGTACGGCGCGATTACTATGCAAATTCGTGGTAATTTCGATGATGGTATGCGTCTTGTAAAAGAAGTAGCAGATCAAGCACCTGTAACGATTGTGAATTCAATCAATCCATACCGCTTACAAGGTCAAAAAACCATTGCTTATGAAATCGTTGAAGCTTTAGGTCGCGCACCTGATTACCACTGCTTGCCAGTAGGTAACGCAGGTAATATCACTGCACACTGGATGGGTTATACAGAAGCTGTCGCAAACCAACCGGCTGATCAGTTTGAACAAGTGATCTATGATGCTGCAACAGATCAATTTACTGGTCCAAAACCAGAAGGCTTACCAACGATGGTCGGTTATCAAGCATCAGGTGCTGCACCATTCCTTCGTGGTGCGCCAGTTGAAAGCCCTGAAACAGTTGCAACAGCAATCCGTATTGGTAACCCACAAAGCTGGAACCATGCAAAAGCCGTCGTACGTGACTCTAAAGGCTGGTTTGATGAACTTCAAGACAGCGAGATCTTAGAAGCTCAGCGCTTGCTTTCTATGTATGAAGGTGTATTTGTTGAGCCAGCTTCAGCAGCTTCTATTGGTGGTGCGATTCGCGATATCAAAGCAGGTAAAATTGCTGAAGGTTCTGTGATCGTATGCACAGTGACAGGTAATGGTCTAAAAGATCCTGACACAGCAATCAAGCAGTGTGCTGATGCCGTTATGTTGTCAATCGATGCAACAATGGATCAAGTTAAAGACTCTATCCTTTCAAATATGTAAAATAGAGTTGATAAAAAAACCAGTTGCCTGCAACTGGTTTTTTTATGCGTTGAAAAAGCTTAAACGCGTTTTGGTAGAGTATTTAACCAGGTCAATAAGTTAGTTGCATCGCTATTACGTGCTTGAGTACTTGGTGCACCCAATAGCACCACAACTGCAGGGCGCGAATTGACTGTAGTATGCATCACGACACAACGTCCAGCTTCGTTGATATAACCTGTTTTAGAAAGGTTAATATTCCATCCACCGTTGCGAACCAAAGCATTGGTGTTATTTGATTTCAATACACGATAACCTAAATTGAAATCATAGGTCGGTGTGGTTGAGAATTGACGAATCAAACCATACTGTGAAGCTGCACTGACTAAAATGCCCAAGTCACGTGCCGAAGAAACATTGCCTGGATGCAAACCCGTAGACTCAATAAAATGTGTCGCAGTCATACCCAGTTGTTTAGCTTTACTGTTCATTGCTGCATAGAAAGCCGTACGCCCACCTGGGTATGTACGAGCCAATGCAGCTGCTGCTGGATTTTCAGATTTCATCAAAGCAAATAACAAAAGTTCAGCGCGATTCATACTATCGCCAGCGCGTAGTGTAGAACTAGAGTTCTTGCCACCTGCTCCTGCAAAATCGATCTGTTGCAAAGTCACTTCTTCAGACATATTCAAACGAGCATCTGCGGTGACAACAGCAGTCATCACTTTAGTAATCGAAGCAATAGGTAGCGCTGTGTTGGTATTTTTACTAAATAATACTTCACCTGTTTGAGCATCCATCACCAATGCCGCACGTGCATTGACTGAAGGTTGACTACTATAGCCCACCGTGTCACGGATCTGCACGCTTTGTTGAGGTGAGGTCGAAGAGGTAATCGTCGCTGAACCACCACTACGTAACGTTGTGGTCACCGAAGTCGAACCTACTGGGCTCAAATCTAATGGCTCATCATCATTCATCAATTGACTGGCGTCATTCGCCGACCAGCTCATTGAGGCTGAACCATTATTACCCGAAATTGCTGAATTATTATTGACCACTAACTCAGCAAAACTTGTTGAACTCCACGCCAACAAGATTGACATGCCTAATACATGCATGACAGATTTTTTAGCATTTTTCACGACACAATACTCAACTCAAGGTGCTGCACATTTGCGCTTACTATCATTATGCCTTACATTTGAGCATATTGGGTAAAGCTTTTATAGACACAATTGTGTACAACTATTCTCTAAAAATGAAGAATAGCATTGCTAATTTTGTCATTTCATTGCAAGCTAATTTTGCTTTATGTAACAAAAAACCAATTTTTTGATAAAAAGGAGGTCTTCTTGATCACTGTTCTCGTTGTTGATGATCATGAACTCGTACGCACTGGTATTTGTCGTATGTTAGAAGACCACCCCGATGTTGAGGTTGTAGGACAAGCTGAGTCTGGCGAAGAAGCAATTGCTTTAGTCCGTCAGAAACATCCTCAAGTTGTTCTGCTCGATGTCAACATGCCGGGTATTGGTGGTGTTGAAACCACAAGACGTTTGTTACAAACCGCACCTGATACCAAAGTCATTGCGGTGAGCGGTTTGGCTGAAGAACCCTACCCATCATTACTTTTAAAAGCAGGTGCAAAAGGCTATATCACCAAAGGCGCACCGATTGCTGAAATGGTTCGAGCCATTAATAAAGTCATGCTCGGTGGTAAATATTTCAGTGCTGATATTGCTGAACAGCTTGCCAGCTCATATTTATCTGATACACAACAATCTCCTTTTGATGCATTGTCTGAACGTGAGATGCAAGTGGCAATGATGGTTGTAAACTGTATAAGTGCTCAAGAGATTGCTGATAAACTTTTTGTTAGTGTAAAAACTGTAAATACCTACCGTTATCGTATTTTTGAGAAATTGGCAATTGACAGTGATGTCAAACTGACCCATCTTGCGATTCGTTATGGACTGATCAAACCTTAAAACCGTTGTGAATTGCCTATGTTGGGAAAAGTTGCATCTTCGGTGTCACAAACCATTTACCAGCTTGGGATGTGGTATAGCGGATATCGCCTCATTATTTCCGTATGCCTATTGCTCATTTTCTTGTTAACTGCTGAGCAACTGACCACCAATTATCTTTACCCAACATTGTATTCATATACGCTGATTGTCTATATTGCATTAAATGTCAGTCAGCTTTTATTTCTTAAATTATTTCCGACCCACGTGAATAAACAGCTGATTGCGATCTTTCTTGTCGATGTCATCTGTTTAAGTACCATTACCTTTGCAACAGGCGGGCCAAACTTACAGCTCAGTTTGCTTTATGTCATTATTATTTTTGCCTCGGCAATTTTATTGAATGCTCAGCTTTCTCTAGTGGTAACGCTGCTCGCTGTTATCATGATTGTGTATCAGCGTTTTCTGGGAAATTTATTTGACTACAACAATTTAAACCATCTCAGTAATAGCCTGCTGTTGGTATTTTTATTCTTGGTGGTATATGCCATAGGGCGTATTGCAGTACAGCGTTTTAAAATTTTAGAAGCGCTTACTTTTCATCAATCCATTGAAATTCATCAACTCCAAAACATTAACCGTTATATCTTGGAGCAAATTGAGGATGGATATCTGGTTTTAGATGAAAGTAATCATATTGTTTTAACCAATCCTGCTGCCAATACATTATTAGGTATTCATTTACCTGTTTCCCATGAAAAAACGCCCTTAATCAAATGGCAACCCGATCTATTTGAACTGATCAAATTCAGCGACCTAGAAGATGGTGAAGAGTTCACTTTTGAGTCACAACAAAGTTTGTATACCGTCCATGTACGTGTCAAACATTTGGTCGTACCTGAACAAGCATTAGTTTTATTAATTCTCAAAGATGCTCAGAAATTAACTCAGCGTGTACAACAACTCAAACTAGCGGCACTTGGTCAACTTTCTGCCAGTATTGCACATGAAATTCGCAATCCTTTAGCCGCGATTGTGCAAGCCAATGAGCTTTTTAATGAAAGCGATGCGCATCAACAACAAATGCTCTCTCGTATGATTCGTAAACAAGCAAAACGTATCGATCGGATTGTAGAAGATACTTTGGCAATGGCACGCAATAAACCGACCGAACCACAAAATATTCATCTTATGGAGTTCTTTGAAAGTTTATTTGAAGAGGATCTAGTCGATGTCAAACACATGATCCAATTAGAGCTTTCAGAAAATATTCAAATCTTATTTGATGACAAACAGTTGCGCCAAGTGCTGATTAATTTGGTGAGAAATGCATTAAGACACAACGCATCGGATATACCTTATATCGAAATTAAAGTACACGCTGAAGAGACTAAAGTTCGAATTGATGTTATCGATTTTGGTTTAGGGGTAGCAAAAAGAGACCTTTCTCAACTGTTTAAACCATTTTTTAGTACCGAAATCAAAGGAACTGGTTTAGGATTGTATTTGTCTCATAGTTTCTGTGAGGCGAATCATGCAAAGCTCACTTATGTAGAGCGACAACAAGGAGCATGCTTCAGGATTGAATGCTCAATAATTAATTGATTAGATTAGGTTTTTCGGGGAAATGGCAACTAAACAACCACTCGTCTTGCTCGTAGACGACGAAGAGGACTTGTGTCTTCTCATGCAAATGACACTTGCGCGTATGGGAATTAAGACACATTTGGCTTATCGTGTAGAGCAAGCAAAAAAATTCTTTACTGAATTTCAATATGATGCATGTTTAACTGATTTAAATCTTCCAGACGGCAACGGTTTAGATCTCGTCCAACATGTCACCCAAAATTACCCAAATACTCCGATCGCTGTGCTGACAGCCTATGGCAATATGGACATTGCGATTGCAGCATTAAAAGCTGGGGCATTTGACTTCGTTAGCAAACCAGTCAACCAAGTGCATTTGGATCAATTGATTCAAAAAGCATTGAATCGACCACGACCTGAGCAAGAAGCGGCTGAAACAGCCTTAGAAAATAAACTCCTGATTGGACGTTCTGCGCCGATTCAACAACTGCGCATTGCATTAAAGAAAATCGCGCGATCACAAGCGCCTGTCTTTATCACCGGGGAGTCGGGAACTGGAAAAGAAGTTGTTGCCAACTTGGTTCACCGCTTAAGTAATCGTAGTGAAGGGCCTTTTATTGCCATAAACTGCGGTGCAATTCCAACAGAACTGATGGAAAGCGAGCTTTTCGGGCACAAAAAAGGCAGTTTCACTGGGGCGACCCAAGATAAACAAGGTTTAATTTTATCAGCACATGGCGGTAGTTTATTTCTCGATGAAATCGCTGAACTGCCACTCAACATGCAAGTAAAATTATTGCGTGCAGTGCAAGAAAAGAAAATCCGCCCTGTAGGCTCAGACCAAGAAATTGATGTCGATTTCCGTGTGATTAGTGCCAGTCACCAAGATCTTGAGCTACTGGTTCAGCAAGGACGATTCCGACAGGATTTATTTTTCCGTATCCACGTTATGGATATTGTACTCCCACCATTACGTGAACGTGGACAGGACATCCTGTTATTAGCGAATCATTTTATCCAAAGAATTTGCCAAGAATGGGAACTGCCTGCCAAGACGTTATCGTCTCGTGCAGAGCAATTTTTATTACAACAATATTTTCCTGGTAATGTGCGCGAACTACGCAATATTATTGAACGTGCAATCACGCTCAGCGATGATGAAGCGATTGATCTAGCGCACTTACAAACAGCGCCATTACGCAGTCCAATTTCAATGCCATCAGCGCCATCTTATAGCCAAGAAGAAGTTGAGCAGCCACAATACACCAGCCCAAGCACAAGTTCGAAAAAACTTCCACCTGAAGGTTTAGAGCGTTATTTAGAAAATATTGAAAAAGAAGTGCTACTTAATGCATTAAATCTAACCCATTGGAATCGAACGCTCGCCGCGAAGAAACTCGGGATGACCTTCCGTTCTTTGCGTTATCGTTTGAAAAAATTCGGATTAGATACTGAAGAAGATGACACCTAACTAAAAAAACCTCGATCTATGGATCGAGGTTTTTTTAGTTCTAAAGTCTGCTTTTTAGCACTAAATCTGAAATATGATCTAAGTAATATTCCTCTTTCATTTCTGGCTGCAAAGCATAGCTCTGATTCGGCTGAATTCCTTGCCCCTCAATCATTAAACCATTGGGGGTGTAATAATGTGAAACCGTCATTTGCAAAGCAGCGCCATTGGGTAGCGGAAATAGCTTTTGCACCACGCCCTTGCCATAACTGGTTTCCCCAACAACCCATGCACGTTTATGCTCTTTTAAGGCGGCTGCAAAAACTTCCGCTGCCGAAGCTGAACGCCGATTAATCAACACGCCTAGTTTCAGATTTTGAAACTCCTTCGATGGCAAAGCTTGAAATTGTTGATCACCTTCAGAACGACTCTTTGTGGTAACAATCAAGCCCTGATTTAAAAATAAGTCCGCAGATTCAACCGCAGCAGAAAGGAGACCACCTGGATTATTTCTTAAGTCCAAGACCACTGCTTTTAATCTTGGTGAACCAAATTCTTCAATTAGTCGCTTAATCTCATTAGCTGTATCTTGTTGAAAAACTTTAACTTTAAGCACTAGCACTTGATTAGATAGCAATACTGGCTCGATATCTGTTTCTACTTTTTTATTTCTCACCAAAATCACAGTACTTGTGGTGTTCTCTGGTAATATCTGTACTGTGCTACCAATCGAACCATACAGCAAACCTTGTACTTGATCTTGATTTAAACTTTTTAATTCTTGATTATCAATTTTAAGAAGCGCCTGTCCATTTTTTAGACCTAACTTATTTGAATCCGACCCTGTTTTGAGATCTTGAACTTTCCATAATTTGCTATGCTGATCAAAACCTAGATTGAAATCAACTGAAGCTAAGTCGCCTTCCGTATATTGGATCAATTGACGATATTCTTCAGCTGACAGATAGCGTGAATAGGGATCTAAGCCACTGACTAGACCTTTGATCGATTGCTGAAATAATGCATCATCTGATTTTTTTTCAACATAATTGTCTCGGACAATGCCATAGATCTGCACAAACTGTTGAATTGATTCTATTGGTACTTCAGCACTTCGGGATGGTGGATTCTCCCCCCATCCCGATAATGGTGCAGCAACAAGCGTATGCCCCCAACACAACAACAAACTGGCAAATACAGCGCGATAAATGTTGTTGCGTGGGGTCATTCTTTCACCTTATTGTAAAGTAATTAGATTTTTTCCTTGCATCTCTTGCGGTACAGGGATATTCATCAAATGTAATAATGTTGGTGCAACATCTGCCAATACACCACCTTCAGCAATGGTTGCTTGAGTAGGGCCAACATAAATAAATGGAACAAGTTCAGTTGTATGCTGAGTATGTACTTGACCGCTGTCATAGTCTTGCATTTGCTCTACATTACCATGATCCGCCGTAATTAACATATGCCCTTTGTTTGCCATCACCGCATCATAAACACGTCCGAGGCAGGTATCGACTGTTTCTACTGCTTTTACCGCGGCATCAAACACACCTGTATGCCCAACCATATCTCCATTGGCATAATTCACCACCAATAGATCAAATTCGCCTGAGTTAATTGCATTGACCAATTCATCCGTCACTTCAATCGCACTCATTTCAGGTTTTAAATCGTAGGTCGCAACATTCGGAGACGGAATCAAAATCCGCTTCTCGCCCACATACTCATCTTCACGTCCACCGCTAAAGAAGAAAGTCACATGTGCATATTTTTCAGTTTCAGCAATACGCAATTGGGTCTTACCTAAGCTCGATAAATATTCACCAATCGAATTTTTTAATTCTTCTGGCATATACGCAATTGGTGCATCAATACTGGCTTGATAACGTGTCAACATGACGAATTTTGATAAATTCGGCACAACCTTACGTTCGAAACCCGCAAAATCTTTTTCCACAAAGGCACGCGTAATTTCCCGTGCCCGATCGGCACGGAAGTTCATAAATACGAGGCTATCGCCATCTTGTACTTTAACAATCTCGCCGATACGTGTTGCTTTGACAAATTCGTCATTTTCTTCAGCAGCATAGGCCTGTTCTAGCCCTTCAACTGCTGAGTTTGCCACACGAACAGCCTCACCTTCGGTCATCAAACGGTAAGCTTCTTCGACACGATTCCAACGATTGTCACGATCCATAGCAAAATAGCGACCAATCATTGACACAATACGTCCTTGATTTGGGTATTGAGCAAATAAAGCATCTAATTTTTCTAATGAGGGTTGAGCACTACGTGGCGGTGTATCACGCCCATCAAGGAATGCATGTAAATACACTGTTGCCCCACGTTTTAGTGCAAGCTCACACATCGCAACGATATGATCTTCATGTGAATGTACACCACCCTCTGAAAGTAGGCCCATCACATGAACTGCACCATTGGCGGCCTTGGCTTTCTCAACCGCATCGACCAATACTTCATGCTCAAAGAAATCCCCTGTACGGATATCTTTTGTAATACGAGTAAAATCTTGATATAGCACGCGACCAGCACCAAGATTCATATGCCCCACTTCAGAGTTACCCATTTGCCCATCAGGAAGACCAACATCTTCTCCAGAGCCAGAAATTAAACTATTCGGATGCTTGGCTTTCATCGCAGTCAAATTTGGGGTTTGCGCAGCTAAATACGCATTATCTTCAACTGCTTCACGATGTCCTACACCATCCATAATTACAAGAACGTGAGGAATTTTGCCAGCATTTGCATCCGTCATAATGGACTCTCTGTTTGTCTATCATTTGATCGGCATAGTTTACCGAAATTTACATCAATTCTCTATGATCTTAACGATGGCTTTCAGCAATGTTCGCGATAGAGCAAGCATATCGATCAACTCGCTATCTTGCTCGGTACAATAAATAGCTTCCGATCATAAACATCAGCACCACTGGCAGTAGTACAAACCATGCAGGTGACGGTGCATAAACCAAACTCGCGTATCCCATAAAATCTTGTAGATAGAAAAAACCGAGTCCCGTAAAGAGCGCAATCACCAATCTAAATCCCATAGATTGTTGACGTAAGGGACCAAAAATAAACGAACATGCGATCAATACCAAAGCAATCAAGGCAAATGGTGAGGTCACTTTCTGCCAAAATGCCAATTCATAGGTTTTAGGCACTTGGCTATACTCCTCCATATAACGCATAAAACTGATCAACTGAGTAGGAGATAAATCTTCAGGATCTATCGTTACCATATGGACATATTTTGGTTGCAAAGCCAATGCCAGTGCTTGGTTGGCATGATCTGTTTTAATCACATTCCCTTCAGGCAATAAATCAATCTGATGAGATTGCTCAAGCGTCCACTGTCCATCTTTAACAAAATTCCCTTGTTCAGCTGTAACAAAAGACTGTAAACGGTAGTTTTCGTCAAAATCAATGGATTGGATATTACGCAACTGACCTTGCGAGTTAGCATAATCAATATAGGTAAAACGCTGCCCTTCTCTCGACCAGTAACCTTTAACTTCACCCAATGCTGCTGCGCTACGTTGCTTTTTAATACTTTGTGCTTTTTCATTGGTATAGGGGATCACCCACTCACTCAATGTAAAGGATATGACAATCAGCAATAAAGCCGACCGCATCACCCAGCCCACGATTCGCCAGAGACTAATCCCAACCGAACGCATGACGATCAACTCACTATTAGAAGCCAGTGCACCTAATCCTAAAACAGAGCCAATCAAAGCAGCGACAGGTAAAATTTCATATAAATAGCGAGGTGCACCCCATAACACATACAGGAATGCTTGCCACGCATTATAATTTGACTTTAATGAGCCCAACTCCCCCAGATAGGTAAATAGGACTTGTAAAAAAGACAGCACCAACGTCGTACCGAGCATTGCCAGTACCGTGGTTTTTGTTACATGTTTGGCGACTATTCGACGTGCTAACATCACAACCCCACTCGTTGCATACTTTTCTTAATTTTAGGTGCTAATTTTTGTTTACGCGTAAACAGGGCAGCCGCAATACCATAAATCAACAACACTGCAGGATAAGCCCAAATATCTAGCTCTTCTTTACTAATACGCGTTTTAATCGCAATCATTAGTACGATTAAACTGGCAAAAATAAAGATAGCGGGAATCAGACGATAATATCGCCCTTGACGTGGACTCACTTCAGAGAGCGCGACCGCAAGGAATAACGCCACGACCATTACGAAAGGACCAAAGATACGCCATCCTAACTCTCCTCTTACCACGAAATCATCACGCTTTTGCCACAACTTCGACATCGATAAAGCTTCAACATCTTCGCTTTCAAAGTTGACATCTTTGTCATTTTCTAAACGTAAACGATAAGATTGAAACTCGGCTTGCGTATATCTTGGCTGATTGGGATAAATCTCGTAACGGCGACCTTGCACTAAGTCGACAACACTCGCAGTATCATTTTCAATTTCAACTCGTGTAGCCTCTTTCGCCAGAATCATTTGATCAGGCTTGTCTTCACGATCTGATTTATAATAGTAAAAGATATCTTTTAAGTTTTTTCGGTCTTCTGAAAGAGAGCCAGCATAAATAGTATAGGAACCAGAAGAAATAAACTCTTTGGGTCGCACCAAATCAAAGCCAGCTCGTACCGCTTGAGTTTGCATCAAGCTCTGATAACCTCTTATGCCCGCTGAAGCCCCCCAGCACATGAGTACCGCCTGTACAATCAAAAATACAGCAGTCATCGGTAATAACAAACGTGTTAACTGATTACGGCTCACCCCACTGCCATTTAATACCGCCATTTCATGATCGACATACAAACGACCAAACACCAACATTAAACCAATGAAAAAGCCCAAAGGTAAAATCAGCGTTAAAAACTCAGGTAGACGATAAGCAATAATACTGAGTAGCACGCCACCATCGAGACGACCTTGTGCAGCGCGCCCAAAAATTTTGATGAGCTGCCCACCCATAATAATCAAAGTGAGCAAGGCCGTCACAACCAAAGAGGTGGACACCACTTGTTTGACGAGGTAACGTCGAATAATCAAAGTAATGCTTCCAAAAAAACCAATCGAGGGGTATCGCTAGTTTACCCGAATGTTAAAAATATAAAACCTATCGCATGTTGCGGATTGCAACCTCATATCTGAAAGTGTTTAATGAGATTATCTTTATTTTTTACCGATTAGGTTCTAAACAAACAATGAAATTTACTCTTGATCATGCCTTTCCAACACAAACAGCAAGTGAATCTTTATGGATTTTGGTGGATTCAGAACAACTACAAACCAATCTAAACTCCTACCAAATCAGTCAATTAGAAGAAGCCTTAACCGCAACTCACTTTAAAGCAAGTTTTAATGAAAGCTTAACTTTAATTGCAAAAGTTGCGGAGCACAGTAACACCCAACTACTCGGACTTGGAAATGCCACTGAGCTCAAAGCAACCAAATTAGCAAAACTTGCACAAACGATTATCAAATCATCACAAAATAAATTTAAACAAATTAGTGTTGATTTATCCGCACTACCAGCAGAACTTCATTCACTATTTGCTTTAAGCTTGACTCAGGCTGCTTATGGCTATGACGAGTTCAAATCAAAAAAGAATGCGTTTGTACTCGAAACTATCCACCTGATTGCGAGCCAGACAACTTTAGATGATGCCCAACTCAATCTGATTCATGCAGTTCAATCTGGCCAAAGCTATGCTCGAGACTTAGGCAATCGCCCTGGGAATATTTGTTTTCCTGAATATCTAGCAGATCAAGCACTTTCTCTTGCAGCACAATATCCAGACCGTTTAAAAGTAACGGTACTGGATGAACAACAGATGGCTGACTTGGGCATGCATGCATTTCTTGCCGTTAGCAAAGGTTCAGACCGTCCAGGGCGTATCATCACGCTAGAATATAATGCCAAAATTGAACAAGCACCTGTCGTTCTTGTTGGTAAAGGTGTAACGTTTGACACTGGCGGTATTTCACTGAAACCCGGCTTAGGCATGGACGAAATGAAATTCGATATGTGCGGTGCAGCATCCGTACTTGGCACCATGCAAGCACTTTGTGAAGCGCAGTTGCCAATTCATGTGGTGGGGGCAATTGCAGCAGCAGAGAATATGCCTTCAGGTGGCGCCACTCGTCCCGGAGACATTGTCACGACGATGAGTGGTCAAACGGTTGAAATCCTCAATACCGATGCAGAAGGTCGTTTAGTTCTATGTGACACCTTAACTTATGTAAAACGTTTTAATCCTGCGTTGGTGATTGATATTGCGACACTCACAGGTGCATGTGTTGTTGCATTAGGTAAAGTGGTGAGTGGCTTATTTACACCAGATGATGAGCTTGCCCAAGCTTTACAACAAGCTGGTGAACAGTCACACGATCGTGTATGGCGTATGCCAGTCATGGAAGACTATCAAGAATTACTCGACTCTCCGTTTGCCGATATTGCCAACATTGGTGGCCCTCATGGTGGTGCAATCACAGCCGCATGTTTCCTTGAGCGTTTTACCCGTGACTATCGTTGGGCACATTTGGACGTGGCTGGTACTGCATGGTTATCAGGTGCAGCCAAAGGTGCGACAGGACGTCCAGTCCCTTTACTGATGCAGTTCTTAGCAAATCGTGTTGAAGCGAAAAACTAACACATGACACAAGTCAGCTTTTATCTCTTTGAAAAGAGTACCGAACGGCAAGTCGAAAGTGCTTGCCGTTTATGCCGAAAGATTCTGAATCAGCACCCACAAATTTGGTGGTATTGTACTGATTCAGATATGCAAAATGAGCTTGATGACAAATTATGGAGTTTTGATCCCAACAGCTTTATTCCACATGGCATCGACCAAAACCATAGTCCCGTCTGTATTTCAGAACAATTACCGCCATCCAATGATTGGATCGTGTTTAATTTTAACAATCATGCACTTGAACAAATTCAAGATTTTCGCCACATTATCGAAATTATCGAGAATAATGAAACTGCGAAGCAACTTGGACGAGAAAAATTTAAAACGTATCGTCGTTTAGGTATCGAGCCTCGAACTTTTAAATTATAAATCGACAAACAAGCGTATCATTTGAGGAGTGTGGTGTGGCATTAAATGTAGGTCAAGATTTTAAAAAACGCTGGTTAAAGACCCCTGAGGCTGTACGTCAAACCTATCAGGATGATTTAGCACGCATTTGTGATCTGCTATTACCACAAACCGCCATTCAAACTTGGCGTCAGCAAGAAGAACAAGCTGAAATGCGTTCACAGCAACGCATTGATCAAGCCTATGCTGATCTTAAAGCAGAGTTGATTGAACAAGCCCGTATCCGTAAACAACTTGCTTTAGAAAAAGCCTTAGCTGAGAAACGTGCTGCTGAAGCAGCCTACGCAGCCCAACTTCAAGCAGATGAAGCACGACAGTTTCAACAACAAACTGAAAATCTCTTGGCGTTACGTGAACATATTGATCAAGAAATCGTTGCACAAACGGAACGTTATCAAAGTAATCCTGAACAACCAAGTGTGGATTATGCTCAAGGACAACGACTCATGATTGATGATCAGCAAATTCTTTCAGAACTAGAAAGTGTTCGTGTTCGACTCGAATTAGAAGCTGAAAGTCTAATTGAACAAGCCGTGACTGTATTCCGGGCTAAACTACATGCACTGGCGCAAGACGAAATCGAATACATCTTGAAAAATAGTGAATTTTCTAACGATCAGTAAATATTAAAAAGCCCAGCTAGACTGGGCTTTTTAATTAGCTAGGATTTTTATTTTAAAAATCCATTTTCAGCTAAAAAAGCCATACTAATATTCGATTCAGCTTTTTGCTCAGCGGCCTTATCACCTAACAACAAACGCTCAATGTAACGCGCAAGTACATCAACTTCCAAATTCACTTTAGTGCCCACTTGCCATGTTCCAATGTTAGTCCGTTCTGCAGTATGCGGAATCAAGTTTAAACTCAAAATATTGCCACGTAGGTGATTAATGGTCAGGCTAATTCCATCTACCGTCACAGACCCTTTTTCTGCCAAATATTTTGCAAGTTCAACAGGTGCTGTAACTTCAAAATAGAGGGAACGCGCATCTTCACGAACCAGCGTAATCTCGCCTAAACCGTCAACGTGACCACTCACAATATGCCCACCAAAACGTGTCGTCGGCAACATGGCTTTTTCCACGTTGACTGCTTGACCAACTTTCCATTGACCCAGTGTGGTACGGTTTAAACTCTCACGAGAAACATCAGCTGCATACCAGTGATCTCCCCACTCAATCACAGTGAGACAAATCCCATTGGTGGCAATTGAATCGCCCAAATGCACATCAGACATGTCTAAATCAGTCTGAATACGCAGACGAACATCACCACCTACACTTTGTAAGCTTTCTACCTTACCTAAACTTTCAATAATGCCTGTAAACATGGGACTTTTAACCTACCTTTATTGCAGTACGCATCACAGTAAAGCAAATACCTTAAAGCAAAGAAACCCAGATAACAAGGCACGCTTAGTTCAAATTCACATGAATAAAAAGGGCGATCCTCTGACCGCCCATGTTGCTATAGATATAGATGAAGTGATCAACTATTGCATTTCTGATACTTGTTTTTCGACAGGATGCGTTTCTTCAACTTTATTGCTCAACAAAAAATGGCTAAAAAACAGTTTATAGCCCAATACTCCTAAGCAAGCCCCAACAATTGGCGCAAGAATAGGAACAATAAAATATGGAATATCTCGTCCACCCGTAAACGCAACGGGTCCCCATCCTGAAAAATAGGCAACGATTTTCGGGCCAAAATCACGTGCAGGATTCATCGCAAAGCCTGTCAGCGGTCCAAAAGATGCTCCAATTACGGCAACCAATAGACCAACTAAAATTGGTGCTAAAGGCCCACGCGGTAAACCATTGCTATCATCACCAATCGCCATGATTAACCAAAGTAATAGCATGGTGATAAACATTTCCACCATAAACGCCTGACCAAGCGACAGTAAATGATGAGGATAAGTCGAAAAGATTCCTGCTAACTCTAGACTTTCAACACTACCACGCACCATGTGATGCGTCTGTTCAAAGTCTAAAAATAAACTGCTATACAGTCCATATACCATCAATGCACCCGTTGCAGCACCCGCCACTTGAGCAATGATATAAAAAGGAACTTTGCGTTTATCAAAGCCTGCAAATAAAGCCAAAGCGATGGTCACCGCTGGATTAAGATGTGCACCTGAAATACCCGCCGATAAATAAACCGCTAAGGCAACTGCTAAGCCCCAAACAATACTGATTTCCCACAGACCTAAATCTGCTCCAGCAAGTTTAAGTGCAGCCACCACACCGATACCAAATGATAAAAAAATTGCGGTAGCAAAAAATTCAGCTACACATTGCCCCAATAATGTGGGTTCCGAGCGACTCATAACAACCTCTCTTGGTCATCGCTACTCATAGGCAAGACCCTAAATTCAGCTCGGAAAACTATATTTATTTTCAAACTCGGTCAATCATCTTTGATAGTTTTTTGAACGATTGATAAAACTACTCCCTACCCAAATCAAACTTAAAGAACGAATAACCACCACATAAAGAGTATGCATAATTATTTGTTTTATCTATAAATTAATATAAAACACCATAGTAAATAAATTCAAAAACATTAAGCTTCACCATCTAGAAATACAATAAAAATTACAAGATATTTATCATAAAAACAGTGGGTTATCTAACAAAACGATTCTATTTATTGTATTAACCGATTAAATAAGAGAATGAAATAAAAAAACACCACTTTGTATGGCAAAGTGGTGTTTTTGTTATCTTACCAAAGTGCAAGTTGAGTACTATTTCCTGTGGTATCAACACCGCCCAATTCGGCAAAGTGATACAACTGACCAAGTAACTGCCGCAATGGCGGACCAGACTTTGCGTGAGTATCTGTAATCACAATAAATTCAAGTACGCGTGCGCGCTCTGACTGACGCTGCTTACTAACACGGTAACGAGGAACATCTTGCGTTAACAAAGTGACCTTGCCACGTTTTAAATTGGCGGTCAGTAAATCTTTTGGCTCGATATTCCCATCCGTCGAATAACTGGTCAAGATATAACGGGCATTAATCGTTTCCAATAACTTTTCATAGGCATCTTTGGCATGCTTGGAAGAATTATAAGGACTTGGACGTTCTTTGCGCCACGCACGATCAATCCCGCTCTTGAAACCTTTGGTATCAGGTGAAGGCAAATCAACCTGATCCCATAAAGTCAGCGCATTCAGGACATGATAGTTACTGCTATAAGCATGTTGATTATAAGGCGGATCGAGATAAGCAACATCAACTTCAAAGCCACTCATTTGATTAGCCAAATGTTGTGAATCAACACACCACACTTCTGCGGCAGGACGTTTTGCATCACCCACTTCACAAAAGCGGCTTGGTGTTAACCAAAGTAATGATTCGATTCGTTCCAAAGCAGTTTGAGTACGTCCACCCCAACCTTGGTGGAAGCTTTTAAACACCCCACTGGTGTTGCTCACAAAACTTGCTGAGTAAAGTAACGGTGCGAGTAAAGCACTCATTTCAACATCATTAATCGCACCTTGTGCTTGCCAAGTTGCAATCTGCTGACGAATCGCATCAATTCGCATCCCATTACGACGCTTAAAGAACAAGCGATCACGAGCAGGATCATAGACATCATCATTTCGTGGGCACAAATTATGTGTAACCCAGCCTTTCACTTCAGGCAAACGGTTCAGATAATCAATGGCTTTTTGATAGCCACCCAATTCTTTAAATGCTGGCGCATCAACACAAGCTAAAATCGCATGATTCAGCGCATGGCTATACGGCTCCCAGTCATTGGCAATCACACGATAACCATTTTGACGGGCCAAACGAGAAACCACCCCACTGCCGGCAAAGAAATCCGCAAAAATCGGTGGATTCTTTTTCTTACTATTCAACGTCCCAGTAATCTCAAGCGCTTCTAAAATAAGGTGCAAAAGACGACGTTTATTCCCAAGATATGGAACAAGCTGATGAAAAAGATATTCATCAGTCGTACGGGCAGCATGGCGACGTTTGTGATAAACCGATGGTTCTGGATTCATATCATCTCTTGGATAGGGAGCAATCTCAGGCGAATATCTTGCCCAAGTTGGGTTACATCGACCAACTCAAATCGTCGTTGCTCTGCCATTTTGCTAAATTCAGCATTGAACATCGCGCGAGCAGATTGACCAAGTAAAGTTGGTGCAACATAACTAATCATTTCATCAACCAAACCTTGTTGCAAAAAGGCAGTCGATAAAGTTGCGCCCGCCTCAACCAATACATCATATATTTGGTATTGTTGAGAAAGGGTCTGCAATAATTGATTTAAAGGTTGCAGTGACAATTGTATCACGCCTAAATCAGCAAGTTCTTGACGAAATGGTGTCATCACCATCACAGTTTCAGGATTTTGCAAAATCTTGGCTGTAAGCGGAAGTTGTCCCTGACGATCTAAAATAATTCTCTTTGGCTGCACCACTGTAGAAAGATCAACACCCTCCAACGCGCGGACATTCAGCTCACAATCATCGGCTAAAACCGTTTGAATCCCAGTAATCACGGCACCTGAGATGGCACGCCAATGTTGTACATCCTGACGTGCAATAGCTCCAGTAATCCACTTGGACTCACCTGACGCCATCGCAGTACGTCCATCTAGGCTTGATGCAATTTTTAAACGGACATAAGGTAAACCTGTAGACATTGCTTTTAAAAAGCCTAGATTTAAACCTTTTGCAATATCGGTGCAAACACTCGTTTCAACCTCTATCCCTGCATCTAGCAAGATCTTCGCACCTTTGCCTGCAACCAATGGATTCGGATCCGAACAAGCAATCACAACCTTCTTCACTTGCGCCTTTACTAAAGCCTCAGCGCAAGGTGGTGTGCGACCATAATGTGCGCAAGGCTCTAAAGTCACATAGACCGTTGCATCTTTTGCATTTTCGCCCGCTTGGCGCAATGCAAAAACTTCTGCATGCGGCTGACCTGCTTTTGGATGAAAGCCTTCACCTAAGATTTGCCCATCTTTGACAATGACACAACCTACATTGGGATTGGGTTTAGTTGAATATTGCCCAAGTCGAGCCAAATCAATTGCCCGTTGCATCCAATACTGCGCTTGAGATAAATGATTTGGGGTTAACTCAGACATAATCTCTCTAACTTAGACTTCATTTTCACGTTGTTGCATCTGCTCAATCTGATGGCGAAAAGCTTCAACATCTTGGAAATCTTGATAAACAGAGGCAAACCGAACATAAGCAACATGATCCAATGCAAACAATGCTTGCATTACAATTTCACCAATCATTCTCGATTTCACATCACGTTCACCGAGACGACGGATTTGCGATTGGATATCACTGAGAACCGTTTCAATCTGTTCTTGGGTCACAGGACGTTTTTGCAGCGCATGCATTAATGAACGGCGTAATTTTGCTTCATCAAACGGCTCACTTTTACCATCTGACTTTAACACACGTGGCATCACAACATCATAGCTTTCAAATGTTGTAAAACGCTCACCACAAACCACACATTCACGGCGACGTCTAATCTGACAGCCTTCGGCAGCCAAACGGGAGTCAATGACTTTACTATCAGCGGCGTTACAAAATGGACAATGCATATGGGTGCGATTATTTCCTCATTTTGCTTAAGTGTAGCAAAGTTTCTTGGATTGCAGAACTAGGGGCTTCGAGCTGTTTTATAATGCATAAAAAAGCAGCTCCTTATGGAGCTGCTTTTAGATCAATAATTTTAATTATTCAACGCGTTCGCCATGTTGACTTAAGTCAAGACCCATGCGTTCATCGTCATTGCTCACACGGATACCAATTGCAAGATCAATCACTTTTAAGATAATGAAGGTCATCACTGCACTATACGCGATAGTTGCTAATACACCTTCAACTTGCACCCATAATTGAGTCAACATATTTGCTGGAGCATCATCACCCATGATGAATTCACTTGCAAATACAGCAGTTAAGATCGCACCAACGATACCACCAACACCATGTAACCCAAATGCATCTAAAGAGTCATCCGCTTTCAGTGTACGTTTCAATGCGGTAATACCCCAGAAGCAAACAACACCACCGATCAGACCCATGATTAATGCGCCACCTACAGTTACGAAACCTGCAGCTGGAGTAATCACGACTAGACCAGCAACCGCACCAGAAGCTGCACCTAAAACTGAAGCTTTACCACGAACAACTTTCTCAGCCACTAACCAAGACAATGCCGCTGCCGCTGCCGCAACTTGAGTTACAACAATTGCATAAGAGGCTGAACCATTTGCACCCAATGCAGAACCACCGTTGAAACCAAACCAACCTACCCAAAGTAAGCTCGCACCAACAACAGTTAACGCAAGGTTATGAGGCGCCATAGATTCACGACCAAGCCCCATACGTTTTCCAAGCATATAAGCCGCAACTAGACCAGCAACACCAGAGTTGATATGAACGACAGTACCACCCGCAAAGTCTAAAGCACCATCATTGCCTAACCAACCGCCACCCCATACCCAGTGAGTAATCGGTGCATATACCACAACAACCCAAATCGCGATGAAAGCAACAAATGCTCCAAATTTCATACGCTCAGCGATCGAACCACTAATGATCGCAACCGTAATAATCGCAAAAGTCATTTGGAATACAACAAATAGAATCTCAGGAATTGAACCGCTGAGCGCATCAGTTCCTATGCCTGACAGCATCAGCTTATCAAGTCCACCAATAAAGGCATTTCCTTCACCGAAAGCTAATGTATAACCTATGACGATCCAAGCGATACTCACTACCGCAGCCGCAACAAAGCTATGTGCCATCGTGCTCAGTACGTTCTTTTTACGAACCATACCACCGTAGAATAACGCTAAGCCTGGAATTGTCATTAACAGAACCAATGCCGTTGAAACAAGAATCCAAGCTGTATCACCTGTATCCAATGTTGCTTCTGCTTCAGGCTCCGCAACCACTTCAACAGGAGCTTCAGCTTCAACAGCTGCCGGTATTGTATTTGTCTCAGTTACAACAACAGTTTGCTCTGTAACTGGAGTTGAAGCAGCTTCTTCTGCCCATACGACAGTCGAACCACCTAGGAGTGCGCCAGATAAACTAAGCGCCATAAGCATTTTTTTCATTCGTGTCCCCCAACCTCATTTTGTGAGCTATTTCTCTTAATTTCTAACTCAGCAAAGTTTGTGCCAATTTAGACAGCATCTGGTCCAGTCTCACCCGTACGGATACGGATAACTTGTTCTAAATTCGTGACAAAGATTTTCCCGTCACCAATTTTTCCAGTGCTTGCGACACGAGTGATTGACTCAATAACCGCATCAACCATCTCATCGCTAATCGCGATTTCGATTTTTACTTTCGGTAAGAAATCAACCACATACTCAGCACCACGGTACAATTCAGTATGACCTTTTTGACGCCCGAAACCTTTGACTTCAGTTACGGTAATCCCTTGAACACCAATATCAGAGAGTGCTTCACGCACATCATCTAACTTGAATGGTTTAACAATTGCAGTTACAAGCTTCATGTGTGTTTTCCTTCGGCTTATTTTCACCAGTAAGGTTTTATGTTCAATTTTCATGCCAATATTCAAAGGTTGGGGTTTTTAAATATTGGACATATGGCTTCTTTATAACCTATTTAAGCGAATAGAAGTAGATCATCAATAGAAAATAAGCATCATTTGCCAAGATTTAACTAGATTTCTCAGTCACATCCCAAGCTGCTCAGCAGTGCTAGAGGATTCCAACAAGCAATGGTACACTGAGCAGCAAATATACATAACTTATTGAGCACTTTATGATTGAAACTCTTTTACAAGCGATTTTGCAGCAAGTTGATCAACCTAAAAAAGACTTGGAAAAAAACTTGCGAGCATTGTTAAATGAAAGTATCGAAAAATTAGATCTGGTTTCCAAGCAAGAGCTTGATCGCCAAAGAACAGCTTTGAATTTAGCAAATCAGCGCCTCACCGAATTACAGCAACAAATGAAAACTTTAGAGGAAATGGTGCAGAACAAAAAATAAGCACCAACTCGGTGCAAAAAGCACCTCAAAATGATTAAAAATAAAGCACCACAATGGAACAACAATAAAATGTCTTTTGCAAAAATTTATACGAGGGGATTATTGGGGCTACATGCGCCTCAAATCGAGGTCGAAGTTCATATCAGTTCAGGGCTACCCTCTTTGACCATCGTTGGTTTACCCGAAGCTGCTGTCCGAGAAAGCAAAGATCGTGTTCGTTCAGCAATTATCAATAGTGGATTCTTGTTTCCAACCAAACGTTTAACTATTAATTTGGCGCCAGCAGATTTACCCAAAGACGGGTCTCGCCTAGATTTGCCGATTGCACTGGGTATTTTGATTGCATCAGGACAATTACCAGAACAATGTACGGATGGGTTTGAATTTATTGGTGAATTAGCACTTGATGGTCATTTACGCCCAATTTCTGGTGCATTGACCATAGCAATGGCCTGTCAGCAAGCCAAGCATCGTATGTTACTCCCGACTGCAAACTTAGATGAAGCGAGTCAACTCCCAAACTTCGAAGTATATGCGGCTCAACATCTTCAAGAAGTTTGTGCACATTTTTTGGGCAACACCAAGCTCAGTGCTGCACCACAACGAGAAAATATCAACAGCTCACAATATCAATTTGATCTTGCAGATGTGAAGGGGCAACTTCGCCCTCGCCGTGCACTCGAAATTGCGGCCGCAGGTGGTCATTCATTACTGTTCAAAGGTCCACCAGGTACAGGTAAAACCTTGCTCGCCTCGCGTTTAGCTTCTATTTTGCCACCCCTCAATGCTCAAGAAAATTTGGAAGTTGCGAGTATTTACTCTGTGGCAAATGCCCCGCACCATTTTGGGCAACGTCCTTTTCGTGCTCCTCACCACACTGCATCTGCAATTGCATTGGTCGGAGGTGGCTCACAACCTAAACCTGGAGAAATTACACTTGCTCACTTAGGTGTATTATTTCTAGATGAACTCCCTGAGTTTGACCGTAAAGTGCTTGAGGTTCTACGCCAACCTCTTGAATCTAAGGAAATTGTGATTTCTCGTGCTGCACGACAAATGACTTTTCCAGCAAATTTCCAGTTTATTGCAGCTATGAATCCATGTCCTTGTGGCTATGCGTTCAATCAGGATAGTCGCTGTCAGTGTTCTCCAGAAAGCATTCAACGCTATCAAAATCGCATTTCAGGTCCATTATTAGATCGTATTGATCTTCATATTGATGTCCCTCCATTACAAGCACAGGAGTTACAAGATCAAACAGCAAGTGAGGACTCTGCAACCGTTCGCAAACGCGTCATCCAAGCCTATCACCAACAAATCGATAGACAGCAATGCTTAAACCAAGCACTTTCACCAAAACGATTAGAACAATACGCTCGTTTAGATGAAAGCTCTGCCAAAATTATTGAAATGGCACAACAACGTTTGAATCTTTCTGCACGTGCCTACCATCGAGTACTACGCGTTGCTCGAACCATTGCAGATCTAGCAGAAAGTGAAACTATCTCAAGCAGTCACTTAACAGAAGCCTTATCTTATCGAGGCAATTCAAATTAAATACGCTAAAAAAGCGACCCTCAGGTCGCTTCAATTCTTCTTATTATTAAAAAGCGTAACCCAGACCTAAAACAACTTTGTTCTTATGTTTGACTTCATCCCGAGTATAACCACCAAAAATATAATCCAAACTCCAAGTTGCACCCGTTGCACCTAAGGGATGAGACAGACCTAATGTCGCATGACGGAAAGCAAAATCCGTTTTGGTGACGTCGCCTGCCTTCGCTTGATAGGTTAAATATTCATCATCATCTCCATAGTAATACGCTGCAACCTGCGCTTTACCAGTAAACCCACCTGGCAACTGTGGTGTATAACTCGCTAAGAAATACGTATCACCTTTATTACCAAAGGTCACATTATTTAATAGGGTTTGAGCAGTAATACTAAAATCTTTATAGCTCAATCCTACAATTGTTTCGTAACCTGTAGACTCCCAACCTGGATAATAGTAATAAACAGTTGCTCCAATTTGATAACCGAGATCTTCAGTAATTTTGCCTTTATACCCTGCATAAAAATCATTTTCGAAAGATTTCTTTTCTTGAGGTACATAGGTTGGAGAAGTATTAAAATCAGCATAAGCCGCTGTCAAAGTCGAAAACCAATAACCCAAATAAAACCCACTGTCGTGTGTATAATCCAACCCACCTTGAATCGCAGGTGTATCACTTTCAGGTGAATTGGTCATCCCACGTAAGTTATAACTTGATACAACACTAATATTTCCTGAAATAGAACCTGGAAATGGAAGCTTCAACTCTTCCGCTAACGTTAAAGTAGATAGTGTTGAAAATATCCCTAAAACAACAGCTGTGCATGCAAATTTCATCATATTGATTTCCCCCATGATTTAGACATTCAAATGATTTAAGTTTAAAAGTGCATCATGGTGTAATTTGCAAATGCTATGCCAAACAAATTAATTAAATTAAAAACAACAACTTAAATAGAAAAAACACCTATTTTAAAGTTTTTTAATCTAAAAAATCTTATTTTGATTTGAAAGAGATATCCAAACTGAAGCAGTTTAGAACTTAATGGGGCGTTTAATTCTGCAAAAAGAATAGTTTTAGAGCTCTATCTAACTAAAAAGCCAGCAATTGCTGGCTTCTATAATTGAGAGCTGCTTTTAGAAAGACTTAGATAAACTAAAAATCACACCTGTATCATAAGGCTTTTTATCGTTCTTGGTCATACCAGATTTACTAATGTTTGTACCGACAACATCCAAACCAGCATCTAGACCTAAGAAGCTATAACCAACACCAACCTTATAGTCAATATAATCATCATCTTTGCCTGGGCCACCAGCTACAATTGCTAAAGCATCTTTATTCTTCAATTTATTGTAACCAATGGAAGCAACACCTGTTAAACCTGTATCTGCAATCGGTGCTGAATAACCAACATTAAAATACCAAAAGTCATCTGTTCTCCCCCAGTAATCTGGTGAATAACTTACCCCCACACTAAGCTCATCCTCAGCAAAGATTGTGCTAGGGAAAGCTAAACTAGCAAAAATTTCAGTGAATGCTAAACCGTCTTTACCATTTGTTTCATTCGTATAATTTGACTTAGAGCCAATATAACCATAATGGATCACACCAACATCATAGGTTGCTTGCATATTTGGCGTTAATGCAAAACTATTGCTATAACCTAATGTTGCATCCGTTTCAGTTGAAACACCTGAAATTCCAAAATCAACACTTGAACCCCAAAGACTTAAATACGCCCCAGATTCATGAGAAAATGTAAAACCGCCTTGAATGGCTGGATTATTTGATGATTGAGTAACGCCACGGAAACGGTAATCTGTAACAACGGTGACTTCGCCCTCTGCGGTAATACCATAAACTGAGGTTTTATCATCCGCCATTGTTGTCGCTGAAGCGGCAGCTAAAATACTTAAAGCAATAGCCTTACATGCAAATTTCATCATATTGATCTCCCCCATGATGGATATTCGACTGATTTATGTTTTAAATTGCATCAGGATGTAACTAGCAAATGCTGTGCCAACTTTACAGATTCCTTGTGAAATAGTGCCCTCGTTCCATAAAAGTGCTATTTATACCGATCAAACGCCTCATGGTCGCGCCGAAAGAATAAAGAGACGAGCTTTTTATGAGCAATTTGAGAGCAACAAACTCTTTTAGGTCATTTATTGCACAATAAAGATGCAATAAGATAGGATATCCGATAACAGACCGATTGAAATATAAGCAATTTATCACTAAATAAATAATCGCCCTCTAAAAGTGCACCACTCAAATATTAAAGAGAAATGAAAAAGCTGTTCTTTTTTGTAGGCAAAAAAATGCCATTCATCGGGTTGTCATATTTTGCAAATTAGTTTGATAGTTTTTTAACCATAGTCTAAATAAACCATTAAATTTAAAAAGAAAATATATGTCTTTATCACACATTAAATGAGAATTAATTTCCAAAAAAACAACTACAAAATACATGCTATATATATTATTTTATCAATAAAAATCATTAGGTTATTTTTATTTTGATTTAATTTTATACAGTAAATAAATCATAATATTTTATAAGTTTTTTATTTAAAATTAATTAAAATATTTTAATAAAAATCTATCTTTTTCATGTATAACTTATACAATTGATCAAAATTTCGGTTTCTTCCCAAAATTAATTTATTTTATGAGGCTAGCTATGCCAAAGGCACAGAAACTTACTTTAGCAGTATTAATTAATGCTGCGTTAATCACCTCAACATATGCAAGCGAACAAAGCGAAGCAAAAGGATTTGTTGAAGATGCAAGCGGAAATGTTCTTTTCCGTACTGGTTTTTTACATCGTGACAAAAAACACGGCAATAAAGACACAAGCTCATATGCGCAAACTGCGATGGTTAAGCTAGACTCTGGCTTTACTCAAGGTGTTGTCGGTTTCGGTGCTGGAATTATTGGTGACGCATCTTTTAAATTAGGCCCGAATAAGAATGCTGGTAACGGCATGATTCCTCGTGAACGCCTAAACGGTATAGACGGTACTGGTGACACATATGACCATTGGGCGCGTGGTGGCGGTTACGTAAAAGCACGTTACTCAAATACAACCGTTACTTATGGTACTCAGATTCTTGATCTTCCAGTTCTTTCAAGTAATACAGCGCGTTTAGTACCTGAATATTTTGAAGGTGTTTTAGCAAACAGCCGTGAGATTGATGGTTTAGAAGTTACCGTCGGTAAATTTACTAAAAACCAATATTCTGATCAGATTAAATCTGATGGCAATGAATTAGACCGTGCTGTAGTTTGGGGTGCAAAATACAAGGTCAACGATCAATTGAATACAGCCTACTTCGGTACTGATATTCAAGATCGTTTAGAACGTCACTATATTAATGCGAACTATAAGCAACCTCTAGCGAACAATAGTTCATTAACCTATGATTTCAGTGGATATCATACTGATTGGGATCGCCAAGCAAATAACAGCTTATATTCTTATATCGGCTCAGTAGATGATAGCTACAAAAACTCTATCTGGGCAATTTCAACCACTTACAACACTGGCCCACATACAGTAATGCTCGCTTACCAACAAAACAGCGGTAGTGCAGGTTACGACTATGGACTAGGTAAAGGTGTTGGAGATGGTCACCAAACTATTCATTTGCCAAACTCATATCTTTCTGACTTCATCGGTAATGATGAGAAATCTGCTCAACTGCAATATAGTCTTGACTTTGGAAGCTTCGGTGTACCAGGATTAACTTGGACTACAGCATTTGTTTATGGTTGGGGTATCAACACTAACACAGCAGTAAAAGATGCGAATGACGTTGTGATTGCTCGTCTACGTACAGCTGACAATGCAACAGAACGTGAATTCTTTAACCAAGTGAAATACACAGTTCAATCAGGTTTTGCGAAAGATGCAAGCTTGCGTGTACGTCACTCATATTACCGCGCTAGCGATGAATACCAAGCTGGTTATATCGGTGATACCAATGAATGGCGTCTCTGGCTTGATATTCCTGTGAAGTTTTTCTAATTCATAGTTGATCAAGTAAAAACCTCCATTCAAATTTGAATGGAGGTTTTTTTATAAACTAGATTTAAAAACTAAAATCTAGTTAAACACTAAAATATTACTTTTTAGCTGCTTCAATTGCTTTTAGCACTTCTTCTTTTGCTACAGCAGAACCTTCCCAACCATTCGTTTTTACCCATTTACCAGGCTCTAAATCTTTATAATGATTGAAGAAATGTTCGATCTGGCTCAACAGTAATTGAGGAAGGTCAGAATATTCCTGAACATCTTTATACAATGGAGATAATTTTTCATGTGGAACAGCGATAAGCTTAGTATCGATACCAGCTTCATCTTCCATAATGAGTTTACCCACTGGGCGGCAGCGAATAACTGAACCGATCGCAACAGGATGAGGTGTAACCACCAATACATCTAAAGGATCGCCATCTTCAGATAGTGTATTTGGTACATAACCATAGTTTGCTGGGTAGAACATTGCTGTACCCATGAAACGATCTACAAATAATGTATCCGTATCTTTATCGATTTCATATTTGACTGGTGCTGCATTTGCAGGAATCTCAATGATAACATTGATGTCATTTGGGGCATCTTTACCCGCAGGAACATTGCTATAGCTCATATCAACACTCGTGTATGTGGATTGAATATAAAAAATCGGTCAGATTATAACGTGAATACCAGCAAAATGATGCTGTATATTGGTATTAGAGCAAATGAATTTTTACATTCCATTTGATTTAAGTGATTTTTATGGTAATCACAAATAATAAAATTGGGCAAAGTATAGAAAAGAGCCAAATGATTGAACGCAAAGTTGCCCAATTTGCGAGATAACAAATTCCATAAATGACTCGGAAAACAATATAAGCCCACCCCAACGCCAAAATAAAGCGTTCAGGAATCACCATATATTCCGCCATCAAAATGGCAGCAATAAACAAAGGTAAGCTTTCAAAACTATTTTGTTGAACTGCATTTGCCCGAGCGGAAAGACCTGTGGTTTTTGCTAAAAAGTCACGAGGATTCTGATTGTCTTTGGCTTGGAAACCACCCGTTGATTTTGCAATCAAGGTAAAAACATAAGGTAATAAACATGCGATGATAATAATCAATATAATACCGTTAATACCTTGCATGCGTTGACATCCATCTTTGAAGTTCGTCTCATCATGCTATCATAACTTAAACTTTCATTTGTACTTGTTCGATAAGCATTTTTGCGGTTCTGTGTGGACTGCAGTCTAAGCTGAATAAAGTCTCGTTGTTTTATTTTTAGGATCCGTTTATGCAAAACCAAGATCAAAAAGAAATGTTGGATGTTCTCGCACAACAACGTCAACACCAACTCAAAGTTGATCGTATTCTAAAAATTGTGTTGCCTATCGTTGCATTTTTATTGAGTGTGATCTGCGCAAATCTTAACTGGCAATCAACATTAGGTACATTTTTGATTTTAACCATCGCTTTTTATGCCGTTGGAATTAAACGCCTCACGCTTTGGCACTGGTTAACTATTATTGTGCTCTATGTTTTTGCGGATAATTACTTTAGTTTCAATGGCTTTGATATAACTAGATTGCGCTTTCAGTTAATTACGATGTTTATTTTTGTGGGTATCGTCGGCATTGGTCGCCCTTATATTGATCGCTGGCTTATGAAAAAATCAAACTAAAATATCTAAAAAAAATGCCGCAATCTGAATTGCGGCATTTTTTTAGATGGTGTTGACCATTAAAGTATTAAGCAGGTTTACGTAAATCTTTACGCAAAATTTTACCTACATTTGACTTTGGTAACTCATCAATAAATTCAACATAACGTGGGCATTTATAGCCTGTTAAGTTCTTTTTCGCAAAAGCAAGAATTTCTTCTGTTGTTAAAGAATCATCTTTTTTCACAACAAATAATTTTGGAACTTCACCTGATTTTTCATCAGGAACGCCAATCGCAGCAACTTCCAATACTTTTTCGTGTTGCGCAATGACTTCTTCAATTTCACTTGGATATACGTTAAAGCCAGAAACCAAGATCATGTCTTTTTTACGATCCACGATTTTGAAGTAACCACGTGTATCCATGATACCGATATCACCTGTGCGGAAGAAACCGTCAGCAGTCATCACTTTTGCAGTTTCATCAGGACGATTCCAGTAACCTTTCATGACCTGAGGACCACGAATTGAGATCTCACCTTGTTCACCCTGAGGAAGCTCATTTCCGTCATCATCTAAGATCGCAACATCAGTCAATGGCAATGGAATACCAATTGTGCCGCTGAATTCAGTTGTTGCTGGTGGATTTGCAGTTGCAACAGGAGAAGTTTCAGATAAACCATAACCTTCGATAATGATTGTACCTGTCACTTTTTTCCAAGCTTCAGCAGTTGATGGCAATACTGCCATACCACCACCCATCGCCATCTTAAGGTTACTATGGTCAAGTTGCTTAAATTCTTCGTTATTTACCAATGCATTAAACAAAGTGTTTACCGCTGGGAAGAAAGAAGGGCGATATTTACGTAGCTCATTAATAACCGCAGGTAAATCACGTGGGTTCGGGATCAAAATGTTTGCTTGACCTTTGTACATACCGTACATTGCACAAACCATGAATGCAAAGATGTGATAAAGCGGTAATGCACAAACAATACGATCACCTTTTTCACTATCAGATGCACCAAATTTGCTTGAGAAAATTGCTTCGCACTGTAAAAGGTTACCCACTAAATTACGATGAGTAAGTTCTGCACCTTTAGATACACCAGTAGTACCACCTGTGTACTGAAGTACTGCTGTATCACTCAAAGTTAAGCTTGGACGCTTATAGTTACTTGGGTTTTCTTTGTTTAATGCAGTATTAAATTTGGTATGACCCGGAATACTCCATGCAGGGATTTGCTTACGTACTTTACGTAGAACAAAGTTAACGATCGTCCCTTTTAAAGTCCCAAGCATGTCACCAACAGTTGCAACAACAACATGTTTCACTGGTGTTTTACCAATAATGCTTTGGTAGACACTTGCGAAGTTTTCAATGATCACCAACACTTCTGAACCAGAGTCATTCAATTGATGCTCTAATTCACGCGCTGTATAAAGTGGGTTTACGTTTACAAGTACCAGACCCGCACGGAATACGCCCAATGCAACTACTGGATATTGGAAAACGTTCGGCATCATCACCGCAACACGTGTTCCTTTTGCTAACCCCAAGCTTTGTAAATACGTTGCAAATTTGCGACTAGCAACTTCTAATTCATTAAACGTTAAAACTTTATCCATAAAGATAAAGGCATCACGTGACCCAAATTTTTGGAAATTGCGTTCAAAAATATCAACAAGTGAGGTGTTTTCAGCAGGCAGTTCAACTGTTTCTGGAATTCCTGTCTTTTGGTATTCTGCAAACCAAATCTTTTCCATAATGCCATTATCTCCGAGTGGTAATCCTTAAAAATGTAACAACGTTACTTTCCATGGCAAAACATTCTTTTTAACTTTTTGAATTGCCCTGTCAATCTATCCAAACAATATGAATACATCGTCATATATAACGTATTTATATCACAGAATACTAGCCCTATCTCTGAATGAAGAGTCTATTTGCTTTTTGATATCCCCGTGGTAAAAGTTGGCCCTTTGTTGCTCTTTTTCCTAGATATTTTTGGAGATCATCTCCCTTCAGTTTTAAGTGCTGTTGTCCTGCAGCGACTTGGATTATTTCATCTAATGCCAGCGTTGTCATGGATAAAATTTGCTCTTTTTCATCAAGTTGTATCAACTTGTTACCTTTACCTTTATTCAGAACTGGAAGTTCTGCTAAATCAATAATCAGTAAACGACCCGATGAACTCAGGATTGCAACATGCGTTGCTTGCTGAATTGGCAACAATGGTAATGCCTTTGCCTTCTCCATCACAGTTAGGAAAGCTTTACCTGCTTTGGCATTGGTATCTAACTGTGTTGCTTGAGTTTTGAAACCATAGCCATTCGAACTTGCGACCAGTAATTCATTCGCATCATCTTCGACTAAGACTTGAATAAACGACACACCACTTGCAGGTGAAAGTTTTGAACTCAACGGTTCTCCTAAACCTCGCGCCGAAGGTAAGCTACTAATCGGCAAAGCATAGCTTCGACCCTTTTGATCTAAAAAGTAGACTCGCTGATTGGTTTTACCCACAGCATGACTGAGATATTGATCACCTGCACGATAGTTTAAATTGGCAGCATCGACATCCGCACCTTTCGCAGCGCGGACCCAACCTGCTTCTGACAATACAACCGTGACCGTTTCAGCTGGCATCAAATCTTGTTCTCGAATTTGTACCGCTTCAGCACGGGCAACGATCGGCGAACGTCGATCATCACCAAACTTTTTCGCGTCTTCTTTCAGTTCAGTAATAATTAAATTTTTCAATGATTCAGGATTTGCCAATTGCTCACGAATTACTGCCGCTTTTGCTTCTAACTCTTCTTGTTCACGGCGAATTTCCATTTCCTCAAGTTTAGCCAAATGGCGTAGTTTGAGTTCTAAAATCGCTTCGGCCTGAATTTCATCAATCCCAAAATGCTGCATCAACACAGGTTTTGGCTGATCTTCTTCACGAATAATACGGATGACCGTATCAATATCGAGATAAGCAATCAAAAGTCCTGCCAAAATATGTAAACGTTTTTCAATCTTGGTTAAATGATATTGCAAGCGACGTGTCACGGTTTGCTTACGAATCTCAATCCATTCCAACAAAATACGGCGAATAGATTTTACCTGTGGGCGACCATCAGCACCGATCATGTTGAGATTGACACGATAGCTTGATTCTAAATCCGTGGTTGCAAATAAATGACTCATTACCGTTTCAGCATCGACACGATTAGAACGGAGGACGATGACCAAGCGCGTTGGATTTTTATGATCCGACTCATCGCGAATATCTGCGACCAAAGGTAACTTTTTCGCAATCATTTGATCTGCGATCTGAGTAATCACTTTTGACCCTGAAACTTGATAAGGCAGTTCAGTAATCACAATCTCATTTTTCTCTACCGTATAAATCGAACGCATACGGTAACTACCACGACCTGTGGTTTGAATTTTTAACAATTCTTCAGGTGGGGTAATAATTTCTGCTTTGGTTGGCAGATCCGGTGCGGGAATATATTCAGCCAATTTCTCATCTGTAGTTTCAGGATTACGAATCAGCGCAATCGTTCCTTTCACCACTTCACGTAGATTATGGGGTGGAATATCGGTTGCCATCCCGACCGCAATACCCGTTGTGCCGTTAAGTAAAATATTCGGAATGCGAGCAGGCAGCGTGATTGGTTCTTTCATTGAACCATCAAAGTTATCTTGCCATTCACTTGTTCCTTGGCCCAGTTCACTCAGTAATAATTCACTATAAGCCGAGAGTTTAGCTTCGGTATAACGCATTGCTGCAAATGATTTTGGATCATCAGGTGAACCCCAGTTGCCTTGCCCCTCAACCAATGGATAGCGATAGCTGAATGGCTGTGCCATCAACACCATTGCTTCATAACAAGCAGAGTCACCGTGTGGGTGATATTTACCGAGTACATCACCGACGGTACGTGCCGATTTCTTCGGTTTACCTGTCGATTTTAAACCGAGCTCACTCATCGCATAAACGATACGACGCTGTACAGGTTTTAGACCATCACTGATATGCGGCAATGCACGATCCATAATCACGTACATGGCATAGTTAAGGTAAGCTTGTTCTGTGAATTCAGCTACGGAACGGTTTTCGGTTGCATGATGTGCAAGGCTGGTCATTTCAGCGATTCATCCAAAATTATTTGTTATCGTCAATATTTTGTATGCTATGTGGATGAAGGCGTTGTGACAAGCCCTTGTTGTTGTTTAAACGTCAAATGGTGTCATTCTATAAACGATAACTTGATCCATCATTTTCTATAATAAGTATCACTTTGATACTCACCATTCTGATAATTAATTAGCGTTATAACCAAATGTTCTCGTAAGGAGTGTATTCTTCCACCAACTTTCTCTATTTAATATGACTTGATCATCAGTTGTTGATTTAAAAATGTCTAAAATAGAAAATTTAAAGTGCTTTTCAATATATTCCTGACCCAGTTTTGCTAACTGAATATTTCCACCATGTCCACTTTTAATATAATTCTGCCATCTATTTAAAAGCATATTTTCACCATATGCTGACCCTACATACATTTTTCCATTAGAAGTATCGGTAATGAGATAAACGGCTTTTTGATTTTGTAAAGCGACTTTCCATGATTCTTTATCAATGACATATTTCAACTGATTCCATGACAAATGGATATGTTCATATCCTGGAAACTTTTCCATAGGTTGATCAGAATATAACTCTATTACTTTTTTATCTGTATAATGATAATGTTGATGCCATGATCTTTCTGCATCGCCCCAATCAATAACTAATCTAAATTTTAGCGCATTAAATTGAGGCATTTCTTCAAGATCATACTCATACTGATCTTTCTCTGAGTTATATCTCTTACTGTGGACCTTAAACACTCCCCAAAATAAGGACTTTCGACCATCAAAACCAATAAAAGAAATAATGTAATCTAAATTTTTAAATACATCTTTACTCTGTTCACTTTGATAATACTCTAACTCTGAAATATTAGGAACGAGATGTTCAGAAAGCCCTAAAAATCGTTTCTTATCCCTATGGCGAACATACTTCACTCTACTATTCTCATCTAAAGGATTATTTTCAATTAATTTCATTAAATTTTTAAAAGTCAAATGGTTCACTATCCTTCTCCTTTCCATAAAATATAATTATTCAAAAACTAATTCAGGTTGAATATCTAAAATACGAAGTAAAAGCAACACTGAACCCGTTGGAGATCGCTTTCGACTTTCCCAACTTTGAAGCTTTTTCACATCTATATGCAAACGTGCAGCAAACTCCTCTTGGGATAAATAAGTTTTTTCTCGCACTTTTTTCACATCTGGATAAGAAATATTACGAAGTACACATTCTATTGGATTGTTCCCCAATCCAACCTCCCCTTTCTTCAATATATCCTTAAATTCAGGATGATCAGGCGAAATTATTTTGACTTCTAAATTATTAGACATTTCTCTATCTGCCCTATATCTTTTTTAAAGTATAAAGTGCTTGAATTTATAAAATACAAGCATAAAGATTAAAACGTCGAATTATGACGCATAGAACATAAGCAATTAATCTATAAAAATTATTTTAGAACAGCACTCTTATCTTAATTTTTGACTAACAGAATCACTAAGAGTTTTGATCTATTGTATTAATTGTTTGAGTGCATCATTGTTCATTTTAATGCTCATCAGTTGATGAAGCAGACTCGGCATCATCATCTTGGTAGATAAATTTCGGCATTTCCAGACCAAAATAAATCGCAATCAAACGCAGTGAAAAACCAAAAACCAAAGTCGCAATCACAGTCAACTCTAAGCCCAACCCCAACTGCAAACACACCCAATAACAAATCACCGCTACAAAGGAAATACTGGCATACAGCTCACGGCGGAACACCAAAGGCACGTCATTACACAAAATATCGCGCAAAATACCGCCTGATACACCAGTTAATACACCAGCAACTGCTGAGACGACAAAACCATGCCCCATTTCCAAGGCAATCTGACAGCCAATAATCGTAAATCCGATTAAACCAAGTGCATCAAGTACCAAGAAGATATTACGTAAATGCTTCATCCATTTGGCAATAAGGATCGTGACAAAGGCAGCACAACACGTCAAAACCAAATATTCTGGATGCTTCACCCAAGTTAAAGGATAGTGCCCCAATAAAACATCACGTACAGAACCACCGCCCAAAGCAGTAACACAAGCAATCAATGTCACACCGAACCAATCCATACTACGGCGGCCTGCTGACAGTGCACCTGTCATTGCTTCTGCAGTAATGGCAATAATATAAATCACGGTCAGTAACATTTGCCTGAATCCTTAAACAAGGCGGAAAAGTGTGCGCTATTTTAAGACAAACTTAGATGAATTGTGCACAACATTGCTTAAATTTTTTCCCTGAGCCACAAATACATGCTTGTTTCATGGTGACTTGCATATCTAAAGTAGGATCAAGGAAATACCAACGCTGTTGATACAAGACAAAATGCGAAACCTCATGATGAATATGTGGCTGTTTTCCATCCTGATTTTTATCACAGTAATGCGCTTTAAACTCAACCAATGCATGTGTTTTATCAAGCTTGGGTTGATGTCGAAGCACCTCTAATTTTAACCATTGATTAGACTGACTCCAGTCAGCAATCGCCTCTCGATCTAACAATGCTTGTTGTCCCAGAGCCGTTGTTTCCAAAATATAGTCAATTTGCTGTAGGGCAAAGGCGCTATAGCGCGAGCGCATCAATTGCTCAGCACTTTCAGCAACTTGCTGTTTTAAATGAAGCGGTTGACAGCATTCTACATATAAGCCGCGTCCACATGGACAGTTCTTTAACAGTGTCATGTTTCTTTCTCAAATAAAAATAGCCCGAGTAAAAACCATCATCATGTCACGATGGCCAAACCCTAGGGCTATTTAACTTATTTACTATTCTAATTACAGTTAAGCAATTCATCTTATTAAAAAGCTTTCGTCACTTATCAATACAATAGAACAAAGCCTTGTTTTCTGACGTTATACATCTAAGCTATACGTAAATGTTTGCTCAACCTCGCTCAGGCTTTTCTTTAGCAACAATACGCACTTTTTCAATTTTGTGCCCATCCATCGTTACCACTTCAAATAAATATCCATCGGCTTCCACCGCTTCACCATTTTCAGGTAAGCGCCCTAGATGGAATAAAATATACCCGGATAATGTTGAGTATTCTTCACTCTCATCAACCAAATCTTTCGCCAACAAAAGTGAAACGTGTCGAATATCCGTTGAGCCTTCCAATAAAAGTGAGCCATCTTCTAGACTTTCAGCCGCTGCCTCTAATTCATCTTCATCTGGGAACTCACCAGCAATCGCTTCAAGAATATCAATTGGTGTTGCAATCCCTTCTATCGAACCGTATTCGTTGAGTACGATTGCCATTTGCAATGGTGCTTGACGCAGTTGCTCCATGACCATGAGAACTTGTGCATTTTCATGCACAATCACAGGTTCACGTAAATGTTTATCGAAATCAATTGCCCCTGTTTCAATATATTCATTTAACACTTTGTGAGTAAGAACAACACCTTCAATATTGTCCAATTCACCGCGGGCAATAATTAAACGCGAATGGGTCATTGCCATTAAACGTTCTTTTAATTCAGCTGGATCTGCATCGAGATCCAACCACTCCAATTCTGGTCGTGGCGTCATCACCGATTTCACAGGACGCTCAGACAAGCCTAATACACCTTGTACTAGAACGCTGTGATAAACGCCTGTATCTTCATCAAACACTTCATTGGCATAGGCCTGCGTTGCCAATACATCTTCTGTTTCTTTGTGTTGATTATCGCTGTTAATGCCTTTATTACCGAGCATTCGCAACACCGCAGAAGCAGTGCGATAACGCAAATCCGTAGTCGTTACCAATTTCTCTTGATTGCGTCGCATGGTTTGATTGACCGCCTCGACCAAAACCGAGAAGCCAATTGCGGCATATAAGTAACCTTTTGGAATATGGAATCCAAAGCCTTCGACAATCAATGAGAAACCAATCATCATCAAAAAGCCAAGACACAGGATCACAACCGTTGGATGTTTATTTACAAAATCCATTAATGGTCGAGAAGCGATCAGCATAATACCAATCGCAATCGTGACTGCGATCATCATCACCGAGAGATCTTTCACCATACCCACAGCTGTAATCACGCTATCCAACGAGAAAACCGCATCAAGCACGACGATCTGAACCACTACGACCCAGAACACAGCATGTACAGGATTTTCCTGTCTTAAAGCCTGCTTACCTTCAATACGCTCATGTAATTCCATAGTCCCTTTAAATAAAAGGAACGCCCCACCAAACAATAAGATCAAGTCTCGTCCTGAAAAGGCATGATCAAAAACATGGAATAATGGCGCTGTTAAGGTGACCACCCAAGCAATGGAGGCCAGCAAGACTAAGCGCATCAATAATGCGAGAATCAAGCCAATTCTACGTGCGGCATTACGTTGTTCAGGAGGCAGCTTCTCAGCTAAAATTGCAATAAAAACAAGGTTATCAATACCCAGTACAATTTCAAGCACCACCAAAGTCGCCAAACCGACCCACGCTGCAGGATCAGACATCCATTCAAAAATCATAGATGTGACTCCCCTACAGAATCATAAAGATCGGCATGGATTTGCTGATTGAAAAGATCGGCATTGGCAGCCAAAACATTTTTTTTAGAAATATAAAATATCAAAGCGGAGTGACAACAACCACTACTCATAGAAGTACATTTTTTACTTAACGGATTTTCAGTATAGGCAAGAACAAAATAAAATTCATCATTTTTTATAGGGATGTTTTTTGCAATTCATTACGCTATACGCTTCCATACTTTGTATGCGAAATGTGCATAAAACTGTCATATATGTGATTTAAACTAGACAAGCACAATGAAAATGATAAGGTAAAAATAAACCAAATGAATAGTGTTTTAATAATGACTGAAAAGAAAACGATTATATCTACTCCTATAAAGACAACCCAACCTCTCATCGCGTTGTACTGTGGCTCCCGCACAGGTAACAAGCCTATTTATCGTGACACAGCCATTGAATTGGCTCAACATATTGCCAATCAATCCTTTGGTATCGTCTATGGCGGAGCAAGTATCGGACTTATGGGCCAAGTTGCAGATACCGTCCTAGAGCATGGTGGTGAAGTCGTTGGTGTTATTCCTGAATTTATGTTGGATTATGAAATTGCACATAACCAACTGACCGAATTGCACATTGTTCAAAGCATGCATGAACGTAAGGCTTTAATGGCTGAACGTGCCAGCGCTTTTATCGCTTTACCGGGCGGATTGGGTACCTTCGAGGAAATTTTAGAAATTGCCACGTGGGGACAATTGAATCAACATCAGAAACCAATGATTATCTACAATGTAAATCGTTTTTATGATGCTTTAATCGCCCAGCTCGATCATGCTGTTGAAGAAGGCTTCCTACCGCCACAGCATCGCGCCAAAATTATTATTTGTGAAAACCCAGAACAAATCTCTAATGTCATCAAGAACCTCAATGCACCAACACACATTGAAGTTTAAACATCACCTATAAAAAATGCGGATCAATCTAGATCCGCATTTTTATGTCTCAATTTAATGTAGATTTACTTGATAAATACTAGTGGTACCACTCACCTCATTACCCACAACCAATAGTGGCTTGCCATTTGGCGAGTCTTTGGCAGAGATAAAGATTAGACCTTCTGGTCCAAGATCACCATGTGCAGACAATGCCGTCGACGGATCAGCCTGATCCCATACTTCTCGTGTATTTAAATAATCTTGGAAAATTGGCTGTTTAGGATTACTAACATCAAATACCATGACCCCACCCATACGCTCAAGTCCTAAGAACAAGAATTGTTTGTTGCCAATTTTGCCAATCGTCAAGCCTTCAGGTTCAGGTCCTTTATTGCTGCTACGTCCGCCTAATGTGTTGCCTTTTTCATGGTTGCTATTGAACCAATCTTGGCATGGAATATTCCGTGCTTTACCAAGTTTACATTGATCACTATTCAAATATTGTTCAATGAAATCACCCGAGTCATAAGCGATTTTAACTTGATTTTGTGTATCCCAAATTGAGAATGAGCGTCCACCTAACAGGTACAAGTCGTCGTACATCAAATAATCGGTAAGTGGATTACCATTGACACCAATTTTATCGCCAGCTTTTGAGTAATACACAGGTTTACCATTTTCAGTTTGGTAACCTTGTGTCCAGGTAATTTTTAAACGTCCCAATTGCTTGTCATCTCGGCAGTTACCAGCATCACCTTTGCTCGCACCACAGTAAGCAAACGTGGTTGGATTCAGATGTGCACCAGCAGCTAAATCACGTAATTGCGCAGGAAGGTCATCGGCACAACGGCGATCAAAACCATCCTTGTGCACGAGATGTTTTACGCGCCACTCTTCAACGAATCCTTTGCTATTGTCATTGTCACAGCGCTGCAATTTATTCTTTTCAAAGTCTTTCAGTTTGGTTAAGCCAAAATACTCGGCAGTATTTTCACCCCATGCACGCGCATCGCCTTCATTTGCAGAAATTAAATAGGTTTTTTTATCCGCGGCAGTATAAGCAGCAATGGCATCAGGATGATAAATCCCTTTGAGCCCATTCCATGCCTTGATCATAATATCTTGAACTGTTTTTTTACCGTCAAAATCACTTACATCCAAAGCATTACTTGAGTTTTTATTCGGATCCAGCATCGACTTAAAACCACTGTCGCTAAGCCCGTGATCTTTGTATCCCATTGCTTCAATCGAGGTCACTGTTGCCGTCGCAATATCTAAAACCGCGATCGCATTATTTTCTTGTAGTGCAACCCAAGCGGTTTTACCATCATCCGAAACTGCAATATATTCTGGCTCTAGATCTTGAGCGACAGTCGCTTTCGGTCCAAAAATACGAACTCCTTTGGCAAGTAACGCATCTTTTTGACTATTAAACGCTTTAAAATCAGCAGTTTTGACTGTTGGCTTGCTGATATCAGTCACATTGATCACACTGACAGAGCCTTCTGGATCGGTTTTATAATCATCAGAGGGTTCACCTTCATTGGCCACCAATACCGTTTTTCCATCTGGTGTAAACGTCAGCATATCGGGTAAAGCACCCACCTGTACATGGCTCAGGCGTTTAAGATCACTGGCTTGATAAAAGGCAACAAAACCAAGATCTGTTTTATTCGCAGCTTCAACAGCCAAAGCAATAATGCCATTTTGGATGCTGACACTGTTGACCTTTGCACCTTCCGCGATGTCATCAACAGTTAGTGATTGTAAATAAGTTGGCTTAGCTGGATCAGCAAGATCAAGTACATCTAATGCCCCCAGCTCAGCATTGACCACAAAAACACGTTTTGTCGCAGGGTCATAGGCAGGAATTTCAGCTGCACTCTTTCCAAAAACACCTGATTCATATCGGCTTAAAAAGCTTAACTGAATACGCTCTGGTGTAGGCTCTACTACTTCAGGTTTAGGATCAGGATTTGATGATTTTTCTGTTTTGTCATCATCATTACACGCCACCAACCCCACTGACAGCATTGCAGTGAATAACACTGAAATCTTAAATTTCATGATCAAATTCCATAGATTTTATTTTGTAGAGCTAATCTAGTCATTCGAGGTGCAAATACGATGACATTTTCATGTCAGTTCGATGACGAGTCTTTGACAATTTTGGGCTTTATTTCAAATACAATTCCATTAAACTAAAGCAGATATTTCACACGTCACCACTCATGACAACAACCACTCATCAAGCCGTACAGCCTGAATTTCGTTTACTGGTGCTCTTGGTTTCTATCGGCTTTTTTATGCAGGCCTTGGATACCACGATTGTCAATACGGCGATTCCTGTGATGGCAATTCAGCTCAATGAAAATCCATTACAAATGCATGGGGTAATTGTTGCCTACGTCCTATCAGTTGCTGCTTTTATCCCATTAAGTGGTTGGTTGGCAGACCGCTTTGGTATCCGTAATACTTATCTTGCTGCTATGGTGATTTTTAGTCTGGCATCACTCGGTTGTGGCCTGTCTCAGACCTTAGATCAACTCTTGATTTGTCGTGTTATTCAAGGGATGGGCGGCGCATTATTGATGCCCGTTGGACGCTTGGCTTTACTTAAAATTATTCCACGTAGCCAATTTCTTTCAGCGATGAGCTTAATGAGTCTGGCTGGTCTCATAGGTCCTTTGATGGGGCCGACTTTGGGTGGATGGTTAGTCGAAGTTGCCACGTGGCACTGGATTTTCCTGATTAACCTCCCCATGGGTGTGCTTGGGGTAATCATGGCGCTTAAAGTCATGCCAAATCAAAAAGAACCAACCGTCAAATCCTTTGATCTCGGTGGATTTATCTTATTGATGATTGCTATGGTGGGGCTGTCGCTTGGGATTGAGAATATCGCTGCGCCACAATATTCTGGCTGGATTAGCATCAGTCTACTGGTAATCGGATCTTTAGCAACGCTTGGCTATGCGTATCATGCGCATAACCATCAGAATGCCTTATTTCATGGACGATTGTTCCGCTACAAAATTTTTTCGATCGGTATTTTAGGCAATTTCTTTGCGCGTTTAGGTAGCAATGCAATTCCTTTTATTTTGCCACTGATGCTACAAGTCGCCTTTGGTTTTGAACCCTTTATCACAGGTTTAATGATGATTCCTTTGGTGCTAGGATCATTATTCTCCAAACCGATTATTCGTCCAATTATTCAACGTGTCGGTTATCGTCGGTTTTTACTGACCAATACCGTATTAGTGGGTTTATGTATCGCCAGTTTTTCACTGATGACTGCGGACACACCATTGTGGCTAAAAGTGTTGCATTTCTTTATCTTTGGGACGTTGAACTCTTTACAATTTGTCGGTATGAACACGCTGACATTAAAAGATTTACCGCAGCATGATGCTAGTAGTGGCAATAGTTTCTTGTCGATGATCATGATGCTGTCGATGAGTATCGGGGTCGCTCTGGCGGGAACATTGATCAACCTCTTTGGTCAGCATTATCCAACTGCCTCTGTGACCAGTGCTTTTCATGCAGCCCTCATTGCCTTAGGTTGTATTAACATTATCACTGCGATGGTATTTTGGCAGATTCCTAAAGAAGTTGCTGACTAAAATAATACTTTGCTGTGTGGGCCAAAATAGAGCCAAAGCGCAACAATCATTCTATAATTGATATTTCTACTTAGCTCATCGCGGGCTTATAACCTTAAAGACAATATGGCAAAGAAAGCTGCGAAACGTCCACATGCTCAACATTATCCAACTTATGTCAGCATTACTTTAGCTGTCATATTGGGGGTACTGAGCTATTTCGGTTTGTTTTACCAGCAAAAAGCATCGGCACAAGACTATGCGATTCGTGGTTTTGATGTATCACATCATCAAGGTGAAATTAACTGGAAAAAGATCTCTCCGCTGCAATATCAATTTGTATATATAAAGGCAACTGAAGGCGGCGATTTTAAAGATCGAAAATTTCAAGACAACTGGCTCAAAGCACGTGAGCAAGGTTTTCATGTTGGTGCATATCACTTCTATCGTTTATGCCGTGATGGCAAGGTACAAGCAGAAAATTTTATTGCGACTGTCCCGAACAAAGTGGATGCTCTCCCACCCGTCATTGATTTGGAATATGACAGCAACTGTATTAATACCTATACCAAAGAGCAGCTACTCAAAGAAATTCAGATCATGCATGATCAGTTGCAGCAACATTATGGCAAACAGCCAATTTTCTATATTTCGAAGAGCTTTTATCATATCGTATTGATGGGCAGCTTTAATAACACACCATTGTGGGTACGTGATTACGAGGCTAAGCCCGAATTAAAAGACGGCCGAAAATGGTTATTTTGGCAACATAGCCAAACAGGAAAAATTGACGGTATTCCTAAAGCAGTCGACTTAAATGTTTACGCAGAGTCACCACAGCAGTGGCATGTTTTTCTAGAAAAACAAGGCATCCTCGATGGTAAATGAAATACGTAAAATCATTCACATCGACATGGATGCCTTTTTTGCTTCAGTCGAACTTCTAGATCGACCAGATCTTAAAGATCTGCCTGTGGTGATTTCTTCTCACCACCCTCGTGCAGTGATTGCCGCAGCGTCCTACCCCGCCCGTGTGTTTGGCTTACGTTCTGCCATGTCGATGGGGCAAGCCAAAAAACTATGCCCACAAGTGATTGTGATTGAACCCAACTTTGAAAAATACCGAAAAGTTTCAGCACAAATTCACCAAATCTTTCAGCAATATACCCCCATCATTGAACCATTGTCGTTAGATGAAGCCTATCTGGATGTGACAGAAAATCTAAAGAATATACCCAGTGCAACCGAAGTCGCGACACAAATTCGTGCAGATATTTTTGCAGCAACAGGGCTAACAGCTTCTGCAGGGGTAGCACCGAATAAATTTTTGGCCAAGATTGCCTCCGATTGGAACAAACCAAATGGTTTATTTGTAATTAAACCTCATCAAATCCAACATTTCATACAAGACTTGGCACTAAAGAAAATCCCTGGTGTTGGCAAAGTCACCTATGAAAAATTAAGTCAATTAAACTTGCACACCTTAGGCGACCTACAAAAAATTGAAGAAAATGTACTCATTCATCATTTTGGTAAATACGGCAAACAACTGTACTTATATGCTCAAGGTATTGATCATCGTCCTGTCAAAGCAGAGCGGGAGCGGCAACAAATCTCGAAAGAAATTACCTTTGATGATGACTATACGCTCACTGAATGCAATCATGCTTGGCAACCTCTAACTGAACAGGTTTGGCGTAGTTTGGAAAGAAAACAACTGACAGCTCGTGGCGTTAACGTCAAACTGAAACTCAAAAATTTCCAAACCCTACAACATAGTAAAAGTTTTAAATTGCCGCTTCGCTCTCAACAAGATTTAGAACAAGTGGTTTTACAACTACTCAATGAAATGCATATCGATCCAGACTTTCAGTTTCGTCTCGTTGGTGTTGGCGTTTATCAACTGCAAGCTCTACAACAAGAATCACAACTTTCCCTATGGTAATGTTGTTTTTTTACACAACAGTACGATTTTAGCTCAAATTTATGTTTGCTTTTTATGCAGTTTTCAGTACTCTAAGCAACGCAGTAACATTATCCATGTTATTCGCTTTGCTAAAGAAATCCTCGCTTTTAGCATTTGCTCCTGTGGTTGGCGTGACGATCAAATCCGAATATTACAGGGCACTTTAGCTAGTCTTCTCAAAAGCCTCTCATCTGTTCAGTTTTTCAAAACAATAATTTCCACGATAACTTTTTTCTTGTCTTGCCGCACGACTTTATTCAACAACCTAATTTAATGGAAATAGAAACTTTTTCAGCTTGATTTATACAAAATTACACTGTGCTCAGAATGCTTCAAGTACAATCCTATTGATACAGTTTTTAATTAGGTAGTTTCACTATGTCTGTGCAACGATTACATGTTACATCACGTTTTTGCGAAGTCGCAATTTCAGGAAATCTCGTTCATTTAGCAGGCCAACTGGCAGATGATACCAGCGTTGATGTGAGCGCACAGACTCAACAAACTTTAGATAATATTGATCGTTTACTGGCAGAAGCAGGCACAGATAAAACTCATATCTTGTCTGTATTGATTTTCTTGAAAGACATTGAAAAAGACTATGCAGCAATGAATGCGGTGTGGGACGCATGGATTGCTGAGGGACATCCCCCAGCACGTACCTGTGTTGAATCTAAACTCTATGCACCTGATGTTTTAGTCGAAATGACTGTCACGGCTGTAAGACCTGACGCCCATTAAGATTTAGCCGCAAGCACATTATATTTCATCATCCGATCGGCATGAGGCATGGCAGTAAATGAACTGCTTGATGAAACCATAGGATCAAATAAATCAGGTAACAAATCTTCTCGCAACTCTTGCTCAGTTGGAATACTGCTATAACGCAATACGCGATATCCAGCCAACTCTAACAAGCTATCTTGATAATGTTTTAAATGCAGACGATTCACATAAGATTCGTCTGCAATCTCAATAATTGCCAAAACTTGTAGTTGTTGATCCAATACTACAAAATCAGCAACTAAGCCCTGATATTTGCGTCGTGTATGTGCAAATTTAGTCGTCAACAATGCATCAAAAGAAACATGTGCAAGCACAGTATGACGATGTAACACAGCTTGTAAACGCATCAAAGTAATTTGTTCAGCAATATTCAAGATACCGCGTCGCTTTAATGGACTGTCTTGACGCCGATTTTGATGTAAACGTCGAAGTGCAAGTGCTGTAATGAGCAGCAAACCAATAATGGTTATGAAATAATACATTTCTAACTAATCCCTTTAGATTTTTTATAATCATTTTTTGGCTTTATGCCAATTTTTTAATCAATAACAAACGATAGTAAAGTTATTTCAACAGCGTAAACTTAAATTTTTTAATCGTTTTATACTAGGCGACCAAAGTCGTAAAAGCTTACCCTAGCTCTACTTATAATCAGCATACACTGAATATTCAAGTCAATATTGTCAGTATATGTTTCTATAAATTATAGTTTTGAAATTGAACTGCGACACAATTATCACTTTTTAATAAAAAAGAGGACATCGTTTTGGATGTCCTCTTCTCTTCATTTGAGCACCGTAATTAACGATGCGCTTTTACTTTCGATTTTGGTTTACCCGAAAAAGGTCTTTTCTCACCAGTTTCACGTGGTGGCAAACCAGTGTGCTGAGTCAACACCTGTCCTTTTTGTGGACGTTTTTGACCAGAATGAGACTGTGGACGAGATGATTGACCACGTTTAGCAGAATCTCCAGCAACACTCGAGTTTTTCTTACGCGCAGACTTATATTCACCTTCAGCCGTGCCTTGTGGCTGATAGGTTGGAATCAAATGTTGTTTCGAATTACCAATTAAATCTGAACGACCCATTTCTTTCAGTGCTTCACGTAATAACGGCCAGTTATTTGGATCATGGTAACGCAAGAAGGCTTTATGCAAACGACGACGTTTTTCACCTTTCACGATATCAACGTTTTCGGTATAACGCGCCACTTTAGACAATGGATTCTTGCCTGAATAATACATGGTGGTCGCAGTTGCCATTGGCGATGGATAGAAGGTTTGTACCTGATCGGCACGGAAACCATTCTTTTTCAGCCAAATCGCCAAGTTCATCATATCGTAATCCGTTGTACCGGGATGCGCAGCGATGAAGTAAGGAATTAAATATTGTTCCTTCCCTGCTTCCTTACTAAAACGCTCAAACATTTGCTTAAAGCGGTCATAAGTGCCGATCCCTGGTTTCATCATCTTCGATAATGGACCATGTTCGGTATGCTCAGGTGCAATTTTTAGATAACCACCAACATGATGCTGTACCAACTCTTTGACATATTCAGGGTTTAACACAGCAAGGTCATAACGAAGACCTGAACCGATCAAAATCTTCTTCACACCTTTGATTTCACGTGCTTTACGATAAAGCTGAACCAATGGTGCATGATCAGTATGTAAGTTTTGACAAACACCGGGATAAACACAAGACGGTTTACGGCAGTTCTTCTCGATTTCAGGGTCGTTACAGTGCAAACGATACATGTTTGCTGTTGGACCACCTAAGTCTGAGATAATGCCTGTAAATTGAGGTGCAGTATCACGGATCTTTTCAATTTCACGCAGAATTGATTCTTCAGAACGGTTTTGAATAATACGCCCTTCATGTTCAGTGATCGAACAGAAAGTACAACCACCAAAACAACCACGCATGATATTCACAGAGAATTTGATCATATCAAACGCAGGGAAACGTGCATTGCCATAAGCTGGATGCGGTAAACGTGCATAAGGTAAATCAAAGACATAATCCATTTCTTCCGTTGTTAACGGAATTGGTGGCGGATTAATCCAAACATCACGTTCACCATGACGTTGTACCAATGCACGAGCATTTCCCGGATTGGTTTCCAGATGCAAAATACGGTTGGCATGCGCATAAAGCACGTGATCATTGGCTACTTCTTCAAAAGAAGGCAAACGAATCACAGCGAGTTCACGTGGCGGTAATTTATGTTTAATCGCTTTGGATGGTGCAGGTTTTAACTGTACGATCTGTGTATCTGGATCGAGTTGATCACCTTCACGAACGATTGGATTGGTCACAATTTCTTTTTGGAAGTTTTGATATTGTGCGAGTGAGTTGCCTTTTTCTTTTTCAACTTCACAGCCATCAATATCTTCAGTCATGACATAAGGATTGATAATTGGATCAACACGACCAATGCTATCCACGTCATTACTTGCGATTTCAACGAATTGTGCTTTCGATGCTTTATTGTGTTTATTAATAATAAATGCAGTACCACGAACATCGGTAATTTCGTGGATTTTTTCACCCTTGGCTAAACGGTGCATCACATCAATAATGGCACGCTCACCATTACCATACATTAATAAATCGGCTTTAGAGTCCATCAAGATAGAACGACGGACTTTATCGGACCAATAATCATAATGTGCGATACGACGTAAACTACCTTCAATCCCGCCAAGCAAGACAGGCACATCTGGGAAAGCCTCACGGCAACGCTGACAATATACTGTTGCTGCGCGGTCAGGACGTTTATTCGGTTCATTATTTGGCGAATACGCATCATCCGAACGGATTTTACGATCTGCCGTATAACGGTTAATCATCGAATCCATATTGCCTGCGGTTACACCCCATGCAATAGTCGGTTTCCCTAAAACACGAAAACTTTCGACATTGGTCCAATCGGGTTGAGCAATGATCCCCACACGAAAGCCCTGTGCCTCAAGCACACGACCAATCACACCCGATACAAAAGATGGATGATCAATATAAGCATCGCCACAAACTAAAATAAAGTCACAGGCATCCCAGCCGAGTAAGTCCATTTCTTCTCGTGACATCGGTAAAAATGGTGCAGGTTCAAAACACGACGCCCAATATTTGTCGTAATCAAACAGCGCTTTTGGCGCAGTTTGCTTGGTATAGGCAGTAGACATGGCTTGCGAATCTCGGCTAGCTGAAATGCTGGGATAGCATCAAAGATGAAAGCCGATCATTTTAACATGAATTTCATTCATTTTTATAGATTAAAAAATAAACAAAAGCATTTCCTCAAAAAGAATTTGTAACTATTCGAGGAAATACACATATAAAGCGTTGATAATTATTCGTCTTCGTTCAAGAAACCTTCCTTAATTTCTACAGGTAAGTCTTGATGCCACCATACGTAAATAGAAGCTTTAATTTCTTCATCTTCATCAGGGTCATTATAAGGTTCATCATCTTCACGAATAAGTTCATCACCATCAAATTTGAACCAAAACTCCCATGGATCATCATCTCCACAACCCCAAGCTTGTGCATGAATATCAGGTAATAAGCCTTTTAAAAATAATAGAATATTCTCAATATTTTCATCGCCATTTGAGCCATGTGTAAATTCTAAAACAGCATAACCCGCAATATAATCTAAGTGCTCTGGATCTAAATCGTATTGAATTGAATCAATCTGATCTAATAAAGCTTGCGTTAGTTCCGTACCGTCAGCATTAATTTCTAGCGCAGCTTCTAGAAACTTTTCTGCGCTCCCTGCATGATCTTTAAATAATGATTCTAATAGCCCCATTACTTTGGTATCAGGATGCTTATAGTAAACGCGACTGTGCAGTTCCATCTTATTTTCCCCAATTTTAATATCAAAATTGTGCCAACATGACACAGGTTTAACTTACTAAATTTCAAAGACTTTTATCAAGTTGGTGCGACTATAGTTGTCGTTTTATTTTAATTTTTTTCTTTACGCATTAAATCTATTGCCAAAACCAGACCAAGCACCAACACCATCCCTACACTCAGATTAATCCCAACCCAGCCAAAATTTTCCCAAATCAAACCACCACTGCTACCAAGCAAACTTGAACCAACGTAATAGCAGAATAAATACAAGGACGAGGCCACCGCACGATATTGCACCGCTTGCACAGAAACCCAACTGCTGGCTGTTGAATGTGCTGCGAAAAAGGAAAAAGTGAAAATCGTTAAACCGAGTAAAACCGCCCACAGCGATGGAATGAGCGTGATGAATAATCCCAGTATCATACTCAATAACAAGCAAGGCAACACCTTATCACGTCCATATTTAAAGCCCCATTGTGCCGCTTTAGGTGAACTATAAATACCTGCTAGATAAGCAATTGAGATCACACCAATCCATGCTTGTGATAAATGAAATGGCGCTTCTAATAAATGATAGCTAATGTAGTTAAATACCGTCACTAAACAGCCCATTAAGATAAAACCCTGAGCAAATAAAATCCGTAATTTTGGATCTTTAAGGTTCTGTTCAAATGCAGCTTTAAAACGGGAAAATCGAAATGGGTAAGGTTGAAAATGTTGAGACTTTGGTAATAACAAATAAAATAAACAAGCGATGACCAGATTCAAAAATCCAATGATATAAGTAGCCGATTGCCAAGAAATAAAGTCAACTAAAACACCTGCGATCAAACGCCCACCCATCCCACCAATGGCGGTGCCAGAGATATACAATCCCATAGCAAAACCAATATCTTGCTGGGCAATCTCTTCCCCGATATACGTCATCGCAACCGCAGCAACGCCACTCACCGCCAATCCAATAAAAATACGAGTAGTCAAAAAGACTTCCCAAATCGGAAATGAGGCACTGATGAGCAAGAGAAGAGAAACCAAAAACAAAGCAAAAACCATAATGGGTTTTCGCCCAAAACGATCAGAGATAAAACCCGTAAACAATAAACCTATGGCTAAAGCCACGGTGGAAAAAGAAAGTGGGAAACTACTATGTGTAGGTGAAACCTGAAAGAATTTTGCAAAAATCGGCATCATCGGTTGTACGCAGTACAAAGATGAAAATGAGGCAAAACCTGCAAAGAACAACGACCATAGAATTGCAGTAAATGATTTAGACCCATACTCAATATGAGCAGACAGTGCTTCAGGCTTAGACATCGTGACTCCTTGACTGGAAACAGTATACGCCTATCCTGAAGCGATTGAAAAACGCTAAACAATGCTCTTGTTTTATTATTTATACAACAGAATCTCTATTGATCTTCAACCTCATAATTTCTAACATCGGACCAACTTTTGGCACGTGGATGAATTACTTTGGTTGTTTTTAACACGACGACTCTTTTTACACTCAAAAATTACTTTTTGATTCCATTCAAATTGATCATATTTTTATCCATTGTGAGTTTAACCGCATGTAGTAGTTTAAATGCCCCAAAACTATCCAAAGGTATCCAGCAAGCTTATTCTGTTTCTCCGACCACAGCTGATCGACTCTCTCCCATTATTCTCCAAAGTGCTAAACAACACGACGTTCCTCCCCTCTTAGTGGCAGCGGTGATTCGTCAAGAGTCCAGTTATCGCTCAAATGCACGCTCACCAACAGGAGCACTTGGGCTCATGCAAATCATCCCAAGTCATTGGAGACAAGATTGTCCTGGTGATTTATACAATGAATATATTAATATCAATTGTGGTACACATGTCCTTGCAACCTATTACAAATCCGCAGGCAGTTGGCACAAAGCATTGGGTTATTATTATGTAGGTCCGACAGGCTATCAACGCAGTTTTAGCAATCGGCACAAAGCCAGAAAATATGCTCGCTCCGTTGAACGGCATAAAAAAGAGCTCAAAAGAGCGCTGTAATCTATAAAAAACCATGCTGATCAAGCATGGTTTTTGGTTTTAAAAAGATATTAAGCTTCTTCAAACATCCCTTCGAACAAGACTGAAGATAAATAACGCTCACCACTATCAGGTAAGATCACCACAATGGTCTTGCCAGCATTTTCAGGACGTTCAGCAATTTTTGCTGCTGCTGCTAATGCTGCACCACTTGAAATACCCACCAAAATTCCTTCCTGAGTTGCACATTTTCTTGCCCACTCAATTGCATCGGCACTATTTACAGGCACAACCTCATCGACCAAATCTAAATCTAAATTTTTAGGAATAAAATTGGCGCCGATCCCTTGAATTTTGTGTGGTGCAGGGCTGATACTCTCACCATTCCGAGTCTGGGTAATAATAGGAGATTCAGCAGGCTCAACAGCGACTGAATATAATGGCTTGTTCTGAACTTGCTCAAAATAGCGAGAAATTCCTGTAATCGTTCCACCCGTCCCCACACCAGCGACTAAGATATCGACTTGACCATTGGTTGCCTGCCAAATCTCAGGGCCAGTGGTATCCACATGAATTTGAGGATTAGCTGGATTTTCAAATTGTTGTGGTAAAAAATATTGCTGAGGATTTTCAGTGGCTAAACGTACTGCCTCATCTACCGCACCCTTCATACCTTTCGCAGGATCAGTCAAAACGAGATTTGCACCCAATGCCTTTAATACTTTTCTACGCTCCAAACTCATACTTGATGGCATTGTTAAAGTAATTGGATAGCCTTTTGCTGCTGCAACGAATGCTAACGCAATCCCAGTATTACCACTGGTTGGCTCAACAATATGCATACCAGCTTTAAGTACGCCACGTTTCTCTGCATCAGCAATCAATGCCGCACCAATACGACACTTTACTGAAAATGCAGGATTACGACTTTCAATTTTTGCCAGTACAGTTGCACCTGTTTGAATAGCACGGTTAATGCGTACTAAAGGCGTGTTACCGATTGCTTCGGCATTATTTGAATACACTGCGATACCAAGATTGGCTGGTGTCGGAAATTGTTGATCAGTTGACATGTTATTTCCTTATTAGATTTGGAATGATTCTTAATCATTATAGGCTTGTCAGCAAATGAAGAAAGCTTAAAGCAACTGCTTTTACGAAAAACTATCCTTTTAGAACATGAAAGCTTAGGGTTCATAATAAAAACTCATGATTGCTGAGACAATAGCTCCCACAAAGCATTCAATTTTAAATGTCTCAAATCCTAATAAATAAAAAACCCCGATTAGTAACATTGCCGATACTAAGCCTGACATCACAGGTGCAGCCCTTCGGTTCGCGTAATGGATAGAATGCCGACGAACAATTGCATTTTTGCGTTGTTTATTTGGAATATAGTATTGACTAAATACAGGCAGCCTAACAATAAATGATATAAAAATAATTCCAAGAATCAACGCGATACCAACACCTAACCACTGAAAAGATTCGCCTCGCAAATAAGCATATCCCACCACGATGCAGCAACTCATCACTGCATAAAAGACATAAGTCGAATAGTACTTTCGATTCATTTTTACTTCTCAGACTTATATATCAAGTACGATCATGCTTGAGTAGCCTCTAACTCCTCATTAACCAACACTTGCTCATTGTCCCCCAATAAAATTGCGACACGACTACAATGAATCACCAAATGCTCTAACCACCGCTGTGCTGCCAGTTGTTCTAATGTATAAGCGGCTGACACCATTCTTGACGAAGATTCTTCAATTATTTTTTGTCGAACTAAATCTTGATGAGCCTGCATTTCTGAGGAAAAATTAGCCAACTCATCGACCAAAGCGTTAGGAATTCGGGTAAAAGGTTCATTCAGCAAATAAGGAATAAATTGCTCAAGAATCACGGCAAAACGATTGGCTAATTCCTCAATATTGCTCTGATTTTGAATACTTTCTATATGAGCCACACTACTTAAATCATTTTTAAGCACCCGTACATATACAACTAATCTCAGCAAAATCAATAATCGATGTTGATCTGCTATAGATTGTGGGGCAGACATTTTATCAAGATAGTTCTCAATCTTGCCTAACGTATAGTCAAATTCATCAGTTTTAACTAATTCAGCCACCATTTGCCCACGAATACAACGCACAAAGATTCCATACATATCCGAGATTGACCTTAACAAAGCACATTCAACGGCTGCAATTGCAAGTGCTGGAACACTATAAAGCGACTCATCTAAATATCGTGTAGTGGCATGCTCTTTTTCTGGAAGTAAACGAATAATCAATTGTTCAAATTTAGCCAAGAAAGGCATGAAAATACATGCCCCTAATAAACTAAAAGTGGTATGAAATGCGGCCACCAACAATACAGGGCCCAATTGCTGAACACTTTCAAAATGTTGATATGCCCAAATAAAGGCAGGCGATAATAAAATAAAAGCAAATACAGCAGTCACAACATTAAAAATCACATGAACAGCAGCAGTTCTCTTTGCGCTTGTTGTACCACCAATTGCAGCCAATACAGCTGTGGCAACCGTCCCAATATTCTGCCCGATCACCAAAACTAATGTCTGTTCCAGATTTATCGTTTGAGTAGACAATGCAGCTAATGTCGTTGTAATCGCAGCACTCGAAGACTGTAATAAGATGGTCATTAACACACCGATGAGCAGTAAAACAAGCTTCATCATCAAGCTTGGTTCTGACCAACGTGATAAATCGATGAGTAATGCCAATCCACTCATGGCATCTTGTAGAAATTGAATCCCTAAGAACAGTAGTCCGAAACCAGCTAGAGTTAGACCAATAAAAGCAATCTTTTCTTTACCGAATAAATTAAGTAACGCCCCAACACCAACAAGCGGCAAAGCAAAACTCGCAATTGAAAACTTTAAGCCTAATAGTGCAACCATCCAGCCTGTACTCGTGGTCCCAATATTTGCACCAATAATCACACCTATTGCATGACTAAAACTTAAGATACCCGCACTGACAAAGCCAATGGTTGCTAGTGTCGTTGCTGTAGAAGACTGGACCACAACTGTTAGACCAATCCCTGATAAAACAGCTTTCGTCGGTGAATTGGTAAATCGAACCAGCCATTGTCGTAATGCTTCACCCGCAATTGCTTTTAAGCTATCTGTCATCAAAGACATGCCCAAAAGAAATAAACCAATTCCACCTACTAATTGAACAATGACATTGAGCACAAAAACGTCCTTTTTATAATTTTCAGATTAAAAACTTAGACTGACTTAGGATTAACTTCGTTTGTTCTATTTAAATATTTATATTTGATTTAGGTATGACAATAAAGTGTTTTTAATACAATTTATTAGCATCACTATAAAAATTGCTAAGCGCTTATTTCCTTTTTCTCGTTGCAATAAAAAACACCCCTAACCGTTAGGTTAGGGGTGTTTATATTTAAAAGCTGGCGATGACTTACTCTCACATGGCAAGTGCCACACTACCATCAGCGCGAAGAGGTTTCACTTCTGAGTTCGGGAAGGGATCAGGTGGTTCACTCTTGCTATTGTCGCCAGCAAACTGTTTTGGCTTTGGGTGGTCTTACTTTTGAACTTATTATTAAGTTCATGCCACTTAGTACCGAAAGAGTTATTAACGGATTAGTTAATCGAGTCGTATTGTAACTAGTTTTGACACTAAATCAAGTTATGTATTGAATTTATCTTGAATACAACAACTGTTTGGGTGTTGTATAGTCAAGCCTCACGAGCAATTAGTATTGGTCAGCTTCACACGTCACCGTGCTTCCACACCCAACCTATCAACGTCCTAGTCTCGAACGGCTCTTTAGAGGAATAAATTCCTAGGGAAATCTTATCTTGAGGTAGGCTTCCCGCTTAGATGCTTTCAGCGGTTATCCCTTCCGAACATAGCTACCCGGCGATGCGACTGGCGTCACAACCGGTACACCAGAGGTTCGTCCACTCTGGTCCTCTCGTACTAGGAGCAGATCCTCTCAAATTTCCAGCGCCCACGGTAGATAGGGACCGAACTGTCTCACGACGTTCTAAACCCAGCTCGCGTACCTCTTTAAATGGCGAACAGCCATACCCTTGGGACCTGCTTCAGCCCCAGGATGAGATGAGCCGACATCGAGGTGCCAAACACCGCCGTCGATATGAACTCTTGGGCGGTATCAGCCTGTTATCCCCAGAGTACCTTTTATCCGTTGAGCGATGGCCCTTCCATACAGAACCACCGGATCACTAAGACCTACTTTCGTACCTGCTCGACTTGTGGGTCTCGCAGTTAAGCGCGCTTTTGCCTTTATACTCTACGCGTGATTTCCGACCACGCTGAGCGCACCTTCGTACTCCTCCGTTACTCTTTAGGAGGAGACCGCCCCAGTCAAACTACCCACCAGACATGGTCCTCGTCCCGGATAACGGGACAGAGTTAGAACCTCAACATTACCAGGGTGGTATTTCAAGGACGGCTCCATTGGAACTAGCGTTCCAACTTCAAAGCCTCCCACCTATCCTACACAAGTAAGGTCAAAGTTCAATGTCAAGCTGCAGTAAAGGTTCACGGGGTCTTTCCGTCTAGCCGCGGGTACACTGCATCTTCACAGCGATTTCGATTTCACTGAGCCTCTGCTGGAGACAGCGCCGCCATCATTATGCCATTCGTGCAGGTCGGAACTTACCCGACAAGGAATTTCGCTACCTTAGGACCGTTATAGTTACGGCCGCCGTTTACTGGGGCTTCGATCAAGAGCTTCGCTTACGCTAACCCCATCAATTAACCTTCCAGCACCGGGCAGGCATCACACCCTATACGTCCACTTTCGTGTTTGCAGAGTGCTATGTTTTTAATAAACAGTTGCAGCGGCCTGGTTTCTGTGGCTGCCAATAGCTCAGGGAGCAAGTCCCATCACCGTCAGCAGCGTACCTTCTCCCGAAGTTACGGTACCATTTTGCCTAGTTCCTTCAGCAGAGTTCTCTCAAGCGCTTTGGTCTACTCGACCTGACCACCTGTGTCGGTTTCGGGTACGATTCCTGTGTAACTGAAGCTTAGAGACTTTTCCTGGAAGCATGGTATCAGCCACTTCACTGTACAAGTACAGCTTGCTATCGACTCTCAGCATAGAGCACCCCGGATTTGCCTAAGATGCATGCCTACTGTCTTCCACCTGGACAACCAACGCCAGGCTGACTTAACCTTCTCCGTCCTCTCATCGCATTACACAGAAGTATTGGAATATTAACCAATTTCCCATCGACTACGCCTCTCGGCCTCGCCTTAGGGGTCGACTCACCCAGCCCCGATTAACGTTGGACTGGAACCCTTGGTCTTTCAGCGAACGGGTTTTTCACCCGTTTTGTCGTTACTCACGTCAGCATTCGCACTTCTGATACCTCCAGCATACTTCTCAATACACCTTCATCGGCTTACAGAACGCTCCCCTACCACTTGACTTAAAGTCAAATCCGCAGCTTCGGCACATAGTTTTAGCCCCGTTACATCTTCCGCGCAGGCCGACTCGACTAGTGAGCTATTACGCTTTCTTTAAAGGGTGGCTGCTTCTAAGCCAACCTCCTAGCTGTCTATGCCTTCCCACATCGTTTCCCACTTAACTATGATTTTGGGGCCTTAGCTGGCGGTCTGGATTGTTTTCCTCTTGACTACGGACGTTAGCACCCGCAGTCTGTCTCCCGGATAGTACTCATTGGTATTCGGAGTTTGCATCGGTTTGGTAAGTCGGGATGACCCCCTAGCCGAAACAGTGCTCTACCCCCAATGGTATTCGTCCGAGGCGCTACCTAAATAGCTTTCGGGGAGAACCAGCTATCACCAGGCTTGATTAGCCTTTCACCCCTATCCACAAGTCATCCCCTGGCTTTTCAACGACAGTGGGTTCGGTCCTCCAGTTAGTGTTACCCAACCTTCAACCTGCTCATGGATAGATCGCCTGGTTTCGGGTCTATACCCAGCAACTATACGCCCTATTAAGACTCGATTTCTCTACGGCTCCCCTATGCGGTTAACCTCGCTACTGAATATAAGTCGCTGACCCATTATACAAAAGGTACGCAGTCACACCACGAAGGTGCTCCCACTGCTTGTATGCATGCGGTTTCAGGATCTATTTCACTCCCCTCACAGGGGTTCTTTTCGCCTTTCCCTCACGGTACTGGTTCACTATCGGTCAGTCAGGAGTATTTAGCCTTGGAGGATGGTCCCCCCATATTCAGACAAGGTTTCACGTGCCTCGCCCTACTCGTCATCATTGTGTGTGCCCTTTCGTGTACGGGAATATCACCCTCTACGTTCGCACTTCCCAGAGCGTTCCACTAGAACACACACAACTTAATGGGCTGATCCCCGTTCGCTCGCCGCTACTAAGGGAATCTCAATTGATTTCTTTTCCTAAGGGTACTGAGATGTTTCACTTCCCCTCGTTCGCTTCATAAGCCTATGTATTCAGCTTATGATACCCGCCTTATAGCGGGTGGGTTCCCCCATTCAGATATCTCCGGATCAAAGGATATTTGCCGCCTCCCCGGAGCTTTTCGCAGGCTATCACGTCTTTCATCGCCTCTGACTGCCAAGGCATCCACCACATGCACTTAATTACTTGACTATACAACCCCAAACAGTCGCTAACCCTTACAAGTAAGGTTAGGACAGATTGCTATGTTTGTTTTTCAACTCACATCGCTCTCATCCAGTTTGTTGCCTCGTGCACTTAAGCACCGTACAGCTTCAATCTAAATTCATATACCAAAACGCTTGATTCAGTGTTTTTGCTAGTTCTCAATTTCATTCTTTCGAATGAATTGAGTGAACAATTTATTTCAGACTCAATTCTACTAATCTGTTAATGATTAACTACAGCCTCGTCAGCTTGCAGTAAACTGTGATAAATCACAGAAGTTAATAAGCTTTAACTTACTAAATTCTGTAATCTTTAGTGGTGGAGACTAGGAGAGTCGAACTCCTGACCTCCTGCGTGCAAAGCAGGCGCTCTACCAACTAAGCTAAGTCCCCAGCTTTAATCATAATGAACGACATATCTTTTAATCTAGCAGCTTGTGATTATTCATCACTTCGTCAGTAGTGGTGGGTCTGACAAGACTTGAACTTGTGACCCCACGCTTATCAAGCGTGTGCTCTAACCAACTGAGCTACAGACCCTCAGATACATCTTCGAAGAACAACTTGTTGTGGATTCTTACCGGCCATCAATCTTTCGTTAAGGAGGTGATCCAGCCGCAGGTTCCCCTACGGCTACCTTGTTACGACTTCACCCCAGTCATCGGCCACACCGTGGTAAGCGTCCTCCTTGCGGTTAGACTACCTACTTCTGGTGCAACAAACTCCCATGGTGTGACGGGCGGTGTGTACAAGGCCCGGGAACGTATTCACCGCGGCATTCTGATCCGCGATTACTAGCGATTCCGACTTCATGGAGTCGAGTTGCAGACTCCAATCCGGACTACGATCGGCTTTTTGAGATTAGCATCCTATCGCTAGGTAGCAACCCTTTGTACCGACCATTGTAGCACGTGTGTAGCCCTGGTCGTAAGGGCCATGATGACTTGACGTCGTCCCCGCCTTCCTCCAGTTTGTCACTGGCAGTATCCTTAAAGTTCCCGGCTTAACCCGCTGGCAAATAAGGAAAAGGGTTGCGCTCGTTGCGGGACTTAACCCAACATCTCACGACACGAGCTGACGACAGCCATGCAGCACCTGTATGTAAGTTCCCGAAGGCACCAATCCATCTCTGGAAAGTTCTTACTATGTCAAGACCAGGTAAGGTTCTTCGCGTTGCATCGAATTAAACCACATGCTCCACCGCTTGTGCGGGCCCCCGTCAATTCATTTGAGTTTTAGTCTTGCGACCGTACTCCCCAGGCGGTCTACTTATCGCGTTAGCTGCGCCACTAAAGCCTCAAAGGCCCCAACGGCTAGTAGACATCGTTTACGGCATGGACTACCAGGGTATCTAATCCTGTTTGCTCCCCATGCTTTCGTACCTCAGCGTCAGTATTAGGCCAGATGGCTGCCTTCGCCATCGGTATTCCTCCAGATCTCTACGCATTTCACCGCTACACCTGGAATTCTACCATCCTCTCCCATACTCTAGCTGACCAGTATCGAATGCAATTCCTAAGTTAAGCTCAGGGATTTCACATCCGACTTAATCAGCCGCCTACGCACGCTTTACGCCCAGTAAATCCGATTAACGCTCGCACCCTCTGTATTACCGCGGCTGCTGGCACAGAGTTAGCCGGTGCTTATTCTGCGAGTAACGTCCACTATCTCTAGGTATTAACTAGAGTAGCCTCCTCCTCGCTTAAAGTGCTTTACAACCAAAAGGCCTTCTTCACACACGCGGCATGGCTGGATCAGGCTTCCGCCCATTGTCCAATATTCCCCACTGCTGCCTCCCGTAGGAGTCTGGGCCGTGTCTCAGTCCCAGTGTGGCGGATCATCCTCTCAGACCCGCTACAGATCGTCGCCTTGGTAGGCCTTTACCCCACCAACTAGCTAATCCGACTTAGGCTCATCTATTAGCGCAAGGTCCGAAGATCCCCTGCTTTCTCCCGTAGGACGTATGCGGTATTAGCATTCCTTTCGGAATGTTGTCCCCCACTAATAGGCAGATTCCTAAGCATTACTCACCCGTCCGCCGCTAGGTAATGTAGCAAGCTACACTTCCCCGCTCGACTTGCATGTGTTAAGCCTGCCGCCAGCGTTCAATCTGAGCCATGATCAAACTCTTCAGTTTAAAATCATTAGTAGCTTATGGCTACAAATCTTGGCTCATCAATTTTCTGACATTAATTTCTCAAATAAACTTCGAGTAATTTCTACCATTCAATCAATGAAATATTTTCGATCGATTAACCAGTAAAAATCCACACAAGTTGTTCTTCTATTCTCTTAATGATCTTCTCGATGATTCGTCATCATCAAGCTAGGTCGGCTATATTACTCTCAATCTCTTAAAAGTCAACAGGTAATTTAGATATTTTTAAAACTTATCAAACAACCCAAAAATCTAACCACTAAAGCCAAATCCTTGTTTATCAACAAGTTTTTATCCGCATCACCGCCGATGGATGTGCATTCTACAGCATTCACAACCCAACACAACCCCTTTTCTTATTATTTCCTTTTGCATGCTTCTTTTTTCTACAAAAAAGGCGAGTTTGTCTATTTTATCCACAAAAATATGATTTTTTTCTCGTTCTGAATGAAAAAAGATGCCCGTATTGGACATCTTTTTTATTTTGATTGATCGATTAGGCTTAACTACGGACCACATTGAGGAAATATAAGTGCCGCTCATATTGATCAATAATGTCTTGGATCAAATCTTCTTGTGTCCAGTCCATCACATCATAATTTTGACCACCTTCTCGTAGAAATACTTCAGCTTGAAAGTATTCTCGGTCTTCATCCTCAGCCTCACTTTGCCCCAACATAAAACTAGGTGGCGTGGTTTGATGTGAAAAAACCGTATATTCAAAATTAATTTCCTGATGGTGATCCACACGTAAGCGTAAACCTTGTTCGGTTTCATCAATACTGACTTGTAATTTACGGCGTTTAAATTCAGCTTGTACAGCCTCAAACGCTTTTCTTACTTGTGTCGCAATATATTGCTTGACCTCTTCTTCAGTATGCGGGTAATGCATGATCAAACCTAAACGTTGCTGCCAACTGCGCGGGTTGTTCATCGCTCGCGGTGTTGTTCGTGCCTCAGTCAACATTTTGGCTTTGGTCGCATCAAGATTTAATGCTTTTAATAAACCCCAGCTCATCAGCAACATGATTAACGCAAATGGCAGTGCACTGACTAACATTGATGCCTGCAAAGTTGATAAACCACCAACCAACAACAAACAGATCGTCAGTGTTGCAATCAGCACCACCCAAAATACTCTTTGCCATGCAGGCGTTTCCTCATTTTTGGCAGTTAAATAGTTCACCACTAATGCACCTGAATCGGCTGAGGTCACAAAGAAGAGTAGAACCAGTATCGCAGCCAATAAGCTCATGACACCAGAAAGCGGCAAATGATTTAAAAACTCAAAAAGAGCAACTGATGAATCTTCTTGTACCATTTGCATCAAGGCAATATTGTTTTCTTGCATGATGCTAAACAGTGCGGCATTCCCCCAAAATCCCATCCATACAATCGTGAAGCCTGTTGGAATAAGAATGACCCCAAGAATAAACTCTCGAATGGTACGTCCACGGGATACGCGAGCAATAAACATCCCTACAAATGGAGACCAAGCAATCCACCAAGACCAATAAAATACGGTCCAACCACCAATCCAACCTGTTGACTCATAAGCCTGAAGATTAAAGGTCATCACAAATAGATTTGAAAGGTACTGTCCAGTATTTTCAACCGTAGTACGTAATAGATGTAATGTCGGTCCAACTAAAAAAACAAAGGTAACCAAAACGACAGCAAGGATTAAGTTCAGCTCAGATAAGCGTTTCACCCCCTTTTCTAGACCTGCAAATACAGATAAAGCTGCCAAAATACTGACAAAAATAATCAGCATAATCTGTGTAGATGTGCTTTGATCAAGACCAAACAAATAGTTTAAGCCTGCATTGACCTGTAACACACCAAAACCTAATGAAGTCGCAACACCAAAAATCGTACCAACGGTCGCAAAGGTATCAATTGCATCTCCCCAACGCCCATAAATACGTTTACCAATAATCGGATATAAGGCAGAACGTGTTTTAAGCGGTAAATTATGACGGTAAGCAAAATATGCCAGTGATAAACCTACCAACGCATAAACAGCCCATGCATGTACCCCCCAGTGGAAGAAAGTAATTCTCAATGCCTCTTTGGCTGCTTGCACTGTTTCAGGATCACTATTTGGTGGGGTTACATAGTGCATAACCGGTTCAGCCACACCAAAGAACATCAGTCCGACGCCCATACCTGCAGTAAACAGCATCGCAAACCATGAACCCTTACTATAGTCTGGCTGACTATGATCTGGGCCTAGTTTAATATTGCCACTTGCAGAACAGGCGATATAAACCAAAAGAACAAGAAAAATCGCCACACATAAAATATAGAACCAACTAAAAGAATCGGTAATCCATTGTTTTGCTTGGGCAGATAAACTCTCAAAAATACCAGGGGTAAAGATTGCAAACGAAAGGAATACGGAAATAATCAATACCGTGCTAAAGAAAACATTTCGGTTGACGTTGGACAACCAAGATGATGTTTTGGAATGCATATTTTCTCCATACTATTCTAATAGCTATTGCGTCGCTTCGGCACACTAGAAGACGGAAAGTGAATAATTAAAAACGTCTAAACTATAAAAAAACTCATCAGAGTTTATAAAAGGAATTATCAAAGCTGTGGGTACAGAAATGATAACTTTCCAATAAAAAACCACTATGTCGGTTATTTTTTAGGGTAACAAAGAATGTACTGAACACCTAATCATCAACCACTTTGCTCACCAATACACTACACATTACTGTGCGTTGATAATCACAATGTGACATTTAATCCGTCGTTAAAAAGGCAATAATCATTTTCGCTAATTCTTGTTGAAGTCTTTGTTCTTCAATTAAAAATGTATTTTTACTGGCATAACGCATCATGGTAAATAAAGTACTATTGATAATCACAAAAGATTTATGCTTTAAGGTTTCAAAGTCCCACTGGGGATAATATCGCCCAAACAAATACATCCCTATTTCTAGAAAATGTTGTTCCAAAACCTGAGCTGCTTCAGACTCACTATAGGCATGCCAATTTTTTAAAATCTCAATAAAAAAGCCTTGATCAGACTTTAATGTTTCGAAACCAAAGGCAATGCTTAATGTGATGATGTCTTGAATAGAAGCTTGCTCTTGCAAGACCACTAACTGTTTTAAAGCTTGCCCCAAATTTTCACTTTTACGTAATAGCAACTCGGCAATAATTTGCTCTTTATTTTCGAAGTATTGATAAATCGAGCCAACACCAACACCTGATTTTTCAGAAATTTTAGGCGTGGTGACCTGTAGCACCCCATGCTCAGCAATGCATTTTTGAGCACCCTCTAAAATACTTTCCACAATCATTTTGGCACGTTGTTGCTGTGGGCGTTTTCTCATGTACAGCCTCGATTTAAATGCGAATTGAATGCGAATATTTATTCGTATTAAGCTTTGATTAGATAATAATCTGAGGCGTGATGCAATGCTAAATCTAAATAAACCTAAGCGTTTGGCTTCCTATGAAAAAATGGTCCAATCCAGTATCACCAGCAAAGTATTAAGTTATTTAGTTAACCAAGACATACAGCCAAATTATGACGAATATCTGGCACTCAATACAGCATTACAAAGTGGTGACGAACCAATGGATCAAGTGATGCAGTGGATGTTGCAAAACCCCAAACTACACCGTAAGTATTTTGAAACTGCACTTTATGAAGGACTCGATAAACTCCCCCATAACATTCCAGAGCTTACTGATTTTTTTCATTTGGTTGAACAAAAACCAGTTTGGTATGAGCAACATAAAATTGACGCTGCAATCAAATTTACCTATCGACTAGGTATCAATAATGGTTTGATTTTAAGAGATTTATCATTAATGACAGGCTACATGTATCCTGGATTTAATCAGCCATTGATTTTGACAGGTGCATTAAAAAAACAAGCTGGCACTCGTCTTGCTGAAACCACGAAATGGTGGGTGGATATCACTGAACCAGATGGCTTTACACGTTTTGGTAAAGGTTTTACCTCAACGATCTACGTTCGTTTCATTCACGCTCTGGTTCGCCATCAACTGAGAAAATCAGAAAAATGGGATGCTGAAACATGGGGTCTTCCAATCAATCAATATGACCAAGCAATGACCAATATTGCATTTAGTGGCGTGGTTTTAATTGGTATCCGCGCTCTCGGTATTTTCCCAAATAAACAGGAAGTCGATAGTTTTTTACATTTTTGGAAATATGCAGGCTGGTTAATGGGAATTGAAGAGAAATGGCTGGTTGATCAAGAGCGTGATGGTTGGAAACTCATTTACTGGATGCAGTTTGCTCATCCTAAATCTGATGCGAGCAGTATTTCACTGGGATCTAGCCTTTCCAAAGAACCTTTTGAACGTCAATACCGTTATTTACGTACTTTTCAACAGAAACTCGCCTATAAACAACATTTAGAAATTACCCAGTTTTTTATTGGTCGTAAGAAAATGAAACGCCTTGGTTTAGATGCTCAGTCTGCGTCATGGTTTGCTTACTATCTGATACTTCGTAATCTCACCCTCTATACCAGTGCCAAATATATTGCGCCAATCAACCAATTTCTTGAACGAAATGGACGACAACTACAGAAAACGGGGCTGTCGTTATATCGAAAGCAATCACAACAACTTGCCAGTATGCATCAATAACAATTGAAAAAGCCCTCAATCAATTGAGGGCTCTATCTTTATATCAACATGTTGATTAGTGATCAGATGCACCTGTAGCACCCACCCCAGTCATTGAACGAACATACTGTGCATCAAATGCTTTACGCTCTTTTTCAGCACGTGCTGACTTATCCGTTACAGAGAAGAACCAGCAGCAGAAGAATGAGAGTGGCATCGCAAATAATGCTGGACCGTTGAATGGGTTTGGTGCAGTGTCAGAAATACCCAACGTATCAACCCAAACAGCTTTAGAAAGAATGATGAGGCTGACCGCACCAATCAAGCCTACTAAACCACCGATAACTGCGCCACGTGTAGTCAACCCTTTCCAGAACATAGATAACACTAAAATCGGGAAGTTTGCACAACATGCAACCGAGAATGCTAAACCGACCATGAATGCAACGTTTTGTTTTTCGAATAAAATACCAAGTACCATCGCAAAAATAGCTAAACCTAAAGTTGCAATTTTTGACATACGTAGCTCAGATGCAGGCGTAGTTTTCCCTTTTTTGAATACGTTTGCATAAAGATCATGTGAAATCGCTGATGCACCTGACAGAGTTAAGCCAGCAACCACTGCTAAAATTGTGGCAAAGGCAACCGCTGAGATAAAGCCCATGAATAAATCGCCACCGACGGCATCACTCAGATGCACCGCAGCCATGTTATTCCCACCCATCAACTCTAACTTTCCAGTGACTGCCATTTTTGCAACATCAAGGAATTGCGGGTTGTTGGCAACAAATAGGATTGCACCAAAACCAATGATAAAGGTTAAAAGGTAGAAGTAACCAATGAAACCTGTGGCCACTACAACCGATTTACGTGCTTCTTTCGCATCTTTAACGGTAAAGAAGCGCATTAGAATATGTGGTAAACCAGCCGTACCAAACATTAGCGCAAGACCCAGTGAAACAGCATCAATTGGATTTGCTGTCAACGAACCAGGACTCATAATTCTTAAAGCTTCATTCCAACTTAAGTTATGCGCTTGACCATAGGCCTCAATTGCTTGATTGAACATATTGGTAAAGCTGAACCCAACACCTTTCATCACCATAAAGGCCATGAAAGTTGCACCGCTTAGTAACATCACTGCTTTAATGATCTGTACCCATGTCGTCGCCAACATCCCACCGAACATGACATACGCCATCATCAGTAAGCCAACAATCACTACCGCAACATTATAGTTCAGACCAAAGAGTAGTTTAATTAACTGACCTGCACCTACCATTTGTGCAATCAGATAAAATGCAACCACCACCAATGAACTCATTGCCGCAAGAGTACGTACAGGTTTCTCTTCCAGACGGAAAGACACCACATCTGATAAATTATATTTACCTAAATTACGTAAACGCTCGGCAATTAAGAACAATACGATGGGCCAACCGACCATAAAACCAAGTGAGTAAAGGAGACCATCGAAACCTGACATGAAGACCATGGCAGAAATACCCAAAAACGATGCGGCAGACATATAGTCACCAGCAATCGCCAAACCATTTTGGAAACCGCTAATACCGCCACCCGCAGTATAGAAGTCTTTAGCAGATTGAGTTTGCTTTGCGGCCCACTTGGTAATGAATAGCGTTAAACCAACAAAAATTGCGAACATGATAATCGCATGCCAGTTGGTTGCTTGTTGCTCTGCCGCGCCCAAATCAGGTCCTGCAAATGCAATACTTGAACAACAAAAACTGATCACGGCGAAAAGTTTTGCTGTAAATGACATTCCTTTCATCTTAGTGCATCCCTTTTTCATGCGTAATCGCCTCAACTTCCTTGAGTGCTTCTTCGTTTAATTGATCAAGTTTATTATTGGCAATATAGGAATAGACACCACATAATAAAATGACAACACGATGATGCTCAAACCAAGGGGGATACCTACAGTGGTTACTCCTCCGCTAAATGAGCTTCCTAAAAATTCTTTGTTGTAACCGACCAAAAGCATAAAACCGACATAGATAAACAGCATAATTCCTGTGAGCGTCCAGCTTAAGATGCTTTTCCTTCTCACCATTTCCTTAAATTTTGGATTTCGTAGAATCTGATCTACTTGTGAATCATCCATAACCAACTCCTTATTTTTGTGTCCGACCATGGACCCCTTTTTCTCTACGGGATTCTTCACTATCCAAGTTAGCAAGTTTATGATGATGCCGTAACTTAGACTTTGGTCGCTACAAACGCATTGATACGCATCTCCAAGCCCGTGCTTCGGGTATGATAAAAAATGGAATTTGATCACGTGAGCAATATGAACAGTTGGCTTATTCTTGGCATACTCGCACTTTATATTGCGCTGTTATTTGGTTGTGCTTTTTTTGGAGAAAAACACGCCAGTCGCCTCAGTGCGCGTGGTCGAATGCTGCTATTCAGCCTGACCTTAGGGGTATATTGTTCATCTTGGACATTTTACGGAGCAACAGGTGCAGCTGTCCGTGATGGAATCCTGTTTCTACCCATTTATCTTGGGCCCTTATTATTTATTTGGTTTGGTTATGATATTTGGAAACGTTTAGGACGTATCCGACAATACCATTCCATTTCTTCCATCGCTGATTTCATTGCTGCTCGCTACGGCAAAAGTGGTCGTTTGGCAGCCTTAGTAACGATATTGGCAGTAATCGCGATCGTACCTTATCTCGCCCTTCAGCTCCATGCGATTGCCTTAAGTGCGGCAGTAATTTTAGAACCCAACTCACAAATTCATACCACGACCAACAGTGTCTTGATGCTTACAGCGCTGTTAGCCATTTTGGCAATGATTTTCGGAACACGTCATATTGCAAATACTGAACAACACGGTGGGCTCATGCTTGCCGTCGCGTTTGAATCTTTTGTCAAATTGTTTGCTTTACTCTGTGTTGCTGGATTTTTCTTGTTGCAGTCCCCTGAAAACATTAAACAGGTCAGCCATGATGTATCGCAGCATTTTTATAATGTACAGCAACTCGGCGTACCTGAAACCTTCTGGGTTCAAACTTTACTTGCTGCCCTTGCGATGATTTGCCTTCCACGCCAATTTCATGTTGCTGTTGTTGAACTTCGTGATGAAAAGCATATTCATGGCGCACGACTCTGGTTTGCCATCTATTTAATTTTAACAACACTCGCGATCATCCCTATCGCGAGTTGGGCTTTAAATGCCCTTCCTGAATCATTGGGCACCTCAGATATTGCTGTTTTAGCATTACCACTCAGCTATCAACAAGATTGGCTGGCTCTGTTAGCTTTCTTGGGTGGTTTTTCCGCATCCACAGGGATGTTGCTGGTTGCATCAGTCGCACTTTCCATCATGCTGAGTAACGATTTGATTATGCCTGCACTTTGGCATTTCAAAGTGATTTCTCGACATGATCCTCAGCTCCCCAAAGTGCTTAAGCTAACACGGCGTATCAGTATTCTGAGTGTCATGTTACTTGGCTTTTTATTTTTTAATTTCTTTAATGATATTAATCAACTTTCAGTATTTGGTCTTTTAGCATTTAGTGCCGTAGCACAATTCGCACCTTCTCTCATCGGCGGATTATATTGGCGTGGTGCAAGTCGCCAAGGGGTCTATGTCGGGTTGATCGTTGGTTTTTTCATGTGGAGTTATACTCTACTTTTTCCGACCTTATTACGCAGTCTGCCTGAAGATTATCAGAACATTGCCCAACATATCTTACTGTTTGGGCCGTTTGACATTCATAGCCTCCGCCCTGAAGCGCTACTCGGTTTTGAGTCGTTTGCGCCATTAACACACGGTGTGCTTTGGTCTTTAGGATTGAATCTCATTTTATATATCTGGATTTCAAGACTTTACCGTCCAAGTATTGCCGAACAAATTCAAGCCGAAAGCTTCTTTTACTATGAAACCAAACCCGTGGCTTCTACACATGCAACTGTAGATCTGAATGACTTACATCAAAACGCAGCTCGACTCAAAGTTGGAGACTTATTGGCACTTGCCAAACGCATTACGGGAGAACGACCAACCAACCAAGCCTTCCAACAATTCTGCGAACAAAACCACATTGTTTTAAATGAAAATCATGTCGCCAATGGTATGTGGTGGCGGTTCACTGAACAATATCTCGCTGGCATTATTGGAGCAGCCTCTGCACGAACTTTATTGACCACAGCACTCATCAATAATGGTTTGGCCTTGGGACAAGTGGCCAATATTTTGGATCAGGCCTCACAATGGCAACGTTTTAATCAAAACCTGTTGATGACCATGATTGATCACATGACACAAGGTGTAAGCGTGGTCGATAAAAATATGTGTTTGGTTGCTTGGAATAATCAATATTTAAAACTGTTTGATTATCCCAAAGATCTGGTTTATGTCGGTTGCCCGATTGCCGATTTGATTCGTTATAACGCAGAACGTGGTGAATGTGGCCCCGGTCCTGTTGAAGAACATGTACGTAAACGCCTTCACTGGATGAAGGTTGGAAGTGCACATGAGTTTGAGCGAATTCGTAAAGATGGGCGTGTCATTCAAATGCGAGGCAATCCGATTAAAGGCGGTGGTTTTGTCACCACCTTTGCAGATATTACAGCCTTCCGTACCAATGAAGCGGTACTCGAAGAACGTGTGCATGACCGAACCCAACAGCTTGCAGATGCACTGAAAGAACAGCAATTAGCACTCGAGCAAGCCGATAAAGCGAATCAATCCAAAAGCCGCTTCCTTGCCGCAGCCAGCCATGACTTATTACAACCTATGCATGCTGCACGGTTGTTCAGTACTGCATTAGAACAAAGCGTACATTCAGCCGAAGACCAACAAACACTGCAACAACTCGATCGCGCCTTATATGGGGCTGAGAGTATGCTGTCTGCATTATTAGATATTGCTCGATTGGAAGGTGGGACGATTCAGCCTAAACGTCAAGCCTATGCCCTGCATGATTTACTCAGCGATCTTGAACTGCAATTTAAATCGATTGCCGCTCAACGAAAGATTCAGCTCCATGTCCACGATACAAAATTTTGGGTCGATACGGACCCACAATGGATGCGACGTATTATCCAAAACTTTGTCAGTAATGCACTGCGTTATACTGCCCAAGGTCGTGTCGTGGTCGGTGTTCTACGTTCAGCTCAGCGTCCACATCATATCCGGATTGGTGTATGGGACACAGGTCCGGGCATTAATGAACAACAACGAATCAAACTTTTCCAAGAGTTTGAGCGCTGTGGACATACCTCACCTTGGGGAGAGCAAGGACTAGGGCTTGGCTTAGCAATTGTCCAACGCATGACTCATTTATTGGATTTTCCAGTCTATGTGTACTCTGAGTTAGGCAAAGGTTCCTGCTTCATGATCGAAGTGCCTTTGGCAGAAGCCAAGAAACCTCATCTCGCACCGACACAAAACACGGCGCTACAGCATACTGCTTACAAGGTACTGTGCTTAGACAATGATGAAAACATACTAGAAGGTATGCGCACACTGCTCGGTAAATGGGGCTATCAAATTTTCACTGCCACCGAACCAGTTGAGGCACTTAAATTGATTGAACAAGAAGATATCCAAGTCTGGTTGATCGATCAGCATTTAAACCATGACCAACTCGGCTTAGATTTTATTGAGCAACATCGACCTACCCATGTACCAGTTGCGTTGATCACCGCAGATTCAGATCCTGAATTACCGCAACGACTCAAAGAGCAAAATATTGTGCTACTTCGAAAACCATTGAAACCCGCTGCTTTACGTGCATGGCTATCAGGATTAAAAATTATGCCGATGTAATCAATTCTGTGAACTGATTAGAGATTTCTCTTTGGTCAAAAGCGTAATGTCTCAACAAAATAGCAATATATTTTGAAACATAGGCGTAAAACACCAAAATAATTAGATTTAGCTGATGATTAAGTGACCAAAACGCTCAAAGCTTTTTTGACTATGGCAAAAATGTTCACTTACATTACAGAACATTTGTATATTTATTTACAATTTAACATCCTATTGTTTTTATTAGACTTTAACTACAAAAATAAACATATAAGACTTTAGTCGTATTCTACTTGCTTTCTGAATAACGCATAAATTTATGCGAATCAAGAGGAACCTAGGTTCATGTTTCATGGGTTTCTCATCATTATTATCAGAAAGGACATTGAACATGAATCAGCAGCCCACAAAAGAACTTCGTTCACAGCAATTTTATCGCCAATACAGTGCCAATGCGTTATTGCCAGAATTGGACTGGAAAGCGATTTTTGTACAAAATAAATTAAATGACGCGCATATACGTGCACTTGATACGCTTTATCAAACAGCAATTCCTTTGGCTTTAAAGGTCTTTGATGAATTGAATTTTGATGTATTTGCACCTGCTGCTTATCAGCCTCAGGGACTTGGACTGTTTGAAAAGCTCGCTCAACAGGAAGAATTGTTTTTAAATACATTAGAAACTGAATCAGCACATCTCGATGAAGAAACACGATATCAAATGTGGAGTATGTTATTACGTGGCGGTGCGGTGCTTGTCTTTAAAGCATGGCTTGGTCATGTCAAAGTAGGGGCTAACCAACTCGATCGTACTCAATTTGATGAGCTTTCAGATTTATTGTTCATCAAAACACGCCCTGAACAATTGGCACAACATTTAAAAATTCGTAGCAAAGCTGAATTCGGACATATTTTCTTGATGTATGAAAATGATGTATTCCTAGATCATTTTAATAGCTTAGAAACGGCTGCTTTGTTTGTTGATCTGGGCGTTTATGATGCTGCATTCTTAAGTCTACGTGATGATCGTGTCGCCGAATATCTCAAAGCCAATGGATATGTCACTCAAGGACAGATTGATGACCTACAATGTGCACTCAATCCGTTGTACTGCGATAGCTTAATGCCAAAACAAGATTGCTTGGCTTAAATGTAAAAAAACAAGGTGGAAATATCCACCTTGTTTTTTTGTTGCTTAGAACTTCATGCTCATGCGCATCCAATAGTTTCGTCCAATATTATTGAACTGTTCACTGGCACCATAACCAAACATTGAAGCGCCTGCTTTATTAAGATGTTCGGCATAAGTTTTATCTAAAAGGTTATCAATACCAACCGAAACATCCATTGCCTTGGTTAATTGATAACTACCGTTCACTGCTAATGTATTGAACGCTTTGCTTTCATTCATATCATAACCCACCACATTTCCTTCATTTAGGCTGATACGATTCTGCTTAGCGACCACACGCCACAATAACCCCAAGCTATACTTATCCTCAACATAACGAAGATTAATACGTCCTTCTAAAGGTGCAATTTGTGGCAAGGCACGATCATCAGAGGTATTTTTTCCCCAAGCATACATGGTGGATACATCCACTTGAATCTGATCATTAAATTGGTAACCTACACCCGCTTCTGCCCCAGCAATCGTTGCATCCACATTACGCGCCAAAGGCTGTCTCTTAGCTGGTGTATTATATTCCAACAAAATAAAGTCTTTGATTAAGCCTGCATAAGCAGAAGCCCAAGTGTTCCATGCACCATGTTCTGTTTGAAAACCAACATCCAGTTGTGCTGTCCGTTCATTTTTGAGATTGTTTAAATTATCAAGCATACGATAGGTAGTTTTCCCCTTCATATCGGTTGCTCCAACCCCACGATTTGTTGAAGTACTATATAGCTCCCAGAAATCAGGGCTGCGTTCAACATAACCCAAGCCTGCATAGGTTTTTACACCATGTTCAGGTACAGCTTTTTCGATACGGATAAAACCACTTGCCAATGTATCACGGCGATCTTTACCATTTTTTAAGTTATCAATTTTGACTTGATCAATACGTGCGCCTGCAACTAGCTTTTGGTCAGAATCAACATTGTAGGTCCACTCGCTAAACCCACCATAAGACTGGAATTTTAAATCTTCAGCATAAGGTGAATTCATTGACGGCATGGCATACATCACCATGTCCCCACCATGTTTATTATGCTGTGTGTCTACGCCTGAAATGACACTAAACTTATTCCAATCAGTTGTTACGGCGAAACGCGTATTTAAGGTCCGGCGATCAACACGCATCGACATTTTGTTGGGTACAGTCATGTCCATACCATGCATTTCCATTGTCGTCATGGGTGGTGTACGCAGGCTAAAATTATCCATGATGTGATCGTTATAACTATAATCCACTTGAGCTTCGATCTTTTTAATCACCTCATTTAGATTCTTTTGTTCAGCATGTAAACCAAGGCTTTCTCGTTTAAATTGCGAACCATCCATACTACGGCCTGCATAGGCTGCTTCGCCATCTCCCTTACCAGCACGCAGTTCCAACCATGAATCCTGTGTCGGTTTCCAACCTAAGGCGAGATCAGCATTCCAACGCTCCCAGTTAGAATGAACGGTTTGATCATCACCATCTTTATAGTTGTCGGCTACAGAGCGATTGGCATTCAAACGTGCATATTTCGTCTCATCCCCAATTGCGGCTTCGACATTATGATCTAAACGTCCATATGACCCTGTCACCACACTCGCCTGCCCACGATAAGGTTGATCTTTGCTGAGACTCTCTGGTTGACGCTCAAAAATCACCGTGGCAGCCGAACCTGGTGTTGCATACCGTACCGTTTGTGGTCCTTTAATCACGGTAATTTTGTCAAAGCTTTCAGGCTGAATATAAGAGGTTGGGGCATCCATACGACTCGGACATGCCCCTAGATTTTCACTACCATCAACGAGCATTTTAATCCGTGAACCAAACATTCCACGGAACGTTACATCACCATTGGTTCCCCCATTTTTAATCGCATTAAAACCCATAATGCTTTGTAAATAATCTGCCCCATCTGTTGCTGGCACAGGTTGGATGGGCTTCTTCGGATCGGCCTGTACCACCAAACCATTGTTTTGATTGGGTTGTTGTGCGGTGACGACAATCGGTGCAAGTATCACTTGAGCCGTTTGAGATTGTGGTTGAACTTCAGCATTTGCCCATACCATCGCGGCATTTGAGGCAGCAAGAATCGCAACCGTTAATGGTTGTAATAAAAATTTAGGTTGAGCCATGATTGGTCTCTCTTAAAAACATAAGTAAAACTGGGCTAGAGTTATGCAAACCCTAATAAAATAAAGTTTTAATTTATGCTGAAAGAGGTGGAGCCCGCCCTTGGGGCAATAAGAACAATCGTTGTAGTGCAAAATAAACATGCTTAAAAGCTTGCTGATATGCAACTAAACGGATTTGAATCCGAACTAAAACCTCTTTGATGCCAAGCTCAGGTGGCAAGATCAAGTTGGCATAAACGGTACAATATTGGCATTGATGATTGGGATCGTGGTGATCGTGCTGTGACACCGATGCCTGAGTCTGATCAAACTGATGACCATGATGCGAAGAGTGTTGCGTATGTTGATTATGCGCTGTTATGACTTTCGGTAGTAGCAACGCCTGTGTAATCGTTTCACAGACAGGTGCAATCTGATATTGCTTGGGCAGTAATGGCTGCAAGAATACCGCAATCTGTAAACAGACCGCGGTAAACGCAAGCAATAACCCACAACGAAACAAAGAAAGCATCTTCAAATGATTTTTACAGTTTAGCGTTTAACTGCAACTTTCTCTTTTTCACGTTGACGAACCACTTTTTCGACCTTTTCACGCGCACGTTGGCGTTTTAGTGGTGATAAATAATCAACAAAAAGTTTGCCATTTAAGTGATCCATTTCATGTTGGATACAAACAGCGAGAAGTTCGTCAGCTTCTAACTCAAATGCTTGACCTTCAAGGTTAATTGCTTCGATTTTTACGCGTGACGGACGCTCAACTTTATCGTATATTTGAGGCACAGAGAGACAGCCTTCTTCATAAGGCTGCGTTTCTTCAGTCAGCGGAGTGACTTTGGGGTTAATGAACACCATCGGTTGGTTTTTCTCTTCAGAGAGATCCATAACAATAAGCTGAATATGATGATCAACCTGAGTTGCCGCTAAACCTATACCCGGTGCCTCGTACATGGTTTCAAGCATATCTGCTGCAAGCTGACGAATCTCATCAGTGACTTCTTCGACTGGCTTAGCAATGGTACGAAGGCGGGGATCAGGGAAACTTAGAATAGGTAATAAGGCCATACTGACATCCTAAACTTATGCCGTTGATCAGAAAACCGACTGAAGGGAATGCTTGATCAAAAAAAATTGTGTGTAAAGTCGTTATTATAGCGCAACTACACACATAATTTTTAGGAATTATGATAATGAAAAAGGTTTTAAACGGCATACAATCATTTCATGCCTTGGGGTTAAAAAAACAACTGATTGCCGCTGCAATATGTGCAGGACTAGGCATGAGTGTCAATCTTGCACATGCTGCAAGTCCGAACGTTAGTCCACCCTCAGTAAAAGTGGGTGCACCACACGTTTATGTGGTCAAAAAAGGCGATACGCTTTGGGACATTTCAGGTAAGTTTTTAAGCAAGCCTTGGCGTTGGCCTGAGATTTGGGCAAGCAATAAGCACGTTAAAAACCCGCACTGGATCTATCCAGGCGACCGCTTATTGCTTTGTAGTTTGAATGGCAAACCATTGGTGGGTAAAGATGAGGGAGATGGCTGTGCGGGTATTATTCGCCGTTATACAGGCAACACCTCAACATTACGCCCACAGGTGCGTGTCGAAGCACTCAACAATAGCATTCCAGTTATTCCATTGGCGCATATTCAACAATGGCTCGAGCGTACCTCGGTTCTTCCAGCTGATGCAATTGCGCATACACCTTATATCCTGGGTACAGCCGATCAACGTGTACTCGCTGGTAAAGGTCAACGTGTTTATGTCCGTGGTAACGGCATTGAAAATGGTCAACGCTATGGCGTATTCCGTGAAGGTGAACCGTACACCATTCTTGATGAACATGGCAAAAAGCAGGTCCTTGGCGTTGAATTGACCCAAGTTGCTTCAGGTGTTGCCATTAGCACTGAAAAGGATATTACCACTGTTGAGTTAACCGATAGTTATAACGGTGAAGTTCGTCGTGGTGATCGTGTCATGCCTGAACAAGATGCCATGTTACCAACATTGTTCTACCCAACCGATGCAAATCAAGTCACTGATGGCGGTAAAATTATTCGTGTCATGGGTTCAATTGGTACAGCCGCTAAAAATGGTGTTGTCACCGTCGATCGTGGTACAGCTGATGGAATCGAAATCGGACAAGTATTTAATGCTTATCAAGACGGTGAAACAGTAAAAGATCCGAAAACGAAAGAAAATGTCAAATTACCAGGACAGTATGTCGGTAGTGTGATGATCTTTAAGAGCTTTGACCGTATCAGCTATGCGTATGTGCTTGAAAGTGAGTTACCAATAAAAATGGGCTCAAGTATCAAACCACCTCGTTTAGATAACTAAGTAGATGGCATATGTTGAACCAATTATTACCTCACCATTACTCTACCGTGCTGGTGTGGTATTTGGTTCAACATTCACTTTCTAGCTTTCAAAAAATTGTCGACTATTTTGGCAATTGCGAACAAGCAACCCAAACTGAGCGCTTCCCTGAATGGCAACAACTGGGCTTACATGCCAATCATTTAAAACGTTTAGCTGAATTTCAAACACCTGAAGGGCAACAACAATTTGCTCAGTTAGTAAAATTAATCTGTCAACATAGTGATTTTATTTTAACACCCGAAGATATTGGTTATCCGACACAACTACTCCCTTACTCAGACCATCCACCGATACTTTTTGGACAAGGGAATCCACACGCTTTATTACAACCACAAATCGCGATGGTAGGAAGCCGCAAACCGAGTCCTCATGGGCGCCAAGTCGCTTATGATTTTGCGTATTATTTAAGTGAAAAAGGTTTTTATATTAGTAGTGGTCTAGCACATGGTATTGATCATGCTGCACATCAAGGTGGATTGGTTCATCAACGTACCATTGCTGTTGTTGGAACAGGATTAGACCGTGTCTATCCAACTCAACATGTACAACTAGCCCAGCAAATTGCACAGTCGGGTGCTATCATCTCCGAGTTCCTTCCCTCCACTATGCCTTTACAACAACATTTCCCTCGTCGTAATCGGATTGTCAGTGGCTTAAGTCTTGGTGTTGTTGTGGTTGAAGCTGCAATAAAAAGTGGTTCTCTTATTACTGCCAATCAGGCGGCTAGCCAAGGAAAAATGGTGTTTGCGATTCCTGGGCATATTTATAGTGAACACCATCAAGGCTGTCACCAACTCATTCGAGAAGGTGCAATCTTAGTCGATCATCCTGAGCAAGTAATCGAGGACTTAGCCTTACCTACTCAATGGCAATCTGAACAGCAATCTTCAGAAAAATCCTCAAATGCGGCTCCAAGCCTTCCCTCACACTTGGTTGGTCTGTATCAATGTTTAGACTGGGTTGGACAAGACATAGACCAACTCACACAACTACAGCAAAGCAATATTGCTGAGCTTACTTCACACCTCATGGAACTTGAGCTATTAGGTTTATGTACACAACGAGGCGGACGCTATTTACGTTGTCGCCCAATGCTTTAAACTAAGCGATGTCTCCTCCTTTTTTCGTATACATAACATGATTACTTCCTCTGTTGCTGATGCTGCTCAACTTTTAAAACAAGGACAAGTACTCGCCTATCCCACTGAAGCCGTTTGGGGGCTAGGTTGTGATCCATTCAATGAACAGGCTTTTCAAAATGTCCTTGAATTCAAGCATCGTCCAATTGAGAAAGGTGTCATTCTATTAGCAGGCTGTATCGAGCAAGTAGAGCATTTATTACAAGACCTTGAACCCGCGATTCGGCATCAGGTGATTAATAGTTGGTCAGATCGTGTTGAGACAGAACGCGCAACGACATGGCTATTACCCGCAGACCAACACATTCCGACATGGATCAAAGGACAGCACCCTTTAGTCGCGGTGCGCGTCACTACACATCCATTATGTGTCCAACTTTGTCACCATTTTGGTGGATTTGTTGTGTCTACCAGCGCTAATCCTGCTGGGTTAGCACCAGCTCGCAGTTTAGAGGAAGCACAAAACTACTTTGGTCATTCCCTACATTACTTAGCAGGCAATTTAGGCTTGAGTCAAGAACCGAGTCGGATTCTCAATGCGTTAACAGGTGAAGTTATTCGCGCCTAAAATAGGCAAAAAAAAGCTCAGTTATATAGGGATAACTGAGCATAAAAAGGATGTGTATAATCACATCCAGAGGGTTCGAAAATTCGGTCAGCAAATAAAAAATGTATCAATTTGCTTCGGTGTTTATTATGGCGGAATCATCTCATTTATACAAATATATTATTCTCCTAACAAAAAATGTGAAAAGCATACCATTTTTGTCACCTTTGGATTTTCAATAAAATTATATTTTTATTTTTATTGAGCTTTTTTTTGATGATAATTTTAGCTGTTCTTCAAAATATACTTGTAATATCAAATAGAAAGAATCGTCTTCATACCAAATAAAATGCGCGTTTGTCTATTTTTTATACAAACACGCATTTTATTTACATCTTAAGTTGTCGATTCTAACGCACGAGATGGCAGTTTTAGGCTTTTTTTCTGCGCCAGAATAATCCCAACCAAGATCATAAAACCACCAATACTATGATAAATTGTCCAGCTTTCCGCTAACCAAAAACTCGCGATAATTGCTGTAAACACTGGCATCAGATTCATAAAAATACTGGTTCGATTGGGTCCAATGACCTGAACAGCCAGCATCCATAGCAAAGGCGCGATTAAGGATGGAAAGACGCCTGCATAAATGACACTTGCTGCATTTTCAGCATTGATCCAGTCCAGCCCAAACCAAAGTAAAAATGGCAGGTGGTATACCAATGCAAATCCGATTTGAACATATAAACTGGTCATGAGTGGCAGCTTTAACTGCCACTTTTTAAGGAATACACCATAAAAAGCATAAAATCCAACCGCAAGTACCATCACAGCATCACCCCAATGCCCACCCTGCATAAATAAGCTGGAAATATGACCTTGCCCCATGACATAAAGTAATCCAGCAAATGAAAGTACACTTCCTAAAATCGCAAATCGATTTGGGCGGTCTTTTAAAATCAGATATGAGATAAAAATGGTAAAGATAGGAACGAAAGCATTGACGATTCCCATATTGGTGGCGGTGGTATAATGCGCTGCCGCGTAGGACAAACCTTGATATAGCACCATACCAAAAGCACTTAATACCGCCAATTTTGGAATAAGAGGGCGAATCAAAGCGCGTTGCTGCCAAATCTTAGGTAACATAAACGGCGTTAATATCAGAAATGCCACCAACCAGCGATAGAAACTGATACTAACTGGTGAAATATAATCAGCAACATAGCGGGTTACTGCAATATTCAGCGACCAAATCAAGACCGCAATCAATGGCAATACAAATGCCCATTTCTGATATTTAGATAACTGACCCATCAGTTTGTCTCACCTTATTACAACCATGCAAATATTGTGAGAGATGTCCAAAATAATTGAAATATCGTATATCAGACATTTATATCGCGCTTTAGACATCGATCATTCGAATAATTCCCATGTCCGCATCGCATGCTCAACCACTTTATGTAATTGGGTGACCGTTGCACCATCCCGTGCTTGCATGGTTAAGCCTTGTAACACCGTGGCATAGAAATCAGCCATTTCCGTTACGGGTGCAGTTGCTGCCAAGTCACCCTCGGCAACCCCCTGTTGCAGACGTTCTAGTAGTCTTTGCTTGGTTTTTAAACGTTTTTCTAAAATATTATGCTGAATTTGTTGTGCATTATCCGAACAGTTAATGGTCGCCACCACCAACATACATCCTGTTGGTTTATCTGGCTGTGCTAAACGTTGTACATTGTCATAAAGATAAAGTTCGAATGCCACTTTAGCAGTCTTTGCTTCTAAGAAGATTGCTTCAATAGGGCAAGCTTCATGCGCCAAATAATAATCAATACATTTATAGAAAAGCCCCGCTTTATCACCAAAACTACTATATAAACTTGGTGCCGTCAGCTCCAATGCTTGTGTTAAGTCACTGACAGATGTCGCTTCATAACCATGCTCCCAAAACAACAACATTGCTTTTTCTAAAACCTGTTGTTCATCAAAGCACTTTGGGCGTCCACGCTTTTTTTTGAGCGTGTCGTCACTCGGTGTTATTAGAGAATCATCTGCATGGGTCATGGCAATCACAAATATTTTTATAACGATCACTATTAAATTAATTGACGCCATCGCTTTTATCAACTATTTTATTTTTTAACGATCGTTATAAAAATTCAATCTTTTTCAATTTTATTGTTATCTATATAACAATAAAGGAAATTATTATGGAACAATCATCTCCCACTGATATACGACCCATTGAGTCAAACCCTTCTCAAGGCAATTGGTTTGCACTGCTCTCCGTTACTTTAAGTGCTTTCGCGCTGGTCACTGGTGAATTCCTTGCTGTGGGCGTGCTTAATGAGATCGCACGAGATTTTCAAGTGTCCGTTGGAACAGCAGGTTTAACTGTTTCGCTAACGGCCATCGTCGGAATGTTTGCCGCAGTATTGATCCCGATATCGGCCAAAACACTGGATCGCCGGACACTATTACTACTGTTAACCTTGCTCATGATTTTGGCCAATTTCATTACAGCTTTTGCGTCCAACTTTGCATTATTACTGTTTGGACGTATTATTTTAGGGATTGCGATTGGTGGCTTTTGGGCAACAGCAGTTGCTCTCAGTGGTCGCTTAGCTCCACCGCATTTACCGATTGCCAAAGCAACGGCTTGGGTCGCTTTCGGGGTGACTTTAGCAAGTGTACTCGGTGTACCTATGGGCACGTGGTTGGCACAGTATAATGGCTGGCGTACCTCTTTCACCGTCATATCACTCATGGGAATCTTGCTTTTTATCTTCCAATACCTCTATTTACCCCAATTAAAACCATCGTCTTCGCTGCGTTGGAAAGAACTTCCAATTCTTGTGCAACATCCCGCTGCTCGTAAGGGGCTGATTATTTTTATCTTTATGGGATTTGCACACTTCGCAGTTTATAGTTATTTTTCCGCCTTTTTTAAACATCAAATTGATTTCTCTGATGGGCTGATTAGCCGTTTACTTTTGGTATATGGAATTGCGGGGATTTTTGGCAATATCTTTGCGGGTTATCTCGGGCAAATCAATATTCGCTATACTTTTGCAGTCAGTGGCTTTGCATTCTTTTTGGCATTTTTAAGCTTGCCGATGTTTGGTGCACATATTATGACCGCCATGGTGTTGACGGCTTTATGGGGCTTCGCTTATGGCATCATACCAACGGCAGTGAATATCTGGATGTTTACCCACGCACCAGAAGCAGTAGAAAAAGGCATGCCAATGGTGACATTGACCTTCCTCATTTTAATTGCCTTAGGCAGTATGTTTGGCGGAATTATTGTCGATCATTTTGATGGCACCATCTTATTCTTTGCCATGCTTCCGCTGGTACTTTGCTCTCTAGTCTTGATTTTCACGCTAGCACGCGGTTTAAATAATCCTCAACTCAGCTGTGAAAATGAATAGAGATATTCCCCATGAAGCATGATCTGGCTAAACAATTTCCTTTTTTACATGGTATTGAAGTGCATGAATTTCTTTATCAAAAAGATGACGTTGTTAGCCCTCATTCTTCACTTTGGGGGGACTTTAACTTCAGTCTCAATGGAACTTTAGAGTTTGATATTGAAGGGAAATATTACCTTTCTCCCCCCAGCTATGGACTGTGGTTACCCCCACGTACTGAACATCAATCGCTGCCCGTCGAACATGAAATTCATTATATTTGTATTCGTCTACACCCTAAATTTGGGCAATTTTTAGGAAATAGTTGTCGTTGTTTCAGTATCCAACCTTTTTTCCGCGCATTGGTCATTCAAATCTTAGAACAACAAAAGCAAAACCATTCACCAGAGTATTTGGAACATCTACTCCAAGTATTGTTCGATCAACTCAAACAAGCACCGACGTATTCCCATTATCTTCCGCAAAGCAATCATCCTATTTTATCGCCAATTTTAGAAAAGCTTGCTGATCCTGAGTTATTTCATTTGAGCTTACAACAGGTTCTTCATCATTTTAACGTGAGCGAACGACATGTATTACGACTGAGTCAACAAGAGTTACAACTCACACTCTCAGAATGGCGCAATCGAGCAAAAATTATTTTTGCAATTAATCAAATTCGCGAAGGAATGACCATCAAACAGCTGGCATTTGCACTCGGCTATCATCACAGTTCAAGTTTTATCGAGTTCTTTAAACGCTACACAGGACAAACCCCCATACAACTTAAAAATGCAACGCTTTAAAGTTATACATTTTTCAGCATATTTTGTATGTATTCATATCAATAGCATTGCACTCTAAAAGATTAGCAGTTAAAACAAACAAGTGATTTCACAACAACAAATTAGGACATCCCCCATGAGCCAATCGGTTTATCACATTCCAGTTAAAGACATTAAAGGTCAAGAAATTGATCTAGAACAATATAAAGGCAAAGTTTTACTCTTGGTGAATGTAGCCTCAAAATGTGGATTGACCCCTCAATACGAAGGTTTAGAAAAACTATATCAAGCTAAAAAAGATCAAGGCTTGGAAATTCTCGGCTTCCCTGCCAATAACTTCTTAGAACAAGAACCGGGTTCAAATGAAGAAATCGAACAATTCTGTTCACTCAATTATGATGTACATTTCCCACTTTTCGCCAAGATTTCTGTGGCCGGTGATGATAAACATCCACTTTATCAAACATTGACCCAAGCGATTCCTGAACGAATCGGTGAAGGACCTTGGTGGAAAGATCTTGTAGATTATGGTTTAACACCGAACAACCCACCAGAGGTTCTTTGGAATTTTGAGAAATTTCTCGTCAATAAAAATGGTGAAATCGTTGCACGCTTCGCACCTGATATCACGGCAGATGATGAGCGCATTGTGACTGCGATTGAAGCTGAATTGGCGAAATAAGTTTAATCATCACTGAGAAGAATAGCCTTATTCTTCTCATACTTCAGCTCAAACCAACCTGTATTATCTTATTGCATGAAAATGTTAACGAATTGCAAAAATCACATTTTTCTTCACACTTTCTGATTATAGTGACGCTCTTTTCAGATTTTGATGAAGTTCTGTCATGCTTAAATACCGCCCAATCTCCGCGATTCTTTCTGCAGCAGCATTGATTAGCACGATTGCGCTGGTCGGTTGTGACGAATCACCTCAAAAGAATGAACAAACTCAGCAATCTACTGAACTAGAACAAAATATTTCTTCGAGCACAGAACAAAAGCCCCTTTCGAATATAGTAGAAGAACAGAGTCTAAGTCATGGCAATATGTTTAATATCATCCGTGATGTTGCGCAATTGCAACTCAAAACAGATGACTACACAGCATTGCTCCAGAACTCACAGAGCCAACTCGAACAGGCGATTCAAAACCAGAATGTTCAACAACTCAAAGAAAGTACTGCAAAACTTAAACAAGAGCTTCATGCATTACATGATGTTTTGTTGTCTTTGCAACTCAAAAGCACCGAAGTAGACCAAATCCGCCAAAGTCTGCTGAGTGCAAATCAACAGTTACTCAATCTACCTCTTTTACATGGTCAACAAGACATTAGCCAATTAGATTTTGAAAAAATCGCAGCACAGTTTAATAAAATTCAAGTCGATATGTTAAAACTTGCAACCCTTGTTTTAGGGAGTTCAACCTCAGAGGCAGATCATTCAAGCTAATCCATAAATTTTCTGATTTCTAAATCTTAGATGGCTTGCATTGAATAAGGTGGATTGGCATCGTTGGGGGCTTGTTGTTCCAAATCTGGCAACTTAACAACATGTTGAGACATGTGCTTATATTTTTGTAGTTCAGTATTTAGCTGTGTCATACGTTGCTTCAACTCAATCGACATAAATTGGTCTGCCTGTGCTAATGCAACCCAGCCTGCCTGAGCTCTGCGTTTAGGATGATCATGCGCTAATTGTTTTTGTATCCATACATACAACCTGAGTGCACGTTGATAAGCCTCAAACTTATAAGCATATAAGGTTGTTGAAATAACAGCATCTGGAAGCTTACCCATCAGCTTTGTTTCAATCTGTCTCAGTTGAAATGCATATAAATCAACACGATATTTTAATAAATTTTGATTAAACCATTCAGCAAAGCGGATTAACAAATCAATGACCAAATCAGATTGAGCTTTTATCGCTACTTTCTCTGAAACAGGTCGACGTTGCTCGATCTTCTGTATTCGCCAATTTCGATATACTGTAAGCCCTCCAACAAAGAAAGCACCAATTGAATCCGAAACCACACTACCGACGCTAGTCCCAATGGCCAAGCCATTTTTTGGTATTGAACTCGAATATTTATCTTGCGAATACATCCCCAATATCGGTGAATTTATCGTTGTATTAAAATTACGATATACTGCAAAACCGGTATTCATCAATGGAATCGGTAAAAACTCTTCATTGCCAGTTGAATGCTGCAAACACGCAACAGCTGAGCGCTGTACTGAAGCATAACTCAAAGCAAAATCAGCAAAAACTGAAGGATATTTTTCTTGTAAATGCGCTAGTTCAATATTCACAATAATCGCAATATGCGGATGCTGTCTTACAAATGCCTCAATTCGTTCTGCATCTAAGCTACATTTTACCTGCATCGGCGTACCATCAACAATTAAATCAAAACTTGCAACATCAGTATGCTCAACAAATTCGATGCAATGTCCTTGTTGACTTAGATTATATGCAACCTGCTGTTTAGCAAGATAAGATGACACTTGTAACAACGCTGCATCATGCTGGTAATCAGGTGCGGAGATTTGCTTTAAATTATAAAATGCATCAGGTTCACGATGAGCGGTCGTTACCAAGGCATCAAGTACTAGTGGATTAATTTGTAAGTAGTTCCAAATAAATCCCATGCGATGATTGATCGCATTAATTCCACTGACTAACTTCAGATCACGCCCTGCTAGAATTTTTTGTAAGGCTGTATTTGCTGCTTTATGACGATCCAAACTCATCACAATTTCTTGGTTACTTAACAGCTTAGGCGCATCCTCTACTACATTCCTGTAATAGGGAACTGTGAATTCATCCATTGTTAGCCAATAATTTATGGAATATCCAACAAATTTTAATTTATGCTGGATACCAAGCAATGATTTAGGTAATTCGCTAGGCTGTGATTGCACATTTTCTGGCAATAACAAAGCAACTGCCCTTTGTGTTAATTGCTCATGTAAATGCGGTTGCTGAATATAATCAAGATTGGTCAAATATTCTAAAGCCTCAACCGCATCACGCTGTCCTTGCTCATTGCAATAATCATTTCGACTCAATAAACAGCGTATAAAATCATAATGCACACTTTCTGGCTGAGTGGCTTGCTGTTGAAATAGTATACGGTAGCTTTTAATTGCGGCTGACCAATCCTCTAAACGGGAATATAACTCGGCTAATGCTAACTTAACGGGAGCATCATTATATTTATCTTGTAACTGGTTAAAAATACTCAGTTTGAGATCACTATCTTGGCAAGCGAGTAACTGAGTTAGTACCGCAGCACGTTCAGATAATGCGAGCGGTTGCTGAGTATATTGCAGTCTGAACATCAGGCCTTGCTCAAACCAAGCATATCGATAGGCATGTTGTGGATAAGCAGGAATAAAAACCCGATTGATGAGCTGAATTAAACGTAATGAACAATGAATTTCATCGACTGTATTGTGTCGGAAATACCAAATCTTAGGTAGGGTTAAATTAAATAACTGCGTATAGAGGTTAGCCGTTAAATCCGGCTGTATTAATGTCACGAGTTTTATCTGATCTTTGACACACAAATGATGTCCTTGTTGTTCAATACGATCCAAGCGCAACTTTAAGACATTACTTGCTAACATACTTTTCCTAATTTTTTATTTAATATACGCATTCTTTCTCGCTTACAACGATGTCATCCATTCATCGTTAAGCATTCATCATATTATGTTTCGAGATAATAAAAAAGCACCTTCAAAACAATCTAAGATTGATATTGAAGGTGCTAAAAACTGAATTAAGCGTTGTTATTATTTAAAAAATCGCTAATTTACTTTTTATCCAAACTAATACTCTGCTTACTACACTTTCCAGCTTGTGCAAATTTATACTCAGCAATCGCTTTTTTACCTGTCTCTAAATCTACTTGTTTCAGGTTCGCGCCACCTGTGATTACACCAGGTTTGATATATTGCTGAATAAAATATTGTTTTCCTGCTTCTGTATTCAGTGTCAAATGATTCGGTGAAAAATCTGATTCAGTCGAAATCGTATGTTTCTGATTACCCTCCACCTCTTTTAAGAAGAATGTACCACGCGCAGTTTCACCTAAACACTCTCCGTCAATCCAAACATCTTTTTTGAGTGCTGCACCCAACACACTATTTGAACGGTAAACATAAACCGCAGCTTTACCTTCTGTAGGTGCATCAAGTTTTTTTGCTTGTTGAGACAATTGCGGTGTTGCTTGCGGTACGGAAGCACAACCAACAAATGTAAGTGCAAGAATGGCTGGAAGTAAAATTTTCATTATGATAATTCTCATGAAGTTATATGTTGCGAGCAGTACTTTATATGAAAATGAGAACTATTTGAATTTTGTTTCCAGTATATTTTCCAATAAAAAAGCCACCTGACGGTGGCTTTTTCAATCGAAAATCGGTACTGATTAAAGTGCGCGATTTTTGATTTTACGAATCGTTTCAAGCTGTGCTGCAGTTTCTGCAAGCGAAGCAAGTGCAGCAGCAGAATCCAAATCACTCTTTTGATTTGCGAGCAATTGTTCAGCTTGTTTACGAGCTTCTAAAATTGCCGCTTCATCTAAGTTGTCCGCACGGATTGCAGTATCTGCAAGTACAGTCACAACATGAGGTTGAACTTCTAACACACCGCCAGATACATAAACGATTTCTTCTGTACCATTTTCCAACTGAACACGAATCGGGCCCGGTTGGAGCAAAGTTACAAGTGGTGCGTGCCCTGGTAAAATACCAAGCTCACCACCTGCGCCTTTTGCGATTAACATCGTAACCGTGCCAGAGTAAATCGACTCATTCACACTTACAACATCACATTGCATCGTCGCCATGAGAATCTCCTTAAATTAGAGTTGCTAATTAAAGTTTCTCGGCTTTAGCAATCACTTCGTCAATACCACCAACCATATAGAACGCTTGTTCTGGAATGTGATCGTATTCACCAGCTAATAGACCTTTAAAGCCACGAATCGTTTCTTTAAGTGGTACTAATTTACCAGGTGCACCAGTAAATACTTCAGCTACGTGGAATGGTTGAGAGAAGAAACGTTGGATTTTACGCGCACGGTAAACAACCAATTTATCTTCTTCAGACAATTCGTCCATACCCAAGATTGCGATGATGTCTTTAAGCTCTTTATAACGTTGCAATACGTTCTGTACAGAACGTGCAATTTCATAATGCTCTTGACCAACAACCAATGGATCTAGCTGACGTGAAGTTGAGTCAAGTGGATCGATCGCAGGGTAAATACCTTGTGAAGCGATGTCACGACTCAATACAACTGTTGCATCCAAGTGAGCAAACGTAGTTGCAGGAGATGGATCTGTTAAGTCATCGGCTGGTACGTATACTGCTTGGATCGATGTGATCGAACCAGACTTAGTCGACGTAATACGCTCTTGAAGAACACCCATTTCCTCTGCAAGTGTCGGTTGGTAACCTACTGCAGATGGCATACGGCCTAACAATGCTGATACTTCAGTACCTGCAAGTGTATAACGGTAGATGTTGTCTACGAACAACAATACGTCACGACCTTTACCATTTTCATCTTTCTGATCACGGAAATATTCAGCCATGGTCAAACCAGTTAACGCTACGCGTAAACGGTTACCAGGTGGCTCGTTCATCTGACCGTAGACCATTGCTACTTTGTCAAGAACGTTAGAATCTTTCATTTCGTGATAGAAGTCGTTACCTTCACGAGTACGCTCACCAACACCAGCGAATACAGATAAACCTGAGTGCGCTTTAGCGATGTTGTTGATCAACTCCATCATGTTAACGGTTTTACCAACACCAGCACCACCGAACAAACCAACTTTACCACCTTTAGCGAACGGGCATAGCAAGTCAATGACTTTAATACCTGTTTCTAAAAGATCAGTAGAAGCTGCTTGTTCTGCATAAGAAGGTGCTTCACGGTGAATCGGCAAACGCTCTTCAGTCGCAACTGGACCCGCTTCATCAATCGGACGACCCAAAACGTCCATGATACGACCAAGCGTAGCAGGACCTACTGGAACAGAAATCGGTGCATTTGTACTAGTTACATTCAGGCCACGTTTAAGACCTTCTGTAGAACCCATTGCGATGGTACGAACAACACCATCGCCAAGCTGTTGCTGAACTTCTAATGTAGTTTCAGTACCGTCAACTTGGAGAGCGTCATAGATCTTAGGAACGCTATTGCGCTCAAACTCGACGTCGATAACCGCGCCGATGATCTGAATGATACGACCGCTACTCATTGCTGTCTCCTCAATTCAAACTTAATAATGTTAAACGGCAGCGGCACCGCCAACGATCTCGGAAATTTCCTGAGTAATCGCGGCTTGACGCAGCTTGTTGTAAATGAGTTGTAGGTCTTTAATCAATTGTCCTGCGTTGTCTGTCGCTGCTTTCATTGCGACCATACGAGCAGATTGCTCACATGCAACGTTTTCAATTACACCTTGATAAACCATCGACTCGATATAGCGAACCAACAAACCATTTAACAGCTCTTCTGCTTCTGGTTCGTAGATATAATCCCAACCATAAGTACGGTTAAGATCTTCGCCTTCTTCTGCTGGTGCCAAAGGAACAAGTTGTTCAACTTTAGGTTGTTGGGTCATCGCATTGACGAAACCATTTGACACAAGGTAAATACGATCTAATTCACCCTTATCAAATGCATCAAGCATCACCTGAACAGAACCTGTCAACTGTTCCAAACTCGGTGTATCACCAAGTTGGGTAGTTGCACCAAGCACTTTACCGCCGTAACTCTTAAAAAACGAAACCGCTTTTTGACCAATCAAAGCAAATTCAACTTCAATTGACTGCTCTTGTTGTGCTTTGACATGCTGCACAACTTTCTTGAACAAGTTAATGTTCAAGCCACCTGCCAAACCACGATCTGAAGACACCACGATATAGCCAACACGCTTAACAGGGCGTTCAACCATATAACGGTGTTTGTATTCAGGGTTTGCTTGAACCAAGTGAGCAATTACACGGCGCATATTATCGGCATACGGACGGCCTTGAGCCATGCGCTCTTGCGCACGACGCATTTTAGAAGCAGCTACCATTTGCATCGCGCGAGTAATCTTTTGCGTGCTCTTGATACTAGCTACTTTGGCGCGAATTTCTTTTAAATTTGCCATACGCTTAACCTAGTAGTCGAAAGCTCTTTCGAGCTTTCGAAGGTTGATCCGTGAACCAAACTTAACTAAAGCTTAACTTAGTAAGTTTGAGTCGCTTTGAAGCTCTCAATACCTGCTTTGATTGCAGCTTCGATGTCTTTGTTGTAATCACCAGTTTCATCGATCTGTTGCATTAACGCAGCATGTTCAGAGCGGAAGTAAGAAACCAACGCAGCATCAAAGTCTACGATTTTCTTCACTTCTACGTCAGCCATGTAGCCTTCGTTAGATGCATATACAGAAATAGCTTGGTCAGCAATTGAGTATGGAGCATATTGTTTTTGCTTCATTAACTCAGTTACACGTTGACCATGCTCAAGTTGCTTACGAGTCGCTTCATCAAGATCAGAAGCAAACTGAGCAAACGCAGCCAATTCACGGTATTGCGCTAAAGCAGTACGGATACCGCCAGACAATTTTTTGATGATCTTAGTTTGAGCAGAACCACCAACACGAGATACAGAGATACCCGCGTTCACAGCAGGACGAATACCTGCGTTGAATAATGATGTTTCTAGGAAGATCTGACCGTCAGTAATCGAGATTACGTTGGTTGGTACGAATGCAGATACGTCACCAGCTTGAGTTTCAATGATCGGTAATGCAGTTAAAGAACCAGTTTGGCCTTTAACTTCGCCGTTCGTGAATTTCTCAACATAGTCAGCAGAAACGCGAGAAGCACGTTCAAGAAGACGCGAGTGAAGATAGAATACGTCACCTGGATACGCTTCACGACCTGGTGGACGACGTAATAACAATGAAATTTGACGGTAAGCAACAGCTTGCTTAGACAAATCATCATAAATGATTAACGCATCTTCACCACGATCACGGAAGTATTCACCCATTGTACAGCCAGAGTACGGAGCTAAGTACTGCATTGCTGCAGGATCAGCAGCCGCTGCTGCGACAACAGTTGTATACGCCATAGCGCCAGTTTCTTCTAGCTTGCGTACAACGTTTGCAATTGTTGATTGTTTTTGACCAATCGCAACATATACACACTTAATGCCAGAGTTTTTCTGAGCGATGATCGCATCGATCGCCATTGCTGTTTTACCAGTTTGACGGTCACCAATAATCAACTCACGCTGACCACGACCTACAGGGATCATGGTATCAACTGATTTATAACCAGTTTGAACAGGTTCGTCTACTGACTGACGCCAAATTACACCTGGTGCTACTTTTTCAACAGCATCAGTTAGTTTTGCATCAATAGGGCCTTTCCCATCAATTGGGTTACCCAAAGCATCTACTACACGGCCAAGAAGTTCAGGACCTACTGGAACTTCTAATACACGACCAGTACAACGAGCTTTTTGACCTTCTTGCAGGCTTAGGTAGTTACCTAAAACAACGGCACCCACTGAATCCTGTTCTAGGTTCAGTGCCATACCGAATAAGCCGCCGTCGAATTCGATCATTTCGCCGTACATGGCATCCGCAAGACCGTGAATACGCACGATACCGTCAGATACCATAACAATGGTACCCTCATTTTTTGCGGTCGCGCTGGTGTCCAGATCGCCGATACGCTGTTTAATGAGCGCACTGATCTCGGATGGATTCAGTTGTTGCATTGCGCTATTCCTCAATCTTTTTTAAGTTCAGTCTTTTTGCTATTACGCAAGAAGACGAGTCCGCATTTTTTCAAGCTTGTTAAGCGCAGAGTCATCTATCACTTGGTCGCCTGCACGAATCACAACACCTGCGATCAACGCCGGATTAACGGTCACAGTCATTTGAACTGTTTTGTTAAAACGTTTTTCTAGTGCATGAGCTAAAATATGCTCTTGCTTCGCGTCCATCGGGAAAGCAGATTCAATCACTACTTCCAAGGTGTTGTTGTTCTGCGATTTAAGTAATTCATATTCTGCTGCGATTTCAGGTAACAACGTTAAACGATCGTTATCTGCAAGAAGTGTCAGAAAATTTGACACTGCTTGAGATTGATCTTCACCTAAAACCTTCGCAAAAAGACCTACTTGTTCCGCAGGAGTCAGCTCAGGGCGATTTAAATAAGCGGAAAATGCTTCATCTTGCACCGCAGCACCGAGCAGTTGTAACGCATTTGACCAAGCGTCAGTTGCATTCTGCTCAGATGCATAAGCAAATGCTGCTTTAGCGTATGGGCGTGCCAACGTCAAGAGTTCAGCCATATTTCCCTCGCTTAAAGTTTAGCAGCCAGCTGAGTCAGCATGGCATTATGAGCTTCTGCGTCAACTTGTTGGTTCAGAATTTTTTCTGCGCCATCAACTGCCAAAGCAGCAACTTGTTGACGTAATTCTTCGCGAGCAGCATTGATGTCTTGATCAACAGTTTCTTTCGCCTGTTGACGAATACGCTCACCTTCAGCCGCAGCTTGGGTACGCGCTTCTTCGACCAATTGTGCCGCACGACGGTTCGCTTGTTCGATCAATTGAGCCGCTTGTGCTTTTGCTGCATCGATCTCTGCCTTTACTTGTGCTTGCGCATCAGCTAAGTCAGCTTTCGCTTTTTCAGCAGCATTTAAGCCATCAGCAATTTTACGCTGACGCTCACTAATCGCATTGATTAGTGGTGGCCAAACAAACTTCATACAAAATGCGACAAAAACCGCAAATGCAATCGCTTGGCCAATCAATGTGAGGTTGATATTCATTTCGCTATTCCTCAATATGTGGATTTAGGAATTAAGCTATTAACCTACAAATGGATTAGCGAAGATGAAGAACAAGCCAATACCAACACCGATCATAGGCACAGCATCAAGAAGACCCGCGATTAAGAACATACGAGTTTGAAGTTGTGGAGCCAATTCTGGTTGACGAGCAACAGCTTCTAGAAAGCGACCACCCAAAAGACCAAAACCAATCGCAGTACCTAAAGCACCGAAAGCGATCAAGATAGCAGATGCAATTGCAACTAGACCTAAAGTGAGTTCCATGAAAAATTCCTCAGAGGTTAGGTTATTACCAAATTAAACTAAAAATTTAAGCCCAACCATCAACTGATAGTTAGGCAATACCATTAATGCTTTTCGCTTGCCATGCTCAAGTAAACGATGGTCAGCATCATAAAGATAAATGCTTGCAAGGTGATTACAAGAATGTGGAAAATAGCCCAAGGCACAGATAACGCCCACTGGATCCAGAACGGCAATAATGCGATCAAGATGAAGATCAACTCACCCGCATATAAGTTACCGAACAGTCGAAGAGCCAACGAAACTGGACGAGCAAGGAAAGTTACTAACTCCAATACAAGGTTCACTGGAATCAATAACGCTTTTGCAAATTTATTACTTGGGTTAAATGGGTTAAGTGCCAATTCGCCAACAAAACCACCTACACCCTTTTCACGAATACTATAGAACAAGATCAAGGCGAACACAGATAACGACATACCTAAGGTAATGTTCGGATCTGTAGTCGGTACAATCTTGAAGTAAACATGATGCGGGTCCATACCAAATACGTGAGCACCGATTTGTTGAGCTAGGACAGGAATCCAGTCAACAGGCACTAAGTCCATCAAGTTCATGAGGAAAATCCACACAAAGATGGTTAATGCCAATGGTGCAATTAAACGTGATTTGCCATGAAAGGTGTCACGGACACTTGAGTCCACAAACTCGATAATCATCTCGATTGCTGACTGGAATTTTGTTGGAACACCTGCGTTAGCAGCTTTCGCAACAATCCAGAACATCAAACAGAAAATAATACCAAGTCCGATAGACCAACCCATTGAATCCAAGTGAATTGCAGTGAACCCCATCGATTGAGCTTCTTCAGCAGACTCAGCCAATTTCCATGTCCCATCTGGCATTTTGCCATAGGTCATATTGGTCAAGTGATGCTTGATATACTCGGTCGAAGTCAGGGCATGTTCTTCAGCAGCCATAAATCACACCTGGTCAATGTCAATCATTAAAAAGAGGAAAAATGAATATTGCGGACTGCAAATATCTCACTCTACCCTCCAAAAATCTTTAAATGTGCCCTATTCTCGTTGTTGCAATCGTGACACCCAAAATGGCGCAACCCACGACATTGCTTGAACGAGAATAAATCCACCCAACAATGCAACCGGTGACAGCGGTTTAACATTGCTCAAAATCAAAATAAAACCCACGATCACAATCGCAAACTTACCGAGCATTCCCCGATACATGTTGAGCATGACTTGTTTTGATGCCCTAGCACCAGCCGTCCTGAACGACTGCCAAGCAAAATAACAATATGCTAACCAACAAACCGAGGCCCCAAGCGCAGCACTCAAAGCAGCAGTTCTATCATTTATCATCCATGCCAGCAAAGCTGCAACTGGAATCATACATGCTTGTAAGAAGACCAAAGCTTTTGCTAATCGTCGGTCAATCAAGCGACTAGTTCGGCTCATTTTTTACCCACTCACAGCATAACTGCTTGACAAGTTTTAATCATGATCGTTTCGAATCGCTGGCATTATAGAGTTACACCCCTGAACATGCAATCTTTTATCGACCTAAGTCTGCTTTTTTCGTTACCATATTTTTTGACGATAGAGTCAACGCATTTTTATTTTTTTGATCAATTTTGAACACTTATCACGCATTTATCGGTTTTTGAAGCCAATTTTTTCCAAGCAGCAATAAAATTGTCCTCACCGTTCATGCTTTCATCCACTGTTTCAAAAATGACGGGATTTAACCTGCGATAGACATTTTGATTCGCTGAAATTTCAGCCAACAAACACATCTGTGTTTTTGGACGATTGTCATTCAAATACTTAATCTGTGCGGCTGTTGGTGCAATGTGTGGATCATCAGTCAAAGCACCTGCAAATTTCAAATTCAGTGCTCTTTCTAAATACTGATATGCATCATGATAAGACCAATATGGTTTTGACTTATGACTACTTTCATATTGTTGCGCTGTTTGTCGCATTTGCTGCGCAAACTCTCGTGCATTGGCTGTGTATTTCGCTTTGTTTTCTGGGTATTGTTGCGAGCGTAAGGCCGCGATGAAAAATGCAATTCGAACCGCGTTATTAGGTTCTAACCAAACATGACTATCAACTGTATTATCCAATGATGCACCACGTAAACTACGCTGTGGTAAAATTGTCAGAATACCCGCATCTAAAAGTGAAATGGCTTTTCTATTCTGACTTAACAATTTATCTAATGGTGCTTCATGTGCCTTGCCCAACCAAATCACCAAGGAAGCATCCTGAATGATTTTGCGATGTGCAGGCGTTAAGTGGACATCATGTCCCGTCTGATCACTTAAAAGAAGGGTTGGCGTTTCCACACCATTGGTCACTTCTTTTGCAATCAAATAAATTGGCTGTGTTGACACGACTAAGCTTTGCGTCCAGCCCCATGTGCTTAATAAGGAAAAGGTGACGAACAAAACAAGGCGCAACATTACAACACTACTCAACTTGGCAAGGCATGTTATAATATAACAAAAGTTCAAAAATGCCTATGTCTATTTTCTATATTTGCCACAGCTTCTATCACAAGTATGACTTATATAGTGAGTTCTCAATGAATTGCATGGTATGATGTAGGGTCTATTGAACACACTACACATTTCTATTTTTTAGATGCTTGCTAAATCTAGTGGCTTGGATCACTTTTTAATGTGTGCGTGAAGATCAATAGACCCTTGGCTAATAATGAGGTCCATTTATGAGTTCTTGTTCACATGAACATGACAATGCTTTACACGGTGTTCATGGTCATCATGATATCAAAGCACGACTTGCTGAAGCAGAATATCTGTGTACCACAACTGGTGCACGGCTCACACCTTTACGCAAAGAAGTCCTTGAACTCATTTTAAATGCCTCTGCACCGATGGGTGCTTACGATTTGTTGGCAAAATTAAAAGGCCAAGCTGATCGCCCTGCTGCCCCACCAACGGTGTATCGCACACTCGACTTTTTGTTGGAAAAAGGCTTAATTCACCGTCTCACCTCAATTAATGCCTATATACCTTGTTGTCATCCACGTGAAGGGCATCAAGCTGCATTCCTAATTTGTACAGAATGCCATATGGTTAAAGAGGCGTCTGCTCAAGGACTGATCCAGCAACTTGATCAATTGGCTGCTTCCGATCAATTCACTGCTCAGCACAGCATTATTGAAATTTCTGGGAAATGTCATCAGTGCAGCACAGCACCCTAACAACTCCACTCATCCAGTTGGAGAATATCTCTGTTCAACGTGATGAACGAGAGATTTTGAGAAATGTTGATTTTGACTTAAATGCCAAAGAGATTGTCACGCTCATCGGTCCAAACGGCGCAGGAAAGTCAACCCTCATTAAAGTATTACTGGGCATCATGTCTCCCAATAAAGGCAAAGTTCATTTTTCGAAAAAGTTAAAAATGGCTTATGTCCCACAAAAATTCAATCCATCTGCAAGTTTACCACTTCGTGTTCAAGACCTATTGGATTTAGAGTTTTGCGAGAAACGTCTTCGTCAAGAAATTATCCACGATACTGGCATCTCAAAATTACAAGAATCTAGAGTCCAACAATTGTCTGGAGGCGAACGCCAGCGTGTTCTTCTAGCTCGTGCATTATTACGTCAACCTGACATTCTCATTCTAGATGAGCCAATGCAAGGTTTAGATATCCAATCCGAAGCAGAGTTGTATGAATATGTTCGCAGCCTACCTGAACGCTATGGCTGTGCAGTACTGATGGTTTCACATGACTTACAATGGGTGATGCAAGGAACACATCGTGTGGTTTGTTTAAATAAACATATTTGTTGTAGTGGCTTACCTGAAAGTATCCAACAGCATCCTGAGTATCAAGCTATATTTGGGACGCAACGGATGTTTTACCAGCACCATCATAACCACTGTGTGCATAGTGATCATGCTGAGCCATGTGCGCATGACCCTCGCCCCCATATTCATCCCGAACCAAAGGTCTAAGCCATGATGGAATGGTTACAACTGCTATTACCCGCTTGGATTATGGGAACATTACTGGTGTTCTTGACCGCACCACTCGGCTGTCTAATGCTATGGCGCAGAATGTCTTTCTTTGCAGATACGATGGCTCACGGTACGTTGCTCGGGGTCGCAATCGCAGGAATTTTGAGTCTTCCTTTTTGGTTAGGCGTTGGTTTTTTAGCGCTATTGTTAGTTGCCATCTTATGGGTTCTTCATGATTCTCGGCTACCTAATGATGCATTGCTGGCGTTGTGTTCAGCCACACTTCTCTGTGCTGGTTTACTACTGATTCAACAAGTCCCAAGCCTAAGACCAGAGTTATTAAGCTATTTATTTGGCGATCTACTCAGTATTGAATGGTCAGACTTACCTATTTTTGCGGTAGTCATCATGATCGCTTTGGTGGTGTTATATCGTTCATGGTCTGCACAAATCCAAATCGCAATTGATCCAGATATCGCGATGAGCGAAGGGATCAATGCCAATTGGCAACGCTTAATTTTTATGTTGCTTCTGGCTTTGTTTACGGTCTTAGCACTGCGTGCTGTAGGCTCATTACTCATGGGTGCGCTATTAGTCATCCCAGCATTGAGTGCACGTCTCCTTGCTCACTCGCCTAAACAAATGGTGCTTTGGGCATTCTTGCTCGCACAATTGGGTATTACAGTTGGCTTATGGTCAAGTGCAGCATTAAATATCGCGACCGGCTTAAGTATTGTCTTATTTATGGCGCTGATCTTCGCCGTGATTTTTATGCTTCAAAAATTTAATAGATCGTCACAGACAAGCTAATCCGCATTTTTTAATTGGATTGCTGGATTGCGCCAAGTAGCAATGCAGCACAGCTAAACATCATCGCGAAGCTTCGATTTAAATATTTCTGCTGTTTTGGCGATCGCAATAATCTCAATACTTTTGAAGCTAACCCTGTATAACCCGCCATCACAATCAAATCGATTGTCACCATGGTGATCGCCATAATCAGATATTGCAACCACTGTGATCGCCCTAAGTCCAAAAACTGCGGCAACACCGCCAATAAAAATACAATCGCTTTGGGATTACTCATATTGACCACAAATCCTTTAAACATCAAAGCAGAAGCAGATTTGTGGATGTATTCTTTTTCAATCTCAATGGCTTGAATGGGTGCTGTCCACTGTTGATACGCCAAGTAAAGTAAATAGGCAACGCCGAACCATTTCACCAACTGAAACGCCCAAGGTGTTGTCGCAAACAATACACCGACACCCGCAGCAACAATCATAATTTGAAGCAGCAATGCAATTTGCAACCCTATCACATTCCAATACCCGTGCTTAAACCCATGATTTAAGCCACTCGACATGGAGACAATTGCTCCCGCACCAGGTGAAATACTAATCACCCAGCAGGCCAACATAAACGCAAACCAGACTTGTAAAGACATAGCAACACGGCAACATAAAAAGTGGAATTATACCGTTTTTATTTTGCCATGATCTTATGTGATAAGACCATAAAACTGAGCAAATAAACTTTTAAGCTCAATCAACATCAGGCACAATGATTTATTTTCCGACCTTTAAAAAATAATGAAGGAGTTTTTAATGACTGCTCAATCTGTCATTCTTCCACTACCATCTGATCATGCCCGTTTTATTGTTTTGCGCTTAAAAGATTTAACTATTCTTGAATTAAAACAACAGATTGATGCTCTACTTTCAACTCGTGATCGCCTGATTAGCCAACATCCAAACGGTCAAATTAAAACAGCAATTGCCTTTGGCCCTGAACTTTGGGCAAAACTCTACGCAGAAACACCCACAGGTTTTAAACAACTTAATCCTGAACAAGGGGCATTTAATATGCCTGTCGTGCCTGCGGATGTATTTATTCATATTGCCAGCGCCCGCGCGGATCTATGCTTTGCAATGAGCCAAGCCTTCTTTGCGGGTATACAAGATAAAGTTGAAGTGCTTGATGAACGCGCATGTTTCCGCCAATTTGATGGCCGTGATTTGACTGGCTTTATTGATGGCACGGAAAACCCACAATTCCCTGAAGACCGTGCAGAAGCAACCCTCATCCCAGATTCAGCAGGTGTATTTGCGGATGGTAGTTTTATTTTTGCACAACGCTATGTCCACGATTTAGCCAAATGGCACCAACTCAAAGTTGATGCACAAGAACATGTGATTGGGCGGACGAAACTCGAATCAATCGAACTTGATGACGATGTAAAGCCTGAAAATGCACATGTTGCTCGTACGGTTGTCGAAGATGATGCTGGCGAAGAAATGGAAATTTTACGTCATAGCCTACCTTATGGTGATGGCAAGGGTGAACAAGGCCTTTTCTTCGTCGCATATACCAACAACTTAAACATCATTGATGAAATGTTAAAACGCATGTTTGGTACCACTGGAGATGGTATCCATGATCGTCTATTACACTTCACCACTGCGGTAGATGGTGCTTATTATTTTGCACCTAGTGATGAACTGTTAGCTGAAATTCTAGAAGTCTGAATGACCAGATGCTATGTCAATGCAGTGACATAGCATCTTTTTTCTCATGTGATGAAATCCGAACAAAAAAAGATTTATAGGAATATCTTAAATCCTCACAAATCCCTCTCCCCTTAAAGCTGCAAAATTTGCTATATTTAGCGTTTTTCCGCGACATTTATTTCGGTAACTATGAATACGGCAATACAAGCAGCTCTCGATCATGCGGTACACACCCTGCAACAACAAGGCGTACTTCCTTCAGATTGGACCAACACGAGCCATTTAACCCGTACTAAAGACCGAAGTCACGGAGACTTTGCTTCGAATATTGCGATGATCGGCTCTAAAGCAGCAGGCATGAAGCCTCGTGATCTTGCTGAAAAGATATTGGCAGCACTCCCTGAGGTTGCAGACATCAGCAAAGCAGAAATTGCAGGTCCTGGTTTTATTAACTTTTTCTTAAACGCAGATCAACGTTTTGCTGTACTTGATCAGATTGAAGCGCAAAAAGATCAATATGGTCGTAGCCAAGTCAATGCAGCCAAGAAAATTCAGGTTGAATTCGTCTCTGCTAATCCAACGTCAAGCTTACATGTCGGTCATGGACGTGGAGCTGCCTATGGCATGACTGTTGCGAACTTATTGGAAGCAACTGGGGCAAAAGTTGATCGCGAATACTATGTCAACGACGCTGGTCGTCAAATGGATATTTTGGCGACTTCAACCTATCTCCGTTATTTAGAATTGACGGGACAAACACTGGTTTTCCCTAAAAATGCCTATCAAGGCGACTATGTCAAAGAAATTGCACAAGAAATTATTAATAAAGATGGCAATGCCTATGTTCGTGCAGTAGCAGACATCTATAAAGATGTACCAGAAGACGTGCAATACGCTGAAGCATTAGATGCTGAAGGCAATAAGGTTGTGCTATCTGGTGACAAAGAAAAACATATCGATGGACTAATTGCCAACTCACAACAACAATTAGGCGAAGGCTATCGCGTTTTCCATCAAGCAGCGTTACATGCCATTTTAGACGACATTAAAGATGACCTTGCTGATTTTGGTGTGACTTTTGATAAGTGGTTCAGTGAAGCATCTTTAACAGAAAAAATTGATGAAGCATTAGCAACTCTTGATCAGCGTGGCTACCTCTATGAAAAAGAAGGTAATATCTGGTTTAAATCGACTGAATTTGGCGATGAAAAAGATCGTGTTGTAAAACGTCGTAATGGTCAAACCACTTATTTTGCCTCGGACATTGCTTACCATTTGAATAAATTACAACGTGGCTATACCGACCTGATTGATATCTGGGGTTCTGACCACCACGGTTATATTTCACGTGTGAAAGCAGCGATTGATGCGATGGGTTATGACTCGAAGAAACTGACCGTACTTTTAGTTCAGTTCGTGAGTTTATGGCGCGGTGGTGAAATGGTACAAATGTCATCTCGTTCAGGCCAATTCGTAACTTTACGCGACTTGCGTAAGGAAGTTGGTAACGATGCTGCTCGTTTCTACTATGTCATGCGTAAATCTGAGCAACATATCGACTTTGATTTAGATCTTGCTGTTTCACAAAGCAAAGACAATGCAGTGTATTACATTCAATATGCGCATGCGCGTGTAAACAGTATTGTGAACCGTGCTAAAGAGAAAGGCATTGCATTTGACGTTGCATCTGCACGCCAAGTTGCCAACTTATTAACATTAGATGCTGAAACAGAAATTTTAGCTAAATTAGCAGCTTACCCTGAAATTGTAATTCGTGCTGCGAATGTCTGTGAACCACATCAAATTGGCAACTACTTAAAAGATCTTGCTGCGTTATTTCATGGGTGGTATGCACAAGATGGCGTTAAATTTGTTGATGAAGCAAATATTCCACTATCTCAAGCGCGTTTATTACTTTCAATCAACGTGCAGCAAGTATTGCGTAATGGTTTAGAATTATTGGGTGTGTCCGCTCCTGAGGCAATGTAAGCAACACTCTTACTCAGCGTTGCTGCTCATGTCGCAAGACGGAGGGCTACGCCCGAAGTGTCACTCATAAATGAAATGGCACTTTGTAAAGCAAAATAATGACAAAACCTTGATTGATATCGGACAAACAAAGCATTATTTTTAAAGATAATGCTTTGTTTCTTTCAAGATTCAAGTTACAAATAATATAAGCTCAATCAGGGAATCGCTGTTCTTAGCGCGTCATATTGTTTGAGTGGTTCTAGCCAATAACGCAATGCATGGCTGAATAAACAGCCCCTTAGGATTAAGAGGAATCTCCGGTGTTTGGAAAAACGCAACGTGGTGTATCTGAACGACCAAATAAACCCAAAAAACCACTGATTCCAAAGTGGTTGGGCATGCTTGTTGCAATTCTTGCAATCTTATGTGCAATCGTGATGCTGATGTTGTGGAAACCATGGCAGCCCGTTCCAGCTAAAAGTCAGATCACGTCTGAACATTATCAAGAAGAAAATACCAATAAAGACTACCGTTTTTACGACTTACTTCCACAACAGCAAGTCACTCCTATTCCTGAACAAGCTGTACCAGAAACCAAACAGCAAGGTAATGTCGTGATTATCGAGTCACCTCGAGTTGAAGCGACCACAACAGAGGAATCTGAGGGTGGTATCACTGCCAGTGAAGAAACTCAACCTACTGCACCGACCTATATTCTACAAGTTCGTAGCTATCCAGATCCTGACAGTGCAGATGCTCGTCGTGCAGAGATCATTCTGAATGGTTTATCTGCGGATGTGGTGAGAAGTGTTGAGAATGGTCAAACGTGGTATCGGGTCATTTCAGGTCCTTATGATAGTCAAGAAGCTGCTCTTGCCGCACAACAAACCTTGCAACACAGTGGGATTGATTCCATCGTCATTAAACGTTAATTCGATATACTCAACAAAAAAAGGAACGATGACTCGTTCCTTTTTTAATGGGTGTCTCTTAAACGCATTCAGAATCTAAACTTTTCTGCTCAGCGCGCTGAAAAGCAGCACGTTCCTGAACTCGTTGAACAAAAGCCTGTATATTTGGATATTTACCATGTAAACGCTTTTGTAATGCCATCAATGGAAATGCCATTTGAATATCTGCAAAAGAAAACGCTCCTGCAAAATAATCATGTTCTGCCAAATAATCTTCTAAATAAATAATATGCTCTTTGACACGAGGGCGAACGAAGCCTGCTTTGACACCATCCGTAATTTTGTTGGCAATTGGCCGAATTACCCAAGGAACGTGTTTACTCACACTATTCAATACTAAAGTCATCACCAACAAAGGCATCAAAGAACCTTCAGCATAATGCATCCAATACAGATATTGATGCTGATCTTCCATGTGTTGCGGTTTAAACTGTTGCTGCTCATCATAACGTTGTTGTAAATAATCCAAGATCACGGCAGATTCTACAATGACCTGTGCATCATCAACCAAAATCGGAGCCTTGCCTAGCGGATGAATTTGCTTAAGACTTTCAGGAGCGGTGTAGTTGGGCGACCTTTGGTAGTATTCAACTTGATAATCGATACCAAGCTCCTCTAATGCCCACAGTATTCGAAATGAACGTGAGCATTGCAGATAATGTAAGGTAATCATTTTTATGCCTGCCATGTGCTACGCAACTGTTGTTTAAATCCCTCTCACAGTTGCGTTTAGAATTATATTTTGCCCAAGCACAATAGCATTATCATGTTAAAGAATCACCGTCTGTATGTCTAAACTGCGTAACAAAGTTTTAGTTACTGGTGTTTTACTACAGACATTGAGAAGTTTTTCTTTTAAATCTTGTGAAACAGGTTGAGTAAATATTACTCGACGCTCAATATGTTCCTGCTGTTCACGATTAGTATGAAAATCAACTTCAACTGAAAAATCCCCGAGTTCTATCTCTTTATGTTTAGCATACATACGCAAAGTAATCATCGTGCACGATGCTAAGCTAGCCGTGAGAAAATCATACGGCGCTGGCCCAGTATCATGCCCACCAGCAGCTTCAGGTTTATCGGTCAAAAATTGATGTGTACCACTGCTTACTTCACCTTGCCACGGCGCAGTCAATGCCTGTACTTTTGCACTTGCAATCACACTCATTTCGAAGCCCTCATTTGATCTGGTAATGTAGGCGCCTCTAAGCGTTTACCTTGATAATCAGGAATCTCTCCAAAACGAGAATGATGATTAATCCAATCTTCACGTGCTTGTTTTAGATCTTCCATGGTACGTCCGACGAAATTCCACCAGAGCAAGATAGGCGACTCAAATGGCTCTCCACCAATTAACAGCACACGGTGACCTTGGGTTAACTCAACTTCTATTTCAGTTAATCCAGTTTCTAGAACCACCATATTGTCCGTGTTAAGCTCATGTCCATTGACTCGGGCTGTACCTTCTAATGCCATAAAGGCATATTCAAATTTTGGATTGAGCGGAATTCGGGTTTTAGTATCGGTTTGTGCAGTTAAATCCACGCCAACCAAAGGTGTATGCACCTCAACAGGTGAAAGCGTATTTAGAAACTCACCGACCAACACTGTAAATTCAACTTGATCTTTAACCACAACAGGTAATTCTGGATAATGCTGAAAATTAGGCTCCATATTGCGCTTATCATCAGGCAAAGCAATCCATAGTTGCGCTGCATGCATCTTGGTTTCGATCTCTGGTGCAACCTCAGTATGAGAAATACCACGGCCAGCTGTCATTAAGTTGACCTGCTTAGGACGTATAAGTTGCTTAGAACCTAGACTATCAGTATGCATCATGGTGCCTTCAATCATCCATGTAAAAGTCTGCAAACCAATATGCGGATGTGGCCCGACATCTAAGCCATCGCCTGCGGGAAAGCTCACTGGGCCTGCGTGATCGAGAAAACACCAAGCTCCGACCAAGCGTTTTTGACGACTAGGCAACGCACGCTTAATCATGGTGCCCTTGCCTATTTCTGCAGATCGAATCGTAAATTCTTGAATAAATTGATTGATATAAGTTTCGCAGTCTTTTGAATCAGAAATATCATAGTCGTTATTATTGCTCATGATTTCGCTCTCTTTTACCTATGCTATTGCAATGAGTTGTTTTATTGATCTTAGCAATACAAACACGATTCAATATAGTCTTTTGGTAATACGCTGAGTACCATTCATGAGACAATCAAAATCTGTTTTCACGATCATTGGTGCAACAAATTTTTAAGGCTGTGGTGGGAGGTCCACAAACAAAGCCGTCAAACGCCGAACCAATGGCAGACACACCAATACCGTTGGGTATGCGATTGCCCAAGATAACATCCATGTCGCAAACCATTTTGAAACAAATTCGGGTATAAAACCTAAATTCATCGACAGATTTATAAACGATATGATTCCGCTCATTAAAGCTGATAATAAGAATGGTACAATCCAAACCGCATATTTGGCAGGTAGTTTTTTAAATTTCAATTTTCGCTTCTCAATACCATGTTAGTGAAGATCAAATCAACGCTTCACATTTAGCATGAAGTTTTTCATAAACAAACTGGTTTGGCATGCTGTTTTTAGTTTTTTTAGCATAGAAGTTTTTTTATCTGAAGCAATAATAATATCAAAACAAGTGTTTAACCCCTATCTTACACCACTTCCACCTGCCCAACCTGATGATAAGCACGATTAAAATACACCAAACTTTGGTCATGCTGACTACGTTGAATCGCTACAATAGGACAAATAAAAATAGTATGCGTCCCGATTTCTTGGATTTGATCAATTTCGCAATCAAAACTTACCAAAGCATCATCCAAAACAGGAGCACCTGTTTCTAACTCGGTCCAGATACCATGTTTAAAGCGTTCTTCGGGCGCTAATTTAGACGAAAATACTTTAGAAATATGTTCATGATGTGCGCCTAAGACATTGACAGTTAAAATTTTATTTTCAACAAAGTGTACATGTGAACTCGATGATTTATTCATACAAACCAATAATGTCGGCGGCGTGTCCGTCACACTACATACTGCAGATGCAGTAAATCCATAACGACCTGATAAACCAGTAGTCGTCACAACACTCACGGCACTGGTCAACAAAGACATCGCATTTCTAAAGTCTATTGATTCAATCATCATTCAGTTCCAGCAATTGAGCCATACGCTTATGTGCTTGGCTATATCATTCGACTTGATCAGATCAGCATTTAGTTTACAGACATGCTGAGTAAAATGAGATCTGCTTTTCATCAAAATCATGATTGCCGATTTACTCAAATAAAATCGGCAATCCTATACACATTACTATTTCAGTATCTATTTTAAGCAGAAAGCTCTCTACGAATAATGTCAGCACCAGCACTTAAAGCATTGAGTTTGCCTCTTGCGACGTCACGTGCTAAAGGTGCCATACCGCAGTTGGTCGATGGATAGAGTTTGTCAGCATCCACAAACTGAAGTGCTTTGCGTAAGGTATCGGCAACTTCTTCAGGTGTTTCAATTTGATTAGTTGCTACATCGATCGCGCCCACCATTACTTTTTTACCTCGAATCAGTTCAATCAGATCCATTGGTACACGAGAGTTATGGCATTCTAAGGAAACAATATCAATCTTGGATTTTTGCAGCTTAGGGAATGCTTCTTCATATTGACGCCATTCTGAACCCAAGGTCTTTTTCCAATCAGTATTGGCTTTGATCCCATAACCATAGCAAATATGCACGGCAGTTTCACATTTAAGACCTTCAAGTGCACGTTCTAGAGTCGCAACACCCCAATCATTCACTTCATCAAAGAAAACATTAAATGCGGGTTCATCGAACTGAATAATATCTACACCTGCGGCTTCTAACTCTCTCGCTTCTTGATTAAGAATTTTGGCAAATTCCCAAGCGAGTTTTTCACGGCTTTTGTAGTGACCATCATATAGTGTATCAATCATGGTCATTGGGCCTGGTAACGCCCATTTGATCGGTTGCTTAGTCTGTTGACGTAAGAACTTAGCATCTTCAACAAAAACAGGTTTTTGACGGCTTACAGCACCTACAACTGACGGCACACTCGCATCATAACGATCACGGATTCGAACGGTTTCACGTTTTTCAAAATCTACACCGTCAAGATGTTCAATAAATGTAGTTACGAAATGCTGACGGGTTTGTTCACCATCGCTAACGATGTCAATGCCTGCAAGTTGTTGCTCATGCAAGGACAAACGTAAGGCATCTTGTTTGCCGTGAATCAACTCTTCATCTTGCAACTTCCAAGGTGACCAAAGCTTTTCTGGTTCTGCAAGCCAAGATGGTTTTGGTAAGCTGCCAGCTGTTGAAGTCGGTAATAATATTTTCATCGTCAATCATCTTCTCAATATGAATAGTTAAACAGCAGCACAGTTTTGATCAGCGTAGTTCTTTGTCCACTGCTCAAGAACATTCTGATAGGGTTTGATGAACTGCTCTTCAACGAATTTGCCTTGTTCAATCGCCAATCGGCTACGCTCTTCTCGGTCATATACGATGCGAGTCAGTGAATAATCTTGATTCTTCAAACTCGGTTGATAAAACGTTCCTGCCACAGAGTTAGCGTTATAAATCTCAGGACGATAAATCTTTTGGAAGCTTTCCATGGTACTAATTGTGCTGATCAACTCAAGGTTGGTGTAATCACTTAGCAAATCACCTGAGAAATAGAAAGCCAAAGGCGCAACGCTATTTGGCGGCATAAAGTAACGAACTTTTAAGCCCATTTTTTGGAAATACTCATCCGTTAAAGAGTATTCATCTTGCAGGTATTCGACACCCAAAACCGGATGTTGATTCTCGCTACGGCGATAAACTTTACTGCTCGAAACACTGAGGCAAATCACAGGCTGTTTTTTAAAGTTTGCTTTGTAAGTATCAGAGTTAATAAAGCTCTTAAATAAGTTGCCGTGTAGATCACCAAAGTTTTCTGGTGTTTTAAATTCAGACTGATTTTTATTATGATCAAGCAATAACACACTAAAATCATAATCACGTACGTAAGAAGAAAAATTATTTCCGACAATGCCTTCAATGCGCTGATTGGTTTTTTTATCAACAATATTGGTTTTTAATATTTCAATCAAAGGCAATGCATTTGTATTGCTTTCAGCATCAATTTTCATTTCAACGGAAATAATTTCAAGTTCGACAGAATAGCGATCGCTATTTGGGTTATCCCAATGTGCCAAAGTATTGAAACGATTGTCGATCATTTTTAAAGTATTGCGTAAATTTTCTTGACGACTTTCGCCTCTAGCCAAATTCGCAAAGTTGGTGGTAATGCGAGTATTGTCCGAAGGGCGATAGTCTTCATCGAAACGAATACTCTTTATCGTAAATTTAAATTCTTTACTCATTGATCTGACACCCTAATTTCCGTGATAAATCTCATTTCTTTATGATGTGATTTATACCTGATTCACAACATGAATAAAAATGATTTAGTTTCATAGAAAAGTGAGTAAAATTCATCTTTGTAAATTTATTATTTATTAACAATTGGTTGTATTAGTATTTTCTATTCGCCACTTAATAAATATCCATTAAACATCTAGTTTTTGATATTTTTAAGTATTAAAAGATGTCAAATATAAAAAATTTTTTAATGCTTAAAGGGATGTACACAGTGCATTATTCCCATGGTCAGTTAAATTATTCTATTTATGCTTACGCACAGTCATATGCCGATGGGCATCTGGAGGTAACTCACCAACATGATCGTATCCAATTATTGCATACACTTTCTGGGGTCATTCATGTTCAAACGGCTGAAGGTATCTGGGTAATTCCACCATCTAAAGGAATTTGGATTCCTGAAAACAAAGAGCATTCAATTACTATATTTGGTGAAGTTGAAGCGAGAGGAATATTCGTAGATCCCTTTGCTCGTGCAGACTTCAACACTCAATGCTGCGTTGTGGCTATCCCAAGACTACTTTCAGAATTGATTAATCAAGCTGTAGAGATTAAGGATGACATCTTACCTCATACAAGAAATGAACGGCTTTTAGAACTCATTTTAGATGAATTAAGATTTCTAGAAGAAATCCCCTTTCAGTTACCAGAAGCACAATCTGAGGTACTCAAAGAAATTTGTCAGAATATTAAAGCAGATCTGTCTATTGTAAATAATTTAAAAAATATTGCATTACAATACCATTTAAGTCCCAAAACACTTTCAAGACTATTTCAAAAAGAGTTAAACATGAGTTTTAGTGTATGGCTTCGGCAGGCAAAATTATTACAAGCATTGACTGATTTAGAAATGAAAAAACCTATATTAAATATTGCCTTAGATCTAGGTTATGAAAGTCCTAGTGCCTTTTCCTATATGTTCAAAAGAGAAATGGGAATGACACCAACAGAATATTTAAAGAAAAAATCCAAATGAATATTGTCCCTTCCTCGATAGTATTTGTCTTTTAGTCGAAGGAACACCACAAATCAATGACTCATGATGATAGCAGTGAAATATAGAGAAAGCATCATGTTAAGTCATCCTCAAAATAAATATCGTGCCTTTAAATTTTTAGATTTTCCTGAAAGAACTTGGCCCAGTAGAAAAATTACTCATCCACCAATTTGGTGCTCTACAGATTTAAGAGATGGCAACCAAGCATTGGCCAACCCAATGGATCATGATAGAAAGCTAAAATTCTTTAAATTACTAATTGAAAGCGGCTTTAAGCAAATAGAAGTAGCATTTCCCGCTGCTTCAGAAACTGATTTTAATTTTGTTCGATATCTTATTGAACAAAATATGATTCCAAATGATGTTTCTATTCAAGTTATGACCCAAGCTAGATCAGATTTAATTGAAAGAACTTTTGAGTCTTTAATTGGGGTGAAGCAAGCGATTATTCATATTTACAATGCAACCGCAGAAGTATTTCGGAGAATAGTTTTCCAAAAATCTAAACAGGAAATCATTGAGCTAGCCGTTAGTTCAACAAAACAAATTAAGTCTTTATGTCTAAAGTATCCAGAAACAAAATGGACCTATCAATACTCTCCAGAAACCTTTTGCTTTACAGAAATTGAGTTTGCTTTGGAGATTTGTGAAGCTGTTGCTGAAGCTTGGGATCCTACCCCCCAAAACCCTATGATTATTAACTTACCCACAACAGTGGAAGTAAGTATGCCAAATGTTTTTGCAGATCAAGTTGAATATTTCTGTAAACACTTTTCTAAGCGAGAGCTCGTTTGTATCAGTATTCATCCACACAATGATCGAGGCACAGGTGTGGCGACGGCTGAATTGGCTTTACTCGCAGGGGCAGATCGAGTGGAAGGCTGTTTATTTGGTAATGGTGAACGTACAGGTAATGTTGATCTCGTTAATATAGCTTTAAATATGTATACACAAGGAATTTCTCCTGAACTTGATTTTTCTGATATCAAAAACGTTGCAGAAGTTGTCAAGGAATGTAATGAGTTGCCGATACATCCCCGCCATCCTTATGTTGGTGAATTAGTGTTTACAGCTTTTTCAGGGAGTCATCAAGATGCTATTAAAAAAGGTTTTAAAGCTAGAGAAACTCAAGATCATCCTTTCTGGGAGATTCCTTATTTGCCTATAGATCCAGCTGATTTAGGGTCTAGTTATGAAGCTGTTATCCGTGTCAATAGCCAGTCTGGAAAAAGTGGGGCGGCTTGGATACTACAGCAAAATCACGGTATAAATTTACCGAAAAACTTGCAAAAAGATTTTAGTCAGATTGTACAAAAGGTAACTGATAAAAATAATAGAGAACTAACTCATGCTGAAATATGGGCTTTATTTCGCGAGGAATATGGCGTCAGCTCGAATCAAAGGGAATTTAAACTCATAAATTATCAATCATATAAACTAGAGGATGTGTATAAGATCGAAATGTCTATTGACGTACAGGGAGAACTTTTACAGATTTCAGGGTATGGGAATGGATTACTATCTGCGTCAGTCAAAGCTTTAAATCTGGAATGGCCCTATCAAATTACAATTGCCGAATATTATGAACATACTCTAGGTAAACATACCAATAGCCGATCAATTAGCTATATTCATTGTATAGACTCTACGGGAAAAGCATATTGGGGAGTTTCAATTGATACAGATATTGCAACGGCATCAATGCAAGCACTACTGAATGCTTTCTTAAAGTTCCATAATTTGAATTATCAGAAAATTAAAACTCATTGAATACTTCAAAATTTATTTATAGATACAGAAAAGCCGACTTGGAAAAGTCGGCTTTTCTTAATTTTTAGAAATCTTTACTGCCGAAAGCGTCTTGCACTTCGTTTTAAAGTTTCACTTTAAAACTCGTTCATAGCGTAATTCACGCAAGAAGCTTCGCTTCTTGAAATCCCATACCCTCGCAGGCTTAGCCTGTAACGTAAATTTGGCTAAAAGCTATCGCTTTTAGAAAACCCAAATTTACTCCCATTCAATCGTCGCTGGTGGCTTAGATGACACATCATAAACAACACGTGAAACATCTTTGATTTCATTCATGATACGGGTTGAGATTTTATCAACTAAGTCATACGGTAAATGAGCGAAACGCGCTGTCATAAAGTCAACAGTCTCCACCGCACGAAGTGCAATCACCCATGCATAACGACGACCATCACCAACTACACCCACTGATTTCACAGGTTGGAATACAGCAAATGCTTGTGCAGTCTTGTCATACCAACCACTCGCACGAAGTTCTTGCATGAAGATGTCATCTGCAAGACGAAGAATATCTGCATATTCTTTTTTCACTTCACCCAAGATACGCACGCCCAAACCTGGACCTGGGAATGGATGACGATAAATCATGCTATGCGGCAAGCCTAATGTTGTACCCAATTTACGCACTTCATCTTTGAACAAGTCACGTAATGGTTCAACAAGATCAAAAGCTAAATCTTCTGGTAAGCCACCCACGTTGTGGTGTGATTTGATGACGTGTGCTTTACCTTGTTTGCTTGCAGCAGATTCGATTACATCTGGGTAAATCGTACCTTGAGCCAAGAATTTCACACCATCTAACTTACGTGCTTCTTCAGCAAATACTTCGATAAACTCACGACCAATAATTTTACGTTTTTTCTCAGGATCAACTTCACCCGCCAATGCCGTCAAGAAACGCTCTTCGGCATCTGCACGAATCACACGGATCCCCATGTTATCTGCGAACATCTGCATCACTTGATCACCTTCGTTTAGACGAAGCAAACCATTGTCTACAAATACACAAGTCAACTGGTCGCCAATCGCTTTATGCAACAGTGCAGCAACAACAGATGAGTCCACACCACCCGATAAACCTAATAAAACTTTTTCATTACCGATTTGCTCACGTAACTGTTCTACACGTAAATCGATAATGTGTTCAGGTGTCCAAAGACCACGACAACCACAGATTTGATGAACGAAGTTCGAAAGTAATTCTGCACCTTTCGCTGTATGCGTCACTTCTGGGTGGAATTGCACGCCGTAGAAACGACGTTTTTCATCGCTCACCGCAGCAAATGGGCAGCTTGGTGTACTTGCTGTTACTTGGAAACCTTCTGGAATCGCGCTGACTTTATCGCCATGACTCATCCATACATGAAGTTGGTTCTCACGATCTTGTAATTTTCCGATTAATTGGTCACGCACCAAAATATCGACTTCTGCATAACCAAACTCATGTACTGTACCCGGCTCTACTTTTCCGCCAAGTTGTTCAGACATGGTTTGTAAACCATAGCAAATACCTAAAACAGGCACGCCTAATTCAAATACGATCTGCGGTGCACGTGGACTGCCTTCTTCATGCACACTCTCAGGGCCACCTGATAAAATAATCCCGTTTGGATTAAATGCACGAATGTCTTCTTCAGACATGTCATATGCGTACATTTCAGAATAGACACCTGCTTCACGTACTCGACGTGCAATGAGCTGGCTATATTGAGAGCCGAAATCCAAGATAAGGATACGATCTTCAGTAATTTGAGTATTGGTCGTCATGGCTAATCAGAATGGCAAATGAAATAAGCGCCATATTCTAACATTTTTCATGCTTTGGCGCATCGCAATTCATCATCTATCTGATTTTTTAGTTTCTATATGCAATCGCTACTGATATTTAAGTTAAAAATTTGCAAGGCAACCGATAAAAAGAGAGCCGAATCAACATTTCTAGTGAATTCTGCTCAACACAAAACAAAAATTGGTGCTAAGATGATGTGGCGAAAATTTGCATTACCACGGAAAGGTACTCAATTACCGCCATCGTTTCCTCCGATTTAATGGGTTTCGATGTCCTTGAGAAAAAGGAAAACTAAAGGGGACTGAAAGCCTAACTTTATTATTGGTGAATGACCAATACCCCAACCATATCACTATCATCCATGGCTTGCTTCTTCATGAGCAACAATTAGGACTTGAAGGACCAATAAAATAATGTTTCAAGAAATGATTGCGGATTTTCAACAGAATTTCTGGTTATATATTTCCATCCCATTTATCAGTGGTTTAATTGGCTATGTGACGAAAGTCGTTGCTGTTCAAATGATGTTTTCACCACTTGAATTTAAAGGCCTTAAACTATTTGGTTTACCCATTGGGTGGCAAGGGATTGTTCCACGCAAAGCTGAAAAAATGGCGACCACAGCCGTTGAGCTAATGACCTCAAAGCTGATCAAACCAGAAGAGATTTTTGCTCGGCTCGATCCAAAACGCATCGCACAAGAAATCGAAAAACCGCTCATGGCAGCGGCAGAAGATATTACCCGTGAAGTTGCTCAACAGTATCAACCAGGTTTATGGGAAGGAATGCCAGAGTTTGCACGTCAAAAGCTCATTAAACGTGTACAAGCCAAAGCGCCTGAGATTGTTGAACATATTATGGGCGAAGTACAAAAAGATGTAGCCAAGTACTTCGATATTAAACACATGGTCGTCAACAACCTACTCAAAGATAAACGCTTACTCAACGAAATCTTTAAGAAAGTCGGCAAACAAGAGTTTAAATTCTTTAGCAATGTCGGCTTTATTTTTGGCTTCGGGATTGGTGTGATCCAAATGTTCTGCTGGGTTGTGACACAAGGACAATACCCTTGGATGTTGCCATTGTTTGGTGGATTCGTCGGTTTCTTTAGTGACTGGATCGCCTTACAAATGATGTTTAGACCTCTCCATCCAAAGAAGGTGATGGGCTTTACATGGCAAGGTTTATTCATTAAACGCCAAAATGAAGTTGCCGCCGATTATGCTGCCTTGATTTCTAAACAGTTACTTACCTCTCGTAACATGATGGAAGAGCTTTTCTCAGGTACGCATTCTGACAAAGTGATTGAATTGGTCAGCCGCCATGTAAAACAAGAAATTGACTTACAAGCGGGTGTAGTTCGCCCACTGGTGGTGTATGCAATTGGTGGTGAAAAATATCAAAACCTAAAAGCGGACGTTGCTGAACGTATTTTGCAACAACTACCAGAGACGATGCGTTATGTGGAATCCTATGCTGAAGATGCCATGAATGTTCGCAATACCTTGGTTGACCGCATGCAGAAGCTGAGCCCAGAAGAGTTTGAAGGCATGCTCCGCCCTGCCTTTAAAGAAGATGAGTGGGCACTGATTATCGTCGGTGCAGTACTTGGCTTTATGGTCGGTGAGATGCAAATTTTGTTTATGCTTTAAACTAAGCGCCCCATGAAAACAAAAAGGAAGCGAGTGCTTCCTTTTTTAAGCTTAGTGATGATGTTTTTCGATCTTGATCACTTCTATATCAGTAGGTTTATAACGATGGGTATCAACTTCACCAACTAAACGAACATGATCACCGACCTTCAATCCAGCTTTACGCCAGATATCATCATCGACCTCAACGCTAATCGTTCCAGTACGATCTTTAAATTCGTAATGGTCACTGTGTAAATGTTTGGTAATTTGCCCTGTTAACGTAACGCCAGTTTCATCAGATAATTGAGCAACCTGACTCACGGTCACAATATTTTGAGCAGCTTCCTGTATAAGTACATGATCCTCCTTACCTGCCCAAGTTTGGCTCGATAATGACAGTATCAATCCAAGCGTGCATCCCGCAATGATTGTTCTCATTTTTACTTACCTTGTTTTTAAATCTGATCATAGCTAAACAAAAAAATAGCTGCATGTCGGCTTACATTTGTAATAATCGGTAAATTTAAATATTAAAGCCCCATTAGTCACATTAACTAAGGGGGCAACAAATTAGTTTTCGATTTTATGATCTAAGCTCAAACGCCCGGCACCGTATAGCATCAGATAAAATAAACCACCAGCCATCGCTAAGTTTTTCATAAAATTGATTTGCTGTGCCTGATCATCTGCACCATGAAAGAGAAAAGCAGTCAAAATACTAAATACACCTAAACCAAAGGCAGCAAAACGTGCTTGGAAACCAAATAACAACGCCAAACCACCACCAAATTCAACAAGAATGGTCAACGGTAATAAGGCAGCAGGTACGCCCATCGCTTCCATATAACCTGCTGTCGCGCTATAAGCAGTAAGCTTGCCCCAACCAGCAACAATAAAAATATATGCCATGAGAATTCGCGCAATTAAAGTGACGATATTTTCAACGCCTGTTTGTGTTACGATATTTTTGACAACAACATTCGGATTAAACATAATTGATTCCACACTGTTTGTTTTTTTAACATAACAACAGTGTATGTATGTTTTATTTTGCAATAAACATGATATTAGTTAATGCATCGTTCTATATTTGAAACAAAAATAAAATTATTGCACCTGTTCACGTCAACCCCTGTTACCAATTAATTTGCTTTTTATACTGACATTCCATCCCTGCACTGCTAGGATTTAGCTCAAATTTATAGCGTTAACATTTTCATGGAACTCATTGATTTTATTCTACACGTTGACCAACACCTACTCGAATTTATTAATAATTACGGCGTATGGATCTATGCCATTTTATTTTTAATTATCTTTGTCGAAACAGGCTTTGTGGTGATGCCATTTTTGCCTGGAGATAGCTTACTTTTCGCTGCGGGTGCATTAGCAGCTTCAACGGGTGTGATGGATCCTTGGGTACTGGGTGTCTTATTATTTATTGCAGCTGTTTTGGGTGACACCGTTAATTATCATATTGGTCACTATATTGGTCCTAAAGTATTTGAAACCAATTCCAGATTTATTAACAAGCAGCACCTCATGAAAACCCAACAATTTTTTGAACGTCATGGTGGCAAAACCATTATTTTCGCTCGCTTTGTGCCTTTCGCACGTACCTTCGCGCCATTTGTCGCAGGTGCAGGCAGTATGAATTATAGATATTTTCTGACATACAATGTGATTGGTGCGTTCTGTTGGATCTCCTCTTTTATCACGCTCGGATATTTATTTGGAAACATGCCGATCGTCAAAGATAATTTCACCTATTTAATTTTCGGTATCATTATTGTTAGTGTTTTGCCGGGTGTGATTGGCTTTGCTCGCCAAAAAATGAATCAACGTAAAGCATCCTCATGATGCCAAGCACTCGTTTGAATGGCTTAAAATACTCGAAACACCATAGGTAACATACAAATAATCAATAGCATTGCCGATCCTTTATATAAGTGATCGGCTTTAATTCCTGCAAAACTTCCAGTCAACAAAGCACGTCCAAACACCATCCAAAATATTGAAACAGGAATTAAAATCAAACTAAAGATGGTAAATACAATTGCCGCATTTTGAACAGAATTCCAAGCTTCTGCTGGAAAAATCCCTGCTGCTAGCAACACCGTTTTCGGATTTTTTAAAGTCGATACAAACAGTTGAGTAGGACGAATGTGTTGGTGGCGTTGATCATGTTTCTGTAGATGAGAGCTTTTCCAAAGATGAAATGCCATCCACAATACATATATTAAGCTGCCAATATGCAGCATCACATCAAAAGCAGGCCAAATCGGTTCAAATAGATGAATAAATAGCGCCCATAAACTGATGCCGTAAATATACCCCAACCATTCCACTGGGATAAAAACAAGCGTTTTGGGAACACCTTGTTGGTGGGTTGCACTGGCAAGCATAGCATTGGTTGGACCAGGGATAAGTAATACCGCCAGCATCGCCAAAACAAAAAACCAACTCTCAATCATAGATATACCGAACAGCCATACATGGGCGCCACGATAAACGAATTTAGGGCAGACAGACAAGCACTAAGAAATAAGCAATCAAGGCTGAAGGAGATAATAATGGATCATATAAATTACAAATATTTGATTTTTATTATTTTTATTTGAAACATTTTGCTAATATTTAGTTTTATCGCCATAGTTAACTACAGCGATAAATCGATAGAAAATAATTAATTTGTGCGCTGCTTCACAATAATTGGACATCCCTTAAATTGTGCAGCTTGTACGATTGCATCTTGTTGACCCAGTACTTTCGCCAATTCAGTGTTCTTGGTATTCATGGACTGACCCATATTGACAGAAACAGAAGGACCAAAGCCCCAACCGCCTTTGCCCCAACCACCGCCAAGTCCAACGCCTACCCCAACACCTGTACGTTTTGGTGTTTGCACACCATTATCAATATAGTGTTGGATACGATTGTACTCCGCTTGTAGCTGTTGGCAGTTCAAAGCTTGATATTGGGTAGGCGAAACATAAGCGGGTTTAACCGTCGATGCACAAGCACCCAATAATAAACTGACAGCCAAAACTGGCATCCAATAGAAGCGTTTCATAATGTTCTCTTATTGCTTAGATTCAATCTCATTGAACAAAGTGACATAAGCAAGGGTCAATTTATGTTCAGCTGCGAGATGAACCAAAGGTAAATTCTTCTGATGTGATTCTTTCATCAATACAGATGGTGGCAACATACTTTCAAGTACAGGCAAACCATCATCCTTTAACTGTTGAACCACTTCGCGTGGTAATTTTGCTTGAGATTGATATTGATTGACCACAATCCCTTCAATCTCTAAGCGATCATTATGATCATCTTGCGTTTCGATCACATTTTCAATCAAAGTTTGTAACGCACGTTTAGAAAATACATCACAATCAAATGGAATCAGCACGCGATCGGCAGCAATCAATGCCGATAAAGTAAAGAAATTGAATGCCGGTGGAGTATCGATAAAAATACGATCATAACGCGCGCTCAGTGATTGAATCGAATCACGCAACTTATAGATTTTGTGTTTACTCTCTAGTGCATGTTCTAGTGCACCCAAGCTTGGGCTTGCAGGAATCACATCTAAATTTGCAAAGGATGTACGATGTACATAACTGTCTAAACCTTTGCCACGAGGTACTTTCAGGATTGAACCTAAGGCATTGCCAATCAAACTTTTTTGCTGGGTTACACCCAAGATATCTTCAAAGAAGTTTTCAATATTTGGCTCTAGTGCCGCTTTATCCGCAGAATATGTTGCATCTTCACCCAAAAGGTATTGGCTGGAGTTTGCTTGTGGATCAAGATCAATCACCAAGGTTCTTAGCCCTTGTTTAGCGCTGATTGCAGCTAGATTGATTGTAATACTTGATTTCCCCACACCACCTTTTTGGTTAAATACCACACGCGTTAACATGATTTCCCTCTACAATATTTTTTGTAAACTGCACGCAGTTTAACCTAGAGCCAAAACAATTACTAAGACAATGTCCAACAATTACGCAAAAACAGGTTTGATCATGACTAAACCTAAAGTACCTATCAAAGCAACTGCACCGATGATAATACCTGCACGGCGTTGTACCAGTAAAATACTGTCGTCTTTACGAAAAGCTTTGATCAAGGATGAACATAACACGATGAATAAAATGACTTTGGCATAAAACCAAGGTTGCACATCAAAGTTTTTCATCACCAACAAGATCACTCCTGTAATCAAAATCACGGTCAAGGATAAATGCTGCATCGCCACTAAGCTTTTCCGCGCGGTAGGATTCGGTTGTTCATTTTTAACACCGACAAATAATGTTGCTGCACGTGCAACAAAAGCAATGATTAACAGACTCACTGCCGACATATGAATAATTTTGGTAAGTAAATGTGCGTCCATGATCAATCCTTATTGTTTAGGTGCATGTGCACAGTCTGGACTTGCAGGTGCTTGGCCTTGCCATTCACTTGGTACATAAGCATGAATGGCCAATGCATGTATTTTTCCTGGACTCATTAATTCGGCTGCGACTGCATAAATTTTCTGATGACGTTGAACTAAACGTAATCCTTGAAATGCTTCACTCACCACAATCACTTTAAAGTGGGACTCCTTCCCTGGAAAATACCCTCCATGCCCAGCCGATTCATTGATTACCTCAAGATGACTTGGGGCAAGGCTTTGTAAGCGTTCAATCAATTGTTGTTCTAAGTTCATCAGTCACTCTATTAAGGTCAGATCTAGATTGCCCATTAGTATACATTACCCATAGATTGGTTAAACTTTTGTGCAAAATTTTGCTTTTTTCTATTTTTGACCACGAAAATGCTTTTATTTTATGCAATTAAGCCAATTCTCTGCATAAAGTTGTTGACCCTTATTTTGCTTAATGTATTATAGCTGGCACGCGGGAATAGCTCAGTTGGTAGAGCATAACCTTGCCAAGGTTGGGGTCGCGAGTTCGAGTCTCGTTTCCCGCTCCAGATTGGTTTTTTTAAGTGTAAGTTTTTGTAAAAACTGCTCAATATGCGGGAATAGCTCAGTTGGTAGAGCATAACCTTGCCAAGGTTGGGGTCGCGAGTTCGAGTCTCGTTTCCCGCTCCAAATTTAAAAAGCCCTAATCGAAAGATTGGGGCTTTTTTCTTATCTATAGATTTCGCAACTAGGATTGATCAGTAATCTTCGTTTTTAAATCTAATTCATTTGATTGCTGATAAGTTTGAGCTATTCGGTCACGTGGCATAAAGGTTGTTGCGACTATCGCAATCATTGCCATCGAACCAATATAAATCATAATCAAATATGGATTGCCACCACCGACACTCAATAACTTGGTTGCAATCAACGGTGCAATACCACCACCCAATACACCTGCCAACTGCACTGAGATAGATATCCCACTATAACGAATTTCAGCTGGGAACTGACGCGCGAATAATTGTGCTTGCGGCGCATACATAATCGGGAACACCACACCAATCGCCAATACAATCGCAGTCCACACCAGTACAGGATCTTTGGTATTGAGCATACTAAAGAATGGATAACTAAATACTGCCAGCACACATAAGCCAAACATAAACATATTGCGCTGACCGACCTTATCAGACAAATGTCCACATAAAGGTGTCATAAACAAAATCACGGCTGCACCACAAATGGTAGCAAACAAAATATCTTGTCGCGGAATACCCAATTGGGTCGTGGTATAAGCCAAGGTAAATGTTGATGCAATATAAAACCATGCGTTTTCAGCAGCACGCGCCACAATAATCGTAAACAGCTGTTTCGGATGTTGTTTAAAGACCTTTAAAGCAGGAACTTTAATGTTTTCAGCGTGTTGCTTAATCTTCTCAAAGTCAGGAGATTCAGGCACTTTGACACGGATATACCATCCTACACCCAGTAAAACGATACTTGCGAGGAATGGAATACGCCAGCCCCAACTAAACAATGCTTGTTCGGGCAGTAAGGACACCAAGCCAAGCGCTATTGAGGCCAACATTAAACCACCACCGGTACTGGCTTGAGGCAAGCTGCCCCAAAACCCTTTTTTGCCGTCAGGTGCATGTTCAACCGCCATCAGCACTGCGCCGCCCCACTCACCACCCATTGCCATACCCTGAATAAAGCGCAAGATCACTAAACAAATCGCAGCCCAATAGCCGATTGTTTCATAAGTGGGTAACAATCCAATCAATACGGTGGGAATCCCCATCAACATTAGAGTCAGTAACAACATGGACTTACGCCCGATCTTGTCACCAAAGTGACCAAATACTAGGCCACCTAAAGGTCGTCCGATGAAACCCACTGCATAAGTACCAAATGCAGCAAGTACACCTGTCAGTGGATCAAGATTAGGAAAAAATAATTTGTTGAAAATCAGTGCTGCTGCCGCACCATAAATAAAAAAGTCATACCACTCGATGGTGGTACCAACCATGCTTGAAATCCCTGCTAGTCGATGTGACGACTTTTTAGGGGACGAACCGTTTCCATCTGTTGCTTGCATCACAATTATCCTTATTTAGATCTTTTTGTTTTAACTTTGACGCTTATGGACAACCCTGACCATAAGCGTTTTAACGCTCTATATTTCAGTGAGCTTTTGTTATTTTTATCAGGTGAATTTAGCTCAGCTTTTCTAATATTTGCTCCAGTTCTGGATTGGCTTGTTTCCATTGTGGTTGTTTATCTTTATCGACAATCAGTGCACGCACACCTTCAATAAAGTCACCATGCTCAAACCAAATATCCTGTAGATCGCGCTCAAGTTGCATACACTGTTGCAAGGAAAGTCCACGACCTAAATATTGTAGTTTCAAGCTGGTTTGTTTCGCGCTGAATGAACGCTGTTGCAAAATGTTGAGCATCTTGTCCGCCCATGCTTTTAAATGCTCATCTTGTTCATTTGCAAGACTCTGCTCAATCTCATCTAAATGTTGGAAACCAAAATGTTTACGAATCGCTTCAGCCAATTGCTTTAATTCACTTTCAACAGGACGAGTAATAAATTGAGCAATAACGTGTTCAATTTCTTCTTTCGTTAAGCTAGACGTCTCAACCAATGCATCTTGCAAAGCTTGAAGCTTTTCGCTCGGTACATGGTAGTCAATCAAATCTAGATAGAGTGCATCACTACTACTGATTTGCTCGCCCGTGATCGCCATATATACGCCAATATCATCCAAGCGAGATAGGAAATGAGTTGCACCCACATCTGGAAAAAAACCAATCGCTGTTTCAGGCATGGCAAAGCGTGATTTTTCACTACTCACAATAATGTGGCAGGCTTGCGCTAAGCCAAAACCACCACCAAGCACATAACCATCGAGCAGAACGATGACAGGTTTTTGGTACTCACGTATGGTGGTGAGCATCTTATATTCGGCACTAAAATAACCCTGATGATCTGTCGTGCCCAGTTTATAACTGTCATACAGATAGCGAATATCGCCTCCTGCACAAAAGGCTTTCGGGCTATTCGATTTGATTAAAATCGCTTGGATAGCAGCATCATCTCGCCAAAGCTCAAGTTGGGCTCGAATCCCCTCAATCATCTCTAGTGATAATGCATTCAGATGTGTCACTCGATCTAAGGTGATCATGCCTAGACCACCTTGTTGCTCAATCATTAAGTGATTTTCTTTGTTCATTTTATTGATCTCTTATTGATTTTTAAAATTTGCCTGCCGCTTTTCTACAAATGCTTGCATGCCTTCTTTTTGGTCCGCAGTGGCAAAAATAGAATGGAACATGCGTCGTTCAAATCGTAATCCTTCGGTCAAATTGACTTCGAAAGCTCGATTAATGGTTTCTTTCAGCATCATGTTTGCGGTCAGAGAACGTGTCGCAATTTGTTCAGCGGCTTGTAGGGTTTGTTCGAGTAGGTCTTCTTTGTTGAATACACGTGCAACCAAACCACTTAACTCAGCTTCTACTGCACCCATTTGTCGTGCGGTGAGGCACATTTCCATCGCTTTGGCTTTACCAATGGCATGAGTTAAACGTTGTGTTCCACCAATTCCCGGAATTACGCCCAAAGTCACTTCAGGTAAGCCGAACTTGGCATTATCAGCGCAGTAGATAAAGTCACACATCAGTGCCAATTCACAACCACCACCCAAAGCATAGCCACTCACCGCAGCAATCAAAGGTTTACGGCGTTGGGCAATACGATCAGCAAGATGGAAAAAATCATCAAAATAAATATCAGGAAAATTCAGCTGCGCCATTTCCTTAATATCCGCGCCTGCTGCAAAAGCTTTTTCCGAACCTGCCAACACAATACAACCAATCTCACGATCCTTTTCCAGTTGGTCGAGAGCTTGATTCACTTCACTGATCAATTCACTGTTTAGCGCATTTAAAGCTTTAGGACGATTGAGGGTAATTAACCCAACACCATTACGCTTTTCTAATAAAATAGTTTGCCACTGCATCATTCAATCCTTGTTTGAGTTTTATAGACTACGTGCGATCACTAAACGTTGAATATCGCTAGTACCTTCATAAATCTGACAAATTCGTGCATCACGATAAATTCGCTCGATTGGAAAATCTTTCAGATAGCCATAACCACCAAAGACCTGTAACGCGCTGGAACAGACACGCTCAGACATTTCAGAAGCAAATAATTTCGCCATCGATGCTTCATTCAAACAAGGCTGACCCGCTTCTTTGAGACGTGCAGCATAATGAACTAGTTGTCGTGCAGCTTCGATCTCTGTTGCCATACTGGCTAGACGGAAGGCAATCGCTTGATGCTCGAAAATTGGTTTACCAAATGTCAGACGTTCTTTAGCATAGTGCGTGGCTTCTTCTAAGGCTGCACGCGCCAAACCTACTGCTTGTGCTGCAATCCCGATACGGCCACCTTCTAAATTGGCAAGTGCAATTTTCAGACCCTCACCCTCTTTACCCAACATCAAACTTTTATGCACACGCACATCGGTCAAAGCAATCTGACAGGTATCTGAAGCATGTAAACCTAATTTCTCTTCGACACGAATGACCTCATACCCCGGTGTATCACGTGGCACAAGAAAGGCACTAATACCCTTTTTACCTGCGCTTGGGTCAGTCACGGCAAAGACGATAATCACCCCTGCATTATGACCAGAAGTAATAAACTGCTTTGCACCATTTAGAATGTAATCGTCACCGTCTTTAACCGCGCGGGTTTTGATGGCTGCTGCATCTGAACCCGTATGGGGTTCGGTTAAAGCAAATGCGCCAATCATTTCGCCTTGAGCTAAGGGCTTTAAAAATCGTTCTTTTTGCTCGTCATTACCAAATTTTAAAATCGGTACACAACCTACCGAGTTATGCACGCTCATAATGGTTGAGGTTGCACCATCCGCCGCTGCAACTTCTTCGAGTGCCAGTACATAAGCCAAATTGCCCGTATCTGACCCACCCCATTGCTCTGGGACTAGCATCCCCATAAAACCAAGCTGCCCCATCTGGGCTAACGCAGCTTTGGGAAAGGTGCCATCTCGATCCCAATCACTGGCATTCGGTTTAATTTGTTCTTGGGCGAAGCTTTTCGCCATATCACGAATTAACAATTGTTCTTCGGTAAATTGCATCGTTATTTCCCTTACCCTGCTTTTGCTTGTTGTTTCGCAATTTCCTGATTACGCAATAAAAAACGTTGGATTTTACCACTCGGCGTCTTCGGTAACTCGGTGACAAACTCAATCAAACGCGGATATGCATGCGCAGAAAGACGTTTTTTCACAAATTGGCTTAATTCTTCTGCCAAAGCAACTGTAGACTGTACACCTGCCGCTAAAATCACAAAGGCTTTAACCAGTTCGGTACGATCTGGATCAGGCACACCAATCACTGCGGCTTCAATTACCGCATCATGTTCAAGCAAAGCACTTTCAACATCAAATGGACCGATGCGATAACCAGATGTGGTGATCACATCATCGCTACGCCCTACAAAACTCATACTGCCATCACTATGTAACTCAGCGGTATCGCCTGTTAAGTAATAATTGCCAACAAAAGGTGATTTACGGCTTTCTTTATAACCACCAAACCACATCATTGGCGACTGGCTGATATCCACCGCTAAAATTCCGGCGGTGTCTGGCGGAAGCTCTTCGCCTTGCTCATTGACCACGGCAACCCGATAACCCGGACTTGGAAAACCTGCCGCACCTGCACGTATTTCATGGCTTAAACCGTGATGGTTACAGACCACCATACCCACTTCAGTTTGTCCGTAATGATCGTAAATCGGCGCATCTAAAACTTGTTTGAACCAGCGAATCACTTCTGGATTCAGTGGCTCACCTGCACTACTGACCACACGAAACTGACCTTTTAACGGCGCCATTTGTGCTGGATCAGCAGCCATCATCATACGATAAGCCGTTGGTGCACCTGCCAAATTGGTAATTTGATAATCGTTGACGATTTGACACAAACTATCCGTACTGAATCCACCCTCGTAGAACAAAGTCGCATGTCCCAAGAATAACGGCCCCGTAATCGCATAGTACAAACCATAGGCCCAACCCGGATCAGCAATATTCCAAAAAGCATCATCTTCAGTTAAGCCAATTGCATCTTGCATATAGCGACCAAATGCAATCAAGGCTTTTAGTGGAACTTCGAGCGGTTTTGCAGGTCCAGTGGTCCCTGAGGTAAACATCAATAAGAACGGATCGTGCAAATTGCGCATGACTAATTCACATTGATCAGACTGCTGATTCAACTCCTGCCAAAAATTAAAATCGCTGGCTTTGAGCACTGAACCTTCTGTATCAGCAACGGTCACGATAGCTGGACATTGTTCAACTTCATCGAGCTTGCTGCGATTGCCCACATCCGTGACGACTAACTTGCTTTGTGCAAGTTGAATACGATGCTCAATCGCTTTCGGCCCAAAAGCAGTAAACAGCGGTTGGTATACGGCTCCAATTCGCCATGCGGCTAAAATCGTCACGATCAGTTCAGGCGTTCGTGGTAATAAACCCGAAATACGATCACCTGCCTGTACACCTTGTGATTTTAGAAAATTAGCAAATTGACTGGACCACTGTTTGAATTGCGCAAAGGTATATTGTTCTTTACGCCCATCTTTGCCTTGCCAGTACAAAGCAACTTTTTCACCATCTACATGTCGGTCACAACACTCAAAGCATGCATTGAGTGCATCCAACGAACCTGACAACATGTGTTGAGCCGTATTTTCAAAATCAAATGCGTTTGCCACATCTTTATAATTCAACATCTCTATTCCCTCAGTCTGGATTTGTAGTTATTTACGACAGAGTTGCATTTATTGGTATACAAGCCATCCAATGGCTTGATGTTTAAACTTGGTCTGGTAGGTATTGCTGGATAATGCTGGAGAAATCCAAATGCGCATTTCCACGCATACACATCTGCTGATACATCTGCTGTACCATGCCACCTAACAAAATAGGCTGTTTGACCTGACCTGCTGCTTCGACTGCCAGACCTAAATCTTTCAGCATCAGTTGTGTCGCAAAACCATTTTGATAGCCACGTGAAGCAGGTGCATTTTCATTGATATGTGGCCATGGATTACAAATCTCTGAACTCCAGCAACGACCACTTGAGGTGTTCACAACACCTGCCAATGCTTGTGGGTCGATCCCCAATTTGGCACCCAATGCCATGCCCTCTGCCACAGCAGCCATCGAGATTCCAAGAATTAAGTTATTGCAAATCTTGGCAATTTGTCCTGCGCCAACCTCGCCACAATGAATAACATTCTTGCCCATGTGGCTGAGCACAGGTTTGACTTCCTCAAAGGTCTGATCATTGGCACCCACCATAAAAGTGAGAGTACCTGCTTGCGCGCCAATAGTGCCACCCGACACAGGCGCATCACAGATGTGAATATTTTTAGTTTGTGCAAGCGCAGCGATATCTTTGATGGTCTGTGGATCAATGGTACTGCTATCAATACACAATGCCCCTGCCTTCAAGACTTCCAGCACGCCCTCCTCACCGAGGTAAACCTCTTTGACATGCTTGGCTGCTGGTAACATGGTGATCACCACATCTGCTTGTTGGGCTACTGCTTGTGGACTGTCGCAGACCACGCCACCTGCTTCAGCAAAGTGCTGATTCGCCACTTCGCTGAGGTCATAACCATAGACTGTAAGTCCTGCTTTGAGCAGGTTATGGGCCATTCTGCCACCCATATTTCCGAGACCGATAAAGGCGATATTCATCCCTGATTCCCCCTTAACGTAAACTAATGGTGGTATTTACACCGCCAACTTCATGACTATCTTCAAACCAACGAGTGGTAATGGTTTTGGTCTGCGTATAGAACTGTACCGCTTGCTTACCATAAGGGCCTAAATCACCCAGTTTTGAACCACGCGAACCTGTAAAGCTAAAGAATGGCACTGGCACAGGAATTGGAATGTTAATCCCCACTTGACCAATATCAATTAAGTTTTGGAAGTTACGTGCTGTCGCACCACTTTGAGTAAAGAGTCCAACACCATTACCAAATGGATTGGCATTGATCAGCTCAATCGCTTCTTCCAGAGTATCAACAGAAATAATTGCCAATACAGGGCCAAAGATTTCTTCTTTATAGATGCGCATGTCTGTGGTCACGCCATTAAAAATGGTCGCTCCGACAAAGTTACCTGACTCATAACCTTTAACTTGCACATCACGACCATCGAGTAACAGCTCTGCACCTTGCTCGACACCGCTATTAATCAAATCAATCACACGTGCTTTGGCACGTTGAGAAATCACAGGTCCGATATCTGTATTCGGCTCATGTCCTGCATTAACTTTCAAAGTTTTGGCTTTTTCAACAAGCTCTTGAACCCATTGTTTGCTTTCACCCACCATCACAGCAACTGAGAGTGCCATACAGCGTTGCCCTGCTGCACCAAAAGCCGCACCGACCAAAGCATTGAGGGTTTGTTCTTTGTTGGCATCAGGCATCACCACCACATGGTTTTTCGCACCCATCATTGACTGCACACGTTTGCCATGTTGCCCTGCGAGGTTATACACATGCGTACCCACCGCAGTTGAACCAACAAAGGAAATCGCTTTGATGTGGTGATGTGTACACAGACGATCGACTACTTCCTTACCACCATGTACCACGTTCAGCACGCCAGCAGGTACACCTGCTTGAATCGCAAGTTCGACCAACATCATCGTGGTTAATGGGTCTTGTTCAGAGGGTTTAAGTACAAAGGTATTGCCACAGACGATCGCCATCGGGAACATCCACAATGGAATCATGGCAGGGAAATTAAATGGGGTAATACCCGCACAAACACCCAATGGTTGTTGCAAAGTATAGGTATCCACACCACGTGCCACACCTTCGATGTACTCGCCCATTTGCAAAGTACCGACAGAACAGGCGTGTTCAACCACTTCTAAGCCACGTTGGATATCGCCTTCTGCATCTGCCAAGGTTTTACCTTGCTCAGCGGTCAGTACTTTCGCGATCTCTTTCATATTGGCACGAATCAAATCTTGCAACCTCAGCATGATGCGCATACGAGCCTGAATTGGGGTTTGACGCCAAGTGGCAAAAGCATCTTGTGCAGCTTGAATCGCTGCATCCACTTCCTGAACCGTTGCAAAAGGCACACGACCAATCACTTCCTGCGTCGCAGGATTGACAATATCTTGCCATTGCTGTGTTTCAGATTCGATGAATTGTCCGTTAATGAGTAATTTAGCGGTTTCCAATTCGATTTTTTGGATTGTATTCATAACCTCTCCATAGGCCCTATTTTTATTGTGTGCAGATGTTTGAAAATAGCGATTCGTCGTATTTTCTTTTTTTAACCTTTGGTTGAGACTAGCAAACAAATCTTTGACCACCAACGCAAATTAATGCACGATTAGTGTGCAAATATGCACAAGGGACACAATAACAATGAAAGTGGATTGGGATCATCTACAATTCTTTCTGGTTCTGGCGCGAACCAAAACCTTAACCAGTGCGGCACGCATCATTGGCGTCGAGCACAGTACGGTTGCTCGACGAATTCAAGCATTGGAGCTGGCTCTAGGAACCACCTTATTCAAACGAGAAGCCTCTGGCTATGAACTGACTTTTGAAGGGTTGGCACTCGTTCCTCAGGTAGAGCAAATGGAACAAGCCTTTCTTCAGATTGAAAAACCACATCAACCCTTGCAAGGTCGTGTGCGAATTGGCACACCTGAAGGCTTTGGTACAGCATTTCTTGCACGACTGCTGGCGGAGTTTTCGATTCGATATCCTCTGCTCACCATTGACCTGATTCCTGTGCCGAAAATGATTAAGCTTTCGCATCGTGAAGCCGATATTGTGGTCTCGATTGAACGTCCCACATCTGGTCCTTATATCATCACGCGCTTGTCAGATTATTGTTTAAAAATTTACGGCAGTAAAAGTTATCTAGCCAACACGCCCCCCATTCGTCGTTTAGAAGATTTAACCCAACATCGTTTTGTCAATTATATTGATGATTTGGTCTATAGCCCTGAGCTGTATTGTCTAGAACGCTTACCCTTAAAACTCACTGCAAATTTTCGCAGTAGTAGCATTTTGGCACAGCAGATTGCGGTCAGTGCTGGCGCTGGGCTAGCCATATTACCCAAGTTTCTAGCAGATGATAAACCTGAGCTTGAAACCGTTTTAGCTGAACAAGTTCGTTTTAACCATACCTTTTGGATGCTGACATTCGTTGATTTACAACATGAACCACGGATTAAACTGGTTTGGGATTACTTACGCAAACAAGCCGATCAATATCAACACTTGCTCATTGATTAACGATTCGAATGACAGATATAAAAAGAGCCAGTCTCGTAGACTAGCTCTCAAAATGTAGGACTTGAGACTGTTTTATACCAGTTCTCGTTGAAGTTTCCGTAACCGTGGTTTGTACACCAACTGATATGTTGCAGCTAGAATCAACAACCAAAATGGACTGACATACAATGCTTTCAAGGTATCAGGTTCAAGTGCCAAGATCACCAAGGCAAATAGCAAGAAGAGAATCACCAGATAGGACATCCAAACGCCACCCGGCATTTTAAAATTCGACTGCACATGTAATTCAGGGCGTAATTTACGGTAGCGGATATAGCACACCATAATCAGGCTCCATACACTGATGAATAAAATCACGCACAGAGCACTCGCCAAGGTAAATGCTTCCAGTGTATTCGGTACGAAATACTGGAGTACTGCACCCCCCATAATAAAAACGCAGGAAAAAAACAGTCCATTGGCAGGTACCGCTTTCTTCGATAAACGTCCCAATGCCGCAGGTGCTTGACCATCTTTAGATAAACCAAACAACATTCGGCTGGTCGAAAATACGCCACTGTTCATGGATGACATCACCGACGAGAGCACCACCAAATTCATAATAATTGCAGAAGTAACAATCCCTGCATTCAGGAATAATTCCACGAATGGGCTTTTATCAGCACGGATACTATCCCACGGCGTAACAGCCATCACCACCAATAAGGCCAAAACATAGAACAAAATGATTCGAATCGGAATGGCATTAATGGCTTTTGGAAGATTTTTATGCGGATCTTTGGTTTCAGCTGCTGTGGTTCCCACTAACTCTACTCCGACAAAGGCAAAAACCGCAATTTGGAAACCGGCCAAGAAGCCATCCAAGCCTTTAGGAAACATGCCGCCATGCGACCAAACATTACTTAATGATGCTACCGCACCTTCAGGCGCTTGGAAGTGACTAAAAATCATATAGCCACCGACGCCGATCAAGGCAATGATCGCTAAAATTTTAATCAAGGCAAACCAAAACTCAATCTCACCAAATAAACGTACCGTCAACAAATTAAGTCCCAGCACAAACAGCACACAACCCGCACTAATCAATGCTTGTCCCATCGGCGTAAATGACACACCTTCAGGTAACCAGAAACCAAGATAATTAATGACTGCGGCCAAATCCGCAATTCCGACCAGTACCCAGCCCAGCCAATAGGTCCAGCCAATATAGTAGCCTGCCCATGGCCCGATCAAATCATGCGCCATATCCACAAAAGATTTATACTGTAAATTGGCAAGCAACAACTCACCCAGTGCCCGCATCAAAAAGAAAAACATGGTCCCGATGATCATGTAAATAAACAGAATCGAAGGGCCTGCCAAGGAAATGGTTTTGCCTGACCCCATAAACAAGCCTGTTCCAATCGCACCACCAATGGCGATCAGTTGTAAATGGCGATTGGAAAGTTTGCGTTGTAAATCATTTGGCGCGTGTTGATCATTTGGATGCTGTTGCATAACCGTCATAAAAAAGTTCCCTTTTTCTTATTCGTATATGCGCCAGCCTTTTTATTTTGTTGCGAAAATTCGCTCTCTTTTAAAATGGCGGACGCATATTGATTGCAAGAAAATACGCATCTACTGCTGTTTTATCTACAACAAATACGTTACTTTTCACCTTTTTTTATATTATTTAAGCAAAACGATCTCTGTTTGCTTTATTTTTGTGCTGCAATCACTGCAATCTCAATCAGCCAATTTGGATTGACCAAATCTGCTTGAATCGTGGCACGAGAAGGTGCAACACAACCTTTTAACCAATCGACATAGATCGCATTGACTGTCGGAAAATCTGAGAGATCTTTTAGAAAAAGTTGAACCGACAATAGACGTGATTTATCGGTATTTGCCGAATCGAGAAGCTGCTCAATCGTTGCGAGAATATCTCGAGTCTGCCCTTCAATATCGAGGTCTGGATTTTTAGGCACTTGTCCTGATAAATACACCACTTTGTTAAAAACAGTGACTGCACTCATCACTTCGGTGCTATTGATTTTCTGAATATCAGAATGAGACATGATGATTTCCTTCGTCTTGATTGATAAATTTGACACGTGCGGTCACCCCACACATCAGTTCATAACCGACGGTGCCTGAGGCTGCTGCAACATCATCAATGGGTAAAATACTTCCTGTTTTTGAGGTCCCCCAAAGCACAACTTCGCTACCAATTTCAGCATTCGGTACAGGTGTTAAATCCACTGCCAACATATCCATACTGACTCGTCCAATGGTTCGGGTACGAATTCCATTGACCAGTATCGGGGTTCCTGTAGGAGAGATGCGTTGATAACCATCGGCATAACCACAAGCGACGATGCCGACGCTCATGGCATGTTCAGCGACAAAACTTGAGCCATACCCCACACTTTCATTGGTTTTTAGCTGCTGGATTGCGATCAGTTCACTACGCAAACTCATGGTTGGCGCAAGTCCCCAATCTTGGATACTGTGCTGAGGGAAATCAGGCGAGCTGCCATACAGCATGATACCGCCACGGACATAATCGGAATGCAGTTGTGTTGGATATCTGAGGATGGCGGCGCTATTACTGACCGATCTTTCACCGGGTAAATCTTGAATATGCGTCTCAAATTCTGCCAGTTGATAGTCCACGCCCGCTTGACCAAAGCGCTGCCCATCCGCATCGGAGAAATGCATCATATGGGTGATTTTCGCGACATTGTTAAGACGCTGAAGATATCGCCACACTTGGCGATATTGTTGTGGCTTGAACCCTAAACGATTCATACCACTGTTCATTTTAAGAAAAATATCAAACTGAGCTGGATAAATATGTTGTTGTAACCACTCCAGCTGATGTTCACTATGCACCGTGAAACTGAGTTGGTATTGAGCACAATCAAATAAATCTTGGGGTGAAAAAATCCCTTCCAGTAACAGAATTGGACCTCTCCAACCCAATGCACGCAAACGTTTGGCTTCCTCAATATCGAGTAAGGCGAAGCCATCCGCTATTTTAAAGGCATCATAGACGCGTTCGATTCCATGCCCATAGGCATTGGCTTTGACCACCGCAAACACCTTGCTATTTGGGACAGTCGTTCTCAATAGTTCAAGATTTTGGCGTAAAGCCTGCGTATGAATGATCGCAGTAATTGGACGAGGCATAATCAACTTCCTTGTAACTTAAAATTATGCCGCGTGTGAATAACGCTGGATCGATAAACCGTCGGTACTAATCTCGGTACGATGATTCATCACTAGATCGCTGATTAATTTGCCTGAACCACATGCCATGGTCCAACCTAAAGTACCATGACCTGTATTTAAAAACAGATTCTTATATTTAGTTGCGCCAATAATCGGTGTACTGTCTGGTGTCATTGGACGTAAACCTGTCCAGAAGGAAGCTTGTTGTAAATCACCACCTGGGAATAAATCTTGGGTCACCATTTCCAAAGTTGCACGACGATCATCATTTAAGCCCAAGTTAAAGCCGCTTAATTCCGCCATACCACCCACACGGATACGTTGGTCAAAACGCGTAATCGCAACTTTATACGTTTCATCCAAAACCGTTGATTGTGGTGCAAATTTTGGCTCAACAATTGGAATCGTCAATGAATAACCTTTGACAGGATAAACAGGAAGATTCAATTGCAATGGCTTTAAGAAATCACGCGAATAACTACCAAAGGCAAGCACGAAACGATCAGCTGTTAAAACCACACCATTGACCAGCACACCTTTGATTTCATCACCTTCAACAATCAATTGCTCAACATTTTGATCGAATTTAAATTCGACACCTAAATCTTGCGCCACTTTTGCCAAAGCATTGGTAAATAAATAACAGTCGCCTGTTTCATCATTTGGCAAATGCAATCCACCCACCAATTTATCAGAGTGTGCCAGTGCAGGTTCAACGCTGCCGAGTTCTTCTGCATTCAATAAATTAAAATCGACACCACATTCTTTCAGGACTTGGATATCACGCTGCACCGCTTCAAGTTGTGCATCATTACGAAACACCTGCAAAGTGCCTTTAGAACGATTCTCGTAGTTGATACCCGTTTCAGTTCTCAGTTGGCGTAAACAATCGCGGCTATATTCAGCCACACGCATCATGCGCTCTTTGTTGACTGCATAACTTTGTGGATTACAGTTTTTCAGCATTTGTGCCATCCACTGTAACTGCCACATACTGCCATCGATATTAATGGCAAGCGGTGCATGATGTTGAAACATCCATTTCACGGCTTTAAATGGAATACCTGGTGCGGCCCATGGGGTTGAGTAACCTGGCGAGATTTGCCCTGCATTACCAAAGCTGGTTTCTTTTGCTGGACCAGACTGACGATCAAGCACAGTCACTTGGGCACCTTGTTGCGCAAGATAGTAAGCACTTGCTACACCAATCACACCACTTCCTAAAACGATAACGCGCATAATAGGTCCCTCTCGCCCACTAGTTTATTTAACTAGTATATTTTTGCTTCAATAGTTTTTTTGACTGTTTTTATGGGTATAATCTAGGTAATTTAATCAATTTGTCGCGAAAAAATTAAAATAAAAGGAAATAATCTATGCGTAAATTAGACCGTATTGATCGCTTGATTTTAGATATATTGCAACGCGAAGGACGGATTGCAATTAGTGAGTTAGCTTCGCGTGTCAATCTGTCTACCACGCCTTGCTCAGAACGCGTCAAACGTTTGGAACGTGAAGGTATTATTATGGGCTACTATGCTCGACTCAATCCCGCTCATGTCGAGCGTAGCTTATTGGTATTTTTAGAAATTAAACTCTCTGCAAAATCAGGCGATGTATTTGATCAAGTCGCACGCGATTTAGTTGATATTCCAGAAGTGCTTGAGTGCCATCTCATCTCTGGTGAATTTGACTATCTAGTGAAAGCACGACTCAAAGAAATGAGTGCCTATCGCCGACTATTAGGTGATTTATTAAAAAAACTACCTGCTTCAGCATCCTCACATAGCTATGTGGTCATGGAAGAGGTCAAGGAAAGTTTCTATTTGGATGTAAGCAAGTAAAGCCCACACCCCAATCCATAAAATACGTACGGCGTTCATTAACTGCAACCGCTGACGTATTTTTTTCTAAGAACGCATAAAAAAAGATTCAAAATTCAATGTAATGTTATACTATTACATAATTATTTTTTGTCTTTCTTTGGTTGATGATTTATGCAACGCACACTTGGATTTTGGTCTTGTTTGGGGTTTAGTTTTTTCTCAACAATCACATGGGCTGAAGATCGTACCACAGTACTTGAAACCATTCGTATTCAAGCAGATACAACACAACAAGATCTTCAGCAGAATAGTAGCGGAACCAAATTCTCCCACGATGTCCTCGACATCCCCTTTAACCGTTCATTTATTTCTCAACAGGTGATCGAACAACAAGATGTGCAACGCATAGATGATGCCTTAACCTTGGTTAGCGGCGTCTTCCATCAAAATAATTACGGTGGTGGGTTTTGGGATAATTACTCCTTTCGAGGTTTTAGTAGTGATCCAAATCTGGGGGCTGCAACCATTCGCAATGGTTTAAGTGTCAATCGCGGGGTAAGTGCACCGAAAGATATGGTCAATATCGAATCATTGGATTTCCTCAAAGGACCGATGGCTGCACTCTACGGTCGTGGAGAAACAGGTGGATTACTCAATATCAACAGTAAAAAGCCTGAATGGGAAAGCCAAAGCCAGATCAACCTTCGCGCCAATAGCCAAGAACAATATCGCATTAGCCTTGAACATACGGCACCAATCAATGATGTGCTTGCTTATCGTTTTGCCGTCGCCCATGAAGACAATCAAAGTTTTCGTGATCATGTTAGTAGTGAACGTTGGTTCTTTTCACCCCAGCTCACCTGGAAAATCTCAGACCAGACCCAACTCGATTTTGACAGCGAATTTACCCAACATTTAGGTACATTTGATCGCGGAGTAAGTACTGTTCAGAAACAGTTTGTGATGAATCCTAAAACCTTCACAGGTGAGCCACGGGATGGTGACATGCGCGTCAAAGATCATTTTTATCAATTGCGTTTAAGCCATGAATTTAATGATGCATGGAAACTCAACAGCGCAATCAGTTATAAAGATGCGCAAATGGTCGGTTTCTCGACTGAACCCCGCCGTATGCAAACCGATGGACGTACTTTGGAGCGCCAACGGCGCTATCGTGATTATCAAAGCGAAGATGTACTGGCGCAAACCGAATTACTCGGAAAATTAGACACGCCATGGGCACGTCATGAAGTCGTGGTTTCTACAGAATTAGGACAATTGGATTACCGCCAATATCAATTACGTCGTAATCATAGTGCGGATCACCCAAATACCATTGATATTTATCAGCCTCATTATGGACAATCTCTACCGAATCTCGCGAGCTTTACCAATACCGATGAGCGACAACGCTATTTCGCCATTAATCTACAAGATCAGATGTTCTTTGATGATCAATGGAGCATCTTGGTCGGTACTCGCTTTGATCGAGTCGAACAAAACTTTGAAAATCACCTGAAACAAACTCAGCACAAGCAAAACCTTAACCAAGCCAGCCCACGCCTTGGTGTCAATTTCAAAGCATCAGACCACTGGTCATTCTATAGTAACTATGGTCGTTCATTTGCGATGAACAGTGGTATGGATCGCAATGGCGAGAACTTTGCCCCAGAAAAAGGTCAAAGCTATGAAATTGGAAGTAAATATCGAATCAATGACCACAGCCTGCTGAGTGTTGCCTTATTTAAAATGCAAAAGCAGAACGTGCTGACCACAGATCCAATCGACAATGGTTTTCAAACGGCTGCAGGTGAAGTCAGCAGCCAAGGTGTTGAGCTGGACTTCAACAGCCAATTCACAGATCGCTGGTCACTCAATGCCAATTATAGCTATACCGATGCCAAGATCGAGAAAGACCAAGATTTGGTCAAAGGCGCGCGCTTGAGCAATATTCCTAAACACCAAGGTTCAATCAGTACCAACTATGAGTTTTTACAACAAGGTGCAGTGAAAGCAGGTGTCGGTGCCAACCTAAGCTATGTCGGTGAGCGTAGTGGTCATAATCTGGATAATGGGTTTAATTTACCGAGTTATACCTTGGTAAATTTAAATGCCTATTACGCCCCATCAGATCGTCAGCGTTATCAGTTCAACCTGAACAATCTGTTTGATAAGACCTATTATGTTTCGAGTTATAGTGATGTATGGGTTCAACCGGGTGAACCTTTGAATGCCTCAGTATCGGTACAATTCAAGTTTTAATCGATATGGCTCAGCCCACTGAGGGCTGAGTCACATTTTATCCATGTTTATTCATCTTCATCATAGATATAGCTCATACAACCCCACCCATCGTACTCACCTGAAAATTCTTGTGCGATACGCACCATCCACTCTTCTAGATCAGCAATATCTTCATATTCCAGCATCATATTGACGTGTACATTTAACACCCACATATCGGAACCATCTGAATGTAGCTCTTCTTGATAGAGGGAGATTTTTTGTTCTTGGTGTAAAAGATGCAGGGCACATTTTTCAACCTGTTCTTGTTTTTCAAACACGATTGAAAATTCAACCTCATGCGGCTCACTTAAGTCATTCCCATCTTCAACCATTTGCCACAGTACATTGCCATTATCATCATCTGGAAATTGGTCATAATCGCGTGTCATAAGAATATCCTTTGTTATGTTGTCTAGTTAATATTTGGTTTAATATTTGGCTATAGAGTAACCTATTTTTATGTCAGTTTTTAGACGCATCAATATAATAATTGTAGCGAACGCCCCGGCTAAATGATCCCCATAAATTAGTTTGTCTGAAGATCATATTCGATTGACAGCACCACTTGATCCAAGCATCGAATACCGTTTTCAAAAATAAGTTCGGGATAGTTTTGAAAGACATTGCGCTCGATATGGGACATACGAAAACCACATTTTTGATACAGCGCCAATTGATCAAGGCTAGAGTTGCCCGTTTTTATCCATAAAGTGTGAATGCTAGACTGCTGCAAAGCACCAACCACATACAAAATCAAGGCCTTGGCTAAACCTTGTCCCTGCTGACTTGGATCAACTGCAATATTTTTTATTTCGGCTTGATCTGCATTTTGAATCAAACAAAGCTGAGCAATAATTTGATCTTGCTCATTTATCATCACAAAAATATCTGCCTGCAACAGATAAGTCGAGATCACAACCCAATCAGGATCTGCTGCAAACAAAAGTGACTTAAGCTGTGCTTGTTGCAGCTCTGCCAACTCAAGCCAAGTACGACGTTGGACTGGATACATGATTGCTCCTTTCTGCGGAAGCTTAAAACCTTACCTCGGTATGAATTTCTATGTTTTGCTGATGAAAAGGATGTTGAAAAGCCAGATACGCCGCATGGAGTGCCATTCGTTTCAAATGAAATTTGGCAGGTTCGGGATGATACAATTTATCCCCCATAATCGGGTGTCCAATATGCATCATATGAACGCGTAGCTGATGTGAGCGTCCTGTCACTGGCTCTAAACGAACGCGGCTCTGATCCGTTTCTGCATCGTAATGCAACGATTGGTATAGGGTCTTCGCTGGTTTGCCCAATTCAAAATGAACCATCTGACGTGGGCGATTCTCCCAATCGGTAATCAGTGGCACCTCGACACTGCCCTCAGCTTGAATCTTTCCCTGTACCAATGCCTCATAATATTTTTTGACTGTCCGTGCCTGAAACATTTTGCTGACTGCCACTTCCGCATCACGATGTTTGGCAAACATCAATAAACCTGATGTTGCCATATCCAAACGATGCGTCACTTTGGCAGATGGATATTTGTCTAAAACACGTAAATAAGCACTATCTTGATGCTCTGGTAAGCGCCCCATAACCGACAACAAACCCGCTGGTTTATTCACCACAACCAAATCATCATCTTCATAGAGGATTTCTAATGGTTGCTGCGGTGGTGTGTAAATAAAATTGTCGTTTAGCGCCATGTAGATCAAAATAGTCAAAGAGAAAATCAGCGCAAATCATAAAGAAATTTAGGCAATACCGCAAAAGCATTTCTTCTACCAAATAAGCAAAGATCTGGTTGAGGTTTCACGTGAAACCACAGCTTATTCAACTGAATTTAAATTGATTTAATTAGGTCAAAACCTGTAATTCAGGCTGATCATCCAATTTGAAAAAAGGCAATAACAATGCCTCCATATTATAAAACCCTTTCGGTTTATCTTTTAGATTTTCAATAGCAAATAAAATACCGTTGCCAAAAGCTTCACGAGTGATGGATTCATGTTTGAGTCGCACCGTTTGGAATGGAAAACCAAATAAAATTTCATGCACTCCCACAATCCCACCTGCACGTACTGATTTAATGCTGTCTTCAGGCAGATCAAGTTCTCTTGTGATGACTTTGGCTGTACCTGAAACCTCAGGTTTTGCCTTAAAATGCTCTTCAATCACATCAATATCGGTCTCTGGTGCAATATTTTTCAAAATCTTTGCTGCAAGAATGACAAAATTGATCCCAAGAGTAATATTAGGTGAATGTAAGACACAAGTTTGAGTTGCAAGCTGTTTTAATTGTTGAATTCGCTGCTCAGGATATTGAGACACCGCACTGATAATCGTGATACCGCGTTTCGCCGCTTCCTCAGCATAGTAATCCAAGCCATTTTCTGAGGAAAAATCAACAATAATATCAACTGGATAACGATCTAAAAGTGCAACTATAGAATATTCATCTTTTGAAAAAATATGGCTAGGTTCATCGGATTCTATTCCCAAGAAATCAGCAACCGACTGCTGTTCCAACTGTTTTGATTGACGGATAACCCATTGTAAATTGGTCTTTTTCGACTCTAATAATACTGATGCAACTGCACGGCCTGTTTTACCAAAGCCAATAATACCCACTTTCATTTGAATTGTCCTTTCATGCATTTGAGGGCTTCCCAACATCCCCCAATCGAGATTTATCAGATACCAAGATTCATCTCATAAATTGTGTAAATACCCTCCAAAACACCAAAGTCAGGCTCAAACTAGCAACTCAGTTTGACACTGTCAATCAAGTAAAGCATGTTAAAAATGAATCTATATAATATAACTATTTGAAAATAATAAACTTATTAAAGTGTCACATTATATGTAGCCAATAGAAGTTTTGTATAATCAATGATTTATATTGAACAAAGATGAAGAAATTAGAATGAAGGGAGGCTCAGTTTTTAGTTTTTAGTTTTTAGTTTTTAGTTTTTAGTTTTTAGTTTTTAGTTTTTAGTTTTTAGTTTCAGAATTTTGAGGGTATCAAGGGAAAACATGTTGTTTACTTCAACACCTATGACTTTGTAAGCCATAACCTTTGCCTATAAACTTTTGATCTATAGCGTCCTAAGCCGAATCGAGACCTTTTGGGTTCGTACACACTTGCTTTGTAAGCATCGGTGCATGCTACTCTTTTCGATCCCTTTCACACCCTTGAGACATAGTTTAGGCAGATCGATGTGGGATTGTTTTGCTAAAAACCAAAAGATTTTTTATGTTTTTAGAAACAATTTCTGATCAATGCTTAAATATTGGAAATATTTCCCATAGCCAGTAAAAATATGAGATTTATATTCCGATATATTCAAATTTACATGTGTATTTTTTCATTTAGGCACGAAAATTATGCCCAAATCACCATAATTGCGGCTACGATCACCAGCCATAAACCCAAATGGTCTGTTCTTGCTAATTTTTCTTTAAAGAAAAATGCTGAGATCAGTAAGCTAAATAAAATCTCAATCTGACCGAGCGTTTTCACAATCGCAACGCTTTGCATACTCATTGCACTAAACCAACCCAATGAAGCAAGGAAACTGCAAACACTGACCTTAAAGGTGAGCCCCAATCGTTGCCACATTTTATATAGGGTTTGACGGCTAAAAATCCCGAGATATATCAACATAATGATGCATTGAAAGCTGATCAAGCTACAAAGTACCCACGCTGCGCGATGGAGAAATGGCAACATACCGAGTTCTAAACTGGCTTCACGGACTAACAATGAAGTAATCGCAAAACATAAACCACTGCCTAAGCCAATCATGAGTGTTTTGATTGAAAGTTCGGTGTGTTGCCGTCCTTTACTCATTAAAAATACTGCCACTGCACCAATCGAAACGCCTACCCATCCCCATGCAGTTAAATGCTCTTGTAAGAACAACACACCAACCAATGCCGCTAAGATTGCTTCACTTTTGGCAAGTCCGACCCCAATGGCATAGTTCTTTTGTTGAAATAATTTGACCATTAAAGCGGTTGCATAGATTTGGCTCACCCCAGCAATCACCACATAGAACCAAAATTTATGGGTGAAGCTGACTTCGCTCGTCACAGGTTGTTGGTTATAGAGAAAAGCCAAATAACTAAAGGCAAAAATCGGTGCAAATAGAAATCTTGCCAGTGTCGTGCCATAAACATCGACTGTAGTACTGAGTTGTTTTTGAAATGCGTTGCGCCATGCCTGCATAAATGCAGCCATCAAGGTAAATAAAATCCAAGTAAAAGTCATAACGGCGAATGCACAGTCAAAATATGCATGTAATTTACTCGTTTCATTGTAATTTTTCGAGCGTTAGTTTAGAAAAATCACCTTGATTTATACGGTTTTAATTGCTTGTTTTTAAGTGAAAGATCACTGAAAGTACAGCATTACTAAAAATCAAAAATAGCAGGCTGATACTTAGTTTTGCCATGGAAACTTTTTAAAACGATGACGGAGTCGATACATTAAGCCACCATGAAAGTTGCCGACATGCCATGCTAATTTTGAAGTCATCGTCATGTCTGGAATCCAATAAGCAGATTGTAAAGGCTCGACAGGTTTAGGTTCAGCCAATTCAATTTCTGCGGCGATATAGCCCTCACCATCCGCTAAACTCATACGCGCCAATACATTTCCAGCAGCATCACAAATTTGCGTTTCGCCCACCATTTCAGTTAACCATTTGACATAAGGTAACATCGGCATATCACTCAAGATTTCTCCTACATGAGCGGCATGCGCTACGGGAATACCTGTTAAGCGTGCCATTTGCGCAGGTAGCGCTTCACTTTGTTGTTTGTAAATTTCATGTTCACGACGCATCCATGTACCCAACAATCCATACCAATTGATCGGCATCGAATACCAACACATTCCACCTAAAATCAACTGTGCATGTTGTTCTCGAACACGTTTGGCTGTACGGGACCTTGCCCACTCCCAACCTGATAGCAATGCAACCTTACAGTTCAAGCTACTTGAATCTACAATTCCATCATCCGAACCACCGCGATAGAAATTTTGCTCCCATGCAGTTGGAATATCTTTGTCATGCAGATGATAATCTCCATTCCGCTCCACCATGACATAAGTACCATAGGTATGCCCGTCACGAATTGCCACAAAGCCACCTGTGATCACCACATTCAATTGCTTGGCTAAACGAATTAAAAGCTGTAAGGGCTGACCCTGTAATGGTTGTGGTGTCAGCAAAGCTTGTGGTGAATAGACATTTGGAGAAGTCATCGACTCAGGAAGTACGATCACATCAGGCGTATGCTCTTGATATGCCGCTAAAATCAATTGTTCGAGTTTTTTTAAATTTGCTTCAACCTGTCCTAACTGCAATGCAGGCTGAATCGCCACAAGTTTCATGAGAACCTTTTTTGTCGTATATAGCTATGTTGTTATTTCATATTTTACAGTAATAAAAAAGCCCTATCGAGTGATAGGGCTTTCTTCAAAACAGTGGGTAACTGTTTGGTATTTTGCGGCTTAGGCATTCTTACTGTTAAATTGATTGCCAAGGCATTTGGTACACGGAGGTAAACGATCAGTACCAATTTCTAAATAGGTGCGCTGTCCGCATTGAACACAAAAATAGAAGCCTGTTCCAGGTTTTTCGCCAGCAGTTACCATCTTTGTTCTCCATAGATTTTAGAAATGGTACATATACTATAGCGTGATAGTTTTGATTATTTATTGACCTTCCTGACAACTGGTAGTGGCAGAAAGGTTAAGGATGTAATTTGTTGTTCTATTACATAATTTTCTACGTTTAATTCCTCTATTTATAAAAATTCTTTTGCATTGTTTTTCACTATCACTCAATTATTTGCTCTTACATGTGTAGCGAACCATAAATCATTAGTCACAATAATTTGCCTCTTTGCTGATAAATTTTTGCAAATTTATGTGTAATAGTATGCTGTATTTTCATCTAACTCCACAATTTGAATCACGGATACAATAGTTTTGTTGTCGGCATCAAAATGACTTTTCGATGATTTAATATATACATATTATTTGATGGTTTTTGAGCTAAAGGCCATTTTTGATAATTAAAAAGATATTTATTGCATCTAAGATTATGCTTAAAAAATCTGCTATTTATCTCAAAGCTAATAATTAAAATTTAATTCTAAATGGGTATTGCGCATCCTACAATCCAGACGAAAAATGCACCACAAAATTCAATCACTCTCTTAGATTCAACTGTACTATAGCAACTCTTTTAAATGTTGATGATAATCTACGTAATCGGACCCAAATTAAAACTGAAATAATAGTCAATATTAGACATAGAATTGATACATATGTTCTTAATGGAGTCTGTAAATAAATAGCAGACATTATCGCTCCAATAAATGAGTTAAGTACCATGCCTCGTGCTATCCTGTCACGACTAACGTAAGCCTCCATTGTTCTAACAAGGTCCCCTTTAGAGTACGAAAGAATTTCTGCACTTCGCTCATAGGCATCTTCTTTTGGAGTTCCAAAAATCATTTTAATAAGCCAAGCTAGTCCTTTATGTATAGAGTTTACTATTTTATTATCTAGTAATTTCTTATATAACTGCTTTAATCGTCTAATTAAAAAAGATGAGACAACATCTACGTATATACCAAAGATATAAGCTATAGGAAAATATATAACGGCAAAAACCTCTTTATATTCTTTAATCTCTGTTAAAGGTAATGGAATGTAAGCATTAATCACCAGTACTATCCAAATAGAGGCGACTATTCCAGAAATTAAATATTCAACCAATGCTGCAGCAAATTGCATTTTCATCTCTCAACTTGTTTAACAAGTCTAATTATAAAGTTGTATCATGTCCTCAAACATGACAATATTTGGATGGAATATCATAAAATATGAAAACTTAAATTCCTAAAATATTTGACATCCCACCCTCCAAATCTTTCCAAGAATTTAACCAAGCAGGTCGTACCCCTAAGTGGTTTAAAGAACTTTCTTTTAAACTATTAAACTTATCGTCTTCCGATAGGGTCGTTAACCAAAAGTGTTTAGCTTTCCAATGATCTGAATCATCTATGCCCGAGATAATTCGTTTATCACTCATATTAGTTCGATGAGCGATAGACATCCATCGACGAATATTTGGATCAGCCATTGAAAGCCCAGCAAAAATCATTTTTGTAGATTGGGCATAAAACATGAAAATAGTTTCAGGCCATGATGATGTGGATGTAACAATTTTTAAGTATTCATCCTCAAGGAAAATAAGCCTATCTCTTGAATCGTGTCTATGTGGACCTGATATGTGAGTACGAGGCTTTATTGCTCCATGGCAGTGAATAATAGGAATTTTACTATTTGGTAATCCACCTGAACTTCTTAATATTGTTTTATAAAAGTATTCAGGATGAGAGTGAGGAGGAGAACCAAGATAGTGATCCTTCCTTTGCAATAATTCAATAATTGAATGAAGTAATGTATCGGCATTAAATGTTAAAATAGCCTTTGGTAATTTATGCTTTTTTTTATGATTAGAAATTAATACTTTTGCTAAACTAATCAAAGTAGAGTCAGGAAAGTTATTTTCGAAAAACGAACATACGCACAAAACATCATCTTTTGCAATGTTTCGGGGATCATTTAGTGCTATAATCAACTGATTTTTGATCCCATGTTTATCTGCTAGTGAAATCAAATCTCCATATAGACACTCCTCTAAAATGTTATTAAAAGCACTGAGTTGATTACCATTTTGAGTAAATACATTTGCAGCAGCTTGAATCCAAGCATCAAGCCCCCAGCCAGATTTTGAAACAAGGGCATTAAATTCAGAACTACTGTAATGACTATTTAAAACTTGATTAGTAATTCTTCTAGATAACTCTTCCCATGTTGGGACTAATTCTTTAGAAATTCCTGCCCCAATACATAAAACCCAATTTCCTGAAGAAGCAGCTCCTTTAAACTTTTTATCAGTTATAATAAACCGACTCATTTTTCCCTCATAATTCATTTTAATAATATTAATTAAAAAACCCCATCATCAAGATAGGGCTTTTATTAAACAGAATCAATCACTTTCAGATCAAAGTATTACGCCACTTGACCTTCTAAAAAGTCTTGTGCAAAACGCTGCAATACACCACCCGCTTCATATACAGAAACTTCTTCTTCTGTATCTAAACGACACGTCACAGGTACTTCCAGAATCTCTTCTTTACCATCAGCAGTTGAACGCTCAATCACTAAAGTTAAGGTCGAACGCGGTGAGATATTACCAATCACGCTATAAAGCTCAGTACCATCTAGCTTTAAGGTTTTACGGTTCACACCCGGTTTAAACTCAAGCGGTAAAACACCCATACCGACCAAGTTAGTACGGTGAATACGCTCAAAGCCTTCAGCCACGATTGCTTCAACACCTGCAAGACGAACACCTTTCGCTGCCCAGTCACGGCTTGAACCTTGACCATAATCCGCGCCCGCAACAATGATCAACGGTTGCTTACGGTTCATGTAAGTTTCAATCGCTTCCCACATACGCATCACTTCACCTTCAGGCTCGACACGCGCTTTTGAACCTTGTTTAATCGTGCCGTCTGAACGAACCACCATTTCATTAAACAATTTCGGGTTGGCAAATGTTGCACGTTGTGCTGTCAAATGGTCACCACGATGTGTCGCGTATGAGTTGAAGTCTTCTTCAGGTACGCCCATTTTGTGTAGGTATTCACCTGCAGCCGAATCCATCATGATCGCATTTGAAGGCGATAAATGGTCAGTCGTGATGTTATCACCCAAAATTGCAAGCGGACGCATGTTGGTCAAAGTACGTGGTGCAGCCAACGCCCCTTCCCAATACGGCGGACGACGGATGTAAGTACTCATAGGACGCCAGTCGTAAAGTGGGCTTTCCGCTTGCTCAACTTCACCGAGGTCAAACATTGGGATGTAGACTTTACGGAATTGTTCAGGCTTCACAGCTTCTTTTACCAGTGCATCGATTTCAGCATCAGATGGCCAGATATCTTTCAGGTAAATTGGATTACCTTCTTTGTCTGTACCCAATGAATCTTTTTCGATGTCAAAACGAATTGTCCCTGCAATCGCATACGCTACCACAAGTGGAGGCGATGCCAAGAACGCTTGTTTTGCATAAGGATGGATACGACCATCGAAGTTACGGTTACCCGAAAGTACCGCTGTCGCATACAAATCACGGTCAATGATTTCTTGTTGAATCACTGGATCAAGCGCACCTGACATACCATTACACGTAGTACATGCATACGCCACGATACCAAAACCAAGTTTTTCTAGGTCTTTCAGTACGCCAGCTTCTTCGAGATAAAGTGCAGCCGCTTTAGAACCTGGTGCAAATGAAGATTTCACCCAAGGTTTACGCACTAAACCAAGTTCATTCGCTTTACGTGCCAATAGACCTGCTGCCACCGTGTTACGTGGGTTTGAGGTATTGGTACAAGACGTGATCGCAGCAATGATGATCGCGCCATCAGGCATTAAACCATCAGTACGGTTTTCAACAACACCTGCAATACCTTTTTCTTTCAAGTCAGCAGTAGATACACGTGCATGTGGGTTTGATGGACCTGCAATGTTACGAGTGACTGTTGAAAGATCAAAACGAAGTACGCGTGGATACTGTGCTTTGGTCATATCTGATGCCCAAAGACCGATTTCTTTTGCGTATTGCTCAACCAATGCCACTTGTGCATCTTCACGACCTGTCAGGCGTAAATAATCAATCGTGTTTTGGTCGATGTAGAACATCGCAGCCGTTGCACCGTATTCAGGTGTCATGTTCGAGATGGTTGCACGGTCACCAATCGACATGGTATCTGCGCCTTCACCGAAGAACTCAAGGTACGCACCAACGACACGTTCTTTACGTAAGAACTCTGTGAGTGCCAAGACGATATCCGTCGCCGTGATGCCTGCTTGACGCTGACCGACAAGCTCAACACCGATAATGTCTGGAAGACGCATCCAAGATGCACGACCCAACATCACGTTTTCAGCTTCTAAACCACCCACACCCACAGAGATCACACCAAGTGCATCCGTATGTGGTGTATGTGAGTCTGTACCTACGCATGTATCTGGAAACGCTAAGCCATCACGGTTTTGAATCACTGGAGACATTTTCTCCAAGTTGATTTGATGCATGATGCCGTTACCCGCAGGGATCACGTCGACATTTTTAAATGCGGTTTTCGTCCACTCGATAAAGTGGAAACGGTCTTCGTTACGACGATCTTCGATTGCACGGTTTTTCTCAAACGCGTCAGGATCAAAACCGCCATATTCCACTGCCAAAGAGTGATCCACGATCAACTGCGTTGGAACTACTGGGTTCACTTTAGAAGGATCGCCACCTTTGTCAGCAATCGCATCACGTAAACCAGCAAGGTCGACGAGTGCTGTTTGACCTAAGATGTCATGACAAACTACACGCGCAGGATACCAAGGAAAATCCATGTCCTGACGGCGTTCAATCAATTGCTTTAAATAATCAGTTAAGTTTTCTGCATCAGCTTTACGTACAAGCTGCTCTGCCAACACTTTAGATGTGTATGGCAAAGTTTCATATGCGCCTGGCTGAATATCTTCAACGGCTTGACGCACGTCATAGTATTCGAGCTGGGTACCTGCCAGCGGTTTACGGTATTGATTTGTCATTAACCACGCTCCGCCAATGGTTTGAATTCTAAGTTTTCAGGGCCGGTATAGTTCGCGCTTGGGCGAATGATCTTGCCGTCTTGACGCTGTTCAATCACGTGTGCAGACCAACCCGCTGTACGTGCAATCACGAATAATGGAGTGAACATTGCTGTTGGAACACCCATCAAGTGATAGCTCACCGCGCTGAACCAATCGAGGTTCGGGAACATGTTCTTCACTTCTTTCATCACTGCTTCTAAACGTTCAGCGATGAGGTACATTTTGGTGTTCTCTTGAGCTTCTGCAAGATCACGCGCCACTTTCTTGATCACTTCGTTACGTGGATCAGAGATGGTATAAACAGGGTGACCAAAGCCGATGATCACTTCTTTTTTCTCTACACGGCTACGGATGTCTGCTTCTGCTTCGTCAGCGTTGTCATAACGTTGTTGAATCACGAATGCAACTTCGTTCGCACCACCGTGTTTTGGACCACGCAACGCACCAATACCACCTGTAATTGCTGAATACATGTCTGAACCTGTACCTGCAACAACACGCGAGGTAAAGGTTGATGCGTTGAATTCATGCTCTGCATACAGAATCAAAGACGTATGCATTGCTTGAATCCATTGCTCAGATGGTTTTTCACCATGCAACAAATGCAAGAAATGCGCAGCGATTGAGTCATCATCTGTTTCAACTTCGATACGACGACCGTTGTTGCTGAAGTGGTACCAATACAACAACATTGAACCTAAGCTTGCCATCAATTTATCAGCGATGTCTTTCGCCCCTGCTTCATTATGGTCTTCATGTTCAGGCGTTAAACAACCTAGAACTGAAACGCCCGTACGCATCACGTCCATTGGATGTGCAGATGGTGGTAACTGCTCAAGTGCAGTTTTCAATGCTGCTGGTAAGCCACGAAGTGCTTTCAGTTTTGCTTTATAAGCTTTCAACTCAGCTTTGTTTGGAAGTTTGCCATGTACAAGCAAGTGCGCAACTTCTTCAAATTCGCTACCCACTGCAAGGTCAAGAATGTCATAACCACGATAGTGCAAGTCATTACCACTACGACCTACGGTACAAAGTGCTGTGTTACCTGCAACTTGACCACTTAACGCAACTGATTTTTTTGGCTTGAAGCCTGTTGGAGTTTCATTACTGCTCATAAGATTGTCCTTTTCTGTTCTTTCTATGTGAATTATGAGTTCTGAAATCCCTCCCTAGCCCTCCCTTTCCAAAGGGAGGGAAGTCCCCCTTTGAAAAGGGGGATTTAGGGGGATTTCTTATTTTGCTTTTTCAAACGATGCATCAAGATACTGTTCAAACGCATGGTAGTTAATGCGGTCATACAATTCTTGACGGGTTTGCATGGTGTCAACAACGTTCTTCTGTGTGCCTTCTTGACGCAAAGTCACATACACATTTTCCGCTGCTTTATTCATCGCACGGAATGCTGAAAGTGGGTACAACGCAATGCTCACATCCGCAGAAGCCAACTCTTCAGTCGTGAATAATGGTGTAGAACCAAATTCAGTAATGTTTGCTAATACTGGAACTTTAGTTAGGTCAGCAAATTGCTTGTACATCGCCAATTCAGTGATCGCTTCAGGGAATAACATATCCGCACCTGCTTCGATATACGCACCTGCACGGTCAATTGCTGCTTGTAAGCCTTCAACTGCAAGTGCATCAGTACGCGCCATAATCACAAAACTTTCATCGGTACGAGCATCAACCGCAGCTTTAATACGATCAACCATTTCTTGTTGGGTCACGATTGCTTTGTTCGGACGGTGACCACAACGTTTTGCACCCACTTGGTCTTCGATGTGCATTGCTGCTGCGCCGAACTTAATCATTGATTTAGTGGTACGTGCAATGTTGAATGCTGAAGCACCAAAACCCGTATCCACATCAACCAATAATGGGAGATCACAGACATCAGTAATACGGCGTACATCCGTCAATACATCATCAAGGTTACTAATCCCTAAATCAGGTAAACCTAACGAACCTGCGGCAACACCACCACCTGACAAATAAATTGCTTTATAGCCTGCACGTTTTGCTAACAATGCATGATTGGCGTTGATCGCACCAACCACTTGTAATGGTTTTTCATTTGCGACCGCGTCGCGGAATAGCTGACCAGCAGATTTAGCCATGTTGATGTTCTCCTTGGGTTTGCAGCAATGTTTGCTCAACAATTTTGTAAGATGCATTGATGTGACGGTGCATCAGCATTTCGGCAAGTTCACCGTCACCTTCTGCGATCGCATCTAAAATGCGGATATGTTCGTCCCAAGCTTTGCTCGGTCGATTTGGGGTGTTTGAAAATTGAATTCGGTACATACGGATGAGGTGATACAGCTCATCACATAACATTTTTTCTAAGGTTTTATTGCCACTGCTTTTGATAATGCAGTAATGGAAATCGTCTTGACCTTCTTGTAGGTAATAACCCTTACCTGCTTTAAAATTTTCATCTTCAGCATGCATTCGCAGTACATCACGCAATGCTAAAATTTGTTTTTTATCAATATGCTGTGCAGCCAACTTACAGGCTAAGCCTTCAAGTGAAGCACGAATTTGGTAAAGCTCTTGAAACTGTTGTAGAGAAAGAGAAACAACTCGCGCCCCCACATGCGCAGTACGCTCAACCAATTTCTGTCCTTCCAGACGATGAATCGCTTCACGCAATGGACCTCGACTGATCCCATAAATACGCGCCAACTCAGGTTCAGAAATCTTACTGCCCGCAGGAATTTGTCCTAATACAATCGCCGATTGAATTTGCTTAAATACGTGTTCCGTCAGCGTAATACTCTGACTTGTGCTGATGGCTTGAGGAACAAGGGTATCTTGCATATTGTCGACAATCTCTACAGTTTTGATGATTTTATAACGGCATAATAGAAATAATGCAATAGGATTGTCGACAATAAAATAGACCTATGCAGTCAGTCAGATATTCTATCCTCTCTGATTTGATCTATCCTCAACCATTATTAAAATAAAAATAATTATAGATAAAACATGTGCTTATAAATTTTCTACAGGTAATCCACTCTTAATTCTATAGGTCTTCGGACTCATTGATATTGTTTATGCTACGACTATGGTATGACAGCTTGATTGTAGACAATCTCTATAATCGATCGATTTACCACAGAATTTGTAAGTAAATACTGCACCAGAAATGTAAATAACAGCGTGCTTCATAAGCGCTTTATTGGTACATTATTGGGCATCTGGAGCAGCGCTCCACAAGACACATCCATGCACCTTGTTGAATAAAAGGACATTGTTAATGTTTCAACATATCCCACCTTATGCAGGCGACCCAATTCTCTCTTTAATGGAACAGTTCAACACTGATCCACGCGCTGAAAAGGTTAATTTAAGTATTGGTTTGTATTACAACGAGGACAGTATCGTTCCACAGCTCGATACCATTATCGAAGCACAAAAACGTATTGCACCTAAAAATACTCAAACCAAACTTTATCTTCCAATGGAAGGTTTCAAACCTTACCGTGATGCGATTCAAGCGTTATTGTTTGGTGCAAATAGCCCTGCAATTCAACAAGGTCGTGTTGCAACCATTCAAACGCTGGGTGGTTCAGGTGCATTAAAAGTGGGTGCAGACTTTTTAAAAACCTATTTCCCAAATTCAGAAGTTTGGGTGAGCCAACCAACATGGGACAACCATGTGGCAATCTTTAACGGTGCTGGCATCAAGAGCAACTTCTACCCATACTTCGATGCAGAAACACGCGGCGTTGATTTTGATGGCATGTTATCAACACTAAAAACTTTGTCAGAGCAAAGCATCGTGTTGTTACACCCGTGCTGCCACAACCCAACAGGTGCAGATCTAAATCCAGCACAGTGGGATCAAGTGATTGCGGTATTAAAAGAGCGTAACCTCATCCCATTCCTCGACATCGCTTATCAAGGTTTTGGCGATGGTATGGAACAAGATGCTTATGCGATTCGTGCTTTAGACCAAGCAGGTTTGAACTTCATCGTCAGCAACTCATTCTCTAAAATCTTCTCACTTTATGGTGAGCGTGTTGGTGGTTTAACTTTCGTATGTGACGATGCTGAAGCAGCAAAATGCACATTCGGTCAGTTAAAAGCAACGGTACGTCGTATCTACTCTAGCCCACCAACAACGGGTGCCTGGTTGGTTGATCAAGTGCTCAATGACGCTGATCTGAATCAACAATGGCAAGGCGAAGTGAAAGAGATGCGCGAGCGTATTATCAAAATGCGTAGCATCTTAAAAGATGAGTTGACTAAAGCACTTCCTGACCGTGATTTTAGCTACCTTGTAAACCAAAAAGGCATGTTCAGCTATACAGGTTTGACAGGCGAACAAGTCGATACGCTGCGTGAAGAGTATGCCATTTACCTTGTGCGCAGTGGTCGTATCTGCGTTGCTGGTTTAAATATGAATAATATTTATAAAGTTGCTAAAGCAATGGCTGAAGTTCTAGCGAAATCAGCTAAACATCCCCTTGCGGAGCTATAATCGCTCCTCATCTCCCTTTCAAAAGGGAGACTTTATGGATCAAAAAAGGTTGTTTCACGTGAAACAACCTTTTTTATTTTCTAAGCTAAGAGTGATTGAAATGAGAAACGCTCAACCACCTAAAAATAAGACTTTCTCTTTGCTTAATTCTGTATCAATCAATGTTCAATTACGCTTAGTCTTTGTATACTTCAACACATTGATAAACTACAAACAGCTCTTTTAAATGACTCAACTAACTTGCTTCAAAGCGTATGATATTCGCGGAAAATTAGGTACAGAACTGAACGAAGACATCGCCTATAAAATTGGTCGTGCATACGGACAAATCTATCAACCTAAAAAAGTAGTGATTGGTTGTGACATCCGTCTGAGTAGTGAAGGCTTAAAGCAAGCAACCATTCGTGGTCTGAATGATGCAGGTGTCAATGTTCTAGATTTAGGCATGACGGGTACTGAAGAAGTTTATTTCGGCGCTTTCCATCTTGATGTACAAGGTGGCATTGAAGTGACCGCCAGCCATAATCCGATGGACTACAATGGCATGAAATTGGTTCGTGAAAATGCACGTCCAATCAGTGCCGATACAGGATTAAAAGACATCCAAGCACTCGCTGAATCAGGTGCTTTTATCGAAGTTGAGCAAAAAGGTTCGACTGAAAACTATAATATTCTGCCAGAGTTTATCGATCACTTATTAACCTACATCGACCCTCAAAAAATTAAACCACTTAAGCTGGTGGTGAATGCAGGCAATGGCGCAGCAGGTCATGTGATTGATGCGATTGAGCAGAAATTCCAGCAACTCAATATTCCAGTTGAATTTATCAAAATTCATCATGAAGCAGACGGTACTTTTCCAAATGGGATTCCGAACCCAATTTTAATTGGAAACCGAGACAGCACCCGCGATGCTGTGCTTGCACACCATGCAGATATGGGTATTGCATGGGATGGTGACTTTGACCGTTGCTTCCTATTTGATGAGAAGGGGCAATTCATCGAAGGCTATTACATTGTTGGCTTATTGGCACAAGCATTCCTGATCAAACAATCAGGCGAAAAGATTGTGCATGACCCACGCCTAGTTTGGAATACCTTTGATATCGTAGAGCAATACCAAGGTATCGCAGTACAATCTAAATCTGGACATGCTTTTATTAAAGATGTAATGCGTGAACACAATGCTGTTTACGGTGGGGAAATGAGCGCTCATCATTATTTCCGCGACTTTGCTTATTGTGATAGCGGTATGATTCCTTGGTTACTCAGCATTGCCCTACTCTCAGAAACAAGGCAATCTCTTTCGACACTCGTGGAAAATATGATTGCCAAATTCCCATGTAGTGGCGAAATCAATTTTAAAGTGGCCGACACGCAAGCAACGGTCCAAAAGATCTTTGATCATTATGCAGACCAAAATCCATTAGTAGACCGTACCGATGGTGTGAGTCTGGATTTCGGTGCATGGCGTTTAAATGTTCGTGCGTCAAATACAGAACCATTACTTCGACTGAATATCGAAAGCCGTGCTGATCGGAATCCACAGCCAATGCAAAGTTATGTGGATGAGCTAACTGCACTGATTCAAGGGTAATCTAAGAATTAAAAAAAAACAGGGAGCAATTGCTCCCTGTTCTATTTGAAACAGTAGTTACTGATATCCTTTAGGATTATGCTTTTGCCAATACCAACTATCTGCTAGCATATCTTCCAAAGTATATTGAGGTTTCCAACCCAACTCTGTAATAGCTCTTGAGTTATCTGCAAATGAAGTGGCTACATCTCCTGCTCGACGAGGTGCAAACTCAAAGACCACTGGTACTCCATTCACCCGTTCAAAGGTATTTTTTACTTGTAGTACGGATGAACCATTGCCTGTACCAATATTCCAAGCACGGCATCCTTGGACTGAAAGGCGGTTATTCAGGGCACAAAGATGAGCATTCGCTAAGTCCACCACATGAATGTAATCACGAACACCCGTACCATCTACCGTATCATAATCATGACCATAAATTGATAACTTCTCACGACGCCCTACAGCAACTTGGGTGACGTACGGCATTAAATTATTTGGAATGCCTTGTGGGTCTTCGCCAATTTGACCACTTTTATGCGCACCAACTGGATTAAAATAACGAAGTAATGCGATTGACCATTTTGGATTTGATAAGGATAATTTTTGTAATAATTGCTCAACTATAAGCTTCGTATAGCCATAATTATTACTAGGCATACCTGTCGGCATATTTTCATTCAAAGGTGATGTATTAGCTTCATCATAAACTGTTGCAGATGAACTAAAAACTAAAGTGAATACACCTGCTTTTTCCATAGATTTTACAAGCTGAATACTACCTGCAATATTATTATCAAAATAAATTAATGGCTTTTCCTGACTTTCTCCAACGGCTTTTAAACCAGCAAAATGGATCACCGCATCAATTTGATGAGACTGAAAAAGCTGATCTAATGCAATTTCATCACGAATATCACCTTGTACAAAAACCAAGGTTTTATTTGCTAATTTTTGTACTCTAACTAGCGATTCTTCGGAACTATTTGAAAGATTATCAAATACAATGACCTCATGACCCGCGCTGAGTAATTCTAAACAGGTATGTGAACCAATATAGCCAGCACCGCCAGTTACTAAAATTTTAGCCATCTGTCTTTCCTAATAATATCTTTAATAAACCTTGAGTAGATGCATCGAAACTTGATAAATCCTCTTGTTCACGATTTAGAATCGGTAACAGTTGATTGGCAATTTCTTTGCCTTTCTCAACACCCCATTGGTCAAAAGGATTAATATTCCAAAGTACGGATTGCACAAAGACTTTATGTTCATACATTGCAATCAACATCCCTAAACTATAAGGATTCAATTCTTTTAATAGAATTGTTGAACTTGGTTGATTACCAGAATATTGTTTATAAGCAGGTAAGTCTTGTAACTCATTGGCCGCAAGAGCTTGATTACCAAAGGCCAATAATCTTGATTGTGCCAAACAATTTGACAATGCTAAATGATGTTGTTCAACGAACGCATCTGCATTTTCCACATAGGTAAACTGATTGCCGTTATAGCGTTTCACGGGTGCGATGAAATCACAACTCACCGAATGTGTGCCTTGATGTAAAAGTTGATAAAATGCATGTTGTGCATTCGGCCCAACCTCGCCCCAAACAATTGGACAAGTTGCAGTATCGACTTTGTCTCCATTTCGCTGAATCGACTTTCCATTCGACTCCATTTCTAACTGCTGTAAATACGCCGCAAAATATTTTAAGCGTCCATCATAAGGCAATACAGCATGGGTCTGAATATCGAGGAAATTGTTATTCCATGCACCTAACAAGCCCATTAAGACAGGGATATTTTGATGAAATGACGCGTTTTGAAAATGCTGATCAATCGCATGCGCACCAGCCAACAGTTGCTTAAAACCTGCTACGCCAATGGTTAATGCAATTGGCAAACCGATACAAGACCACAGAGAGTAACGACCACCGACCCAATCCCAAAGTTGCAATTGTTTATCAGCTGCAATGCCCCATTCCGTCATTTTTTCAGGCTTAGTTGAAACCCCAATAAAATGATTTTTCAGAATTTTATCATTACTACCTAATGCTTTTTCTAACCATTGACGAACAGTTTGTGCATTGGAAAGCGTATCAATGGTGCCAAACGATTTTGACGAAATAATAAAAAGCGTTGTTTCTGGTCGTAACTGATGTAATAAATCAGATAACTGACTTCCATCCATGGTGGAAACAAAATGTACAACTAAAGGTTTAGCCGTCGAGACTTTAAAATCAGACAGTGCATGAGTCACCATCAATGGACCTAAATCGGATCCACCAACACCGATATTGACCACATCTTGAATCACTTCACCTGTTGCACCGCGATATTGTCCCGCATGAATTTTTTCTACTAAGGCATACATACGATCAAGTTGTGCATGGACTTGTGCTGTGATTTCAGACTGAAACGCTGAATCTCGTGGCAGTCGTAATGCCCAATGCATCGCTGCGCGCTGCTCTGTATAATTAATTTGCTCAGATGAAAATAATGTTTTGATCCAACGCCCTAGGCTTTGTGCATCTGCGAGTTCAACCAACGCTTTTAAGATGTTTTGATCAACACGATGCTTACTAAAATCCAAGACAATTTGATCATGTTCAACCGAGAAGTGGCTAAAACGCGTAGGATTATCTGCAAACAAAGTATTGAGGTGGACATCTTTAAATTGCTTTTGCAAAGAGACTAAACGCTCTAAAACAGAAGCCTGCTCTTGTACAGGAAAAGGCTGTATGTTTTTAATCATAATTAACGCCCCACTCCCATATAAGCAAAACCTTGTGCTTTCACATAATGAGGATCATAAATATTGCGCCCATCTAAAATCAACGGATGTTCCATCAACTGAATGAGTTGCTTAAAGTCTGGACTCCAATATTGCTTCCAAGCAGTTAAGACACACAAACCGTGAGCATGATGTACTGCATCATATTGATCATTACAGAGAATTAAATCAGCTCTTTCACCATAAATCATCGCGATTTCATCTAATGCTTGTGGATCATGTAAACGAACCTTTACGCCTTGCGCCCATAATGCTTTTAGCATTTGGTGTATCGGTGATTGTTGAATACTTGACGTATTTTCCTTAAATGAAGCCCCCCATATTGCTATGGTTTTGGCTTGTAATTCTCCATGATAATAATTCCACAATTTACGGAACAGAATTTCTTTTTGTTGCTCATTAATATCCCAAACTTGCGCGAGTAATTGACTTTTGACTCCAGTATTTGCAACAGTACTTGCCAATGTCATAACATCATGAGAGAAATTCTCCCCACCAAAGCCTGCACCAGGATACAAATAGGCAGCACCAATTCGATTATCCGCAGCCATTCCCTGTCTAACCGAAGCGATATCAATACCGAGTTTTTCAGCAACCACTGCTAAATCATTAATATAGCTAATTCGGGTTGCTAACATGCCTGAAATACTGAGTTTGGTAAACTCCGCATCCAAAATCGGCATGAACAAATATTGTTGCTCTAGAGGGAAAAAAGGTCTTAATAACTCTTTGACTTTGCTTTGGGCACGACTGTCTAAACATCCAACGATCAACTGCTTCGCTTGAGTTAAACTTTGCAAAGCATTACCTTCCTGAATCGTATCAGGTAAATAAACCCAATCATCTTCTGAAAGGATCTGCTGCATTTTCTCAGTACCATGTAAACCAAAGGTCGAAGCATTGATCATTAACTTGGGGTGAATAATGGTTCTTTGCTTAAGAGTCTCTAAAAGCTCAAAGACAAAGGCCTCTTGAGTTTGATTAAAGCTGAATAAATATCCATCGATATCTAAAGGGATATTTTGAAGCGCAGTATCTTTTAGAAACCCACTTTTCAACTGTTTTTCTAATAAGCGGCTGACATTTTCATCATGAAATGCATATTGCAAATAATTTTGTTGTTTCTGAGTATCTGAACACCAATACACAAAGTGCCCAGATTCAGATAGAAGTGCAGACATCACCCCAGCATATAAGGTATTGCCAAAAACTGCGATTTTCATAACCGTTAACCCTAAACCTATAGGGCTAACTCGCGAATTAAGCCCTTAAAATCTTCACCCAGTTTTGGATGTTCAATACCATAATGTAATACAGCTTTAAGATAACCAATCTTACTGCCACAATCAAAGGTTTGACCTTTCATACGATAGGCTTCAACAGGTTCAAGTTGTTGCAGGCTTGCAATAGCATCTGTCAATTGAATCTCATTACCCGCACCACGAGGGGTATTTTCCAACATTGTCATAATTTTGGCAGGTAAGATATAACGACCCACAACCGATAAATTCGAAGGTGCTGTTCCCACTGCGGGTTTCTCAACAATCCCTTGCATAACAATACTCTCACCCTCGTTTGGAGAGTTTGCCACATCTACAATACCGTATTGATCGACCAAATGGTCGGGCACTGCTTCCACCATAATTTGCGCAGCTTGCGATTGCTCAAAGCGTTGAATCATGAGCGATAAATCATTTTCTGGCGCAGTATCTTTCACCAACACATCAGGCAGCAAAACAGCAAAAGCGTCATCCCCCACGATATCTTTTGCACAAAGCACAGCATGTCCTAGCCCTAAAGGTTGCGGCTGACGTACACTCACGACGCTGACATGTTTTGGTAGAATATCAGTAATTTCTTTGAGTAAATCGAATTTCTTTTTTTGCTCTAACGTTGTTTCAAGCTCAAAGTTGCGATCGAAATAATTTTCAATCGATGCTTTGGAAGAATGCGTAACCAAAATAATTTGCTCGATTCCCGCCTTTACTGCTTCATTCACAACATATTCAATCGCTGGACGATCCACCACCGTTACCATCTCTTTAGGAATGGATTTACTTGCTGGCAGAAAACGCGTGCCTAAACCTGCAACAGGTAAAATTGCTTTTTTGATCATAACTTTTCTCGAATTAATTCACTCTGACTTCGCCACTACGCTTATAACCGTCCACATAATGTTCCAGCTGGGTCAAAGCCCAGTCCACATCATGATCAATCGCTGTCATTTGGTTGATTCTAGCAAAAATATCTTGGATCTCTTCTAGCGGATAATGCTTTTCAAAAGAACGAAGAATTCGCGTATGCTGCGTATATTCTGTATTTTCCTGATCAATCAGCAACTCTTCATACAGTTTTTCACCTGGTCTTAAACCACTATACGCGATTTCAATATCACCCTCTAAAGAACCTGTTTCACGCACTTTTAAACCACTGAGTTTAATCATTTGACGTGCGAGATCTTGGATGCGAACAGGCTCTCCCATATCCAGCAGAAATACATCACCGCCTGAACCTAATGCACCAGCTTGAATCACCAACTGTGATGCCTCAGGAATGGTCATAAAGTAGCGTGTCACATCTGGATGCGTCACTGTAATTGGACCACCGACAGCGATTTGCTGCTTGAATAATGGCACCACAGAGCCCGAAGAACCGAGAACATTACCAAAACGAACGATACTGATTTGCGTATTTGGCTTCGTCTCGGCAACAGCCTGACAATAAAGCTCAGCCATACGTTTAGACGCCCCCATCACATTGGTCGGTCGCACCGCTTTATCTGTTGAAATAAGCACAAAGGTTTCTACACCCTTTTTCACTGCTGCATTCAAACTATTTGCCGTACCAATTGCATTGTTTTTTAAGCCTGCAATTGGGTTACATTCAACTAATGGTACATGTTTATACGCAGCCGCATGATAAACCGTCTGTACGTGATATTGTTCGATAATTCGTTCAAGCTTTTGTTGATCTTGTACCGTTCCTAAAATAGGAATAATCTCGCAAGTTGTGTTGCGTCTTAGCTCTTTATCAATATCATATAATGCAAACTCGGTGAGTTCATATAACACCAAAAGTTTGGGTTGGTTTTTAATAATTTGACGACATAGCTCTGAGCCAATTGAACCACCAGCACCTGTCACCATCACAACTTTATCTTGAATATTTTTAACCAATAAATGAGCAATTGGCGGTACAGGATCACGTCCCAATAAGTCAATAATATCGACTTCCTGAATATCTGAAACACGAATTTCACCATCCACCAACTGGGTTAAACCAGGCAGCTCGGTGATTTTAACACGAGCAGATTCAAATTGTTGAATGATCTCAGTTTTGCGTACACGACCAACAGAAGGCAAGGCCAAAAGAATTTCATCGATGCGATCTTTTTCGAAACGTTGTAGTGCCTTTTCTACCGAATAAACCTTTAAACCACCAACAATCTGACCTTGTAATGATGCATAGTCATCAATAAAAAATACGGACAAATGATCATCAGAACGGTTCAATGCAGCCGCAATTTGTTGACCTGCATCCCCTGCACCATAAATTGCAATTCTTTTCCGCCCAAGTTCAGAATAGAAAGAGGCTTTCACCACAAAACGGATAAATGCACGACTCGCCCAGACCCATGCAAACATCATAAAACCGAACATGAATGGGATCGACATAGGCACATAAGCTTCAGTACATGCATTAAGCACATATAAAGCAATCATGGTCAATGCGACAGCAAATGCCAATTTAACAATAAAAACCTCATCAAAGGTTCTTACGATAAATCGGTATACGCCTGTAACACCTAAGCTAATCACAGCAATCAAACTGACGAGGAGAATCCCATGATCAATACCAGGAATAACCTGCGCACCTATATCAAACAGGCGAATGGAATAGCACAACCATAAAATGATTGGGAAGACTAAAATGTCTAAAAAAACAAGAAAAAGTTGTTTATATAATCTTGGCGCTGAGGCAAATTGATGAATAATCTTTTTCACAGTGATCTTCTAATCATCCTACATTCAGTTCGATCTTTATACGCACTTCTGATCTCACTCGAAATAACTTTTACATATGATGTACATTATCTTTAAAATAGTAAGATATGCACCTCACATCCTACTATTTTTATGAATTAGTCTGCGATTCTAATTGACCATCAATGTATGTAATTTCTCAATTGCATCTACAGTTTTTTGAACACTCAATTCACTCAAAGTTGGATGAACCAAAAACATTAAACTCGTTTCACCGAGTTGTTGTGCATTTTTTAGACGCTCAACAGGTCGCCAAGCAGTATCATCAAAAGCATGTTCCAAATAAACCTCTGAACATGACCCACTAAAGCACGGCACTTGCTGAGCATTAATTTCTTGCATCACTCGATCACGTGACCAATCTTCAGGTAACGCCTGTTCATTAATTTGGACATAACATTTATAGTGAGCATGCACATAATCCTCACTTGGACGATGTACTGTAAAATATGGCGAATCATCAAAAGCAGCCCATATCTTTTCTGCATTAATCGTCCGCTGCTGAGTCCACTCAGGCATACGCTGTAACTGAATACGACCAATTACAGCCTGCATTTCCATCATACGCCAATTCGTGCCGAACGAATCATGTAACCATCGGAAACCTGGAGGATGTTGCTTGTTATAAACGCTATCGTAGCTCTTACCGTGATCTTTATAAGACCACATTTTTTTCCAAAGTATTTCATCATTGGTGGTGACCATACCACCTTCACCGCCTGTCGTCATGATTTTATCTTGGCAGAATGACCAAGCAGAAATATGTCCAATAGAGCCAGCGGGTTTGCCTTTGTATTGAGCACCATGAGCCTGAGCACAATCTTCAATAACATACAAACCCTTTTCCTCAGCAAGTTGCATAATCGGATCCATGTCACACATCCAACCTGCTAAATGCACGCAGATAATCGCTTTAGTATTAGGTGTTAAAACAGCTTCAATGGTTCGTCGCGAAATATTTTGAGAATCTAACTCAACATCTGCAAATATAGGATTTGCACCAGCTGTGACAATTGAACTAGCTGAAGCAAGAAAAGTTCTAGATGTCACAATCACATCATGTCCAGCACCGATACCTAATGCCTTAAGTGCTACATCCAATGCAACCGTTCCATTCGCTAAAGCGACCGCATATTGAGTACCAGCAAATGTAGCAAACTCTTTTTCAAATTCGCGACACTCCTGCCCCGTCCAATAGTTCACCTTATTTGAAAGTAATACCTTAGATACGGCATCTGCTTCTTGTTGAGTGAAACTTGGCCATGGTTCAAATGCAGTGTTTAACATCTTAATTTACCTTCTCATTGACCATTATCAAAAATGGCATGCTTTTCCGCTATCATTTACTTATATGAAAAAACTGTCTTTTTCATACAGTTTGTATTATTTCTTTTCCAATATACGTGCAGGATTTCCGACCACTGTTACGCCTGCCAGTACACTTTTGGTCACAACCGCGCCCATTCCAACAACCGCACCTTTTCCAATGACTAAAGGTTTATCAGGCGTACCCTGTTTAATAACAGCACCTGTCCCAATATATGCATGGTCTTCTATATGAATATTGCCATTGCATTTTACGCCAGGCGCAAAGGTGACGTAATCGCCAATTACACAGTCATGCTCGACATAACTGTACAAATTAGCATGAAAGCATTTACCTATCTTGATATTTGACGTAATTGTCACGAATGGGCTCAGCGCAGCACCCTCTCCGATCTCAACCTCATCCATAAACAAGGTATTGTCAGCATATACAGACCATAGATTCATTCCATCTTCTGCAAGACGATTGGCTATCTTTTCTCTAACACTACTATTGGCAATCGCGATAAGCACATGTTTATTTAAGTAATTTAAATCTTTGAAAGTCTGATAGTTTAATGCCACATGACCATTAATCTTTTGAGACGCGACCAAGCTGTCATCTATAAAGTAGAGTTCGGCTTGGATGCCCATCCGTTGTAAGTGCTGACGTGCAACTGGCATTAAACTTCGGCCACAACCTGAAGCGCCATAAACAGCATAAATATTATTGTGGTTCATTCTGATTGTCCGATGCTGAACCTGTAAACTTGGTCATCGTTGCTTCGCCTGCTTCACTGATATCATCTTTAGCGATCACTTTTTTCACTGTTTTCAACATGATTTTAAAGTCCAACCAGATCGACTGATTTTCAACGTACCATGTATCTAGTTTAAACTTCTCTTCCCAGCTGATGGCATTCCGTCCATTGACTTGCGCATGGCCCGTCATACCTGGACGTACATCATGACGCTTGGCTTGCTCTTTATTGTAAAGTGGTAAATATTCCATTAATAAAGGACGAGGCCCTACAATACTCATATCACCTTTAATCACATTCCAAAGTTCTGGCATTTCATCCAGACTGGTGGAACGTAACATTTTACCAAAAGGGGTTAAACGCTCACTATCCGGCAATGGATTTCCCTGTGCATCAACAGCATCTTTCATGGTACGAAACTTAATCATTTCAAACGGTTTACCATGCAGACCTGGACGAACCTGACGAAACAAGACTGGAGAACCTAAATTTTTCTTTACCTTATAGGCAACGTAAAAATATAAAGGCGACAGCAAAACCAGTGCCGTTGAAGCAATAATGATATCTAATAAACGTTTGATCATTTCAATAAGCCCATTTCAGTTAGCATATGTTTATTAACTGCATCAACATCATATTTATTTAAAGCAATTTCACGCGATCTTTTTCCCATTTTTTCAATTAAACTCGGATCAAGAATAAATTGTTGCATTGCTTTGACTAAACTTTCACTTGATTTTACTTCAATTAGGAATCCGTTCTCACCATGAATTACAGTTTCTTTACATCCAGGTGCATTCGTTGTAATAACAGCTCTGCCCATCGCCATTGCTTCTAAAACTGTCCTAGGGGTTCCTTCACGATAAGAAGGTAAAACATATATTGAGCTAGCCGCGATTGCAGGACGAACATCAGCAAGTTTACCCCAATAATTTAGCCTACCATCGGCGATCCATTCATCTAATGCTTCTTGAGCAATTGCTGTTGGGTTCTCATCGATCCATCCGACCAAGTGAAACTCAGTTTCTGGGTATATTTGCTTAATCTGTTTAGCTGCCTCAGCAAACTCTCTTACGCCTTTGTCAACCAATAAACGTGCAATAAGCAAAAAAGATATCTTAATTTGTCCAGAATTACTTTTAGGTGGCTCAACAACTGTAAAGTCTTGAACATTCACACCAGAACCATTTACGACTACAGTCGGTTTATTGTGATTAACTAAGTTTAGATCGTGGAATAATTGTTGATCATCTGGATTCTGAAAGAACACTTTTTCACTATGTAAGAGCGCATATTGATATAGGCCATGCACAATTTTTTGGAAAAAACTTCGTTTACTCCCCTGTTCTACATTTTGAAAAGCGTAACCTAATCCTGTTATTAGCGCAAAACGATGAGGGACTTTTGCCAATTTAGCAGCTAACGTCCCATAAATGACAGGTTTAATAGTATAAGACAATACATAATCTGGTTTTATTTTTCTTATACAGTTATATACAGCCCATAAGGTTTTCATATCGGAAAGTGGATTAGTTCCTGTACGCTGCATTGGAATTTCATCTACACTATAGCCCAAGTTTCTTAGTTGACTCACTTCACTAGTAAATAAATCTAGATCAGGACCTAAGATATAAACTTGAATGTCTTTTTTTGAAATTGCCTCAAGAAGCTTTCCACGGAAGTTCAAAATGGAAGGCAAATAGCTACTAATTATTAAAAATTTCATCTACCTATTACTACCTAATTTTATTGTTTGATAAACTATTGATTTTTGACATCCCATAAATTAAGAAATAAATTAAAATAGGCATAAACATCCACTTTTGTCTCGTTGCTATTCCTAAATTAGCTGTTGTCATTGCGAGAATAGACCATACTAGCAAGGTATATATGAAAAGTAATAAATTTTTTCCATCAAAGAGAAATTTTAAATTCATCCTTGATTTATACAATATTAATAAAAATATCAATAACAATAATGAATTTTCAAGACTATTAATAAATGCAAGTAAGCTATGACTTTCATAAGGTAATGGTCTAAAAACATAAGTAAACATTTGCATTGGATAACTCATAGATGCAATATCAATAGATGAGCCACCTGAAGCATTTAGCGACTGTCTTTGATCTACATATGCAGATACATCTTCATACCCCCCATCCTCTAACCCTACATAATCCCTTACAAAACTGGAAGCTATAAACATTAAACCAAATAAAATAGGAACAAATAATAATTTTAATATAAGATGAACTTTTGACTTAAATAATAAAGAGGCTCCATATGCTACAATCATACAAAGAGCGATATGCGGACGCACCATAAACATAAAGAAAAAAGAAAGTGGAAGTAATAAATAAACTTTTTTATTTGTTACTAATGTATAAAGAAAAATGCAAACGGATAAAAAAGCTATAGAGTCTTTTCCTAACGCAGATGTCCAAAAACTCATGGATGGCAGAAAAATAATTAATAACCATAACTTATTCTTTGCATATCCCTTTAAAACAATATACAACAACACTAAGCCAATAGTCCCAACAATATTATAAAAAAGAAAAACATTTAAATAGGAAGCACTAAATATTTTATAAACAATTCCACCTAAGAAAGTAACAAAAGGAGTTCCAGGATAAAATGCTCCCTCACCTGAAACAATTTTGTCATAATATGTAATTGCATCTGCACCATTGATAATTGAAAAATTGTAGTAATAAATACAAAAAAAAGTATGCCAAATATACAAAAAAAAAGTAAAAAAAGTTTCTTTATAACTTTTATGAGCAATCAGAAAAACAATTATCCATCCCAAAAAAAAGATAGAAATAGACAACATATTCTGCTCTAAACTATAATCTTTCACTTTAATTACCTATATTATTTTTAACTAGTCTAAATTTCCCACTTTTCTCCTTAGGGATTTCATCTAAGTAATTAAAATTTAGTTTAACATTCGGTCCAACTCTTTCTCTTAAAGCAGAAATAAAATTAATTTCTTGAGTTTTACTATATTTATCATTTACAACCAAGTTAACATCAATATTGTAAATTTCATTTTGAATAAGTTGAAAACAAATAATCCCTTGAGTATCTTTAGTAGAATTACTAATATTACCTAAATTTACTTTTCCAAAATCAGGTGAAAGAATATAATCATTAGTTCTTCCCTGTATACTCTCAACAAGAGGAAATACCGAACCACATTTACATTTCTTATTATCATCAGCTAATATTATAGAATCACCAATTTTATATCTTACTAATGGTGTTCCATGTGTAGTAAAGGATGTAATTACAAGCTGACCAATTTGACTAGGCTGCAAATTATCGTCTAAAACTTCAAAAATTCCTGTTAAAGGATGTATATGTAACCCACCATGCAAACACTCTAATATAAATGGTGCTCCTTCAGATGAAGCATATTGATCAACCAATTTACATCCAAATACTGCATTAATTACTTCTCTATGTTCATTAAGAACTGTTTCTGCTGTTGGAAAAAATACTTGAACTTTTCCTTTATATCTTAACCCTCTTGCCTGGGCAATTTTACACAACTCATAAACACTAGAAGGAAAACCAACAATAAATTCTGGTTGAAAATTATTTATTGAATTCCAATAAATATCAAAATTTTTTTCATTAATCTGAAAAGTAGAATAGAAACGAATTTTATTTATAAAATCATAATGTGAACATCTACCTTTCTTAAGATCTTCATTAGTAATTAAATTTTTTCCAGAGAACCAAGCTGTCTTTTTACCAAGCTCGTAACCATGTTGTGCTCGAAAGTGATCTAAAATAGCAAATCTTTCTTGCATATCCTTTTTTGTATATATCACTTTCATAGAAGCCCCTGTTGTTCCTCCCGTTAGACTAACTAGGCCTTCTGATTCATTTATTGTTTTGATTAAATCCAAATTATTGATAACTTCTTTTTTTTCTAAAAGCCTGTTAATAGATAAATTATCAAAATCATAATCCTTATACCAGATTGAATTTTTAGATACATATCCAAAGAAAGCTTTTTTCTTACTTTCTATCTCTTTATCTAGATGATCTTTAGGTAATTTCTCTATATCTTTATAATATTTTCTAAATTTAGAGTAATCACCACTATGTCGTATCTTATATTGATATACATTAAAAAAAGTAACTGCAATATTTTGAATAAAATATGGACTAATTCTAACAATTTTCTCCTTTAAAGACATAGCTTACTCCTTATATTGAAATAAAAAAAAGAATTAATAGTAAAAGTTTACTTAAAACAGGAAACAATCGTCTTGCTGACTTAGCCCGAATTTTTGCAGCATAATAGTTCTTAGAAGAAATAGATTCCTTTATATGAGCTAAATAAATTTTTCTCAAATAAACTTTTGCCCAAAAAGATAATCTATTCCTATTCTTCGGATTAGAATAATAAGTAAATGGATAAGGAATACTAATATCTCTACCTGAACGAGAGTGATCTGATACAATATTAATTCTCGTAGAAACTTTATTATAAAAAACCATTTTACCTCTTAAAGCCAATTCAATCCATACATATAAATCTTCGCCAGATTTATATCCTACCGGAAATCCATTAACTTCTAGAAATTCTCTTTTCCTCAAGCATACTTTTGAACTATTTACAAGGCTACCATACAAGGAATCTTTAAAAAAGTTTTCGACGTAGCCTCTATAATCATTCTCATAATATGATGAATTTCTTAAGATATCTTTTCCATCAATACAATTTTCATGCTGAAGTGAATACATGCTAGCATCAGGATATTTATTTATTAAAGAATTTATATTATATAAGAAATCTGGATACCATTCATCATCCGCATCTAAAAAACAAACATACGGATACTTTGCTTCTTCCACACCGCGATTTCTTGCTACTGAAACTCCTTGATTAATCTGGTGAATTAATTTTATATCAAATTTTGAGTTATCTATTTTGAATAAATAACTTTGTACAATACTTAAAGAAGAATCAGTAGATCCATCATCTACTATTATAAGTTCCCATTTTTTATAATCTTGATCAATTATAGAACTTATAGCTTTAGTGACTAAGTGTTCTTTATTGAATAAAGGAATTACAATTGAAAAAAATGTCATCATATACCTAAATTATTTTCTATAGAAGACTTCATTAATTCATAATTAACATTACTACATACATTTGCACTAGTGGCTGCTTTTCTTAAATCAGATATATTCTTACAAAGAATAGGATTTTTTTTAGGATGAGTCATAACAGAGTAATAATCTTTAAACTTGAAATCCCCTCCAATAATTTCGTTCCCCACACTAATCCAATTATTAGGGACATTCATTGCATCAGAAAAGATCAATCCATGTAAAGAAGATGATAAAATTTTATCGCAATTTAATATTTGAAGGCAAACACTCTTAAAATCATCTCTTATATCAATAATTTTAACTCCATCGCAATCTTTAATAAGACTTCGAACTTTATCTAAGTCCATAAAATGAGGGATAATACCTATAGATGATGTAGGTGATACGCTACTATTAATTCTTGGCTGAACAACTTCTCTTGCTAATAGACCAGGATCACCCAAAAAAACTAATTCTAATTTAGAGTTTTTCTTTAATAAAGCTTGTGCTGTGAGTTCTCCTCTTACACCAATTACTTTATCGAATTCAATTGGACTTTCTGACTGTTCACGTGAAATAAAACCAGCACCTATAATCGTGCTATAACAATTTGAACGACCTAAAATACTTCCACAAAACAAAAAATGCTTCTTTTTCCCGAAAGAATATTTATAAACTTTATTTCCAAACTTATAGTTTGGATAATCTTTGTTAAATAAATCACCTGCATTTTTTTCAATACAATAATTCATTAATAGTCCATTACTAAAAAGACCATAAAATCCTTTGATAAAGTTTAAGATTTTTATATATACATATTTAAATTTCATAAATTTCTCTCATAACTGAATTTATATAAAGCCATCAACATAATCATCAAGAAGATTTCAGTAAGTACAGTAACTATCGCAGCTCCTACAGATGAAAAATAGTAAATAAAGAAAAAATTCATTACTACATTAAATATACTCGCTAACAACATTACTTTTACTTTGCGCCCTACATAATCCTTAGTTGATAGAATTGCTCCTACACTTGAAGATATAAATTTAAATGGAATAGCAAAACAAAGAATTTTAACTATTAGGGCTGCATGACTATAATTTTCCCCATAAATCGTGCCCACAAGAAAATCTGAATAAAAAAACAAAATTATTAAAAATATACATCCAATAAAAAACATTAATTTATTACCTAAAGAATAAACTTTAATTATCTTTTTATTATCATGATAAGCCCATTTATGTAACTGGGGAAGTAAAAATTTTTGATATACTACACTTGGGATAATATATACTGAGGCTAAAAAGACAAATGCTGCACTATAATATCCTGTAGATTCAGATCCAGCTAAAAAACTCAATATTAAAACTGCACTTTGCACATAAATTAGATATAAAAATCCTGCTGACCAGAAAGGAAGCGATTTTTTTAGCAACTCTGATGTCTTAATTATTTTTCCTGCATAATTTTTAGGCTTTTCACTCAAAAAATTAATTAAATCTTTTGCTCCCCAAAAAATAATTAAAGCCCCTGAAAAACCATATGCAATCATGAAATTAATTAGTTTCCCTTCACCTAAAGCAATTATTATTAATATGAGGATAAATCTTAAGGTATGGGGGATTAATTGTATAATTGAAAATTTCTTATAATTTAATTCTATTTGATACTTTGAGCCTATTAATTCAACAAAAGATTGTCCGAAACAATAAAAACTAAAAAAAAGTAAAATTAGAAAAGAAATATTCTTAACCATTAAAGCATTTACAATTAAAATAAACAGAACTATACAACTCGTTAACTTTACTAGTCTCAGAGAAATAGGCATCCATCTTATTGCATTACTTTGTTCTTCCCCATATACTTTTAACCAAAAGGCAGAGATACCCATTCCAATACATGGTGCTAAAAAATTCAGTAGTGTAAGTTGTGTAGAAAAAACTCCATACTGAGCTACCGTCAGGTTTCTAGCAATTAACGTTTGAGAAAGAAAAGCAAAAAGAGCACCTAACAGTGTACCTAGAAGAACAATAAAGGTATCTTTCAAATAGGTTTGAAAGACTCTTTGTAACTTAGTTTTCAATTTCATAATTATTTAATTACAATACCATGCCATAGCTAACTTAATTCCATCATCTATTTTATAAATAGCTTTATATCCTAATAATTTTTGAATTTTCTCTACGCTCGCTTGCGAGTGTCTTACGTCTCCAGCTCTAAAGTCACGATATAAAGGCTCTTTCTCATAAATCACCTTATTTTCGCCTAAGGCAAATTTAATCGCATTAAATAAATCATTTAGGGTGGTTCTATCCCCTACTGCAACGTTATAGACCTGATTTTTTGCTTCTTCATTTTCAGTAGTAGCAGCTAAAATATTTGCCTGAACTGTATTTTCGATAAAGCAGAAATCTCGACTGGTTTCACCGTCACCATTGATAAAGACATCATCGCCTTGAATCATTGCAGCTGTCCACTTTGGAATTACCGCAGCATATGCTCCATTTGGATCTTGACGCTTTCCAAATACATTAAAATAACGTAGACCAATACATTTAAAGTCGTATGTACGAGCGAATACATCTGCATATAACTCATTAACGTATTTAGTTACAGCATATGGAGATAATGGATTACCGATATTTTCTTCTACTTTAGGAAGTGCAGGATGGTCGCCATAAGTCGAGCTACTTGCTGCATAGGTAAAACTTTTTACCTGTGCATCACGAGCAGCTACTAACATATTAAGAAAACCTGTAATATTTGCGGCATTAGTCGTAATTGGATCAGCAATGGAACGAGGGACTGAACCTAGAGCTGCCTGATGTAAAACGTAATCAACATTTGCACACGCTTTTTGACAGTCTTCAAGATTTCGAATATCACCTTGGATAAATGTGAATCTCGCCCACTGTTCTGTCGTAACTAAACTCTGCACTTCATCTAAATTATGTTGATGACCCGTTGCGAAGTTATCTAGGCCAATGATTTTTTGATCTAGTTTTAACAAGGTCTCAAGCAAGTTTGAGCCAATAAAACCAGCAACTCCCGTAATTAACCAGATTTTAGGCTGTTGTTTTAATTGCTCACACACTGATTGATATTGGCTCATTTTTAGTTTCCTTATGATTTATAAACGGATATCTGACTCTGCTTGAGATAAAACATATTTTAAGTCATATAAAACATGATTTGTTTTACCCAAAGCACGGATAGCATCAGCACCCATTTCTTTAAACTGCTCATGCGCAACAGCCAAGATCACCGCATCATAAGTATTTTTTTCAACTGACTGAACGGGTGTAATCCCATATTCATGCTCAGCTTCTGCTTGGTCAACCCACGGATCATACACATCAACTTGTGTCTCGTATTCTTTTAGCTCAGCTACTATATCAATAATTTTGGTGTTTCGAATATCTGGGCAGTTTTCTTTAAAACTAAGGCCTAGGATTAAAACTTTGGCACCTTCCACCTGAATTTTCTTTTTAATCATTCCTTTAACAAGCTGAGTAACGACATAAGCACCCATATTGTCATTTAAACGACGACCAGCAAGAATAATTTCAGGGTGATAACCAATTGCTTGGGCTTTATGAGTTAAGTAGTATGGATCAACCCCAATACAATGCCCCCCAACCAAACCAGGACGGAATGGCAAGAAGTTCCATTTAGTACCTGCAGCCTCAAGTACGGCTTCAGTATCTATGCCCATCTTATTGAAGATCACAGCCAACTCATTAATCAGTGCAATATTGACATCACGCTGCGTATTTTCGATTACTTTAGCAGCTTCAGCAACTTTAATACTCGGTGCTTTATGCGTTCCCGCCTCAATAACTAAGTTATAAACCTGATCAACAAATTCAGCAATTTCTGGCGTTGAACCAGACGTAATTTTAAGAATATTAGTCACACGGTGCAATTTATCACCTGGATTAATACGCTCTGGACTATAGCCTGCGAAAAAATCCTGATTAAATTTTAAACCAGATACCTGCTCAAGCACTGGAATACATGCTTCTTCTGTTGCCCCAGGATAAACAGTTGATTCATAAACAACGATATCTCTTTTTTTCAAGACCTTACCAATACTCGTAGAGGCTTTTATTAGAGGTGTTAAATCGGGTTGTTTATAGTCATCAATCGGAGTTGGAACGGTGACAATAAAAAAATTACAATCTTTTAAATCGTCTAAATCTGCTGTATAGCTCAAATGAGAGGCTTGCTTTAATTCTTCTGGCGAAACTTCTAGCGTGTGATCTTGCCCACTTTTAAGTTCATCTACACGTTTTTGATGAATATCAAATCCAACAACCGAGACTTTCTTACCAAATTCAACTGCCAGTGGCAAACCGACATACCCTAAACCAATAATTGCTATTTTTAACTCGGCAAGTGTTAGCATAAATTGAAGCCTTATCCCTTACAATTTTTATCTGTAGATACTGCATAGAACAGCAATGAAATAATTGCGCGTACTATATAGTAGATTTTTTATAGCCTCTACATTTCAATTGTATGAATGTGTTTACAAGCTTTCATAACCCATACACTGCCAACCCTATATCGTGAAGTTCATCACAATATTATAAATTAAATGGTAAGTTTAATATTTAGTAGTGTTCAAACCATCTTACTTTTCATATATCCAACGATTTTCTGACAAGCCGTGCCGTCACCATAGGGATTGTGTGCTTCAGACATCGTCTTATAGGTTGTTAGATTTTCTAATAAATCAATCACAGCATTTTCAATTGTATTCACATCGGTGCCTACTAAACGCACCGTTCCTGCCTCAACAGCTTCAGGGCGTTCTGTTGTATCTCGCATTACTAAAACTGGTTTACCTAAAGAAGGAGCTTCTTCTTGGATACCACCGGAGTCAGTCAAGATTAAATAGCTACGATTCATCAAGTAAACAAATGGTAGATAATCTTGAGGTGCGATCAGAAAAACATTGTCAATATTTGCCAGCAGTTCATTTACAGGCTGCTGTACATTTGGATTTAGATGAACAGGGTACACGATCTGAATATCAGGATATTTTTTTGCAAGGTTTGCCAAAGCAGTACAAATATTGAGAAAACCTTGCCCGAAGTTCTCACGGCGATGGCCGGTAACTAAAATTAATTTTTTACTTTTATCTAAAAAGCTAAATTCTTGCTCTAACGTCTGAATGAGTTGCTGCTCTTGTTCCACTTTGGTTTTAACCTGAAGTAAAGCATCAATCACGGTATTCCCTGTAATCACCACTGTTGCGGGATCAACATTCTCATTCATCAAATTCTGATAAGATGACTGAGTCGGTGCAAAGTGATAATTTGCGAGAACGCCTGTAAGCTGACGATTTGCTTCTTCTGGCCAAGGTGAGTAAAGATCACCTGTCCGCAATCCTGCTTCTACATGACCAATTTTAATTTTATGATAATAACCCGCTAGTGAGGCTGCAAAAGTTGTTGCAGTATCGCCATGAACAAGAATCAGATCCGGCATCCATTCTGCAAATACCCGTTCGAGCCCTTTTAAAACACCAGATGTCACATCAGATAAGGTTTGCCCAGGTTTCATCAAGTTAAGATCAAAATCAGGCTTTAAACTAAATAGCTCTAAAACTTGATCTAGCATCTGACGATGCTGTCCTGTCACACATACCTTAGTTTCAAAGTCTTGATCGTATGCTTGTAATTTTAATGCTAAAGGTGCCATTTTAATTGCTTCTGGTCGTGTACCGAATATCAGTAAAATTCTTTTTTTCATTTGATCTCACCTATTATTTTTTATACGAAGCCATCATACAACACATCCTCTCAACGAAAACGGCTCAGAACGTTTTTACTTCATTAAGTTACAATTACAATAAAAAGAATCTGTTCAAAGCGGGAAAATCCTCACAGAAAAGAAAAGTCTGTTTAGAAATGCCGATCATTGCAGTAATACTAAACATACAAAGCCCCTATATTTCTCAATGCTTTTTTGAGTTTTTTCAGCTAGAATTGGAAAAATTCTGGGCCTCAAGACTGTGAGTTTTTGGGCCACTGATATTAATTAGATATAAATAATCAAGGGTCGTGTGTGAAGTATTATCAGCTTTTTTCTATTCTCGCGGTGAGTATCGCTGCAACTAGTTGTGCTGTTACCTCGGGCTTACAAACCTATGACATCCCAGCAGAAGGGCTGTATACCACCGATCTGGGAACAACAGTCAATGTCATTAAAATAGATCAGGAAAACCTAGTTGCTATACAACCCGCACAAGTGAACTATCAGCATCAATACAATACTTTATTTCAAAAACAACAAGTCAGCTATCGTTTAAGTGCAGGTGATGTACTTTCCATTCAACTTTGGGCATATCCTGAAATTACTGGCAACACAGCTGATCCTAAAGCAAGTGGTTACCCGATTGATGCGAGTGGCTATATTCAACTCCCTTTAGTTGGTCGTTACAAAGCGTCTGGGAAAAGTTTGGCACAGCTAAATACTGAGCTACGGAACCAGTTTGCACGTTATTTAAAAAATCCTGATGTTATCGTTCGTGTTTTATCTTATCAGGGCCAACGTTATTCAGTACAAGGCAGTGTGCTTCGTGGCGGTCAATTCTATTTAAATGACCAGCCAACCAGTATTTATACTGCACTTGGTATGGCCGGCGGCATTAATGACAAAGGCGCAAATACTTATATTCAGTTGATTCGTAATGGCCAAACTTACGATCTGAACACAATCGAGCTTGAAAAGTCAGGCTACTCACTACATAAACTTTTAGTACAACCGAATGATACGATTTATGTGAGCACCAGAGAGAATCAAAAAATTTATGTGATGGGTGAATCTGGTAAGAATCAGGCGTTACCTATGCGTGATCAAGGCATGACCTTAAGTGATGCTTTAGGTGAAAGCTTAGGAATCAACCCGCTATCAGGCAGTGCTAGTCGTATTTACGTACTCAGAACCAATCCAAATGACCGCAGCACGGCACTGTATCATATGAATTTGATGAGCTTAGGTGATTTTGGTCTTGCCAATCAATTTAAATTGCGCAGTAACGATATTGTCTATGTGGATGCAACTGGTTTAACGCGTTGGCAGCGTGTGGTCAACCAAATTATTCCTTTCTCAAGTGCTTTATATAATATTGATCGTTTGGGGAACTGATGCAGATTAAAAATATCTTGGTGATCTGTGTAGGAAATATCTGTCGAAGTCCAATGGCAGAATATTTCTTAAAGCAAGCCTACCCCCAACTTCATATTGAATCTGCTGGTATCTCAGGCTTAACAGGTCATCCAGCAGATGAAAAAGCGCTGCATTGCATGCAAGCACTTGATATCGACATGAGTGCACATATTGCAAAAAAGCTAAAAGCCGAACATCTTAAAAATGCGGATTTGGTTTTGGTGATGAGTCAAAATCAACAAAAACATATTGAACAAACATGGCCATTTGCGAAAGGCAAAGTCTTTCGCCTAGGACATTGGCAAAATAAGAATGTGTCCGATCCCTATCAACATGATCAAGCTTTTTTTGATAGTACATGCCAGCTGATTCAGCAGTGTGTGGCTGATTGGAAAAAATATATTTAACTTTTAGATTTAAGATTATGAGCCAAAATACCAATACTGAAGATACGATTGACTTAAAGGAACTTTTCTTTGCGCTACTGGCACAATGGAAACTGATCGCATTATGCGTCATGCTCAGTCTTGTATGTGCATTGTTATATCTACGTACCACCCCCAATACATATTCTGTAGATGCGCTCGTACAAGTCGAGAATACTAAAGGTGCCTCGGCAGCATTATTAGGTGATCTTTCACAAGTCATCGATCAAAAATCCCCAGCCCAATCTGAAATCGAAATTTTAAAATCGCGCTTGGTTCTTGGCTCAGTAATTCAAGCCTTAAATCTCGATATCAATATATCAAATCCGAATGATACTTTTGTACAACGATTACTTGGAAAACCTGATGATGCTATCGAATATGCTCCTAAAGGCATCACATTTCAAGATGGTCAAAAATCATTTGAAGTTCGTCAGTTTGATGTGCCTCAAGCATTTTTGGATAAAACACTCAACTTAAACTTTAAAGCAGATCAGTTTGAATTAATTGATACACAAACAGATGAAATACTCTTGTCTGCGCCATTAAATCAAGTTAATCAACTTTCAAATCATTATGGAGTATGGAAACTCAGTATTTTCTCAAGAGATCAGCTAGAGACTAACTACCTGATTCGTAAACGCTCTTTACCTGCAGCAGTTAAGGCCATTAGTGCAAACTATTCGGTAGCAGAAAAAGGTAAGTTGACTGGGATTTTAGGACTGAGCTATCAAGGTGAAGACAAACAACACATCACCAAAGTGCTCAATGCAATCTTGTCCGCTTATAGTGCACAAAATGTAGCACGTAAATCGGCAGAAACAGAACAAACACTCAAATTTTTGGATGAACAATTACCAGAGTTAAAACAACAACTGGATAAGGCAGAGCGCGAGTTCAATAAGTTCCGCCAACAGTACAATACTGTGGACGTTACCAAAGAGTCGGAACTATATCTCACACAGAGCATCACATTAGAAACTAAAAAGATTGAACTAGAACAGAAACAAGCAGATATTGCAGCCAAATATACGGCAGAACACCCAGCAATGCGTGAAATTAATGCCCAAATCATTGCGATAAAAAAGCAAATTGCCGATCTGAACAGCACATTAAAACAATTACCTGATCTACAAAGACAATATTTACAGCTTTATCGTGAAGTTGAAGTCAACACGCAATTGTACACAGCATTGTTAAACTCTTACCAACAGCTTCGTATTGCCAAAGCTGGTGAGATTGGTAATGTACGTATTGTGGATACCGCTGTAGAACCAGTAGAACCAATTAAACCGAAAAAGTTGCAAATTCTAATACTTGCTATTTTCCTTGGTGGCTTCCTTGGCACTTTGATTGCTTTGTTACGTAATATGTTACGTACCGGGATTAAAGATTCAGCTCAGATTGAACGAGAGCTTGATCTACCTGTTTATGCCACAGTACCACGTTCCCCAGTTCAAGAAACTCGTATGAGTATTTTGAAAAAGAAAAAGAGCATTCCAATTCTTGCAGTTAAAAATAGTGATGATATTGCTGTCGAAAGTTTACGGAGTATTCGTACCGCCATTCACTTTGCATTAAATAATGCCAAAAACAATATTGTGATGATCGCAGGCCCTGCACCTGAGGTCGGGAAGTCATTCATCTCAACCAATCTTGCAACGATCTTTGCTCAAAGTAATAAAAAGATCTTACTGATTGATGCGGACCTTCGTCGCGGCTATTTGCATAAATACTTTAGCAAAGACGTGAAACCAGGACTTGCTGAATTACTGACTGGTCAAGCTGAACTGAGCCAAGTGATTCATGAGACGGAAGTTTCAGGTCTGAGTATTATTACTCGTGGCAAAAACCCAGCTAATCCATCTGAAATTCTAAGCTCTGAGCAATTTAAAACTTTGCTTGAAACCCTCAGCTCTCAATACGACCATATCATCATTGATACACCACCAATTTTGGCAGTAACGGATGGTATTATCATTTCTCAATACGTCGGCGTTACTTTATTGGTTGCTCGTTATGCCAAATCACAAATGAAAGAACTTGAGCTCAGTTTGAATCGTTTTGATCAAGCTGGCGTCAAAGTAAATGGATTCATTTTGAATGATATTCAACGTGCCAGCGGTGGTTATGGCTATGGTTATAACTATGCCTATGCCTACAAAGCAAATAACAAAGACGACTAAACCCTCTTTATCTACATGATGATAAAGCCAGATCAATGATCTGGCTTTATTGCGAAACCAGATACTAACATCTTTTAGAAAACATAAAGCCTATAAAAAATACACGCATTTTTCTGATCAGTTATTCAATGCGAAAGCAGAGACATGCTAAGATCAATGCCATATTTTTTATCAAAATCTCAATTTTGGACATCTCATGAGTAAAGCGTTACCTGTTATTGTCGCAGCCGTTTTAGGCGGTGCAGCCCTTGTTCCAATTTATTATGCCACTCAACATCCTGCGACTGAGCTTGGTAGTAAAGCTGATAAAAATGCAGCCCCAGTTGCTAAAATTAGCTACGCCTTAGGTTATGAAGTTGCGAAACAGACTCCACCAGAGTTAGAAACAAGCGCATTTATCACAGGTTTTCGTGATGGACATGCAGATAAACCTGCTGCTTATACCGAGGAAGAGCTACAAGCCGCTTACGTAGCGTTTCAACAAGATATGCAACAAAAGCAAATCGAAGAGTCTCAAAAAGCTGAAGCAACCAGCAATACATTCTTAACAGAAAATGCCAAGAAAGAAGGCGTTAAAACCACAGATTCGGGCTTGCAATATAAAGTCACGAAAGAAGGCACAGGTAAAAAACCAACCGAGACTTCAGTGGTGAAAGTACATTACAAAGGTCAATTGACTGATGGTAAAGTATTTGACAGTTCTTATGATCGTGGTGAGCCAATCGAGTTCCCACTCAATCAAGTGATTCCTGGCTGGACTGAAGGCTTACAATTGATGAAAGAAGGTGGTAAGGCAACCTTCTATATTCCTGCAAACTTAGGTTATGGTACTCAAGGTGTTCCAGGCTCTATTCCGCCGAATAGTACTTTGATTTTTGATGTTGAACTCATCGCAGTTAAATAATAGATATAGGGAGAGCATGTGCTCTCCCTTATTTTTGCAAATGCATTCTGGAAGAAATAATGAAAAAATTAAGTTTAATTTTAATGAGTATGCTGATGGGTAGCGCTTATGCGTCACCAATCACTTTGAAAAGCCCACAACAAGAACAATTGGGCTATAGCTACGGTTATTTGATGGGTAAAGGCAATGCCAATACCCTCAAAGATTTGAATATTGATGCTTTCATACAAGGCTTAAAAGAAGCAACACAGGGCAAGCCTGCATCCTTAAGCGATGAAGAAATGGCAAACGTATTAAATCAGTATAAAAAGCGCATAGAAGCCAAACAACTGGTTGAGTTTCAAGAAATTGCTCAAGAGAATGACAAAATTGGCAAAGCATTCTTGGCAGAAAATCGTAAAAAAGCCAATATCGTAACCACAAGATCAGGTTTACAGTATCAAGTGCTTCAAGCCGGTAAAGGAAAGTCACCTAAAGCTAGTGCAACGGTAAAGGTTAACTATGAAGGACGCTTACTGGATGGTACAGTGTTTGATAGCTCAATTGCCCGCAATCAACCGGTTGAGTTTAAACTCAGTCAAGTGATTCCCGGTTGGACCGAAGGACTACAAACCATGAAGGAAGGTGGCAAAAGTCGTTTCTTTATTCCATCAAATCTTGCTTATGGTGAAGTCGGTGCGGGTGATGCGATTGGTCCCAACAGCACACTCATTTTTGAAATTGAGCTCATCGAAGTTAAGTAATTCAAATTTGAAATACCCCTTCTTTCAATAAGGAGGGGTATTTTTTTAATGCTTATAATTTAGTGTTTCAAATGTCTTGGTCTAAATCCTGTTACGAATAATCCAATAACATAAGCAACTACACCAAGTACGCACAAACCCATGACCTCTGCAACACGTAACCACTGTGAAATATCACCTTGATACCACGTTAGGCCATACCACAAGGCAGCAATCATTACGATATTGGCAACACTAAATTGGAAAGCGAGTTTCTTCCAGTGTGCCCCAAAGCGATAAATATTGCGCTTGTGCAAATAGTAATAGAGTAGGCCTGCATTTACTAAAGCCGAACCTGAAGACGCCATCGCCAACGCCATGTGCTCCGCCTCCCAACCATTCAATTTAAATAAACCAATAAATAGGACATTTAAAATCGCATTTGCAGCAACTGCGATTAAGCCGACACGCACAGGTGTCTTGGTATCTTGTTGTGCATAAAAACCTGGGGCAAAAACTTTTATCAGCATAAATGAAATGACACCTGCACTCATACATTGCAAAGCCAAAGCCGTCATTTGTGTATCTTGTAAGGTAAACTCACCACGTTGGAACAAAGCCTGAATAATCGGTGTAGACAACATAAATAAAGCAATGCTGGCTGGAATGCCCACCAACATGATGATCTTTGCTGCCCAATCCAACATTCCTCTAAACTTTGTTTGATCCTGTTCCGCATGACGGGCAGACAATGACGGTAAAATCACGGTACCAATCGCGACCCCAATCAGACCTAATGGCAGCTCAGTCATACGTTCAGCACTATACAACCATGATACTGAGCCATCTTGCATAAACGATGCCCAAATCGTATTCAGTAATAAATTGATTTGAGTGACAGAAACACCAAATAACGCGGGCAGCATTAACTTTAAGATACGATCCACACCTTCGTGTTTAAAATCAACTTTTGGTGGAATCAGTAATTTCTTTTTCCATAATTCAGGGATCTGGATCGCCAGTTGCAGTACACCCGCCACCACCACTGCCCAGCCCAGCGCCATGATCGGTTCTGCCATAAAAGGTGTCAGCCACCATGCACCTGCGATCATTGCAATGTTCAGTAGTACGGGGGCAAATGCAGGTGAGGCAAAAGAGCCATAACTATTTAAAATACTGCTGGCGAAAGCCGTCAGTGACATAAACATTAAGTAAGGAATAGTGAGGCGAAACAAATCTACCGCAAGTGCAAATTTTTCTGGATCTTTATGAAAGCCAGGTGCATAGATATAAATGATCACAGGCGCGGCAATCATTGCAATCAGCGTCAGCAGTGACATCGCTGTTAGTAAGCACCCAAAAACACGACTAATGAGAATTTGTACTTCGGCATGGGTGCGACTGGTCTTATATTCCGTCAAAACAGGAATAAAAGCTTGTGAAAATGCCCCTTCCGCAAACAATCGTCGAAAAAAGTTGGGAATACGAAACGCCACGACAAAGGTATCGAAATCCTTACCTGCACCAAAAACATTGAGCAGTACAATGTCTCGTACCAATCCAAGTACTCGAGATAACATCGTCATTGCACTGACAATAACAGTCGATCGCCACAATGCCATCACACTCACCTACGGCTTATTTTTCAAAAGCGTTATTGTAATAAAAGTTCAAACAAATTTCGTTGTAGAATCATAAATCTGATGCTGTTTTTTCACTTCATTTGTGTTTCGCGAGCATATTACGAAATAATTGCCAATCAAAATAAGGGCCAGGATCAGTTTTACGCTGAGGCGCAATATCCGAATGCCCTGCAATATGGCGTTGAATCTTAGGATATGCTTGACGCAGTGTGTGCACCACCTCAACTAAAGCTTGATATTGTTCAGGCTCAAATGGCAGATCATCACTCCCCTCGAGTTCAATACCAATCGAATAATCATTGCATTCTTTTTGGGCAAGATAACTCGAACGGCCTGCATGCCACGAACGGTGCTGAAAATTCACAAATTGAATGACTTCACCTGTCCGCAAAATCAATAAATGAGCCGATACCTGCATACCTTCAATGGTCTGAAAATAAGGATGCACGGACCAGTCCAATTGATTCTGAAAAAACTGCTGAATATAACCACCACCAAACTGCGACGGCGGTAAGCTGATATTATGAATCACAATCAATTGAATATCGATATCCGCGGGGCGTGCGTTAAAATTTGGTGATGCAATCTGTGTTGCACCCAATAATATTCCATCTTGAACTTGCGTAAATCTAGATTGTGACATTGTGACTCGAATCAGCAATTTAATATTTATGTTTCCATTTTGACATGCTTTATCCAGAATAATCGAGATGAAATACTTATTTTTTAAGCCGAGGGTGCTAATATAAGCCCCAAGTTTTTTAATCAGAATCTACTGGAAATGGTATGAGTATTCCTCAATCTTTGCTTGAACAATCTATTCAAATCAATATTCAACAAGCATTACAAGAAGATATTGGGGACGGTGATATCACCGCCATGCTCACACCAGCAGATGAACTAGCAACTGCAACTATTATCAGCCGTGAGGAAATGGTCTTGGCGGGTCAACCTTGGGTCAATGCACTGATTCAAGCTTATGACAACACGGTTCAAGTCACTTGGTTAAAACAAGAAGGTGATGTTGTGGCTGCCAATGAAGCTTTTTTAAAGCTTGCAGGTTCAGCCCGTAGTTTATTGACAGTGGAACGTCCAGCTTTAAACTTTATCCAGACACTTTCAGCAGTTGCAACCAAAACAGCCAGTTATGTAAAACAACTTGATGGCTTACATACCAAACTACTCGATACACGAAAAACCTTACCGGGTTTACGCATCGCACAAAAATATGCAGTGGCTGTAGGTGGTGGTCAAAACCATCGTTTAGGTTTATTTGATGCTTTCCTAATTAAAGAAAATCACATCATGGCAGCGGGTGGTATTGCACAAGCTATTACTAAGGCCCATGAAATCGCGCCGGGTAAACCTGTCGAAGTTGAAGTTGAAACTTGGGATGAACTCAATCAGGCACTTGAAGCAGGTGCTGATATTGTCATGTTAGATAACTTTAGTCAGCAACAAATGATTGATGCTGTAAAACATGTTGCAGGTCGCTGTAAATTAGAAGCTTCTGGCAATATCACCATTGAGAATTTACGCGAAGTTGCGACAACAGGTGTGGATTACATTTCAATGGGTGTGCTCACCAAAGATGTAAGAGCTGTTGATTTATCAATGCGTTTTAATGCTTAAACCTGCTCGGAGTCGTTTTTATTCATCGTTAATTGCTCAGTAAACGAAGCATCTGGTTTCGAATTATCAGATGCTTTGGTCTGTTCAGTCCACGCTGATTTTGACTCCGCCACATCATTTGGTCGCGGATCAACCGCCATTAATACAAACGTAACTGCTGTTAGAAATACCAGAAATATCTGTAGCATCATTTCCCCTATCATTCTTCATTTCAATTTTTACTCAATCTATCAAAATAAAATGGGGTAAATCAGAGTGCTCTGTTACTTTATGAAAGTATTCGCTTGATCTTTGTAGGCTATCCCAGTAACAGGTCTTTAAATATAAACATCCTATTATGATGTTATCAATGATAATCTATTAGGTCGCATTCAAATAAAAAAAAGGCGGTCTAAAAAAACCAGACCGCCCGCACTATCAACTGGAACTTACCAACCGAGTGCTTGCTGTTGCTTCTGAATCAATTCCGCGATTCCTTTTTCTGCAAGCTCTAACATGGCATTACACTGTTGGCGAGTAAACGGTTTATCTTCTGCCGTTCCTTGAATTTCAATAAATTCACCCGCTTGTGTCATCACCACATTTAAATCCGTTTGGCAATTTGAATCTTCTTCGTAGCATAAATCGAGGAGAACTTCGTCTTGATACATTCCCACCGAGATTGCAGCGATCAGACCTTTTAAAGGGTCTTGTTTAATTTTTTTGTTGCTGAGCAATACATTCATTGCATCAACCAAAGCCACTGCTGCACCTGTAATTGCTGCAGTACGCGTTCCGCCATCCGCTTGGATCACATCACAGTCAATCGTAATGGTGTTTTCACCTAACTTCTTCAAATCCACCATGGCACGCAAACTACGACCAATCAAACGTTGAATCTCTTGAGTACGACCACTTTGCTTACCGCGTGCTGCTTCACGATCACTACGGGTATGTGTTGAACGCGGTAACATGCCATATTCAGCAGTCACCCAACCTTGCCCTTGTCCTTTTAAAAATCGCGGAACAGAGTTGTCAATGCTTGCTGTACACAGCACTTTGGTATGACCAAACTCAACCAAAACTGAACCTTCAGCGTAACGGGTATAGTTACGGGTAATTTTTACCTCTCGTAATTGGTCTAATGCTCTCTGGTCAATACGCATAATGATTCCTTAAAACTATGGCACAAAAGTAATTGCGCCATAGTATAGCTCATTTGCCTACCTATTCCGTTTTACTTATTCGTTACAATTCACTCATTTAAGCAAACTTCAATTTTGCCTTCAGTTTGCTTATTGCTTGAGCAAGATGGCTACCGACATCATTTGGCAATGAACATTTGGCTAAACGTACCCAAACCGTCCAAAACTGCTTCATAAAGTTCGCTTCGTTATAGTTGATACCATATTCAGCACATAACGCTCTGATTTTAGGTGCAACTTCTTCATAACGATTGGCTGGCATATCTGGGAATAAATGGTGTTCAATCTGATGGCTCAAGTTACCACTCATAAAGTGCATCCATTTCCCACCGGTGAAGTTGCTTGAACCACGAATCTGACGTAAGTACCATTCAGCCTTGGTTTCATTTTCAGTATTGTCTGCTTCAAAAGTTTCAGCATCTTCGGTGAAGTGACCATTAAAAATCACTGCCGATGACCAAAGATTACGGATAATGTTCGCCACTGCATTTCCAGCTAACACAGGAATAAAGTTAATGGTCGCAATCGCAGGGAAAAATACATAATCTTTTAGGACTTGGCGTTTCGCTTTTTTACGGAACTCAGCAGCGTCTGCCCATACCTGTTTCCAGGTTTTGGTTTTATAGACTAAAGCATCTTCCAAATGTAAATTTTGTACGCCCACATACCACTGGAAAAAGAACATCAATTGCAATGCCAATGGAATATTCGCCAAGTGACGGACTTCCCATTTCTGATCTTCACTTACGCGTAAAATACCATAGCCGACATCGTGGTCTTTACCAACGATATTGGTGTAAGTATGGTGCATATAGTTATGCGTATAACGCCAGTCATTGCCTGAACAGGTATTGTCCCAATCATAGTCTTCACCACGTAAACTTGGATCATTCAGCCAGTCAAACTGGCCATGCATAACATTGTGTCCAAGCTCCATGTTTTCTACGATTTTAGAAACGCCCAGCATTGCTGTTCCGACTAACCATACAGGTGGGATCCAGCCTCCAAACATCAACATGCTACGTGAAGCAATCTCGGTATAACGCACAAAATTACGTACTTTGTAGATATATTTCGAATCTTGTTCACCAAGGTTTTGCATCACCTCAAGACGAATTGCTTCTACACGGCGACCAAACTCTGCAACTTGCTCAGGTGTTAAATGGGCCGATTTGGATGCGGTTTTAAACTCTAATGCCATATTCATTGTGATAATCCTCAATATTTCTTTTTATAGGTCAATCGTGACTGGGCTAAGCGCCTGACTCACACATAATTTGATTGCGCGGTTCGGTTGATCATCAATTTCACCCGTGATCACATTTTTTGTCACGCCGCTGACTTTGGTACAGCTACAGCGGTTACATACACCCATACGGCAACCATGTTGTGGGCGTAAACCTGCTTGTTCTGCACTACTTAGGAGATTCGTCGTTGCAATAAAGTTCTGTTGTGCACGACGGAAGGTAATCTGTTGGGCTTCATTGGACTGTTCCAACTGCACAGGCTGGAAGAATTCCTGATGGAAATTTTCTGCTGCGCCATGTTGCATATAGATCTCTTGTGCTTGACGCATCATGCTGTGGTGACCACATGCATAGGCTTGAATTTCTTTAAAATTCGGTACCAATTGCTCTAATAAAGCTGTATCTAAATGTTGTTTGGCTACAGAGGTATTAAAGAAATGATATTTTAGCTGTGGATATTGTTTCCCCAAATCCACGATCTCTTGATGGAACACTTCAGCGCGGTTGAAGTACACCACATGAATTTCTTTTAAGTTCTGTGTAATCGCTTGTTGCAATAAAGAATAGATGGCAGTAATACCAGAACCTGATGCAATTAATAGCGCGGGTTGCTGCCCTTGGTGCAAAACAAAATCACCTTGTGCTTGCGAGATTTCGATACAATCACCCACATGTAAAAGCTGAGCTGCGCTAGAAACCAGACCTTGCACTTTGATTCCCAGACGGATCTCACCTTGTGGCGTAATATCAATAATTGAATAACTACGCTGATGATAAATCCCCTGAATCATCAAGGTAATCAAAATACTTTGTCCTGCACTTACTTGCGAAAGGTCAAAGTTATGATTTGGCTTTAAAGTCAATAAAACCATATCTGTACTTAATGAGCGTACTGCTGTCACTTCAGCAAGAATACGTTTCCAAGCAAAAGTTGGTTTTATTTTTTGCAAAACAAAATCAACAAAATCTTCTCTAACCCAGTGTGGCTGATACTCTAACTTTGCGTTCATACGTTCCTCGTTTTGTATCTGGCTATTTATATTGAGTGAACAAATGTTCATGTAGTGAACATGTGTACACTATATTCACTTGTGTTCACTGAGTCAACACTTGTTCACTAATTTTCTGAGTGTTTTTTACTCTTTTTTATAAATGCTTAAATTCTCTTGAGAAAAACAACACCTTGAGGAGATACTGAACCTGCTGAAAATGTGACTGAATTTGCCAAAAGCTAAAAAGTGTCTGATTGAGCAATGGATTAAAGCTAAAAAAAAGCTATTTTTTTTGCTAGACTATAGGGTCTGTTGGCATTTCACAGATGCTTGCGACAGAGAACATCTTTTTGACGATACAAGGCTTGACTTACGAAATTTAGCCCTTCTAAATGAGTAAGGCATAACGCAGTAGCGACAAAAGATGAACCTGTCCCGCAGGGTTATGGCTAAAACTGCCCCAAACTTCGTTATGAAGCTTGACAAGGGAGCCGCCATTGTCTGCGTTTCATGCCTTGTTTGTGTGGTTTTAGCCTATAACGCAAGGCATGGCTGAAATATCAACAAACCCTACTATATGGTTTTAATGGATCTTATTCATGTCGATTAGAGATGAACGAAAACAACAGAGTCGGCAAGCTCTACTGGATGCAGCACTTCACCTCAGTACCTCTGGGCGCTCATTTAGTAGTATTAGTTTGCGAGAAGTTGCTCGTGAAGTTGGTTTAGTACCAACAGCGTTTTATCGTCATTTCCAAGATATGGAAGCACTGGGGCAAGAGCTCGTTGATCAAGTCTCTTTACATCTCAAAAGTCTGATTCATCAACTCGGTCAAAGCTATCTAAAACATAGTGGAGCAGCTAAAACCCGCACCAGTATTGAGCTGTTCGTGCAAGCGGTCAATCATAGTCCGCAACAATGGCAGTTTATGATTGCCGAACGTTGGGGTGGATCTGAAACGGTAAGAATCGCAATTGCACGTGAAATTGAGTTTTTGATTGAAGATCTCGCTATTGATCTCTGCAAGCTTGAAACCTTCAAGCACATTAAAGACGCCAAACATTTACAAGTCTTATCCACCATTTTAATCAATATGTCTTTTACATGGGCGATGACGTGGATCAATCTACCCAAACAGTTTGAGATCGATAATTTATTAGAACAACAGAATCTATTTATAGACAACGCAACCACTCAGGTTCGTTTGTTATTTAATGGGATCTCAAATTGGGAACCACAAAACGTTTGACTATATCAAGCTTAAAGTTTGATATATAAAAGCATTGCTTCGCGTTATTATGCATTAGACAATAAAGCATTGCCGTTTAGAACACTATGAGGAGCTTATAAGCATCATGAATCCTGATCGTCATACACAGTTCTTAATTCGCAAAGAAAAAATTTTGCAGGTTGCTGAAAAACTATTACTAGAAAACAACCAAGAAATGACCCTAGATGAACTGGTTGCCGAACTGGACATTGCCAAAGGTACACTATACAAACATTTCCGCAGCAAAAACGAACTGCTCCTGGAACTTATTATTCAAAATGAAAAAGAAATTTTAAAAATTTCAGATAAATATAATACTGATGTCAAAGAATATGCGCCTCGCTATATGCTCTATCATCTAAAAGCACCCAGTCGTACGATTCTATTGCATCAATTAGAAGAACATCTCACCATGACTGAATCAAAGTTAAAACATCTCTTTGATGAGCTCTATGAAATTCGTCAGCAACGTATTGTTTCTTTGAAAGAAATGACCGAAAAATATTTAAAGTCGCAAAATTATGACATGTCGATTCGTGATTATTTGTCTTATATTTGGTCACTGACCTATGGCGCAGCCTTATTATTAAATTCAAGCTATTACCAACGCTCAATCGGCTCACGGGAAAAATTAATTAACCTCTACGTCAACCAAGCTTTATCTCTACCTACACAAAAAGTGCAAATTGACATAGAAGCTTTGGATAGTGAATAACCCTGAATAAAAAAGGACTGTGGTAATTCCTCAGTCCTTTGTATTTGAGTTAAATGGCAATTTTATTTGCCTTTACGCTCTTTTTCTAGCAAGAAGTCAACCACTTGGGTGACTTTTGCATCTTCACCCTGTACCACATATTTCCCGTTTACCACGACTGCAGGTACGCCTGTCAATTGGTACTGTTGAGCCAACTGATTTGATTCCGCAATTTTTGCAGTAATTGGGAAAGAGTTAAACATACTATTAAATTTCTGTTCTGGCACACCATAACGCGCAAAGAACTTCGCTTGAGATGCTTGGTCAAAGATCTGCTGACCACCCTCATGAATCGCATGGAACAATGGAATATGAGTTCTCTTACGAACACCAAGTGCCTCTGACACATAGTAACCACGCGCACCTTGTTCCCACACTTTATTCATGGCTGCTGGTGTACGAAGGAAATACACATCTTTTGGAATTTTCTTTAACCAAGTTTGCATATGCGGCTCAAGGTTATAGCAGTGACCACAACCATACCAAAAAAATTCACGGACTTCGTATTGTCCTGCTGGCGCAACCGTTTTTCCAGGATTGGCCACAACTGTATAGTCTTTGCCTTCAACAAAATTGGCAGCCATTGTATTCATTGAAAACGTCAACGCAACTGCACCTAAACCACTGAGTACTAACTTTTTCATTGCCTGTGCTTTTCCTCTAAGCATTTTTCGTAAGTTTATATGCTAAATATAAAGCAAACTCGACTAATTCGTTTTTCTTCTGTGAAGTTTTTTATAGGATTTATCGCTTTTTTTGCCAGAATCGCTACACTACCCAAAGATTAAACCGAAATAATCATCCTAATATAGAGGTGACACTATGTCGCAATTGAATGTTGACCCGCAAGAAATCGCAAAATTTGAAGCATTGGCTGCCAAATGGTGGGATCAACATTCGGAATTTCGCCCGCTCCATCAAATCAATCCTTTACGTCTAAACTGGATTGATGAACGCGTTAGCGGTTTGACGGGTAAAAAAGTCCTCGACGTGGGTTGTGGTGGTGGAATTTTAGCTGAGAGTATGGCCCGTCGTGGTGCTGATGTTCTTGGCATTGATATGGGTGAGGCTCCGCTTGCAGTGGGCCGCCTACATGCGCAACAAGAAAATGTACAAAATATCGAATATCGCCAAATTCCTGTTGAACAACTAGCACTAGAGCAAGCAGGTCAATATGATGTCGTTACTTGCATGGAAATGATGGAGCACGTACCTGATCCTGCATCAATTGTTCAAGCTTGCCAAAATTTGGTGAAACCCGGTGGTCATGTGTTCTTTTCAACTATTAATCGCAATCCAAAATCCTATTTATTTGCGATTATTGGCGCAGAATATGTATTGCGCTTACTGCCAAAGGGCACACATGATTATCATAAATTCATCCGCCCTTCAGAAATGGCACATGATATTCGCAATGCAGGTTTAACCCTCAAGGAAATGATTGGCTTACATTACAATCCGATCACCAAGCACTATTGGCTTGCCCCAAATGTCGATGTGAATTACATGGTTCATACTACGAATACAGGTGCTTAATGAAAGCTGTTTTATTTGATCTAGATGGCACCTTAATTGACACAGCAGCTGACTTTATTCGAATCATTCAGCAAATGTGTCGGGACGAGCAACGTCCAGTCGTTGATGCAGAACTCATTCGCACCCAAGTGTCCGAGGGCGCGCGTGCTATGGTGAAATTGGTTTATCCTGAATTAGAACTCACTGATCCTATTTTCTTAGCACATCGCCAACGCTTTTTAGATGTATATGGTGACAACATCGTCGTTGATACCGATCTATTTGAGGGCATGTATCCATTACTTGAACAACTTGAGGCAAATCAGATTCCTTGGGGGATCGTGACCAATAAACCACGTGGTTTGAGTGAGTCCTTACTGGCAGAATTGCAACTGACTAAACGTTGTTCTGTTTTGGTTTGTCCTGAAGATGTGAGTAAAACTAAACCAGATCCTGAACCCATGTATTTAGCGGCAAAACAACTACAGATTGATCCGAAAGAGATTATCTATGTCGGAGATCATCCTCGTGATATTGATGCGGGTCGTCATGCAGAGATGTACACCATTCTAGCTGCATATGGCTATTTACCTATTGAATCCCGTGATGATCTTAGTGCGTGGCAAGCAGATGCCATTATTCACACTGTTGCTGAGCTTCAACAATTGCTCCAACAGAAAATCACAGTTTTAGCAGAAAATCAGGGTATGATGAGTTAAACAACTCAGATAACAACAGGAGGCATAACAATGAAATATTCAGAATATCAACCTCGCCCAGATCTACTTAAAGATCGCATTATCTTAATCACAGGTGCTGGTGATGGGATCGGACGAGCTGCTGCGATGAGTTATGCCCTTCATGGTGCAACTGTGGTATTACACGGTCGTACCTTAAACAAACTTGAAGTCATTTATGATGAAATTGAGGCTTTAGGTGCGCCGCAACCTGCTATTCTCCCATTACAACTCTCAACGGCATCGAGTCATGATTATGAGCTTTTGGTCGATACCTTAGAACAGCAGTTTGGCCGTTTAGATGGTATTTTGCACAATGCTGGCATGCTAGGTGATCGTGTGGAACTCGCCAATTATCCTGTGGATGTCTGGGATGATGTCATGGCGGTAAATTTACGTGCACCTTTTGCTTTAACTCAAGCCTTATTACCTTTACTCGAAAAATCAGAACATGCTTCTGTGATCTTTACCAGTTCAGGTGTTGGGCGTGAAGCGCGTGCATTGTGGGGTGCTTATTCAGTTTCCAAGATTGCGACGGAAGCCATGAGCAAAATCTTTGCCTTAGAAAATAGCTTCCCAAACATTCGCTATAACTGTATTAATCCGGGTGGAACACGTACCGCAATGCGTGCTAAAGCCTATCCAGATGAAGATCCAAAAGTGTTACCTACACCAGACAGCATCATGCCTGCCTATCTTTATCTGATGGGTGATGATAGCCTAGACATGAATGGGCAAAGTATTGATGCGCAAGATTAAGACTTTATGAGAATAATTCCAAACAGCATTGAAGACTAACTTGATGCAGAGAGCCGTGTAAATTATCTTCATCTTTTTAAAGGAACAATGAATTGATCTTCACAGTTTCTCTGCATTTTTAAGGTACAGTTTTCACATGAGAGACATCCGATATTAGGTGTATCATGAAAAAATTTTTCATTATTTTGATTTTAGGTTCAACTGCCTTATTGGGGAGTGTAACAAGTTTTGCGAGTCCTCCATTTGATCGCGATGAAGATACGCGAGGCAAACATGGTCGCAATTTTGAACGTTCAGATAATGACAACCGGATGCGTGAACGCCGGATGCGTGAGGAACGTGGTGTAGAGCGCTTGAAACAACATCGCTGGCAAGCGGGATATGTCATGCCCCAACACTACCGTGGCAATGGCTATAAAATAGATTACAAAGAAAATAATCTACCGAAGCCGGGACGTAATCAACAATGGTACAAAATCAACAACGACTATATCTTAGTTAACTCAGATGATAATAGTATTGTCACTATTCGAGCATTCTAACTACACCACATAGTCCTATACGAGATGGATGGCTCACAAGATCGCACTCAAATTTCATTTGAGTGCTTTTTATTAAACTAAATCATGTGAGTTTGAGTTTTTTTGTTTAGAATCATCTCATATCTGTTGATTTGAGATCGGTATGCCAAGTAAGCCTGTAGAAAAATTGCATCACAGCACTCAACATTATGTACATTGGTTTCGCCATTCTGCACCTTATATTAATGCACACCGAGATAAAACCTTTGTTCTGATGTTCGGTGGTGAAGCCGTTCAGCATGAAAATTTTCAGCATATTATTCACGATATTGCCCTGCTGCATTCTTTAGGCATTCGCTTAATTCTCGTACATGGCGCACGTCCTCAGATTAATCAAAATCTACATCAACAACAGATCGAAACACCGTTTCATCAAAATCGTCGTATTACCACACGCGAATCTCTACGTGGTGTAATGAATGCCGTGGGTTCAATTCGCCTAGAAATTGAAGCTCTATTATCCATGGGTTTAGCCAATTCGCCGATGTACGGCGCACGCATTGATGTGGTTTCAGGCAATTTCGTGACTGCAAAACCTTATGGTATTCGTGAAGGAATCGACTTCCAACTTACTGGCGATGTACGTTCGATTGATACCGATGCAATTCAACGTCATTTAGATAATCATAATATTGTTTTATTAGGGCCAACTGGCTATTCGACCACGGGTGAAGTCTTTAATTTACTCGCTGAAGAAGTCGCAACCAAAACGGCAACTGCATTAAACGCCGATAAACTGATTTTCTTAGGTGAAAAACAAGGGCTAATCAATGATCAACAACAACTGCTACGCGAGTTAAGTCCGCGTCAACTTGAACCCTATATTCAACAATTCCAATCCCAATATCCTGAGTTTGCCTTACACCTCAAACAAGCTCAACAGGCATCATTGTCTGGTGTACATCGTGTGCATCTAATTTCTTATGCGTATGATGGTGCATTAATTGAAGAACTATTTACACGTGATGGGGTCGGTACACTAATCACAGATGCTCACTATGAGGAGGTACGAATCGCCAATATTCAAGATGTCGGTGGTTTGATTAACCTACTTCGCCCACTCGAACAAGAAGGGATTCTGGTCTATCGCTCACGCGAACTTCTTGAAAGCGAAATTGAGCAATTTGCCGTGATTGAACGTGACGGCATGATTTTGGCCTGTGCGGCACTCTACCCCATCCCTACAGGAGAAAATGAAATCCGTTCAGCAGAAATTGCCTGCGTTGCTGTGGATTCAAACTATCGAAAATCCAATCGTGGCAGCCAGATCTTGCAATTTCTAGAAACTAAAGCCAAACAACAAGGCATTCAACAACTGTTCGTGCTAACCACTCGCACGGCCCACTGGTTCTTGGAACAAGGCTTTATCGCGGCCAGCATCGATGATTTACCCAATGCTCGCCAAGCGCTCTATAACTATCAACGTAACTCCTTAGTCTTTAAAAAAGTTTTAGTTTGAGTTCATTTCGGTTGTAGATATTTTTATTTCTCATAAAGATATCTACAACACATCAATATTACTGATTGATCTAAAATAAAAAATAGTCATCTTCTTGAAATACCAAAATTAATTAAACTAAAAACAATACCTTATAAACTTTTCTGATGATCGCGTTTATACAAAGCATGGCTAAGCTTATGCAATCTTGTGTTTTGCACTTTTCCGTATAAATAAAGCCTAATTCGTTATTTTTTCTATCATAGAAAAAGTTTTAGCGTGGTTGCTCATCTTAATTCAATCTTTGATTTTTTGGGGAGCACAACCAACATGATCATTTCAAGCAATCACTCATGGTCATATCTCATCATTGCAGCGAGCCTTGCCAGTTTGATGGGAATCACAGGTTGTGCAAAGAAACCTGAGCAGCAAGCAACAACACAACAAGAAACCACAACATTCAATATCGGCTTTCAAAAGTATGGCATCTTGCCGATCGTTAAAACAAAAGGTGAATTAGAAAAACGCCTTGCTGCTCAGGGAATCAAGGTGAAATGGATTGAATTCCCAGCGGGTCCCCAGCTTCTGGAAGGTTTGAATGTAGGAAGTGTTGTTTTTGGTGAAGCAGGCGAAGCACCACCGATATTCGCACAAGCAGCGAATCCCAATTTGATTTATGTCGCCAACCAACCACCTGCTCCAACAGCTGAGGCATTAATCGTTCATAAAGACTCACCTATACAATCGATACAAGACTTAAAAGGTAAACGAATCGCGCTTAATAAAGGCTCGAATGTGCATTACCTCCTCCTTAAACTACTTGAAGCTCACAATCTCAAGCTCAGTGATATTCAACCTGTTTATTTACCGCCTTCAGATGCACGTGCGGCCTTTGAAAAAGGCGTGGTTGACGCTTGGGTTATTTGGGACCCGTTCCTTGCTGCAGCTGAGCACCAAATCCAAGCCCGTGTAATCGCTAATGGCGAAGATCTGGTGAACAACCATCAATTTTATTTGGCAGATCGCCAATATGCGGAGAACAATCTAGCAGTTTTACAAACAGTGATTACCACACTGAATCAGACCACAGACTGGGTCAAAGCACATCCTGAAGATGCAGCAAAACTACTCGAAAAGCCGACTGGTCTTGGGTTTGATGTGTTAAAGACCTCGATATCTCGTATGGGTTTTGGCGTTCAACCCATCTCAGAAAAAGTGGTAACAGAACAACAATATGTTGCTGATGCTTTCTTTGCACAACAGCTCATCCCAAAACAACTTCACATTCAAGAGGCTGTCTTGAAAAACCAAGTTGAATAATCAAGGGAACAAAGAGGATTACGATTTAAAGCAAGTGATTCCTAGTCCCATGTGTATTCAGCACAGTATGTGCATGACGCAATAAAGATTGATTTTATAAGGAATATCAACATGAATATTTTCTGGTTTATCCCCACTCACGGTGACAGTCGTTATTTAGGTACCAGCAAGGGTGCACGTCAAGTTGATCATGCTTATATGAAACAGATTGCTGTAGCGGTGGATAATCTCGGCTATGCAGGTGTATTAATTCCAACGGGACGTTCTTGTGAAGACCCTTGGATCACAGCCGCCAGCTTAATTGATGCCACCAAACAACTTAAATTTTTGGTGGCACTGCGCCCAGGCATTACCACACCCGCATTGGCCGCACGAATGGCAGCAACCTTTGATCGCCTGTCTAATGGTCGTATTTTATTGAACCTAGTGACAGGTGGTGATGAACAAGAGCTTAAAGGTGATGGCCTGTATGAAGACCATAACACCCGTTATCAAACCGCATCCGAATATGTCAAAATCTGGCGTGAAATCTTGACCCGCTCACATACAGGTGAATCCTTCACTTTTCATGGTGAGCGGTTAAGTGTCGATGATGCCAAACTGCTCTACCCGCCCGTACAACGTCCTTATCCACCGTTATGGTTTGGCGGTTCATCAGAAGCTGCAACTGAATTAGCAGCGGAACAGGTCGATACCTATTTAACTTGGGGTGAACCTCCTGCCGCAGTAAAAGAGAAAATTGAATATCTCCGCGCCAAAGCAGCAGCTAAAGGTCGCACACTCACTTATGGCATTCGCTTACATGTGATTGTTCGCGAAACCAATGAACAGGCATGGGCAGCTGCTAATGAACTGATCCAATATTTAGATGATGCAACAATTGCAGCAGCACAGAAAAAATTTGCAAAAATGGACTCTGTTGGTCAACAACGAATGGCCGCTTTGCACGGCGGACGTAAAGACCAACTCGAAGTCTCGCCAAATTTATGGGCAGGTATTGGTTTGGTCCGTGGTGGTGCTGGTACAGCTTTAGTTGGTGACCCAGAAACTGTGGCTGCACGCATTCAAGAATATGCGGATTTAGGCATTGATACCTTTATCTTTTCTGGCTATCCGCATCTAGAGGAATCCATTCGATTTGCCGAGTTAGTCTTTCCTTTACTTCCCTTACAGACACGACAAAAACTGGCACAACCGCATTTGACTGGTCCTTTTGGAGAAATCATTGCCAACAACTATGTACCTGAAGAGAAGCAATCCAAACTTCCAAGCAAGGAAAGCGCATGACCAAACAACTTTATTTGAGCAATGTTTCACGTGGAACAAAACATATCACTAAAGGTTTGCTCCCTTGGCTATTTCCAATTCTACTTTTGACCATTTGGCAAATTGCGTCAAGCTCAGGCATTTTACAATATCGTGTTTTACCCGCTCCAAGCGCAGTGGTAAGTGCATTTTGGCAACTATTGGTCAGTGGTGAACTTTGGCAGCACGTCCAAGTTAGTGCTGGTCGTGCCTTACTCGGTTTATTGATTGGAGGTGGTTTAGGTCTCATTTTAGGCTTATTGAATGGTTCATCTCGCATCGCATCAACCTTACTTGATACCACCTTGCAAATGATTCGCAATATTCCTGCACTTGCTCTGATTCCATTGGTGATTTTATGGTTTGGCATTGATGAAACCGCCAAGCTGTTTTTGGTGGCTGTGGGGGTGTTTTTCCCGATGTATATCAACACCTATCATGGTATTCGTTCCGTCGATCCTCAACTGATTGAAATGGGGAAAAGTTACGGACTCAATCGCTGGCAACTCTATAAAGAGATTATTCTCCCCGGTGCCATGCCTTCGATTCTGGTGGGACTACGTTTCTCCCTAGGTTTGGTATGGGTCTTACTCATCGTTGCAGAGACGATTTCAGCACAAGCAGGTATCGGCTATATGACCATGAATGCACGTGAGTTTTTGCAAACGGATATCGTCTTGGTCGGCATTTTACTGTACGCCTTACTCGGTAAATTAGCAGATGTACTGGCACAAGCATTGGAACGTTATTTATTACGCTGGCATGCGGGTTATCAAAAATAAAAAGGGGGGACTAAAATGAGTAATTTAAACCTAAATTTTCATGAAAACCATGAAATTAAAACACTTACTGAAGTAAAAACAGCACTCTCATCTGCCAATGGGGCAGAGATTCTGATCGAACAGCTGTATAAATTCTATGCAGAGGTCAAGGTGCTTGAAGATTTAGACCTCCAGATCAAAGCCGGTGAATTTGTTGCAATCGTTGGTCGGAGTGGGTGTGGGAAAAGCACCTTATTGCGCCTTATCGCTCAATTAGAAAAACCCAGCTATGGTGAAATCAAATTTCAATCTGCTCGAAATTTTCGTGAAGGCATTAGCAGTGCGGATATTCGAGTCATGTTCCAAGACCCAAGATTATTGCCATGGAAAAATGTTTTAGCAAATGTGCAACTTGGCTTATCCAAACATCAGCATACGCTGGCAAGTACGCTATTAGAAAAAGTTGGCTTAAAAGACAAAGCCTCACAATGGCCTGCACAACTTTCAGGTGGACAACGTCAACGTGTTGCTTTAGCACGAGCATTGTCTCACTCTCCACGCATTTTGCTGCTAGATGAACCACTTGGAGCGCTGGATGCATTAACGCGTTTGGAAATGCAAAATCTGATTGAACAACTGTGGAAAGAACAAGGCTTTACCGCAGTTTTAGTCACCCATGATGTTAGTGAAGCTGTGCAATTGGCTGATCGAATTATCCTGCTTGATCAGGGTCATATTGCACAGGATTTCAAAGTTAATCTCCCCCGCCCTCGTAAAAAGAGCATTGCTTTTGCGCAACTCGAACAACAAGTCCTTGATGCGGTTTTAGCCAGCTAAAACCGTATACCTCTTTAAAATTGCACTAAAATATCTCAAACATCATGCAGATGCTGCCGCGATCATGATCAAATTATTAACAAAATATGTATTTTAGAGTTTAGATTCTAATAATTATCAAATAGATCCCTACCACTGATCGTAGAATCGCAACTTTTTAAATAAAAAAACTGTGTTGTTGTGCACAAATCCGACAATTTATCTTACAATGTCAAAGACATTTTTTGAATCAAGCTCGCAGATGGAACAGAAAAAAAGTACACAAAAGCGCAATCAACTGCTGAATGCTGCCCTCGATGTTTTCTCTGTCTATGGGTTCAGTGGTGCTAGTCTCGATGAGATTGCTCAGCTTGCGAATATGCATAAGTCGAATATTTTCTATTATTATGAAAATAAAGAATCCCTCTATGTGGAAGTCTTGACCACCGTATTACAAAAGTGGCTTGCTCCCTTACAAACATTAGAATCAGAGCTTGAACCAACTGAAGCACTGACCCACTATTTGATTCAAAAGCTTGAAAGCTCGCGTGACCAGCCTAAGGCTTCTCGTTTATTTGCCTTGGAAATCATTCAAGGTGCACCACATATTTTGCCCATCTTAAAAGGCCCTTTGAAAAAGCTATTTAAGCGTAAAACCAAAGTGATTCAAACGTGGCAAGAACAAGGTAAATTGTCTCAGGATATTGATCCAGAATTATTGATTATCAATATTTGGGCAATTACACAGAACTATGCTGATTTTGCAACGCAAATGGAAATGGTAACGGGTAAAACACTACGTAACCGTAGTATGTACCAACGCACTATTGAACACACTGTCCATTTGATGCTGTATGGCGTAATTCCTCGTTAAGTTTTCTTCACAAGCCTTATTTTAGTGATTGAAATACACGAGTAAAGCGACTTCAATAGTCGCTTTTTTATTGAATGGCTGAGAATATTATTAAATTTATCTGAATAAAATCATGGAACAATCATAGACAAACCCATATAAATAATAAAAAATGAAATCAAAGCCAGAAAGATTTGAAAAGGAAAATTTTTAGTTGAAACTCTAAGGTGTACAATGTCGAGAAAAGAAAAGTTAAGATACAAACAATTTCTCTTTTCCGAAAATTTAAAGTAAATGGCAATAGGTGATAAAAAATTTACTGTAGCTTTTAAAAGTTACTGTAGAACTCTCAACTTAGCAGTGAAAATTTCTCGCTTGGGTGCAGGACGGTATGATCAAGAGGATAAAGTAGTTTGGGCCTCTATTCTTTTTACTAAACTATGCACAACTGGTAGGAGCTTAAAAAAACTATTAGATCACGATATCTCAAAGGAATATAAAGCTGACTGGGATTATGCATCTGCTTTTAGTCTTACAAGGAATATAATGGAATGTTATCAAACACTTTTTTATTTATGTTTTGATAATGTGCCTGAAGAAGAATTAAAAGCACGAAAAGCACTTTTTAATGTACATGATTATTATTCTCGAAAACAGTTTTTCTCCTTTTTCCCTGAGACTTATGATGTGCAAAACGAAGATTTTGAAATTGAAAAAATTGTTTTAGATCAGCTAAAAAACTCTATATTTTTTAAAAATTTAGATGAAAGAGATAGAGGAAAATATTTAAAAGGTAAAAATGCTTTTTTATAAGTAGAGAAGATATTGAAGAGCGAGAGGGAGTGAATAAAAATGATTTCAGGTACTGGTATAAGCTCTTATCAGCAAATGTTCATTCTTTCCCCATGGGTTTTTTTAGAATGATTGATGGAAATAGAGGAACAGGAGTCCATTCTGAAGTTGAAGAAAAATATAGTGCAATAGCTTTAGAACTTGCTGAAAGTTATTTAATTCGTGGTTGTTGCAATATGCTAAATTTTTTTCCCGATATTTTGGACAGAATGAGTCCTCAAGAAAAAAAATTACTTTATATTGAATGAATTTCTTTAAGATTAATCTTTCATATAAAGCTACGAATCCTTATCCCGTAAGGCATCTCATCTCTCGCCACCTCATCATTTAATATATGAGCTATTATGTGAATTTACCACAAAACAATTATTTAACTTCAATAATTTATAAACAGAAACTTACCCATACAAACTACAAGGCTAGACCTTTGCATTTAAAAATGATCTTGATACAACGCCAATAATTTTTGTGCTCCTAGTAATAAATTCTCTTCCCAATCTAAATGAGCCGTATCATTGGCGCCATCCGTTATGTATTTGACCGAGATTAAACGCACACCCAGTTTTTGACAAACTTTGGCTAAAGCATACGCTTCCATATCCACCAAATTACAGCTGACCTTTGGTAAACCTGTTTCAAAAGAATCACCTGTGCCACAAATGCCTTTGGGTAAGTGTTCAAAGTGTGGTTGAGTATAAATCTCTGCGGGGATGTCATCATCCATTGGGGTTACACCTACAGCAAAACCCAAAGGCGATACATCCATATCACGTTGCACAAATGTCGTTACTTCTACCAAGCTATGTGCATCAAAATGCGAACTACCCGCACTACCTAAATTAATCAGCGTCTTGCAGCCTGTTTTCTGAATCACTTCAAAGGCTTTGAATGCCGCATTTACTTTGCCGATTCCACTGTAATGAACGTCAATACCAGCTTGCTCAAACAAACCTTTAGATTCATTCGGCAACGCCATAATCAGGGCAATATCAGCATTCATAAAAAGACTCGTTCAAATTAAAATAGAGACACAAAGAAGGTGTGCTAAAGCACACCTTGATATTATCGCATCTTCTGTTGCAACGCAGCCAAACAAGGCGAGAAAAACAGTTGACCGCTGTATGCTCCAGCTACAGTTTTTTTCATTACCAAAGCCCACAGCCCTATTAGCAATAAACTTAGAACCACAGCGATAGATTGTAAAAAAGCAACTTGCAGCTGATGCGCTAAGTTAAAGATTGCTAAAATAAACACGCCGAAGGGGAAAGTTAGTCCCCACCAACCCAAATTAAATGGAATCCCAGTACGAATATGGCGCAATGTGGTCAAGATCGCGATTCCAAACCACCATAATCCAAAGCCCAATAATACTAAACTCGCCACAATGCCTAATGCAGGCAGTAAGTTTGCTAAATTTTCAAAGCCCATCGCCTGCATGATACGTGGTGCTTGTTCCCCCAATAATAATAACGCCAAAGCCCCTGTGCCAATTGGTCCTAAACAAAGCCAGCTAGAAATTGCCACCTCTTTCTCAGGCAGTTGATGTAAAGCCAAACGTAGCATTAAGATGGTCAAAATTGCAAAAGCCGGCAATACAGAAATGCCCCATAGTACATAGCCTGTGACTAAAATATTGAATGCGTGCTGATCGGCAGTTAAATGTTGTAGTAATACTCCCGCTGAACTCGCAGCCACCTCACAAGCCACTATCGGTAATAACCATACTGCGGTCATCCGTTGTAATAAATGATCTTGGCAGCTAAACATACAAAATGGCACGATCCATGCGATCATCACAGCGAGAAATACATCGAAATACCAAAGATACTCCGCAATTTGCACCGCAATATCACCATATAAATGCGTTCCAAAGCTGAGAAAACCATTGATGATCGTCGCCAGCCCCATCGGAATAGCTCCTAAAAACAGGCTCATATTTGGATGACTAAAAATCTGTTTTGCTTCCGTTGGAAATAAAATCCATCGCAACATATAAAGCACACTAAAACTTATGAAGAGCAAAATATTCAATTGCCATAATTGTGTCGCTAACTTGAATAATAGAGCAGAAGCAAAAGGTAACTGTGCTAAAATCATTGCCACAACACCAGTTCCCATAGTGGCTGTAAACCAGTTTGGGGTAAAATGGCGAATGACATCTCGACTTTGTTCTAGCTGATAAAATGGCTTTTTCATCTCTATCTCAATATTCAGCAACATGGATTGATTTTAGTTCAGCTTTAAAATAAGAAAAATTGATTTATTTTTATTTAATCAATCAGATTTATTTATATAAAAATGCTTAAATATTGAAATTTCTCTGTGTAAAAACACAACAACAAGACGAAACGCTGAGAATATGGCAATATATAGCCTTTGTAAAAATCACTGTATTTAACGCCCATGAAGTTGCTTCGTCTCAACGCATTATCGCCAAATTTTCAGTTACCTCCGACTGCGGTAACGATTGGCAATTTTGATGGTGTCCATCTTGGTCATCAAGCGATGATTGCCCAGCTTAAATCGTTAGCATCTGCTCAAGGCTTAAAAACTTTAGTGATGATTTTTGAGCCACAACCGCTTGAATTTTTTAAAGGTTATGATGCCCCACCCCGCATTAGCTCCTTACGAGAAAAAGTAGAATATTTAACTGAACTGGGTGTGGATTACATTGCGGTAGCAAAGTTTGATCAATACTTTAGAAGCCTGAATGCGACTGAATTTGCGGATTTACTCAAATTTAAGCTCAATGCCCAAACCCTTGTTTTGGGAGATGACTTTCATTTTGGCAAAGACCGCCAAGGAAACAGTGAATTTTTAAGAGATTATGGTTTTAATGTCACCAATTTAGATACGATTGCACTGAATGATGAACGTGTCAGTTCAACCCGTATTCGTCAGGTTCTACAAGAAGGTGATCTGGCATTAGCAGCTAAACTGCTGGGTCGTCCTTACAGCATCACGGGTCGTGTGCAATATGGCGATCAAATCGGACGTACACTGGATTTTCCAACAATTAATGTTCGTTTAAATCGTCATAAGCCTTGCCTAAGTGGCATCTATGCAGTCGATGTGGTGTGTGAAAATGCCTCACTGACAGCAAAAGTAAAACATACAAACCCTGCCCTGAACGGCATTGCAGGGTATCAAAGTGATAGCTTATTCGGTGCTGGCCATGTGGGGACTCGTCCTGCGATCGAACAAGTTCAGCCTGAGTGGCGATTAGAAGTACATTTCCCTGATGTTTCTGCTAATCTGTATGGCTTATTAATGCGGGTAACCTTTCTTCACTATTTGCATGGTGAACTGAATTACCCTTCGCTTGAAGCACTCAAAGCTGGAATAGATGATGATGTGCAAAAATTACGAGACTATCGTAATCGTACTTCAGAATTTCCTTTTTAAATTTAATTTTCATTTGTAATACATGTCAGTTTATACACTGATCAAACTGGAAGAAAACTTGCATGAGCGATAAGCAAACTCCTGAAAATGCAGTGGATTATAAAGCCACACTCAATTTACCTCATACTGAATTTGCGATGAAAGCAAATTTGGCTGTGCGTGAAGCCAAATGGTTAGAAGAGTGGTATGCCGACAACATTTATCAGCAGATTCGCGCATCGCGTATTGGCAAGAAGAAATACGTGCTACATGACGGTCCTCCATATGCCAATGGACAAATCCATTTAGGTCATGCGGTCAATAAAGTCCTCAAGGACATTATTATTAAAAGCCGTGTATTGGATGGCTTCGATGCACCTTATGTACCAGGTTGGGACTGTCATGGTCTGCCAATCGAACTTAAAGTGGAAGAAAAAGTCGGTAAAGTTGGCGTGAAAGTAGACGCATCAACGTTCCGTAAAGCCTGCCGTGAATACGCTTACACACAAGTTGAATTACAAAAGAAAGACTTCGTGCGTATGGGTGTATTTGGTGACTGGGACAATCCGTATCTGACCATGAACTTTCAACAAGAAGCGGACATCGTTCGCTCGCTTGGTGCGATTGCTAAAGCTGGTCATATTGAACCGGGCTTAAAACCTGTGAACTGGTGTTTGGACTGTGGTTCTGCACTGGCTGAAGCCGAAGTTGAATACGAAGATAAAAAATCAGATGCAATTGACGTTGGCTTCACCGTTGTTGATCTCAAAGATTTAAGCGCACGCCTAAGTGTTGATGTTCAAGATGTAACGGATATCGTGATCTGGACGACCACGCCATGGACACTACCTGCCAACCAAGCAGTTGCTGTACATGCCGACATTGACTACCAACTTGTTCAAATTCAGAACGATCGTGGTGCGCAAAACTTCATTCTTGCTAAAGATCTAGTGGAATCTGCCATCGAACGTTACAAGCTTGAAAATCCAGTCGTACTGGCTGATTTTAAAGGCGCTGTCATCGAAAACCTATTATTACAACATCCGTTGATTACAGATCGCCAAGTCCCTGTGATCGTCGGTGAACATGTCATCGCAACCAGTGGTACAGGTGCCGTACATACCGCACCGGGCCATGGTGTGGACGACTATAAGGTTGGCCTACAGTACAACCTAAAAGTGGATAATCCAGTCGGTGGCAATGGTGTATATTTACCAACAGCACCGATTTTTGCTGGCGAGCACATCTATAAAGCCAATCCAAAAATTATCGAAGCATTGGGAGCAACAGGTCGTTTGTGGGCGCATCAACCGATCAAACACAGCTACCCACATTGCTGGCGTCATAAAACGCCAATCATCTTCCGTGCGACACCGCAATGGTTTATCAGCATGGATGCCAAAGGCTTGCGTCAAACTGCATTAAATGCGATTGAAAATGACATCGAATTTGTCCCAGATTGGGGTAAAAACCGTATCCAATCGATGATTGAAGGCCGTCCAGATTGGTGTATTTCTCGTCAACGTACTTGGGGTGTACCAATCCCATTCTTTGTACACAAAGATACCAATGCGTTACACCCACGTACACCTGAATTAATCGAAAAAGTTGCCCAACTGATTGAGCAAGAAGGGATTGATGCTTGGTATAACCGTGATGCCAGCGACTTCATTGGTGCTGATGCCGAACAATACAATGCTGTTCGCGATACCTTAGACGTTTGGTTCGACTCAGGAACCACACACTACGCAGTATTGCGTGAACGTGAAGAGTTGCAAGACCCTGCTGATCTATACCTTGAGGGTTCAGACCAACACCGTGGCTGGTTCCAATCGTCTTTGTTAACTTCAATTGCAATCAATGAACGTGCACCTTATAAAGGCTTACTCACACACGGCTTCGTCGTAGATGAGAAAGGTCGTAAAATGTCTAAATCATTAGGCAACATCATCACGCCACAAGATATCATCAAAGATATGGGTGCAGATGGCTTACGCTTCTGGATCGCTTCGGCTGACTATCGCTATGAAATGACCGCAGGTAAAGAGATCTTTAGCCGTGCATCTGATGGTTATCGTCGTATCCGTAATACCCTACGTTTCTTATTGGCGAATTTAAATGGTTTTAAACCATCAACCGATGCATTACTTGTAGATGAACTGATTGCATTGGATCAGTACATTTTACAACGTGCGGCTGAAGTACAAAAAACCATTCAGCAAGCCTATGAAGAGATGAACTTCCACATTGTCACTAACGCATTGACCAATTTCTGTATCAATGACTTAGGTGGTTTCTATCTCGACATCATCAAAGACCGTCAATACACAACAAAAGCGGACTCACAAGCGCGTCGTTCAGCACAAACTGCGCTGTATCATTTGGTACAAGCTTTCGTTCGTTGGATGTCACCAATTCTAAGCTTTACCGCTCAAGAAGCTTGGCCATTGATTCCTGAACAAACAGATAAATATGTATTTACGGCTGAATGGTACGATATCCCAACTGCATCAACAGCAAACTTGCTTTCTGAAGCAGATTGGCAAACATTGATTAGCGTAAAATCAGCAGTAAATAAACAGATCGAAGCAGCACGTAACGCTAAACTGATCGGCAGTAACTTATCTGCCAAAGTCGAACTTTGGGCGGATGAAGCGTTACAAAAACTGCTAAACCAACTGGCTGACGAATTACGTTTTGTCTTGATTACCTCTCAAGTCATCGTCCACCCTTATGCAGAACAAGGCGAAAGCACTGACCTTGAAGGTTTACGTGTGAAGGTCTCAGCTGCGGATGGTGAAAAATGTGTACGTTGCTGGCATGTATTACCAGACGTAAATACACATGAAGGTCATGCGGGTTTATGCGCGCGTTGTATTGTCAACGTCACTGGCAGTGGCGAAGTGAGAAAGTATGCCTAATTCACAAGCAAAACAAGGCTTGTTCCAATTCTATCCTCATAACTTGCTGTGGCTTGGACTTTCAGTCCTTGCCATTGTGTTGGATCAATGGACAAAATGGATCGCAAGCTCACATTTAAACTATGCAGATCCTGTACCCGTATTGCCTTTTCTCAATTGGACCTTGTTGCATAATTACGGTGCCGCATTTAGCTTTTTATCTGATGCAGGCGGATGGCAACGCTACTTCTTCACCTCACTTGCAGCAATTGTTTCGATCATTTTTGTATTTTGGCTCATGCGTATGCCTAAGAAAATGATTATTTTACCTATGGCGATTGCTTTGATTTTAGGCGGTGCAGTTGGTAATTTGATTGATCGCGTCAGTCTGGGTTATGTTGTCGATTTTATCCATGTCTATTATCAGAATAGTCATTTCCCTGCCTTCAACCTCGCAGACAGTGCCATTACCTTAGGTACGATTTTGCTTCTCATTGACACCTTCTTCTTAGAGAAGAAACGTAACCAAAAGGCGGATGTATAATGACTGACATTATCGAACCAAACGAAGAAATCCGTATTCAAGACGGCTCAAAAGTTGATTTGCATTTTTCAGTATCGATTGAAAATGGTGTTGAAATCGACAATACCCGCGGTCGTGAAGAACCAGTCACTTTAGTGATTGGTGATGGAAATTTACTTCCGGGCTTTGAAAAGGCTTTATTTGGTTTACGTGCAGGTGATCGCCGTACCGTACATTTGCCACCAGAAGATGCTTTTGGTCCTTGGAACCCTGAAAATGTTCAAAGTTTTGATACGGTGAAATTTGAGCAACGTCCTATTGTTGGTCACATGATTGAATTTGAAGATAAGGCCAAAGCAACTTTGTTTGGCATCGTTAAATCAGTCAATGAGGACATTACTGAAATCGACTTTAATCATCCATTGGCAGGTAAGAATATCACCTTTGAAGTGGAAATTTTCAAAGTTACCCCTGCGGGTCAGCAAGGCATTAAACTGATGTAACATAAAAGCTCTCAAATGAGAGCTTTTTTTATCCCTAAAGAAAAGTATAAGATCATATTCAACAATTCATTTTCAAAACTTCAACTCAAACAATATAGGATTAAAAATGCTCATTTATATTATTGTCGGTAGTGTACGCGAAGGACGAACTGCAATTAAAGTCGCAAACTGGGTACAGCAAGCAACTTCTGAACTCGCGTTAAATAATATTCAAACAGAAATCGTAGACTTAAAAGAATGGGATCTGCCTATTTTTGCGGGCGCTCATCCGCCAGCTTCAGGCATCTATGATCAGCCAAAGCAACAAGCGTGGGCGGATAAAATTGCAACTGCTGATGCTTTTATCTTGATTAGTCCTGAATACAATCATGGTTATAGCCCAGCTCTGAAGAATGCATTGGATTACTTAGGTAAGGAATGGCAAGGTAAACCTGCTGCTTACATCGGTTATGGCTCAACCAATGGCTCTCGTTCGATTGACCAGATCCGTCAAGTGGGTACACAACTTGGCTTGATTGATTCCAATGCGACCTTAGAAATTCGGGATATCTTCAAACGCAATAAAGAACAAACCTTTGAAGCAAATGAATTTGAGGTGAAGGGTTTGAAAGCAATGCTTGAGAAATTAGAGAAATATCGTTCAGCTTAGCTGTAAGTCTGAACGTACATGGATCGGGGAGATTGACGAATATACAACGCCTCTGATTCATCTTAATATACAAATCATACAGAGACAGGAAGTCTCATTGAAAATAACAAGACCCACAGGAAGTGGTTGTTTATAGGAAGTAAACAACAATAAACTGAATATGAAGAAGCCCCGTCAGGATGATGGGGCTTTTTTTTATATAGCGACATTAAAGCTTTAAGATCATCAATATTTACTATTAAATCAGACCTTCTTCATCATCATCTTCTAGGAATAGAGAAACAGCTAATTCCATATAGTACGTAATATCAATAAATAATATATATCGAATCTCAATTTATCGAATCTCATAAATTGGTTGATACATATCATTATATTGATAAATTTTATTTCCTCTTATTTCAAACTCCGCCTGTACTAAATCCATATATGGATAGATTTCATTATCCTTTATTTCATAAACTGGCTGAAATAGGTTTATGCATTTATAAATTTTATTGCCCCTTACTTCATAAATGGCCTGACTAGCACTCATATATGTATACAGCTTTTTTCCATTATATTGATTAGACATGCAAAATCTCTATACGTTTCAAATTAGTTAAACACGATGCCACATAAGTCTTTTCAATTTCTATTACCTTTTAGTTATTTTTTAATCACAATAAAAAACACCCCCAACGGTTAGGTTGGGGGTGTTTGAATTTAAAAGCTGGCGATGACTTACTCTCACATGGCAAGTGCCACACTACCATCAGCGCGAAGAGGTTTCACTTCTGAGTTCGGGAAGGGATCAGGTGGTTCACTCTTGCTATTGTCGCCAGCAAACTGTTTTGGCTTTGGGTGGTCTTACTTTTGAACTTATTATTAAGTTCATGCCACTTAGTACCGAAAGAGTTATTAACGGATTAGTTAATCGAGTCGTATTGTAACTAGTTTTGACACTAAATCAAGTTATGTATTGAATTTATCTTGAATACAACAACTGTTTGGGTGTTGTATAGTCAAGCCTCACGAGCAATTAGTATTGGTCAGCTTCACACGTCACCGTGCTTCCACACCCAACCTATCAACGTCCTAGTCTCGAACGGCTCTTTAGAGGAATAAATTCCTAGGGAAATCTTATCTTGAGGTAGGCTTCCCGCTTAGATGCTTTCAGCGGTTATCCCTTCCGAACATAGCTACCCGGCGATGCGACTGGCGTCACAACCGGTACACCAGAGGTTCGTCCACTCTGGTCCTCTCGTACTAGGAGCAGATCCTCTCAAATTTCCAGCGCCCACGGTAGATAGGGACCGAACTGTCTCACGACGTTCTAAACCCAGCTCGCGTACCTCTTTAAATGGCGAACAGCCATACCCTTGGGACCTGCTTCAGCCCCAGGATGAGATGAGCCGACATCGAGGTGCCAAACACCGCCGTCGATATGAACTCTTGGGCGGTATCAGCCTGTTATCCCCAGAGTACCTTTTATCCGTTGAGCGATGGCCCTTCCATACAGAACCACCGGATCACTAAGACCTACTTTCGTACCTGCTCGACTTGTGGGTCTCGCAGTTAAGCGCGCTTTTGCCTTTATACTCTACGCGTGATTTCCGACCACGCTGAGCGCACCTTCGTACTCCTCCGTTACTCTTTAGGAGGAGACCGCCCCAGTCAAACTACCCACCAGACATGGTCCTCGTCCCGGATAACGGGACAGAGTTAGAACCTCAACATTACCAGGGTGGTATTTCAAGGACGGCTCCATTGGAACTAGCGTTCCAACTTCAAAGCCTCCCACCTATCCTACACAAGTAAGGTCAAAGTTCAATGTCAAGCTGCAGTAAAGGTTCACGGGGTCTTTCCGTCTAGCCGCGGGTACACTGCATCTTCACAGCGATTTCGATTTCACTGAGCCTCTGCTGGAGACAGCGCCGCCATCATTATGCCATTCGTGCAGGTCGGAACTTACCCGACAAGGAATTTCGCTACCTTAGGACCGTTATAGTTACGGCCGCCGTTTACTGGGGCTTCGATCAAGAGCTTCGCTTACGCTAACCCCATCAATTAACCTTCCAGCACCGGGCAGGCATCACACCCTATACGTCCACTTTCGTGTTTGCAGAGTGCTATGTTTTTAATAAACAGTTGCAGCGGCCTGGTTTCTGTGGCTGCCAATAGCTCAGGGAGCAAGTCCCATCACCGTCAGCAGCGTACCTTCTCCCGAAGTTACGGTACCATTTTGCCTAGTTCCTTCAGCAGAGTTCTCTCAAGCGCTTTGGTCTACTCGACCTGACCACCTGTGTCGGTTTCGGGTACGATTCCTGTGTAACTGAAGCTTAGAGACTTTTCCTGGAAGCATGGTATCAGCCACTTCACTGTACAAGTACAGCTTGCTATCGACTCTCAGCATAGAGCACCCCGGATTTGCCTAAGATGCATGCCTACTGTCTTCCACCTGGACAACCAACGCCAGGCTGACTTAACCTTCTCCGTCCTCTCATCGCATTACACAGAAGTATTGGAATATTAACCAATTTCCCATCGACTACGCCTCTCGGCCTCGCCTTAGGGGTCGACTCACCCAGCCCCGATTAACGTTGGACTGGAACCCTTGGTCTTTCAGCGAACGGGTTTTTCACCCGTTTTGTCGTTACTCACGTCAGCATTCGCACTTCTGATACCTCCAGCATACTTCTCAATACACCTTCATCGGCTTACAGAACGCTCCCCTACCACTTGACTTAAAGTCAAATCCGCAGCTTCGGCACATAGTTTTAGCCCCGTTACATCTTCCGCGCAGGCCGACTCGACTAGTGAGCTATTACGCTTTCTTTAAAGGGTGGCTGCTTCTAAGCCAACCTCCTAGCTGTCTATGCCTTCCCACATCGTTTCCCACTTAACTATGATTTTGGGGCCTTAGCTGGCGGTCTGGATTGTTTTCCTCTTGACTACGGACGTTAGCACCCGCAGTCTGTCTCCCGGATAGTACTCATTGGTATTCGGAGTTTGCATCGGTTTGGTAAGTCGGGATGACCCCCTAGCCGAAACAGTGCTCTACCCCCAATGGTATTCGTCCGAGGCGCTACCTAAATAGCTTTCGGGGAGAACCAGCTATCACCAGGCTTGATTAGCCTTTCACCCCTATCCACAAGTCATCCCCTGGCTTTTCAACGACAGTGGGTTCGGTCCTCCAGTTAGTGTTACCCAACCTTCAACCTGCTCATGGATAGATCGCCTGGTTTCGGGTCTATACCCAGCAACTATACGCCCTATTAAGACTCGATTTCTCTACGGCTCCCCTATGCGGTTAACCTCGCTACTGAATATAAGTCGCTGACCCATTATACAAAAGGTACGCAGTCACACCACGAAGGTGCTCCCACTGCTTGTATGCATGCGGTTTCAGGATCTATTTCACTCCCCTCACAGGGGTTCTTTTCGCCTTTCCCTCACGGTACTGGTTCACTATCGGTCAGTCAGGAGTATTTAGCCTTGGAGGATGGTCCCCCCATATTCAGACAAGGTTTCACGTGCCTCGCCCTACTCGTCATCATTGTGTGTGCCCTTTCGTGTACGGGAATATCACCCTCTACGTTCGCACTTCCCAGAGCGTTCCACTAGAACACACACAACTTAATGGGCTGATCCCCGTTCGCTCGCCGCTACTAAGGGAATCTCAATTGATTTCTTTTCCTAAGGGTACTGAGATGTTTCACTTCCCCTCGTTCGCTTCATAAGCCTATGTATTCAGCTTATGATACCCGCCTTATAGCGGGTGGGTTCCCCCATTCAGATATCTCCGGATCAAAGGATATTTGCCGCCTCCCCGGAGCTTTTCGCAGGCTATCACGTCTTTCATCGCCTCTGACTGCCAAGGCATCCACCACATGCACTTAATTACTTGACTATACAACCCCAAACAGTCGCTAACCCTTACAAGTAAGGTTAGGACAGATTGCTATGTTTGTTTTTCAACTCACATCGCTCTCATCCAGTTTGTTGCCTCGTGCACTTAAGCACCGTACAGCTTCAATCTAAATTCATATACCAAAACGCTTGATTCAGTGTTTTTGCTAGTTCTCAATTTCATTCTTTCGAATGAATTGAGTGAACAATTTATTTCAGACTCAATTCTACTAATCTGTTAATGATTAACTACAGCCTCGTCAGCTTGCAGTAAACTGTGATAAATCACAGAAGTTAATAAACTCAAATCAAAATCTCTTTTGATTTATTTAGATATTTATTAATTTCTATAATTTACTTTAGCTCGTACTTCGTAAAGTACGTGGTGGAGACTAGGAGAGTCGAACTCCTGACCTCCTGCGTGCAAAGCAGGCGCTCTACCAACTAAGCTAAGTCCCCAGCTTTAATCATAATGAACGATATATCTTCTCATCTAGCAGCTTGTGATTATTCATCACTTCGTCAGTAGTGGTGGGTCTGACAAGACTTGAACTTGTGACCCCACGCTTATCAAGCGTGTGCTCTAACCAACTGAGCTACAGACCCTCAGATACATCTTCGAAGAACAACTTGTTGTGGATTCTTACCGGCCATCAATCTTTCGTTAAGGAGGTGATCCAGCCGCAGGTTCCCCTACGGCTACCTTGTTACGACTTCACCCCAGTCATCGGCCACACCGTGGTAAGCGTCCTCCTTACGGTTAGACTACCTACTTCTGGTGCAACAAACTCCCATGGTGTGACGGGCGGTGTGTACAAGGCCCGGGAACGTATTCACCGCGGCATTCTGATCCGCGATTACTAGCGATTCCGACTTCATGGAGTCGAGTTGCAGACTCCAATCCGGACTACGATCGGCTTTTTGAGATTAGCATCCTATCGCTAGGTAGCAACCCTTTGTACCGACCATTGTAGCACGTGTGTAGCCCTGGTCGTAAGGGCCATGATGACTTGACGTCGTCCCCGCCTTCCTCCAGTTTGTCACTGGCAGTATCCTTAAAGTTCCCGGCTTAACCCGCTGGCAAATAAGGAAAAGGGTTGCGCTCGTTGCGGGACTTAACCCAACATCTCACGACACGAGCTGACGACAGCCATGCAGCACCTGTATGTAAGTTCCCGAAGGTACCAATCCATCTCTGGAAAGTTCTTACTATGTCAAGACCAGGTAAGGTTCTTCGCGTTGCATCGAATTAAACCACATGCTCCACCGCTTGTGCGGGCCCCCGTCAATTCATTTGAGTTTTAGTCTTGCGACCGTACTCCCCAGGCGGTCTACTTATCGCGTTAGCTGCGCCACTAAAGCCTCAAAGGCCCCAACGGCTAGTAGACATCGTTTACGGCATGGACTACCAGGGTATCTAATCCTGTTTGCTCCCCATGCTTTCGTACCTCAGCGTCAGTATTAGGCCAGATGGCTGCCTTCGCCATCGGTATTCCTCCAGATCTCTACGCATTTCACCGCTACACCTGGAATTCTACCATCCTCTCCCATACTCTAGCTGACCAGTATCGAATGCAATTCCTAAGTTAAGCTCAGGGATTTCACATCCGACTTAATCAGCCGCCTACGCACGCTTTACGCCCAGTAAATCCGATTAACGCTCGCACCCTCTGTATTACCGCGGCTGCTGGCACAGAGTTAGCCGGTGCTTATTCTGCGAGTAACGTCCACTATCTCTAGGTATTAACTAGAGTAGCCTCCTCCTCGCTTAAAGTGCTTTACAACCAAAAGGCCTTCTTCACACACGCGGCATGGCTGGATCAGGCTTCCGCCCATTGTCCAATATTCCCCACTGCTGCCTCCCGTAGGAGTCTGGGCCGTGTCTCAGTCCCAGTGTGGCGGATCATCCTCTCAGACCCGCTACAGATCGTCGCCTTGGTAGGCCTTTACCCCACCAACTAGCTAATCCGACTTAGGCTCATCTATTAGCGCAAGGTCCGAAGATCCCCTGCTTTCTCCCGTAGGACGTATGCGGTATTAGCATTCCTTTCGGAATGTTGTCCCCCACTAATAGGCAGATTCCTAAGCATTACTCACCCGTCCGCCGCTAGGTAATGTAGCAAGCTACACTTCCCCGCTCGACTTGCATGTGTTAAGCCTGCCGCCAGCGTTCAATCTGAGCCATGATCAAACTCTTCAGTTTAAAATCATTAGTAGCTTATGGCTACAAATCTTGGCTCATCAATTTTCTGACATTAATTTCTCAAATAAACTTCGAGTAATTTCTACCATTCAATCAATGAAATATTTTCGATTGATCAACCAGTAAAAATCCACACAAGTTGTTCTTCTATTCTCTTAATGATTAATTTCTTACTTCGTCAGCAAAAAATTAACGCAAAACACTACCTATCATCTTAACCCTGTAAGCTAAGATATTTTCGTGTATCGCGTCGGGATGAGGTGCATTATAGGAGTTTTTTAAAGGCATGCAAGCTTTTTTAATCCCTTGTTTTATTGAGTGTTCTTTTTTTGTGCACAAAATCAATTCAAACTATTTAAAATCGATAGCAAGCATATGAAATAAAAGCAGAAATACTTTATTTATATTTCTGCTTCACTTTTCTATTTTTTGCTCTTTATTTGAACGCTAATGATTTTAACAGGTTGTTTAGGTACATTTTGATGCAATCCCTGATTACCCGTAGGCACACTCACGATTTTATCAACAACCTCCATACCTTTGGTCACTTTACCGAAAACAGCATAACCTGCATCCATTGCAGATCGGTTTAGAAAACTATTATCTACAACATTAATGAAAAATTGGCTTGTAGCAGAGTTTGGATCTCGCGTACGCGCCATTGCTAAAGTACCACGTGTATTTTTCAAACCATTGCCTGCTTCGTTTACGATTGGTGCTTTGGTTGTCTTTTCTACCATATTGGCATCTAAGCCACCGCCCTGAACCATAAAGCCAGGAATCACACGATGGAAAATCGTCCCTGCGTAAAAATTGCTTTTTACATAACTTTCAAAGTTTTTTGCCGAAACTGGTGCTTTATCATCAAAAAGCTCAATTTCGATATTCCCCATACTCGTTTTCATTTCAACCATGGTATTTGCAAATAAATGGCTGCTTGCGAGTAATAAACTAGCCGTAATAAATAACTTTTTCATCTTTATATTCTCAGTCTAAGAATAGAATTAACCGTGAAGCCTAATTTTAGTTTTACATATCGGTCTTTACTATTTTTATTTGTTAAGTGCCATGTTCCACGTGAAACATAGCACTACAGTACGTGGCGGCTTAACTGTGTTTGTCCCAGAACTTTCTAAAGTTCCGTGCAATTTCGACGGTATTGCGTCTTGCTTTGGTTGAAATAGGCGTTAAGTTGATAAAGCCATGTGTTTGGTCTGGATAATCAATATATTTCACTTTAACGCCATTTTGTCTAAGTTTATGACTATAAATTTCACCTTCATCATGAAGTAAATCATGCCCTGCTGTGATCACATAAGCAGGTGCAAGTTTTCTTAAACCACCATAGGTTGGAGAAATTAATGGGTTATCCAAAGCAACATTATGTTGGGTGGCATAATACGCTGTCACATAATCCACATCTTTACTGGTCAAGACTAAACCTTCACCATAAGCATAAAATGATGGGTGTCTACTTTTAAAATCAACCACAGGATAGATTAGTAACTGTGCTTGAGGCGCATAGGCCTTACCCACTGAATGCTGTGCAACAACTGTACTAATATTTCCGCCAGCACTATCCCCCGCGACCGCAATACGATTTTTATAGATCTTTAACTGACGGCGATTTTGATATACCCATGCTAAAGCATCTTCACATGATTGAATAAGCAGTTTAGGTGAAACTTCTGGAGCAAGCGGATAATCAATACTCATGACCTGAACTTTCGCATATTTGGCAATGAGGCGACATGCTTCATCATGCGTATCCAAACCACCGACAACAAAACCACCACCATGATAGAACACGATCATCGGTAGTTTCTTATTGGGTGCTGGATGATAATGTCTTGCGAAAACTGTACCGCTTTGCAAAGGTAAACGAATATCTTCAACAGATTCAATAAATGTCGATTTATTAAGTATCGCGAGCATCTGCGCATCAAATTGGCGTCGAGATTCAATCGGATCATCACCAATAAAACCAATGCGCCCTTGTTTAATTTGAACAGCCATCAAACATTTGGTAAATGCATCCAAATCAGGATATTGGTGTGGGTAACCTAAAATTTTAGCTAAAGACTCTTGTACAAATGTAGGTAACTTATCGAGTGCTCGTGCAGCAGGACCTTGTCCATGATCTAAAATGGTTTGTATTTTTTGAGGTAATGCCGTCACTTTTTGTCCCCTTCTTACGCTATCCATCGTTCTTTTCCTCTCGACTATATGCTTATCCAAAGCGATAGATCAAGAATTTAAAAATATTTTGTACGCTATAGTGTTGGTTTTCAAAAGTCATTAACCATTATGCTTATCCATGATCATTATTTAGGCCAATTGATTAATCTATGACGTATTTGAAACAAAACTCAAAAGTGAATATTCAATACTTTTGAGTTTTATATACACAATTTTATTTTCGGCCTGCTGCAGCTGAACCTGAAATATTAACACCAACTTGTCCAGGTTGAACCTGCGCTTTGACGCCCCCTCCTGTTTGAACACCATGAGAACCAACTCCAACATTGGTTGAACCTGTTGCTTCAACAGAAACACAGCCAATCATGCTGATGACCATTAGACTTAACACAGAGACTAGAGCAAATTGCTTCATATTTTTTCCTTTACTATTTTCTATGTGCACTTTTGTTGCACATCCTCATCATTACGATTTTAAGTATGAGTGTATAGACCGGATTGGATTTATTTATTGTCAGTTTGGCAAATTTCGCAGTTTGATAAAACGCTAAATCACCACAACAAAAAACTAGAATCAAGCCAATGATTCTAGTTTTTTCAATTTACTCAGTACCTCTAACACAGCATATATAGCAGTATATGATTCGATCGATCTATTGGCATCAATGTGATGATCTATTGTGTTTAAAGGTCATGATAAATTACTGCGCTGAAGCCTCAGCATCTACTGCGCCAGATACATCTGCCGATGCACCGCTATGATCAACGCCCATAGATGTATCCGCTTGAATACCAACGCCACCTTGAACACCCGTTGGACTTGCACTTGTTTGCGCTGAACCTGATGCCTCTAGACCACCTTGAGTTGAGCAACCTACTGCCGTTAATGCAACACCAGATACCACCATAGAAATCAATGCTAACTTTTTCATTACGTATTTCCTTTCATTATGACAAAAAGCAAAGTTGTCTTTGCGTTGCCTATGATTCACAATTTTTTTCTAGAACGTGATGAGGATTAGTTGCAGTTTGTTATTTATGCAGGATGTTTTTGCAATTTTTATTAAATCAGTTCACTTTATTATTCACGCTCTAATACTTTTAAATGTTCACCACAAATCACCAATAATTTAATTACTTAATCAATTTGGGTGCATTTTGAATAACCCAATAATATGATCAGCTTATGTTTTTATAATTCATAGAAACACCGCACAATCCTCTCATAAGCTTACAATTGCGTAATTCTGATTAAAAATAAATGTAGCGCAAATAAAAAAAGCCGTGGAAAACCACGACTTTTTTGATCTTGAGCACTAGATTAAGGCCACTGCATTTCACCTTTAACTACTTTAGCTCCTAACTCAAGGCTACTTGACTCACCTAAAGCTGGATATTGTTTTTGCATCATTTGAATTAACTCAGCCGAATTTTTGCTGGCTTTCACTGCTTTTTCATATTGCTTTAGATAATCGATTGAAAAATTAACTGCGTCTAAACCTTCAGCAGCACCCGCTTTCATATGTGCAGGCACAACCACTTGAGGATTTAATGCCTTAATATTTTCTAAAGTTTGTACGACTTCATTACGATCTTTCGTATTGGGTGTATCCGCCATCCATAAATGAATACCTGACGAGACAGGAATCCCACCAACAACAGCTTTAGCACTTGGAATCCACAAATAAGTCAGTTCCTTTTTACCCTTGATTTCGATATTTTCATTTTCGAATTTTAAAGTTTTAGCCGTATAAGGCTGCGGAACAATAATTTTGCTCGGCGCATTGGCTCCCATCTTTGGTCCCCAATACGCTACTTTTAGTGCTTGTGTATCTTGAATATGCTTTACCGTTTCTGGTGTCGCAACAATCTGAACATTTGGAAAATATTGCTTAAAGACATCTAAACCAAAGTAAAAATCTGGATCACCATAACTCACGAAAATCGTTTTTAAGGTTTTACCGCTATCCAGAATGTCTGCAGCAATTCGTAAAGCTTCTGATTTAGAAAATTGCGCATTGACCAATAACACTTCTTTATCACCTTCGATCAAGGTTGAAGTCACGCCAAAGTGTTCAGGTTTTGCTAAGAAATTTTGGATTTTTAAGTCTTGCGCAAAGCTTGTTGAAGTTACAGCAAATGCTGTCAATGCCAATGCATAAGGTTTAAGGTTCATTTATATGTCTCCTATCTGATAAGACACACTTTACGTTGCAATTATTGCCAAATAAACACCCTAAATTAAGATAAAATGTTGCATATCTTGCAACAATGATCATTAATATGGATACATTAAAAGCCATCCAAGTGTTTGTCTGTATTGCTCATCAAGGTAATCTCAGCAAAGCGGCGCAACATTTAAATTATTCTAAAGCCATGGTGTCTCGTTATTTAGAGCATCTTGAAGCCACATTTTCAACGCGACTTTTTCAACGTAATACGCGTAAAGTTTCACTGACCCCTGCGGGCGAAAAAGCGCTGCTTTATTGTGAAAATATCCTACAGCAACAACAGTTACTTGAAGGTTTGGCTGCACCCGAACAGCATAGTGGCACGATTCGTTTTACTTGTGGTCTATTTCTATTTCAGCTCGGTGTGAATGAATGCATTAAACAGTTTAAAAAACGCTACCCCCATATTCATTTTGATGTATATCTTACTGAAAATACAATTGATCTGATGGATGCTCAGGTTGACCTTGCTTTGCGAATTACCCAAAAAGTGGCAGAGGGTTTAATTGCTCGTCCCGTCTGTCAAATTGAGTCTATCTTTTGTGCGCATCCACATTATTTACAAGATCACACGCCCCTGTCACACCCAAGCCAATTGATTCAACATGACTGTATTGCTCATCATACTCATAATCAATACTGGACTCTGTTTGATACAGATCAGCAACCGCAGAACTATCCTTTAAATGTTACGTTTAAAAGCAATGATGTGATTGCACTCTATCAAATGTGTCTCAAAGCAGAAGGAATTGCCATGCTTCCGACCTTGCTTGTACGCCAAGATATTGCTCAACAACGCTTGCAACAGGTATTTACAGATTTTTCTGCACCCGATCTCACCTTGTCGTTAGTCTATGCATCAAGACAACATTTGCCCAAAATCACCCAAGAATTTATTGCTTTTGTCATCGAAAACTTAAATTTTTACTTAAATCAGCAAAATTAAAAGATTTAAATTCACCTGAACGCTTGAATTTTGTCGCCTTGCCCATACCTCATCCGTATCAATGAATGACCAAGATGTGGCAGTTCAGGTTTAACCCGATGAGCATTCACGCCAAAAGGACTGTACATGTTTGAGAACTTTTTTAAACGGAGATCATCAATGGCTAATGAGCACAATGAGCAAGCTCAAGACATTCAAAATGAGCAACAAGCTGAACAAACTCAAGCTGAAGGTGTAGAGCAAGCTAACGAGCTTAGCGTTGAAGATTTACAAGCGCACATCACCCAACTTGAAGAAAGCTTGAAACTCGAAAAAGCACGTACGGCCAATGCGGTTTACGAGGCACAAAAGAGTGTTGAACGTATTCAACGTGAATCTGAAAAGCACAAAGATACTGTGCTGGAAAAGTTCGCCAAAGAATTATTGGATTCTGTCGATAATCTCGAACGTGCAATTCAAGCCGCTGGCGCAGAAGAAACACCTGTGCTTGAAGGTGTCAAACTAACGTTGAAATCACTTCTCACTACACTTGAAAAATTTGGGGTGGTAGAAGCAGATACACAAAATGGTTTTAATGCGGATCTACACCAAGCTGTAGGTATCGATCCAAATGCCAAAGCAAATGAAATCGGTACAGTTTTACAGAAAGGTTATACCTTAAATGGTCGCCTACTTCGCCCAGCAATGGTGATGGTGGGTCAATAACCCTCTGGAGCAAAGCCTTTATTTGCTCAAAAATGCAAAATTTTGAGAGTTTTTTGATTTTTTTTCACAAAAATGCTTGAAAAAAACCGATTAACTCTCATATCGAATAACAAGAAAATCCCCTTTTGACTCTCCCCTTTATTACTGGAGAAATCGGGGATTCACAAAATTTTAGAGGAACATCCCAAATGGCAAAAATTATTGGTATTGACTTAGGTACTACCAACTCATGTGTTGCTGTACTCGAAGGCGATAAAGTAAAAGTAATCGAAAACGCTGAAGGTGCACGTACCACTCCATCGATCATTGCATATAAAGATGGTGAAATCTTAGTTGGTCAAAGTGCAAAACGTCAGGCTGTAACCAACCCGAAAAACACATTATTCGCAATCAAGCGTTTAATCGGTCGTCGTTACGAAGATCAAGCGGTACAAAAAGATATCGGTCTTGTACCTTACAAAATCATCAAAGCAGACAATGGCGATGCTTGGGTTGAAGTAAACGACAAAAAATTAGCGCCTCAACAGATCTCTGCGGAAATCTTGAAAAAGATGAAGAAAACTGCAGAAGACTATTTAGGTGAAACAGTTACTGAAGCAGTGATTACAGTTCCTGCTTACTTTAACGATGCTCAACGTCAAGCAACTAAAGATGCGGGTAAAATTGCAGGTCTTGATGTTAAACGTATCATTAACGAACCAACTGCTGCGGCACTTGCGTTCGGTATGGACAAAAAAGAAGGCGACCGTAAAGTTGCAGTTTACGACTTAGGTGGTGGTACATTCGACGTATCAATCATTGAAATTGCAGACCTTGATGGCGACCAACAAATCGAAGTGTTATCAACTAATGGTGATACTTTCCTTGGTGGTGAAGACTTTGATAACGCGTTAATTGAATTCTTGGTTGAAGAATTTAAGAAAGAACAAAGTGTGAACTTGAAAAATGATCCACTTGCGTTACAACGTTTGAAAGAAGCTGCTGAAAAAGCAAAAATCGAGCTTTCTTCATCAAATGCAACTGAAATCAACCTTCCATACATCACGGCTGATGCAACTGGTCCTAAACACTTAGTGATCAATGTAACGCGTGCAAAACTTGAAGGTTTAGTTGCTGATTTAGTTGCTCGTACAATCGAACCTTGCAAAATCGCGCTTAAAGATGCTGGTCTTTCGACTTCTGACATCTCTGACGTGATTTTGGTGGGCGGTCAGTCTCGTATGCCAATGGTTCAGCAAAAAGTACAAGAATTCTTTGGTAAAGAGCCACGTAAAGACGTGAACCCTGACGAAGCAGTTGCGATTGGTGCAGCGATTCAAGGTGCGGTGTTGTCTGGTGACAAAACTGACGTACTTTTATTAGACGTAACACCGTTAACTTTAGGTATCGAAACAATGGGCGGCGTATTAACTCCGATCATTGAGAAGAACACCACGATTCCTGCGAAGAAATCACAAGTGTTCTCTACTGCTGCTGACAACCAGCCTGCTGTAGATATTTCTGTTTACCAAGGTGAACGTAAAATGGCTCAACAAAACAAATTGTTGGGTAACTTCCAATTAGGCGATATCCCACCTGCTCCACGTGGCGTACCGCAAATTGAAGTATCGTTCGACATCAACGCTGACGGTATCTTAAAAGTATCGGCTAAAGATAAGAGCACTGGTAAAGAGCAATCAATCCAGATCAAAGCAAACTCAGGTTTGTCTGATGCTGAAATCGAAGCAATGATTAAAGATGCTGAAGCGAATGCTGAAGAAGACCGTAAATTTGAAGAGTTAGCGAAAGCACGTAACGAAGCGGATGCTTTAGTATCTAGCTCTAACAAAGCAGTTAAAGATCTAGGTGACAAAGTGACTGAAGATGAAAAAACTGCAATCGCTACTGCGGTTTCTGAGCTTGAAGCAGCAACTAAAGAAAATGATGTTGAAGACATCAAAGCGAAAACTGAAGCTTTACAAAACATCTTGATGCCAATCACTCAACGTGCTTATGAACAAGCACAAGGTGCTGGCGGCGCAGAAGGTTTTGATCCAAATGCATTCCAAGGTGGTGATGCTGGTCAACAACAAAAAGCGGACGATGGCGTTGTAGATGCTGAGTTCACAGAAGTAAAAGATGACAAAAAATAATTTGTCTCTTTAAAAAAGACCGCGCGAAAGCGCGGTTTTTTTTGCATTAAATTTTTATATCCATACTTAAATTCAAATTAGTTTTAGCTACAGTAGAGGCGGCATGGAAGCCGCCCTGTTGGGCTGCGGTAACATGGATGTACTGTCAGCCCAACAAATGGTTTTGCCTACTTTGTCCAAAAACAAAGTAGGATCTTGCCTACGCAAAACATTTAAACTTTACACAAAATTTGAGGCTGTGACTTTCATAAATGAATTAAATCTTATTTATAGAAAGTAACTATTAAGTAGATTTAGATTGATCGAAATACAGTTCACCCAAAATCGGTATAAACAAAGGTACTACTCCACAAGCCTTAATTTCGCCTAAAAACTCAGGGATATTCACATCAGGTAATAACTGGGGTGGTTGATCAATTGGCGTTACCATCGTATCCCAATGGCATGGAATAATATATTTTGGCTTGAGTAGTCTTACGACATCCTTAACATAGTTTGGACGATATTTACGCCCAATGGCACATAAGCAAACAATATCTGCCTGCCTACCCTGCAATTCTTGTTCAATAAAGTCAGCTGAATCAATGTGTACAACGCGAAGATGCCCCGTATTAATCCACCAATTAAATACCTGCCCATGCCGTAGGTGATGAAATTTCGGTGGATAAGGTGGCGGTGTGGTCATATCACCTGGTAATGGCACCCGACCAAACAATGCTTTGCCATGAATCGAAGGCAACCCAACAACTTGCCATTTACCACATTCAACAATTTCCCGCCCTTTTGTTTCAAGCATTTGCTGTTCAGACAAACCTGCCGATCGCCCATACATAAACTCGCTTGAGAACCAATTAATCGTGCCCCTGTTTGTTTACATACTTCAGGCGCATCCAAAATATGATCATAATGTGCATGTCCTATCAGTACATCATCTGCGTGAGGAATATATTGCTGAACCAATATTGGATCGCTGAGCAAAGGTTGAGTCAGTGTATGCCATAGCGTGGGACGACTAATAAAAGGATCAAGTACGACTGTACGATTTCGATCCGAAAGGATAAAACCCGCTGTACCTAAATATTTAATGGTTAAATTCTCAGTATTTGCTAAGGCCGGTGACGTCGCAGACCATGCTATGTCAGGAGTTTTGAGTAAATATTTCAGCATTTTTATTCCTTAATCTTTTTATTTATCTATCTTATATAAGGCATTAAAACAAAATCTGCCGTTTAATCATATCATTTCCCGATACTCGCTATTTTTGTTATAGTCTGATCTGCAAGCACGATTAATAAACTCAATTGAGCGCCGTATTTCAGAAGAAACTAAAATGATTCGTCTGTTGATTTTTTCAGGATTACTCTTCCTTATCTTATGGTCTGGTTATCAAAGCCATCAGCACCCGCAGCTTAAATTTAATTCTCTGCTTGATCGCATAACACATCCTTTTGATACGCGTCTTCGTTATCGTATCGCTGAAGTTGATCCTCGTTTTAAACTTAGCCTAGAACAAGTACAAGAAATCAGCCATCAAGCAGCTCAAATTTGGAAAGATGGAACAGGTAAAGATTACTTTGTATATGATCCAAATGCGCAACTGGCCATTCATTTAATTTACGATCAACGACAAATTGAAAGCGAACAACGACGTGCCCATTTAAGCCAATTAGAATTTAATCAACAACAGTGGCGTGATAAAAAAAAGCAATTGGATCATATTGAACAAGAACTAGTTGAGACGAAACAATCTTTAAGCTTAAAACGTCAACAACTAGATCAGCAAATCCAACAATATAATCAAGAGAAAAAAAATGCACATTTCAACTCAATGACTGGTGCCTATCAACAACATCTACAGCAAAAACAACAAAACTTACAATACAACGTCGATGCATTAAAACAAGAAATCACCAACTTTAATCAAAAAATCAATAACTTAAATCAAAAAGTAGATGAACTAAATGCGCTTGACCAGCAATTACATGATGCTGTGAAAGAATATAAACAACGCTTTCAGCCTCATTTATTTCATAAAGGTTTATTTAATGGTAAGCAAATTATTATCTATGAATTTGAATCCAAAGATGATTTACGTTTAACGCTAGCCCATGAATTCGGTCATGCTTTAGGATTACAGCATACTGATGATCCCAAAGCATTGATGCATCCGATTTTGAAAGAACAGAACTTTACTGACTTTCACCTAACCCAGACAGATCGTGATCTATTGATGGCTAGGTAGACAGCATAAAATCTCGGACTTAACACTGTCGTAAAACTTCAGCTGCTTTTGAAGCGTTAATATAAGCAAATAAGTAACTCACAGCTAAAACAGCCAGCGACCTTTAATGTCATAAATCAACAATTTTGCAGTTAAAGAGCAAAATATTTTCAGTTTATAATTTTTTTTACAAAAGATAACAAATGAGCATTTTTTAGCTACTTTGCGCTTAAAATTCTGCTCTTTAACATTAATGGACTGATATTTATAAATTTATGTGCAAATAGAAAGCCAAATTCTTGATTTTATATTTTGCCTATTATTCGATCAATTATTATATTTACTCAAATAAAATCACATTTTTTATTTTATTTATTAATTAGATAGCTTTTTGACCTATTTACAAAATTATCCAAAAATAAGTTTTATTTGGGGGATAAAGGTCATGCGAAATTTAACTACCGCACTGAATATCATTGCATGTTTATGCATGGGGATTCCGCACCTTGGCCATGCCCAAAATACGTCACATAGCACCCATAAACATGACCATAAAGCTATTCAAACGCCTATATTTTATCGTATCGCAGAGGTTGATCCCCGCTTTAATTTAAGTATGCAGCAAGTGATTCAACTTACCCAACAAGCTGCGGATATTTGGCACCAAGAAACGGGTAAACAGCATTTTATTTATGACCCTGAAGCGAGTTTCAGCATTCATTTGATTTATGATGAGCGACAACAACAAAGCAGTCATCGTCTGCAAAGCCTCGATCAAATTCATCAACAGCAGCAACGATGGGAGCATCAAAATCAACAGTTGCAACAAGCTAGAGCAGAGCTTGAAAAAAATAATGCATTGCTGGCCATCAAGCAGAATCAACTACAAGCCCAATTTCAGCAATATAATGCAGATGTAAAACACTTCAACCAACAGCGCTCTTCATCTAAATCCTTAGCAGATCAATTGGCACAACGTCAGCAAGCATTACATCAACAATCCAAAGCTTTACAACAAGAGGTGAATCTACACAATCTAAAAGCTCAACAACTCAACCAAGAAATTAAAAAATTAAATGATAATAATCAGCTACTTGTATCATCAGCACAGCGATTCAATCAGGTATTCAAACCGCGTCTATTCCATAAAGGAAATTTTAATGGCAAACAAATCACGATTTACGAGTTTAGTTCAACCGATGATCTTCGTTTAACATTGGCACATGAATTTGGGCATGCCTTAGGCTTGCCACATACCGATGATCCGACTTCACTCATGTATCCTGTTATACAACAACAAAATTTACAACGCTTTGCACTAACACAAAGTGATAAAGCCCTAGTTAAAGCCATGTACTAATCTCAAATAAACCGTAAAGTTACAGTTGTTTTTGATTATTTTTTGATCAAACAGTTTTTTATATTAAATGAAATAGGAAATAATTTTTAGAAATTGACTGGCATAGCACGATCTAAAATTTTAACGATTTATCCCTATTTAAATCTCAGATCATAAAAAATAAATCTCTGTTATCGGGCTATTTTTGATTAATCCATCACCAAAATTGACTATAAATTATATTTAATAGATTAATTTTTATACACTTGTATCTTTATTTATTTTCAATGATTTTTTATTAAATCAATCAATTTAAATACCTTTCCCCAAATTGACTAATCATGAAAGCTGATTAAAATACATCCTTTTTCTTGTTTTATTTCTCCTGTTATGCGTTTGCTCCCTCTCCTATTGGCAACATGTATGTTCATGTTTGGCCATACAACCTCTTTTGCTCAAATTTCCTCGGTACAGAATTCTACGCCCATAAAATATGGTACTGGTCATCCACTCCGTTATCGTATTGCTGATTTTGATCCTCGCTTGAATATCACGCAACAGCAAATGATTGAAATCAGCAAACAAGCAGCCGCGATTTGGGAAAAAGATACGGGTCAAAACTATTTCGTTTATGATCCAAATGCTGAATTTTCGATTCATTTGGTGATGGATCAACGCCAGATCCGCAGCATGAAACGTTCGGAAAATTTACATCAACTGGAACAGCAACAACAGATTTGGTTAAATGAAAACCAACAACTACAAGAGCTTAAAAGACAAATTGCTATTTCGACGGCACATCTGGAATCATTAAAACATGAACATCAAATAGAAACGCCAATCTATCAACAAAGCGTAGAACAACATCAACGACTCACCCAACAGTTTGATCTGCAAACTCAAAAGTCGAAACAACTTTATCAGCAACTGACGCAAGCCATCGAGCAATTTAATCAAACGTTTGCTCCACAAGTTTTACACAAGGGACAATTTCAAGGAAAACAAATCTTTATTTATGAGTTTTCTTCAATTGATGACCTACGCCTCACCTTGGCACATGAATTCGGACATGCTTTAGGTCTGAAACATACTCAAGATCCACAATCTTTGATGTATCCGAGAATCAAAGTACAAGATGCAAAAGACTTTAGGTTAACTGACACAGATTTAGCGCTATTAGGCTTGTCTCACTGAAGATAAATCGATTAAGCTGATGTTTTTATGAGATAACAAGAATGGGTCGATTGTTTTGATTTATTCATGTTATTGTGGTGTGAAAGCATCATTTTAATCTAAATGGAGATCAGCATGAGTTATTATCATATCCTCATTGAAGTGAACGACCACATCAGTACGATTGAGCAGACTCGTGATATCGAAATCCTAAATATTGAAGATATTAGCCCCTTTCTTCATTCGATTTTGATTCCTTATTTCAACGAACAAATTGTTGAATTAGAAGATGAAAATGTGCCTTATGACGAGATTTTACATTTGGAAGTGAAACAAACCTTGCTTCCAATTGAACATTTAATCGAAGAAGAACAAAAACAACTGCCAAGTGATACTGATGTCACAATTACGGCTTATGAAATTTTTAATGATCGGGATCTAAGCCAAGATGTTACGGCGGTTATTTTTGATATTTTAGAAGCCGTCAAATTAGACGCTGCGCCATAAAAAAAGGTCTGCACTTGGCAGACCTTTTCACATGATTAGCTTATTGCATCATTTTACGCGCTTGCTCTTGGCGGAAAGCACGTAAAATTTGCTGCCCTGCGCGTCCTGTTGGATTGAATCCCAAACGAGTTTGCTCTTGACGAATGGCTTGGCGACTTTTATCACCAATCAAACCATCCACTGCACCAATGTCATGACCACGCTGAATCAAAAATTGTTGAATTTCACGGCGTTCTGCTCTTGATGTTCCCGCATCATCTGTAGGCCATGCCGTTAAAAATGGTGTTCCACCACGCAGACGATCAGACAAATGTGCGATTGCCAAACCATAGCTTTCAGCAGCGTTATAGCTATATATCGCATCAAAATTTCTAAACACTAAAAATAATGGGCCATTCGCACCTGCGGGTGAAATCAAACCTGCTTGAGTACTTCCTGTCAAATTCCCTTGGATCAAAGCTGTTCCATCTGCACGTGTTACACCCTGTGCGATCCAATTATTAAGTGATTTTTTATTGCGGCGACTTTCGCCAGAAATCGACATACCTTGTGGAATTTTCACTTCAAAACCCCAAGGCATACCTGTTTGCCATCCAGCACGTTTTAAAAAGTTTGCTGTCGAAGCCAAAGCATCTGGGATACTCGATACGAGATCACGGCGACCATCACCGTCAAAATCTACGGCTAAACGTTCATAAGTAGATGGCATAAATTGCGTGTGACCAAATGCTCCTGCCCAAGAACCATAAAGTTGATCTTGAGTCACATCACCTCGTTGCAAAATACGCATGGTGGCAAAAAATTCACCACGGAAATAACTTTGACGACGACCTTCACAGCTCAATGTACCTAATGCCTGTAATAAAGGATATCGACCAGAAATATCACCATAGTTACTTTCGACACCCCAAACTGCAACCACCGTTTCAGCAGGCACGCCGTAAGCTTGTTCTACACGTCTAAGCACATCACGATGTTGCGCAAGTTTTTGTTGCCCTGCTTGTACACGCTCATTATCAACCAAGCCTGATAAATAATCCCAAATCGGTGTAGAAAACTCTGGCTGATAATTCAAACGATCAATCACTGAATAATCCGCACTTAGATTTTGGGTATAACGATCAAAACTTGCAGCCGAAACACCAGATGCAATTGCTTGAGATCGTAAACCTGCTATACAGCTTTGAAAATCACGTGTTGGACTAAATGTACTGGTATTGCTTACCACTGGCGTCGTCGTCGTGGTTGAAACTTTTGCGCCATTGATAATCAACTCAGCATGAGCATTATAAGATAAGGTCAATAAGGCAGTGCCTAGAAAAAGAGGAAAACGGTGCATGATGTCTAAACCATATTTTTAAATTTAAATTTCAGGATTAACATAACACGATCATTGACGTTACAACGTTTGAAATCGTAATTTTTGAATTCATAATTGAGTTTTAAATTTAAAACATAAGATTTAAATTCAAAAGTATCATTTCTTTTAAATTTAAAAATAGATAACACCTATATTTTGAATTCAAAAGCAGCTGTATGGCTTATACCATCATTTGAATTCAAAAATAGCAACCACTTATGAATTCATTTCACACCATACATTTATAAAAATAAAGAAATAGACTTAATTCCTATTGTTTTAGATCAAATAGATATCCACAAACCACAACTTTAAATTCAAAACTCAACCTCCTTCAAACTTTTAAATTTAAAACGCTTTGATTTTTTGAATTTAAAATAACACACGCACCCAAATCAAAGTTTTAAATTCAAAACAAACAGACAATATTTAAATTCAAAGTTTAAAGAAAAGTTATCCACACCCACTTTTTGATATATCTTTTATTTTATGAATTTAAAGTAATAAAAAAAGCGATCCGAAGATCGCTTTTGATGTTCTGTGGATAAGTTAGATGGTCATCTCATCTGTTAATGCCAATGGTACAGGTAAAATTTGAGCAAGTTGACGACACAATGACGTTAACTCATCACGATTATTCGGCATCAATGTAATATGCCCTAACTTACGACCTTCACGTTCAGATTTATTATATAGATGCAAATGTGCACCTTTGAGCGCTAAAACATCCTCAGATTTTGGATGTTGCCCAATGATATTTACCATGACTGTCGGACGCACCACATCAGTTGCACCGAGTGGCAAGCCTGCAACTGCACGAATATGGTTTTCAAATTGCGAGCAAATTGAGCCTTCAATCGACCAGTGACCTGAGTTGTGTACGCGACATGCCATTTCATTGGCATATAAACCTTGTTCTGTCACAAACAATTCAAGCGTCAATACACCCACATAATTGAGATGATTCAACAGGCGTGTGATGTAGTCTTGTGCAACAGGTTGTAAATCGGTGCTATTTGGCGCAGGAACAATCGAGTGCGACAAAATACCATTGTGATGGTGGTTTTCTGCCAATGCCCATGTTTTGACATCACCATCTTGACCACGTACCGCAATAATGGATACTTCACGACTGAATTTCACAAAACTTTCAGCGATTAAGCTTTTCGCAGGTCCAAGCTCAGCCCAAGCGGTATCAATCTGATCTTCTGAACGTAGAACAAATTGACCTTTACCATCGTAGCCACCAGTTACGGTTTTTAAAACGATTGGCAAACCTAGATCAGTTACTGCTTGTTTTAAGCTGTCTAAGCTATCTACTGCACGATACGGCGCAACAGGAATACCTAATTCATCAAATAAGGATTTTTCAGCCAAACGATTCTGCGCTGTTGCTAAAGCAAGGCGAGGAGGGTGTAAAGTTTTGGTTTGTGTCAAGACGTCCACATCCGCAACAGGCGTATTTTCAAATTCAAGGCTAAATACATCTGCACTGGCAATAAAATCCTGCAAGGCATGCTCATTTTTACTTGAAAAGACTGGACCTAAAATCGCCGCTGGGCAATCCGTTTCTGCTTCAAAAAAGCTACATTGAATATTCAGTGGCAGAGCTGCTTGCGCCATCATGCGTCCAAGTTGTCCGCCACCAAAAATACCGATGGTTTTATTCATTTATATGACTCTACTTGCTCAGACAAAGTCTTCGCCTTGCATTCGGGCAAAGCGTTGCTTTGCTTATCCTCATTCATGACCAGGGATATTTTTGCTCGACACTTTCTCAGTTTGCGCAGTACGGAAATCCGCAACATTTTTTGCGATCTCAGGACGTGTTAAACCCAGAATTTGCGCTGCCATGATGGCTGCATTGGTTGCACCCGCTTGACCAATCGCCAATGTACCTACTGCAATACCTGCAGGCATTTGTACAATCGAAAGTAATGAATCTACACCATTTAAAATCGAAGATTTAACAGGTACACCCAGCACAGGCAAATCAGTTTTTGCTGCACACATTCCTGGTAAATGTGCCGCACCACCAGCACCTGCAATAATCACTTGGATACCACGATCACGTGCTGTTTCAGCATATTCAAATAAACGATCTGGTGTACGGTGCGCAGAAACCACTTCAGCTTCAAAAGGCACACCCAATTGTTTGAGCATGTTAGCGGTATGTTCAAGTGTTGCCCAATCTGATTGAGAACCCATGATAATCCCGACTAAAGGTTGGCTATCTGTTGCGACCGCATTCATTGGCTTTTCCAAAACTTGATAAAAAAAGAGGGCAGTGTCTCGACTTACGCCAAACACAAAGGAATAAATTGGCAGATATTATAGCGGTTTTTTCAAGCATCCCCAACTACAGAACGCTTGAACTGATCGCAGAAAAATTAGCTGTGATTGCGGAAAACAAAATAGACGCAGCCCAATAAACAGAGCATCGCCCAAACATAATCTAACTTAAAAGGCTGTTTAAACATAAATAGTAAAAATGGGACAAACACCAGCAAGGTCACCACTTCCTGAGTAATTTTCATTTGCCCCAGACCCCAGCCATGTTGACTCAATAGTTTGGTCGCTGGAATCATAAAACTGTATTCGAGTAGGGCAATACACCAACTCAATAAAATTGCTTGCCAAATCGGCGCATCATGTAAATATTTCAAATGACCATACCATGCCAAGGTCATAAAACAATTGGAAATCACCAATAAACACAGCGCTAAAAGAGTAGGGCTCAATTGTATTTACTCTAAAAATTTTGCAATAATTTTATATTAAAATCAGTTCCTGGATAAGGTTTCAAAAACTTAAGGATGCTATGAAAAAATTATTTTTAACGACTATTTTGTGCTTCTCAATCAGTATAAGTCATTCAGTAGAATTAGATCTCGACAATCAAAATGAGGCGCTATCAGATTTAGCAGACATGTTTTATAGTGAAAAAAATGATCCTGTATATCAGTTTGAGACTTTAAACCCTAAAAAACTAGACTATTCTATTGAAAGCTTAAAACTGATTGATACTTATTTATCTGATTTAAGAAAGACCAATTTAGATCAAACCTCAGATGATCAAAGATTTAAGACGATTTTACGCGCAGGGGCTTATGTCGGGGAAGTAATAAGAAAAAATGATAAAAATAGAAAGTGGTATTGGGTCGACTATGAGACAGCAAAAGAAATAAATCCTGATTTTTTTAAAGAAAAAGCCCATTCAATTGAACTTGCCGCTGTACTTACGGATGGTGAAAGTTTTATATTCCCATTGAATAAAGTTGTTAAATTTATGCAAAACGGTGAAGAGGATAGTGTCTATTTTTTTGCAACGGTAACGCTGAAATCTTAACATTTCTGGCTTTAATTTTAAGTAAACAACAACGAATTTTGACTATCTTTTCCATAACAGCCTTGCTATCTTTTCAAGCAAATTTTTAATTGCATTACACACGTTTATTACGTGATTGAATAAGAGAGAAGCACGATGCATCTGCATATTTTGGGTATTTGTGGCACTTTTATGGGGTCTTTGGCTCTATTAGCACGAGATTTAGGACATAAAGTCACAGGTTCAGATGCCAATGTTTATCCACCGATGTCGACGCAACTCGAAAATGCAGGTATTGAGTTGATGCAAGGCTATGACCGTAGCCATTTACAACCACATCCTGATCTTGTCATCGTTGGCAACGCCATGAAACGTGGCATTGATGCGATTGAATATATGCTGAATGAAGGTCTTCCTTATATTTCTGGTCCACAATTCTTAGCTGATCATGTATTACAAGGCAAACATGTATTAGGTGTTGCAGGTACACATGGTAAAACCACTACTACGACTATGCTGGCTTGGGTACTCGATCAGGCAGGTTTAAACCCTGGCTTCTTGATCGGCGGCGTACCACTTGGTTTTAGCGAAAGCGCTCGCTTAGGTGGCGGGAAATACTTCTGTGTGGAAGCTGATGAATATGATTCAGCCTTTTTCGACAAACGTTCTAAGTTCGTTCACTACCATCCAAAGACCGCGATTTTAAATAATCTTGAATTTGATCATGCCGACATTTTTGATGACCTTGCTGCGATTCAAAAACAGTTCCATCATTTAGTGCGTACCATTCCAAGTGAAGGTCGTATTATTGCTCCAATTACTGAGACCAATATTGATGAAGTCTTAGAACAAGGCTGCTGGACACCTGTGGTTCGTACCAGTCTTGAGCCAAATGACCAAGCCGCTTTATCTGCTGAACTGATCAGTGCCGATGGCAGCCATTTTAAAGTTCTTGAAAATGGCAAAGTGATCGGGGAAGTGAAATGGAGCATGACTGGACAGCATAGCGTTGCCAATGCTTTGGCAACCATTGCTGCTGCACAACATGTCGGTGTCAGCATTGAACAAGCCTGTGAAGCATTATCTAACTTCGGTGGTGTGAAACGCCGTATGGAGCTTTTAGGTACAGTCCGTGGGATCGAAGTCTATGATGACTTTGCCCACCATCCAACAGCAATTGAAACGACTTTGGACGGTGCACGTAAACGCCTAGGCGAACGTAAATTATGGGCAATCATTGAACCGCGCTCAAATACTATGCGTATGGGCAGCCACAAAGATGGTTTAGCACATTCTGCGCGTTTGGCCGATGAAGTGATTTGGTATCAACCAGAAGGTTTAGATTGGGATTTACAACCTGTGATTGCAGCTTCATCAAACAAAGCTGAAGTGAGTCGTTCTTTGGATGAGATCATTGCCCGTGTGGTCAATGAAGCAGGTGAGGGCGATGCAGTGGTGATCATGTCCAATGGTGGTTTTGGTGGTTTACACCAAAAATTGATTACGGCTTTGTCTTAATAAAGATGAACTTTGCACGGCCTCGTGTATAAAGAAAGAACAAATGACTTTTGTATAGGCATTTATTACTTTGACGGGGCAAAGTAACCAAACCCCTTTGTTTGGCAGAGGGTACATCCATGTGACCCCTGCCAAACAGGCGGCATCCATGCCGCCGTCACAATAGTAAATATCAGCAAAAAATTAATTTAATCTGATTTCGACAAGAAAGATGATACGAGTAAACGTCATCCACAACCTGAGCTAACCAAAGCGCTTAAAGCTTTGGACTAGCGCAAGACAAACAAAGTGCGTAGTTTATTGCTCAAGCCGAGCTTTTACCTTGCGGTACGGCAAAGATTATTAATCTTTGCTATTCGTACCTCAGGTTTTGCCTACTTTTCCCGAAAGACTTACGAAGCTTTACACGCTTCTCAGGTCGAGCCTGAACGAAGTTGAAATATATTTCAACTGAAGTGCAAGACGTAGTGGCTTAGCTTGAAATTAAAATGAGATCTCCATAAGACTCAGCAATAACCATCCAAATCAACTCAGTTTATTCACCAATTTTAACGGCAAAATCTTCATTGCAATACCCATTGGCAACCACGGCCACTGCGGTACATATGCCTTCACAGGCTCTTTCTCAATCGCTTTCACCAACGCCTGACTACCCGTTTTCTCATCCACTTCAAACGGCAATTTTTTTGCACCCTCATTCAATTCAGTGCGAATATAACCGGGGAAAATCGTCGAAACCTTAATTGGCGTATCTAACAACTCCGCTCGAATCCCCTCAGCCAAATGTGCCACTGCTGCTTTACTGGCTGCATAGGTCGACAAATGCTTCGGTAAACCACGCATTGCACTCATTGAGGAGATCACCACCAAATGCCCTTTATTTTGTGCCCTAAAAATTTCTACTGCTGCTTCACATTGTGCCAATGCTGAAATAAAGTTGGTTTCCGCTGTGGCACGGTTCACCTCAAAATGTCCTTTCCCAATACGGCGACCTTCGCCCACACCTGCATTAACAATAATTCGATCAATACTGCCAAACTCTTGCTGAAAAGCTTTAAAAACCGTAAAGACGTCATTGTAATGAGTCACATCAAGGGTTTTGATTTTGACCTGAATTGCAAACTGGCTTTGCAATTCTTGCTGTAAGGCTTCCAAACGCTCTAAACGACGTGCACACAGTGCTAGATTGTAGCCTTTAGCCGCAAATTCGCGTGCCATCCCAGCGCCTAAACCTGAACTTGCACCTGTAATTAAAATCGTCTTTGTCATTTCCTTCACCTATTCTTATTTAAATCCATGTTAAAAGTTCTGCATCATGCGCTTTTAAATAATGATGCTCATTAAAACTCAGTAATTGCAAACACTCATCAGTCCAACGTAGCGTGGTGATACTGGCATTGGCGATTGACCAATTCAGGGCAAAAATCTGTTTGGCGTTCAAACCTAATACCTTGCCGACTGCTACAGAAATCACGCCACCCGAACTAAACACCACCGCCTGACGTTGTTGTGTGACGTCAATGTACTGACATAACGTCTGTAGGGCACCTTCGACCCGTGATTGAAAACCTAACCATGTTTCATGATATTCGTGGTCATACTGCTCTCCAATCCAGCGATCTATCGCACCATCAAAGATGTTGGCTAGATAGGCACGTGGGTTCGCAACTTGTGCAATATCCTGTTTGAGTAATTCAGGATGATTAAAGCGCGCATCGTATTTGGCAAACACTTGTTGATGGTCAAATTCATTCCAAGCCGACTCGGTTTGAATCGATACATCTGCAAAACCTTGCGCTAAAGCGAGCTGCGCCGTTTGCTGATGGCGTTGCATTGAACCTGCAAGTACTAAAGGCTGATTTTTTAAGGTATGTTTAAAAAAATTACCCACTACTTGTGCCTGTTGCTCGCCTTTTGCAGAGAGCAGGTCATAGCTATCAGCACCAAATGAAGCCTGCCCATGTCGCACCAAATAAATTGTGCTCATCCTTTTAAAATATCCTTTAGCTTTGCGCCATATTCAGGAATTAACTGCTGTGCTTCAGCATTGTTCAGTGCAATTAATTTGAGTGCCCGAATATGTAAGGCATGAATCATGATCCAAAAATCCTTAAAGGCTGGGTTATCCGTTTGTTGATGGTAATAGCGATAATAGATCTGCTGGGCAATCACGGCTAAACGGAACAAACCGAACACTTCATAAAAGGCCCAATTGTCAGGTTTCAGCCCAGTTTTCTCTAAGTAGTAGTCCACGACTTGTTGACGTGTCAGCATGCCTTTTAGATTGGTTGGTTGACGGCGGCTAGATTTCATCAAAGCATCGTCATCCTCTTGAATCCAATAGGCGAGAGCACTGCCTAAATCCATGAGCGGATCACCCAATGTCGCCATTTCCCAGTCAAGTACGCCAATCACTGTAGTTGGTTGTTGTGGATCTAAAATGACATTATCAAAACGCCAATCATTGTGAATTACGCAGGTCTTAGCATCCGTTGGAATATGTTGCTTTAGCCATTCCCGCACAAAGCTAAAATCAGGTACATTCGGTGTAAGCGCCTTGCTATAACGGCCATCCCAACCTTCCACTTGACGACGACAATAGCCTTCACCTTTGCCTAGCTTTTCAAGTTCTGTGCCTTGATACGGCACTTGATGCAATTCGATCAACTTATCGAGTACATTTAAACAAAGTTGCCGAACTTGTTGCTCATCGAGTTGTAATTCTTTGGGTAAATTAGCTCGTGGAATGATGCCCTCAATCCGCTGCATCACATAGAAATCACAGCCAATCACACTGTCATCCTGACACAATGCAACCATTTCAGGTAGGACAGGGTAGAACGGTGCAAGATGCTTCTGCACATTGTATTCACGCGCCATATCATGTGCTGACTTAGCTTTGGTTCCCTTTGGCGGACGACGTAAAATTAAATCGGTATTTTCATATTGAATACGATACGTCCAATTTGATGCTCCCCCAGAATATTGGGTCACTTGTGCTTGACCTTCGAGCACGATACCTTGTTTTTTTAACCATGTTTCAACAGCGGAAATATCGAGTTCTTCGCCATGACGAACCTGACCACCCACATCAATTACTGTCATTTTTATATCCTTATCCGCGACCATAACCACGTTTTTTCAGTTCTAATTTAGCAATCATGCCCTTATGCACTTCATCAGGTCCATCGGCTAAACGTAAACTTCGTGCCTGATTAAAAAATGCAGTCAATGGCGTATCACGAGATACTCCTTCACCACCATGAATTTGAATCGCCATATCGACTACGTTCTGCAATACGGTTGGTGCAACGACCTTGATTGCAGAAATTTCAGTGAGGGCTGCCATATTGCCTAAGGTATCCATCTTATAAGCGGCATAAAGGGTTAATAAACGGGCTTGATCAATTTGCACACGTGCTTCAGCAACACGTTCTAAATTTCCACCGAGTTTAAGAATTTCTTTACCAAAGGCTTTACGCGACATGCCACGATCAATCATCAGCTCTAACGCTTTTTCTGCTGCACCGATACAACGCATACAGTGGTGAATCCGCCCAGGTCCTAAACGACCTTGAGCAATTTCAAAACCTTGCCCTGCGCCACCAATAAAATTACTAACAGGTACACGTACATTGTCAAAACTGACCTGTCCATGTCCATGCGGTGCATCATAATCGCCAAAGACAGGCAACATCCGTTCAATGGTCACACCTTGGATATCAATCGGCACCAGAACCATCGAATGCTGATGGTGACGGTCTTTGCTTGAATCAGGGGTGTAGGCCATAAAAATGATCACTTTAGCATTCGGATCACCCAAGCCAGATGACCACCATTTACGACCATTCAGAACAATTTCATCACCCTCAATCACCGCCGTAGCTTGCATATTAGTGGCATCACTCGACGCAACCGCAGGTTCAGTCATGCAGAATACAGAACGTATTTCCCCAGCAAGTAAGGGCTGCAACCATTGTTGTTTTTGTTCCTGACTGCCATAGCGCCATAACACCTCCATATTGCCAGTATCAGGCGCATTACAGTTAAATACCGTTGGTGCAAGGAGGCTACGTCCTGTCAACTCAGCAATATGCGCATATTCTTGAACCGATAAACCTGCACCGAGTTCCGCATCTGGCAAGAACATATTCCATAAGCCTGCTGCTTTGGCCTTGCTTTTTAATTGTTCGAGTTGGGCTGGCCATTGCCATTTGGTCCAGTCGCCATCGACATTGAGATGATGGACCTCATCCCAAAAGGCTTTTTCAATCGGTTCTATTTCTTGTTGAATAAAGGTTTGCGTTCTTGCAATAAAATCCTGCGCGCGTTCAGATAATGCAAACATCATTATTTCCCTCAAGGTAAATATTTAACGAAACTTGATTCGCTGCTTTACATCACCTTAAGCGAAAACTTATTATGAATGAAATGATTTTATTTTATTTAAAACTATGAACCAGATTCATAATATAAACCCGCTCGAAGTCGGACAATTCCACCGTATAGATATTAATTTATACCCACTTTTTATTGCGATCTTTGAACAAAAAAGCATTTCTAAAGCTGCTCAATTACTCTGTATTAGCCAATCTGCCGTTAGTCATGCCTTACAACGTTTACGTACACAGTTGAATGACGAATTATTTGTACGAAGTGGACAAAAGATGCTTCCAACGCCTTATGCAGAGCAAATTTATCATCCAATCCAAGAGGCGTTATTGACGATTCAACAGATTGCTGTGCCACAGCAAGAGTTTGTTCCGAGCATGCTACAAAGTATTAAGATTGCGATTCACGATGAAATTGAACCGATTATTTTTCCTCGATTGGTACATCACTTTGCACAGTTAAATCTCGATATTCAATTTCTTAGCTCCAAACTCGATCGTAAAAATATGCTGGCGGACTTATCTGCCCAGCAGATCGATTTTGTGATTGATCTAGTACAACCTCATCAAGCACATCTACAGTTTGAACAACTCATCCAAGATCATTTTGTGGTGTGCACCCAACAAAGTAAAATGGATCTAGCAACCTACTTATCCTCTCCACATATTGGGGTATCTTCTCGTCGCACTGGGGTTTTATTGGAAGATATTTATTTGAATCGCCAACAATTATCTCGACAAGTTTTTCTGCGTTGCCAGCATTACGCAACCGCACTACAAGTCTTGGCACAATACCCAAATGCGATATTAACCATTCCACAAAGTATTCTGAATCATCTGCATTATGCGGAAACATTACAGATTCATGCCTTACCTATCGAATTACCAAAAATCACGATGGGGATGTATTGGCATGACCACGTCAAACAAAACCCTCGCCATCAATTTTTACGGCATGAAATTCTAAACATTTTTAATGCGAAACCATGAAGCATCCATTTGCAGATTTACTCAAATTATGTAATGCTACGCGCAGATTTGGATGGCATCATCCATACCGTATTTGTTGACAAGGGGAGTAGCCTCCTCCAAACCTGAGTGTTGCAATTAAAACTCAGGTGTCAGAGCTCCGTCATTACACTTTGCAAAAAGTCGGACTCTGAGCATCATCTCTCATGGTGATGTAGGCAAGACCTTGATCATGTTGAAACAGATGTTTTTTTAATTCATCTGGCAACTGGTCAAGGTTTTTTTATGTCCATTTGCCAGATAGGGAGTAGTGATGGAAACTATCGGCAATTTATGGCTATACCTTGCCTTTTTTGGCATTGTGTCGGTGATGTTAATCATCGACTTTTTAGGTTTTAAACAGAAGCAAAACCAAAATGTTCCTTTTAAACAAGCTGCTTATTGGAGTATTGCTTGGGTCACTGTCGCCATACTGTTTGGTGGTGCATTGTGGCTGTATCTCCAGCAAACAGTTGGGGTGAACATTGCCAATCAAAAAACCATGGAATACTTCGCAGGCTATCTGCTCGAAAAATCCTTAGCAATCGATAATGTCTTCGTTTGGCTCATGATCTTTGCTGCTTTCACGATTCCACCTGCTTTACAACGCAAAATCTTGCTCTATGGAGTTCTCGGCGCAATTGTACTTAGAACCATCTTTATCTTTATTGGCGCTTGGTTCGTTCAAGAGTTTTCATGGATTCTTTATATCTTTGGTGCTTTCCTCGTTTACACCGGCTTTAAATTTCTTAAAGGGCAGGAGGAAGAAAGCAATATCGAAGACAATGCTTTACTCAAATGGTTACGTAAACACCTACGCATTACACCTCAACTAGAAGGCAATAAATTCTTCGTCCGCCGAAATGGACTTTTGTGGGCAACGCCGTTATTTTTAGTATTAGTACTGGTCGAAGCTTCTGATGTCATTTTTGCTGTGGACTCGATACCTGCGATTTTTGCTGTAACGACTGACCCATTCATCGTTTTAACTGCAAACTTAATGGCAATTTTAGGCTTGCGTGCGATGTTCTTCTTACTCGCTGGCGCAGCAACCAAAATGCATTATTTACCTTATGGCTTAGGTATTATTTTATTGTTTATCGGTACGAAAATGTTGTTGTTGGATGTGTTCCACATGCCGATCTGGATCTCACTCGGCTTTATCATCTTGGTATTGAGTATTACGGCGTATCTATCGTTACGTCACAATAAACATCAAGCGGAATAATTAAAAAGCATATCAAATGGGTCTTCAATGAAGGCCCTTTTTTCTATTCAGGTATTGTGTAATTTGTTATTGGATCAACCCATTGTAATTTAGGCCATTGCTGCAACCATTTTTTAGAATTTACACGCTGCTTAAAAGTTTCATAACTTACTAATGCAGATTTTGGTCGCTTAATTTAGGCGAATATTCCAGTAATCTGGACAAAATCAGGTACAATCAACCGAAAAAAGTAAAACTGTAGGTTGTTATGACGTTGGCTACTCCGATCACGGTTATTCGTGGTCGCTTCTTAGATATTAAAAAAACTGTTTCCCAAGCGACTGAAATCGCAGACCAAGTGCGTTATATCGAAGATGGTGTTCTGATCACTGAACAGGGCAAAATTCGTTGGTTTGGCACTTGGGATGCCGCTCAAGATCATCTGCCTACAGATGTTGAGATTCAACATTATCCAGATCAATTGATCATTCCTGGCATGATTGACACCCATATTCACTTTCCACAAACAGAAATGGTCGGTGCCTACGGTGAACAATTACTCAGTTGGCTCAATACCTATACCTTCCCAACTGAAATCCAGTTCAAAGACCAAGCCTATGCCGAAGAAATTGCAAAATTCTTTGTGCAGGAATTGCTTAAAAATGGCACCACTACGGCACTGGTGTTTTGTACTGTTCATCCTGAGTCTGTGAATGCTTTATTTGAAGCCGCAGAACAGTACCAAATGCGTTTAATCGCAGGTAAAGTCATGATGGATCGTCATGCACCTGAAGCACTGTGTGACACTGCAGAGAGCGCCTATGATGATTCTAAGACCCTGATCGAAAAGTGGCATGGCCAAGGTCGCGCCTTATACGCGATTACACCACGATTTGCACCAACCTCTACACCAGAACAGCTAGAAAAAGCAGGGCAACTCAAAGCAGAATATCCTGATGTCTATGTACATACTCATTTAAGTGAAAATAAAGATGAAATCGCATGGGTTAAAGATTTATTCCCAGCGCAAAAGGGCTATCTCGATGTCTATCATCATTATGGTTTAACGGGTCAGCGTTCGGTATTCGCGCATTGCGTACATTTAGAAGATGCAGAATGGCAATGCATGCATGAGACTGACTCTGCAATTGCCTTTTGTCCAACGTCAAACCTGTTCTTAGGTAGTGGCTTATTTCCATTAAAGAAAACTTGGGAACAACAAGTCAAAGTTGGTTTGGGTACAGATATTGGGGCAGGGACTTCATTTAGCTTATTACAAACCGTCAATGAAGCCTATAAAGTGCAGCAGTTACAAGGTGATAAACTCTCTGCTTTTGAGTCGTTGTATCATGCAACCTTAGGTGGTGCAAAAGCACTTGATCTCGATGATAAGCTCGGTAACTTCAATGTTGGTAAAGAAGCGGATTTTGTCGTGCTAAATCTGCAAGCAACGGCTCTACAACAACTACGTCAATCACGTTCTAAATCAATTGATGACAGCTTATTTGCGCTGTTTACTATGGGTGATGACCGTAATATCGAGGCAACCTATATCTATGGACAAAAAGCCTATAGCGCCAACTAGAGTATTCAATAAGCGTAGGATTGGATTGATCATCTTTGCCATGAGCTGCGCAGTTTTGTTGAAGCGAGACAGTGCTTCACGGCAAAATGATACATATTCTTCATCATCAAAAGATGCATGAAAACTCATTTTGTTTTAAAATTCTCACATTAACTCAAGATTTCGAGGTGTTGCAGGTCAACACCTTTTTTATTTTCCCATTTTTAAAGTTTTAGGAATCTATCGATGACTGTTGCGATGCGCGTAATGATTTCCAGTGAAGAGATCCAAGCCAAAGTGAAAGAGCTAGGTGAAAAAATCAATGCACACTATGCTCAAAGTGATAAAGAACTGGTATTGATTGGTTTACTGCGCGGCTCAGTCATTTTTATGGCAGATTTATGCCGTGCGATTGAAAAACCGCATGAACTCGATTTTATGACCGTTTCAAGCTATGGCGGTGGTACCACATCTAGCCGTGACGTCAAAATTCTAAAGGACTTGGATGGTGAAATTCACGGTAAAGATGTATTGGTGGTCGAAGACATTATTGACTCAGGCAATACACTCAACAAAGTCATTCAAATGTTGCAAACGCGCAAGCCCAATTCAATTGAATTGTGTACGCTGGTGAGCAAACCATCACGCCGTGAAATTGATTTAGAAGTCAAATTCTTAGGTTTCGAAGTCGAAGATCGATTTATTGTGGGCTATGGTCTCGATTATGATCAAAAATATCGTCATCTTCCATTTATCGGTGAAATTGGTCTTTGATCAATAAAAAATCTGTATTATCGGTGCTTGAACTCCCCATGCAAAAGTAACTCAAGCACCTGTTCAGCGACGATTTCGTCGCTTTTTTATTTTTAAATCCTAATTAAAAATATCTCAACACTGCACAAAAATACGACATAAATAAGCAATCCGCTACAGACAAAAGCTCTCCTCATCAAGCAGGATAACTACAAATACTATTGTTAAAACAAGGAGAAATAACAATGTGGTCTCTAATTGTAGCAATTGTCGTTGGTTTCTTTGCGGGTTTAATTGCACGAGCGCTCCATCCAGGTGATGACAAAGCTGGCTTTATTGTTACCACTTTACTCGGTATTTCGGGTTCTTTATTGGCAACCTATGGCGGCCGATTACTCGGCTTATATGGTGAAAATTCAGCGGCTGGATTTATTGCATCTGTGGTCGGTGCTGTGATTATTTTATTCATCTACAACCTCGTTACCAAGAAGAGCTAGAGGCATAGAAATCACTCCCAATTCATGATTGTTATGAATTGGGAGGTTTATATTTATAGTCCCAATTCCTTCCAAATCATTTGAATATCTTCAGCACTACGTCCCCCCACCATCTTTAAGCCATTTGAAAAAATCAAAGTCGGTGTGCCATTCACGCCTAATTTACGTCCTAAAGCTAGGTTTCGATCAATTGGATTGGCACAGTTTTTTGCTTTAGGTTGAACATTTTTTTGCAGTAAATTTTTCCATGCATAGGATGGATTTGCATCGCACCAAACTTGCTTAGAAACAGCGATAGATTGCGGTTTTAAGGCATAGATAAAGGTATAAATCGTTACATCATTGAGCTTATCGAGTTCTGCTTCTAATTGCTTACAGTACGGACAGTTTGGATCTGAAAAAATAGCGAGCTGACGTTTACCATTCCCTTTGACCGTTTTAATTGCATCTTGTAAAGGGAGTTTTTGCCAATCAATTGAATTTTGCTTAAGTACTAAATCTTTTGTGAGATTTTTTTGGTCTTTTAAACGCACCATTGAACCGATAAACATATGCTCGGCATTTTCATCGAGGTAGATGATTTGATTATCTAGATTTGCACTATATAAACCCGTCATTTCAGTGGCTTGAATATTGGTCACTTGGATATCGGGATAGTTTTTATTTAGATTACTTTTTAAGGTTTCCACATTGGCTAAACTCATCATAGAAACACAGCTCAATAATGAGAATATCCCAATTTTTTTTAACATGACTGACACTCGAATCAAAAATCAGCCGCTATTGTAATCCGTCTCACAAGGCTATACAGCACGACTTACTGAGTCACAACCAAAATCAAACCAATACCCGAGATGTTTCACGTGGAACACTTTTCTAATTGGAATCATTTCCCAATACAAAACGAACCAAAGATTTTTCCGAGCAGATCATCCGCACTAAAATCACCAGTGATTTCACCGAGGGCGTTTTGTGCCAAACGTAAAGACTCTGCAACAAGCTCACCTGCATTAAATACCACAAGCTGCTCACGAGCCTCTGCCAAATAGCGCTGAGTGCGCTTCATTGCGTCTAGATGACGCGTACGGGCAATAAAGGTATCTTCTTCGGGCTGGAAGCCTGCATGCGCTGTAATCGCATCTATGAGCACCTGAACCCCCATATCCTGTTTTGCTGAAACCCGAATGTGGCGGAAACCTTGATAATCCGTCATTTCTGCTGGTTGACCCGTTAAATCGCATTTATTTCCGATCAACAATAACCGTTTCGGCTCAAGATGATCTGCAAAATATTCATGTGCCAATTGCAACGGTTCATCACCTTGATTTAAGTCGTATACCAACAGTAACAAATCCGCTTGCTCAATCTCTTTGATCGCTCGGCGAATACCTTCGCGTTCAACAACATCACCTGTTTCGCGTAAACCAGCCGTATCCGTTAAAGTAATCGGCAGGCCATTCAAACTGATTTTTTCGTGTAAAACATCACGTGTGGTACCCGCAATATCGGTCACAATGGCACGCTCATGTCCAGCCAATGCGTTTAATAAGCTCGATTTTCCAGCATTCGGTTTACCTGCGATCACGACTTGCAAACCTTCACGTAACAATTGACCTTGACGCGCCGATTGTTGTACGGCCTTGACAGAATCTTGTACATCATCCAATAACGCTAGAATTTTACCATCCGCTAAAAAATCAATTTCTTCTTCTGGAAAATCAATCGCGGCTTCCACATGCAAACGCAAGTGAATCAATTTTTCTAAAACGGTATTAATTTTAGTTGAAAAAGCACCTTGTAAAGAACGTACCGCTGAACGTGCTGCTGCCTGTGAGGTTGCATCAATCAAATCTGCAATCGCTTCTGCTTGAACCAAATCCATTTTGCCATTTTCAAAGGCACGCATGGAAAATTCACCCGCCTTTGCAGCTGTCGCACCTAAATCAAGCAAGCGCGCCAACAATGCATTTTGAATGACTGGACCACCATGTCCTTGGATTTCCACTACATCCTCGCCCGTGAACGAGTGGGGATTTGGAAAACACAAGATAATGCCTTCATCCATCACTGAATTATCTACATCATAAAACTGGCGAAAAGCCGCCATTCTTGCAGTAGGTAGTTGTTTTTGTGTGAGTTGTTCGGCAATCATATAAGCCTTCGGTCCAGAGAGACGAATGACTCCCACACCTCCACGACCCAACGGTGTAGCAATCGCAGCAATTGTGGTTTGATGTTGCATATTTTTCACTTCACAACCCTAAAATTCAGCCAAATAAAAATCCGCTTAAGATTACCATCTTAAGCGGATTTATTCAGTAAAAGTTGGAGAATTAAGACGCTGACTCAACCTTGTTGAGACGATCTTTTTCTACACTCTTATTGATAAATGACTGTTGCAGAATCGTAATGGCGTTGTTGACAATCCAGTAAAGGACTAAACCTGCTGGGAAGAACAACATAAATACCGTAAAGATGATTGGCATCAAACGGAAAACCTTTGCCTGCATTGGATCAGTCGGTTGTGGATTGAGCATTTGCTGCACATACATGGTAACCCCCATGAGTAGCGGCAAAATAAACCAAGGATCCATCGCCGATAAATCTTGAATCCATAGCAACCAAGGTGCATGACGTAATTCCACACTTTCCATGAGTACCCAATACAGGGCAAGGAAAATTGGCATTTGCAGTAACAACGGCAAACAACCCGATAATGGATTTACTTGTTCACGCTTATACAATGCCATCATTTCTTGAGAGAAACGCATACGGTCATCGCCAAACTCTTCTTTCATGCGTTGCATTTCAGGTGCAATGACACGCATTTTTGCCATCGAACGATAGCTTTTCGATGAAAGTGGCCACAAAATCAGCTTCACTAAGATCGTCAAAAGAATAATTGACCAACCCCAGTTCCCCACGATGTTATGGAAAAATTGCAAGCCAAGGAACAATAGTTTTGCAATCGGCCATAACCAACCATAATCTACGGTTTGATTTAAACCTACAGCTAAATCTTTCAGCTCAGACTGGATCTTTGGACCTGAATAGAACTTTGCATCAACTTCCATCGACGTACCTGCAGGCACATTAATGGTCGGAGAAGTAAAGCCAATAATATTCATCTTGTCCGCAGACTGACGTGATTCTAATTTAGCAGTATATGGCTGACCATCCGCTTGCGTCAGTTTTAAATTACCTGGAATCCATGCACTCACGAAATAGTGCTGAACCATCGCAACCCAAGCATTTTTCGCATCAAGATTTAACTTCTCATCAGAGAAGTTTGAAAACTTGAGTTTATTGTAATGTGCATCAGGTGTACCCCATGCGCCACCCAAGAAGGTCCCTAAGGTAAAGATACCTTGATCAGATTTACCTGGATCATCTGAGTTATCACGTTTTAACTGACCAAACATTTGACCTTGCCAGTTTTGCTGACTGCGGTTAACGACTTGGTGTTTAACGGTAATTGGATATTCACCTTGAGTGAAAGTGAAAGTTTTAATCACTTCAACGCCTTCAGGTGTTTTAAAGACCAATGGAACAGTCAAAACTTGACTGCTTGCACCATCTGTCGTCGCCACTTTTTTGGCATCTTCCATTGTATATGCTGTTTTTTCAACATCATACATTGGACGACCATTTCGGCTGCTATCTGGTCCATTTAATCCAATTAAGCCTGATTGAGCGACGTAAGTACGGTTCGCATCATTTTCCAGCATGACAAATGGTTGATCACCATTTTTGCTTTGATCATGGCTCAATAACTCAATACGAACAATGTCACCACCTTTTGGATTAATCCAAAGATGATAGAGATCGGTTTGTACTGAAATCAGTTGCTGATTCACAGAGGTAGTTTCTGTGGCTTGTTGTGATGCAGTCACATTTGCTTGTGGCAAGTCTGAAGCCGCTGTTGCATTTTGAGCATTTGGCAAATCTGCAGACACATCATGTGCACTGACCACTGCCGCTTGTTGTTGCGGAGCTGGTGCAGCATGACCATAATCTTTTTGCCAAGCCAAAATAAGCAAATATGCGGTAACAAACATGGCTCCAAGAATTGCAAATCTGGCCCATTGTTGCATAACTAATATCCCAAATGATTAGAGAAATTTTGCTTACATAAACGATCACGAAAGGGTACAGCAACGTGATGCATTTGAGAATCTATTTGATGAAACGAAATAAAACGAACTGCTTTAGGCGGCACTGGGTCATAACCCGACCCTCCCCAAGGATGACAACGACAAACGCGTTTAGTTGACAGCCAGACTCCTTTAACTGCCCCATGCGTTTGTAAAGCTTCTATAGCATATTGAGAACAAGTTGGAATATAGCGGCAACGTGGCCCCAATAATGGACTTATTGCGATTTGGTAGCATCTTATCAACCAATGCAGGATACGTACCATTGGAGATCTCTAATTTTGGAGGGCGGTGGTAGCGACTTTAGAATGCTTTTTTGCTAAACGTTGTAATTTTTGCCAAGCAAAATCTAATTGTTGATGTAATTCTTGATTTGAAATTGTGTCTATACCTACTTTAGGCATTACCACAATATCGATATCAGCATTAAATTGTGCTTGATGTAAACGAAAGCTCTCACGAGCAAGACGTTTTACCCGATTTCGTTCATGTGCACGACGCACCTTTTTTTTAGCAACGACAATACCCAAACGGCTATTTGGCTGTTCGGTTAATTTTGCTAAAAAAAGGAAATGGGGCTGATGCACTTTAAAAAGCGCACCATCAAATACACTTTTGTAATCTGCAGCACAACGAATACGAAATTCAGTGCCAAAACTGTAAAGTGTCATCACCCAAATCTGGTCAGCTTAACAGTATTAAACAGTTAAGCTATGACGACCTTTCGCACGACGACGAGCTAAAACCTGACGACCAGCTTTAGTTGCCATACGAGCACGGAAACCATGAACGCGTTTACGCTTTAATTCAGATGGTTGGAAAGTACGTTTCATATCGAAACTCCCAAAATGATCTTTCTATAAAGGTCCGCGATTTTATTGTGCAATGTTTACGCTGTCAATCAAAAATCAAAAACTTTACATTTTATCTTGTACTTTTTCTTTCATATTTTGGTCGTGCACTTTCTTCTCTATTCTTGAAAACAAAAAACATACACAAGCTATCTATTTAAATTATATCAATAATAAGATATATTCACAGCCTATCCATAGACTTACCCACAATAAAGCAAATGTTTTAAATTTATTCTTTGGATTTTGAATTTAAATTTCGATATGCTCAGTTATCCACACTTCGGGTTCGATTTATAAATAAATTCAAATTTTAAAATTTAAATTTATTACTATTAGGGTGGATATTTTCTGTGGAGAACCACATATTTTCATCATTAAACATATGGTTACCTTGTGGGTAACTCTGTTTTTATTGATTTTATAGATTGTGGATAACTTGGTGGTTAAAACTATCCACAGGATGTGCTAAAAGTTATTCACAAGTGCTTTGAATTTAAATTTAATTCACGAATGCTTTCTTTTTCATCGAAAGTATCTGAAATTTTCCTGACAGATGTGGATAACTTGGTTAGAATGGCGACCCCTTCGGAATGCAAGGGTGGTGGTTTTTTGTTTTTTAAATTTAAAAATGGATAAATAGGGGATGCAC